>NZ_QAOU01000021.1 GCF_003050965.1 Nitrosospira sp. Nsp2 | reverse complement strand
CTGTGCGACCCGTCAGGAGCGTGACTGGTCGTTGGCTCAGGCAAGGGTTTTTCCGCCTGGCTCTTGGATATGAGTTCAGACTGCTTCTCGAAATAATCAGCGGCATCGAGAAGCGGCTTCGGGTCGCCGCCTTGCCGCGCAACAATCTCCGCCGTCTCGCGGAAATTCTTTGCCCGCGCATCCGCTTGTTCAGGGAACGACGGTTCGCGCGACTTTAACTTAAGGTCGTTTGCCTCCCGTATCTTTTTCCTGTGCTCCTTATCGACACGCTTAACCTGGTCCTCGACCTTGTCTGTGGCCGCTTGTGCCAATCCCGGGGCACCGGCGCCAATGGCAAAGGAAAAGGCAACAACCGCCGAGACAAGGACGGTCCTGCTCGAGTGGAAATAATTCATCATTTTGAAATCCTCTAAATAATGTGCGGCAAAAAGATCAAGAAGTACGTAGACGAGTAGCGCACGCTCATTGAGTCAGCGCCCGGTTGACCACGATTGCCTGAGCCGTGCCGTTTACGTTGACTTTACGGATGAATTGACCGCCATATAAATCACCACCATTAAGCCCGGTAACGATGAGATTGGGTACAGCTTTGTTTGCTGTCAAAGTCACCTTGTTGGTCGTGCGATCCCATGTCGCCTGGACAATCGCGGATTTGTAGTGGAGACGCTCTTCCGTCTGGTCGCCAATCAGGTAATAGGGATAATTTTTTACCGGCAGCTTGAACACCCGCTCGTATTCCGCGAAGACCGCATTCAGCCAATCGAATTGCAATGTATTACCGCTGGCATCATATTTCGCCAGGTTCGTCTGATGGAAATAATGAGGCCACTTATTGAAGGTCAGCATGTGCCGCAATGCCGCATCGGCTTCCGCCACGAGAATCTGGGGATAATCGCGGGGAGCGCAGATCGCGCCGGGTATCTGGCAAGGGTCCTGCCCCGCATTGACATATCTCCCGTTGAAGATATAGTTGTACTCGTCCACCAGCTGGGTAGGATTGATTACGTTATAGAAAATATTGGTTGGCCAGCGCGGCAGCATCACCCGGTCCTGTGTGCTGCCGTCGTCGTATTGCGAGATATACTGCTCCACGTTCTGGCCACGCTGGGACGAGTCGGAGGCGAGATACTCCACGTCCAGGTTGGCGGCGGCTTGAAGGAATAGCGGACTGGCGCCGCCCTGATCAAACGCCAGGTCGTCGGACTGAACATCGAACATCTCCGGATGCTTGGCGATTTCATCGGTGCATTTACGGTCTTTCAGCCCGGAATGATTGCCGCTTACCAGCACCCGGTTGTTATCGCTTTTCTC
>NZ_QAOU01000020.1 GCF_003050965.1 Nitrosospira sp. Nsp2 | reverse complement strand
ATTTCAACCTCCTTGGCCCCTTCGGTTTGAGCAACCGCCTCTGCGCTGATCGGCACACTGGTCGGCCGAACTTCAATTACGCTGACAGGAAGCGCAATTGGGCCCGGCTGGATTGCTGCCTCGTTTTTTCCGCACGCGGCCAAGGTAAGACATAGCGTCAGCCCAAGAAGAGCCTTCCAATAAACCAATAAACAGTTTTTATACATTCGTGTATGTATGTAATGACTTGTAGGTAGACAACTATTAAGAAACTGGAACAATTCCTCAATCCTTCTGACCGTCCACGATATCTAATGACGGGGGCCTTTAAGAGAGAGGGCGATGAAGTTTAGATTAGTCTCTGGTATAGTAGAAATGAATTAATACAATATCAGGTATAGTTATTTTTAATTTCCATCATATCGATCTTAATCTCCTGGTGACGCTGGAGGTGCTTTTGACAGAACTTAACGTCAGCAAGGCTGCGGAGCGCCTTAACCTGAGCCAGCCCTCGGTAAGCGTGCAGCTGGGCAAGCTGCGGCATATTTATAACGACCCGCTGTTGCTGCCGGGACCCCGGGGAATGTTGCCCACGTCGAGGGCACTTGAGCTCCTTCAGCCGTTACGTTCGGCTCTTCTTGAGCTCGAACGCGTCATTGAGCCGAAAAAACCATTTGATCCCGCAACTGCCCACGTGACATGGAGCCTTGCTGCTCCAGATTATGCAGAGTCTGCGATTCTCCTCCCCGTTCTGTCCAGGCTGAGAGATGCTGCGCCACATACTCGCATTGCTATCCGCGATACTGCGCCACCGAAAATGGCCAAGCAGTTGGAACAGGGTATCTGCGACCTTGGTTTCCTGACCATGGATCGCGTTCCCCCAGAGCTTCGGTTCAAGTTTCTTTTTATGGAACACTACGTGCTCATCGCGCGGAAAGACCATCCGTGTGTGAAGCGCAAACCTACAATTGATGAGTTCTGCACTCTGGAGCACATTATGGTTTCCCCCGATGGCGGAGGTTTTCGAAGCGTTACGGATACCATGCTTCAGAAGATGGGGAAAACGCGGCGGGTTGTGTTGTCCGTTCCACATTTTCTATTCGTTCCAGCTTTAGTCACCCAATCGGACATGGTGGCAATGCTTCCGTCACGCCTCATACGCAACCTGTCGGACGAACTCTGCGCGTTCGAGGCACCGTTCGAAATTCCCGGGTACGAGATGGCTATGGTCTGGCATGAGCGTTCACATCGCGATCCGGGGCACAAGTGGTTGCGCGAGCAGATTCATGCCGCACTATAATCCGTCGGCTCGTCCAATTTTTAATTCGGACTGGTTAAATCGATAACGGCGCGAACACCCGCGCCCGGTTGAACGCTAAGGCAGCATAAGGCTATTGTGTTGAACTGCTAGGTGCTGAGCTCCTGAGGCTGTGACTTATGCCAAGTGACAAGGAAAGCGGCACCGTCAACTGAACGTCATCACCACGTGCCGTGGACTAGTCATGGGGTCTTACTCACTGTGTTGCCCAGCCGCCGCCGAGGGCCTTGTAGAGTTGGACGACTGATACCAGGTGGAAGCGGTGGGTGGAGGTGAGGGCGAATTCGGCAT
>NZ_QAOU01000019.1 GCF_003050965.1 Nitrosospira sp. Nsp2 | reverse complement strand
ATCTCCGGATGCTTGGCGATTTCATCGGTGCATTTACGGTCTTTCAGCCCGGAATGATTGCCGCTTACCAGCACCCGGTTGTTATCGCTTTTCTCTGGAAGACCGAGAAGACCCCAGACCGTCCGGTTCTTCGTAATTTCCGCCTTGATAGCCGCGAGGGTGGTAAAGGTGGGGTAATCGCAATTGGCATTCGCCGGGACCGGTGCCTTGTCCATGTCCAGATGGGTGAAGGTGTGGTTGATGAAGCGGAAATTTGCTTTGTTGGCCATTACCGCCGCCACCAGGCCGTCGGCCAGGTTCAGTGCCAATATGGCCGCTTTCGGATCCACCACCGCTCCCGAGCCGTTAAACGCCAAATCCAGCTTGTAAGCGCCGGCCACCGGATGCGCGGCGCGAAAGGCGAGCTGTTTGCTCACTGCATTGGCAATGTCGGCGCTGTTCAGGCGGTAGGTCGTCACGGGATCATTATTGTTGAGGTCGGGATTCCATATATTGTTGGCCAGGAACAAATCATCCAGATGGGTCGCCATATGAACAAAGCGCGCGCCAACGAATACCCCCTGCGTCACCCAGTTGATGAATTCGTAGGCCAGAACCTTCGAATGGATGAGGAAGGTGGCATTGCTAATAGTCGAGATCATCACTTCCCTTACCGGCATCGTCTGGTTGGGCATGGTGTAGCGCACGATCGATACCAGGGCCTCCCCATTTTGGGTTTTCAAAAGCGGCACAACGTTGGGCTTCGATCCGTCCCGCAGGGTCGTGGTGTCATTTCGAGGGTTGGCCGCAAAGGCAAAGTCCGTAATCGGAAATGGATTGGTCACGTTCACGTACTCAAAAACTTCCTTGCTGAGTGCCGCCGGCACGCTCCATTGGCCTTCATAGCTGGCTCCGCCGGAGGAATAGACCAGACCATAATCCAGGTAGACTCCGAAAGGAGACTCGGGATCCCAGTAGGTCGCCGGCCATCCTGACAGTACCGCCTGACGGACACCAAAGTTTTTCTGGTAATTGTGCAACATGTCCCATTCCGTGGGCGTGAAGGCTGGGTTCAGTCCAGCGTCCGTCAGGATAATGCCGTTATAGTTGCCCACGCAACCTGCTTCGGCAGCCAGGCAGCTGGACCCTCCCGCATTAGAGGCGAGCATCGCCGCGGTAAGATCCTGCGTCTTGGCGTTCAATACATCGTATGGCACGCCCATTTCATCAAGCACCGGTTTGATGTAGGCATAGCCAGCATCTTCTGTTACCTCTCCTGTCGTGAGGAGCAGTATTTTCAGCTTAACGGCATTGTCAGCAAATGCAGGTGTCGAAACAGTAGCAGCAAGCCACATAACCGCTGAGAGCAGCAGCGAGAATTTCAGGTGCCAGTTCTTCTTTTTCATGAAAAAATCTCCTTTTTTTTATTTAACGGACCTTACATAGTTTTCAACCCCTCAGAACTGACCAGGCTTTTGCAGGAGTAGGCGTGCAGTATTCCTTTCGTTTCTGAAATCAGGATTTGCCGATCACTACTGCTGAACAACAAAAAAGCCCCCGGTTTTGCCGGGGGCTGATTTCAGCTCCTCATTTAGCAGGCGTGTGGCTGTGCGACCCGTCAGGAGCGTGACTGGTCGTTGGCTCAGGCAAGGGTTTTTCCGCCTGGCTCTTGGATATCACTTCAGACTGCTTCTCGAAATA
>NZ_QAOU01000018.1 GCF_003050965.1 Nitrosospira sp. Nsp2 | reverse complement strand
GCCCACCAATCGTAACCCGCCGCTCAAATGATACGCAGTGCTCAATGGCTCCAGCTGCCATAAAAACCAGTGCCGCTGCTGCGCGTACGAGAGTGTGCTGCGATTTCCTGCTTTTTGCCGGACAATCGGGAGCAGAGAAAAATCGAGCCCCCGCTTCTTCAGCGCGCTAAGAAATTCTTTTTGTTTTTCGGGATGGAGTGCCGAAAACCGCTCGGCGATATCGTGCTTGTTCAATTCCATTCATCTCTCCAGTGAATCGAGCAACTCCAGCATTCCCAGCAGTTCTGCCTGACCGGAGTGTTCCCCCGACATCAGAGAACGTTTTTCGTCTATTTCGGAAGCGAGGTTTCTCAGCAAGGGATTTTCAAAATGCAAGCGCAAAGGCAATGAGACCGACAAAGCCTGTTGCAACTTCTGCTGCACTTGCAGGATCGCGAGAGAGTGGCCGCCCAGTTCGAAGAAGCTGTCGTTTCGCCCTACCTGCGCGATACCCAGCACCTGGGCCCAGACGCGGGCCAGCACTTCTTCCGCTTCACCTTGCGGGGTCTCGTAGTTGTCACTATCTACAAATTCGGGCTCCGGCAGCGCCTTGCGATCCACCTTGCCGTTCGGATTCAGCGGCAGGCTCTCCACAACGACAATCGCAGATGGAATCACGTAGTCCGGCAGCGTCCTTGCAATCGCTTCACGCAAGCTGGCAGTATCCGCGCTCGTCCCCGGGTGCAGGGAGACATATCCCACCAGCCGTGCTCCGCTTGGCCCTTCGCCAGCAACCACCACCGCCTCCCGCACCTCCGACTGTGCGAGCAGTTGCGTTTCGATTTCCCCCAGCTCAATGCGAAAACCCCGCACCTTGACCTGATGGTCAAGGCGCCCTAGATATTCGATCTGCCCATCCCCCCGCCATCTCGCCAGGTCCCCAGTACGGTACAGGCGCCCTCCCTTCTCGTCGAAAGGATCGGCTATGAAACGCTCCGCGGTCAGGTCCCCGCGGTTCAGATAACCGCGTGCCAATCCGACACCCCCAAGATAAAGTTCTCCAGCCACACCCTGTGGAACCGGGTTCAAATCAGGGTCAAGTAGGTAGGCTTGAGTGGAAGCAATGGGTCTCCCCAGTGGAGTGGTATCGTCGTCTATCCTCCCCACAGCAGACCAGACGGTAGTTTCGGTGGGACCATACATATTCCACAGTTCGACCCCCAACCCCCGCAAGTGATCTGCCAAATCGATCTGAAGGGCTTCGCCCCCACATAATGCCTTCAGAGGTTTTCCGTCTTCACGCTGCGAACCATTCCAACCTGCGCCAAGTAACATGCGCCAGCCAGCCGGAGTAGATTGCATAACGGTAGCGTGGTGCGTCGATACGAATTGCGTGAGAGCAAAACCATCGCGGCTCACCGCTTTCGGAGCAATCACGACGCGGGCCCCAACGCTCAAGGGCAGATACAACTCCAGCCCGGCAATGTCAAAAGATAGTGCGGTTACAGACACCAGCGTATCGTCGGCATCCATCCCAGGAGTATCACTCATGCTGGTTAGGAAATGACTGAGCGCATGGTGATGAATCGCCACTCCCTTTGGTTTACCGGTAGAGCCGGAGGTATAGATGACATAGGCGAGGTTGTCGCCATGCAGGGATACCGCAGGGTTGCATTCGGACTCGCCATCGAGGTCCAGCATATCCAGTTCCAGCACCTCGCATTGCGCCGACTGCGGAAT
>NZ_QAOU01000017.1 GCF_003050965.1 Nitrosospira sp. Nsp2 | reverse complement strand
ATTGCGGAGAAGAGCTTGCCGGATAACTACCAGATTGCGTGGACCGCACAGGCCTACCAGGAAAAGCGCACCGGTTCTGCCGCGGTTTTCGCCTTCACGTTCGCCATTATCATGGTATTTCTGATCCTGGCTGCGCAGTTCGAGACCTGGGCGCTGCCGCTGGCGGTCATCATGGCCGTGCCTTTCGCCCTGGCAGGCGCGTTGCTTGCCGTGCTGATTCGCGGAATGCCCAACGATATTTATTTCCAGGTAGGCTTGATTACGCTGATAGGGCTGGCAGCCAAGAACGCCATTCTGATCGTGGAATTCGCCAGCCAGAAGATGCGGGAAGGGATGCCGGTGGCGCAGGCTGCGGTTGAAGCCGCGCGCCTGCGCTTTCGCCCCATTGTCATGACTTCCATGGCCTTTGTGCTGGGAATCGTGCCGCTGGTGATCGCAACCGGGGCAGGAGCGGCGGCGCGCCAATCGATGGGCACCGGCGTTTTAGGCGGCATGTTGCTCGCCACTTTTGTCGCCACGATCTTTATTCCCCTGTTCTTCACCTGGCTCACCCGTGAGCACGTGCCCCAGCGGGATGAAAGCATGCAGGAGGAAAGGGCATGATGACATCAGTTTCACGAGCGCGCGTCCGCAGTGCGTGGGCATGGATATGGTTGCTTTTGCCAAGCCTGCTGCTGATGTCATGCGCAATGGGGCCGGATTACGTCCGGCCCCATATCGAAACTGCGGAAAAGTTTCGCATGGCGGAAACGGAAGGGCAATCCATTGCCAACCTCCCGTGGTGGGAACTCCTGCGTGACGAAGAGCTTCAGCGACTCATCCGCCAGGCGCTCACGGAAAACAGGGACCTCAAGCAGGCGGTTGCCAGTGTGGAAGAGCTCCAGGCTCGCCTGGCGACAACGCGCTTTGACTTTTTTCCCAAGTTAGAAGCGAACGCTAATGCGCCTGCGTTCGGCACCATCGGGGGCTTTCAGATCCCGGGATTCCCCACGCCTTTCAATTATTTTGGCCAAGGCACGCTCAATTGGGAAATCGATATCTGGGGCCGGATCCGTCGTTCGAATGAGGCTGTTCGGGCAGAGATGATGGCGCGCGAGGAAAACCGGCGCGCCGTGATCCTGACCCTAGTGAGTTCGGTAGCACAGGCCTATTTCGATCTTCTGCAATTTGACATGCAGTTGGACATTGCCCGCAATGCCTTGCACTCATGGGAAGAATCCGTTGCCCTCGCCCGGGCGCAACTCCAGGGCGGGATAATCTCCAGGCTCGATGTGGATCAGTTCGAGGCTGAACGCGCACGCGCGGCCACCAGGTTGGCGGAACTGGAACGGCAGAGAGTTCAAAAGGAAAACGAACTGAGCGTGCTGCTGGGCAAGAACCCGGTACCGGTGGCGCGCGGCCGTATGCTGACAGAGCAGTTGATGCCGCCGCAAGTGCCGGCAGGCCTTCCTTCCGAGCTTTTGCAGCGGCGCCCTGATATTCTACAAGCGGAGCAGACGCTTGCCGCGGCAACCGCCAGAATCGGCATGGCCAAGGCGGCGCGGTTTCCCAAGCTCACGATAACGGGCTTTCTGGGCGTGGCCAGCCCCGCCCTATCCAATCTCCTGCTCTCCGGCAGTGAGTTCGGCGTAGGAGGACTTGGACTGGCAGGCCCTCTGCTCAATGCGCAAAGCCTCGGATTCGAGCAGCGCGCGACAGAAGCCCAGGCACGGCAGGTGCTGGCCCAATATGAGCAAACCATCCTGCTGGCGTTCAAGGAGGTGGAAGACTCGCTGGTGGCGGTCCGAACCTTCAATGACCAGCGCAAGTCGCAAGAGGATCAGGTGAACTCGCTGCGCTCGGCGCTCAATGTGGCCAACCTGCGCTACCAGGGCGGCATTACCAGCTATGTCGATGTCTTGCTTGCCAAACGCAATCTGTTCGATGCCGAATTCGCCCTCACCTCCACCCACCGCTTCCACCTGGTATCAGTCGTCCAACTCTACAAGGCCCTCGGCGGCGGCTGGGCAACACAGTGA
>NZ_QAOU01000016.1 GCF_003050965.1 Nitrosospira sp. Nsp2 | reverse complement strand
GCTCTAAGCAAACCTGAGGAACCTGTAGACGAAAGGTTCCTCAAAACACCGGTCCGCCGCCGTCAACAGACGGAAAGGTGGATCGGTGTTTTTTTTTGCTTATCTTCCATTAAACGGAGATGCACGATAGCCGGACGTTCCGAAAACCAGGGGGAGAGGGAAGTGCACGGATTCAAGGCTGGATGACGAGCCAACCGTTTCTACGCAGCTCGAGAATACGAGCTAATACCCGGTGTTTTTGTAGTGAAGGGATGAGGACAGCCCGGCGTGGGCGCCAAGTCCGGACCGGACGGATTCCACCGGAAGATCTGTAAAGGCGTGGGCGAGCCGCCTTATACCCGCTCGAATCTGGTATTCATTGAGCGACGAAAAACCTAGCACAACGGTACGTGTGCTATAACTGCCTTTTCCGAAATCGGACGTTGTTCCAGATCCGATCGAGTAAATCCCAACCCCTTGCCGCAACGCAAGGGTCTGAAGTTCGGATGCATCCGGATAATTGTGGGGTAGGTGCCACGCAAGATGTAAACCGCTTTCCAGCCCGGAAAGCTGTACTGCCCCGAAATGCTCGCGAAGAGCGTCTATGAGGCAGTCATGCCGCTTCGAGTAAATATTGCGCATGCGCCTCAGATGATTGCCATACGCACCGCTTCGGATGAATTCTGCCATCGTCGCCTGATCCAGCCAGGCGTGGCCGTTGTTGAGCAATGCCTTGGCCGAACGTGCGGCGGGGATGAGTGCCTTGGGCACAACGAGATACCCCAGCCGAAGCCCGGCACCCATGGATTTCGAAAAAGTCCCCAAATACATTACGCAACCGTGATCGTCAAGTCCCATCAGGGCCGTCAAAGGTGACCCCCGGTATCGAAAATCAGAGTCGTAATCATCCTCGATGATATAAGCCCCACAACGACGAGCCCAATCCAACAGCTTCAGGCGCCGCTCCATTGGCAAGGTGAATCCGAGAGGGTATTGGTGAGAAGGAGTGACATAGATGAGTGTCACCCCATCCCTCGGCAGCTGCTCAACATCCAAACCATCCTCATCGACAGGTATCGGAATCAATTTCGCATAATAGCTTTCGAAAAGAGAGGCGGCCCCTTGGTAGCAAGGATCCTCCGTAGCAACCAGTGTCCCGTCCTTTACCAGCAACCGCGCTGCCAGGTTAAGACCTTCCTGGGATCCCCCTGTAATAATGATCTGGTCAGCGGATACGCTGATTCCCCTGGCTATTCCAAGATGGTCGGCAATGACTTCTCGCAACTGCGGCAGTCCGCCAGGATCGCAGCACTCGGTAAAATGCGTAACCGTTGACGTGAACGTCCGGTTAATAAACCGGCGCCATATTTTAAGCGGGAATAAATCAAGATCAATCCGATCGGGATAGAAATCAAAGTCGAGGTGCTGCGTGTTTCTTTTTGCCGGCGTCGGACCCACAAAAGGAATCATCGGACGTTTCGCCGTCTCAGTATGAGTAGAAGCGGAAGTAGCTATTCTGCGGGTTGCGGCGAGGCAGGTTTCCGGCAGCTCCAGGTTTACGTACGTTCCGATCGCCTTTCGAGCCTGGAGGTAGCCTTCTGCTATCAGGCGATCATAGACAAGCAGTACCGTATTTCTGGAAATGCCGAGTTGTTCAGCCAGTACGCGGCTCGCTGGGACAAGCGTGCCCGGCTTTAGCCTTCCGCCAAGGATGAGATGGCGTAATTGTTCAAAGATTTGCCCTTGGAGTGACTGGCGACTGGCGTGATCAAGCTCAATTGGGATTGCCATATGCTTTCTTGGCGGCACATTTGTGCGCTGGATTGCGGTTTCAGATAAGCATCTGATTTTGGCATATTTAGCGGGGTAACGTAAACCCGTCGCCGACTTTGATGCAACTGCTCCCCATCCGTCAAGGACGGACGGGGTTTACCTCATTATGTGCCGAAAATGCGACTTACTCCTCATCCTCGTCATCGTCCTCATCCTTTTTCTCGGGTTTGAGGACCATCTTGCCCTGCTTTTTGCTCTCGTTGAGGTCGGTCTCCGGGGC
>NZ_QAOU01000015.1 GCF_003050965.1 Nitrosospira sp. Nsp2 | reverse complement strand
GTAGTGACGGGCCGCTGGATCGGCAAGGACTGGGTCATCCTGGACGGACTCAAAGCCGGCGATAAAGTCATCGTCGATAACCTCATCAAGCTCCGTCCGGGCACGCCCGTGGCGCCCCATCCAGTCGGTGAAATACCCGCAGGCTCTCCCTCTCAGTCGGGTCCCCAAACACAGACCTAAACAGGCATCTCATGACCAGATTCTTCATCACCCGCCCGATCTTTGCATCGGTGCTGTCCATCATCATCGTATTGGCCGGGCTGGTCGCCGCGCTGCAGTTGCCGATCGCCCAGTATCCGCAAATCGCGCCCCCCACCGTGTTGATCACCGCGACGTTTCCCGGCGCCAGCGCGGATACACTCACCAAAACCGTTGCCGCTCCGATCGAGGAGCAGCTGAGCGGAGTGGAAGGCTTGCTCTACTTCGACTCCAGCGCTGACTCCAGCGGCACGTTGACCATCACCGCCACATTCGAGCTGGGCACGAACATTGATCAGGCTACGTTCAACATCAGTAATCGCGTGAATATTGCGTTGCCGCGTTTGCCGAACGAGGTTCGCCAAACCGGCATCATAGTGCAAAAGCGTTCGACCGATCTTTTGATGGCAATAGCGATGACATCGAAAGATAAGAAGTACGACACGCTTTTTCTCAGCAATTACGTGACACTCAATATGCTGGATGAGCTGAAACGCACCAAAGGCGTGGGTGAAGTGAGTTTGATGGGTACCCAGAACTATTCCATGCGCATCTGGCAGCGTCCCGATCGCATGGCCCAGCTTGGGGTTACCACTAGTGACATTATTGCGGCAGTCAAGGTGCAAAATGCGCAATACGCAGCGGGCAAAATCGGCCAGGAACCGGCAACGTCTGATCAGCAGCTAATCTATACGGTTAATGCCAAGGGTCGGCTGCTGGAACCCGAGGAATTCGGTAACATCATCGTGCGTGCCGATGGGCCGCGTGGGGTACTCCACCTTAAAGACGTGGCACGTCTCGAGCTCGGTTCACAAGACTACAATGTACGTAACGCGATGGATGGCGAACCCGTTGTTGGTATCCTCATCTATTTGCAAATTGGTGCGAACGCGTTGGAGACCGCCGATGCGGTCAAGGCGAAAATGGAGGAATTGAAGCAACGCTTTCCTGAAGGAATGGGTTATGAGCTACCTTACGATACCAGCCATTTTGTCAAAGCCTCGATCTGGGAGGTAGTCAAGACGCTGGGCGAGGCGATGATACTGGTGGTCTTTGTTGTCTACCTGTTCCTGCAAAGCTGGCGCGCAACCCTGATCCCCATCATCGCCGTGCCCATTTCGCTGATTGGCACCTTCGCGGGCCTGTGGCTGTTCGGCTTCTCCATCAATACGCTCACCCTATTTGCCATGGTCTTGTCCATCGGCATCGTGGTGGATGATGCCATAGTGGTGCTGGAAAACATCGAGCGCTTGATGGACGAGGAAAAGCTCTCGCCGATGAAAGCGGCGGTCCGCTCCATGGAACAGGTTGCGCGTGCCGTGGTGGCGATTGTATTGGTGCTATGCGCGGTTTTCGTGCCCGTGGCGTTCATGGGGGGCATTGCGGGCGAACTATATCGGCAGTTTGCAGTGACGGTGGCGGTTGCCGTGACCATTTCAGGCATAGTGGCGCTGACCCTGACGCCCGCCTTGTGCGCCATCCTGCTGAAGCAAACGCACGGCGAGTCCGCATTCTTCCGCGCATTCAACAAGGGGTTCGGTCGCTTGACCGATTTCTATACCGGTACGGTCACCCTTACATTGCGACATACCATCGTTGGCACGCTCGTATTTGCCGCCATCATAGGTCTCGCGATCTATCTGATCAAGACTGTTCCCAACAGCTTTGTGCCTCCTGAAGATCAAGGTTATGTCGTAGCTTCAATTATCATGCCCGATGGCGCCACCTTGGCACGAACCATTAAAACCACGGAGTCGTTGCGCAGCGCGATGGCGAGCGAACCAGCAGTCGCCACGCAGTTTGCAGTGTATGGGTTCGATCTGATCGGGAATGCCAATAAGCCCAACGCGGCAACAATGTATGTCGATATGAAAGACTGGTCTGAACGTACTGCTACCGCAGGGGACGTGATAAAGAAATTGTTCGACACCGGATCGCAGCTGCCGGATGGATTGGCTATCGCCTTCAATCCGCCGACCATCCACGGGCTAGGTAATGCAGGCGGCTTTGAAGTCTACGTGCAAACGCGGGCTGGTGCCGATCCGCTGCAGTTGTCGAGCGTGGTCAATAACTTCATCGACGCCCTGAATCAGGAACCGCGCCTGGCGCCCACCACCACTTTTTTCCGTCCTTCCGTGCCGCAATTCTTTGTCGAAGTGGATCAAGCCAAAGCGATATCGCAGGGCGTAGCGGTCGCGGATGTGTACGCTGCCTTGCAAAGCATGATCGGGTCACTCTATGTCAACGATTTTAATCGCTCGGGACGGACCTACCGCGTGCAGCTACAGGCTGACGCCGAATACCGGATGACCGAGGAAGACTTGGGCAGAGTGTATGTGCGGTCTGAATCCGGCGGGATGGTGCCACTGTCCGCCTTGAGTAAGGTAAAAAGTGTTGTCGGCGCGGAACAGTTGGAGCGCTTTAACGGCCTGCTCGCGGCTAAATTGTTCGGTAGTGCCGCCCCCGGTGTGAGTTCGGGGGAGGCGATCAAACTGGTAGAAGAGATTGCGGAGAAGAGCTTGCCGGATAACTACCAGATTGCGTGGACCGCACAGGCCTACCAGGAAAAGCGCACCGGTTCTGCCGCGGTTTTCGCCTT
>NZ_QAOU01000014.1 GCF_003050965.1 Nitrosospira sp. Nsp2 | reverse complement strand
GTAGTGACGGGCCGCTGGATCGGCAAGGACTGGGTCATCCTGGACGGACTCAAAGCCGGCGATAAAGTCATCGTCGATAACCTCATCAAGCTCCGCCCGGGCACGCCCGTGGGGCCCAATCCGGTCGGTGAGGCACCCGCCGCTCCTCCCCCGCAGTCGGTCCCCCAAACGCAGTCCTAAACAGGCATCTCATGACCAGATTCTTCATCACCCGTCCGATCTTTGCATCGGTGCTGTCTATCATCATTGTTCTAGCCGGACTGGTCGCAGCGTTGCAACTCCCCATTGCGCAATATCCCCAGATCGCGCCGCCCACCGTGCTGATCACGGCGACGTTTCCCGGCGCCAGCGCAGAGACGCTCACCAAGACGGTTGCCGCCCCAATCGAAGAACAGCTAAGCGGCGTCGAAGATCTTTTATATTTCAGCTCCAGCTCCGATTCAAGCGGGACGCTGACTATTACCGCAACTTTTGAAGTAGGCACCGACGTTGATCAGGCAACGTTCAATATCAGTAATCGAGCCAATATCGCGTTACCGCGCCTACCCGAGGAAGTCCGCCGGATTGGGTTGAAAATAGAGAAGCGTTCAAACGACATCCTGATGGTGTTCATGCTGATCTCCAAGGAGAAGGGAAAATATGACCCGCTTTATCTGAGCAATTACGCTACGTTGAACGTGCTGGATGAGCTGAAACGCACCAAAGGTGTGGGGGACGTAGTCGTATTTGGCGGGCAGGACTACTCCATGCGGGTCTGGTTGCGTCCTGACCGCATGGCGCAGCTGGGGGTCGCGACAACCGATATAACCGCGGCCATTCAGGCTCAGAATGCGCAGTATGCTGCAGGCAAAATAGGCCAGGAGCCCATGCCTGCGGAGCAGCAATTGATTTATACCGTCAACGCCAAAGGCCGGCTGCGGACACCCGAGCAATTCGGCAACATTATTTTGCGCGCGGACGGCCCCCGAGGTGTTCTCTATCTCAAGGATGTGGCCCGAATTGAGCTTGGCGCGCAAAGTTACGACGTTCGGACCGCGTTGAATGGCGAGCCCGGCGCGGGAATGCCGGTCTTTCTCCAACCCGGCGCGAATGCGCTCGATACCAAGAATGCCCTCGTCGCTAAGATGGAAGAGTTGAAGAAACGCTTCCCGGAAGGAATGGATTATGTCGTGCCTTACGATACCAGTCTCTTCGTCAAAGCCTCCATGTGGGAGGTGGTCAAAACGCTGGGCGAGGCAATGCTGCTGGTGATATTGGTGGTCTACCTATTCCTGCAAAGCTGGCGGGCAACCCTGATTCCCCTTATTGCCGTACCCATTTCGCTGATTGGCACCTTCGCGGGCCTGTGGCTGTTCGGCTTCTCCATCAATACGCTCACGCTTTTTGCCATGGTCTTGTCCATCGGCATCGTGGTGGACGATGCCATAGTGGTGCTGGAAAACATCGAGCGCTTGATGGACGAGGAAAAACTCTCGCCGATGAAAGCGGCGATCCGCTCCATGGAACAGGTGGCGAGCGCGGTCGTGGCGATTGTATTGGTGCTGTGCGCGGTTTTTATCCCAGTGGCGTTCATGGGCGGAATCGCGGGCGAACTCTACCGGCAGTTCGCAGTAACAGTAGCGGTGGCTGTGACCATATCGGGCGTGGTGGCGCTAACCTTGACGCCGGCCCTATGCGCCATCCTGCTGAAGCAAACGCATGGAGAGTCGGCGTTCTTCCGGGCCTTTAACCATGGTTTCAGGCGCCTGACCAATTTCTACGTCAACATGGTCAGCATTACGATCCGGCATAGAATTATCGGCGCGGTTGTATTCTCGGGCATCATTGCCGTGGCGGCGTATCTGATCAAAATGGTACCGGAAGGTTTTGTACCGCCGGAAGATCAGGGCTATGTGGTGGCGGCGACCATCCTGCCCGATGGGGCAACGCTCGCACGCACGACTCGAACCGCTGACGCCGTGCGGGCGGAGATTGCAAAGGACCCCGCAGTTTCCCACGAATTCGTGGTCAATGGCTTTGATCTGATTGGCGGCGGAAATAAAACGAGTTCGGCAACCATGTTTGTCGCCTTCAAAGACTGGTCGGAACGCACGGCCAGCGCGGAAGATATTATCCAAAAATTGAGCGCCATCGGCATGCAGCAATCCGACGGGATAGCAATGGCATTTAATCCGCCTGCAATCCGCGGACTGGGGACCGCCGGCGGCTTTGAGGTTTATGTGCAAACGCGTGCTGGCGCGGATCCGCTGCAATTATCGAACGTCGTCAACAATTTCATCGAGGCGCTGAATCAGGAACCGCGCCTTGCAGGCATTGCCACTTTTTTCCGCCCCACGGTACCGCAATTCTTTGTCGAAGTGGATGAGGCAAAGGCGGTTTCCCTGCAAGTACGCATTCCCGATATCTACGCTACCTTGCAGAGTACTATGGGTTCGTTTTATATCAACGATTTCAATCTCTCCGGGCGCACGTACCGCGTTCAGCTGCAGGCAGAACCCGAGTACCGCATGAGTCCTGATGATCTTGGCAGGGTTTATGTGCGTTCGCAATCAGGCGCCATGGTGCCGATGTCAGCGTTGAGCAAAATCAGCACGGTTGTGGGAGCCGAGCAACTGGAGCGGTATAATGGCCTGCTTGCCGCAAAAGTAATGGGAGGCGGCGCCCCCGGCGTAAGCTCGGGTGATGCGATCAAGCTGGTAGAAGAAATTGCGGAGAAGAGCTTGCCGGATAACTACCAGATTGCGTGGACCGCACAGGCCTACCAGGAAAAGCGCACCGGTTCTGCCGCGGTTTTCGCCTT
>NZ_QAOU01000013.1 GCF_003050965.1 Nitrosospira sp. Nsp2 | reverse complement strand
AGGCAATGAACAGGCTCGCTATTCACATAACGCTGCTCGTTCACGCCCCAGGCCCTGAGCTGCGCCTGCTCGCCTTCGGTCAGAATATCGATGTCAGCCAGTGGACGAATTGAACTCCGCGCAATCTCGTGCAGTAGTCTGTTAACCTGCGCCCCAATGCAACTGACGGCATTGCTGGAAAAATGTTCACGAGCGTAACTGTAGTGTAGACACAGCGTGTTCGCCTGGACGATCGACACAGTTATCGGATAATTGGTAACCTCGCGGCTTTGCACTTCGGAGAAAACGAGTCCGCGAGCCATTGACTGCTGCAGCGTCTCGTCCATCGGGTAGTTCTCAAACACCAGAATACTGTCGAACAATCCGCTTCCGCTGTGACCTCCCCATCGCTGAATATCATACAATGGCGTATGTTCATGCTCGCGGGAGGCGATGTTCTGCGCCTGCAAATCGCGCAGCCACGCACCGGTTTCCTGCTCCGGCCGGAGAGTTACGATCACGGGCAGGGTATTAATGAACAAGCCCAGCAGCCGCTCCGCTCCTGGCAAGTCCGCTGGCCTGCCTGCAACGGTCGCCCCAAACCCGATTGTTTGCTGTCCGGTATAGCGATTTAGCAGAAGCGCCCACGCGGCCTGCAAGAGGGTGTTGAGCGTGATGCGTTCGCGCTTTGCGAACTGAACTAAGCCTTCAGTAAAAACGCTGTCAAGTTCGCTGATATGTTCTCCGTAACCCGCATCCTTTTCTGCAATGGAGCAAAAATCGGCCAGACGAGTAGGCTCTCCTATATTGTGTAATTGCTCTCTCCAGTATCGTTCAGATGCATTCGCATCGCGATTCTGCAACCATTCAATGAAGGTCCGATAGCGGCCTTGGCCTACTTGGGAGAACACCAACTCACTGTCGCAATACTGGCCCAACACCTCACCCATCAGCCGGGAAGTACTCCAGCCGTCCAGCAGCAGATGATGAATCGTCCAGATGAAGTGATGCCTGTTGTCCGCGACGCGTACCAATGCCACTCGCATAAGCGGGGGAGTTGCTAGATCGAAACCGAAAGCATGTTCCGCCTCAGCCAGAATCTCAAGATCGCGCTCCTTATTTTCAGGGGCATGTCCTGCGCGATCCCGCCAATCGTATTCCACTACCGGCAGTTCAGCGACTTTTGCCACCCACTGCAGAGCAGTTTTACCTTCGTGCAAAAAACCTGTGCGTAATATTTCATGTCTGTCCACTGCAGCCCGCCACGCGGCTTTGAAGCGTGTCACGTCCAATGCCTCAATATCCACTCTCAGCTGGTTGACGTAGACGTCAGCTGCGGTATCAAATACGCTATGGAACAACATTCCCGATTGCATTGGCGAGAGCGGATAAAGATCCTCAAGCCGCGCCGCCGGTATTGGCAAGTCGTCCAACTCATGCTGTGTAAGCTGTGTTAACGGAAAATCTGACGGAGTAAACCCGTATGCACCGCTGGTGCAATGCGAGATCAGCCCTTCGAGCTCAAGCTGGTAGCTTTTTACAAAAGCCTCGATGGTGCTTTGAGAATAGCGAGCCTTGCTGTAACTGACTTCAAGGCTTAGTTCCCCATCATGAACGTGGCCATTTATAGAGAGATCGTGACTGAGCGACGCAGCGCCATCCATTAAATCCCCGATGGGCTCGGACGCCAGCGTCCATAAACTCTTCTCATCGAAACTGGAATCGAATTGCCCCAGATAGTTGAATACCACCTCAGCCCTCGGCAGGCAGGCCAGCGCCTGCCGCTGTTCGGACGTTCCATGACGTCTAAATAATCCGTAACCCAGTCCTTTATTCGGTATTTTTCGGATATTCTCCTTGATACGCTTGATTCTCTGATCCAGGTCCCCGGCTGGATCAAGCACCACCGGGTAAAGGATGGTGAACCACCCGACGGTTTGGGAAAGATCAATATCTGCGTAGAGATCCTCCCGACCATGCCCCTCCAGATCGATCAGAAGCTTGTCATGCCCGCTCCACTGGCATAAGGCGCTTCCCAGCGCGGTAAGGAGGAGATCATTCACCTGTGTGCGGTAGGCTGCGGGTGCCTGCTTGAGCAATGCCTGCGTTTGTACCCGGTCGAGTTTAATGCCGACGCTGCTGTGTTGACGAACTGTGTTTGCCCCGGTGGGGTTGTCCCTGGGAAGGGAAACAGGCACATTTACCAACCGTTGCCAGTAACTCAGCTCGTCAGAGTTTTCGAGTACATAATTCTCCAATCGCCGGCCCCAGCTCTGATATCTCGTCGTTTTGCCGGAAAGCTCAATTTTATCGCTATCCCGAGCCTTGCTATAGGCGGCCTCTAAGTCTTCGAGAAGAATGCGCCACGAAACCCCGTCTATTACCAAGTGATGAATAACCAATAGCAAACGCTGGTCACCGTTAACCATGTCGATGACCAAGGCGCGCATCAGCGGTCCTTCGGTCAGATTCAAACTGCGTTGCGCCTCGTTGCACAGCGCCTCGAACTGTTCGGCGTTGGCAGCGTGGCGTCGCCATAGCAATTCCTCCCCACGGTGGGCAGCCGGTTCAGCGGGCGTCTGCTGCCAATCGCCGGCGGCTTGCCTTCTATAGCGGAAACGGAGCGCCTCGTGATGATTCATCACGGCTTCCAACGCTTGAGCGAGATGCCGCATCTCCAGGCCCTGCGTGCTTTTAAACAGAACAGCCTGGTTCCAATGATGTCGCGCGGGGATCTCCTGCTCAAAGTAATCGGCTTGAATGGGAAGCAGCGGCACCAGCCCGCTGGCATCGACGGCAGCCGGAAGGTTATTGCTTATTGATTCGGTCGCTTCCTGTGTAGAAGTAGCCACGGAGGCCAGCGCCGCAACAGTTTGACGTTCGAACAATTGACGGGGCGTTATTTTCCAGCCTGCCCGGCGCGCCTTAGTCACAATCTGAAGGCTGAGAATGGAATCGCCGCCCAGTTCAAAGAAGTTGGCGTTTCGCCCCACCTGCCCGATGCCCAGCACTTG
>NZ_QAOU01000012.1 GCF_003050965.1 Nitrosospira sp. Nsp2 | reverse complement strand
AAAAAATTACTACGGAAGATAGGAGAGAAGAGATGGCATCGAAGCCTTGGCTGAGGGTGGTTACGCTGGCATGTGGAGCGCTGTTGAGCGCGACTGCATGGGCTAACTTTCCCAGCGTACCCAAAGAGACATACAAAGCGCTGAATCTGGAGCAATCGGCCTCGCCCAAGGAATTGCATGAAGCGCTGGTCAAGCGCTACAAGGATCCTGCGCAAGGTGCTGGACGCGGGACCCTTGCCAAATACTGGGAGCCGATTCCGATGAGCATGTATTTTGACCCGGCCTCCTTCTACAAGCCGCCGACCTCCATGAAAGAAGTGGCGGGTCGGGACGAATGCGTCAAATGCCACACGGACGAATCGCCGGTATGGGTGAGCGCCTGGAAGAAGAGCACGCACGCCAACCTGGACAAGGTCAGGAACTTAAAGCCTGAAGACCCCACCTTCTACAAGAAAGCCAAGCTGGAAGAAGTCGAGAAGAACCTTCGCTCGATGAACCGGCTGGGCGCCAACGAGAAGCTCAAGGAAGTAGGCTGCATCGACTGCCACGTTGACATCAACGCCAAGGGCAAGGCCGACCACATGAAAGACCTGCGCATGCCCACGGCGGACGTATGCGGCGTGTGTCACCTGGCCGAATTTGCCGAACGCGAATCCGAGCGCGACACCTTGATCTGGCCGAACAACCAATGGCCGCAGGGACGTCCCTCGCACGCACTGGACTGGAAAGCCAACGTAGAAGTTGCCGTGTTTGCCGCCATGCCCCAGCGTGAGATCGCCGAAGGCTGCAGCATGTGCCACACCAACCAGAACAAGTGCGACTCCTGCCACACCCGTCACGAATTCTCAGCGGCCGAATCACGCAAACCGGAAGCTTGTGCCACCTGCCACAGCGGGGTTGACCACAACAACTGGGAAGCCTACTCCATGAGCAAGCACGGCAAGATCGTCTCGATGATGGGCGACAAGTGGAACTGGAGTGCACCGCTGAAGGACGCCTACAGCAAAGGCGGTCAGACTGCCCCGACCTGTGCTGGCTGCCACTTTGAATACGAAGGCAAATACAGCCACAACGTGGTTCGCAAGATTCGCTGGGCCAACTACCCGGCTGTTCCCGGCATCGCCGAGAACATCACCAGCGAATGGTCGGAAGCACGCCTTGACTCCTGGGTCAAGACCTGCACCTCCTGCCACTCCGAGCGCTTTGCCCGCTCCTATCTTGAATTCATGGACAAAGGCACCTTGCACGGCCTAGCCAAATACAAGGAAGCGCACGAAGTCGCCGAGAAGCTCTACAAGGAAGGCATGCTGACCGGACAGAAGACCAACCGTCCGTTGCCGCTGCCGCCTGACAAAGAAATGTTTGCCGGCTTCACCCAGCTCTACTGGTCCAAGGACAACAACCCTGCGGCCATCGAACTGAAAGCGCTGGAAATGGGAGAGAACGACCTGCCCAAGCTTCACGTAGGACTGGCGCACGTCAACCCGGGCGGCTGGACCTATACCGAAGGCTGGGGTCCCATGAACCGCGCCTACGTCGAAATCATGGACGAGAACACCAAGATACGCGAAATGGCAGCCCTGCAGGCCCGGGTAGCCAAGATGGAATCGGGTCGCCGTGCGGGTCTTCTGGACTTGAACAGCAAGGATGACAAGATCTCCCTGGGCGGACTTGGCGGCGGCATGCTGCTTGCGGGCACCCTGGCGCTGGCAGGCTGGCGCCGGCGCGAAAGAAGCGAGCGCTAATCCAGCTTGACATCTGCAACTACCAGCCGCGCCGTCACCCCGGCGCGGCGCAACAACCGACTCCTCCCCTCACTGGGCATCCTCCTGGTGGCGGGAGGAATTCTTTTGCTCGCCTGGTTTGCCTGGCTCTGGTTCAACCCCGGCCCCGCACCCTACCGCTACCAGCTGGTGGAAGAAGGCAGCGTGGACAAATTCAGCAAGCTCGGACTTGAACCCTGGCCCGATCTCACCATCGCCAAATACGAAGTCTTTGCCGAGGAGATCGAAAAGCCCCTGGCCTCGGGCCACACCGCCCGACGCGGCCAGACACCGCCCGTGCGCATCGACTGGGAGAACCACACCAGCGAACTCGTTGCCTCCGTTGATGGCAAACTCGGTGAACTGACCACCCTGGCTGCCGCCATCGACAAATACGCAGCCAAGGACGCACTGATCCTCGGCTGGTGGGACACCTCGCGCCAGATCAAGCTCCTGGCCGGGCGCGACACCCTCTTCACCACCCATGTGGGGCAGCCCCTGATCATTCCCACCCCCTGGCGCAACCGTGAAGAATCCATCCGCAAATACGAAGACCAGTTCTGGGGGGCACCCGCAACCGAGGAAGAGCGGCGCAAATTCGAGCGCTTCACCGACGCCCTCCTTGCAGAGCCCGAGCAGGGCGCTGCCATCCTGCGCGAACTTGCAGGCGGGCGCGAAGCCTATATTGCGCTCCACGTCACCGACCTGTACAAGCTCGGGCTGATGCGGCCCGACCAGTTTGACATCACCTACAAGAACTTCCCCATGGAAGGCAACATGCACGGCTTGATCGGCTATCTCAAGAACTGGATGCAGGAAAACAACTTCACCACCTACACCCTGCAATCGATCTCCGACAAGATGGTGCGGGGCTACTTCCTGCGCACGGACAAGAACAGCAGCAGCCTGATTGCCCAGATGCTCCCCTTCACCAATTCCACTCCGCTTGACCTGAAACCCGTGCAGCTCATCTACCAGCAGGGCGGCTACTGGGTCTACCAGATCCCATCCGCTGCTCCTGCTGCGCTCCTGCCCCGGTTCCCGCCCCCGCTCCTGCCGAGGGCACCTGATCTCCCGCCGGGCTCCGGCATAATGGAAGGCGACAGGTTTATTTAAAAGAAACATGAGACGCCAGACCGCGTTGCGCTCTGGCGTCCTCTCCGCTGCCTGATCCCCGCGCTGCCGGGGGTCTCAGGCAACGCTTCGAAGCGTGACCCTGCAACGGCCGTAAGCGCCTATAATGTAGAGTACTGATACTGCCAAGGTCCGCAGTGCCGGTACCAGTGGTACCAGAAAGAGTCATGGTACTGGTGCTACCCGTTTGCATAAACCGGAGATACAGTTATGGTCAAAATAGAAGATTCATAAAACCCAACGGATACAATTGTCTTCGAAAGAAAAAAAGGAGAGATCATGAGCCATCGCATGACATTCGCACTTGCCGCCGCAGCCCTGTTTGCGGTGATATCCGGGAGTGCGGCCGCGCAATCGTTTGAGGGCCGCAAGAAATGCAGTTCCTGTCACAAGAGCCAGGCTGAATCCTGGGGAGACACGGCGCACGCCAAGGCCATGGAATCGTTAAAGCCCGGCACCAAGGAGGAGGCCAAGAAAAAGGCCAAGCTCGATCCTAAAAAGGATTACACCAAGGACAAGGATTGCGTAGGCTGCCATGTTGACGGCTGGGGCAAGGAAGGCGGCTATACGGTTGATGACCCCAACAAGTTCCTGACCGGCGTGGGCTGCGAATCGTGCCATGGACCGGGATCGAAGTACCGGGGCATGCACCGCAAATCGGGTGCGGCCTATGAGAAATCGAAGAAGACCGCCCCGCGCTCATCGCTGGCCGATGCCGGACAGGACTTTGCCTTTGAAGAGAGCTGCAATGCCTGCCACATGAACTATGAAGGCTCGCCCTGGAAGGGTGTCAAGAAGCCCTACACCCCGTATCACCCGGGCGTGGACAAGAAATACACCTTCAACTTTGACAAATACGTAAAGGACGTCAAGGCCATGCACGAGCACTACAAACTGGACGGCGTGTTCGAGGGAGATCCCAAGTTCAAGTACCATGACGACTTCCAGTCCAAGGCCAAGGTTGGCAAGAAGACCGAGGTAGACGACTGATGGGAATCAAGGCAGGCGGCTCCCTGCTCACAGGCGCGCTGCTGGGGATTGTGATGGTGGCGGTGGTATTCGGCGGCGAGGCCGCCGTCTCCACCACTGAATTCTGCACCAGCTGTCATTCCATGACCTATCCTCATGATGAGTTGAAGAATTCATCGCACTATGGGGCACTGGGCGCCAACCCCGGCTGCAAGGACTGTCACATCCCGCAGGGCTTCAAGAACTTCCACCTGGCCGTGGCCACGCACGTGGTCGACGGTGCGCGCGAGTTGTACCTGGAATTTGCCAACGACTATTCCACGCTGGAGAAATTCAACGAGCGCAGGCTGATCATGGCGCACGATGCGCGCATGAACCTGAAGAAATGGGACAGCAACACCTGCCGGGAATGTCACAAGAATCCCCAGCCCCCGGGAGCTGATGCCAAGGCTGCGCACAAGAAGATGGAAACCGAAGGCGCCACCTGCATCGACTGCCATCAGAACCTGGTGCACAAGGAAGCCCCGGAGACCGACCTCAACGAGAGCAAAAAGCAGGGCAAGATGGTCCTCAAACCCGAGAAAAAGGATGAGGACGATGACGAGGATGAGGAGTA
>NZ_QAOU01000011.1 GCF_003050965.1 Nitrosospira sp. Nsp2 | reverse complement strand
CCCCGGCTGGAGCAATCCCCAGTCCCTCATGCAGCAGGTCGCACAACTCAATCGCGAAAAGGAAATACTCCCCCCACCAGGCGACCATGTGCATTGACTGCGACGTAAGAATAAAGGCTAGCGAGTAGTGCCGACGGCGGTGCTGCCTTCGCGGACGACGCTGTGGGCCGGTTTGTGGTGAGTTAAAATGCCCACAAGATGAAACCCAGGGATTACTCGGGCGCGTCGTCTGCCGGGGTGTCAGGAATCGGTAACAATCCCATCGTTCCTTTCTGCTCAATGACCGAGCCCAGCTCATCCAACGGTGGCAGTTCGGCTAGCGAGCGCAGGTTCAGGTCGTTGAGAAAGTTTGCCGTTGTACCGTAAAGGGCTGGCCTGCCTGGAACATCGCGATGACCGATTGCCGCTATCCAGCCACGCGACTCCAACGCCTTAAGTATGGTCCCCGACACGGAAACTCCGCGAATTTCCTCAATGTCGCCACGTGTCACGGGTTGCCGATAGGCGATGATCGCAAGCGTCTCAAGCACGGCGCGCGAGTAGCGCGGCGGTCTTTGCGGGTTGATGCGATCGAGAAACTTTTGCATCTCCGGTTTAGCCTGAAAGCGCCAGCCGCTGGCAACATTTACCAGCTCTACCCCTTTCCCTTCCCAGTCCCGACGCAATTCCTCCAGTAGCCTGCGCAGCACTTCAGCGCTCAGCTCTTCGTCGAAAATCTTTCTGAGATCGGAGAGGGGCAATGGTTCCTGGGCCGTGAGCAACGCCACTTCCAGGATCCGCTTGATTTCCGCAGGATTGCCGGGGCTGACCACGCCTATGGAACTAGATGACGGAGAGGGTACTAACCGGCCTGACATAGATAATCCCAAAAGCACGAGGTTGGCTCACCTCAACCTGATGCTCTTTGACAAGCTCAAGTAGTGCCAGAAACGTTACGACAAGTTCCGGGGCTCCTGCCGCGGCACTGAATAAATCGTGAAACTCGATAAAGGCGCGCCCCTGCAATTGGCTTAAGATGCGACTCATGTGTTCTCGCACCGACAGCTCCGCCCGGGTGATCTGGTGGCGACGATTTGCCTGGCAGCGAGCCATCAGCATAAGCCACGCATCGCGCAGGTCCTCCATGCTGACTTCCGGGAGGCGGTCGGCCATCGCCGGCTCGATCCAGACCCTCGTCAGCAGGAAGTCCCGATCCGCTTGTGGCAGTTCATCGAGTCGCTGAGCAGCGGCTTTCATTTGCTCGTATTCCAGCAGGCGCCGTACCAATTCAGCGCGAGGGTCGCTCTCTTCCTCATCTCGGACAACGGCCACCGGCAACAGCATGCGTGATTTGATGTCAATCAATACCGCCGCCATGAGAAGGTATTCTGCCGCCAATTCCAATTTGTTTGCGCGCATCATTCCAATATAGGCCATGTATTGGCGGCTGAGCTCCGCCATGGGGATGTCCAGCACGTCGAGGTTATGCTTGCGAATAAGATACAGCAGTAAATCGAGAGGGCCCTGGAACGTCTCGAGGAACACTTCCAGAGCGTCGGGCGGAATATACAAATCCGCCGGTAATTCCGTTAGGGGCTCCCCATGAATTTTAGCCACCGCGGAAGCAGCGGATTGCGAAAACCCACTATCCATCGTCATGTGAAGCTAAGGAAACGCTCAACGTGCTCAGCAAGGAAAAGGGCATATCTACCAGCGTGCTAAGAGTAGTCCAGTCCCATTGCCTCTCTTACGTCCCGCATGGTCTCCTGCGCCAATTTATCGGCTCTCTCGCAACCGTCGGCGATGATATTACGTACCAGTGTGGGGTCTTCCTCATACATACGCGCCCGCTCGTGCATGGGTTGCTGCTCTGCCAATATCGCGTCAATAACCGGCTGTTTGCACTCCAGACAACCGATTCCCGCGGTAGTGCATCCCTGTTGCACCCACGCCCGGGTGTCATCGTCCGAGTAAACCAGATGGAACTGCCACAATGGGCATTTTGCCGGGTCCCCGGGATCGCTGCGGCGGACGCGCGCCGGGTCGGTCGGCATGGTGCGTATCTTCTTTATCACACTTGCCGGTTCCTCGCGCAGGGTGATCGTGTTATTGTAAGATTTCGACATCTTCTGTCCATCCAGACCCGGCATTTTCGGTGCCTGAGTCAGCATAACCTCGGGCTCGGAGAGAATCATCTTTCCGCCGCCCTCCAGGTATCCAAATAAACGCTCCTGATCGCCCAAGCTCAAATTCTGTTGTTCTTCAAGCAGCGCTTTTGCTGCAGCGAGCGCCTCATCGTCGCCGTGCTCCTGGTACCGATTCCGCAAGTCGCGGTAAAGTTTAGATTTTTTTGAACCAAGTTTTTTTATCGCCGCTTCCGCTTTTTCGCGGAATCCGACTTCCTTGCCGTAAATATGGTTGAAGCGCCGCGCGATTTCGCGGGTAAACTCGATATGCGGCGTCTGGTCTTCGCCCACTGGCACACGGGTGGAGCGATAAATGAGAATATCCGCGCTTTGCAGCAGGGGGTAACCCAGAAAGCCGTACGTATTCAACTCTTTCTCAAACAGCTTTTCCTGTTGGTCCTTATAGGAAGGCACGCGTTCCAGCCATCCCAGGGGGGTAACCATGGAGAGCAGCAGGTGCAACTCGGCATGTGCCGGCACCCGGGATTGAACAAATAATGTCGCTTGTGCTGGATCCACGCCTGCAGCCAGCCAGTCAATCACCATATCCCAGACGTGGCGCTCGATGACGTCCGGCGTATCGTAGTGCGTGGTGAGAGCGTGCCAGTCCGCGACGAAGAATAGGCACTCAAACTGGTGCTGTAGCTCCACCCAGTTCTTCAGCACGCCGTGATAGTGCCCCAAATGAAGGCCGCCCGTGGGACGCATTCCCGATAAAACACGCTCAGTGAACATACCCCTTGTCCTTATCCAACCAATCCAATTATTTTCAGTAGGCTTCCAGGCCAAAAAACAACGCTACCAGCTGTATCGTAATCGCTATAAACGGACCAATGATGGCACCCAACACCCCGGTCATCAACAGCATAAGGAGGATCATGAAGCCGTACGGTTCAATCCTTGCAAAACCGTTAGCCAGGCGCTGCGGCAGAAGGCTTACCGCGATACGGCCGCCATCGAGCGGCGGCAGAGGCAATAGATTCAAAACCATCAGGATCACGTTGATTTTAATCCCCGCTTCCCCCATCAATACCATAGGCCGGGCAAGATCGGTGTCCGACAGGGCGAGGCCAAGCTTGATAACGAACGCCCAAAGCAACGCCATGAAAAGGTTGGCGCCCGGCCCGGCCAGGGCCACCCAAAGCATGTCCTGTTTCGGTCGGCGCAACGCCGAGAAGTCGACGGGCACCGGTTTGGCCCAGCCGAATAGTATTCCGCCCAGCCACAGCGTCAACAAGGGAAGCAGGATCGTGCCCACCGGATCGATGTGGCGAACCGGATTCAGACTGACGCGTCCTTGCGCATAGGCGGTCATATCGCCAAAATGCTTCGCCACATAACCATGAGCGGCTTCGTGCAAGGTGATGGCAAAAATTACCGGGAGCGCATAGATGGCAACATTCTGAATAATGCTATCCATTGGAGATTCCAAAAGGCTGGAGGCTCCCTTTTCCTTCCCGTATCACTTCCGGCACATCCCCGGTCATATCAATGACGGTGGTCATCTCCAGCCCGCAGGCGCCCCCATCCAGCACCAGTTCCACCTGATGCTCGAGGCGGGCCCGGATGTCCCCAGCATCGTTAAGTGGGAACTCATCGCCAGGCATTATCAGGGTGGAACTCAACAGCGGCTCATCCAACTCCGTCAACAACGCCTGCACGATGGGATGATCCGGAATTCTGACGCCGATTGTATCGCGCTTCGGCGGCTGCAAGCGGCGCGGAACTTCCCGGGTAGCTTGAAATATAAAGGTGTAGCTACCGGGCGTACTCATCTTGAGCAGCCTATATTGCCGATTATCAACTTTGGCGTAATGCGAGATTTCGGCGAGGTTGCGACACATCAGCGTAAAGTGATGCCGCTCATCCATCTGCCGTATCGCCCGAATTCGAGTCATGACGGTTTTATCGCCCAAGTGGCCTCCAAGCGCATAACACGAATCGGTAGGGTAGGCGATCACCCCTCCGGCGCGCACAATAGCCGCAGCCTGCCGTATCAGACGCAACTGGGGGTTTTCCGGATGAATCGAAAAGAATTGAGCCACGAGAAAAATAGCTGACGATTTTTATCAATGTGTTGTCTGCGGGTCCGTTTCCTGGTACATCATCCGTGGGCCGCCGGAAGGCATCTCGGGTGCCAAAGGGGGTACATCACACTGGTTAGTATCGCGCCGTGGTGGCAGTACACCCAAAAAGGCAATCACCCTGCGTGGATCGCTTCCTTCCAGTCATGCCATACGGGCCTGCAGATGGCAGGCAGCGCCGGCATTCTCCCCAGATCGAAGTAGCTTTCCCCCGGGCCGTGAAAGTCCGAACCGCGCGAAGCAAGTAAGCCCAGCCGCTGGCAATGGCGCGCAAACAGCAATGATTGCTCCGGCGTATGACTACCGGTGATCACCTCGATAGCCTCGCCACCCATTGCGCGGAATTCCTCCAGCAACTCGTCCAGCGCTTTCTTGCTCAGCTTGTAACGGCCGGGATGAGCGATCACGGCTCTGCCACCGCTGCCGCGTATCCAGCCAACCGCGTCGCTTAACGGCACCCACTGGTGTGGCGCATATCCAGGCTTACCCTTGACCAGGTATTTCTTGAAGACTGCTTTCGCATCTCTGGCGTGACCCTGCTGAATTAAAAAGCGGGCGAAGTGCATCCGCCCCAGCAAATGCCCCTCTCCAGCATTGCGGCAGGCGCCTTCAAAACTGCCGTGAATCCCGAATTTGTCCAGTTGCGCGGCGATATTACGCGCACGCACCAGCCGGCCGTCTCGTATGGACGCCAAACCCCGAATGAGGTCGGGATGCTCAGGATTTATACCGAGGCCGACGATATGGACGGTCTGGCCGCGCCAGTCCACCGAAATTTCGACGCCGTTGACCAGGATAACGTTCTTCTCCGTGGCCGCCGCGTGGGCCTCCGCCAGCCCTCCCACGTCGTCGTGATCGGTCAGCGCGAGAATGTCAACCCCACGCGCAGCAGCGTGCTCGACCAATTGTGTTGGTGTGAGCAGACCGTCCGAAACCGTGGAGTGGCAATGCAAGTCGATGTTGAGCATGAAGCAGGCAGGTTGCGCAAAGCGAGAGCCGCATCATAGCATAAGGGGGGGCGGAAAATTGAACTGCGACAACTGATCGGCTCACCCGGAGCGGAGCGTGGGCATTCACGCTGAAAGACCGAATGCTTCCGGTAGAGTAGGATATCGAATTGCCCAGATTAGACGGAACAAATGGACTTTCTGCCAATTTTTATCGACATACGAAATCGTGACTGCCTTGTGGTCGGCGGCGGGGAAGTGGCCGCCCGGAAAGTGGCGTTGCTATCGCGAGCGGGGGCTCGGGTCACCATCATCGCCCCCCGGCTCTGTGAGGAACTGCACGAGCGGCTGTTGGTGCCGCGGGATCGGGAACAACCGCCGCAAACAAGAATTACTTATCTTGCCGAAACGTTTAGTCCCGATCATCTTGCCGATGCCGTTCTAGTTATCGCTGCTACAGATGATCCCACAGTTAACCGGAAGGTTTCCGAGGTTGCCAAAGGATTACGCATCCCCGTCAATGTCGTGGATGATCCGGCTTCATGCTCTTTCATCATGCCTTCGATTGTGGATCGCTCTCCCGTTCTTATCGCCGTATCGAGTGGGGGCGCGTCACCGGTGCTTGCCCGGGTACTGAGAGCTCGACTGGAAACCATGATACCGATGGCTTATGGCCGCCTTGCGGCGTTCGCGGCCCAATTCCGCGAACGAGTGAAACAGCAGCTTTCAGTTCCCGAGAACCGACGCAGATTCTGGGAGAAAGTATTGCAGGGGCCAGTTGCCGAAATGGTTTTCTCCGGCAGGGACCGGGCGGCAAAGGTGTATCTGGAGCGTGCGCTGGATAGCGAACCGGATGAGTCAAGCGGGGGAGAAGTATATCTGGTGGGCGCTGGCCCGGGCGACCCGGAGCTCCTGACTTTTCGGGCAATGCGCCTGATGCAGCAGGCGGACGTGGTCGTGTATGACCGGTTGGTTTCACCTGAGATACTTGACATGGTGCGTCGCGATGCCGCCCGGATCTATGCCGGGAAGGAGCGCAGCAAGCACGCAATGCCGCAGGAATCGATTAATCAATTGCTGGTGCGGTTGGCCAAGGAAGGCAAGCGCGTGCTGCGGTTGAAAGGGGGCGATCCTTTCATCTTCGGCCGGGGGGGTGAGGAAATTGAAACCCTCTCCAGCCACGGAATTCCTTTTCAGGTCGTTCCGGGCATTACCGCGGCGACCGGTGCGGCATCCTATGCAGGTATCCCCCTCACTCATCGCGACTATGCCCAGTCGTGTGTCTTTGTCACCGGCCATCTCAAGGACGGGAGCGTGGACCTGGATTGGCCCATGCTGGCGCGCCCAAACCAGACCATCGTGGTCTATATGGGGCTCCTCGGCCTACCGGAGCTGTGCCGGCAATTAATCGCGCACGGGCTATCTGCTACGACACCAGCCGCAATCGTGCAGCAGGGAACTACGCATAAACAGCGCGTATTGACCGGTACGTTGCAGAACCTTCCCGGTTTGACCGCTGCGGCCAAACTGATTCCGCCAACTCTTATCATCGTCGGCGAGGTCGTCAAACTGCATCGGCAACTGGCGTGGTTCGAGCCTCAACGGGATGAGGCTGCTCCCGCGATCGGTATTCTGGGCAGAGAACAGTAAGCCTTTGCGCAATACCGCGCTATTCCATCGCATCTTTTAAAAAAGGCCGATCAGCATCCTCGTTCCCAGCAAATAAAGCAGCAGAACAAAAATCGTCCTGAGCATCCGTGTAGGCATGACGTGGGTCGTTTTTGCGCCGAACGGCGCTGTCAATACGCTGGCCAGCACGATCCACCCCAAGGCCGGCAAATAGACATACCCCAAGCTATGTTGCGGTAACGGCTGGGATTGGGCCATGCCATTAACGATGTATCCGATGGCGCCCGCTACGGCAATGGGAAATCCCACTGCGGCAGCGGTGCCGATCGCCTGCTGCAATCGCGCGTTGCAGAACGTAAGAAACGGAACCGTCAGCAGCCCGCCGCCGATTGCGACAAAACTCGAAACCGCGCCAATGATTCCGCCCGCACCAATCATTCCCCATTTGCCGGGAAGCTCACGGCTGGGTTTGGGCGAGATTTTCAGCAGCATCTGCGTGGCTGCATAGAAGATAAACACAACAAAAATGACGCTGAGCGCCCTGCTGGGCAACGCGTTCACCAGCGTCGCACCGGCCAGTGTGCCAGCGATAATTCCAGGGGTGATATGTTTCACGACTTGCCAGTTCACCGCTCCGTGCGCATGGTGAGCGCGCAGGCTGGAAGCCGAGGTGAAAATGATCGCGGCCATGGTAGTCCCCAGGGCAAGGTGCAGGATGCGATCAGGCGGGAAATGCTGATTGGTAAAAATAACGGTGAGCACTGGCACCAGAATCAATCCGCCGCCGATACCCAGCAGTCCGGCAAAAAAGCCTACAACTGCACCCAGCAGCAGATAAGCCGGCCACCACTCCACGTCAAGCGTGGCCGAAAGGTATGCTTGTCTTGAGCATTTTTCGGCGACTTTCCGTCTGCAAATCTGGTTGTGACCAGCCCATCAAAAAATCCCCATGATGAAGTCCCACTCCGCTGGGTCTACAGGCGTAATGGATAGGCGGTTTCCGGTTTGCAGAATGCGCATGTTTGCCAGTTCCGGCCGGCTGCGCAATTCCCTGATGCTGACCAAGCGGGTTTTTCTGATGAACTTCACATCCACATTGAACCAGCGCGGGTTGTGCGACGTTGCCTTCGGGTCAAAATATTTACTGGCGGGATCGAACTGCGTTGCGTCCGGATATGCTGGACTGCTAACCTCGGCAATGCCCGCGACCCCCGGTTCCGGACAACTCGAATGATAAAAAAACACGCCGTCCCCGACGCGCATCTGGTCGCGCATAAAGTTGCGCGCCTGATAGTTGCGGACGCCGTACCAGGGGACAGTTTGATCAGGCATCGAGGCAAGGTCATCAATGCTGACATCCGAAGGTTCTGATTTCATCAGCCAGTAACGCATGGGTGATTCCAGGTGGAAGGCGCCAGAACTTGGCAGGTTGAGTTTGAATTCATGCTTTAGCGGAGCGAGAGGTAACGGTGGTTATTGTTCGATCGCTAAAAGTATAACAGTCCAGCTTTAGCAAGCGAAGCCGCCCCACTTGAACTTGCCAGCACCGTGGACCATCCGAGTCTGTCACTTCAAAAAATTGAATGCCCGCTGCCACCATTGGGTCTTTAAAGTCGTTAATAGGGGCACGCCCCCACACCCGTGTAAGAAGTAGCGCGACGACCGCCCAAGCGAGAGCGTCTTCGGTGGGTACGATATTCCCGTCACGCACAGACTTGACACTGGGGACTTCTGTGGACTTTTAAGGCTCAGGGATAGCCTGGGGACCTTTATTGACCCGCTGCTTCTCCCAATCTCTGATCCCTCCGGGGACGACGCGAAATAATGGATGCGGCTCCGGGATACGGATATCTTGAAACTGCTGATAAAGGTGCGGAGCCCGTTTCCGCAGTTTTTCGTTCAGGTGGGACCACTCCAGGAGAAGTTGCCCATCCGTTTCGTCAATTTGTCTCACGCTTCCCATCTTCAAAATTTTTGCCGTATCGAAGTGATAACCTCGACGTTCGGCTTCCCCGGCAAGGCCAGCTAAAAATACGCCCACTGCCATCAGCGGCTGAGGATGCCGCCGAAACCGGATAAGCTGCGGATGATGCGCGTAGCCGGTGGTCAATCCCGACAATACTTTTTGCGCCAACAGCGCTTCCCGCCATGCAGCGGTAAGACCTCTGGCATCCAGATAGCGGGGATGAAGTGTCCACAGGCGCATGGCTAGCGAATATTTTTCGTCAATCTGGTCTAGGATAAAGCTTACTGTGTAGAACCAGCGGTGCCATGAAGAATTGGGCAAACCCCACGATTATCGGCCGTCAGCTGAAACGCCGCAAATTTCTTGTGTCCGCGCTTTCGACCGGATTAACTGCAGCAGTTCGCCCATTGTATGGCCAGACTATTACAACCGATAATGCGCTTACGGTAAAGCATAGCGTACAAAACCGTTCGGAAGCGGGTGTGGAACATTCCAGCTTGATTACGCTATTTCTCTGCGGGGATGTCATGACCGGGAGGGGAATTGACCAGGTACTGCCACACCCCGGCAATCCTATCCTTTATGAGGGGTATATGAAGACCGCGCGCGGCTATGTTGAGCTTGCCGAAGAAGCGAACGGTCCGATTCCGAAAGCGGTGAGTTTTTCATATATCTGGGGTGATGCGCTTACCGAACTGGAACGCAGACAGCCGAACTGCCGCATCATCAATTTGGAAACGGCCGTAACGCGCAGTGATGATGTGCAGGACAAGGCAGTCAATTACAGGATGAATCCCGACAATATTGCGTGCATTACTGCCGCCAGGATCGACTGCTGCGGGTTGGCGAACAATCATGTTCTGGATTGGGGCTATTCAGGTCTCGCCGAAACGCTGAGTACCCTGAAACAGGCAGGACTGAAAACCGCAGGAGCGGGTAACAACATCAGCGAGGCGCAAGAACCGGCAATGCTATCTGTTCCTGGGAGAGGGCGCGTGCTGGTACTCTCTTTTGGTTCTGAGACCAGCGGTATTCCCTTTGATTGGGTCGCGGCGGAGAATAGACCCGGAGTGGACCTATTGACTGATTTTTCTCGACGTACAATTCGGGGCATCCGCAACCGCATCGCCGCGGTCAAGCGATCGTGCGATGTTGTGGTTGGTTCGATACACTGGGGCGGAAACTGGGGATATCACATTCCGCGCGAGCAGCAGGAGTTCGCTCATCGGCTGATTGATGAAGCAGGCGTGGATGTCGTTCACGGCCACTCTTCGCATCACGTGAAGGGGATCGAAGTCTATAACAGCAAGCTCATTCTTTACGGCTGTGGCGATTTTCTGAACGATTATGAAGGAATCTCAGGCCATGAAACTTATCGGGGTGACCTGACCGTGATGTATTTTGTGCGCGTCGATGCGTCGAAGGGTACGCTGGTGAGCCTGGAAATAATCCCACTGCAGATGAAGCGCTTCAGGCTCAACCATGCCTCGGCGGACGATGCGCTGTGGCTACAGAAAGTCCTGGACAGGGAAGGCAAAAGGTTCGGTAACAGAGTGGAAGCATCTGATGATAACGGGCTAATGCTGCAGTGGACGTCATAAAACCGTATCTGCCATGTTGCCTATATGCGAATCAAGGTTTTCCAGCTCCAGGCAACCTGAGAAATTCCCGGCGCGTTTTTGGACCATACGTGAGGAAGTGCGGTTGGGGTTGCTCCTGGTAACTGAGCCGCGCACGAGCGATGGGGTCGCGACTGATATACTTCTTCACCTCATCCGCGCTGATCGAGTAAACCTTCGCCGCGTTGAGTCCGAAAATCTTGGCCCGGAGTTGAGGGGTGATCTCGCGGTAGCCGTGCTCGGCGCGCAGCTCAGGCGCGATCTGGAACGCGCGTAATGCCTGTATTTGATCCTGGGGCGACCCGTACCAGATGGAATCCGTTCCCCAAAGCACATTGTTCTCGCCACAGTATTTCAACAGTTTTCCCAAGACGTGCGCTGCGGCCTCGGGGTCACGCATCAGGTAACGCCAGGTGCTGCCCAGTTCGGCGTAGACATTGCTGTTCGGGGCAACCCCGTTCTCGATAAGCGAGCGGATGAGGGTATCAACGCCGTCATCCGCCCCTTTGCCCTGGAAGGCTCCTTCGGGGACGCCGGTGACGAATCCCGAATGGTAGACTAGGAACGAGACGTCCGGAAAGCGCTTCGCGACGACCCCGATGTCGCTGCATTTGCTGTGTTGATAGGATTGCTTGCCGAAAGGCAGCCCTTTATGCACGCAGATCACCTTGACGCCGAGCTTGCGCGCCTTTTCGATAAAACGCATGCCAACGTCGTCCGACAAAAAGTAGCCGTTTCCCCCGGGCCCAAACTGAGTGTACGTTTTCCACGCGGATACGCCCCAGCGCTCCTTCAGTTCGTCCATCCGGTCGAGATCGCCCGCTTGATTGGGGTTGACACGGCCGTGGAGGAGCAAGCGGTGCATTCCTTCCATGCGGTCAACGATCTGCCGCACGGCATCCGCGCCTTGGATGGTCAGCGGCTCCGCATCGGGCTTGGAAGGAACAAAGGAAAGCACCATCATGTCGGTATCGGAATCGAGGAACACGTCCTTGATGAACTCATCCGGGCCTAGGCAGCGCAGGTAGCTGCGCTGCCCTGGTTCCGATGCCAGCGCGCAACCAGCCTTGGGCATCTGGCTCAGGGGGTCGGAGCCAGCGGGGAGTTTCTGCAGCCAAGGTCCGTTGGGGTCGACGAAGTGGCCCTGCACATCAAAGATGAATTCGCCTGCGGCACCGCCGATTTGGGCCTCCGCGAGTTCCGGTTCGAGGGCTGCTTCGGGCAGCAGATCGAAAAATCCGCCTGTCTTCCCCGCTGCTGCGTTGGCACTGTTGAAAGCGAGTAGCGTGGAGGCAGCGCCGCAAGCGGAGACGAGAAATTTTCGGCGGGAAAGCGCTACGCGCTTCGAATTATGCGTGGCTGCTTCGTGGGCGAGGCGGTTCGCGGCGTGATTGATGGGTGAAAGGGGCACGGGGGCGAATTCGCCGTTGGAGGTTGAGTCAAGCTTGATAGGCAGCCGGGTGCCGTCCGGATCTAAATGAGGCGGATTGTCGTGCGTTCGAATCATCTGAGGCGTCCTTCCAAGGAGGAAATCAAAATATAATGGCGACGATCCCCATAGCCACGGGCCGGCCAAACGTTGTCTACCATAAATCGAATAGATGGTGAGTCTTGGCGACACCTCGACATTGCGACCTGCGCCAGTTTGCGTCTATAAATGGTTGAGGGCCAATCTATACCTCAATTAACAATATAGTCGAAGTATTCATAGGTTGCGTCTGGAGAATTTTTGAAAAATGACGACCGCGATATGCCTCTGTTGTGGAGCGGTGAAGCTTGGAGCGCTCACTCCCTGCCCGGAATGCAGGTTCGATCCACAGGAAAATGGAGACAAAGCCAAAGCGGCGGTCCCGACAGAGCATTTTTTGTCTCAGGAAGATCTGAACGCGGTCTCGGAGCGCATTAAATCAGGACTTGCAGTCGCCTATCCAGATGAGTTGGGGAAGGACTTAAGCCACGATTTCGCGTCGAATTCCGGTCTGGGAAAAGTAAGTTTTCCGCTCAAATATACGTGACTCTTCCTCATCGGTGTTTTTGTTTTGATAGCGGGGTGGTGATGAGCAAAACAAGAGGTGCAAGGGGTCAGACGAAGCAGCACACTTTACGCTGATCAGTCGGCTGCAGAGGCACAGCGGCTCACTTGCGTTGGGGCAGCAGCGGATAGGATAGGTAACAAAAAAAGCGGCAAAGCCGCTTTTTTTGTTACCTAATAAGGTCCCCGCAAATGCCGTCAGGCCATTAATCTTGAACCTTAAGGTCCAAGGCGGTCACCTGCCGGACGCATCAGGCGCTTCCGTATAGGACGCGCACAACAGCATCACGTTGGCTTGCAACCAATTCTTAAAAAGTTGGTTCAAAGAATATAGGCCAAAAACGAACACCGCAGGGAACAACTCTCATCATTTTTTACCTGAGCCGATTCGGGTCAGATAACCCCCAGTACCCTGGGGAATCCAAATGAAAAATTTATTCCGGCTGGCTTAAGGTTAAGTAACGTGGACTAGAACAGTTTGTCCTGTTCCGGCATTACCGCATCAAGCGCTGTCTGCATGCGAACGATTCTACGCCTAAATTCTTCCGTGTCAAACCCCTCCCGGGTCTTTGCGGTGAGCAATTCATGCGTGATGTTGAGTGCCGCCATGATCGCGATGCGCTCGGACCCGACAACCTTTCCGCTCTCACGGATTTCGCGCATCCTGTTGTTAAGATAAGTGACCGCTTCCAGTAGCTCTTCGCGTTCTTCGTCCGGGCAGACTACGCGGAATTCGCGCCCCATGATGTTCACATCCATGGTTTTGCCAGTGTTCATTCTTCGCTTCCAGGGAGTCTTGTCAGGAGGGCTTCAAGACGGGAGGAGGCGGTATCTATTTTTTCTGCCAGATGCTTGTTTTCGCTGATCGTGCTTGCCAGTTGTTGGCGAAGTTGGATGTTCTCCGACCTCAGTTGCTGACATAGGCGCACGAATTGTTCAATTTTTTCTTCCAGCGCGCTCAGTTCCGATTCCATTAGCCCACTATAGTTGCGAAATCCCTGTCAAGTCAACTGATAACAGGATTTTTTAAATGTGGTTTCCAGCTCCACCTTACTATACTCTGTTGTAAGCAAACTGGATTGCGGACTCCATCTCAACGATTCAGACCAAGGTTGCTTTGTTCTGGTAGAATCCCGCCACGTTTGAGGTGCTACGGCCGTGTTACGGCCGAGTTAAACGGGAACCAGGTGGGAAACTCTGAACGAATTCGACGCTTCGCGTGGGACGTATTAGAGTTTTCTGGATGCCTGGGCTGCCCCCGCAACGGTAAGCAGGTGTGGGCGTATCACGAACTAGACGAGTCCTCGCATGGCTTGGTCGCTGTTCTGTGACGTCACTGTGAACTCTCCAGTTCATGGGATGACGATATGCCAAGTCCTGCGAGCCCGGATACCGGCCTCACGTGAGTACGGAAATATCGCGTGGGGCGGTATCCTGATCGATATCTTTTTTCGCTCAAGGCATCTCCGCGGTATTTTCTTGTTGAGGACATGGTGAACGGTGGGTTCACCAATACAAGTAAATACTGTTGGCATGTTGCGCAAATTCTTTCTCCCTGTTTTTCTGCTTACATCATCTTCATGGTCTGTTCGGGCCGCCGATCCGGGAACTAAACCGCTTGAGGAAGTCGTGGTAACCGCCACGCGCTTTAGCCAGCGTGTTGACAAGCTACCCATCGGGGTATCCATCATCAACGCGGAGCAGATAAAAAACAGTGCTGCGTCCACCCTTCCGGAGTTACTGCAACAACTCGCGGGAATCCATACCCGCAACGTCGATGGCAGCCCCGATCCTCAGATCGATCTGCGCGGATTCGGCATTACCGGCAATCAGAATACGCTCGTTCTGCTCGATGGTCAGCGGATGAATGAAAACGAGCTGGTCGGTATTCGCTGGTCAACGGTTCCGCTTGGTTCAATCGAACGCATTGAGGTGCTGCGAAGCAGCGGAGCTGTCACATATGGAGGTGGCGCCACAGGTGGAGTAATTAATATCATCACCCGAGCCGCCGCTTCCGGCCAGATGTCCGGGAGCGGCGGCGTTTCATTTGGCAGCTACGGCGGGACCGAAGCCAAAGGCACGCTGGACGTGGCAGGAAAAAACCTTGGCCTCGCGCTTACGGGTAACGCACTAGAAACGGATAACTATCGTGTCAACAATGCCTTGCATCAGCTGAACCTGCAGGGAGATTTACGCTACCGTTTTGCCACCGGGCGGGCGTTGTTGAAGTTTGGAGTCGATGATCAGAAACTGGGACTGCCGGCCACGCGCACTGAAGCGCAACTACAGACAGACCGCAGAGGGACCGCGACGCCGCGGGATTACAGCACCCGCGAGGGCGCATATGTAACGCTTCGGGGGGAGCATTCCAACAGATTCGGGGATTTTGCCGCGGATTTTTCCTTTCGCGACAACCATCGCACGGCATTATTCGACGATTACAGTATCGATTCCTTCAACTCCAAGTCATTCATCAATTCGCGTTCGGACGTGTGGTTGTTCAATCCGAGGGTGAAATTGCCGTTTCAGTTCTTTAGCATGGATCATGAACTGATATTGGGCGCAAATCTGGAGTGGTGGGATTACCGCTCCAGGCGTTTTACCGGACCGGAAACGATACCAGGTGCAGTATCAGCCAATATTCTACAAGCCGATATTGTCGCTACCCAGCAAAACCGCGCGATTTACTTGCAACACATCGCTACGTTGCCTAAAGGTACGGTGTTATCACTCGGGGGGCGGTTGCAGTGGGTGGACAACCGTGCCGATGACCGCCTCAGTGCGGCGCCTTACGCCGGCGATCGACAGAGCCGCACGGTCTACGCATATGATGTGGGTCTTCGCCAGCCCGTGGGAGCTTTCTTCTCGTTTTACGGAAAGTATGGCCGCAGTTTCCGGATTGCGACCGTAGACGAAAGCTACAATCAATTCGGCGGGCCCGCCTTCGATCCGCTCGTAAAAATACTCGAGCCTCAAATCGCTTATACAGGGGAGGTTGGGGTGGATTACAAACAAGGACCGGTACGTGCCCGCACTTCAATTTACTCGATCAATCTCAACAACGAAATCAGCTTCATCAACATTGACCCCTTCCTGTTCTTCGCGAATATCAATTTACCGCCAACCCGGCGGCAAGGATTCGAACTGGAGGGGTCTTGGGCGGTAACCAGCGCCATCGATGTCTTTGCAAACTATACATTTACGGATGCGCGTTTTCGTGAGGGAAGCTTTGGGGGAGTGGATGTCTCAGGAAACATCATTCCGTTGGTGCCGCGCCACAGGGCTGCTGCCGGAGGCTCGTTTCGGCTCGGTTCTAATACCAATCTGGCGACGACCATGAATTACGTGGGCGAACAGGTGCTCGACAACGACCAGGCCAACACCGCGACGCGACGTATGCCGGACTACGTAACGGTGGATCTGAAAATCACTCATCAGATGAATAAGTTGTTGTTGAGCATGGCAGTTAATAATCTGTTCGATGAAAAGTATTTTTCTTATGCAATTCGTAACTCGGCAGGCACGAGTTTCAACGCGCTACCCGCACGCGAGCGCAATGTCTGGTTTACCGTAAAATATCAGTTCAATTGAGGTTCATTCGCGCCTACGGTATCGCCGGGGTATCCGCGATCTTCCACCTATCCGCGCGATACGGTCCTGTTCAACTGCGAGAGGTAGCTGACATCTCTTATCGCCTGCCAAAGCAGGTGACATAATATGGCTTTGCCAGATTTCGCGGCTTCGCCTTCTCCCGGTTCTGCCAGATACCATGCAAAACAGGCAAACAATCACCAGTGGCCAATTATGGCGCCGCCAAATGAGATATGTTGCACCTCATTGGGAGGTGCTCATGCTGGCGCTGGGCAGCCTGGTCGTGATGTCGGCTACTGTGCCCATGCTGGTGGCGCTGATTCAACCGATGCTGGACAGCGTTATTGCTGAAAAGAACCTCGAATTGATGCAAATGATTTTGCTGGCGATCGTCGGGTTATTTGCGGTGCGTGGCGTGGCAGGTCACATTAGCACGTATGCCATCAATTGGATCGGCAGCAGAATGGCAATGGATTTACGAGTGGAGATGTTCGACAAGCTGCTGATGCTACCAGCATGCTGCTATGCCGGCCGTCCGAATGCTGCTGTATTTTCCCTGATCACATCCGGCGCTACGCGGTTCGCGGAAGCTTTTACGGCCGTGGTGACCTTGCTGGCCAGGGACACGTTTACCATTGTTGGATTGCTGGGGTGGATGTTCTATCTCGATTGGACCCTCGCGTTGGTCGCATTATCGATGGCATCAGCGATTTGGCTGATCATGAGATTGGCTGGAAAGCGGATGCAGGGAATAGCACGGGAAGTGGGGCACACGACCGATAGCCTATCCAATGTTTTAGAGAAGTCTATTGAAAATTACCAGGTGGTCAAACTCTACGGGGCGGAGGGGTACGAAATTGAACGCATGCGCAAGCAAGCGGAACGTATCCACCATGCTGCGACCAGGCGGACGGCCATGGCGTCCCTCGGTGTCCCCTTGGTGCAGATATCAATTGCTGTTGTTATGGGTTTCATCGTCTACGTCGCGGCTCAGCATGCATTCGCGGATAAGATCACGGTCGGCGGGGTTGCATCTTTAGCCGCGGGTATGGTAATGCTCTTGGAACCGGTAAGGCGAATCGCAGGGATGAACGAATCGTTGCAACATTCGTTGAGTACCGCCGACAGTGTTTTTTCACTGCTGGACCACGACATCGAGTCGGACAAGGGAACAATTGCCATTGAACGAGCACGCGGCGAGTTGAAGTTCGTACACGTCAGCTTCTGTCCCGATCCGCAGAATGGCCCCGACACCACGTCCGAGGCAGGCGCCGGCTCCCGACCCGGCATGGGAACATATGCTCCGCTTCGGGACATCACGTTGACGCTCCAACCCGGCGAATTGGTGGCGCTAGTGGATTCTTCCAGCGCAAAGTCTACTTTGACGAACCTCGTGCCCCGTTTCCTTAACCCCACACGCGGGCAGATACTTCTCGACGGCCATGATCTGAGTAGCCTCACGCTGGGCAGCCTGCGCGCCAATATAGCACTGGTGTCCGCTGGGGCAACCGAGTTTACTGACACGATCGCAGCCAACATTGCTTTTGGCGCCATGAGCCGGGCAACAGAAGGAAACATTACCGCGGCGGCGCAAGCTGCGCATGCATCGGAATTTATCCGAAGAATGCCCCATGGGTTGCAGACAATGATTGGGGAACAGGGGCAGAAACTTTCAGGTGATCAGCGGCTGCGTATTGCGATTGCCCGAGCTTTGTTAAAAGATCCACCCATTCTGCTATTGGACGAGAAATTCGATGCAGTAGACCCCGAATCCGCTCATTATGTGGATGCAGCTTTGGAAGCCGTGACGAGAGGGCGCACAACACTTGTCATCGACCCGCGGCTGTCGACCCTGCGACGAGCTGATTCCGTAGTGCTGCTTGAGGAAGGCCATATTGTCGACACGGGCCGTCATGCGGAGTTGCTGGTACGCAACCGCACTTACGCCAAATTTTCGCAAACCTTGCTTAAACCAGAAAAAGTGGTAGCGCTTGATTATCGCCGAACGTCTCCGGAAGCTGATCAATGTTGAATCGGGAATGACCGACCCGAGTTAATGTAACGAGTCCTGCCGGGAGTATTCCGGCACCCATTTTTTCAACTCCTGTTTGACCTCTTCGTCACTGAGCACGGGATGCTCATGAAGCCAGGCCAGCAGATCCTCGAGCCAGTGTTTATCGATTTGACGTGCCTGCGCGATACGCAATTTTGGATGAGGTGTGGGCAAGGTGCTCTCATCATCGGCCAATAATTCTTCGTAGAGCTTCTCTCCCGGGCGCAACCCGTTATAGACGATTTGTATGTCGTTCTCGCTCAGGCCGGAAAGACGGATGAGGTCTCGTGCGAGATCGGCTATTCTCACCGGTTCGCCCATATCCAGCACGAAGATCTCCCCGCCGCCATTGTTTCCCCCCATCAGTCCAGCTTGCAGGACCAGTTGCGCAGCTTCAGGTATGGACATGAAATAGCGCGTTATCTCAGAATGAGTGACGGTGATTGGTCCCCCTTTTTCAATCTGCTCGCGAAATTTGGGAATGACGCTGCCCGCGCTTCCGAGCACATTGCCAAAGCGAACCATGACGAAGCCGGGTACTTGCAGACGACTACCCGACGGCACTGATCCGGACGCGGATTGTTGCACTGCCTGGCATACCATTTCCGCGAGCCGCTTGCTGGCGCCCATCACATTGGTGGGGTTAACGGCCTTATCGGTAGAAATTAACACGAATTTTTCCGCACCATGCTCAATCGCAGCCTGGGCAAGAACGTAGGTGCCGAGAACGTTGTTGAGTACGGCTTGCCAAGCGTTTTCCAGTTCCATGAGGGGAACGTGCTTGTACGCCGCGGCATGAAACACGACCGCCGGCCTGTATCGTGAGAATATCTGGTCCAGGCGCGCCTTATCTTTGACATCGCCTATAGTGAAGGCCATTGGAATGTGCGGGAAATTTGACTGGAATTCCTGCTCCACGTTGTAGAGCGCAAATTCGTTCAATTCAAACAGAACCAGGCGGCCCGGTCCGAATTTGAGAATCTGGCGGCACAATTCCGAGCCAATGGAGCCACCCGCCCCTGTTATCAATATCGTTTTCCCGGTCAGCAGGCCATGCAGGCCGTCACTGTCCAGAATCACCGGATCACGCCCCAACAAATCTTCGGGTTCGACAGTACGGATTTGCGACACCGTAATTTTGCCGCTTATCAGGTCCTCATACGAGGGGACGGTAAGCGCCTTTATCCCGGCAGTTGCGCATATTTCCAGCGCTCGGCGGCGGTCGCGGCGGAGCCGGTCCGGCTTGCGCCGGTCGGGTTGAGAGCGGGTAGACTGCCGCCGGTCGGGAACAAAAGAGGTCATCGCAATAATGGCGTGTGCAACCCCCAGTCTTTGAGTTATCACCGGCAGTTCGTCGATCCGGCCAAGAACTTTGAAACCGTGCAGCATCAGCCCCCGTTTTGCGGGGTCATCGTCCAGTAAACCTACGACCTTCCACTGAACGCTGCGGGTGAGTTCTTTAAGCAGTGTGACTGCCGCATCGCCTGCTCCGAGCACCAGGACGAGATTGCCTTCCGTTTTATTTTGACCGTACAGCCGATGCTCTTTCCACGACCGGTACGCAAGGCGGCTGCCGCACATGACGAACAGAAGCAGAATCGGGGCCAGCAACGGCACAGTTCGGGGCACACCCTCGAGTCTCTGCACCATGAACAACCCCAGCGGCACCACAACCGCGGATGCCAGGACTGCAAACAGGATCCGCTTTAAATCCGGTAGGCTAGCGTAATGCCAGAGCCCGCGATATAGACCGAACCAGAGGAATACCGCCGCGTGTATCGGTACCAGCCATGGCAGAATCTCTTTCAGCGATGTCAGGTACAGGGGAGGGATGTCGAAATTGAAGCGGAACAGATAGGCGAGCCACCAGGCCATGACTGCCGCGGCGATGTCGTGAACAAAGGCAATGACTGTGCGTATATTAGGATTACGCAGTGGCATGCTAAGAGCCGCCGGAACGGCGTTCCCAATAGTGGTCAGAAGCACACATTATGATCAGATAAACTCCGCACCAAGCAATACCGACACCATATTGAACCGAAGGATCCTGTCGCGTTGCCCACACGGCGCTTGCACCCGAGACCAGCATGAGTAGATACGCGAGCAGCGCTGTATTGCGATGACCCATTCCATGTTGCACCATGCGCTGGTAGTAATGCTCGCGATGCGCCTGCCAGACCTTTTCACCGCGCCAACCCCGTTTCAGGAGAGTAACAGAAGCATCAGCAATAAATGGCGAAAACACCAGCGGCGGCAACCACGGGGGCCAATTACCGCTCATCCATCCTATGATGCCCATTGCTCCTGCCAGAAACCCTAGCGGAATTGAGCCTGCATCGCCCAGAAAAATTCGCGCGGGGTGGAAATTGAACACTAGAAAGGCTGCTGCGGACGCGGCAACGCAGAAATTTGCGACGGCAAATGACTCATCCCCAGCTAACCAGGCAGCCACGCCATAGCAGCCAAAGCCGATCAATGTCATGCCTCCAGCTAAACCGTCGGACCCATCCATGAAATTATAGAGATTTAGCATCCATGTAACTGCAAGTGCGGCAGAAATCGCCATCAGCCAGCCATTGGTGTCGGCTATCAGCGAAGTTGAGAACCAGACCGCACACACACCGTGCATAAGCAGCCGTACCCAGACTGGAAGATCAAAAACATCGTCGGCGAACGAGACCGATGCCAATGCGATAACGGCGAGCCAGACAACCAGCGGCGGAGCGACAGGTAGCAGCGCCCAGGAAGCCAATATTCCCGCCAGCAGGCCCAGCCCCCCGGTTCTGGGAATGGCGGTAGTGTGAAGCGACCGGGCGTTAGGATGATCAAGCACAGGAATATTGCCTTTGATCAACCACCGGACCAAGGCGAGCGTCACGATGAATGCGAGTGCCGGTGCGGCAACAAGCGTAAGAGAGGGCTCAGTCGTCATGTCAAATTATACTGTTGAAAATACAAGCCGACATGCCTGAAATAACCGGAGCACATATTGCTTCTGATTTCGGTTACGGGTGAAGACGGTTTATAGTGCGTGATCCGGAAACGGATGTCGCTGTTTCTCGGTACTTTGCTCGGACCTTTCCTACCGGCGTTTTATGTTTCGGAAGTCTGCTATCGTGCCGACACAGCGCATGGTGTAGCGCGGGATTACTTGATGGGCAGATTGCGAGCATATATTTATTCCACATCGTTACTCCGGACTGCAAATTTTATTTAACGGCGAACTCGTCAATGAGAAGAACATCACTTAACGCCCAGATTCTTTTCAGCGCATTTGCAGGCGTTTTGCTGGGCCTAGGGCTTGCCATGCTTGAGAAAGAGTCCCCAGCCGCGCAAGCCGGGCTTTATATCGCTGAACTTGTCGGCACGCTGTTTATCGATATGCTGAAGATGGTAATGATTCCGCTGGTGTTTAGTTCCATCGCGGTCGGGGTGGCCAACTTGCGGATGCACCGGCAGATGCACCGCGTATGGAAAGCGACGCTGGGCTTTTTTGCGTTCTCCATGGCGGTGGCCATTATCCTCGGATTGACAGCGGCTAATATATTCCGGCCCGGCGAGGGGCTGCAGCTTGAGATGTTCCAATCCGCCATGCAGGGGGTTCAAGCCGGGCAGATGCCGCTTTCCGGTTTTTTTGCGCAACTGCTGCACACGTTGTTTCAGAACCCGGTTGCAGCGCTGGCTCAGGGAAATGTGCTGGCAGTCGTGGTTTTTTCACTTCTGCTTGGAATTGCATTGGTAATTGGCGGCGAGCGTTACACCAATATTCTCATTCTGCTACAGGAGTTTTTGGAGCTGATGCTGATGCTGGTGGGTTGGATTATGCGGCTAGCGCCGCTCGGTATCATGGCGCTACTGGCAAAGCTTGCGGCTACTCAGGACGTGGCCCTGCTTGGCACCCTAATAGAGTTTATCGTCGTGGTCGTTGCGACGACATTGCTTCATGGAGTGGTGGTACTGCCGCTGATTCTTTATCTGGTCGCGGGCATGACACCGCTCAAGTTCTGGCGCGGCGCGCGGGAAGCGCTGATAACGGCTTTCGCCACCAGTTCCAGTTCGGCCACTTTACCTGTCACGCTGCGTTGCGTGGAACAGCATTTGCACGTGAAACGCGATATCGCGGGATTCGTCGTGCCGCTCGGGGCAACGCTCAACATGGACGGAACCGCCTTGTATGAGGCGGCCGCGGCTCTGTTCATTGCCAACTTGGCGGGCATCGAACTCAACTTCGTGCAACAGATGATCGTGTTTGTTTCCGCGATGCTTGCAGCGATGGGCGCGCCGGGCATCCCTAGCGCGGGTATGGTGACAATGGTCCTGGTGCTTCAATCCGTCGGTTTGCCTGCTGAAGCTATCGCCATTCTTCTGCCCATCGATCGTCTGCTGGACACCTTCCGGACGATGGTTAATGTGGAGGGCGATATGGTGGGAAGCCTGGTGGTACAAAAGCTGGTGCGGGGCCAACCTGACCCCAGCGGGCCTGACTCCAGCGATGTCTAGGCTGCGTTCAACCAAGGGCAGGATGGCCCCCATCGCCCGGGTCGCCTAATTACCGCTCTATTTGCCGATCCACCCCGTCGCTCTTGCACAGGCAGTGTTGTGCGGTCGTTGATCTCGTATTGAAAAAGGAGGCGGCGGGGCGACGCTATAAGCAGGCAGCGCAGCGGTAGGGTGCGACAATTTGCCACATTCCCCTGCGTGACGAAATGAATTATTCTCGTCCCGCTATTATACGGGAGAGGAAGATGGTGATGTGTCCGCGCGCTATAGGGCTTTTTTTTCTGGGTGCCGCAGCAATTGTACCGACTATCTCGTTCGCTGATCATCCAGATCCAGCCTCTGAGAAAAGCCTCGAAAACGTCGTCCGTCCCCCAAAGCCAACCATCGCGGTGGGCGCCACCTTGGATCAAAACGGGCGACTCTGGCTTGCTAGGGTTGAGAACCAGCGCCTGTTGGTTTCGTGGTCGGATGATAATGGAATAAATTTTTCCGTCCCGGTTGTGATCACGCCCGAGCCGGAAAATATCTCGGCGGATGGGGAAAGCCGTCCAAAAATCGCGGTTGCGCGTGATGGCACCGTACTTTTGACCTGGGTACAGTCGCTACCGCAGAAATATGCGGGCAACGTGCGTTTCGCGCACTCGAAAGACTCAGGGCGAACTTTTACACAACCGATGACTTTGAACGACGATGGGCGTATCACCAGCCATCGTTTCGATTCGCTCGCAATCGACGGCGAGGGCAGGGTGATAGTCGCATGGCTGGATAGACGTGACCGGGACGCGGCGAATGAAAGGAATGAGGAGTTTTCGGGCGTCTCGATCTACACGGCGCAATCGTTCGACAATGGTGCAACTTTTCGTGCGAACCGCAAATTTCAGGAGCATACCTGTGAATGTTGCCGCACTTCGCTTGCCTGGACCAGGGAGGGACCCGTGGTCTTATGGCGGCATATTTTCGGTACCAATACGCGCGATTTCGCCGTCGCGAATCTGGATAAAGGCGGCGTACGACGTGCCACGGATGACGACTGGCGAATTGATGCATGCCCCCACAACGGGGCAAGCATCGCTGCAGATCGCCAGGGGCAAATCCATCTAGTCTGGTTTACCAACGGCACGGCGCGTCAAGGGTTGTTCTACAAGCGTATTAGCGGCGATTGGGAATCAAAGCCCATGCCGGTCGGAAATCCCGCAGCACAACCTAACCATGCGGCGGTGGCCACTGCGGATAGAACCGTTCTTCTTACGTGGCGCGAGTTTGATGGACAATCCTATTCAGTCCAGATGATGTCTTCGCACGATGGCGGCGCATCATGGAGCGAACCCCTCCGCCTGATGGAATCCGCCGGAACGACAGACTATCCCGTCCCGCTGATGGATGGCAAGAAGGTCTTGATAGTATGGAACACAGCGAAAGAAGGGTTGCGTATCCTGCCGATCGAGCGAGTTACTGCGCGACGCTCCAGTTGACCCGTTAAATGCTCTGTAGCTGCGGAGTTGATTATTCACTTCAATATGGGTCCGCCTGGTCTTGTCGGTAAGGCCGGGCTAGAAAACAAAAAATACGAAAATGAAACCTATTGCTCTCGCCTTCGCGAGCTTGCTATCGACGTCTTCAGCCTTCGCGGCTGACGAACCCGGGCAACCAAAAAACACTTCAACAGAAAAGAATCTTATAAGTTCTGCCGGCACGGAAGGACGGATCAGCGCAGTACCCCAGTCTAGTTCCAGTGTCGGTGGGCAAAGCGCCCAGCCGAACACAAGTACCTCATCGAGCTGGAATCTGAGTCAATTGGCCGAACCAAAAGCTCCGCCTGTTTCGCCTCCGGGTATGGACGTGCAAGGAGCGCCAGCGCCCGCCGATTCAACCAAGGGCTCAGATGCAAAACCTGCCAAGCAGCCTCCTGCGGAGGTGAAAGAAACGGTATTCAAGGAAATGGTTGTTACCGGGGAGACTGAAAAGGATTCACATTACACCTCACCTTCTGTCCGAGTGACCAGGGCGCAGATCGAGCGCCAGAATGCCCAGACCACGGAAGAGGTGTTGAAGTACATGCCGAGCTTGCAAATCCGCCAGCGCTACGTCGGCGATCCGAACGGAGTTCTGGGTATCCGCGGGGCCGACATGTTCTCGACAGCCCGCAACATGGTTTATGCAGATGGGTTGCCATTGCATAACTTCCTGCAGGCGTCCTTCAATGGCGCCCCGCGTTGGTCAATGGTCGGCCCAAATGAAATCGATTCCGTTGACATTGTTTACGGACCCTTCTCGGCCGAGTATAGCGGTAACTCCATCGGGGGGGTGGTGAACATAAAGACGCGTATGCCGCGCAAGCAGGAGTTCTACGTCGAGAGCAGCCTCTTTATTCAACCCTATAAGCTCTATGGACCGGATAAAGGAACATTCATCGGCGACCGGCAATATGTATCCTATGGCAATCGGATCAAGGATCAGTTTACGGTATTCCTGGCCTACAATCGCCTCGAAGCCCAAGGGCACCCACAGTCTTATTTCATCGATAACACTGGTTTGTCTAATGATCCGACGGGATCACCGGTGCCGGTGACGGGCGGCATCCGAACGCCCGATACGCGCGGCACGCCAAGCATTATTTATGGCGATACCGGCCCCGAGAAGGTGAATACACACCTGTTCAAGGGTAAATTCGGTTATGACATTACGGCCGATCTTCAGGCTATTTTTACGGTGGCTTACGAGGACCGGACACGCAACCAAAACCGCCCGCAGAACTACTTGGCCGGCACCACAACTGGCGCCCCTTACTGGGGAGGGCCGGCAATACCTTGTTGCGCGCCGGGTGACGCTTCCCTGGGCGGTACCCGGTTCGATGTTGTGCAGCGGGGGCTTGGGGGAAGCCAGGATAAGCGCGAAACGCTCAATCTTGGCCTGCAACTTCGTGGCGCGCTGACCCCCAACTGGAATATCGATACCACCATCAGCCATTTCGATGTCCTCAAGGATATCCGCGCCTCAGCCTTTTTCAATGCCAGCGATCCGGGCAATACCGGCGCGGGACAGCTTCAGGACTTCAAGAAATTCAGTTGGCTAAACTACGATCTCAAGCTGAGCGCGCCGGTATTGCTTGGAAATGAAAAGGTATCGTTCATGGCCGGATACCACTTTGACCAATACAACTTGAGTTTCCGCCAATATTCCTTGCTTGATTATGCCACCCTGACTCGCGGAGCATTACAACCAGGCAGAAATAACGATGGTCAGACTTCAACGCATGCAATGTTTGCTCAATCGGCCTTCCGTTTCTTGCCGGGTTGGGATGTTACGGTAGGCGTGCGTCAGGAATGGTGGGCCGCCACCAAAGGGGTTGTTGGAAGCACTCCAGTGCCTGACCGTGACGAATCGGCACTTTCACCCAAGGTCTCTTTGGGTTATGAGCCGGGACAATGGAAATACCGCTATTCGTTCGGCCGGGCGCATCGTTTTCCGGTGATTGCCGAGCTTTATCAATCGCTCAGTTCGCCCACGAGTATTCTTACCGCCAATGCGCTGCTCAAGCCCGAGAATGGCGTCCATCACAACTTCATGATTGAATACGGGTTGCCCAAGGGCTACATTCGTGTGAATGCTTTTCGCGACGATATAAAGGATGCTATCCAGCAAGTACAAACGGTTTCAGGTGTACTCACAACCAGCGCATTCCAGAATATTGATCAGACGAGCACTACCGGCGTTGAGCTTATCTTTGACCAGCGCCGCATCCTTGGCTCGAAATTCGATTTCATGTTCAACGGTACATGGATGAATGCGAAAGTGGACAAGGGGCCGTTGGTCGACTTCACGGCACCTAACCATCCATTACCGCTCCAGGGTCAACCCGGCCCGGACAGTTTTAATCTTACCGGTAAACAGCGTATTCGCTTACCCCACTGGCGTGCAAATTTCTTTGCCACTTATAATGCTACGGAAGCCTGGGATATTTCGCTTTCCGGGCGTTACACCAGCGATTCGTTCAACGATCTGGATAATCGGGACCGTGTAAACAATGTATTCGGCGCCCAAAGTGATTTCTTTTTCATGGACTTTAAAACCAGCTACCGGCATAGATTCCAGAATGGCCTGAAAAGCCGGTTTTCGTTTGGCATTAGCAATCTAAACAATGACAAGGCTTTCGTTTTCCATCCTTATCCGCAACGTACCTATCTGGTAGAGGCCGCATTCAGCTATTGACCTAGTTGGCGCGCTTCATATCGTCCCGTCGTGGATCGGGGTCTATCGCGAAAGTGCAATCTATTCGAACAAATTAATTATCCCGTCCAGGCCGACGTGATTTATCGCATATGTTGCCTTCGCCTGGACAACGGGCTTCGCATGGTACGCAACACTGACGCCGGCCGCATCCATCATTTTAAGGTCGTTGGCGCCGTCACCTATGGCAATGATTTGTTCGCGTTTCAATCCGAGTTCTTCCCGCACTTTATTCAACACTTCCGCTTTTCCATGTTCCCCAATGATTTCCCCTAACACTTTGCCTGTCAGTTTGCCATTCTGGACATCAAGCGTATTCGCGGCGGCGTAATCGAAATCCAGTCGGGATTTTATCCGGTCAGTAAAAAAGGTGAACCCTCCGGAAATGACCATTGTTTTGAGTCCTGCGGACTTCATGCGCTGGAGCATCTTTTCCGCGCCAGGGCTTAATCGGACGCGGTTATCGTAAACGTATTGAAGCGCCTCCTGTTCCACGCCTTGCAGCAGCGCCGTCCGCTGCCGCAAACTTTCAGCGAAGACAATTTCACCTCGCATTGTCCTCTGTGTAATTTCCGCCACTTGCGCTTTTACACCTTGCATATCGGCTATTTCATCAATGGATTCGATCGCCAGCAGGGTCGAGTCCATGTCCATTGCCACCAGGCCAAAGTCTTTCAGCTGAACCGTTGGTTCCACGAAAGCGAAATCGAGTTCCGCTTCGGCACAGTATTCGGAAATATGCTCCCGCCGGCTTGCGTTTCTCAGCCGAAAAGCCTCGCCGGTGATGCGTTCGATATGGTTCGCACCCGCGAGTTTCGCCAATTCGCGCAGGTCACTGTTTTCGACTTCCATTCCTTGGATGATTAGGTTCATATATTTTTTACTTGTTTATAGCCAGCCATTTTCGAGCAGAGCAAAGAAGATTAAGATGATTCAGGACCGGATTTAATCAGTTGACCGGAAGACCGGAACGGAATAGACCCATGCCGCAACTCTGCGGGAAATATCGGATGGGCCGTTGCCGGTGAACCAGGGTAAGGGTTCCGACATATGGCCCCGAAAGGGGATGTTTCCCCGGCTCAGTATTCTGCCAGTAATCGCCAAGCACTTCCATATCGAATTCCGGAAACCCATGGGTTGGGATGAATTGAATTACCTAATCCGTTGCCAGAAGATATAATCTCACTTGCGTTTTTAAAGTATCGCTTGAAGTGAGCTGCCGAATCAGCCTATCTTATGGTCAACCCTCTCAATATTGGCACGCCTCTCAGTACCTCTGCTACAAGGGTAATGTTGCTCGGTAGCGGCGAACTCGGCAAAGAAGTCATCATCGCGTTGCAACGCCTGGGCATAGAAACAATTGCTGTTGATCGGTATGGAAACGCTCCCGGGCAGCAGGTGGCGCATCGCGCACACGTCATTAACATGGCGGACGGGGCGGCACTGCGGGAGTTAGTGGAGCGTGAGCGACCGCAAATCATAGTGCCAGAGATCGAAGCACTGGACACCAGCGCCCTGATGGAAATCGAGCGCCTGGGAATTGCGCGCGTCATCCCAACGGCGCGCGCTGCGCAGCTTACCATGAATCGCGAAGGGATCCGCCGCCTCGCGGCGGAGGTATTAGGCTTGCCCACTTCACCCTATGTTTTCGCCCGCAGCCTGGAAGAACTGCGGGCGGCAACAGAAGCTGGCATCGGGTACCCCTGCATTGTAAAGCCGGTGATGTCTTCATCGGGTAAAGGTCAGTCGACTGTCAATGGCCCGGAACAGGTCGAAGCAGCCTGGAACTATGCCGTGAGCGGCGGCAGGGTAAACCAGGGGCGAGTCATTGTTGAGGGTTTTATTCCTTTTGAATACGAGATAACACTACTTACAGTACGCGCCATGGATGCCAGCGGCGAAGTGGAAACGCATTATTGCGAACCGATCGGTCATGTTCAGATAGACGGTGATTACGTGGAAAGCTGGCAGCCGCAGCCGATGCCCCTACTCGCGTTGCGGCGAGCGCGTGAGATCGCCGGAAAGGTTACCGGTAATCTCGGCGGATTGGGGGTCTTCGGGGTGGAGCTATTTGTAAAGGGCGAACACGTATGGTTTAGCGAGGTTAGTCCGCGTCCGCATGATACCGGCATGGTAACGATGTGCAGCCAGGTTCAGAGCGAATTCGAGCTCCACGCGCGTGCCATACTTGGGCTGCCAGTGAATGCGGGCCTACGGGAGCCGGGCGCAAGCGCCGTAATTTATGGACAGATGAACGAGCCGGCGATTGCCTTCACGGGTGTGGACGAAGCACTGCGCGTGCCGCGGAGCGACTTGCGACTGTTCGGCAAGCCCGAGTCATTTTCCAAGCGCCGCATGGGTGTGGCACTGGCGAACGGAATCGACACCGTAGAGGCGAGGGAGCGAGCCAAGCTCGCTGCCGGCAGGGTGATTCCAGTGGCCAGTAATCCTGGCTAAAGTAGAGGCGCACTCAAGTATCCCTATTGCCGCCGTAATTTCTGGCTCCAGAGCTTCCCCAGGCAATGGCCGCACCAATTGAGGGATTTCAGATCGCGTTCCACGATTTATATCATCGGGCAAAAATGCATTCCATATTCACGTGGGACGGCCGTATAGTAAACGGCAGGATCGTCAAGATCGGGAGATAAGCAAGTCAATGGGATTTTGGAACCAGCGCAAGGTGGCGATTGCAAAGCTGCGGCATATCGGAGAAGGGATATTTCTTTTGCTACTGGGTTTGAACATTGCGGGGTGCGGTATTCCTATTAAATCAAGCATTCCCGAGCCTGAGCCCGAGACCGTGGCTGCCGTTCCCGAAGCACGGGCGAAGGTACAGTGCGAAATTGAACTTGAAAAGCTCGAAGCTGAAAAAGACGCGCAGCAGCAAGAAATTGAACGCTTGCAGAAGGTGCTGACAGAGAAAGATGCGCAGATCCGCAGTCAGCAGGCCAGGCAGCAGGATCAGGCCAAGACATTGCAGGAAACAAGCAGTCTGGCCGCTCAGGCCCAGGTCAAGCTCCGGCGTTTGGCTACGCGCCCTGCCGCCGCCTCGGCTATTGCGGAAGTTGAAATGATGATGGGGAATCTGAAATCGTCCCCTATGGCAGGGTCCGAGGAGATTTTGCAAACGCAGGCACAGCGGCTCCTCAACGCCGCTACCACCTCCTATGCGGAGGAGAACTATGCCTCCGCGATGGATCACGCTGCGCAGGCTCGTGAGTATATCGATATGGTAACGAACAACCGCACGCGCAAAACTTCGGATCAGCTCACGGTATCGTTGCAGGTTCCCATTCCGCTGCGTACAACCAGCAACAGCAATCTGCGGCAGAAGCCGGGCTTAAGCGCCCCCTTGGTCACGACGTTAAAACGGGATGCACTCATGATCGCGGAGGCCTATCGCGGCGATTGGCTGTACGTGATGACAGCCGATGGACGAGCGGGATGGGTGTTGAATACACTGGTGGAAGCACAGGTGGGCAAACCCTGAGGTTTAATAACGTTACGCGCGCCTTAGGCTTCCGATTTTATCAGAAGAGGACAATAGGCACGGTTGCGACCCGCACGCTTTGCCTCATAGAGTGCATAGTCAGCGCTCGCGAATACCTCGGTTGGCGTCATGTCCTCCAGCCGAGGCTCTACTATGCCGATGCTGACTGTTAATGCGATTTCCGTGCCTTTAACCGTGGGATACAAGGCTTCTACCTGAGAACGAACTCGCTCCGCAGTATTCGTGGCAAGTTCTGCCGAAGTTTCAGTAAGGATTATGATGAACTCATCCCCACCGTAGCGTGCGGCATAGTCGATGCTGCGTATCGACTGAAGAAGTATCCGGGCCACGGCCGCGAGGATTTCATCTCCCGCAATATGGCCATAAGTATCGTTGAGCGTCTTGAAATGATCAATATCCAGCATCAGCAATGTAAACGGCCGATGGCTGCGTTTGAAGCGCGCGAGCTGATCGGTCAAGATTGAATCAAGCTTGCTGCGGTTGTACAGGCCAGTCAGGCTATCGGTAATCGAAAGCGTTTTCAGGACCTCATTCTGTTGTTGCATTGCTTCATTGGTAGCCATGATTTTGGCGTGACTATGGCGCAGCCGGTCTGTCATCTGGTTGAACACCTGCGTAAGATGACCGAGCTCGTCGCTGCGCGTCGCGCTGAGTCGTACCTCAAGATCTCCCGCTGCAATACGGTCAGCTGCGCGCATCAGCCGTTGTAACGGCAACACGATGGAGCGCCCCATCTGGAACGCGACGGCTGTCACAACGAGCACGAGCGCGGCCACCAGCCCCAGAAAGATATTGCGCAGTTCGATCCATGCTCCATAAACCTCGGCGCGATCCCGTTCCGCCAGAACCGTGATCGAAAGTTGGGGAGCGACATCTGCCAATCCGATGACTTGCGGGTGCGTCAGACCGTGAAATGCGATGGAGTCGCCCGCTTGTTCCCGAAGCTGGCTCAGCAATGCAGAATCCAGCTGTGTCAACTTGTTCTCGTCGTCATAACTGCTGACGAGCGTCCTGCCATTTGAATCAAGCAGCAGCACTTCACCGGGGGGGGATTTTGTCGCACTTTTCAGGTAGGGCTTCAGGTTGCGCAGGTCAAGCACGGCGACCATTGCGCCTAGCAGCACATCGCCATATGACAATACTGGAACTGCGACGCTCAGCGTCGGAGCTTCATATTGCTTGTTCCAGTGCGGTGCAGCTATCAGGCGCGTTTGCGGCCAGCTGCTCGGGATTGCCACAGGCTCCGGTGTTTCCGCGCTGCTGGCTATGACTTCTCCGGCTGCGTTTACAACCGTGAGTTCCAGTATTGTGTCGAGTTTTTTCTGTACCGAGCGGAGATAGTGACCCACAGCTGCGGGATTTTTGCCGGGGGTGCTCGCGGGCCGGTCAGCCGTCGCCAACCCTTCAACCACTACGATAGATGCGGAGGTGACCTGCGTCTCGTGTACGCGCTTCTCGACCCAGAGTTCTATTTCACGGATAGCATAATTAGTGAGAGCGCGAAGCTCGCGGGCGACATTATCGCTGATCTGCGCCTCATTTTGCCTGAACGAGAGCAGTCCCAGCCCCAGCGACGGGACAAGCGTCGCCATGACTGCGAATACTACGATCTTGCTCTTAATGCTCTTGAACACTATTGGTACACTTTTGCAAAAGGGCAAATAGTCTAGCTTAACGGACGAGTTATACCGCGAATGAAAAATAATTATCGGAAAAGCAGCAATTGAAAAAGGGTTTTTTATAAAGCACTGCCGCTGCTTTTTATATGCATTCGTTAGCCGCGTCGTTGCACTTCCTCTGGACCACCCAAGATTGTCACTAACTCAACTCGGCGATCAGGCCTTTTATCCGAACCACGCGATCGCGGACCTTCGCAATCTGGGTTTTTATCTTCAGGCGGTCAGGACCGGCAAGCTGATGGTCACGGCTGCGTTGGAGGAATGCCACGATTCTGCCGGCATCGACAGGCGGATTGGGAGTAAACTGCACCTGGATGTAGTCGGGAGTGGCTTCTATGCGAGTAATTCCCAACGGTGTCGCTGCAATACGCAAGCGGTGACAGTCTAGCAAGGCCCCGACGGGGTCGGGCAAGAGGCCGAAGCGGTCTGTTAATTCTACCTGAATCTCATCCAATTGCTCATCGTTGGTACAGTTGGCCATACGCTTGTATAGTATCAGGCGCTCATGTACGTCGCTGCAGTAGTCTTCCGGTAACAATGCGGGTACATGCAAATTGATCTCGGTCGCAACGCGCAGCGGATGCTGAATATCGGGTTCTTTGCCTTCCTTCAGCGATTGGACCGCGGCATCGAGCATGGTGGCGTAGAGATTGAAACCGATCTCCTGCATCTCGCCACTTTGCGATTCGCCCAGCACTTCACCCGCTCCCCTGATTTCCAGATCATGCATGGCAAGATAAAAGCCTGCGCCCAGCTCTTCCATGGTTTGAATGGCTTCGAGGCGTTTTTTCGCCTGAGCGCCAAGTGCCTCTTCCTCCGGAACCAGCAAATACGCGTAGGCCTGGTGGTGGGAACGACCGACGCGTCCGCGCAATTGATGCAACTGCGCCAGGCCGAATTTATCGGCCCGATTGATAATGATGGTGTTGGCGGTAGGAACATCGATGCCGGTCTCGATGATGGTTGTGCAGAGAAGCAGGTTGAAACGCTGCTGGTAGAAATCTTTCATCACGTGTTCCAGCTCGCGTTCTCGCATTTGCCCATGTGCAACATTGATGCGCGCCTCCGGAAGAAGTCGCGCCAGTCTGTCATGCATTGTCTGGATGGTGCCAACCTCGTTGTGCAAGAAATAAATTTGACCGCCGCGTTTTAGTTCGCGTAAACAGGCCTCACGCATAACTCCTTCGGAAAAACGGCTGACGAACGTCTTGATGGCCAGTCTTCGCTGCGGCGCGGTTGCAATCACGGAAAATTCGCGCAGCCCTTCCAGCGACATTGCCAGGGTGCGGGGGATAGGTGTAGCCGTGAGCGTTAGCACATCTACTTCCGACCGCAGGCTTTTCAATTGCTCCTTATGCCGCACGCCAAAGCGGTGTTCCTCGTCAATGATCACCAAACCCAGGTTTTTGAATTTCACGCCTTTCTGAATAAGTTTGTGGGTGCCGATGACAATGTCGATGGCACCATTCGCCAGTCCTGCCAGTGCCTGAGTTTGCTCTTTAGCAGAGCGGAAGCGCGATAGTTCGGCGATTTTGATTGGCCATTCATCCGCTAACAGGCTGAAGCGGTCCGAAAAATTCTGAAAATGCTGTTCGGCCAGCAAGGTCGTTGGCACCAGGACTGCTACTTGTCTCCCATCGGCTACAGAGATAAATGCGGCTCGCAAGGCCACTTCGGTTTTGCCAAAACCTACATCGCCGCAAATCAACCGGTCCATCGGTTTATCTGAACTCAAGTCCTCGATGACGGCGTCGATGGCTGCGGCCTGATCGGGTGTTTCCTCGAAGCCAAACCCTTCGACAAATGCCTCGTAATCGTGTCGACTAAAACGAAATGCGTGACCTCGGCGTGCGCTGCGCTGGGCATAAAGGTTGAGAAGCTCCGCAGCCGTATCGCGTACCTGTTGCATCGCTTTGCGCTTTGCCTTATCCCATTGACCGCTGCCCAGCTTGTGCATCGGTGCGGCTTCGGGAGATGCTCCGCTATATCGCCCGATAAGATGCAATTGCGAAACCGGCACATAGAGCTTATCGCCGCCTTCGTACTCGAGTGACAGGAATTCTGTCGCGCCATCCCCCATATCCATGCTCACCAGCCCAAGATACCTGCCGATGCCATGTTGTTCATGTACCACTGGATCACCCGGCTTGATCTCTGAAAGGTCCCGCAGCATTGCGTCGGTCACTGCGGCTGCTTTACGAGAATCCCGTTCACGTCGGCCATGCAGATGTCTGGCGTATAACTCACTCTCCGTGATGAGGGCCAGCCCCTCACCAGGGCAGAGGAAACCGTTGTGCAGAGGCGCTACCCCAAGCATGAAGGCTGCTTTGCTCGTCAGAAATTGCGCGTAGCTATCGCATATATCGGGATACAGCTGATATTGCCGTAGATGGTCAGCGATCAGTTCCCGTCTGCCCACGCTTTCCGCCAGAAGTAATGCGCGTCCACCGGGGGGGGCAGCGGTTAAATCCGATATAAATGCGGACAGTTTCTCAGCGGGGTGGTCAGAGCGGCGGTCGATCTGGAGAGGAGGTAACGGTGCGGTCGGATTCTGGGCTACGACGTCGGAGTTTTGAGAACCGAACTGGAGTTCGACGCGTGAGTAGGGCTTCAATGCTCCAAAGAACGCATCTGTGGTGACGAATAACTCGGCGGGCTTCAGTAGCGGCCGGTCATTGTCGCCGCGGAGCATCTGGTAACGCGTCTGCGTGTCATTCCAGAAGTTTTCCACCGCAGGGTAAATCTCACGGTGCAGGCATAGCAGCATGGTCGGCGGTAAATAGTCGAACAGCGTCGCTGTGTGATCAAAAAATAGTGGCAGGTAATATTCGATGCCCGCCGGGGTTCCACCTTTGCTGATGTCTCTATAGACACGGCTTTTGGATGGATCACCCTCAAACTTTTCGCGGAAGCTGCCACGGAACCGGGTGCGGCCTTCCTCGTCGAGGGGAAACTCGCGCGCCGGCAATAAACGGATCTCACTGACCGGATAAACACTTCTCTGGGTATCCACATCAAACGTACGGATAGTCTCGATGTCGTTATCCAGCAGGTCGATGCGATAGGGCAGCGGACTTCCCATCGGGAATAGGTCGACCAGGCCACCTCGAATGCTATATTCGCCGGGCGACAGCACCTGGGTAACGTGGCTGTAGCCGGCCAAAGTCATTTGACGCCGCAGCGTCGCCAGATTGAGGGTATCACCCCGCTTGAGAAAGAAAGTATGCGCAGCGAGATACTCCGGGGGCGGCATGCGGTATAGGGCCGTAGTGACGGGAACGATGAGGATGTCACAAGTCCCGCTCATAAGCTGATAAAGCGTGGCAAGCCGGTCGGATATCAGGTCTTGATGAGGGGAGAAGGTGTCGTAGGGCAGTGTTTCCCAATCCGGCAGCAGGCGAGTGCTTAATTCCGGTGCGAAGAAGGGAATTTCTTCCAGGAGCCGCTGCGCATCGAGCGCGTTTGCGGTAATGATAACAATGGGTTTTGCCTGTTGCGCCAGTTGCGCAAGTGCGAGCGAATCACCAGAGCCATCAAAATGGCCATATCGGATCGTGGAGCCGGGTGGGGGGACGGTCAGCTTGAAAGACATCTTCCTGCGATACTATGGTAAACGGGCAGCAAACCCTCGGATTTGTGGTTGCCCTCTGAAAAGACCGAAATTATGTGGCAGTACCCGCATCAGGTTTGCCTGCGTTCCATAAGCGAGAAACACGTTATATATTGCAGTTGAAGCCAAAGCAACGGGTTCCACGGAGGACTTGTTAAGAGCCTCCTTAAGCATCCGCCTGAGACCAGTGGTCCACAATAAATTGCAGGGTGGAATTGCCGTTGAACTCATTCACTTGCAATCGGTAGACGGCATGTATTACCTCAGGTAGCGTAATCGTTGAGGAAAACAATATGGCATCATACAGGCGTCCCCGCTTTTCTGAAGTGTGGGCCCCAGTTTTGTTACTGGATTTGCTAAGCTTTAGTTTCAGATGTCTCTTACCGACTACGCGCTGATCCACTACGCAGAAGCAGGTACTGAAGGTGGGCTGCGCGAAACCTTGTCCCCATACTTGTTGGGTAAGTTGCACGGCCAGTTCGAGATTGAGTTCGGACTCGTCCAGGTCACCATCGGTTTCGATCACATGCTTGAGATCGGCGGGCGCGAGCAACCCCTGTGCTGTCTGCTCGAACACATCACGAAATTTTTCAAAGTCGCGCGCATGTAAAGTAAGGCCGGCTGCAGCGGCATGTCCCCCGAATTTGAGCAAAAGGCCGGGATAGCGTTTGGAGATTAGGTCCAGCGCGTCTCTTAAATGAAATCCTGGAATGGATCTGCCTGATCCTTTTATCTCACCATTGCTGCCGGGCGCAAATGCGATGACAGGACGGTAATATTTGTCCTTAATACGCGAGGCCAGTATGCCGATTACGCCCTGATGCCAGCCGGGATCGAATAGACTCAGGCTATGGATATTCCGCGGCTGAATTTCCCCGTCTGCCAAGTGCCCAACCGGCAGCTCATCCCCCAGCAAGACTCGAGCGCTATCGTGCATGTTCGCTTCGATCTCCTGACGTTTGCGGTTAAGCGAGTCAAGTTGATGAGCAATTTCCAAAGCATCGGATTCGTCGTCCGTGACGAGGCAGTCAATGCCGAGCGACATATTCTCAAGCCGTCCCGCGGCATTCAATCTTGGGCCCAGCGCAAAACCCAGGTCATAGGCGGATGCGCGGCTGAAATCTCGCTGGGCAACTTGCAGCAGAGCATTAATCCCTGGGCAGGCTCGCCCGCCGCGAATACGCCGTAATCCGTAATGCACGAGTATGCGATTGTTATTATCGAGTCTCACCACATCCGCTACAGTGCCGAGCGCTACGAGATCAAGCAATTCGGCAAGATTAGGCTCTTTTTCGGAGGCAAATGCCGCTCTCGCGCGCAATTCTGCCCGCAACGCGAGCATTAGATAAAATATTACGCCTACGCCAGCGAGGTGCTTGCTGGGAAAATCGCACCCCGGCTGGTTAGGATTCACAATCAAGGCGGCATCGGGCAGCTCATCTCCTGGCAGATGATGATCGGTAACCAAGACCTCCATGCCGAGCCGCCTGGCTTCAGCTACGCCCTCCACGCTCGCGATACCGTTGTCAACTGTAATCAATATATCTGGACGGTTTACAGCGCTTGCGAGCCGAACGATCTCTGGGGTGAGGCCATATCCATATTCAAAGCGATCGGGGACGAGATAATCTACGATTGCGCCGAACTTTCTCAGCCCGCGTATGCCAACGGCACAAGCGGTGGCACCATCCGAATCATAGTCCGCGACTATCAGCATGCGCTTGCGCGCGGCGATCGCGTCTGCGATAAATCTCGCCATCTGGCAAATATTTTTCAGGCGCCCGAATGGGACCAATCGGGACCAGTCCACCTCAAGTTGCCCGGGTTCTTCGATACCTCGGGCCGCATAGACCCGCGCCAGCACGGGATGGATGCCGTAACTAGTCAGGGTATCGAAAGCACTTGGCGGGAAGCCGCGGGAGATGGTGTTGGGCATGTGCTGGAAATAACAATCCTGTATGGCTTCTAGGGCACCCCTGAAAACGCCTCCGGAACTCACAAGGCGCCTACGTCTTACGCACGTCGCGGTTTAAGCTTCGATGCCAGGGAGTTTGATATCACGCCGTTACCACCCGATTCTACCAGCAACCCGCTGGGACGGAGTTCTGTAGGTGAGTGGCTTTGTCAGGCTGCTAGCGAAAGGGCAAATTATTGGATGAGCCATTCACGTTTTCGCCGTTTGCGCTGTCGCCTTCCGCGCATCACATCCCGCGAAGCCGCCGTCGCGTCCGTCCGGGAGATATTCAGAGGTTCCCTAGTGTACGCGCCGGTGGATCGCAGAATAAGACCACAACGGAAGGTTGAAGCCAGCTCATCACGTACGGTAGGGTCTACCCCCGGGAATATGTCGATCGTACTGTCCATCAGAGGGGCAACCTCGGCAGCTCACCCGAAGGCGATTAAGTTCGCTTATGGTTGAGGTGCATGTGCCTCGAGATTTACACGACGCCGTTGAGGTGGATCATCTTAAAAGTGATAGTGCGCCCCAATTCCCAAATAGTCGACTCGCTGTCTCAAAAATTGGCCGGTAGGAGAATTGCCGTGGAAATATTCGACGAGGAACTGAAGTCTTCGGCCGAAAGATTGAAACCGGTCCAACTGAATCCCGGCTCTTGCTGAAACATCGGCATTCCAGTTATTTTGTTCGTGGTTTTTTATGTCCACCGCGGCAACCGGGCGTATTGACAGGACTTCGATCCGCCACGGACTTCTGAACTCCATGCCGTACTGAATCATCCACGGCTTAAGCGTAGAAGGCTGCTTGTGGAAGATCCCCCCTCCGCCGCCATATACCCGCAACCCATACGGAAGCTCATAGGACAGCCTGAGATCCGCTCCTTCATAGCTAAGATTGATGCGCTCCACGTCGGTCAGCCTTCGCAGCAGAAACTCGTCGCCAAGGTGCGAACTTTGGTGATAGACACGGGCAAAAGCGGACACCTGGCCTGCTCTAACACTTGCGTATGCAGAGGCAATAAAGTCGGAATTGATGAGATCGGACGAAGGTGCCCCAAGATTGAAATCGCTAAAGACTGCGGCCTGGAGTCCCGCTTCCCACTGGGCAGAGTATTTGCCTAAATTGGCACGGTAGAATGGTATTGTTTCACCGAAACTCACCGACCCGTTATTATTCCCATCAATGTTGTTGCCGACATAATTGCGGTAGGCAGCGGAGAAATGGGCCCATCGGGGATCGGCCAGGAGGGGTTTGAACAAATGTCCTTCCGGTAACATCCCGGTCGGGAGAAGAATCGCACCTTTGGCCGGTGCACCTTCCTCGGTGATTGCTTCATCCGGCACTTTATCTGGCGCGGGGGCAGCGGCTATGGATGGTGGCGGGGTACTTGCCTCAACTTTTACCGCGGTAACGCCGGGTATCTCCGAGAGAGCCTGTAACACCTTCGCGCGTTCTTCTGTCGGTATCTTGTCCGCCGGAAGGGTAATGATCCCATGTAGCACCTTTAACGAAGGGTGATCGATTTTGAAACTATGTTTTAAGACACCCGCAGCATAACCCGCGATATATGAGTCATTAGGTATCTCAGCCCTGACAACGGAAATACAAGACAACGTAATCGCGAAGATTAAAAGAAGCCGCACGCTTCCCCCTTTTTATATTAAACGGACGACTTGAGCCACGATTCCCCCTTGAAATCGTCGAGGACAATTAGTATTGGAAGGAAATGCGCTAACGTCAGTACGGTAGGGCACAGTGCGGTGGGTCCGAGGTGGATCAACTCCCGCGGCGACGTATTCCTTACTATAATGTAGGCGCCGCAGGGGGAACCAAGATTTGAGTCATTGGCTATTTCTTTCAATCGCCATTATCAGCGAGGTGGTTGCTACCTCAGCGTTGAAGTCGAGCGCTGGCTTCACACAGCTATGGCCATCACTGCTTGTCATCGCTGGTTATTCCGCCGCGTTCTTCTTCTTATCCCTCACCTTGAAGACGATGCCGGTAGGGATCGCGTACGCAATCTGGTCTGGGGGAGGAATTGTGCTTATTACGCTGATTGCCTGGCTTGTTCTCGGGCAATCCCTCGATGGTCCCGCCATCGTTGGGCTGGGTCTGATCATTGCTGGGGTGGTTGTGTTGAACGTGTTTTCGAAATCGGCTATTAATTAGTATCAGTAGTCACGAATCTGGAGCCATGTCATGCCACCGAACGATACAGTTGGAGCAGCACCTAAAACTATGACACGCGTCCTGCGCGGCGCAGGTCAACACTGGGTGGGTGACGGCTTTCCGGTACGGACGCTTTTCGCCTATCCGGACCTGGGGCCGACGACCAGCCCCTTTTTGCTTCTTGACTATGCTGGTCCAACTGAATTTCCCGCGACACAAAAATCCCTAGGTGTAGGGCCCCACCCACATCGAGGTTTTGAGACAGTAACGATCGTGTATAGCGGCGAAGTCGAACATCGTGACAGTTCTGGCCGCGGCGGGAAAATTGGCCCTGGCGACGTGCAATGGATGACTGCAGCCTCAGGCATTATTCATGAGGAATTTCACGGACGAAACTTCGCTCAGCAGGGCGGAGTGCTTGAGATGGTGCAACTGTGGGTTAATCTACCTGCAAAGGACAAAATGTCCCCGCCGCGTTACCAGACCATTAAAAACCGTGCGATACCCACGGTGATTCTTCCGGGCGGAAAAGGACACGCGCGGGTGATTGCGGGCGAATGCCAGGGCGTAAAAGGACCGGCGCAGACATTTACGCCTATCAATGTGTGGGATGTGCAAATAGGGACCGCTACCCCATTATCTCTGCCAGTACCCGAGGGTTACACAACGATTGCAGTAGTGCTCAAAGGGTCGGTTAGCATAACCGGCGGAGAAGAGGTCGGTCGCGGGGAGGTTGGCCTATTCGGGCGAGCTGGCGACCACATCAGTATAGAAAACTCGCAAGATGCGTCCATGCTGCTGCTTTCTGGTGAACCGATTGACGAGCCGATTAGCGGGAGCGGTCCGTTTGTCATGAATAGTCCCGAAGAGATCAGACAGGCAATCTCCGATTATCAAAGCGGCAGAATGGGGCAACTGACATAATGGGTACCGGGGGCGCAGGGCCAAGGATCCCAGGGACAAGGATCATGGAGCCCATGAAGTGATGAAGAACCTTGAGCGAGGCGTATCCCCGCCGGCAGAGGCTCAGCGGCTGTGCTGAACTCTCTTAAGACGCTAACTGCACCTGAGTTGCCCAAGTGTATCGTATAAAGCACAGGCAGTTTAATTCCTTAGATCGAAAACCAAGTCCAACGTTTCTCCTCGCTAAATGCGTGGGCCCAGGACTTGGGGGCGAGTATTTCTTCTCCGCACCTGCTAGATAACCAACCCCTGGTTATTTTTTCCTCGCGAGTTTTGCATCAACTGATCCCTTCTGTGATGGCTTCTCTGCCGTACTGGTCTTGCGGCAACAATCCGCAAACTCCCAAGGTTTCCAAAGCTAACATAAAAACTTCGCCGCTGGCTCGTCCATTGGTCACGGTGTACCAAGGTCCAATTGTACCGGTTGCTAAAGTTGCTACGATGGGCACATCACGTAATACAGCCGCTAGCTGAATAGCTGAATCTGACTCCTCGCCGATGCGCAACAATCCGACTACAAGGTTGAGTTTAGCTCGAGCCTTTCCTCCATCAAGGGATTGGTATACGTAAGGCCAAGCACATCATGAAGATGCCTGCATTTTTATTACGGTCTGGAGCGGTTTTGCTATTACTGCTACTCTCGATAAGTGCTCACGCCATCGCCATCGATTACAGCAAGATCACGCTTGCTCAGGGTAAGAGCGCGGATAACACCGGAATTGATTCCATCCCTGGAGTTGTCTCGAAAACCGATCAGATGATCGTGCTTTTACTGGTTAGTTTACATACAGGAGGGCAAGACAGTGAGGCTAAGCTTTTGTCGATGGGCAACTCTCCAGATGGGTTCGCTCTGCTTTTTGACTTTCCTTCGGCCCCTGGCTTGCAATGGCCCGACGGGAATCTGGCGAGCTTTCCTGCATTTGGTTTGCTGCCAGACGATGCTGACGACGCGGATCAAATGACACGGGTAAGCAACGAGGAGAATGAAATTATCGACTTCCTCGCCATGCTGGGGATCGTCACAGCCGTATGGGAACCCTCCAGCGAACATTCGTCGGAAATGGCGGACGCTGCGCCACCCGTGGTAGCAGGCGGTGTACGGCGAGGGGCGCGCGACGCCTGCCTGCATTTGCACAATGAGCAGTCGAATAAACACGGTTGGCACGAGAGCTTATGCCCGGATACCGGTTTAGCCGGCCCCGGCTTCAGCGGCACCCGCATCGGTAGAGGTGGGATTGTGACAAGCGGAGGGGGCGTTTCCGGTCCAAGCGGCAGCAGTATTCCCGGAGGAGTTGGCGGCGGCAGTCCCGGTGGTGGCGGAACCGGTAGTGGTGGAACCGTTGGAGGTGGAACCGGGGGAGCCGGAGAAGCTGGTGGTGGAGGCCCCGGCAGTGGGCCCGGAGGGGAGAATGGCAGTGGTGTCCCAGGTCCAGGTAGTGGTGGCGGCGGAACCGAGAATGCCGTTCCCCCCAGCGAAGTTCGTACCGTTCCGGAACCGGCCACATTAGCCCTGGTGGTGTTTGGGCTCTTGGGAATGTATGCGGCGGGTTATCGGAATCGTGGTTCAGCCAGCTTTTCGCGCTTTACCTGATGATCATGATTTCCGCCGGGAACCGGGAGTTTCAAACCTGAATTCGAAGGGGAATTAGGCGGCGGCTACGTACGTTTTTTTTGGGAGGTGCCGCTGCCTGAGGGCACAGAGGGTGCTATCCCGGCAGAGGCGCGGGGCTTGAGGATGAGTTTCTGTCCTGCGACCAGGTGTTTTAGGTTTCCATTCCATGCCTTGATTTGCTCTACGGTTACTTCGTAGCGTTTAGCGATTTCATGCAGCGTGTCATCCGCCCGCACCAGATGGAAAAAATAGCGCTCGCGTGACCTTTGTGTTGCCGGTTTATTGCCGATTATCGAGATATCGGTCCCTCCGGCGTTCCCGTTACGGGGGACCAGCAAAGTCTGACCTGGCGTGACGGTGCCTTGTCTACCCATGTCATTTACTTCTCTTAGCTTTCGCAAGCTGATTCCATACCGTTTCGAAATCGTTGCCGCGGTATCGCCATCTCTTGCCAGATAGCCTTGCCAGGACACGAGTGGCTCACCGTGGTTTCTCAAATTCTCAGCAAATATCTCAACTTTATCCACAGGGAGCAGCAGGGTGTCCAGTCCGTCGCTGTGAATAACGGGCCGATTGTGCGCCGGATTCAGCGCCTTGAACTCATCCACCGAAATATCCGCCAGCCATGCCGCGAGCCTTACATCTATATGACGTTCTGCCGAAACCTGCTCGAAGTAGGGCTGGTTGGGTAGGGATCCAAGCTCAATGCCGAATGCCGCGGGGTTGGAGATTATATTTTTTATCGCGATCAGACGCGGAATATAGTTCCGGGTTTCAGGGGGAAGCTTCATGCTGCGGAAATCCGTTGCGAGTCCCTTGTTGCGATTCTTTTCCAACGCGCGACCTACCGCTCCCTCGCCCCAGTTATATGAGGCCAGTGCCAATTCCCACTCGCCGAACATCGCATGAAGTTTCTGTAAATAGTCGAGCGCAGCACGGGTAGCTGCAACGATGTCCCTGCGTCCATCGTACCACCAGTTCTGTCTCAGACCGTAAATCCTTCCCGTGGATGGGATCAGCTGCCATATTCCCGCTGCCTGACGAGTGGAATAGGCCATGGGATCAAAAGCGCTTTCGATAATCGGCAGCAGTGCCATTTCGGCAGGCATGCCACGTCGCTCTACCTCCTCGACGATATGAAAGAGATAGCGTTTGCTCCGTTCGATAATGTATTCCAGAGACTTTGGATGGCTGGCGTAGAAATCCTCGATACGCCGTACTTCCTCATTATCTAGTTCAGCCATGGTGAAGCCGCCTCGTATTCGATCCCACAGGTCCGTTGGAGGTGTGTGAACGTCAGAATGACTATTGTTCATTTCCAAATCGATCATGCCGTGACCGAGCTCGACGAGGGAATCGTTTTCTGGCAGTTTCAATCCATTATTCGGTATCGCTGGATGGGCAGGTGGGCCGGACCCAGCCGAAAAGGCGATGTCCGCCGACATGAGTGCCACGCTGATGATCAGAGCGTAAATCGACGGGGGAGTGCTGTTTAGGGCAATCGACATATTTGTTCTAATTTTTTTAATGTCGGGGTTATCAGGCAGAGGCTTTCCGATAACCTTTTTTTACAACAACCTGAACTGTACAACGCAAATGTGGTGCCATTATGCAATTAATGGCACCACTAGGCTTAGGCTAAGATGCCATTTTACCGACGTGCGTTAGAATTGGGAAAGCCCATATATAGCTGAGTTTTATTAATAAATCCTGCTCTCATCCTCGCGTAGCCGACGGGTTCTCGAACTTCGCGAGATACACCGCCGGAAGTGGTTCCCATCCCGCCTTTCGGTGATCCACCACGACATTGGTGAAAATGCCGCCACGCACATTAAACTTTGCCATGAGGCGCAGGTATCTCGGTTTCAAAACGGTGACAAGGTGGTCGACGATGAGGTTCGTCACCGCTTCGTGAAATGCTCCTTCATTGCGATAGGACCAGATGTAGAGCTTGAGACTCTTGAGCTCGACGCATTTCTTGTCAGGAATGTAATCAAGAATCAGGGTGGCGAAATCCGGCTGTCCCGTCTTTGGGCACAGGCAAGTGAACTCGGGAATTTCCATGTGTATCTGATAATCCCGCTTCGGTGTCGGGTTCGGAAAAGTTTCCAAGGTTTTTGTAGGGCTACTTGGCATTCTCTTATCTCGGTCAAATCGGTTAGAATGGTCTGCCCGCAGGTACATCCACCGGCACGCCTCTTCAGAAACGATCAGGTGACTGAGTGATTTAAGGGGCCGTTTTTCCAGGTTGCACATTATAACTGTTTGCAAACGACAAATTGCGTCTCTCCCATATCAAACTCGCTGGTTTCAAGTCATTTGTCGATCCCACTGACATCCCGCTTCCGGGCGATCTTGTCGGCGTCGTGGGGCCTAACGGTTGCGGTAAGTCCAACGTCATCGATGCAGTGCGATGGGTTCTGGGAGAGTCGAGGGCGTCTGCGTTGCGCGGCGAGTCTATGCAGGATGTGATTTTCAACGGCTCCGTGAATCGGAAACCGATCGGGCGCGCCAGTGTGGAGCTGATATTCGACAACAGTTTTGGCAAAGCGGCCGGGCAGTGGTCGAGCTACGCGGAAATTTGCATCAAACGGGTCCTTCGGCGGGATGGCGAGTCAACCTACCACATCAATAACATTCATGTGCGCAGGCGCGATATTGCGGACATTTTTCTTGGTACGGGCGTCGGTGGTCGCGGCTATGCCATAATCGAGCAAGGAATGATCTCGCGCATTATCGAAGCCAAACCTGAGGAACTGCGCGTATATCTCGAAGAAGCCGCCGGAATTTCCAAATACCGCGAACGCCGCCGGGAGACTGAGTTGCGTCTTGCCGATACTCGCGAAAACCTTCTTCGGTTAACCGATATTTGCCACGAATTGGGAAAGCAGTTGGTCCGCCTGGAACAACAGGCCGAGGTCGCTGCCCGTTTCCAGGACCTGACAGGCCGGCTGCGCACGGCTCAGAATCTGCTATGGTGTGCCCGCAAGCAGGAAGCGGCCATGCGGCGTACCCTTGCGGAAAAGGAGTACCGATCACTTCAGATGGGTCTCGAAGCGGAAATCGCCGCTTTGCGCGGCATTGAAAAATGTCTTGAGGAAAAACGCGCTTCGCATTATGCCACCAGCGACCGGGTGCATGAGGCGCAGGGCGAGCTTTATGCGGTCAACGCAGATGTGGCGCATATCGAACAGCAGATACGGCACCTGCGCGAAAACCGCCAGCGAATCGGGCAGCAAATCGCGATAGTAGGGACCCAGCTTGAACACAAGGTAAGGCAAGCGGGGGATGCCGCCGACAGTTTAACACGCTGGCGTGAGGAGCTTGATCATACAACCCTGTCCCGGGAGGCCGGCAAAAAGAAAGCTGCGGCAGAAAATGAAAAGTTACCGGAGGCCGAAGCGGCCTTTCGCGCATGCCAGGAAAAACTAACCGAAACGCAGCGCAGACTGCTGCTGACTGAGCAGGCGGGGCAACTGGAAGAAAGTCACAGGGCCCACGCAGAAAAAAACTTTAGCCAGCTTGAAGCGCGCCGCATAAGGCTGGTTACCGAGCGCGATACCTTGTCGCAGCCTGGAGCTGATGAATTATCCTGTCTGCACCAGCGCGCAGAAGACACGGCGGCTGCCCATGAACAGAAAAAGGAGATGCTGGCTCAGACTGAAAGCCTGCTTGTAACCGCGGGTGAGGAGAAATACACGCTAGATCGCAAGGTCCAGGCTCTGGAGCAGCAGATCATCAAGGCCGAAGCCCGGCTTACCGCTTTGCAGCGGTTACAGCACCGCCTGGAAGGCAGCGAGAGATTGAGTGCCTGGCTGGTCAAGCATCGTCTTGATTCCTTGCCGCGCTTGTGGGAGGGAATTCAGATAGAGAACGGATGGGAAGACGCGCTGGAAGCAGTGCTGCGCGAGCGTCTGAACAGCGTGCAGCTACGGCAGCTGGAAGAGTCCGATGAGTGGATGGGCGATCCGCCGCCCGGAAAATGGGCGCTGTTCGAGCTGGCCGTGCTGCCGGCTCAAGCAGCACAAGGCGCCGCAGCGGAACAACACGCCCCAGCGGAACAACACGCTCAAGCCAGGAATTTGCCGGAATCGGGAGCGCTCTTGGTCCCCTTGCAACATTATCTGAAATACGATCGGGCGGAACTCCGAGCCGTGCTCACCGAATGGTTGAGCGGGATTTTTGTGGCCGAAAGCGTGCAAACGGGTCTTGCGCAACGCGCAGGGCTTTCTCCAGCTGAAATGCTGGTCACCCGTGAAGGCAACATCATTACCTCGCACAGTCTCACCTATTACGCCCCCGACTCGCACCTGCATGGTGTGCTGGCGCGGCAACGGGAGATAGGCCAGATCAAGGCGGAAACGGATGGGCTGGGGGGGGCGCTGTCGGTTGAAAGATCCTCGCTGCAGGAAGTGGAAGAAAGGTGCTCCGAGCTTGAATCGCTTGTATCGGGCTTGCGCCGCGATACCGTGCAGCTCCAGCAACAGCACCACGATGCGCAGATGCAGGCGTTGAAGCTTGAGCAGCTAGCCGAACGGGTTGACCAGCGATACCGGCAAATTGAAAGCGAACTTGATGAAATCGGACACCAAGCCCGAGGAGAGGGTGCCCGCAAGCTCGATGCGGAAGAAAAACTGGCGAAGTATCGAGCCGAGATCGTCGTCCTGGAACGCCAGGTGCACGAGGAAAAAAGAGCGCGGCAGATTGCAGAACAGTTTCTCAATGCACAACGGCAGCTTGTGCAGAATGCCGGAAGGGAATTGCAGGAAGCGGCATTTCAGGAAAAGAACTGTCAGCATAAAATCGCGGAGGTGGTCAGTTCCATCAGGCTTATCGACGATAACATTGTTGAGCTCAAGGCTCACCTGGAGAAATTACAGGCTGAGCAAATAACTTTCGACGAAACTCAACTAAGTTCCCTTCTCCAGGAAAGGCTGGAGCAGCGCGAACAGCGCGAGCAACGCTTGGCAATGGTGCGAAATGCGCTTGAAGAGGTTGCAGGCGAATTACGCCAAATTGAGCAGGAGCGCATGACCTCGGAGCAAAAAATACAACCGCTGCGCGACGCCATCGGCCAAGTCCGGCTTAAGGAACAGGAAGCGAGAATTACGGAGAATCAATTTGCCGAGCATTTGAAAGAATCTGGCGCGCATGAGCAGGAGTTGATAGAGACGCTGGGAAAAACGAAGCCTCCCGCCTTGCAGGCTGAGATCACCCGGATGAATTCGGAGATTGCTGCCCTGGGAGTGGTGAATGCAGGGGCGCTGGACGAATTAGAGTCGTGCCGTCTACGCAAGACGTATTTGGACTCTCAATCTCAGGATTTACAGGAAGCGTCCGATACCCTGCAAACCGCGATCCGGCAGATAGATCGGGAAACGCGGCAACGCCTGCTGGAGACGGTGGATAAGGTCAATGCCCATCTGGACGAAATGTTTCCCACCATGTTTGGCGGCGGACAGGCGAAACTGATCGTGAGGGGCGAGGAAATTCTGGACGCAGGCATACAAATTTTCGCTCAGCCGCCTGGTAAAAAGAACAGCTCCATTCATCTGCTTTCCGGAGGTGAAAAGGCCCTTACAGCATTGGCGTTTGTGTTCTCTCTGTTTCAGCTCAATCCGGCCCCGTTTTGCCTTCTGGATGAGGTGGACGCCCCCCTCGATGACAGCAATACCGAACGTTTTTGTAACCTTGTCCGTAAAATGTCGCGCCAGACTCAGTTTGTCTTCATCAGCCACAACAAAATTACCATGGAGATGGCGCAGCAATTGATCGGGGTTACCATGCAGGAGAAGGGCGTATCGCGCGTGGTGGCTGTAGAAATCGAAGAGGCTGTCAGGTTGAGCGACGCGGCCATGGTGACCTGACAGTATGGTTGATTTAAACAAAATGAGCGAATTGCAAATCAGTTTGATTGCGATTGGCATCGTCGTCATCATGGTAGTAGTCTTATTCAACTGGATGCAACACCGGCGTTTCCGTCGCAGTGCTGAAAAGGCATTTGGCCAGAAACCGGAAGATGTGTTGCTGCGCACAGGTATGGCGGCAGGTGCTCCCGTCGAAGAAGAGGATCGGATTGAACCGCAGCTTGGCAACGAATCCACGCTCGAATTTCATGCAGACCCGATTATCCCGCCTACGGACGTCGCTCAACCGGTGGCGGATTTGCGTCCAGAACCACGACTGGAGAGTATAAGACCGGATCCGGATCCGGGACCGGAACCGGCTGGGCTATCGGAGCAAGTGGCAGCGGCAGCCCGTCGCGATCCGGTTGACAAGGTCGATGGGGTTGACACACTCAGCGGGACGGATACGGGAGTGGATTATGTGGTGGAGATCCATGCGGCAACAGTGCTCCCGGACTCTAGCCTGACCGAGGTACTGCAGCGGAAGTTTGATTTCAACAAGCCTGTGCGTTGGCTGGGGCAGCGGGAGAGAGGTGCTGGCTGGGAGGATATCTCTGCGGAGACCACTGGTGCGCGTGGTTATATCGCTTTGCGCGGCTGCCTCCAGCTCGCCGACCGCGCCGGACCCGTGAGCGAACTCAGTTTGGCTGAATTTCGCGATTTAGCAAAAAACCTCGCTATGCGTGCGAAGGCGGAAGTGGACTGTCCCGATATTCGAGGGGCGCATGCACGGGCAGTTTTCCTGGATGAATTTTGTGCAGAAGTGGATGTGATGATAGGCATCAATATCATCAGCATGGACAACAGCGTGTTTACGGGCGCAAAAATTCAGGTCATGGCGGAGTCGTCGGGCTTCAAGCTGGGAACAGAAGGCATGTTTCATTATTACGATGAAAGCGGCGTCGCATTGTTTTCGCTCGGGAATTTCGAGCCTGCGCCATTCCTTCACAGCAGCATGCGTGCGTTGACGACTCATGGCATTACTTTTCTTCTGGACGTGTCGCGGGTTGCAAACGGCGAGATTATATTCGGGCAAATGGTTCATGTTGCCAGAGCTTTTGCGGATGCGCTCGGCGGTATAATGGTGGATGACAATCGCGTTCCCTTAACCGAGAATGGTATTCGCAAAATCAAGCAGCAACTCAGCGCGATTCAGTCTGTGATGCAGGCGCGTAATATTCCCGCAGGCAGCAAGGTCGCGATGAGGCTGTTTGCGTGAGCGAACCCCCCGAACAAGTAGCGCGTCGAATAAAGGAACTGCGCGACAGTATCGAACTGCATAATTACAATTACTATGTTCAGGATGCACCGACGATTCCCGATGCGGAGTTCGACAAGCTGTTCCGAGAACTGGAAGAGCTGGAAAAACGCTATCCAAACCTTGTTACGCCCGATTCCCCCACCCGCCGAATAGGTGCTTCCCCGCTTAAGGCATTTTCGCAGATTGTTCACCGTACCCCCATGCTCTCCCTCGGTAATGCTTTTGATGAGGGCGAGGTTGAAGCGTTCGATCGGCGAGTGCGGCAGGCCTTGGGGATCAGCACCTTGGAATATGCGGTAGAACCCAAATTTGACGGGCTCGCGGTGAGTCTCTGTTACGAAAATGGCATATTCAGGACGGGAGCTACACGTGGCGACGGTTATGTTGGAGAAGATGTTACCCTGAATTTACGTACTATCCGGTCAATTCCGTTGGCCCTCAAAGCCGATGCGGATGGCAGGCAGTTGCCATCCTTCCTAGAGGTACGCGGCGAAGTACTGATGTTGAAGGCCGATTTTGAGAAACTTAACCAGCAACACCGCCAGAAAAACCTCAAGGAGTTTATTAATCCGCGTAATGCAGCCGCGGGTGCTCTTCGCCAACTTGATCCGGGCATTACAGCCACTCGTAAACTCGCGTTTTTCGCTTACGGTGTAGGCGCGTGTGAAGGCGGAAACGTGCGGCGCGATAAACACGGGCACATATTGGATTATCTTGCGTCATTACGTTTGCCAGTCGTGCTCGAACGGAGGACTGTAACCGGCCTCGAAGCGTTGCTGAACTATAACCGGGAGATATGGGCCAAGCGGGATCAATTGCCGTATGCCATTGATGGCACAGTGTATAAGGTTAACGATTTGGCCCAGCAGGCCCAACTCGGGTTTGTTTCACGTGCTCCGCGTTTCGCGCTCGCACACAAATTTCCGGCGGAGGAAGCGGTAACGGAATTGCTTGGGATCGACGTTCAGGTGGGGAGAACCGGTGCGTTGACTCCCGTGGCGCGGCTGAAGCCCGTATTTGTTGGCGGCGTTACGGTGACCAACGCCACGCTGCACAACGAGGACGAGATCAGGCGAAAGGATGTCATGATTGGAGACAGCGTGATCGTGAGGCGCGCGGGCGATGTGATTCCCGAAGTGGTGGCAGTACAGAAAGAGAAGCGGCCGCCCTCATTCAGACCCTTCGCGATGCCCGATCACTGCCCGGTGTGCGGGTCGAAAGCAGTACGCCTGGAGGGAGAGGCGATGACGCGTTGTACAGGCGGATTGTTTTGCCCAGCCCAACGGAAACAGGCTATTTTGCATTTTGCTTCACGGCGCGCCATGAATATTCATGGTCTGGGAGACAAACTGGTGGAGCAACTGGTTGACAACGCCGTGATACGAACACCGGCGGACCTTTATAAACTGGGTATATCCGCTCTGGCTGCGCTGGCGCGGATGGCGGACAAGTCCGCCGGCAACGTGATTGATGCAATCGAGAAAAGTAAAAATACCACCCTGGGCCGGTTCATCTTTGCGCTAGGTATCCGGAACGTGGGGGAAACCACTGCCAAGGATCTGGCGCTGTATTTCGGCGGGTTGGATCCGTTAATAGCCGCGGATGTGGAAAGTTTGCGGCGGGTGCCGGATGTCGGTCCAATCGTAGCGCAGAGCATTGCCGATTTTTTTGCGGAGCGACACAACCTCGAAGTCATCGAGCAGTTGCGCGCGAGCGGGATGCGGTGGAAGGAGAATGAGGATGGGGGCATGCAGCAGGCCGGCCCAAGCTCCAGTGCGAGTCCCGGCAGCGGTAAAGTCAGAGGCAAAACCTTCGTGCTCACCGGAAGCTTGCCAAATCTTTCCCGTGACGAGGCGAAGGAGAAACTCGAAGCCCAGGGTGGAAAAGTCACGGGAAGTGTTTCGAAAAAGACTGATTTTGTGGTGGCCGGGGCCGATGCAGGCAGCAAATTCGATAAGGCAGCGGAACTGGGGATAACCATTCTCGACGAAGCTGGGCTATTACAATTGTTACAAGAATCACAGGCTGACCCCCGCTAGGTCCGCACTACTCTGGAGAAATCTTTTCATGCCCAAGATTACGAAGGCTGTTTTTCCTGTCGCGGGCATGGGTACCCGTTTTTTGCCGGCAACCAAGGCGAGCCCAAAGGAAATGATGCCAGTCGTAGATAAGCCGCTTATACAGTACGCGGTGGAGGAAGCCATTGCTGCGGGTATAACAGAACTGATTTTCATAACCGGCCGTCACAAACGCGCCATTGAAGACCATTTCGATAAAGCTTTTGAGATGGAGGCCGAATTGGAAGCAAAGGGCAAGAGTGATACGCTCGAGATGCTGCGCAGCATTTTGCCGAAAAATATTTCCTGCATTTATATCCGACAGTCCGCGCCACTGGGTTTGGGACACGCAATATTATGCTCACGTCCCGCAGTGGGAAATGTGCCTTTTGCAGTTTTGCTGGCAGATGATTTACTGGTTGGCGAAGAGCCGATCATTGGACAAATGTGCCATATGTATGAACAAAATGGCTGTTCGATACTGGCTGTGCAAAATGTGGAGCGGGAGGAAACCGCCAGTTACGGAATCGTGGAATGTGGTCCCGGCATGCACGGTCTGCACCCCATCACTGGTATCGTTGAAAAACCTGCGCCCGAAAACGCCCCCTCGACTCTCGGCGTGGTCGGGCGCTATGTCTTGACGCCCCAAATTTTTGCACACCTGGAAAAAATCACGCCCGGCGCAGGAGGAGAGATCCAACTCACTGATGGCATCGCTTCGCTATTGCAGGAAGAGCCAGCGCTGGCGTATGAGTTTGCGGGTACGCGTTACGATTGCGGGAGCAAGATAGGCTACCTCAAGGCGACGATTGCGCTGGCGCTTGAACACCCAGAGGTAGGAAGAGAATTCGCGCGTTATCTCGATGCGCGATGCCAAAGAACGCCTTCTGCCTGAGAATCCTCCACCAACTCCAATTCTTATGCTGTCTTACGAAGAAGCGAGAAAGGCTTTGGCTGCGGCAGAGCAGATAATACCTGCTGACGTGGTGTCCCAAATTGTAAAGCGTATGGCGGTAGATATTACTGCGGAGCTGTCGCACCAGTATCCCCTCATATTAAGCGTGATGGGCGGAGCGGTGGTGTTTACCGGCCAATTGCTGCCGCTACTGGAGTTCCCGCTCACTTTCGATTATCTCCATGTCAGCCGCTATAACAACCAGATGCGGGGCGGGAAAATCACGTGGAAAGTCTCGCCTCATGCAGAAGATTTGAAGAACCGGGTGGTACTGGTACTGGACGATATCCTTGATGAAGGGGTAACGCTTGCGGCAGTCCGCGAGAAGGTCATGAGTCACGGCGCAAAGGCGTTTTACAGCGCTGTTTTTGCCGACAAAGATATCGGCCGGCCCAAGCCCTCGCAGGCAGACTTTGTTGGCGTTAAGTTACCGGATCGCTATGCGTTTGGTTTCGGCATGGATATACATGGCGCATGGCGGAACTTGCCCGCGATTTATGCCGTCAGAGACTGATTTGATGATCCGGATCAGAATCTGGGCAGGAATTGGGACGGTTGCATTGCACAACTCACCCCAGCTTGGCGATCTCGGACGTTCAACCCAGATTGCAGCCGGCCCCGTCGAATATTCCATCTTCATCAATTGAGGAAATATGCTTGCAATTATCGGCGGTACCGGTCTGACTCAGCTTAGCTGCCTCGAAATATCGCATCGGCGCATATTGACAACGCCGTATGGCGAGCCGTCGGGCCCGCTGACTTTTGGCCATATTGGTGACAAACGCGTTGTGTTTCTCGCGCGCCACGGCTATGGTCACACTATACCGCCTCACGAAGTAAATTATCGCGCGAACTTGTGGGCATTGCATTCCTTGAACCTGACCCGAGTCGTGGCAGTCGCATCGGTAGGCGGAATTCGCGCGGATTTGACACCCGGCACCCTAGCGATTCCAGATCAGATCATCGATTATACTCATGGCCGCAAATACACCTATTACGAGGGCACCGACAAACCGGTTTCTTACATAGACTTCACAGAGCCCTACTGCCAGTTGAGCCGCGAGCGTCTACTTGAAGCGGCGAAGCGCGCAAACGAGCAGGTGATTGCTGGCGGTGTTTATGGTGCAACTCAGGGTCCGCGTTTGGAATCCGCTGCTGAAATTATCCGGCTGGAGCGGGACGGGGTGGATATGGTCGGTATGACGGGGATGCCGGAAGCGGCGCTGGCGAAGGAACTGGGTCTGTGCTACGCGACTATTGCCGTGGTAGCGAACGATGCCGCTGGCCGTGGAACAAGCGCACACGCAATACGGCTGGAAGATGCGCATGCTGTTCTGCAAACAGCGATGGTTCGTGTCAAAGAAATACTCGTACGCGTGGTGGAATTCGATGCCGATTAAACCTGTCTTAAAAATGGGTGATCCCCGCTTGCTTGAGGTAGCTAAAACGGTGAAGGAGTTCGGCACTCCCGAGATCGAGGCGCTGATAGTTGACATGCACGACACCATGGAAGCGCTCGACGGCGCAGGCCTTGCTGCACCACAGATTGGTATCGGCCTCCAGGTAGTGATTTTCGGTGTGAAGCGCAACCCGCGGTATCCGGGGGCCGAGGAGGTTCCTTATACCGTGCTGGTGAACCCGGTAATTACGCCGCTCGGCAACGACATGGAACAGGGGTGGGAAGGCTGTCTCAGTGTTCCGGGCATGCGTGGCATGGTTCCCCGCTTTGCCCGGCTACGCTATCGTGGCTCGGATGAGTATGGAAAACCGATAGATCGTTGTGTGGATGGGTTCCACGCCCGCGTGGTGCAACACGAATGCGACCACCTGGAAGGTATTCTTTATCCTATGCGCATTACTGATTTTCGTACGTTTGGCTTTACAGACGTGTTGTTCCCGGGTCAGGCGCCAATGGATGAGTAATCAGTTTTCATTCATTGAAAGACTGGCAATAATCCGGTAGTCCGGGGAGGAGGACGTGGGACTCAGCGGGCAATTATCGTTTTACAACGATGAGCGCGAAGACCGGAAGGAAAGGAAATGTTCGTACCCACGACTGATCGGGAGTTCTTGAATTCCATTTTCAGTCATCCGCTCGAAACCCTGAGCAGGCCGCCAATTGTTGTGCCAGCAGTTGCGCCAGATTACGTGCGCTTCGCTTGCCGCTCTCGACGACGATATGCGCTGTTTCGCGGTATAAGGGATCGCGTTGCGCGTAAAGCTCAGCCAGTTTTGTTCGTGGGTCGGGGGTTTGCAGGAGGGGGCGGTTTTTGTCTTGCCGTGTCCGCCGCCATAAATCATCAATGGTTGCGCGCAAATAGATCACGGTGCCATTGCGCCTGAGCATCTCGCGGTTTTCCCGGCTCAGCACTGCTCCTCCTCCAGTGGCCAGTACGATGTCCCGGCCTTTCACCAGTTCGGATAGTATTTCGGTTTCGCGTTTGCGGAAACCGCTTTCCCCCTCTATTTCGAAAATAACCGGAATGCTGACCCCGGTCCGTTTTTGAATTTCGCGATCCGAGTCGTAGACCGTTTTTTCCAGCAGGCCAGCGACGAGTTTGGCGATTGTGGTTTTTCCCGCCCCCATCATTCCAACCAGAAAAATATTACCGCTCTCGCCTACTGCATTTCTAAGCTCAGTGTTATCGAACGCCTCGGGTGCGATTGTGGGATTCATCCAGCCATTGTAGCGGAAATGCCCCAACGGCGCGTGGGCGAATGCTAGGGCATCGTCGCTCTGCCAGTTTAGGCGGCGAGTTTGCACCGCAAGTGCGAGGGAACCACTGATCCCCTGGAAGAGACCCAGGGGGGCCTACCAATTATTTCGAAACTTCCTCATCCAAGCGCATGGGCGGCGCTTTGCCAAACTCATCCTTGTTCAATCTCCCATCCCGGTCAACATCCAGACTTTCAAATGTTCGGGCCGGCATCTTCTGCTGCGCAGCTTCCTCTGCGCTCACATAGCCATCCTCGTTGGTATCGTAAAGTTCTAATGGAGCCCTTATTACCTCCGCCTTGGGCGCCGATTTTTCCGCGTGGACCAAGCCCGGGGCGGACAGTACGCAGGCAGCCGTTGCGGCCAGCGCGAGGATCATTCTGTTCAAAGTTGAAGATGGCATGGAAGTCAGTCAGTTCATCAGAAGATAAATGATTACGAGTACAAATGCAGGCACGCCCAGAAGCCAAGCTAGAAAATATTTACCCATGATCGTTCTCCTTGGAAAACCGGAAGGATCATATTTCGCTTATTTTGACGTCGGACTGTTTGACTCCGCAATGGCAAATGGAAGTTTTATTCGGTTTATTTCATTTGGTTGCGCGACTTTAAGGAACTCACTACCGATGGCAGCACCTGCCGCATCACTAAAGTTTTCGCACTGCTGCCCAGCATTCCTGCCGCCAAGGCGATGCCGCCTTTTACCGCTCTCCGTAGCGGCTTACGCGGCAAGAACGCCAAAGCGGCAAGCAACCCCAGCGAGGCGGAGTATGGATGCCGAGCAATGAATTTGAACGTCTGGCTTCGGGGGAACGCGTCGACAGTCACCGTTTGCCGCGGTTCCTCCGTATAAACCAACTCGGACCGGTAATTATTGCGGCTGGCGTGCATTCGCTCCAGCAGCGCATTTCTTTCTTGTTCCAGTTCGCTGCTCATACTATGTCTTTCATCAGTTTGATGTCCTGCTGTAATTCGTCGCGAACAGTATCAAAAGCTGATACAGAATCTGCGCGGCTCGGCGTTCCCATATATATCACAAACGCTAATAAAGTAAAGAAAGCAGCCACGCCCCATGCGGACATCACGCGATAGGGCGTATCCCAACAGGTAATGATGACGGCCAGCCCCAGGAAAAAAAAGCTTAAGACGCCAAAGAGCGCTGCCGCCGCGTAGCCGATAATGCGCCTTTTCAGGTTCTGCCCCTGAATCTCAGCCGATATCTTCAACAGCTCCAGATATTCGCCGACGCGCTCCAAGGCGATTGCTCCCACCTGCCTGGCTTTTTTAATGGTCTCAAACATGGCGATTTCTCACTGATATGCTGGGGCCGAACGGAGCCGCCTACCGCCGGGCTGTCAATAAGCCTACTAGCAAGCCGATCGCTGCGGCATAGCCCACCGATTGCAGCGGACGTTCCTTAACGTAATCCCGGGTACATTCGATACCGTGATCCAGTTGTTCCCGGGCCTCGTGGGCAACATCCCGAGCCGTTTCCTTGGTTTCGGCAATTTTTTGTATCAAATTGTCCTTTGCTTTTTCCAGATCAATATCCGATAAACTGGGAATGCGCGAGATGAGATCGTCCAGGTCAGCTCTGAGATTCGCCAGTTCGTCGCTGGCGACCGCCCCCACCTGTTTCCCGGCCGTTTTGGCGGCGTTGCCGACCCTCTGAGCTGCATCACCGACGCGATGCGCCACATTTTCCGCTGCGGCTTTTGTATCCTCGGCTGTATTCGTGGAAGTATCTCTTTCCATGGTAAGCTCCTTTTAGTTGTTGGAAGAAAATATGTGTACTAGATTTTTACCCTTGCATGAGAACCTTCGGTTTTTCTTCAATTTTTACCCCTGCATGAGAGCCTTCAGTTTCTCTTAATTATCGCCGGGGGTATGTTCGTTGACACACATAATGGATTGGTCTGGCACGGTTCCGCTCATCCTCCTCCTTCTGCGCTCTTGAACTGTTTATTCGCATCCCAGGCGCTTGTGGCAGGATAAATGCCTATTTTTATACAGCTCAATTGAGTGAGGCCGGGCAAAAATGGTATAATTTCGCGCTAACCTGGCGTCGCGAAGATCCTTGTTTTCGACAGGTCCGAGCAATCCGGGAGTTAGTCGCCAGCTTGAATGCTGGCGTAATTTCGCACATCCGTCTTTCAAAGGGTGCTCGCAACAGAGCGGCAGCGGCGGATGGAGGCTTAACCCTATAGGAGAAACCATGTCAGTGACTATGCGGCAGATGCTGGAAGCGGGCGTCCATTTCGGACATCAAACCCGTTTCTGGAACCCGAAGATGGCTCAGTATATTTTTGGCCATCGCAATAAGATCCATATCATCAACCTTGAAAAGACCCTGACGATGTACCAGGAGGCCATGAGCTATGTGCGTCAGCTATCGGCCAACAAAGGCATTATCCTTTTTGTGGGAACCAAGCGGCAGGCCCGCGATATCGTACGCGAGGAAGCGATGCGTTGCGGCTCTCCGTATGTCGATCAGCGATGGCTGGGAGGGATGCTCACCAATTTCAAAACGATAAAACAATCCGTGAAGCGTCTGCACGATATGGAGACGATGGCCCAGGATGGTACGCTGGACAAGCTTTCAAAAAAAGAAGCGCTGGATATTCAGCGTGAGCTGGAAAAACTCCATCGCAGTCTGGGGGGCATCAAGGATATGAAAGGGCTTCCCGATGCCATGTTTGTGGTTGATGTCGGTTATCAGAAAGGAGCAATCACGGAGGCTCGCAAACTTGGCATCCCGATAGTCGGAGTTGTAGATACCAACCATAGTCCTGATGGGGTGGATTATGTCATTCCCGGCAATGATGATTCCAGCCAGGCGATACGGCTTTATGTGCGTGGCGTGGCCGATGCGATTCTGGAAGGGCGTAATCAAATGGTGCAGGAAATCGTTAAAAACGAATTTGAAGAAGTGGAAGAGGGCGCGGACTAGCAATTGCTAACTAACAACTGCTTTCCTGGCGACTGCCGGGAAGTTGGAGGCTGGGCTAGTGCCTTTTTTGCAGAGGCGGCGGAAATGAAGCCGCCTATTTTATTGAATCGAATCTGGAGTGACTATGGCTGAGATCACCGCACAGATGGTGAAAGAGTTACGCGACCTCACCGGCTTGGGCATGATGGAATGCAAAAAGGCGTTGAGTGAGACCGGCGGCGACATGAAAGCGGCGGAGGACCTGCTGCGGATCAAAAGTGGAGCCAAGGCGAGCAAGGCTGCCGGCAGGATAGCCGCAGAGGGCATGGTGGCGGCGCATATTGCACCGGATGGCAAGAGCGGCGCGTTGGTGGAAGTTAACTGTGAAACGGATTTTGTCGCCAGAAACGAAGATTTCATCAATTTCGCCCGTAATCTCGCAGAGTTGTTAACGACGGAAAGCCTGGGGAATACGGAAGCATTGGCAGGCGCTACTTTGCCCGGGGGCGAGAATGTGGAGGAATTCCGCAAGGCGTTGGTAATGAAGCTGGGTGAAAACATCAGTGTGCGACGGTTCGTGCGCTATCAGGCCTCGGGCAACCTGGCTTCATATCTTCATGGGGCCAAAATGGGGGTGATGGTCGATTACACCGGGAGTGATCCGACGCTCGGTAAGGATCTTGCCATGCATATTGCTGCGAGCAAGCCGATTTGCGTCTCGGCTGATCAGGTGTCGTCTGAATTGCTGGCGCGCGAACGGCTGATCTACACCGCGCAGGCGGAGGAAAGCGGCAAGCCTGCCGATATCGTCGCAAAAATGGTAGAAGGGCGTATCGCAAAATACTTGGCGGAAGTGACGCTGCTTGGTCAACCCTTCGTCAAGAACCCTGATCAGACCGTGGAGAAATTGCTCGCATCGAAATCTGCAAAAGTGAACGGCTTTACCCTGTTTGTTGTTGGGGAGGGCATCGAACGGAAAAGTGGCGATTTCGCGGCTGAGGTAATGGCCCAGGTAAACCAGGCGAAAGAAGAAAAGGCATCACAACCAGATTGAAAAATTCATGACGACTGCGTCTTATAAGCGTATTCTCCTGAAGCTCTCGGGGGAAGCCCTGATGGGCGACGACAGCTATGGTATCAACCGTCACGTGATCGAGCGGATTGTCTCCGAAATAGCTGACATCAACGGGATGGGTGTGCAGGTGGCGGTAGTAATCGGGGGCGGAAACATCTTTCGAGGGATGGTATCCGCTGCCGACGGGATGGATCGTTCTACAGCCGATTACATGGGGATGCTTGCTACCGTAATGAATGCCCTTGCGCTACAGGATGCCATGCGCCGTGGCGGGGTAGTAAGCCGGGTACAGTCCGCGTTACGCATTGATCAGGTTGTCGAACCTTACATTCGTGGCAAGGCAATCCGGTATCTGGAAGCAGGTAAGGTGGTGATCTTTGCCGCAGGTACCGGCAACCCGTTTTTCACTACCGACACGGCTGCCGCGCTACGGGGGATGGAAATGAACGTGGACATCGTGCTTAAAGCCACCAAGGTCGACGGCGTCTATACCGCCGATCCCAAGAAGAACCCTGACGCTGTACGCTATAAGAAACTGTCATTTAACGATGCTATTGCCCAGAACCTTCAGGTCATGGATGCCACGGCGTTAACCTTATGCCGCGACCAGAAGCTACCCCTCAATGTATTCAGTATTTTCAAGGCCGGAGCGTTAAGACGGGTAGTAATGGGTGAAGATGAGGGAACCCTCGTAGAGGTTTGACAGGTTTTTGTAAAATCGCGACTGAACCGGGATATGCCACGCTGGAGCAATCCATGGACTTGCAGTGCATCTTTTACACTATCTATGTGACCTAAAAATCATGATCGCCGACATTAAGAAAGCCGCTGAAGAGAAAATGCAAAAGAGCCTTGAGGCATTGAAACTGGACTTAGGCAAGGTTCGAACAGGGCGAGCGCATACCGGACTGTTGGATCATATCACGATTGATTATTATGGTACGCCCACGCCCATCCATCAGGTTGCCAATGTTAATCTGGCCGATGCGCGCACGATCACCGTTGCCCCTTGGGAAAAGAAGATGCTGGGTTCGGTTGAAAAAGCTATCCGCAATTCCGATCTCGGATTGAACCCTGTTACTGTAGGAGAGTTGATTCGGGTGCCGATGCCACCGCTTACGGAGGAGCGCCGTCGAGACCTCACCAAAGTTGTCAAGCATGAGGCGGAAAATGCGCGGGTGGCGATGCGAAATATCCGGCGAGACGCCAATGCTCATCTGAAGGAACTGCTCAAGGAGAAGAAGGTCGCGGAGGACGAAGAACGTCGCGGTCAGGAAGAAATCCAGAAACTCACCGACCGCTACATCTCGGAAATAGATAAAACCCTGCAAACCAAGGAAGCCGAATTGATGGCAATATAACCTAGGGCAAAATACCGTAAAATACGGGGGGAAAGCCAGATGATCTGCGAAGCGCGGATGCTCATGAATGATTAAATTCCCTAAAAATTCCTGAACCATCCTTAACTCAACCATATCCTCTCATGCCCGCTATCACGAGTTTCACCAGCTCAACCCGGGAAATACCCGAGTCACGCATCATTCCCCGCCACATTGCCATTATCATGGACGGCAACGGGCGCTGGGCAAAAAACCGCTTCATGCCACGAATGGCAGGGCATAAGCGCGGGGTGGAGACAGTTCGCACCGCGATAAAAGCATGTATCGAGCGCGGCGTTGAATACCTGACATTATTTGCTTTCAGCAGTGAAAATTGGCGCAGGCCGCCGGACGAAGTTGCCTTCCTCATGCAGCTATTCATAAATGTGCTGGAACAGGAAGTTAGCAAGCTGCACGAGAACGGGATCCGTTTTAAAGTTATCGGCGATTTATCAAAGTTCGAGCCCAAAATCGTTGAATTCATCCGCAACGGCGAAGCGCTTACGGCGGCGAACGACCGCTTCACTCTTACCGTCGCGGCCAACTATGGGGGGCGGTGGGATATCATGCAGGCAGTCCGGAAGATGCTCGCGCAGCGTCCCGATCTTGCGACGTGTTTCGATGAGAAAGACGTAATGCAGCATTCTGCGTTGAACTTCGCGCCCGAACCCGATCTATTTATTCGGACCGGTGGAGAAAAGCGCATCAGCAATTTTCTTCTGTGGCAACTGGCTTACACTGAGCTCTATTTTACCGAGACGCTGTGGCCGGATTTTGATGCGAATGCACTCGACCTTGCCATTCAGTCTTATCAGCAGCGCGAGCGCCGATTCGGGCGCACCAGCGAGCAACTGGTACAGTCCCCACACAGCAGAGAAGCGGCCGTCAAGAGAACGGCTTAGCTTGCCACTGCTCAAACGTGGCCTGTTTCCCCCTTTATAGCTATAGTCATGCTCCAGGCCAGGATTATCACCGCCGTCATCGTGTTGTGTCTGTTTCTGGCAGCACTGTTTTATTTATCCGCGGTTTTCTGGATGGTGCTATTGCTCGCCTTGACCGCCGCAGGGGCGTGGGAATGGAGCAGGCTGGCCCGTCTTTCTCTGAATTCCTCCATAATTTATCTTTTATTCACTATATTTCTGGCCGGAGAATTGCTATTCGTACTGGCGGACGCGGTCCTGACCAATCCATACAGCACCGCCTTGGAACCGCTTTATTTCACCTCATTAGCATTCTGGATATTGTATGCCCCATGGTTTTTGAAGACGAAGCATCGGGTTGGCAATCCGGCCGTCCTGGCTTTGATGGGCTGGCTCGTGCTATTGCCCACCAGTCTTGCCTTATACCAGTTGCGCGCAATCGATCCGCTTCTTCTGCTCGGCTTCATGTCCGCCATCTGGATATCAGATATCGCAGCGTATTTTTCCGGGCGCGCCTGGGGAAAACACAAGCTCGCGCCCTCGATCAGCCCGGGTAAGACGTGGGAGGGTGCAGCGGGTGCGCTCGCGGCGGTCTTGGTTTATGCCCTGATATGGAGCAATAGTTCGGGAAATGAAGCGCATGCCAGCTTGCTTGTGCCGCTGTTGCTTCTGCTCGCCGTCATGGGAATTGTTGGCGATTTGTTTGAGTCTCTTATGAAACGTCAGGCCGGGGTCAAGGACAGCGGGAATATTTTGCCGGGCCACGGTGGTATACTTGACCGGATTGATGCGCTTACTTCGACTCTGCCCCTTGCCATTTTATCCCTTCTAATTTTACAGTCCGAATTATGAGATCTGTCCGTAATCTCACCATCCTTGGCTCTACCGGCAGCATCGGGGAAAACACGCTGGACGTGGTTGCACGTCATCCAGACCGGTTCCGCGTGGTCGCGCTCACTGCTAATAAGGGCGCTCCCAAAATGCTGGAGCAATGCCTCCGTTTTCAGCCGCGTTATGCGGTGTTGCTGGACGAGGCCAGTGCGGGATGGCTTCAAGCCGAGATCCGTGCGGCGGGTATCCCTACCGAAGTCCTGTGCGGGGTCGAGTCACTGGAGAAAGTCGCATCGTTGCCGGATGTCGATACCGTCATGGCGGCAATTGTCGGTGCTGCGGGCATCCGGCCCACCTTTGCGGCAGCCAGCAGCGGCAAGCAGATCCTGCTTGCAAACAAGGAAACGATGGTAATGGCTGGACGCATCTTCATGGATGTCGTCAAAGAAAACAAGGCGACGTTACTGCCGATCGACAGCGAGCATAATGCCATCTTCCAGTCACTGCCCCACGGTTTCGCCGGGGATTTGAAGGCGGTTGGGGTACGTCGTATTTTATTGACGGCGTCGGGAGGGCCATTCCGGCAAACACCGCTGAGTTTACTGGAGGAGGTAACGCCGGGACAAGCTTGCGCACATCCCAATTGGGTGATGGGGCGGAAGATTTCCGTAGATTCGGCCACGATGATGAACAAGGGTCTGGAGGTGATTGAAGCACATTGGCTGTTTGAAGCCGGTCCCGAACAAATTCAGGTTGTGGTTCATCCGCAGAGCATCATTCACTCGATGGTTGAATATGTCGATGGTTCAGTGCTGGCTCAGCTGGGCAATCCCGATATGCGCACGCCGATCGCACATGCTCTGGGTTTTCCGGAGCGGATTGAAACCGGCGTCACGCCGCTGGATATGTTCAAAGTGGGTCGGCTTGACTTCGAGGCGCCTGACTTCAAGCGTTTTCCTTGTCTGCGGCTTGCCTATCAAGCCTTGGAGACGGGCGGAAGTGCTCCGGCTGTGCTCAATGCGGCCAACGAAGTTGCCGTAGAGTCTTTTCTTGACTGCAGCATGCCGTTTACGGCGATCCCGGCGATGATAGAGGAGGTCATGCATACGGTGGGCCACGGAGATATGACTACGCTGGATGATGTGTTGGCGGCCGATCGCCTGGCGCGCGAAGCGGCGCATGAGTGGCTGGCGTGTCTAGCATAACCAGCTCGAATTACCGGCTGTTGGTATGGGTCAAACAAGCCGGTCATACCATTCCTTGCGGATGACAAGTTCCCCGGGCATGCGCCGAGGGGGAGCTTGGTCCTGGCTTCTGTCTTCGTCTTTCCGGTGTCCTTACCCTGCGCCCTCCCCGGCGGCAAATCAACTTTTCCGAAAATCCAGCTTTCCCTGGGGTGGCGATACCCAGCCGACGTTGCAATGACCTTCTTCTCCACTGTCCTCGCTTTTGTTGTGACCCTCGGGCTCCTGATCGTATTTCATGAGTTTGGGCACTATCAGGTGGCGCGCTGGTGCGGCGTAAAGGTGCTGCGGTTTTCCATCGGGTTTGGGCGACCTTTGCTGACCAAGCGTTGGGGAAAAGACCAGACGGAATGGGTGATCGCTGCCTTTCCGCTTGGAGGGTATGTCAAGATGCTGGACGAGCGCGAAGGCAGCGTTGCGCCGCAGGATTTGCCGCAGTCTTTCAACCGGAAGCCGGTGATGCAGCGATTTGCGATCGTCGCCGCTGGACCGCTTGCCAATTTTTTGCTGGCAATCGTGCTCTATTGGGTGCTGTTCATGCTCGGCATGGCCGCCATGAAGCCGGTGATCGGCACGGTAGCGCCGGCGACGCCCGCCGCCTTTGCGGGTTTCGAGCGAGGTGAGACGATTACGAAGATAGGAGGGGAACCGGTAGCCACCTGGCAGGACGCCCGCTGGCTGCTTTTGCCGCATGCGGTCGAACGATCTTCTACCGTGACGGTAGAAACGCATAACCCGCAGGGGCACGTCCATCTGCGGCAGCTGGACTTCACAGGCATTCATGCCGACGATCTCGATAGTGATTTTTTAAAAAAAGTCGGCCTGAGCATTTATCAGCCCGACATGAAACCCATCATTGCTCATGTTACGCCGGAAAGCCCCGGGAGTCGTGCGGGCCTACATCCGGGGGATGAGATTCTGGAAGTCAATGATAAACAGATCGCGTTGTGGGAAGAGTTGGTCCAAGAGATCAGGACTCATCCTGGGGCATTGCTCAGGCTGAAAATCCGGCGAAACAATGAGACGATGGGAGTCGAAGTTGTTCCGGATACGGCGACCGAAAATGGCGGGAAGGTGGGCAAGATAGGGATCGCCCCGAAAATAGATGAAGCCGAATTCAAAAAACTGATGGTTGAGATCAGCTATACGCCGGGCGCGGCCGTGATCAGGGCAATCAGCAAAACGTGGGAAACATCGGTATTCACCTTGCAGATGCTGGGGAAGATGCTGGTCGGACAAGCATCGTGGAAGAATGTTAGCGGGCCGATAACAATCGCGGACTATGCCGGCAAATCGGCCCAGATGGGCATAACATCGTACCTCGGCTTCCTGGCGGTCATCAGCATCAGTCTGGGCGTACTGAACCTGTTGCCCATTCCGGTACTGGATGGCGGCCATTTGATGTATTATGTGATCGAAATTGTAAAGGGCAGTCCGCTTTCTGCAAAAGCCACCGAGATAGGTCAACAGGTGGGGATGGCGCTGTTATTTGCCCTGATGGCTTTTGCCATCTATAACGACGTCGTCCGGCTTATCCCCAGTTAAAGTATGAAAGCTCGCTATCTCGTCGCGCTCGTGTCTCTCGTTTGCGCTTCAGCTTCGTGGGCACGCGAGCCATTCGTAGTCAAAGACATACGGGTGGATGGAATTCAGCGCACGGAGGCAGGCACAGTATTCAGTTACCTTCCGGTGAAAGTGGGTGATACGCTGGACGATGAAAAAGCTGCAGCCGCAATCAAGGCGCTTTATGCGACGGGTTTTTTCAAGGACGTGCGGCTGGAGTCAGAGGACGGCGTCCTGGTGGTGGTGGTGGAGGAGCGTCCCGCAATTGCGCAGATCAGCATCATCGGCGCAAAGGAATTCGAAAAAGATAAGCTGAAGGAAGGCCTGAAACAGGCCGGTCTGGCCGAATCACGTATTTTCGACCGCTCAATGCTGGAAAGGGCGGAGCAGGAGCTCAAGCAGCAGTATATCAGCCGCGGCAAATACGCCGTGAAAATCACGACTACCACTACCCCGATGGAACGCAATCGGGTAGCGATCAATTTCCATGTGGATGAAGGTAAAACTGCCAAAATACGCAAGATCAATATTGTCGGGAACAAGGCGTTTAAGGAAAAGGAACTGCTCACTGCATTCGTATTGAGGACGCCAGGTCTGCTCACGTGGTTCACGAAGGAAGATCAGTATTCAAAGCAGAAACTCGGCGCCGATCTGGAGGCGTTGCGATCGTATTATCTCAATCGTGGCTATCTCGAATTCAATATCGACTCCACCCAGGTATCCATCACGCCGGACATGCAGGATATCTATATCACCGTAAACATATCCGAAGGCGAACAATATAAGGTATCGGAGGTCAAGCTCGCGGGTGAACTGCTGCTGCCGGAAGAGGAATTGCGCAAGCTCATCAAGATTGCGCCGGGCGCGGTGTTTGCGCGCGAAAAGCTGACGGAATCCGTCAAGCTCATTACTGACCGCTTGGGCGACGACGGCTACGCGTTCGCCAATATCAACGCGTCACCGCAACTCGACAAGGAAAAACGTGAGGTTGCGTTCACTTTTTTTATCGACCCCGGGCGCCGTGTTTACGTCAGGCGTATCAATATAACCGGCAATACGCGTACCCGGGATGAAGTCATCCGCCGGGAAATGCGTCAATTCGAAGGGGGCTGGTATTCAACGACCAAGATAAACCGCTCCAAGGTGCGCGTAGACAGATTGAATTTTTTCAATGCCGTCAATGTTGAAACGCCGGCGGTTCCGGGCACCACCGATCAGATTGACGTGAATGTTGAGGTTAAGGAAAAACCAACCGGCGCCGTGATGTTCGGCGCGGGTTATTCCAATATGGAAGGGTTGATATTGAGCGGTTCGATTGCTCAGGACAACATATTTGGCACCGGTAAATTCGTCAATCTCATGGTCAACACCGGCAGGGTCAACAAAACCTATTCCCTGTCTTATACCGATCCTTACTTTACCAAAGACGGCATCACCGCTGGGTTCGACATATATAAGCGTGTACTCAACACGAGTTCGCTGGTATCGGTGAACAGTTTTAATACCGATACCGCGGGAGCGGGTCTGCGTTTCGGTATCCCGGTGAATGAGAATGACAGCATTCAGACGGGGCTCGCAATTGAGAATACGAAGATCGAGCTCGGCCCGAACAGCCCGCAACGAAATATCGATTTTGTGAATGAATTCGGCACCAGTACCATCAACATTCCAGTAACACTTAGCTGGCGGCGCGACGGCCGCGACAGCGCCATCTGGACCACTTCTGGCACAACTCAGCGTATATTTGCCGAGGCAGGATTGCCGGCGGGCGATCTGACTTATTACAAAGTGAGCTACGACCTTCGATGGTATTATCCTCTTACCGACACCTTTACGCTGATGCTGAATGGAGAAGCGGGGTACGGCGATGGCTACCGTGGACATGAGCTTCCGTTCTTCAAGAACTTCTTTGCCGGAGGCAATACTTCCGTTCGCGGCTACAATATTAGCTCGTTAGGGCCGCGGGATGTGAATAACAGAACCCTTGGGGGTAATAAACGTTTAGTGGGCAGCATTGAGATACTGTTTCCAATGCCCGGCATGAGGAACGACCGATCCGTTCGCCTGAGCACGTTTCTGGACGGGGGCACGGTCTGGGGCCCCGGGGGTGTCAGGCCCGAACTGGAAGGACTGCGTTATTCCGCGGGCGTGGCCGTGACGTGGATTTCCCCCATGGGCCCCCTAAAAATCAGCGTCGCACAACCGTTGAATAACGTCCCTGGCGATAATTTACAGCGGTTTCAGTTTCAATTCGGGCAGCAATTCTAGGCGACCAAAACGTGGAGATTAAATTGAAGCACAAGATACATTCGCGTCGGGTATTAATGGCCGCGTGCATCATTTTTGTGTCCACCTGGGGATCCGCTGTTTCACATGCGGATGAGATCAAGATCGGCGTCGTCGATACCGAAAGAGTTTTGGCTGAGTCAGCGCCTGCGGTAAGAGCCCTAAGGAAGATAGAGAAGGAGTTTCTTCCAAGAGACCAGGAACTTAAGAAGATGGCCGCGCAGGCCAAGACGCTTCAGGATCTTCTGGAAAAAGAAGGGCAAAGCATGCCCGAGGCCGAACGCCGCAACAAGGAGCGCGACCTTGCGACACTCAACCGGGAATATCAGCGGGCTCAACGCCAGATGCGCGAAGACCTGAGCCTGCGACAGAACGACGAAGTTGCGACTTTGCAATTAACGGCCACTAAAGTGATTCAAGTCATCGCGGAAACAGAAAAATACGATTTGATACTGCCCCTACGAGATCTGGTTTACCGCAGTCCGCGCATCGATATTACCGAAAAAGTGATTAAGGCCCTGGCTGACAAGTAGCGCAGCGCTGGTCGGAAAGCCCTGGGCGCGACAGCAACCCCGGTATGTTAAATATTAAAAGAAACGGAAGTGTGAACCCGATGGACATCCATGAAATACTGAAGTATCTCCCCCACCGCTATCCTTTTTTGCTGGTTGATCGGGTGATCTCCTGTGAACCAGGAAAAAGTATATCCGCTCTCAAGAATGTGACCATGAACGAGCCCTTCTTTTCAGGCCATTTTCCGCATTACCCGGTCATGCCTGGAGTGTTGATCATCGAAGCGCTGGCGCAAGCAGCAGCGATCCTGACACTCAAGACCGCCAATATGACGACCAATGACGATTCGCTCTATTATTTTGTCGGCATTGATGGCGCGCGCTTTAAGAAGCCCGTACAGCCTGGTGACCAGCTTATCCTCAAGGCCACGATTCTGCGTGAGAGAATCGGGATCTGGAAATATTCGGTTCAGGCGGAGGTGGAGGGACGCGTTGTTACAGAGGCCGAATTGATGTGCACGATGAGAACGAAAAGCCAGGGTGAGCAGAATAAACCGCCAGAAAGCCCGCCTTTAAAGTAGCAAAGTAAGGAAACAAGGAATCGTAAGGCATGCTATCAGACGAGTTCAACTGGGTGTGCGGCGTGGATGAGTCCGGCAGAGGCCCATTAGCCGGCCCGGTCTTCGCGGCTTGCGTTATACTCAACCCGGCCCGCCGGATCGATGGATTGGCCGACTCGAAAACATTAAGTGAAGATAAGCGCAACAAGCTGACCCTCGCGATCAAGGCAAATTCAATTGCCTGGGCGATCGGGGTCGCGTCGGTCCGTGAAATCGATCGGCTGAATATTCTTCAGGCAAGTTTGCTGGCGATGAAACGTGCCGTTGAGAGCTTGTCTTTCGTTCCCGCCAGGGTACTGGTAGATGGAAACCAAAGCCCTCGTCTGAAGTGCCCGGTCACCACCATTGTCAAAGGGGATAGCCTGGTACCGGAAATTTCGGCTGCTTCCATTCTGGCCAAAACCGCCCGCGATGCGGAAATGGTGGCGTTGCACGAGCGTTTCCCGCATTACGGATTCGACCGCCACAAAGGGTATTCGACCGAGCAACACATTGCCGCATTACGGGTTCATGGGATCTCCGAAGTACATCGCCGAAGTTTCGCGCCAGTTAGGGAATCGATAACAAACTTCGGGGCTTCGGGCGGGTCGTAGATGATCGCGCGAATTTCTCGGCACCCGCCGCTCATCCGATATTCTTTCATCGACTCCGTGTCAGTGCGCTAACCGGGCTCATATGCCCTGGACAAGTAATAGCATTCCGGCCACGGTGAAATCACTGGAGCGGGGCAAAAAACTGGAAAGGAACTAATATTAGACCATAATCACTAACAAGTGATTGGCACTTCAGGAGTTGGACTGAAGTTAAAATGGCGGGTCTGCAGCCTTCTTGGTGGCGTGCAGGAAGTCTTGCGACCTTATTTATATCGCTGTAACCCATTAAAAGCTAAATAAAATATATATGCGCATCGAAAAAGATACCGTGGTCTCGCTAACTTATGAATTATCCGATTTGACCGGCCAGGTGATGGAAAAACCCGGCTCCCCGATCAGTTACTTACACGGGGGATATGACGGCATTTTTCCGATGGTCGAGGAAAAGCTGCATAGCCAAGAGGTAGGCTACAGCTGCTCGGTTTTAATGGAGCCGGAAAACACATTTGGCGAATACGACAGCGAGTTGGTGCGGATGGAGCCTCGCAGTCTTTTTCCCGATAATGTGGAGGTCGGGATGCAGTTTGAAGGCGGTGAAGAAGGTTCAGATGATGCGTTGATTTATACCGTGACGGATATTGCGGAAGACAAAGTGGTAGTGGACGGCAATCACCCGTTAGCGGGGATCACCTTGCGTTTCGACTGTACCGTTACGGAAGTACGCCCAGCCACAGCTGAAGAACTGGCACATGGTCATGTCCATGGCGCACATGGGCACGAGCATTGATAGTTCCCCCCGGGCGTCCGGAAAAATCGTCGCCGACATATGCAGAGGTAAGATAATCCCGCTACGGTGGGTCCTTTTCTGCTGCGTTTTTTAGGGCGTAGAGGGTGTCCAGCGCTTGCTTCGGGCTCAACTCGTCCGGGATAACCGTGCGCAGTAGCGTAAGAACCGGATGCTGTGGACGCGTTTCCCGGGTTTCCAAAGTGTTGCCTGTTTCAAAGCCAGCCGGCGCGGCATCCGAAAACAAATCTCTCTGCGGATGCCTTCCAATTGTTTCTTTCTCAAGTTTTGAAAGATATTGTCTCGCCATTTTGATGACCGGAGCCGGCACGCCAGCCAGCGCAGCCACCTGAAGACCGTAGCTTTGGCTCGCGGGGCCCTCATTCACCGCATGCAGAAACACGATATGATGCTTGTGTTCGACCGCGCGCAGATGCACGTTGGCCACTTGCGCGAACTCCTCGGCAAGCTGGGTCAGTTCAAAATAGTGTGTCGCAAATAGCGTATAACTTCCGTTCGTTTCCAGCAGATACCGGGCAATTGCCAAAGCAAGCGCCAAGCCGTCAAAGGTGGATGTGCCTCTTCCCACTTCATCCATTAATATCAGGCTTTGTGAGGTGGCATTGTGCAGGATGTTGGCGGCCTCGTTCATTTCCAGCATGAAGGTGGAGCGTCCTCCAGCCAGATCATCGGAGGCTCCGATTCGCGTAAAAATCCGGTCCAGCGTGCCGAAACGGGCGCTCCTTGCAGGAACGAAACTACCGCAATGGGCGAGTAGTGCAATCAGCGCGGCTTGCCGCATATACGTCGATTTTCCGCCCATATTGGGCCCGGTAATGACGAGCATCTGCCGTGCCTGATTGCCATGGCAGGCGCCAAGGCGTAAATCGTTTGCGACGAAGTTCTCCACCTGTCTTTCTACTACAGGATGTCGGCCCGCCTCAATTTCAATAACCGTATCATCAGTAAATACCGGCAAGGTGTAATCCAGTGCAAGCGCGCGCTCGGCAAACGTCGCAAGGACATCAAGTTCTGCGGCGCTTTGCGCTACCTCCTGCAAATGGGCGATGTGGGGCGTAAGCAGGTTCAGCAATTCACCATATAAGTATTTTTCCCGCTCCAGAGCAAGACCTTGGGCCGACAGCGCCCTATCCTCGAAGGCCTTGAGCTCGGGGGTGATGTAGCGTTCTGCATTCTTCAGTGTCTGCCTTCGGCGATAGTCGGCTGGAATTTTATCGCTGTGGGCGTGCGTTACCTCGATATAAAAACCGTGCAGTCGGTTATATTCCACTTTTAGGCTGGGTATTCCGGATCGCGTCTTTTCCTGCTCCTCAAGTTGAAGCAGAAACTCACCACAGTTGTTTTGTATCGCGCGCAGTTCATCCAGTTCCGCATCATAGCCATCAGCAATTACACCGCCTTCGCGCAGCACGACCGCTGGCTCCTCGCGCAAAGCTTTTTCCAGTAACGCCGGCAGCACCGCTTCAGGCATCATTTTTTTCGCCAGCATGGTGATATGTTCGCTGGCGGAACCCCTGACTTCGGCAATAATCGCGGCCGTTTGAGGCAACTGTTTGAGGCTCTCGCGCAATCCCGACAGATCTCGTGGCCGAGTCGATTTCAGCGCGATGCGGGCAGTAATGCGCTCAATGTCCGCTACCCGTTTAAGGGAAGCACGCACACCGAGATACGGCCCGGACCCTGCTTCGCCCATTAAATACGACACGGCCTCCAGCCGGTTCTGGATCGCTGCCCGGTCGCGAAGTGGGTGATGCAGCCAGTGCTGCAACAACCGGCTGCCCATATTGGTCGAGCAGGTATCGAGCAGCGCTAGCAAGGTGGGCGAAGGATCGCCGAGTATGGTTTCGGAAATTTCGAGATTGCGGCGAGTGGCGGCATCCATGCGCAGATAGGCGCTCTCCCGCTCCACCCGCAGTGCGGAAATGTGCGCAAGGCTGGTACCCTGCGTGAGGCGCGCGTATTCAAGCAACGCGGCTGCAGCGCCCAGTGATGCATGCAAACCCTCGCAACCGAAACCCGAAAGATCATGCGTGCCGAATTGCCGGGAGAGAATGCGCTCGGCCGCCTCGACATCGAATTGCCAGAAGGGCAGGCGTTTAAGGCACATTTTCTTGAACACGCCGTCGCGATTGAGCATGTCAACGCTATCGGGTGAATCTGGCAAGAGAACTTCCGCAGGCTTCAGGCGCTCTAGCTCCCCTGCTAGGTTACCGGGTTTGGTTTCCATCACGCAAAATTTGCCACCCGCCAGATTGAGCCAGGCCAGCCCCAGGATTGACTCGTGCAGGTGCAACGCAACGATAACGCTTTCGCGTTTTTCTTCCATCAGGGCGGCATCGGTCAGCGTCCCAGGGGTGATGATGCGCGTGACCTGCCGCTCAACGGGACCCTTGGCGGTTGCCGGGTCGCCGATCTGCTCGCAGATCACCACCGATTCCCCCAGCCTGACGAGTTTCGCCAGATACTGATCGGCTGAATGATAAGGCACGCCTGCCATCTTGATTGGCTCTCCGGCGGACGTGCCCCGCCGGGTGAGAGTAATGTCAAGCAGCCGGGCGGCTTTCTCCGCGTCGTCGAAAAAAAGCTCGTAGAAATCCCCCATGCGGTAGAACATCAGCATGTGCGGGTGCTGCGCCTTGATGCGCAGGTATTGCTGCATCATGGGAGTGTGCGCGGCGATGTCTCTCCTGTACATTTTCAAATGCTGTGGCGGAGCCGGCTATACGCTAGTATTAGCGCTCGTATCTGCCCTCGTTCAGGCATCAGGGCCCCGTATTGCCCTCCGGGTTTCGCCAGTACTCCGGAATCTCGGTCCGATACCGGCGCATTACCAAATTGGCCACCAGCCCGGTCCAGCCAGTCTGGTGCGCTGCGCCTAAACCCTGGCCGGTTTCGCCATGAAAGTATTCATGGAACAGCAGGAGGTTGCCCCAGTGTGGATCGGTCTGATGAGGACTATCAATGGGGAAGTTCGGTATTACGTCGGTTTCGTCGCGGCGAAAAATATCTGCGAGCCGCTCGGCTAGCATGGTGGATGCGTATTTGAGATTAATTTCGTAGCCGTTCAAGCAAGGCGCGGGAAAGGTGAAAGCATCGCCCAGGTAACGATGCATTTTTTCGATTGCCTGAACCAGTAAATAGTTTGTTGGCATCCAGACTGGGCCGCGCCAGTTGGAATTTCCTCCAAATAGCGCTGAATCGGATTCACCTGGCACGTACTGGATGATGGCATTGCCAATGCCTGGGATATGCCCGAGATCTTGCCCCGTGGCATGGCGCTTGGACACGCTGCGTACGCCAAACTGCGAAAGGAATTCGTCTTCATCGAAAATACGTACAAGGATTTTCACCAGCATGGCGGGAGTGACCAGTGACAACAAATGCTCTCCTCGTTCGTTGGTATCCACGGGGCAGGCGCATATGACGCTGCCATCGAACATGCCGCCCTTGTGTTTCCAAAGCAGTTCATTAAAACGGGGGCAACCGGCGAGCAGGCGCGCATCCACCACTTCGCATGCGAACAGGGGAATGATGCCAACCCAGGAAAAAACATTGATGCGCCGCGCGGAACCATCCGGCTGGACCACGATATCCTTGAAGAATCCATCGGCCTCGTCCCAGATGGGCACGCCCGCACCGGTATGGCCCGCAAGCGTATTGGCGATTGCCAGGAACTGGCTGTAGGATTGGACTGCGATACTCTCGTAGGCTGGGTCATCAACCGCGATTTCAAGCGCGATCAAGGTGAGCTGCAGCGAAAACATCGCCATCCAGCCGGTGGCATCGGCTTGCTTCAGCGTGTAGCCCGCCGGCAACGGCTGCGAACGGTTGTACACCGAGATATTGTCAAGCCCGAGAAATCCGCCCTCAAATACATTCATGCCGGTGACGTCGTTGCGGTTGATCCACCAGGTATGGGTAAGCAAGAGCTTGTGCAACACGCGCTTGAGAAAAGCCGTGTCGCCCTTGCCGCGCTGCACCCGCTCCGCCCGGAACACCTTGAGCGCACTCATTGCATGCAGAGGCGGGTTCACGTCGCCGAATGCCCACTCGCAGGCAGGAATCTGTCCGTCCGGGTGCAGATAATTTTCCCGTAGCAGCAGCTCAACCTGATCCTTCGAAAAGTCGATGTCGATGAGCGCCATAACAGTGCAATGAAACGCAAGATCCCACGCAGCGAACCAGGGATACTCCCATGCGTCGGGCATCGAAATGACATCCTTGGCATTGAGGTGGCGCCAGTCGTGGTTGCGCCCATATTGTCTCGAAGATGGCGGCGTCGCCTCGTCGCCTTTCAGCCACGTGGATACATCATAATGATAGAACTGCTTGTTCCAGATCATTCCCGCCAGCGATTGGCGGAGAATGCGGTGATCCTGAGCCGTGGCTTCGGGCAGCAGTGACGTAAAAAAAGCATTTGCCTCACTGAGGCGCTGGGCCAAAATTTCTTCATGAAAAGCAAATGGCTCCGACTTGGGTAGAGCTGACAAGACCAATGTGATGGCACCCGTTTGACCCGGCGCGACGGTGAGTTTGTGAGCGGCGCCAAATTTGGTTCCCTGCTGCTGCGGATTGACTGCAGTCCGCTCTCCATTGACGAGATAGCGATGAAACGCGTCCTTCACATAAGGCCCCGCGTTTGCCAAGCCCCACAACCGCTCATTGTTGGTCTCATTTTCGGTATAGAGCAGGTCGGCCTGCTGCGCCCCGTAGAGATGGTACCGGCCCAGCATCGGGTGTGCCGCCGCAACCGCCCAAGCCGCGCCATCCGGCGGTAATATGGCATTTAGGAGCGGCTTCTCCGCATTTTTTTCCCGCCACGACCAGTCATTGCGAAACCATAACTGGGGCAATAGCCATAGGGAGGTTTCATCAGGTCCCCGGTTCGTGGCCACGATTTGAATACATAATTCCTCGGTGGATGCCTTTGCGTAAAAAACCTCGATGTCCCAGTAACGCCCCTCAGCAAACGACCCGCTGTCAATCATGCTGAACGGCGGATCGCGACGGGAACGGCGCACGTTTTCTTCCATTAACCGTTCGTAGGGGAAGGCGCATTGAGGATATTTGTAAAGATAATGCAGCCATGCATGCGAGGGGGTGGCGTCCAGGTAGAAATAGCATTCTTTCACGTCCTCCCCATGGTTCCCCTGCTTGCCAGTCAAGCCGAAGGCGCGTTCTTTAAGGATGGCGTCATGGCCGTTCCACAACCCCAGGCTGAAACAGAGCCGTTGAGACTCATCCGAAATACCGCCCAGGCCATCTTCATTCCAGCGATAGGCGCGAGAGCGGGCCTGGTCGTGATCGAAATAGCCCCAGGCATTGCCATCGGGACTGTAGTCTTCCCGAACGGTGCCCCAGGCGCGCTCGGAGAGGTAGGGTCCCCACAGGCGCCAGTTCTCAGCATGGTATCGCTGATTCTTCAGCCTTTGCCGTTCCGCATTCGGCTGAGTGGTCATTACCTGGTTTCTCCTCTTTGGTCTTGCCGGTTCTGTCTCCGCACCAGTTGACCCGGAAGTTGGTGCGCCCGCCACGCTTTAGGCGCGTGTACGCTGCTTGCGATTCATGAGCCGATCGTGAACCGCCAGGCAAACTGCCCGGCCAAGCTTTGGCCGAGCCTGAAGCTACTAATTATGCTGCTCGCTGCTTGCCTTCAAGACTTCCGTCAAGTGTGGGGCAATGATTTGCAGCAACTGGCCGAAGATTCTCGGGTTGCCCGCCACGATGTTTCCGTTGCGCATGTAAGTATCATTGCCTTCCATATCGCCCACCAAGCCTCCAGCCTCGGTAATGAGCAGGCAACCGGCAGCCATATCCCATGGCGATAACCCGAATTCCCAGAAACCGTCGTAACGTCCGGCCGCTACGTAGGCCAGATCCAGTGCGGCAGAGCCGGGACGCCGGATGCCGGCGGCTTTAGGCATGATGTCCTTAAAGATGGACAGGTAGGCTTCGGCATGCGTGAAATCGCGAAACGGAAATCCGGTGCCGATCAGGCAGTCGCCGAGTTTGTCGCGCTTACTTACGCGCAAACGGTGGTCGTTCAGATATGCCCCACGTCCGCGGCTGGCAGTAAATAGTTCGTTCGCGGAAGGGTTGTAAACCACCGCCTGGGTCAGGAGATTTTTGTGCATTAGCCCAATCGAGACCGAATAGTGAGGAAAGCCATGAAGAAAATTCGTCGTGCCGTCGAGTGGATCGATAATCCACTGGTACTCCGACTTGCTCGCATCGCCTTGAGCGCCGCTCTCTTCTGCTAAAATGGCATGATCCGGATAGGCATCGCGCAGGATGTCAATAATGGCTTCTTCAGCCGCTCCGTCCACCTCACTGACAAAATCGCTGTGCGCTTTGCGCGATACATGCAGCAAATCGAGATTCTGCGCAGCACGGTTGATAATACCGCCGGCGCGACGTGCGGCTTTTACCGCAATGGTGAGCATAGGATGCATTGGCTGGCTTCAAATTTTAAAGGAGTGCGAATTTTAATATGAATCCCTCCTATCCGCTTGATAAAGTCCGCATAGTGTTAAGCCATCCCAGCCATCCGGGCAATATCGGTGCCGTGGCCCGCGCGATGAAAACGATGGGCCTGGATTCTCTCTACCTCGTGAATCCCAAGACTTTCCCCGACAAGGAAGCGGAACGGCGAGCTGCCGGCGCGTGGGAGATACTTAACAGCGCGACTGTTTGCGCAAATCTTGACCAGGCTTTGAGTGGCACTGTCCTCGCAGCGGCGGTTACTGCTCGTCCCCGCGATCTTTCCCATGAGGTTTTCGATGCTCGCCGCGGGGCGCTGGAATTGATCGGTCACGCGCGGCAAAGCCGGGTGGCAGTCGTTTTCGGCACGGAAATGTCCGGACTTACCACCTCCGAAGTCACCAAATGCCACCTTGTCGTGCATATTCCCGCCAATCCAGACTACTCCTCGCTAAACCTCGCCTGCGCAGTGCAGGTAATGACGTACGAGTTGCGGATGGCGCTGGCGCAGCCTGCCTCTTTTTCTCCATCCATTGGCCCGGCGGCGGCATTCGAAGAGATCGAACTGCTTTACCAGCACCTTGAGCGAGTCGCGATTAGCACCGGCTTTCTCGATCCTCGCGAGCCCAAGCGTTTGATGCAGCGGATACGTCGATTGTTCGCCCGCGCCCGGCTCGAAAAAGAAGAAGTGAACATTTTGCGCGGGGTTCTCGGTGCATGTGAAAACCGTATGCGAGCCCACGAGCCTGTCGCAAAGGGCAGTTCGATCAAGTCTAGTGCGCATAAAGGCGGGAAGCTACAAGAAAGTTAACCCTACGCCCGGATCCAGTTCAATTTCCTGAACAAAATAGTTGACCGTCGTAGAGGGGCTTTATATACTTGACTAGCCTTGTCGGGTATTAAGCCACTGATCCGGTATTTTCCAGCCATATTTCACGAGAGCACGGTATGAATACTTATTGGAGCGTAAAATGCGATTGACGACCAAGGGACGTTTTGCGGTAACTGCAATGATTGATCTTGCCTTGCACAGTGCCGATGGGCCAGTAACGTTGGCGGGTATAAGCGAAAGGCAGAAAATTTCGCTATCTTATCTGGAACAACTATTCGGCAAGTTGCGGCGCAACAAGCTGGTGGGCAGTGTCAGAGGGCCTGGTGGCGGCTATTGCCTGACAAAACCGATGAATGAAGTGTCGGTCGTAGACATCATCCTCGCCGTGGATGAGCCGATTGATGCGACTCAGTGCGGGGGGAAGGAAAATTGTCTAAATGACCAGCGGTGCATGACTCACGACCTATGGGCGAATCTCAATGCCAGAATAAGAGATTATCTTGCGCTGGTAACGCTCGAGCAGTTGGTTTCGAACCCCAAGGTGCAGGACATTGCTGTATTACAGGATATGAGAGCATGCAAGCCCGATGAAACGGCTTTGGCTTGATTGACAGGGTATGAAATACCAGAAATCAAGTTTCGCTTGCATAGTTATCCCAGAGTAGCAGACGCGATGACAGCGCGACGGCAGCAGGTGGACAGGGCGATGACTTACGCATATTTTGATCACAACGCGACAACCGGGGTGGATGACGCCGTGCTGGAGGCGATGATGCCGTATTTCCAGAATGATTTCGGCAATCCTTCAAGTCGCCATGCGCACGGCAGGACGGCGCGTCTCGCGGTCGATCTTGCGCGTGAGCAGGTGGCGGATTCGGTCGGGGTGCAGCCGTCACAAGTCATCTTTACCAGTGGCGGCTCCGAGGCCAACAACTTGTTTATCCAAGGCGCCGCCGGGTACCTAAAGCCGACGCGCATCGTGGTAAGTTCAATCGAACACCCGTGCGTGATGCGAACGGCTCAGGATCTTGCGCGTGGCCGCGATAGAGGCTGGAATTTACGCCGCCTGGACGTTGATAAGCTGGGACTTGTGGATACGGAAGATGTTGACCGGGCTATACTCGAAGAACAGCCGGGTCTGGTATCCATCATGCTAGCGAACAACGAGACCGGCGTTATTCAGGATGTGGCCGCGATTGCAGAGAAATTCCGGGTGCGAGGGGCATGGGTACATACCGACGCGGTGCAGGCATTAGGAAAAATTCAAGTGGATTTTTCTTCGCTCAGGGTCCATGCGATGACGATTTCCGGGCATAAGATTTACGGACCCAAGGGCGCCGCGGCGCTGATCATAGATAAACGGCTCCTGCTCAAGCCGCTCATCCACGGGGGCGGGCACGAGCACGGCATGCGGTCGGGCACGGAAAATGTTCCGGCCATTGTCGGTTTCGGCGTTGCCTGCGGCCTGGCGAAAAAACGAATGGCTGAAATGGCCGCACGAATTTCGGAAATCCATGGGCGGTTGGAGCAGGGCTTGCTGGAGATGGGTGCTGTAATCTTCGGCCTGGGCGCCTCCCGTTTACCCAACACTTGTTATTTCGCCTTGCCCGGGATTGAAGGCGACACGCTGGTCGTTCGTCTTGACAAGGCCGGTTTCGCGGTAGCGAGCGGCGCCGCATGCTCAAGCGTGAATCCCGGCCGCAGCCACGTCCTGGAAGCTATGGGGGTGGAACCGGACCTCGCACGTTGTGCGGTTCGCGTAAGCTTGGGCAACAGCAACTCCCCGGCGCAGGTGGAGAGTTTCATTCATGCTGTAAGCAGTGTGGCACAGGAATTGAGGCGAATGAACTCGGTCACGGTTTGATACTGGGCCATAGCACGGGCCTGCCCCGGCACATCGCCAGCCGGCTGTTAGATAGCATCTGCAGGTGATTTTGCTGCCAAGACGCGATTATCTCTTTACTCTTTAAATAGTCTCCAAGTAATATCGAGGTATTTTCCGCACATCCTCTTACGAGCCGTAAGACGATGTGCTCCGCTGCACCATTTCCCTTGAGCCATGTTGAAAAACAACTATCTTACAACGGCCTTGCTTCTTTTCTGCGTAATGCTGTTTTCGGGTTGCGCCACCATGCGCGCCAACGACAAGAACGCCGAGTCGTTCGAGACGCTTGATCCCTACGAGAACGTCAACCGTAAGTCCTATATATTCACCGATGTCGTTGACCGGAAAATCCTTGAGCCAATAGCGGATTACTACATCGAGTATGTGCCTGATCGCATGCGACGCTCGATTGGTCATTTTTACGACAACCTTCTCTACCCCAACGTGGTTCTGAACGTGTTTTTGCAGGGCAAGATGCGGCAGGGGATGGAGGATACCCTGCGATTTTTGGTCAATTCTTCCGTCGGTGTGGCTGGGCTCTTCGATGTGGCTTCGCGCATGGGTCTGCCCTCCCACGACGAGGATTTTGGACAAACACTTGGGGTATGGGGTATGGACGCCAAAACCTATATATTTATCCCTTTGCTCGGGCCCAGCAGTGACCGGGACGTGTCTGGTATTCCCGTCGCTGTAGTTGCTAATCCCCTGTTTTGGGCCGGCTGGTTTGCAGCAGGTGTAGGTGCGCCGGTTACCATACCGCTTTCCGTGCTCGGCGTCATTGACAAGCGCGCGAGGCTATCCGGTCCCATGCGCATCCGTGACGAAGCCGCCTTGGAGCCCTATCTGTTCGTGCGCGATGCTTACCTGCAACAGCGCAAGCATTTGATCTATGATGGAAACCCGCCGCCCGACGTTTACGACGATCCCGCGGAGGAAGCTGCTCCCGGCGGGTTCTCGGATGTCAAGACTCAATGAGGGGCCAAAAGCTCGGTAAAAGTACGTACATCGTTAATAATCAGTTCGCAGCTTAGATAGTTCCGTTTGCGCCGGCGGGGGTGATCGTGTTGCTTTTGTAATAAATGTTACGAATTGACGAGTACGAACATGACCGAACCCGACTCACGAGTTGTGTCTACCCTCCCCGCGCCCAGTCTCGTTCGTCTAACGCATTTCATTTATCTCTTGCATGCATTCAGCATCTTAATGGGCATACTGGGGCCGGCGCTCATCATTACCGCGTTTCTCACCGGCTGGCCATCCATCATCGCTGTGATCATCAACTACGTAAAGCGCGATGAGGTGCGCGGCACCTACCTCGATTCGCATTTTGGCTGGCAGATAAGAACATTCTGGTACACCTTGCTTTGGCTGGTGATCGCCGCCATGCTTTTCGCCACTGTGATCGGCATTCCGCTTGGGTATATTCTGTTGGTGGGCGCGGGAATCTGGGTGACATACCGCATCCTGCGCGGATGGATGGCACTCACTGACGGAAAACCCATGCCGGTCTGAACTCATCTCATCCGACTGCCCCAGCTGTTCGCGACAGTTACGCCACAGGGCGATGCCTTCTTCGCCCCCACCATTCCGCGTCTTTTCTATTTTGCCTGCTCTGCGTCATAGCTTGGTGCACCCTTATGTGAAGCCCCGAACAGACCGCAAAACTAATTCTCATTAAAATTCTTCTTATCTTCATTTTCGCGGGAATGAAGGCTAACGAAGGCTCTGGAGAACCGGAGGGAAGTATCATTATTTAAGCACTTTCGCCGTTGGTGACTGCATATGTGCTACGGCTGATATTTAGGTCCAGCAATGTCACCGCCTCACAGTCCGCCTCGAAGTCCACCTCAGAGTCCACCTCAGAGTCCAAAGCAGAATAGAGTGCTGGCCGCATTGCCTCTTCTGAGCTACACGCGCTTGCTGCCTCTTCTCGATTATGTGTCGATGCCCGCGGGTCACGTGGTCTATGATCCGGCTCGCCCAATCCGGTATTTATATTTCCCCACGTCGTGCATTGTTGCGCAGTTGTATGAAATGGAAAACGGCGCCTCCACCCAGACCGGAATCATTGGCAGTGAAGGGTTGACGGGCATTTTTGCGCTCTTTGGCGATGAAACGAGCCCTGGGCGCGTAGTGGTGCAGAGTACGGGCAACGCTTTTCGCATCAAAACAGCTTTGATAAAGAGCGAGTTCGACGGGTGCGCGGAGTTGCGCAGTCTTGTCTTGCGTTTCACGCTCGCGTTAATGGTTCAGACGGAGCAACTGGCAGTCTCTAATAGATACTATACCGTAGACGAGCAGTTGAGCCATTTCCTGCTGATGAGTCTGGATCGCTTGTCAGGCAATGAACTGCATATAACGCATGAACAAGTCGCGATTATGTTGGGAGTGCGGAGGGAAAGCGTGACGGTGGCTGCGCAAAAGCTTCAGCTGGCCGGCGCCATCAATTGCAGACGCGGCCATCTCGCGGTATCGGACAGACGGCAGATCGAGGCCAGCGCGGGCGAGAATTACCAAGTGGTAAAGAGGGAGTACGAGCATCTGCTCGAATTTTACGCCTCGTCCGGAGGTCAGTTATCTCAAGCGGACGGAAGCGCATTAAAGAGATGTGTGCAATAAGCCACCCACCCGCTGCCTTCGTCTCTTTCGCATTACGTCGAGTTTAAGCCCCGCCACCTATAACCAGTACGAGTAGTTCGAAACGCGGGTTTGGGAAACTAAAGTGTGCGCTTGCGAACAGACTGGTTTTGCTCGTACGTGCGATTATTCGGAACATCGGCCCCGTCTCGCTACATTCCGACCGAGCGCAAGCTCAAGGTCTGGCGTAATTAGCATGGGAGCAGCGGTGTTCAAGACCAGATATGGAGAAACCATGAAAAAAATAAATGTCCTGATACTAAGTATGGGGCTGGCTGGCCTTGGCACGGGAATGAACAGTGCCTTAAGTCAAACCGGCCAGAACGAGAACGCTCCGGGAGCGAGTACGTCATCCAGCGACGCGGTTCTCAACGCGCAAACGGTTCGTGAGGTACCCGCGACGCGGCCGGAGCAGAAAAAAAATGAGCACGACCGTTCGAACGCATTTGACGCTCAGAATGCCCTGCCTTCCTCCCCTGCGTTCAATAACCAACCCGATAAGGGAAAGGTATCGGGGTTCGATTTCGTTCGCGACCCATTAAATGCAAAGAAGCCGATGCAGACTTTCGAAGAAACGATGAAGGCCGACATCGCCGACCGCCCCAAGGTCATGAAAACTCAGCAGGAGCTGCTCCTCCGGCGCTATGACCTGACTCCCCGGCTGGATAAAGAGGCCAAGATGACGCGCGGCAAGCCGTTGCCGGTGGGGCCCACTGCGCGGCTATCGGCCGGACTGAGCTGGGAAAGACTGGCCGCCATGTCGCCTGCGGAAATACGCAGCAAGAACGTATTCCCTTATCCGTCTCTACCGCACCCGAAGCAGGCCACCGGCGGCCAGGTCTTTCCCCAGATGCAAACCAAAATGTTCCCACGGCTGGAGCGATTTGATGTTGAATTCGACCTGCCGGACGCATTCCTGCCGGAATTTCCTCCTGCTATCTTTCTTCAGAACCGTCCTGAACTCGGCGACGTTTCACGGGGCGAGGTTGTATCCATAAACAATTTCTACCGTCTCTTCAAGGATATTGTCACCCCGGTCCAGCTCAACGGACTCCAGATGCTGCTTACGCCCCTGCCGCAGGAGGAATTCAATCCTACCGACGACCGCAAAAGCGCGCAAGCCAGCCTGGGTGTAACATGTTTTGATTGCCATGTGAACGGTCATACCACGGGGCAGTTTCACCTCAGCCCCGATATCCGGCCGCAGGAACGGCGTTTTCGCCTGGACACAACCAGCTTGCGCGGGCTGTTCAACCAGCAAATCCATGGTTCTAAGCGAAGCTTGCGTTCGGTGGAAGATTTCACCGAATTTGAGTTCCGCACTGCGTATTTCAACGGCGATCCAATCCACGCCATGAAAAAAGGCTTTCCGGTGATTGATCGCATTCACGTCAGTCATATGGCGCAGTTCCAGAATATGCTGGATTTTCCGCCTGCGCCAAAATTGGACAGCCGAGGACGGCTCGACCCCACCAAAGCCACGGAAAAGGAACTGCGAGGCGAGAGGGTTTTCTTCGGTAAAGGGCAGTGTTCAAGTTGTCACCAGCCCCCGGCGTTTCTTGATCATCAAATGCACGACCTGAAACTCGAACGTTTCGTGAACGAGCCAGGAGATGGACCGATGAAAACATTTACATTGCGCGGCATAAAGGACAGCCCGCCGTATCTTCATGACGGCCGCCTGCTCACCCTCGAAGATACCGTTGAATTTTTTAACCTGGTGCTACAGCTCAAGCTGACGGATGAGGAGAAAGCGGAACTGGTTGCCTATATGCGACAACTCTAGTGAGTAACCAGTTCTTGCAGAGCATCAGCGCCGCAAATCGACGCATTACAAGGCTATCAGTCGTACGACCAAATCAGGAGAGATCACCCATGAGCAATTCCGCCACACCTCTAGCTGCAGACCGAAAAGAAGTCGTTTCAATCAATACTACGTCATCCATCCGCAAATCACCCAAAGTGGTGCGCAAGGCGGTCTTTCCTGTGGCCGGTCTGGGCACCCGCTTCCTCCCCGCGACAAAAGCGGTGGCCAAGGAGATGCTGCCCATCGTAGACCGGCCCTTGGTTCAATACGCTGTCGATGAAGCGGCGGCAGCCGGTATTGAAGAGATCATCTTTGTGACTCATCGCAGCAAGCGGAGCATTGAAGATCACCTTCACCGGTCAATGGAGCTCGAAACCGAGTTGGCCTCACAGGGGAAGCATGCCTCGTTGAAAATGTTGAGGCAGCTGATGCCCAAGGGCGTCCGTTTTAGTTTTGTCCGCCAGGAAGAGCCAAGAGGGCTGGGACATGCTATTCAGTGTGCGCGTCATTTGGTGGGCAACGAACCCTTCGCGGTGCTGCTTCCGGACGATTTGATGGATGGGCAGCCTCCAGTGCTGGCCCAGATGATCTCCCAGTATGAGCAAGTTCGCAGTAGCCTTGTGGCGGTGCGGACCGTGTCGCGGGAAGAGACTCGCCGTTACGGGATAGTCGACGCCTATGGTGAGGATGGTAGTAGCCGCAGTATGAAGATCCGCGGCGTAGTGGAGAAACCCTCACCTGAAGCAGCCCCCTCTAACATGGCGATCGTCGGGCGGTATATCCTTTCCCCCACAATCTTCGATTGCATTGAGAGCCTGGATCCAGGTATAGGAGGAGAAATACAGCTTACCGACGGAATCGCGCGTCTTCTAAAATTGGAACAGGTGATGGCTTACCGTTATCAAGGCAAGCATTATGATTGCGGAAGCAAGGTGGGGTTTTTAGAGGCGACAGTAGCGTTCGGCCTGAAGCATCCGGAAGTAGGCAGCGAGTTTCGTGACATATTGCTTCGAATGGGTCGTCAGCTTTTGCAAGAAGAGCCGAGCAATTCTGATTTCGTCGACGAGGTCGAGGCGCATCCAGCCATATTGAAAACCGCGTGAAAATGAATCTCCAAGTCTAGTCGGGGCGCGGTCGGAGCACAGACCGCCCCGAGGACGATCTGAGATAACTCAATAGCGTGGCTTAGCTTAAAAGCCCTCACGCTCCCGCGGTTCAGCCGCCTGCGTTAGTGTTACTTGTAGTTTGGGGACTTTCAACCCCGATTCTGGAGGCCATCATCTCTCCGAAACGGACTGGTCGGCCGGGTTTCCAAAGCCGATTGAAAACCAGCTTGTTTTTGGGAAACAACATTATCACGGTTGAGCCGAGCTGGAACCGACCCATTTCTTCACCTTTCTCAAGCACCACATTCTGAGAATCAGAGCCGTATTGCCACTGCCGTACCTCGCCTGAACGGGGAGGGTTTACGACGCCATGCCACACAGTTGATATACTGCCTACGATCGTTGCGCCCACAAGGACGATTACAAATGGCCCCTCATCTGATTCAAATACGCAGATCACGCGTTCGTTGCGCGCAAAGAGACCCGGGACGCCGCGAACTGTGATCGGATTTACCGAGAACAACGAACCCGGAACATGCACCATGCGGATCAGTCTGCCCTTGCACGGCATGTGCACTCGATGGTAGTCCTTCGGGCTCAAATATACGGTTGCGAAATTCCCCCCGTAAAAATTTGCCGCGAGTTCCTTATCGCCGCCCACTAGCGCGGTGGTGGAATAATTGTGGCCTTTCGCCTGGAAAATTTGATCGCCCGAGATGACGCCAAGCTGGCTTACTATCCCGTCCGCCGGGCATATATAGTCGGCCTCAGCGATAGGGCGCTTTTCTGCCCGTAATGCGCGCGTGAAAAAATCATTAAATGTCCGATAGCTGTGTATATCGGGATTGACCGCTTCCTCCATATCCACATCGTAATGCTCGACGAACCTCCGGATAATGAAAGTCGTAATTCGACCGGCATCAGCGTTCGCAATTTGCCCGGCCAATGCGGTCATGGCCCGCTTTGGCATCAGGTATTGCGGAAAAACGGAGAAGGAAGGGCTGGACAATTTAGGCATCCGTTAAATACGGGGCATTATAATGGTTTGGCTTGCGGTCGTCTTGACCCCTGATGGATGAAACATTCACTAGAAAGGTTGAATGACCCTATTTCGAAGTGGTAATCTGGTCCCATACCCCGTTACCCCCTTGTGCGGCCAACCCTCACGCACCGCTAGGCGCTTTCCTAACCCTCTTGTGCTGTTAACCTGGATTTATGACACGATCCGATGAAGAAAAATCCCCGCGGGATGATGGTTCGCCGCGCTCCGATTCCTGGTTCACGGAAAGCGAACTACCAGACGCGGGTTTATTGGAAGGCCCCGCCAAAGCAATTGAACAGCCACTGTTTCCCATTATTGGGGTGGGTGCTTCTGCGGGAGGGGTGGAAGCGTTACAGATTCTGTGCCGTTCTCTTCCCTCGACTATCGAGGCGGCTTACGTTGTCGTGGTGCATCTCGCTCCGGATCACGAGAGCCAACTGGCGAGTATTTTGGCAAAAAGCACCACGATGAGCGTTGTACAGGTGGTAAGCGACATGACCGTCGAGGCGGGCATGGTATACGTTATTCCGCCCAATCATTACCTGATATTGCAACGCAATACCTTACATCTCGAGCTAATGCCCCAGCCTCGCCCACACCCGCGGGCAGTCGACCGCCTTTTCATATCGCTTGCCGAAGAACAGCAGGACAGGGCCATCTGCATAGTACTAACGGGGGCTGACCATGATGGCACCGTCGGCCTAAAAGCCATTAAAGCGGCCGGTGGTATGGTCATCGCCCAACTCCCTGGAACCGCGCAACACCCGTCGATGCCGACGAGCGCTATTGATACCGGGCTCGTCGATTATGTATTACCAATCGAAAAGATGGGGGAAGCACTCGAGGGTTATATCAGTCGATCCCGGCTGTGGCAAACTCCGCCGTTTCACGAACCGCCAGCGGAAGAAGTCCAGGTTCTGAAAGAAATTATTTCTCTTTTATCGTCCCGAGGCGGAGGTGACTTCCGCGGATACAAGGAGGGCATGCTAATGCGGCGCACTAAGCGGCGTATGGCATTGTTGGGGCTGCCCTCGCTGGACGCCTATACAGCCTTCCTTAAAGAAAATCCCCCCGAAGTCCTCGCGCTGGGAGAGGATTTTTTGATCAAGGTCACAGAATTCTTTCGCGAACCCGCGGCATGGAACGCGCTGGAGCAAGAGGTCATACCAAAGATAGTGGAAACTTTAAGCCCCGGCCAGCCCCTGCGGATCTGGGTAGCGGGCTGTGCCAGCGGTGAAGAAGCGTATAGCATGGGCATCGCCTTGCTCGAATTCATAAGCAAGGGGGGGCTGGACATCAAAGTGAATATCATTGGCTCCGACCTCGACTACCCTGCACTTGAGGCGGCGCGGGGCGGCAGCTATCCGGAAAGCATTACTACGGTTTTAAAGCCGAACCTCCTGGCGCGGTATTTCGTAAGAACCGAGACAGGACGGTTCGCAGTGCGAAAAGAACTGCGGGAACGCGTCATGTTTTCCCAGCACAACATTATCGCCGACCCGCCATTTTCCCATATGCACTTGATCAGTTGCCGAAATCTCCTGATTTACCTCAAGCCCGAAGTTCAGGACAAACTGCTGCGCATGTTTCATTTCGCGCTAAATCCGGAGGGATATCTTTTTCTCGGAAAATCCGAAACAGTTGGAGAGTGCCACGAGCTTTTTACACCGATGGACCGGCAGCATCGGATCTACCGCGCCTTGCCAATGAAGCGCAAGGTGCCTGTCAAGCTGCCGCTGATTGCTGAGACCTCCCCCACACGGCCCAGCATTGCAGAGGGGCAGGCGCCTCGGGTGGCTCATGCTGAACTGGTGCGCGAACTCCTGCTTAAGCAGCGGTCGGCGACAGCAGTTCTGATCGATCGGGACGGGCAGGTGTTGTACTTTTATGGTCCGACGCGTGAATTCATATGGCACCCGGAAGGGACAGCAACGCGGGATTTACTCTCGATGGTATCCGACGAGATGCGCATGGCTCTGCGGGCGATCATTCACTCCGTGCGCAAAGAAGACAAACCCGGCGAGATCGTGCTACCGCCGAATCCGGGGCCGCAAGGAATCGAGCGTCAGTTGCGTATCAGAGCCATCAAGGCGGGGGAAGAGAGCGGGGGTCTGGTACTCATTACGTTCGAGCATGAGAATGTGGGCATGGCGTCGAACCAGGCGGTCAGCGATACGGAGTCGTGGGCAAGGCGTCAGCTTGAGGACGACCTGCGCATGACGAGGCTGGACCTGGAAGCGTCCATACAGGCACTCGAGGCGAATAATGTCGAGCTTCGGATCGCCCATGAAGAGGCGTTATCAATGAACGAGGAGCTTCAGTCCGCCAACGAGGAACTGGAGACATCGAAAGAAGAACTGCAATCGGTCAATGAAGAGCTGAGCAGCGTCAATTCTGATCTGGAGCGAACCGTCGGACAACTCCAGATAGCCAACGACGATCTGGCCAATCTGCTGGCAAGTAGCGAATTTCCCATTCTTTTTCTCGATAGCGAACTTAAAATCAAACGGTTCACGCCTGCCTCCCGCAAGTTGTTCAATCTCATCCCATCAGATATAGGGCGTCCGATTGGTGATCTTGCTTCAGCGCTGGAACCCGGCGATATGGTTACCCTGGCGCGGAAGGTTCAGTCGTCCCGGGTAGCAACCGAAACCGAAGTTCATACCCGCGACGGGCATTTTTACCTGCGCCGGATCTTGCCCTACTTCCTCGAGCACGATCATGTGAGCGGAGTAGTGATTACCTTTGCCCCGGTCGATATGCTCAAACAGGCGGAGCAAGAGCTCCGGGAAAGCGAGAAACGCTTCCGTACCCTTGCTGATACTGCACCCGTGTTTATCTGGATCAGCGGTCTCAAGGCATCGCTGGAATTCGTGAGCCGGCGTTTCATCGATGAGACCGGGCAAAGTGAAGAAAATTTGCTCGGCGTAAAATGGCACAGGCTCCTTTACAAGGCCGATCTGCCGGGTTACCTGAGGGCCTGCGCCGCGGCGGAAGCCGCTCGCAAGGGATATGACCATGAGTTGAGATTGCAAAAGGCCGACGGTAGCTATAGCTGGATGCGCTTTGTCGGTGTGCCGCGCTTCGAGGACGAACAACTTACGGGCTTCGTCGGCTCGAGTGTCGATATTCAATACCACAAAGACGCGGAAGAAAAGCTGCGTAACGCTGACAGACGCAAGGATGAATTCCTTGCCACCCTCGGGCATGAGCTGAGAAACCCGTTGTCTCCCATACGCAACGCGGCACAGGCCTTGCAGCTGGTTAACTCCAATGATCCCCGCATTGCTTCGGCTGGGGCGACGATCACCCGCCAGGTGGATCATATTACCCATCTGGTGGACGATTTGCTCGATGTTGCCCGGCTCACCCGGGGGACGCTCAGTTTACGGATGGCAACCGTGGATATGGGAGAGGTCATCCGTCATGCCGTGGATTCGACGAGAGCGTTAATGGATGAACGGCGGCATGAGTTGATTACGTCACTCGGGGATGCGCCGCTTCTTATTCAGGGCGACGCTGTCCGCCTTACCCAGATCATCGAAAATCTTCTCACCAACGCGGCCAAATTCACAGACGTAGGGGGCAAAATTTTGCTGGACGCCCGCCGCGAGGGTCAGGAGTTGGTGTTACAGGTGAAGGACAACGGAATCGGCATACCCGCCCGCATGCTGCAAGAATCTTCGAGCTGTTTACGCAGGAGGAGCGCGCAGTGCGAAAGTCGAGCAGCGGCCTTGGCATCGGCCTGTCGCTGGTATCTCAGCTCGTGTCGCTGCACGGAGGTTCGATTGATGCTTTCAGCGCCGGTGCGGGCCAGGGCAGTACGTTCACATTTCGGCTTCCCGCCCTTGATATAGGGGCCGAACGACCCAAAGTCCAGCGATCCGCGCCTGCGTCCGGGGAGGGGCGTATTCTGATCGTTGATGATAATGTGGACAGCGCTGATACTATGGGCATAATAATGGCCTCGTTTGGATACGAAGTGCGGACAGCCTATGATTCCGCGTCAGCCATTGCCGAGGCCGTAGCATTTGTTCCGCAGGTCGCTTTGCTCGACTTGAGCACGCCTGAACCGGATGGCATGTCGCTGGCGGAGCATTTTCAGCAGATGCCAGAGACAAAAAAAACGCTGCTGATCGCTTACAGCGGCTACGGGCGGCAGGAGGATATTGAGAAAACAACGAAGGCAGGCTTCGCTCATCATCTGGTCAAACCGGTCGACGCCGAAACCATTCACAAGCTAATACAATCGATGATACCAGGTGAGGGATAAAATTCTGACTCGGGCGCGGGCTCACAGCGGAATCTGGGGCACTAACACGTCATGTTCTAACTTTAGCTGAGTCTGTTCTTCCTGCTGCTGCAGTTCCCACATATGGGCGTACGTTCCATGCGCCGCAAGAAGTTCTCTATGCGCGCCTCGTTCGATGATATGCCCCTTGTCCATTACCAGAATCTGGTCCGCATCGACGATTGTGGACAACCGGTGGGCAATTGTGAGGGTGGTGCGTGTTGAAGCGATGCGCTTCAGTTCTGCCTGAATCAGTTTTTCCGATTTCGAGTCCAGCGCTGAGGTGGCTTCATCGAAGATGAGAATTGCCGGTTTTTTCAGGATGGCGCGTGCAATAGCCACACGTTGCTTTTCTCCCCCCGAAAGCTTTAATCCGCGTTCTCCCACCATGGTTTCATATTTTTCGGGCAGGCTTTCGATGAAATCGTAAATATGCGCCGACCTGGCCGCTTCGAAAACCTCTTCTCTGGTCGCGTCAGGGCGCCCGTAGGCGATATTGTAATAAATGCTGTCATTGAACAGGACCGAGTCCTGGGGAACGATACCAATGGCAGCGCGCAAGCTTCTCTGTGTCACCTCGCTTATGTTCTGTCCGCTTATCAGGATGCGGCCGCTGGTAACATCGTAGAAGCGGAAAAGCAGTCGCGCCAATGTCGACTTGCCCGATCCGCTGTGCCCTACCACTGCTATATTCCGGCCCGCCGGAATCTCGAAGCTCACGTCATACAAGATCTGGCGGTTGGACTCGTAGCCGAAGTTCACGCGTTCGAAACGGACGGCCGGATCCCGCAGGACAAGCTCGGCCGCGTCTGGTCTGTCTTTTATTTCCTCGTTCTCCGCGAGTAAACTGAACATTTTTTCCATGTCAGCCAGGGAATGTTTTATTTCGCGGTAAACGAAGCCCAGAAAGTGCAACGGCATGTATAGCTGGAGCATGAACGCATTGACCAGCACCAGGTCGCCCAGCGACATGGTGCCTTCGATCACCCCATCAGCCGCCAGCCAAAGCAATAAAGTGGCGCCTACCGCAATGATGGCGCTTTGCCCGGAATTCAGCGCTGCGAGGGAAGTCTGGTTGCGTATCGCCGCGGCTTCCCACTTCTCCATGTGCGCGTCATAGCGTCGCGCTTCCCATGATTCGTTGCCAAAGTACTTGACCGTCTCATAGTTCAATAGGCTGTCAATGGCCTGGGTATTCGCTTTCGAGTCCATGTCGTTCATCGTGCGCCGGAAAATCATGCGCCACTCCGTCACGGTGAGCGTAAGGGCAATATAGGCGGCCAATGTAGCGAAGATGATCACCGAAAACCAGATGTCGTATCGAGAGATTAAAATGATCGCCACCAGGCTGATTTCCAGCAGAGTCGGCAGAATATTAAACAGCATGAAATTGAGCAGGAACGAGATTCCCCTGGTTCCACGCTCTATGTCCCGTGACACCCCGCCCGTCTGGCGTTGCAAGTGGAAGCGCAGGGACAGGGCGTGCAGATGGCCGAATACCTGGATGGCCACCCGGCGGATGGCGCGTTGCGTTACTTTGGCAAATACTGCATCGCGCAATTCGCCAAAGAGCGTACTGCATAGGCGCAAAGCCCCGTAACCTACCAGCAATAGGACCGGCAGTGTCAGCATGGCGCGCGGCTGGTCGAGTGTGTCGATGATTTCTTTGAGAACCAGCGGCACGGAAACATTGGCGAGCTTGGCCATGACGAGCAGCGCCAACGCGAGCACTACCCTGCCTTTGAACTCCCAAAGGTATGGCAGCAAGGAGCGGATGGTTTTCCAGTCATTGCGACTAGCGGGCGGCTTTTCCAAACGGGTGGCACGCATCCGCTAAAAAAACCGGTAGTACGGGGAAAACAGCAGGGAAAACAGCATAAAAATTTGTTATCGTTGGTGACGCGGATTGGGGGGCCTTGATGTGCCGCGAGGTTATCAGGAGGCACTTAAGACAAGGGACAAGGCGACCGTCAAACAATATGCTCATCCTTGGAAAAAGCTCCGGCACGTCCCAGCGGTGTTCATCAAATTTCGACCAGTCGGTCGAGTACGAGGCGGTCTGTTATCGACCAGACGCGGCCCCTATTATGCCATGGCTGCAGGCGGAGGTCCTCCGTGCTCTGCAAGCATTGTTCGAACAAAAATAGATTTGATGGGCCGGCGAAAGCGATCAAATTTCTGAGCTCACCGCCTTGACCGCCTGGCCGGGTCTCATCTTCTACAGAAGCCGATTCACTGTGTTGCCCAGCCGCCGCCGAGGGCCTTGTAGAGTTGGACGACTGATACCAGGTGGAAGCGGTGGGTGGAGGTGAGGGCGAATTCGGCAT
>NZ_QAOU01000010.1 GCF_003050965.1 Nitrosospira sp. Nsp2 | reverse complement strand
CATAATTCTCCGTGGTGTTAAATTGGCGAGCTGTTTAGTCTCGTGACAGCGCGACGTCGTCAGCTCATCTAAGCGGGAAACGGGCGGCCAGGGAGTACTATGAGTTGTTTAACTCTGTGAAACAATTGGACGAAGGTACAAGACGATCACTACCGGCGTCCGCATAAATCAAATCAACGTGGTTTCATTCGATTTGCCTTCCTTATCCAGCCGCAAGGGCCTGCTGTAAATTGAAGGCAATGTAGGCCCTTTTAAACCAACGGGTCAGACGCTGCGCAACCTCCCACGCACAAGCGGAGGTTGGACAAACCCAGGGTTAATGGGCTTCCTTGATGGGCTGCCGGCAGTAAATCCTAGGCAGGGGCTTCTGAGGTGCAGGATGGTACAACGGTACTATCGGGCAGAGCGGGAAAAGAGCAAAACAGAGTGTTCTCGACAGCAGGTGGGGGCCTCTTCTAGTCCCTGCATAGCAATCGAGCGATGCAGGCGACCTTCTGCGTATAAAAAAGTGGAGGTAGAAAACAAGTAAACAAACCCACGGCGCAGCCAGAGGATAAAAATAAGGGGCCGAGCGGAGAAGAGGCGCAGAATCTCGAGGATGATCGTGGGAGAACGTACCTGCGGCCTGACTGGGCAAGTGTATTTCAGAATAAGGCGGTACCGTGATACGGCAAAAGCTCCGCGATACTGGCATGTTCCAGGCTCTGAGTGCCCGGCTCTGTCAGTGCGCGAAGCTCGAAGGGAAAAATTATCCCGGCTTTGACGTTTTCAAGTACCGCCACGTTTACCCGTTCTAGCCCAAGTCAATGGTAATGCTCCTCCTTCCGGCCAAGGGGAGGACGAATTAAAGGTTTAATTGAGCCTAAGTTCGATTTTCTGCGTTCTTACGGCGCGTCAAAAATCCGATCAGGCCCAAGCCGGCCAGCATCAATGCATAGGTTTCGGGTTCGGGAACAATGGAGGCATTCACGACGACCTGTCCATGGTTGTTGATTGCTGTTGCGGCTGTCAAGACGACGTTGGCCGGAAGGCTCACCAAGGAGTTAAGATCGGTCATCCCCGCGCCATTTGGCCCGGTAACGAAAGCATGCCCGTTGAAGGACCCCACCACGCCCGGCGTCGTTGATACCATAAGCGATGCTTTGTTCGCCCGGCGTGCCGAGATCGTTCATGCCTGCCCCGTCGGGGCCCGTAATAAAAGCGTGGTAATAGTTAGAAAAGCTTCTTGGGATGATCTGGGTTTTACCCGCAGGAATAACGACACCCCTCCTAATACTGCTTGATATTTGAATGTTTCAGGAACATTATGGGCTCAACCACAACAGGACGTCGTCCATATCAACACATCAATGCATTGCTATGCCCATGAAGCCTATGCAGCATGACAAAGCGGCGTAGGACGGGGTGTTCGACTATAAATGCGAAGCCGCTTCATATGAGAAGCGTGGATCATCTTCTCAGCTAGATACTTGAAAGAAAACCCTCATCTAGTATCGATTGGAGAAGATTGTTGTTATAGCATGAAGGCGCTCGAGCCTTTCGCCAGGGGTAGCTGTAAATGGAGGTACATCAGTAACATCCCCATCGTCACATCCGTGCCGATTTAACAAAAACAAAAAGGAGATACAAATGAAATCGGAAGGAATGAAGATAGCTGCCGGACTTGTGACTGTTGCTTTGATGACCGGAGCAGGCAGCGCCCAAGCGGTTACATGGGAGATAATGGGGAAACTCACTGTTGAACATGCGCTTCAAACACCCCAGGAGTTGCTAAGCCTTGAGGGCACTCCGTTCTCCGCGTATCTCAGTTATGACGAAAATGCATCGCCAACCTCAACGCCATCGCCGGAATTTACGAATTACGGCAATCAGGGCAGCTTCAAAGTCAATACCGAAATGGGTACTGCAACGGGCGCGTTCGAAAATTTGCAGACCTACATATTTGTTGGGCCAATTACACATGCAAGCAATTTTAATGGGTATGGTTCCCAAGTGGGGCTTACAGGTCCTATAGCATCGTTGGGTCTGGTCACACAAGCCTTTGACTTCCAGTTTCAAGATTTGCCATTGGGCGGGACCGGAGGGCTGAGCGATTTCGCTTTGCCAAGCGAACTTAATCTTAATGAATTTAACGGCTCTAATTTCATTCGCCTTTCATTTTTATCTGCCGAAGGAAACCCTCTTGATACTCGATTGTTAGGAGTGATGGACAGCGTGTCAGCCATTCCGGAACCTCAAACCTACATGATGCTATTGGCCGGACTTAGTTTGTTGGGTTGGCGGCTCCGTCATACTAGGGGCGGCTAACAGTAATGAGTAGCACCAAGGTCCAATAGGAATATAGAGAGCAAGTCCCAACAAAATAATAACATTAAACGCCTAACCTTTCTCCTCTCCTGGAACCCGCTTCGGCGGGTTTTATTTTGCCCCTCCCCCTCCCTTACCGTGACGGCTTTTTAGTAACGGTCCCAAAGGCCTGCACCGTAAAAAATGGGATCACTGTAAGGCAGGCTCTACTTCAGTATCTCCTTCCCGTGAGAAGGTTTAGTGCCAGGCGCCGAGACCTAGTCAGGTAACGTGTTCACACAGTTCCAGCAGCTGAAAAGGTATATAAATTGCTCCGCTTGCCGCCGAGACCCACAGGGCCCACTTCTTGTAATGCCAGAGACTATATGCCTCTATAAACCGAATAAGGACATATAGCCCCGCACCCACCGCAACCAGCGGTATCTGCGGCTCGGTTATCTGCCCAGCCAAATCAAGGAAAATTCGGGGATATCGGGGACGGGGTCGTTTCCGGTTTCCGCTGCCGGGTTCTAGCCCGACATCTTCAGTGTCTGCAACTCTCGAGAGCTTTACACTTTATGCTGCTTCAACCGGGGCGGGAGATGAAATCCGCAAGGATACATTTACTTATATACAACGGCTCGATTCTTGCTTAATATTATAACGTGTTTTTAAAAAGAAAATAGCAGGCAAGACTGCAATAACTAGCTTCTGCCAAGGCTACCCCCAAATGCGACCAGAAAGACCTATCTTTAACCGGATCGTTTATTCCGGTTTCAAACGCCGCTTCCTCACAGTTCCCCTGTTTGGAAGTTATGCTGGCTAAGACTAGCCGCCCGCGTCTCTCCGCGGTCTATCAGCGGTCGCGCTTATTCGATCAGCTGGATATCGCATGGAGAGAGCATTCAGTTGCCCTCGTCCATGGACCACCCGGAGCGGGTAAAACCACGCTGGTTTCAAGTTATATTGAATTTCGAAACCGTCGATGCCTTTGGTATCAGGTGGACTCGGGCGACGAAGACGTAGCCACGTTTTTCCACTATTTCGGCCAAGCGGCTAAGGAACATTTACTTGCCGCCGCCGCTCCCTTGCCTGATTTCGACCCAGGCACCGCGGCTGACCTTGTGAGGTTCAGTCGGCAGTACTTTCGCAGATTTTACGCTGGACTGAAAAGCCCCCTTGTCGTGGTTCTGGATAACTACCAGGAGGTGGCCGACGCCTCGCCCTTGCACGTCGTGGTACAGGTTGCCTGCAAGGAAACTCCAGAGAACTGCCACCTCGTCATCGCTACCCGCGACGCTTGCCCAACGCCACTCGCCGCAGCGCGTTTTAACCATACATTGACGATCATAGGTGCGGACGACCTTATTTTAACGCGTGAGGAGACATCTGGCGTTGCCGAGCTACAAGGGATGAAGCTGCCTGCCGCGGCCGCGACGCTACTGCAGGCCCGTAGTGCAGGATGGATGATGGGCTTGATGCTGATGCTCGAGCGTACGGATGGTATCCATAATGGTACCGATCTGAACCTTTCCCTAGGAGACCAACAGGGAGAGCCGGTCTTTGATTATTTTAGTGTCGAAGTTTTCAAGAAACTCGACATCACTTGCCACGACCTGCTATTGCAAAGCGCGTTGCTCCCTAAGATGACCATACCCCGCGTTACGCAACTAACCGGCACACCCAAAGCCGGGGAGCTGCTGCGGGAGCTGATACGGCGAAACTATTTCATCACACGCTATGGGGGAAAGGAACCGGCGTATCAGTTCCACCCCCTCTTTCGGGAGTTTCTCCTTGAACAAGCGATGGCGCGATACTCTGCGGCCGAGCTGGGGTCAAAGTATTGCATAGCTGCTGAGTTGCTGATAACGGACGGCGATAACGAGGCTGCCATCGACTTGCTGGAGCAGGCTCGCAACTGGCGGCGCCTGGCGGAAGTAATCCTGGCGAGTGCTTCGACTCTGAAGGCGCAGGGCCGTGATGCAACCCTCGTGGCCTGGATGGAGAAGCTGCCCGCCGATGTGATCGGCACGGATCCGTGGTTGCTCTACTGGCACGGCAGCAGCAAGGCATTTTCGGACCCTGCTGCCAGCCAGGCAATTCTTGAAAACGCCTATCGGCAATTTAGCGTGATGGACGACCTCGTGGGTATGGCAATGAGCTGGTCGGGCCTTATCGATACAATTTTTTACATCTACCGAAACCTCCGGCAGATGGACCCTTGGGTCGGGGAATTCAACGAACGACTTACCGGCCGACTTGAGCTGTTGCCACAAGACCTTTATGTGCGGGTTACTATCGCTTTCGTTATCGCGCTATCATTCCGCCAGCCTCTGCATCCGGATCTATTATTGTGGCGTGAACGCTTGCAAAAGATAATGGAGCACGACACATGCTCCGCCGACCGGCCATTGTTGCGCCACCGCTTGGTGACATACTACATTTTGCGCGGCGAACATGCGGAGGCCGAATCTGTTCTAAGCATGCTTCACTACGCAATTAACCTGCCCTCGGCTGAACGGCCGCCTCGCACCCCGGTGGACTACATAAACGAGGCCACGGTTGCAATGCATACCGGCATGAAAGAGCGCTGTTTGCAATCGGTTCAAGACGGGTTGCGCGCTGCAGAGCGGACAGGCAACCGTCTGTTTGATTCCGTTCTGCTCCAGCTTGGCGCGGTGATGAGCCTTAATCGAGGCGATCTTGTACGGACAGACGAGTTCCTCGCGGCCTTCGAGCGTTTGGCTGAACCGATGCCGTCTGTGGATCGTGGTGCCTACTATGCTGTGGCGGCTTGGCGCAAATTTTATGCAGGAGAACCAACGCTGGCACTACAACTCTTGGGCCGGGCAGTAGCTGCTTCGGAAGCTCGCGGCACGCCCTACTACATCGCGGTCGATAACCTTGGCTTCGGGCTGCTGCTTCATCTGTGCGGCAGGAACAATGAAGCGCTACTGTATTTGAAGATTGGGCGCAGGGTCGGCGCGAGCATCAAAAATCCGTTGATCGAGTATGCCTATCAACTCTTTTCAGCCTTTGTCGCGCTGGATGCATACGGGAAAAATCACGTCCTCTACCATTTAGCTAACGGCATGCGCCTTGGCCGACAACATGGTTACATGCATTTCTTTTTTTTCCCCCCGCGAGTGATTTCAAAGCTATGTTCCATAGCACTCGAGGCCGATATTGAGACGGCCTATGTTCGCACCCTCATTGAACGCAATGAACTAAATCCGGATCCCACATGGCGGGACGCGGAGTTATGGCCCTGGCCCATCCGTGTTTATACCCTTGGACGTTTTAGCGTAGTCAAACAAGGCACAGCCCTGCAATTTTCCGGGAAAGCCCAGAAGAAGCCGCTGGAGTTGTTGAAGGCGCTGATCGCCTTGGGTGGTCGCGATGTGTCAGAAGCGAGGCTGGCGGATGCCCTCTGGCCCGACGCCGAAGGCGACGCGGCTGCACAGGCGCTTGCGACGACCTTATTCAGGTTGCGTAAACTCATTGGGGAACAGGCGATCCGCAGGCAGGAGAATCGCCTTACAATCAATCCGACCTTCTGCTGGGTAGATTGCTGGGCGTTCGAACGATTGTCGGGCGAGAATTCGGGCGATTCGCAAAGATGGGTTGAGAAACTCAGGAAGTTGTATCAGGGTCCTTTTCTCGACGGAACCGACGACGCCCCCTGGGCACAGTCAATGCGCGAGCGGTTGCAGGCGAGATTTGCACGCCTCACGCAAATCCCCGGGAATTTACACTACAAGAGATCGTAGCACAGGGCCAGCTCTCCTGTTTTTCGGATCGGCTGGCAAGGCTCTCGGCTGCGTCATTCGAAAGAATGGAAACGTTCATCCTTCCACTGGCTGACTCCATTTCCCCCATACCCAGCTTACTCCCCAGCTTACTCGCGACGAGGACGCAGGTCCGGTGTCAACCGGGTGCTGCTGATGGCCTGCGCTGCCGCTGATTCCGAGTTCTTAGAACTTGCCGGCCCCAGCAGTTATCCGTACCGCGTCCTCATGGGCGAGAGAGGGCCGTACCAGGCCCAAAGCGCTCGCGATATCTTGGCGCGACCTCGCCGTTCATTCTGTAGTGTCTCCAACTGTAACCCGGCGCGCCTGCATTTACCCTGAAAAAAGCGGCGTATCTGTTCCTTTGGCGTCGTTGCGGCCCTTTTCTGGCCATTCCCATTTTTGGAGTGGGGGGAAACCCAATTATTGTGAAATTTGTTTGAGATTTGTGTGATTTGTACCTGATCCGTAATGGGCTGCTGCGTAGTATTTGTTTCGTCGGATGGTATATCGCCTGACGAATAGCGCCACCCGAGTGGCGAGCGTGCTCAGCGGTTACGACGGAACTTACAAGATGCAAGGGGTGCAGTGCACGGCCGACGGTTCGGCCTCACGTCCAAGTTGAATCACATTCTCAAGGAGTATCACCATGGCAGTCACAGTCATTCAATCAGATCTAGAATTTATCCTCGCCCAGATCAAGATAGCTGAGGCGCACGCCGGCGGCCAGCCGCTGTTCGGCCCCGGCGGGCTCATCCCGTCCTATAACAATTCGTTCGGCCTGCGTACAGTCGACGGTACCTACAACAACCTGCTCCACCCGACATGGGGTGCAGCGGACCAGCAATTTCCTGAGCTGTTGACGCCCTCATACAGGCCGGCGGATGGAACCCCCCTTGATCCTGACGGACCTGGGCCGGCTCCCGCCATGGCGACAGCGCCAAACTATAATCCTTCGAATGATCCTAACTCGATCGTCATCGATTCAAGCATTCGCACCATCTCCAACCTGATCGTCGACCAGACCCTGGGCAATCCTGCAGCGATTTTGACCGCCCTGCAGCAGGCTGGAATCGTACCCGCCGCCAACCAAATGGCGGTTACGGCGCAGATCAGCAACGCGTTTGCGCCGATCGAGTCGCTATTCAACGCATTGACCGCTGCCGAAGTGGCTGCGGCCGCAGCCGCCGCAGCCGCCGCAGCCAACCCCGATGATACCGATCTGGCCGCCGCCGCAGCGGCAGCCGAAGCGGCGCGTGCGGATGCAGAGACAGCTTTGACCGATGCCCGTACCGCCCTTGATACGTTGCTGGCGACCAATGGCGTTGAGCTGGACGGCGCCAACGTCGTACTCTCGAACATTGCGCCCGACGCAGGATTGTCCGCCCCGTTCAACTCATGGTTCACGTTGTTCGGCCAGTTCTTCGACCACGGGCTTGATCTCGTCAACAAGGGAGGCAGCGGTACGGTATTCATTCCCCTGCAGCCGGACGATCCGCTATACGATCCCACCAGTCCTACCAATTTCATGGTGCTGACACGCGCTACCGTTTCAGCGGGTGCGGACAACATTATGGGAACCGCGGATGATGTGCGGCCCGTAAATACGACAACCGCGTTCGTAGACCAGAACCAGACCTATACCTCGCATTCCTCGCACCAGGTGTTCCTCCGCCAATATGAGCTGAATGCGGCCGGCGACCCGGTCGCCACTGGCAAGCTGATCGAAGGCGGTAATGGGGGCATGGCCACCTGGGCGGACGTCAAGGCACAGGCGGCGGATCTGCTCGGAATCCAGTTGATTGATTCCGATGTCGGGAATATTCCGCTGCTCGCTGCAGACCAGTACGGAAATTTTATCCCTGGGCCGAATGGTTTTCCCCAGCTCGTTTTCCCCGGCGCCAATCCTGGCGATCCGGCTATCCTGGTTGAGGGGGATCCGACCGCCAATGGCGGTCTTGGCGTCCTTACGGCTGGCGCGTATCGGACCGGCCATGCCTTCCTTGCCGACATTGCTCACAACGCTGTCCCGACCGGCCTTGCCGATGGCGACATTGAAATTGGTTTAGGCAATCCGGACAACTCGCCCACAAACGGCCAATATGATAATGAATTGCTGGATGCGCACTACATCGCAGGGGACGGCCGCGCCAATGAGAACATTGGCCTGACCGCAGTACACCACATATTCCATTCGGAGCATAACAGGCTCGTTGGACATACGCAGGAAGTCGTCCTGAGTACCGGCAACCTTACTTTCCTGAACGAATGGCTGGCTGTGGATGTGGCTGCGCTTCCAACCACGCAGGAGCAGGTGGATGCTTTGGTTTGGGACGGTGCGCGCCTCTTCCAGGCGGCGAAGTTCGTCACCGAGATGCAATATCAGCATCTGGTGTTTGAGGAATTCGCGCGCAAGATCCAACCGGCGATCAACCCCTTTCTGGTTCCCGACGGCTTCGACGTTACCATCGATCCTTCCATCGTCGCTGAATTCGCCCACGTCGTCTATCGCTTCGGCCATTCGATGCTGACTGAATCGATTGATCGCTTTGACCCCAGCTTCAACCAGGACCACATCGGCCTGATCGAGGGTTTCCTCAATCCGATCCAGTTTGAGAATAACGGAACGAGTAGCACGGTTGACGCTGATATTGCCGCAGGTGCCATCGTGCGAGGCATGACGCGCCAAGTCGGAAACCACATTGATGAGTTCGTCACGAGCGCGCTGCGCAACAACTTGCTGGGCCTGCCGCTCGATTTGGCAACCATTAATCTGGCCCGCGGACGCGATACCGGCGTTCCGTCGCTCAACGCAGCCCGACGCGACTTCTACGAGGCAACCAACGATGACGCCCAACTCAAGCCATACGAGAGCTGGGTCGATTTTGCCGGCCATCTCAAGAATGAGGCCTCGATCATCAATTTCATCGCTGCTTACGGCACGCACCCGCTGATTACGGGCCAGACCACGATCGAAGGCAAGCGCGACGCGGCCCTCACGATTATCACCGGTGTGTCGGTCGGCGATCTTGAAGTCCCGGCTGACGCTGTCGATTTCCTCAACGCGACAGGCGCGTACGCTGGGGGGGCGCTGGGCGGCCTTGAGAATGTCGATCTCTGGATCGGCGGTCTTGCGGAAGAAACAATGCCTTTCGGCGGCATGCTCGGCTCGACTTTCAACTTCGTGTTCGAGATGCAGATGGAGAGTCTGCAGAACGGCGATCGCTTCTATTACCTGCAACGCCTTGACGGCCTGCATCTGTTCGGCGAGATGGAAAATAATTCATTCGCCTCCATGATCATGGCCAACACTAACGCAACCCACTTGCCATCGGACGTGTTCTCTACCCCTAACCTGATCCTGGAGGTCGATCAGAGTAGGCAGTTCAACGACCTGGATGGCGATGGCGACCTTGAAAGCAACGATCCGGTTGGCGCTGGTATCCTCAGCCAACTGGTTGTCCGCAACAATCCTGCTACGCCCGGCACCGATACCAATTACCTGCGTTATGCCGGTGAAGACCATGTCATCCTTGGAGGAACCAGCGCCAACGACATTCTTATCGCGGGCATGGGCGACGATACGTTGTTCGGCGATGACGGCAACGATAACCTCGAGGGTGGTTTCGGCAACGACATCATCAATGGAGGGAATGGCGACGATATCATCCGTGACTCGGGTGGCGACGACAACATTAAGGCTGGCGCAGGCAACGACGTCGTGCACGGCGGCCCTGGGGCAGACCTGATCCTGGCTGGTGCAGGTCAGGACTTCGTCGTTCTCGGCGGCGATGCGTTCTCGGAAGTGTTCGCAGGCGAAGGCAATGATTTTGTCCTCGGCACCAAGAATGCGGAGCGGATTCTCGGTAATGAAGGCAATGACTGGATCGAGGTCGGTACGTTTGACGGCGCTCCTGGCGACAATTTCGACGAGATTTTCGCCCGCGACGGCGTCAAGGGTCATGATGTATTCCTCGGCGACGGCGGCTTCGATGAGTTCATCGCCGAAGGCGGCGATGACATCATGGTTGGCAGCCCTGGCGTCGGCAAGTTGATAGGCATGTCAGGCTTTGACTGGGCGACCTACAAGGACAACACGTCGGGCGTCAATGCGGATTTCTTCCGCTTGGCGTTCGATGAGAACCCGGTACCCCCTCAAAATTCAGCACTGGATGTGTATGAGGCTGTCGAGGGATTGTCGGGTTCGGCTTTCAATGACCTTTTGTCAGGGTCTGATGAGGACGCGACGACACTTGTCCCGCTGGCCGCGGGCGGCGCCGCCGGCTATCTCGGTAGCGTTCTGGATGCCGAGGGAATCGCGCTCATCGCTGGCCTCCAGGATGTGGTCGGTGCAGGAGTCACGTCATTCGGCTCAGGCGACATCATCCTCGGTGGGGATGGCAACGACCTGATTACCGGCCGTGGCGGCGATGACATCATCGATGGCGACAAATGGCTGAATGTTCGCATCAGCGTGAGGCAGAATGTCGGCCCCAATGGCGGCACCGGTGCCGAAATCGACAGCGCCAACAGCATGAAAGAACTGGTCACCGAGATGTTCAACGGAACGTACAACGCGGGCCAGTTGCAAATCGTGCGGGAAATCCTGACAGCAAACGGAGCAGGCGATATAGACACGGCGGCATATCGTGGCGTGCAGGCCGACTACCAGATCGGCGTGGCCAACGATGGCACGGTTACGGTAACCGACGTCGCGTTGAATCCGCTCGACGGGTCGGACAGGCTGCGCAACATCGAGAGACTGCAGTTCACAGATAGCACGCTCGGGCTCGTAATCGGCACGGCCGGTAATGACACGCTCGCTGGTTCGGCAATCAACGATCTGATAGTCGGTCTGGGCGGCAACGACACGGCCACCTATGCAACCGCGACCGCTGGCGTTACCGTTTCCCTGAGTAATGGGGGTCCGCAGAACACCGGTGGAGCAGGCACGGATACGCTGACCAGTATAGAAAACCTGACAGGCAGCGCGTTTAACGACACGCTGACCGGCAACGGCGTTGCCAACATCCTGTCTGGCGGCGCAAGTAACGACACGCTGGTTGCAACCGTCGACAATGTGCGGGATACGCTCGATGGCGGCGCGAACACCGATACAGCCAACTATGCAGCCTACGGCGCGGCACTGACCGTAAACCTGGGCGGTGCGGCACCGATCGTGGTGGGTGGTTCGGGCAGCACTGCCGCCAATTCCGACGTTCTCGTGGGAATTGAAAACTTCACTGGCGGTTCGGGCAGCGACACGCTGACCGGTAGCAACGTGGCGAACGTTCTGAATGGCGGAGCCGGCAACGACACGCTGGTTGCGACCGTTGACAACGTGCGCGATACCCTGGATGGAGGTGCAAACACCGACACAGCGAACTATGCCGCCTACGGGGCTGCGCTGAACGTGAACCTTGGCGGTGCGGCGCCGATCGTTGTAGGTGGTTCGGGCAGTACTGCCGCCAATTCCGACGTTCTCGTAGGGATAGAGAACTTTGTTGGCGGCTCGGGCAACGACACAGTGACGGGGAGCAACGTCGACAACATCCTTACTGGCGGTTTGGGCAGCGATACGCTCAATGGCGGCGCTGGAAACGACACGCTGATTGCGACCGTTGATAACGTGCGCGATACGTTGGATGGGGGTGCAAACACCGATACGGCCAATTACGCAGCCTACACTGCGGCACTAACCGTAAATCTTGGCGGTGCGGCACCGATCGTTGTGGGTGGTTCGGGCAGTAATAACCCCAATTCCGACGTTCTTGTGGGGATCGAAAACTTCACCGGCGGTTCGGCCAACGACACATTGACGGGCAGCGGAGTCGTCAACGTCCTGATTGGCGGGGCCGGCAACGATACCATCAATGGCGAGGCAGGAAACGACACCATCGATGGCGGCGCGGGAGCTGACATACTCATTGGCGGTAACGGGGCTGACACCATCGATTCGGGCGCGGCGAACGACAACCTCCAGGATGTCTTCAGGTTCAACGCGACGGCTGAATTTGGCGACACAATTAACAATTTTGACGCCAATGGAACTGATGGAGTCGATGATCAGGTTGAGTTCGGCGGTGCGCTCAACACTGCATATGACGACGGCAACGATAACAACGATTTCCTGTTCGGTGCCGGGAATGGCGCGGGAGGTACGGTGAATGTTACCGTGGGACAGGCGAATGCCAATATCGAGGCCCTGCTCCTGACAGGTGTAGGTGGCGAAGGCGTGACCACTGCAAATCTTGGGAACGCTGCCGCAGTTTCAGCAGCCTTTAACGCAGAGTTCGTCATCACGGCAGCTGCCGGTGAAGATGCGCTACTGGTTGTCAACGATACCAATGGCAACAGTTTCAGCTTGTGGCAATGGGTTCAAGCTGGAGGCGGAGAGACGTCGGCGGGGGAAATCACCCTCATCGGCATCTTCAACGCCAATGCCGCAGCCACTGCCGGTAACTTTGACTTTATCTAGGAAGCAGCGGGATGGGCGCCTCGGAATAGCGGGGGTCCATCCCTAACCGGCGTCGCAAACAGATCTATCGTGCGTCCAGGGGAGGGAACTTGGTTATGGCGGAGAGGACGACTGCCAGCGCCAGGCGATTCCCCTTTTTTTATTACTTTGCCAACTGTACTGAGGAACTTGGACTTGAGTCCAATAGGCGGGGTCCGCCCTGAGGGATAGTATCTGTTGCAACCGCTTTTTCCTCACGAGTTGTTTATCGATTTATTGTGACGGTACGACTCACGACCATCAAGTCGAACGTTGCCGCTGTAGAGATTGAATTAATAATGGCCAGACGCCAGGTTGCACAAAACGAGATTGCCGAAGTCCTAAGTAGCTTCAAGGCAACCTTCAGAACCGTTGGGGTTTTTAGTGCCATCATCAACCTGTTGATGCTGGTACCGGCCCTTTACATGTTGCAGGTCTATGACAGGGTCCTTGCCAGCCGTAACGAAACAACCCTGTTGATGCTCACTTTGATAGTGCTTGCTGCTTATCTGGTTATGAGCAGCCTTGAATTCATACGCAGCTTCGTGCTGATACGTGTCGGGCAACTCGACATGAAAATGAACAAACGTATTTACGAGGCGGCATTTGAGCAGAACCTGAAGCGTCCAGGCGGAAGCGCGGGTCAAGCCCTGCAGGATCTGACAAACATTCGCCAATTCCTGACGGGTAACGGGCCATTCGCGTTTTTCGATGCTCCCTGGTTTCCGGTCTACCTGATCGTTATTTACTTGTTTGACCCAATACTGGGCTTGTTCGCGCTGGGCGGGACGATAGTGCTGGTCGTGCTGGCCTTAATCAATGAAATAGTATCAAGAAAACCTCTTGCCGCGGCGAGCACCATGGCAATTGAGTCAGCCAATCTCGCCAGCAATAACCTGCGTAATGCAGAAGTGATCGCCGCGATGGGAATGCTCCCCCATTTAATGTCGCGCTGGTTCAAGTTGCACAGCCGGTTTTTGCAGTTACAGGCCGAAGCAAGTGAAAAAGCTGGAATGATTGCCTCAGGCACAAAGTTTGTCCGGACCTCGATGCAATCACTAATATTAGGGCTGGGAGCATTGCTTGTACTGGACGGCAGAATTACGCCAGGCATGATGATTGTCGCATCCATCCTGATGGGCCGCGCATTAAGCCCGGTCGAACAACTGATTGGCGTGTGGAAAAACTGGAGCAATACACGCGGGGCCTACCAGCGGCTCAACGAGTTGCTGCAGGTCAATCCTATGCGGGAGGGCGGCATGTCGCTGCCTAAGCCTCTCGGACACATTTCTGTTGAGGCGGTCACGGCCGCCCCTCCCGGTGTATCTTCGGCTCTTCTTAAAAATCTCAGTTTTGCCATTTTCCCCGGGGACGTGCTGGGCATCATCGGACCCAGCGGTGCGGGCAAATCCACCCTCGCCCGGTTGCTGGTCGGTATCTGGCCCTCGATGATTGGCAAAGTGCGCCTGGATGGGGCGGATGTCTACCTGTGGAATAAGGCTGAACTAGGGCCGCATATCGGGTATCTACCGCAGGACATAGAACTGTTCGGCGGAACGGTCAGCGAAAATATTGCGCGCTTTGGCAAAATCGATCCGGATGAGGTGGTTTTGGCAGCAAAGCGTGCCGGCGTTAACGACATGATTTTGCGTTTCCCGCAAGGGTATGATACGCCGCTCGGCGACGGGGGTGCCGGTTTGGCTGGCGGACAAAAGCAGCGCATCGGGCTGGCACGTGCGCTGTACGGCGATCCTGCCCTCGTTGTGCTGGATGAACCGAACTCCAATCTCGACGAAACCGGGGAATCGGCGTTGGTGGCGGCGATCAACGATCTGCGCAGCCGACAAAAGACGGTCGTAATGATTACTCACCGGCCCAATATCTTAGGCGCCACGACGAAGCTGCTGGTTTTGCAGGAAGGGGTGGCACGCTCGTTTGGCACCCGCACAGATGTTCTCGCCGAATTGACCAGGCAAAACCAGCAACTAACACAACAGACCCAACCGGTAAAGCATGAGAAATCAGCTGCAGCCTAATCCGGGCGAGGGCATTGTCCTCTCTCCTGATGAGCTTGTTTCATACAACGTCGACACGAATCCGCGCGGTTATATTCGAACAGGATGGTGGATTGTCATTGCAGGGGTCGGCGGTTTCCTGCTATGGGCATCCCTGGCGCCACTCGACAAGGGGGTGCCCCTGAGCGGCACAGTGACTGTTTCTACAAACCGAAAAGCCGTGCAGCATCCCACGGGTGGCATCGTGGATGCAATCCTGGTGAAAGAAGGCGACCGTGTGAAAGCAGGGCAAAAGCTGGTGCATTTGAACGGCGTGCAGGCAAGCGCAAATGCGGAAATGAGGCGCATTCAGTATTTTACTGCGCGTGCAGCGGAAGCCCGCCTGATAGCGGAGCGCGACGGAAAGGGCGCAATCGAATTCCCTGCAGAACTGTTCAAGGAAAAAGACGACCCGCGCGTCGCCAGCAATATAAGGATGCAGGAACACCTGTGGAATTCGCGAAGGGTGGCAATCAAAAGCGAATTAGGCGCCCTCGATGAAAACATTATTGGCCTTCAACTTCAAACGCATGGATTGGAGGAATCGCGGGATAACAAAAAGGCGCAGCTTGAATTCCTGAAGGAACAACTGCATGGAATGCGGGACCTGGCCAAAGAGGGGTATGTCGCGCGCAATCGCCTGCTCGAACTTGAGCAGACTTATGCTCAGATCAGTTCCGCAATATCCGAGGATATTGGGAATATCGGACGCGGGCAGCGGCAGATCGCGGAATTCAAGCTTCGGCGCGTACAGCGTCAGCAGGAGTACCAGAAGGAGGTCCGTACCCAATTATCCGATGTGCAGCGGGAAGCGGAGGCACTTGCCAATCAGCTGAAAGGACTGGATTACGACCTGTCCAACGCGGTGGTGAAAGCGCCCGTCGACGGAACAGTGGTAGGGTTGTCGGTCTTTACGGTTGGCGGCGTAATCGGTCCTGGCGTCAGGATGATGGATATCGTGCCCAGTGAAGATGCGCTGGATATCGAAGGACAGTTGCCTGTGCATCTCATCGACAAGGTCCATCCCGATCTCCCGGTAGAGCTGATATTTACGGCATTCAACCAGAACTTGACTCCGCATGTGCCAGGCGTGGTTACCCACGTCTCGGCGGACCGGCTTGTCGACGAAAAAACCGGCTTCCCCCACTACAAGATCAAAGTCAAGATTGCGCCTGAGGGAGCGGAAATGATTTCCAGTTTGCAGATCCGACCGGGTATGCCGGTAGACTTATTCGTGAAAACAGGCGAGCGCACAATGATGAATTACATTTTGAAGCCAATGCTGGATCATTTCAAAATGTCAATGACAGAAGAATAAAGATACCGGTGTTCCCGGTCGGTTTGCTCGTTTCTTCGTGCGGTGCCATTTGGCCAAATTGTTGCCCTGCACCCAGCGCCCATTGCCCTTATGCAGGACGTCTATCAGGTCCCGAGGGTCGGGAGAAGACGTTGCTTCCCTTATCCCGCTACTGGTAAAATTTTAGGAGGTTAGCGACTTTATACGACACGCTAAAATGGGGATGGTGAGCGGCAGCTTACGCAGATAGGTTCCGACCAAAAGGGATATCTCGACCGTCCACCTGCCAGATGTCGCGTTCTCCTTAGCCGTTGTACGTAGTCGGCATGCGGTGCCGAGTGCAATGGGAGCGCGGAGGCCGATATGAATCACGATGATTGCAGTGACTGAAGTCATGCAATCGCCTGCCCGTCAAAAGCCTGAATCCCCCACCAGACCGCGTCATTTTTCCTTTCCGTTTTTGTGCTATAAAAAAAAGGCATCTCTCTTTTATGGAAATCTGCCAAGGGAAGTGATGCGTTTCTTATGTTAAGACGGGGATACCGTCCCCATCCTGCTGTTAAAAATTGTGACTTTCATATGGAGGGGTTGCCATGAGACATATACGAGCAACATTTGTTATGAGCAGTTTGGCAGTTTTTCTGAGTGTTCCAGCTATGGCTCACGAGGATCACACCGCCCAGGCGATCGAGCATGCTGCGATGGCCAAGGCGCACGGAGAGGATGGCCATGCGAAGGTGTTGCTAAAGCATGCCGAGGACAGTCTGAAGCACGCCAAGGCATCCGAAAAACAGCACGAAGAACAGCGCCGGCATATGGCGGAATCGGTCAAGCACCTGCAGGAAGCAATTACCCATGCTAAAGCAGAGCATGCGGACGTTGCCACCAACCACGTTGAAGAAGCGCTGAAGCACATGCGAAAGTCCACGAAAGAGTAGAGCGGGTAGCAGTAATATAAACGCGGGTGCTGGTTGTGGTTCTATACCATCGCTTGAGTTTGCAATAAGGCCGGTGCGGTCAATAGACGCTGCGGAAAAACGCGGCCGTTAACTTCCGACTGCTATTAACTCCTGGAACAGCCTGAACCGGGTTCCTGGGGAGGTGGCTCCATGCCGTCGCCGGTAACGCTGAGGTTGCTGCTGGAAGCGAGTTGTTTGACTCTTGCTCAATAACGCGACAAGCTGCTCGACCGCGACCGTTCTTTACCCCAAAACTCCTTTTCGTTAAGATAAGTCTCGCCGAAAGCTTACCTTGTGACACGTTGCGGAGATCGTTCACCGCAGCATCTCCTTAAATAACTTTCTCCGAATGCAGCCTCTTCAGGCGGTATTTCCGATTACAATGATTCATCGCCCTAACAAGGGGGGCGATGAAGTCAAAGGGACAACGTAAAGGCAACGATCTCTTGTTTTTTCTTTAGAGCAGGAACCTCATTCTTCAGAATCTCGCATGATTGAGATTGTTCGCGTTGCCTTGCGGCGCCCATACACGTTCGTTGTACTGGCGCTTCTTCTCCTGATCATCGGTCCGCTTACAGCACTTCGGACGCCCACCGATATTTTTCCCGATATTCGTATTCCCGTGGTCGCCGTGGTGTGGCAGTACACGGGCTTGCCGCCTGATGACATGGCAGGACGTATTACGACACTATTTCAGCGCTCGTTGACGACGACAGTAAACGACATCGAGCATATTGAAGCAAATTCGTACGCCGGCACCGGTATCATCAAGGTCTTCTTTCAGCCGGGCGTGGACATAGCGGTTGCTAACGCGCAAGTTACCGCGATTTCGCAGACCGTTGTAAGGCAAATGCCCCTGGGTACGACGCCCCCGCTGATTCTCAACTATAACGCTTCGACGGTGCCGATTCTTCAGCTCGCACTATCCGGGAAGGGCATGTCCGAGCAAGCCCTGGCTGATCTCGCCCTCAACACGGTTCGCATCCGCCTTGTTACCGTTCAGGGCGCGGCGATCCCATTTCCCTATGGCGGTAAGACTCGGCAAATTCAGATCGACCTTGATCCGCCCGCACTGCAGGCGCGCGGATTGACAGCCCAGGATGTCGGCAATGCCCTTGCGGCACAGAACCTGATCACGCCGATTGGCACGCAGAAGATAGACGCGTTCGAATATACGGTGCAACTGAACAATGCTGCATCCGTAATCGAGGATCTCGGAAACCTGCCCATCAAGTTTGTCGACGGCGCAACCATTTACATCCGCGACGTGGCCCAGGTGCGTGATGGCAGTGCGCCCCAGACCAACATAGTCCACGTTGACGGTACGCGCTCCGTAGTGATGACGGTACTGAAGAATGGCGTGACTTCAACGCTTGCCATCGTCGCTGGTATCCGGGCGAAGCTGGCCGAGATCAAACCGGCTTTACCGGCCAATCTCCAGGTTGTACCCATCAATGACCAGTCCTTGTTCGTGCGGGCAGCAATCAAGGGCGTCGCATTGGAAGGCGCCATCGCCGCGGTACTGACCAGTATCATGATATTGCTGTTTCTGGGTAGCTGGCGCTCAACCTTGATTGTCGCGGTGTCGATTCCGCTGTCGATCCTCGGTGCGATCATTTGCCTGGCCGCACTCGGCGAAACCCTCAATATTATGACTCTTGGGGGGCTTGCGTTAGCCGTTGGCATTCTTGTCGATGATGCTACCGTAACCATAGAGAGCATCAACCTGCACCTGGAGGAGGGCAAGGACGTTGAGACCGCCATCATGGATGGCGCAACGCAAATTGCCACTCCCGCGTTCGTTTCGCTGCTGTGCATTTGCATCGTTTTCGTGCCAATGTTTTTCCTGGAGGGCGTTGCGCGCTTTCTGTTCGTGCCGATGGCCGTGGCGGTCATGTTTGCAATCGCGTGGTCGTTCATCCTTTCGCGCACGCTTGTGCCGACCATGTCCAAGTATCTGCTGAAACCGCATATACCGGGGGCCGATAATCAGTCTCCGCGCAATTCCCTGACGCGTTTCCAGCGTAGCTTCGAAGCGCGCTTCGAACGCATCCGTGCAGGCTATCGCGCGTATCTGCAACTGGCACTTGCGCATCGTCGGCCGTTCATAAGCGGATTTCTTGCATTCGTGCTGGGGTCTTTTCTTCTTCTGCCATTTCTTGGCCGAAATTTCTTTCCAGCTGTCGATAGTGGCCAGATCTTGATGCACGCGCGTACTCAGGTCGGTACGCGGGTTGAAGAAACCGCGAACCAGTTCGCCGAGATCCAGAAAGCAGTTCGTAAGATCATTCCGCCACACGACATCGACGTAATGATCGATAACATCGGCCTTCCTCCCAGCAGCATTAATCTGACCTACAACAACTCGGGGGTGATGGGTACGCAGGATGGCGACATTCAGATCGCGCTGAAGCAAGGTCACCAGCCCACCGAAGGCTATGTGCGCAAGCTTCGGGAGGAGTTGCCGCGTCAATTTCCGGGCGTAGCGTTTTCATTTCCGCCAGCCGATATCGTCAGCCAGATTCTGAATTTTGGTTCGCCGGCGCCGATCGAACTACAGATCCGAGGCAACACCCTGGATGCAAATTTCGATTACGCCAACTTTTTGCTGCCCAAGCTACGCGCGATTTCCGGCATTGCGGATGTTCGTATTCAGCAGTCGCGCAGGAGGCCCATTTTTGACGTGGATGTCGATCGCACGCGTGCGCAACAGGTTGGCGTTACCATGCGCGATGTCACCAACAGTTTGGTCGCCAACCTCGCTGGCAGCAGCCAGGTTGCGCCCACTTTCTGGCTGAATCCGCAGAATGGCGTGCAGTATCCCATCGTGATACAGACGCCCCAATATCGCCTCGATACGCTTGCTGCACTCGCTGACCTGCCGGTGGGCGGCAGCAACGGCAATTCGCAAGTACTCGGGGGTCTTGCCAATTTTACGCGTAGCAGCGGCAATGCGTTAGTCAGCCAATATGATATTCAGCCGATGGTGCAGATTTACGCAACAACGCAGGGACGAGATCTTGGCGCGGTGGCAACGGAGCTTCGCCGCATCCTGGCCGATAGCGCAAGCGAGGTGCCGAAAGGGTCAACGGTTCTGTTGCTGGGCCAGGTACGAACGATGGAGAATGCATTTTCCGGCTTGCTGTTCGGCTTGCTTGGCGCCATTGTGCTTATCTATTTTCTGATCGTCGTCAACTTCCAATCCTGGAGCGATCCGTTCGTCATCATAACCGCACTTCCGGCAGCACTTGCCGGGATCGTATGGATGCTGTTCGTCACGCACACGCCAATCTCGGTGCCGGCGCTTACCGGGGCGATCATGTGCATGGGTGTGGCGACCGCAAATAGCGTCCTTATGATCAGCTTTGCGCGCGAGCGTCTCGATGCAATAGGAGACGCTACCGCAGCTGCCCTGGAAGCCGGATTCGTACGTTCCCGACCGGTTCTGATGACAGCATTGGCGATGATCATCGGCATGGTGCCTATGGCACTGGGCATGGGTGAAGGCGGCGAACAGAACGCGCCGCTCGGCCGCGCGGTGATCGGCGGCCTTATGTTTGCCACCGTTGCAACATTAATCTTCGTTCCCGTTGTTTTCAGCATCGTGCATGGAAGGCATGGCAAGGCGCCTGCACCGGGCTCCATTTCTGGAGAATCGCATGCCGCCTGATCCCTCCGCACCTCGGGTCTCGACACGCTCACTGCGCGTTTTTGGTGTCGCCGCAATAGCCGTCGTTATTGTCATTGTTGTCGCAGGCCTCGGTATGCGAGCTTTCGATAACAGACAGCTACGCAACTGGACCGACGAGCGGGCTATCCCGGTTGTTGCCGTTCTTAAACCCGGCATTGCCGGCAACGCCGCATCACTTGATTTGCCCGGTCGCCTGCAAGCCTATTCACGTGCGCTGCTATATGCCCGCGTCACTGGCTACCTGAAAAGCTGGAAAGCGGACATCGGCACTCGCGTGAAAGCCGGCCAGTTGATCGCGGAAATCGATACGCCGGATCTCGATCAGGAGCTGCTGCAGGCGAAGGCCGATCTCGCCAGCTCGCAGGCCACTGCACAGCTTGCCAAGACCACAGCCGAACGCTGGCAGCTGCTGCTGAACTCAGGCTATGTTTCGCCACAGGCGGCCTCAGAGAAAACAGGTGATTTCAGCACCAAGCAGGCATTGGTAAATGCCGCACAGGCGAATGTGGACCGCTTGCAGGCATTGAAAGCTTTTACCCGTATCGTTGCACCCTTTGATGGTCTGGTCACTGCACGATTCACGGACATCGGTGCACTCGTAAATGGCGGCAGCGGGACGGGCCAGGAGCTTTTCGAAGTGTCGAAGACGAATACATTGCGCGTCTATGTCAATGTGCCACAGACCTACGTGCCAAGCATTCCACCGGGTACCAAGGCAGTCATCAGCGTCCCGGAACATCCGGATAAGACTTATGCTGCAACTGTAGCCGAGTCGTCACAGGCGGTTAATACGGTATCGGGGACGACCCTGGTGCAAATTCACGTTGATAATTCCAATGCCGAACTGATGCCGGGGGCATTTGCAAATGTGAATTTGGAACTGCCCGCCAGCAAGGCTGTACTTAGCGTTCCCGCAAGCGCGCTGATGTTCGACAAGGCAGGATTGCGCGTGGCAACGGTTACTGCTGATGACATAGTTATGTTGAAACCGGTGACGATTGCGCGTGATCTCGGCAAGGTCATTGAACTGGGTTCAGGCCTCGCTCCCGAGGATCTTGTAATCGAAAGCCCGCCCGACGGCATCGCTAGTGGAGACAGGGTGCGTATCGCCCATACCACGAACGCGTCCGACGGCCGCGATGGCAGCCTTGGCAGTAGTAAGGGGCTCTCTACCTATTGATAACACATTTGCCAATTAAAACATTCCTTGGGAGCTTTAAGCTTCTGGAGCCGCCTCTGAGTTGAGCTAGGCGGGGAACAACTGGAGTGGCATTACGCGCCATATCTGATTAGCCATACATCTTCTATTATCTTTCTACCGAAACAGCGGTAAGCTGTCGTTCGAGTTTTTGCGTAAAGCGCACGATGCCGATCACCAGGCCGACATCGCTCAAGTACAGGAATGGCTGTTAAATGCCAATATTGTGACCCCCGGATGTATGGCCCGCAAAACCGGCCGGACGACATTCCTACATCTGAGTTGAATTAGTAGATCAGTCATCCTCCTTTGCTTTGTGCGCTGGCGGTAATAGCTCTTCGAGGCATCTTGTACTTCGTCACTCGCTCCACTGGGTGAAGAGGATGAGCTTTGTCGTTGATCATCAGACATCACATGGAGCGCGAGGCTCATGCGCTCCGTGAATCGAGAGCCCGCGGCCACTCTTTCCGCAGGAAGCGCCCGAAGACCGGAACGTAATTACCGGATAGACGCGACGTCATTTTTCCTTTCCGTTTTGTGCTATAAAAAATTACCGGTCTCGTTTGTAGAAATTGGCGAAGGAAGCGACGCTGTTTCTTATAGGACGGCGTTTTGCTTCGTGGTCGGGATCGCAACCAGGCAGGGCGCGGGTCGGTTGATGGCCGTCGCAAGCCTTCGATCCCTATTAACTGCTGGAACAGCTTGGCTTAGCCGTGTCAGTTGGCGAAGTTGGTCTTACGGAAAGAACGGGAATGCCGAATGGTCTTAACCTGCTTTTGAATCCGACTGTCAGAGGGGATCTTGTCATGAGAAATCTAGGGGCGACTTTTGCAATGAGCAGCTTGGCATTTTTTCTCAGTGTTCCGGCTATCGCCGGCGAGGATCCCATGGCTTCTGCGCTTGAGCATGCTGCAAGGGCGAAGGCACACGGAGACGACGGCCGCATGAAAAAGTTGCTGGAGCACGCCGAGGAAAGTCTAAGGCATGCTAGGGCATCCGAAAAGCGGCACGCGGCACAGCGCGCCCAGATGGCGCAAGCAGTCAAGAACCTGGAGCAGGCGATCGAAAATGGCAAAGCAGGACGTGATCGCGTCGCCAATAAACACATGGGCGAAGCGCTGGTGCGAATACGAAAGTCCACATCAGACTAGACTGTGAAGGGAATAAAGTACCAGTTGAGCGCGTACCTGTATCGGCGCTCACTCTAAAATCGAACGATATCGAACGCAGAGTGCCCAAACATGGCGCTGCGCCAGCTAACCCCTGGTCGCAAGCAGTTCCTGGAACAATTTAACCCACCGTCCGGTGGTGGCATGATCGAATGCGCTGACGCCCTTTTTAAGGGCCACCTCTTTTGTCCGCTTTGCAACTTCAATCTTCCATCCCTCGCGTAACGTTACTCCTTGGGTTTCCGCCCAGGCTTCGACCTGACCAACAAGCGGCTTGCCGCTAACCACCACATCTGCAAACGGAATCTCGGAATTTCTTTCCCAGCGGTCGATCACTTGAGCGAAGAATGAAGCGGGTATTAAATCTTCGAGTTCAGAGCCGGTAAAGCCGACATAAGTGTCCGTTGATAAAACCCTTTCCTCTACGCCGTGATACGGTCCTGATTTCAATTCCTGACTGATCCGCTTTCCTGGCTCATCGCCACTGAGAAGTATTTTTGGCAAAGGCTCGTCTCGCCCCGTGATGATACTAGCGACTACCTCTGCTGTTTTGCTGCCGCCTGACGGAGCAAAGACCAGTTCGCGCTTTGGTGAGATTTTATTTGCGCCGATGAGCAGCGTTTTGATGGTCGAGAGATAATATTGATCGGACGGACCCAGGACGATAACAGGTTGACAGCCGAGCAGCAGACTCTCCGCGACGTTCAGATGCAGTGCGGAGTGTACGACGTAGGCCGCACCTGCCTGCCGGGGATCTTTTTCGACATGGCGTAGGTCAGGCGTCGCCTTGGTCGTGCCATTTTCGGATATATAGACCTTGCGCGCTCGCCCCAGATGCTCCGCGTCGATCAGAAACGGTGAATGGGTTGTGTAAAGAATTCTGTTGAAATTGGCCAAATTATCGAAGAAGGCCGACAGATTCCTTTGCGCCAGCGGGTGCAGTGACAATCCAGGCTCATCCAGCAATAATATCGCACGTTGGTGCTCGCCCTCGCTTTCCACGAGAAATACGAGATAAAAGCTAAGGAACCACTGAAGGCCGGTGCTTCTGCTCTCAAGCTCCACTTCCTCCGGGCGGCGGTCGTCGGACACCCATATCCGGAAGTGACTGCCATCCGCGTCGAAGCGGAATTTGTAATCTCCTTGCTTCCACCAGTTTCTGAACTTTTCCGTCAGGACAGCCCCGGCGGATTGAAGCAGTATCGAACGCTCCCTTTTTTTCAGGGCAATCTCACTGATCTCGTCGGCGGTGGGCTCACGCTGGTTGTTGCGCGCATCCCGTAGGTCCTGACCGAGTTCCAGTATGTCGCCTGGCTCAAGCCCTACGAATTTGAACAGGACGCGCAAGGTTCGGGCTTTGGCTGCTTCTTTAGAGCCGAGGTCGTTTCTTTGAAGATTTTGTACAACGTGGGGAAGATAAATTTCAGAATCCAGGTTGCCGAATTCGGAGTAATAAACGAATTTGGGCAGTGCGCCGAGGACGATATCTGTTACATCCGCGGCGCCTTCACCCGGGGACGTAATTTCGGAGGTTATCAGTTCGATTGCATCCAGCAGTTCCGCTACGTGACTATAAACTGCCGTGGTTCTTCTATCGGGTTCCTGAATCAGGAATTGCAACTCTCGTTTAAATTCTGAAGCGTCGCTCGCTGATAGACGCGGCTCCGCGAGAGTGTCGTGCATCTGATTCAACTTTGTGAGAACAATTTCTTTCAACTCATGTTCTTGCGTGGACGGCGCCAAGTCGGTGATGCTTCTCATGGCACCAGCGATCAGTTTTTTTACCTCCGAGTTTACGTCTGACGCGTCTACGCCGGTAAAACCTTCAGATTGGGGGAAAGAAACGGCGTACTCCCCATTAAAGTACCGTTTTACGGATACCAGCGCGGCCGCTTCCGGGGTTATTCCCGCCTTCCGGGAGAGTTCGCCTGCGAGGGGCCCAGTCTCGAATTCCGCTGTTATGAAGCAGTAATTTTGCGGGGCTTGGCGTATGGCGCCGAAATGTTTCTTGGGATAGTCAGAAGCCGGCTGAATTTCTCCCCCTGTCGCCGGGTTTAGCTTCCAGAGCGGAACCAGAAGGTTTGTTTTCCCCGATTCATTCACGCCGATCAGCGCAGTAACCTTATCCACCTCAACCCAATTGCTATTTTCGACAGAGCGAAAATTGGTGACTAGAAATCGGGTAAGTTGCATAAGTCTGTCCTTTCCTGCTTCTCTGTCAGGTAATCAGGCGTTTAAACAATTTTAACCACTTTTTGCGCATCAACGACTGTAACTGAGTGACGTCGGAGGGGGAACATAGCCGCATCAGGAAATCGCAAGCAATATATGTGCCGATAATATAACCTGCTGACATGTAGCGCTATTCGCTCGTGGGGCAATGGATGACGGATGATGTGTAATGCTTTTCGACACCTTGGACATGGATCCGACACATTCTCAGCAAAAGGAATATATGCAACCGGGGCACGAGGCGGCGCACAGAGCAAACGCTCGACCTTGGGAAGCGTGCCCAAGCGTGCTCAACCAGCTTGCTACGTTAGTCAGTAAGATCGGTAGTAGAAAAGGAGGCCGATCTATGGCTGCCCCGGCTGCTCTGGCTGAACCGGTCCGATACGGTACGGGAGCATCATCTCATTGTCCTCGTGCTCAAGGATGTGGCAGTGCCAGACGTACTGCCCCGGCGTTGTGAAGGTCATCTTCACCCGGGTGACCTGGCCGGGGTAAGCAATGATGGTGTCCTTGCGGCCCAATTCCCACGGCTCCGGCGGCAGGGGCTGGGAGTCAGTTGCCATCTGTACCGTTCCATTTTCCTCGTCGACAACGATCGGTTGCCGATTGACCAGTTCAAACGACACGGCGTGGATATGCATCGGGTGCGCATCCTCGGTGGTGTTAAAAAACTCCCACATTTCGGTCGCGCCCACAGCCGGGTTCTGGGTGACGGGGTCCATCCACATCTGTTTTACCGCCTTCGCCGGCGCGGTGCCGGGGTCGGCCACGGTGCCGAGCAGGGTCTGGGCCGGGGCATCCTCGAAGCGGTTGGACATCTCTTCCAGCAACGCCAGGGAACGTGTCACGATAGCTGGCGGGAGTGCCTCGACAGGGGGCAGCAAAAGGTTCGCCGGCCCGGTTGTATGATCAGCCGCCTTTGCCCGGACGACGCGAAATTCCAGGATCTGACCGGTGGTGGCGGGTTCGGCGACAGGAAAATCCTTGCCCGGCTCACCACCGCCAAAGGGCTCGTCCGGCCCCACGTTTCTGAGAACGTGTCGGCCTACGGGTACTTTGGCAAAGTCGACGATGACGTCCGCCCGCTCGGATGGCGCCAGCAGTATCCTGTTGCCATTGACTGTCGACATGTTCACGGGGGCAGCGAGGAAGCTGCTTTCGCTGCCGATCATCCACACCTCCACGCCGGGAATGCTACTGAAATCGAGTATCAGGAAGCGGGAGTTGCAGCCGTTTAACAGACGCAAGCGATAGCGCCGCTGCTCTACGGTATGAAATGGCCACGTATTGCCATTCACCATCATCGTGTTGCCGAAGAATTCTGGAGTCCAGAGAGGGGAAATATCGGACTCGGGAATGAACGGGCCTGTCGTGCCGTCGAAGAAAGCCCGGGTCTGAGGATAAAACAGTGAACCATCGGCGTTGAACGACCGGTCCTGGATCACCAGCGGAATTTCCTGGAGTGCCCTAGTCGAGGGAACCTTGTCCTTTTGTTTCGGCGCAGCGCCGGGGAGGACTGCGGAGCCGCCCGTGGCCTTGTCTTTTACCGCGTCGTCGCCCGCCGGGCCCCCGCGGATGATGTAAAAACCAGCCGGACCGGTATAGACATTCACCCGCGTCATGCCGAGCGTATGGTCGTGGTACCAGAGCGTGGAAGCATGCTGTGCATTGGGATAGGTGAAGGTCGCGCTTCCCCGGCCCCAACCGGGCTCGCTGCCGTTCGCTTTCTCGTTGAAGAACCCGTACCAGGTTCCCGTGGCGGCATACTCCGCAGGGATATTGCGAGCCGCGGGAAGGTACCACGCCTCTGCGTAGCCGTCGCTGTGGTCGGGAACCCCGGCCATGCCGTGCACGTGCGTCACGATGGGGACGGGGCCCTGGTAGCCGCGAGGAGTGGCGGCAAAGCTTGGTCGCGAGTCGCGTCCCGCCTTTCCACCCGGCGGGTTGGCCCAGTGCAGCGTAGGATCGACAGGCAGCAGATGCGGCAGATAGTCGCCTGTCGCCTGGTCCTTGAGGTCATTGGTCCACTTCACGATCACCGGCACGTCCCAATTCGCTTCAATCGTAAGCGAGGGGGCGTGATAAACGAGAGCCTTTTCCTCCACGGAATGGACTGGGCCGTATCCCCAAACGGTGGTGGCCGGTGACCCCGTGGGCAGGATCTGTTGGGAGAATTGCTTGATGGAAATCTCGTAATAATCGGCGACCTTTCCGCCCTTGAGCTTGATTTTGCCCGCTTTCGGCATGGCCGGCAGCGTAAACAGGGGTGTCTTGAATTTCTTTATTAGGTTCGGGTCGAGCGTGCCTCCCGGAATCGCCGCGATCGCTTTAGAAATGCCGCTGAGCTTGTCGAAGCCGAACAGCGTAAGCATCGTACTGCCGGTGTACTTCAGGAATGTACGTCGGGAAACCATTCAAAGACCTCCTTTATTGCCGACTTTTTAATGCACTGAACCGTGCCGCGCGGGCAGTAATCCCGCTGAAGCACAGAGTATCCAAGGTCAGGCTTGTATGGTCAATGGTCGTGTGCATCGGCCGGCTCGCGGTTCGCCGCCCAATTCCGGTGTCCCGTTCCGTTACCTTCGATCGGGATCGATTCGCGAGGATTTATTTAAACCTTGCGTGACTTGACGTGGGCAATTTCGTATCCTATGTTGATATGGTTGAGTCTAGCTGAGGATGCGTCCAACTAAAAAGAAGGGGGAGGGCCAATGGCCGTGTATCAGGAAAACTTTGTTTCTATCCGCAAGTTGTACCCGCGAGTTTCCGAGCGACTGCCACGCACGCGCATGGCTGTTGCCGACCCTGCCTCAACGACTGAGCGCGACTATCGCGATCTGCTTTCGGAAGCGAACCTGAATTTCTTTCATCGAGAGTATTCGATCGCGCTCCAGAACTATCTGGCCTTGCGCCAGAAAATCCTTGAGCAAAGCCATCCTGAGATGCCGCGTGCCCCGGGCCTCGGCCTTTATCTCGACCTCGACTGGAGCGCGGTCAAGGCAACCCAGCTCATGGAATTTTCCCGCCGAGAAGTGCTTAAGCTGACGCCGGGTGCGGGGGTCAAGCTGCCGTTGAGCGACGAGCGCGTGATAAAGGCCGGCGAACTGCCGGCTAACCCGGTGTTTTCCAAATGGTCAGACGTTGGCATCGACCCCCGGCGCGTCGTAACAGACGATGTGCTGAGCCAGCGCGAGCGGGCGCGGGAACTGATTGTCTCAGGCAACTGGCGCGAGGCCGCGAAGCTGTATGAGGCTGCGGCGACGGCCGCCGCTGAAAGTGGCAATCTGGAATGGGCGGCTCAACTAACGAATGAGTCGGCATCGATGCTCGTCACCTACGCCGACGGGAATGAGCGTCGGGCCGCATTGGAGCAGGCGCTTGCCGGCTTTACCAAAGCCGAGCAGCTTTATTCGCGTGCGGGCAACCTTGAAGCGGTCGACGTGGTGCGCATCAACCGGGCGAACTTGCAGCGCGAAATCGACGGCGGTGGTGCAGCGCCGGCCGCGGGCTCGGTCCTCGCGGCAGCAGCACCCGAACGCACAGTGCGCCTCGCCACGGGCGGCTCGTTAAACCTGCATGATCTGTTAAGGCCCGATGCAGCAATTGCCCGGGTCGAAGTGCGTGCCGGCGTAGTTCAACCCCAAGCGACGCGGCTCATGATGGTCGCTGACGTAACGGGTTGGAAAAGCGCCACCGCCATGATCGAACAGGCTGCGGCGGACGGTGCAGGCGCCGCGGCGGTGAAGACAATCGGGTTGTTCTTTCCGGCCGGCGCCAGGACGCTTTCGCTGGAGGCGAATACGTTTACCACCAGCCTGACCGACACCGTCTACAACAACCGCATCCAGGCGACGGTGCTCGAAGACCTCAACTTTTACGAAGTGGTGGAGGTGAATTTTGTCACCTACTTCGTGCATCTGTATTTCTTCGTCCTGCCGATCGCCATCGGCGACAGCTATGCCGCGATGGGCTTGTATGACAAAGCGTTGAAGGAGTATCGCTCGGTACTGGCTTATCCCTTCCTCAATCTCGGCATTGAGGCGCCCTACGTGTGGCTGAAAATGGCCGATGTGTACCTGCAATGGGGCAATAGCTTGTCCCGGCGCGATCAGCGCGCTGCCGCAAGGGAGAAATACGAATTCATCCTGCTCACGGACCTGACTGTACCCTCGACGGAGCTTTATCAAGGCAAATTCGGCATCATGCAGGCGCCGGCCGCCGAAGTCATCAAGGAACTGAAGAACGAGCCGCGCGGTCCCGTGAACCCAAAAGTGGCGGCCATCATCGCGCAGGCGGCCATGCGGCTCAAATACCTCACCAACAACTTCAATTACTTCGGCATTAGCGCGGATCACGCGCCGATTTTCCGCTACAAGTATCTGCAATCGGTGGCGACGTATATGGCGGATAGCGCAATCGAGGCGGAACGGACGTTCATCGGTTATCGGTCGACGGCCGAAAACCAGAAAATCGAGCATATGCAGATGGAAAGCGCCGTTGACGTGAACAAGGCTGCGCTTTCCATTGAAAACAAACGCATGGAGGACGCCGCACTGGAGGTCGAGGCTGCCCGTCGCACGCGTGAATATGCCGAGGTGCGCAGGAAGAATGCCGACGACGCGCTTGCGGAGTGGGATACCAAGGGGCGCGAATTGACCTCGATGAATGCCGCCTTGTCATGGGCCAGCGCAGCCGCCAATGATCAGGATATTCGCTACACTGGCGTTCGTTATGATGGTGCGCGGCACGACTACGAAGGCACTGTGGAAGAGTTTTTCGATACGGTTGGCGAGAAGCGCGAGTGGTTGGATTGGGAATTGCAACGCAACCGTATCGAGCGTCAGCGGGCAGAAGCCGGGGCCGAAGTGGCGATGGCGCAGACGCGGGAGCAGCAGGCGCAGGTGCGTTACGAGGTGCAGGCGCTGAACGTCATCCTGCAACAGAAGCGGTTGGAAGCGTCGCAGGAAGTGCTGGAGTACAGCGAGAACCGGCTGTTCGATGAAGACTTGTGGTTTCAGTTGGCCGCGCAGCTGCAGGATCTTGCGCGCAGCTACCTGGACGCCGCCATCTACGCCGCCCTGCTGATGGAACGCGGTTACGACCTCGAATTCGACCGTCGACTCAATCGTATTCGCACCGATTATATGCTCGGGGTGCCCGCGGGCTTGCTTGGCGGCGATCATTTGAAGCGCGATATCCTCTCGTTTACCACCGACTATCTGGAAAATGCCCAAAAGAAAAATCCGGTGCGCCTGGCGCTGTCGTTGCGTGAAGAGTTTCCGAGCAGTTTCGCCACCTTTGTCAACACGGGGATTCTGCCGTTTCGCACCGACCTCGAGATATTCGATAGACGCTACCCCGGCACTTATCGCCGCAAGATCAAGAAAATCGAATTGTTCGTCGAAGGTCTGGTGCCGCTCGAAGGCGCCAGCGGCTTCCTCACCAACAACGGTATCAGCGCCGAGTGGCGGATGGTGAGCGGTGCCTGGGTCAAGTTTACCCGCGTGATGCCGGTGGAGCGGATGGTGATGTCGAGCTATCAGTTCCGGCGCGATATCGCAGTCTTTCAGCCATCGGAAGAGATGCTTGGCCAGTTCGAGAACATGGGGCCGCAGTGCGAATGGACGCTGGAAATTCCACGCTCAGGCAACAACATCGATTACAACGCGATCAGCGACATAAAGTTCGTTATTTACTTCGATGCCGATTTCAACGATAGCCTGGCGGCGCATGTAAGAGCGCTGTATCCGTCCACCGGCGGCCGCTCGACCGTGCTCTCTTCCCGCTTTCAGTATCCCGACGAGTACTTCCGCCTCGATGCCGAACGCAGCGTCGACTTCGCCGTCAACGCCAGCTCGATTGCTTTCAACCACGAGTCGCCCACCCTCACCGCCTTCGGTATCCGGTTGCTGCCGGCCGGAACCGCCAGCATGGAGAATGTGCCCCTCATCATTACGCGGGTGTCGGATGGCAGTAGCGTTACGGCAAACACCAGTGCGCAGGGCACGATCGCGGGAGCGGCGGATACCATGGCCCCGTTCGCTGCGTGGAAGGACGCATCACCCGTGGATACCTGGCGGGTGGCGCTGGGCGAAGGCGTGAATAGCGCTAATCTCGCCGACGTGCAGATTTTCTACACCTACGCCTTCAAATATCGCGCTGACGGCAGTCTGGCCTGACGGGCGGCATTAAACGTGAAAGGGGGAGGGTAGGCGATGGCAAAGGAAAGTGGTGTCGGCGAAAACAGCCGCGCGCGCTTCGGCGGCGCGGCGGCGGTGCGCTCGCTGGGCGATTCATTCCAGCCGAACCTGGCGATGGGGGGCGGCAGCTACAAGATTCCGATTGAGTTGCCCTCCGGGCCCAGCGGACTTGCGCCTCAACTGGAGCTGGTCTACGACACCGGTGCCGGCAATGGTATTTTCGGGCTCGGCTGGTCCTTGTCGCTTCCCTTTATCGAGCGGCGCAGGCCGCGCGCCTTCATGGCGGAGGGCGAACCGGAATACAGCCTGGGCGGCGCAATGCCGCTGGTTAAAACCGATGCCGGCGATTTCGTGCCTTCCGTATCTCAGCAGTTGCAGCGCTTTGCGCTGAACGGAAACGCATGGCACAGCCGCACCCTCGCACTGGTCGATCTGCATTTCGGCAGCTCAGCCGCCTCGCGGGTGGAGGTCAGCGGCGGGGACTTGCTGCGGACACAGCGGTGGCATGTCGAACGCATGGTGTTTCCCGGTGGACGCGAGATCAACATCGAGTACCTGCGGGACGGGAACCAGCTTTATCCTCGCACTATCCGCTGGAGCGTATTCCGCCTGGAATTCATCTATCAAAACCGGCCCGATCCCTGGTCGCAATTCGACGCCGGTTTCGAAATACGCACCAGCCAGCGATGCGTGCGCATCGAACTGCACCAGGACCGCTTGCCCGACACGCTGACGCGGGTTGTCGCCTTCGAATACGAGAGCGCGGCATACACCCGCGCCTCTCTGCTGAGGCGGGTCGAACTCACTGGTCTGAGACGTCGCAACGGTGCCATCGAAACCGCGGCTCTACCGCCGCTCACCTTCGCCTATACCACCTTCAGCCCGCAGGCCCGCCGTATCGAACGCTTCCGCAGCACGGTGGTGCCGCCGCCGCCGCTGGGCGAGGATGTTACGCTGGTCGATCTGGGTGGGACCGCCCTGCCTTCCGCATTGCGACTCGACGCGCAAGGCGGCACGTATTGGGAAAACCGCGGCGACTTGACGTGGGGACCCCCACAGCCGTTGCGTTCCCTGCCGGCGGGGATCGCGCTATCCGATCCGGGCGTCCGTTTTGCGGACATGGAAGGGCGCGGCAATGCCGATCTGGTTGTCGGTCGCGATCATGGCGGCGGTTATTATCCCAATCGTCCGGGGGAAGGCTTCATCCGCAAAAAGAACGTGGCGCTGGCGCCGAGCTTCGATCTGACCGAAGACGACGGCCACCTGCTTGATCTCGACGGTGACCGCGTCAGTGATTTCCTGACCTTCCGCAACGGCACGCCGATTGCCTTCTTCAACCGGCGGGGAGACTCATGGAGTGCCCCGGTGGTGCTTGCCGATAGCGGATTGCCGAGCCTTGCGGGGCTGAGCCGGCGTGTGCGTCTTGCGGACATGAATGGCGACGGACAGAGCGATGTCGTGCTGTTGCAGTCGCGGCAGATCCAGTACTGGCCATATCTTGGCAATGGTAAATGGGGTGCGGTGCGCACCATGGCGGACACCCCCGACTTCGGCGGGGCACTCATCGAACGCGATGTATTTATTGCCGACGTCAACAGCGACGGCGCAGCTGATCTGATCGTGGTGGGCAATTCGGAAGTGCGCGTATATTTGAACCGTGCAGGAGAAGGCTATTCCGAACCCATTGTGCTCGCGCGCACACCGCGTGCCGGTTTCGACCGCGTGCTGCTGGCTGACATGAAAGGTTCGGGCACCGCGGGGTTGCTGTTTACTTCGCCAGCCGGGCAGGGCGGGCGCGCGCAGTACTGGTTTCTCGATCTGCTCGACGGAGTCAAGCCGCATCTGTTGGCGGGCATCGACAACGGCAGCGGGTTGGTCACTGAAGTGCAATACAGCACCTCGGCGTTCGAGCGCACCCGCGACTTGACCGAAGGCCAGCGCTGGACCGGATATCTGCCGTTCGTAGTGCCCGTGGTCAAGCAGTTGCGCCTGCATGACCAGGTAACAGGTGAATTATCGGTCAGCGAATTCCGCTATCACGACGGCCATTTTGACGACATCGCGCGCGAGTACCTGGGTTTTGCCGAGGTCGATTCCACCCGCACGAATGGTCCGCAAGAGCAGCCCGTCAGGCAACGGCTTTATTATCACACCCGCCACACTACCGCGCTCGACCCGGCATTTACGGCCGGCCGCGGCCAGCCCCATCGTACCGAAACCTTGGACCCCATCAGCGGCGATTTGCTGCAGTTCGAGCATTCAGTCTGGACCGCCGTTCAGGTGGCTGGAACAACATCGGATGTACCAGCGCATCTGGCGCTGGAAACCCAGCGTAGAAGCGAGCGCCTGCATCTGGGGACGGCCTACGAGAGCGAGCAGGCCGATTTCACCTTCGACCCAGTCGGCAATACCTTGAGCGAGACGCGGCATAGTGTGTGGAGGAACAGTAGCGACGCCGAGCAGGTGGACCAGCTCCGGATTGAAACCAGCTATGCCGTTCACCCGGTGCACGGCCTTACCAATTTCCGCGCACGCATGCGCAAGCTCGACGGGAATGGCGCGCTATTGAAGGAAATCCGCTTTCACTACGACGGCGAATCATTCGTGGGGCTGCCGCTGGGCCAGGCGGAAAATGGTTTCAAAGTGCGCCAGAGCGAAGTCGCGCTTACCCAGCGCGAGATCGATGCGGCTTACGCGGGTGCGCCGCCCGCGCTACTGGCGAGCCTGTATCGCATTGAGACCGATCCCGAGTTCGGCACAATCTATATTCGCGATATCGGCCGGGCGCGCGTGGATGCTTTCGGGAACGAAGTGGAAACCTTCGACGCGCGCGGCATGAACCGCAGCATGATTCTGGATGCCGCCGCGATCCATCCGGTATCGTTCAGCGAAGACGGCGGCGCCGCGCGCGAGGTGCAAATCGATCCCATCGCCCAGCAGGTTTCCCGAATCGAAGATCTTAACGGGCTCGATACCATAACCGAGTTCGACGCGCTCGGTAACGCGATAGCGGTCTATAAGCGCGGCGCCCTGCCCGGTCTGCCAACCGAGCAATACGAGTTCGTACGCAATTCGGTGCCCAACGCGGTCATTCAGCGCGTTCGCGTCAACGCGAACGACGCTGAGCCGGGGTACCACAAGATCGATTATCTCGATGGATGCGGCCGGAGCGCGCAGACGAAGCTGCTGGCCGAAGGCGGGCGCTGGGCGGTGGGCAAGCAGGAGCTTCACTCGATCCAGGGTAAACGCTTGCGCGTCCGGGACGCCTACTTTTCCTCGCAGCCTGAGTACGACGCTTCTCCGCCGGAAGGTATCGTGATCAGCGAAACGCATTACGATACGCGCGGCCGTGTGGCGCGCGAGCGGCTTTTCAACGGTCGCTGGACCTTGCATCGCTATCGGCGCAACCGCGTGGAATTCTTTGGCCCGGATGCGGCCGCCGCTCTGGCGCTCGATCCTGGTACCGTGCCCACTCGGGAAAGCGTCCTGGACACAGGGGCACATGTGCGCTCCATCATGGAGCGCGACGGTGCAGCCCGCTTCGAGCAGCGGCGCGATTATGACGCGCTGCGGCGCCTGGTGCGCATCACCGACCCGCTCGGTAATGCCGTGATGGAAAACGTGTATGACCTGTGGGGCAATCGCATCCTCATCGCGGCCGCCGATGGCGGCGCTACCACTTTCATATTCGACGGTGGGAGTCATGAAGTGCAGCGCACCGACGCGGATGGGCGGGTTTTGTTATCGCCGCGTGACGTGCGCGGCCGTATTATCGAACTGCGCGATGGCGCAAGCCAGGCTGTGCTGGAGCGCTACGAATACGACACAGGCCCCGGCGTCAATTTGCAAGGCCGGCTGGCGCGAGTCAGCGGAGATTTCGGTAGTGTTGCATACAGCTACACCGCCGAGGGGCAGGCAACTACCATAACCCGCACCGTAAACGGGGTGCCGGGCACGTTCGAGACCCGCTTCGAGTACAACGGGCAGCGCCAGGTTACACGCGTCGTCTATCCCGACGGCGGCAGCGTCGACTACAAGCATTCAGCATCGGGGATGTTGCAATCCATACCCGATTATATCGATGCAATCGACTATGGCCCGACCGGCTTGCGCGAGCGCATCAGGTTCGCCAATGGTCTGGAGACACGCCGCCGCTATACGCCGGGCGATTATCTGATACACGAAGTGAGCACAGAGCAGGCCGGCGGCGGCCATCGCTATCAGCATCTGGCATACGAACTGGATGCAGTGGGTCAGGCCCTGCGCGTCGATGACCTGTCCACGGTCCCCGGAAAGGTGCGGCTCAACCAGGTCTATAAGTACGATTCGCGCAACCGGCTCACGCATGCGAGCGGCAGCGTCTCCGGGTTCGACTTCACGTACGAATACGACGTGCTTGGCAATCTGCTGCGCAATGATGAAATCGACATACGGTTTGAATACCGGAACGGCGTGGGCGACAGTGCCGGACCGAACCGGCTGGTGCGGCGCTTGAGTTCGACCAATCCGGAATACGAGTATGACGCCTCGGGAAACCTGACGCGAGACCCCGAAATGGGTACCCTGCATTACGACAGTCGGCACCGCCTCATGCGTGTGGACCGGCTCGATGGTTCGACCGTCGAATACGTGTACGATCACAACGACCGGCGCGTGCTAACACGCACCGCGCGGGACGGCGAGACGCATACGCGGTTGGAGATCGAAGGCCTATATCTGATCGACGACGGGAACGCGTCCCGCGTAGTGTTTGACGAAGACCGCCGGCTGGCGGTAGTGCCGGCCGCTGGCGATTCGCTGATTCACCATTTCGATCGTCTGGGCAATGTCAACGTGTTGTCCAATGGCCGTACTGGCGCTTTCGTTGGACACGACGAATATACGCCGTATGGCAGGCTCTTCATCTCCATAGTGATTCAGCCGGCCTTCACATTTCAGGGCGGGCGTTTTTCGGACGGGCTGGAACTGGTACTGCTGGGCGCTAGGCACTATCGGCCTGCGCTTGGCCGGTTTCTTACCATTGATCCCTACCTTCTCATCAACCAGGATAAAATCCCGCCGCTCCTTGCCGCAGCTAATCTCTATATATTTGCTTATTGCAGCCCGATCAATTTTACAGACCCCACTGGCGAGATTGCGCCGCTGGTCATCGCCATCATTGTCGCGGCAATCGTCGGCGCCATAATCGGCGCGATAGGGGCTGGGGTCAATGGTGCGCGCACCTGGGATGAATGGTTGCTTTGGATTGTCGGGGGAGCGATAGGCGGGGTACTGACGGTCCTGTTCTGGTATGGAATCCTGATCTGGGCAGGCGTTGCCGCTGCCACGGCTGCAATCGCGGCGGCGGTAATTACCCTTGGCGTTTCGATTCTGGGCTTGTTCACCCCACTGATGGACGAATCCGACAGTGGGGTGGCTTGGGCATTCAGTTGGGCCATCAAGCTGATCAAATCGCCGGTATTCACTATCATCGGTCTGTTCGTGGTGGCGGGCCTTGCTATTTCCGGCAAGAGGGTCGATTTCCGCCGCGGCGCGCTGTTCGTGGAAGTCGGCGCGGGCACCGGGGGATTGACGCTGGGTGCGATCGTTTATACCCAAAGCGGCAACTTCGACTCGAATGGAAACGTGCGCGACGATGTGGCAAGGCACGAGGCTTATCACACGCGCGAGGTCGCGGCCCTGGGGGAATGGGGATTTTATGTGACGTATATTACCTTCGGCTCCGTTTTTGCCTGGGCTACAGGCGGCGAATGGAACGCCCTCGACAACCGTGGATGCGGCAATCCATTCGAAAAACATGCCTACACTTATTACAACCCATGGGTTGGCGGGCCAAGCGCGAACGAAGTTTCGGCGGGTCAATGCTGAGTTCAGAGTCTCTTGCCGACTGATCAACTAATCAAGGAGCGTTACGCTTTGATTGTATTTCTTGGAACAGAAGGGAATGAGTCCCGCACCTCAGCCGCTCATTACCTCGTGAGTGAGCCCGCCAACATTCCCATAACGATGAGTCCGGAATGATAAAGCCCCCCTACTACCATATTGGAATACTCGTCCTTAATCATGAAGAAGCTATCGAGCACTACGCGAATTTGCTGGATGTCACATTTACGGAGCCAACGGATACCGTATTGTGCATCGAAAATCCGTTAACGCAACAAAATGAAAACCTCAAGGTGGTCGCTGCGTATTCAAGGACCCGTCCGCCTTATCTGGAATTGATTCAGGCAGGGGGAAACGGCATATTTTCGGAAAAAAATGCCGGGCAGATTCTCTACTTCGGGATTTGGGAGTCGGACCTGGAAGGCAGGATCAAAAAACTGAAGGAGCAAGGGACCGGCATAGATGCGCTAATACGACCGGCGTGTGGTAAACCGCCGACGGCTGTCATCACCGCCCCTGATAAGATGGGTATACGTATGGAATACTTGAGCACTTCGCTACGGCTTGCAACCGAAGCATGGGTTATCACGGGCAAGTATCCGCTTTAAAAAATACCAACCTTAACCCGTTCGCGGAAAGAGCAGTTTATAAATTGCCCGCTTTAGCGCTCCAAAGTGCACCTTTGCCAAAAAGTGCGATATTTTGCGATGGTCACCGCAACGTTCCGTTTTTACGAGGAGCTGAACGAGTTCCTGGCGCCAGAACGGCGCAGGCACGAGTTCGCCTGCTCTTGTGCTCGCGCAGCGACAACAAAGCACATGATCGAGGCACTGGGCGTGCCTCATACCGAGGTTGAATTGGTGCTGGTCAATGGCGAGTCGGTAGGGTTTGACCGCTTAGTGGAGCATGGCGACCGCGTGGCCGTCTTTCCCAGGTTCGAGATGATCGACGTTTCCCCCGTGTTGAGGGTGCGTGAACACCCCTTGCGGGTAACGCATTTTCTCGCCGACGCTCACCTGGGCGGGCTTGCACACCTGTTGCGCATGGCCGGCTTTGACACCCTCTACGACAACAACTTTCAGGATAGCGAGATCGAAATAATCGCGGCGCGCGACAGTCGCATCGTACTCACGCGCGACCGGGAATTGCTCAAACGACGCTCGATCACCCACGGCTGCTTCGTCCATACATTAAAGCCCCCCCAACAGCTATGCGAAATATTCGACCGGCTGGATCTCGCGCGCAGTGTCCGGCCTTTCACCTTATGCCTGCATTGCAACGCTCCGTTGCGCCCGATTGAGAAGGCGCAAGCGCTGAGTCGTTTACCTCCTTCCGTACGCGAGCGCTTCGATCACTTCAGCACTTGCGACCTCTGTCAGCGCGTTTTCTGGGAAGGGTCGCATTGGCACCGCATGCGGGCGATGCTGGCCACATGTATCGATCAAACATCCGGTCAAAATACAGGCGATAGTCAGTGAAGGCAGAACAGCTCTGATGAGCAAGGTGAACCATTACGAATGGGCGCTCATTTGCACCAGCTTTCCATTCGAATTTCGGCCCAGATGTGGTAGCATTTAAACCAAGGGCGAAACGCAGAGGCAGGGATTTGACCTTTGTTTTGTTGTCCAGTAAAAACTTCCGGTTTCTTTCAAATCGGGTCGTTAGCTCAGCTGGTAGAGCAGCGGACTCTTAATCCGTAGGTCGAGCGTTCGAATCGCTCACGACCCACCATAAAAAACAAGGGCTTACGTCTAAATGCGTAAGCCTTTCGTCTTTCATGGGACACTGTTGGGACAATTGATCCGAATATATCCCAGTTTTGATGCAAGCTGGAATCTCACCCTAGTCGGCATTTAGGAGTGTTAGTAGCTGGATACCCAGCTCATTATGAAGATAAAGAGTTTCGAAAGCCCCGTCTGCCCTAACTAAGCCAACGTTGAATAGAGCTTGGGCTGTCGTATCTTCTAAAGTATCGGAAAACGGTTTCCCCGTAGTCACGTCATAGGTTGCGATTCTCTTATAAGAGCGTTCCAGCGCTCTAAGATCGGCGATTGATGCATTCTTGATAGCAGTAGCTAGCTTGAAAAACGTATTCTCATCTATATCCTCTCGCAACCTTGCCCGAAAAATTTTCCCAAGGACTGTCGCCTTTTCATAATTGTCGAGGCTTTCCAGAATTAAAAGAAGTTCCTCCCCGACTTTAGCGCGGAGCTTGTGATCTATTGCCAACTGCTGTTCAAGTTTTGTCCTTTCGTACCGGTCTTTTTGCTTGCATCCAGCCAAGAAATATGCAATCCGCCTTAAAGACAAATGATCCGCTAGCGATAAGCCGCCCTTGGTGAGGGTGTAAAGAGTTCCGAATATCGGGATGCTAGCTAGGACGGTGTCGCTTGTCAGATAGCTGAGAGCCGCATCGGGAAGGGTTGCAGCAAGCTCTATAACCTCTCGGGACGAAATTGAATCGACGAAGCTTGCCCCTAAATCTTCCTGCCCTTTCTCATCGTTTGTTATTGATTGGCTGGTCATTTAGACCTTCTCACTTAGATAATCTTCACCTGGAAACGGGGTTAACAAGTGCCTCCCATTGTTGCTAGGATCAGGTCGGTTTACTGCCCTGGCTACCCTCCACCACATGAACTCTTCCGTGGGTATTGATCTTGTCTGCGCTATATGCGCTGCTTCCTCAACTGGTGTTTGAGGATTCAGCCAAAGCCATGCGTCTGCGGGTTGTAGCACAACCGGCCTACGGTCATGCACGTCTACCATTCCCGCCCCCGAATCTTCCGTAACAATTACAAACCCGACTTCAACGGTCTGATGAACATATGGCCGGAAGTTAGTCAGCCCAGCCATGAAAATAGGTTTATTAACTTTACGTGTGATATACCAGGGCTGTTTCCTCCCATCCTCTACTGTCCATTCATACCATCCGCCGGAAGGAATAATCACTCTTCCTTCACGAAACATGTGCCGAAAGTAGCGCCCAGTTAAGGACTTCTCCACCCGCGCACATATCCAAGGTTTCTTCTTCTCTGCCGCTTCCTTAGGAGTTCGATAGCCCCATCTCATTCCAACCAATTGCAGCTCGCCCTTGTGCAGCATCATCACCCAGGGGCATAAACCGGGACCGGTATTGTAGGAGGGAATTCGTTCGCCCAACCACTCTAGGTCGTCGCTTGTATCAGCCCCGAAAGCGCTAGCGTAATAGCGCTTCGTTTCGGATTGTTCAAATCTGCCGCACATTGCTATTTTTTCGCCATTTCCAAGGGGAGTAGGGGAAGAATCTGCCCCTAGTCCTCGCTTTTCTACTTTCGCCCCTGTTTCCATATTCCCCTTTTTAAAAAATGTACTATAAATAGTTGAGGACGAGGTTAACGTCCGGAAACGGGACGGGTATTTGAGTAATTGCCCACACAATAACAACGTTGTTCCTTTTCAGGAGTAGGTGATATGAGCTTGACTAATATTTCTAATAATACCTGTCGGACGTTCTTGGTGATAGTTGGAACATTGATCGGTTCTCTTTCCGCGCAGGCCAGCACTACCTACAATTTTACAAGCGCCCCCGTTTACCTAGGGGAGTTACAAAATTCGGGGAAAAATGAGGTCCAAACCACACCCGGCTTGCTGCAATCCCCTAATAGCCCTTTGACTAGCCCCCCGATCTATATCGGGTCACCGATAACTGCTTACCTAAGCTTCACGTCGCCTCTTGCGCCAAATTCCACCACTCCAATCCATTTGGAAAGCGGTGGGTTTAATCTCCTCGGCGCAACTAAGGGGGGAGTGGAGGGCTATTGGGCTGGCGGTTCTATAGTCCCTATATCGAATGATATAAACAACTACGTGGCAGGGTCTTCTGCAGATGCCGTGAAGTACGATCACTACAGCGCAGTTGACGGGCAAGTGACAACCGATGCGAGCGGTCAAATTTCCGCCTGGACCCTAAACTACACTTTGTATGGCGGCGACAGCAGCACCTTTCTTACGGTAGATAAAAGTACGAACCTGCCTACGCCTCCAAATGTCTTCCCGTTCTCGCAAGAAGACGCAACGGTTAGCATCAGTAGTAATCCCGCCTCGTCTGTTAGCCTCCCAAACGTGGTTACCTTCGACGGACAGCCTTATAGTGGCAGCTTCACATTTAATGGGGCGGATACGGCATTTATAGACCAAGGCAGTGTCCAATTTCGATACTACACGCAAGAAGCTGGAACCTTTCTTCCGGTGCTTCCGGCCGTTCCAGAGCCGGAAACTTGGGCTATGATGCTGGCAGGACTAAGTCTTCTTGGTTGGAGGGCGCGCCGCGCAAGGAAATGTGCGTAATCCGAACCCAACCTAGTTTTAATTGAAGTACAAGGGTAGGGGTGCTTAATTTAACGGGGGGAGTGTGAATCGAAACCGGAGACACTCCCTTTCCCCCTTGCAGACTGGACGCCTAGCAATGGATACCTTAGTGCCTACCGGTCCTGCCCAACAATACCCCCCTGTCGACGAGGGTGAAGCAAGGGGAGAGGGTGCTTAAAAACTAATCAATAAGTCACTGTCGAAGCGATTTGATTCTCCATCTTGGCTAGGGTATTCCCAAACGTCAAAAGCGCGTCTGAGCCTCCGTACAGCTAGCCCTAGAGGCATTGCCAGAAGTAACGTAGCCACCTTTCGCAGTTCGAGGTATGGGAGCGATGAGAGAGCGTATTAGGTAGTCGTGTGTATAGCGCCTACGCGTGTACCCCCGTCACTGTTTTTGCCATAAGTAACGAAGCGCCCTTTTTCAGTTAGAGGTATTTGGAGAGTATAGGAGAGAGCGTATGTTAGGGATATTTGTGTATAGAGTGCCTAGGCGGGAATACCTTACGAGTGCACCGGCCTGTCGATGAACACCCCCGTCGGACCCTCCACCCCAACTAGGCTTTAAATACAGAGTCAGCAGAATTTTTCCACCTTGCACACAGGCTATACCCCCACTGTCTGTCGTCGCTCTGAGGGCCCGTTAGAGTGTTTCTAGGGGCATGATTTTACGCCGGAAAGGACCCGCTCTCAGAAGCTGTAATGTTTCTACCCTACCTAGGGTATTGCCAGAAATAGATCGAGCGTAAATACCCCTTGCAGTGCCATGTTTAGCACCATTTCGAACCCTAGATTTTCAAAGAACGAACGGAACGGGGCTCTAACAAGGAGAGAAGGGGCTACCACCAAACTGCTAGAAACGGTTGAAATCGACTAAAAAAGTAATGACGACCTTGCGTGTATCCCAACTTTCTCCTATGCATAACTAGAAGCAGTTTTCGAAGGACGGCTTTGAGCCTATTAATACTAATTAGCGGCTTCCCCGTCCAATTGGCCAACGTTGGGTCACCGCTTCTTACGCTCCCTATGCTCACATCACGGTAAAAGTTTTTATCTTAAGGAGAAACAGCTCATGAAGCGCTCAATAAAAAATTCGGCAACACCCAACTGGACGCACACTTTACTCATCTCGACGCTATTTGCGTTCTACGCTGGCGTAGTGGCGGCGGACCGCGCCTATCCCTTCCACGATTCCTATTGTTTTTAAAACGAGGGGTACAACATTTGCTATGCAAACCAAGGGGTTTTCCAAGAAACGACGACGCCGTCCGGAAGGACCGCGTACATGGGCAATGGAACAACTTCGTATACTGAGATCGATCCCAGCGGCAAGATCGTTTATCAGGATACCTTGCGCTATCATACCCAAGGTTTGAACATGCAGGATGTGATGGCTGAGTATGGCCAGAAGTTCAAAACGACGCTGATCACAGGAAATACAACGTGCACGATCAGCTATACTTACCACTTTGCAAACGGAACGGTACAGTTCGAGCGAAATAATTTTTGTACCTAACGCGGCACTCCATGAATTCCGATTGGAATTCGGAGTACTTACGAAAGGCTAGGCGTTGGGTCCCCAAACGGCACCCCCCGCCTGCCGACAAATAACCCCCCCGGTCAGAACCCCACCCCCGAAGGCTTTATTAAGCCAATAAAATCTTTCCACCCTACCTGGGATATTGCCGTGAAGAGATCGTGCGTTGATAACGATGCAGCGCCACGATTTGAGGCATTCCTGTACCGGAACTGCCCAACTCAGAGCCCGTAAATGACTCGTACCCTACCTAGGATATACCCTCACTGGTTTATGCGCTCCGAACCTTCCGTGAGCCCTTTCTAGAGGCATTCCTGCGCAAAGAATCCCCACTAATCGTCCAGTAGTATCCGTCACTCCAGCGTTACCCTGGAGACTATTGCCGCGAGAATGAAGCAATGTCTGACGACGTATCTTCAGATCGCCTAGTCCCTCTGCCTAACATCGCACAAAAATTTTTTTGCAAAATTTGGGAAAGGTAAGAGGGGAGGGTACCTAAGTCATCGGGACCCCTTGGTGAATATCTGATCTTACGGGACCGAGCTACAGACACGTCCGGCATAAGGACTAATCCCCGGCTTCAAAGTAAAAACAAAAAATATAAGACTTCGACTCCTATTTGTTTACCTAAAACAACATAGCAAAACCCCGTCTCTACTTGGGTTCTCTCCCCAAATAATCCTCTAGTGTGGCGGCTCAGCATGTGCTGAGACAACAATACAAATAGAGGAAGATGTATATGAATAAGTTTAGTCAAGGTTTGGTAGTAGCTCTGGGCTCAATCGGGTTAGGGTTAAGCCAGGCCGCGCAAGCTGTAGAGAACCTAACCCCGGTTACTGCCACCGCCACGATTGATTGGAGCAAACTGCAACTTTCGGTTACGGGCGTTACCGCTACGGTGCGAACGGTTGTTTTTTCCAATTACAACACCTCGCTTAGCTCTTCCAGCACCTCTGCAGGGGGAAACGAGAGCCACTCGGTCACGCGAAATGACTGGACGAGCACTGCGCATACAAATACTAGTGCGGGAGCTTCGCTTGCAAATGGCCTTGCCTCTTCTGAGATCTTTTCCGGAACGGCCAGTGCTGTGGAAACAGGAAGTGTCGTAAGCTCCTCGGGGACTCGGTCGGTGGGATTCTCTTTTGACGGTCCCGGCATGTTAACTTTCAGCGTTCCTTACACCATCAGCCTGACAGGAATCACTTCTGTTTGCTGCTATTCTGATACTGCCTTCGTAAACGGAAGTGCAAACTTCTACAGTTCTACAAACGGGGGGTCCTCAAACTCCAGTTCCAGTGCTTCATTCTCCATAGATAGTTATGGAGACTTGTCTTCAACCTCGCGAGCCGGAAATCTGGTATTCGGTATCGTCGCCAGCGATGCCGGAACGGGGTCACTCAGCGTCGGTTTCAACGCGTCCGCCCATGGGGCTGTTGTAGCAGTGCCCGAGCCCGAGTCATATGCAATGCTCTTGGCCGGGCTGGGGCTCATGGGTGCGGTCGTCCAGCGCCGGAAGAAGATGGGCGCAGTCTGACCCACTGGCAGGTCCGTTCCCAACACATTTGGTACGGAGAGGGGGAAGATATTGCGTGAGCCTCGGGGTAAAACGAGGCGGACGCGCTTCGGATTTAGGCTTTGAAGATGAAAAGCGTCGGAAGGAATTTCCGGCGCTTTTCTATACCTGACTAAGCAATTTCTTGCGGCAGGCCATGAAATTCGTCGAGCCTGGAGTCAAATTAGGGTACACACCATCCTTACAATCTATCTGACACTTTCCAGCCCCGTTTATGTATATTTAGGCTCAATACTATTATTAGTTGACGGTCATAGGCACAGTTACAAACGCTTCCGGACAGTTATTCATGGAAAGAGCCATGACCAGTCAAAGAATGCGGTACATTTGGGTGATGAGTGCCAGCTCGATGATAATACGCTAGCTCTACGTTGATGTTTACGATGCCGAACGCGGATTGGCTGTGTGGAGTGGTCTCTCATGATAAATAAGGGCAGCGGGAAGGCATTGCGATAGTGAAAAGAACAGTCTACAAGGACAGGAAGTCAACACTGAGTGCGGAGAGAATTGCTCAGTTGCGCGCTCAAGCCGCGACGGGTTAGGCCGGTGAGCATCTTAGCCGCTCAGCTGGGGCTCCGCCACATGGCTGCAAGAGGGGGGCCGCCCGGTCCGAACGTAAATTCCTCAATTACCTGAAATCCATGCCTCCGGTAGAAGGGAATATTCCGGGGGCTGGATGCTTCAAGGTAGGCCGGCATGTGCTCGCGATCACACCGCTCGAGCATGGTGCAAAGCAGAGCAGATCCCAAGCCTTGTAACTGGTGGTCGGGATGCACACCGAGCAAGTAGAGATAATAATGTGGCTCAGTTGGGTGGTGTGATTTCATTGAGTCGAATCCGCGATCAAGACGCATGAAGCGATCGATGCCACAAACCCGCAAATAAAGTGGGATGAGCCACCATTCTTGCCAAAACGTGAGTTGCCATTGGTCATGACGAGCCCAGAGAGCGGCGCCCTGCCCATCATTTGCGACAAAGGTCAGATCGTACGGTTGAAATAAATCCAGCGCTCGCTTGAAAGCGACATGCATGGCCCACCAGTGGCGCGCATCGGCGCGAACGCAGAAGCTCGTGACGGGATCTTTATCAAATGCTGCCGCAAGGGTGAGCGTGACCGTCGTATGATCGGAGCCCCGAGCTCGTCGGATCACCGCTTCAGATGGAAGGCTCAGCACTGCATTTGGCCAGATTTCATGTTCTGTCCCAAAGTTGACTTGCTATGGGTCTGACACTTGACGTCAACCATGCGCGCGTCCTTCAATGCGGCAGTGCCATTCCTGAACTCCGCATCGGGACACGCAGCCTGCAGACTGGCGCGGTCCCGTAGCGCCTCGGAATACGCGGGTTGCAGGGAGATTGCGTGATCATAGTGCACCATCGCTTTCGCATACTGTTTCATCGCGTGCCACCACCAACCCATATGGTAGTAGGCTCGCGGATCATTCGGGCAAATATCGATACGCTCTTCGAAGTTGGCAACAGACATCGCGGTTTTATAGTCATGGCCGGATAGTCGTCTTCGACCATCGGGTCTTCAAAGTCGGAGTTCAGGGCAGCGTCCTCTTTCCACAAAGAACGCGGCCGCGTAAACGTCTTGGCTCCTTCCGTGTACGGCTCGTATGAATAATACTTCGGCGAGCCTTCGATCCGAACGTGCAACCATGCCACCACCCCTCCCGCCGTGCTTACCCATAGGGGGCGGTCCGAGAGACTCTGCCTGGCGGTTGTGGCCACGCATTGCCAGAGCTCGTGAATCTGTGCCGGTGGCGCATTCCTTAAAAACGCTGCAAGATGAGAATACACAGCAGGGGGGAAATCTGCCGGGGAACCACGAGCATCGCAGTCTTGCCCAGGTTAGGAAAGGCAAGAACGCTAGGTGGTGGATCAATGCCTACAAAGAAGGAAGCAAACACCTCTGGTTCCGCCCTTGCCTTTGAGGGACCGGCTATTAGTCAGAACGAATTCGAATGGCCGCTCAAGTCGATTCCGTGTAATGGGCGGAGTCTCCCATCGGAAGGTTTCGTATTCGCTGTCAATGAAGCATTGAGTTAATTTTTCACGGAAATTGGAGTCGGTTTGCAGCAGTGAGAGCGCGCGCTTTCAAAAGTAATAGGCATACCATCATAGAAACACCGGTAGTGGGTACAGCCTCTCGATAGTGGTCGACGATGGCAGATCAAGGAATTCATCGGAAATGATTCCCTTTCTAGCAGGGAAGCTTATGCGAGGACCGACCTAGGGCTATCGGGCGCTTCATCGAGCAGCCGTGCCAGGCTGTCTCCTGGCGCCTTTGTCCCATTCTATCGATTATTTTTCCGGCATATACGCGTTATAGTCTTGTTCAGAGGTTCTTTCAGTCATGATAAACTGAAAAATGCTTTAACCGCCGAGTTATTCACGCTTGAGGCGACGCTTTAGCCTGGCTTGCGGCTTCGTTAATATGAAAACTGTCGAGGGGGAGGGTCGATGAAATTCAAGTTGGTCAAATCCAAAATCATATTGTATGTCAGGCTGCTTGCAGCATCGATAACGGCGGGTTTACTGTCGGTTGCGGGAATAGCGGAGGCAGACGAAGCGCGTTCCGGTGCAAACGATGTAAAATCGGTGGGAATCACGCTCATGCCCGTCACCGCGCAGGTCCTGCCGGACGATCCAAAGCAGACCCTGACCGCTTTCATGGTGTACCTGACACCTCAAGCCAGCACCACCAGCCATCGCCATGCAGGCGTCGTGTTCGTGCATGTGCTCGAAGGCACGGTCCGCTCTCAGCTCAACAATGGGGAAGTGATCGAGTATCGCGCCGGAGAAAGCTGGAATGAGCCGCCCGGAAGCATCCATTCGTACATGGAAAATCCCAGCAAGACGATTCCGGCCCGCTTGATCGCAACCATTATCGCTCCCACCGGAGCGAGGTTGACAACCTACGATCAGGAAGCCTCCGGAAATTCGCGGCACGCACATTAACGGAGCTTAATAAAGCTGCGCTACGTTTCAGTTTTGGCGGTCTTGAAAGCTAAAGATACGCTCGCCTTGCGTTCTGCTGTCATCTCTCAGAATGAGTTAACCATTGCAAGTCTCGTACAGTTGACACTCAATCGGTGCTGCACTGCGGACAGCGCATGTATCGTCCATTATGCTCCACTTAGAGCTTGTACCAAGGTCCACTGGTTATCCACCCAAAAGTCCGTAGGATCTCTATGCAAGGAGTTGGGCTCTTAGATAGTGGTAGGACAACCAATGGGAGGAGCATGATGAACAAGGGTGGCACTTCATTTCTGGTCGGCTTACTTCTTGCCCTGGCATTTGAAATGTCTTTAGCAGGGCCACCAATTCTCGTCGATCGTCAGACGGGAAAATATCTTGGTAACCTAAGCAATAATCCACATGATCTGAACAGCACGAGCAATCCGTATGGCCGATACGGGAGTGAATACTCAGCCGATTCCGTCAACAATCCCTACGGTAAATACGGTTCGCGCTATTCTAGCGACTCCCCCAATAATCCCTACGCGACTAATCCTCCTGCAATTGTCGCGCCGACACCTCCAGGACTGGGGATTCAGCCGTTACCGGGGTTTTGATCGTTGCCAAGCGGCGATTACGGTTAACCTTCATCACGTTTTCCAGTCTCCGCTAGAGCCGTTCTCTCGCCATCTGCCGATTTTAACGGTACCCCGAGATTACTCATAATGGTTGGCGGGGTTTCTGGGCAAGAGGTAATGATCGAAGGCTTCAGCCCCGCCCTGGCGCAGCATCGCGTCCTCAAGATGGAGGAGCGATGTCCCCATCGGCCATTAGGGAATCGTTTCAGAACCCATAGATGTTCAGCAGAAGGTCGTGTTGGAGCCGCGCAGGATGCGTTGAGCTGAATGAACTTCGGTGCACGCGTAGAACCAGCATATCCTCGCTGCAAAGAACAGGGTTCGTTCCCGTCGATTTCCAGCTTTCGCCGGCCTTGACTTTACAAACCCTTCATCTAACTTTAGAAGATGGCGGGTGCTTTTTGCGAGTCCGATCCCTTGGAAAACCAAATAGGGCTTCATCATGAAAATAATCCAAAGCTCCAAACTTCGCAACTTTATCACCGGTGCAATCCTGATCGCCGGGCTCAGTTTTACAACTCATGCTGCTGCACAAGAGCGGTCGTTTTTGGTTGACCTCAACAGCAAGGTTGTAACCCAGATAGAAGGGGCCAATGGCATCAACGATGCCAGCCAAGTGGTGGGAGCGTCGCCCTTCGCCGGGAGCTATAGTCATGCTTTCATTACTGGCCCCCATGGCGCGGGGATGAGGGACTTGGGCACCTTGGGAGGGAATAGCAGTACAGCAATTGGGATCAACAACGTGGGGCAAGTGACAGGATGGTCTGAGACAGCTTCAGGTGATGTCCGCGGCTTCATCACTGGTCCCGATGGCGCAGGCATGAGGGACTTGGCTGATTTGGGGGGGGGCTCTGGTGGCGCTACCGGCATCAATAACGCGGGGCAGGTAGTCGGGTGGGGGTCAACATCGGCGCGCGCTCAGCATGCTTTCATCACTGGCAATAATGGGGAGGGTATTAAGGACCTTGGCACTTTAGGCGGTAGTTACAGCCAAGCGTATGGCATAAACAATGCTGGCCAAGCCGTCGGCGTGTCTCCCCTCCCCGGGAGCCATGAGCATCCTTTCATCACTGACCCCGGTGGTGGGGGCATGAGGGATCTTGGGACTTTAGGTGACGACTACGGCTTTGCCCGTGGCATCAACGATGTCGGCCAAGTCGTGGGAGAGTCGCTAACGTCAGGCGGCGCTTTGCATGCTTTTATCACCGGTGCAAATGGGATGGATATGAGAGACCTTGGCACTTTAGGCGGTAATTACAGTCGAGCATATGGCATCAACGACGCCGGGCAAGTCGTGGGAGAGTCATCCCTGTCCGGGGAACATGCCCGTGCTTTTATCACTGGTCCTGATGGCTCGAACATTATGGACCTAAATGCTATGGTTAGCCTGCCCCAGGGCGTTTTTTTAACTTTGGCCCTAGACATCAATAACGCGGGGCAAGTGCTTGCCCTGGGGGTTGTTCCTGAGCCGGAGATCTATGCGCTATTTCTTGCTGGGCTGGGCCTGATGGGATTTATGGTACGACGAAAGAAGATGAGTGCCTTCAGCTTGGAGCAGCGTCCCCTGCTGTGATCGCGTTATCGCGAGCGATGCATCCTGACCGCAGCTGATCATGGACTAAAAGAAGACGGTTTTTGCGGAAGGCTAAGCAACTTTACTTCTGGGTGTTGCCCAAGACTAACCTGTCTATCGCGCGAACTCGCTATACAGAACCACGTCGAGATTGCCGGCGTCGACTTGTGCTTTGATTGCAACGCACAGCTCACGAAGCCTATTCGATGATATTTGGGTTTGTTGCGCCGCCGCGTCCGGGCCGACAACCCGATGCAGTGTTAGTGTCCCGTCACCGCCAGCTGCCGCCACGTCGTTTATGTAGGAACTGATGTTTGCTATGTTTGCGGCCTCGGTGCCAGAACTGGTCCATGTATGCCCGATGACTGGACCACAAAGAAGCTGCAAATTCCTCGTACTGAGGCCGTTATTTTTCTGCATGTGATACGTTGCGTTGGGGCCGTCTGAGGTACGTCCTACGCTAAAGCCGTTATCAAGCATCAGTTCCAGGAATGATAAGTCCGTTACCGTTTCCGCATATTTTCCTTGCGGCCAGATGTAGCACTTAGCGCCCCACTCTGAGGTAAGGCCATTTTCCAGGAGATAATCCCTGCATGCGATGACGTCCGCCAACCGCTCAGTATTCGTTGCCCAGGCTGTAAACAGGTTGCCGGTTCCAAGTGTGGTTGGATGGTTCGGACCATGCGGGATGCATTCATTGCCGGCCGCGACGTATGCCCCGAGTTGGCTCAGAGAGGCATAACCTGGCGTTCCAACTGTTATATAGATGATGCTCATCGTGCTTTTCAGGCCATACTCCTGAAGTATTGGCATCCCCATTCGCACAAATGATGAGTAGCCGTCGTCTGCCGTAATGGCGAGCCTTGCTTTTTTTCGCATCGCGCCGGCGCGGATCGAGCGCAACCCAATGGTCAATGTATTGCCGTTGCTTACATAGACCCGTAGCTTGCACTGCGTGCAATCCAAATCCCCCAGGGGATGAGTAAATCCGCTCTTGGTCCACAGTATCTCGTGCACGAAGTACGCAGTCAGTCCGTTAATCGCGAACGGACTTTGCGTAGTCGGAACAATGGCGGTGGATATACTGTGGCTGGCGAACTTGGCATAACCGGTAGTGCCGACATAAATTACCATTCTTTCCATTTTGGAAATATTCGGGGTGTATATCTCGATCGCCACGTCTTTCGCCGAGAATGCCTCACTTGCCACTGGGAGATTTATCTCAAAGTTATTTGTCGGCCCCGCTCCGGTTCCGGTTGCAGTAACCATCCATAGCGTCTCGCCCGCTACCGTACCCTGTCCTGATGAGCTGACGCTGACATTCGTTCCGGTTGTTACGGTGATTCCAGATACTGGCGGCTCGATGAGAACGTTTCCATACGCCGCACGCGATGCGTCAGCCATTGATAAGCTCGGCGCGGGTTTGGTCTGCAGTGTTCCTAATCGGAAGATCTTTCTTCACAGTGGAACTGGCAAGGACCGAAAACGATCTCATGCCCGGCCCGCTTGCGGTAATGTCCGTTATTACAGCTGACGCCGATGCCGCGGATATCGATCCACCAAAGATTAGGGCGGCGATAAGGAATTTTGTTTTTATGTTCATTTGTTGCTCCAAAAAAGATTCAAGAACAATATCTATTGCAGGTGTGCGCATGGACTTTATTTTCCCGACTAACAGATTGTCCCGGTTAATTCAGCAACTTAATATAGCCTACTCGACGATCATTCTATGATTCCCTTGAACTATGCGTAGTACACGTTGCAGTTGGAGTGATCGTCGACGACCCGAGACGGTGAAGATTATTGGGGTGAATGCAGCAGCGGCGAGCAGGAAAACAAGTCGAAGGTCGCTGGTCGCCGGTCGGCGATATGCTGAGGCCCCTCTGGCGAGTGAAAAGAGAAGATCGCGGCGCTATAAGCGAGGATTACGCCAAATTCGAGCGCTTTCGAACGGCGATCATCCCGTGACCCGGAGGCAGGCGCTTTACCTGCTCATCCGGGTCCTTCGAAGAAGCATACCCATCTCGGCGGTACGCTCATTGTCGCTTTCCTCAGATGAGCTTTCCATCGTTGCACTGTCGCAAGTCCTGCCTCCATATTGCGTCAGGCGTGCCCCTTTCCCCTCCAGGCTTATTTACTGACCTGAAAAGCAACCCTACTTCGAGATCCCGCATACCTTCTCCGTTAGGGCCAGTGATAAAAGCGTGCATGAAGTATCTGCCGCGGGGATTAATATCTTCGATATATCCATCGAACCATCCCACCACTTGCCCGGCATTCTGGTTCCAGATAAATCCCGGTATTGCACCTATCACAGCGGGAATTGCGGCGTTCTTCGGTCTTCCCAGGGTAAGAGGCCAGGCTGCTGCAGCGTTTCCTCCCAGCACCGTCAAAGCGCAAATTACTTTTACAAGTCGTTCTAATCTACCAGCGGCAAGTAAACTCGCGCCAGATCCCCTGTTTAGCGAATATATAAAAAACGGGATCTCGAAACTGAGAAACATCTGTCAGATAGTTTCCCAATTCCAGACAAGTAAGATCATCGAGGGTGAGTGTTGCCCTGCTTAGCATCTCCGCTGGTATCGCCTCTTTTGTATTTATCCCGCTGCCGAGCGATATCGCCCACAGAGCTTACGCCTCCACCCAGTTGCCATTCGAATCCTGCTGCCACTTTGGCAGTTGGTCATCTGCGCGTAAATGTACGAGTGTGGTTGGAATCCGAACCAGCCACGGGTCCCCTTGCGGAACCTCATCCCCAGGTTTGTCTAGTCGCTCAGCAATTTCATCTGCAATGGGTAGATAGAGCGGACTACTAATAGGGGGAAGCGGCCCGCCATTCCATATCTCCCCGTAAGTTATAAAATGATCGATTGCTCCTTCGAAACCTGGCCGAGCAGGAACGGACACCCGGCAGAACCCAGCCGTCAAGAACTGGTTGAATAGGGGGTCCGGATCCTCGAAGGCCAGCCGTTCGTTCCACCGGCTTTTTCTGCCCCAGAAATATGGGTAGGTAACCCACGTCATCTGCTCCCACTCGAATGCCTGTTCAAAGAAGCGCACGTAGGGACCTTCGGCCTCCGCTTCGGGCACATCAATCTGAGGTAAGCTATTACTCGCTGAAAGATCAATTGCGTTGAACAAGTCGTAATGCTGATCGGTCAGGATGCTGATGCAATTCTTCTTCAGTTCATTGTTCATGGTCTGAAGATTGAGGGCAGGATTTTTGCCCCGAATCGCGACCCCCTGCTGAAGCTCCAAAGCGGCGAGCTTTTCCTCGTACTCGGCCAGGCGGGCCTTGTAGGCAGCGGTCAGTTTAGCGTGCGTCTCGATTCGCCAATTCTCCATGGCCCGATCGGTTCGCTGACACTTTACTTCTACAGCTACGGCAAGGTGGGGAATACTGAATGTAACGAGCGCGAATGGGATGGAGTCTCTTTCCTCGTCCAAGGGAGTAGAGAAGACCTCCCCGCTAATATTGGCAAAGCGGTGAAATTTCTTCCCCAACACAACATCGATGATGCAAGTGTTATTCCACATCATATTCACGGCTCCAACCGAGCCGTGAACGGCCTTGTAACCGTCCTCGATCATGATCTGTGCGGAGTGGTGATAGTTCGTCGCGGCATCGCCACCTCCCGCGTGAAAGTCGAGTGATTTCGTCTTGTACATCTCTGGAGGCGGTGTCACGTCCGTCGCACCATATACTTGCACCCATCTGCCATAGTAACCCTGTGACGCAACGTTGTCCGTAACCTGGTTGGGCTTCAAAGTAAATTCCGGCGGCTTCTGGAGCTCGTTCGCGCTCTCGTTGGCTGAGTTCAGCGCATCGATAAGAAAAGCAGCTGGCTCAGGTACCATGAAATCGAATATTGTTCGCAGGCCATAGTTAAATACCTGGGCCTGGTATACCTTGTTCACCCACTGGTAGACTCCCGAAATATGACCTGACCCATCCACGTTGGTTAGCTCGTGCAGGTTCTTCTCTATCACTTCATTTGTCACCCGAAGGGAGGCTCGCTCAAGAACTCTTTCGGTGATTTTGCTGGCACTCCGCTGCGTGACCTCCTTCGAGAATGTGGACGCAGTCCTCGTCGCCTCCTCTTTCGAGCGTGAGGTAGATCCCTCCACGCTGGCTGAGAACTCGACAAACGGACCATATTTGCCCGATATGTTTAGGCCGGCCTTCAGCGACGCGTCTTCCTGAATAGTGGTATTGGTCTCCCTCGTCATCTCGAAGCGATCAGTTGACTCGAGCTCACGCTCCTCCGAAGAAATTACCTCCGTCTCGCGAAACGTAAACTCTTCAGTCTCCCGTCGGCGAGTATGCTCGCGATGCTTCAGTTCCCCCTTCAGTACATTTTCGATGTGCGCAACATCAGCAGCTTCGTACCCCGTAAGCTGTTGCTTTACTATAAGCAGGTCCGCAACGCCTGCTGGGGCAACGGTACCGCGGGTGTGGGGAATCTGCTCCGCCGACGGCAAAGGCGGGAGAGAGGGAAGCGCCGGCTCGTCAGCCGCGCTCGGCCATTCGGAAGTCAGCGGCTCGTTAATGGTTACCAGGGTATCGCCGATACGCTTGATACTGCGCCTTATGGAATGGCTATAAAGGGCATCGAGTTTCTTTCCGGTAGTGTCAGTTTCGGCTTCGAGCAATTCGACGATGCGATCCAACGATTGATCCGATAGACCGACATTCCGCTCATTCAGCAGTTTCCTGGTGGGTTCAGATAGCACCTCTACGGCGCTGGCCTTGAGACGGAAGCTGACCTCGCTTAGTGCAGCCGGACGGGACGGCGGGCTTCCGTTTAGCAGCTGGGGACCGACGACCAAGAGGTTTTTCGCCAGTTCTGCTGCCGAATTCGCAACCGCAGCGCTCTCGGCGCGCAGAGGACGGATTTCCTCGCCTTGTTCCAGCATTGACTGGAACTGCCTGAGGTTCGCGTCGGATAATTTTCCAAGGTATTCTATCCGACGGGTTAATACACTTGTCGGATTGAGTTCTTCAGGAATGGTGACTCCAGCATGCGGCTGCTGGGGCATGACCTGAAAATGTTGTCCACCCAGACCTGTCAGTTCGCTTATCGCCTGCTTCAGTCCCCGGTACTGATCAAAGAGGCCTTTGGCATACTTCTGGCGTTCAGCCTCCGCCTCCGCCTTTTTTTTCCGTCGTTCCTCTTCCAATAGGGATGTTGATAGGACGGATTCGAGATTGAACACCACCGGTAGCTTAAGGGAGCGCCGCCGGTACCGGCGGAGTTCGTCTGGCGTAGCTGGAAAAGTCTCATCTTCAGCTACCTTCAATATCAATTCGATATCCCTGAGCTGGTTGGTGAGCGATTCAATCGGGCGCCCATGCTCCTCTTGCAACTGCTTGATCGCGAGAAGACTATCTCGCAAATTCTGCATGGACGCGTTGAACTCCGGACCCTGCACCAAAGACTCCGGCCTTGCCCCGAACGCCTCCTCTACGGCATCCACCACGTTCTCGTGAGACACAGTCTGATCATCTTCGAATTGGTCGAGTGCTACAGCAAATCCGGTCAACTGCTTGGCTAGTGCATTTGTGTTGGGATTGCCGATGAAGTCCTCCCCCGTTACGAAGGCGCGCGCGACGCGCAAGAGCGATTGACGGGGTTGCTCGGCCTTGGCCGCATCAGCGAGGGATTTTTGAAATGGTGAATCCTGGGTTAGGTCAATGCTGGGATTGGCTGGATCTTGTGCAACCGCAGGCCGTATCAGTGTAAACCGAAACAACGATTCCAGACTCATTTAAGTTAGCTCCAAAGACAAACAAAGCTTGATAGTCCAATCTTCTTTGTAGATCGCAATATAGAAAAAACAAGTGCCGAATTTGCGGCGGCCGAAGTAAGAATCGGGGTTAAATCTGGCAATGAGCCAGCTAGGCAGGTAAAAGACCTCTTCCACCGATCCCCGCGGGACATCCGCTCCCGCCCGTTTTCATCCCCGCTATCCTGTGTAATCACCAATTCCTTGTTCGCCTCGACGGTTAAATTCTTAGCTGCGCGCTTATACACGCGCGGTGATCTCTTCTTCCTATGCTATCTTCTCCTCAGGCGGAGGCGGCGGACAAGGATCTACGGTCATCCCACATGATTCGCGCATCAGCAGGTTCGCCGCGCGGATGCCCGACCGCAGCGCACCTTCCATGTAGCCAAAAAAGGAAACATATGTGTGTTCCCCAGCGAAGTACAGCCGCTTATGGAACGCAACGTTGAGTTTCGGGCCGACCTTGAAGATCTCGCCGTTTGCCTTTGGCGCCCAGTAACCGGTCTTAATGAAGGGCTCGTTCGGCCAGTCGCTGTAGTACGTCTTGTTCAGATTTCTAGAATAGCTGGGATAGAGATCTTTCAGCTCTTTCTGCATTTCCAGCTCGGTGGGCGGACGGGGCCCACCTTTCCCTGAGCCGGGCAGCGTGGGCCCGGCAAAGATGTTCAGCACGATGCCCTGGCGGCCGGTCTGCATTTGGTTGTCGGTGCCTTCCCAAATCTGACCCAGCTTCAGTGTCCCCCCGCTCGGGGCGGAGGGGATCTTTTCCGTAATCCAGAACCGTCTCTTAAAGCTGCTGAAGAACTTCACCGCCGGGCCTCGTCCCATTACGCCAATCTCCGCCTTGAGATCAACTGCGCTACCGTTGTCCTGGATCGTTACGTCGCTCCAGACGCTAGGCGGGACCGCCAGCACTACGTATTGAAAACGCGCCGTTTTGCCTGCGCTGCTCAATTTCCCACTCGGCCAAGCCACCGATCGTGTCGTCAGCTGCACATCCTGCGGATGAATTTCGATCTGCGTTACCGCTGTTTTCAGCATCAAAGCGCCTCGGTTTTTCCGGATCTCACTGGCCATCTCATCCGCCAAACGCTGGCAACCATCCGCGCAGCGAAAAATCTCCAGCTCGTCCCAATACCCCATCCGCCCGGGATCATCGATTTCGAACCGCTCGCTCTGCCCACCCTTCACCTTTAACAGCAGACCCAGGTAGTTCATTTCTTCCAGCTGAGAGACTTCATCGTTGACAAGTCTTAACTCCAACATCTTCCATAGGCGCTGCTGTTTTGGATTATTCGGGTTGACCTTGTGCAGGTTAATCAGCGCGTCTCTTACCGTCGTGTTGTCGTAATTCTTCAGGATATTCAGCACGACTGGGTTGGTTTCGTTCCAGGGGCAGGTCTCTTGGACGATCCACTTTGCCGCGTTATCGGCAATCGACTTTAACACCTGATCAACATCTTTATTGAGCTGATGGATTTCTGCCCAGGTCAGGTCCTTCGTATTATCCAGCCGTAGTTTCAAATTCAGGCGTTCTCGCTCGTACTCAAGGTCCCCCATCCGGTTGATCATCGCGATGCCATACTTCTGGGCCAGTTTCAGCCACGCGGTGTGAAACGAGCCGATCAATTCGGCGCCCTCCTCGATAATGCGCCCGTTGGCAAACCGTGCATTGCTGCGAACGCGGCCGCCCACCTGAGGATGTGCCTCGTATAACGTCACTTTGACGCCATGCTGGCTGAGCCGCAGGGCGGCCATGAGCCCGCCCAGCCCGGCCCCAATTACCGCCACGCGCGTGTTTTTCAATCGGTTCCTACAGTCTTGCGAGATAGTCGTCAGGGGCGTAATCGGATCGTTATCCATGGTACCGTCCGGTCGGGATGCGGCGCTTGTGACCATCCTTTTTCTCCGTAATTTTCCCGGTTCGAAACAAGAGACAGGGAGGTATTTTAGTTTGGGGGAACGCGCCCTAAGGCCAGATTGGCTATTGAGTTGCGCAGACTGCTTATAAATATAATAGGTGGTTAGTTATAGCTTTGCAGTGACTTGTATTCCGGCTGCCTGTGCCACCCTCAGAGCCTCGGCCGCACTCATAAACGGGTAACCAGCCCCTAATACCGGTTTTGCGGGTCCAGATTTAGGGATATTGCGTCCGTATCGTCCGAACCGTTTTCTCTAATATTTTCAGTGGGTTGGTACGGACGGTCAAGTTGCCCTCTTGGTCGCTACCGTCCGCAGGCGGTCAACCGTCCACAAAGTAAAAGGCACCAACCCGTTGGCGGAACTGGATTTTTCTTCGCCCTCGGACGATGCGACAATATGGACCAACAAAGCAAGAGGTTAGGTAAATATCTCCGCTGGAGGTCAAGCCGAATCTCGTGCAGCAACTGTTGGCCGATTGCGACCAGGGAAGCGATACCTTGACGCTGCTGAGCCTGACGTTATCCCGTTTGTACCGTGATTACAGCAGCGATAGCGATCTGCGCCTGGACGAATATCAGGCCATAGGCGGGATGTGTAACGTTATCCGTACCGAAATCGAATCGATATTGTCCCCTGATCCGGAAATACAAAAGATCCCAGCTCGACACATTGCATGCCGCATTCATTCCCTGGCTTGCCTCGTGCACGCCAAGTCATTTCACAGCCGGGGGATGAAAGGCATCGCCAGTCAAAATTCGAGTGCCGCCTGCGTCAGCGTATCGCCCCGCTGGGCCAGAGGCACGGCGGCAATTTTTGTAAACAGTGTCCCGCCGGATCATAGTCCGCACTAAAATCTCCCTCGCCCATTTCGCCAGCATCTCCAACTGCAACGCAGTGAGGGAGGTGTTTCTCGCAGCGTGGCGCAACGCAGTTGGATCTTTTATCCAACACGCAGGCGGTAGATCACTTAACTTCGGGCAGGAGAAATCAGGCGGTAACCAAGTCCGTGAATCGTCTCGATTGGGTCGTACCCTCCAGCCCGGCTCAGCGTCCGGCGAAGTTCGTGCATATGGCTGCGCAAGGTATCACTGGTACCTTGCTCATCCCCCCAGACTTCCGATTCCAGTACTCTGCGACTGAACACCCGGCCGGGCTCGCCCATCATAATGGTAAGCAGCCGAATGCATTTTGGTGTCAGCTTAACGCTCGCGCCGGCAAATTGGATAGAGAGTGTTTTTGGATCAAATGACAGGTCACCAGTGTCGAGCCTTCGACTGGTAACTTTGCCGCCGCGACGCTTGTGCATGGCGACCAGCCGGGCCTCCACTTCCTTCAGCGCAAATGGCTTGACCAGATAATCATCGGCACCGCCATCGAACCCTTGAAGCTTATCGTCCAGGGTGTCCCTGGCGGTAAGAATCAGTACAGGCGTATCGATGTCAGCTTCCTTGCGGAGTTTCCGGCACAATGTGATGCCGTCCATGGCCGGCAAACCAAGATCAAGCAGAATTCCGTCAAATTTTTGCGTTACGGCAAGATGCATGCCTACGATTCCATCTGCAGCTGCATCTACGGTGTGCCCGCGAGCCTCCAGGAAGTCATAGAGATTGGTGGCGATCGCAGGATCGTCTTCAATGATAAGTATATGCAGCGGAGCGAATTCGTTAGATATCCGGCTTTGGCTAGCCGTGACAAACGTGTCGGGGGGCCTATTTTTAACAAGTGAGCGCATAGATGCCTTATAAGAGAATTAAGATGGGGGAGAAGTACGTACCCCTGAATAGAGTGTTAAGTGGATCTTTTCCGGGTCAAACGTATCTCATAAGTTCTCTCCAATACCGTCAGATCCGAGGACGGGCCAAAAAACGCGGAAAGCTCTTTTTGATCTCCGTCTCGTTAAGCCCAAAGTGGCTACTTCGACTCAACGATTACCTGTCCGGAAACTGCATTAGGATAGGCAACGCTGGAACCGTTATGCCGGACATGAATTACGGTGAGGCGTAAGTTAACATGCCGCTACGCAAGGAAAGGTCCTGTAAATGTGATCAATTTGTGATGCCGAACGTGTCAAAAGTGATTAGAATCGGCCATAGCTGTTCTCGAACATCGTATTGATGTTGGTTGGTCAATTAAATGTAGGAAGAACGCACCAGCGTGGAACTGGTTAAGGCCCTCGTCGACGTAGAAAGGGTGATTTCGTGGATTAAGCAGTGATGGGCTTTGCTTTAGATCGCCCGGAAGCGAATGCCACGTTGCCAGCCTGCGCAAGACCTGATCTTAAGCTTAGCGGGCTTTATTTCCTATCCGACTTCCCTTCATCGTGCAAAAGGGCGTTAACAATCCTACAAGACGCGAGAATTATGCAGCGGGATCGGGCAACCAGAACGACGCGGACGGATCGACTTGCACGTGCGCAGACCGGGCCCCTGTTTCTGACGCTGATTACCCTCCTCCAAAGACGGCTGCTTTAGTAAAAGCTAATGCTAGAAGGCTATCTGGTATTGCAAAACGAACTGACCGCGATTAGCGATTTTATTTCCCCCGGTGTTGAATACCGGCCGGTTTTGATAATCAAAGGTAACCTTACTATTGTGTCCTTTTATAAGCCAGTTCACACCCACGTTGAACACGTTCATCTGGTCGCGCAGCCGCTGAAAATTTGCGCTTGTGAACGAAAAGTAGGGCATTAACTGTCCGTTATTACTGCCTAGCAAATCCCTGGACATTAAATAACCTATTTGTCCGTACCAGATATCGCCCGTCCCGAACATCGGGAAGGCGTTGCCCCCGCCATTGAGCGAGTTTCCGCCAGTAGCCGGCGTCATGCCGATTCCATTGGTGCGCAAATAATTGGGCCCGTAGTTCGTGTTGAAATAGCCAATATAGGCAGAGATGGCGGTTTCCTTTACCTTGTCCACCGGCGCGTCGAGATAGGCAGCTACGGACCATAGATTCATGTCGTGAAATTGAGCGGTGGCTTCCGTTGCGCCCGTCCAGGTGGCGTTTTTTTGCGAAATGAACCCACCCTCGAGATTCAGGATGCTTTTTTTACCCAGATAGGTTCCTTGCCAATACGGATTTGTCATCGGTTCCGTGTCCCAGAAGTTCAATACGTAAAACCCCTGGTAACGTTTGCGATGCCCGGTCCGGGCAAATTGGGCATGATCCAGCGAAATTGGCTCAAGCGCCACCCCATCGGTGTTTACCGGGAAAGGATCGCTGGCGGTGAACCGATAGTTGAACATGCCTATCTGGCCCCTCAGATACACGCTTAAGCTTCTGTTGAACAAATCGGTGCGATCGGCAGTTGCTTGTGCAAACAGGGGAATGTCCATCGTCATGATTGTGCTAACGCTTGGGCTGCTGAAGCGGGACATGCCATTAGCCATGACCAGACCGCCTCCTACGACCATCTGGTGACCTTTCGTAAGTCGCAGTTCGCCAAAAGCGTCGTGAAAGAAGGCCTGGATCTTTCTGTTGCCGAGATCATCAATACCGCTATTGGAACTGCTTCCGTTTTGAGACAGAAAGTTAAAGTTATTCATACCGTATTGAGTATAAAAATATACGCGGTCGGTAAGCTGTCCTTGCAATACGAAACGGGTCCTACGGAGTCCGATGTCCTGCGTGTCGTCTACCGGTTCCCCCATCACGCTTGATCCCGGGTTATTTTGCTCATATCGCAGCCAAACCTGATTCAGAAATCCAAACTTCAGATATTGACTACCGTCGCCATTCAGGTTCCATTTAAATGGATCAGGAGATTTCCAGTTCGCGTAGCCCATTCCTTCGGGGTTTGGAGGAACCTGCTTTGGCTTTTCCCCTGGCTTGATTGCCGTGGCCACCTCGGTCGCGGCCGCCGGGGAATCGGCCGGTGCGATTGCATCGGATGTGGGTGCTGTTTTTCCAGGTACATCCGCTACCTTTTCAAATGATCTCATGCGCACGCGGCCTTCACCCGGTTCGGCGTAAATCTGCTTTGTTTTGGTGTCAACGTAGAGATCGATGACATAGGAGGCTCTGGATGAGCGAGCTTCAGGAGCCGGGGGTGGCACCGGTTTATCCTCGGCACACAGAGACGCCGAAAGCAGGCAGCCGGACAGCATCATTAACGGTTTATTACGTTTCATTATTACCTCCCTGTCTTGTTATGAAAGATACATAAATCGTATTTATAAAATGTTTAACCTCTTATCTATTTATAAAGTTCCAGAAGATTGTCTTTAAGCGATAAAATTAGCACATAGCTCGTCAATAATGCGTGATTGGGGGGTGAAAGGGCGGTGAAGAATTTTGTAAAAAAATGTCATGGGAAAGTTAAATAAGTATAAATATATGCCGAACAATTATTGATAAAGCAAGAAGGTGGTGAGGGAAGGGAATAGACTGCGGAGTCGATGGTAAGGCTCGGCCTTGCAGGGCCGGGAGGGCAGAAGAGTTTCTTCTGATTTGTGAAACGGTTCTTGCGTTGTATGAGAGCTGGGGAAGAAGAGACATGCGGAGGGTTTAATTAAAACACCTTCAACCTCCGGCGGCCCCCCCAGCGGAGATATTTGTATCCACATTAGGGTCGGGGCCACACCAGTCGGGACCGAAAAAGATCCGGAAAAGTTTATCCGGAAGGCTTTCCTTGGAGGGTATTACGGGCCGGCACAAACAACGCCGTGCCGACGGCGACCGATCCTGGGAACCCCGGACGCCTGACTCCTCCACGGTAGGAGCATCGCTTTCTGAGCAGGGTGAATGTTTGCGTTGATTTTCGTCGTTCGCCTGCGGGGCGGAACTATTCAGCTGAGGGGCATGCGTGGGCGATTGGGCGGTATCATGTCCGGCGATAGAGACGCCTGCATGCAGGACGCTCACGAGGCCCAACAATATAATTTGGGCAAGTATCCTGACACACGCTGCCGGTTTTCCCAAAATAACCCTTTCTGTTCATCCTACGGTTTGCGGATTGGCGCAATCAATTTGTCGCTCAGGAAAAAATCAACCGCCGGCACCTCCGGCGGAGATATTTTCGTCCACGTCCCTGTTTGGACCAGACGGGGTCGATCCAAACAGAATTCTTCCGAGCGTGCAAAAAAAATCCTCCTGATCTGGCGCGGAGTGCCTGCATGAGCCATAGCCTTGGCTTGGTGGTAGCCAGCCCGACGAAGAGCTTGAGTCGGCAGATACTTCCTGTCCGGCGCTAGTAGAAGAACTCTTTTCTGCCGGCATGCGCTCCGGGGTTTTGGCCTCATCTTTTTCACCCGGCATTGGCTTGGCGGTTTTATCAAGCAGCCATGGTGCGGAATCGCTCTGCTGTTCCGCTATGATGATCTGAGCAGAAGTGACACCGCTTATCATGAAAGAAATTATGCCCAGTATGACGTATCGCGTCATCAACCTGCCTGGAGATGAGCCCCTCATGATATTTTCCCCCTGCGACTAGCGGAAGCAACTGCGAAAATAGACCATCCCCGGAAATTGCCTCCAAATAAAAGAATTTGGTCATGTAAACCTGATCAACTCATGGATACCACCTGAAAGCCCGATGCCCCGTCATACGCCTAGTTAACCCGCCTTCTATCCCCTATCCGAGGTTACTCATGTATCAGGAGTGAATTTAGCGGACAGATTCATTGTCCGCCGCGAGATGCGGTGACGGAAAATGGATCACGAATGAAGCTATTGAGCAGCAGCGCCCGGTAAGCTCAGGCGATAGGAACCCGAGCCGGCCGACAGTTTGAAAGCCCGTTATTTTGACGGCGAAGATGAAGTCGGCTAATTGTTGGGTTTACGGTAGCACGCCCGGTGTGAGAAAAGCCTCGGTGAAATGTTAAAAAAAAGTTAAGCCCGGATGGCTGAGTCGGCGCGAAAACCAGCCTGCCTTGAAACAGCTCAACGCCGTAACTTTTTTGCCATCGGACTTTCGAATCCGGGTTGTGCCAGCACTATCCGGGGCAATCGGTTCATCCGCGCTTAGGGGGCCCCCAGTTTGCGCGCGATGGACAGCAGCGAACGGGAAAAAGCCGCCGCGGTATATCACACGGAAAGTGAATTCCGTTAATGTTCAGTCCGTAAATTGCATACTTAAGGCCGGCGGCTATTACATTTGCAGGTACTATCCAAATTCGCCCACTCAAGGTATGCAATCCCCTCATGCAAAGAGAAGTTGAAGAGAAATCCAGATATGCCGTAGTGGCTGCCGTGCAACTGCCGAGCGTGAGCGATAACGAGTTCGAGGCTTCCCTGACCGAGTTGCGCGAACTCGCAAAAACGCTGGGGTATGAGGTCGTCCGCACGTTCGTGCAGAAGCGCTCAGCCTTCGACACGACAGCATATCTCGGTGTCGGCAAGCGGCAGGAAATACGCAGCTTCGTGAACAACGAACCCGCCGAGCTCGAGGGAATAGTCGCTAATCCCGAGAGCCGGGATATCGATACCATCCTGGTCGACCACGAGATCTCACCATCGCAGGCGCGCAACCTTGAAAAGGAGGTCGGCTGCGAGGTAATGGACCGCACTATGGTCATCCTCGAAATTTTTCATCGCAACGCCCGCTCTCGCGCTGCGCGCGCCCAGGTGGAGATCGCGCGTCTCGGTTATATGGCACCGCGCCTGCGCGAGGCGGCGAAGCTTGCGGGGCCGCAGGGGCGGCAGCGTAGCGGCGTCGGTGGCCGGGGGGGCGGCGAGTCGCACACTGAACTGGACCGGCGCAAGATTCGTGACCGCATCGCCGAGCTTCAACAGGAAATCGCCGCGATGGATGTCGAGCGGAAGACGCAGCGTGCGCGGCGGCATGAGCGCCAAGGGTTGGCTAGTGCTGCGCTCGTCGGCTATACAAACGCCGGAAAGTCCACCTTGATGCGGGCCCTAACGGGAAGCGAAGTGCTGGTCGCGAATAAACTCTTCGCCACGCTTGATACCACAGTGCGTGCCCTCCACCCGGAGAGCGTGCCACGCGTGCTCGTCAGTGACACGGTCGGCTTCATAAAGAATTTGCCACACGGGCTCGTCGCCTCGTTCAAGTCAACGTTAGACGAAGCGCTTGATGCATCCCTGCTGCTCCACGTCATCGATGCCAGCGATCCGGGGTTTGAGCGCCAACTTGAGGTCACCGATAGAGTGCTTGAGGAGATCGGTGCGAATGTCGTGCCGCGCATCCGCGTCTTCAACAAGATTGACCATGTCGGCGATGCAGCGGCGCAAGCTGAACGCGAAGCTACCTTGCGGACACAATACCCCGATTGCGTCGTGATGAGTGCGCGGCGCCCTGGCGACGTCGCGAAGCTCCGCCAGACGATCGTTGCGTTTTTCCAGAAGGATCTGGTTGAGGCCGAACTTTTTCTTCCCTGGTCGGCACAGCAACTGCGCGGGGGAATCTACGCAAGCTGTCAGGTGCTGGAGGAGTACTCAGACAGTGAGGGCGCCTTCTTTCGGGTTCGCGGCGAGCCCAATGCCATCGAGAATCTTCGCGAGCGGTTCAGCCAGGTGCGATAAATTCGGCGCCCTTGATCCCAATACGCTGAATCAATGTACCAGACGTTGGCGCCGGTGAATATTAATCAAATTCGGAATGGTTTACTGGCTCCCGACTGTCATCATGGAACCGATAGAACATAACAACGATCCAAGTAAGGGCGGCTACTATCCTGTATCCTGTAGTTGCGTTTATTAATATGTGAACATCATCAATAAGGAGAGCATCATGGCAAAAGGTCAGCAAAAGAAAAACAAAGAAGCAAAGAAACCTAAAAAGAAACCGACACCTGCTATCTGACTCGCTATTGCGCTGAACAGATCGAGTGACAGGGAAGGGTGAACGATATCGCCGATTTGCTGGTGTTTTGGGTTATGGAGATTCACTGGCAGTACTAGGCCGGCTTTGAAATGAAAGTGTTTGAATCGCTGCGAGCCTTTACTCGTATGGCTCGCCAGTTCGGACAGATCTGATAATTGTAGTCAATAAAGCGCTGCTCTGGATCTTCAATCTCTAACTGAGACATTCCTCGTCCGTTATCGGCAAATTCAAATGCCTGAATTATGCCGATTTCGGACTGTCGTCACCGGCGGCAACGGATCAAGCTCCGTAAATCGAGCGAGATCTCAATGCCTTGAGCGAAGCTCGGCATTCGCTGTTTTAAATGCCGTTGTTAACCACACACCCAACACTGTGGGCGCCGTTGAACCATGGCTAACCATTGGGCCTCGAGACTGTTGCCGAACATTCGAAGAAAACCAGCATTAATGAATAACTTGTTCCTCCGGTTGAACGCATAGCACTCCCTTTTTCATAGGGACGGCCTTCGATTTGATAGCCTTGGTTTTGCGAGTCTTCTTGTTATGCTCGCTCGCCAGCTTCTTTACAGCAAGATTATAGTTTGCCCATAAAGCATCAAGCTCCTGTGCGTGGCGCTCAAGCATCAACGTATAGGTATCCTGATGCTGGTCGCGGAGCGCATTCTTTGCGCGAAGATAAAGTTTGTGACGTCGTTGTGCTTCGGTATTTTTTATCATGGCTCACGATAACCGGCATTGCGCGTAAGCATAACGAACAATACGCGGTCAATTTCCCTCCCTAAGGTCAGCAGACAGATTGATAAAGTCCCTTTTTTTTCCCTGCTTGCTCCCGCTGATTAGAAACAAGGGAAAGAAGAGAAGTAGGCCCAAGCGCCACCAGCACTTCAGGCAATTTACGCATTCAGAGATCCGTCCAGTAAGACCACATGAAGGCCTGTACGCTACCGTTTGCGTTTTACTGTTGGTATCTTACGGCTTTTGAAGATGACGACATATTGGACTGAAGTACACCAAAGGTGGCCTTGTCTACTGAAACGCCATGATTTAACTCGAGAGTGTTCGCTGAGAGTGCGGACGTGGTTAAGGTGTGTGAGACGTGCTACGCGATTTCGGGAACGCTTCGCAAAAGAGCAGCGCGGCGTTTCGCATCCACTTGTGCTTTTATCACGAACGCTTCTTGTCCGACATCACCGCATGGTGAGCCTCAAGCCTGAACGTTATCTTTACTGCGAAGATACTACGCGAGACCCACTCCTCTGCGGGCGACAAGAAGCGCTCCGATTTTTTCCGTTTTACCCGCCCATTCGAGGTTGGCTACCTACTGCATCTTCGTTTTTCGTTAACACTAATTTACTTGGTGTGGGAAGGATAATAAACGTACAACCATGATCCAGAATATATTCATGGTAATAATCAAGCCATGCTCGAGATATCCGCCTGGGGCTCGATAAAATATCCCCTTAGTCACGCCGGTCAATTGCAACTCGCCGTTGTAAAGTATTGCCATCCATGAAAACTGAACAAGTCGCCTCTTCAGTATCGTGACTGCAACCGTTTCCGGCAATTTCCCCCCAAAGCCCTGCTACACTTGAACATGCATTAGGAGTTGCGCGCAACAAAATCATATCTCTGGACATTCACTGATGACATTAAACCTTGAACTCCATGGGCGCCGAGTGCTGGTCACAGGCGGCACGAAAGGCATCGGTAAAGCAGTCGTCTCGCGGGTAAGGGAGGAAGGCGCCAAGGTACTCACCACGGCGCGTTCGCGCCCCGGCGACCTTTCGCCGGATGTGCTGTTCGTGGCCGCGGATCTCACGACGGTAGAAGGCTGCGCTACAGCCGTGGAGGCAGTGCATGATCAGTTGGGCGGAGTGGACATCATCGTCCATGTCGTTGGCGGATCCTCCGCACCTGCCGGCGGGTTCGCTGTGCTGAATGACAATGACTGGCAGCTTGCACTCGATCTGAATCTTTTTGCCGCTGTCCGACTCGACCGCGCCCTGCTGCCCGGAATGCTTGAGCAGGGGGCGGGTGTGGTCGTCCATATCACCTCAATACAGCGTCAAATGCCGCTCCCCGATGCAACGATGGCTTATGCCGCCGCAAAAGCGGCACTGAGCAATTACAGCAAGGGCCTGTCCAAGGAAGTCAGTCCCAAGGGAGTGCGCGTGGTGCGGGTGTCCCCCGGTTGGGTTGAGACAGAGGCGGCCCTGGGGCTAGTCAACGAGATAGCAGACAAAATAGGCGCCGACTACGAAGGCGCTCGCAAGACGTTGATGGACTCCCTCGGTGGAATCCCCTTAGGGCGCCCCGCAGAGCCAGCGGAAGTCGCGGATCTCGTTGCTTTCCTGGTATCGCCGCACGCTGCTTCTATCACTGGAGCGGAATACGTTATTGATGGCGGAACGATACCGACGGTCTGAGTAAATTCCTCGGCGAGCAACGGAAGCCGCGATGTAGCCGTCCCTGGACGGGAACGCTTAACTTTTAGCGCCGCAGGTGGGTCAAAGGCCCGGCTCTGGCTAACAGTGAATTTTCGCCATTTCTTCTGCAACGGGTTAAAACGTTCAACTTGCCGCTGTTGCGCATAATGCTACCTGGGGAACATCAATCGCGCTATGGAGATGACTGGGATTTTATGCCGTCGAACAAAAAGCCAAACAAGTTAGAGAGCGTCAGCCGCGCATTGCGAACCTTGAGCGCCGGCAATCGCACGTTGCTGCGGGCATCGGACGAGCAGGAGCTTGTGCGCGATATGTGCCGGGTAATCGTTGAGCAGGGTGGCTACCGCCTCGCGTGTGTCGGATACGCGCGAAATGATGAAAACAAGACCATTCAGTGGATGGAGTGCGATGGAATGGCCAAGGAACATCTCCAAGCGCTCTATCCCTCTTGGGCTGGTACAGATGTTGGCCAGACCCCATTCAGTACCGCAATTAGCACGGGCAAACCCAGCGTGGCGAGGCACGTCTTTACCGATCCGGTCTATGCTACCCCCGCTCACGCACAATTAATGGAGCTTGCAATAGAGAGAGGCTATGCCTCCGCGACGGCGTTTCCACTTCAGGTCGAGGGAGAAATACTGGGGGCGCTCTTAATGGCCGCGGCCGAACCCGAGGGATTTGATGAAGAGGAACTCGAACTGCTTAACGAGCTGGCGGACGACCTCGCATATGGGATTGCCACCTTGCGAATGCGGATCGAGCACCGCAAAGCTCAAGAGGCTATTGCTCACCTTGCTTACCATGACCCGTTGACCGGTCTGCCAAATCGTATCCACTTGCATGAGCGTCTGGGGGAAGCGATAGAGTTCGCCAAGAGACAGCACCACCCCTTGGCATTGCTCTATCTTGAAATCGGGCAATTCCATGAAATCAACGAGATCCTCGGGCATCGCGCAGGAGACCAATTAGTGCAACAACTGGCCGGGCGTCTAACGAGGGCTGCGAAGCTCGACGAGCTTCTGGCACGGGTAGGCGAAGCCGGCTTTGCTCTGCTGGTACCGGATGTCGGAGCCGATGATGCTGCCAAGGAAGCCCTGCGGTTCCTTGACGTTCTGCATGACCCAATGGAGATATCGGGGCTGACGGTAGACGCGCCGTTATCTGCTGGAATTGCCCTGTTTCCAGGGCATGGAAGCGATGCCGAAGCCCTGCTGCGAAGGGCCAACGCCGCGGTGCGAAGGGCGACACCCGCAAGGGGCGGCTACGCCTTCTACAGCGGTCAGGAACAGGAAAACGCGCTCCGGCTTCGCCTGATGGGTGAATTGCGGCAAGCGATCGAAAGGGACGAACTGCGCCTCTATTGTCAGCCCAAGGTTACCATCGCTTCCCGCCAACCCTGTGGCGCTGAGGCGCTCGTGCGCTGGGAGCACCCCTTGCACGGTTCGATCGGCACCGGCGAATTCATCAAGCTCGCCGAACAAGCTGCGCTCATCACCCCGCTTACAAACTGGGTATTGAACGCCGCATTCAGCCAGGGCTATGTATGGTATGAGGCCGGGCTGCGAAGGCCGTTGTCGGTAAACCTATCGGTGCATGATCTGCGTGAGCCAAAACTGATCGAACGTATTCGGGGCCTATTCTCTACCTGGGGCCTTCCGCCAGAACTCATTCAATTTGAAATTACCGAGAGCGCATTGATGGAGGACCCGGCAAGCGCGCGGGATGCGCTGGTTCGCCTGAAGGACCTTGGTGTGGAGCTTTACATTGACGACTTTGGCACAGGGTATTCCAGCCTCAGCTACTTGCAGAAACTGCCGGTCGACTGGATCAAGATCGATCAATCTTTCGTCATGCCGATGGCGACAAGTAGGGATTCTGCGCTGATTGTGCGATCAACTATCGAGCTGGGCCATAATCTTGGACTACGAGTGGTCGCGGAAGGCGTAGACAGCCAGGTCCTGTGGGATCAGCTCGGCACGTGGGGATGCGACGTAGCACAAGGCTTTTTTGTCAGCGAGCCGATGCCGGCGGATAGGTTTAATGAGTGGGAAACCCACTGGTCCCCGGCTTCGTCCTAACCTTGCTGGATTTCCATCTTCTCTCGGCGGCGTTGAAGAAGTGAAGCGCTACATCGATGACTTCCCCCGATCGAAGGATATCTTTGAGTGTTTTTCGTTCCGCTCATGACCCTCCGTCGCTGTAGGCGCGTTAACCTCACCAACAAATCCGTCCACCCACAAGCAGAATGACAGCTTCAGCCTGATCTTCTGGCTACCACAGGCTCCCTGCTGCCACCTCCTCCGTGGAGTTGCCGTCTATTCCGCGCCCTTGATACGATAAGGCCCATAACCCCGGCACCGACAAGCAGTATCGTGCCAGGCTCAGGAACCTCATGCACTTGACCACGGCCTCCCTTCGAATTTGACTGGCCATTATTCTGCTTGTCAGAGCCAAAAGTCAGGGAGGAAATTGCGTCATCGGAGAGGAGGCCCGGGGGCGGAGTCCACGCTTTATCCGAGGCTCCATCATTTTTGCCTAAGTCTGCTTGCGCGAAACCACCCGCTAAAAAACTCATCAACAGGGCGATTGCAATTTTGATATGCATGACCTTATGCCTCCCCAATTCCGTGTGTTGTCGTGCGCATGAAAGCAGCATCCGTCCGGTATGTTACGGATTTTGACTGATTTGCCTATTGGATTAAGGTACACCCAGTATGCGGACAGAGATATTAAGTAGGGAGGGAGCAAAAAAATCCGAGAGGCGCAATATGGCAGAGGCATTAAAAAAGTCCGGCGATAAGGAATAATCGCCGGACCGGATATCCACATGGGCAGATACCATAGCGCCTCAGAGGGTGGGACGCACGCTCACAATCTCATAAATGTATGTCGGCCTTGTGACAGCGCAGCTTCAGAAACGAAGAAATGTAATAACCCTTAAGAATAATGTGATCTCGACCATTACAGATCCGAGGAGGATTGACATGGACCGTATCATTATTTGGGGAACGTTTGTTCTTATTGTTGTTGTGGGTTTTAATTTTGTCGCATCCTAACCGCGCAACAAAAGGCCGCGTCGGCGGGGTTTGGATGAGACGTTCAGTGCGGGTTCTTTTTGGTTGGAATAAATGATCTTTAGTCGCGCAGGCCTTCCACTCGTTGATACAGCAGCTCGTTCCTTTTTGTCAACACTAATTTACTTAGTGCGGGAAGGATAATAAATGTACAAACCATGATCCAGAATATGCCTATGGTGATAAGCAAGCCCATGCTCGAGATTCCGGCGTGCGGCGAGAAAGCTAATCCACCAAAGCTGGAGGAGGTGGTCAGCGCTCCATAAAATATCCCCCTGGCGGTGCTGGACTGGTAGATGTTCTGCTCTTCAGGGGGCGAATCGCGCAGCTTTACCAGCATGTGAATGCCGTTGTCCACCCCCAGGCCCAGTAACAGTGGCAGGGCAATGATGTTGGCAAAATTGATGGGAGTGTTGGTGATTGCCGCGCTGGCCATGGTAAAGAGCCCGGCCAGTATCAGCGTCGCCATGATCAGTGTCGTATCCAGGATATTGCGGCGGATAGCGAGCAAAACCAGTGCGATGGCGACCAGGGCAATCACGATAGCCTCCTGAAAAGCGGCAGTGACTTCCCGCATGGATTCCCAATAGATGACCGGCAGGCCGGTTATCAGAGGTGCGATCGATTGTACTTCGGCAATAAATTCTGCCAGGTTGGTTAAATCGCTCTGGTCTTTTTTGGGAAAGATCTGGATGCGATATAACCCTTCCTTGCTCAGCCAGTCATCCCTGATATCGGAAGGCAGATCATTCAGGGTGATTTCTCGGGCTTCCAGGCTGGTCGATAATTCTTTCATGACCTGTGGCAACGTGCCGAGCAGCGCAGTCTGGATTTTTTCGACGTAAATCGTCCGGCTGGGTTCCGGCCGTGCATCAAGCTCGATCAAAATTTCCTGCAGTTCCTTTTTTAAGCGCGTCAACGATTCACGATCGCGGCCTTGGTCTTTTTGAAGCAGGAGGGTGTCGATGGCTTCTATCAGATGAGTGATGCCCGGCGCCGGAGCGGCATCGGTTTTCAGTTCGGGGAAATGCTGTAACTGCGGGCCAAGTATCAGCACCAGTTCTTCGATCAAGGCCAGTTTTTCATCCTGGTCCGTGGGTTGAAAATCAAAAAGGCTGACGGTTTTACTGACTGAAGGTAACGCTGCCAGTCTTTGCTGCAGGATTTTGGTGCTGTTTGCGTCCTTTGCCAGGACATTCAACGTGAGCGGAGTAGTGTCCTCATCTCGCATCAGTTTTTTGAAAGCGATGACCGATTCGGTATTTGGGTCGCGAAGATTGATCGGATCAAAATCGGTTTTCAAATTAAATGCCAAAACAATTGAAACGATGCCCATGAAGACAGTGACTACGGTAACCGGTCGGGCATACCGCAGCGGCAAGGCCGACAGTTTCTGTGCGAGCTTTGAAAATACGTTCGTACCCTCCACCGCCCGGAAAGCTGTTGGAGCCGGCGCGATTTTCAGCAGCGCCGGTAAGGCGATCAATGTGATCGACAGGCAAATGAACAGGCTGGTCCCTGCCAGCAGGCCAAGCTCAGACACCCCTTTGTAATCCGTCGGGATAAAAGCATATAGGCCTATGGATGTAGTACCCGCAGCCAGCAAAAGCGAGGGCGCTACGGTCATTAAAGCGGCGCGCAGCGCCAGCTCCTTATTGGCATTTTCCTTCAGATTATCCCGATAGCGCAGGCAAAAGTGGATCCCATATTCCACGCCCAGACCGATATTGGATACCGCAAAAGCAACCGAGATCAGATTCAGTTCCGTTACGGCGAAAGCCGCAAATGCCCCGCAGAAAACCATGCCCAGGGCCAGGGTCAGCAACGTGGCGACCATAAGTAAAACTGATCGGTAGGCAATCAATAGAATACATAACACCAGCACAACGGAGAAAACGCTCGCCGTAAAAGTGCCCGCGCTGATACCCGCAAGCTCCTCATCCTCTAGGCCGACTTCGCCCGTTACCCAGACTTTGACCGGGGGGAGACCCGAGCCCTGGATCTCCGCAGCGGCTTTGCGGATAGCATCGATTGCATGTTCGGCGGGACGGATTTGCGAGTAATCGAGCTTCGGCGAGACAATAATAAATTCTTTATCGGAACGCTTTTTGTTCTCGGCAATCAATGATTCCCAAGAGAGCAAGGTATTTTCGCCATTGTTTGTTTTATCCAAAACATTTGCAATTTTGTCCGCTAGCGAAGCTAAATCGATAGGCCCAACCTGGGCCTTGTCTGTTGCCTTCTTGTCCGTAGCTTCCAGGGCATCCTTGAAAATGGAAAAAAAACCGGTCAGGTTGGGTTCCTGCGCAATTCTTCCGATAAATGGCTGAGCGACTGACAGGTCGTGGGATAACGCCTGCAACTCGTCAGTATCGAGGTAAAGCAGGCCGTTCTGCCGGAAAAAACTGTTGTCGTTAGGGATGTATGCGGAATTGAAATTGGCCTTGTCGCGGCTGATCAAGTCCAGCATTTTTTTGCTTGCAGTTCTGCTCAATTCTGGTGTTTCCGACTCCACCACCAGCAAAAGCGTACTCAAATCCTGTGAAAAGGCTTGCTCATAAAGCCGGCGGTATTGCTGAAAAGGCGCATCGGGAGCAATCAGCTTGCCGGTGTCAGTATCAATGCGCAAATGGTCGGCCGTGTACTGAGCGGCCAAAATACCGAGCGCAACCAGTATCAACAGCACCGTAAAAGGGTGGCCAAGCGTCCAGTTTCCCAGCAATGCGTAAGGGCGTGTTGTTAACATAATCGATCAGTCGGCCTCGACTAATTCATGGTAATTCGATCTAATCGGACATTAGGTTTGCGGAAGATGGAATCACGGAGTTCGGCAAAGTTGGCAAAGGTCGTCGATCTTGCTCATCGAGCGCGTCAGCGCTAAGGGGTAACCCACGCACCCGACGCTCGCCTTCAACCCTCCAACCGAAGTCATCCTATTCCTACATCAGTCGGGGGTTGTTTCAGTACAAGCCGGTTTCCTGCTCGTTGTGATCGGTGTCGGCGGCCAAATCGCCCATATTGCCGCGTATGCTGCAGCTGATGACTTCGACGCAGCTTTTCCAGAAACCACCCGAGAGCAGTTGCAGGCCGCGGAAATACCTGTTCGACATCTTCGTTGGCGCCGTGTACCGGCATGTAATTCCCAGGCCTTCTTCATTGAGGTTGATTGTCTTGTGCCACATCCATGCCGGGAAAAACAAGACATCACCCGGGTGCAGGTCGAACTCATAGCGCGGGGCGTATTCCACCAGCGGAAACGTATCACGGTCCTTCGGTTCGCCCTGATCATCGGCGCTGAACCCTGCGAATCGACGCATACCGTTCCCCAGCGCGGCAGGGTATAACAGCCAGGAATATTCAGATTCAATCAAGGTCCAGCATTTGGACCCCGATACGGCAAGATACCAGTTGGGGCCTTCCTCGCAATGGTAGTTGGCGTTCAATCCCGCCCCCAGGCCGAGAATCAGGTAACTGAGAACGGGTTTCGATGGCCGGCCCATGACCGGGAAGTATGCGTGGGAGCGTGGAATACTAAAATATTTGTAGAAAGCCGGGTTTTGGTCGAGCAGCAATTGTTGGGGGATAAAATCGCGCCGTCGATCCTCTGCAATCTGGTGGAGTTTCGCATTGATCATCTTCTTGCTGCGCTTGTCCAGCGCCTGCACCACGGTGTCCGGAAACCGCTCCGCCAATCTTGCGAGTGTCCAGTCTGTCGATGCGTGGCCTGCAAATCCTCGCAACACGCATGGAACGGATAGTTTGACGTGCTCCCGGTAAAACCGGTCCGGTTCGATCTCCCCAGGCTGATATTCAGAAATGGACAGAACTTTCCTGCAGGGCACGCCGTAGTTTTGCAATCGCTGCAATATCCGCTGCTCCGTACGCCGACGAGCCTCCCCCAAAAGGTCGGGATTATGAGACAGGTGCTGGCACAGCATGATGCTTTTCAGTGCCAAAACATTTCCATACCCTAGCGGCAGGGTAGCTACACCGCGTTTACCCATTCGCTCAAAAAAAAATGTGCGCAAGAAAAACTGCTGCTCTGTCACCAATTGCCAGATGGCATATAGAACTGTCGCCACCCCCGCTAGCGGTGTGGCCAGCACGTTTCTCACACCCGCCACCCAAGTTCCTTCTTGTGCCTTTCCGGTAAGCTCCATCGGAAACCTCCTTTGGTCCGCCCAAATCCTCTAGTGACGCTGCCGTACTTCAGATCGTCTCGGCAAGTCCCGCTTCTGGCAAAACTGGCAAGATCGATTTAAGTATAGGTGACCCCACCCAATAAACGGTACCCAATTAAAAGTAGCATTTCCTGCATGATTTTCACTATTGGTGGAAAGAAGTCGTGGGGTGGAGAAGAGAAAGTGTACGGAGCAGCAGATGCTTTTTCCCTGAAAGAGGCCGAGCTTGGAAGCCAGTTGGAGGGGTATGGAGGCAAGGTGGCCATCATCGGTGACGGCACGTTCTAAAACCGGAAGAAGCATGGCGCGCCCGGGCTATCGGGATTTGCGCCCCTTAAGGCAGTTGGAAGAAGAGAATGCCAGGCCCAAGGGGCTGCGCGCCGACTCGAGCGAAACAAGCGTATGTTGCTTCATGTGCTGGCCAAAAAGCTCGGAGGTCTTCCGCCAGTCTAGGTCGACGTTGCGACGTTCCTGTAGCGCCCACGAAGCGTAACCTTCGCAAGTGTCCTCGCGTTCTATCGAATGGAAGTCCACCTTGCCAACGCTTAAACCGCCGTGCTAAATCTTCAACCCGGCACAGTTGCGAGTCCCCACATAATCCCAATCATGCCAGCCCCCAAGCCGTCATGAGATTTTCTCCTCGTTGTCGGATACCTTGACATTTTTCGGCAGTAGTACCGATTCATTAAGATAGGTAACCATTCTCAGACAACGGGTTACTCGGTAGGCCTTTTGATCCGCAAAGGTTGGCACGCTTTGTGCTTTTCCCTTGGTTAGAGCACCGGGTGTTGCTATTTCTCAGTGGTTCGGGGGATGGGAATACTGGATGTTCTTTGTCGTTAAAACAATAAATAAGAGGAAATATGAAAAATTTGAAACACACAGCAATCGCTGCGGGGGTCATCGCAGCGTTCAGCGGTGGGATGGCGGACGCGTCGCATTTTCGAGGCGCGGCAATGATTCCTTCCGTTGACTCAGACGGGAAACTAACGGTTACAACCACGAGCTTTTGGCGGCCGACTTCAGTAAGCAGCGTCGCGTCAAACGTAGGTGGGGCGAGCCTTGTTAGTCGCGCATCGAGCGTAATCGATACATCCGACGTTCGTTTTACCAAGGTAACAAATGTCGATACGTTCCAGCTGTCCGGCGGCGGGACTTTTAGCATCACAGGCAACAGTTGCTGCCGTGTTGATGGCATTGCTAACTGGCCCGGCAGCAACAGTTCTACCAGTTGGACGATGAATTCCACGATTGTGTGGAACGGTACCAGCGCGAACACGCCCATTCTCTTCAACTTTAGTGCGGTTCAGCCTGAGGTCGTTCGGGGAAGCGACTATTCGGGCAACCTGGGCGCGGTCGCAGGTCCCGGCTTGACGTTAAGCTACGACCAGATTTTGAATGGCATTCCGACCCAACCGCCAGGTTTCACCATTGATCCCGTTACCGGTCAGTTATTCATCTCTGCAGCCAATACTGCGACATATCCGGACAACGCCGATGGAAACATCGGCGCTGATTATGCCTTCAGCGGCCACATCAATTCGAGCGACGGCAGTAGCGTGGAATTTGACTGGCTGTTTGACGCGGTCAATACGGGCAGCGGCAACCTCGCTCCAGTTGTGTCGGACATGGTCATCAATGCGTTGGTAGGCGACACCATCAACTTCCAGTTCACCGCCACGGATGATGGCAATCCCAATCCTCCCGGAGGTTTAACCTGGAGTTTCGTTGGTTTCCTGGGGGGAGGTATCAACGCGCCAACCTTCAATTCCGCTACTCAGCAGTTCGTGTGGAATTCAACAGGCTCGGCGGTAGGAACGTACGTCGCACAAGTGCAGGCCTCCGATGGATCGTTGACTGATATCGGGCTGCTGACTATTAACCTTGGGAACGACAATGGGCCCGGCGGACAGATTCCCATACCTGGCACGCTGTCCCTCGTCGGCCTGGGCCTGATGGGGCTGGGCGTTGCAGGACGTCGTAAACGCGTGAAGTAAGGCAATCTCTGAGCGAGAAGGTGGGGGATTCAGAATCCTCCACCTTCAGTCCCAAATGTGCCTCAAGCAACATTCGAGCAACATTTAATATTATCGACGACACAAATGTTTATTCGGCTTTCCTATAACAAGATCTTCTTGCTTTTAGCTGAACCATTCCTGATGAAGTTCGTCGGGGCGCAACGAGCTGGCGAGCTCTTGATTCACGAAGGGCCCGGGCAATGCACTCCGGTTATATGACCTCAACCACCGGAAAACTCGGTCGGAACAGTCCTTGCTCATGCAACAGCGGGAAAAAGTATAAGCAATGTTGCGGTGCCAACACGGTCCAGCCTATTCCTTCCTACCAGAAAGTTGTGTCGCTTTCGCAGGTAATTGAGCTATTACAAGCCCATCGCTATGTAACGGCCGCCGAAAAATGTGGGCAAGTACTTTTGGGTCAGCCACATCATGCGGGAGCAAATTATCTGATGGGTTACGCCCTCTTGCAATCCGGCGAGACCATGAGAGCGATTTCATTTATGGAAGCGGCAATAGCCAACGGTTTGCGCGATGCGGCAGCGTTCTATCATTACGGCACGGCGTTAGCCATGACGCAGCGGTATCAGGATGCTGCCTTTCAGTTTACCCGGGCGCTGATCGAGAAGAATGATTTCGAAGACGCGCGCGTTAACCTGGCAAATTCATATTTCGAACTGGGCGCTTTTCCCGAGGCGGGAGAACAGTATAGGCAGGTAATCGAGCTTAATCCCGATAACTGGAAGGCGTATCACAACCTCGCACACGTTTATTACTATCAAGGAGGCGTGGAGGAGGCAGTTCAATTTTTTCAGAAAAGCGTTTTAAACGGTCCCGGTTATGCTGAGGCGCATGCCAGCCTGGCAGCGATGCTCGAACTGAACAACCAGCCCGAGGATGCCGCGGCCGCCGCCTATAGGGCTCTACATTTACAAGCCGGTAACGCAAGCGCTCAGGTGGTTTTAGCGAAGTGCTTGCGGCGCAGGAAACAATGGCCGGAAGCCCTGCGCGCGCTGGATGCGATAGACCCTACGACCGCAAGTGAGCGCACCTATATCTCCATCCATAACGAACGAGCCCACAATTTGGATGGAATGGGCCAGTATGCGGAAGCTTATGAAGCTTTTTCCGCTTCTAAACAAGTGCTCGCCCGGCTGCGCAATATTACGCACGACCCTCTCGCCGAGTTCCAGGCACTGGATATTGCCGAAACCTACTTTACTCCCCAAAAAATTGCAGAGCTCCGGGAGTTAATTGGTTCAACCGCAGCCGATTCCCACTCGACCCCAATATTCGTAGTAGGTTTTCATCGTTCGGGTACAACGCTAATCGAGCAGATACTCGCGTCTCATCCCGAGATAGGCGCAGCCGGAGAGCTGGCCTTTCTTTCGCATCTGGAGACGACACGGCTGGGGGCGGGAGCCGATTTGCCGGCGGCACTGGAGGCTTTGCTGGCGAATAAAGACGCGCGTCCTTTGCTTGACCTGCGCGATGCCTATATGGAGCGACTTACCGCGCAGGAAGGTACCCAAGGAAAGCGCTGGATTGTGGATAAATCCCTTTTCAACATGCTTCATCTTCCGCTGATACATTTGTTATTCCCGGCCGCGCCCGTTATCCATGTTCTGCGGCATCCGCTGGATTCCATGCTGTCGGTCTTTTCACAGAATTTTTTATGGGGGAATGACTGGTCTCTGACCCTCGCTGACACGGCACACGCTATCGCGCGCACGTGGCGTCATGTTGAACAGCTGGCGCCGCGGATAGATAAGTTGCGGTATATGAGAGTCGGCTATGAAAATACCATCCATGAGCCCGAATTGAGCATCCGAGATTTGCTGCAATTCATAGGCGCCGCTTACCATCCCGCATGCCTGAAGTTTCACGAAAACAGGCGTGTAGCCAGAACGGCAAGCTATGAGCAGATTTCGCGTCCTATCTATTCCTCGTCTATCCAACGTTACCGTAATTACATTTCCCATATGCCGCCCCAAGCGGTTGATGCAGTGCGGCCCGTCGCCGCTTCCATGGGCTACGTCATCCCGTGATAGCCCGCAAACTTACAAATCGTTACATTTAGGAGATTTCGATGCGCTTATTCCGTCGCCAGGCGATATCGGTTGCCCTGGCGTTCTCCACAGCCCTTGGTTTGACTCCCGTTTTTGCGGTAATGCTCGAGTTGCAGCCGGATAATCCGGCCAACGCACCCTCTGCCGCCCCTTATGCCTCTATCGCCGTTAACAATGAGTTGCAGGATGTAGTGACGCTGCTGAAACAGGGCGAGCGCAAGGAAGCTAAATTGCAATTGGCGCGGTTTCTTGCCAGGCATCCGCAAGACCCGCGCGCCACGGAAGTAGCGGGTCTGATATTTATGGAAGAAAAAAATTGGAAAATGGCGATTGTCTCCTTTCGCCGCGTTCTCAGCGTAAATCCGGCCCAAACCTCCGCTCGTTCCAAGCTTGGCGTTTCTCTGCTGATGGACGGGCAAAGACAGGAAGGGGCGGCCGAGTTACAGCGAGTGGTATCAATCAACAAAGCCGATGGGATGGCGAGGCGTTATCTTGGTTGGCTGGCGGAAACTCAGGGCGATACGAAAGCTGCCCTTGGGCACTATACCGAGGCGATTGGGGACCCCCGCTTCGGGGCGGGCATGATGTCAGAATTTCACGTCCTGACAGCGAAGCTCTTTAATCAGACGCAGCAATACGACAAGACAATTAAACTGCTGGCCCCCCTGATTGGAAAAGCAGATTCCTCTCGAACCGGTCGCGGGGGCGAACTGGTGCTGGCTTCTGCCTATCTGGAGCAAGGAGACAAGGCCGCTGCAGCGAGGCTCATCCGGTCGCTCGAAAAAACACTACCTTCGGTAAATCCGGATCTGCGCCTGGCGCAGGCTGCGCTATTCAAGCTGGAGAAGGATTATCCGAAGGCGCGCGAGCGGTTACAGGCCATCATCAAGGAAAATCCCGCCTATAGCAGGCTGGCTTCTCTTCAGTTATCCGAAGTGTATGTGCTCGAAGGGAATCGGAAGCAGGCAATCGGGGTTCTGGAGTCGCTGGTATCGAAGGCGGAAAAAAAGGATTTGTCTCCGCTGCTGGCAAGGCTGACGGCATTGCAATTTGATCGCGGAAGCCCAGCCGACGCCATCAAGACTTTGAAGGAGCATTCCGTCCAAAATCCGTCCGTGAAGTACCTTCTTGCCGAGGCTCAGGCGCGAAATCACCAGTATGCCGTAGCGCTCAGGACGGTAAATGAACTGCTCGCAGAGTCTCCACAGTTTGCAGGAGCCCATTATTTGGCGGCTATGTTGTACATCCACGAAAACAAGCCCTCCGAAGCGGAAGCGGGTTTTCTGCAGGCGGTGAAACTGATTCCCGCTTTTGTGGATGCGTGGGTCGAATTGGGAGATCTTTACATTTCGGCAAACGCGCTTCCCAAGGCTGAGAGCACGTTGCAGAAAGCGTTGGAGGCCAACCCGGACAATCCAACCCTGCTGTTCAAGCTCGCATCGATCCTGGATCAATCAGGAAAAACGGCCCAGGCGAACAGCGCATATCGCCGCATTGTGGAAAAAATGCCCAATCACGCCCCCGCCCTGCAAAAGCTCGCCCTTAATCTATCGACGGATTCATCCACTCTTAGTGAAGCTCAGAAGCTCGCCGAGCGCGCATATGCCCTGGCTCAAAATGAGCCCTCAATTCAAGATACCTATGGATGGGTACTAGTGCAGTCCGGCGACCTGAAAAAAGGAACGCCGCTGCTGGAAGCCGCCGTTAAAGCCGCACAGCATCATCGTGAGCATCTTTCCAGCCACGACGAGTCAGATGATCACTCCCATGAGAGCAACAACCTGGCGGAAGGCAACGCCTATTATCACCTCGGCGTTGCCTATATGAAGGGAGGTAAATATGCGGAAGGCGCAGCCTATCTCAACCGCGCACTGCATTCGGGGGTGGATTCGGGCACCCGCACGCAGATTGCTTCATTGCTCAAATAGGTGTTTTATAGGACGGGCACTGGCGCGCCGCAGAGGGCAGGTTTGGGACAGGATGGAAAGATGAGCTAACGTCCTCGTGTCGCCCCGACGCCGTTATTTTAAACGTACTGAGCAAAACAATTAAATGCCGATAAGGTCATGGGAGCGTTAAGCCCGCAACTATTGGGCTTGTGCTTCTGGCCCAGGGCCGCCTCATACCTCGTCGTCAGGAGGGTTGATTATTACTTACCTTCCTGGAGTTTTTACCTTACTTATACCCCCCTGAGTTTCGCCCATCAACTCCGGTCGGACCAATCGGTTTCCGTCCGACGGTCATAACTTGACCCACCCATCACTATTCAAAATTTCATATCGCTGTGAATTGCCCCCAAATTTTTAGAGAGCGGCTATGCCATAGAACGCCTGCCTAAATCGGGGCGCAGCTTTCCATCCTCTCACCCTTTCACGCCTCTCCCTGTCCGCGCAGAAAAATTGCGGCATCTCTTCAAACGCTCCACTGAACGTGGTTGAACCCATGTTGAGAAAAGACCTGTCTTTAAAGCTCTTTCTTAACAGTAAATATAGCCGCACTGCAAATACTATAAATATCGCTGTTATTGAGTGTGGACTTATCCGCGATTACTTGGCGGTCGTCAGTGTTGCCTGAAAGCGCTCACGAGACGATTAAATGAAAAACCAGAGGCAACTTTCATTTTCACGACTGATTACCGAAAAAGGATCCAAATGAACACGCATCACCTTGCACTATTGTTTGGCCTTACTGCTCAGGCGATCACCTTACCGGTCCATTCGCAGAACATCCCAAATGGCAGCTATCAACTTTCTTGTACCAATGTCTCAGTCGCCGGTGACGCCTTGGCGGCTACCTGTAAAAAGCTAAATGGGGCTTCTCATGCAACCAAGCTCAACACGTTAGGATCTTGCCTGAACTCTATCAGTCATTATGGCGACATCGGCAATATCGACGGAAATTTGATTTGTCTGCCCGACTTGCCGAAACCGGATCCCAATTTCGTTTTCCCCCAATCCGAAACGCTGCTGAACCAGTGGATATACGCGGGGGATTTAAATCAGATCTATCGACACGGTTGGGGCATTTGGTCAGGACTGACGCAACAAGTCGGCCTTATCGACGGTATTGCCGTTCGCGCGTTCCAGACCTGGACCGTGCCGTCGAATATCATTTTCCGTAGCGCTCCGGTCAACGCCAGCCTGAAAGGAGTGGCCGCTCCGCTAAAACGGCCTGGCCTGGAGTTGTCAGTGCCACGTCAATTCCGACACGGCCAAAAACCGAAAGCAAAGGCGATGAATGTCAAGGCTGTTGCGGCTGCGGCTGCTACCGGTGCTCCCGACACCAATATCTTTGTCTCGGTTGCTTACAATCCTCCAGGTGCGGAGCATGCGATCGCCAACCGGTTGTTCTATGAAAGTACGTTGCAGCAATACATGAAAAATGGCTACACCGAAATTCCCAATTTCCCGAATAACTCTATAACGATAAAGCCCGTATATAAGATTATTTCCAAAACCGTGCCTAATGGGATTTATACATTTCCCGGCTGGCCCGGCCCTACTCCTCCGGATCCAAAACAAGGTTTCGATGAATCCATTTGGAACAGTTGCGTATATGTCGATATCAACACCTTAAGTGGCGCGGGTGGCAATAGTAATGACCCGGGATGCAAGAATAGGACGGCAGCCAGCACTTTCTACCTAAATAATTTCATTCACAATAAAGTCTCGGCAGACGATGCGGCCTATCTGACCAACCAACTCGGTATCAAGGTCGCCGAGGGCGATTACGCCATTCTGGTGGGGATGCATGTGACCACGCGCGAGGACAAGGTGTGGACGTGGCAAACATTTTGGTGGTCCGCCAACGCGGATCGGCCCTTTGAGCCGAGTTCCTCAGCTATCGCCACCGCCCGCCCTTTAAGCTACCTTGATGAGGCAGCCAAGCATTATGCGATGTCGGTTGCCTACTACACGGTTGCGCCCCCGCAGCCGATTACAGGAGGCCAGAACGTGGGTAGCTCCGTTTACGGCTATAATCCCTACCTGGAAGCCGGTTTCGGGCCTGACACATTCGGCATTAGTCGCCCGATCAATGGTACGGTCAATAACACAACAGGTATTCAGACCAACTGCATGACCTGTCACAACATGGCGGCCTACGTACCGAGCCCTAAAACTGGAATGCCGTACGCCACTGATTTCTACATGAGTATTAACGACCCCGTATTCGACGGGACACTCAAATCAGACTTTTCGTGGACAATACTGAATACGCTGGTACCGACCCCGCTAAAGTGACGCTAGTGAGTTACTTCATGAATAGTTGCCAGGGCTGCAGAAGCGGTGGTGTAGGCTGAGCCTGATCAGCGTTTAGCGTCCCAATGTTCCGGTTCGCGATAGGGGTTATATGTTGATTTAAGCAACGCCGCGAGTTTTGTAATCTCGCGGCGTTCCGCTTTGGCGGATGTGGCTGTCGTCAAAAATATGCAACCTGATATTAGACGGAAACCCCCCGTCAGCTTTGCACACTGATTTACAACCCTTTTTCGTCACACTCACCGTCCCTGATTCTGCCTCGCCCGATATCCCGGACGGAATCTGGCTCATACACCACGAGAATAGGGGAAACCTGCAGGAATTTTAAGAGACGGATCGAGGTGGCGGCGCAGCGCTGCGTCGCAGACTGCGTAGCCCCAATTTATCAGGCGTTCCTGGGTTCTATCGGACATGTCTGAAAGCCTTGTCGGCTCGGCAGCCAGGCTGGAGGTGCGGTCTACCGGACACGGCAGGGCGGTCGCAAGCTTATAGTCGGCAATATTGGTCGTGATGCCCCAGTAACAGCCTTTTCGTAGTCCCGCCTCAAATGAACTGATCAATTGCCGCTTGCGTAGCCTGTGCACTTGGTCGTCAATCACATCAAGTACACGCTCGGTGTGGCGAAGCCAGTCTTCGCCCGGGTCTGCGTTTGGAGAAAACTTCCCGCCCCCATCAGATACCAGCACCGTATCTAAACGCTTCCACACTGTTTCTAAGCCAAGCTGGTCAGAGATCCGGCCGTCAGTAAGCACCATTCGCTTACGATAACTGTCGGCTGCCAGGGATTCGCCGACCGGGGGGCTGAATGCTTCGGGGTTGAGATCAATGAACGCGGGCGAAAGAAAGGGCGGAAACGCGGACGAAGCAGTTACAGCCTCGGCCAAGGCGATTGTTGGATTGTGAATCTCCCCTACCTTGCAGTCTCTCATGTATGGTTTGGAAAAACATACCAGCGAACCGCTCTGCACGTTGGTCGCATTGATTTCAAAACGAGGAGGATCGTCAGGCAGGTCCTGAAGCGTAGCATCGCCGAACAGGTATTTCCTGTAGGCGGCAGCCATCTTGTCGCTGATCGTTCCCGGTAGCAGTGCCCCGGTAATAACAGAACGGAGATCGACTGTTTCGTGCGCAAACGCTCGAATAGGATCAACGACTTCCCGAGTCAAGTTTAAAACCTGGCCTTTGTGAAAATCGAGTTGTTTCCACTTATGGCCAAGCAATGCGGCAGTGATTAATCCCCCGGAGACACCGGAAACCCGTTTCAACTCCGAGAGGTATCCGGTCTCATTCAGACGGATGAGTGCCCCGACGTGGAAGATCATCGCTCGGTATCCTCCTCCCGAAAGACACAAGCCTATTCCTTGCTCTGGCTTACGAGTGCCTAAATCACTTACGGGCGCAACTGCGAGTTCGAGATCAGTGACAGAATCAGGCACGGTAGTTACTCCCATGACAGGTCAGTTTGGCGCAAAAAAATTGGCACTTAAAGCATAGCCGATAAACAGCATGTTTTAAGTACAACCGTCCAAGTCTTTCTGATCTGGCCGACAATGGGCGAAGGCTGAGATACATCGAGCACCGGCACGCGTTTCGGATCTTACGATGCGGTTCAGTAAAACGGTCAGCCGGCACCTAATACCGGGCTGTCGGGTACGTGATCGAGTTGTGGACCGATTATATGAGGGATGTCCTCCGATCATCACCTGACTGGCATTCGTGTCACTCATCGGCTAAGGCATTTTTGACTCTTCCGACAGCCTCTGCGCGTACGGTCGTCATGCGAACCTACGCAATGCAACAGCCGCCCCAGCATAGATCAGGACAGCCAGGATGATCACCGCGGCAAACCCAAGATGAATTGCGAGTAACGTTGCAAGGACTGCCCCCACTACCGAAGCGAAGCCATTGATCGCCCATGCCCACGGTACGCTGTCTTGCGAGGTGTTCGCGAGCCGCATTGTGCCAGTGGGGAAGGGCATTCCCATGCATATCGCGAGTGGGGCGATCAACGCAATGGAAATAGCGATTTTTGTCGGATCGGGCAGGTGGATAAGCGCTTTAAACACCTCCGGCAGGATCATGAGATAGGTTAAGGAAATCGACGCCATTATTACTATTACCACTGTCAGGTAGCTCCTGCCCATCTTTCCGCGTTGCAATCGTGCGGTAAGCCAGCTACCGGCGGCGGCGAACACCAGAAACGCGCACAAAACAACTGCGACTGCGTACAAGGGGTGGGCAAGAAAAAGCACGAACTTCTGAATGAAGGCGATTTCCATAAACATGAACGCCAGACCAATGGCGAGAAAGTACAGCGCGACCGGCGCGGCGGGCAGCGCGCGCCGGGCACGGGATACGGCCAGCGGCGCCAGGATCAGAAGAACGCTGGCGACAAACGCCTGGACCAAGGTCGCGACCAGCAGGGGATAGCTCCAGTCGAGTAGCGGCATGCCGCCCTGCTCTCGCAAAGCGAGCAGTTCCGCGGCTGCGCTCCATTTAAAGAATCGAAAAAAATAAGGCCGGTCATCCGTGGCTGGCTCGATGTAGAACTTGTACCGGTCGATAAAATCCTGCCGCTGCGAGCCCAGTAGTGCCACCGCTCCCTCGAAGAAGTACGGTTGCGCCAGGAGGTTGTACCGGTTTGCCTCATCCGCCGACATGCCTGGGTAATAGGCTACGTCGAAAGAACGTTTGCGACAGAACTCCTTGACCGCCTCGATTTCCACTGGCGTGAAATCGCTGTTCTTCACCAGCACGGTAACGGTTTTCCATCCCCTTATCATGACAAGGCGTGCAGCGGGGCTGGACACACCGTCTTGTTCCAGGGCGATCACGGCTGTGGCGAACAGTTTTAGCGCGTCGCGGGGTGGAAGGGAAAGCCACCGGGTGATGGCCAACATCCCTCCCGGCGCCAAGCGGCTTAGATAGGTCCGTAACGCCTCTACCGTATAAAGGTAGCTTTCGCTCAGGCCGTACAACCCCGCCGAGGCGACGCCGAACGAGTCCAGCAGTGCCACCTGCACGAGATCATAGCGGTCGGTGGTCGTGTTGGCGAAGCCGCGTGCCTCTGCTTTGTGCACATGCACTTCGGGCCGATGGTAAAGGTCACCTGCAAACTCCCGGAAGCGCTGCTCCACCAGATCGATTACGTTGCGATCAAGCTCTACCGCATCCACAGCAGACGCACCGTGGTAGAGCGCCTGCAGAACATCGCTGCCGGGACCGGCGCCGAGCACCAAAACATGCGGCGGTTTAAGTGACGGCTTGAGCACATGGTAGGGCAGCGCTGAGGTAAGCTGGTCGAGGTAAGCCAGCGGCGCTAAAGTGCCATCGAACTGTGTGAGCACAGATGGCCCATCACCATCTACGAACACGCCTAACTGGGGCGGAGGCTCGTCCATCGCGTTGAGACTCATTCCCGGCGCATGGCGGAACGGAATACGCGGGCTTCCCACTACTGACACCTGCCCCAGCGGGCTGGAGCGCTCATCAAGCAAACGCGTCCCCGCAATATTCAACGTTTGGCTCAAATCCTTATAGGTAGAAGGAACGCCTTTCAGCCAGGTGCTGGGTACAACCATGGCGATCAAAAAAGCCAGTCCAAGAAAAACGCCCATCCATTTCCGCTTCATCTTCATTTCTAATATGGCGACGGCGGTGGCGAGAAAAGCAAGTGCGGTAACAATGGCCAGTATTTTGTGAGGCGGTGCGAGAAACAGCACAGCAATAACGCCAAGGCTGCCGACCCCCGCGCCCAGAATGTCGGAAGCATAGATACGGCCAGCCTGGCGGGCGAAGTGCCACATCACCAGGCCGATCCCCAGGCCGCCGCAAAAGAAGGGTGCCATCATCAGCAGATAGATCGCGAGCAGTCCCGTAAGCTGGGTTTTATCCCATAACAGTTCCAGTGGATTAAAAGGAACCTGTTGCGCAAGGAGAAAAGCGGTGGGCATCAAAACAGCCATCCCCACAGTGGCCGTCACATAGGCTATTCCGACATGCGGGGCGATCTTGTCCTGCAGCAACGTCAGTACTGCCCCGCTTGCGCCGTACCCGAGCATCGCAGCGCTGATGATCATGTAGGCGAAGTGGTGCCACAGAACAATGCTGAACAAGCGCGTCAGCAGGACCTCATACGCCAGGACGCACGCGGAGAGCAGCGCAATGGCGATAAATGGCGGCCGCGGCATTAGTGCCCGCCGGTCAGCGGGACAAACCTCACCGGCTCAATTTGGCGACTGGAGACCGAACCGTCGGGTTTTTTTTCCACCAGCATTAAATATTGAGTCATGAAACTCGCGCCAAGCGGGATCACCATGCGCCCGCCCGGTTTTAACTGCTTGAGCAGAGGGGGCGGCACGTGACTGGCAGCCGCTGTTACGATGATGCCATCGAATGGTGCCGCCTCCGGCCAGCCATAGTACCCGTCGCCGAGCCTGATTTGAACGTTGTGGTAGCCGAGAGACTGGAGCCGCTCCGTGGCCTGCTGTCCCAGTGGCTCGATAATTTCGATGCTATAGACCGATTTGGCGATTTCCGCCAGAACAGCCGCCTGATAACCTGAGCCCGTACCGATCTCGAGGATCTTGTCGCCACCCTTGACCCTGAGCAGATCCGTCATCAGTGCAACCACAATGGGCTGCGAAATGGTTTGGCCATAGCCGATGGGAAGGGGCTGGTTGCGATAGCCAAACAGCGCCAGCCAGGACGGCACGAAACGATGGCGCTCCACCGTTCCCATGGCAGCCGTAACGGCGGAAGAAGGCGGCGCACTACCGGATGCAGCGATCACCTCCGCCACCATTTTTTGACGCAAGGCCGCATAGTCCTCTCCATAGGAAGGAAATCCCCAACAAAGGGCGAAGAGCGCGCCTGGAACGAACTGCCATTTCATAACTTCATTAAAGCAAATTGGTGGCAAGCTGCTGGACTAAATGACCCCTGTCATCCTGAAAATTAATGAAGCGTTTGAGGCAATTCGTTGGGCCCTATCGCGGTGGGGGTGGTGGGGGGATGCCAGGAGGTGGAGGCGGGGGTGGCGGGAAGGGGTTCCTCTGCACACCTCTGGCAGGAGGATAAGATGGGTATGACAGATTCATGTGCTGGTTGACGCCGCGCATGTAAGGGTTGTTGGCTATCTGCCCGGGTACGGGCACACGATGACCTTTGCCATACATGCATATCCGTTATCGTAGCGTTGCTGGCTGGCATATCCGGATGCCCCTGCGGTATGCGTCCCGGCCAAACTGCCGACCACCAGACCGGTCCCTGCCCCGATAGCCGCGCCTCGTCCACCTCCCAATGCCGCGCCCGCGGCCGCGCCTAGTCCAGTGCCAACGGCAGCGCTCGCGACAGAGCTGGATATTGACGCCCAGTTCGGCGTCGTGCCGTCAATCTGTTCGTGGGCAAACTGTCGGCAATAGTAATCGTCGTGGCGGAACTGTTCGAAACTTTTGCCAGAGCCCGGGAGGGCCATCATGCTGGGACCAGTCGGGACGCTGGCGCAAGCGGCTAGCGAAGAAATCGCCACCAGGGCGGAAAATCGGAGAACTTTTCCCATCATCGCCTCGCCTTATTGACGCGGCTCAGGAGCAACCTGAAGCCAGCCGCCAGGGCAGTTTTTAACGTATGGATAGTAGCCTTCCGGCTGCCGGCAGTAATGCCAATAGTTGGCACCCTGTGCGGCCGGCTGCACCTGCACGATCTCCTGCTGAATATAAACTGGGGGTACAGACGGCGGCAAAACGACGGGGGCGACCGGCGCGTAACCGTAGTTTGGCGGATACCCGTAATTGGCGCCATACCCTACAGGCGGATAGCCATATGAAGGTGGATAGTATGGTGCTCTTGCCATCGAACCTATACCGTAGCCCAATACTCCCATCCCCATCCCCAGCCCCAGACCAAACCCGCCCCATCCCCCTCCGTGGTGATGGCCATGGTGATGATGGCCGCCGTGATGATGGTGCCCGCCGTGGTGGTGATGGCCGTGACCTCCACGCGCCCATGAAGTATTGGCCTGGACTGACCCAAGCAGCACCAAAGCAGCGCAGAGCAAGCTCATTCTTCTCATTCCGTAACTCCATTCCGTGATGGCTGCGTTTATCGAAAGAAACAATCAGTGCCTCAAGTTGCTTACCTTCCCCACTGTTGTATATAACCCGGCGGGGCGGGGGGGGCGTAACTCGGCGCATAACCATAACCGCCATAACCAGGTGCGTAGCCCGAAGCCGGCGGGTAGCCGTATGAGGGAGGATAGGAAGGAGCCCGGCTGCCATAGTAGCCAAGGCCATAACCTAGTAGGCCGAGCCCCAGCGCCAGCCCAATTCCTCCGTGACCCCCTCGGTGATGGTGGCCGTGCTGATGGTGCCCATGATTATGGTGCCCATGATTATGGTGTCCGTGGCCTCTGCCTGCCCACGCATGGTTTGTGGGCATTGACCCGAGCAGGACGAGCGCGACACAGATCAATTTTATTTTTCTCATTTATGTCTCCAATCCATAGAAGTAGGTATGTTCCATGCCGGGAGTGAAGTAGGATTTTTCCGAAATCCTGTTTTCATTGCGGCCATGTGGATATAACGCATCAGTGGAAGATTCCGTTGTCTTGCAAAACCAAAAATTTCACAAAAAATTCACAACTCTTCAAGAGTGTCAAACGGAGAATTCGGCGTTCAAGGGCCGGGTCGAAAACTGGTGCGAAGTGGCCGAGTTTAATTCACCCCATACCGCATATACCGCACCCCAGCAGTCGCAGTTCAGGAGCTTGTAAACGAGGGGAATAGGCGTTGCGTTATCGGAGATATGAAAATGGTTTGATACCTGCTTTCTGTTTCAATAGTGTACTTAAGTCCAATGGTCACGCTAATCGGGTACAGGTAATATAAAAAAAACGTGATAGTTCGCAAAGAACATGATGTTGTGTATTCTGTGCGCTCGGCTCAGCAGTAATGAAGCCGGCTAACTTGGCTTTGGATTTAAACTACAAGAGGGAGCAGTCATGCGTAAAAGTGCAACGGTGTTATTGGCGGGGTTTATTCTCATGGGCGGCAATGCAGTGCTGGCGCGCGACGGTGGCGGGGGCCAGCATGGAGACCATCCTAGCGGCGCAGGCGGTAAGGCAACCGAGCATATGGGACAGCAGGGAAGCGCGAACTCAAATGCTCAGTGGAGTTCGGGCGCCACGAAAGGTCAGGAACGATCCGAGGTGAGGCATCAAGACCACGCAGGGCATTCCGGAGCGAAGGATGAGCATGCGAATGGAAAAGGTAAGCATAAGGGCCATGAAAACGGGGGCAAGGATAAGGATAAGGGTGGCAAGCATAAAAGCCATCAGCACAAGGATCACGGCGCTCACTGAGATACGCTTACCGGGGTAGCGGGGAGTTGAGGTAATAGTGGCAGAAGACTTAAGAAGGAGATCAAGTGTCAAACGAATCGGTTAATTATTGGAAGCTTGTAACCATTGGAATACTGCTGGTGGGTGCAAGCGTTGGCGCAACCTTGATGATCACCGGAAAGGATTCAAAGACAGGGCAGCCTGAATCTCCCGCTGCGCAAGTCGAGTTGACTCCTGCCCCTGGGGTGGGAGAGAAGGGCGGGCAGTCAACTAGAACCGCTTCTGCCGGCGTGCCCCCTCCTCCGCCACAAACTGCACATCCGGGCCGGGCGGCCCAGCCTGCACATCCTTCACAGTCGGTCATGCAGGCTTGCAACCAGTACGCGAATGAGCGGGTAGACAGCAAAACCGAAGAAGTACTCAAAAACGCCGCTCTGGGTGCCGCCATAGGCGCTGCAGTTGGCGCTGCCGGCGGTGCGATCGCAGGCGGAGGGAGCGGGGCCGGGAAGGGAGCCGCCATTGGTGGGGTAACCGGCGCGGCCGGGGGATCGCTTTATGGACTTAATGAAACCAAATCACATGATGCACAGTATCGCGAAGCGTACGCCTCGTGTATGCGTTCGAAGGGTTACTGATCACGCGGGATAAATGCCCTGGACCCTCTCGCGGCGCCGGGGCATCTAATCCCTTGCAATGCCCGAACTGGTAGCGCAGTCCGGGTAGCTGGCATCATTCCATCACTGCCGGCAACTGAGCGGCAAGCGCGTTTCTCTCCTTGGTTGATGCGCCGAGCAGCGCAAAGCCAAGCAATTTGTCGTCCATGCTTTTGAACAATGCCTTGACGCTGTCTGCGTCCTCCTCGACCAGCCATTCGCCCTGCGCGCTGGCATCGGGCGGTGACACCACCGTGGGACAGGCTGGTGTTTTTACCAGCACCGGCATCGCAGGATACCGTACTGGCGTAGGGTTTTGCGCAAGCGTCGCCGCAAGGCCGCGGGCGGCATGCATGATTGGCATGACGAACGGGAGCACCCTCCCTTCGATCTCCGCGCAGTCGCCAAGCGCATAGATACCTTCATGGCGGGTTTGCAGCGAGCGCCCGACCTTAATGCCGCGATTTATCTCGATCCCGGCTGCTTCAGCCAGGGCAGTTCGCGGCCGAAGCCCTACCGCGGAGAGCACGACATCCGTTTGTATGATTTCCCCGTTGGAGAGGGTTACGCGCAAGCTTTCATGGATGCGCTCCACGCTTCTGGTCGTGGTCCCCAGGTGAAAAACCACTCCGGCTGCTTCCAGCTTACGCTGCATGAAGGCCCCTCCTGCCTGGGGCAGAAGCCGGCCCAGAGGTTGCGCACTGAAGTCAATGACCCGCACGCGGTAACCGGCGATGGTCAGATCGTTGGCAAACTCGCAGCCGATCAGGCCAGCGCCCAGGATCGTCACATCCTTTTTCCCTTCCAGGATGCCACGCAGCCGTCGGTAGTCGTCAAGATCGTTGACTGACAGAATAGCCTCCGTTCCGTCGCCTTCCAGAGGCAGTCGAATCGGATCAGCCCCTAACGCGAGAATGAGCTGACTGTACGACAGCTGTTCCCCGTTCTGTAGCCTCACGCTTTTCGTGGCAGCGTCGATTGCCGTCACCCGGCTATGGGCACGGACGGTCAACTTCAACTGCTCGGCCATTTTGTCGTGCGTGGCGGTAACGATCGACGCAGGCGTTTTTCCGGTCGCCAGAGCATTGGAAAGGGTCGGCTTGGAGTAAAAACCGCCATGATCCGCTGAAATGATCTGTATGGGTGTTTCTGTGTCCAGCTTGCGAAATTCCCGCGCCACGGTGTATCCGGCAAGGCCGCTACCAATGATAGTCACAGGTGAAGAACTCATGCTTACGCTTCCCCTCTAACGAAAACGGCAGCCGTTGCCCCGTTCTGGATGCGCCCGGTTTTCGAGGCGCCTTTGGTGCTGGGGAGGCCTTTGTCATGCATAAGAATAAAAAAATGGCACATGTTGTTCGCGCTTGGCATCATGTAAATGGGCTGAATAATGAATTGGTTTGATTAGGATGGGTTGGAAAAGTTTAATGACGAACGCGAAATTAATAACCGCAGCTGTAGCTGTAGATTCACCTGTAAGGTTGAACAACACTTGTCCTGTCATCCGGGCTCGATAGGACCTGCTTCAAATGAGCCTGACTCACTTCCCTGTCGAGCACGTGCTCCAGGGTTTTTCATGCAGCGGGTTTCCGCTGGTGTAAACTTCCACGTCGCGCTGCTATGCTGGAAGCAGCGGCACATTATATAGATGAGTGCAACATGACGAAAATCGGTTTTGTCGGCCTCGGCATAATGGGGCGGCCTATGGCGGGGCATCTTCTCGGTGGAGGATACGAGCTATTTCTGCATTCCCGTAGCGGGGTGCCTGAGGAATTGCTCAAGCGTGGCGGCAGGGCGTGTTCTTCGCCCAGTGAGGTAGCGCGAAACGCTGAGTTGGTTATTACAATGCTGCCTGATACACCGGATGTAAAACGGGTACTTTTCGGCGAGAATGGTATCACCGGTGGACTGAGCCCGGGGAAGCTGGTGATGGACATGAGCACGATATCGCCGTTCGAAACCAGGGAATTTGCCGCCGCTATCAACAAGCTTGGTTGCGACTACGTCGACGCGCCCGTCTCCGGTGGCGACATAGGCGCGAAGAATGCTACCCTTACCATCATGGTAGGCGCGACCGAAGCCGTATTTACTAGAATAAAGCCCATTCTCGAACTGCTCGGTTCAAGTATAACGTTGATCGGCCCCAACAGCTCAGGGCAGGTCTGCAAAATCGCCAACCAGATCATCGCCGCGCTTACAATTGAGGCGGTAGGCGAGGGATTGCTTTTCGCATCCAGGGCGGGGGCAGACCCTCTCAAGGTGCGGCAGGCGCTCATGGGTGGATTCGCTTCATCCCGGGTGCTGGAGATCCACGGCAAGCGAATGATCGAGCGTAACTTCAATCCGGGATTTCGCGTCGAACTGCATCAAAAGGATCTGGGTCTCGCCCTCTCTGGCGCGCGCACGCTCGGCGTCAGTTTGCCCAATACAGCTGCTGTTCAGGAGCTATTCAACTCATGCATCGCTCACGGCGGCGCCCGACTGGACAGCACGGCAATGGTGCAAGTGCTGGAGAGGCTGGCCAATCATGAGATCCGGGATGTGAACAAGGGACTTGACCAGGGCTTCGATAAACCGGATTTAATGAATTGAAATGAATGCTTTTGAATTGGCGGCGCGACTGCGCACATTTTTGCCACCTGAAGCCGTGCTGCATGAGATCGAGGACGTTAGGCCCTACGAGTGCGACGGCCTTTCAGCCTATCGGCAGGCGCCGATGGTTGTTGCGCTGCCCCGGACGGAAGAAGAAGTGGTCGAAATTTTACGGGTTTGTCACGCTGCTGAGATTCCCGTAGTCGCGCGCGGCGCTGGCACGGGACTCTCGGGGGGCGCGCTACCCCATTCAGAGGGGCTTCTGTTGTCGCTCGCCAAACTGAAACGCATACTTGAAATTGATCCGCTGGCGCGTACTGCCCGGGTGCAGCCAGGGGTGCGCAACTTGTCTATCAGCGAGGCGGCGGCGCCCCACGGCCTCTATTATGCTCCCGATCCCTCCTCGCAGATCGCATGCACCATCGGAGGTAACGTGGCGGAGAACTCAGGGGGCGTACATTGCCTGAAATACGGTCTAACTGTTCACAACATTGCCGGATTGCGCGTAGTAACCATTGAGGGCGAGATCCTCGAAATAGGGAGCGAGGGTCTGGATGCCCCCGGGTACGACTTGCTCGCGCTTATGGCCGGCAGTGAGGGAATGCTGGGGATTGTGACGGAGGCTACGGTCAAACTCATTCCCAGGCCGGAAAAAGCACAGGTGGTTCTTGCCGGGTTTGCTGACATTCGGGCGGCGGCAAATGCGGTCGCCAATGTCATCGCGGCGGGCATCATTCCTGCGGGCATGGAGATGATGGACCAGATTACAACGCGCGCCGTGGAGGAATTCGTCCACGCAGGCTACAACCTCGAGGCCGCGGCGATCCTGTTGTGTGAATCTGATGGCGGGGCGGAGGAAGTGGCAGACGAAATCCGCCAAATCAACGAAATCATGAAGATGAGCGGCGCGATCGACATCCGGACCTCCCGCGACGACGCGGAGCGGCTCAGATTCTGGGCTGGGCGTAAGGCGGCCTTTCCGGCAGCAGGCCGTGTTTCACCCGATTACTATTGCATGGACGGGACCATTCCACGCAAAAACCTTGCAAACATATTATCCGGGATCGAAGCGCTTTCTGCCGAATATGGTCTACGTTGCATGAACGTTTTCCACGCCGGCGATGGCAACTTGCATCCCCTGATTCTTTATGATGCCAATCGGCCCGGAGAGCTTGAACTAACCGAGGAGTTTGGCGCACGTATACTCCAGATGTGTATTGAGGCCGGCGGAACCATTACCGGCGAGCATGGGGTTGGTATCGAAAAAATCGACCAGATGTGTTCCCAGTTCAAGGCTGGGGAGCTGGAAATGTTTCATGCGGTAAAAGCAGCATTCGATCCTTCCGGACTCCTGAATCCCGGAAAGGCCGTGCCCACCCTCCGCCGTTGTGCCGAGCATGGCGCCATGCACGTTCATCAGGGAAAAGAAAAATTTGCCGAACTGCCGAGATTCTAATTTTTTTAAAGGCTGATCGCTCCATCGTATGCAATACCTCATCGATCAGCTTGCCGATAAGATTCGCGCCGCGGCGGAGGAAAGAAAGCCATTGCGAATACGTGGCGCGGGCACCAAGGATTTTTACGGACATTGCCCGCCTCTCGATCCTGCCGACCTCAGCAGCGTCCTCGATCCCACCACTTATGCCGGCGTGGTGGATTACGAACCGACCGAACTGGTTATTACTGCTCGCTGTGGAACGCGCTTGACTGATCTTGAGGCTGAACTGTCGAAGCACCGGCAAATGCTCGCCTTCGAGCCACCGCATTTTGGGTCCGGCGCAACCCTCGGCGGATGTGTCGCTGCCGGGTTGTCCGGTCCGCGCCGGGCCAATGCCGGAGCGGTACGGGACTTCGTCCTGGGGGTACGCATGCTCGACGGCAAAGGAAACGATCTGAGCTTTGGTGGCCGGGTCATGAAAAATGTGGCCGGCTATGATGTCTCGCGTTTGATGGCGGGATCGTTGGGAACGCTGGGCTTGCTGCTGGAAATTTCCCTGAAAGTTCTGCCGCGGCCGGCAATAGAGGTTACGCTGCTAATGGCGATGGACGAGGCCGAAGCCATCCGCAGGATGAATCTCTGGGCCGGCAAACCGCTACCTGTCTCCGCTACCTGTTTTTGGGATGATCAGCTTATATTGAGGCTCTCCGGCGCTGAACCCGCTGTGAGAGCGGCGCATGCAATAATCGGCGGCGAAGAGTTGAGGGACGGCGCCGGCTTCTGGGACTCGGTGCGGGAACAGCAGCACTCGTTTTTTTCGAGCGGAAAACCGCTGTGGCGATTGTCGGTCAAATCTACTACTCCGCCGCTTTCGCTGCCGGGAGCGCAATTGATTGAGTGGGGTGGAGCGTTACGTTGGCTCTCAGCTGATGACGAAGGAGACGCGTTGCAAGTAGCGGTGCGGGAAACAGCGAGCACCGCGGGGGGACACGCGACATTGTTTCGCCATGGCGAGTCTTCCGCTGCGGTATTTCATCTGCTCACGCCGCAAATGATGAGGATCACCCGCCGCCTCAAGGAAAAATTCGATCCCGCAGGTATACTTAATCCGGGCAGAATGTATCCGGAAATATAATATGCAAACCAATCTGGCCGATTTCATCAAGAATACTGCGGAAGGACAGGAAGCAGACGAGATACTGCGGAGCTGCGTGCATTGCGGATTCTGTCTTGCCGTCTGCCCCACATACCAATTGCTGGGCGATGAACTGGATAGTCCGCGCGGGCGGATTTACCTCATGAAGCAGGTATTGGAAGGCGCGCCCGTCACCGAAAAGACGCAGTTGCATCTTGACCGGTGCCTTACCTGTCGCGCCTGCGAGACGGTTTGTCCGTCGGGAGTTCGCTACGGGCGGCTGGTGGATATTGGTCGGGGTATTGTTGAAAAGAAAGTGGGCCGGCGGCTGGTTGACGGTTCGATGCGATATGCGCTTCGCCAGACGTTAGCCAGGCCGGGCGTTGTTGGAGCACTGATGAAACTGGGACGGTTTACCCGCCCCCTACTGCCGGGTGGGCTGAAGAACTCCGTATCTCTGCTCAAGCATGAAACATCATCCCGAGAATCCGGAGCTGCCTGGCCCCCTTTGCGTCATAACCGCCGGATGCTGGTACTCGAAGGCTGCGTTCAGCCGGCGTTGGCGCCCCAGATTAACGCCTCAGCCGCGCGCGTGTTCGACAGGCTGGGCATTTCGCTTATCAAGGCACCGGATGCGGGTTGCTGCGGGGCTCTGTCTTACCACCTTAATGCCCAGCAGGAAGGCATGGATTATATGCGACGCAATGTGGACGCATGGTGGCCGTACGTCCAGCCTGGGGGGCAGGTGGAAGCGATCGTCATGACCGCCAGCGGTTGCGGCGTGACGGTCAAGGAATACGGTCATCTATTGAGGCATGACACCGCGTACGCGGAAAAGGCGGCGCGCATTTCGGAATTGACCAGGGACATCAGCGAAGTCCTTGAAGCTGAAGCCCAAAAGCTTGCTTTGCTTCTCGACAACTTGCCCAAACGAAAAAAAGGCGCCAGGCTTGCCTTTCATTCTCCCTGCACGTTGCAACATGGCATGCGTATTCGCGGCGTAGTGGAAAAAATTCTTGTAAGTGCGGGCTTTCAATTGACTGATGTGCCAGACGCCCACCTGTGCTGTGGCTCCGCCGGCACCTATTCTATTCTGCAGCCGGAGTTATCCCAACAACTGCTCAAAAATAAGGTAACTGCATTGCAGTCTGACGACCCCGAAAGAATAGCGACAGCCAATATTGGCTGCCTCATGCATATACGGAGCGGCGCGAAATTGCCGGTCGCGCACTGGATTGAAATCCTGGACGAAAAGTTTGGGGATATGGAAGAGCAGGCTCATAACCGCGCCTAAGTAAAAGAATGGAGTCGAGCTTAATTCACGGGCGCTGCTTTTCCGCTAACCGTGCCCGTCTGGCTTAACGCTATATAATCAAGCCCTATCTTGTTTGCTTTTCCTTAGCCAGTAATTATCCATGAGCTTTGTCAACAAGCCGATGGCAAAAAAAACGGGCTCCAATCCCATGCCACCCCGGGCCGTCAGGCTGCTGCGCGAGTCTGCCGGGCTTGCGCTGCTGGGCGTGGCCCTTTATCTGGCGCTGATATTGCAGGGTTATGATCGCGCCGATCCGGGGTGGTCACACAGCGGCGAAACTTCCGCCGCAGGCAACCCCGGGGGCCTGGCCGGGGCCTGGCTCGCGGATTTGCTGCTGTATCTATTCGGCGTCTCGGCCTGGTGGGTGGTGCTTTTTTTTGTCTTTCTGGTGTCGTGGATCTACCACCGCATCGACGGGGGGATATTCGATCGCCGCCCGCTATTTCTCTCCGTCGCCGGTTTTACTGTGTTGCTGGCTGCGAGCAGCGGGCTTGCGGCGCTGCGGCTATATACGCTTAATATGACACTGCCTCAGACCCCAGGCGGCGTACTGGGCCTTGTTATCAGCAAGCATTTGTCCCAGACGCTCGGGTTTACCGGCGCGACGCTCGCGCTGTTAATACTGATCGCGATCGGTTTCAGCCTGTTTACCGGCTTGTCGTGGTTGCGCTTCGTCGAGAAGCTCGGTGCCGTAGTCGAGGGGAGTTGTCTGTTCGTCAAGCGCCACTGGGAGGACTGGCAAGACCGCCGCGCCGGCGCGGTTTCGGCGATTAAACGCGATGAATTGGTGGAGATGGGAAAAAAACGTTTTCAGGAAAATCCACCTTTGCATATCGAGCAGCCGGCGACTGTCATTGCCAAGTCTCCACGGGTGATCAAGGAGAAACAGACGCCACTGTTTATTGATTTGCCGGACTCGCCCCTGCCGCCGTTACACCTCCTTGATGAGCCGGTGAAGAAGGATGTCGAAGTGCTATCGAGTGACACGCTTGAATTTACGTCGCGCCTGATTGAACGAAAATTGATCGATTTTGGTGTAGAGGTCAAAGTGGTGGCCGCATACCCTGGTCCGGTCATTACCCGATACGAAATCGAGCCTGCTGTTGGCGTGAAAGGTAACCAGATTCTCAATCTCGTGAAGGACCTGGCCCGGTCCCTGTCGGTGGTAAGCATACGCGTAGTCGAAACGATCCCCGGCAAAACCAGTATGGGGCTGGAAATTCCTAATCCCAGGCGTCAAGTGGTGCGGCTTTCGGAAATATTGAGTTCGCAGGCTTATGCCGACATGGGGTCTCCGTTGACCATCGCGCTGGGTAAGGATATAGGAGGCCACCCGGTATGCGCGGACCTGGCGAAAATGCCTCATGTTTTGGTCGCGGGTACGACCGGCTCGGGAAAATCGGTCGCAATTAACGCCATGCTACTGAGCCTGCTCTACAAAGCTACCCCTGAACAGGTGCGGCTGATTCTCGTTGACCCGAAAATGCTTGAATTGTCCGTTTATGAGCGCATTCCGCACCTGTTGGCGCCGGTAGTGACGGATATGCGGCAGGCGGCAAGCGCCCTGCGATGGTGCGTGGCGGAAATGGAACGGCGTTATAAGCTGATGTCAGCGCTGGGGGTACGCAATCTTGGTGGGTACAATCAAAAAGTAAGGGACGCGATGCGGGACGAGAAGCCGCTTACCAACCCGTTCAGTTTGACCCCAGATACGCCGGAGCCGCTGGAAGAGATGCCATTGATAGTGGTGGTAATTGACGAACTTGCCGACTTGATGATGGTGGTGGGCAAGAAAGTCGAAGAGTTGATTGCACGGCTTGCGCAAAAAGCCCGCGCTGCGGGCGTACATTTACTGCTTGCCACACAGCGCCCTTCGGTAGACGTGATCACCGGGCTTATCAAAGCCAATATTCCAACGCGGGTGGCGTTTCAGGTGTCCAGCAAGGTGGACTCCCGGACCATACTAGATCAGATGGGCGCAGAAGCGCTGCTGGGCCAGGGGGACATGCTTTATCTCCCCCCCGGAAGCGGATATCCACAGCGTGTTCACGGTGCTTTTGTCGCCGATCAGGAGGTTCACCGGGTCGTGAATTACCTGAAAGAGCATGGTGAACCGCGTTATGTGGATGGCGTGCTGAGCGCAGTTGAAGAAGAGAACGGCGGAAATGAGAATGGAGGGATGGCCGGACAAGGAAACGGCGAGGGCGACCCGCTTTATGATGAAGCTGTCGCGGTGGTGCTCAAATCCCGTCGCGCGTCTATTTCGCTCGTACAGCGGCATCTGCGCATCGGATATAACCGGGCGGCGAGGTTGATCGAGGAAATGGAACGTGCCGGCCTTGTCTCAGCGATGCAAACGAATGGCAACCGCGAGGTCCTTGTTCCGGCAGGGAATGAATAACGTATCACTTGTTATCGGTCCCGTACAGTAACACCAGCACAGTGATCGCACGAAATGATACGGCCCCGCTCGCGCGGTTGTGCGAGCAGGGCCGTATTGATTTCAGTCTGTCAGCCGGTCAGATCAGGGTACGATCCGGTTGTTGAGGATGACTTTGCTCTGTCCGTTCCAGACAACATCGGTCAGGTTGGAGTAGCGGGTGATGATTTGTGCTGCAATGCC
>NZ_QAOU01000009.1 GCF_003050965.1 Nitrosospira sp. Nsp2 | reverse complement strand
ATTTCAACCTCCTTGGCCCCTTCGGTTTGAGCAACCGCCTCTGCGCTGATCGGCACACTGGTCGGCCGAACTTCAATTACGCTGACAGGAAGCGCCGTGCCCGCAGATGGCTGAGCTGCAGCCTGATCATTTTTGCTGCACGCGGTTAGCGCAATGCATATAATAGCGACTAAAGTTAGCGTCCAGTTACCGACCATTAATTGGTCGCTTCGGTTATTTTTATATTGTCCGGCATCTGACATCTTAGCTCCATCCGGTAAAACGAGCGGGTTAAACGAATCTGTTGCATACGAAAGCACACAAATCTGTTGCATACATTCATGTATGTATGTAAATTATACGAACAAAAGATTGGATATGTAAACAGGAATCGGAATTATTTCTAACGATGGCCCGGAAAACAAAGGAAAACGCGGAATTAACGCGGCAAAAGCTTATTGAGGCGGCGCGGCAGGTGTTCCTCGTGCGCGGCGTCAGCCGAACGACCATGGAACACATCGCTCTCCAGGCTGGCGTCACGCGGGGCACAATTTATTGGCATTTCAACAATAAACTTGATTTGTTTCAGGCCATGCGCGAGCAGGTATTGTTGCCACTGATCGATCGCATGGATGATACGCTCCTCGTTGAGGGCTCTGAAGATCCCCTTACCTGCATCGAAAATTTTTTGTGCGGGACTATTCAAGTTCTGTCGGACAGTGTCGAAACGCGAGAAATTTACGAAATCATGATGATCAAGTGCGAATATGTGGATGAGTTCGCAACGGTTTTGCAGCAGATCCTGTCGAATTGCTCCGGTATCTTTCAAAAACTGCGATTGGTTTACGAACGCGCCAGCGTTCAAAATCAGTTACACCCGTCTCACGATTCCTCCCAGCTGGCTGTAGACACCCATCTCTTCTTTATTGGTCTATTGCATATGTGGGTGAAAGACACCCGCGGAGACCTGTTTCGCCATCAGGCTATCGAATTGGTGAAAGCCCATATGGGGCTGCGTCGCCGCACTTGACGTCATAAACTCCCTCCGGCCTAAATCTGTTTTTAGTGACTCTGCTCTCATGAGCGGGCATTATAGTTGACTAAATCTATCAAGTATCTTATAGTTGACTAAATCAGTCGTGTATTGACCGACTTGGTTTAGGACGATGTTCTCTATTTCAACGGAATCACGATAGTAAGAGGAAGGAGTTTATTATGAGGCTAACAACGAAAGGACGGTTTGCAGTAACGGCGCTGTTGGACCTGGCCATGCAGCGGAGCACCCGTCCGGTGACACTGGCCGAAATCAGCCAGCGTCAGCAAATCTCGTTATCTTATCTTGAGCAATTGTTCGCGAAATTGCGGCAGCGCGGGCTTGTCGACAGTGTTCGAGGCCCGGGCGGCGGGTATTACATCGCCAAGGATCTCGCGCAAGTCTCGATCGCCGAGATTATCCTGGCGGTTGACGAACCGATAGACTCCACCCAGTGCAGTGGCAAGGAGAATTGCCACAACGACAAGAAATGCATGACGCACGATCTGTGGGTCAAGCTCAATGATCTTATTTTCGATCATCTTGGCGCGGTCAGTTTGAAACAACTGGTCGATGACCAGAAAGCAAGACATGATGAACGTAAATTGAGAGAGAAGGGCGTAGTCCAGATGCTGGATATGCGCACGGTGATATCTGACAAGACCATGCCCGAAAAGGTAATGCCCGAACGGGAACGTGCGGTAATTTCCGCCTGATAAAGCACCCGGCGCAAAACTTTACGTCATTTTGATCGTCCTACGGGGATAGAAACTGGAGACAATGATGGCGATAACATTAACCGAAAACGCGGCAAAGCAAATCCGTAAACAACTTGCCAAGCGGGGCAAAGGACTGGCTTTGCGCATCGGTGTGAAGAAAGTAGGGTGCTCCGGGTTTGCTTACACATTCGACTACGCTGACGAGCTTCGTCAAGGTGATGAGATTTTTGCGTCTCATGATGCCAGCCTGGTGGTCGATGCCGGTACTCTGGCGTTTCTTGATGGCTCACGTGTCGATTTTATACGGGAAGGTCTTAACGATTCGTTCCGCCTCGATAACCCCAACATTGACCACATGTGTGGCTGTGGGGAAAGCTTCAGCCTGAAGGAGCCCGCCAAGGTTTAGCCTTGTTTGCGAGTAACGAAGACGGAGGTCGAGAAGCTTTCGATAAAGGACGGTTACCGTGATCATCTTCGACGCGAACGATATTGGAGCAATCTCATGAGTGCAGTATTACAAAATCTGGTCAATCAGCCGTACAAGCACGGTTTCGTCACCGACATCGAGTCGGATATTGCCCCGAAAGGGCTAAACGAAGATATCATCAAACTCATTTCGTCAAAAAAAGGCGAACCGGCATGGATGCTGGATTTCCGTCTCAAGGCCTATCACCAGTGGCTCAAGATGGACGAGCCGAAATGGCCAAATGTAAAATATCCCAGGATTGATTTTCAGGCGATCAGTTATTACGCAGCCCCAAAGCCGAAAAAGAAACTGAGCAGCATGGATGAAGTCGATCCCGAGTTGCTGCGCACGTTCGAGAAACTTGGCGTCCCAATGCACGAGCGCGCCGCGCTTGCCGGGGTCGCGGTCGATGTAATTTTTGATAGCGTTTCAGTTGCGACGACTTACAAGCAGAAGCTGGCAGAGGTTGGGATTATCTTCTGCTCGATTTCGGAAGCCGTTCAGATGCACCCGGAACTGGTGAGGCAATACCTCGGCACAGTCGTGCCGGTGGGAGACAATTATTACGCTGCGCTCAACTCGGCGGTTTTCACGGACGGGACGTTTTGCTTCATTCCCAAAGGTGTCCAGTGTCCGATGGATTTGTCTACCTATTTTCGCATCAATACCGAAGAATCAGGACAGTTCGAGCGTACCTTGATAGTTGCCGAGGAAGGAGCGTCAGTGTCTTATCTGGAAGGATGCACCGCGCCCAAATTCGACACTAACCAGCTCCACGCCGCGGTGGTCGAGCTGATCGCGCTCGATAATGCCGATATCAAATACTCGACCGTACAGAACTGGTACGCAGGCGACGAAAACGGCTTGGGTGGAATTTACAATTTTGTTACCAAGCGCGGGCTCGCCAAAGGCGTCAACTCCCGTATTTCGTGGACCCAGGTTGAAACCGGTTCGGCAATTACCTGGAAGTACCCTTCCTGTATTTTGCAGGGAGACAATTCTGTCGGAGAGTTCTATTCAGTGGCGGTCACCAACAATTATCAGCAGGCGGATACCGGTACCAAAATGATCCACATCGGAAAAAATACTCGCAGCACGATTGTGAGCAAAGGTATCTCGGCTGGGCATTCGAATAACAGCTACCGGGGGCTCGTCAGGATTGCTCCGACCGCGGCTGGTGCGCGAAATTATTCGCAATGCGACTCAATGCTGATTGGCGACCAATGCGGAGCGCACACGTTTCCTTACATTCAGGTCCGTAACCAGGAGGCGAAGGTCGAGCATGAGGCATCCACGTCCAAGATCGGCGAGGATCAGTTGTTCTACTTTGCACAGCGCGGGATCGGCAACGAGGAAGCGGTATCGATGATCATAAATGGTTTCTGTAAGGATGTATTTCAACAGTTGCCAATGGAGTTCGCGGTCGAGGCGACCAAGCTGCTTGGATTCAAACTTGAGGGGAGTGTTGGATGATACTCGACGGCAGCAAGACTTTGCTGGAAGTACGGGGACTACGGGCTACCGTTGATGGCATTGAGATCCTCAAGGGCATCGATCTCACCGTGAAAAGCGGTGAAGTACATGCCATCATGGGCACCAATGGTTCGGGCAAAAGCACTTTCGCCAAGGTGCTTGCCGGACACAGCGCGTATCAGGTGACCGGGGGCTCGGTAATATTCGAAGGCCGAGACCTGTTCGATCTCAAACCGGAGGAGCGTGCCCGTGCGGGCGTGTTTCTGGCCTTTCAATATCCGATCGAGATACCCGGCGTCGCCAATAGTCATTTTTTACGTCTCGCGTATAACACCGTGCAGGCACAACGCGGAAAGGACGAGCTTGATCCGCTTGAGTTTGAGGATTTTGTACGCGACAAAATGAAACTGCTGGAAATGAATCCGGATTTTCTTGATCGCGGCGTGAATGAAGGTTTCTCCGGCGGTGAGAAGAAGCGCAACGAGATCTTGCAGATGGCGCTGCTGGAGCCACGGCTGGCGATTTTGGACGAAACCGACTCCGGTCTGGACATTGACGCGCTCAGGATCGTGACCAATGGAGTGAACAAGCTGTCCACTGCCGACAACGCCATTGTATTGGTAACGCATTATCAGCGTATGCTTAACTACATCGTGCCGGATTTTGTGCACGTGATGCGCGCGGGCCGGATCGTCAAGACGGGTGGCAAGGAGCTTGCGCTTGAACTCGAGACGCGCGGCTATGACTGGGTTGGCGCCGGGCAGCCTGCCACCGCTGGCGCATGAGCATGAGTGCGGTGGTCAGCAACGGCTATCTTAATAGCATCCTTCAGGGGCGGCCTCAACTCCCGCCCAGTCCCCTGGCCTGGTTTAACCAACTGCGCGCCAGTGCTGTCGAGCGCGCGGGGACGCTGCAGGTGCCGACTACGCGCGATGAGGAGTGGCGCTTTACCGACATATCTCCGCTCACCCGGCTGTCGTTGCGCCCATCGCACGCCCCAGCGCATGCGATAGATGCACGGCATTTTCATCTGGATGAGGCAGCGATCAGGCTGGTGTTTGTGGACGGGGCGTTCATGCCGGAGTTGTCCAGTCAGCCGGATTTGATGGAAGACAGTGGTCTGGTTGTCACTGATCTGTCGACGGCAGTAGCGACGCACGCCTCGGTAATCGAGCCACATCTCGGCCGCCTCGCGGGTTTCGAAAACAATTTATTCGCTGCGGTCAATACTGCCTACCTGCACCATGGAGCGCTGATCATTGCGCCTCGCGACGCCAAGGTACGGAAGCCGGTGCACGTGTTATTCATCGCGACGCAGGCGGGAGCGGCAATCCACCCCCGGTGCCTATTGATTGCTCAGGCGGGTAGCGCGGTAACAATGGTTGAGGATTACGTTTCCTTGCAGGACGACGCATATGTAACCAACGCGGTGACCGAGGTTGCTCTTGAGAATAATGCCACGGTTACCCACGTGAGGGTGCAGCGCGATAGCCTGGAGTCGTTTCACATCGCAAACTGCGCGGTATCGGTGGCGCAAGGCGGCTGCTATCGGTCTGTAAGTATCGCGCTTGGCGGGCGTATTTCCCGCTATGACCTGAATGCGACGCTTGCGGCGGAGGGAGCGGAGTGCGTCATCGACGGCTTGGCTTTGATAAAAGGCCGCCAGCTCGCCGATACTCATACCTGTATCGATCACGCGAAACCGTATGGTACGAGCCGTCAGTCACATAAATGTATTGTGGACGGCGCTGCGCACGCGGTATTCAATGGCAAGATTCTCGTGCGCGCGGGAGCCCTGCGTACTGATTCTGCACAATCAAGCCGCAACTTGCTCCTGAGTGCCAGGGCGCGCGTCGACACAAAGCCACAGCTTGAAATCTTTGCGGATGACGTGAAATGCGCGCATGGTGCGACGGTTGGGCAACTGGATAACGAGGAACTTTTTTATCTCAAGAGCCGCGGCCTTACGGAAACTACGGCACGCAATCTGCTGACTTATGCCTTCGGCGCGGAAATAATCGACCGTATCCCCATTGCTTCGCTTAAACATCGGCTCGAGCAGACTGTGCTCGAACAGACTAAAAAAACCTGATCATGAAGCTCATTGATTCTGCTTTGCAACCGGAATTCACTTCAATGTTCGACGTTGAACACATCCGTGCTGATTTTCCGATCCTGAAGCTCCAGGTTGAAGGAAATCCATTGGTTTATCTTGATAACGCCGCATCAAGCCAGATGCCGAAACCAGTCATCGATCGCCTGGTGCGCTACCAGACCAGCGAACATGCGAATATCAACCGCGGAGTACATTATTTATCGGAAACGGCAACAGCGGAATACGAGGCCTCGCGCCGCAAGCTGCAGCATTTCATCAATGCGCGTGAGGATCGGGAGGTTATTTTTACCAGCGGCACGACCGATTCGATCAACCTTGTCATGCACGGCTATGGCCGCAAATATATCCGCGCAGGCGACGAGATCATTCTGACCACGCTCGAGCATCATTCGAACATCGTGCCGTGGCAAATGCTCGCCGAAGAGAAAGGCGCGAAGATTCGCGTGGTGCCCATCAACGATGCGGGCGAACTTCTTGTCGACGAATACGAGAAGCTTTTTACCGCGCGCACAAGATTCGTTGGTGTAATGCATGTGTCAAATGCCCTCGGCACCATTAATCCTGTCAAGCAAATGATTAAATTTGCCCACGAGCGGGGCGTCCCGGTACTGGTCGACGGCGCGCAGGCCGCGCCGCATATGCTGGTGGACGTTCAGGATCTGGATTGCGACTTCTATGCTTTTTCCGGCCACAAGCTGTGCGGACCGACCGGCATTGGGGTACTTTATGGAAAGGCTGAGTTACTTGAGCGAATGCAGCCTTACAAAGGTGGCGGGGATATGATTCTGTCGGTGACGTTTGAAAAGACGACATATAATTCCATCCCGCACAAGTTCGAGGCCGGCACGCCCCCGATCGCGGCCGCAATTGGCCTCGGTGCGGCGGTTGATTATCTGTCCGCCATCGGCCTGGACACCATTGCAGGATATGAACTTAAGCTGCTGAACTACGCAACGGAGCAAATATCTCATATACCGGGCATCCGCGTTGTTGGGACCGCCGCAAGGAAAACAGCGGTACTTTCATTTGTGATGGAGGGGGTGCATCCGCATGACATCGGCACGCTATTGAATCAAGAAGGCGTTGCCGTCCGCACTGGTCATCATTGCGTACAACCGGTGATGCTGCGCCTCAAAGTCCCAGCGACAACGCGCGCTTCGTTTGCGTTTTATAACACCATGGCCGAGGTGGACGCGTTTATCTCGGGCATTCGAACTGTGCAAAAGGTTTTTACGTGATGAACTCCAAGTCCCTTTATCAAGAGGTTATTCTCGACCACAATAAAAAGCCTCGAAATTACGGCACGCTGGATAAGGCGACCCATCACGCGGTTGGCCATAATCCGCTTTGTGGCGATCATCTCGACATCGAGCTTAATCTAGACGGGGAGCGGATCGACAACATTGCGTTCCATGGTGAGTCATGCGCCATCTGCAAGGCGTCTGCCTCGATGATGACGACGGTTGTTAAAGGCAAGACCCGTTCCAACGCGGAGACGTTGATAAAGGAATTCCGCGAGATGGCTACGGGCACGCTCAACTTAAATGACGGCCATCACTTGGGACGGCTTACGGTATTCGCCGGTGTGCGCGATCTGCCAACGCGCGTAAAATGCGCTATTTTGCCTTGGCACACGCTGCATGCGGCGCTGAACTCGGTTACGACTACCTCGACCGAGGCGGAAGATGATCCCATGCATGCCGCGATAGGAGATGCTTAAAGATTTCTGACGAGCTCCACAGGACTTGTTCAGAGCTCCCCTGAAGGAACTGGAAATGCCTAAAATAGCTGAAATCGAGGGTACCCCGAACCGGAACGCGTTAAAGTTCATTCTGAAGGAACCGCTGACCTGGGGGGTGACACGCTCATACGACAATGCCGAGCAGGCGCTGGGCGATCCGCTTGCCGAGGCGCTATTCGATATAGACCACGTGACCAACGTATTTTATGTCGATCGCTGGATCACGATCACCCAGGATGGCGGGGCAGACTGGCAGGATCTGGCGCGTGAAGTGGCCGATCCGATCCGCGCTGCGCCTGCGGCAGATGCGCACTCAGCCGCTACAGTCGCGGCCGCCGGGACTGCGATCGCTGGATTAAGTCCCGAGGACCAGAAACGCCTTGATGCGATCAACGAAATGCTCGACGAGGAGATACGCCCCTACCTGCAAAACGACGGCGGCGATCTCCATGTCCTTGCTCTGGATGGCAACAAGCTCAGCGTTCATTACCAAGGGGCGTGTGGCACCTGTCCCAGTTCGATCTCAGGCACGCTCAGGGGTATTCAGAATATGCTAAGGGCGATCGAACCAGAAATCGAGGTTGTTGCGATGTAATATAGCGCTTCGATTCGTGCTCACACGCTATATAAATATTCCCCGTACTTTTCGGCTCCAATGATTGGATGAGTTGGCGGAACCTGCAGAGCGTCGCATAATTGTTCAAAAGCTTTGCGGCGCTCTGTTCAGCTCAGCTGCAAGCGGGATAATGCCTGTATCGGCAGTCCTCCAGCGAGCAGCATTTGCGGGCTGGCTGGAAGGTGCGCTTGGATACGTCTTGTGGTCGCCTCTGACGCGCAGCCGGATGAACTAGTCAGTCTTTCCTGTCTAAATTAACCAGATGCTCTGGGTCAAATCCTTCCATATTATTTTCGTCGTGGCCTGGTTTGCGGGCCTGTTTTATCTACCGCGGCTGTTTGTTTACCATGCTACAACCAGCGATTCGCTCGGTCTCGAGCGTTTCAAGGTGATGGAGCGCAAACTCTACTATGGCATAATGACGCCGAGTGCTGTGTTGGCAGTGGCGTTGGGGCTGTGGCTGTGGCTGGGTTACGGCATTACGGGCGGTTGGCTTCATGCCAAACTGGTACTCGTGTTAATACTAGTCGCATATCACCTGTACTGTGGAAGACTTCTTGCCGATTTCAAGCATGATCGCAACCGCCACGGGCACGTTTATTACCGCTGGTTTAACGAAATCCCAGTCCTGATTCTGATCGCGGTGGTCATACTGGTAGTGGTAAAGCCGTAAAAATTTATTTCACCTTATCCTGGCTTCGCCAAGCATAACTCATTAAGAGCCACACTGCGGAGCCATTCCGGTTCGCGCCATGAAGACGATTACGGTTAACCTTACTCCCGCGCCGAGCGAGCGCAGCTACCCGATACATATCGGTAGCGGTATCTTGAGTCAGCCTCAATTTATCTCGCGCCATCTGACGCAGCAGCGCGTCGCAATCGTGTCCAATGCCACGGTGGCCCCCCTTTATATGGGACGGTTGCGTGCCAGCCTTGATGCTCAAGGGGTTACATCGGTCCCTATTATTCTCCCCGACGGGGAAGAATATAAAAATTGGCAAACACTAAACTGCATATTCGATGCTCTCCTGACGAACCGGTGCGAACGCAGCACTGCTGTCCTGGCTTTAGGAGGCGGCGTTGTTGGTGATTTGACCGGATTTGCCGCGGCGTCATATCTGCGCGGTGTTCCTTTTATCCAGATTCCCACGACGCTTCTGGCGCAGGTTGACTCGTCGGTCGGCGGCAAGACCGGCATCAATCATCCCCTTGGCAAGAATATGATCGGCGCTTTTTATCAGCCGCGTGCAGTCCTGGCAGACATCGAAACGCTGAATACCTTGCCGGATCGGGAGTTGCACGCGGGCATTGCCGAGATTATCAAATACGGCCTCATCCGCGACCCCGTCTTCCTGGAGTGGATTGAGGCCAATATGCAAGGGCTGTTAGCGCGGGATGCGGTGATTCTGGTGGAAGCCATCGAGCGCAGCTGCGCAAATAAGGCCGAGGTCGTGGCGGCGGATGAGCGTGAAAGCGGTATGCGCGCGCTGCTGAACCTGGGGCATACATTCGGGCACGCGATCGAGAATGCGATGGGGTATGGTGTCTGGCTGCATGGCGAAGCGGTGGCGGCGGGCACGATGCTGGCAGCGAACCTGTCGCATCGAATGGGCATGATCAGTCGCACTGACGTGAAGCGAATCAGGGATCTTTTCGTACAGGCCAAGCTTCCCGTGATTGCGCCGAATCTGGGCGCGGAAACATATTTGCGCCTGATGGGACTGGATAAGAAAGTCGAGGCGGGGAAACTGCGTTTTGTATTACTCAAACGCATTGGCGAGGCTGAGGTTCGGGGGGACGTACCCAGCAGCCTGCTGATTAAAACTCTTGCTGAATGCACAGCCAATGCTTGAATTAGCCCCTTATGCGGTATCGCAGGCAAACTCGCGCGGACGCCAAATTGCCGAAGAGTTGTCTCCCGGACGGACATTTTTTCAACGTGATCGCGATCGTATCATCCATTCCACCGCCTTCCGCCGGCTCGAATACAAGACTCAAGTTTTCGTCAATCACGAGGGAGACCTATTCCGCACGCGCCTGACGCATAGTCTGGAAGTGGCGCAAATCGGTCGGTCCGTAGCCCGCAACTTGCGTCTTGACGAAGACCTGGTCGAGGCAATCGCGCTGGCGCATGACCTGGGGCATACGCCATTCGGGCATGCGGGGCAGGACGCTCTGAATGATTGCATGAAAGAGTATGGTGGCTTTGAACACAATCTTCAGTCCCTGCGGGTGGTAGATGTACTTGAAGAGCATTACGGTGGATTCGACGGCTTGAATCTGTGCTTCGAAACCCGTGAAGGCATTCTTAAACATTGCGCAAGAAAAAAAGCCGCCCAGCTGGGTGACGTGGGCGAACGTTTTCTCACCGACAGGCGCCCCTCGTTGGAGGCGCAGCTCGCCAATCTTGCCGATGAAATAGCGTATAACAACCATGATGTCGATGACGGCTTGCGCTCCGGGCTGATTACCGAGGAACAGCTTGGAGAAGTGAAAATCTTCTCCCGCCATTTAGCCGCCGCCAGAACCGCGTATCCCGGAATCTCTGGCCGGCGTCTCATTCACGAGACGGTGCGACGCATGATCAATACGCTGGTATCGGATTTGACCGAGCAAAGCGCAAGAAATATTGCAGAGGCCGCGCCGGAAGGTTTATCAATGGTGCGGGAAGCGCCTGCCCTGATTGGTTTCAGCAATAAAATCCGGCAGGAGCAGCAGGAATTGAAAAAATTCCTGCGCGACCATCTTTATCGGCACTATCAGGTGGCGCGCATGAGCGCCAAGGCGCGTCACACCGTCGAAATGCTTTTTAAGGCGTTTCATTCGGATATACGGTTGCTCCCGCCGGCATTTCAATCGAAATATACTCAGGATGGGTATCAGGCGATTGCAGACTATATTGCAGGCATGACTGACCGCTACGCCATACGTGAATATCGGAAGCTGTTTACAATCGAAGAGCGCTGAACGCCTGATGCAGCGTCTGCGGTTCGCAGGACCTTCCAATGAGACCCTCTGATTCAGGAGAACCGAACGTCCTAAACGGCCTATGCCGCTTTGGTTGGCATAGGTATGGCAATGGATCAGCCATGGCAACTGCCAGCCGATGAGCATATACCTGAAAGTCAATCGCTGGTAATATCGTGGGTTCGGCCCGTCCGTCATGGTCGGCGTCCCTTCCCTCGTCCGAATCCGGGCCAGGTGGCAAGAGGAAAATGCCGAGTCTCTTTTCTGAACTGTGCGGTTGAATGGACGCGAATGACAAAATTAAAAAATGATACGTTGTTGCGGGCTCTCCTGCGCCAGCCCACGGACTACACGCCGGTGTGGCTGATGCGCCAGGCCGGCCGCTATTTGCCTGAGTATAACCAGACCCGTTCCCGCGCCGGCAGTTTTCTCGCTTTATGCAAGAATCCGGATTACGCGACTGAAGTCACCATGCAGCCGCTCGCGCGATTCCCGCTCGATGCGGCGATACTGTTCTCGGACATTCTAACGATACCCGATGCAATGGGGTTGGGTCTTTATTTTTCCGAAGGGGAAGGGCCCAAGTTTGAGCGCCCTTTGCGCGAGGAATGGGAGATTCGCGCACTTGCGGTACCCGATCCGGATGCACATCTTCGCTATGTGCTGGATGCGGTGACCCAAATTCGGAAGACGCTGGATAACAGGATTCCCCTGATCGGATTTTCAGGTAGCCCGTTTACGTTAGCCTGCTACATGGTTGAAGGTTGCGGCGGGACCGATTTTCGCCAGATCAAAACCATGCTGTATCAGCGGCCCGATCTGTTGCATCACATCCTTAACATTAATGCTCAGGCTGTTACGGCCTATCTGAATGCCCAGATCGAATGCGGGGCCCAGGCGGTAATGATTTTCGATACTTGGGGCGGAGCTCTATCTCATGCTGCCTATCGGGAATTCTCCCTGCGTTATATTGGCCAGATCCTGGCTGGACTAAAACATGAGCATAACGGAGAGCGCATTCCAAATATTGTTTTTACCAAGGGCGGCGGGCTGTGGCTCGAGAGCATTGCTGACAGCGGTTGTGACGCGGTTGGACTGGACTGGACTGTGGATATTGCCGAAGCCCGGCGGCGTGTGGGTCACAAGGTTGCTCTGCAGGGAAATCTCGACCCGGCCGTACTGTTCGCTTCGCCGGAAGTAATTGCCGCTGAAGTTGAAAAAATCCTGTCGGGTTATGGTAATGGCAGCGGCCACGTCTTCAATCTAGGACATGGCATTTCCCAGTACACGCCTCCAGAAAGCGCTTTGACACTTGTGGAAGCGGTTCACAGTATCAGCAGGAAATATCGACAGCACTAGATATATTTTATAGAACATGTTAATGGCGACAACCAATACGAAGATGTGCTAAATTCGGGTTTTAAGCGAACAGGCCAGTTATGGAAACAGATACTGACCCAACCCAAACATGGTCAATTTTTCGGTGCAAATAGGTGAAAAACGGGTAAATTCAAGTGGTTCGGCTAGAACAAGCTTAACAAAATCGCCAGTGCATATACTTATTATTGAAGACGACCCCGCGATCGCCACCAACCTTTACGATTTTCTCGAGGCGCGTGGTCACAGCGTGGATGCTGCCGCAGATGGAATTACCGGCCTGCATCTTGCTGTAACGCAAAAATTCGACGGAATTCTGCTTGATCTTGGATTGCCGGGTATGGATGGCATTACGTTGTGCCGGAAACTCCGCAAGGAAGCGGATATCGACACGCCGGTACTGATGCTTACCGCCCGAGATACGCTGGACGATAAACTTAAAGGGTTCGATTGCGGCGCGGATGATTATCTGGTTAAGCCGTTTGCGCTGAAGGAAGTTGAGGCCCGCCTCGTCGCCATGCATAAGCGTCATGGCGGGAAAGTCACCAGTCGCATGCTCGAAACGGGGGATCTCTCGTTCGACCCCAAGACACTATCTATACAATTTGCCGGTGCGAGCGTCAAGCTGCCACCAAAATGTATTAGGCTGCTTGCCATTATGATGGGTGAACCCGGCCGGGTGTTCAGCCGAAGAGAATTGGAATCGGAAGTTTGGGGCGATGAGCAGGGTACCAGTGATACCTTGCGTAGTCATATGCACGAACTACGCCGTGCGCTAAGCCGGGCCGGAGGATATGATCCAATCGAAACAGTTCATGGCCTTGGTTACCGCCTGATTTCTCGTGGCCGGAGTTAAGCGCGGTTTACGCCTGCGTGTCGCACTGGCTTTTGCAATATTCTGCATCGTTGTTGTCGGAACCGTTGGTATCAGCCTCTATATCGCTTCGGATGATATCGAACAGGCGCATATCGAGCAGATACTCGAAGCCGAGATGGACTATCTCGTGCAGCGTTATCGCGACAGTAGCGACTTTGTTCCGCAGGTGGGCTCCAATCTCGAAAAGTATATCGTCCGCGACGCCGCGGACGAATCGCATCTGCCCACCTATCTGCAAGGATTGAATTACAGGCGCCATAAAGTGTTTCGCGGCCCCGAGGAGATCCGGGTCGCGGTAAGGCACGTTGACGGCATTAAGTTTCTCGTTGCCTATGAAATCGGACTCCACGATTTGCGGCAGCAGGAACTCCGGCTCCTCATCGTTTTATCGCTTTTATCGGTGGTTGGCGTTGCCCTGGTGGTCGGATATCTGCTCGCGGGGGTACTTGTCAGACAAGTCACCGATCTCGCCGAGCGCGTCCGGCATCTCGCGCCGGGTGACGTGCAAGGCGCAACCATGATACAGCCCGGACAGGACGAGGAGGTGGCGCAGCTCGCGCATGCGCTGGACGACTACCAGAACCGCATAACACGTATGTTGCGGCGCGAGCAGGAGTTTACCGCCAATGTCAGCCATGAGTTACGCACACCCATCACCACCATTTTGACAAGTTGCGAGCTTCTGGCGACTGAGCCAAGCCTGCCGGAAAGGGCACGGGGGCGAATCGGAATGATCGAGAGTGCGGCCACCCGCATGGGAGAGCAATTACAGGCCTTGCTATTTTTAGCCCGCGAGCAGGCGCTGGGAATCATGGAGCCGGTTGCTCTTGCGGAGTGTGTTTATGATGCCGTGGAACCTGTCTGTACGGAAATATATCGCAAACGCCTTAATTTCGAGGTGGCAATCGAACCAAAGGCCGTTCTTACGCTGAATCCGCAGGCGCTGCACACGGCTCTCGTGAATCTGCTCCGAAACGCGGTGCAGTATACCGAGCGGGGTTTCATACGTGTCAGTTTTAACCGGAACCGTTTGTCGATCTCGGATTCGGGCATTGGCATTGAACCTTTTTACCTCCCGCTGCTCTACGAGCGCTTTTTCCGCGGAACGTCCCAAGGGGAAGGTTTGGGCATCGGGCTCGCCATCGTCAAACGTATTTGCGATCACTACGGCTGGACCATTGATGTTGACAGCACTCCGGGAAAAGGAACAACCTTTCACATTACATTTCCCGGTTAGTCATACCGAGCCAGTCTCTTCCTTTTCCAGAACCAAGCCTGTCTGTTTCCTGCTCAACAGGTGAGCAGGCCGACGGGCGTTGCCATCACCGGCAGGCGTGGCGACATAAGCAGACAACGTTTGCTGCCAACCCTAGCCCCGCGCCCCTTCCAAAACCCACTGGTTTCCCTAGTTTAGCTCCAGATTCCCTATGATGCGCTGGGGGAGGGTGGTTCCTTCCTACGTATCCCGCCGCTTGCGCGCGCTCTCAAACGTGTTCCCCTCAACCGAGTAGCTCTGTAGGTCGTGGCTCGGCCGCCGTTCGCCTCAAGACACCTTAGCCATTCAGATTTTGCCGCAGCACCGGTGCCATGCTCCTTCCCAATTTCAACAACCTGCTTCTTCATCATGGCGATCTACTTGAGGTCCCGGCGTTCGTTTTCATCTTCCCATGTTGAGGTTCGACATCGCTTCAACGTGCTTAGCCGTGAAAGACGCCTCAACGGTGCATCATTCATGCCGGGCGCGGCGTAAAAATACGTGGGTTCTTCATCTAAACTATTTACCCAAAAGCAATAAGCGCACGTTTGTTTCGGGAGGAATTAAGACTTTTTTAAAATATTTTAATTTAGTTTGCCCGATTCACAAATTAATCACAGATACGAAATCTTTTCTTCACACGCATTATGCTAATTTTTGGTTAACACGTAATTCGGACCACTTATAACACACGAAACCGAGGAATTCCTAAAAATAACCTTAAAAATCAATAGGCTATAAAACGATATTTTAATGTATACGTGCTGCAGGGATTTAATGGAAAACTAATTTTCACAAAATTGGCGGTGTGTCAAGCAAAATCGCTGTCGAAAACACCGATCCGAAATATGATGTGTGTGAACGGGGTTAAAGTTTTTAAAAACATTTATGGATTTAATTTCAATCCGATTATTTATCTCAGTTTCAAAAAAAATATGACGAACTGTTAACTGGGATTGAAAAGCCTATTAATGCGATGGTTTTCCGCTCGTTCTCCCGAGATGGCCGCGTTTGGAATAGAGCGATTGGGATTTGCCTCGTGGCCGCTGCGATGAACGTAGCGCGCCGTGAGAAATGTTAACCACGATGATAAACGCGGGTTTTTCCGGTAGGTCGGGTAAAAGTACTTTCTGAGGGGGGGTGAGGGATGAGTCGACGCAAAAGGGTGGTGTCAGGTAGCGGATGCGGCAACAGAGCGAAAAATAACATGCAAGTCGTTAGGAAAACCAATAATCACAATAGGAGGATGACGTAATGGCTACGATACAACCTGTAGTGCTGTTCTTCGTTCTCGGAGTTTTGGCCGGAGTGATGAAATCCGACCTCAAGATCCCCGAGGCCTTATACAAGAGCCTGAGCATCTTCCTGTTGATTGCCATCGGTTTCAAGGGTGGGGTGTCGATGGCGAAGTACGAGATCATGGAAGTCCTGCCAATCGCGCTGTCGATGGTTGTGCTCGCGGCGCTGATTCCACTCACCGCCTACCCGATATTGAGAAAGCTCGGGAAATTCAGTCAAGCGGATTCCGGGGCTATTTCCGCCCACTACGGTTCGGTGAGCGCGGTGACCTTTGCCGTGGGTATCGCCTTCCTGGAGGGTATCAAGGAAACGTCCGAAGGCTACATGGTCCTGATCATGGCGTTGATGGAGATACCCGCTCTGGTGACCGGTACAATCCTTGCAAGGGCAGGAGCGGGGGGTAAAACTGAGTGGAGGAAGCTGCTGCATGAGATTCTCACTGGTACGAGTATCTTTCTGATGGTTGGCGGAGTCATCGTCGGTTACTACGCCGGAATGGTAAAACTTGTCTCGCCCCTGGATAAGATGTTCATGGACCTGTTCATGGGCGTGCTGGCCTTATTCCTGCTGGAAATGGGTTTGCTCGCATCAGCGCGGTTGCAGGTAATCAAGGCAAAAGGCCCATTCCTCATCGGGTTTGGCATACTGTTTCCATTGACCGCCGGGTTTTTTGGCGCATTCCTCGGCGCTTCATTCGGTTTATCCCTTGGCGGTGCGACGATGCTCTCTGTGCTGTATGCCAGTTGTTCATACATCGCGGCGCCGGCAGCCATGCGCATCGCGGTGCCCGAAGCGGATCCGGCGGTGTCCATTGGAGCTTCCTTAGGGGTAACCTTCCCGTTTAACATCTTCATCGGGGTCCCCATCTACTATGAGATGGCGAAATTCTTCAAAGGATTGTTGGCATAAAATCGAAATAACGATGGACGTACTATCAATGGGGATAGTGGTATTAGATTAGTAAAGCATCTTTACCACGGTGATAGTACGTTTCGCTAAGTTACATTACTACCGTGTGGCTCAGTTATACGACACCTTTCACTTTCTAGGGGGAAACAATGGACTCCGCAATCGCAATGAAGAGGTTAGAAATCGTAATTGATGAGGAAAAACTCGAGGATCTCATTACCTTATTAAATAGCGTCGGCATACGTGGCTACACCTTCATAAAGTCAGCCGGCGGGCTTGGCTCGAGGGGCACACGGCGTCCGGACGATATCTTTTTCGAGCAAAACAATGCCATGGTGATTCTCGCATGCCAAGAGGCTCAAGCGCTGAAGGTGACGGCCGCGCTCCGTCCCAGGCTGAAGGAATTTGGGGGCATGTGCCTGATCTCGGACTGTTACTGGCTTGAGGGGGCCGCGATCTCATATTAAAAATATGTATTTTTCCCGGAGCATCCAGAGGGAAACACAGTTCTAATTGTTGCGAAAAAAACCGTTTCATTTGTAATAACCGGGGTTATTTCATCGTCGAGGGTGACCGGACGCTACTGCGCAGCGGCAAGCCGCCTGCGCAGTAGCGGTAAAAAAGCGAATGCAGAAGAAGTTATGGTCTTCACGCAACATTATCCCGTGTTGCGTTACGGCAAAGGAGAGCCGAAGCCAAAAAGCCTTTCGAGCGTGGGGGGAATCTAAATCATCGCCGTACGCATGAACCAGTTGATTCCGCCACTCCGGATGACTTAGCCCGCCTTCCATGGATCCTTGCTTCTCTATTTCGCTAGGAGGTTTTTTTCGGATGATAACGGAGCAAAAAGACTACAGGGCCAGGTTATCGCCTCCATCCGCAGCACATCATGTTTCTCAGATCAGATCGCTAGTTACGAAGAAGGGCTTGCAAAATAAAGACGAGAGAGAGCTAACTTGGCGCGTTGACGGTTCACTATATGTTCTTAATAATCAACCCAATTTGAGAGTGCCATGGCAAGACCTGCGACGGGACGGGAATTTGTGGAAACGGCAAAAGCAAGAATCGCGTCGGCTAAAACCGTAGATGCGTTACGGGCTGCCCAGGCGTTGCTTCTTCCGCTGGAGTTCGGGTTATCGCTGGAGCAGACGGCGACCGTGATTGGGCTATCGAAGAGCCGGACGGGAAAACTCAGGACCCGGTTTCAGCGGATCGAATGCGGTATCGAACAGATTAAAACTAAGAAGGGGTTGCGCAATCACGCCAGGATGAGTCTGGATGAAGAGGTAAAATTTCTCGCGCCCTTTATTACAAAGGCTCAAGATACCGATGTGTTGCCGATACCTGAACTCAAAGCTGAACTTGAACGACGCACTGGAAGGAAGGTTTCCACCTCGGCTGTTTACCAGTTGCTTCGCCGCCACGGTTGGTCGAAGTTTGCACAGCAACATCGAACGAGTGCGGCAGCGGTAAAATCCCGGGGACAGTCAGGGCAAAAAAAGGAATGATCGCGGCGGGGCCATTAGGGCGATATGACAGCGCTTACTTAAGCGCGCGACGGTGAGAACTGAGAATAGGGTAGATCGAAGGTTCCATCTTTCCATTGCTACTCCAATGAGTACGCACTGCGTACCATAGTCCCGGAAATGGGTTTTGGTAGTTGCTGGAAGCGGATGCAGCATCGTCACTTCACGCCACGTCATACATGTTCGGTGTAAGCCGCCATTCCGCGCGGATTACACCGGGAAATGCTCAATCTGCTTTAACCTCCTCCCACGTGCCATCGAGCTTGATATAAAACAGCTTTGGGTCAAATCCAAGCGAACGCGCCGTTTCCGCGGCCTTGAGAAGATCTTCCTTCTTTGCGCCGGCACCGCAATCCTCATGCACAGATAGAACCGCCGTGTGGCTATCATGAAGTTTTTTTGAAAGCCCTAGATGGGTTTTAAGCTGATCCACATTTGCCGCGCCACCGGCGCATGTCACCCGGTCATATGTTCCCTGATGAATATTCAGGTGCTCCAGTAAGTTTTCAACCGTCTTTTGTATCCGAAAGTCCATACATCCGACAACGGCATGGCTACAGGTATGCATAGATTTGCCCTTTTTGGTTATATGTCATGTAAACCCAACGTAGTGATTCAGCAATGATTGTGCCTTTCGCCGTGCCCACCCGTCAAGTAGAGTTTCAGGATTTATCGCCGGCAACGATGGGGAAATAATCTGGGTGGGACTGAGGTAGGAGGCCGAAAAGCTGTCACATAATCCGGTCAGGATTGTGGGCTATATGACAGCATTGCACGTAACACCGGATTACACCTACACCGCGATGCCCCATAGCGTAATTTCACTGACTCGCGGGTTTCTCAGGGAGGTTGGCCGCTGCGTCCGCAGGGAGGGTGCGGGCTGCATCGCGCGTCCGGACGAGGAGATCGCTACCTCCCATCCCTCTTGTCCTTCGTCTGCATTGACGTGCCATCATGTCAGGCGATCACGACCTGATGGCAAACAAGAAGCATGCAGCGGTTATCACTATATCTCGGCTTCAGTCATAAACACAAAAAATTGACATACGTGAGTATTCCCTGAAAAACATTCACAGCAAAACTTCGAAGCAATCTTCTAAATATGTAAATAACACATTGATTAAAATAACAAATATAAAATCAATCGGCAAACCTGATATTCCTCCACAAAAAATATGTGAAGTATTATTCATACGACTTCACAAATTCTTCACATTTACCATACATTCCCTTCACATTCCCGATGGTATGTTAGCGCCGTCTTTAAAGCTTGAAGAAATTAGGGATATTTTCGTGTCACAAACCGTGACGACATGGTGTCTCGCGCTGCGGCGTGGGGTGTTGTTGACGGGGCCGTGGATGAGCTTTTAAAGGAACTTGAAGTGACTCTATATAGCCGATTTTCCCACCTTAGATATGAGCGACGGAATACCCAACAGTCCTCCCGTTCATTTTTTTGCCGGGAATATCTTTTATATCAAATTCTTAACAGGGAAGGACAAGTATCATGAGTTCATATACTTCAGATAAGCCTATTTCACCGCCCGATGACCATTCACCCAGCGCCACGCCAGACGCGGTAGCCGCGCCGGGATCGGCCGGTTTTCAGGCTAAGTATGTGGCCAGGGACATACAGGCCGGAATTATCTGCGGGGCGATGGCAATCCCGCTGAGCACAGGCATAGCCATGATGTCAGAGTACCCCATCAAGGTCGCGCTCGCCACGGTGGTGTTTGCGTGCTTTCTCGGTTGGATCAACTCATTTTTCAAACCGGGCAACTATATCGGTGTGCCTGGGGTCGCGGCGGGTCTTGCACCCGCGTTGGCCTTGGGCGTGCACTCGTTCGGCATTGAAAATATGGCGTTCTGTATTTTCCTCACCGCGGCCATGCAGGCAGTGGTGTGGAAGTATAACTGGCAACGGTACATCATGCTTGCGGTGCCGGTATACCTGGTGGAAGGGTTACTCGCCGGGATAGGCTTGAAAATCGCGCTCAAGTTCGTGACATTTACTTATGAGCTCCCGGCTGGGCAGGAGGAGGCGGAGGTATTCTGGAATGGCGCCCGGATACAGATGGTTCTTGTATCCCTGGCTGGCTTCGCCGGTTTTGTGTATCTGTTCTCGAAATTCAAGGATACCAAGCCAGCAATCCCGTACTTCCTTTTAATAGCTGCAAGCGTAGTCGTGGCGCAGTTCATGGCGGTTCCCATGCTGCATGTGGATGACGTCGAATTGAAGCTTGCCCTTCCAATACCCCATGTTGAAAACGCGATGATGTGGGTTTATATGATCGGATTCTGCGCAATGCTGGCAACGATCGACGTGATAGAACAGGTGATGAGCAATGCGGCGATCGAAAAAATCGATCCCCTGGGTCGCAAGTGCAATACCAACAACAGCTTGTTCTCTATCTGGCTCTCCAATATGGGTTCCAGCTTCTTCGGTGGCATGACCAACCTTGACGGCCTAGCTAAAAGCACCACCAACAAGCTGGCCGGCGCATATACAAAGTTTTCCAATCTCGTAGTCGGTCTAGTCATTGCCTTCTTCGTGATGAACACTCATTACCTTGAGTTTTTACCGAAATTTTCGCTCGCGGCAATAATGATTTTCTCCGGCTGGAAAATGATCATGGGACTGTGGCATGTTGCACACTATGGGCAATACGCTTTAATCCTCGCCACCGTTACCGGTTTGCTGGTTTTCAAAATCGGTATCTTCGAGGGCATGATTGTGGCACTGACGGTGCATGGCCTCATCAACTACATCGTGTTCAAGCAAGCCGGAAAGATTCCCGGAAAGGTCATTATCAAGAAGTATTTCGAGAAATTCTCGACCGGTGGCGGAGCTGACTGAGTAAAACGTTAATATTGCATGGCGGGCGTTAATGCGCCCGCCATTTTTTATGAATCATCAGATAAATACAGGAGTTCACAAATGTATAGAAAGATCATGGCTGCTATCGCTGATGATGATATTTCCTGGAACGCGCTCCAAGAGGCCATCCAGATCGCAACCGCCAATGGCGCCGAACTATGCGTCGTTCATGCGTCATCCACCGCGGACGATGATGAGAAAAACCGCAATAGCAAGCAGATGGGGGCAGATTTGCTGCAGCGAGCAAAGTTAGCCGCGGGTGAAAAACTAGAGGTCGAGACTCGTTTATTGGAAGCGGAGGGAGAATTTGGCCTGAAGGGCATTTCAGAAGCCATAGCCAATGCCGCAACTGAGTGGGATGCGGACTTGCTGGTCGTGGGTACCAAAGGTCGGCGGGGTTTGGAGCGCCTGGTGATTGGTTCCGTAGCGGAGCAGCTTGTCAGCGCGGTAGGCACCTCCATTTTATTGGCTCGCTCGCGTTAACCCAGAACTCACGTAAAAAATTTTTGTCCTAATTGTGAAGAAAATGTGGACAAAGCATTAAATACTTGTGAACTTGTGAAAAATGTGTATACTTCATGTTAAGTAATTGTGAAGTATGTCTCACCCTACAAACAGGGTGGTTTTTAAACAACCTTTTTGGAGATCTCCCGTGAAAACGATTTTCGCTTTGATCTTGCCTGTAAGTCTCGTCTTGCTTTGGGCTTTTCCGATTTTTACGTCTGGGCAATTCAGTCTGGGTTGGTTCGCCGTGGATTTCTTGCTTGTCATGGCAACTTATCTGGCGCTGGCTCACCCCCATCTGTTTCGCGGTATAGCCCGCCGGCACAGAACGCTTGCGACCCGCGCCTTGGCGTAAGCGCGTATGACCGAGTATAGGGCGGAAAGATGATTCTTGTCCGCCCATGCTTGAAATAGAGTTACGTGAATGAGTTCAGTGGTTGAAGAATGCTGTTTCGTAAATTCCTGGTAAATCCCTTCGTGTTCAGTGAAATTGAAATGAGAAATAGACTACTTAAAGTACTTCTCCCCACGAGCTTGCTACTCGCCGTTTTTCCCGTTTTTGCGGCGCAGCAAGCCGGCAAGGCGCCCCCAGAAGCTGCCATCTCCTGCATACAAAATGTGATTGATGAGCGGGACACGTCCTTGGCAAATATGGCTGCTGGTTGGTCATCGTCCGTTAAGGAAGCGCTGGAGGCACGACGTGACGCGGAAAAAGCAAGTTGGGAAGTTGCCGACTACAAGGGGCGGCGCGTCGCTCAGAGAAAGGCTTGGGGCGATTATGACAAGGTCCTTCGTGCGGCAAATAAGACGAAAACCAAGGAACGGGTTCAGGCATGGAAGAAATTCGATAACGATCGCCAGCAATGTGAGGTTTATTCCCCCGAGATGGTGACCGGCAGTACAGTCGATAAAAATATTTAAGTAGCGAGTAACAATCAAATCGATCAATCCGCCCACGAGCGGGAGTATTGCCCAAGCAATAATTTGCATTGAAGTTCAACAATTAAAAGTAGGGAAAAAATGTTAGGAAAGGTCGCCTGAAGGACGTCTTCAACGGATTGGGCGTTGAGCAGTTGATTGGGGCCAGACGGTGGAAGGCTTAAACCTTATTCTAATTTGGATACTGACTTAATTTACGTCCGGGCGTTAACAACTTATATTTTTTTAACCTCTTTCTATCAATTACCTAATCATGTTAAAAACATCTAATTCCACCAGCACCTTTCTGTATTTTGCATACGGCGCCAATATGTTATCCCGTAGGCTCACAGCCCCGGACAGAGCGCCATCGGCTGTTGCTATAGACCTTGGCTTTGTCGAGGGACGCCGATTCTCCTTCGGTAAAGTGAGTCGCGACAAGTCCGGCAAATGCGATCTCGAGGCAACGGGTAACCCTCACGACAGAGCATATGGCGTTCTCTTCAAGGTAAATGTAAAAGACAAGCCCAATCTTGATGTAGCGGAAGGGCTTGGCATTGGATATAGCGAGGCGAAGATCCAAGTAGTTACGGCAACAGGTGTCTATACCGCACTAACCTATGTCGCCAGCTATAGGGAAGATCCGCTTCTGCCTTACCAATGGTACAAAGCATCCGTGCTATCGGGTGCCGTTGAGCATGGCCTTCCGTATGAATATATTGAATGGCTGCGGACTTTTGAAGCACAACCTGACGCGAACGCGAAGCGTCGCACCGAGCGGGAAGCCTTGATTTTCGGTGATTTGCCACTCCATCGGTTCCAGTTCGACATGGGTGTGCGTCAGGCCGCAGTCAACGAAGCTTAAGTAGGAAAAATTCTTTATTTCGGCCTCAAAACTCGGCGAGCGGAATTTATTAAGTTCCGCTCGCTGTAAAACCGGCTAAAACCGATCTGTTCTAAAAGCTCATGGTGGGCTCCCCGCGGTGCCGGCCTGCAGCAGTTTTTGATAAAAAGTAACGCGTCGCCCACTGATCTTCCCCTCCCGCATTGCCTGCGTAAGCGCACATCCAGGTTCACATCCATGACGGCAATTATTGAACCTGCATTGTCCGATGTAGGGACGAAATTCAATAAATCCCCACGCCAGTTCCTCGACATTCAAATGATATAGACCAAATTCCTGCATGCCCGGGGAATCAATGAGTCCGCTATCGTCGTCGAGATAATAGAGTTTGGCGTGCGTCGTGGTATGCCGCCCGGTATCGAGCGCAACGGAAATATCAGCAGTCGCCCGTTCGGCCGCGGGTACGAGCGCGTTGACTAGAGTCGATTTGCCCATGCCGGACTGGCCTATGAGAATACTTAGATGACCATGCAGGTGGGGTAATAACGGGACGCTATCGTTTTTTGCACTAAGCTGTAGCACGGGGTAACCCAGTTCGCGGTAGAGGGCGAGGGTAGAAAAGGCGTGGCGGGATGGTTCAATCAGGTCAGCCTTATTGCATACGAGCAGTACCTTTAACTTCTGCTGCTCAGCAGCCGCAATACAGTGGTTAACCATCTCCTCGCTAAAACTCGGAACAGCGGCGACGACGATAACCAATTGGGTGACGTTCGCGGCGATGAGTTTCTGACGGGCCGCGTCGCTGCGGTACAGCACTGACGTGCGGGGCAGTATCTCCTCTATTACCCCCTGCCCGGACGCCGATAGTCGGACTTTCACCCTGTCGCCGCATGCTGCGCCTCCCTTTTTGCCGCGCATGACGCAAGACAGAACTGTGCCGTTAGAGGTGCTAATGAGAAAATTTCTACCAAACGCGGCGACTATTTGTCCGGTAATGAGCGGCGCCGCTGAGGTAGAGTGAACCGGTCTCAAATCGTGAACAGCGTATCAACCTTGGCGGCGCAAATAAAATCGTTCTCTGATAGCCCACCGATTGCGTGCGTGGTGTATTCCACTCTGCATTTATTGTAGCCCACTATCAGATCGGGGTGATGGTCTTCTCGATGAGAGATCCAGGCAACCGCGTTGACAAAGGCAGTCGTCTGATAATAATTCTTGAAATGAAAGTCTTTCCGGATCGTTTTCTCTAGGAACTCCCATTCGTCGAGTTGCTCCATCAGTATGGCGACTTCGCTGACAGAGAGTGGCGGCATAACACCCTCGCAAGGTTTGCACTTCTTATGCGCAAGGTCACCTGTATCGCTCATTTTTACTCCTCTTAGTAATTAGCATAAGATCCCGGGTACGCGATCAAACCGTATTTTGCGCCAAGCTCTGAAGACGCGATATCCTGAGCGCGGCCGGCGGATGTGAATCATAAAACGCCGAATGCAAGGGATCGGGCGTAAGCGTCGACGCATTATCCTGGTAAAGTTTCACCAATGCCCGGGTGAGATCAGCAGCCGAAGCATTGTGCGCGGCGTACTCGTCGGCCTCGAATTCATGCCGCCGTGAATATACGCTGGCCAACGGCTGAAACAGGAACGTGAATACGGGCATGACGATAAAAAATAATAACAGCGCCATTGCCGGGGAGGGTATTGATGAAACCGAAACCCCCAGCCCCTCGTAAAACCAGCTTTGCTGCATCAAGTAGCCCAGTACCCACAAGAATACAAGGCTCATCGAAAAACTTAGCGCGATGCGTTTGATAACGTGATGACGCTTGAAGTGGCCCAGCTCATGCGCGAGCACCGCCTCAATTTCAGAAATATCGAGACGGGAAAGCAACGTATCGAAAAAAACAATTCGTTTGGTTTTACCGAAACCAGTGAAATAAGCGTTACCATGGTTGCTGCGGCGTGAGCCATCCATCACAAAAAGGCCGCTGGATTTGAAGCCACATTTCCGCATCAGCTGTTCGACGCGTGTTTTGAGGGACGTGTCAGCGAGAGGGGTGAATTTGTTGAAAATTGGCGCGATCCAGGTGGGAAATATGGCAAGCAAAACGATATTGAAGGCCATCCATGCAAGCCATGCATAAAACCACCAGTTCGGACCCATTTTCTCCATCAGCCACAACACGCCCAGGATCAGCGGCACGCCAAGCAGGATCGCCAAAAAGCTCTGTTTAGCGAGGTCGAGAAAAAACATGCGGGGTGTCATTTTGTTAAAACCAAACTGCTCTTCGATGACGAATGCTCGGTAGTAACCTATAGGAATTCCGAGTGCACTCATCAGCAATATCGTACTGATTATAAGCGCCGTGCCGTGCATGATTGGATCGTCTAACCAACCCGACCAAAAAGCAGTTAGCGCACTCAATCCGCCCCCTAAAGTAAGTATCAGCAAAACCATCGCTTCCAGGGACATGCTCAGATATCCCAGGCGCGTCTTGGCGCATGTATAGTCCGCGGCCTTCTGATGCGCTTCGAGCGTAATTTGGGAAGAAAAATTCGCAGGTACGTGGCCGCGGTTCGCCCGAACATGGCGAATATGGCGCGTTGCCAGCCACATCCTCGTAATCAGGGTTAAGATCAGGGCGGCAAGAAAGACGGCTGAGAAAGTTTGCATGATCGACAGGATGGCTATGGTCCTCTGCTTCCAACATTAAAAAGTCACGGTGACGGCTCAGTACCGATATGACACAATTACATATTGAAAATTCCGTAAGTGGTTTCCATTATGGCACAAGATATCAACAACCTCATCTGGATAGATATGGAAATGAGCGGCCTTTGCCCGCAGACTGACCGTATCCTCGAAGTCGCTCTGGTGGTTACCGATTCGCAGTTGGGTGTCATCGCCGAGGCGCCGGTGCTGGTCATATCCCAGCCGGATACGGTACTCAATGATATGGACAGCTGGAATAAGTCAACGCATTCAAAATCCGGCCTGATTGACAAGGTGAGATCATCCATCCTCACGGAGGAGGCCGCGGAAGAACGCATGATCGCGTTTCTGCAAGACCATGTTCCTCCCGGAATCTCACCCATGTGCGGCAACTCGATCTGTCAGGATCGCCGCTTTTTGGCCCGGTGCATGCCACAGCTGGAAGAATATTTCCACTACCGAAATCTGGACGTTAGCACCCTGAAGGAGCTGGCAAAACGCTGGAAGCCAGACATTCTTGCTGGCCTCGAGAAATTGGGCAAGCACGAGGCGCTCGCGGATATCTACGACTCAATTGCCGAAATGAAGTACTACCGTCAGACGTTTATCAACGCATAGGCAATTGAATAGCGCGACGAGACTAGAAATAATTTCCGGTTGAGGTAGCTTCAATCCTATCCCCATTCAAGGAAAACACCTATGCCGCACGCAACCCCCTTCACCATCGCAGTCAACCCCAAGATACCAAAAAGACTGGAGCGTCTTGAGGAACTGGCTAACGATCTCTGGTACAGCTGGGATCGCTCTACGCGTTCACTTTTTTCGCGTCTGCACCCCGGTCTTTGGGGTGCAGTTGGCCATAATCCGAAGGCTTTTCTCAAACGTGTGGACGAATCGTTGTTGTTAAAGGCCGCAGAGGATCAGGTATTCCTTTCTAATTACAACAGCATTCTCTCCGCTTACGATTCCTATCATTCCGAACCGGTGCGGACCGCTACGCCTGGAGGGCTACATCCGAAGGACCAGGTGGCGTATTTTTGTTTCGAGTTCGGTTTCCATGAAAGTTTTCCAATTTATTCCGGTGGACTAGGCATTCTGGCAGGCGACCATTGCAAGGCGGCCAGCGATCTGCGTTTGCCGCTGGTCGGGGTCGGCTTGCTTTACAGGCAGGGTTATTTCTTTCAAACCATCGACAACCACGGAAACCAGCAGGTCACATATACCAGTTCGGATTTCGAAGACCTGCCCGTGACGCCGGTACTCGACGAGAAGGGTTCAGAAGTCCGCATCGTGGTAAACCTGCCGCAACGCAAAGTGATGGTGAAGGTTTGGCGGGCAAAAATAGGTCACGTCACGCTTTATCTGCTGGATACCGATTTGCAGGAAAATTCTGCCGATGACCGCGATATAACCCATCAGCTTTACGGCGGAGACGGGACAAATCGGATTGAGCAGGAAATCATACTCGGCATTGGCGGCGTCCGCGCATTGCGGGAGCTGGGAATCAAGCCGACCATATGGCATATCAATGAAGGCCATGCGGCGTTCATGATGCTGGAGCGGATGCGTGGCCTGGTTCAGCAAGGACTCGATTTTCCCAGCGCACTGGAGGGGGTGGCGGCGAACACCGTCTTCACCACTCATACAGCTGTACCCGCAGGGCACGATCACTTCAGCGGAGAGATGATTTCCACATATTTCGGCAATTTTTTTCATGAGCTCGGAACGACCCGGGACGAGTTCATGGCGCTCGGCTGGGATCCCGATACTCACGATTTCAACATGACAGATCTCGCGGTTCGCGTTTCGCGCTTTCAAAACGGGGTGAGCAAAATACACGGCAATGTGTCCGCACACATCTGCAGGGATTTATGGCCTCAGATAGAGCCGGAAGAAAATCCTATAACCTACATCACCAACGGTGTGCATGTTCCCACCTTTCTGGCGCAAGAATGGTCCGATCTGTTCGACCGCTATCTCGGTTACGAATGGCGCAGCAATATGAGTGACCCGGAGTTCTGGTTGCGCATCGATGCCATACCCGATCATTTATTCTGGAGCGTGCGGCAGTCACTCAAATCGCAGATGATTTATGGCATACGTGAGCGCCTGGCCAAGCAAAATGCGCGCAATCGCGGTTCGGAAGCGCATCTGGACCGTTTGCTCAAATTTTCCGACCCCCTTAATCCCAATATACTAACGCTCGGATTTGCCCGTCGCTTTGCTACCTACAAACGCGCCACGCTGCTCTTCGAAGATCTCGATTGGTTGCGTAGGATTGTGCTTCATCACGAACATCCGGTGATGATCGTTTTTGCCGGTAAGGCCCATCCCGCCGACGTGCCGGGCCAGGATCTGATCCGGCGCATCAGCGAGGTTGCGGGCCTGCCGGAATTCGAAGGACAACTTCTGCTGGTTGAGGATTACGACCTGCGGCTCGCCCGGCGGCTGGTGGCCGGCGTAGATGTCTGGCTTAACAGCCCGGTTTATCCCCTGGAAGCGAGTGGTACCTCAGGCATGAAAGCCGGGATCAACGGGACGCTCAACCTGAGCGTGCTCGATGGCTGGTGGGGAGAGGGCTATAACGGCAAAAATGGCTGGGCAATCAAGCCGGGGCTCGAGAATATGGCTTCCGCGCTCCGCGACAAGGAAGAAAGCAAAGAGTTTTACGAAACGCTGCAGGACCACGTGGTGCCTTTATATTATGCTCGGGATAAGCTGGGTTATTCACCCGGGTGGGTGAAAATGGCCAAAAATTCCATGATGTCTCTGTTGCCGCGATACAACGGCGCGCGCATGGTGAGCGAATACGCAGCAAAATTTTATGTGTCAGCCAGCAGACAGGGGGCGCGGTATGCTGATAACAACTTTGACGGGGCAAAACGGGTCGCGGCCTGGAAGGCACACGTAAAAAAGGTCTGGGGAGGCGTGACGATGCGCCGGCTGGACACGCCACTCAAACGCATCAGTTTCGGCGAAGGACTGCATTTTCAAGTCGCGGTCAGGCTGAACGGGCTGCAGCCTGAGGACGTGGTAGTGGAACTGTTGATTTGTCGTAAGCTAAAAACCGCGACGCTTTGCGAGTACAAGCATTTTCGGTTCAAATATACGGATGTGCAGCAATCGGATGAGCACCTGTTTGAGTTGGATCTCACCCCCGATTTATGTGGCAAGCTCGACTATTATATTCGTATGTATCCGTATCAGCCGTTGCTGACGCATCCCTTCGAAATGGGTATGATGATATGGCTTTAAGTTTCTTCTGATTCTATTGGCTGAGTATCCATTCGCATTCAATGCGGTCATGAGCGGTACTTCTTTTTGGATCAGGATAACAGCGAAAGGTATACGCTCCGATAGCGTGCAGCGCTGGCGCGCCAGCTGAAATCCTTCATCATGCCGTTGTGCATCAGGCTGCGCCATACCGGTTTATTATGATATGCCGAAGTGGCGCGGATGATAGCGTCGAGAAAACTGCTGGTGGTCATGTCCGAGAACAGGAAACCACTCGCACTTCCGTCAGCGAGAGTCGCGGGCGTGCAATCCACTACCGTGTCCAGCAGACCTCCGGTTGCATGGACCAGTGGAGGCGTGCCATAGCGCTGGCTATACATTTGATTAAGGCCACAGGGCTCGAAGCGGGAAGGCATTAAAAGGCTATCCACGCCGGCCTCGATCAAGTGGGCAAGTTTTTCATCGAAGCCAACGCGGACGGCGATTTTGCCGGGATGCTTTCTGGCCAGATTAGTCAACTCCTGTTCCAGCGCATGGTCCCCGCTTCCGAGCACGATCAGTTGAGCTGGTAGCTCAGTTAACCTGCTCGCGATTTGAAGCAACAGGTCGTAACCTTTCTGATAAGCAAATCGGCTGACCGCGCCGAATAACGGAATGTGAGGAGCCACGGTCAGACCCAACCGCCGCTGCAATGGCATTTTATTGGCGGTTTTAACCGAGAGGCTGGCGGCAGTATAGTTGCGCACGAGCGCCCGATCGGTGGCGGGGTTCCATTCAGCAGTGTCTATGCCGTTGAGAATGCCGCTAACATGTTCGCGGCGCGAGGCCAACAAGCCTTCCATGCCGAAGCCCAGCGGTGTAGTCTGGATTTCCCTGGCGTAGGTGGGGCTTACGGTGGTGACATGGTCGGAATAATATAGCCCTGCCTTTAGAAACGACATGTCACCGAAATATTCGACGCCGTTTATTCCAAAGCATTCCTGGGGCAGACCAAGTTGAGTTACGGTGTCCGGAGGATAGATGCCCTGGAAAGCCAGATTATGGATCGTCATCAGGGACGCCGCCTTCTTCCCCGAATGGAAGTGCAGGTACGCCGGTACAAGGCCACTTTGCCAGTCATTGCAATGGACAATTTCAGGCCGCCAGGAAAGGGGGCTGTCATCACTCGCAAGCAATGCGCCTGTTTTTGAGAGGAAACCGAAACGTAATGCATTATCCGTCCAGTCGCGCCCGTCAGCATCCACATAGGGGCCACCGTCGCGCTGGTAAAGCGCAGGGCACTCGACGATGAAGATGGGAACCGATCCAGGTGAGCTTGCAGATAGCAGCGTCGCCGCGGGGAAGGGAGATTGAGCGCCAAATTCCGCGATTTTTTGTTTGTTTGGTAGTCCGGCTAATACAGCAGGGTACCCCGGTATAAGCACGCGCACATCCACACCCAATTCGCGTAACGCCTGGGGCAATGCCGCGCTGACGTCCCCGAGTCCGCCGGTTTTAATGAGAGGGTGAAGCTCCGGCGTGAGGAATAACACGCGAGGGATGGAATGTGATGAAACGGGCGCCATGAATAAACCGGTTAATTATTTGTATAGTTCGGTTTTCGTACTGTCGGGCTGATGGAACAGCCGTAGAGGGACTCAGCTTCTAACGTGAGGCTGCCCCAATCGGTCGTAGAGTGCGACACGTGCATAGGCACCCACGATGTCAGGCAGGCTGCGGAGAAAAAATAATTCCCGCCAGGGGCGGCAACGTGATGACGATCGAATGGCGCAGCCCCATCCAGGGTTGGTCAGTAGCATCGATAGCTCCCATGTTTCCCAGATTGCTGCCTCCGTAATGGTGGGAATCGCTATTGAATATCTCGCGATAAATACCGCCTGCAGGTACGCCGATGCGGTAATGGGTGCGTGGCACCGGCGTAAAGTTCAGGACAACAAGCACAAATGAGCCGTCGCTTGCAAAACGTAGATAGCTGATGACTGAGTTATCCGCGTCATGGCAGTCCACCCAGTCGAAGCCTCCTGCTGAGAAATCAAGCTGATGTAACGCGGGTAGCGTGCGGTAGAGATGGTTGAGATCGCGCACGGCGGTTTGCATGCCTCTGTGCTGTTCATATCTTAACTGCTCCCAATTCAATTCCCGTCCTGAGTTCCACTCGCGTCCCTGTGCAAATTCATTACCCATGAAATTGAGTTTCTTGCCGGGATAGGTTATTTGATAGGTAACCAAGAGGCGCAGGTTAGCGAATTGCTGCCACGCATCCCCCGGCATTTTACCTAATAGGGATCCCTTGCCATGGACCACCTCATCGTGCGACAAGGGCAGCACAAAATTCTCGGTGTAGGCATACAACTGGCCGAACGTGAGTTGGTCGTGATGAAAGCGGCGGAATACCGGATTAGTGTGCATATATGAAAGCGTGTCGTTCATCCAGCCCATGTTCCATTTGATGGAAAATCCCAACCCGCCGACATAAGTGGGATGGGATACCGCCGGCCACGCCGTGGACTCTTCAGCCAGCGTCAGCGCACCGGGAAACTCCTGGTGTACCATGATATTCAATTCGCGCAAAAAATCGATCGCTGCCAGGTTTTCCCTGCCTCCGAATTTGTTCGGCACCCATTCGCCTGGGTTACGGGAGTAATCGAGATAGAGCATGGATGCGACGGCATCAACTCGCAGCCCATCAAGGTGGAATTCGGCCAGCCAGTAATGGGCGCTCGACAGGAGAAACGATTTCACCTCATTGCGGCCATAATTGAAAATGCAGGTACCCCAATCCTGATGTAGACCCAAACGGGGATCTTCGTGTTCATACAATGCGCTACCGTCGAATCGCGCCAGCGCAAACGCATCCTGTGGAAAGTGCGCGGGTACCCAGTCGAGAATGACCCCGATTCCTTGGCTATGGCAGGCATTAATGAAAAATTTAAGGTCGTCCGGTGAACCGTAGCGACTCGTAGGGGAAAAATATCCGGTGGTTTGATACCCCCAGGACTCGTCGAGCGGGTGTTCTGAAATGGGGAGCAATTCAACATGGGTGTACCCCATCTGTTGTACATACGGGATCAGATGGCTGGCAAGTTCACGATAGGAATAAAATCGGCCGTCGGGATGCCGTTTCCATGATCCGGCATGGATCTCGTAAATGTTGAGCGGAGCGTGCAACCAATCCCATATCGCCCGGCTTGCCATCCATTCCGCATCCTGCCATACGGCCTCGCCGGCATGGGGAGTGAGCGCCGCGGTATGCGGGCGCAATTCATGCTGAGTGGCATAAGGATCGGTCTTAAGCAGGATTTCGCCGCTGTCACGGTTGCGAATTTCGTACTTATAAAGCGAATTCGACCGCAGTCCGGGGATAAACAATTTCCATACCCCGCTGAGCCCATCCACCGCCATCTGATTTACTCGTCCATCCCACCGGTTAAATTCGCCGACAACGCTGACCCGCCCCGCATTGGGAGCCCATACGGAGAAAAGCACTCCCGCGACTCCATCAATCTCGAAAATATGAGAACCTAAAGTGCGATAAGCCTGCGTCAGTTTCCCTTCATTAAACAGGTAAAGGTCGTACTCGGGAATTTGGGGCGCAAAACCATATGAATCATACGTTTCATAGATCTGGGGCGCCGGCAGCGCCGCGTTGTTGTCCTCGACACGCAAAAGATAGGGCATGGGCGGCATGGCCGCTCCGCGCCACTCGAAAACCCCGACGGGATGGGTCCGCGTCATTGCAGCGAAAGCGCTCCCTGTATTAATCCATACCTTGCTCGCGTAAGGATAGAATACCCGTACCAGACTATAATCAGATTCTGCGCGCGCGCCCAGGTAGCTGAAAGGATCGTGAAGCCGCGCTGTCAATAATGCTTCAGTCAGCGGATGGGATCTAACGGACGTGTCGACTTGCAGGTTTGATTGCATGGAGGGATTATAGCTTGCGGGAGATACGCTGGGCAGCGAACATGACTTGAACAAAGATTGCTGCGGAAAAACTTAACAACTGCAATAATGTATCCTGAGAAAGCATTACCGGCTACCTGCGTACTGCCTTTATGCCAACCCCTGCTGCGTAATATGTATGGCACCTAACGTGGTTGGACGAAGTGTGCCGAGAAAGCCTCATCCCATGTGAGGTTCTGTAAAGCCGTCGGGCTCAAGTTTATCAACCTTTGTATCGCACGTATCCAAGCTCATTGCCGCATACCGTGCGCGCGCGAGCCCCGCTCACTCTACAGCGCTCAGTTGGAGCTACTGGAGGGTGTAACAAAATGGAGATCCAACCCATGCAGAAGAATTTCACATGAAGCAGGACGCCGACGCACGTTTTTATAGCCACCTTACGAGAAATTCGATGGCGATAATACTGGCTGGGGGGCGCGGTAGCCGGCTACGTCAACTGACTGACTGGCGCGCAAAGCCAGCGGTACCGTTTGGGGGCAAATTCCGGATAATTGATTTTCCGCTTTCAAATTGTGTTAATTCCGGTATCCGCCGTATCGGCGTTGCGACGCAGTACAAGTCACAGAGCCTGATCAGCCATATTCAGCATGGATGGGGATTTCTTGATGGGCGCTTTCAGGAATTCGTGGAATTGCTGCCGGCGCAGCAGCGTATCGAGGAAACCTGGTATCAAGGCACCGCCGATGCCGTGTATCAGAATATCGATATACTTCGGGTTTATAATCCTGATCATGTGCTCATCCTGGGTGGGGATCATGTTTATAAGATGGACTACAGCAAACTCCTTGCCTGGCACGTGGAAAAGTCCGCAGATATGACTGTGGCATGTGTCGGGGTCCCGGTAGCGGAGGCAAGCGGGTTCGGGGTCATGAACGTAAACGAGGATTGGCGGGTCATAGGCTTTGACGAGAAACCAGCCCATCCGCCCTCTATGCCCGGTCAGCCTGGGTACGCGCTTGCCAACATGGGCGTCTATGTGTTCAATGCGCAATTCCTATTCGAGCAGCTAATTCGTGATCATGATGACCCACACTCTTCCCGTGATTTTGGTAAGGATCTGATTCCGTACCTGGTTCCACGGCACCGGGTATATGCTCACCGTTTTGCTGATAGTTGCGTCAACATGGTATCGGGTGTGCCATACTGGCGCGACGTCGGGACCGTGGATGCGTACTGGGAGGCAAATCTTGACCTCACCCATGTCACGCCGGACCTCAATCTATATGACAAGGACTGGCCAATCTGGACTCACCAGGAACAATTGCCTCCGGCCAAATTCGTTTTCGACGACGATGACCGGCGGGGGCAGGCGCTTGACTCAATGGTTTCCGGTGGTTGCATTATCAGCGGGGCGACGGTTCGCCGGTCATTGTTATTTTCCAATGTGCAAGTGCGCAGCTACAGCAGTATCGAAGACTCGGTGATATTGCCTAACGTGGATATCGGCCGACACGTGCGCCTGAGACGCGTCGTAGTGGACAAGAACTGTATCATTCCTCCTGGACTAACGGCAGGCTTTGATCCGCTGGAAGACCAAAAGCGGTTTTATGTCACGGAAAACGGCATTACGCTCATAACGCCTGAAATGCTCGGGCAAAAGATACATTATGTCAGATGAGAACGAATCACTGCGAGGGATGACGGTAGTGAACGCCGTGTTTGTGTAGGGTATATAAGGCTCCTTTAATCGGGTTTGAATCGACATGCAACAATTACATTTTGTCTTGCTTTGGCACATGCACCAGCCGGATTACCGTAATTACGAGACCGGCGAATTCATGTTGCCTTGGGTTTACTTGCACGCCATCAAGGATTACAGCGATATGGCGGCCCATCTGGAAGCACACCCGTCGATTAAGGCGGTAGTTAATTTCGTGCCCGTGCTCCTGGATCAATTGGAGGATTACGCCGCGCAGTTCGCCTCCGGGAAGTTGCGGGATCCGCTCCTGCGTGTACTCGCTGCCCCGGATCTTGACAAGATTTCTACTGAGGATCGTCTGCGGACGTTTGATAGTTGCTTTCGCAGCAATCACTCAACCATGATGCAACCGTATCCCGCATACAAGCGGTTGCATGAGATGCATGAAACGCTGCGGCAACGTGGCGAGGCAGAGTTGGGCTATCTCTCCGGGCAGTATCTTGCGGACTTGCTCGTTTGGTATCACCTGGCATGGACGGGTGAGAGCGTGCGCCGAAGCAATGAGACGGTGGTACGGTTAATGACGCAAGGCAGGTGTTTCAGTTATGCGGACCGGCTTCAGTTACTCGAGGTGATCGGAGAGCTGATTCAGGGATTGATCCCTCGCTATCGCAAGCTAGCCGAGTCGGGGCAGATCGAATTGTCCACTACTCCGCATTACCATCCGCTAGCCCCATTACTAATCGACTTTTCTTCCGCGCTTGACAGCATGCCTAATGCCAATTTACCGGCGGAAAGTAATTACCCGGGTGGTCGCAGCCGTGTTGCATGGCACTTGTCGTCTGCCACCGAAGCTCACACGCGGCGTTTTGGTATAAAGCCCAGCGGTGTATGGCCGGCTGAGGGTGCGGTATCAGGGCCACTATTGGAAATTCTGGCTGAACAACACTGCCACTGGACCGCAAGCGGCGAAGGCGTGCTCGCCAACAGTCTGCGAAAATCATTTCCCGCCGCGCCCTTGCCTGAAAGGAGTCGCTACCTATACCGCCCATATCGGATTAATGGCCGCGCCGATAGCGTTACCTGTTTTTTCCGCGACGAGAGACTTTCAGACATGATCGGCTTCGAGTATTCAAAATGGTTCGGGCGCGACGCGGCTGAGCATCTGGTCCATTCGCTCGAAGATATCGCCCGTAATGCGCCCCCTGGGGAGTGCCCAGTGGTCAGCATCATTCTTGATGGCGAAAATGCGTGGGAATATTATCCCTACAACGGATATTACTTTCTCAATGATCTCTATGAGATTCTGGAGAACCATGAATCGATCCGGGTCACTACTTACCGAGACTATATTTCGTCATTACATCCCGCAGAAGTTACGACTCTCCCGGTGCTGGCCGCGGGCAGCTGGGTTTACGGCACATTCTCCACCTGGATCGGCGACCCGGACAAAAATCGCGCGTGGGATTTGCTCTGTGCCGCCAAGCATAGCTATGACCTGGTGATGCAAAGCGGACGCCTGACTGACGAGGAGAAGCAGAAGGCGGAACGACAACTCGCCTCCTGCGAAAGTTCTGACTGGTTCTGGTGGCTGGGCGATTATAACTCTCCCTATGTGGTGGCGAGCTTCGACCGTCTGTTCCGCGATAACCTTGCCAATCTGTACGGGCTGCTCCGACTTCCGGTGCCCGAATCCGTATATGAACCGATCAGCCAGGGCGGTGGGGAGACGTCAGAGTTGGGGGGCGCCATGAGACGGGCTTCCTGAGGACGTGCTTCGTAACGCCGCCGTAACGAGATTATGCGCTCCTGTCTGCCTTGCGCTAATTTTTGCTGTGATTATGGCTGGACAAGTCCTGCGCAACTCGATTTAAACAAGCACTTCTGATCAGTTTCGCGAAATGGCTGCCCGCTGTGTTCCGTGGGTATCTACGTGTTGGCTAGCTGGCAGCGGCGGCCTGTCATTTAGCGTGAATTCTTCGCCGTTAAACGTTTTTCTATTTTCGTCGTTAAACGTTTTTCTATTCGAGGAACTTGATGACCCAACCCGTTTCTCTGCTTTTCGGCGTTCACGCTCATCAGCCGGTCGGCAATTTTCCCGAAGTGCTTGCAGATGCACACCAGCGTTGTTATAAGCCGTTTCTCGAAGTACTTTACCGCTACCCGCAATTCCGTTTTGCGTTGCACATTTCCGGCTGGCTTCTGGATTATCTGATCGACCACTATCCTGAAGACATCGCGCTGCTGCGGGAGATGGTGATACGGGACCAAGTCGAGTTATTCGGCGCGGGTGATACAGAGCCGGTCCTTGCTGCGATTCCAAATCGCGATCGCATTGGCCAAATCGAGATGTTTTCGGACAAACTGGAAACGAAGCTGGGCAAGCGACCGGTTGGCGCGTGGTTAACCGAGCGCGTGTGGGAAGCAACGGTGGTTCCGGCGTTGGCAGATTGCGGAATCCGCTACGTGATCGTGGACGATTATCATTTTCTCTGCGCGGGCAAAACCGCGGCCGAGCTGAATGGCTATTTCACCACAGAGGAGGATGGGCGCGTACTCGATCTGTTTCCTATTTCAGAAGCTTTGCGTTACAGGTTGCCATTTTCTCCAGCGCACGAAGTGGTGGCCTACATCGAGTCCCAGGCTCACGCGAATGTGGGTGGGCGGGGTATAGCCGCTATTTATTTTGATGATATTGAGAAATTTGGCATCTGGCCGGAGACCTATCACTGGGTGTACGAAAAAGGCTGGCTGGATAATTTTATTCAGGGAATCCTCGCCTCGTCCCTGATCCGGACTCAGCACTATAGGGATTATCATATCGCCGAAAAAACAAGAGGCATTGTGTATCTGCCGACCACATCCTATATCGAAATGAACGAGTGGACGCTTCCTGCCGAGCCCGCCAATATATATGCCAGCCTGGTGCGTCAGGCCAAGACGGCCGGATGGTATGAAGGCCAGAAGGCATTTCTTCGCGGCGGCATCTGGAAAAATTTCTTTTCCCGTTATCCTGAATCCAATTGGATGCATAAACGCATGCTGAGCCTTTCATCGCGCCTTGCCCTGCTGCGGGAGCCAACGCATGACGAAATCATGAAGCGCAAGCTCTATGAGGCACAGGCAAATGATGCGTATTGGCACGGGTTGTTTGGCGGACTGTATCTACCCCATCTGCGACGCGCGGTATTCAGGGCGCTGATTGAATTGGAGGCCATGCTCGACGCGTGCGAGATGCGCGCTGCACGATTCGTGGAAGATACCGATCTGGATGGCATCGAGGAGTTGTATCTCCAGAACGGCCGTATCCAGGCGGTGCTGAAACTGGACGGTACCGGCAGTATCTGCGAACTGGATTCCTACGCGCTCAAGCATAATTTTGGCGATACATTGAGGCGGCAGGTCGAGCATTATTATGAGCACCTTCATAGAAGCGGAAGCGGCTTCCAACATAATGGGGCAGGCATTGCGTCGGCACACGAGAGAGTAAGTTTCAAGCATAAAATTGATGCCGCAGACCTGGAAGCTGACGATCATATGCGAAGTTTATTCGTTGACCGGCTGAACGGCGGATTTATAACTTACCAGCATCCTGCAGGTCCTGCTGAAGGCCCAGGTTGGAGCGTCGGACTATTATCGGAGTCCGTGCTGAAAAACATCGAGCTTGCCGGTAACGGAGTATACGTATCGTATCGTTTTCTCCCCCGGGCCAGTGGTGTATTCAGCACCGAAATCAATATAGCGATGCCCAGTTGCGACGGATGGGGCGGACGCTATATCCACGATGGCGCGATTCTTTGCGGTTTTGGACAACTGCTTGAACTCTCGGCCATGACCGACCTGACCCTGGATGATAATGTGCTCGGGGGCAGCGTAAAGCTGAAGATTTCATCCCCAGTGGCGTTAATCGCACAACCATGCTATTCGGTGTCACAGTCTGAAGGCGGGTTTGAAAAAATCATGCAGGCGGTTACTCTCACGCTGGAGTGGGCGTTGAGGATGGATGAAGTGGTGGTTTCGCTCGAAATCAGCGGGGGGCAGGGCATCACAATCGCTGCCTGATTCTGAAGCAGGATATTATCGACTTCATGTTGGGAACCACCGGCTTTACTACAGCCTAAAGCGGATGAGCGCATGGCATCCACGGCAGCCTGTGGTGGTCGTAGAGTTATAGCGGCGCCTATAAAATTTCTGGTAAAATCGCAAATTCTCAAAAGAGCTCAGCAAGGATCTGTCATGACTTACGTAGTAACTGAAAGTTGTATCAAATGCAAATACACTGATTGTGTGGATGTGTGCCCGGTGGATTGTTTCCGCGAAGGGCCCAATTTTCTGGTGATTGATCCTGATGAATGCATAGATTGCACCCTGTGCGTGGCTGAGTGTCCAGTGGAGGCTATTTTCTCCGAAGATGATGTGCCGGCAGACCAGCAGCATTTTACCGCTCTGAACGCGGAGCTATCGAAAGCGTGGAAGCCCATTATCGAGAAAAAGGACGCTCTGCCCGAAGCTGATGATTGGGCTAAAGTATCAGGCAAGCTCGAACAGCTGGAGCGCTGACCGGACAGCGGTGGCTTGTCGCCGCGTGTGTTCCATTCTGAATTTTCCAAAAGTCCCCCCTACCGACGTTTTTGCGCACCTTGCCGCCGGCTTGAAAGCCGGCGTTACGGTCATTACCCCCAATCGACGACTCGCGATAGCGCTTAAGCGCGAGTTTGACGGGTTCCAGGCTGCAAAAGGGATATCCGTCTGGGATTCCGCTGACATCCTCCCGATCTCCGCCTTCATGCTCCGCATCTATGAGGATGCGCTTTACTCCGATCAAGGAAATTTCGTCCCGACGCTCCTGACACCTGCCCAGCAGCAAGTGCTATGGGAGAACGTCATCTCAAATTCGGATGAGGGCGCGGCGTTGCTGTCGGTCGCAGAAACCGCGCGACTTGCTTGCGAGGCATGGGACGCTGCGCATGAGTGGCAGCTTATTCCCAGGCTTCGGAACTTCCCGCACAACGAAGACGGCAAGGCCTTTCAGAAGTGGTCCGAGCGCTATGTAAAGGTTACCGGTGGTAGGCGACAAATAGACCATGCGCAGCTTGGCGATCTAGTCACAGGCTTGTGTGCGAACACAGATGTCAGCAAGCCCAAACGTTTGATCTGCTATGGATTTGATATCGTTGCGCCACAACAGGCGCGGCTGTTGGCCGGTCTGGCCGAGGCCGGTTGTGAAGTGGTGCTGTCACGACCTGAACCTCAGCTACAGTTGCAAAACCCCGATTTGCGACGCATGGAAAGTGCAGATCGCAACGACGAGGTTTATCACGCAGCGGTATGGGCGCGCGCACGCGTCGAGGCCAATGGCTCTGCCCGCGTCGGAATTGTGGTCCCCGCTTTCTCTGAATATAGAAGCATCATCATGCGCGTCTTCAGGTCCGTAATGGACCCCGATGTACGCCGATCCCTGCCTGGGGTCTCGAGGCCAACGTTACCGTTCAACGCATCGCTCGGTCAAACCCTTCTCTCCTATCCGCTCGTCAGTGCTGCATTCCTGATACTCGAACTTGGCGGAGGCGAAATTGAATTCGAACGGGCAAGTCTGCTGCTCAGATCGCCGTTCCTGGGTGGCGGGGAGACTGAAATGGGTTCTCGCGCCCGACTCGATACGCGCCTGCGCAAACGTTCCGAGCCCTCCCTTACGCTTGAAGCACTGCTCACCCTGCTTGAACTGGAGGATGCGCATAAACATTGCCCGATTCTGGGGCAGAATTTGTCAGCCTATGCACAGTTCCGTAAAGCATATCTTTCAGGCTCCCAGGCACCTTCCCAACTCGCCAGGGCGATTTCGGAAGCGCTACGGATGGCGGGATTTCCCGGCGAACGCGAACTCGATTCCGCTGAATATCAGACGTTGAAAAAATGGCAGGAAGTGCTGGCAAACTTCGCCAGCCTCGACCTGGTATTGTCTCGCACCAGCTACAGGGCAGGGATATCTCGCCTGCGTCGCATGACAAGCGAGACAATGTTCCAGCCCGAGACGCCCGATGTCCCTATCCAGGTACTTGGCGTTCTGGAAGCTGCCGGGATGGCCTTCGACCATCTCTGGGTCATGGGTTTATCGGCTGAATTCTGGCCGCCACAACCACGTCCGAACCCGTTTCTCCCCGTCGAATTACAACGTGCTGCCGAGTTACCGCAAGGTTCTGCGGTTGCATCGCTCGCGCTAGCGAGCCGGCTTACCAATGCATGGTTCTTGTCCGCAAACGAGGTTGTTCTGAGTCACCCGCGACACGTCGGGGGATCAGATGCCCGGGACACTCCACCCAGCCCGTTGGTGGCCGATATCGCGATTGGCGAGCTTGTGTTACCTGATTATCCCGATTACGGCCGGCTTATTCACCACGCGCGGCGGCTGGAATGTATAGAAGACCACACCGCGCCAGCACTCGACCAGTCGCAAAGCGGAATTGGCGTGGCTGGAGGCATGGCGGTAATAAAAGATTACGCCACCTGCCCGTTCCGTGCATTGGCCTTGCATCGTTTCGGCGTTGAACGAATTCGTGCGCCTTGTGCAGGACTCAACGCGATGGAGCGCGGCACATTGGTCCATCACATACTCGCCCAGGTATGGGGGCAACTCAAGACTAAAAGCGGTCTCGATTCCATCAGTGAGAAAGATCTTGAATCGATACTCATGCATGCCGCGACAGAGGCGATGGCCCGTATCCAACGGCAGCGCCCCGGGCTTTTGTCCGGCCGATTCGCAGAGATAGAGCAAAGGCGGCTTCTACGCTTGGCGCTGGGATGGCTGGAGGAGGATAAAAAGCGCAGTGGCTTCGCGGTAATAGCAATCGAGGAGAAGCGCCGGGTCCAAATCGGCGAGCTTTCGTTGACCACGCGGCTGGATCGAGTCGACGAACTCGATGATGGGCGGCGCATTATTATCGATTACAAAACGAACGCACCTTCCGTAGCCACGATGCTTGGCGAACGGCCAGAGGAACCGCAACTGCCGTTATATCTCGTCACGGCCGAACCCGAGGCCGTAGCCGTGGCGTTTGCACAGGTGAAGGCCGGCGATATGTGCTTCACGGCAGTTGCCCGCGATAGCGATCTGCTGCCGAGGGGAAAGGCTTTGGGCGAGTCCCGCTACCGCGAACGGTACAGCTCATGGGAAGACCTTGTTGCTGCCTGGCGTACCAATCTTGATCGTATCGCGGCGGGTTTCGTCAGCGGGCGCGCGGAAATCGAGCCTCGAAAATATCCCGATACCTGTCGCAATTGTGATGCAAGACCCGTATGCCGGGTCTACGAGCGTATGGAGAGCGGTATTGCCGACGAGGGGGACAAAAAGTGAGTCGCGAATTGCCCATGTCCGGAAATGCAGATGCAAACGCGCCAAACCTCGATCCGCCGGACCTGGACGAACGTCTCCGTGTCCTCGGTACTGCCCAGTCTTTTATTGTTCAGGCGCCCGCCGGTTCGGGAAAGACCGGGCTTTTGATTCAGCGCTATCTCAGCCTGCTTGCATGCGTCAATGAACCTGAGGAAATTGTTGCGATTACATTCACGCGCAAGGCTGCTGCGGAGATGCGCGAGCGCCTGATGAGGGCGCTTATTCAGGCGGCCGGCGCCCCCCACCCGGGCAAAATTGCTGAAACCCGACATGAAGGAACCACGCGGGAATTGGCAAGCGCGGCTCTTCATCGCGACATTCTGGCTGGCTGGCATATTCTCGATAACCCTGCTCGACTGCGTATTCAGACGTTCGATTCATTGTGCGCCTCGCTGACACGTCAAATGCCCATACTGTCCGGATTCGGCTCGCAACCAGAAACCGTGGAGGACGCGTCCGACCTTTACCGCGAGGCTGCACGTTCGACTATACGTCTTGTCGAGGGCGGGGACGACGTGGCGCGGGATGTCGAACGCTTGCTCGAGCATCTCGATAACGACGTCGAGCGTCTCGAAACACTCCTCATCGGAATGCTGGCCCAACGCGACCACTGGCTGCGCCATATTCATGGCAAGGATCGGGATGAGTTGGAAGCGGCGTTGAGGAATACGCGATACGAAGCGCTCAAGCGCTTGTGCGGGCTATATCCTGCCGCGGCCCGGGATGAACTGATCGCGCTGATACGGTATGCGGCGAGTAACCTCAGCGCCATCGGCAGCGATTCGGCCATCGTTGCGTATGAGCAATGCGGCGACCCGACGGGATTTCCCGGCAATGACGAGCAGGATGTTCGCTGCTGGGAGGCCATTGCCACCCTGTTGCTTACAAAAGATGGGGGCTGGCGCAAGCAGTTTACCGAGAGGGAGGGCTTTCCCCCAGAGCCCAAGGCCAGGAAAATTATGGCTACGTCCTGGAAGGAGCGGGCGCGGGCGCTGGGTTCGCTGTTGGCGGAAAATGATAGTGGTTCGCTGTGCGAGGCGCTAAAGGACATTCTCCAGCTGCCTCCGTCCACTTACACGGACGCGCAGTGGGACATCCTCCAATCGATCACGCGGCTCTTGCCGCGGGCAGTTGCGCAGCTCAAGCTCGTGTTTCAATCTCTTAACCAGGTGGACTTTACCGAAGTGGCGCAAGGCGCGCTACGAGCGCTCGGCGATCTACACATGCCGACCGATCTTGCGCTTGCGCTCGATTATCGCATTCGACACTTACTGATAGATGAGTTCCAGGATACCTCGATCAGCCAATATGAGTTGCTCGAAAAGCTCACTTCCGGATGGGAGCCAGATGATGGCCGCAGCATGCTGGCGGTAGGAGACCCCATGCAATCCATCTATCGTTTTCGCGAGGCTGAGGTCGGTTTGTTTCTTCGCGCCCGTGCGGCGGGAATTGGAAATGTCACGTTGCAGCCGGTCACTCTTTCCGCCAATTTTCGGTCCCAACGAGGGATAGTGGATTGGGTGAACGCCACCTTCTCTCAGGTAATGCCAAGGCGAGAGAATATAACTATCGGGGCGGTATCCTACACGGAATCCGTTGCAACGAACCGCCTGCTATCGGGTTCTGCGGTCAGCTTACACCCTTTTATTAATGATGACCGCGCTGCCGAGGCGAGCAGAGTGGTGGAGATTGCCGCGCAAGCTCGTGATCATTCCGCCACAACCACGGCAATTCTCGTGCGCAACCGCAGTCATCTTGTCGACATCATACTTCTGCTTAAAGAAGCCGGCTTGCGTTTTCGCGCAATTGAAATCGAGGGGTTGGGTCGCAGGCCGGTGGTTCAGGATCTGCTGGCGCTGACGCGGGCATTGGCGCATCCAGCGGACCGTGCAGCTTGGCTGGCATTGCTGCGAGCCCCATGGTGCGGCCTCCTGCTGGCGGATATTCATGCGCTCGTTTCCTGGAATGCCGCCTTGACTGTTGAGTGCAACGATGTGCCCCAAGAGGGAGACGAAAGCGCGCCAGAAAGAAACCTGGAGGCAGGCAATGGAACGGTATGGGAATGGCTTTCCGATGACGCTCGGGTTGCCTCAATCTCTGCCGATGGGTATCAGCGGCTGCTGAGGACGCGCGAGGTGCTCCAAGCATGCATGGAGAATCGCTGCCGCCAATCGTTACGTTCGACTGTTGAAGCGGCGTGGCTTGCGCTGGGGGGGCCTGCAGCTATTGAAGATCCGACCGATTTTGAAGACGCGGCCATTTATCTCGATTATCTCGAAAAACAAGAGGAGGCCGGCAGTATTCTTAGCCTGGCCGCGCTGGAGGAAGGGCTCGAGCGGCTGTTTGCCTTGCCGGACGTAAAAGCGGATGACAGGCTGCAGATCATGACCATCCATAAGGCGAAGGGACTTGAGTTTGATTGGGTAATCGTACCCGGGCTGGGCCGATCACCGCGCAGTAACGATAAGAAACTCTTCATGTGGATGGAAACGGTACGGTCGATTTCGGCGGTGGGTAATGCAAATCGCAGTAACGATCTGCTGCTGGCGCCGATCCAGGAAACGGGAGCGGCCGAAGATCGCACGTATTTGTGGCTGGAAAAACTTGAACGCGAAAAAGAGCGCCTGGAAGATGAACGGTTGCTCTACGTCGCCGCGACTCGCGCGAGGCAGCGTCTGCATCTGCTTGGCAGTACCAATGCCACCTTGGGAAAAGACGGAGGGCTGGAGCTAAAGCCGCCTCCCACCCGGGCCTTGTTAAGCAGGATTTGGGCATTGGTAGAGTCGGACTATGCGCAAGCCGCGGCGCAGGCGATGTCCTCAAGCTCATTGTTTAGGAGCAGTGGCGGGGCGGTCGCGGGAAATGCGGTCGATCAATCATTGCGGCGCTTTGTGTCAGGTTGGGTATTACCGCCTCCGCCGCCGCCGGTACTATGGCTGGCCCGGCCGCAAGCCGCGCCGGCGCAGGGCAGCATCGAATATTCCTGGGCGGGAGAAGCTGCGCGCCTTATCGGCAACGTCGTGCACCGCTGGCTACAACGTATCGCAACCGAAGGCATTGAAAAATGGGATGTGGCGCGCATCCGGCTTTTGCGAGATACTTTCAAAGGTCAGTTGGTCGCCTGCGGCATGGTCAACCATGGAAGCGATATGGATACGGCTATCGAACGTGTGATGATGGCGCTCACCCACGCAGTGACTGATCCTCGCGGCCGATGGCTGCTCGGGGCGCAGCAGGGTGCCCACAGTGAGTTGCGTATGACTGCGATTTCCGGCGAGGAGTATTTTGATCATGTCATCGACCGTACTTTTCACGATATAAATGGACAACGCTGGGTCGTGGACTACAAGACCAGCAGTCATGAAGGGGCCGACGTCGAGGATTTTCTCAATCGCGAGCAAGAGCGCTATCGGTTTCAGCTCGATCGTTACGCGAACCTTATGCGCATGCTCGACGGCCAGCCGGTAAGGCGTGGTTTGTACTTTCCGTTACTGAAGGGATGGCGGGAATGGGGCGATGACGTGTGAAAGTCAGCGTGCGCCCTTTTCTGATCGGAGGATTATGCGATTTCTGATAGTTATGCTGGGCTTGCTTGCGCTTGCCGGATGTGCGTCAGCCTCGACAACTGCGCCATCGGCGCCACTGCGGCCGGAGATCGAGGCTTTTATCAGTGAGATGGTGGAGCGACACGGGTTTACTCAGGCCGAGCTTGAGGTCACTCTTCGCATGGCACAGTTTCAGCCGGCGATTATCAAAGCGATTTCCCAACCGGCTACTTCGAAGCCGTGGTATGCATTTCGTCCTCTCCTCGTCAGCCAGCAGCGCGTGACAGATGGGGTTGCGTTCTGGAATAACCATGCTGCGACGCTGGAGCGGGCGCGTAGAGAGTTCGGCATCCCCGAAGAGATTGTCGCCGCAGTGATCGGGGTAGAAACAAACTATGGCGTGCAGAGCGGCAGACATCGCATTCTGGATGCGTTGACCACTTTAGCCTTCAATTATCCGAAGCGCGCGGGATTCTTTCGGGCCGAGCTGGAGCAGTATCTTTTGTTGAGCCGGGAACAGGGAATGGATGTGCTTAGCATCAAGGGGTCTTATGCCGGAGCCATCGGCATTCCGCAATTCATGCCCAGCAGTTACAGGCGGTACGCGGTTGATTTTGATAGTGATGGCAAAATCGATTTATCCGGCAGCCCAGCGGACGCGATCGGCAGTGTGGCGAATTACCTGAAGAGCTATGGCTGGGAAGTTGATCAAGTTGCAGTCGTGCCGGCCCTGGTGAATGGCGCCGATTACCGCGAAGCCGTGTTCACAGGGACCAAGCCATTTTATACCTTAGTCGAACTGAGGGAGCGGGGGGTCATTCCCCGCGAGAAATCTCCTGCTGATCTTCCGGCTACGTTGATCGAGTTGGAGAATAACGACGGAAACGAACACTGGCTGGGTTTCAATAATTTCTTCGTCATCACCCGTTACAATCGCAGCGTGAATTATGCGATGTCGGTGTTGCAACTGGCCGATGAAATCCGGGCAGCAAGAAATTCAGATTCTCAGTAGGCCCGAAACATCAACTTATCGCAAGCATCACGCTCGGTAACGCGCTGGCGTGATAAGCAGAGGTCCCTTTTCGCCTTGGCTGCAAGCTAGGGAGCCACCTGGTTGAACGCTACCACGTGATCCGCTTCCAGCCTGATGCCGATTTTCTCACCTATGGCATGATTATGGTGGCTGGGCACGAGCGATAGCGCGGTACTGCCGCCGGGGAGGCGCAAGGTGTAGAGAATATCCGCTCCCCGGAAAGCCTTGTGCAGCACGATGGCGCTGACGGGGCTGGCATCATCGTGCACGATATCATCCGGCCGGATGAGTACGTCCACCGCGCATCCCTCGCGGCACAGCTGGCACGTGGGGCCGCAGCAATGTGCGACCTCGCCCTCCAGAATTCCCAGTTCTATCTCCACATGACGCGGGTCAAGCATCTTACCCGCGAGAAATACTCCTTCACCTATGAAGTCGGCAACAAACCGGTTCGCGGGCTTATGATACAAGTTATAAGCGGTGTCCCACTGCTGGATTTGTCCCTGATGCATAACGCCGATCTCATCAGCAATGGCAAACGCCTCTTCCTGATCATGCGTCACCAAAATAGCCGTAGCATTTTGATTCTTAAGAATATCGCGTACTTCGAGACTTAAGCGACCGCGCAAGGTTACGTCCAGGTTTGAAAAAGGCTCATCCAGCAATAGCAGATCAGGTCGCGGAGCCAGTGCTCGGGCGAGGGCAACCCGCTGTTGCTGTCCGCCGGACAGTTGGTGGGGATATTTTTCTGCGTCTTCCGAGAGACCTACTGTGTGCAGCACCTCGGTGACGCGCACCGCACGCTCGGCGTTTCCCATGCGATGCAGGCCGAAGCCCACGTTCGCGCGAACGGTTAGATGAGGAAACAAGGCGTAATCCTGAAATACCATCCCAATATGGCGCCGTTCCGGAGGAACGCAGATGCTCGCATTGCTTATCAGCGCGCCGTTGAGCCAAATTTCACCGGCTGAAATAGGCTCAAATCCGGCGATGCTGCGCAGGACCGTGGTCTTCCCGCATCCGCTTGGACCCAGCAGGCAGCCGATCGCGCCTTTTTGCAGGGTGAGCGACAGATCCTCCACCACCGTTTGCCGTCCATAGGCATGCCGAATATTCCTGAGCTCAAGCAATGCGTTCATGGACGGTGTTCAATTATTTCTCAGTTTGCCGCATAAGAAAGATAATGGGAAGCAGCCCCGCCAGCACCAAGGTCACCGCAGGCAACGCGGCCTGTTCCCATTCGCCCTCTGAAGTCATTTCGAAAATTCTCACCGCCAGCGTATCCCAGCCAAAGGGCCGGGTCATCAGGGTAATGGGCATTTCCTTCATTACGTCCACGAATACGAGCGAGGCGGCGGTAAAAATTCCCCCTTTCAAAATGGGCAAATGCACACGTCGTAGCGCCGCCCACCCGGTCAAGCCGAGTCCCCTGGCGGCTTCATCGATGTTGGGGGTGATACGGTGCATGGCGCTATCTATGGGACTATGACTGACCGCCAGGAAACGCGTCATATAGGCGATCAGCATGGTGGCGAGCGTGCCCTGCATGAGCACTCCCGCTTGAATATCAAATAATCGCAAGGCGACGTCGCTGAGCTGGTTATCCAGCCATGCTATCGGAATGAAAATACCCACTGCCAGAACTGCGCCAGGCAAGGCATAGCCTATGGTGGAGATGCGGACGGCGGCGCGAGTAACGCGATCGGGATGTCGCCTTGCGGCATAAACCATGAGTAGCGCGACGCCACAGGTGAGCACCGCCGCAACTGCCGAAAGTAGCAGTGAATGCCAGAGAAATTCGAGGTAGCGCTGATCAAAATCACGAGCAAAAACACCTGCTGCCCAAATGCTTAGCTGACTCACCGGCAAGACAAATGCAAAGAACAGGGTGCCTGACGCGAGGGCGGCAATTGACCATGCACGCCAGCCCGAGAGCGGAATGCGGTCAATTCTTGCACTTTGCCTGGTTTCGGCATAGCGCATGCCGGATCGAAGTTGCTGCTCTATCACGATGACAGCAAAGACGATCACAATCAGCACTGAGGCGAGCTGGGAGGCTGCGGCCAAGGAAAACATGCCGAACCACGCTTTGTATATGGCTGTGGTGAAGGTGTCGTAATTGAAGACGGCGACGGTGCCGAAGTCCGCGAGCGTTTCCATCAACGCCAGCATTACACCGCCGGCAATCCATGGTCGGGCCATGGGCAGGGAAAGTCTGAAGAATCCCTGGGTACGATTGAAGCCCAACGATTGTGCCGCCTCGAGTGACCGCTTACCCTGTGTGATGAACGCATTACGTGCCAGAAGGTAGACATAGGGATAAAACGCGAGAACCATGACAACGACAACACCCGGCCCACTCCGTACGTTTGGAAACCAGAGCAGATCCGATTGTAGCGACACGCGCAGCGTCGTTTGCACCGGGCCGATGTAATCAAACAGACCAAGTGCGACGAATGCGGTGACGTAAGCGGGTATTGCGAGCGGCAGCAGGAGCGCCCAGGAGAAGAAACGACATCCGGGAAAGTCGCACACCGCGGTAAACCATGCCAGGCTTACTCCCAACAATGCGGTGCCTAGAGATACTCCTAATGCGAGCCAAAAGGTATTCGCCAACAGGTCGGGAAGTGTCGTTTCAACCAGATGCTGCCACACATCGCTCGCTGGGGCGAAAAGAGAGGAGAGGACTGTGCCGACGGGTATCAGTACAAGCGCAGCGATAAAAACCGGAATCAGACGCCAACCTGTCGAGATATGAGCGGCGCGACGTGACGAGCTGTAAACAGGATCAGTACTTGTGTTGGTGCCTGTTGAATTCAGTACCTCCCCATTCACGCCCTTCATGCCTATCGATAACCCGCCCGATCCATCAGCTTGACTGCTTCCGCCTGCAATTCACCCGCTTTGTTAACGTTTATGGTGTTTTGTTTGAACGGGCCCCAGGCGGCGACAGCGGGGTCAGGTTTTATCCTTGGGTTGACCGGGTATTCCATGTTCACGTCTGCAAACAGATTTTGCGCTTTCTCCGAGGACAGGAATTCCAGTAACCGGATGGCCCCCGGAACATTGTTTGCGTAGCGTGTAACACCCGCTCCCGAGATGTTTACATGGACCCCGGCGCCATCCTGGTTAGGCCAGAAAATTGCGAGCGGCAGCGCGGGGTTTTTTTCCATCAGGCGCCCATAATAATATGTGTTGGCAATGGTGACATCGCATTTTCCCGCCCCTACAAATTCCATTGCCCTCGTCTCATCGGACAGCGGATCGGTGGCGAGATTTGCAACCCAGCCTTTTACGACTTGTTCCGTCTTGAGTTCGCCATGCTCTTCAATCATCATTGCTACAAGTGACTGATTGTAAACTTTCTTCGACGTACGAAGACAAAGTCGTCCCTTCCACTTCGGGTCGGCGAGGGCTTCGTAGGTCGAAAGATCGGAAGGTTTTACTTTTTGTGTGTTATAAATGATAGTGCGGGCACGCACTGACAGACCGAACCACTGATTGCCGGGATCGCGAAGATAAGCAGGAACATTCGACTCCAGCGTTTTGGACTCTACTGGTCTTAATAGTCCTTCCCGAGCAGCTTCCCATAAGTTGCCCGCATCCGCGGTAATAAGCACATCGGCGGGCGTGTTTTTTCCTTCCGCCTTCAGGCGCGCGAGTAGTGCGCCTTCCTTGTCGGTGATGAATTTGACGGTTGTGCCGGTTTCTTTAGAGAAAGCGTCGAACATCGGCTTGATCAATTGCTCGATGCGGGCGGAGTAGACGACGACCTGATCGGCATGTGATGCGCTGGCGCCAAACAACGTGACACAGCAGAACATTACGGTAAGATAGCGGTTGAGGACTTTGCGAATAATGTCCTCTCCGGAACGCCGGGCGAAGTGAGGAGCGGAAAGGATGGGATGGGCAGCCGAAGATCCGAGCAGAGATCCGGATTGCGAATCTGCTTTTGCGGCAGTCCGGCACAGTTGGGCGCCCGCCAAGCCCCCAGAGCCCCATCTCACACGGTTTGTTGTAAAATCGGCTACTCGCGTTGCACTCCCATGCAGCGTCCTGAACAGAGACGGGCAAACCAGTTCCTTCACCGCGCGGCTTGAGTTTACCCCGATTTTGCCCGCTCTTCTTTTAACTGAGCGCTCCACCGGGGCAGTGTTCATCGGTTCCTTAAAGCAGGAGTTCAACATTTTATTCTCTCCGTATGTAAATAGCATGCTCGGTCAGAACCATATTATAAATGATAACAATTATCAGTAAAGCTCCGCATTAATATATCATGGATAAACCAGAACCGATTTCGTCTTATGACCGGCTGAAAGAGCTTCTCGCCATTCCTGAGAGACAGCGCACCGAAGCGCAATGGGACGAAATTAACGAGCTTGAAATTACGCTTACTCCTGTCAATCGAGTTGTAACATCGGAGCGCATGATTCGGCGTCCGGCCCCCGCTTCGCCCGATCAATGCAAGCCGCGGGAGCATGTGCAGGGAAAGCGGCCATTGAAGAAGTTGCGTAAAAGACCGAAACCGGGTGCCGCATCATGAAATGTCGCGCCGGAGCTGGGCGAGTTAAGCCGTGGCCCTTATGGCTGGGCATGGGCTGCCGCGTCCACTGCAATTGGCAACTGTGACAGGGCACACGGGAAATATCAGTGAATCCGCCGACTTATATTGTTAACTTAAAAATAGTGCGAATGGGAGGAATATGCTGCTAACGACTACTCCAGGCATAGAGGGAAGGCGCGTGACGAAGTACCACGGCATCGTTGCGGGAGAGGCTATACTCGGCGCTAATTTGTTCAAGGACCTTTTTGCGGGGATCCGCGACCTGGTGGGGGGGCGCTCGGCGACTTATGAGAAGGAGTTGCAGCGCGCACGGGATATTGCTCTTGAGGAATTACGCCAGCGCGCGCAGGACCTTGGCGCCAATGCGGTGATCGGAATTGATCTCGATTACGAGATAATGGGCAAGGAGAATGGCATGTTGATGGTTTCTGCCAGCGGGACGGCCGTAACCGTTGAGTAAGCGGTTGACTGTGCTTGTCAAGGTCAGCCCAGGATGTTCTTGCCGGGACTGAACATGGCCGGTGTTTAAGCAGATTTCGTTTCTTCTACCAGGGTATCGCTTTCCCATCGTAAGCGATGAATTTACCCGAGTCATCAATGGTAAGGCGGCTGATGACCTCGCGCATTCCTGATACGCTCTGCATGCTGGAGATCAATGCATGAGGCCCGCCCATATCGGTTTTCACCCACCCGGGGTGTAATACCAAGGCGATGATTCCAGCTGGCTTCAGATCTATGGCGAGCGTCTTGACAATCATATTCACCGCCGCCTTGCTGGACCGGTACATGTAGCTGCCGCCGCTGTTGTTGTCCGCGATACTGCCCATTTTGCTGCTGATCGTCACAACGGTTTTTTTATCGCTTCGAACGATATGTGGACGAAATGCCCGGACCATTTTCAAGGTGGCCATCGTGTTGATAAGAAATGCACGCGTCCATGCTTCATCATCGCTATTATTTAAGGCGCCTCCATGAGGATCGGTGTATACGCCTGCATTGTTGATCAGCAGGTCGATTGGTTGACTGGCGAGCGACGACGCCAGTTGGTCGATCCCGGGATGATCAGCGACATCCAGTCGTTGTACCGAGATTTGCCCAGGATATTGCGCCGCCAGTGCGTTAAGGGCATCTGATTTATCAGGTTGGCGGGCGCAAGCCACGACATGCCAGCCGTCTGCGGCATACTGCCGGGAAAATTCCAGTCCGATTCCGCGATTGGCGCCAGTGATCAATGTAGTTTTCATAACCCTCTCCTATTGGAAAGATGGTGTTGCCGCGCACGAGCAGAAATAACGCGGGATCTGACAAGTCATTACTCAGATCAGCTTTATCCCGAAGTATTGTTTCGACTGCGCGCTCCACCATTATGAATAAAAAGCGAAACGAAGTGAAACGATAAAGGACAGAGAATGACTCAGCGAATAGCGCTGGTAACCGGCGCATCCAGCGGTATTGGAAGGGCTACCGCGGAATTGCTTGCCAAAAACGGCTATTATGTATTTGCCGCGGCACGGCGTATGTACAGGCTGGAACAGATACGTTCCGATCACATTGAACCTGTTGCACTGGATGTCGCTGATGAAGAAGCCATTCACAGGGCAGTAGACCATGCCATGTCAACGAAAGGGCGCATTGATGTACTGGTAAATAATGCCGCCTACGCTCAGTTGGGCGCAATCGAGTGCGTTTCGATGGAAGCGGCCCATCGCCAGTTCGAGGTGAACGTGTTCGGTTACGCCCGCTTCATGCAGGCGGTCTTGCCACACATGCGGGCGCAGAAGTCGGGGCATATCGTAAACGTTACTTCGGCCTTGGGTAAGATGACTATTCCGGGGTTCGGCTGGTATACCGCTTCCAAGCATGCCCTAGAGGCGCTGTCCGAGACCCTTCGCGGTGAGGTGATGGAGTTCGGGATCAACGTGGTGGCTATTGCGCCAGGTTTAATAAAGACGGAATTCGTTCCCAACCAGTTGAGATTACTGGAAACCGTTTTGCATCCGGAGATTTATGGAAAGCTTATCGCCGGCGTCCATAAGATTGTATCGCATGAACCAAGATCGCCGGGCCCCGAGATCATCGCCCGGGCCGTGCTCGATGCCATTACAAGTTCGACTCCACCGCTGCGCCATGCGTTACCGCTCGATGCCAAGCTGGCGGTTGGCGCCCGATGGCTGCTGGGCCCGCGTTTGTTTGAGTGGGTGGTACGTCGCCAGATGAAACCCTAGCTCCTGCGTTTCATCAACCAGCAGCTTGGTTTACGCGTGTTCATTCCTGGAGGACGAAAAGAGGTCCCAGGCAGCGATGAATAATGCCGCGATGACCGGACCAATGACGAATCCGTTAAGACCGAAGAGAACCAGGCCTCCGAGGGTCGAGATGAGTACGACGTAATCGGGAATTTTAGTATCCCGGCCGACGAGAATGGGCCGCAGGAGATTATCCACCATTCCGATCACGAAGACGCCGAACAGGATCAGGGTGACGCCCTGCCCCACAGCCCCGGTAAGCAGGAAATAGACGGCTACCGGACCCCAGATCAGGCCGGCGCCAATCGCAGGCAATAGAGAAAGCAGGGCCATTACGGATCCCCATAACAATGCGCCTTGTATGCCCAGGAACGAAAACATTGCGCCACCCAGCGCTCCTTGTATCGCGGCCACAGCAATGTTGCCTTTTACGGTGGCGCGCACAACAGTAGTGAATTTGCTGAGCAGATGCCGTTTGTGTTCCAGGCTCAGCGGAATTGCCTGATTTATCTTGGACGTCAGAATGGCCCCATCCCTTAGCAGGAAAAACAGCAGGTAAAGCATGATCCCGAAACTGACGATAAACTCAAACATGTTTTGGCCTATATTCAGGGCTTCAGCTGCGATGAGCTGACTTCCCTGCAAGGCACCGGTTGAAAGTGCATCCTTAATGCCGGAAATGTCCGAAAGCCCGAAACGGTCCAGCAAGTTGACGATCCATGGCGGTAACGCGTTCATGATTTGCTGGAAGTACGTCCCGAAATTCAATTCGCCGGACCGGATTCTCTCGTACACAGTCAGGCCCTCCTGCAGCAGTGAGCCCGCGAGTACAATGAACGGGAGAATTACGATGATTAGGCAAAAGAGTAGGGTAGCGAGCGCCGCCAGGTTCCGGCGCTGGTCCATAATGCCCAGTAACCGGCGGTGAAAAGGAGCAAATATGATGGCTAGAACGGAAGCCCAGAACACCGTGCCATAGAAGGGCAACAAGATCCACACAAACGCCACCGAAACGACGATCAATAGCAACAGGAAGGTTTTTTGTTGAAGCTCCGGGGAATTCATGTCGTCCAGGGTTCCAGTGGGAGGCATTCAGGAGGGTGTAGCTCAATCCTACCTTAACCCGGCCCGAAGTGGGAGAGCAGGATGTTCAGAAAAACGGCAACGGATGACTGGCGCGTGGGGCTGGAACTACTCGTACCGCAGGTGGGACCAGGAGGGATCAAAGAGGGGAACCGCCGGAGCGACATTAATAGCTGCTAAAGTATACGACCGCAAGGACTCCCGGCAAAGCGCTTGTAGGACGCCAAATCAGCGCGTCCCTCGCAATCCCTTCACTCCGGCTTGCGCGATCCGTGCATCCTCATCGGATCTTACGCCACTTACGCCTACCGCACCAATGAATTGCCCTTCCACCACAACAGGTAATCCGCCCTCGATTGGCAGCGTTCCGGGAAGGCCCAGATAGCGCAACCGTCCTTCGCCAACATGCTCGTCCCATACCTTTGTCGGGCGGCGGAAGGCGATAGCGGCACGTGCCTTCTGGATCGCCACTTCAATGCTGCCGAACTGAGTGTTGTCGCGCCGCAAAAGATGTATGAGGTGACCGCCCTCGTCAACGATCGCGATCACAACCGCCCAGTTATTGCGACTGGCTTCTTCTTCCGCCGCAGCGGCAATATTTTTGGCGTCCTGGAGTGTGAGCGAATAAGCGTTATTCATGACGTCTACGGGAAAGCTGGTTACGATATTAAATGCACAAACTCATTTTCTAAAACAAAGCACGCCGGTATCCCGGCGTGCTTCGATACAGGCAGGATTTATATCAACGGTACGATTAGCAGGGCAACGATATTCATGATCTTGATAAGCGGATTGATCGCTGGGCCGGCAGTGTCCTTGTAAGGATCGCCAACGGTGTCGCCGGTTACTGCAGCTTTATGCGCCTCCGAGCCCTTGCCGCCGAAATGACCATCCTCAATATACTTTTTAGCGTTGTCCCACGCGCCGCCTCCCGCGGTCATGGAAATGGCCACGAAAATGCCGGTAATAATGGCACCGATCAGGACACCGCCCAATGCTACGGGGCCGAGAATGAGGCCAACGAGCACTGGCACGGCTACGGGCAGCAACGAGGGAACAACCATTTCCTTGATAGCCGCCTTCGTTACCATATCCACTGCTCTGGAATAGTCCGGCTTGGCGGTGCCTTCCATGATACCCGGGATCTCCCTGAACTGGCGGCGCACTTCCACAACCACCGAACCCGCGGCGCGGCCGACCGCTTCCATCGCCATGGCGCCGAATAGATAGGGCACCATGCCGCCGAGAAACAGGCCGATGATTACCATGTGATCAGATAAATCAAAGTTCACGATCTTGCCGCCGCTGGAAAGCGCGTGCGTGTAATCCGCAAACAGGACCAGCGCAGCCAAGCCGGCCGAGCCGATGGCATAACCTTTTGTCACTGCTTTGGTGGTGTTTCCGACCGCGTCCAGCGGATCGGTAATAGCGCGCACCTCAGGCGGCAAGCCCGACATTTCGGCGATACCCCCGGCGTTGTCCGTGATCGGGCCATATGCATCAAGCGCTACGATGATCCCGGCCATTGACAGCATCGAAGTCGCGGCAATAGCAATGCCGTACAAGCCCGCCAGTTCGAACGTGCACCAGATCGAGAGGCAGACAACGATCACGGGCGCAGCAGTGGATTTCATGGAAACGCCAAGTCCTGCGATTACGTTGGTGCCGTGACCGGTACTCGATGCTTCGGCGATGTGCTGTACCGGCTTATATTCGGTAGAGGTGTAGTATTCCGTAATCCATACCATGGCGGCGGTCAGCACCAGACCGACCAAACCGGCGAGGTACAGATTCATCGATGTCACCAGTTTGCCTTCAATCATTACACCGTCGCCCAGCATAATGGTAGTGATGGGATAGAAGGAAATCGCAGCCAGTCCCCCGGCAACCGCCAAGCCGCGATAAAGGGCATTCATGATCTTGCCGCCATCGCGCGCCTTTACGAAGTAGCAACCGATAATTGAGGCAATAATGGATATCCCGCCGAGTACCAGCGGATAGAGCACGGCGTCAGGACCCGCATCGGTGATGAGCAAGCCGCCGAGTAACATCGTGGCAATGATGGTTACCGCGTAAGTTTCAAACAGGTCAGCAGCCATGCCGGCACAATCGCCGACGTTATCGCCCACGTTGTCCGCGATGACTGCCGGGTTCCGGGGATCATCTTCGGGAATGCCCGCTTCGACTTTCCCCACCAGGTCGGCACCGACATCCGCGCCCTTGGTGAATATGCCACCGCCAAGCCGGGCAAATATGGAAATTAGCGAGCTGCCAAAGGCTACGCCGACCAGAGCGTGCGTCGCTTCGGATTCCGAGGCCCCCATGCCGGTAAGAACAGCAAAGTAACCGGCAACACCCAACAGGCCCAGTCCCACCACCAGCATGCCCGTGATCGCGCCGCCTTTGAAGGCCACATCCAGCGCCGCGTTAAGGCCATGTCTCGCGGCTTCCGCCGTACGAACGTTAGCGCGTACCGATACGTTCATGCCAATATAACCGGTGAGGCCCGAGAGAAATGCGCCAAGAGCGAAACCGACAGCGGTTTGCCAGCCTAAAGCCATGAAGATGGCTACCAGCAGGATGACTCCGACGATGCTGATCGTGGTGTATTGACGATTCAGATATGCTGAAGCGCCTTGCTGAATTGCAGCGGCAATCTCGCGCATGCGCTCGTTGCCCGTGGGCAGAGCCACAATCCATTTTATCGAAAGTGCTCCGTAGAGGAGCGCCGCCATTGCGCAGCCAATTGCGATGATTAGACCAGTAGCCATTTAGATCTCCAGGTAAAGCCGGATTCATCCGATAAAACAGAAATAGTTTCGAATATACGTTGGTGAACCCGGACGCTAAATATGCAATACGACATCGGGATGTGTGCGGTTCGAGGGAACTTAGATGGTGAAGTCGTTCAGTTTTTTTGCAACCGCCACATTTTTCAACCGTACGTAGGTCGGTAGACCATCCTTATAAGGAGGATAGTCCTCGCCCTTGATGAGGGGCGCGAGATACTCCCGACATTTATCGGTTATCCCAAATCCATCCTTGGTGATGAAATTTTTGGGCATCATTTTTTCCACGTTTGCCACTTTGGAAAGCTGCGCCATGCCGACTTTCCATTTATAGGGCTTATCGGAAAGGCGCTCTATCGTGGGCATCACGGAATTATGCCCTTTAACGGCAAACTCAACCGCGGCCTTGCCCATTGCGTAAGCCTGTTCAACGTCGGTTTTCGAAGCGATATGACGCGCTGCGCGTTGAAGATAGTCGGCAACTCCCCAATGGTATTTAAGGCCCAGGCCCTCCCTGACGATATTTGCGACAACGGGAGCGACGCCGCCCAGCTGAGCGTGACCAAATGCGTCACGCACGCCCTGATCGGAGAGAAACTTGCCGTCTTCCCCTTTTACGCCTTCCGATACCACCACCGAGCAATAGCCGAATTTCTGAACATTACTGTCCACTTTGGCGAGAAACTTCGCTTTATCAAAAGGAATCTCGGGAAAGAGGATGACAATCGGAATTTCACGGTCAGTGGTCGACGCGAGACCGCCCGCCGCCGCGATCCACCCCGCGTGGCGTCCCATCACTTCCAGAACGAATACTTTGGTGGAGGTTTTCGACATGCTGGCGACATCAAAGCTGGCTTCGAGCGTCGAGACTGCGATGTATTTTGCAACTGAGCCATATCCCGGACAGCAGTCGGTGATAGGAAGGTCGTTATCAACCGTTTTCGGCACGTGAATGGCCTGGATGGGGTAACCCAGAGTGTCGGCGAGTTGCGATACCTTTAGGCAGGTGTCCGCGGAATCGCCTCCGCCGTTGTAAAAGAAATAGCCGATGTTATGAGCCTTGAATACCTCGATCAGACGTTCGTATTCACGGCGGTTCTGTTCGAGACTTTTCAGTTTATAGCGGCACGAACCAAATGCGCCCGACGGAGTGTAGCGCAGCGCCCTGATGGCTGTAATGGAATCCTTGCCGGTATCAATCAGATCCTCCGTCAACGCGCCAATGATGCCGTTGCGGCCCGCATAAATTTTGCCGATCGTTCCCTTTTGCTGACGCGCCGTTTCAATCACGCCCGCGGCTGACGCATTAATGACGGCGGTAACCCCGCCCGACTGAGCATAAAAAGCATTTTTTGCTGCCATGTGTCTCCCCTGATTTTTTTCAAATCTTATGTCACGTCATCCGCGGTGCAGTTGGCGCCGGTGATGCATTAACGACCTGGCACTACAGTTTCTGGCGCCATAGTACGCCCGGCAGTTGACAATTCCTGCCCCTGCGGTATTGCTCTGTTCTCGGATTAAAGCTGCGGCGATACCGTAACGCGAAAGCCGCCAGGGATCTTGACTGAAGTTATTTCAGCGACGCGAAAATGGCGTCCCGGATTTTTTCCACCGATCCAGCTCCCGCAATTTTTACATACCTGGGAGCTCCCCTTCCGCCATAAGCTGACCATTTCGCGTAGTATTCTACCAATGGTTTAGTCTGGGCGTGATAGATTTCGAGCCGTTTTTTCACGGTTTCCTCTTTATCATCATCGCGCTGTACCAGCGGTTCGCCGGTCACGTCATCCCTGTTATCGATTTTGGGCGGGTTGAACACGAGATGGTAAACGCGGCCCGAAGCCGGGTGCACGCGCCGGCCGGACAAACGTCGGATGATCTCTTCATCGGACACGTCAATTTCCACGACGAAGTTTATTGGGACTCCGGCAGCCTTCATTGCATCCGCTTGAGGAATGGTGCGGGGAAAACCGTCAAACAGGAAGCCTTTATTGCAGTCCGGTTGCGAGATGCGCGCCTTGACCAGATTGATAATGATGTCGTCGGGAACGAGCCCTCCCGCATCCATGATTTTCTTTGCCATGATTCCCAACTCGGTGCCAGCCTGGACCGCCGAGCGCAGCATGTCGCCAGTGGAAATCTGTGGAATGCCGAACCGTTCTTTGATGTAATTGGCCTGCGTGCCCTTTCCCGCACCTGGGCCCCCTAACAATATAATGATGATTGTTCCCCCTTTTTATCTAAACTCGATGGGCGCCGCGAAGGAGAGGATGTCACTCGAACTTTTGGGCGATGATTATAGCGCAGCCAGACCGAGCCTTGAACTTTTTACTCCAACTCAGGATGCGAGTTTTTGCAACTGCTCTTTTAGTTTGTCCAACGTTGCGCCAAAATTGACAAGTCGGCATTTTTCCTGCTCGACTATTTTGCCCGGGGCGCGCTTGAGGAAATCGTCATTTGAAAGTTTGGTCTCCGCTTTAGCGATCTCTGCTTCGATTCGGGCAATTTCTTTGGTGAGCCGCCCGCGCTCGGCGGCAATGTCTACTTCAATTTTCAGCATCAGCCTGAATTCCCCCACAATCGCGACCGGGGCTTCAGCATGAGGCAATCCATCTCGCATAATCTCGACACTTGAAAGCTTGGCCAGCGCCATGAGATATGGAGAAAAATCCGCGAGTGTTTGCGCGTTTCCCGCCGCAAGCAGCGGAACCTTCGATGCCGGCGATAAATTCATTTCCCCTCGCAGCGTGCGGCAGGCATTGACAATCTCCTTGAGCGAATGAATGCGGCTGGTTGTGCTTTCGCTGATTTTTGCAGGATCAGCGCGGGGGTATGGCTGCAGCATAATGCTGGCCCCTTCCGCCCCGGCGAGCGGCGCGACTTTCTGCCAAAGTTCTTCGGTAATGAAAGGGATAATGGGATGGGCGAGCCGTAGGGCTGATTCCAGCACCCGGGTCAGAGTACGGCGAGTTGCGCGCTGTACCGCGTCGTCCCCGTTGCTTAACTGTACTTTCGCGAACTCTAGGTACCAGTCGCAGTACTCATCCCAGACAAATTCATAGATTTCACGCGCGGCCATGTCAAAGCGGTAGTCGTGTAAAGCCTGTTCTACAGCACTTTCTGCGCCTTGCAGGCGGCTGATAATCCATCGGTCAGCATCGGAATAATCAAACGGCATCGAGTCGTTCAAACCAGTGTCGTTTCCCTGGCAGTTCATCAGGACATAGCGGGTAGCATTCCACAGCTTGTTGCAGAAATTCCGATATCCTTCACAGCGCTGCATATCGAATTTTATGTCGCGGCCGTGTGAGGCGAGACTGGCGAACGTAAATCGCAACGCATCGGCCCCGAAAGCGGGAATCCCAGCGGGAAAATGCTTGCGCGTCTGTCTTGCGATGGATTCCGCCTGCCTGGGATTCATCAGGCCGCTAGTCCGTTTCGAGATCAATTCAGGCAGTTCGATCCCATCGATGAGGTCCAGGGGGTCCAGTACGTTCCCCTTTGATTTGCTCATCTTCTGCCCTTCCGCGTCGCGTATGAGCCCGGTGATATAGACTTCCCGGAATGGAATTTTGCCGGTGAAATGCACTGACATCATCACCATGCGCGCCACCCAGAAAAAGATAATATCGAAACCCGTAATCAAAACCGAGGTCGGCAGGAAGGTCTTGAGTTCCGGTGTTTCGTCCGGCCAGCCCAAGGTGGAAAACGGCCACAAGGCGGACGAGAACCAGGTATCGAGAACATCTTCGTCCTGTGTGAGGTCGCGCTCGCCCGCCAGTCGCTGTGCTTCCTCAAGGCTATGGGCGACAAAGATATTATTATCTTCATCATACCAGGCGGGGACGCGGTGACCCCACCACAATTGGCGCGAAATGCACCAGTCCTGTATATTTTCGAGCCATTGATTATAGACGTGACGCCAGTTGTCCGGCGTGAATCTTATATCGCCGTCCGCTACCACCTGAAGCCCGCGCTTGGCCAAGCCCTCCATGGCGACATACCATTGATCCGTGAGCATGGGCTCGATTACTGCGTGCGTACGGTCGCCTCTGGGCACCATCAGTTTGTGCGACTTGGTGTCCACCAGGAGTCCCTGTTCATTCAGTTCCGAGATGATTTTTTTTCTGGCTTCGTAACGGTCCAGACCCTGATACTCGGTAGGACCAAACTCGTTTATCTTTCCGTCAAGTGTGAGAATACTGAGCGGGACGAGCTTGTGCCGCTGTCCTATCTGATAGTCATTGAAATCGTGTGCGGGAGTAATTTTGACGCATCCGGTACCAAACTGCGGATCGACATAGGCATCGGCAATTATCTGAATACTCCGCTCGCATATGGGAAGGCGCACGTGCCGCCCGATCAGATGGCGGTACCGCTCATCGTCGGGATGCACGGCCACGGCGACGTCGCCGAGCATGGTTTCAGGCCGCGTGGTGGCGACAATGAGTCCCTGCGGAGCCGTGCCTTCCAAATTCCGCTCTTCTTCTTTTTCGAAGGGATAAAGAACGTGCCAGAGGAATCCTTCTTCCTCTACAGAGACGACCTCCAGGTCGGAAACAGCGGTTTGCAATACCGGGTCCCAGTTCACCAGCCGTTTGCCGCGGTATATAAGGCCTTCTCGATAAAGGCGCACGAAAACTTCCGTAACCGCACGGGATAATCCTGGATCCATGGTAAAACGTTCGCGCGACCAGTCGCACGAAGCGCCCATTCGTCTCATCTGGCGGCTTATGGTAGAGCCGGATTCTTCCTTCCATTGCCATACTCGCTCCACGAATACTTCACGGCCGAGATCCCGGCGGTCGATATTTTGCTGATCCAGTTGTCTCTCGACCACGATCTGGGTAGCGATTCCGGCATGGTCCGTGCCTGGCTGCCAGAGCGTATTATCGCCTCGCATGCGATGATAACGGGTGAGTGCGTCCATTAACGTGTGCTGAAAAGCGTGTCCCATATGCAGCGTGCCCGTGACGTTTGGCGGCGGCAGCATAATGCAGTAGGCAGGTGCTGTTGCAGTTGTGCCGTTAGGTGCGGGTCTGAAAAAACCGGACGATTCCCAGTACGAATACCATCGGCTTTCGATTGCGTGCGGGTTAAAGCTTTTTTCGAGTTCCATGAACAGAAGCCGTGATGGCGGAAAATCGGCAATTATAACGGAAGGCGCAGACACAGCGGCGCCTCAAAAGAGGAAGAGCTTGTTCCGGAGTCACGCGCGGTCATGCCCTGTGGACGCCTCGCGGGGATGAGGGGCGCGCGGAAATAACCGACGTGACTATTTATTCGTTTTAAATAAAAGAATAAAGGAATGCGGGCTGAAGGTAGCGATCAAAGACCGAATAATCGTGACTCCAGCGCTTGAACCAGGGCCGCGCGAGCGCCAGCCCCAAGATCCTCTCCCGCGTCTTTGAGCGCGGAGTCTACTATTTGGGCAATGAGAGACGTGATATCGCCGGGGGCTGAGAGCATTGAAGGCGGGAGGTACACCATTTCAGTGAGGGTCGGTATGGTGTCAGCCGCGGTGAGGGGTACCTGAGTTGGACTTCCACTCGCGATCGAGGTTGGCCGAAAATCCGCAGCAGCATTTGCATCAGCGCGAGCCGAAACAGACGGCTTGCCCTGATGGCGAAGTAACAAGGTATCCAGCTTACGCAATATTTCGTCATATTCGGCTTCTGACGATGTTTTGGCACGGGCGTTTGTCATGATGGTCTCGGGATTTGGGTATAAGCGAGATGGGAAGGCGGACGGGTTTGCAAAGAAGAGCGGGTCATTTCCGATCTTTCCTATACCGCTGCTAATTTATGATGACGGATTTCGTACCCTCGGTCCTGGTAAAAGCGGTAGCGCTTGCGGGCAGCGTGCGTATCTTCTGGTGTTGTTCCGGTAATTTCGATCAAACGGTGGAAACGGCTGAAGAAAGACGGGTTATCAGAGTCCAGGTTCAGCAACACCTCATCGTGTGGAATTTTTTTGGCGTCATGACCCAGTATGACAGGCGTTACATCCGCCAGTTTATGGTCAGCCCGGCAGTGGGGAATAAAATCCATTGGAGAAAATGTCCAAAGGAGTTTGTCGATTCCCTCGAGCGTTGCCACATCCGACGCGTAAATCATCACTTTCAGATCCTTGCGGACTGCTTTCGCAACCAGACGGCAGGCGGTATGAAGCTTATCGCCGCCGGAGTAGAAGTCTATTTCCGTCATTTCCCCTTCAGGTCAGCCGGTAGATGTTTTTAACGCGCGTCCGATAATAAACTGAGTCAGCAATTGCACCGGCCGGCCGGTCGCGCCTTTTTCCTTGCCCGACTTCCAGGCGGTACCTGCTATGTCGAGATGAGCCCATCGATATTTTTTTGTAAAACGCGACAGGAAGCAAGCCGCAGTGATGGTTCCTGCCGCACGTCCACCAATGTTTGCCATATCCGCAAAATTGCTCTTCAACTGTTCCTGATATTCATCCCATAATGGCAGCCGCCAGGCAGGATCCCCCGCTCGTCCGGCCGCACCCAGCAATTCTTCAGCCAGATCATCGTCGTTGCTGAGCAAGCCTGATGCGACGTGCCCGAGCGCGATGACACATGCGCCAGTCAGGGTGGCGATATCAACGATTGTCTCGGGCTGGTAGCGCTCGGCATAAGTCAACGCATCACAAAGGATTAGGCGGCCCTCAGCATCCGTGTTGAGAATTTCAATGGTCTGTCCCGACATGCTGGTAACCACGTCGCCCGGCTTGGTAGCATTTCCGCCCGGCATATTCTCAGTGGTGGGAATGATGCCGACCAGGTTTACCGGAAGCCCTAATTTCGCGACTGCCGTTAACGTGCCCAGCACACTGGCTGCGCCGCACATGTCGTACTTCATTTCATCCATTTCTGCCGCGGGCTTTAACGAAATACCCCCAGTATCGAACGTGATGCCCTTGCCCACCAGCACAATGGGCTTTTCTTTCTCTGTGCGCCCCCAGTATTCCAAAGCGATCAGCTTGGCGGGCTGCCGACTGCCGCGCGCGACTGCCAGCAGCGCGCCCATACCGAGTTTTTCCATGTCCTTCTGCTCCAGGACGGTGGCCTTGAGCTTAAGCGCCTTGGCAAGATCTACCGACTGTTCGGCCAGGTAGCTCGGGGTGCAGAAGTTGGGTGCGAGGTTGCCCAAATCCTTGGCGAGTTTCATACCCTCGGCGATGGCAAGACCCTGTTGCAGTGCTTCCTCGCACGTAGCTAACCCGGGCCTTTCCATGTTGCCCACGCCAAGCGTAACTTTGCGCAGACGAGGTTTTTTCTCCTCAGTCTTGCTTTTAAGCTGATCGAAGCGGTAGATACTTTCCATCGCCAGGATGGCCGTTTGGCTGATTTTCCATGCGATGTCACGGCTAGTAACCGGCGAGTCAGTCAAGAACAGTGTTGCGTCGGCAGCTCCCGTCCCCTTGAGAACCTTGAAGGCTGACCGTATGGCTTCGCGGTACGCCTTGTCGCCGAGTTCCTTTTCCTTGCCGAGTCCTACAAGCAATATTCGCTCGCACTGTGTGTTGGGCACGTTGTGAAGGATCAACGTCGTGCCCGTCTTTCCCTCCATGTCGCCACCGCGCAATATGCTGCTGATATTCCCGTCGGCAAGTTTGTCCATCGCTTTTGCAGCATCTGTCAACTTGCGCGGCTCAAATACGCCCAGGACCAGGCAGGCGCCGCGCTGTTTCTCGGGATTTCCGCTTTTTATACTGAATTTCACTGCTCGCTCCTTTGTGCGGGGGACTTGTCGGCGGATTGCGGAGGCCGGATAATGCGGGGATTATCGCCGGACTCCACGCATAAAGTCAAAGCGCCCCGCGCTATGCTTTACCATTTAATAGAATCCCGTGATGATCGAGATTGGATACGTGCCGGATGTCTGCAAGTCCTGCCGGCTAACGTTCAAAATACCCCATGGGCAAACCAAAGGTTGGTCGAAAACTGGAAGCAGTAGTTGAATATCAGGCGAAACTTGCCACGCCCTTTGCTGTTCTTGGTATATGCATTGAGGAAGACTGGCTGACCGATATCGAGTATTTGCCCCTCGATACCCCCACGCTTGCGCCCCAAACTTCCCTTGCAAGAGAAGTGTGCGATCAGTTGCAAGCGTATCTGGCTGAACCGGATTTCATATTTGATTTGTCGCTGCATATTGGCGGCACTATTCATCAGAAACGCGTATGGCGCGCGATTCAGGACATCCCCAGCGGTAAAACGCGCAGTTATGCCGACATCGCCACTCAGCTGCATTCGGCGCCGCGTGCCGTGGGGCAGGCATGCGGGGCGAACCGGCTTCCGATAGTCATTCCTTGCCATCGCGTTATTGCTAAAAGCGGAGGACTCGGCGGTTTTATGAATGCAAGCGATGGAATCCCGCTTGGTATAAAGCGCTGGTTGCTCCACCATGAGCGTGGCTGAGCTCAACTCAGGTTTGCTGGACACTTTTTCTGACGCTTTGTGGCTGGAGGATGGTCTGTCTCGTAACACCCTGGACAGCTATCGCAGCGATCTCGAGCAATTCGGCGCTTGGCTAGCCAAGCGCCGGCACCACGACAACGCCCTTATAACAGCAACCCATTCAGATCTGCTCGCCTTTATTGCCTATAAGTTTTCCGCCAGGGTCAAGGCTAGCACGACTTGCCGCGAACTTTCGAGTTTGAAGCGGTTTTACCGTTTTTTGTTGCGCGAGGGAAAAATACAGTTAGATCCAAGCCTTAACATTGACCCCCCGAAACTTCCCCGCAGCCTGCCTGCAAGCCTTACCGAAGCGGACGTCGAGGCGCTGCTTAACGCCCCCGATGTAAACGTTCCGTTGGGGTTACGCGACCGCACCATGCTCGAAGTTCTTTATGCAAGTGGTTTAAGGGTGTCCGAGCTGATCAGTTTGGACAGCGCGCAAATCAGTCTGAATATGGGAATAGTCAAAGTGATGGGCAAGGGCGGCAAGGAGCGCCTGGTGCCTTTGGGCGAGGAGGCATTGGAGTGGGTTTCGCGCTACACAAAGGAAGTTCGCTTGCGACTACTGGGCGGCAGCCCGAGCAACGTGCTGTTCGTCACCTCCCGTGGCTCAGCCATGACGCGCCAGGCGTTCTGGTATCTGATCAAGCGCTACGCGCGCCACGCAGGTATAACCAAACCATTGTCGCCACATACTTTACGCCATGCCTTCGCAACCCATCTGCTCAACCATGGCGCAGATTTGCGGGTCGTGCAATTGTTGCTCGGGCACGCCGATATTTCTACTACCCAAATTTATACTCATGTGGCGCGCGAACGGCTGAAACGGATTCATGCTGTGCATCATCCGAGAGGGTGATGGGTAGCCTTCGCGGCACGTGAGCCTGTCGTAGCAAATGACCGCCCCGAAAATATGTCAAGAAACCGTCGCGTGGAAATCTTCGTGGCAGAGCCACAGGATGCTGCAGTTCCTCGGTAAATCAGCTGAACATCCGCTTAGGTGCCCGTCTCCTTTTCCCTTACAGGGATGCGCCAGATAAATGCGGCGAGAATGAGGCCCAGTACGGCCAGCATTACCTTTTGCCATGCCGATGGCATCATGAGGATCGAACTGCTAAATGACAGCGCGAGCAGGAAGTATACCCAGCGCTTCACCTTGGGCCGAATGCTGCGGTATTGAGTCCATTCGCGAATAATAGGACCCGCGATACGGTGGGCAAGAAGCTTCTCGTGAAAGTGTGTTGAACTGCGCGCAAAGCAAGCTGCCGCCAGCAGCACGAAAGGTGTGGTCGGCAGAATAGGCAGCAGCACGCCGGCCACAGCCAGTATCAGGGCAGCGAACCCGGCTGCCAGATACACCCAACGGACGACCCGGGAATCGTGCAGCTGTACCGAAGGCGTCGGTGGTTGCTCCTCACCTACTTTTTCGTTCAGGTGTTTCTGCATCGGCCTAATTCCAGTTCTACACGAACTAATGCGAACGATTTCCCGGCGTCAGTCCGCTTGCGGTGGAGTACGCAGAGAACCCGGATCCCGAATTTTGGCAGCAATTGCCGCAATGGGAAACTAAGTCATGGGTTCTATGCGTATAATACGGAAAGCCGCCGGGGTTACAAAATCCCGGTGATATGTAGACTCTGCATGTGCATGCAGCGAGGGCGCTTAAACTAAGATCAAGATCTGCCGCGCGAAGTTTGCACGGCCCCAAGCAGTGTTCATATACCTGCCCTACCCACCGCAGGCGAGAAACGGATATTTAGAATTGAATAATTAATTTAATTTTGAGGTAAGCGATGTCTCACGTAAAATCACTGTTTAGTGCTTTGATATTGGGCGTTATTCTATTACCCCAGGTTGCATTTTCCCAAACCGGGCAGGGACCATCCGGCGTGAATGAACTAATAAAGAAAGATACGAAAGTGGGGACCGGCGAGGAAGCAACTGTCGGTAAGGCAGTGGAGGTACATTACACCGGCTGGCTTTATGATCCTGGCGCATCTGATAAAAAGGGAGCAAAATTCGACAGTTCCCGCGATCGCGGCGCCCCGTTCTCATTTCTTTTGGGGGCGGGGCGCGTGATTAAAGGGTGGGACCGTGGTGTTGCCGGCATGAAAGTCGGTGGCCAGCGTACCTTAATCATTCCGCCCGATATGGCCTATGGCGCCAACGGCGCAGGTAACGTCATTCCACCCAATGCCACATTGATTTTCGACGTGGAACTCCTGGGCTTGCGTCAGGGATCGACGCACTGAAGCAGCGCCCCGGACTTCGGCAATAGCGCCGACTCTGATCGCGCCATCGGATAATTCTGAAAGCCCGAAATGCACGTTGACTTATCATCCTAAAGCATTCACAATTAGCAGTTTCGTTTGGAGGGGTTCCCGAGCGGCCAAAGGGATCAGACTGTAAATCTGACGGCTCTGCCTTCGAAGGTTCGAATCCTTCCCCCTCCACCAAATCAGACGGCTATGTAAACATTTCGGCAGCAGGCTCGATAGCCTGTTGTGACCGTGAATGGGTTTGGGGTGTAATAAGTGTAGCGCCGGAGCGCTTGATGGCTTTTCTGTGATGAGTTGATGGATTGCTTCGATCCAAATCGCCAGATGATGCGGGTGTAGCTCAATGGTAGAGCAGAAGCCTTCCAAGCTTACGACGAGGGTTCGATTCCCTTCACCCGCTCCAGTTCGCAGTTGAAGAAAAACTGGAGTTGAAGTTTTGGCAGGGTCAAAGTTATTGCAACGTGTTGTTTAGGCAGAATGGTGCTTGCCCATGTAGCTCAGTGGCAGAGCACTCCCTTGGTAAGGGAGAGGTCGCCAGTTCAATCCTGGCCATGGGCTCCATAGGCGTCGATTAAAAACCTGGATATAAAAAGTGCTTTGAAAAAGGGGACCCATCATGGCAAAGAGCAAATTTGAGCGGACGAAGCCGCACGTGAACGTTGGGACGATTGGTCATGTGGATCATGGGAAGACCACATTGACGGCGGCGATCACGATGGTATTGGCGAAGAAGTTTGGAGGCGAGGCGAAGAGTTACGCGCAGATTGACTCGGCGCCGGAGGAGAAGGCACGGGGGATCACGATCAACACGGCACACGTTGAGTATGAGACCACGGCCCGGCATTATGCGCACGTTGATTGTCCGGGTCACGCGGACTACGTGAAGAACATGATCACCGGGGCAGCGCAGATGGACGGGGCGATCCTGGTGGTTTCTGCTGCGGATGGGCCGATGCCGCAGACGCGGGAGCACATACTGCTTGCGCGCCAGGTTGGGGTTCCCTACATCGTGGTGTACATGAACAAAGCGGACATGGTGGACGATGCCGAGCTTCTGGAACTGGTGGAGATGGAAGTTCGCGAACTGCTGTCCAAATACAATTTTCCCGGGGATGACACCCCAATCGTGATTGGGTCTGCGCTGAAGGCGCTGGAAGGCGATCAGAGCGACATAGGCGAGCCGTCGATATTCAAGTTGGCAGATGCGCTGGACAGCTACATACCTGAGCCGGTACGTGCGGTGGATGGTGCCTTTCTGATGCCGGTGGAAGACGTATTCTCGATCTCCGGGCGTGGCACGGTTGTGACGGGGCGGATTGAGCGCGGCGTAATCAAGGTGGGGGAAGAAATCGAGATCGTAGGCCTGAGGCCCACGATCAAGACCGTATGCACCGGAGTTGAAATGTTCAGGAAGCTGCTCGACCAGGGGCAGGCGGGTGACAACGTTGGCGTATTGCTGCGTGGCACCAAGCGCGAGGAAGTCGAGCGCGGCCAGGTTCTGGCCAAGCCGGGCAGCATCACGCCGCACACGAAGTTTAGCGCCGAGATATACGTACTGAGCAAAGAAGAAGGTGGGCGTCATACCCCGTTTTTCCAGGGCTACCGGCCGCAATTCTACTTTCGCACCACTGATGTGACGGGTGCGATTGAACTGCCTGCGGGGACCGAGATGGTCATGCCTGGCGACAACGTATCGGTGACGGTGAACCTGATTGCCCCGATTGCGATGGAAGAAGGCCTGCGTTTTGCCATTCGCGAGGGTGGCAGAACAGTTGGCGCAGGCGTGGTGGCAAAGGTTATTGAATAAAGGCAGATGTCCCCGGAATTGAGCAATTGTTTATTCTTAATATTCGGTGAATCTCCTGATTTTCTATCTATTGTCTTAAAGGAAATACAGGCCAGTAGCTCAATTGGCAGAGCGTCGGTCTCCAAAACCGAAGGTTGGGGGTTCGATGCCCTCCTGGCCTGCCAAGATAGGAAATGTCAAACGAAACACCTGTTATTATCCAACGGAAGCTAGGCTTCATCAATCTAACTACCAACACGTTGCGTTGAATCACGGGCTGAGGGTTGTGCTTGCATAATCGGCTCCTGCACCGCTTCATTTACTGAAAAGCATTAAAGGCAGAGTGGGATAAAGTAGTGGATAAGATCAAGTTGGGATTTGCGCTACTGCTGTTGATTGCGGGTATTGCAGGTTTTTATTACCTCCGGGATGGCGCGATGGTCATTCGCGTCATCTCTGTACTCTCGGGCGTTGTTCTGGCGGGCGTAGTGGTGTGGTTTACCGCTCCCGGCAAGCAGTTTTATGCATTCTCCAGAGAATCAGCTGAAGAAACACGAAAAGTGGTATGGCCGAGCCGCAAGGAGACGCTACAGACCACTGGGATCGTGTTTGCGTTTGTTCTAGTGATGGCCATATTTTTATGGATGGTGGATGCGGGGCTCTTGCTCGCGGTGAGATATCTGATGGGACAGGAGGGGTGATGGAGAAGAAATGGTTTGTGGTTCACGCCTACTCCGGGTTTGAAAAGAGCGTGCAGCGCGCATTGAAGGATCGGATTAATCGCGCCGGGATGCAGGACAAATTTGGGCAGATATTGGTCCCGGTAGAAGAAGTCATTGAAATGAAAGGTGGCCAGAAAAATCTCAGCGAGCGCAAATTTTTTCCTGGCTATGTATTGGTCGAGATGGAGATGACTGATGAAACGTGGCATCTGGTAAAAAACACTGCCAAGGTCACCGGCTTTATTGGTGGCTCGGCCACGAAACCGACGCCGATCAGCGAGAAGGAAGTGCAGAACATTCTCCATCAGATACAGGAGGGGGTGGAGAAGCCCAAGCCTAAGGTACTTTTTGAGGCGGGCGAGGCCGTGCGGGTCAAGGAAGGCCCGTTTACGGATTTTCACGGCAATGTGGAAGATGTCAATTATGACAAAAGCAAAATTCGGGTGTCGGTTTCCATCTTTGGGCGTCCCACCCCTGTGGAGCTGGATTTCAGTCAAGTCGAAAAAGCTTGAAGGATAGAGGCGGCACGCGCTAGGTATAGCGGGTCCCGCATGTTGTCAACTGGGGAGAGCGCCATGGCGTTCGCATGTACCCGAGAGGAGAGTTATCGTGGCAAAAAAAATAGTTGGTTATATCAAGCTGCAGGTGCCCGCGGGCAAGGCGAATCCCAGTCCGCCCATCGGCCCGGCGCTGGGACAGCGCGGGCTCAACATCATGGAGTTCTGCAAGGCGTTCAATGCCGCCACCCAGAAAATGGAGGTTGGGTTGCCCGTGCCGGTCGTCATTACCGCTTACGCCGACAAGAGCTTCACTTTCACCATGAAGACAACGCCGGCGACGGTGTTGATAAAGAAAGCCGCGGGCGTAGGCAAGGGCAGTCCCAGACCGCATACGGACAAAGTAGGTAAATTGACCCGGAAACAGGCGGAAGAAATTGCCCAGATAAAAATGCCCGATTTGACCGCAGCCGATATGGATGCCGCAGTTCGGACTGTTGCGGGCAGCGCCCGGAGCATGGGCGTGGAAGTGGAGGGGGTGTAAATGGCGCATATTTCAAAGCGTTTTAAGGCGATTGCGGGTAAGGTAGACCGCAGCAAATTCTATCCGCTTCCCGACGCCCTACAGATTATCAAGGAAACAGCCACCGCAAAATTCGACGAGTCGGTTGACGTGGCTGTCAATCTCGGAATTGATGCAAAAAAATCTGACCAGGCGGTGCGCGGTTCTGTCGTTCTGCCCGCTGGCACCGGGAAGTCGGTGCGGGTCGCGGTATTTGCGCAGGGGGACAAGGCCAAAGAGGCTCTTTCGGCCGGCGCGGATATCGTTGGATTCGAGGATCTCGCTGAACAGATCAAGGCGGGCAATATAGATTTTGATGTGGCTATCGCCAGTCCGGATGCCATGCGGATTGTTGGCCAGTTGGGCCAAATACTCGGTCCGCGCGGCCTGATGCCTAACCCCAAGGTTGGCACGGTGACGCCGGATGTTGCGGGCGCGGTAAGGAATGCAAAAGCGGGCCAGGTGCAATATCGGGCCGATAAGGGCGGTATTGTTCAGTGCACGATCGGCCGTGCATCGTTTAGCGTGGATGCACTGACGCAAAATTTGCGGGCATTGATAGATGCGCTTAATAAGTCGAAGCCGGCCACTTCTAAAGGAATTTATCTTAGGAAGATCTCGGTCTCCAGCACGATGGGAATTGGGGTTCGAGTTGATCAGACAAGCGTGCGGTAAAACTTTAATGGATTTGTAAGACTTTGGGCCGCTGGAAAGACGCGCGATGTCGATCCGGCGGGTTATCAAAGACCGCTGGGGTTCTCGGTAATGCCGGACAGTAAAAGATGGTTGCACGGTGGTGTTTGCTGAACGGGTAGCGCCGAGAACTTAATTGCAAAACGAATGTGTAGGGAAAGGATTGGGTGAAGTAGTCATGTCGCCCTTGCTTTTATTTTCCTTCGTCTTACCCAGCGCAGATGGCGTGCCCAAAACAGGAATGATTTAACTCCTGATTTAAGGTCGCCGGTTCGCGGTACTTCGGCTCGTTGGGGTAGCGTGGAGTCTCATTCTTCGCTACCCGCCGGTATCGTATTTTAACTGATGGAGAATGCACCTTGAGTCTAAATTTGGAAGAGAAAAAAGCGGTAGTTGCCGAAGTCAGCGCCGAGTTGGCGACGGCTCAGGCCGTTATTATCGCGGAGTACCGCGGGCTTGAGGTCGGGCATATGACGCAATTGCGGGCGAAGGCGCGTCAATCGGGGATATATTTCCGGGTGCTCAAAAACACGCTTGCGCGGCGCGCGATCACGGAAACGCCGTTCACGGGTCTCTCCGATCATATGGTCGGGCCGCTGGCTTACGGGATTGGAAAGGATCCGGTTGCCGCGGCGAAAGTGCTTTACGAATTTTCGAGGAGCAATGACAAATTCGTGATCAAAGCGGGGGCGATGCCTAATCTGGTAATGTCGAGCAAGGAGATTGCAAGTCTTGCCGCGCTTCCGAGCCGCGACGAGTTGCTTTCGAGGTTGTTGGGTACCATGCAGGCGCCGATTGCAAGTTTTGTGCGCACGCTCAATGAAGTGCCGACCCGTTTTGTCCGTGGTCTCGCTGCCGTTCACGATCAGAAAGCCGCCTAATCGAATTCAAGAAGCTATTTGAATCCATAAATACAAGTTAATTATCAGGAGAAAATCATGGCTTTAGCCAAAGCAGAAATTCTAGACGCGATTGCCAACATGACCGTGTTGGAGCTTTCGCAATTGATCAAGGAAATGGAAGAAAAATTCGGTGTTTCCGCTGCTGCTGCCGCCGTTGCGGCACCTGCGCCCGCAGCTGGCGCCGCTGCTGCCCCGGCCGAGGAGCAGACGGAATTTACCGTTATGCTGACCGCTGTAGGCGATAGCAAGGTGAACGTCATCAAGGTTGTGCGGGCGATTACCGGGCTGGGCCTGAAAGAGGCTAAAGATTTGGTGGACGGGGCTCCGAAAGCGGTGAAGGAAGGGATTCCGAAAGCCGACGCCGAAGCAATCCAGAAGCAGCTTGCGGAAGCCGGTGCGACTGCCGAGATCAAATAACAGCAATGCAGCAAGACCGGCTGACGGCGTGCAAGACGCCGTCAGTTTCCGGCTTTTTTAACGTCGGATTCCCGCACTTTTTTTGTGCGGCAGAACACTCAGCACGGTAGCTAAAATCAGGTACTCTGCTCCTATTTTCTGTCCATCTGTCCTCTGACCTTCCGGAGAGATTCCATGAGCTATTCGTTTACCGAGAAAAAACGTATTCGTAAAAGTTTCGCAAAGCGCGCCAGCGTGCTGCCGATTCCATTTCTTCTCGCTACTCAGATTGAATCTTACGCTGCCTTCCTTCAGGCTCAAGTTGAGCCTGATCGACGTGCCAACGAGGGTTTGCAAGCGGCGTTTACGTCGATTTTTCCAATCGAGAGCCATTCCAAAAACGCTCGCCTCGACTTTGTTAATTATGTGCTGGGTTCCCCCCCCTTCGATGTGAAGGAATGCCAGCAGCGCGGGCTGACTTATGCCTCTCCGTTGCGCGCAAAGGTGCGGCTGACCATCATGGACAAAGAAGCGTCCAAACCGACGATAAGAGAGGTGAAGGAGCAGGAAGTGTACATGGGAGAGATTCCCCTGATGACCAACACCGGCTCGTTCGTCATTAACGGCACCGAACGTGTGATCGTGTCCCAGTTGCATCGCTCGCCCGGGGTGTTTTTCGAGCATGATCGAGGCAAAACACATTCCTCCGGAAAGCTGCTTTTTTCCGCTCGTATCATTCCTTATCGTGGTTCCTGGCTCGACTTCGAGTTCGACCCGAAGGATTACCTTTATTTTCGCGTTGACCGCCGCAGGAAGATGCCAATCACGGTATTGCTAAAAGCAATCGGGTACACGCCGGAACAGATTCTAAAGCAATTCTTTTCGTTTGATACGTTTCACCTGACCAACAGCGGCATCTTGTTCGAACTGATACCGGAACGTTTGCGCGGTGACATCGCCCGCTTCGATATTGTCAATAAAAGCGGCAAGGTTATTGTTCAGAAAGATAAACGGATCACCGTCAAGCATGTTCGGGAAATGCAACAGGCGGGAATAGATAAACTCGAGGTGCCGGAAGACTTTCTGTTGGGACGGGTATTGGGCCACAACGTCGTTGATAAGGAAACCGGAGAAGTGCTGGCGCTGGCGAACGATGAGATAACAGAAGTGGTGCTCGCCAAATTGCGCGAGGCCAATATCGAACAGATCCAGACGATATATACCAACGATCTTGATCAGGGCGCATATATATCCCAAACGCTCCGAATAGACGAAACAGCCGACCAGATGGCCGCGCAAATCGCGATCTATCGCATGATGCGGCCCGGCGAACCCCCGACCGAAGAGGCAGTCAAAGCATTGTTCAACGGGCTGTTCTACGCGCCCGAACGCTATGATCTTTCGGTAGTAGGACGAATGAAATTCAATCGTCGCGTGGGTAAGAGCGAATTGGGCGGCGAAACGACCCTTTCGAACGACGATATCATCGCGGTAATCAGGATTCTCGTCGAGTTGCGCAATGGCCGTGGCGAGATTGACGATATCGATCACCTGGGCAACCGCCGCGTTCGTTCGGTTGGTGAATTGGCGGAAAACCAGTTTCGTTCGGGCTTGGTACGGGTTGAGAGAGCTGTGAAGGAACGGCTCAGCCAGGCTGAGTCAGAGAATCTGATGCCCCATGACTTGATCAATGCGAAACCGGTATCGGCTGCGGTGCGGGAATTTTTTGGTTCGAGCCAATTGTCCCAATTCATGGATCAAACCAACCCACTGTCGGAGATCACGCACAAGCGCCGCGTATCTGCGCTCGGCCCCGGCGGGTTGACCCGTGAACGCGCAGGGTTCGAGGTGCGTGATGTGCATCCGACGCACTATGGTCGGGTCTGTCCGATCGAAACGCCGGAAGGCCCCAATATCGGCTTGATCAATTCGTTGGCCCTGTACGCTCGTACCAATGAATACGGTTTTATGGAAACGCCGTACAGTAAGGTAAAAAACGGGCAGGTAACCGATGAAATTGATTATCTGTCGGCTATCGAGGAAGGGCAGTATGTCATTGCCCAGGCGAATGCGGCGCTGGATGGCAGCGGCAAGTTTACTAACGAGATCGTGTCGTGTCGGCATAAAAACGAGTTTACGCTCGCGACCCCCGATCGCATCGAGTATATGGATGTGGCTCCCGCACAAATTGTGTCGGTAGCTGCGTCGCTGATTCCCTTCCTGGAGCACGATGACGCCAATCGCGCACTGATGGGTTCTAACATGCAACGTCAGGCGGTGCCATGTCTTCGCGCGGAGAAGCCCTTGGTTGGTACAGGCATCGAACGCGTTGTGGCCGTTGACTCGGGTACCGCTGTGCAGGCTGTTCGAGGCGGTGTAGTCGATTACGTGGATTCAAGCCGCATCGTTGTCCGCGTGCACGATGCGGAAACGCGTGCCGGTGAAGTGGGTGTGGATATTTACAATCTGACGAAATATACGCGTTCCAACCAGAACACCAATATCAATCAGCGTCCTCTGCTAGAGGTGGGCGATGTTATCGCGCGTGGAGATGTAGTGGCGGATGGGGCATCCACTGACAAGGGCGAGCTGGCGCTGGGGCAAAACATGCTTGTGGCATTCATGCCCTGGAACGGATACAACTTCGAAGATTCAATCCTTATTTCCGAGCGTATTGTTGCGGAAGACCGTTTCACCTCTATCCACATTGAAGAGCTATCGGTAGTAAGTCGCGATACTAAACTGGGAACAGAAGAAATAACCGGCGATATCTCCAACCTGTCGGAAGTGCAGCTGGCGCGGCTTGATGCCTCCGGCATCGTTCACATTGGCGCCGAGGTGGAAGCGGGGGATGTGCTGGTCGGAAAAGTCACCCCTAAAGGGGAGACTCAGTTAACGCCTGAAGAAAAGCTTTTGCGGGCCATTTTCGGCGAGAAGGCCTCCGACGTGAAGGATACCTCGCTACGCGTACCGTCCGGTATCTCGGGAACTGTGATTGACGTGCAGGTCTTTACGCGAGAAGGTATCGAGCGCGACAAGCGCGCCCAGCAGATCATTGACGATGAGCTGAAGCGCTACAAAAAAGACCTGACTGATCAAATGCGGATCGTAGAGTCCGATGCGTTTGAGCGTATCGAGCGCTTGCTCAAGGGTAAAGTGGCGACGGGCGGACCCAAGAAGCTTGCCAAAGGCGTCGAAATCACGAAGGAATACCTGGATAGTATTGATCCGCACCACTGGTTCGATATCCGCCTTTCCGACGAGGAAACGAGCGTGCAACTCGAGCAAATCGAGGAAGGTTTGTCGCAGAAGCGCAAGGCATTCGACGACGCTTACGAGGAAAAGAAAAAGAAACTGACCCAGGGCGATGAGCTGCCCCCCGGCGTTCAGAAAATGGTCAAGGTTTATGTGGCGGTGAAACGGCGCCTTCAGCCCGGAGATAAAATGGCGGGGCGGCATGGCAATAAGGGGGTGATCTCCAAGATTGTGCCTGTGGAGGACATGCCTTATATGGCAGATGGGACGCCGGTTGACGTCGTGTTGAATCCCTTGGGCGTGCCTTCGCGCATGAACGTGGGCCAGATTCTGGAAACCCATCTAGGGTGGGCTGCAAAGGGGTTGGGAAAAAAGATTGGCGAACTGCTTCGTGCCGGCCAGCAGTTAGTGGAAATTCGGCAGTTGCTGGAAAATATTTACAACACCAGTGGTAAACACGAGGATATTGCTTCGCTCAGCGATAAGGAAGTTCTCGATCTAGCCGCAAATCTAAAGGACGGCGTGCCTTTCGCAACTCCCGTGTTCGATGGAGCCACCGAGCACGAGATCAAGGATATGCTGGAGCTTGCAGGTCTTCCTCGTTCCGGCCAGGTGACGCTTTATGACGGACGAACTGGCGAGGCGTTCGACCGTGCTGTGACAGTCGGCTACATGCATGTGCTGAAGTTGCATCATCTCGTGGACGATAAGATGCACGCCCGGTCAACCGGTCCCTATAGCCTGGTAACCCAGCAGCCTCTCGGAGGCAAGGCGCAGTTCGGCGGCCAGCGCTTCGGCGAAATGGAAGTTTGGGCCCTCGAGGCTTACGGCGCAGCCTATACGTTGCAGGAAATGTTGACAGTCAAGTCCGATGACGTGAACGGGCGCACGAAAGTGTACGAAAGCATTGTCAAGGGTGATCACAAGATCGATGCCGGCATGCCGGAATCATTCAATGTGCTGGTGAAGGAAATCCGCTCGCTGGCGATGGATATTGACCTGGACCGGCATTAGGCGTGGCAACCTTTTGCAGGCGTGCGGAGAATGGGAATCTATTTGTTTCCGTGGTTTTTGCCGGAAAACTTTTTGTATCGACCCCTGATCAACAGGAGTGACAAATGAAAGCACTGCTTGATTTATTCAAACAGGTTACACAGAAAGAAGAGTTCGATTCGATCAAGATCGGTCTGGCCTCTCCTGAAAAAATACGTTCCTGGTCTTATGGCGAAGTGAAGAAGCCGGAAACGATCAATTACCGTACCTTCAAACCTGAACGGGACGGCTTGTTCTGCGCAAAAATCTTCGGCCCGGTTAAGGATTATGAATGCCTGTGCGGAAAATATAAACGGCTGAAGCATCGTGGCGTAATTTGTGAAAAATGCGGCGTTGAAGTCACGCTGTCGAAGGTTCGGCGCGAGCGCATGGGGCACATTGAGCTCGCCTCACCGGTCGCCCACATCTGGTTTTTGAAATCGTTGCCGTCACGCCTGGGCATGGTGCTGGATATGACCTTGCGTGATATTGAACGTGTCCTTTATTTTGAAGCTTACGTCGTAACGGATCCCGGCATGACGCCGCTCCTTCGATGCCAGTTGCTGACGGATGATGACTATCGCGCTAAAACGGAAGAATACGGCGATGATTTCCGTGCCAGCATGGGAGCCGAAGGTATCCGCGACTTGTTGAGCAACCTGAACATCCGGGTCGAAATCGACAATCTACGGCGTGAGATGGGCACCACGGGTTCCGAAACAAAAATGAAAAAGATCGCCAAGCGCCTTAAGGTGCTGGAGGCGTTTAATAAGTCGGGGATCAAGCCGGAGTGGATGGTATTGGCCGTACTACCGGTACTTCCACCCGAGTTGCGACCCCTGGTTCCGCTCGATGGCGGACGCTTCGCCACTTCTGATTTGAATGATTTATATCGCCGCGTCATCAACCGGAACAACCGGCTGAAGCGGTTGCTTGAGCTGAAAGCCCCTGAAATCATCGTGCGCAACGAGAAGCGCATGCTGCAGGAAGCAGTGGATTCCTTGCTGGACAATGGCCGTCGTGGAAAAGCCATGACGGGTGCAAACAAACGGCCCCTCAAGTCGCTTGCCGACATGATCAAAGGCAAAGGCGGGCGGTTTCGCCAAAATCTATTGGGGAAACGGGTCGACTATTCTGGACGGTCGGTGATTGTGGTGGGCCCGCAGCTTAAACTGCATCAGTGCGGCTTGCCAAAGAAAATGGCGCTGGAGTTATTCAAGCCGTTTATATTCAACAAACTCGAAATAATGGGTATCGCCAGCACCATCAAGGCAGCCAAGCGCGAAGTCGAAAATGAAACCCCCGTGGTTTGGGACATCCTTGAGGATGTCATTCGCGAACATCCGGTGATGCTGAACCGGGCTCCGACACTGCACCGGCTGGGCATTCAGGCATTTGAACCGGTTCTGATCGAAGGCAAGGCGATTCAGCTGCATCCGCTGGTATGCGCGGCATTCAATGCCGACTTCGACGGTGATCAGATGGCAGTGCATGTGCCGTTGTCGCTCGAGGCGCAAATGGAGTGCCGGACGCTCATGATGTCCACCAATAATGTGTTGTCGCCCGCGAACGGAGAGCCGATTATTGTTCCTTCGCAGGACATTGTTCTGGGGCTTTATTACACAACGCGCGAAAAGATCAACGCTCGCGGCGAGGGGCTGATGTTTGCCAACATTAGCGAGGTTTCCCGGGCTTATGAAAGCCGCGTAATCGAGCTGAATGCGAAAATTACGGTAAGAATCAAGGAATATGACGTGGACGCCGAGGGCGAACGCAGTGAAAAAATCACGCGATACGAAACGACGGTAGGGCGCGCGCTGCTATCCGAGATTCTTCCCGCCGGATTACCTTTTCCGCTAATAAATAAGGTGCTTAAGAAAAAGGAAATTTCCAGACTCATTAATGCCAGTTTCCGACGTTGCGGATTACGCGAGACCGTGATTTTTGCTGACAAGCTGATGTACGCCGGCTTCACCTATGCGACTCGTGCAGGCATTTCCATCTGCCTGGACGATATGCTCACGCCGGTACAGAAGAACGAGATTATTGGAGCATCTGAGAAGGAAGTGCAGGAAATCGAGATGCAATACACTTCCGGCCTGGTTACTCAAGGTGAGCGTTACAACAAAGTTGTGGATATCTGGGGCCGCGCGGGCGACCAGGTAGCGAAGGCCATGATGGATCAACTGGGCGTCGAGCCAATACTTGACCCCGTAACTGGAGAAGTTGCGAAGGACAAGAAAGGCAAAGCATTGACACAGGAATCGTTTAACTCGATTTACATGATGGCAGACTCGGGCGCCCGCGGCTCGGCCGCACAAATTCGTCAATTGGCCGGGATGCGCGGCCTCATGGCAAAACCCGACGGGTCTATCATCGAAACCCCCATCACGGCAAATTTCCGCGAGGGCCTGAACGTGCTGCAGTACTTTATCTCCACTCACGGAGCGCGGAAAGGGCTGGCCGATACGGCACTGAAAACTGCCAACTCAGGCTACCTGACGCGTCGTCTGGTCGATGTGACCCAAGATCTGGTGGTGACACAGGACGATTGCGGTACGAGTAATGGCGTCCTGATGAAGGCCCTGGTTGAAGGCGGAGAGGTGATTGAGGCGCTGCGCGAACGCATACTTGGACGCGTAGTGGCGAGCGATATCGTTAATCCGGAGCACCAGGAAGTTATCTATGAAGCTGGAGTTCTACTCGACGAATATGCCGTCGATTCCATTGAAGCGCTAGGAATAGACGAAGTGAAGGTGCGTACGCCGCTTACCTGCGAAACGCGTTATGGTCTGTGCGCCAAGTGTTACGGGCGTGACCTGGGACGCGGTACGCCGGTAAACGTGGGCGAAGCCGTGGGGGTGATAGCGGCTCAGTCCATCGGTGAACCAGGAACCCAGTTGACCATGCGTACGTTCCATATTGGTGGCGCCGCCTCCAGAACGGCGGTAGCAAGCCAGGTCGAGAGCAAGTCCAATGGTATCGTGCATTATTCTCCTACCATGCGCTATGTCACCAATGCCCGTAACGAATTGGTCGCCATTTCCCGCAGCGGTGAGGTCGTAATACATGACGATAACGGCCGCGAACGCGAACGTCATAAGGCGCCTTATGGCGCCACGTTACTGATACGTGACGGTGAGGTTGTCAAGGCAGGGCAGATACTGGCTGCCTGGGATCCACATACTCGCCCCATCATTACGGAATATGCCGGCAGGATCCGCTTTGAGAACGTGGAAGAAGGCGTGACCGTAGCGAAGCAAATTGATGAGGTTACCGGTTTGTCCACGCTTGTCGTGATCGATCCAAAAAGGCGTGGCGTGGCGCAAACGAAGGGCCTGCGTCCTTTGGTAAAACTGCTGGATGACGAGGGTAAGGAAGTGCGGCTCGCAGGAAGCAACCTGTCCGTCAATATTACGTTCCAAATTGGTTCGATTATTACGGTTCGGGACGGGCAGCAGGTGAGCGTCGGGGAAGTACTGGCGCGTATTCCTCAGGAGAGTTCGAAAACACGTGACATCACGGGTGGCTTACCTCGTGTTGCGGAATTGTTTGAAGCCCGTTCTCCGAAGGACGCGGGTGTGCTGGCCGAGGTTACCGGGATCGTGTCGTTCGGCAAGGATACCAAAGGTAAGCAACGGCTCGTGATCACCGATCTGGATGGTGTTTCGCATGAGTATCTTATTCCCAAGGACAAGCACGTCACGGCACATGACGGTCAGGTTGTTAATAAGGGTGAGAGCATCGTCGATGGGCCGGCCGATCCGCACGATATTCTGCGTTTATTGGGAGTGGAAGCGCTTGCACGCTACATAACTGACGAGGTTCAGGATGTATACCGCCTGCAAGGTGTCAAGATTAACGACAAGCACATTGAGGTAATCGTGCGGCAGATGTTGCGCCGCGTCCAAATCGTGGATCCGGGCGATACCCGGTTCATTCCTGGTGAGCAGGTTGAACGCGCTGACTTGTTAGCCGAAAACGAACTGGTCCTGGCGGAGGAGAAGACGCCTGCTACGTACGAGTTTATGCTGCTGGGTATTACCAAAGCATCGCTGTCGACGGACTCTTTCATTTCGGCAGCCTCGTTCCAGGAAACCACGCGTGTACTGACCGAAGCGGCGATAATGGGCAAGAAGGACGACCTGCGCGGCCTCAAGGAAAATGTTATTGTCGGGCGGCTTATTCCCGCAGGGACTGGCTTGGCTTTCCACACTACCCGAAAAAAACAGAGATTGCTATTAAACGCCGGCGAGACGCCCGTCGTCGGCCAGGAAGATGCGGGGGAAACGCGAAACAGTGGATATGCGATCTGAGGCACCCATCGGGGTTATCTGAATCATGCCAATTGATATCAACGCCATAATTGCCGAGGGTCGTGGGAAGAACTTCGAGCTCTACGAAGACTATGTTAATCCGGTGTTCGTCAAAGTTCTGCGCATGCTCGGTTTCAATCGCACCTGGGTTCGGGGCGAAGGCCCTTATCTTTGGGACGATACCGGTACGCGTTACCTGGATTTTCTCACCAACTGGGGTGTGTTCAATTTTGGCCGTCGTCATCCCGCTATTCGCCAGGCATTGCAGCAAGTGCTGGATTCTGATTTTCCGGGTTGGGTGGGTTTCGACGCTCCGCCACTTGCGGCCGCATTGGCTCGTGAATTAGTAAATCGCATGACGCCCGGCCTGGATACTGTTTATTTCAGCAACTCTGGTACCGAAGCTATCGAGGCAGCGATCAAGTTCGCCCGGGCATATACCGGTCGGCCCTCCACTGCTCATCTTGCAAAAGCTTTCCATGGTCTCACGATGGGCGCGCTATCCTTAAACGGAGAGGCCAGTTTCCGTCGCGGATTCGAGCCCATGCTGCCAGGCAGTTCAGAGGTGAAGCTTGGTGATCTGGATGGTCTGGAGGCGCGTCTGAGGCTAGGCGATGTCGCAGCCTTCGTTTTTGAGCCAATCCAGGGTAAAGGCGTAAATATAGCAAGTGAAGAGTATCTCCTCGGCGCCCAGGAACTCTGCCGGAAATACGGCACGTTAATGATCTGCGATGAAGTTCAATCGGGAATGGGACGGACGGGACGTTTCCTCGCCAGCCAGTGGATAGAAGGCTTTCGCCCCGACATGATCTGCTTGTCGAAAGCGCTTTCGGGGGGCTATATCCCCGTCGGCGCAACCATAACACGGCGTGCGGTTTATGACAGCGTTTACGACAGTATGCACCGGGCGATTGTTCATGCTTCCACCTTTGGTATGGGCAATATGGCGATGGCAGCGGGATTGGCCTCGCTTAGTGTTCTTGACGATGAGAAATTGCCCGAGCGGGCCATTGAACTCGGTGCTCGATTCCGCAATGGTATCGAGGCAATGGTGCCGCGCTTCGAATTTCTGAAAGGGGTTCGTCAACGTGGCCTTATGATCGCGATAGAATTTGGTCAGCCTGAATCGATGTCGCTGAGAGCAGCTTGGGCAATGGTCAACAAGATGGATGAGAATCTTTTCGCGCAGGCTATTGTTCTCCCACTTCTGGACGATCATCATATCCTCACGCAGGTAGCCGGCCACGCGATGCCGATCGTAAAAATTCTTCCCCCCCTGAACATCAGCGAATCCGATGTGGATTGGTTCCTGGAAGCGCTTGAGGATGTGATGATAAAACTTCACAAGTTTCCGGGGCCAGCTTGGGAGGTACTAAAGAAGCTGGGTAACCACGCACTTACGTCGAAGCGCCGCGAGGGCCGGGTCACAACCGCCTCCTAAGTGGGTTTTATTCCACAGCAAAGACGTGTTACTGCGTGATGGGTAAGGTCGCGCCACCCGCGCGCCCGAGCCGCTCTCTGGTTGGATTAGCTTCTGGCGGTCGGCCCGGCGCAAGGACTCGGCTTGACACAACCGATAAAACCCCATAAAATTCGCTGTTTTTCAGCTCGTCCCTAATTAATAAAACGGGGCGCGGCGAATACCTGGATATTCACATCGCCAGCGGGATGCCTGAATCGCATACCTGGTTTTTAGGAAATAAGATGCCGACAATCAGTCAGTTAGTCCGTAAGCCGCGCGCGGCAAAACGAGTAAAGAGCAAGGTTCCGGCGCTGGGAAACAGTCCGCAGAAGCGGGGTGTTTGCACCCGTGTTTATACGACCACGCCGAAGAAACCGAATTCGGCTTTGCGCAAAGTCGCGCGGGTGCGCCTGACGAACGGTTTCGAGGTATCCAGTTATATCGGCGGGGAAGGGCATAATCTGCAGGAGCACTCTGTGGTGCTCATCCGCGGTGGTCGGGTAAAAGACTTGCCGGGTGTCCGCTACCATACGGTTCGCGGCAGCCTGGATACTGCGGGGGTAAAAGATCGAAAGCAGGCCCGTTCCAAGTACGGTGCAAAAAGGCCCAAATAGGCCTAACCGCAGTTTGAGCGCTCCGCGCTGCCTAAGATGTGCCGAATGTTTGTTACTTAAGCTAAATAATTACGCCAAGGTCAGAGAATGCCAAGACGGAGAGAAGTCCCAAAACGCGAAATTTTGCCCGACCCGAAGTACCATAACACCGAGGTGGCGAAATTCGTCAATGTACTGATGACACGTGGCAAAAAGTCGGTAGCCGAACGGATCATCTATGGTGCCATGACGCAGATTCAGAAGAAGACGGGTAAGGATCCGGTAGACGTGTTTACACAAGCGCTGTCCAATGTTCGGCCCATGGTGGAAGTAAAAAGCCGACGCGTGGGCGGAGCCAACTATCAGGTTCCGGTAGAGGTGCGATCTATTCGTCGGAATGCGCTCGCGATGCGCTGGCTTCGGGATGCCGCACGCAAAAGATCCGAGAAATCGATGGGGGCGCGTCTTGCAGGCGAACTGGCGGAGGCGGCAGAAGGCCGCGGCGGTGCGGTCAAAAAGCGCGAGGAAGTGCATCGTATGGCGGAAGCCAATAAGGCGTTTGCACATTACCGGTTCTGATTGCAATCATCGGGTCCGTTATCTCGGATTCCCGACTATCGGCCCGACTGAAGAGCCGTAACTAGTTTTCGTCCGGGTTTCCAGCTGGGACGGCACAAATTTTAAGGTTTAGAGACTGTGGCGAGAAAAACACCTATCGAACGTTACCGAAATATCGGCGTGATGGCGCACATAGACGCCGGAAAAACCACGACCACGGAACGAATACTATTCTATACCGGGGTTTCGCATAAGCTCGGCGAAGTCCACGACGGTGCGGCTACGATGGACTGGATGGAACAGGAGCAGGAGCGTGGCATTACGATTACTTCTGCTGCAACGACCTGTTTTTGGAAAGGGATGGAAAATAACTATCCCGATCATCGTATCAACATTATTGATACACCGGGCCACGTTGACTTTACCATTGAGGTAGAGCGCTCGCTGCGAGTTCTCGACGGGGCCTGTACAGTATTCTGTGCGGTCGGCGGGGTCCAGCCCCAGACAGAAACGGTATGGCGGCAGGCGAACAAATACAAGGTTCCACGCCTTGCTTTCGTCAACAAGATGGACCGTGCCGGCGCTAATTTCATGCGGGTCTATGAGCAGATTCAAACTCGCCTGAAAGCGCATCCAGTGCCTGTGCAATTACCTATCGGTGCAGAAGATAAGTTTGAGGGCGTGGTAGATCTGGTCAAAATGAAGGCCATCTATTGGGATGAGACCAGTCAGGGGATGAAATTCGAGGAGCGCGACGTACCGGCTGATATGGTGGACGACGCGAAATCCTGGCGGGAGAAAATGGTTGAAACCGCGGCTGAAGCGAACGAAGAGCTGATGGACAAATACCTTGAAGAAGGTGATTTGTCGGTCGCCGATATCAAAAAAGGGTTGCGCATTCGTACGCTTGCTAACGAGGTCGTGCCGATGCTTTGCGGGTCCGCATTCAAGAATAAAGGTGTCCAGGCAATGCTGGATGCCGTGCTCGACTACTTGCCCTCTCCCGTGGATATTCAGGCGATTAATGGCGAGAAGGAGAATGGAGAGCATGCCGAGCGCCATGCCAACGACGAAGAACCGTTCGCGGGATTGGCATTCAAGATTGCCACGGATCCCTACGTTGGCCAATTGATCTTTTTCCGCGTGTACTCCGGCGTGGTGACGTCAGGCGACACAGTCTACAACCCTATTAAGGGGCGGAAAGAACGGATTGGCCGCTTGCTGCAGATGCACGCCAATCAACGCGAAGAGATCAAGGAAGTTCGGGCTGGCGATATCGCGGCTGCAGTCGGGCTGAAGGAAGCTGTTACCGGGGATACGCTGTGCGATCCGAGCGACATAATCACCCTGGAGCGCATGATTTTTCCCGAACCTGTCATTCACGTTGCGGTAGAGCCAAAAACCAAGGTTGATCAGGAAAAAATGGGTATCGCGCTCAATCGCCTGGCTCAGGAAGACCCTTCTTTTCGCGTACGTACAGACGAGGAGTCCGGGCAGACCATTATTTCTGGTATGGGCGAACTTCATCTTGAGATTATCGTCGATCGGATGAAGCGGGAGTTTGGTGTGGAAGCCAATGTGGGTGCGCCGCAAGTGGCCTATCGCGAAGCGATCAAGAAGCTGACGGAGGTCGAGGGCAAGTTTATCAAGCAGTCGGGTGGACGCGGGCAGTATGGTCACGTCTGGCTCAAGATGGAACCGAACGAGGCGGGCAAAGGTTTCGAGTTTGTCGATGCCATCAAGGGCGGAACCGTGCCGCGTGAGTATATCCCGGCTGTGGAGAAAGGCTTGGTTGAGACTCTCCCCAACGGGGTGCTTGCGGGGTTTCCGGTTGTTGATGTCAAGGTGACGTTGTTTGACGGCTCCTATCATGATGTAGATTCCAATGAGAATGCCTTCAAGATGGCGGCCTCCATTGCGTTCAAGGATGGGATGCGCAAGGCCAATCCGGTTCTGTTGGAGCCGATGATGGCGGTGGAGGTGGAAACGCCGGCGGACTTTATGGGTAATGTCGTGGGGGATCTGTCTTCTCGTCGCGGCATGATCCAGGGCATGGATGACTTGCCCGGGCTCAAGGTGATACGCGCAGAAGTTCCACTGGCGGAAATGTTCGGCTACGCGACTTCACTACGTTCCGCGACTCAGGGACGTGCGACATACACCATGGAATTCAAGCATTATTCCGAAGCGCCAAAAAATGTAGCGGAAGCAATTATCAACAAGAAATAGTCGTCATCAAGTAGAGGATCATCATGGCAAAGAGCAAATTTGAGCGGACGAAGCCGCACGTGAACGTTGGGACGATTGGTCATGTGGATCATGGGAAGACCACATTGACGGCGGCGATCACGATGGTATTGGCGAAGAAGTTTGGAGGCGAGGCGAAGAGTTACGCGCAGATTGACTCGGCGCCGGAGGAGAAGGCACGGGGGATCACGATCAACACGGCACACGTTGAGTATGAGACCACGGCCCGGCATTATGCGCACGTTGATTGTCCGGGTCACGCGGACTACGTGAAGAACATGATCACCGGGGCAGCGCAGATGGACGGGGCGATCCTGGTGGTTTCTGCTGCGGATGGGCCGATGCCGCAGACGCGGGAGCACATACTGCTTGCGCGCCAGGTTGGGGTTCCCTACATCGTGGTGTACATGAACAAAGCGGACATGGTGGACGATGCCGAGCTTCTGGAACTGGTGGAGATGGAAGTTCGCGAACTGCTGTCCAAATACAATTTTCCCGGGGATGACACCCCAATCGTGATTGGGTCTGCGCTGAAGGCGCTGGAAGGCGATCAGAGCGACATAGGCGAGCCGTCGATATTCAAGTTGGCAGATGCGCTGGACAGCTACATACCTGAGCCGGTACGTGCGGTGGATGGTGCCTTTCTGATGCCGGTGGAAGACGTATTCTCGATCTCCGGGCGTGGCACGGTTGTGACGGGGCGGATTGAGCGCGGCGTAATCAAGGTGGGGGAAGAAATCGAGATCGTAGGCCTGAGGCCCACGATCAAGACCGTATGCACCGGAGTTGAAATGTTCAGGAAGCTGCTCGACCAGGGGCAGGCGGGTGACAACGTTGGCGTATTGCTGCGTGGCACCAAGCGCGAGGAAGTCGAGCGCGGCCAGGTTCTGGCCAAGCCGGGCAGCATCACGCCGCACACGAAGTTTAGCGCCGAGATATACGTACTGAGCAAAGAAGAAGGTGGGCGTCATACCCCGTTTTTCCAGGGCTACCGGCCGCAATTCTACTTTCGCACCACTGATGTGACGGGTGCGATTGAACTGCCTGCGGGGACCGAGATGGTCATGCCTGGCGACAACGTATCGGTGACGGTGAACCTGATTGCCCCGATTGCGATGGAAGAAGGCCTGCGTTTTGCCATTCGCGAGGGCGGCAGAACAGTTGGCGCAGGCGTGGTGGCAAAGGTTATTGAATAACAACAGGATCAAGGATAGGATTTAAGATTTTGTGCCAAGTGGCATCAAAATCGTCAATTCGGAATCCGAATCCTCAACCTGAGGTTTTATTGATTATGCAAAGCCAGAAAATTCGTATTCGCCTTAAAGCGTTTGATTATAGGTTGATAGACAAGTCAGCCATGGAGATCGTTGAAACAGCCAAACGTACGGGCGCGGTTGTTAAGGGCCCGGTGCCCTTGCCGACGCGCATCGAGCGGTTCGATGTGCTTCGCTCGCCTCATGTTAACAAGACCTCTCGGGATCAATTCGAGATTCGAACCCATCTGCGGCTGATGGATATCATGGACCCCACCGATAAGACGGTAGACGCGCTGATGAAACTCGATCTCCCCGCTGGCGTGGATGTAGAAATAAAATTGTAGGTCATCCAGGTGGCGTGTCGTTGTGCATGTTGTGGCGAATGACGCAGGCTGCCTGATCAAAAATAGTGCAAATTGCCGGTCAATTGAAATCGGCACCTTTTAATAAGGGTAACTAAAATGAGTTTAGGACTCGTCGGCCGCAAGGTCGGCATGACCCGTATTTTCACCGATGACGGCGATAGCCAGCCGGTAACGGTTCTTGACGTATCTAACAATCGTGTCACCCAAATAAAAACGCCCGCCAAGGACGGCTACTCCGCCATACAGGTGACCTTCGGCAAGCGACGCGCCATTCGCGTTAATAAGCCGTCAGCAGGGCATTTCGCCAAGGCGGCGGTAGAAGCGGGGCATGTGCTCAAGGAGTTTCGCGTCAGCCAGGAAGTGCTCGACAGCCTTAAACCAGGTGCAGTTGTCGGTCTTGAGCTTTTTCAGGTCGGACAGAAGGTGGACGTCACCGGAACATCGATCGGCAAGGGCTATGCGGGGGTGATCAAGCGGCACGGCTTTTCCTCGAACCGGGCCAGTCACGGGAATTCGAAGTCGCATAATGTTCCAGGTTCCATTGGTATGGCGCAGGATCCGGGCCGTGTGTTCCCCGGCAAGCGCATGTCCGGGCATCTGGGTAATGTGCAGCGCACCACGCAGAACCTGGAGGTGCTGCGCGTCGACACGGACCGTGGCCTGCTGCTGATCAAGGGTGCAATTCCGGGCTCGAGAGGTGGTGATGTAGTGGTGCAGCCGAGCGTCAAGGTGAGCAGAACGGGTGCGAAGCCCGCAGCTGGTGGCGATAGTAAGACAGCGGCAAAAGGCGGTAAGAGGGCGGGGGTATAATGGAACTTAAATTAATAGACGATAAGGGCCAGTCAGCTACGAGCGTTTCCGCTCCGGATGCGTTATTTGCACGGGAATATAACGAAGCTCTTGTGCATCAGCTGGTTACCGCCTATCTCGCCAATGCGCGTAGCGCAAACCGTGCCCAGAAGGGGCGTTCGGACGTCGCGAAAACGACTCGCAAGCCCTGGCGGCAAAAGGGCACAGGGCGGGCGCGTGCGGGGATGGCTTCCAGCCCGTTATGGCGAGGAGGTGGAAAAACGTTTCCGAACAGCCCGGAAGAAAATTTCAGCCACAAGGTCAACCGTAAGATGTATAGGGCCGGAATTGGCGCCATTCTGTCTCAGCTCGTCCGTGAGGACCGCCTCTCGGTGGTGGAAAACTTCGTGGTCGAGGGGCCGAAGACCAAAGCACTGGCGCAAAAACTGAAAGACATGGGGCTCGCCGAGGTGATGATTATCACTGATGACCTCGACGAGAATCTCTACCTTTCATCGCGCAATCTGCCATTGGTAAAGATAGTGGAAGCGGGTCACGCCGATCCGGTAAGTCTCATGCGTTTTGCGAAAGTTCTGGTCACTCGTGGCGCTTTGACGAAAATGGAGGAGATGCTTGTATGAATGCGCAAACTTTTAATGCTGAACGCCTGTTGCAGGTGATAATTGCGCCCCAGGTATCGGAAAAGGCTACGTATATAGCCGAGAAACACAATCACGTCATATTTCGGGTTGCGCAGGACGCTACCAAGTCCGAGATTAAAGCAGCTATCGAGCTGATATGGAAGCCACAAAACATTCAAGTTAAAAGCGTGCAGATAGCCAACGTCAAGGGTAAGCAAAAGCGCTTTGGCCGTTTTATCGGGCGTCGCAGCAATTGGAAGAAAGCCTATGTCAGCATTCAGGCTGATCAGGAAATAAACTTTTCTGATATCGCACAAGGAGAAGTCAAGTAATGGCACTGGTTAAAGTCAAACCAACCTCTCCCGGTCGTCGTGCAGTCGTTAAAGTTGTCAGTCGCGACTTGCATAAGGGCGCGCCATACGCCAGACTGGTTGAAAAACAGAACCACTCGGCTGGGCGCAATAATAACGGGCAAATTACCACTCGTCACATGGGTGGTGGTCATAAACAACACTATCGCATTGTTGATTTTCGGCGGAACAAGGATGGTGTCGTTGCGAAGGTAGAGCGGCTGGAATACGACCCGAATAGGAGCGCGCGTCTGGCGCTTCTTTGCTACGCCGACGGCGAGCGTCGCTACATTATCGCGCCCAACGGAGTTAGTGCTGGTACGCAATTGATGAGCGGGGCGGACGCTCCAATCAAGAATGGAAATGCGTTGCCGTTGCGCAACATTCCTGTGGGCAGCACGATTCATTGCGTGGAGATGATCCCGGGCAAGGGGGCGCAACTGGCGCGTTCTGCTGGAACATCGGTACAACTCCTCGCGCGGGAGGGGGACTACGCGCAGTTGCGTTTGCGCTCCGGCGAGATCCGAAAAGTACATGTGAACTGCCGCGCCACGATAGGCGAGGTTGGAAACGAGGAACATAATCTACGGTCCATCGGAAAAGCGGGGGCTCAGCGTTGGCGCGGTATCCGGCCAACGGTTCGCGGGGTTGTCATGAACCCCGTAGACCACCCCCATGGTGGTGGAGAAGGCAAAACTGCCGCGGGACGCCATCCGGTAAGCCCGTGGGGAACACCCGCGAAGGGTTTTCGCACCCGGGCCAACAAACGTACGGATGGGATGATCGTACGGCGTCGTTATTCAAATAAAGGGTAATGGATCATGCCACGTTCTGTAAAAAAGGGCCCGTTTGTCGACTTGCACTTGATTGCCAAGGTGGAGGCTGCGCGGGCTACAAACGATAAACGCCCCATCAAAACCTGGTCGCGTCGCTCGACGGTGCTGCCGGATTTTATCGGTCTGACGATTGCCATTCATAACGGGAAACAGCACATCCCTGTCTATGTTACCGAGAACATGGTGGGGCATAAGCTTGGGGAATTTTCCCATACCCGTACTTTCAAGGGGCACTCAGGCGACAGGAAAGCTGTAGCTGGGCCGAGGAAATAGGAATATCCGAATATGCAAACAACAGCTATATTGCGCGGGGTCCGGTTATCGGAGCAGAAAGGCCGCCTGGTGGCCGACCAGATTCGGGGGCTGCCTGTCGATCGGGCGCTGAACCTGCTGGCGTTCAGTCCAAAAAAAGCCGCCGTCATCATTCGTAAACTGCTCGAATCCGCCATTGCCAATGCGGAGCATAATGATGGCGCGGACATAGACGAATTGAAGGTATCAACGATATACGTCGATCGGGGAACGTCCATGATGCGTACCAGCGCTCGGGCCAAGGGCCGGGGTAATCGGATCGTCAAGCCGACGTGTCACATCCATCTTACTGTTGGCGACAAAGCCGGCAAGAAAAAGTAAAGGGCGTACCAAAATATGGGACAAAAAATAAATCCGACAGGTTTTCGACTTTCAGTATTAAAAAACTGGACATCGAAATGGTACGCCAATAGTAAAAATTTCCCGGGGATGCTGAACGAGGATATTAAGGTCCGGGCATACCTGAAAAAGAAATTGGCGCATGCATCAGTTGGCCGTGTAATCATTGAACGGCCCTCCAAGAATGCTCGAATCACTATCTATAGTTCGCGGCCAGGGGTGGTAATAGGAAAAAAGGGCGAGGATATCGAGGTTCTGCGTGGAGCGTTGCAAAAGCTCATGGGTGTCCCAGTACACGTGAATATTGAAGAGATCCGCAAACCGGAAATCGATGCGCAACTGATAGCCGACAATATTGCGCAGCAGTTAGAAAAACGCATTATGTTCCGTCGTGCCATGAAGCGAGCGATGCAGAATGCCATGCGTCTGGGTGCCCAAGGGATTAAAATCATGAGCTCCGGTCGCTTGAATGGCATCGAAATCGCGCGCACAGAATGGTACCGGGAAGGACGTGTGCCGCTCCATACGTTGCGCGCTGATCTCGATTATGGCGTGTCTGAAGCGAAGACGACTTACGGCGTGATAGGCATCAAGGTGTGGGTGTTCAAGGGCGAGGTGATAGGTCGGGGCGACCAGCCGGCAGGCGTATCCCTACAAACACCACCCCCGGGGGGAGAACCAGAAAGCAAACGACCGGCGCGCAAACCCGGGGTAAGGACCGATTCCAGGGGTGACGCCAAACCCGGCGAAAGGAAAGCGCAGCGGAAGACGGAACCTGGAGTTGAGGAGGCCGGCGCCAAGCCGGCAATTAAAAAGATAGTGAAGCCAGGAGCGAACGATGCAGCAGCCAGCTAGAACGAAATACCGCAAGCAGCAAAAAGGGCGCAACAAGGGGGTTGCGACGCGCGGTGCCAAAGTCAGTTTTGGTGAGTACGGGCTCAAGGCGGTCGGTCGTGGTCGCTTGACCGCGCGGCAGATTGAAGCTGCACGCCGCGCAATGACACGGCACATAAAACGTGGTGGACGTATCTGGATTCGTATATTCCCCGACAAGCCGATCTCCCATAAGCCTGCTGAGGTGCGGATGGGTAACGGAAAGGGTAACCCGGAATACTTTGTGGCGGAGATCCAGCCGGGAAAAATGTTGTATGAAATGGACGGCGTTGATGAAGTGCTGGCGAGACAGGCATTCCGCCTCGCTGCCGCCAAGCTGCCGATCCAGACTACATTTGTTATTCGACAAGTAGGCGCTTAATCATGAAATCGAAGGCCAAGGAATTAAGGACCAAGAACGCAGTGGAACTACAATCCGAAGTATTGGAGCTCGTGAGGGCAAAATTTAGTCTGCGCATGCAGCACGCGACCCAGCAGCTGGGTAACACAACGCAGTTGCGGAACATCCGTCGGGATATTGCGCGGGCAAAAACTATTCTCGGTGAGAAGGTGAAACAGTCATGAGTGAGACCAGTCTAAACCGTATTCTGAGCGGCAAAGTGGTTAGCGATAAAATGAACAAGACTATTACGGTTCTGGTCGAGCGTAAGGTTAAGCATCCGCTTTACGGGAAAATTATCGTGCGCTCTAAAAAATATCACGTCCATGACGAAAACAATGAGTTTCATGAGGGCGATACAGTAACAATAGAAGAATGTCGGCCTTATTCGAAAACCAAAGCCTGGCGAGTGGTCAAGTCGTTGGATGAAGCTGAGCAGGTTAGTTGATCCGTGGCAGAATCAGGCGAAAAAATTGTGACTTGTTTTTCTGCTCAGGCTGCCATATAATTTCACGTTTTTGTTTCTGGCCGTTAATTTTCCCGCAGCCTGCTAGTTCTTGCTGCATCACAACCCGAACGGGTTCCAATACTATCCATGCGCTGTTTCGGCTGGAAAAGTTGGAGAGAGTGAGTAAATAATGATTCAAATGCAATCTATCCTCCAGGTAGCCGATAACACGGGCGCGCGTTCAATCATGTGCATAAAGGTATTGGGCGGCTCCAAACGCCGTTACGCTGGTATCGGTGATGTTATAAAGGTTAGTGTGAAGGATGTGGCGCCACGGGGGCGTGTAAAAAAGGGCGAAGTATACAATGCCGTGGTGGTGAGAACCTCAAAAGGGGTTCGTCGCGCAGATGGCTCGTTGATCAAGTTCGACAACAATGCTGCAGTACTGCTGAATGCCAAGCTGGAGCCTATCGGTACACGTATTTTTGGACCTGTAACGCGTGAATTACGGAACGCACGCTTCATGAAAATTGTTTCGCTTGCGCCAGAAGTTTTGTAAGCGCGCGTCAGGGGAGTCAGTATGCGAAAGATAAAGAAAGGTGATGATGTAATTGTCATCACCGGCAGGGACAAGGGTAAACGGGGTACCGTGTTGCGCGTGGTTGATGCGGACTTGGTGGTGGTCGAGGGAGCCAATAAGGTCAAGAAGCACCAGCGGCCGGATCCGAGTAAAGGAACGACTGGTGGAATCGTCGAGATGGAAATGCCCTTACAGGTTTCAAACATAGCGATTTACAATCCGGCCACGCAGAAAGCCGACCGGATAGGATTTAGGGTCGTGGAAGGCAAAGGCAAAGTCCGCTATTTTAAATCCAACGGCGAACTGCTTGACGCCTGAGAAGGGAAAACATATGGCTCGTTTACAAGAATTCTATCGCAACACCGTGGTGAATCAGTTGATGCAACAGTTCGCCTACAAATCGGTTATGGAAGTGCCGCGTATCAGCAAAATAACGCTGAATATGGGCGTCGGTGAAGCAGTGGCCGATAAAAAGATTATGGATAACGCCGTCGGCGATATGCAAAAAATTGCCGGTCAAAAGCCTGTCGTAACGAAGGCAAAGAAATCTATCGCGACGTTCAAGGTGCGGGACGGTTATCCGGTAGGCTGTATGGTGACATTGCGTCGCGTGCGCATGTACGAATTTCTGGATCGGTTGGTTAATGTGGCGATTCCGCGTGTTCGTGATTTTCGGGGTATTTCCGGCAAGGCGTTTGATGGCCGGGGAAATTATAATATGGGTATCAAGGAGCAGATCATTTTCCCGGAAATCGAATATGACAAAATTGATGCACTGCGCGGAATGAATATTACGATTACAACCACGGCGAAAACGGATGCAGAGGCTAAGGCATTACTCGCGGCATTTAAATTTCCATTTAAAAATTGAGAATAGCATGGCGAAAGTAGCTGTAATCAACCGTGATTTGAAGCGCCGCGAAACGGTCAAGAAATATGCGGCGCGGCGTGCCGAATTACTGGCAATTATCAATGATGCTAGTCTCGGGGATGAGGATCGGCATTCCGCCCGGATCAAGCTGCAGATGTTGCCGAGGGATTCCAGTCCGGTACGACTTCGCAATCGCTGCTCATTGACGGGTCGCCCTCGCGGCGTCTACAGCAAATTTGGGCTCGGTCGTGGCAAGCTTCGTGATATAGCCATGAGCGGAGAAATTCCGGGCGTGATCAAGGCGAGTTGGTGAGCCCATCATATTGTTTCCATGGGGCGTTTGAATGGGCGATGACAAACGAGACTCAATCGTATTTAAGAGAGCAGGTCCAATATGGTTAACGTAGGTTTTCTCGGAAATGGCTTATTGACCTGCTCCGGAATTTGGATTTCCAGAGGTATCCTTAGATGAGTATGAGTGACCCAATCGCGGATATGTTGACGCGTATTCGTAACGCGCAGCTTTCTGAAAAAACATCCGTTGTGATGCCGGCTTCCAAACTTAAAGCGGCTATCGCTCAAGTATTGAAGGATGAAGGTTATGTCGAGGATTTCGCCGTTCACGACTCGAACGGAAAGCCGGTACTGGATATCAGCCTCAAGTATTATGCTGGTCGTCCGGTGATCGAGAAAATCGAGCGGGTTAGCCGCCCCGGTTTGAGAATCTACAAAGCCAGCGACAAGCTTCCTAGCGTCATGAATGGTCTTGGCGTGGCGATCGTTTCAACCTCCAAAGGGGTGATGACCGAGCGTAAAGCACGCGCCAGCGGGGTAGGCGGCGAAGTGTTATGTATAGTGGCCTAAGGAAAAAACATGTCTCGAGTAGGTAAAAATCCTGTGCCAGTGCCTGGGAATGTAGAGGTAGCACTGTCAACGAACGAAGTGTCGGTTAAGGGACCATTGGGCACATTGCGGCACAATCTTGTTTCGGACATCCGTGTCGAACGTGAAGGCGACAGTTTATTAATCAAGCCCTCGAACGCTTCGAAGCAGGCAAACGCAATGTCCGGAACGATGCGCGCGCTTCTGGCCAATATGGTTAAAGGAGTTACCAGCGGTTTCGAGAAAAAGTTGACGCTGGTGGGTGTGGGTTATCGCGCCCAGGCTGCGGGCGATGTTCTTAACCTGACATTGGGATTCTCTCATCCTGTTGCCCATAAGATGCCGGAAGGTGTAAAGGTTGAGACGCCGACTCAAACGGAGATTGTCATCAAGGGGATAGATAAGCAGCAGGTGGGTCAGGTAGCTGCCGACGTACGCGCTTATCGCAAGCCTGAACCTTATAAGGGGAAAGGCGTACGTTATGCAGACGAAAAGATTGTGTTGAAGGAAACCAAGAAGAAATAATTAGGGTATATATGCTGAAATCAACAAAATCCCGCTTGCGGCGAGCTCGTCAAACCCGCGCCAAGATCGCCGAATTAAAAGTAGTGCGTTTGGCGGTGCATCGCAGCAACTGTCACATTTATGCGCAGCTGATAGATGGTGCTGGCGGAACCGTGCTCACCAGCGCTTCGACTTTGGAGCCGGAGCTCCGGAAAGAATTGCCCAATGGCGGTACCGTTGGGGCGGCAGCGGCAGTCGGCAAAAGAGTTGCGGAAAAGGCCAAAAGCCTGGGCATCGAGACGGTTGCATTCGACCGTTCGGGTTTCAAATATCACGGGCGCGTGAAGGCACTGGCCGAGGCTGCTCGCGAGCATGGCCTCAAATTCTAAGTGAGGAAAGATAATGGCTAAGATGCAGGGACGAATGCAGGGGAAAGTACCCCAGGGCGATGATCGTGGCGATGGCCTCAAGGAAAAAATGGTGGCGATCAATCGGGTCACCAAGGTGGTGAAGGGGGGGCGCATACTCGGATTCGCGGCGTTAACCGTGGTTGGGAATGGGGATGGCGGCGTGGGCATGGGTAAAGGTAAATCCCGTGAAGTTCCCGTTGCGGTACAGAAGGCCATGGATGAGGCGCGACGCAAGATGATCAAGGTGAGCCTCAAGAACGGAACACTGCACCATCCCGTAATCGGCAGGCACGGTGCTGCGACGGTGTATATGCAACCCGCTTCCGAAGGTACCGGCATCATTGCAGGCGGCCCCATGCGAGCAATATTCGAAGTGATGGGCGTGCATAACATCCTGGCGAAGTGTATCGGTTCAACGAATCCCTATAATGTTGTGCGTGCAACCCTGAACGGGTTAAAAGATATGAACACTCCCTCGGAAATTGCAGCCAAGCGAGGCAAGAGCGTCGAAGATATCCTTGGATTGGTGAAATGAACGATAACGGGAAGAAGATCAGGGTCACCCTGATCAAAAGCCTAATCGGCACTAAGCGAACGCATAGGGCAACGGTGCGCGGGTTAGGGCTTCGTGGGATCAATAGCAGCGTGGAGCTGGAAGATACTCCCGCCGTGCGAGGGATGATCAATCATGTTTATTACCTCGTAAAAAGTGAGGCCTAAATGCAGCTGAATTCGATTAAACCTGCGGCCGGAGCGAAACAGGAAAGAAGGCGCGTAGGCCGCGGCATTGGCTCTGGTTTCGGTAAGACGGCGGGGCGTGGTCACAAGGGACAGAAGTCCCGGGCCGGCGGATTCCATAAGGTGGGTTTCGAAGGGGGACAAATGCCTCTGCAGCGCCGCTTGCCGAAGCGGGGTTTTGTTTCGCTTACCAGGAAAGGCGGGATGGAAGTGCGGTTGTCGGCGCTGAGCCGGGTATCGGACGAGACCATCGATATGCTGATATTGAAGCAGGCGGGAATCATCCCGAATTCTGCCGTTACCGCGAAAGTGATACTTTCGGGGAAGATCGAACGCGCGGTCAAGTTACGGGGCATTGCTGTCAGCAAGGGCGCCAGGGCGGCGATTGAAGCGGTGGGCGGCAGTGTTGAATAAGCTCAAGAGGAGATAGATTGGCCGCTAGCGATTCCCTGCGGGGGCTCTCCGGGAAGCTTGGAGACTTGAAACGTCGGTTATGGTTCTTGCTGTTCGCGTTGATCGTCTACCGCATCGGTGCGCATGTTCCGGTACCCGGCATTGATCCGGTGGTGCTGAAAGACTTGTTTGAGTCTCAGCAAGGCGGCATCCTCGGGATGTTTAATATGTTTTCCGGGGGCGCGCTTTCGCGTTTTTCGATTTTTGCGCTCGGAATCATGCCCTATATTTCTGCATCCATCATTATGCAGTTGGGGACGGTGGCGTTCCCTTACCTGGAGGCGCTCAAGAAGGAGGGTGAATCCGGGCGCCGGAAAATAACTCAGTACACCCGGTACGGCACGCTGGGATTGGCGTTGGTGCAGGGCTACGGTATTTCCATTGCGTTGCAATCCCAAGCCGGATTGGTGATCGAGCCTGGCCCGATGTTCCTGTTGACAACGGTGATCACGCTGGTTACCGGTACGATATTTCTGATGTGGCTAGGCGAACAGATTACCGAGCGGGGTATCGGCAACGGTATTTCCCTCATTATATTCGCTGGAATTGCGGCCGGGCTGCCAAGTGCGATCGGCGGTACCCTCGAACTGGTTCGGACCGGTGCGATGCATTTTCTGGTGGCATTGGGGATTTTTCTGGCTGCAACAGTTGTAACGGGCTTTGTCGTCTTCGTCGAACGTGGCCAGCGCAAGATACTGGTCAACTATGCGAAACGGCAAGTCGGGCGGAAAGTATATGGCGGCCAGAGCTCCCATCTTCCATTGAAGCTTAATATGGCTGGGGTGATTCCGCCGATCTTCGCTTCGAGCATCATTCTGTTCCCGGCGACGTTGGCGGGCTGGTTTTCCAGTGGGGAATCCATGAGCTGGCTGAAGGATATCAGCGGTGCGTTATCTCCGGGACAGCCCGTGTACGTGATGCTGTACGCGGCGATGATCGTATTTTTCTGTTTCTTTTATACCGCTTTGGTATTTAATCCCAAGGAAACGGCGGAGAATCTGAAAAAAAGCGGCGCTTTCATACCGGGGATTCGCCCAGGTGATCAAACCGCCCGGTATATCGAGCGGATTATGTTAAGACTTACCCTGGCTGGCGCGATTTATGTAACCCTCGTATGCTTGTTGCCCGAGTTTCTGATCTTGAAATGGAACGTGCCGTTTTATTTCGGCGGTACTTCTCTCTTGATTATTGTCGTGGTAACGATGGATTTCATGGCGCAAGTACAGGCTTACATCATGTCGCATCAATATGAGAGCCTTTTGAAGAAAACAAACTTCAAAGGCGGTGGCGGGTTACCGGCAAGATAGTTCGTCTAAGGATAGGATGGCTAAGGAAGAAACGATTCAAATGCAAGGCGAGATACTGGAGACGTTGCCTAATGCGACGTTCCGGGTCAAGTTAGAGAATGGGCACGTAGTGCTGGGCCATATTTCCGGAAAGATGCGCATGCATTACATTCGCATTTTACCGGGTGACAAGGTGACAGTGGATTTGACGCCCTACGATTTAAGTAGAGCGCGCATCACATTCCGCGCGAAATAGCGGGAAGGAGAGTACATGAAAGTGTTGGCATCAGTAAAAAAGATTTGCCGCAATTGTAAAATCATTCGGCGCAATCGTGTCGTGCGTGTAATTTGCACGGATCCGAGGCACAAGCAGCGGCAGGGTTAGTCGGAAAGCGCCGTCTGGATGCTATAATCTAAAATTTTTCGTAGGAAAAGTGTATGGCCCGTATTGCTGGAGTAAATATCCCGAATCATCAGCATGCCGAAATCGCATTGACGTCCATTTACGGCATAGGTCGCACCAGGGCGCGCGAGATTTGTGCGGCGACCGGGATTGCTTCCTCCACCAAGATCAAAGATGTGACCGACGCCCAGATGGATAAGCTCCGGGATCAAGTCGCAAAATTTGCGGTCGAAGGTGACCTTCGGCGTGAAGTCTCAATGAACATCAAAAGGCTAATGGACCTCGGCTGCTATCGTGGATTGCGTCATCGGCGCGGCTTGCCGGTGAGGGGTCAACGTACCCGGACAAATGCAAGGACGCGAAAGGGTCCAAGGAAAGCAGTGCGTGCCTCCAGCGGAAAAGCAGCGGGAAAATGATAGAAATGCTCGTAGCTAACTGAACAGCAGGTCAAAGGATAAATTCAATGGTAAAAGCAGCCACTCGGGTACGCAAAAAGGTCAAGAAGAACGTGGCGGAGGGTATTGCCCACGTTCATGCTTCGTTTAATAACACGGTTGTGACGATCACAGATCGTCAGGGTAACGCGTTGTCATGGGCAACTTCCGGTGGCGCAGGTTTTAAAGGGTCTCGTAAAAGCACGCCATTCGCCGCTCAGGTGGCGGCCGAGCAGGCGAGTAAGGTTGCGCAGGAATGTGGTGTGAAAAATTTGGAAGTGCGCATAAAGGGCCCGGGTCCTGGACGCGAGTCCGCAGTTCGGGCATTGAATGCGGCCGGCTTCAAAATTACCAGTATTTCGGATGTGACGCCCGTGCCTCACAACGGTTGTCGTCCACCTAAGAAACGTCGTATTTAAGGAGTAAGACTGTGGCAAGAAATCTTGATCCCAAATGTCGGCAATGCCGCCGGGAAGGCGAAAAATTATTCCTGAAGGGAGAGAAATGCTTTACCGACAAATGCGCGATAGAACGCAGGAACTATGCACCTGGACAGCACGGGCAGAAAAGCGCGCGGTTGTCGGATTATGGAGTGCAGTTGCGTGAGAAGCAGAAACTGCGCCGGATCTACGGGATACTGGAACGCCAGTTCCACAATAACTATCAATTAGCGGACAAACAGCGCGGCATTACTGGTGAAAACTTACTGCAGTTGCTGGAGTGCCGCCTTGATACCGTCGCTTACCGTATGGGTTTTGGCGCATCGCGGTCCGAAGCACGTCAAATCGTGCGACATAACGGGATTCTGGTCAATGGCCGCAGGGTCAACATTCCATCCTATCAAGTCAAGCCTGGCGACGTGGTAGAAGTTGCTGAAAAAGCAAAAAGTCATTTGCGGATCAAGGCGGCTGTTGAGGCGGCCGAACAGCGGAGCTTTCCCGACTGGATAGACATGGATGTCAAAGCGATGAAGGGTATATTTAAAACGAAACCGGAACGAGCCGACTTGCCATCGAGCATTAACGAATCTTTGGTAATCGAACTGTATTCCAAGTAATCAACGCCCAAGCCTTCCGCAAAAGGATCACCTATGCTAAGTAACACCTTTCTTACTCCGCGCATTATTGACGTCCAGAACGTTTCTCCGCTGCACGCCAAGATCACCATGGAGCCGTTTGAACGCGGCTATGGGCATACGCTGGGCAATGCTTTACGCCGGATCCTCCTGTCTTCCATGCCCGGTTTCGCCCCCACGGAAGTTCAGATCAGCGGTGTCGTGCACGAGTATTCGGCGCTGGATGGGGTGCAGGAGGATGTAGTCGATATCCTGCTTAACCTGAAGGGCATCGTGCTTAAACTGCATAATCGTCCGGACGCTATCCTGATACTCAAGAAGAAAGGAGAAGGTACGGTAACGGCGGGTGATATCGAAGTGTCGCATGATGTGGAAATCATCAATCCCGACCACGTTATCGCGCATCTCACCGCGGGTGGGAAGCTGGATATGCAAATCAAGGTCGAACAGGGCCGTGGTTATGTGCCTGGAACGGTCCGGCAATTGGCAAACGAAGGGCGCGCGATTGGCAGTATTTTACTGGATGCCTCCTTCAGTCCAGTACGGCGGGTGAGTTACGCCGTCGAAAGTGCACGCGTCGAGCAGCGTACCGATCTCGACAAGCTTATTATGGATATCGAGACGAACGGTGTGGTGGATCCCGAGGAGGCGATTCGTTATGCCGCAAAAGTACTTGTGGAGCAACTCTCCGTATTTGCCGATCTAAAAGGGACGCCGTTGCCGGTGGAGCAGCCCAAGTTGCCACAGATTGATCCGGTATTACTGCGCCCGGTGGATGATCTTGAACTTACCGTGCGTTCCGCGAACTGCCTCAAAGCGGAGAACATTTATTATATAGGCGACCTGATTCAGCGCACGGAAACGGAGTTGCTGAAAACCCCAAACCTTGGGAGAAAATCGCTTAATGAAATCAAGGAAGTATTGGCCTCCCGCGGACTGACACTGGGAATGAAACTTGAAAGCTGGCCTCCTTCCACTCTGGATAAAGGTAAAAAGGAATCAAGCCATGCGGCACCATAACGGACTCAGAAAGCTAAATCGTTCCAGCAGTCATCGGCTGGCCATGCTGCGTAATATGACAAACTCATTGCTACAGCACGAAGTCATCAAAACGACGCTGCCAAAGGCCAAGGAGCTGCGGCGGGTGATTGAACCAATGATCACCCTTGGCAAAAAGCCATCCCTGGCGAATCGCCGCTTGGCATTTGACCGGCTACGGGATCGCGATATCGTCGGTAAGTTGTTCAATGAGCTCGGTCCACGCTATCAAGCGCGGAACGGTGGGTATGTGCGTATTCTTAAATTCGGCTTCCGAAAAGGGGATAACGCGCCCATGGCATTGGTGGAATTGATGGATCGTCCTGAGCAAGCTGCCCCGTCATCGACGGGTAAAACAAATACTTAGTGCTTCGCGGTTTATCGAAGTGAGAGAGCCGGGGGTCCCCCGGCTTTTTTATGCAGACAGGTTTATAATCGAGGTGCTGTAGGAACCAATCATCGCATAAGCTCCCTTAACGCCTGGCAAGAAGCAGACCGTGTGTTTCGTTTCATTGAGGAACGGTGAAATGGTAGACATTGAAGAAGATTAAATTCAAATGGAGCGATCCCAATGGATTTAGCAAGTTGGACTGACGCGGAACTTATGTCGGTGCATGGGGAACTGCATACGTGGTGTGTCAAGCGTAAAGCCCCCACATGGGGAAACCGCTTCTGGAGTTGGACAGGATATCTTGGCGCGTTCGCGCTTCTTACGGGCCTCACCGACATGTTTTTCGGTGGTCCGACGCCGCACAACGCTGGCCTGACAGCTCTCGGGGTAATCGCCTGTTTTTCGTGGTATAAGGGCGACAAGCAGCGTAAAAAAAATAGCGACTTTCTGGAAAAACTGGAAGAGGAACTTACGCGCCGCGGGCTTAAGTATAATCAAGGCGGTTAGTTCGGACAGCGCAACACTTTGACAAATTGTCGTAGCGGACGCGCTACGGAGACGAGCGTTGCTGACGGCGTCTATGAAGAGACTACACTTAAGCAGCGTCCAAGCGATCGATTCATCTCTGGCAATATCAATCCGTATGTTTTTGAGACCCGGGAGAAAATATGCCAGCTGTTGATAAGCATGACGCTGAACTTTTCAGGTTTCTCAGCCAGTTCATGTGGGTTCAGGGAGAACCGCTCCCTTTGATATATGAGATAGGGCATGAGGTTTACGCCTCGCAGGGCGTCGATCTACCGGCGTTAAATCGTCTGGAAACGGCCGGTCTGTTGTGCCTGGATTCGGCTGGGTATGTAAAAAAATGGTTTGGGAAACATACGCGGCTGTTCTATTTCGGCAAACCGACAAAAATTCAATTTCCTCAGGATGCGAACAACCGGTTGGATCTGGGGCATGCTATCTTGACCGAAAAGGGAAAAACGCTGGCCGGGCTTTCCAATGCTACGCGGAATCAGAGATTCTACGAATATACAATCGAAACCTGGTTCCATCGAGGCTTGGTCACGTCATCGATATTGGCGCCTGGCCGATCCAATTGACTCATTTGCGCCGCGTTAATTGAAACTGCTTTAAAGTACTGATTCTTCCTTATTACAGCCGGATTGCCTGGAATGTTAGGAATTCCTGCTCATCGACTTCGGGAACGCGAGTTTGCACTTCTCATACAAGATAGGTATCTATTCCCGTCAGTAATAAATCGTATTGAGCCTCCACTATTTCCTTGATCACCATTGCGGAGATACCATTCACGACATTCCCCTCTAATGCCAACCAACCCACCGCATCTGCTGGTCCGAGACTCACGACGTAACCTAAATCGCGATGAAAGTAGGGTTCGAGCAGCTTAAACGTACCAGAGTGACGCAGAATATTCCTTGCAGCAAGCATTCCTTTGCGTACCGCGGATTGGGCGGTCATGGAATTGGAGCCAAACGAATTGTAAATAGAACAATCGCCGGCGGTGAAGATATTCTGCAGGGGCTTCTGGTGAATCACAACCTGCCCAAAAACATTAGCGGAAAAGGGCATCTTAAGCGTCTTGCCAAGGAACAGCAGCGAGATCGCGGAAGGCAGGGCAAATTGCCGGCCCGTGTCCGGTTCGTCCAAGAGGATCTCATCTGCCTGTTGCTCGCGATAACGGGTATTGGGATAGAACTCGATATCCAGATCAGACATGCGCGCCTCGGTATGAGTCGAAAACCCCGCTGGAAACTGCTTGAGCACGCGCTCGTCTCCATGGATTAAGCGCAACTTGCATCCCGTGTGCTGCCTTCGCAGGAAATCGGCAATTTCGAATAAGAATTGAATCCCCGTGGCGCCGCCGCCAACCACTGAGATGAACGGCTCGTGCGTGTCGAGGTCACCGAGTCGTGATTCCAACAAGCGTGATCCAGAAGTGGAAAAGAAGTCATACAAGTCCAAAACGTTCTGTGATTTAACCATCTTCGCGATAGGGGCACCCGAAGCGATCAGCAAGTAATCAAATTCCAGTATTTCATCGTTAATAGTGATGAACCCATCATTCTGGCACTGTTGGAGGACGTCTTCTTCAGCAATGAATTCGGCGCGAATATGGCGGCAGCCAAAGCGGTCTTCAAATGTAGAGAAGGGAATCAAAAAGTCTTCCAAGGGATATCTGAAGGTCTCGTGAAGATGGGTGATCTTGATGTGGTGTGTTGACGGGTCGATAATCGTAATACACGCATCTGGCATATGCCGCAACAAGGTCACTAACGCCGCGATGCCGGCATAGCCGCCACCCGCAATTATTATTTTGAGCCGCTTATGCCCAGGGATATAAAACGGCAGAAAAGGCACGGTTCCTCCTTTGTGAATGCGGCCTGGTTCTATAGTCGGCCATTAATCCTCTCCCGCTCGGGACTTAACATAACCGCAGCTGCTGGTGCACACAACGCTGCGTTCTACCCAGATCATAACAATCGCTGGCAGCAGCGTACATGAATGTTTTGAAAGATGTGGTTTTGATTCGAAGCCTTTGGATCGCTAAGGGGCCTGCAAGACTTTTCGAGGGATCCACTCTTGCTGCCAGTTCTCCATTGTCCACTTCCAAAATGACGCGATGTCAGCGTCGATCAATTCCGAAGGAGGAGTCTGCCCCAGGAGCCGTAATACCATTATCAGTTGCGGGATAGGATTAGAAGCATTAATCGGTGCAGCACGGGTCTGTTTGCTTAATTTCTCACCCCTTGCATTCACCACAACCGGAAGATGAAAATAGTAAGGGGTTGGATAATCGAGCAATTGTTGCAGATAAATCTGGCGAGGAGTGGAATTCAGCAAATCTTCGCCGCGAACAACGTGAGTAACCCCTTGCTCCGCGTCGTCCACCACAACCGCCAATTGATAGGCGAAGATTCCGTCAGAGCGGCGCAGGACGAAATCGCCGATATCCTGTTGTAGCTGTTGGCGGACCCAGCCTTGCAATGCATCGGTGAATTCGATTGGCTTGCTATCAGTCCGGATTCGCCACGCTGCCGGAGATATTCGGGGACGGGCGGGTTGTTGGCAAGTGCCCGGATACACCGGGCCTTCTATGCCTCTTATTGTTGAATCCAGAATTTCTTTTCGGCTACAGCTGCAGGGATAAATCAAATGCTTTCTTTCAAGGCTGGCGAGGGCTGCCCGATAAGCTTCCCCACGCTCGCTTTGATAAACAACTGAACTATCCCATTCCATTCCCAGCGCTTCGAGTACTTTCAAGATATCTGCTGATGCGCCGGGAACCTCACGCAACGGATCCAGATTCTCTATCCTGAGCAGCCATTGGCCATTATGGATTCTTGCCTCGACATAACTTCCTACAGCAGCGACGAGGGAACCCAGATGTAGCGGCCCGGAGGGAGTCGGAGCGAACCTCCCTCGATAAACAGGGCACATCGTTGGGGACAATCCGGAGCCGCGGTTAAGAGATGGATGGGACATTGCACTTAGTTTTAATTCATACGCAATTTGATTTGCCGATTTGCCGCGTCTGTAGAGATGCGGTCCCGCGACCGCGGCTGCCCGAGTGCAACTCTTTTTCCTAAAGCGATCATTTGAACGGACAGGCAAATGCACCAGTCGCAGTGAGTAACCGAAGCATTAAAAAACGCGAGCTAAAAAGTGCGGTGTCCAGTCATCGCTCTTCCCAGGCGAAATAATTTCAATATAACCTTTTTTATAAAATGGATTCATACTAAAATAACTTCGCTCCTCAGGCAGGCCCTGAGTATAGCAATTTGCAGAAACCGGACGCGGGGGAGCTATGAGCGCTCTTTTCGTCAGGGGATGCGGGGATATTGCTGAGTATTGTAGTGCTGACAAACTGCTTGACTTGGTTGATCTTCGCGGATAGTCTTTACAGGGTTGTGGGTATGTAAAGTATATGTAACATTGGTATTGATATTGGTATTTCA
>NZ_QAOU01000008.1 GCF_003050965.1 Nitrosospira sp. Nsp2 | reverse complement strand
CAGCGAGTGCAGTAGCCCCGACCTCTGTCCCTGAGCCGGCGACCTACGCACTAATTTTGATGGGACTGGGTATGGTCGGCTGGACGCGCCGCAGGAGCTAAGGCTCTAGCGAGAGGCTCAGGTGTTTTAACAACTCTCGCTCTGGCCAGATTTCGCTCCTTCAAATTCTGGCCCACACAAATCGGCAGGACGTGGCCGAAAGGGAAAAGATAGGGAATTAGGAGGGGGAGCAAGAGAGGCGAAGGGGGAAGGCAGGAAGGCAGGAAGGCAGGAAGGCAGGAAGGCAGGAAGGCAGGAAGGCAGGAAGGCAAGAGGCTCGCATACGGTCTCAAAGCATCGGCTCGAACCCGCACCAGCTCTTATTCTTAGGTCATTTAACGTTTTGGTTTTATAGCTTGGTCTTGTTGAGGTCTGGGGGTACGTGTATCTGGTACTCCCCACGGTAATGCGATTATTTCACTAGTAACTTGCTACTGCCTTGAACAAACTCGGTAAATCCGGCAAGAAAAACCTGAAGCTGCTTACGTGCCTTTTCGTCTACCATATCACCAGATTCGTCAAAGACATTGTTCGCCCGTGATACCAGGAGCCGACCCTCGAACCACGGGCGCGTGCCCAATGTGCGCAAGACCGGTAGCCAAGCATTTTGAGCCAGGACTGTACCAAATCCCCCGGGCGAAGCGCCCATTACCGCGACCGGCCGACCCCCAAAAATTCGTGGAATATCGCTGGGCGGCCGCGACAGCCAGTCGATCGCATTCTTGAATACGCCGGGTATGGAATTGTTGTACTCCGGGGTAGCTAACAACAATCCATCGGCAGCGGCGATTTGCCCTTGCAGTGCGATCACTGCCTGAGGAATACCCTCATTTGCCTCGACGTCACCATCATAGAGGGGGATGCCTTTAAGTGTCGCGATCTCGAGCGCAGTTTCGTTTGGCACCAGGCTTGTAGCCGCACGTAAAAGCGCGGTATTGAATGAATTAGTACGCAGACTTCCTGTAATTCCGATGATTTTTATCATGATGCCAAGTAGAAATGGAAAAATTTATGTTGGGTTCAACTCTCGCTCCCTGGGCGGTTCGCCCCGAACATTGCACCCAAGCACCGCTGGATGAACCAGCTATCGCCTGTTTTCACACAGTCCTTGCAACCCTGCTGCACTCGGCGTCACTCGCCGGACCTGATTCAGATGGTCACGTTTTTGGCATGTTTTCATATCCACGTTACGCACGATATGGCTGCCAAAAATCCGTTCAACCCGAAGCCAGGTATTCATGAACGGAGTGCACCGCCATCGACCGTCCCCCACTGCCGAGGCAACCCGCTTGATAGAGCACAGCGCACGTCTCCGGCGGGTAAAATACCTGGCCGACGGGATTCCATTTTGTGGGTCTTTATGCATGCGTGCGGCCCAGAGCCTAGCTTCTTTATGAGTTTCTCTTGAGTACCCTCCAGCCACGAAAAGTAACTCAAAATTTGTTGGCTCGTGCACTGGCCAGAAGTTGGTAACCGCGGCCTTCCAATCCGCCGCCAGAACGTTCATTTGCGATAACGATAGACGCGAACGCTTCAAGTGATTCTATTTCGGAATTTATCCCGCTGCCCTTACGTCCTTAGTATAGTTGGCGGCTACCTGCAATATAGAGCTGCTTGGTTCAAGTGAGTAAGAGCTTTAATGCGCCACACTCACCCACCTGCGTACACCATATAAGTTCAAGTTGCAGTTTCGCAAAATCATACTAATGTTAGGTAGGGGCATTTACTGAAACGCTTGCGTTATTTAAATACTAAAGAGCCAGAGAGCAAAAGTGAAGAGATTTAATGACCCTGTAGTAATAAGCGGCCGCGCCGCTGGCAATTAATTGTCGATCAAGGTTTTTAGGTTTAGTTCGACACGGACTCGTGTCCTTGCTGCCGGGAGTTAATTATGGCTCATGCTCTGAAGGTCTGGCCCCTGCTTACCGGCACGATTCGCTATGAGAAGATCCTTTCGACCCCTCATCGTGGGTACGGCGAATTCATCGATGCGCCGATCCTAGCTTATCTGATCGAAACACCCAACGGGCACATTTTGTATGACGCGGGATGCGACTACCGCAAGCTGACCGACCCGGCACTCCTCGCCCGATATTTCGACCCAATGCGTCCGCAGGTGGAACCGCCTCGCATGCAGGAAGAGCAGCGTATACCGCGCTACCTGGCTCAACTTGGGTTAACGCCGTCCGATATAGACCTTGTGTTTATCGGGCATTTGCATTTCGACCACGTAGGCGGTCTATGCGATCTGCCGGCCTGCGAAGTGCATGTGCAGGCCGATGAGTTGGCCGCTGCGCGTACGGGGATGGACACTATTGTGTTGGCCGATGAATTGGTTAATGCGGATCGGTGGCGCACCAAGATAGGCGAATACCTTGTAGCGCCGGGAGTGCATGCTATTACGAGCCCGGGCCATACGGCTGGCCATATGTCGCTATTTATCGAGCTGCCAAAGCGCGGGTCTATCATCATTTGTGGAGATGCGGTCGATCTGGAAGAAAATTTATCACTGGAAATTGCGCCGGAATGCTGCTGGCAGGGTAACGAAGCGCTGGCGGTGACGAGTATCCGCAAGCTCAAGGAGTTGGCGCGCGCGGAAGGCGCTGAACTCTGGCCCAATCACGACATGGCTTTCTTCCATGGTTTACCGGCTTTTCCGGCATGGAGAGACTAGTGAGTTGTGTGAGGAATTTGGCGTAGTTGAGTAGCTAATTCCTTTACCTTGCGCGCCCTGAAGGACCTTGAACACCTTGCCTACACTGAAACAATACGCTCATCCATTTACTTGCCAGATCGGGTCATTTAGAAACTCGAACTCAAAATCAAATATCAAATTTTCGATTAACGCGGAATGACCTAGGCCGATCATTTTTCCCAGCAAGTAATGCATTTAGAGGTGACGGAGATTTCATACGAGTCGCCGATGCTTGCTTGGTACCAGACCCGTCTCTACCCATGACTGATATCCTTCAACGGAAATTAGAATGCGGTCATCGGGGGTAAACCCCCCATTTTTGAAGCGGCCTGAAAGTAGAGGTCATGCGACCAGGGCCAATTTCTGTTTCGGGTAATGCCACCGAGGGCCATCTTGGGGCGCTCGTGATTATAGGTCCAGAGCCAGCGGGTCGCGTAGTCCTGAACCTCCTCAATGCTGTTGAACAGGTAATGCGCGCCAGCCTGTCGTGGCGGACGGTGGTTGTGGCGTTCGATATAGGCGTTCTGCTGCGGCTTGCCCGGTTGGATGAATTCGACGCGGATACCCCAGTTCCGCTGATTCGCGGTCAGACGAATCAGACAGTCCGCGATTTCGCTGTTCTACGAAGACAGTTGGGGTTTGATATCGGTAGCAGGTTTGACTGATAACAAACGCCTGACAGGCAAGCCGGATGCTGACAGCCTTTTCCTTGACTACATGTAGCGCCATCTCCTGGCGTCGAGATGGTGCTACCATTTTTTTAGCATCGCCCCGGCCACGATTTCAACCTTGAACCGCTCCTCGGCGTACATCTCCTTCAAACGCGTCATCATTGACACGTCCATGCCGCCGTACCGGCTGCGCCATTGTAAGACGGCGCCCAACTCATGGCATGCTTGCTAGAATTACGTTTACTGGGTTTTAGGTATGCCCTGCTGTTCTCTGAAACTCTATTTTGGTGCCGGGAGGGGGAATCGAACCCCCATGACCTCGCAGTCGCGGGATTTTGAGTCCCGTGCGTCTACCAATTCCGCCATCCCGGCAAAGCTTTTCGCGCTTCCTTGCAGGAGGGCGATTATCACTGAAAACTCAAATCGCGGCAACCGGCAACCGGCAACCGGCAACCGAGCGAGGCTGAGCGAGGCTTATCGGTATAATACGCGAAATGAAAATTCAGGATTTTGATTTCGATCTGGCGCCCGAGCTGGTCGCCCAGTTCCCGGCGGAGCAGCGTGCCAGCAGCCGTATGCTGCACCTCGAAGGTTCGACTGGCGCCATGCGAGATGCACGGTTTGCAGATCTACCCCGATATGTCCGCGCCGGGGATGTGATGGTGTTCAACGATACGCGTGTTATTAAGGCCCGCCTATACGGTGTTAAGGACACGGGCGGCAAGGTTGAGGTGATGGTGGAGCGAGTGCTGGACGCGCATTGCGCTCTGGCGGTAATGCGCGCGAGCCATCCCGCCAAGCCGGGATCAAAACTGTTTCTTGCTGAGGCAGTCGAGGTCACGGTGTTGAGGCATGACCATGAGTTTTATGCCTTGCGCTTCGAGCACGAGGATACCGTCGCCGAGTTGCTGGAACGATACGGCCATCTGCCGCTGCCCCCTTATATTTCGCGTTCTCCGGATAGCGCGGACGAGACTCGCTATCAAACCATTTACGCGCGACAGGCGGGCGCGGTGGCCGCCCCAACGGCAGGCCTGCATTTCGATGAAAATATGTTGAGCGCTTTGCAGAATATGGGCGTGGCTATAGCGTATGTCACACTGCATGTCGGTTCGGGTACGTTCCAGCCTGTCCGGGCCGAAAACATTGCTGATCACAAGATGCACCGGGAGATTTTTCATGTGCCTGCGGAAACGGTGGAAGCGATCGGACGCGCCAAGGCGGAAGGAAGGGCTGTAATTGCAATCGGCACCACGTCGTTGCGAGCGCTCGAGGCAGCGGCGGCAGAGGGTGGGAAGGCGGGCCGGGGCAAATTGGTCGGCGGCCATGGCGAGACCGATATTTTCATTACGCCGGGGTACCATTTTCGCGTAGTGGAGCGTTTGTTGACTAATTTCCACTTGCCGCGTTCGACCTTGTTGATGCTCGTATCGGCCTTTGGCGGGATGGAAAATATCCGCCGTGCTTACGAGTATGCTGTAAGAAGCCGCTACCGCTTTTTCAGTTATGGTGACGCCATGCTGATCGAGAGGGACTCATAGAACGGCCAATTTATAAATATGGCATGGCTATCGAAACGCGTAGCTGCCGAAATAGTGGACTGGGCGAGAGCGGCCTGATTTCCATGCCGCAAATCACACTAGCGCAGTTCGGGTATTTGTTACCCGCAAGCATATAGCCAACGCCTTCAACCCAGCGCACACAACTCAACATGAAATTTCAGCTTCATTGCACTGACGGCGTCGCCCGTCGTGGCACCTTGTCATTGACGCACGGCAAGGTGGAAACACCCGCTTTTATGCCCGTAGGGACCTATGGCGCCGTGAAGACGATGTCACCCTGGGAGTTGCGCGAGATAAACGCACATATCGTGCTTGGCAACACATTTCACCTCTGGCTGCGTCCCGGCCTGGAGGTGATCGAGGCGCACGGGGGTCTGCATCGCTTCATGGGCTGGGAGGGACCGATCCTGACGGATTCGGGCGGTTTTCAGGTGTTTAGCCTGGGCGTTTTACGGAAGATCACGGAGGAGGGGGTCAAGTTCCAATCCCCGGTGAATGGGGATGCGTGTTTTCTCACGCCTGAGGAGTCGATGCGGATTCAGCGCATACTCAATTCCGACATAGTGATGATATTCGACGAGTGCACGCCCTACCCCGCGGATGAGCCAGCAGCGCATAAATCCATGGAGTTGAGTGTGCGTTGGGCAGAGCGCTCGCGACGCGCGCACGATGATGGACAAAACTCGAATGCATTATTCGGCATCGTCCAGGGAGGGATGTACGAGACGCTGCGCGATCACTCGCTTGCCCGATTGCTTGATATCGGCTTCGACGGTTATGCGATCGGCGGGCTGTCGGTGGGCGAGCCCAAGGATGACATGCAGCGCATTCTCAGGCACGTCGCGCCGCAGCTACCTGCTGAGAAGCCACGCTACCTCATGGGGGTGGGCACTCCGGCGGACATTGTCAATGCGGTAGCACGGGGTGTGGATATGTTCGACTGCGTGTTGCCCACGCGCAATGCGCGCAATGGCTGGCTCTTCACCCGCAAGGGCGTGATCAAGTTGCGCAACAGCCGGTATCGTCTGGATATGGCGCCGCCGGACGAGCAGTGCGGCTGCTACACCTGTCGTAACTTCACGCTCGCTTACCTTCATCATTTGCAGCGGATAGGCGAAATACTCGGTGCACGTCTCAACACGCTTCACAATCTTTATTACTATCAGCAATTGATGGGAGAAATCCGCTCCGCCATCGAAAACGGGAAGTTCGAAGAATATGCGCAAGCATTTCAAGCAAACCCCCCGTCATGCTAAAATCCCTTCTTTTTTATCCCCGGAGAATGCCATGTTGATTAGTGAAGCCTATGCCCAGGCGGCGGCACCTGCGCAATCGGCCGGCGCGGATTTGATGAGCTTGCTACCGCTGATCGCTATATTCGCCGTGTTTTACCTTTTGCTGATCCGTCCCCAGGCCAAGCGCGCCAAGGAAACGAAATTGATGATCGAGGCGCTGCAAAAAGGCGACGAAGTGGTAACCACGGGTGGCCAGTTGGGGCGCGTCGTCAAGGTTAGCGGTACTTATGTCATACTTCAGATAGCCGAAAATGTGCAGGTTACCACGCTGAAGTCGGCCGTTCAGACCCTTCTGCCCAAGGGAACGCTGAGCAGCATCGAAAAGGAATAACCGATTTCTGGTAAAGGCACGACGCGAAGGGTGCCAAGCCATTCTTCTCACCCCCTTCTTCTCACCGTATCCATTCCTATAACATGAACCGCTACCCTTTCTGGAAGTACCTGATCATTGCGGTTTCGATAGTCCTCGGGTTGCTCTACACGCTGCCGAATTTTTATGGCGAATCCCCGGCAGTGCAAATTTCTCCGTTGCGCACCACGGCCAAGGCTGATACGGCCCTTCTGCAACGGGTAGAGGAGGCCCTGAAGAAGGCCAATCTCCCCATAAACGGCATGCTTCTTGAGCCAGGTGGGGTCAAAGTGCGTTTTGCCGATACCGATACCCAGATCAAAGCCCGGGACATGCTTCAGTCGGTGCTGGGCAACGGTTACATGGTTGCGCTGAATCTGCTCCCCAATTCCCCCCAATGGTTGACCAGCATCGGCGCGTTGCCGATGTATCTTGGCCTTGACCTGCGCGGCGGTGTTCATTTCATGCTGCAGGTGGATATGAAGGGCGCGTTATCGAAGGCGCTCGACCGCTATAGCGCGGATATCCGCGGCAGCTTGCGGGAGAAGAAAATTCCTTATGCGGGCCTCGAAAAGCAGGGCTCGCTGATAATAGTCAAATTTCGCAGCGCTGAATCTCGTGCCCAGGCGGAAGCTGAAATCAAGAAGACTTACACCGATTTGAGCTTGCGCGACCAGAACGTGGAAGCCGAGTTTCACTTGACTGCCACGCTCACGCCGGAAGCGCAGAAGCGCATACAGGATTCGGCCGTTCAGCAAAACATCACCACGCTCCGCAACCGCGTCAATGAGCTTGGGGTGGCTGAACCCATCATTCAGCAGGCCGGCGTGGATCGTGTGGTTGTTCAGTTGCCCGGCGTGCAGGATACCGCCAAGGCCAAAGACATTCTGGGTCGCACCGCAACGCTGGAGGTGCGCATGGTGGATGAGGAGCGTGAAGTGGACGCTGCATTGCGCGGCCAGATTCCCTTCGGCTCAGAGCTTTACACTGAGCGCGGCGGAGGCCCGATCCTGGTGAAAAAACAGGTAGTGCTAACGGGCGACCGCATCAATGATGCCCAAGCCGGCTTCGACAACAATAATCAGCCGGCAGTGCACCTCAATCTGGACAATAATGGCGCTCGGATCTTCCGTCAGCTAACCCACGACAATGTCGGCAAGCGCATGGCCATCCTGCTGATCGAGAAAAATCAGGCGGAGGTGATTACCGCACCGGTAATCCGGGAGGAGATCGGTGGAGGGCGGGTTCAAATCAGCGGGCGCATGACGACCGAAGAGGCCCGGGATGTAGCGCTGCTGCTGCGTGCGGGCGCGCTGGCCGCGCCTATGGACATCGTCGAGGAACGCACTGTGGGCCCCAGCCTGGGTGCCGAAAACATTGCCCGGGGCTTCAATTCGACTCTGTACGGGTTTCTCATGATCGCGGTTTTCATGAGCGTCTATTACCTGGTGTTTGGCGTTATTTCAGTGGTGGCGCTCGGGGTCAATCTATTGCTGCTGGTCGGTCTTCTCTCGATTCTGCAGGCGACCCTGACGCTTCCCGGCATGGCGGCCATCGCCCTCACGATAGGAATGGCAATCGACGCGAACGTGCTGATCAATGAGCGCATCCGCGATGAGCTGAGACAAGGTCTTCCGCCCCAAGCTGCGATCAACGCCGGTTACGAGCGGGCGTGGGGTACCATTCTCGATTCCAACGTTACGACATTGATTGCCGGTATCGCTTTATTTGCGTTTGGTTCAGGACCTATAAAAGGCTTCGCCGTGGTGCTCTGTTTGGGGATTCTTACCTCGATGTTCAGCGCGGTGATGGTGTCGCGCAGCCTGGTCAACCTGGTATATGGCAGCCGGCGCAAGCTGGAGCACGTAGCCATTGGTCAGGTATGGAAGCCGACAAATCCCGAGAGTGCCGCGCGTGGCGCGACCACTGCGAGTAGCAAGCGCTAAGGACCGTGGAAGTCATGTGCGGACGTAGCGGGATACCTGATCACGGATTTTTTCGGATCAAATAGAGCAGGAACGTACCTCTCTTTAGTAACCAAGGGCCAGTATGGAATTTTTCAGGATCAAGCGGGACATCCCCTTCATGAGCTGGGGGAAATACACCACGACCATATCGCTGGTGACCTTTCTCGTGTCGGTATTCTTTCTCGTATCCAAGGGGTTGAATCTGGGGGTGGATTTCACGGGTGGGACGGTAATGGAAGTTGGATATACCCAGCCTGCTGACATCAATAGAATAAGATCCACGCTGGCCAAACTCGGAATGGTTGATGCGAGCGTGCAGAATTTTGGAACATCGCGCGATGTGCTGATACGTCTCCCGCTTAAACCTGAGATGTCCAGCGCCCAGTTGTCTGAAAAGGTAATAGCGGCGCTGCGCCAGGACGGCCCCTCGGCGGAGATCCGCCGGGTGGAATTTGTCGGCCCGCAGGTGGGCAAAGAACTGGTTGAAAATGGAGCGCTGGCCTTATTGATCGTTTCCCTGGGTATCATCGCCTATCTGGCCCTGCGCTTCGAGTGGAAGTTCGGGGTGTCGGGAATCATTGCGAACCTGCACGATGTCGTCATCATTCTCGGGTTCTTTGCATTTTTCCAGTGGGAATTCTCGCTGACCGTGCTTGCAGCAATACTCGCAATTCTGGGTTATTCGGTGAATGAGTCAGTGGTGATATTCGACCGGATACGGGAAAATTTCCGCAAGATGCGCAAGGCATCCGTGGCGCAAGTCATCGACAATGCGATTACGCGTACCATGTCACGGACAATCATCACCCATGGCAGCACGCAGATGGTGGTGATCTCGATGCTGATTTTCGGCGGTGAGGCGCTGCACTATTTTGCGCTGGCGCTTACCATCGGCATCCTGTTTGGAATCTACTCCTCGGTCTTGGTCGCCAGCCCCCTTCTGATGCTGTTAGGTGTCTCACGCCAGGATATTGTCAAGCCTGAAAAGAAAGAAGAGGTGGAAGCGGTGCCCTGATTTCGGGCAACTATGTTCTGTGGCCTTGTCTCATCGCAGCTTTTTATGGAATTTTCTTGGAACTTCTCGCGACATTCATCGACATCATCCTTCATCTGGATAAACATCTTATCTGGCTGGTCGAGAACTACGGCAGCTGGATTTATCTCATTCTGTTCCTGATTATTTTCTGTGAGACCGGGCTGGTGGTGACACCATTCTTACCAGGGGACTCGCTGCTGTTTGTGGCCGGCGCCATCGCCGCGACCGGCGCAATGGAGGTTCAGTTGCTAGCGGCGCTTCTCATGCTGGCGGCCTTTTGCGGGGATAACACCAATTATTGGATCGGTCGTTACTTTGGCCCCCGGATATTCGCCCACCCTAACTCACGCTTGTTAAATCGGGCTCATCTGGAAAAGACGCGCCAATTTTATGAAAAGCATGGGGGCAAGACCGTCATCTTCGCGCGTTTTCTACCCATCGTGCGCACCTTTGCGCCTTTCGTCGCAGGTATCGGACGCATGGTATACCCACATTTCATGGCCTACAGCGCATTCGGCAGCGTTTTCTGGATCAGTTTCTTCGTGTTCGGTGGATTTTTCTTTGGAAACGTCCCGGTAGTCAAAAACAACCTGACCTTTTTCATTTTTGGCATCATCATTATTTCCGTTTTACCCGGGATCATCCAGTTTTTGCGGAATCGGCTTGGAAGCCGCGCCCCCAAACCCGAAGGCGATAGTCGCGTAACGAACTCTTCCAACGGACCCTAGTCGCCTGCCCCAATCGACAGTGCGAGCTGCCGGGATTGAGCAAGCTGAGCCTCGTTGGGCTTCAGCCCCGGCCAACCTTGCAGATTCTCGAGCGCGATGTCGGCCAGGACGTTTATCCAGTCGCTGCGCTCATTGAGGCACGGAATATAGTGAAATTCCCGGCCGCCAGCCTGCATGAATATGGTTTTGCCTTCCATGGCAATTTCTTCAAGCGTTTCCAGGCAGTCGGAAACAAAACCGGGGCAGATAACGTCTACGCGGCCCACATTCTCTTTGCCAAGCTGCTCCAGCGTGGCCGCTGTATAAGGGCGCAACCACTCTGCCCGGCCAAACCGGGATTGAAAGCAGATCTGGTATTGGCTTGAGTCCAGCTCCAGCGATTCCGCCAACAGCCGCCCGGTTTTTTGACACTCGCAGTGGTAAGGATCACCATTGTCCAGCGAGGAACGGGGGATTCCGTGGAAGCTCATCACCAGTTTGCCGGGGCTGCCAATCTTCATCCAGTGATCACGCACATTTTGCGCAAGTGCCGCAATATAGCCGGGATGATCATGATAGTGTCTGACGGTGCGAAGTGCGGGGACGTTACGCATGCCGCCCAGTTGCGTGAACACCTCGTCGAATGCGGATGCCGTGCTGCTGGAGGCGTATTGCGGATAAAGCGGCAACACCAGAATACGCTCGCAGCCTTGCTCCTTCATCATCCTCAACACCGTGCCTATTGATGGACTGCCAATGCTCATGGCGTACTCGATCAACGGGACCGACTGGATACGTTCCGCCAGCTCATCCCGTAGCAACGATGTCTGGCGGGCGGTATGGACCTTTAGTGGCGAGCCTTCCGGCATCCAGATCTGTGCGTACTTTTCCGCGGATTTTTTGGGGCGGGTGTTGAGTATGACCCCGTTCAGAATGGGCCACCATATCCATTGTGGAATTTCGACCACTCTCGGATTGCTCAGAAACTGTTTGAGATAGCGCCGTAGCGCTTCAGGGGTGGGTGCATCAGGGGTTCCGAGATTAATCAGCAAGATGCCTGTCTGGTCAGGCGTGCCGTGTCGGTAAGCGGGCTCGGGAGTGATCAAGTTGGTATGATTCCGTTAAAAACCTATGCTGGCTGACCTTAAGCGGTCGCGGCGGTAAATTGACGTGCGCGCTTACGCCTTTCCCTCCCTCGAACGTGGTGAGCACGAAGTTGGAGCAGGATATACGGATTGGGATATAGGAAGTTCAAGCCTGCAAGTTCGCGACTGTGAAAAAATCGCAGAGGTCAATGTTGCGATAGTGCACTGGAGAGCAGCCTGGCGGTCGTGTCGACCACCGGGATAATTCGTTCATAGGCCATCCGCGTAGGGCCGACTACTGCAACGGTCCCCACTATTTTCCCATCCACTTCATAGGGCGCCGTTACCACGCTGAACTCATCCGGTGTGATGACACCGGATTCCCCGCCAATAAAGATTTGCAAGCCTTCCGCCTTGCGGCTTAGCTCGAGCAATTGTAGCAGTGCGGTTTTGCGTTCGAACAGATCGAATAATCTCTTGAGGCTGCTCATGTTGCCCGAAAGATCCTCCACGTCGAGCAGCTTGCGCTCACCCGCAACGACCACATTTTCACTATTTTCCCTTATCGCTGCGTCACCCGCCTCGATGGCCGCGGTCATGAGCGTGGTCATATCGTGACGCAACTGTTTCAACTCGCCCTGGAGACGGGAGCGGATTTCATCGATGGCGCAACCGGCATAATGGCTGTTGATGAAGTTTGCCGCCTCTGTCAACTCGGACTGACTGTAAGTTCTGTCGGTAAAAAGCACGCGGTTCTGAACGTCCCCTTCCGGAGTAACAATAATGAGCAGAATGCGTTTGTCTGACAGGGTCATGAATTCGATGTAGCGGAATATCGCGGTGCTGCGCTTGGGAGCCACCACCACCCCGGCAAAGCGGGTCAATTCGGATAATAACTGGGAAGCGGAGTTGATCAGACGAGACGGATTGTCCGGATGCAGCTGGTCTTCGAGCTGATGCATCTCGATGACATCCAGAGGCTTTACAACGAGCAGGGTATCGACAAAAAAGCGGTAGCCCTGATGGGTTGGTATTCGACCGGCCGAAGTGTGGGGGCTGGCGACAAACCCCATTTCCTCGAGATCCGCCATTATGTTCCGTATCGTGGCCGGGCTTAAATTAAGGCCGGAAAATTTGGAAAGCGAGCGGGAACCTACCGGCTGGCCTTCGCGAATATAGCGTTCGATCAGAGTCTTTAGCAGTATTTTGGCGCGCTGATTGAGCATTTGCACATTCTACACCAGGATTCAATGTTGAGGCTTCCGCCACACGAAAAGGACAATCCTTTGTCAATTAAAGAGTGGAATAATTCCGTTCAGATCGGCTCGTTGGTGTCCCGTACGTACGCCAATATGCCAATGCGCGGGCGGGAATCCTTTGTCACCTTCCTGCCGATATGGTTTAATCTGGGGCAAAAGAAAAAAGCCGTGTTATATATTGCCGCAGGCGTTCCTGATCAAACCCAACCATGAATTCCCCATTTAAAACCGTAGCGCTGATTGGCAAGCACAAAAACCCGGACATCGTAACGCCGTTATTGAGTTTGGGAAGATATCTGGAGAGCCGCGGCCTCGAAGTACTGCTCGATTCCCTTACCGCTGCCACTACAGCGGAGGAAAAGTACCCCGCATTGTCAATGGAGGAAATCGGCGCCCGCGCGGATTTGGCCATCGTTCTGGGAGGCGACGGGACCATGTTGAATATTGCGCGCAAGCTCGCGCCGTTCGACGTGCCACTGGTCGGCATTAATCAGGGCAGGCTCGGGTTCCTTACCGATCTTTCCATCAATTCGATGGTGGAGACCCTTGGTTCCATGCTTGATGGTCTCTATATGCCAGAGCGCCGCATGCTTCTGTACGTCGAAGTCGCTCGCGACAATAGAGTGCTGTTTAGCGCGCTGGCATTAAATGACGTGGCGGTAAACCGTGGGGTGGGCGGCAACATGATCGAATTCGAGGTGCGTATCAATGGCGAATACGTATACTCGTTGCGCTCCGATGGCCTGATCGTGGCAACTCCAACCGGCTCTACCGCATACGCATTGTCATCCGGGGGTCCCATCCTTCATCCGAGCCTTGATTTGATCGCTCTGGTGCCAGTGAGCCCTCATACGCTGAGTAACCGCCCAATTGTAGTTGGGCCTAACGCCACCGTGGAGATCCTGATGCATCGTACCGCAGTTGCACGAGTTCATTCGGATAGCCATTCGCACTTCGATTTGCAGGAAAATGACAAGGTCATCGTATCACGCGCTCCTCATACAGTAACGCTGCTTCATCCATCCCAATATAGCTATTACCGCATGCTGCGCGAGAAGCTTGGCTGGAGCGGCCTTCCCAGAAACGCTACGTAATTCTTTATTCATGCTAAAGTTTCTCAGCATCCGGGATTTCGTTATTGTCGACCGCATGGATCTGGAATTCATCCCAGGTTTTACCGTTCTTACCGGTGAGACGGGCGCCGGAAAATCGATTCTGATCGATGCTCTTTCGCTCGTCCTGGGCGAACGCAGCGATGCCACTCATGTGCGCACGGGCTGCGAGCGGGCGGAAATCAGCGCGGAGTTCGACGTAGGCGAGCTGCCGATGCTGAGAGAATGGCTGCGCGAAAATGGATTCGAAGATGGTGGCAGCGGTGATGGCGAGTGTCTGCTGCGCCGCCTGATAGACGGCACCGGGCGGTCGCGCAGTTTTATCAATGGTCGCCCCGCCACATTGCAACAACTGCGCGCGGCGGGAGAGCAGTTGGTCGAGATTCAGGGTCAGCATGCGCATCAGTTGCTGATGCGCGCAGAAGCGCAACGTGATCTGCTCGATGCCTATGCGGGCAATCGCGAATTGCCTGTGCGAGTCACAGAGGCATACCGTCACTGGCAGGGGCTGCGCCAGCGACGTCTTGCATGGGAACAGAACGCTGCAACGTTCACACAACAGCGAGAACAGCTGGAATGGCAAGCAAGCGAGCTGGCCGCATTACATTTCTCATCAGACGAGTGGCAGGAGCTGCAAGCGGAACACGGTCGTCTCGGCAATGCTGCTAGTCTGCTTGAAGCGGCGCATGCGGGTCTCGAAGCCTTGTCCGAAGGGGAGTTGGCCTGTCTTGCCCAGCTCAACGCGGTGATTTCCCGGCTCAGCGACCTGGTGAGTTGTGACAGCAACCTCAGGGTCGTGCTGGATTTGCTTGAGCCGGCGCAGATTCAGCTACAGGAGGGGGTCTACGAGCTTGGCCGTTATCAGCAACGCCTCGACCTCGATCCCCAGCGTTTGCGGGAAATCGAGGAACGGTTATCAGCTGTCCATGCGGCTGCAAGAAAGTACAGGGTAACGCCTGATGAGTTGCCGGATCTGCTGAGGGCAGCCACTGACCGGCTGGACGAGCTCGGCCATCACGGTGACGGCGCAGCTTTGGCTGAAGAGGAAGAAATAGCCAGAGGACAATATCTCGAGGTCGCAAAAAGTTTAAGTGATGTGAGAGCCAGAGCAGCCGGAACGCTCTCCGAGCAGGTTACCGCGGCCATGCAGACGCTGGCGATGGTCGGGGGGGAGTTTTCGGTGGCCTTAACGCCGCTGGAACCAGGTAATGCGCATGGCCTTGAACAAGTTGAATTCCAGGTTTCCGCGCATAAGGGTCTGCCGCTGCGGCCGTTGGCAAAAGTTGCGTCGGGGGGCGAACTGTCGCGTATCGGGTTAGCGACTCACGTCATTGTCAGCAAGCTGAGCGCAACTCCCACACTCATATTCGATGAAGTGGATGCAGGCATCGGCGGGCGCGTGGCAGAAATTGTCGGAAGGTTGCTGAAGCAGCTGGGCGAGCAGCGTCAGGTCATGTGCATCACTCATCTGCCGCAGGTCGCCGCGGCGGGAGACCAACAATGGCAAGTCGCAAAATCAGCTGATCCGGCTGCAGGTGGAAGGGTATCGAGCCGTATCAAGGTGCTTGATAAGCAGGAACGGACTGAGGAAATTGCGCGCATGCTCGGTGGGGAAAAACTCACTGACACCACCCGTAAACACGCTGCGGAAATGCTGGTAGCTGCAGGAAAAGGTAATGCCTGAACCTGCGATCAGCGCCGATTTTACCGTTTTCCTCCATCTTGACGGGTAGGACCTAGCTCAACGGAAGGAATGCGCGCGTCAGGCTTTGCAGTATGAAGGAATCCAGGTGCGTTCAATCATATGCGCAGGCAGGTCATTAAAATCAAACGCAACGCCATGCTCGATCATTTTGTCAACGTCGAGCAGTTGCTTGATTTCTGGGATATCTTTGAAAAATAAGGTATAAAAAGGTCTGACTAGTGCCTTGGAGATTCCCATTCCAATGGGTCCGATAAAATTCCTGCGTTGCCCTACGTGTGCCACTTCATCGATAGTAATTTCGTCCAGCAGCTCCTTTAACCGGTGACGTACTTCCGGCTCTTCAGCGAATATCTCATCGAACAGTTTGTACAGGTGGCAATAAAAAGTCACGCCCATCAGTTCCGTGACAAAAGCCGGGGGGTCCATGAAAACGCCTGGGACCTTAGGAAACTGCTCGTAAATCTTTTCCTTGATGGGACCTAAGGGCACCCACTCCACTCGATCCAGCCCGCATGTGCATAACATTTCATTGAACAGGCGTACATGACAAAATTCTTCGGCGAGATGGACACGGCTGATTTTCTGCTCGACCCGGTATGAATGTGCCATATCGGGGATCGCATCCCACGCACCTTTTATCCCTACCCATTCATGCCTGGCAAACTTGTAGATGCAGGTCAACATTAGCGTCGTGCGATCCAGGGAGGTCGGATCATCCTGCATCTCAACATAATTTCGATAAAAGGATTCGGGATTGGGAAGCGGCTGGCGCAATTTGACTGGATTGCTCTGAAAATGCTGAAGTCGGGCACGTTTTTTTTCCAGGTCCTTGTCATCCTCAAAAAGTTGCCCGCCGTGCTGCTGAGTAAAATCCCAGTAATTCTCAAAATTTTCTCTTCTTTGCTGGTCTGTTGCCGGAGAAAAAATGGAGAGATATTTCGATGACGCCATGAGTTTGGGTTCCAGTTATTTAACGCAACAGTGCCGCCTCCCCTTCAACAGGAGGGGAATCAGAATGAGGGATGAAGAAACAAACATGGCGCAAGGCTCAGGAATTAGAGGCTCATTAAAATCTCAGAGATCTCAGCTCAGCAAATCAGGTCGCGCAAGCAAATATAGCCTACCTGCCTTGTGGAGGCTGTTCAATAAGCCGAAGGGCTTATTCGGCAAGTGCGAGGAACTCCGCTCGCTGAGCAGCGTTCGTCTTCAGGTCGCCGAGCATGGCGGAAGTTACCGTCTCCTCGCCGGCCACCGCGATTCCACGCGACTCCATACACATATGACGGCAACGGATGATCACGCCCACCGCCTTGGGTTGCAAATGCTCAAGCAAAGATTGCGCGATCTGTTGTGTCAGCCGTTCCTGGACCTGCAAGCGCGCGGCAAAACAGTTGACGAGTCGCGTCAACTTCGACAACCCGACAATGTGTCCGCTCGGAAGATACCCGACGGTTGCATGGCCAAAGAAGGGAGCGAGATGGTGTTCGCAATGCGAATAAACGGGTATTTGCCTGACCACAATCAATTCATCGTAGCTTTCGCCCCCATCGGCGAATGTCTTGAGGATAGCTGCGGGATCCTGCTTGTAACCGCGGGTCCAGTGGGCCCAGGCGCGCGACACCCGGCCGGGGGTCTCATGCAGGCCTTGACGCGAGGGGTCTTCTCCGATTGAGCGGATCAGTCGCTGCCAGTCGGCTATGCCGAATTCTGAATCCTTTGGATTATCCATGGTTGCTATACCTGTGTTCGAGGGAAGCAATAACGATGCGTCAAATATCGAACGAGTTCTGGAGGAACCCCTGAATAAGCACATCATGGGCCGCTGCTGTCACAAACCCAACAGGCCATTTGGTGCGTGCATCATAATAGCACACAACATAAATGGCCAACTATTCAGTATGTGCTTAACGGGATATACTCCAGCCCGTGATATGAGCCGAGTAATAGCACCACATGAAAATAGCAACCTGGAATGTAAATTCCCTTAAAGTCCGCCTCCCTCAGGTTCTTGATTGGCTGGCTTCCAATCAGCCTGATGTGCTGTGCCTGCAAGAGACCAAGCTGCAAGACGAAAATTTCCCCATTAATGATATTGCAGCAGCTGGATACCAGACCCTTTTTTCGGGACAGAAAACATACAACGGCGTCGCGCTGCTCAGCAAACAGCCGGGCGTCAATATTATTTCAGGCATCCCTGATCTGGACGATCAGCAGAAGCGCGTGCTGGCGGCAGTTTATGGCGACATCATGGTCGCGTGTGTTTACGTGCCAAACGGCGAGCATGTCACATCTGAAAAGTATCAATACAAGCTGAAATGGCTGGGCGCCCTCCGGGGTTGGATTCGGGATATGTTGAGCAGGCACCCCAAGCTCGTACTGCTGGGGGACTTCAACATCGCGCCGGAAGAGCGGGATGTACATGACCCGAAATTATGGGATGGACAGGTTCTGTTCAGCCTGCCAGAACGTGAGGCGTTTCGGGAAGTGCTTGACTTGGGGCTGATAGATAGCTTCCGTTTGTTTGAGCAACCGGAGAAATGCTATACGTGGTGGGATTACCGCATGATGGCTTTTCGCCGCAACATGGGCTTGAGGATCGACCATATTCTCTTGAGTCGCGAACTGGCTGAAGTATGTACGGCTTGCGTCATAGACAAGGCGACTCGCAAGCTGGAGCGTCCTTCTGATCATGCTCCGGTAATGGTCGAACTGGCAAGCCACTGACGTTATTCTTGAGCTTGGAGATACAACGACAGGGTTGGCAGCCGCGGATCGTCCACGGTACCACCGCTTCTTACCCGATATTTCCGGGCTCGATAAGTCCCATCGAAAGGGCCCGGGAGATCGCCTGCCGCCGGTTGACCACGCCCAATTTCTGGGACGCATTCTGAAGGTGAAACGTCACGGTGCGTTCCGAGATACTCACGATGTTCGCTATTTCCCAGCCTGTTTTACCCTCGGCTGCCCAGAGTAAACACTCTTTCTCCCGGTCCGTCAAGTTGATTTTTTTCAAGGGCAGAGGTCCTTTGCTTAGCACGATACGCTGGACTGCCTCATGCAGATAACACGTCAGTAGCTGGGCTTGGCCCATCATGGCGACAATGTCATTCTGCGCTTCACGAGACTCTCGCGATGTAGCCAGGCTTAGCATGGCGGCTTCACCCCGCCCGCCATGCACGGAAAAGCTGGCCCCGCTGACCAGGCCGCAATCCTTTGCTTCGCTTCTTACGCGGGCCTCCTTGCGTCCCTTGAAAATTTCGTTTTTCCATATGATAGGGATTGATGTTTTGGCGCAGTGGGAAACGGTGGGGTCTATATTCGCGTAGCCTTCCGCATCGTAATGTTTGCGCCATATCTCCGGATAGCAGCTGAGGATGAACCGGTAAGGACGCGTTAGCGAGGTATTTACCTGAACTCCATACAGAAAATGCTCGAAGCCCATTGTCTGCGCAATAGCTTTGGCGCTGTCGTGCAATTCTTCCACCGAGCTGCACGTTAGCAACGATTCAAACAGATTAATATCAGTCATGATTCTCCCTCTTACAATACATCCACTTTATTGCGGAGCCGTTACCGCGTGTAAATGATCGCCTTATTATTATGAATTGTTAGTTAGCGAGCTATTTGCAGTGGTTATTTTTTGGCTGTAATCATACCTGATCCAACGTTCCGGGATGGAAAACCTGAGCGCCCTCAGTGACATCTATCGTGGCAGTCCTGCCGCTCCCTCGAAGGCGCCAATGAGAAGTTTTAGCAGCCGCCGGATATATATTGCTGCATGATCGGATGTTTCCAGTTTCAGAAAAGGCACCTAAAACATGCCTTTTTCGACTATCAAAATTACCCGGCTGCATACATGGCGATCGCTTTCGGTCTACGCCAGAATTTTCTCAAATCGCTGCGCCGGACGGTGAAATTCCTCACTTTTTTATTCTCCAACGAGGTGAGGGTCACCTGATCGATTTCCCCCTGCTTCAACATTGCCCAAAGAGGTGCAAACCAGTTATGGTCGAGTTGTTTCAGACTTTCACGCCATCCGTACGGATCATGGTACTGGGCCTTTCCGTGTAAGGAATCGAGCACGACAAGGTGATTGCCGGATGGGGTGGACTGGCGCCATATTGCCGCGCTGGGTGGGAGCGGGGCCTGGCCTGTACCGGAGACAAGCGCGAGGCAGCCGGCAAGAACATCATTGCTCCACACCTGCGAATAATCGGATACTAAAGACTCAGGCATGGTTCCACCGCCCCAGAACCAGGTAGCGTTAATGGAAGGTTCCCCGCGCCCCTCGCGCGCCTGGTTTAGCGGGTGCTCGTGCAGCAGCATTTGAACTTCATTAAAAAAGCCGCGCCAGATCGTATTGTTCGAGCCGTAGGGCAAATGGTCATTGATGCCATGATCGATAACGTCGCTGAGTAAATGCGTGTGCGCCGGCGGCGTCTCGACCAGCCGCACATACCAGCGATCAGGCTGCAAAGGCAGGAATTTCATGTCAAGGCCATTTGCAGAAAAATGCCGGGTGAGCAGACTTGTCAGCTGATGGGCTTCTTCCGGCGCGATCGGAAAAACGCGGCTGTCAGCAAGGACGGCTTGGTCGCGCTCAATACGCAAATGGACCGGATCGGCACGAATCCAATAATCCTGTCCCGCTTTTATTCTCTCCCCGCCGTCGCCCTGCAGCGTGATAGGGGCCACCGGCCAGTCAAGCTGCTTCTGGACGCCAAAGGCGCGGCAAAGCCAGGGCTCCATGCCCTCCGGTTCATCATCTGTGCGCGAGCATTTTGTGAGGAGGTTTTCCAGCGCAGGCAGCGGCAAATCACGATAAATTTCGGGGAGCGACGCGTCAGGCCAGAATAGCGAGGGAACGAGCAAATGCAGATTCATTGAATGGGACTTTCGGCTGTAAGCGAAGAATGGTCCATATCCGGGGTCAAGCTGTCGGGCAGGGAGCTGGAGACAGTGTTCTGACAAAGACAGGTCGAGGGCGAAGCTAAAGCCTGTCTCGCAGGAGCACGACTAATCCTCCACGGACCGGGATTATTAACCCGTTCTGATCCGGTTCCTAACCGCCCGCAACCATCATCCTGTCTATCAGCAGCGAGCCGCACTGTTTTGAACCACGTACGACCACATCACTTCCCGCTGCGGAAATACCGAGCAGCATATTTTTCAGATTACCGGCAATGGTAATCTCTTCCACTGCATGCTGAATCTCTCCGTCCTCGACCCAAAAGCCGGCTGCTCCCCGTGAATAATCCCCGGTCACAGGATTGACCCCTTGGCCCAGCAATTCGGTAACCAGCACGCCTTTACCCATTTTTTTAAGTAGGGCGGGGAAGTCCAGTCCAGTTCCATTCTCAAGAATCAGATTGTGATTGCCCCCGGCATTTCCGGTGGTACGCAGGCCAAGCTTACGCGCGGAATAACTGCTGAGAAAGTAACCTTGCAACACGCCATTCTCGACGACGTTGCGCTCATGCGTGACCACGCCTTCATCGTCGAAGGCCTGGCTAGCCAAACCCCTTTTCAGATGAGGCAATTCCCGGATCTGGATGTGCGGCGCAAAAACCTGCTTGCCGATACTGTCCAGCAAGAACGACGACTTCCGGTAGAGACTGCCCCCGCTGACGGCCCTGACGAAATGTCCCATCAGACTTGAAGCGATAGGCGCCTCAAACAGCACAGGGACCTCACACGTGGGAATTTTTTTGGCGCCCAGCCGGGCAACAGTGCGAGTCCCCGCTTTTCTGCCGATGCTGCCGGCTTCCTCGAGGTCGCGCGCATTGCGCGCCACGCTGTACCAGTAGTCGCGCTGCATGGTGTCGTTCTGGCTCGCTATCACAGCACAGCTGATGCTGTGACGCGACGCGGGATAACCACCTATGAATCCAAGACTGTTCGCATAAACAAACTGCGATTCATTCAGATAAACGCTGGCCCCTTCGGAATTGGTGATACGCTTGTCAACGTCCAACGCGGTCGCTTCGCACGTCTTTGCAAGTTCTATCGCCTGCTCTACCGGCAAATCCCAGGGAAAATAGAGATCGAGATCGGGAAACGCTCGCGCCAGTAAATCGGCGTCCGCCAGCCCCGCACAATCGTCGGCTGCGGTATGGCCGGCTATCGAGATAGCCGCTGCCACTGTGTCGCTTACCGCCCGTGGAGAAAAATCCGAGGTACTGGCGTGGCCGCGCTTCTGCCCAATGTATACCGATACCGACAGACCCTTGTCGCGGTTGTATTCTATTGTTTCTACTTCCCCGCGCCGTACTGTAACGTTCTGGCCGAAACCATCGGAGAGGTCGGTTTCGCAGCCGGTGGCGCCAAGCTTCTTCGCTTGGCTCAACACATCTGCCGCAATTGTCTGGAGTGTAGTGAAAGGATAGGAGAAACGAGGCGAGGATTTTGCTATGGCGGTCATGGGAGGGCGATTTCCGGAGTTGCAATGGATTTGTTACCGGCGAATGGCGCTATGATAACAGTTTCTTAACGTGGGAATGGGTGTGCAAAAGAACATGATTGATAATTCCGAATCCGAACTTCCGCCGAGCAAAACGCGACGCAAGCGGGAGATGCACGAACTCCAGGACATTGGCGAGCAGTTGGTTCAACTCGATCTCAAGCGTTTAAGGGAGCTTGATTTGCCTGAAACACTGATGGACGCCGTTCTTGAAGCCAAGCGGATGCGCAAACACGGCGCCATCCGTCGCCAGATGCAATTTATCGGCAAGCTGATGCGTGACCTGGATGCTTTGCCTATCAGGCAAAAACTGGACGCTTGGAACGGACTAGCCCTGCAGCAGACGGCATGGCTGCATCAACTCGAGCGCTGGCGCGAACGGCTATTGTCAGATGAACAGGCGCTGGAGGAACTCGGACAGAAATTTCCCGCCGCCGACTTCCAGCAACTGCGCGCGCTTATACGTAATGCGCAAAAAGAAAGGCTGGCGAACAAGCCCCCTAAGAGTTTCCGTGCCTTATTTCAGGAATTGCAGAACCTCATCCCTCAAACCGGGGGGGAGGGCCGATTCATTCGTGATGAGTAAATGCGTGTTGGAGCCTGGGAACTCCCCCCTTTTTGTCGCCACTTGACGCAGCCGTGGCCGGCAATGGCTGCGGATACACAGCTCGGCTGCCGCCATCCCTTCGTTTCAAGCGGTGACTAAAACTTGATGCCCGTACCGACCAATTGCGCTGAGACGATGTTGTAGGCAAATTCTTGCGGTTCCAGGCTATCCCGTGCATGGCCCCCGACTTCAGCCTGCGGATACATGAAGAACGGCAGTTCGCCCAACACGCTGTCTCGTGCCAGCGTAACGTCTCGGGCCTGATTAAATGCCACCCAGTTCATTTCCCACGAACCAAACAATTTTTCCCTTAGTAAGGCCACTCTTGGATGGCCAAGCGGCAATTCTTCGTCCAATACCAATTGACGCACATCGGAAGGATCGACAGGTACCCAGCCCAGGCCGACCAGATAAAATTCGGGACGGCAATGTTGAGCCGTCGTAATGTCTCCCGATCGGCCAAGCGTTTTATGCGCTGCGGACTCATCTATCCGGATCCCATAGTTATCCCGGGCAGGAACACCGGCGGCCCTTGTCAGACCGACAAACAAGGTGTTGAGGTCGGCGCATTTGCCGCCCAGGTTGCCGGATTCCAGCATGGATTTGATATCTCCCCGGCCGCAGCCCCGCGTTTCCGGATCGCGATAGGAATTATCCACGACCCAATCGTATATTGCCTTTGCTTTCTCCAGAGAGGAATGGGCATTGGTATCCTTTACTATGGAAAGCGCAGTCTTGCGAACGATGCCATCCAGGGGGACGTGCTTAGTGGCCTGCAGATAACGTTTTACATCCGCGGGAAGCGCGGCCCCGCGTCGCTCGGAGTAATGCTGCAGGTCGACCGTACGATTGGTTGTCTTGACGACGCTGCTTACTGTCACGTTGCGGGGACCGCTTCCGCGCCACTCCCCGTAAAACATGGGCGAGGCCGTACCGGGAACGGTATCAAACTTGGCAACGCTCGCATTCCCGCTCCACACGCTGCCTTGCGAAAATTGATGGGCGCTATCGTTGATATCAGGCAAGGGTAGCCATAGGCGCGCCTTGTTCCCGTCGCTGGGGAGGTCGACCTTATAAGTCAGGCGATAGGTATTTGTTCTTGGTCGTATGACCTCCTGATCCTTACCAAACACCGAAGGTGCAACAGGAAGCAATGCCGCGCTTGCCCCGGCCAGCTTGATAAAATCCCTGCGTTTCATGATTTCTCCTGCTGTATGATTCGATCCAAGAAAATCGACAGGTGCGAATCTAATCCTCCCTCTAGGTTAAGTCAACCGGAGGATCCCGAGATAATTTATAAGCGGTTCCAAGGCGCTGCAACTCCCCCAGCCTCCCTCGAAATCCGCCATTCGCTTTTGTTTGCACTTCCGGCCGTCGTAGGCTAGGCTACCGCCTTCCTCGTTTTCTTGGCCCCCTTTTGACCAGTTGCCCAGCAGCACCTTCAAGCTTTGTGCAGCTCATTGTGCTCTAGCGATGACGATTCCAACCAGTTTACTTCCTGCCGTCGAGCTCGAAACCGGACCCAGCCCCACACGTGCGGTCCTGTGGCTGCACGGTCTTGGTGCGGATGGGCACGATTTCGTTCCCATAGTGGACGAACTCGCGTTGCCTTCCACCCTAAGTATTCGCTTCGTGTTCCCTCACGCCCCCATGCGACCGGTAAGTATCAACCGCGGAATGGTGATGCGCGCCTGGCATGATTACGACATGATCGATCCAAATGTTGGGGTTCAGGAAAACCTTGAGAGCTTACGCAGTTCGCAACGAGCGATTGAAGCTTTGATAGATCGGGAAACGGAGCGCGGGATTAAACCCGAGAATGTTGTTCTGGCAGGGTTCTCACAAGGCGGGGCCTTGGCTTTACACACCGGCTTGCGCCATTCCGAAAGACTCGCCGGCATTTTGGCGTTATCGGGTTATCTCCCCGCGCCGCGGACACTTGCGGCAGAAGCGCATCGCGCCAATTTTGCCACTCCGGTTTTTATGGCCCATGGCCGCCTGGACAGTGTCGTACCCTTAGTACTGGCGGCGACTTCGAAGCAGCAGTTGCTGGAGTCGGGCTATGCGGTGGATTGGCATGAATATCCGATGGCGCATACCGTTTGCAGGGAAGAAATCGACGACATCAGCCGCTGGCTGAACCGTGTATTGGAATAGCGCTCAGTCAATCGCATCAGCCGCTACTGCTGTTAATCATCGTGTCTAACGCTATTCGCTGTTCGGATAGCGTCGCGACTTCCTCCCGCAGCCCTACCTCTTCCCAGCCAGCAGGCTGAAAATCTTCACTATTTTTTTATGTGTACATGACAGTTACCTCACATCTGCTGTATTACCCTGATGACAATATGGAATTATGTGCTATATTCCTTTTTATCAACAGGGTAATTCATAACTAGATATTTATAACTAGACAAAGCGGAGGAACCCAAATGCACGCGGTTGCCCAAAATCAAAATACTGAACAGTTGCCGGTTTCCATAACAGCTAAACAAGGCGCGACCCGGAAAATTGCCCATATTGATGACGATCCGGACATTCGCGACACTGTGAAGAAAATACTCACGGCGAATGGATATGCTGTTGATAGTTACCAGACAATGGATGACTTCATAGAATCATTGGGGAATACATCGGATCTGCCGGACCTGGCAATCCTGGACGTAATGGTCGAAACGATGGATAAGGGCCTGGAAGCCTACGTCACCATACGCGACCGTTTTCCTAAGCTTCCCATGATATTCATGACCTCTCTCGGTGAAGAAATCCGCCCCTATTTCACGGGGGTTTCGGACGAATGGATATTGATTGTGGAAAAACCGGTGGAGCCGGTGAGTTTCCTGTCGATCATACGTAGCCGTCTGGAAGACGCATAACGTTAACCCAGGTTCTTCCTGGAAATTTAACCATGGCGATTGCCGAATTTTCCTGGGATGGTTCCAAAAATCGCTTCGCTTTCCCGGGAGTGGGCTTGGGTCGCGCCAAGCTGAGCGACGAGGTATTAATCGGCAATGCGCGGTGGTTTATCATCTTTCGGTGGGCCGTAATCGCACTACTTATTCTTTTTCAGATATTTGCGCTTATCGCCTCCGACACGCTCACCACCATCGGCATCACTCATCAGCAGGGGTGGCCAGTCGCCGTGACGGCCATATTGGCCATTGCTAATATTTTCTATATCTATGCCCTGGATTTCCGTCCGCGAACAAAACACAACTCCCCGGCCATTAACATCTGGGCGCAAATAATAATCGATCTTGTTTGCCTGTCGGTCGTCGTGCATTTTGCGGGCAGCATTGGCACGCCCGCTCCGTTCTTCTATGTGCTGCACATCGTCCTGTCCTGCATTTTTTTCTCGACCATCGAGAGCCTGATCGTTACCGCGCTTGTCTGTTGCATGTACGGGGCGGTTTTGCTGATTGAGAACCCCCTGCTTTTCCTGGCCCCTCAATCTGTGCTGATAGATTCAGGCGCAGCCGAGGTCACCCCGCTCAAGGTCAATATCCTCTTATGGATGGTTACGCTTGATGTGCTTTTCATCATAGTCTGGTATGTCGTCTCGCGACTGGCAATCGTCGTGCGCACTAATGAGCGGCATCTCATGGATGCCTATAAGCAGATCAGCCAGGCGCAAGTCGAAAAGGACCGGTATGCGGTTCTCATGACCCATCAGCTCAAGGCACCCCTGGACGCTATTCGCAGCAAAATCGGTTTGGTAAAAGGGAATTATTGTGGAGAGGTGTCACCTGAAATAAAGGATATTCTCGGAAAGATCGATGACCGCGCCGCGGGTATGGCAGGCTTGATCCTCGATGTGCTTAAACTTGAAAGATTGAAAGCCGCCGCTCGGGACCCGAATAATCATGAGTGCGTCAATATTGGTCCGGTCATTCGCAAGTGCATCGATAAACTCGGGCCAATAGCCAATTCGCGACAGATCAGGATAAACGCCTCGACCGATGATTTTTTCGTGCAATGTATTCCCAGTCAGCTTGAAATACTTTTCGAGAATATCATCTCAAACGCTATTACCTATTCCTACGATGGTGGTTCGGTGGAAATTGTGTCCAAAATCAACCGGCAAAGCTTATCCGCGGTGATAACCGTGAGTGACCACGGTATTGGCATAAGTGATATGGAGTTGCCGCATATATTCGACGAATATTTTTACGCGCCCAGAGCGGCTCTGCATAATCGGACGTCGAGTGGAATTGGACTGTCGATCGTGAAAACAGTGGCGGAAAATAACAAGCTTCACATCCAGGTTGCCAGCGAACACGACGTCGGGACGGCTTTTTCCGTTCTCTTCCAGTATGTGGGAAACGCATCGGATACAGAAACGAGCATGCAGAGAACAAATTCGGGTAAATATCTGCCAGACTCTCAGGGTGAAACAACGGCACCATCCAAGGGCGGGTGCCAACCGGCTTAGCTATGGAAGATCGGCGGGTTTTATTACAATGGGTACTCGCCCGATTTTTTCCTCATGATTTTAAGCTGTCCTCGATGGGTTTTGCTTTCAAGCCGTTTTTTTTGCGAAATACGCGTTGGTTTAGTGGGTTTTCGCTTGGGTGGTAGCACGGCGATGCTATCAACGAGTTCTTGCAAACGTCTCACCGCTTCTTCACGGTTCTTCTCCTGAGTGCGATACTGCTGCGACTTGATAACCACAATACCTTCTCTTGTGATCCGCGAATCGTTGAGCTTCAATAAGCGCTCCTTGTAAACTTCAGGCAGCGAGGAAGCGTCAATATCATAGCGTAGGTGAATTGCGCTGGATACCTTGTTTACATTTTGTCCACCCGATCCCTGCGCTCGAATCGCTTTAATCTCGATCTCGCTTTCGGCAACGGATATCGTATTGGGATTTTCCACCATTATGCTGTGCGGGCAGAGTACGACTTAAATTTTTACCAATCGCTTCATGCCTGGCTCATTTTTGCATTGTATCCGCATGGTCCCAATGGGGAAGAAACAACCGCGGCGAAAAATCGAAATCCCTGGTTGCTTCAGAATGATTAAAACACAAATCAACGTTCATTCGTGTCGCCATCTCTGCGTTCAGCCCCCGGCCGCCGGGCAGCAGCCTGACGAGCTTTATTGCGGCGTGAAATAGCCACTCGGGCACCGTGAAAAAACGTGCCGGCTTGCCGAGCGCGTCGAAGATTTTCGCGACCATCTGCAGATAGCTTAATGCCTCACCCCCGCTCAAATTGTATGCCCGGTTGAACGTCTGTGGCCGCCAGAGGGCAAGAATGCAGGCATTTGCGAGATCATCGGCATGGACTGGCTGGCGCAACCCCCGGCCTTCTCCCAGTAATGGAAAAAAACCGAAGCGCCGAATAAAACTCGCGATTCTAGTAATATTCTTATCCCGCACACAATCGTATACCAACGTTGGGCGGAACACAGTCCAGTTCATTCCGAAGGCCGCGCAGAGCTTGCTAACCTCCTCCTCCGCCTCGGTTAAACGCACCGATAGACGCCGTTCCTCCGGGTTGACCGAACCGGCCTTGCTGAATACGCTGGTCGAACCGAAGCCGATCACCCGTTTAAGCTGAAGCGAGTCCAAAACGGGCAACAGCGGGGGAAGCAGCCAGAGCGGCGCAAGATGCACAAGCGCATTGGCGGAGAGGCGGGGCAACTGCTCAGGATCGCTGATGTCGCTCGAGTGCCAGAATAAATTTTTTTCGGTGGCAATCAGACCGCTGCGGTTATTACGGCTGATGGCATGAACCTCGCAACCGGAATTTGCGAGCTTAGGCAGCAGAAACTGCCCGATGATGCTGCTCGCGCCGGTAACGATAATTCGAGGAGGTGAAGAAAGCTCCGACATTGACTTGCCAACCTTTCCCAGAGCTTGGGGTTGTATATGTTTGGGCCACTTATCCAGAACGCTGGGTTAAGAAGTTCCGCTTGACTACCCTCTCCTGCTTCGGGATCGCGTTATCGACTCATCCTACCCAACGTGAAGGCTTTTATGGCAGGGTTTGGCGCCCCGGCGCTTGATCAAGCGTTGATGTGTCCCCGCTTTTTCTCCCTATATCTGCCGCATGCTCCGACTAACGTAAAACCGGCCAACATCATTGCCCACGCCTCTGGTTCCGGGACCGACGTTATCACACCGATCTCTGTCCGCGGCGGCTCACTAGGTAGAGATTACCTGAACCATCCGAGCCGAACGAGGTAATACGTCCGGTCATGCCGGTGGGAGAGATCAATTCGGCGGTCCGGTCGGCAAGTTCCGTGATTCTAGTATCTTCAGAGAAGCGGAACGTCATGACTTTGTCGGTGATAAAGTCTGCAAAGAAATAGGTTCCCTCCAACCCGTTAATTTCCGCCCCGCAATACGCGTAGCCGCCAATAATCGACGCTCCGCCACCATTGTGGTCCTACTCAAAGATGGGTCCGGTGTGGTTGTTCCGGATCTTCAGGAAAATGTAACTGGGTGCCTTCGAACTTGCGCCATCCGTAATTCGCTCCCTGCAGAACCCTGCTGCGAGTAGGGCACAAATCGTTCTAAACATCTCACTCCTTTATTCGAGTTGTCGCGTCCTGCTCCTGGAAGCACTGAAGTGCGGCTGGCTTTTACTGGATTATTCTATTTGTGTGCTCGGACATAGAAATAGGCGCAGCGATATGAAACCCGCGCGATGTGTGCCCTTTCTCAAATACAACTACAAGCAAGTCAATTGCGGGATAAATGATATGTAACCGAATACCAGCGGTCTTCGTGTAAGAACGCCCCAATGTGTGCTGTTTTGATGTGCTGACGTCGTAGACCGTCATATCCTATATCAAACTGTCGGGCGCCAAGAAAAGTTACTCAAGCTTAGATTAATACCCGACATTATGCTCGCCAAACGCCAATCTATGCTTGACCTTAGCTGCACCAGCATAAAGACTGATTATTAGCTGCCTGGCGGTGCCTCCAGCTGAACTATCGGTATGAGTCGATGCGCCCATGAATATCAAACGAGGAGGTTTCAGCCGCGAGCCAACCACGCGTCGGCGATCTCACTTTTGTCAAATATGCTTCCAGGACATGGGAAAAGTCGAGCCATTCACCCGGTGCTTCATCTCCAAATGGTCCGGATGTCGTGTTGTCGAAGTCGATATCGACATACTTTCCTTCCAAAGGGGGATTTGGGCACTTCACTTGCCATAAACTCCATTGGTCAACGAGCTTGAATTGCCGGCACCCGACAGACCATAGTTCCGCAAAATAAGAGGTTTGACTCTCTTCTATGGACACATACCGTGGACGGAGGGGGAAATCACGCAATGCACATACTACATTGATGTCATTACCCTCGATATCGATCTTAAGGTAATAGGGTATACCATGCTTTTTGAAAAGGGATTGTGGCCGGATGCACTGCACTGGGATTTCAAGATATTGTGTCCCGTTTCGGGTTCCCCAGCTTTTATTGAAGCTGCTCCACCGGTCATTGTCGAGATTGGCATAGAAAATAAACTCACCCTCCTGCGCGGCTAAACCGACTGGCTCGATGACCAGCTGACCCGAATCAATATAGGGAGCCAGGTTTATACGTGCGTTCTCAACCGCGGGTGGGCTTGCTTCCACAGAGACTACCCGGAAGCCCTTGCGCAGATAGAACAGACTGTCGCGGCCGTTGTTCATGCCTATATCCATGATTAACGGCATAGCAGCAATTTCAGGGCTCAACTGTCTCATGCAAGGGCCCTTAATCTTGGTGTTTCTTTAGCGGTTCCGGGAAAGTAATCTTTTATTTCGACCATTTGCTGGAAAAAGCTCTCCTGCGTATGCCTCTTCCGGACCAACTCAAGCGCGCACCCCCAGCGGTTGTGCCTCTCTTCCGGGTTACTTAACGCTTTTCTGATTGCGCTAACGTATGCATTGACCGATTCAGTATCTGCCACAGGGTATCCTGTTTCGTCATTGATCAGCTCGGGTACGCCCCCTACGGCCGATGCCACGATAGGCAGGCCAGCCAATGTTGCTTCAAGCAAGACATTCGGCATACCATCGGTAAGGGATGTATAGAGAAACAAACTGAACTGATCATTCTCCTCTACCAGACCCCCAACCTCATAAGAACCGGTAAATATTATATTGGGAAGCCGCCTTATATTGCTTTCCATCTGCTTTTCGTCATGCTTTTCGGCATGGCCCCGCACATGGAATTGAATGTCCGGCATGGCCGTAGCAATTTTAAGCAGAAGGTCGGGTCGTTTCTGTTGGGTAATCCGGCTTGCCCACAGTACTTTGCCCTGATTGGTGGAGATGTATTCGGATTCTCTTACGGATGTGCCTGGAAAGTAGACGGTATGCGTTCTGCGGCTATCTACGCCATAATGCCGGCTCAGCTCTGCCGGGTAATAAGCGCTATCACAAATTACTCCGGTAAGGTATGGTAACGTTGAGGCCAGGTAATAGCGTGCATAACCATGCTTTTGCCCCGTGGAATCATGATCCTCGCAATAAAGACTAGCGAAGACAGATTTTCCTTCAGCTTGCAAAGACTTGCCGTGGGCCTTTAACATGTCCCACCCAAGCTGTGATTGAATAATATGGATCGTAGAAGCGCGCGATTGAAGCACCAGTCTCACCAATACGGTCATCCTTTGTGCCTGGGTTATCTTTCGCCCCACTCGTCCAAGCTCCACTACCGGCACATCTTTCGGAACACGCTCCAGCCACGGCGATACCGTGTCCAAGGTTGTGATAAGTACAGCACTCAATCCCAGCCGTCGGCAGACATTGATATGATGCAACGTACCGAGGTCAGCGCCGCCGCGTTTCAGCCAGGGCACAATGATAATGATATCCGGATTCGTATCGCCGACGAGCCGACGGCAATCAGCGTAAACCATGCCCGGAGCCGCATCGATAGTGGGCCGATAGATGTTAAATTGTGATAGATATTGTGGAGTAGGAAATAAATCAGGCTCGATCTCGGCAAGATGACGCAACTCCTCCACTACCCAAGCGGGAACTGTGGCATTCGAGGCTGCAGCAGCACGAGTGTTAGCTTTTTTGTCCTCCATAATGCGAATCGGCTTCCAGTTGTCACTGAAATTCATGACATGACCATAAAAAAGCGTGGTTTTGACATGATGCGCAATCGTCATTATTTGGTTACGCCGTAGTTCAGGCAGGAAATCAAGGACAGGTTTAACAAAAACACGAAAGATGAATGAAAGAAGGGGCTCAGGTTTAAGCATGGATTTGACGCTCATGTGATGGACACCCTATCTGATCCAGACCAAAGTTCCACTCTGTCAAAAAAGGAGCAAGGGCGAATAATCGCACCTGTCGACACCATAGACATCACCATGGACTCGGCCTTTCGTCTATAGAACAATGCGGTTTTAGGTGCACACACGTGCGTAACACCATGGGCTAGCAACTCGGCATTCCAGTGCCAGTCTTCGTAGCCAAAACCCGTTTCCTTCACATCCGTACGCTGATACGGGTGCTCGACATATAACTTCCTGATCCCAAATGAGCACGATACCCAAGGGTGGTGGGAAATACAGGCAGCAAGCGGAAATGAATCCTTCGTCATGTCGATGAGACGTGCGACGGAATGGAATGCGCCAAACGAAACGCACAATTCAGGATGAATTATTACGGGGGTCTCATTCGTTCTGGCAACCTCCAGCGCGGCAACAGGCCAGTTCGCCGAATAATGATCATCACCGTCCATGGTGCCAACGTATTCGCCCCGGGCTGCACTAACACCACTATTTCGAGAAGAGGCCAAATCTCCATGGGTTACGCTAACTATTTGATCTCGTTTACTGATTAGGGGGTGGTTCTTAACAATGCGAGTAGTAAGTTCGTCAGCGTTGTCCAATGTTAGAACGAACTCAATCGGAATTTTCTGCATCGACGCATATTCACGAACTCGTATTAGGCTGGATAAGGTGAAATGCGCCAGCACCCCCTCAGTATGAAAAGTAACGACTTGGCTTATAATAGGTTTTGTTGAATACATCTTCTATCGTACCGAGATAATGGGGGGAAAATTGGACCTCTGCCTCAGATTAAATTGTGCGATTCTCCGCAACTATTTTCTAATCGCAAGGTAAGGCCTCCGGGGTGCTAGACGGGATGTAATGCCAATTTGATTACTCGTTCAGGGGCCGGAAAAATGTTTTTTTCTTAAGGATGGCCACTGAATTTTAGTAAATTAGCGGTCGGCCGACATAATAGATAAACGAAGCCGGATGTTTCGGTGCGGTACCGCACAAACGGGGGAACAGGCAGGATGTCGGTCGAAGAGGTTCCAGCGTAAAATGCCGCTGCAACGCGCCAGGATTATCTAATGGTCCCCCTTAACCGAATGGCTCACCACTTCCGACCTCCTGGTTGCGTTATGAGGGCTCAATACATCGCCCCAAAGATAGCCCATCAGGGCGGCAGGCACCTCCGGTCTGTCCCACAGTATTAAATCGAAGTATGAGTTAAATTCGCGGGCAAAGGTAATTGCGGAAGTCAGGACTGGACCGCGCAGGTCCAGTACGCAGCACTGGCTCGACGATCTGCTTTTTTTTAATTCAGCAAGGGACGGCAACGCGCTATTGCAATTGAAGACCTGTGAAGGTCCAGGATGTGTCCCCGCTACCGAACACTTTGCGCTTCTGATCCAGCGGTCAATATAGCGGCGCCTCAACATATTTGTTTTTCTCATCTGATCTACTTTTGCCGACTCAGTCACCGAATGAGAATGGATACGATGTTTATAGAGGGGCTCTGGAATATACGCCAGCCTTCCTATTTCCGAAATCTTTAGAGCCAGCTCCCAGTCTTGAATACCCTCGAATTCATCGCTGCATCCGTTCACCTGAATAAATACAGAGCGGCGGATGACTTTAAGATGAGAGGCAACCATGCCATCCAGCAAATCCTCGCGTAATGAGCGATTACCTGGTTTTAGATGGTAATAACCTCCATATCTTGCGAGGCGCACGGAAGCTCCGGCTTCATCAATATCCCACCGATCAGAAAAAAAATAGTCGATATCGGGCCGTTGTTTAATCTCCTCATCTACACGTGAAAGCGCGTTTGGCACGAGCAAGTCGTCGCAGTCGAGAAAGGCAATGAACTTTCCCCTCGCCAGCTCAACGGCCTCGTTCTGAGATGCGGAAATACCTCGATTGGAAGCATGCGTGACGATGCGGAGGCCGGTTAGTTTGCCCTTCAGTCCTCGCATCAGTTCGTGAATGCGAAGGTCGGGAGAGGCATCGTCGATGCAGATCACCTCGAATTCCGTTGTTCCTTGCTCCGACAGTGAGCGCAAGCATTCTTCAATATACTCGTAGTGGTTGTAGACAGGAATAACCACCGAGATAAATGGGGAGTTGGCCGTAGTGGATAAAAAGGAGAGTTGCCTCAGCAACTGTGCAGCATTCGCTTCCTGGTTATCTGAGCGTGTTGGGGTTGATGTTTCTGCTGACGACAAATTCGTCTGTAAACGAGAAACTTCTTGACGATACTCGGGATGCTTTTCGTAGTACTGCTCGAACCATGAAACAGCCGACTCGAGAAAGAGAGGATGTTTCCCTCCAAGTAAAGCGTCGATTTTTTGCGCAGCAAGGAGCCAGCTTTTGCCCATGCCGACATAGGAGCGGCGCATGCTTTGTGCATGTTGCCGGTAAACAGCGTAATGACCACGTAGATATGCCAGCCGACAGCCCAGAGAACTGAGTGTGCACCAGAAGAGCCAGTCTTCCTTGGCGCGTGCGCCTACATCGAATCTCGTTTGTGAGAAGACGTCCTTTCGGAACAGGGCGCAATGAATCGGGATAGCGAATCCTCGCTCCCAGCGATACAAAAAATCGTCGAGGGTGAGCGGAAATCTGGAGATGGCCGCATCAGAACGCGTAATATGTGTAACAGTCTCATCGGACAACAAGAAATCACATATGGATACGTCAAGCGCTGGACAGACCGTCATGTGCGCCACCTGGACGTCCAGCTTGCCGGGGATAAGAATATCGTCGGCATCGAGGAGCTGAATGAATTGCCCCTTGGCAGCTTCAATTCCCGAATTTCGCGCTCCCGAGAGGCCTTGGTTCGCTTGGCGCACAATGCGCACTTTCCCGGACAGAGTAGCTACCTCGCTGAGATAGAGCTCCGTTTTTGGATCGGTGCTTCCGTCATCGACAACGATAATTTCCGTTTTTCCCTCGTATGCCAGCAGGGCCGACGAGACGGATTCGTATAGATATTGACCTTGATTGAAGAAGGGAATTACGATGGATATTACTGGATTTTCCGGCCCCGAATCGGAAGCCACCCGGTTTCCCCTACCGAATCCGTCAGATGCGTTGATGTAGCCCGGTATTGTTTGCACGCTTTCACGGAAAGCGCCCCAGCTATGCCGGGTTTTCACCAGCTCTTTTAGCGCTTGAGCTCGCGTGGCGGCTTCACCGGGATCAGCTCTGACAATCTGAAGGGCTTCCTCATAGTCCCGTACTGTCGGCTCCTCTGGAAGCGGGAAGCCAGTCCGCGTCGAAATCAGTTCTCCTACCCCCCCGACTGTGGGGGCAATTACCGGAATTCCCAACGCGCCAACTTCGAGCAGAATGTTGGGTAGACCTTCCCAACGGGAGGTAAATAGAAATGCATCAAATGGTCCATCCCTCACTAATTCATATGGATCGGAAAACCCCCCCTTTAAGATCAGGTTGGGCTGTGACGGGAGGCTGGTTTCCTTATCAATGACGCTGTGGCCATAAACCATGAAATCGGCAAAGACACAGCGTCGGGCGATATCGTAGAGCAAGTCGACACGCTTCTCCGCGTCCAGCCTGCCAGCCCACAACACCCGCAAACGCCGGTCAGGCCCATCAGCGCCGCAAGAGGAAGATGATATGGGAGGCGCATTTAGGGTCTTCTCCAGGAAAATTCTGCAAGGATTGTAAACAACATGCAGTTTCGTCGAGGTAGTCGCGTCAAGCTCGTATTCAGCAATTGCGTCGGTAATGAACCGATGATTATCGCTCAGCAACCCATGGAGATGAGGTAATGCCGGCTGGAGAAAATAGGATGCGTAGCCGGTCTTGCGACGGGTACCGGGCAGATATTGAAAGGCAAATATACTTGCAAAAATCTGCGTGAGTCGCGACATCAAAAGGCCATGATCGATGATCAGCTTCCATGCCAGTTCACTGTTAATGTTATGGAGAACAGTTGGCTTAACAGCCTGAACCAATGACTTCAGAAATTGCAGCCGAATGTTCTCGAAATCGGATTGCACGTGGTCATGCAATGCTACGACCTTGATACCGTCGGGTAGAACCATGAGATCGTTTTTCAAAGGACGATCCGTTATGAGGACGAGAACGGTAAAACGGGGCTGAAGCTCACGGTATGCGCATGCGAAATTAAGCGCTACCCGCTCTGCACCACCCGAACTCATGAACGGCACTGTAATCATGCTGCCGATCGGTCCGTACCTACTGCAGTGCTCGGAAAGCTCCAGGAGCAACTGCACAAAAGCATGCTCATCAGGCGCTGGCCATGCGAGCGAATCAGAGCGGGAACCAAAGGACTTTCTTAGTTCCGAAAACATCGCCAACCCTCTTTTCTCGCTCGTAAGTGCGCGAAGGACAGGAGACAGGGCTTCACGAATTTTTGCCTTCGCGGGATAAGTCAGGGGAAGATTGGCGTAGAAGTATCTCGCGATGTGTAACAAACGGCTTTTGCTCAGCATATGCTTTATGCGCTACCGGTCGTGTGTGTCCATAGACAAGTCTGGGTACGGTTCCCTGGAAGCGAGTTCTGCAGGCGAGGTTACGTCCTATGTCTTAAGCTGAGAATGTGGTAGCAGTGCGCTGCTGATAAAGTTGAAATATCTCGTCAACTGGACCTATTTGTTGAATCTTTCCCTGCTCCAGCAACAGAGCCTTGTTGCAAAAGTTTCGTATTATTGATTCAGTATGGGAAGCAAGTACTAGTATCTTGCTACGGTGTATGAATTCCTTAAGCCGATGCTCCGCCTTCTCCATGAAACGTGCGTCCCCCGTACCAATTACCTCATCCATCAGCAGGATATCGGCTTCCATAGCGGTGACAGTAGCAAAGGCCAGTCGAGTGGCCATTCCGGAAGAGTAGATCCGAAGCGGCATCTTCAGGTAGTCGCCAAGTTCAGTGAATCTGGCAATCTCTTCCATTTTTTTGTAGATTTCCTTTTTTTTCATCCCGAGTAGTAAACCCCGAATGAGTATGTTTTCGATACCTGTCGCTTCCGGTTCCATTCCCAAGGCCAGGTTTAGCGTCGAGACGACTCTGCCGCTCGTCGATGCTGTGCCGAACGTTGGCTTATATATGCCGGCAAGAACTTTAAGTAGGGTTGACTTGCCTGCGCCGTTATGTCCGACCAACCCAAGTCGATCCCCTTCTTTCAAAGAGAAACTGATATCTTGTAACGCCCTGACCACTGGAATCTGATCGCCTGCAGTGAGTAATCCGCCTGTCGCCGTGCTGAGAAGCTGATTTTTGACGGATCGATTTCCCATACCGATAAGAGGATAGTTTAGGGTGACTCCTTGTACCTGTACCAGACTCATAATTAAACCCAGAGGGGAATCTGGCTGTTCTTTTTCTGATACAGGAAGACGCCAACAGCGCTAAAAACGGTCAACGTCGCGATTGCCGCACCCCATGACGACAAGGACGGGGCAGATCCAAGCAGGGGCGACCGAACCAGGTCAAGGAAATACGCAATGGGGTTTAGCCTCAGGATCCAGCTATCGTCGGGGACGAGACGTGGAAACCACATGATGGGGGAAAGAAAAAAAAGAACTTGTACCAGACTTTGATTGATCTGGCTCACGTCACGAAACCTTGCGCCCAAGATGCTTAGTGACACTCCTATGGCGACCAGATTCATCACTACGAGTATCAGGCCGGGTATGGCCAGAAGAACAACCGCGCTAAGCCTGAGATCAAAGTAAATGTAAATTCCGACAATGATCAGGATATTGTGAGCGAACACTACAATATTCCTGGCGACGCCACGCAAGAGAATCGTGAGCGCGTTAATGCGCATATCTTTTATATACGCCGAATTTTCTATATAGAGGTTAGGAAACTCCAACAAGAGGCTCGATATCAGGCCCCAAATAACGAAACTCACGGAAAGGAATAGCAGATATTCGTCACCATCTACGTTAAGCAACTTGCTATACACGGTTCCCAGGGTCAAGCAGAAGATTGTCATGCTGAGCGTGATCCAAAGCGGCCCGATTTTTGACCGTCTGTAGCGCAATCTTATGTCTAGCCATGCTAGAAACAGCCATAGGTCGTAAGCTTTCAACGCTTCAACCAAATCATTATTTTTTGCCCAGCTTTTGACTTTACTGTAGATGACCATTTAGAGAGTTATGCGATGCATGTTCTGAGGGGATGCGTCTCTTGTTATTGTTATCAGACTGCGCTTGGGTGTTCCTTGCTCCTGGCCGCGATTTTACCAGCTCATTCTTTAACTATTGTAGATGAGACGAAGAAAGCGCGGAGCGCGACCTGGCCAGGAAATCCGGTTGTGCGATGACACTCTGTTTCTTTGGCGGAAGGACGTGAAGCTTATTTGTCAACGGAGGCCGAGTCGCCGTGCAGCGTCGCGGATAGCATGAAGTGACGCCACCGCCCCAAACCGCAACCACACTCCCCCCCCCACTAGCCACATCACAATCCCGGGGTATTGATGCCGGAAGAACTTGCGATAGAACCGCATCATCCCCTTGTGCTTGTGCCATTCCACGAAGATAGGGCGAGACCGGCTGCATGCTCCCTTATGATGCAAAACAGGAGCTCCCGGCACAAACAGGATTTTCCATCCTTTTTGCTGAAAGCGCATGCACCAATCCAGATCTTCGCAGTGAAGAAAATACCCCTCATCCCAGAGACCCACGTCCTCCAATGCTTCGCGGCGCACCAGCATGAGCGCGCCGGAGATAGCTTCCACCTCAACTGGGCGAGGCGGCAAGGCCTGTTTGTGCAAGTGGAAATCATAAAACACGCTTGGCCAGTAATGATCAAAACGATAAAGCCCAAAAGCCCTGACAAAGGAGCGCCAAGGAGTCGGCACTGCCCGGCGACCCCCTTCCTGCTCTGTGCCATCCGCGTTCATCAGCAGTCCGCCTGCCATACCTGCCGCAGGATTTGCTTCCAATACCCGCACCATGTGGTTCAAAGAGTCGGCGCTCAAAGCGCAGTCAGGGTTCAGGAACAGGATGTAGGGCTTGGTCGCGCCACGGGTACCTATATTACAGGCTGCGGCGAAGCCGAGGTTGGCCGCATTGCGGATGATCTTCAGTTTTGCCTCATCCGGAAATCGCTGCGCGCAAAGTTCAAGGCTTAAATCGGTGGAAGCATTATCCACCACCAGTATTTCGCTGGCTGAGGAATACGCGGAGTGAACGCACTCGGTGAGGAACGGCCCTGCATTGTAATTTACAACGATGACCGACACCGGAAGTTTCGTTGCGGCATTTTCGACCTCAACCATCATAGTGACGGACGCTTGTATTCACAGCATCTTTAATAGAGTCAGGGCTTGTCCCGGAGTGCTCTTAACCAAAAATCCGGGCTTGATCAAACCGACTTTTCCAGGAGTTGTTTATGCGGAATCGAGCGGTGCTGCACGGAGTGGCGCAAGTGGTTAAAGCTTGCGTTACAAGTTGTGTGATGTCGGCGTTCCGATCCATGACATAGACACCCTCACACCCCCTCCTGAGCGCCATTTCTCCAAACGCTGAACTGACCACCGACAACCCCAGAGCCCGGTATTCGTAGTACTTGATCGGATCCACGGAAGACGTGAGAGTCGTCTCCTTGAATGGAATCAAGCCCACATTAAACTGAGTCATGGCACTTAGCGCCTCTATGTGCGGTAGAGGAGGTTCCACACTTATATTATCAGGCAGCGCGGGTGGACGCACGTACACGGGTCCGATAAGACGGAGTTTTATTTTTAAATTCGATTTTGCCAAGGTAATGACGAGCTTCCAGTCAAACCAGTCTCCTATAGTGCCGACGTAGCCAATAACAGGGCGCTGCCCGTCCGGAAACGAACATGCTTTCCCTACCGGAGGGAGTCTATCCACTGCACACGCGTTCAAAGCCAACCGTACATCGCTTGCCATATACCGCAACCGATCATATAAGGCGGAGGAGGAAGTCAATATGGTTGACACTTTATTTATTACCTTGCGTTCCCGATTCATCATTGCGAGGCGTGACCAGCCCCGATAGAAGGCAGGATAATTGTCCATCGCATCGTAAAACGATGACCTGAAGCCCGGCTTGTGTAGCAGTTGCAACGCTAGAGTGGTCGGTTTTCCGATACCCAAAACGGTCGAGTTATCGGCGAAGCGATAAACTTCTGACTCGACACGACTCCAAAACAGGCAATTCACCGCGTGGGAAAATGGCAATGGTTCTATAGGTAATGCCTTGGGCTTTACAACCGTTAGCCAGGGCGGAATATCGCATTCCTCGCCCCCAGATCCCGGACGGCGGGCCCATATATCAGATAAGGTTGGAAATCGGCCTGGATAAGGATCGACCCATAGGACCTCGCCGCCGGTGCGCGAATGAAAATATCTCGCAAGCTCGTGTGGCCGCTGGGAGAAACTGCACCAGGGAACAGGTGAGAGATAAATCAGGCGCATGCGGCGAAGTAGTCGCACAAAACGGAAGTAATACGATGCGCGGCCCTGCCATCCCCGTAAGGCGAAACACCACGTGCCATTCGTTTGTAGGCTGCGGAGTCGTCCAATAGGTGCTGTGTCTCCCTGACAATTCGGTCATGATCCGCGCCTACGAGCTTGGCCACCCCTTCCGCGACAGCCTCGGGCCGCTCGGTTTCATCTCGCAAAACAAGTACCGGCGTTCCCAGCGCAGGCGCTTCCTCCTGCACGCCACCGGAATCACTTAGGATGAGGAATGCGTGTTTCATGGCGGCGACAAAGGGTAGATAGTCCAGAGGTTCGCAAAGAGTGATTCGGGGATGATTTCCGAGGATTTTATGAGCGGTTTCATATACATTCGGGTTAGGATGGACCGGATATACAATCTGAAGATCTTTACCACTCTCCGCCAATGTGAGGACCGCCTTGCAAATTTGCTGGAATGGTTCGCCGAAGTTTTCTCGGCGATGTGCCGTTACCAGAATCAGACGCTTGCCCCTATCCAGCTCAAAGGGCAGGGGAGTTTTACGATTTGCGACGCTCAACAACGCATCGATAACCGTATTACCCGTTACGAAGATATCTCCATTTGCAATACCTTCTTTAAGCAAGTTGTTTCGCGCGCTCGCCGTCGGGGCAAAGTGCCACTTCGTCAACCTTCCAGTCACTATGCGATTCATTTCTTCCGGGAACGGATTCGCCATGTTCCAAGTGCGCAACCCTGCTTCAACATGCCCGAACGGAATCTTGTGATAGAAACTGGCAAGCGCAACGGTCATGACTGTGGTCGTATCGCCCTGTGCCAGCACCGCATCAGGTTTCTCAGCTTGAAGGACGTTACCAAGAGCGAGTAAGAGACGTGCCGTCAGAGCAGTGAGCGCTTGATTGTGTTGCATGATATCAAGATCGATATCCGGCTCGATCTCAAAGGCGCGCAGAACCTGGTCCAGCAGATCTCGATGCTGCGCGGTCGCCAGCACTCGACACTGAATACCGGGATGTTCCTTTAGCGCCAAAATCACCGGGGCCATCTTTATGGCTTCCGGTCGTGTTCCAACCACGCAAAGAATTTTGCGGCGCATTATTTAATTTTTCTGCAATAGTAGAGTTCGGTATCAAAAATTCCCTGGGTTGAAATGTTTTCCCGGTAGTAGTCGACTGTGAACCCGAGTTCGGTCAGGTGCGATTCAATATCCCGCCCGTAGGTTCTATAGGCGATCACGCCTAAGTCATTCTCGCCGTTGGCATCGCCATGGTATTCCGGCGGGAGCAGATGCACATCTTTTGATGGATCATCTGGGTCAGTGATCCTGATCCTTATGAGCGTTTGTTCCCAGCTACGGTGGTGCGGAACGGTAAAGATATAAATGCCCCCAAAGCGGAGGACCCGGTGGATTTCTCGATGGGCGCGGTCGTCGAGACGCACGTGTTCCATCACATCGCTGGTGACTATGATATCGAACGATTCGTCATCAAAAGTCAGGCATTCCAGGTTCTGATTGGATACTCCCGTTCCCAGTTGCTCGCCCAGTCGTCGTTTGGGCTTGTATTGGGATAACTGTACATCGATCCACGGTATCTCTTTCAATAAGTCCGGTAGCGGATAGGCGCAGCCTTCGTAATAGAATGGGCATTGGGTGTCATACACACGTAACTTGTTCGGTAAATCCGTGCGTGGCAATGTGGAGATCGAGTCTGCCGTCACGTTCGACAATTCCTTGATCGCATCCAAAAGACCCCGTGTAATCGATCGGTAGCGGCTCGTTGTCCTGCAATGTTCGCACGTGAGCGACTCCCTCCAGAGGTCGGCATTGGTATAAAAAAAACGTGCATTCTTTCCACAGACGTTACAACATCCCGAAACTGAAAGAGTATTCTTGAATATCTTCGGGACCGAGACATCGTCCCTTGTCTTATAGGTATGTGGAATCCACGGCCCCCACTTGGCCTCGTAGAGTGCTTTGTTCCGTTCGAAGAGAGTTTCTCGATCACGGCTCTTCAGTTTGTTAAACGAGGCTGACAGATGATGATGAACAAATACATCGTCAGCGCAAACGATGCGAAGGCCTAGTCGATCAACGCGGCGGCAATAATCGTCATCTTCAAAAAAACCTCTTCCGAATGCCTCATCCAGAGGACCTGTATGTTGATACACATCCCGGGACATCATTACGCAAAAGAACGCGGCGGTACGCAGCGGAAAAGTCTGGCCAATGTGACGGCGGGTATGGCGAGCAGAGGCGCGAATCATCTCGTCCATTCCTTTGTACGTGATGTGGATCCTGGCCTCGTTGCCAATGTTGTTCGTGACAGGGCCAATAAGGCCCAGGCTTTTATCCCTTTGCAAATGCCTCACAAGTGTCCGCACCCATCCGGGCGTCACGTAAGTGTCGTTATTAAGGATGACCAGGTACTCTCCGGTAGCAGCCGCGAGTCCCTGATTGTTGCCGGCAGCAAAGCCGCGGTTTTCGTCGTTGAGGATGATTCTGCGGTCGGGGCCAGCGCCGACCCATCTCGACAAAAATTTATTTGTGCCGTCGGTGGACGCATTGTCGACCACAATGATTTCCAGCCCAGGGTAATTACTGTGCTCGTCGAGGCTGGCAAGACAGGCGCGGGTTAGGTCCAGGTTGTTGTAGGTCACCACAACAACGCTTACCTTCGGCTCGTCTTTTGCACTCTCTCCATGCGAGATGAGAGCCTCCATCCGATGTTTCCAGGTTTGGCCACTGGCAAATGCCTGCCTGTCGCTGATTATGGCAGGGTTTTTCGGATCGGCCAGGACGTCGGCTATTGCGCACAAGAATCCATCCGTATCTGCAGCTACGCGCACCAACTCACCAAACTGCTTCATTTCCGGCAAATCGACTGATACTACCGCTTTCCCCGCGCTAAGATATTCATAAACCTTGACAGGATTTGTTGCGAGCGTGAGCGGGATCACCTTAAACGGGAGAAGGCAGACATCAAACCCGTACAGGTAGTGAGGTAGCGCTTTATATGACACCTCTCCAATAAATTTGATGTTGGGCAGCCGCCCAAGCCTCGCTTGAGCATTTACGGTATCCGCCCCGACCAGCAAGATACAACACTCGGGGAAGCGTTTGGCAACCGCTTCAATCAGTCCTTGATCGAACCATTCTGCGATCGCTCCGTAGTAACCTATAATTTGCCGCGACCGCTGCTCGCTATATATAGTCGCAGGCTGACGAGAAAAATGCTCGAAATCCCCCGCGTTTCTTATCAATGCACGGCGCTCGGTATGCTGTCCGACACTCCGGTCCAGCCATTCGGACGTGGTCACAATCAGATCGGCGTTACGAAACAACGCATGCTCCAGGGATAGTATCTCTTGGGCAGTGTTATCGAAGCCTCCGTGATGGTCCATGCAGTCATAGATAACACGACTGTTGGGCAATACGATAGCGACGTGATGCCAGAAAGGGTGTTGTACAAGACAGATAACCTCCCGGGAGTCAGCCCATTCAAGCAGTTCCCCCACGCTGGCCCGCAGCTGGGAGAGCGTATCCATTCCAGGGGCGGTGGAATAAATCTCCGGTGCGCTTCTGGCGTAGAGCTTGATCTGGAACAGGCAACCGGCAAGATCAAGGGGCTCCAGATCAAAACCGGCTCGTTCGTCATCTACTAAACAGGCGGATAGGTAGAAGACGCGCCGCCCGGTAGCGGCAAGTGCATGTGCAAGTTGCTGTGGCCGCTGATGCCGGAAGTGCCAGTCAATGACACCCCAAATAAAGTAGTCGGGCATCGCGGCCTGTTGCGCGGCCGGCCTTACGGGCGGCGGGTGAAATTGTTCTCTTGCTACTAGACTCCTGCGGATGGCTCGATAAGGGTCAATGAACCGGTTATATGCCCATCTGACTGTTTTTTTTAAGGGCGATGGAAGTGGCAGCCTGTGATAAATCGCACGCGTTGTTTGAATCAATCTCAAGGCGGCCATGTTTAGTGTTGCCCGGACCTAATTTTTTTAGCAATCGCTCTTAAGGGGTAGGTCACACGCCAGGAGTTACTGTTGCGCATGGCATCCGCATAGGTGCGCGCTTTATCCCGCTCCATCGCTGCGGCATCTCGTTCAGCCGCTGCCTCGTTTCGCTCAGTAATTGCCGCATCGCGAGCGGTAGTCGCATCCAAAAATGACGAAAACAGACCGACGCGGGTGTCGGCGAGAATCTCGGCGAAACGCTTGGTGGCAAACTCATTGATTGGTACCCCAAACTGTAATTGGGCAACCGGAAGAGGCTCTTTCAGAGCAATTACAAACCAACGATAGAACGGCGGACTAAAGTCATACCGGAAGAGTTCGAGGTTAAACCGCCTGCTGATCCGCAGAATATGCGGGCGCGCATCGAAAATCTCCCATCCGCATATGACCTCACCTAATAATGAGCTTAACCAGGGCGCATGACCATGCCCAACCACGGATACCTTCCAACCCAGGCGTTGCAAAAGCGAAACGGTGTCCCCTCTGTTGGGAAGGGCGTAACGAAAATGTTCGCCGAGCCATGAATATCCTTTGCCGTAAGCTCTCCGGTATGTCTCGTCAACAGCACTGTCCACCTGAAAGGCAGTGACGTCGTCCGAGCAGGGAAAGCCTAAGATGAGACCCTTGTCGGCAAGGTTGCTCATTCGGAAAACAAAGTCATCACGTGCATTTGCCGCTATGTGTTCCATGGTATCGACGCTGCAGACGTAGTCGAATTTCCTATCGTCGAGTTTGCTGTCGAAAACATCCCCCGCGACCCGTGTGTTGTCGTCCCCGTTCAGGTTTGGTATTAAAGGGTCCGCAAAAAAAATAGCCCGATCCGGAAGAAATCGCTCGAGAAGGCATTGCGGGCCGGAACCGACATCTAGGATGGTTCCCCCGCTCGAGACACTCTCGATAATTTCCGAACAAGCACGATAACGGCTGTATTGATCGAAAATAATCTCCCTCGCCATATTTCCCTTCGATTCACTTGTTCCGGTCTCCTCGGCCATTGAGTACACCGTCATTTTATCTAAATCGCTGCGCCAAATTCCTAGGGCCTGTAACTGAGCCGTTTTACGGAGAATTACGCCAATCCCGCAGGCCCACCCTAGGGTCATGTCACTTTCTAATACCAGGATTTCACCTATAGGCGAGAAAATCTCTTTGAAATCAGAGAGGGTAAAACGCCAATGATCGGAAGGGTAATCGTGAAGTTCAAACCCTGGAGAGCGGGTGGTGATGAGGAGCATTCCCCCGACCCGGAGCACTGCGGTCATTTGAAAAAGTGCGCCGCGCCAGTCGAGACAGTGCTCAAGCATCTCCGTAGAGACCACAACATCAAAAGACCCTGGAGCAAAGCTATCGGCCAGATCATTTACATCCAGAACCTTGTCGACGCTCGGCCCTTCAATAACATCGATGCCGACATACTCTCGGGCGTATCCCGCCAGCAATTCCTTTGCGGTTCCGTTCACGTCCCGCGAACCGACTTCAAGTACCCTTTCCTCGCTGCCAATAAAAGGAAGTAACGATCGTGCGAAGTCAAGACACCAGGCGTTACACATAGCAATAGCCGTTCATCATTTCTTCCCTTTCATTTAGCTGCGGATATGACGACCCGCTTCCCACGGACATGTTGCTCATACCCACCCATCGGGGCAGTTATTACCTCAAGATGCTTAAACCCTACAGCGCGCAGCGTAAATAGCAAAGCGTGCACAGAGGGGCAGAGGACCAATCCGGATGAGCCGGCTTCCGGACAGCCGCTGTCATATTCTGGCGTCTCATCAATCAGGGCAAATATTCCCTTATATTCATGATTCCAATCCTTGCTACCCCACTCGGTTTCACCAGCCACATCTTCTATCACTTGAGTTTCTATCACGCATAATTCCTGCGTCACTTTACTGATACTTCGTAACGCGGCAATGGGATCACTCAAGTGGTATAGAACGCCCAAAAAGAGTGTCAAGTCATAGGAGTCAGAAATATATTTATCCAGGTCGTAGCAGTCTCCGTAGCAGAACGTCAGATTTTCAACTGCTTTCAGTTGTCGGACGAGCTCGGCTTTTTCCAGACTCTCGCTTCTGACATCAATACCCCTGACGCTCGTTACTTTTTTAGCCATCTCCAGGGAAAAAAATCCTTCATGGCAACCGATATCCAAGCACCTAGCATCAGGCAACCGGTTGCCAAAATGCTTCTCTATAGCGCGCATCAGCATTTGAAGCCGGGTTTCGTGAATGCCCTGAACGTTTTCAGGAAGTTTTGACTGGATCACATTCCCGTGACCAAGATCAAACGTATAAAACCAGGGCTCCAGTGCCGCCACCCGCGCAAGTAGCTCTTCTCTATTATTCAACCTGAACCTCTCCGCTTTCGACGTAGCCAAAAGTCCTTAATCCTTCTGCTGCTGAAATGTCGCAAGTTTTCCTGACCGATCTAGGCAACTCATTTATCCACGCATTGCTTCGGGACGCAAAATAGGGCCGAGATAAGTTTGCGTGATGTGGAAGATGTCGTAGTGAGGTGCCGCGATCCGTTTCATTTAGCATCTCTACTCCGAATGTTACACCGAGAAAATGAGACACCCTTCGAATTGCGCGACTGGGATCGCCTACGAGGTCCTCGTATCGCAATAACAGGTAGTTATCCTTTCCCAGCATCTCATGATATAGATGTAAGTTGGAATAATTCCAAAGACGTGGGAACTGTTTCTCAACACCGTGCGGGGCCCAGCCAACGCGAAGTAAGGAAGACATGACGCCGCGGACGTCGCGTACAAGGTGAATAAATTTTATCTCGGTATCAAATAGTCCAAGATTTTGGAAAAGCTGCACCGCCAATAGGTCATTAGGAGATTTGTCACCGCAGATTTTCTTTTTTACTCGATGACCCAACTCTAAATAAATCGCTCGAAGTACCCCCGCCAACGTGTATGGAGCGCCATCGAGAATGAGCTTAACGTCATTTTCACTCAAATACGGGCCTAAGGTGTGAGGATAATCTGCTGACGATAAGACTAATCGGCGGATTATATCCTTCCCTAATGTCGGGGAGCTGACGCGATCAATAACATAGGCTGTAGGCACTATAAAGCTTGTCTCATGGGGGATGAAGATCTCTGGATTTAAATTGAGTGTTTCTTTTAATAATGTGGTCCCAGATCGCGGTGATCCAAAAATAATAAACATCAAGTCAAGCCTTCAACTGAAATCTTGTCCAAAAAAAAGCACGGAATATATGAATTTTGTAGCTTAAGAGGACTTCAAGGATTATTGTATTATCTGCGATCCGAGAGCTCCACCTTGGGTGTGATATCCGTGCAGGGCTCGGGTATTGGTAATTTCACAGAGGTATCAGTGGAAGAGGGGTCAGAGCTTTTAAACGTATTAAGCGGCAGCTCTGGGCCCCTGAAATGCAACTCATCCCCCCAGCAATGTAGCCGACCACTACAGGCCTTCCAATTTAAGAGGGTCAGTTCTTTAAGTGATTCACAGGACAATTTTCCCCTCGCTGCGCATATTCAAAACATTTTTTCCAGATTTTTGACATGACGAGTCTGGTTCCAAGACCTTTGTTTACCCGAGCTCCGATCCATATTGCTGATTAGATTTTCTGCCAACAGGCTTAACGGATAGAACACGGGAAAAATAAAGAACAGCCCAGCGTTAAAGATTGTCTCCAGACCGCTTTTCGCCCAAAAGCTACCGCCAACCTTTCGCTACCCACTGACCTGATGTTTCCAGCTGATTGTTGACCGGGGTCAGGCCCGGGTTCGTTCAAAGTCTCCGCAAATTACTTTTTTAAAATTATTCAATAACGCTTGCATTTCGTGCAAGGTTTAATATAATTACGAATCATTCTCATTAATATTGCGGAACGGCCCAAATGGATAAGTTAAACACGATACCGGAAACGACCCTGGAGAAACAAAACGTCGTTATGCTGGACCGGAACAGGCGCATTTACAGCGATGCGCTTTTCTCGCACGGTGACGAGGTATTTATTCAGCACCAGGGCGAGCAGTATCGTCTGCGACGCACTCGTAACGGCAAGCTTATTTTGACTAAATAGTAGACTTAAGGCGCTCATCATGTATATTTGTGTCTGCAAAGGTGTAACCGATACTGCCATCCGCGAAGCCGTGCATCATGGAGGCGCCGACCGGATGCGCGATCTGAAAGCCAACCTGGGCGTGAGCGAGCAATGCGGAATATGTGCGTGCCACGCCAAGCAGGTGCTGGAACAGGCACTGATGCAGAAAACCTTGGCGCAACGCCATTCCACATAAACCCACTCGCTTAAATGCGAGATCTCGCCTGAGGAGGCAAACATGAAGAGTAGCGCAGACATTATTCAATGGCTAAACCGTCAGCTTCAACATGAACTGACCGCCATCAATCAGTATTTTCTCCACGCCCGCATGTACAAGAACTGGGGCTTCGACAGCCTTGGAAAGCATGAATACGAGGAATCGATCGAGGAGATGAAGCATGCCGACGCATTGATTGAGCGTATCCTGTTTCTGGAAGGTCTGCCCAATCTGCAAGAGCTTGGCAAGCTGTTGATCGGCGAGAAGGCAGAAGAGTGTGTCGAGTGCGACCTCAGGGCGGAGATGACCGCGCGCGAGACATTGCTCGGCGGGATTGCCGCGTGTGAAGCAGCGAAGGACTACGTTTCGCGGGAGATTTTCAAGGAAATTCTGGAAGACACAGAAGAACATATCGACTGGCTGGAAACCCAGTTAGAAGTCATGCAGAAAGTCGGTGTCCAGAACTGGTTGCAAAGCCAGATGTAAGTTTTGTCCGCTGTCGCTGGCTTTCTTCTAAGCCAGCGGCTTTCAGCCAGCCAGCCTGTACCGACGGCAAGCCAGCTTTTTTCTGACTTTTCGCGGAGTATGGGCTGTGGAACAGATAACAACCTCGGCGGTTTCGAGCGTCACCCTCCCCTTTCTGGTATTAAAAGCGCCTCGCGCTGGCTCAATTCTGTTAGCCCCTCTGCGGGGCATAAAAGCCATCTCCGCCGTTCTGGTATCCCACTCGCAGGAACGCTCAGGTAGCGCGAAAAAGCCGAGCATTCTTCCGAACGTGTTTTCTCTTGGGAGAGTAATCAAACAAATTTTCCGTGTTGCGGGCACACGGTGGCGCTCGGGTCGCGCTGGACCGGCTCCGACAACACGTACGCAGGCAGGTGCGGGTAACGGAGCGGGTCTGCTGACCAGGGGTGCGGCGGGTCGGGTAATTGCTGATGACCGTCAAGCATTACTGGAACGTATTGATCTGCTTGAGCGGAAGCTCGCCGATGCGAGCATTTCCGTGCCGCATGAAACAGATTGGGTTCCGCTCGTCAAGAACCCCGACACCTCCTGCTCGAGGTTGGGCGCCGCTACGAAAAGGGCCGGAAGGGGGTTAATGGCCGCATCGGAACGCGCCGCGTGCGACAGGAAAAAGGCGGTACTGAAGGGCAGTTTTGATCTTGCCGAGCGGAAGGTCCTATGCGTGGGGGGAAAAGCAGCCCTATATCCCCAGTACCGCCGCGTGGTTGAAGCTTCGGGGGCCACTTTATTCTTTTATCGAAGCGATCCTCGGCCCACCAGCAGCCGGAGGCTATCCAAGCTGCTTGCCCAGGCCGACATGGTGGTATGTCCGGTCGATTGCGTAAATCACGAAGCTTACTTCACGACAAAACGCTACTGCAAATACTCCGGCACGCCTTACGTCGTGCTCGACCGTTCCGATATATCGACCTTCCGCAAGGGTGTCGCCACGCTCGCTGAGCTGGTAGCAGTCCGGGCCGGCGACCGGACACCAGTTCCAGTCGACTGACCCTCGTTCGTCCCGGTAAAACGCAGTTTGCTAGCCAAAGACCCTAGCCGATGAACCTTAAGCATGATATAAACGCGTCCGCTGATCTTGTTGTCGGACTCAAATGCTCGTGCATTTCGACTATCCTACGCGTCTATAAATAAATAACCAAAAATCAATCTAAAGGAAAAACATGAAACTTGCCTCATTTGTCTCCGGCACTGCGGCCGTCCTCGGCTGTGCGCTCAGCCTTCACGCTGGAGCCCATGCATTATGGTTGGAGAGCGGAACGCCGGCCAGCAAGCTTTATTTTGGCGAATATGCGGAGAACCTGCGGGAAACCTCACCGGGAAGGCTCGACAGTATCGTTGACCCGGAGGCCACGATCATCGACCAGGCAGGAACGGCAAAAACGATCAGCCCAAGCCGTGAAAATACGCACTTTTCGCTACCGGCTGGCGCGACGGTACTGGTTCAGGCACGCCGCCAGCCCATACGCGAGCCTCAGGAGGGTGCTGCTCCGGCGCCCGTCCAGAGACGCTTTCTGTATGCGCGTTTGGGTAACGGAGGCAGCTTGCCTCTCGATTTACAGGCCAGCGGCAACCTGCTGCGCCTGACTTTCAAGGGGGAGCCCGTGCCCAAGGCTGAGATTGTTGTTATCGCCCCCAGTGGATGGGAGAAGCATTTGCGTACGGATGAGAAAGGTGAAGCTTCTTTTTCGCCACCGGAATCCGGCTTATACGTCGTCGAGGCCAAATATGAGCTGAATAAGCCAGGTGAATTCGAGGGCAAGGCATACGCGGTAGAGAGTCACAAGGTTACGCTCAGTCTTTACAAATGAGCATGTCTCAGTCGCATGCCCGCCCAACTGAGCCGACTGAGGCAACCGAGCAACGTGCTCGCGGGCAGAACGGTGGCCTGCCACCGGCGGCCGAGCCACGCGGGTATCTGTTTCTGCCGCTTAGCATGAAGCGGGGCCGCTTTCTCGTCTGGCTGCGGCGGACACACGCGTGGGTAGGACTCTGGGGCGCAGTGCTTGGCTTGGTGTTCGGCGCCTCGGGCATTCTGTTGAACCATCGCAATGAAATGAAAATCCCGCTTGCCAGTCAGCACGAAACTCGCCAGGTAGTGGCTCCGCCCGTCGCGAGTCTGCAATCTGCCGAAGCGTTGGAGGCATGGCTGCGCGTGAAGTTTAAACTGCCGCACGCCAAATCCCGCGTCCAGAAGAAGCCGGGCGGGCCGGTGCCCTGGGGGGGCGGTCAAATAGTGCAACCCGAGAACTGGCGCGTTACGCTGACCACGCCCAATCTCAGCCTGAATGCCGAATACTGGCAGGGCGATACTGAGGCTCATATCGAGCAAAAGGAAGCCAATGCCTGGGCAACACTGGCCAACTTTCACAAAGGGAGCGGTATGTCGAATGCCTGGATATTGCTTACCGACACGCTGGCTGGCGGTTTACTGGTGCTGGCAATAACCGGCACGCTGCTATGGAGCCGCTTGCATGGACCCCGGCTTGTGGCTGCGGGACTGATCGGTACGACGCTCACCGCGTCAGCCATTCTGATGCTTACGACCCTGTCGCTGTCATGAAAGCAGTTTTTTTCGACAGTTGAACATCAATCCTGAGGTCGAAGAGCAAATATCTAAAATTTTTCCGTCCCTGCCCCCCTCAACCGGGGCAGAGGCGTTCGTAGCCAGCCAGTAAGCCCTCCGCTTGTAGCCAGCCAACTCACAACAAAACAACAGAGAGACTACAAGTGAAACATTTTCGCAGTTTCAAACGCAGATCGCGACGGATTGGCCCTATTACCTTATTGTATCTGGGGATAATGGCAACGCCGTTAAGCGCGGTTGCTCAGGAGACCCGGGTCGACAAGGAAAAACATAACCCCTTGCCGGAGATAAAAGTCACCACGGGCCGGGTTCGTCCCGGCACGCTGGAGGATGTAGCGCGTACAGGGAGCAAGACCGATACTCCACTACGCGATATCCCCGCTACCGTCGACGTCGTGCCGGCCAGCGTGTTAAAGGAGCAAGGGGCCATCACCATGAACGATGCCATGCGCAACGTACCCAGTGTTCAGCCGCTGATGGGAGGCGGGTATGGGTTCGGGAACAGTTTTACTTCGCGCGGTCTTTCCCTCAGTTTTTTACGCGACGATATCCCGGACGGGTCTGCCCAAAACAGTTACTTCCGCACGATGTATGACGTTGACCGCATCGAAGTATTGAAAGGGCCTGGGTCAGCGCTGTTCGGTGTTGCCGGACCGGGGGGCAGCATGAACATCATTACCAAAAAGCCGCAAAACCAGTTCGAGTTGACTGCAGGCACCATGCTTGGCAGTTTCGGAACCCGGAATGGGTTTGTCGATTTGACGGGCCCTCTGGGTCAGCGTTTCGCCGGCCGCGCCATTGGCAACCTTGAGCATACCGACGGATTTCGCGGGCTTGAACGCAATGTTTTTGAAGCGTCCCCTAGCCTGCTCTGGCGGTTGGCCGACAATAAAACGCTCCTGATTGACTACGATCACCGGGAAATGAAGATCAAGCCGGATAACTACGGCATACTTTTCGATTTCAATGCCAATATCGCCAATGTGTCGCGCAATAACCGGTACTACAGCCCGTTCAACAAGACGGACCATACGATCAATCGCCTGGGACTTACCCATAACTGGGCAATATCAGATGACTTGAGCATGCGTACCGCATTCGTATACGATGCGCGTACCCTTGAGATCGTGCGAAACGGCGGCGGCAATCAAGGGAATGCGCTCGGTGTGTCGACCGGGCGTGACGCGCGTCAGCAATTCGATAGGGCGGGTTACACCATATTGCAGAACGAATTCATATGGAAAACAACCACTGGTCCGGTTAAACACACGTTTTTGGGAGGATTTGAATACAAGAACACGGACATCAATACGGTGCGCGGTGATTACACCTTATCGTCCATCAATGTTTTTAATCCTGTAAATGTAGAAACCTCCTTGAACGGACTCACGCGCAGGCCCATCTTTGATCGCAGGATTACAAGCGATCAAACGTCGTTCTATGCGCAGGATCAGATAGACTTGACGAAGCAATTCAAGCTCCGTCTCGGAATAAGAAACGATCTGGTACAGTACAGCGACAAGGGATTTCAGCTGGTATCGGGAAGTTACGGCTATCGCGAGATCGTTCAGACCAAATCCTTGACAACCTATTCAACCGGGGGTGTATACCAGCCCACCGAAAATCTGGCGTTTTACGCCGGCTACAGCACCGGCGCGTTTATTAATCTCGCCACGGAAGCGCAGGCAGTCTCCCGCGCCCCGGAAACATCCGATCAGATAGAAGTGGGCGCAAAAACCTCTCTGCTGGACGGCAAGGCCGATTTAAACGTGGCGCTTTTTCAAACCAGCCGCAACAACTACTTCGTCATTTTGCCCGGTTCGGGGGGGCAGGCTACCCAGGATGGCAAGGATCGATCGAGGGGAGTGGAACTTTCGCTGGGTTTCAGACCTTTGGCGGGCTTGAATATTATCGGTAGCGGCGTATGGATGGATCCTGAGACGTTGGCGCTCAATGTGGCTACCAATGCCGTTCTTGGCATCACCGGAAGCGTTTACGGGACGCGGCCTGTTGGAGTCGCTACTCACGCGGCCAACTTATGGAGTACTTATCAGATCCAAAGCGGCTTGGCCCGCGGTCTCACATTCGGCTTCGGGGTAACGTACAAGGGCGATACGTTTGCCGATAGCCTGAACCTTTTGAGGGTGCCGTCTTATGTCGTTTTTGATGCTGCGGTTTCCTATCGGGTAAAAAGAATGGATCTCGCGGTCAATATCAGAAACCTGACGGACAAGACCTACTTTACCAACGCGACGTTTGCCGGTGCATTGCCTGGGGACCCGCTTAGCGCGTACGGTTCGATCCGTTTCAATTTCAATTAAGAAACAGACTTTTCAGAAAGTACACTGTTGCCTTGCATCCCCGGCGTCGCGGCAGGGCGCCGGGTGCAGCAGGGCAACCGTAAGTACGAATTCGCTGCGCCGGCCATTTCCTCTTTTCGAAAAAAAACCAGGCAGTATTTTGTCTGTGGAGCTTGCAATCAAGTAAGCCTCACCCATGGCTGCGTGGACGTCGCAGTGTTCCGGGTGCAGAGCATGGTACGCAATGCTGGCCGGGGCGCGCCGCTGCGGCAGCTCGATCCTTCCATACGGGGCTTGCGCGTCCGCGCACTTGGCGGCCCGGAGATCCAGTCACTCGGGTCCGGCTACCACAATTTACCCACGATGTAAGCGGATATACAAAGCACGGCGATAGGGTACGTCACTGCCGAGTCTTGAACGCATCCTTCTGAGGTCTGTCGCCGGGCGAATTTTTACTGATGAAATGCGAAACCAGCGACAGTACTTCTATTTTTGGGGAGGAATTACACCTTAAAAAGCGGGGAGAAGCTTAACGCTGCTAACCTCTGAAACCTGCTACAGGCAACGGTTTCAGAGGATACTCAGCATTTGTTCCTGTAAGATTTTACAGCTATCCCCGGGGTCTCGTTCCGTTGTTTCATAGCACCGTCATAACCAACGACGGATGCGAAACAAATGGGACAGATCATGCTTGCGCAACACGGGAATGGTTCTTTGGATCAGCGGGCAGCGACAGGAATGTACCGGCTGCGACATGAAGTTTTCCACGATCGGTTAGGCTGGGAGGTCACCACGGATAATGGAATGGAACACGACGAGTTCGACCACGCTGATCCCATTTATGTACTTGCAAAAGGCGACGAAGATGAGGTGCTGGGCTGCTGGCGGCTACTCCCGACCATGGGCCCTAATATGCTGAGGGACACGTTTCCACAACTGTTGCATGGACAGCACGCGCCGCACCAATCCGATGTCTGGGAGCTGAGCCGCTTCGCGGTTACGGTACCGAAGTATGAAAGCGCCGGTTTCGGTTTCAGCGAAATTCCCGTAAAGATGATGCAGACCTTATTCCGCTTCGCCCAGCATAACGGCATCAAGCGCTATGTCACCGTGACGACCGTTGCGGTAGAGAGATTGGTACGCAGGCTCGGAGTCAACGTTTCAAGGCTGGGTCCCCCGATCAAGATTGGTCGGGTGATGACGGTGGCTTGCTACATCGAAATTGACGAGATTACAGAATTCGCCTTATTCGGTACGCTTCCAGAAAATGCGCAGAGGAAAGCAGCGTGAATATCCTGCTGGTGGGTGAGAGACAGGATACGCGCCAAATTCTGCAAATGCTGCTGGATAAATCCAGGCACAGACTGGAGCGGATTTCGCTGGAGGATTTTCCGCAACGAGATCTGAAAACCTACGATATGGTACTGGTGGATGGCGCGGTTCAGGATTGCACGCAACAGGTAAATCTCCTGCACTGGATCCGGGAGGCAAGGCGGCGTTTTCCGCATCTGCCTGTAGCGGTGATGAACAATATCGGATCTCAGGTAGTCAACGAAGAATGTGATCGGCACGACGAAGCGCTGCAACATACCTGTGGAATCTTTGAGTCCGGCAATGGGGTATTGAACATGCGCTGCCGCCTGCGTGAAATTGCTTTAGGCGAAACCGCGGCATTGATGCGCGAGGAGTGCGAGCGCCCGTTGCTGGAGCCGATTACTTTCGAATATGCAGGCCGGCGCCGGAGTAATGGTTGAGCGTAAAGGAAATGGGAACCAGAAGCACCAGCTAGACAACTCATCTGCTCGCCTCCTACCCCTCATCACCAGGGCACTCATGCCGGCAAGCATCTCGATTATTTATAAAACGTTCACAAAACTTACATCTGAACGCCATGTGTTCCCGGTAGCCTGAACAGGCCAGCGAAATACCAAGATTGTGCTGGCGAAACCTGTTCACTTAGGAGGGAACATGAAATCCCAGCTACCCGCGTTAATAATGCTGCTGTCGGAATTCCGGAAGCCTGTTCAGGCCGCTGACAGCGTCCAACGACGTGCCATACAGCCCGGCCGAAGCTTCGGCCTTGACCCAACACCCGCAGTCGGCGAAGCAGGCGTCCCTGATTCCGCTGAAGCGTCGTCGTCCGTCTACGGCTCCGCCCCTCCCCATGAGGTCGATGGTCTTAAACCGCCCATCGTTCGTGGCTCCCCGTGGGCTAGAAGCAAGAAAAAACGATTCGGATAAGGGATAGGGTGACGCGATGGAGCGTATTAAATTTCAGCTTCTATACGGACCTCTGCCGGATCTTTCGCCAACGCTGACTGTTTCGCCGGGCGTGATACTGCCCCTGGCGACACCTGGTCCCGGGAACACTTTTACGGAGGGATTCTGAATGACTATCAGCAGACTAGAGGCAGGACGGAATCTGAGCGAGATTGACGTCCATACTTCCTGTACTTCCCCTTCGGTTGATCTAAACAACGTTGACGCGCTTTGCTCCCTGATGAAAATGTATGAATCCAGCCAGATCCTGGATGAAGAAGAAAGCGAAGTAGATCTCATGATCCAGTTAAGCGGAATGGTGCAGAGCGACATGAGAGCCGCCGAATAGCACGGCTTTACGTTAATACAGGTACTTGTTAAACCGGCGATCTCTCGTTCCCATCAACGCCTATCGGCCTTTAGGCGCTTCATATACGCCAGTGGTACCGGTCCGGCGTAGCATTTTATTCACCTCGTCGGCATGCATCTCTTCTTCGACGATCAGGCTCCGCGCGTAATCTTCCAACAGTACCGATTTACCCTGGGTCAGTTCCAGAAGCTCATAGTAGGCTGCGCATGATGCGCCTTCATGCGCCAAAGATTCCCTAAGTATGTCGCCAATGTCATGATGGTGAGTCTCAAGCAGGGGGCCAATCGACAACGACGGATATCCGCCCAGCAGCGTGACCAGTTCCCCCGCCCTGTGTGCATGTAGCAGACCCTCTTCGGCCTGTTTCTGGAGCCATTCGACAACTGGGATCCGATTATAGCCGTAGACCATCAAGGAATAGTGCGTGTACCGCACCACCCCAGCCAGTTCCAGTTCCATGATTCTGTTCAATACTGCAACCGCTCTTTCTTTATCGAAGTCCATTTAGCTTCTCCTTAAATCATTGCAAGAAACCCAGGATGGGTCTTTTCGATCATCCTCGCGCGGCAAGTGGCCTTGCCGCGCTGTTTTTCGGTTGTCTCACCTTTCAAAAAGCCTGCTGTGCTTCATAGCTGCTCCGCGTGAGTGCCCAGATATTCGGCTACCCCCTCCGGACTCGCCTTCATGCCGGGCTCCCCGCTTTTCCAGCCGGCGGGGCAAACCTCACCATGGCTTTCATGGAATTGCAGTGCGTCCACCATGCGCAACATCTCATCCACGTCCCGCCCGAGCGGTAGATCGTTCACCACCTCATGGCGCACAATGCCGTTTTTATCAATCAGGAAGGAAGCTCGCAAAGCGACGTGATCGGGATGGCTGATGCCATATGCATGCATGACATCCCCCCCGACATCCGAGACCAGCGTAATCCCCACGGGGCCAATGCCGCCTTTATCGATGGGCGTGTTGCGCCATGCGTAATGGGTGAACTGCGAGTCGACCGAAACGCCGATAACCTCCACGTTGCGCTTACGAAACTCTTCAGCGCGGTGCGAGTGAGCGAGAATTTCCGAGGGGCAAACAAAGGTAAAATCGAGCGGATAAAAGAATAGCATCGCGTATTTGCCCGAGATTTCCGTATGAAAGTTAAAAGCGTCATTGAAAGTGCCATCCGCAAGGACGGCGGGCTTGGTAAAGTCAGGGGCAAGATGAGTAACAAGTACGGACATTGACATTCTCCTCTGTAAATTAATCGAATCGGCGCTGCCACGAGTCGTGTGCGCGGGCAGTCCTAAGATTAGAACATTTTCTACCCGTTTTGCGAAATCTCGTATTTCTTGCCGAAATCAGGTTGTACAAATACCGGAATAGGATGGTAGCTCAGCCCCGGGTACCTGCAGTGTCTAAGTATAGACCCAACGGTTCAGCAGGCCTCGTGCCGCATCGGCTAGTTCCGAGGCGGTCATGCCGACTGGTCCGCCATTCTGCATCCACAACACGTCGGCCGCTGAGCCGTGCAGATAGACGGCGAGTAATAGCGCGTGTTCGGCACTTAATTTTTGGGCTAAAAAGGAGCCGATCAAACCAGACAGTACGTCACCCGTACCCGCGCTGCTCAAACCCGGGTTCCCGCTCGTGTTGATATACCTTTTACCGCCGGGTACGGCGCAAACGCTGCCAGCACCTTTCAGTACCACGCAGCAGTTGAACCGCTCGGCCAGCTCGCGTACGGCGCCCATCCGGTCATTCTGGATCGAGCCAGTCTCGCGACCCAGCAAGCGCGCCGCTTCCGCGGGATGAGGGGTGAGAACGGAAGGTGTCTGGCGGTGTCGTAACAAGCTGGCAATATCGGACCACGCGGCGATGAGGTTTAAAGCATCTGCATCCAGCACCAGCGGCAGGGTGGACTCCAGTGCGCAGTTAAGCCAGAAACATGCGTCAGGTTCTGTTCCCAGTCCTGGGCCGATAACAAGGCAGTTGAGATGACCAGCCTTGAACAATTCATGGATCGGGCGCAGCATCAGTTCAGGCTGGGAGGTATCCACGCCGACCGCGTTCGCAGCCATCAAGCCCAGATAGACGCGGCCCGCTCCCAGCTTCAATGCTGAGGCCCCCGCCAGAAGCGCCGCACCGGTCATTCCTGCTGATCCGCCAACGATCCCTATGCTGCCGAACATACCTTTATGGCTATCAGCGGGACGCGGGGCTGGCAGCAGTGTTGTGGCGTATGCGTAATCCACTGCCCATGAACTCGGGGTCTTGAGCGCGGGGGCGTCCAGATCGAGATTACGGACGAAGATTTCGCCGCAATGATCAGGACCGCAATGCGTGAGCAGGCCCGGTTTGAGGCCGATGAATGTGACCGTAATTGCAGCCCGGATCGCCGCGCCACGTACTATGCCTGTATCGCTGCCCAGGCCGCTCGGAATATCAAGGGCAAGAACGGGCACTTTCATTGCATTCACTGAATTGACCAGGGCAAGATATTTACCTGAGAGATCCCGCCCCACCCGTTGGTCAAGCCCGATGCCGAACAGGCCATCGATTACCGCGTCCCATTCTTCGTCTAGTGGAATTGCCCCTGTTATTTCACCTCCGCTGGCGATCCACAGGTCCAGCATGTGTCGCGCGTCGTCAGATAGGTTGCAGCGCTCGCCGGTAAATACCAGCGTAATCTTGTACCCCCATGAGCGCAGATGGCGAGCTGCGACGAATGCATCACCTCCGTTGTTCCCGGGCCCGGCGAGCACCAGCACATTGGTTTTGCCCTGATTCAGCAGTTTGTCCCGGGCGACTTCGGCCGCAGCGAGGCCCGCTTTCTCCATGAGTGGCGGGGGGTCGGGCAGAGCAGCGGCCAGCCGCTCGATTTCCCGGATTTCAGCGGTGAAATAGACAGCGTTGAGTTCCTGATGGGCTGAGGTGATCATGCGGTGTCTGATAATCCAGCTTCCATTGAACTGATTTCACGTTCTTGTGAATTTGAAGGGCACACAGAGTTGCCGGGCTGCGGCGCGCCTGCCTCTCGTGTAAAATCTAGGATCTGCTGAATAAGTCCGGTCTTTGCACAACCCAGCGCCCCTATTTTTTCACTCTAACCGACTCATGCTGATGCTTCGCATTCGTGGTGGCCGCGCGCTTTCACCGTTCCGTCTGGAAAAACTGGTCGGTGCTCTTAAAACTGAAGCCTCGCAAGTTTCCCATATTTCGACGGAATACTGGTATTTTTGCGCGGCTACGCGTAGTTTGCGCGAAGAGGAAATGGCCATCCTTGAGCAATTGCTCAAATGTCCCCCCAAGCCACACCTGGCTCAAACGATGCAAAATCCCGAGGGCGAGTTGTTGCTGGTCGTGCCCCGCCCCGGTACGATCTCGCCCTGGTCCACGAAGGCGACTGATATCGCTCACCATTGCGGATTGGAAGCAGTGGAGCGATTGGAGCGTGGGGTCGCCGTCTATGTACAAACCGAAGGTTCTCCCTCCGGCTTACCGGCTCGAGTCAGGGGAGTGCTGCTCCCGCTGATACACGATCGCATGACCGAGTCGGTGTTCAACTCCCTGGATGATGCAGAGAAGTTGTTCCGGCATTTTCCGTCTGCGCCGCTTCAAATAATTGATGTACTGACCGGAGGCGCCGAGGCGCTGCAAAAGGCCAACAGCGAGGCAGGGCTTGCCTTGTCTCCAGATGAAATAGATTATTTCGCGGACTATTTTCTGCGCATCGGCCGCAATCCCACGGATGTGGAATTGATGATGTTTGCCCAGGCCAATTCCGAGCACTGCCGCCACAAGATATTCAACGCCGACTGGATAATAGACGGCGAGCCTCGAACGAGATCGCTGTTCTCGATGATCCGCAACACGCACCAGCAAAACCCTCAAGGTACCGTGGTGGCGTACGCAGACAACTCATCGGTTATCGAGGGCGCGAATATCGCTCGCTTTTACCCGGGCAGGGAGAACGCCTATGGGTACAGCGAGGAGCAGACACATATCCTGATGAAGGTGGAAACCCATAATCACCCCACGGCGATTGCCCCCTTCGCCGGCGCCGCAACCGGGGTCGGAGGCGAAATTCGCGACGAAGGCGCCACCGGCAGAGGGGCAAAACCGAGGGCCGGACTCAGCGGCTTTTCCGTTTCCAACCTCAATATCGCCGGTTTTATTCAGCCTTGGGAAGCGGGCGCGCCATCGGGCAAGGGAGATTACGGCAAGCCGGGCCGTATTGCTTCGGCCCTTCAGATCATGCTTGAGGGTCCGATCGGCGGAGCGGCGTTTAATAACGAATTCGGACGTCCGAACCTGGCGGGATACTTCCGCACTTTCGAGGAGCACGTCGCAGGCGAAATGCGCGGTTACCATAAGCCGATCATGCTTGCTGGAGGCATCGGCCATATTGCCGGGCAACACTCGCTTAAGGAGAAATTTTCACCTGACGCACTGCTGATTCAGCTCGGTGGACCCGGTATGTTGATCGGTCTCGGCGGTGGGGCGGCGTCGAGCATGGATACAGGAACAAATGCGGAGAGGCTCGATTTCGATTCCGTTCAGCGCGGCAATGCCGAAATGGAGCGGCGCGCGCAGGAGGTCATCGACAGTTGCTGGCAGATGGAACGACGAGGCGAACCTAATCCGATTCTCAGCATCCACGATGTGGGCGCGGGCGGCCTGTCGAACGCGGTGCCGGAGCTTTTGCACGGGTCCGATAGGGGAGGTCGGGTGAATTTGCGCGATATTCCCTCGGAGGAACCGGGGATGTCTCCCATGCAAATCTGGAGCAACGAGTCTCAGGAGCGCTATGTGCTTGCGATCCGGCCGGAATCGCTGGAATTGTTCAGTGAAATTTGCGAGCGTGAACGCTGTCCGTTTGCGGTGGTAGGTATTGCCACCGCGGACGAACAGCTTGTTGTGATTGATCCGGTGTTCGACAACCGTCCGGCAGATATGAATCTCTCTGTGCTGCTGGGCAAACCGCCAAAAATGATCCGAGAGGTTATACATATCCAAAAACCGCTGTTGCCGTTTCATACCGCGGGGCTGGATGTACGGGAAGCCGCCTATCGGGTCCTTCGGCTGCCAGCTGTGGCGGATAAAACCTTTCTCATCAGTATCGGCGATCGTACCGTCGGGGGCATGAGCGTGCGCGATCAGATGGTGGGTCCATGGCAGGTCCCGGTAGCGGATGTGGCAGTAACCTCGATGGGGTATCAAACCTATCTGGGGGAAGCGTTCGCGATCGGCGAGCGCGCCCCGGTGGCTCTGGTTGATCCGGCGGCCTCGGCGCGGATGGCGGTCGGTGAAGCGATTACCAACATCGCCGCGGCATCGATAGCAACTATCGGAGAGATCAAGCTATCGGCAAACTGGATGGCAGCGGCAGGGCATCCCGGCGAGGATGCGGCCCTGTTCGATGCGGTGCACTCAGTCGGCATGGAGCTGTGTCCCAGGCTGGGCATCAGTATCCCGGTGGGTAAGGATTCAATGTCGATGAAGACGGTATGGCAAGCCGGGACAAGCGTCGCTGGCGGGGCCGGCAAGCGGGAGGGGGCAATCAGAAAGGAAGTGACCGCCCCCCTGTCGCTGGTTATTTCCGCTTTTGCAAGAGTAACGGATACGCGCAGAACACTCACCCCTCAGTTGCGCACCGACTGTGGCGAGACCGAGTTGATCCTGATTGATCTTGGTGAGGGCAGGAACCGGCTGGGGGGCTCGGCGCTCGCCCAGGTCTACAAGCAAGTGGGCGATGACGCGCCGGATATAAAAGTTCCCGAGGGGGCGGAGAAACTCAAGGGATTTTTCTCTGCCATACAACGTTTAAACGGTGAAAGCAGAATACTGGCTTATCATGACCGCTCGGACGGCGGGATTTTCGCCACTTTATGCGAGATGTCGTTTGCCAGCCGCGCGGGAATTAGCATAAATCTCGATCAGCTGTGCTTCGATGCTTCTGCGAATGATGTGGATGGTCATGAACTCCGGCCAGAAGCGCTGAGCGGGAGATTTGTGGAGCGTATCCTCCGTGTCTTGTTCCATGAAGAACTAGGCGCCGTAATCCAGGTAAAGACCGCGGAGCGCCTCGATGTGCTGAGTGTGCTCGCGGAGTATGGCTTGCGAGACGTTAGCTTCATCATTGGCGGGGTTAACGACAAGGATGAGATCCGTTTTTTGCGTAACAATAAACCGGTTTTTGCTGAGAAACGCGTCGACCTTCATCGCGCCTGGTCAGAAACGACTTATCAGATGCAGAAGCTGCGCGACAATCCCGAGTGCGCGCAACAGGAATATGACCGCATACTCGACGCCGATGACCCCGGTTTGCATGCGCAATTGAGTTTCGATGTAGACGACGACATATCCGCCCCTTATATCTCCACCGGTGCCAGACCTCGCGTCGCGATCTTGCGCGAACAGGGCGTGAACGGGCATGTGGAGATGGCGGCAGCCTTCGACCGGGCCGGATTTTCCGCGACTGACGTACACATGAGCGACATCATCGCCGCACGGATTTCGCTGAAGGACTACGCGGGCTTTGCCGCCTGCGGCGGTTTCTCCTACGGTGATGTTCTGGGGGCAGGGGAGGGATGGGCCAGTTCGATACTGTTCAATGGCCGTACTCGCGATGACTTCGAAGCTTTTTTCGCACGCGGCGATACTTTTGCTCTTGGCGTGTGCAATGGCTGCCAGATGATGAGCAATTTGCATCAGATTATTCCCGGTGCCGAACATTGGCCCAAATTCGGGCGGAACAAATCGGAGCAGTTCGAGGCTCGCCTTGTCATGGTGGAGGTGCAGGAAAGCCCGTCGCTGTTTTTCGAGGGCATGACTGGCAGCCGGATGCCCATTGCCGTTGCGCATGGTGAAGGTCGCGCTGAATTCTCCGATGAGAAAGCTGTCTCAGTCATCTCATCCCTGGTGACGCTCCGTTACGTCGATAACCGCGGCAAAATTGCCGAGATTTACCCGCTCAATCCCAACGGCTCGCCCGCAGCTACTGCTGGTGTCACCACGCCGGATGGCCGCTTCAGCATACTCATGCCCCATCCGGAGCGCGGGTTTAGAACCGTCCAGCACTCATGGCATCCTGACTGGGGCGAAGACGCATCGTGGATGCGCATGTTCCGGAATGCGCGCAAATGGGTGGGGTAAGCGCCACTGCCGAAGCGATCGGAAACTGTGCTCGCGGCAAAGCTGATAGACGACAGGTGAGTTTGAGAACGCGTGCGAATGAGTACGACAAATGATAAGGAGCATCAGCTTGAAAATTATCCGGAACGTTTTCTTTGCCTTGGTTGGCGCATTATCGGCAATGACGATAACTGCCGTTAGCGTGCCCCTCAACCTTGCATTAGCGGAGACGAAAGTGGATAACAAGGAAAGAGAAAGCGTCGACTGCGCCCCGGTCGGGAACTGGGTCGTGCCGGGCGGAGGAAAGATTACCGAGTCTGAGGTCATCTCCAAGGCAGCCAAACGCCCGGTAGTGCTGCTGGGCGAAATGCACGATAACGCTGAGCATCACCGCTGGCAATTGCAGACGCTGGCTGCGTTGCATGCTGCACGGCCAGAAATGGTTATCGGTTTCGAGATGTTTCCGCGGCGTGTGCAAAAAGCGCTTGATCAATGGGTGGCTGGAGACCTTACCGAGGCTCAGTTTCTTGCCGCTGCCGACTGGGGCACCGTCTGGAGCACGGACGCGAATCTTTACTTGCCATTATTTCATTTTGCCCGCATGAACCGGATACCCATGGTGGCCCTTAATATCGACACGCGTTTAAGGCGGACGGTCGCTTCGAAGGGCTTTGCGGGCGTGGCTGAGAAGGAGCGCGAAGGCGTGACCCAGCCCGCTGCGCCCAGCGCCGCTTACCTGGGTTATCTCCTGCCGATTTATGGCGAGCACGACCGCAGTGGCAAGAAGCGGGGCGATACCAAGCCGGATGACCCGGATTTTCTGCGCTTTGTTGAAGGTCAGCAACTCTGGGACCGCGCAATGGCCCAAGCGATACACTCAGCCCTGGAGCGTCCGGGTCGTCCCCTTGTAGTCGGAATCATGGGCTCGGGGCACATCAGGCATGGCTATGGCGTTCCCCACCAACTGAAGGACCTGGGGGTGGGCGATGTAGGGACCCTCTTGCCGTGGAATAGCGGCACCGGGTGTGGTCAAATAGCGACCGGAATGGCAGACGCAGTTTTTGGTATCGCATCGCTATCGCCTGCCACCCCGGAACTTTCCTCGCGGCCGCGCCTGGGGATCCGCTTTGAAATGGCCCAGGATGGCGGTGCGCGCGTGCTGCAGGTGGAGAAGGGGAGCATTGCGGAGACGGCTGGTATTCGCGACGCCGACATTATTGTCGAAGCAGCTGGCGTGCCGGTCAAGCGGACCGAGGATATTGTAGAGACAGTCAAACGCCAGCCACCGGGCACTTGGTTGCCGCTTACATTAAAACGCGGCAGCGATACGAGCGAGATTATTGCCAAGTTTCCGGCGGTGCGGAAATGAACCCAAGGAACAAGCCCATGCTGCACGCACGTCTCACGTACATGAAAGGTGTAGTCGGTTTCCTGTTTTCGATGCTTATGGCGACCACAGTCTTTGCTACGTCGTCCGCGACCTCATCCGCTACTTCTGGCGCCACGCCGGTTAGTGCCGAGGTCCACTATGACATTACCGTGCGCCTGGATCCTGTTGCGCGCAAGATTGAAGGACGCAGTGTTATCACGGCCAACACACCCGAAGAGTTGACGCTGGTGATCGGCCGCCGCTTCGAAGTCATGCGTGGACGAGTAGATGCCGAGCCGTTTGGGCCAGCCGCGACCATGGGTAGAATGCGAGGCTGGCGGATCTTAGGCGATAAAAAACTGCCCCGCCGTATCGAGATCCATTGGCGCGGGGAGCTTGCTGCCCTCGATACGGCGCTCGACCATCATCAGACACTGGGACGGAATGACCCAGCCAGCGGGGAAGCGGGTACTTTTCTGCCGGATTCGAGCGGCTGGTACCCCTTTCTGGCGGATAAGCTTGCCAGCTACAATCTGACTATCGAGTTGCCTGCCGGGCAACGCGGTATCGTGCCCGGTCGTCTTGTCGAGGAAACCGAAACGGCCGAGGGGTATCGCGCACGGTTCGAGTTTCCGGCTCCAACGGGCGGAATCGATCTCATGGCGGGTCCCTATGTTGTCGATACGCGCACAGTACGGGGGGCAGGCGGCAAGCCCATACAGCTACGAACCTACTTCCATTCGTCAATTGCGGATCTTGCACCGGCGTACCTGGATTCGGTGAAAGGCTATCTCGGACTCTACGAATCGTGGATCGGCGAGTACCCGTTCAGTGAATTCAGCGTGGTATCGAGCCCGACGCCGACGGGTTTCGGTATGCCTACGCTTACTTATCTCGGAGTGGAAGTGCTGAGGTTGCCCTTCATCCGCGGCACCTCGCTGGGTCATGAGGTGCTGCACAACTGGTGGGGGAACGGCGTGTACCCTGATTACGCTCAAGGAAACTGGTCGGAAGGGCTCACCACGTTCATGGCGGACTATGCGTACAAGGAGCGTGAAAGCGCCGATGCTGCCCGTGATATGCGGCGTGGCTGGCTGCGTGATTTTGCCGCGCTGGCGCCTGGGCAGGATAAACCACTCACGACATTTACTTCGCGTTTGCATGGTGCGACGCAGATTGTCGGCTATAACAAGGCCGCGATGCTGTTTTTGATGCTGCGCGACATGCTCGGGCAGGATACCTTCGATCGGGCGCTTCAAACCTTCTGGCGCGAGCAGCGCTTCCGTATCGCCTCGTGGGCGGACCTGCGGCAGGCCTTCGAGAAAGCGTCCGGGCAGAATCTCGGTCCATTTTTTGACCAATGGCTTACGCGACCGGGCGCGCCGGTCCTTCGAATAGCGGACGCGGCGCTGGCGAAGCCGGGCTCGGGTAGCCATCGGGTTACGGTTACCCTTGAGCAAGCTGAGCCAGTGTACCGTTTGCGTGTACCGGTTGGGATCCGCACCGCCGAGAGCGAGGAAGTTCACGTGCTTGACCTGGAGAGTGCGCGCCAGGCATTTACCGTTGACGTTCGCAGCCGGCCAATGGAGATAATCCTTGACCCGGATCTCCGCATATTCCGCCGCCTGATGCCCGATGAGGCCCCGCCAATCCTGCGCCAGGTGATGGTAGATCACAGAGCTGAGACGATTTTGCTGCCGGAAAACGGAGAGGCGCGCAGCGCGGCCGAAACGCTCGCGGCCAAAATGCAAAACCGCGCGCCAAAAATGGCCATGCGAGCAGATGACGATAACCTGCCGGCTGTACCCCTGCTGGTTATTGGCCTGGCGGACCAGGTGGATGCCTGGCTTGCTAAGCATCGTCTGCCGGCGCGTCCCGACGTTATGAAGGGCAAGGGCTCGGCGCAAGCATGGACGGTGAGTCGACCTGATGGTGTGACCCTCGCGATGGTGTCTGCGGCGGATGTTCCCTCACTTGCTGCATTGGCACGGCCGCTGCCCCATTACGGCCGCCAGAGCTATGTGGTGTTTGATGGCGCAAAGGTGATCAATCGTGGTGCGTGGCCCACACGCTCGCAGGTCGTAAAGCTGGACTAATGGTCTTCAAGCCGGAAATATACCGTTTCGGATCTGGTGCGTATCCAGCCGAATCGAAAAAGCCATTGACTGATCCGTTACCTGCCCCGAGAAGCCCCGTCGGCAGGGGTTTTCTCATTTACCGACTTTGGAACCGGTTTTTTGTTAAAATATACTTATTTTCATAAATTTAGTAGGAGAATTTGATGGCGGTCGAAAGAACCCTTTCCATTATCAAGCCTGACGCGGTGATAAAAAACGTGATCGGGGAAATCTATTCACGCTTTGAAGGCGGTGGGTTGAAAATCATCGCGGCACGCATGGCGCGCCTGTCCGAGACTGAGGCAGAGGGTTTTTACGCGGTGCATCGAAGCCGTCCGTTTTTTAATGATCTGGTGAAATTCATGATTTCAGGACCGGTGATGGTGCAGGTACTGGAGGGTGACGACGCAATCAGGAAGAACCGTGAACTGATGGGCGCGACCGATCCCAAGAAGGCCGAGGAGGGAACAATACGGGCCGATTTCGCAGACAGTATCGATGCCAACGCCGTGCATGGCTCCGATGCGCCTGAAACGGCAGCGGTCGAGATCGCGTACTTTTTCCCTGAACTAAATATTTATTCCCGATAGGACGGAACGCAGCTCACCATATGAGCGTCAATCTCCTCGATTTCGATGCGAAATCTCTTGCCGGTTTTTGTAAGGAAATAGGCGAGAAGCCGTTTCGCGCGCGCCAATTGCTGCGCTGGATACACCGTTCGGGCGAGGCGGATTTTGCCGCGATGAGCGATTTGGCGAAGGGGTTAAGGGATAAGCTCGCCGCGGCCGCCGTGGTCAATCCTCCCCAGGTTATCAGCGATAATATCGCTGCCGACGGTACGCGCAAGTGGCTTTTGTCGGTTGGAGCGGGTAACGGTATCGAGACGGTTTTCATACCTGAAACGCATCGCGGAACCCTCTGTATCTCCAGCCAGGTTGGATGTGCGCTCGCATGCAGCTTCTGCTCTACCGGCAGACAGGGATTCAACCGCAACTTGACTGTCGCAGAAATCATTGGCCAGCTGTGGTGGGCCAATAAAGCCCTGGCCGAGGAGTCAGAAAACGAACCTGTGCGGGAGCGTGCCGTTACCAATGTGGTGATGATGGGCATGGGCGAGCCGCTCGCCAATTTTGAAAATGTGGTTACAGCACTCGATCTGATGCTGGACGATAATGCCTATGGCCTTTCCAGGCGGCGCGTGACGGTGAGCACTTCGGGACTGGTGCCTGCCATGGATCGGCTGCGCGAACGCTGCCCTGTTGCACTGGCCGTATCCTTGCACGCGCCGAACGATACGCTGCGCGATCAGTTGGTGCCGATCAACAGGAAATACCCCATCAAGGAATTATTGGCGGCGTGCGAACGCTATCTCGAATCAGCGCCGCGGGACTTCATCACCTTTGAGTACGTCATGCTGGATGGTGTTAATGACAGCGTGGCTCATGCGCGGGAATTGGTGCAAGTGGTACGGCATACGCCTTGTAAATTCAACCTGATTCCATTCAATCCCTTCCCGGATTCCGGCTATAAACGTTCTTCGGCAGAAGCGGTCTCGCGCTTTCGAGATGTGCTGATGCAAGCTGGCCTGGTAACGACGGTAAGGAAGACACGCGGCGATGACATTGCTGCAGCCTGTGGTCAGCTTGCCGGAAAAGTGCTGGACAAGACGCGGCGCGCAAACCGCAGGTTATCGGAACCGGCAAGATGAGGCGGACCATGGCTCATTTTGCGGCGGAAACGGCAATCGGATGCATGGTTCAGGAAGGCATGAAAGTACTTGTGCCAGGCAGTGGTGTGTCCAGCTGATGACGGATCCTCAAGATAACAACTTCGGCGAAATAGCCGAACCAAAACCAGCGCAAACCGAATCGGGCCCGGGCCAATCATTGCGTGCCGGGCGGCTGGAACGCGGTTTGAGCATAGAGGATATCGCGCGGCAATTGCGGTTATCGGTGAGGCAGGTTACAGCACTGGAAGAGGACGACTACTCCAAGGTTGCAAGCGGCACATTTCTCCGCGGGTTCGTGCGCAACTATGCTAAGCTGCTGCAAATGGATGCGGCGCCGTTGTTGCAGCGACTAGAGCAATCCCTTCCCCCCCCGCCGCCTACCCAAACCATTTCGTATCCAATCGAGGGAATTCCCTTTCCATCAAATCGGGACCACGGTAAGCGCAACCTGATTATCGGGGTAGCGATCGTTCTGGCGTTGCTACTGCTTGTGTATGAAATTTACCGCGGCAGCGAGGCGAATATCGAAAAAGCGCCAGGCGGCAATGTGGAGAGCAGAGTGGAGACGGAGCAAACTTCAGACGCGTCATTATTCGAGGCGCCCCCGGAAATTACGGCTGACGGAGCTGATATCGCGGCTTCTGCCGGCAGGCCTGCCGCGTCTGAACCAAAGCCCGATGTTCAGCCCCCGCCCGTGCGTTCTGCGTCTTCTCCGGTCGTGCCGGCGGCGCCGCAAGCGGCCCAGCAACCCGCCCAGCAACCCGCCGCTTCCAGGTCGGCTGATGCGCCCTCGCGGGAATTGGCGGACGAAGGGCCGGGTGTCGTGCGCTTGATATTCGAGGGGGAGTCCTGGGTTGAAGCCAGGGACGGAAAGGGGAGGCTGCTATTGTCGCGGGTTAATGCCCGGGGTACCGAGCAGGTGCTGCGCGGCACGCCGCCATTCTCTCTGAAGATCGGCAACGCTGCCGAGGTCAAGCTAGTCTACAATAGCAACCCGGTTGATTTGACGCCCCACATCAACGTGTATGGGGGAACTGCACGTCTGTCGCTAGAATAGGATTCTTAAATTTACGGATTTTCATACTTATCATGATTAAGTCACAAGATATTTTTCCGCCCCGCCGCAACAGTGTCGGCGTGCGCGTCGATACCATAACGATCGGGGGCGGCGCCCCGGTAGTGGTTCAGTCCATGACCAATACCGATACGGAAGACGAAATTTCCACGGCAACGCAAGTGGCCCAACTCTCGCGTGCCGGATCGGAACTGGTGCGGATTACCGTCAATACCCCCGCGGCAGCCAAAGCAGTGCCTGCGATACGGGCGCGGCTTGATGACATGGGCTGTCATGTGCCCCTGATAGGCGACTTTCACTTCAACGGTCACAAGCTGGTGACGGAATATCCCGATTGCGCGAGGGCGCTGGCCAAATACCGAATCAATCCCGGTAATGTGGGTCATGGGAGGAAACGCGATGAGCAGTTCTCCATCTTGATCGAGACCGCCTGCAAATATGACAAGCCGGTGCGTATCGGGGTCAACTGGGGTAGCCTCGATCCGGAGTTGCTGGCCAGGATGATGGATGAGAACGCGCGCTCAGGCGACCCCAAGGAGGCGTCAGTGGTTATGCATGAAGCATTGATCACCTCCGCGCTGCAAAGCGCAGCGAGAGCCGAGGAGATCGGGTTGGGCCGCGACAAGATCATATTATCCTGCAAGATGAGCGGCGTAAGGGATCTGATCGCAGTTTACCGCGACCTTGCTGCGCGGTGCGATTATGCCCTGCATCTCGGATTGACAGAAGCGGGGATGGGATCAAAAGGAATCGTGGCATCTACCGCTGCGCTGTCGGTGCTGCTGCTCGATGGAATCGGCGATACCATTCGCATATCGCTGACACCCGAGCCGGGCGGCGACCGTTCGCGTGAGGTGATCGTCGCGCAGGAGATCCTGCAAACTACCGGGCTGCGCGCCTTTGTGCCCCTGGTGGCCGCCTGTCCCGGCTGTGGGCGTACCACCAGTACATATTTTCAGGAGTTGGCGGAGAGCATTCAGGGTTATGTTCGCAACCAGATGCTGGTATGGCGCGAGGAGTATGATGGGGTGGAGAATATGACCCTGGCGGTGATGGGCTGCGTGGTCAACGGCCCGGGTGAAAGCAAGCACGCCAACATCGGGATCAGTCTTCCCGGGTCTGGCGAGCGGCCGGTGGCGCCGGTGTACGTGGATGGGCAAAAATCGGTGACGCTGAAAGGCGACAACATCGCCGGAGAGTTTCGCCAGATAGTCGATGAATACGTGCAAATGAAGTACCCGAAGAAAGCAGGTAATGTCCACTAGGGGGATTCAAGCCATCCGCGGGATGAACGACGTCCTGCCTGACCAGATATACCTTTGGGAGTTCTTCGAGCAGGTTGTCCGCGACTCCATGGGGGCTTACGGTTACCGTAATATCCGCATGCCAATAGTCGAACAGACCGACCTGTTCGTACGTTCGATCGGTGCGGTGACCGACATCGTCGAGAAGGAGATGTATAGCTTTCTGGACCATCTCAATGGCGACAGCCTGACGTTGCGTCCAGAAGGAACCGCGTCCTGCGTACGTGCGGTTCTGGAACATAACCTGCTCTATGCCGGCCCCCAACGATTGTATTATTCCGGACCTATGTTTCGTCATGAGCGGCCGCAAAAAGGACGTTACCGTCAATTCCATCAGGTAGGGGTCGAAGCGCTGGGTTACGCAGGCCCGGATATCGATGCCGAACTCATTATTATGTGTTCGGAGTTATGGAGAAGATTGGGTATCTCTGATGTGCGCCTTGAGATCGGCACACTTGGCAGCACCGCGTCCCGTGCAGTGCATCGACACCGGTTGATTGAGTATCTGGAGCGCCATCTGGGCAAGCTTGATGACGATGCCTCCAGGCGATTGCACAGCAACCCGTTACGAATACTGGACAGCAAGAATCCTGAAATGAGCGAGATCATCGATGGAGCACCGCGGTTACTCGATGATCTGGACGAGGATTCCCTCGCGCATTTCGAGGGATTGCAGAAAATCCTGCGCAATCAGGGGATAGACTTTGAGATCAACCCGCGCTTGGTGAGGGGACTGGATTATTACAACCGCACCGTATTTGAATGGATCACCGGCAGGCTCGGCGCGCAAGGTACGATATGCGCCGGCGGCCGCTATGACGGCTTGGTGGAGCAGATCGGCGGCGGGAAGGGATCAGCGGCCCCCGCTTGCGGTTTTGCCATGGGCATTGAAAGAGTGCTGGCGTTGATGGCGGAAAGCGGCATAAATATACCGGGTCCTGTGCCCGATGCCTATGTAGTGCATCAGGGCGAGGCTGCGGATGGCTTCGCCTGGAAAACCGTGAGGCATCTGCGGGAAAGAGGGTTGCAGGCAATTCTCCATTGCGGCACCGGCAGCTTCAAGGCGCAGATGAAAAAAGCAGATGCCAGTGGGGCACGTTTTGCAGTCATTATAGGCGATGAGGAAGTGCAAGCGGGCGAGATAAGCATCAAGCCCCTGCGCGAAGCAGCCGAACAGGTAAGAGTCGCGCTCGCGGAAGCGGCCGACTTGCTCAGAGGTTCGGGAGTAACAGGTTCTTGATGGGGACACTCTAAATGGCAGTTTATGATCTGGAAGAGCAGGAAAAAATAGACGAACTGAAAGCCTGGTGGAGAAGATACGGCACGCTCATCGTCATTGGCTTGGCGGTCTTTGCCGCCAGCATCGCGGGCGTGCAGGCGTGGAAGTACTACCAGAGTCAAAAAACCGGGCAGGCGGCGGAACTATTCGATTCGCTACTGCAACTCCAGACAAGCGGCGACCCCAAGAAGATCAACGATGCCGCGGGGTTGCTCATGGAAGGCTTTCCCGGCAGCGGCTATGCCTCGCGGGCAGCGATAATCTCGGCACGAGCGAGCTTCGACGCGCGTGACTTGCAAAACGCAAAGAGCCGGCTGCAGTGGGTGCTGGACAATTCGAAGGAAGATGAGCTGAAGAATCTTGCTCGGCTGCGACTCGCCGGCATCCTGCTGGATGAGAAAAAATACGATGATGCCCTGCGGATATTGGAAACAAAGCACGGTACATCTTTTGACGGTCTCTACGCTGATCTTAAAGGTGATGTGCTCTCCGCAGCGGGAAGAATTCCCGAAGCGCGGGTTGCTTATCAAATGGCGCTCGATAAGATGGGTGGGAAGGGGACGTACTTCAATATCGTTCAAATGAAGCTCGACGCTTTGCTCGACGCGAAATAACCGGGTTTGGAATCGCGCGCGGGAAGCTCGCGTGAAAGGGGCGGCAAACAGCTTCTTCTGTTCCGGCAGTAAGTGATGCAGTCAAATCCATCAACGTAACGATACCTATTTGTTTTGAACAATAACAATGCCATCAGGCAAGCCCGTGTCTAACGTCATTCGCCAGCATATCGTGCTGGGAGTTTCGATCTTCGCGTTATCCGGGTGCGCAGGCGTTACCGAATTGGCACGCGACGTGATAACCGGCCTTGCAGATATCGATGTGTCAGGTGTCACCGACCTCTTCGGGGGTGGTAAGGTTGAGTTGAGTCCGGAACAGACCGCGCAGCTGGTAAAGATTCCACCCGCCCGCCCGTTGTGGCGCAACGCTTTGGAAGAGAGTCAAGCGGCGGTATTTTTTCCCGTATTCGAAAATGGTGCGGTTTACGCGGCATCCACCGAGGGCCGTCTTGTGCGTTTCAATTCGGCATCGGGGAAGGAAGAAGGAACGATCGACACCAAGGGGCGGCTCTCGGGCGGTATCGGCACCGGGGAAAACATGTTGATGGTTGGAACTTTCAAAGGCGAGGTGCTGGCATACGACAGGGAAAATGGTAAGCCCTTATGGACCGCCCAAGTCTCCAGCGAGGTGCTGAGTCCGCCGCAGGCAGCCGGCGGCATGGTCGTCGTTCGAGCCGGGGATGGCCGGATTTTTGGCCTGGAAGCCGGCAGCGGCAAACGCAAGTGGGTTTACCAGGGTGCCACCCCATCGCTCACCGTGCGCAACTTTGCCGGTGTCCTGATCTCGGGGGATACCGTATACTCGGGCTTTGCGGGTGGCAAGCTGGTAACAATAAACTTATCCAACGGTGTGGCGGGCTGGGAAGCGGTGGTAGCAAGGCCGCGAGGGGCCACGGAACTGGAGCGTATTGCCGATATCACCAGTCCGCCGATGATCGATGAACAGCAGGTATGCGCTGTCGCCTATCAGGGGCGGGTCGCCTGCTTTGAAATTGGTACGGGTAACCAGCTCTGGGCGAAGGATGTATCGAGCAATGCAGGTCTCGCCATGGACAATAATTATGTTTATGTCAGCGAGAATCGCGGCAGTATCTCGGCCTATGACAAACGGGATGGCACTTCGATCTGGAAACAGGAGCTGCTTAACGGCATGAAATTGTCTCCGCCTCTTCTTCAAGGGAATCATATTGTAGTCGGGGATTCCCAAGGGCACGTTAATGTCATAAAGAGTGAGAACGGCGACATGATTTCGCGCTCTGCCAGTGACGACAGTCCGATTGTTACCCGACCGGTATCTCTGCCGAACGGCTTCGCGGTTCAAACCAGGAAAGGCGGTATCTTCGCATTCGGGCTGTAGACCGCTGACCGCCAGTCATTCAACCGCGTTTAACGCGGACGGTTTACTTTTTCTCCTCTTGAGTATTTTAGTCTTCAGCATAGCCTGAACCATGAAACCTACCCTTGTTCTGGTCGGGCGGCCCAATGTCGGGAAATCGACACTTTTTAACCGCCTGACGCGCAGCCGCGACGCGATCGTCGCGAATATTCCCGGTCTGACGCGAGACCGTCATTACGGTCACGGCAGGCTGGGCGAAAAGCCCTACCTGGTGGTGGATACAGGCGGTTTCGAACCCATGGCCACCGAGGGCATATTGCATGAAATGGCCAAGCAGACACGACAGGCGATCGACGAGGCCGACCTGGTCCTTTTCATTGTTGATGGCAGGACCGGTTTGACTCCACAAGACAGAATCATAGGGGAGCAACTGCGTAAAACCGGGCGCGGAATACTTTTGGTGGTGAACAAGACGGAAGGCATGTCATCCTCCGTCGTTACTGCTGAATTTCACGAACTTGGACTGGGGCAGCCCTGCGCAATTTCAGCCGAGCACGGCGATAACGTCAGTGAACTGGTCGAGTTGGCCCTACTTGATTTTCCTCAGGAGCAGGAAGCCGAAAAACAGGAGGAGCAGCCGAAAATAGCCATTGTCGGACGCCCGAACGTTGGCAAATCAACGCTCGTGAATACCTTGCTGGGCGAGGATCGCGTTATCGCTTTTGATCAGCCTGGGACCACTCGCAGCAGCATTTATATCGATTTCGAACGCAACGGCCGCAGGTATACCCTGATTGATACCGCTGGTTTGCGTCGGCGCGGGAAGGTGCTCGAAACGGTGGAGAAGTTTTCGGTAGTTAAAACGCTGCAATCAGTGGAAGACGCGAATGTCGTAATACTGGTGCTGGATGCGAGCAGCGAGATATCGGATCAGGACGCGCACATCGCCGGATTCATCCTTGAGACGGGTCGTGCGCTGGTGGTGGCGATTAACAAGTGGGACGGCCTGGACAATCATCAACGTGACGTGATCAAGACCAGCATAGCCCGGAAACTGCCCTTTCTGATGAGTTTCGCAAAATTTCACTATATTTCCGCGCTGCTTGGTAGCGGCATAAGAGGCCTGTTGCCATCAATAAACGCAGCCTACAACGCCGCGATGGCGCATTTACCGACCCCCAAGCTCACCCGGGCACTGATTGCAGCGGTAGAGAAGCAACCTCCGCCGCGCAGTGGCGCCTCGCGGCCGAAATTGCGCTATGCCCACCAGGGCGGTTCCAATCCGCCATTGATCATAATCCATGGCAGCGCCCTGGATCAGGTGCCGGAGACCTATCAGCGGTATCTCGAAAATATGTTTCGCGAAACTTTCCAGCTGGAAGGGACGCCTTTGCGGGTGGAGTTTAAAACGGGCCGGAATCCTTTTGCCGGGAAGCGGCCTGCTCCTTTAAGCGAGGCCGACGCAAAACAGGCGCACCGCCGTCGCAGATACGGAAGAAAGCATTATAGCTGAGATTGGGATGGCGCAAGCGCCAGCGGCAGTATCGTTGTTAACGGGATACAAAAGAAAGGCGGAAAGGGCGAGAAGGAAGCGCCCTAATGTAACACTCGGGGAACGCTCAGGATAAACTCTGGAATGGATGCGTCGAAACGGAGGCCGTCTTCAGCGACCATCTGGTAACTGCCCTTCATGGATCCAACCGGTGTGGAAATAGCAGTGCCGCTGGTGTATTCGTAGCTGTCGCCCGGTTTCAACAGGGGTTGTTCTCCCACCACTCCCAGTCCGCGTACCTCCTGCACGCCGCCGCTTCCATCCGCAATAATCCAGTGACGGCTGATGAGCTGCGCCGGAACGGTGCCGGTGTTGGAGAGGACGATGGTATAGGCAAAAACATAACGATCGAGCGCCTCGTCCGACTGTTCCGGAAGATATGTGGTTTGAACCTTGACAATAATTTCGTACTTTTTTCCTTCATCCATAGCTACATTGCACACTATTTTTTGCCTCACGGCAAGGGTGGTTCCGACAAAATAAGTTGAAAAGGCCGAACGGCGGGGTATTCAGGGTGACGGGATCTCCATCGTGGATGTAGGCAAACCTGCAAAATACTCGTTTGTCGAGCGAGTTAACGCGAGATTGCCATTTGCGGTTAAAATTGCGAATTTTCGACTAAAGGATGCCCTTCATGGCTAACTATCGCATCGCCCCGAGTATTCTCTCTGCAAACTTTGCCAAGTTAGGCGAGGAGATCACCGCTGTCATCGATTCAGGTGCGGATTTCATTCACTTTGATGTGATGGATAACCACTATGTGCCCAATCTGACCATTGGGCCGCTGGTCTGCGAGGCAATCCGACCGTTGACGGATGCAGTTATCGACGTGCATTTGATGGTTGAGCCGGTGGATCGTATTGTTCCGGACTTCGCCAAGGCGGGAGCCAATATTATTTCCTTTCACCCGGAGGCATCCAACCATATCGACCGCACGATTGGGCTCATCAAGGAGCAAGGATGCCAAGCGGGCCTCGTGTTCAACCCTGCCACTCCCTTGAATTACCTGGACCACGTACTGGATAAGCTGGACCTGGTGCTGATCATGTCTGTAAATCCCGGTTTCGGCGGCCAGAAGTTTATCCCCGAAGCGTTGGCGAAACTCAGGGCGGTACGCAAGCGCATAGACGAAAGCGGCAGGAAGGTTCTTCTCGAGATTGATGGCGGCGTAAAAGTGGACAACATCGCGGAAATTGCGCGTGCAGGCGCAGATACTTTCGTTGCTGGTTCCGCGATTTACGGCGCGGGCCGGGACAGTGACCCACATCGTTATGATACAGTCGTGGGCGCACTCCGGGCAGAGTTGGCTAAAGTCTGAATTGGCTGAGCTTGATCGGGCACGAGGCATAAGAGCCTAACTCGGCTCAAGCGTTTGCTACGTGAGGTGCCCGGCTTGCCCTATCCATTCGGAAGGAATTCGCCGGGCTGATTATTGCAGGGCAGTGCAAGGCGCTGTTGTGGTGAGCGGACGGTTCCGCAGCATCCCGAAAAATCCCGTCGCTTCGGACGGGCGTGCTGTCATATGATTGATATTTATCCGAGACCACTAAACTTGAACAAGAGCTTTTCCCCCACGACCGATACCTCTGCGGTTGAAATAAAATTTCCCATTTCCGTCAAGGCTGTGATGGTTGATCTGGACGGAACCCTTTTAGACACCGCGGGGGATCTGGCTGCCGCGGCGAACATGATGCTAAGGGAACTCGGCAAGGCGGAGCTTCCGCTCGAAACCATAAAATCGTACATCGGGAAAGGCATCCAAAAGCTGGTAAAGCGCTCGCTTACCGGGACCCTGGATGGAGAGCCAGATGCCGACCTGTTGGACAAAGCGATGCCACTGTACGAGCGCAACTATGCCAAAACGCTGTGCATGAGCACGCGGCCCTATCCCGGCGTATTGGAAGGATTGAACATCCTGCGTGAGGGTGCTTTTCAGCTGGCCTGTGTTACCAACAAGGCTGAGGCTTTTACCACGCCGCTGCTTCGTGCTACCGGCCTGCTGGATTTTTTCGATATTGTCCTTGCAGGGGATAGTCTGCCCCGGAAGAAGCCTGATCCTATGCCCCTTCTGCATGCCTGTACGCACTTTGGTATTCAGCCGAGCGAGATGCTGCTGATCGGCGACTCGCTTAACGATGCGCAGGCGGCGCGCGCGGCGGGCTGCTGCGTCTTCTGCGTACCGTACGGATATAATGAAGGACGAGACGTGCGCGAACTCGATTGCGACGCTATCGTCCCTTCGTTATTCGAAGCAACAAGGCTGATCCAGAAATTGTCATGATCAACGAAAACAACGGAAATGATCGAATACGTGCCTAGAGCCTGGCGCTGTTGGCGCCGCCGCTCCGATTGTTGGCGTGCCTAGGAATCTCCAGGCCGGTTCCAACGTCGAGTTTCTGCGCCTCGTCGCGTATTTTTCCTTTCTTTCTGTGATCGCGGAGTTGAGTCATGACCGAAATCGAATTCAATGATCTTGCCGCACAGGGCTACAACCGTGTCCCGATGGTCCTCGAGACTTTTGCCGACCTCGACACACCCTTGTCGGTTTATCTGAAGCTGGCAAATCGTCCATATTCATACTTGCTGGAATCCGTGCAGGGCGGGGAGCGCTTTGGACGCTACTCCTTTATCGGCCTCCCGGCGAAGACCCGGCTTGAGGCCTGCGGCACTCTTATCCGCCTTATCGGTGACGCTGAAGCGCAAGATATCGAGGCGGAGGACCCGCTGGCTTTCATTCAATCCTATCTGTCACGTTTCAAGGTGGCGCCTTATCCGGGTTTGCCGCGTTTCTGCGGCGGCCTCGCGGGCTATTTCTCCTACGATACTGTGCGTTATATCGAGCGCAAGCTCGCTGCTCATCCCCATGCAAAGGCACGTCCGGCCGGGCTCGGTACCCCGGACATATCCTTGCTGCTATCTGAAGAACTTGCAGTGGTGGATAACCTTTCCGGCAAGCTCTACCTTATCGTTTATGCGAATCCCGCCCTCGCTGGCTCGTACCTGGCGGCCAAGGGACGCTTGAAACAACTTCTGGCAAGTCTGCGCGAACCGGTAGACATCCCTGCGGAGGCGCCCGGCAAGCCGGGAGAGGCTGTTTCCGAATTCAGCGAGGCGGATTTTATCGCGGCAGTGGAGCGTGCAAAGCGCTATATTTTCGATGGCGATATCATGCAGGTTGTGCTTTCGCAGCGTACCAGCAAATCATTTGGCGCATCGCCGCTGGCACTGTACCGCGCCCTGCGCAGCTTGAATCCTTCTCCCTACATGTTTTACTACCATTTTGGCAACTTTCACGTGGTAGGCGCCTCGCCCGAGATTCTGGTGCGTCTGGAGAGCGATAGCGTAACGGTAAGGCCCATCGCAGGCACCCGCCCGCGCGGAAAAACCATGCAGGAGGACTCGGCGCTGGCCGCCGATCTGCTCGCTGATCCAAAAGAACGGGCGGAACATGTCATGCTGATGGATCTCGGGCGCAACGACGTCGGTCGTGTTGCGCAGACCGGCTCCGTTAAAGTCACCGAGAACATGCAAATCGAGAATTACTCGCACGTCATGCATATCGTTTCGAACGTGGAGGGCAAGCTGAAACCCGGCCTGAACGCAATGGACGTGCTGCGTGCGACATTTCCTGCGGGCACTGTAAGCGGAGCCCCGAAAGTACGGGCAATGGAAATTATCGATGAACTCGAAGTCTCGCAGCGGGGCATTTACGCCGGTGCCGTGGGCTATCTTGGATTTAACGGCGATATGGATCTCGCCATCGCGATTCGCACCGGCATTATCAAGGACGGTACACTACATGTTCAGGCCGGGGCTGGCATTGTTGCCGATTCCGTTCCTCAAAGCGAATGGGTCGAAACAAAAAATAAGGCCAAGGCGTTGTTGCGAGCGGCAGAGATTGCTGAAGCGGGATTGGACAGCAAGGTCGAGTAATGCAGACTGGCAGGACGTGACTCTGTGGTATTTAACGCCCCTCGTGCACCCAATGCAGCAACGCATCCATTGCGGGCTGCGCATTTCCCGACCGAGGGTGGTTCACAAAAAAAACCACGACCACGCGTTTGCCGGCTTTATCGAGAACATATCCACTCATGGTTCTTACTCCCTCCAGCAGACCGGTCTTTATATGCGCCTGACCAGCGGCACCGCTGCCGTTAAGCCGTTTCTTCATGGTGCCGTCCACCGCCGCGATCGGCAAAGACGAAATGAACTCCGGCATGACGGGACTCTGGAAGGCCGAGAGTAAAAGTGCGCCGAGGTGCCCGGCGCTGATACGTTCATTGCGTGATAACCCTGAGCCGTTTTCGATCACCAGTTCGGGAAAGCTGAGCCGACGGGACGTCAGCCACCGCTGCATCGCCATGGCCGATTTTTCGAGCGTTGCGCGTGGCTTGTCAGGGCTGCTGGCTGCGCCATTTGTTGCGCTGTTCAGTATCATATCGGTCCCCCCCGCGCCCACTCCCGAAGCAGGACCACTGGTTAACCCCAGCGCAAGGTATAGTTGCCGTGCTGCTGTGTTATTACTGAATTTATTGATATCCCGCACGATATCTGCAAGCGGGGGAGATTGATGGGTTTCCAGTGGCGTTATTCCTTCGGGAACAGTGCCCGTGCGTACCCTGCCGCGAAATGTGCCGCCTTGCTCTTCCCATAATTGCTTGAACAGGCTGAAGATATAATCGGTAGTATCGTGCACGCTTAGATAAAGGGTTTTTTCACCGCAATCGCTGGAATAAATGCCGCTGAGGGCAATCAAGCCCCGGACATTGCCGCTAGCGGCGGTACGAATATCAGTATCGAGTGCATCGCGCCATACGTTACATGGGCCGCTTACCAGGGTCAGGCCGTTTTTGAGGTCAAGTGACCCAAGGAAAGGATCGGCGACAATCCTGACGGTTTTGCTCGCCGGTTGCGGAATCAGGCGCAGCGCAAGCGTCCGGTAATTCACGAGTAGCGCCTCAGGGAGTACATTATAGGAGCGGTGTGGTTTGCCGTCGAAAGCCGCCGGGTCAGCACTCGGCAGCTCGAAATGGCTGCCATCCAGCACCAGATCTCCGGTGATCTCGCGTAGCCCAGTTTGACGCAGTCGCCGGGTGAGCAGCCAAAAGTTTTCCAGATTCAGCTTGGGATCGCCATAACCCTTGATGATAAGGTCGCCCTGAAGGGTATCGCCATTCAGTACGCCATTTACATATAGCTCGGTTTTCCAGGTATAGGCCGGTCCCAACAGTTCCAGCCCGGCAAAAGTCGTGACGAGCTTCATCACCGACGCCGGGTTCATACCGGTCCCGGCGTTCACTGCTAGCCGCGGTTGGGCCGTGCCGATCTCATGTACGTAAACCGCAGTCGCAGATGTGGGAATCCCGGCCTGTTTGAGCGCAAGGCTGACCGGCGCAGGCAGGTTATGAGCAAGCGCCGGCAGCGATAGAAGAGCAAGAATGCCACATCGAAAACCCCATGCGATGGCGGCGTATGCTTGCCACGCAAGGGTTGCACTCCGGTTGAAAAATTCGAGCATCAGGTCTCTGCTGTGTCACCCTGGAACATTCCGCCGTCCACCGGAAACTGTAAGTACGGCGTTTCTACCACATGACATGAGCCGGGAACCGAAATTGAGTACGGCTCACGAGGTCTATTTTTGGCATAGGTCGAGCACGCGCAGCGTCCCCTTCACCAGAAAATCCAATTCCTGTTGAGTGATGACGTATGGCGGCATAAAGTAGACCGTATTACCCAGCGGGCGCAACGATAACTCCTGCTTAAGCGCTGCCTGAAAAAAAGTTGCGGCAAAAGCGGGATCGGAGGTCTCAACTTCGAATGCCCAGATCATGCCGCAATTGCGAAAGTTCTTCACCTTTGGATGGAGTGTAATTGGACGTACCGCCTTGTTGAGATAATCTGCCGTGACGCGGTTAGCATCGATGATTTTGTCCTGTTCGAAGATATCCAGTGTCGCGAGGGCGGCGCGACATGCTAATGCGTTACCTGCATGAGTATGCGAATGTAGAAAGCCGAGGGCGGTCTTGTCGTGGTAAAACCCGCGATAAACGCCGTCTGTGGTCATCACCACGGACAGCGGCAGATAACCGGCGGTCAGCCCCTTCCCCAGGCACAAGAAATCTGGAACGATGTTCGCCTGCTCGCAGGCGAACATCGTTCCTGTTCTGCCGAAACCAACTGCAATCTCGTCGGCGATGAGATGTACCTGGTACTCGTCGCATATCCTACGTGCGAGCTTGAGATACTCGGGGTGATACATAGCCATTCCGGCTGCGCCCTGCACCAGCGGTTCGACGATAAGCGCTGCGGTTTCCGCATGATGTTCGGCCAGGTGAGCGTCGAGCGCACTGGCTGCGCGAATCGCATATTCACGGGGGGATTCCCCTCCGGCCGCATGACGCCAGTCTGGAGTGGGCACGCGCGCATTGTGGCGCAGCAGCGGCCCATAGGCATCCGTAAATAATGCCACATCGGTGACTGACAGCGCGCCCAGCGTTTCGCCGTGGTAGCCATTCTGCAGGCTGACAAAACGGTTTTTTTCAGGTAGCCCGCGGTTGCGCCAATAATGAAAACTCATCTTTAACGCGGTTTCAATTGCGGACGCGCCGTCGCTGCTATAGAAGCAGTGCCCCAGGTTACCCGAAACCAGTTTACTCAGGCGCGCCGATAGCTGCACCACCGGCTCATGCGTGAAGCCGGCAAGCATCACATGTTCCAGCCTGTCAAGCTGATCGCGGAGGGCGGCGTTGATGCGTGCATTGGTGTGACCGAACAGATTCACCCACCAGGAACCGATTGCATCGAGGTAGCGTTTCCCTTCATAGTCATAAAGCCACACGCCTTTGCCTCGCGCGATGGCGACCAGCGGCAGCGTCTCATGCTGCTTCATCTGGGTGCAGGGGTGCCAGACCGAGCTTAAGCTCTGCTCCGGCAAGTGTTTACTACTCATTGTCGGTATTCTGGCGATTGCGCATTAAAAGGACGACGCGTGTATGAGCGGGAAGTGAGATAAAGCGCAATTTTGCGGATATCAGGTGCGGTTGCGACTGCAACGGCGCCCGCTGAAAAAGGGGTCGTTGGAAGTGTATCATCCTCGCGGAGAATTTTCCTGTACTACGCTAAGCGCGAAGTCGACTTTACATGACCAAGCGCGGTGTCTGGATACCTGGCTCACTGTACCGTACCCCTGCCTGCTGCCTCGTCGACCTTATCTCCTGGCTTCCTCGTGAGGCGGCAAAGGGAAGGGCGGAGACCTTCACGAAATGATGAGCTGTCGCAGAGCCCTCAAGGCAGCGCTCAAATATGTTTTATTGCCTTCTACTTGAAATCCCGTCCCACACCAACTATTATTAGCACTCGTTCGCGGTGAGTGCTAATAATTCGTATGAATTCAGCTGCGAACAGTTGTTCCGAGATTTCATCGTTTTAATTTCAGACAGGAGAGTGAAAACATGAGGATTCGTCCCTTACACGACCGCGTTATTGTCAAGCGGCTGGAAGAAGAGCGCAAGACCGCGTCCGGTATTGTCATCCCTGACAGTGCTGCAGAGAAGCCCGATCAAGGGGAAATTATAGCCGTAGGTAAAGGCAAGGTCGGCGACGATGGCAACGTGCGCGTGCTGGAAGTGAAAGTCGGCGACAAGGTGCTGTTCGGCAAGTATTCCGGACAAACAGTGAAGGTAGAGGGGGAGGAGCTTCTGGTAATGCGCGAGGAAGACATTATGGGCGTTATCGAAGGTTAATTTACCAGCGACGGCCTTACACAAGATTTCCGAACATTTAGGAGAATTAAATTATGGCAGCGAAAGAAGTGAAATTTGGCGACTCAGCACGCCACAAACTGATAAACGGGGTGAATGTTCTTGCCGATGCGGTAAAGGTCACATTGGGACCGAAAGGGCGTAATGTCGTGCTCGAGCGTTCCTATGGCGCCCCTACCATTACCAAGGATGGCGTTTCGGTTGCGAAAGAAATCGAACTGAAGGACAAGTTCGAGAACATGGGCGCGCAAATGCTCAAGGAGGTGGCGAGCAAGACATCTGACGTAGCGGGTGATGGCACCACTACCGCCACCGTGCTGGCGCAGTCGATTGTGAAAGAAGGCATGAAGTATGTCGCCGCCGGGATGAACCCGATGGATCTCAAGCGCGGCATCGATAAAGCGGTAACCGCGACGGTTGAACAACTCAAGCAAATTTCCAGGCCTTGTACGACCGGCAAGGAAATTGCTCAGGTGGGAAGCATTTCGGCTAACTCCGACCTCGAAATTGGCAAAATCATTGCAGACGCAATGGAAAAAGTAGGTAAGGAAGGCGTGATTACGGTAGAAGATGGCTCCGGGCTGCAAAATGAACTTGATGTAGTGGAAGGGATGCAATTCGATCGCGGCTATCTATCGCCCTATTTCATAAATAACCCCGATAGGCAGATTTGCGCCCTGGAAAATCCTTTTATCCTGCTGCATGACAAAAAAATCTCGAATATTCGTGAATTGCTGCCAGTGCTGGAACAGGTAGCGAAGGCCGGCAAGCCGCTCCTCATTATTGCTGAAGACGTGGATGGCGAGGCCCTGGCGACCCTGGTGGTGAACAATATCCGTGGGATTCTCAAAACTTGCGCCGTGAAAGCGCCGGGCTTCGGGGATCGTCGCAAGGCAATGTTGGAAGATATTGCCATCCTTACTGGTGGAACCGTTATCGCTGAGGAAGTGGGTCTGTCGCTGGAGAAGGCAACGCTGAGCGAACTGGGTCAAGCCAGGCGCGTGGAAGTGGGTAAGGAAGAAACAACGCTTATCGACGGAGCCGGCGATATAAAGAATATCGAGGCCCGCGTCAAACAGGTCCGGGCCCAAATAGAAGAAGCCACGAGCGACTACGACAAGGAAAAATTGCAGGAGCGGGTCGCTAAACTGGCTGGCGGCGTAGCGCTGATCAAAGTGGGCGCGGCCACCGAAGTTGAGATGAAAGAGAAAAAAGCGCGCGTGGAAGATGCGCTCCATGCGACTCGCGCCGCCGTGGAAGAAGGTATCGTTCCAGGCGGTGGCGTAGCTTTGTTGCGTACCCGCATAGCTGTTGGTCAAATCAAGGGCGACAACCCCGATCAGGACGCCGGTATCAAGATCGTTCTGCGTGCACTGGAAGAGCCGCTGCGCCAGATTGTTGCCAACTGCGGTGATGAGCCTTCAGTGGTCATCAACAAAGTTTCTGAAGGTCAGGGCAATTTCGGTTACAACGCCGCCACTGGTGAGTACGGTGACATGGTCGAAATGGGTGTGCTCGATCCTACCAAAGTCACCCGGTATGCCCTGCAGCACGCGGCTTCCGTGGCCGGCCTGATGCTTACCACCGATGCTTTGGTGGCGGAGCTGCCTAAGGACGAATCCGGTGGCGGCGGCATGGGTGGCATGGGCGGTGGCATGGGCGGTATGGGCGGTATGGGCGGCATGGACATGTAGGTTGGTCGCACAACGGCAGTACAACAAAAACCCCGCTCCGGTGGGGTTTTTTGTTGTGCCAAAGCTGCCGCAAGATTGATTATACGAATTTTGCGGTCAGCGCATTGGGCCTGCCGCAGCGCCGAATCACTTTGAGTTTCATGCTTCGGCGCGCTCCGAACGGCGCTGAGATTGCCATTATTGTTGTTTCGCTGGTATTGCCCCTCCCTTTGCTGATTTTCGATCCAGTTGCGGGCGTTGGGCGATACTATGAGAAATGGAGGCAATTGGATGAGATAATCTCTACTTTCCACTGCCTGCCGATAGGGCGCACCTCGATTTAACTTCTTATCATGACACCAGAACAGTATTGTCAGGAAAAAGCTGTCCAGAGCGGCTCCAGTTTCTACTACAGTTTTCTCTACTTACCAGCCGAAAAGCGGCGTGCGATCACTGCGTTATATGCCTTTTGCCGCGAAGTGGATGACGTTGTGGACGAATGCAGCGATGAGGCGGTGGCGCGCGCCAAGCTTGCGTGGTGGCGGCAGGAAGTCAATTCCATGTTTAGTGCCGAAAGTCCAACCAAGCCCAGCCATCCCGTGGCGAAAGCGCTGGCTAATGTGTCGCATACGTTCAATCTCACTGCCGAGCGACTGAATCAGATAATCGATGGCATGGAAATGGACCTCAACTATAATCGTTACGCCGACTTCGATACCTTGCGGCACTACTGCTATCATGTGGCAAGCGTGGTGGGATTATGTTCGGCAGAGATATTCGGTTATCGAAATCCGGATACATTAAAGTACGCCGAGGATCTCGGGCTCGCGTTTCAGCTTACCAACATCATACGTGACGTAGGCGAAGACGCCCGTCGCGACCGTATTTATCTACCGCAAGATGAGCTTGCGCGGTTCGGGGTAACCGAGGGCGACATCCTCAATAGTCGCGAAACCGAAGAATTCAAGAGATTGATGGAGTTTCAGATCGAGCGGGCTGAAAGTTACTACACCCGGGCGTTTGCAGCATTGCCTGATGAGGATCGAAAAAAGCAGAGGCCAGGCATCGTCATGGCGGCGATCTACCGATCGTTATTGACGGAAATCAAGCAAGACGGTTGCCATGTCCTTCATCAACGGGTCAGCCTGACACCGGTACGCAAATTGTGGATCGCGTGGATCACATGGATGAGGGGATAGGCGTCCTGCTGTCTCGCGCCCGCCTGCTTCTAAACGTTGGAACTGCTGCAACGCACAGGTTCCGCAGTATTGTTCTTCTTAGTGTGAGCCGATATTAGGCTATTTAAAAGGATTCAGCATTCCGTCGGTGAACGTTGAGTGGAACAGCATATCTCGCCTTTGCATCATTTTGCTAAACGTACATCATGGTTTCCCATCGTGTCATCCGTTTATGAAAGATCTGAAAAGTTACAGTCCTTCGAAGGATCTGCTGAAGAATCGCGTCGTTATGGTCACCGGTGCCGGGCAGGGGATAGGCCGTACTGCGGCGCTCACTTACGCGATGCATGGTGCTACCGTTATACTACACGGCCGCAATGTCCAGAAATTGGAGGGCGTGTATGACGAGATTGAGGCGGCAGGTGGCGCTCAGCCAGCAATCTTTCCACTCGATCTGGAAAAAGCCGAGGACAAGGATTTTTTGGCAATTGCCCACGCCATCAAGCAGCAACTTGGCAGGCTGGATGGAATTTTGCACAATGCAGCATTACTGTTTAACCTGACGCCGCTGCACTCCCAGACAATGGAGCAATGGCAGGCCCTGCTGCGTGTCAACCTGATTGCACCGTTCGCTCTGACGCGAGCCTGTCTTGGACTGCTAAAGGCATCTCCGGATGCTCACGTGATAATGACATCGGACTCGCATGGTCATGCGCCCGCAGCGTACTGGGGCGGTTTCGCGGTGGCCAAGGCGGGCCTCGAGGCTTTGGCAAGGATTCAGGCGCAGGAATGGGAAATACTTCCGAATTTGCATATAAACGTCATCATTCCAGGACCCACGCACACTCCGCAGCGCACCCGGACACACCCCGCAGAGATCAAGCATAGCCTGCTTCAGCCACAGGATCTCATGCCGTATTATTTATATCTGATGGGGCCGGATAGTATAACGGTCCGCGGCGAAACAGTAATTTGCCAGGGCCGTGTATAGTATGGCTGCTGCGGCGGAGAGAAAAAGGTATAATTTACATACAACAGCGGAAAAAACCCTGCGAAAGTGGCGGAATTGGTAGACGCACCAGATTTAGGTTCTGGCGCCGAAAGGTGTGGGGGTTCGAGTCCCCCCTTTCGCACCAGGGATTCGCTAGGCGGTGTCGGATAAGCCTTCATGCGGGCTGTCGTGCCTCTCCGACCGCAGATGCCGCGCGATCGTTACCCCCAACCATCAGGAAATGTAATGCAAACGAATGTCGAACAATTGGGCGCGCTGGAACGCCGCATCAACGTTTCAATTCCTCAGGAGAAAATCCAGACGGAGGTGGAAAACCGCCTGAAGCGACTGGCTCGCACGGCTAAACTGCACGGGTTTCGGCCCGGCAAGGTGCCCTACAAGGTAGTCTTGCAGCAATACGGCCCGCAGGTTCGCCAGGAAGTAATAGGGGATGCACTGAAGAAGAATTTCAATGAGGCCGTGCGCGAAAATAACCTTCGGGTTGCAGGCTATCCTCATTTCGAACCGAAAGCTGCGGATGGGGATATTTCCCCCATTGAATTTAGTGCGACATTCGAGGTCTATCCGGATGTGGTGCTGGGTGACTTAAGCGACATCGAGGTGGCAAGGCCCGTGGTGAACGTCACACTTGCTGATGTCGATAAAACGATAGAGGTACTTCGCAGGCAACGTGTTCAGTTCGAAGCTGGCGATGATCCTGCGCAGGCGGGGGATCGAATTGGTATCGATTATAGTGGCGTTATCGACGGGATAGAATTTGCAGGCAATAAAGCTGAGAATTTTACACTGGTACTCGGAGAGGGCCGACTGCTCAAGGACTTTGAAGCTCCCCTTATCGGGATGAGGGCAGGCGAAAGCAAAACATTTGAAGTTACATTTCCGGCGGATTATCATGGTAAGGAGGTTGCGGGCAAAACCGCGACGTTTGAAGTCAGACTCAACGGAGTTGAGTCACCGAGGCTGCCGGAAGTTAACGCTGAATTTGCAACATCGCTAGGTGTCGCGAACGGCGATATCGAAACAATGCGCCGCGAGATTGAGGCTAATCTCAAGCGAGAGGCATCCAAGCGGGTAAATGCAAAACTCAAGGAGCAGGTGATGCAGGCGCTCCTCGATAGTACCAGTATCGAGTCTCCGAAAGCATTGGTGGAGCTTGAGCTGGAGCGTTTAACACAGGATGCGCATAACGAGTTGGCGTCCCGCGGCCTTGCTGCCAAGAATATGCCATTGCCGCAGGAATTGCTCAAGGAGCGCGCGCAGCGTCGAGTCGGTCTTGGGTTGATCTTGGGGGAACTGGTGAAGGCCCATAACTTGCATCCGAGACCCGAGCAGGTGCGCGCGGTGGTGGAAGATCTCGCGCAAAGTTACGAAAATCCCGCCGAGGTTACCAAATGGCATTATTCAGCCCCGGAACGACTCAGCGAGATCGAGTCGGCGGCGCTGGAAGACAACGTCGTGAAGTGGGTGTTGGAAAATGTTAAGGTGGCGGATAAGGAAATGTCTTTGGACGAGTTAATGGGAAGATCATGACATGATGCAACAGCTTCATTGGACGCAGCAATCTCTCGATACATCTGGCCTCGGCCTGATCCCTATGGTGATCGAAACCAGCGGGAGGGGGGAGCGCGCATATGACATTTATTCCCGTCTGTTGAAAGAGAGGGTCATATTTCTTGTCGGCCCGGTCACAGAGGCATCTGCCAACCTGATTGTGGCTCAACTCTTGTTTCTGGAATCGGAAAACGCGGACAAGGATATCCACTTTTACATTAATTCTCCGGGTGGTCTGGTTTCGGCTGGCATGGCGATTTACGATACCATGCAGTATATAAAACCGGATGTCAGCACGCTCTGTATCGGGCAGGCCGCAAGTATGGGGTCGCTGCTGCTTACTGCGGGCACAAAGGGTAAACGCTATTGCCTTACTAACTCGCGAGTGATGATCCATCAGCCATTGGGTGGCTTCCAGGGGCAGGCCTCGGATATCGAAATACATGCTAAAGAGATCCTGTTTCTAAAGCGACGCTTGAATGAGTTACTGGCGAAACACAGTGGCCAAAGCATAGAAACCATTGAGAGAGATACTGATCGGGATAATTTTCTCAGTGCTGAGCAATCGGTGACATACGGCCTGGTCGATGCTGTGCTAACCTCCAGAAGTGAGGGTCCGGGTTAAAATCTAATATGGGGGGATTTATGAAGGAACCTCCGGAGCGGTTAGACGGGATGTCATGTTGTTAGATTGCGACAAAGAAAGATGCGTGCCGCGTCGTAACGTCTGGCGTCGCCGCGAAAGTGGAGCCGCATATTGCCGCTTTCACGCTGCATATAATGAGCAGGAAACTGATGCCAGGCAGGCGCTCGACAGAGCACCGGTTCAGAGGTTCCTTAGCTACGAGCGCGCTCGCTCGGATAATGCGGGATAAAGACTATGTCGGAGAAAACTGGCGGGGAAAAACTGCTTTATTGTTCGTTCTGTGGCAAAAGCCAGCACGAAGTGAAGAAGCTTATTGCCGGTCCATCGGTATTTATTTGCGACGAGTGTATTGAGCTTTGCAACGATATTATCCGTGAGGAAATACAGGGAGCCGAGGCCGCCAAACTTACCAAGTCGGACCTGCCGGTTCCGCACGAGATTCGCCAGATTCTCGACCAGTACGTAATTGGCCAGGAGCAGGCGAAAAAAATACTGTCTGTGGCGGTATACAATCACTACAAGCGCCTGAGAAATCTCTCAAAGTCGGGCGATTCAGACGACATCGAGCTATCGAAGAGCAACATTTTGCTGATTGGGCCCACGGGTTCTGGCAAGACACTGCTTGCGCAGACATTGGCCCGACTGCTTGATGTGCCTTTTGTCATGGCTGACGCGACCACCCTTACGGAAGCGGGCTATGTCGGCGAAGACGTTGAAAATATTATTCAGAAGCTGCTTCAAAAATGTAATTATGACGCCGAAAAGGCTCAGCAAGGAATTGTCTATATAGACGAAATTGATAAAATTTCGCGTAAATCGGACAATCCTTCCATCACCCGCGACGTTTCGGGAGAGGGGGTTCAGCAGGCTCTGCTCAAGTTGATCGAGGGCACAATCGCGTCGGTACCGCCTCAGGGAGGGAGAAAGCATCCCAATCAGGAGTTCGTGCAGGTCGATACGACCAACATTCTCTTTATTTGCGGCGGTGCTTTTGATGGCCTGGACAAGGTGATACGCGCCCGTTCGGAAAAGGGCGGGATTGGTTTTGGCGCGAATGTGCAAAGCCAGGAGAACCGCAAGGACGTCGGTGCGCTTCTGCGGGGTGTTGAGCCGGAAGATTTAGTCAAGTATGGCCTGATCCCGGAATTTGTGGGGCGGTTGCCGGTGGTCGCCACCCTTGAAGAGCTGGATGAGTCAGCATTGATTCAAATTCTGACCGAACCAAAGAACGCGCTTATCAAACAATATCAGAAAATGTTCCATATGGAAGGCGGCGTCGATCTCGAGTTTCGGGAGCAGGCCCTCAAAGCGATTGCCAGGAGAGCGCTGGCCCGAAAAACGGGCGCTCGCGGCTTACGCTCGATTCTGGAGAGTACCTTGCTTGATACGATGTTCGATTTGCCGTCATTGGAAAATGTAGCCAAAGTGGTAATTGATTACGGCTCAGTCAACGGCGATGTCAAACCAATCCTGATTTATTCGGATAAACCGAAGGTGGCCAAGAGCTGTTAACCGGCGTAGCTCACGTTCATTATTTGCCCGGCTTGGTTGGGCCCGTGTCTTGAATTTTACCGCGGTGCCCCCATAACCTCTTAACTCTGTTTGTTCTCATAGGTGCGAGCCGATATGTCCTCTTCAATCATTGATCCTAGTCAAATTTCGTTGCCGCTATTGCCATTGCGGGATGTCGTTGTCTTTCCGCACATGGTGATCCCCCTTTTTGTCGGACGGCCAAAGTCGATAAAGGCGCTGGAAGTCGCCATGGAGTCGGGCAAGAGTATACTGCTCGTGGCGCAGAAATTCGCGGCCAAGGACGAGCCTGCGCCGGACGATCTCTACAGCGTATGCAGCGTCGCCAATCTGCTCCAGATGCTCAAATTGCCGGACGGTACCGTCAAGGTGCTGGTTGAAGGCGGGCGTCGTGCCCGCATTATAAAGGTCGTCGATGACGGCAATTATTTCACTGGCCAGGCTTCGCTACTCCCGCCGGATGCGGTGGACAACCATGAGGTTGAAGCAATGCGTCGAGCATTGCTCGCGCAATTCGACCAGTATGTAAAGCTCAACAAAAAAATACCACCCGAGATTCTGACCTCATTAAGCGGCATCGATGAAGCGGGACGTTTGGCTGACACGATCGCCGCGCATTTGCCGCTGAAACTCGAGCAGAAGCAGGAGGTGCTGGAAATTTTTGATGTGCCGAAACGGCTCGAGCATCTGTTGGGGTTGCTTGAGACCGAACTTGATATTCTTCAAGTCGAAAAACGCATCCGGGGCAGGGTGAAGCGCCAGATGGAGAAAAGTCAGCGCGACTACTATCTCAACGAACAGGTAAAAGCCATCCAGAAAGAACTGGGTGAAGGCGAAGATGGCGCTGATCTCGAAGAGGTCGATAAGAAAATCAAGTCCGCTCAGATGCCGAAGGATGCGCGCGCCAAGGCTGAAGCCGAACTGAAAAAACTGCGCCTGATGTCTCCCATGTCTGCAGAAGCCACCGTCGTGCGCAATTATATTGACGCACTGGTGGCGTTGCCATGGAAGAAAAAAAGCAAAATCAGTAAAAATCTTTCTGCCGCAGAAGTCGTGCTGGAACAAGACCATTATGGTCTTGAAAAAGTCAAGGAGCGCATTGTCGAGTACCTGGCGGTGCAGCAGCGTGTGGATAAGTTGAAAGCGCCCATTCTCTGCCTTGTGGGCCCGCCGGGAGTGGGTAAGACATCGCTCGGCCAGTCCATTGCCCGAGCCACCAATCGGAAGTTTGTGCGCATGTCCCTGGGAGGCGTTCGGGATGAGGCCGAAATACGCGGTCATCGGCGGACCTATATCGGATCCATGCCAGGCAAGATCTTGCAGAACATGACCAAGGTGGGTGTCAAGAATCCCTTGTTCCTGCTTGATGAAGTCGACAAGATGGGCATGGATTTTCGCGGGGATCCTTCCTCGGCGCTCCTGGAAGTGCTGGATCCGGAACAGAACAATTCATTCGTGGATCATTATGTTGAGGTTGAGTATGATTTGTCGGATGTCATGTTTGTGGCAACGGCGAACACGCTTAACATACCCCCAGCCCTGCTGGACCGGATGGAGGTGATTAGGCTCTCGGGATATACGGAGGATGAGAAGCTCAACATCGCCATGCGCTACCTGCTGCCCAAGCAAATGAAAAATCATGGATTGAAGGAGCAGGAACTGGCGGTATCGGAATCGGCATTACGAGATATCACCCGCTATTACACGCGTGAGGCCGGGGTTCGTGCCATGGAACGGGAAATCTCCAAAATATGCCGAAAAGTGGTTAAGGCGCTACTTTTGAAAAGCGGTCAGAAAAAGGTCACGGTCACCGGTCGCAATCTCGATAAGTATCTTGGCGTACGGCGCTACACCTATGGGGTGGCTGAAGAGAAAAATCAGGTGGGACACGTTACCGGTCTGGCGTGGACGGAAGTGGGAGGGGAGCTGCTGACCATTGAGGCAGTCGTGCTGCCTGGGAAGGGAAAAACGATTACCACAGGAAAATTGGGCGAGGTGATGCAGGAGTCAATCCAGGCCGCGCTGTCCGTTGTGCGCAGCCGTTCGAGGACACTGGGTATTTCCGAGGATTTTTACCAGAAGAGCGATATTCATATCCACTTGCCGGAGGGGGCGACCCCGAAGGATGGTCCGAGCGCCGGAATCGGCATTTGTATAGCCATGGTGTCGGCGCTGACAGGCATTGCTGCTCGAGCGACGGTGGCGATGACAGGGGAAATCACTTTGCGAGGTGAGGTTTTGCCTATTGGAGGACTCAAGGAAAAACTGTTGGCGGCTCACCGTGGAGGTATCAAATCCGTACTGATCCCCGAGGACAACGTCAAGGATTTGACCGAAATCCCCGAGAACATTAAAAACCGGCTGGATATCCACCCGGTAAAATGGATCGATCAGGTACTCGATTTCGCCCTGGAACGGAAGCCGGAGCCGCTCCCCGCGTCCGCCTCGGCTGTTCCTGCACCTGTTGCGGTTGAGGGGGATGTGACCAGCACGGTGATTAAGCACTAGGAAAAAAATGTGTTCGGGTTCGACGGCGGGCTGGGTTAAACTCCAGGTGTCGCCGTTGAGCCCGTTTTTATCCTGAATAATCTTGACCAAGCCCAAGCGGCTTGATATAAACCGATTGCAGGGTCAAAAGTATTTTAACAATAACGAAAGGGGAACCACGTGAACAAAGCCGAACTCATCGATGCCATCGCCAAGTCTTCCGATATTTCCAAAGCCTCTGCGGGACAAGCGTTGGACGGCGCATTATCCGCTATTAAAGCCGCTCTCAAGAAAGGCGAGAGTGTAACCCTCGTCGGCTTTGGAACCTTCAGGGTGGGCAAGCGTGCGGCTCGTACGGGCCGTAATCCCCGGACGGGCGCAGCGATCAAGATCAAGGCTGCGAAAGTCCCGAAATTCAGCGCTGGCAAGGCGCTCAAGGATGCAGTAAACTAGAAGTCTTTTAGCCGGGGTGCTTAGCTCAGTTGGTAGAGCGTCGCCCTTACAAGGCGAATGTCGGCGGTTCGACCCCGTCAGCACCCACCAGCGAAAATTATTAGATTGTTGGAGTGGTAGTTCAGTTGGTTAGAATACCGGCCTGTCACGCCGGGGGTCGCGGGTTCGAGTCCCGTCCACTCCGCCAGCTTTGTGTTAAACCAGGGCGAACGCAAGTTCGCCTTTTTTGTTCATTTTTCTCGATTAATGTTTGATTTTGTCCATAGAAAAAGACGAATCGTCCAGATCATCATGGGTCTTGCCGTGCTGCCGTTCCTGTTCTGGGGCCTCGAGTCGTATCAGAGCAATGAGGGCGAAGATTTCATCGCCATGGCCGCAGGAGAGAAAATCCAGCGCCAGGAATTCGACCAGGCGATGCGCAATCAGCAGGAAAGCATGCGAGCAACGATGGGAGAGAATTTTAACGATACCATGCTGGACAGGCCCGAAGTGCGAACCGCGGTCCTTGAGGGGCTGATTCAGCAACGCTTGTTAAAGCATGAGGCATCCAGCGCAGGCTTAGCCGTACTCGACCCGCAATTGGTGGAGATGATACAAAACATTTCCGCTTTTCAGGAAGATGGCAAGTTTTCGAAGCAGCGCTACGAAGAGTTGCTGCGGGGCCAGGGTATGACTCCGCGAACATTTGAAGCCCGGGTGCGGCAGGAACTCATGCGCCAGCAACTGATTGCGCCTTATGGCGAAAATGGCTTCGTTTCAGACACAGTAGCGGAAAAATTGCTAAGGCTGAGCGAAGAACAGCGCGAAATCAGCCTTGTTCAAATACTACCGGCCGAGTTCCTGGGGCGTGTCAAACCCGACGATGCGGCCATCAAGGCTTATTACGACTCCCACCAGGCTGAGTTCCAGCTGCCGGAACAAGTACAAGTTGAATACGTGGTGCTTTCGCTGGAAAAATTAGCTGAACAATCGCCCGTGAGTACAGAAGAGGCGATGAAATATTTTGACGAGCACAGGAGTGAATTCGGCCAGACGGAAGAACGACGCGCCAGCCACATCCTGCTAAGCGCTCCGGCATCCGCCTCCGACGCCGAGCGGCAGGCAGCGCGGGCCAAAGCCGAGCAATTACTCATCCAGGCGAGGAAAGCCCCGCAAAATTTTGCCGAGCTTGCCAAGCAGAATTCCCAAGACCCGGGCTCGGCAGCCAATGGCGGGGATCTTGGCTATTTTGGACGCAATATGATGGTCAAGGCTTTTGAGGACGTTGTTTTCCAGATGAAGCCGGATGACATCAGTAATATCGTCGAGACAGACTTTGGTTTTCACATCATTAAACTCACGGCGATCAAAGGTGCGAAGGCGGTTGATTTTAACGAGGTAAAAGGTCAGGTTGAGCAGCAAATCAAAAACGAGAAAGCCGGCAAGCTTTTCGGCGAAGTAGCGGATGGCTTCAGCAATTTAGTTTATGAGCAGAGCGATAGCCTTCAGCCCGCCGTGGAAAAATTTAACTTACCTGTTCAGCGAAGTGACTGGATAGGCAGAGACTCGGGCCAGCCACCATACTTGACCAACGCGAGACTGCTGCAGGCGATATTCGCGGAGGATGCACTAAAGAACAAGCGCAACACGGAAGCGGTCGAGGTCGCGCCCAACACCCTGGTTGCGGCGAGGGTCCTTGACCATAGACCAGCCCGGATGCCCTCTATTGCGGAGTTGAAGGATAAAATTTCTGCGGTGGTAGCGCAGCAGGAAGCGCGAGCGCTGGCGACTAAGGAGGGCAAGGAAAAGCTTGCGCAGTTACATGCGGGAAAGCGAACCGACATTACCTGGAGCGCAGCTCAGCGGGTCTCGCGAAAGGATCCGCAGGGTCTCGATAACGATACGCTGCGCGCCGCATTCAAGACTGATACCGCGGCATTGCCATCTTATACGGGGGTGGAGAATCCTAAAGGCGGTTTCACTTTGATTCGGGTCAGTCGTGTCGTTCAGCCAGAGGTGCCAGACGTGGCTACACGCAGAGCTTTTGCGAAACAACTGCAGCAGTTGCTTACCCAGGAGGAACTGACATCCTATTTAGCGGGTGTTAGGACGCGTTATGACGTTTCGGTCAGGAGCGTTAACTAGAAAGGCATTTATCCACTAAGGGCAGGAGTCGATGACGTCAAACGCTATCGTGTTGAACCCCGCGTCCACATGGGTAATTTCTCCGGTGATGCCGCTCGCGAGGTCGCTGCACAAAAAGGCGGCCGTGTTGCCTACCTCCATGATCGAAACATTTCGACGTAACGGGGCGACTTTTTCGGTATAGCTCAACAATTTTCCGAAGTTGCTGATTCCGGCTGCGGCCAGGGTTTTGATTGGACCAGCGGAAATGGCATTGACCCGTATCCCCTTGGGCCCAAGGCTGGATGCCATGAAGCGCACGTTTGCCTCAAGACTTGCCTTAGCCAGTCCCATGACGTTGTAACTCGGCATAACGCGAGCCGAGCCCAGGTAGGTAAGCGTGAGAAGGGCACCATTGCGCCCCTGCATCAGCGGCAGGCCGGCTTTTGCCAAAGCTGCGAAGCTATAGGAGCTTACATCGTGCGCGATGCGAAAAGCTTCCCGATTGACACTTTCCAGATAGTCTCCGCTCAAAGCCTCCCGTGGCGCAAAAGCGATGGAGTGAACGATGCCGTCAAGGCCATCCCAGTGTTGTCCCAGGCTGTCGAAACACTTCGCAATGTCCTCATCATTTGAAACATCGCAAGGAAATAGCAAATCGCTATCAAACTCGGTGATGAGTTTAGCAACGCGTTCGCGGATTCCCTCTCCCTGATAAGTGAAGGCCAATTTCGCGCCTTCGCGATGCATCGCCTTCGCAATTCCATAAGCAATGGAGCGATTACTGAGCAATCCGGCGATGAGGATCCGCTTATCGGCGAGCAGTGTCATGTTATATCCTTGCAATGTATTGAACGATCGGGGGGATTATAGCGTCAAGTTATTGGCGCTTGTGGAATCATCGAATTTTAGCTGGCCGGTGCTCAGTCTCCATGTCGGTTATACGCTACACTTGCATCAATGAAGGCAGCTTTAGCGGATCCCCCTAGTAAATCCACGGTTGCGCAATGCGCAGGCGCGGCGGCAGCGTGGCGAAACGGAACGTGTCGAAGCCGAGGCGCGCGCGGGCGGAGCGGGTCAGTTTCGCGTAACCTGATTTCCAGATATTTGACTAAAAAGATCCTCGCATGGGCATCCCAATGTCCAGCGTCCGGTGGCGACTCCGGTACTACAGAGCGTTACCGCCGAGCGGAACAATTTCGAAGCCTGCCGAGTTGCAGACTTTTCCCGATGCGCTCATCGGCCACGCCATCTGGTTTTTCCCGCGGCTCACGTCTCGGGCGCGTTATTAAGGCGGCCCTGAAATATGTTCCGGTACTGCCCGTGATTCTGGTTAGCGCGTGCAGCGGCAACCCCTGGAATAGCCCCTACCCTGCCGCGGATGCAGACAAAAATATACTTTATAGCGCCTTTGCGGAACGCCCCAAGCACCTGGACCCGGTGCAGTCCTATAGCTCAAACGAAATTCTGTTTACGGCTCAGATCTACGAGCCGCCGCTGCAATACCATTATCTGAAGCGTCCTTATGAACTGATCCCATCGGCAGCAGCAAAAATGCCGGTGGTACAATATTTCGGCCAGAGCGGGGAGCGGCTGGCGGATGACGCCAATGCAGCGCAGATCGCCTATACGGTTTATGAAATTTCGATCAAGCCCGGAATTCGTTACCAACCTCACCCCGCATTTGCCAGAAACGAGGGCGGTGAACTTCTCTATCATTCCCTGTCAGCAAAGGATCTTGCGGGCATTTACAAGCTGAGTGACTTTCCCCTTAGCGGCTCGCGGGAACTCACGGCTCATGACTACGTTTTCCAGGTTAAGCGGTTGGCGCATCCGAAGCTGCATTCACCGATATTGGGTTTGATGTCGGACTATATCGTCGGACTTAAGGAATATTCAGCAACGCTGGAGACTGTAACGGCCCAGGCGCAGTTCAACCAAAAAGGCGCGGACACCTATCTGGACCTCCACAGTTTCCCTCTCGAGGGCGCCCAGGTTGTGGATACGCATACTTATCGCATCAAGATCAAGGGGAAATACCCGCAGTTCCTGTACTGGCTGGCAATGCCTTTTTTTGCGCCCATCCCGTGGGAGGCGGAGCGTTTTTACGGTCAACGCGGAATGGCGGAAAAAAACATCACACTGGACTGGTACCCCGTGGGTACTGGTCCCTATATGTTGACCGAAAACGATCCAAACCGCGTAATGATACTTGAGAAAAACCCGAATTTTCACGGCGAAGCCTATCCGACGGAAGGCCCACCCGAGGACGTAGACGAGGGCTTGCTGAAGGATGCCGGCAAGCCGTTGCCATTCATTGAGAAAGTCATATACAGCCGTGACAAGGAAAGCATTCCGCGCTGGAACAAGTTCCTCCAGGGATACTATGACGCTTCCGCCATTGGTTCCGACAGTTTCGATCAGGCAGTACAACTGACGGGGCAGGGAGAAGCCACAGTGACGGAAGCGATGAAGCAGCAGGGCATCAGGCTGGAAACCGCTGTGGCAGCGTCCACCAATTATATGGGTTTTAATATGTTAGACCCGGTAGTAGGCGGTGTAGGTAAGCAGGGACAGGAGGCGGCAAGAAAGCTGCGGCAGGCGATCTCGATTGCAGTTGATTACGAAGAGTACGTTTCGATATTTGCCAACGGCCGTGGCATTCCGGCGCAAGGGCCGATCCCGCCGGGTATCGCAGGCCATCGCGAGGGCAAGGAGGGTGTGAACCCAGTAGTGTACGATTGGGTCAATGGACGTGCCCGGCGCAAACCGATCGAAGCTGCAAAAGCGCTTCTGGCTGAGGCGGGCTATCCGAACGGCAGGGATGCCCGGACGGGAGCGCCGCTGGTACTGTACTTTGACGTTACCGCCCGTAGCGCCGAGGATAAATCAAGTCTCGACTGGATGCGGAAACAATTTCAGAAACTCAATATCCAGCTCGTGGTCCGAAGTACAGACTACAACCGTTTCCAGGACAAGATACGCAAGGGCAATGCGCAAATTTTCGAGTGGGGATGGAATGCGGACTACCCGGACGCGGAGAATTTCCTGTTCCTTCTGCACGGTCCGCAGCGAAAGGCGGGGAGCGAGGGCGAAAACGCCTCAAATTACTCTAATTCCGAATACAACCGATTGTTCGAGCAGATGAAGAATATGGAGAACGGCCCGGAACGCCAACGCATCATTGACCGCATGGTGAGCATCCTGCGTCGCGATGCGCCTTGGCTATGGGGTTATCACCCCAAGGAGTACGGGTTATATCACGCGTGGTACGAGAATGTTAAGCCGAACAGACTGTCACACAACAATATTAAATACTTCCGCATAGATGGCAGCTTGAGAGCCGAGAAACGGCGAGAATGGAATGAACCAGTGCTGTGGCCGGTTGTGCTGGTAGCAATACTGCTTTTGGCCAGCCTGATCCCCGCGGTAATGGTTTATCGCCACAGGGAACGGAGCGCGGGAATAACCAGCCGCGACATCAAGCCCGCTTGAGCACCGCCTAAAATCAAGATTAGATGCTTAACTACATTGTCCGGCGTTTGTTTTACGCGATTCCAATTCTGATTGGCGTTAACCTGATTACTTTCACCTTGTTTTTCGTGGTGAATACGCCCGACGATATGGCTCGGATGCAGCTTGGCATCAAGCGCGTGACGCCCGAGGCCATCGTCCGGTGGAAGCAGGAGCGTGGATACGACAAGCCGTTGATGTTCAATAATGCCGAGCAAGGTTTCTCCAAACTGACCCGGACGGTTTTTTTTGAGAAGTCGGTATCCATGTTTGCGTTCCGTTTTGGCCGGGCCGACGACGGGCGCGATATTGCCTATGAGATAAGAAAACGGATGATACCCAGTCTTTCAATTGCGCTGCCGGTATTCTTGCTGGGACTGGGCGTCTATATCGTGTTTGCGCTGACGATGGTGTTTTTTCGGGCGACGTATGTGGATTTCTGGGGTGTGGTACTATGCGTCGCGCTAATGTCCATCTCCAGCCTCTTCTACATTATCGGCGGACAATTCCTGATCAGCAAACTATGGCATCTCGTACCTATTTCAGGTTACGGCTACGGGATGGACGCTGCGAAGTTCCTCATACTGCCCGTGATTATCGGCGTGATTAGCGGCGCCGGAGCCAATACTCGCTGGTACCGCACGATCTTTCTTGAAGAAATGAGCAGGGATTACGTCCGCACCGCGCGGGCCAAGGGTTTATCAGAGCGTATCGTGCTGTTTGGGCACGTGCTGAGAAATGCGCTCATACCGATATTGACTGGAACGGTGGTCGTGATCCCTTTGCTTTTTCTGGGCAGTCTCATTGCCGAGTCCTTTTTTGGCATCCCGGGTTTGGGGAGTTATACCATCGATGCGATCAATTCACAGGATTTTGCGGTGGTGCGGGCTATGGTTTTTCTTGGATCCCTGTTGTATATCGTCGGGCTGATATTGACGGATATTTCCTATACGCTGGTCGACCCCAGAATAAGAATGGAATAATGGAGCGATCGCGGCAGTTGTCATGTCTTTCAAACCCGTAGTCCTGTGGACAGACGCACTCGTCTACCTGCTGGTAGCGGTTGTGCTCGTGCTTGTCTGGCATATACGGCGAAACGAGCACCTTCTGGCTCCGTGGCGGCGCGTGGGCCATAGCGCGAGCGGTATGTCCGCGCTCACGGTGCTGGTCTTCTTTATCATTACCGGATTACTTGATACGGTACATTTCCGTCCCGCTACCGAACTTGGCAACGGCGACAACGGCGCGGTTAGTGAGACAGCTTACAGCGTTGAAGTGCTGAGCTTGCTGGACCTAATTGCGGCTCCTCTCCGCACGCGCGTGGAAAAGACCTATTCCGCGCCGTTTGCCGCTCATCTGTATGCGCGCGAAACGGTAGAGCTTCCGGATGGCGGGCAGACGCGCGAGTTTCCTCGACTGAAGTACGGCGGAGCGCATTTACAGGACCCGGAACTAGAGCTTATGCCGGACATTATGGCGAGGGCTGCGACGGGCGCAGTAGGGGGGCTGCTCCTCTGCGGTGTCCTGATCGCCTTGCTAGCTGTGACATTGGCGCGACAAAGAAATGAAACGTTCATGTCCGCACTTGCCGCGATACGGTGCCGTACCACCGCAACCCCATGGTACGCCGTTAGCATCATGCTCGCGCTGATACTGGTATTACTCGGCGCGGCATTGGCGTTGTGCAGCAGTTACCATATATTCGGCACGGATAAGGTGGGGCAGGACGTTTTTTATCTATCGCTTAAAAGCATCCGCACCGGGCTCGTGATTGGCACGCTCACCACATTGATGATGTTGCCTTTTGCGCTGCTCCTGGGTATCACTGCGGGATATTTCCGTGGCTGGGTGGATGATGTGATTCAATACCTGTATACGACGCTCAGTTCGATTCCCAGCGTTTTGCTGATTGCCGCCGCCGTATTGATGATGCAGGTATATATCGAAACTCGTCCGGAGTTGTTCGACACGGTTGCGGCACGCGCCGACCTGCGTCTGCTGTTTCTGTGCGTCATACTCGGGGTAACGAGCTGGACCGGCTTGTGTCGGCTGTTGCGCGGTGAAACCCTGAAACTGAGGGAGATGGAGTATATTCAAGCGGCCCATGCGTTCGGTGTGTCTCATTGGCGGATTATCAGCCGCCACATCCTTCCCAACGTGATGCATATCGTGCTGATATCGACGGTAATGGACTTCAGCGGTCTGGTTCTGGCCGAGGCCGTGCTTTCTTACGTAGGCGTCGGCGTGGACCCCTCCATGATCAGTTTTGGCACTATGATTAACGCCGCGCGCATGGAAATGGCGCGCGAGCCGATGGTATGGTGGGCATTGCTCGCCGCTTTCAGCTTCATGTTTGCGTTGGTATTGAGCGCCAATCTATTCGCTGATGCGGTACAGAATGCTTTTGACCCCCGAGCCAAGAACTTGTCGACAAGGGTTAAAGCCTTCCACCGAAAAAAAATCCAGAAAAAGCCAGAAGTTGAAACCGCTTCAGCCAGGCCCGAGGACTCATTTTTGTGATGAGCCCGGTATTGAGAATACAAAATCTCGAAACCATTCTCTACACCGATACAACGGTGGTACATGCGGTGGATGGGCTTACGCTGGAGATTGGGAAAGGCGAGACTTTCGCCTTGCTAGGCGAATCAGGTTGCGGTAAATCCATGACCGCTCTTTCCATAATGCGGCTTCTGCCCGAGTCGGGCGAAATTGTGGGAGGGTCGGTCAGGCTGGGCGAAAAGGATTTGCTTCTGCTGCCGGAAGCGGCCATGCGCGGCGTTCGTGGAAAGCGCATCAGCATGATCTTTCAGGAGCCAATGCTAAGCCTGAATCCGGTCATGACCGTGGCGGAGCAAATCGGCGAGGTTCTTCGCCGCCACTTCGATCTTCGCGGTATGGCCGAGCAAGAGCGCATCGTGGAAATCTTGAATCAAGTGGGAATACCCGACGCGCCGCGCCGCATGCATGAATATCCGTTTCAGTTCTCGGGTGGAATGAAGCAGCGGATGATGATAGCCATGGCGCTGGCGGGACAACCCGAGCTTCTAATCGCCGATGAGCCGACGACTGCCCTAGATGTGACCATCCAGGCGCAGGTGCTTGACCTCATGCGTACTCTCCAACAGCGTGACGGTATGGCGATTCTGCTCATTACGCACGATCTTGGCGTTGCCGCCGAAATGGCGCATCGGGTAGGAATAATGTACGCTGGCGAAATCGTGGAGACTGCCGCACGGGATGCGTTTTTTCAGGCTCCCGCGCATCCCTATTCGCGCAAGTTGCTCGCTTCCCTTCCGGGGAGAAACAGGCGCCGGCAAGGTTTGCGCCTGGCAGCCATAAGCGGGAACGTGCCCCCCTTATCGCAGGAATTTGTCGGCTGTCGTTTCGCGGACCGCTGCGAGCATGCATGGGACTTATGTCATGAGGCGGCACCGGGCTGGTCCATTGTAGCCGGGGAACATCACGTAAGATGTCATCTTTATGGTGCGGACGCCGGATCACTCGCCGCCGAGCAAGCGTCCGGCCGGCAGCTCCGGGAGAACACCAATACCGTTGATAACCCTGGCGCTGTGGACGAGTTTACAGCGCAGATCGGGTCGCATCCGCCTGCCGGTGCAACCACCACCGACGCATATTTGCTGTCGGTTACGGACCTGAAGGTCCACTTTCCCATCCGCAAGGGGCTGATGAAAAACGTGGTGGGATACGTCAAAGCGGTGGATGGCGTATCGCTTCACATTGGTCGGGGAAAGACGCTGGCGCTGGTGGGCGAGTCCGGTTGCGGGAAGACAACAGTCGGGAAGAGTATCCTGCAACTCATTCCACCCACCTCGGGCAGCGTACGCTACAACGGGCTGGAACTGGTAGGGCTGGAACGCAACCGGCTTAGACGCATGCGTGCCGAGTTCCAGCTAATATTCCAAGACCCGTATTCCTCGCTCAATCCGAGGATGCGCATCGTCGACATCATCGAAGAAGGCATTAATTCACTGAATGTCGGCAATGGAAGCGACGGAAGAGCGGCGGAGCTTCAGGCTGGGGTGTTTCCACGAAAGATACCGCAGCGAAAGATACCTCAGGGACAGAGTATGGATGCGCTATTGGATAGCGTCGGGTTGCCGCCCGAAGCCAAGTGGCGCTATCCGCATGAATTTTCCGGGGGGCAGCGCCAGCGTATTGCAATCGCCCGAGCTTTGGCCGTCAACCCGAAGCTTATCATTTGCGATGAGCCCACCAGCGCGCTGGACGTCTCCGTGCAAGCCCAGATTTTGAATCTGTTGAAGGAATTGCAGAGCAATCTCGGCTTGGCGTATCTATTCATAACCCACAATATCTCCGTGGTGGAATATCTCGCTGATGAAGTCGCTGTGATGTATCTGGGAAGAATCGTCGAACGCGGAACGGTGGATGAAGTGCTGACCAGCCCCAAGCACCCTTATACTCAGGCCCTGCTGTCGGCGGTGCCGGTGATCGAGCTCGAATCAAAACGCCATATTATCCATTTGCACGGCGATCTTCCCTCACCTGCGCATCCGCCTGCTGGCTGTCATTTTCACCCCCGGTGCCCGCACGCCATGCCCGTGTGCCGAGAAATTTACCCCGCAACAAGCACATTTAGTTCAACGCATACCGCGCGTTGCTATTTGTATCCCCAGGAACAAGATTCTCAGCAAGCATAAGGAATATTCAGAATGGTCAGTCAGGAAGTGGCGCGGCGTCGCACGTTTGCGATAATTTCTCATCCGGACGCGGGTAAGACGACGCTTACCGAAAAGCTGCTTTTGTTTGCCGGCGCAATTCATATCGCCGGGAGTGTCAAGGCGCGCAAGGCAAGCCGGCACGCCACCTCGGACTGGATGGAAATCGAGAAACAGCGTGGTATCTCGGTAGCCAGTTCGGTTATGCAGATGGAGTACGCTGGCTGCGTCATCAACCTTCTGGATACCCCCGGGCATCAGGATTTCTCCGAAGATACGTATCGTGTCCTGACTGCCGTGGATGCAGCCTTGATGGTGATCGATGCAGCCAACGGTGTCGAAGCGCAGACGTTACGCTTGCTGGACGTATGCCGGGCGCGTAATACGCCTATCATCACGTTCATTAACAAGATGGACCGGGAGGTGCGACCCCCGCTGGATCTAATTGATGAGATCGAACGAACGCTGCGCATGGCGGCAGTGCCGTTTACCTGGCCTGTGGGCATGGGTCGCAGTTTCAACGGCGTATTCGACTTGCAGCGCGACCAGATGCGCGTTTTTCGTCCGGGCTCGGATCGGCTGGATGAGGATGACGAAATCATCCACGGTCTGGATAACCCCGCAATCGCACTTCGGTTTGGGGATACCGCCGCCGAAATGCAGCAGGAAATCGAGCTTATACGCGGGGCGTCCCCTGAATTCGACCAAGCCGCCTTCCTTGCCGGGAAGCAAACACCGGTATTTTTTGGCTCGGCCATCAACAACTTCGGCATCTGTGAAGTCCTTGATGCGCTGGTAGGTCTCGCGCCGCCGCCGGGATCACGCATGGCCCTGCAGCGCGAAGTGCAACCCGGCGAGCAGAGGTTTTCCGGGGTGGTCTTCAAGATTCAGGCCAACATGAACCCAGCCCACCGTGATCGAATCGCCTTCGTCAGGATCTGTTCGGGGCGGTTCGAGCGCGGCATGAATCTGAAAATCGTGCGTAACGATAAGGACATTCGGACGAACGGGGTCGTATCGTTTCTCTCTCAGAGGCGGGACTTGCTAGACATCGCCTATCCCGGCGATATCATCGGCATCCCCAACCATGGAACGCTACAATTGGGGGATACTTTGACAGAAGGTGAACGCCTGCAGTTTACCGGCTTGCCTTTTTTTGCCCCCGAAATCTTTCAGACGGTGGAAATTGCGGACCCGATGCGGAGCAAGCAGCTCAAATTGGGACTCGCCCAATTGGGCGAGGAGGGCGCGATCCAGGTATTTCGGCCGCATTCCAGCAGTACTCTGCTGCTGGGCGCCGTGGGTACCCTGCAGTTCGACGTGGTGGCGCACCGACTCAAACACGAGTATGGCGTCGACGCGATGCTCGTCCCCTCCAAGTTCCAGCTTGCGCGTTGGGTTACCGCGGAAGACGAACGCGAACTCAGGCGCTTTATCGATTCCAACGCGCATCGGGTGGCGTATGACGCAGTCAACGCCCCGGCCTTCCTTGCATCATTTGGCGCTGAACTGAGCGTTGCCGAGGAAAGCTGGGAAACCATCCGTTTCCACCGAATGCGAGAGCACGCGGGGCTGGTATTTCAGTGTGCGTAAGACACCACCCAGAGGCATTGCTGCGCGCGATCTGATTGAAGAAGCATTCCTTCCACCGGGGTGTGTAGCCTTGGGGCGGATGGATCAAGCTTATTAGCTGACTTCCGCCAGCAGCCTACCCGTCGTCTGTTCCGCCTGGCGAAGGTAGCCGCCCCCAAACAGATTGAGATGGTTTAGTATGTGATAGAGATTGTAGAGTGTTTTACGGGTCTCGTACTCGGGTTCCAGGGGGTATGCTTCCCCATAAGCCGCATAAAACGAATTCGCAAATCCGCCGAATAGCTCGGTCATGGCAATATCCGTCTCACGGTCGCCGTAATACACGGCAGGATCAAATACCACCGGTTGTCCCGAGTCGTCGAAACGAAAATTACCCGCCCATAAATCGCCGTGCAATAGAGAGGGAATCGGCTGCGGACCTGGAAAAAAATGGTCGAGCCGTTCCATCAATTGCTCACCTTGCTTCTGTAGCCTGCCCGTATAGCCATTCGCTCTCGCCAGCCTCAGCTGATAACCCAGACGGCGTTCGCGCCAGAACTCTGTCCATCCGGTTGAGAATTTGTTGATCTGGGGGGTAGAGCCAATCGTGTTGTCGCGTATCCACCCGAATTTTTGCGACGAGAAACGATGCATCGTGGCAAGTCGCTGCCCCAGGGCGATTGCGCCGCTCCGACCAGCATCGTTCATCTCCAGATACTCCAGCACCAGCCACGCCTCAGTGCTATTGGTCCCCCAGCACAGTGGCGCCGGAGCACGCAGGGACCGGGATCCCAGGATTTCCTTGAGCCCTGCCGCTTCCGCCTCGAACATGGCCAAGGCATCCGCGTTGTTCAATTTGACAAAAAACTCGCGTCCGCTGCCCCCCACCCTATAAGTTCGGTTGATGCAGCCGCCGCCGATGGACGCAACTTTCTCCACAACAAACGGAATCCCTTCTGAACTGGAGATCTGCGCGGCAATTTCGGTCCATGACGTCATGAATATACGTTATCCGCTTTGCAGCTGTTCGTCGCCGGCCAGCCATGTCCTTGCCCTTGCGATCGCCGCGCTTACCTGTACCGGCGCTGTTCCACCGATGTGGTTGCGGCTGTCGACCGACCCCTGAAGCGTTAGCAACGCAAAGATATCATCGTCGATTAGACTCGAAAATTGCTGCAACTCGGGCAGGCTGAGTGCGCTGAGGTCGCGGCCGCTTCCGTCGGAGAAGCGCACGGCTTGGGCTACTGCCTCGTGCGCCTCGCGGAAAGGCAACCCTTTTTTTGTCAGATAATCGGCCAGATCAGTAGCCGTGGCGTAGCCCCGCATAGCCGCGTCGCGCATCGCGTCCCGGTTGACCCTAATGCCCGCTATCAAGTCCGCATAGATTCGCAGCGTGTCCATGAGCGTGTCTACCGTATCAAACAGCGGCTCCTTGTCTTCCTGGTTGTCCTTGTTGTATGCCAGCGGCTGAGCCTTCATCAGCGTGAGCAGGGCAATGAGATGTCCATTAACGCGCCCTGTCTTTCCACGCACCAGCTCCGGCACATCGGGGTTCTTTTTTTGCGGCATGATGGATGAGCCGGTGCAGAACCGGTCGGGAAGGTCGATAAAGCCGAAGGAGGGGTTCATCCATAAGATCAATTCTTCTGATAAGCGCGACAGGTGCGTCATCACGAGTGTTGCCGCGGCACAGAACTCAATCGCAAAATCACGGTCGGAAACCGCGTCGAGGGAATTTTCGCAAACCCCGTCGAACCCCAATTGTCGCGCTACCATTTCGCGGTTGATTGAATAACTTGTACCCGCCAATGCTGCTGCTCCCAACGGCAGTTTGTTCACGCGCTTTCTGCAGTCGGACAAGCGTTGAGCATCCCGCTTCAACATCTCGAAATAAGCCATGAGATGGTGACCGAATACGACGGGTTGCGCGACTTGCAAGTGCGTGAAACCCGGCATCAGCGTATCCACATGCGCTTCAGCCAGATCGAGCAGCGCGCGCTGAAGCGCATGTATGAGATCAACGATATTGTCGATGGCGGCGCGCAGATACAGGCGCACATCCGTCGCCACCTGGTCATTGCGCGACCGCGCGGTATGCAAGCGCTTGCCGGCATCTCCAATAAGAGTGATAAGACGTTTCTCGATATTGAGATGCACGTCTTCCAGTTCCAGCTTCCAGGTAAACTCGCCGCGCCGTATTTCGTTCAAAATCTCAGCTAAACCAGACTCGATCGCAGCCAGGTCATCGGCGCTAATGATGCCTCCGGCTGCAAGCATGCCCGCGTGGGCGAGAGACCCCTGGATGTCATACTCCGCCAGCCGTTGGTCAAAATTCACCGATGCGGTGTACCGTTGCACCAGTTCCGAAACCGGTTCCGCGAAGCGCCCTGACCAGGTGGCGTTGGTGTTTTCGATCGACGCGCTGTTCTTGTGGGTGGTTGCCATTATTCTTGCTGGAATGGAAATATTAAATTTTCCAAACGCTCCTTTGCTATTTAAAGAACGCGAGTATAAAACAAAACATCCGCTCCCCCCATGCGCTGATGGCGGCCGTCGTTTTTTGACTCCAGCGGAAGAGCCGTTGACCGATTACGCTCGCCCGATATGGTCCGGTGCGTTCAAAACTCAAGGGGATCTACGTCCAATATCCACCGCACCTTGCGGCTCGGAAGCGCGTCGAGTCTTGATCTCCACCCCGCGAGGAATGCCTGTAGTTGTTTGCGGGAGCCGCACTGCGCCAGCAGATACGCCCGCTCCATTCCCTTGAGGCGTGACATTTGGGCGGGCACAGGATCGAATACTTCGACTTCTTCCGGCGCCTGCGCGATAGATGCCGCGCTGGCGAGAAAACTCAGCGCCACGCCAATCTCCGGCGCCTCCGCTCGCAATAAAGCCTGATACACGAAAGGCGGGAATCCCGCCGCTCTTCTCTCTTCCAGCAACGTTCGGGCTAGCGCGTCATAATCCTGCTTCTGAAGCGCATGATATAGCGGATGACCAGGGAACTCCGTTTGAATCAATACCTCTCCTTCAATACCCGAGCGTCCCGCACGGCCAGCGACTTGCATCAACTGCGCAAATAAACGCTCGGAAGCACGAAAATCGGTACTGTATAGCGAAGCGTCCGAATTCAGTATGGCCACGAGCGACAGATTGGGGAAATCATGCCCCTTGGCTAGAATCTGCGTTCCGACAAGAATGTCCACCCGCTTTTCCTGGATGTCTTTCAGCATCTGTGGCCACGCATCTTTACGGCGCGTGCTGTCGCGATCAATGCGCATGACGCGGGCGTCAGGAAAGCATTCTGCCAGCGTGGCCGCCACGCGTTGCGTGCCGTGTCCGAAAGGCGCGATATCCTGATCGCCGCATTGGGGACAGGCGTTGGGGAAGCGTTCCCGGTGCCCGCAATGGTGGCAACGCAATTGTTTTTCGCGCAGGTATACCACCAAGCGGCTGGCGCAGCGATGGCAAGCCGCCGCCCATCCGCACGATCTGCACAGCAATACTGGCGAGTAGCCGCGGCGGTTGATAAACACAAGACTTTGCTGGTTTAATGCCAGACATCTTGCCAGTGCGGCGGTCGCTGGAGCCGAAAGGCCGTCCTTGGCTCGGGTGGTCCGCATATCAACACAACGTACGACCGGCAGCGAGGCGTTCTTCACCGCGCGTAACGGTAATCGAAGTCGGGTGTAGCGGCCGCTCAGAGCGGCATGGTAACTCTCCAGAGAAGGGGTGGCGGATCCCAATATCACCGGCACGCCAGCTTGTTTGGCACGAAATACCGCCACATCTCGGGCAGAATAGCGCAATCCCTCCTGTTGTTTAAACGACGGATCATGCTCCTCATCCACTATTATCAATCCCAGCTTTGGCAGTGGGGTAAAAACTGCGAGACGCGTTCCAAGTATGAGCTGAGCTTCTGCCTGTTGCGCTTGCAGCCAGCCGGTTGCACGCTCAGACGGGTTGAGCCCGCTGTGGAGGCTTACCAATCGCACAGCTGGAAAGCGGGCGCGGAAGCTGGCTTCCAATTGTGGCGTGAGGTTGATTTCAGGCACCAGTACGAGCGTTTGCCGCGCTTGCCGGAGTAAAAGCGATATAAGGCGCAGGTAGACCTCTGTTTTTCCACTCCCCGTGATTCCATGCAATAGCCAGACGTGGAATTCATTTGCTTTCGTCGTGATGGCATCGACCGCGTTTTTCTGAGCGGGGGTCAGCACGGGCGATGTCTTTGATTCGTCGAAGATCCTGTAGCCGGGGCATGAAACCGGGATTTCTTCCACCCATCCTGCGGCGATGAAGTCCTTGATAGCCTTCACAGCCCGGCTGGAGATTTCTCTTGCCTCGCTCATGCTCATCCCGCCTTGTCCTTGCAGGCGTGCCAAAAGCCTGCGCTTGACGATACTCCGCGCGGGAACGTGGGATAAATCAGTCGATTCCCCTGTCGCCGTGAGGCGATATCGCAAATCAGCGTCAGCCCTTTTTACAAAGGGTTTATTGCTGCGCAACCTGGAGGGCAACCCGTTGAGGACGACCTCGCCCAGAGGATGATGGTAATAATCGCTACAAAAACGGAATAGATCGAGCAGGTCCTTTGGCAGGGGAGGGACATCGCGGAAAACATGACTGGCATAGCGGAGCCGTTGGGGCGGCACGGCGGAGTGAGCCATCACTTCTATGATTACGCCCGTGAGCGTATTTTTGCCGAATGGAACGCGCACACGAAGGCCGATGTCTCGCGCGGATATTTCGTCAGGTGCTAGGTAGTCGAACAAGGTGTTCACAGGAACATCGAGTGCAACGCGAATGATAGGCATGGGAATATGGACACTGGAGCCAGTGAAACAGACAATTATGCCCGGACGCCGCGGTGACGTGAGAGGCGATCGCAGTAAGGTGGGGAATTTAACCCCGACAGTTACCGGCTTAATTCCGCGCCGGATCTGGGGTTGGCGTGTCGGGACTTCTTACATTGTACCCGGGTAAGCCTGTTTTTGTTTCTCAAGCTCTTGATTTACGGAATCCACTAGGGGTTGGCATAAGATATGCTTTTAACCGAAGCGATGCACTGTCCGTGCCGCACGCTAGTGGACGGATCGATTCCGCTGGGGTAATGGCAACAACGGATTTCGGTTTTCTTATCAAGGGCCAAAAAACGTTGAGAAGAAGGCTGAGCCATTAGGCGCTCTTTTCGTCAGGGGATGCGGGGATATTGCTGAGTATTGTAGTGCTGACAAACTGCTTGACTTGGTTGATCTTCGCGGATAGTCTTTACAGGGTTGTGGGTATGTAAAGTATATGTAACATTGGTATTGATATTGGTATTTCA
>NZ_QAOU01000007.1 GCF_003050965.1 Nitrosospira sp. Nsp2 | reverse complement strand
GGCATTGCAGCACAAATCATCACCCGCTACTCCAACCTGACCGATGTTGTCTGGAACGGACAGAGCAAAGTCATCCTCAACAACCGGATCGTACCTTAATCGGTTAAGAGGCTGATTGAAAGTCCTGCTGCGGCCGCCCCCCGCCCCGGAACACCGGGAGAGGAGCGGCCGCAGCGACAGCGGCCAGGCACTGGCAGGATCCTAGCGCCAGCGCTGCACGGGCAGCCAGAGACGAACGAAGGGGAAGGCACCCGGGTAGAGGCCGCAGGCAAGACAGCAGCACGGCAGCACAACATTCTGTTTAAAGATTTATAGATTATTTGAGGGGAGGGCGCGATGAGCAGAACAGATGAAATACTAAAGGCGGCCAAGATGCCGCCGGAAGCAGTAAAGATGTCCAGGATGATAGACGCGGTATATTTCCCGATTCTATGCATACTGCTGGTTGGAACCTACCACATGCACTTTATGCTGCTGGCAGGCGACTGGGACTTCTGGCTGGACTGGAAGGATCGTCAATGGTGGCCGGTGGTAACACCGATCGTGGGCATCACCTACTGTGCCGCCATCATGTACTACCTGTGGGTCAACTACAGACTGCCCTTTGGGGCCACGCTATGCATCGTCTGCCTGCTGGTTGGCGAATGGCTGACCCGCTACTGGGGCTTCTACTGGTGGTCACACTACCCCATCAACTTTGTATTCCCCTCCACCATGATACCTGGAGCGCTGGTCATGGACACCGTCTTGCTGCTCACGCGCAACTGGATGGTGACAGCCCTGATTGGCGGCGGCGCATTTGGTCTTTTGTTCTACCCGGGCAACTGGCCGATATTTGGCCCCACCCACCTGCCGCTCGTGGCTGAAGGCGTACTGCTGTCGTTAGCCGATTACACCGGCTTCCTGTATGTACGCACCGGCACGCCTGAGTACGTGCGCCTGATCGAACAAGGCTCGCTGCGAACGTTTGGCGGCCACACCACGGTTATTGCCGCATTCTTCTCCGCGTTCGTCTCCATGCTCATGTTCTGCGTGTGGTGGTATTTTGGCAAAGTCTACTGCACCGCCTTCTACTACGTAAAAGGCGCCCGTGGCCGCGTCAGCATGAAGAACGACGTCACCGCATTTGGCGAAGAAGGCTTTCCCGAGGGGATCAAATAAATGAACACAAAACACCTCATCAAACAGGGCGTATTGGGCCTGTGCGGCGTAGCCGCGCTGGCCATGGGCCTGATGCTCGACATCCAGCCTGCGGCAGCGCATGGTGAACGCTCGCAGGAGCCATTCCTGCGCATGCGTACCATCCAGTGGTACGACATGAAATGGCAGCCTGAGACCACCAAGGTCAACGATCTTGCATCCATGACCGGCAAATTCCACCTTGCCGAAGACTGGCCGCGGGCCGTTGGCAAACCTGGACGCGCCTTCTTCAACGTAGGCAGCCCCAGCCCGGTGTTCGTACGGCTTAGCACCAAGTTGAACGGTGAGCCGACCATGATCTCGGGTCCGCTTGAGATCGGCCGCGACTACGCGTTTGAAGCCAAACTCAAAGCGCGGATTCCGGGACGCCATCACATGCATGCCATGGTCAACATCAAGGATGCAGGCCCGATTGCAGGCCCTGCCGCCTGGATGAACATCACCGGCAGCTGGGATGACTTCACCAACCCGATCAAACTGCTGACGGGCGAGACCATCGACACCGAGACCTTCAACTTCAGCAACGGCATCTTCTGGCATTTGCTGTGGCTGGGTCTTGGCTGTTTCTGGATCGGCTACTACGTTGCGCGGCCCATGTTCCTGCCGCGTTCGCGCGTACTGCTGGCCTATGGCGACGAGCTTCTGCTCGATCCCATGGACAAGAAGATGGCGTGGATCATCCTCATCCTGACCTTTGGCATCGTATGGGGCGGGTATCGTTACACCGAGACCAAGCATCCCTACACCGTGCCGATCCAGGCGGGTGAGTCCAAGGTTCAGCCGTTGCCGGTGAAACCCAACCCCATCGCCATCAAAGTGACCCACGCCAACTATGACGTACCTGGGCGTGCACTGCGGGTGACGATGTCTGTGACCAACAGCGGGGATACGGCCTATCGCATCGGCGAGTTCACCACGGCGGGTGTGCGCTTCATCAACAAGGTGGGCCTGAAGCATCTGGACCGCAACTATCCGAAGGAACTGGTTGCCACCGGACTCTCGTTTGACAACGACGCCCCGCTCCAACCGGGCGAGACACGCGAAGTCAAGATGGAAGCGAAAGATGCGCTGTGGGAAGTACAACGGCTGATGGCGCTCCTGGGTGACCCGGAAAGCCGGTTTGGCGGATTGCTCATGACCTGGAACGATGCTGGCGATCGCAACATCAACAGCATAGCCGGTGCAGTCATACCGGTCTTCACCAAGCTCTAAGCAAACCTGAGGAACCTGTAGACGAAAGGTTCCTCAAAACACCGGTCCGCCGCCGTCAACAGACGGAAAGGTGGATCGGTGTTTTTTTAACGCGTAAGAAATATAAAAACGGCAACCGCAACAGCAATGACTCCGCTCCGGCGCTAAAATAGCGGGGACGGAAAGCCGATAGCGAACAGCGTTGTAATATGCAAGCGAGAGGATTCTTTCGTGGTTAGGCAAGTGACACAGGCAGGCGCGCTCATCCTGATTGCGGCACTCTATGCCGGCAACGTGGCCGCGCATGGACGAGAATCGATGGAAGAAGACAGTTGCGTACGCCGCATAGGCGAGAACATGGTGCATTTGAGCGCCTACCAGCCGCAATTTGACGCCAGCGCCCAATACTGCACCGAAATACCCAAGATTGGAGACACCACCCTGGTAGTGGACCTCATAGATCCTGCCATGCGCGAGATGTCCATCGGCATGCGGGTGATAAAAGGCACCAACGCAGAGGAAGACGAAACCGTCTCCCACGTGCGTCCGAGCGTCCATCCTGACGGCGTCATCAGGGGAGAGACGAGCCTCGATCAGGGGCTCTACACCGTCATCATTACCGCCGAGGGTCTTCCGCCCTTGCGCTACCAATACCCCCTGCGAGTGCAGATGGTCAATTACAGCAACATATTCCGCGCCGCGGTCGTGCCGCTCATCGGCCTGCTGCTCTTGACCCTGCTGGGATACAAACTCATGAAATCCAAGCGCGTGGAACGCTGGCGCGCACAGCGCCGCTCATAGGCAACCAAAAGTAGATAGACAGCAGATAGACGATTCCTCAATTCTTATAGGCGATTTTGATAATGTCCTTACAATTTCTCAAGCCGGCCTTCGTATGCCTGATGCTTGTCATCGGCCTTCCATACGCCGCGCAGGTGCAGGCCCACGGCGGACTCTCCCTGGCTGACGACGTATGCAAACTTACCATCGGCCCCTACACCATGCACTTTACCGGTTACCAGCCGGATAGTACCCAGGAGAAGGAATTCTGCGAAGACATTCCGGCTACCGGGCGCACCGTGGTCGCCCTTGACTACATCGAAGAAGCCCTGCGTCCCCTGCCCACCGAAGTGCGCATCATTCGCGACACCGGCCCCGGCGGCGGCCAGCCTGGACCGGAAGAACAGCAAAACCTGGAGGGCATCACCATCCTGCACGTTCCGGCCAAGGTCTACCCCAATGGCTCCATCAACTTTGAATACCAGTTTGCCCAGCCTGGCAAATTCGTGGGCCTCGTGACCGTGGGTGAAAAGGGTGAATATGTGTCACGCTTCCCATTCTCGGTAGGCGAACCCAAGGGCACCTCGCCCTACCTCATCGTCGGCATTGCCGCGCTCGTGGTCGCCGCCGTGGTATTCTTCCTGCGCGGGCGCAAATCGGCCGATATGGGCGCCGCATAACACTGGCGCAGCCGTTTCGCAGAACCTGGGCCCATGGGTCCGGACTGCGGTTGCGGCTGTGCTAGAACCAAACTGAAGCAATGCAGTCAAACAACCATACCTGCGCCGCCAACAGGGGCATTTGCCCGCGAGAGCGCGGCGGTCAGAACGAGGAGCAAGAATGCAACCATTGATGATTCCGGTCCTGAAGCGGCTCATGATGGGCAGCGCCCTGATCATGGCGCTGGGAGCGAGCCTGCATAGCGCCCCGGTGCTGGCGCACGCCATGTTGGTCAAGGCCGAGCCGGCGCGCCGCGCCGTGCTCTCCCAGCCGCCTGCGCAAGTGCGGCTCTGGTTTAACGAAGAAATCGAAAAGGATTACGCCTCGCTTGCCGTGCTTGACGGGGCCAAGGCCGCGGTGACCGATGCCAAGCCCACGATTGCCGCAGACGACCCCAAGGCCATAGTTCTGGCATTGCCGGAACTGGCGCCGGGCAAATACACAGTCAAGTTCCGGGTACTGTCGGTGGACGGCCACGTAGTTGACACGTCCTACGACTTCACAGTAAAGAGCAAAGCGCAAGAGAAATGATCGAGGTCATCGCGACGCTCCTGCGCTGGTTACAGCTCGCGTCCAACATGATCCTGGTCGGCGGCTGCGTCTTTCTGGCAATCGCCGGGACCTTCCACTCCCCCTGGGTTACCCGCCTGGAGCGCCTGCTTCCCTGGCTCTGCTTGATCCTCCTGATCGGGCTGCTGGGCATTTTAGCCACCACCACGGCACAGGCCACCGGCATCAGCGAGAACGCCTGGCGCCCGCAAGCCTGGCTCGCACTCCTGCAAAACACCCGCATGGGACAGATATGGATAGGGCGGGTCATCTGCGCCCTGATCGTCACCGCCATCGCCCTCTATTTGCGCTACTCCGAGCGTGCGCGCTGGAAATACGTGCTGTGCGCCACCGCTGCCGCCCTGACCTTGACTGTCGGCTCCCTTGCCAGCCATTCCGCGGCCGAAGAACTGTCAGTGGTATCGATATTGCCCTATGCCCTGCACATCATCCTGGCCAGCGTCTGGTTCGGCGCCCTGCCCGCCTTCCTGGTGGTGTGCTATGCCTGCACCGAGCCTGCCTCATCCAATCCGGGCAATCCGACGGGCAGCCAGCCCTCCATGCGCGCGGGCATCCAGACCGAAGCCATCCAGCGCATCCATGCCCTGTTCCAGTCACGCGAAGAAGCGGTCATGGCCGATGCCCAGGCATTGAAGCGTTTCTCCGCCATGGCCCTGCCGGTCATGCTGGCGGTGATTGCCACCGGCGTCATCATCACCGACCGCATGGTCGACACCAGCTATGGCGCGCTCGTGGCCACTTCCTACGGCTGGCTGCTCGATGCCAAGATCGCCCTGCTGGTGATCGTACTTATCATTGCCGCGCGCGCCCGCTCCACCTGGCTGCCGCTGCTGTCCCAGCGTGCTGACTCTAACCTGGCGCAAGCCGGCGGACAGAGGCTGCGCAAATGGGTCAGCTTCGAATTCGTGCTCGCCTTAGGCATTGTGCTCCTGGCCACCATCGTGGCCAACACCGTGCCAGCCAAGCACGCCCTCATCCAGACCTGGCCCTATTCCTTCCGCTTCTCCATCGCCGCCACCTGGGGCGATCAGGCCGTCATGATGCGGGTCTGGAGCGGTGTGGCGCTGCTCTTGCTCTCCGGCGTGATCTTCACCCTGGGCAATCTCAAAAAATGGGACAAGAAACGCCGCTTCGGCATCCCGGCGCTGCTTCTGGCCCTGGCCGCAGGCGTAGGCTTGCCGCCGCTTGCCATCGACGCCTATCCGGAAACCTATCGCAAGACCCCGGTGCCGTTTGACACCATCTCCATTGCCAACGGCTCGGCCCTGTTCGCCGAGAACTGCGTGGCCTGTCATGGTTCCCAGGGCAAGGGCGATGGCGTCATGGCCAAGAGCTTTGCCAAGCCACCGGTGGACATGCTCACCGAACCGCACACCGCCAAGCATACCGCAGGCGACTTCTTCCACTGGCTCACCTTCGGCATCCCCGATACCGGCATGCCGGTATTTGCCGACAAGCTCTCCGAAGAGGATCGCTGGGATGTGGTCAATTACCTGCATGCCATGTCGCGCGGCTATCAGGCGCGCCTGATGAGCCCCAGCGTCAAGCCCGAGCAGCCCCAGCCTTCCATGGGCCCGCCCAATTTCTCCTACATCGCCCACGATGGCTCAAGCGGCACGTTAAAGGATTTCCGCGGCCAGAAGAACGTGCTGCTGGTGCTGTTCTCGTGGCCGCAATCGCGCGAGCGGATGGAGCAGCTGCAGCAGCTCCATACCGAGCTTGCGCGCGCCAACACAGTGCTCCTGGCCGTGCCCGAGGATGATCCCGATGCGCAGGAGCTGGCCCAGATCAAGGCGGAGGTTCCCTTCCCGGTGGTGACCGAAGGCGCCCACGAGATCGTGAAAAGCTATGCCCTGTTCCGTCGCACCCTGAGCAAGCCCGACCTGCTGGGTCCGGGCACCTTGCCCGAGCACATGGAGTTCCTGGTGGACCGCTTCGGCTATCTGCGCGCACGCTGGATTGCCGATGCCGATGGCCCCGGCTGGAGCAATCCCCAGTCCCTCATGCAGCAGGTCGCACAACTCAATCGCGAAAAGGAAATACTCCCCCCACCAGGCGACCATGTGCATTAACTTCGTTTCGCGTGGCTCTGTGCCGGGCAGACGAGCGTAATAAAGCCGCCCCGACCGGCCGTGCCCCACATGTCCCCGTACGCCCCTTTAATCAGTCCCACTAGGAGAAGAAAAATGAGTAAATCGCTGGCCATCGTCTTTATCACTGCTACGCTGGCCGTATCACTGCCCGCCGCTGCGCATACCGAGGAATATTTCGACTCTATCGCTGCTCCCAATGGAGGACAGATGCGCATGGCCGGACCTTATCACCTGGAACTTGTGACGAAGGACAACGAGATCGTGCTATACGTAGCAGATCATAGTGATAAGAAGATTAGTAGCGAGGGAGGGGTGGGGAAGGCAAGCATTCAAGTAGGCAAGGGCAAGCCAAAAAGCTCGATTAAGCTGGAGCCGGCGGGCGGTAACATGCTAAAGGGGACGGGAGACTTCACGGTTACTCCCGAAACGATCATCATCACATTTATCAAGCTGCCGGATCAGGAGGCGCAATCCGCCCGTTTTACACCGCTAAAACCCAAGGCGAAAGCTGCCAAAAAACCACAGGATAAGAAACCGGCAGGGAACCATAGCGGACACGACCATCATCAGATGCATCATTAGCCCCAGCTAGAGGGAGGTAGCGAAGGATAAAACAGGCGAGAGCCGCGCGCTGGCGGATCGGCCAAGAGGAAATCCAACCGCGACGCGGGTCCGTGTCACGTTGGGAGTTCAACCCAATCAGACCGCGCTTGCCGGTACTGCGTCGGATTCGAGCGCTGCATCCCTCCCCCTTTTTATATCGATCGTCATCAATATCGCCAAGCCGATAACAAAATAAACGCCGGTTATCAGCATCGCCAGCCTATGGTCGCCGTTCGAAATCCAGCTAACCGCTCCATAAGTTACTGGGCCCATTATTGATGAAAGCTTGACCGCCAGCCCCCATAGTCCGAAAAATTCGGCCCGCCTCGCGCTCGGACTGAAATAACCAACCAAGGCGCGTCCGGCAGACTGAGAAGCGCCAAGACACACTCCGGCAACGTTTGCCGCCAGCCAGAACATCGATCGGCTTTCTGCGGACCAGGCGAGCAATACCATAAGAAGCCATCCGAAAAGGGTCAACGCAATCGTCGGAATATGACCTATTCTGTCCTGGAAGCTACCGAAGGCAAAGGCCCCGGCTGACGCGGTGACATTGACTACCAGAACAAGAAACATTGTGTCAGCCGTATCGAAATGCATTACCTGTTGCGCGTATATTGCCGCCAGCGTGATGACGGTCTGTACTCCTGCCTGATAGAACACAAGACAGGCAAGAAAACGCAACAGGTCACGAAACTCACGAACCTGATGAAGCGTACCCCTGAGCCGTGCCAGTGCTTCACGCCCTGCGCTCTGTGCCAAAAGATGCGGTTGAGGTACGGCTCGTTCTTTTAGAAAAAGAAACGTGGGAATACACGCTACCGCAAAAATCCCTGCCGTTATAAGCATTGTTACGGGCACGAATTGATCGGCCCGCATTCCCCTTTCCTGGGCCCATGTGACATACGCCAGTGATGCGCCCAGGCTGACGAGTCCGCCGATATAGCCGAGGCTCCAACCCCAGCCCGATACTTTTCCGAGCGCCCTGCTCTGTGCCAGTTCCGGCAAAAACGCCGCAATCAGGTTTTCGCCGCAACCGAAAAAAAAATTAGTGAGAACAATCAGCAAAATTGCCAGCCAGAGATCGCCGGGGCCGACAAGATAAAGCAGCGCCGTAAATGAAACGCATCCCACGGTGCTCAGCAACAGCAACCGTTTTTTTGCAGCATGGGCGTCAGCATAGGCTCCGACCAGCGGGGCGGCCACAATGATCAACGCATACGAAACCGCGAGCGATGCGGTCCACGCGAATGTTCCCCAGTCCTGATTGTTCGTTACTACCCCAACAAAGTACGCATTAAAAATTGCAGTAATTACAACTGTGGTATAGCCGGAATTCGCAAAGTCAAACATTGCCCATGACCAGGCTTCCCGCTTGCTCACTCCGGCAGCAAGATATTGTGACCTGTTACCTAGAGGCATAACTCCACCATTAAGCGAGACAAGTCCCAGGGGCTTCCCCTTTTTACATTCAAACGCAGAGCCATGTAAGGGTGACTAAATTAAGAGGAGAACCGCGACCGGTCGAACCGGACCTGAAAGTGAGCGCATACTCAGGAGTAGCTTAAAGCGACTATTTTCCGGAGTGAATTAGGAAGCGGAACTCGTGCTGTTCAATACTAACGCGAAGCTGATCGGAACCCTTGTATGGTTCAACGATGTTGCGCGAGGCAAATGTCTTTTGACCGTAAGGCCTGCTGGAGACAGCTCTGCCCCACTGGGCGGACACCAACCAGAAACAAAGGGCAATTGGCTGGGCCGAGTACTACTACAATACCAATTAATTCAAGAGTTCACTTGCCCTTCAGCGAGGTGACCTCTCGAAATTATCAGTGCTTCACCTGTTCCAAGTCGCCGGACACGTTCAGGAGAACCCCTATCAGGTTGAGCATTCCTTCCATTAGCAATTTCAGGTGCTCGTCATTGCGTTCAAACGATCGCAATGAAGCCAGAGTCTCGTCCACTGGTATTTCCCCCTGTTTCATCTGGTGATGTGCGAGGTTCAAGGCAAGCAATCGCGCACACTCCGCCAGTTGCTCCTTGGTCGCCTTCCTAATTAGCATGTCCGCCAGCTCATAGGTCTGATCGAACGTCAACATGTCGGACATAGTCATTCTCTACTTATCAGATTAACACCATACAACCTCGCTCTTGCTTATCGCCAAGCGGGGTAAAAAACCCCGAGCGCGAAATCAAAAGACCTTCTATTTTATTCGTTCGTCGCGTTGAGGGCAAAATGCCCAAACCTGGGCGCAACTGACAAACAGAATCTTAACCGCATGCGCAAGATTTACCATTGGACTGAAGTACGCCTATATCCTGCATGCAAGTTCTTTCAAGCCGAAGTCCCCTACCCGCTCCCGGATATACCCGAGCGCTCAGCGTAGCGAACAGGGTTTAAGGGCCGATCTCGCCGGGGCGCACGCTTGTGGTGCAGAGCGGGGGGATACAACGTGTACATTCGCATAGTGCTGAATTCATAACGTCGAGTGCCACGGACCCGCCATTTGCCGATGGCACGACAAAGGCAAATCCGAATAGACCATGCTGCTGCACTCGGTGGTGACGTATCATAGAGTGCAAGCTTCGCCTCCGCAGGAGCTAGCCAAAACCCAGCTTACTGAGCTGATCTACGTGATCATTCAATAGAAAAATAATTATTTCGACAATAATTATTTGGACAGACTCTCGAAATAAGCGGCGGCGTCAAGGAGCGGTTGCGGGTCGCCCCCCTGGCGGGCAACAACCGCCGCCGTCTCTTTATACTGTTTGGCCAACGAAGCGGCCTGCTGAGGATAATACAGTTCCCGCGCGTTGGACTTAGCGTCGTTTTCCTTTCGTATCCTCCTTCTATTCTCCTCATCAGCAGCTCGATCGCGCGTTTCACCAACCTTTTCCTTGGTTTGGGCCAACCCGGGGGACGCGTCCGTAGTTGTATATGTAAGCTCCGCGGCGCAGCTGACAGTCGCTACAGGTCCAATAACAATTAGCATGGTAACAATGGTTTTGGTCGCATAACTCGTCGTCCACCATTCGAAAATTCTCAACAGTGGGCTTTTTACCACCAGATCAAAAAAGGAGCTGCTACTCATTGGCTCAGCGCACGGTCGACCGGAAACGCCTTGGGCATGTTATCTACGGCAACCTCGCGGATGAATTGACCCCCGTAAAGCTCGCCACCGGAAATACCCGTTACCGGAAGGTTAAGTATCGCCTTGTTCGCGAACAGCATAACCTGGTTGGTCTCGCGATCCCATGTCGCATGAATAGCCGCGGACTTGAGGTTGAGGCGCGCTGCGGTTTGGTCGCCGATGAGATAATAGGGAAGATTCTTGACCGGTAGTGTTAACAGCTGCTCATATTCTGTGAAAACCGCGTTGAGCCAGTCGAATTGGAGCGTGTTACCGCTCTCATCATATCTCGCCAGGTTCGTCTGATGGAAAAAATGAGGCCATCTATTAAAGGTAAGCATATGTCGCAATGCCACATCGGCTTCCACAGCGAGGATTTCCGCATAACTTCGGCGTGAGCAGAGCGCTCCGGCTATTTCACATGGGTTTTGCCCCGAATTAACAAATCGCCCATGGTAAATGTGGTCGTACTCATCTTCCAACTGAGCTGGATTCGTCACATTATAAAAAATATTGGTTGGCCAGCGCGGCAACATAAGTCGATCCATCGGGCTGTGATCTTCGTATTGCGCGATGTACTGTTCGACGTTCTGCGCCCGCTGCGATGAGTCCGCGGCAAGATAGGCCACGCCCGTGTTAGCCGCCGCTTCCAGGAATAGGGGGTTCGCGCCGCCGCCGTCAAATGCCGTATCGTCCGCCTGGACGTTGAACATATCTCGATGCAGGGCAGGATTATCGGTGCACCTGCGGTCTTTAAGGCCCGAGTGAGCCCCGCTCACGAGTACCCGGTTGTTTTCACTTCTGTCGGGAAGACCCAGAAGCCCCCAAACCATCCGGTTCTTGAGAATCTCTGCTCGAATGTCCGCGGCGCTGGTAAAAGTTGCGTAATCACAAGGAGCATCAGCGCGAACCCCCGCTTTATCCATTGCCGCGTGAGTGAAGGTGTGGTTAATGAAGCGGAAATTTCGTTTATTGACGACAACCGCACGCACCAGGTCGTCTGCGAAGTTTGCAGTCAATCTCACAGCTTTTGGATCAACCACAGCCCCCGCACCATTGAATGCAAAATCCAGCTTGAACGCCCCGGCTGCGGGGTGTGCGGCACGGAAGGCCGCCTGTTTGCTCACCGCGTTGTTAACATCAACGCTGTTCAAGCGATACGTATTTGCGGGGTTAATCGCCTTGACGGCAGTATCCCAAACGGGGTTAGGAAGAAACAAATCGTCCACATGGACCGCCATATGAACAAAGCGTGCACCAACGAAGACCCCATGTGTCACCCAGTTGATGAACTCATAGGCAAGCACTTTTGAATGAACGAGGAACCCGGCGTTAGTAATCGTCGAGATCATCACCTCACGTACCGGCTGGATCTGGGGAGCCACCATATAACGAACGATCGATAGCAGGGCTTCCCCATTCTGTGTTCTAAGGAGGGGCTCGACCCGGGGCACAGAACCGTCCCGTAGCGCCCTAGCATCATTTCGAGGATTGGCTGCGAAGGCAAAATCCGTAATTGGAAATGGATTTGCGCGATTCACATACTCAAACACTTCCATGCCGTAACTGGCAGGCACCGTCCACCGGCCCTCGTAGTCCGTTCCACTGGACGAATAGACCAGACCGTAATCGAGATAGACCCCATAAGGGGTCTGCGGATCCGAATACGTGGCCGGCCATCCTGAAAGAACGGCTTGACGGACGCCAAAGTTCTTCTGGTAATTGTGCAGGATGTCCCATTCGGATGGAGTGAAGCCGGGCACCAGGTCGGCGTCGGTAAGAATGATGCCATTATAGTTGCCGACGCAACCCGCGTCCTCGGCTTTGCAGCTGCCTCCGGTGGAAGAAGAGGCGAGTACAGCAGCGGTCAGATCCTCTGTCGCGGCGTTTAACACGTCATACGGCACGCCTATTTCATCAAGGAAGGGTTTGATATACGCAAATCCCATATCTTCCGCGATTTCACCGGTCGTAATGACCAGTATCCTTAATCTGACGGCATTATCAGCAATCGCGGGCGGTGCCAAAGCAATTAACCCCAGCCACATAGCCAACGATACAAACCGCCAACCTTTAATGCTCAAACGCTTTCCCATCTACAAAACCCTTTTTCGCAAAATTGGGCAAAGAAGATCAACAAAATCCTGATTAATAAAGAGGGGTTGTAGGAAATCGATTTCCTTTACCAATCACCTGGCTGTGCTTTGTGACTCAAGAAGAAGGGATGAACGTTTCAAACGCCAAAACGCTTACACAACCCGGGTTTTAAGGTAAGCTTAATTCGACACTTTTCCCGGCGGGTCGTCCGCTAGATAAGGGGGCGGTCTCGCGATCAGAGAGATTCTCGAAGCCTGCTCATCCAAGCGCGTGCGCTTATTGGCGATGCAGCGGGATAACAACGTAGACATCGCTCTAGCGGCGAGCGGCGTGGGGTGTTACACAGCAATATGCCGGGTATTTTATCGAAGCTGAAAAATGCAAATCTAGAGTAGGTTCAGCACGGCCTGGAGTAGGTTCAGCGCGGTCTGCAACAAGAACTCGATCCCTTGAAGTTGGCAGTCCTGCCAAACCTATTTCCGCTACCTAGGAGCGCAGAGGGACCGCTGGTCAGGGTACCTGGGAATCAAAGGATTGGATCTGGTGCTGTTGAGAGGAGTCGAACCTCCGACCTACTGATTACGAATCCGACGGTTCACGTACAGTTACGGGTTAACGAAGTTTAATAAGCGTTGATATAGCAACATATTACGCCTATAGTGACGTTAACGGAATAACCTCGATTTAGCTGCGAATTACCCCCTAGAGTTACCCCAACGTTACCCTAAGAATAATCATGGCAAACAAGATCAATTTCACCAAGGCTGCAATCGCCGATCTGACCTTACCCGAACACGGCAAACGGGCCGACTATCAAGATACCAAAACTACGGGCTTACAACTTCGGGTTACTTCTAACGGGACAAGAACGTTTTCTGTTCTACGTCGTATTCACGGCACCCTCGAACGCATCACGATAGGGCGTTATCCTGACCTGACAGTTGAGCAAGCAAGGCGTAAGGCTACTCAAATAAACTCTGACATTGCCCATGACCTGAATCCCGGTGAAGTGAAGAGAGGGCGAAAGGCTGAGTTAACCTTTTCTGCCCTGTTCGCTGATTATCTTGACCGTCACTCCAAACTCAATAAAAGAACTTGGGCTGAGGATGAGTCAAAGTTCAAGACCTATCTTGAGAAGCCGTTAGGCAACAAAAAGCTCTCCGCTATTAATAGGGCTGATATTGCGGCAATTCATAGCAGTATCACCAAATCAGGTCATGGGATAACTGCTAATCGGGTGAAAGCTCTAGTATCAAGCATATTTGGATGGTCAATAGCTGCTGGGCTATGGCACACCAATCCTGCAACGGGAATTAAGCTCAACAAGGAAAATTCACGCGACCGGTTCATACAAGGCGATGAGTTGCCGAGGTTCTTCCAGGCATTGGCAGATGAGCAAAACGACACGATGCGTGATTACTTCTTATTGTCCCTGTTGACTGGCGCTAGACGTTCGAACGTACTGGCAATGCAATGGGCTGATGTGAACTTTGAAAGGGCTGAGTGGCGCATCAGGGAGACCAAGAACGGCACACCGCAGACAGTAACGTTATCACCTGAAGCGATGGAAGTATTACGCGCAAGGAAGCCCTTAGAAGGTGCAAGATATGTATTTCCCGGTATCGGTAAGGCTGGGCATCTGGCAGAGCCTAAAAAGGGCTGGGAGCGCATCTTGAAACGTGCTGGTATTTCTGACCTACGTATCCATGATTTACGGCGCACTTTGGGAAGCTGGCAAGCGAAAACAGGCGCATCAATGGCGATTATTGGAAAGAGCCTTAACCACAAGAACCAGAATACCACGGCTATTTATGCACGGCTTGATCTTGATCCGGTAAGGGATAGCGTGAACACCGCGACAAGTGCAATGATGGCGGCGGCTGGATTGAAGAACCGAGCTAATGTGACGAAGCTTGATTGAAAGAAATCAACGATTGATGGACCTTCCGTAAACAGATAGCTGTCATTCCTCCTAAGTTTTCGAGATTATGCCGAGGCCGTATCACCTGCCTAAGTGAGCCGTAACAGCTATGATATGGACGCACGCGCCTTACAATAAATGGTAATCCGGGCGAAAACACGTTCAATTCGGTTGAATTCTGCCGGGGCGCCGAGTGCGAAAAGCGGTTGCTCGCAATCTATATAGCTAATGTCATCTTCTCGGCCGGAAGGCACGGTGGCGCTTCCGGCCGAGTCGCTCGGCAATGCCTCGATGTCGGACGAAGGTCAGGAAGGTCGACGTTCCGTCCGCTTCACTATCCAGCAAAAAACCGTTCTTGCCTATGGCAGTCGGCATCCACAAAGCAATGTTGATTAGTTATTTGGCAAGTGCGGCAGCAACCGCTCGGAAGCTATCCAATCCTGCCTCGATATTGTCGATAATCTCGCCAACCAGCTCATCGGGCTCGGGCAGGTTATCCAGATCAACGAGGCTCTTGTCCTTAAGCCAGAAAATATCAAGGCTGGTTTTGTCGCGAGCGATGATCTGCTCGTAAGTGAATTTACGCCAGCGGCCCTCTGGGTTGGTCTGCTCGTTCCATGTTTCCTTGCGCTCGAAGCGGTTGCCCGCGTTGTAGCAGGCGATGAGATCCTTCAAGTCCTCGAAGCGGAGCGGCTTCTTTTTGAGCGTATGGTGAATGTCGGTGCGGTAATCGTAGAACCAGACTTCCTTGGTCCAGGGGTCTTTGCTGGCGGCGTGGTTGTCGAAGAACAGCACATTCGCCTTGACGCCGTTGGCGTAGAAGATGCCGGTTGGCAGGCGCAGGATGGTGTGCAGGTCGGTGTTCTCCATCAACTTCTTGCGCACCGTTTCCCCGGCGCCGCCTTCAAACAACACATTGTCAGGTACGACCACGGCGGCGCGTCCATTTGTTTTGAGCATGGTGCGGATGTGCTGGACGAAGTTGAGCTGCTTATTTGAGGTGGTGGCCCAGAAATCCTGGCGGTTGTAGGTTAGGTCGTCCTTTTCCTGTTCGCCTTCTTCGTTGGTAAAGCTCATAGCGCTCTTCTTGCCGAAGGGCGGATTGGCGAGAACGTAGTCATAGGTTTTCGGCGAGCTGGCGACCAGAGCATCATTAGGAGAAATCATGCTGTCACCGTCGATCTCGCCAATGTTGTGCAGGAACATGTTCATTAAGGCAAGGCGGCGAGTGCTGGCGACGATTTCGTTGCCGTGGAAGGTGTCGTGCTTGAGGAAGGCCTTCTGCGCCTTATTCATCTGGTGCGTCCCCACCAGAAAGTCATAGGCGGCGAGGAAGAAGCCGCCGGTGCCGCAGGCAGGGTCGGCAATCGTCCTGTTGGGCTCGGGGCGCACACACTCAACCATGGCGCGAATGAGGGCGCGAGGGGTGAAGTATTGGCCGGCGCCGGATTTGGTATCTTCGGCGTTGCGTTCGAGCAGGCCTTCGTAGATGTCGCCTTTGACATCGGCGCCCATGGTGACCCACTCGGTTTCATTCACCATGTCGATCAGGCGATACAGTTTAGCCGGGTCTTGAATCTTGTTCTGCGCCTTGGTAAAGATCGTGCCGAGCATGCCGGGCCTATTGCCTAACTCGCGTAACAGCGTTACGTAATGGACTTCCAGCTCAGCGCCGCGCTTGGCCTTGAGGCTTTGCCAGTTGTATTCGGCGGGGATGCCCACCTGGCGGCTATGAGGCGGCTGGCTGTACTCGTCCGCCATCTTTAGGAAGATCAGGTAGGTGAGCTGCTCCAGATAATCGGCATAGCCCACGCCGTCGTCGCGCAGGGTGGTGCAGAAACTCCAGACTTTGGAAACGATGGATGCGGTTGCGTTCATTTGCGGGCTTTCTTGCCTTGGGGTTGGGCGGACTTTTCTGCCTTGATGCGCGCCAGCAGCGCCGACGCGGGTTCATCGTGCGGGTCGTGCGGCACCAGCCGGCCGGAGAAGGCTTTCTTTAGAATGGACTTTCGCAGGGCTTCGGCTTGTTGCAATGAGGTAATGATGGTCTGTTCGAGTTGATCGACCAGTGAAAGTTTGACTGACAGTTCGTTCAATAGGACGTCTTGTTCTGCTCTTGCGCAAAGTGGAGCGAATAGGCTTTCAACTTTTGAGATACTCAAAGTATGCAAACCAGATGTTGAACTCGCCGCACGGACAATAAATTTTCGCCCTAACTCTGACATCAAGAAATGCAGGATGAATTCTGAGCAAACAAAATTCAGTGGTCGCGCTTTAATGAGATGGTTTTGATGTACACATTCATCAATTGCCCCATTCCAAATAGCAACTCTGCCAATTTGATCGACGCTACCATTTCCTTCCACAACGAGAATGTCTCCCTTAACTAAAATGACTCTTTCAATTTCTGTCTCAGAAACGCCGGAGACGTGCATATCGTCCAGTTCAAGTCTATTGGCATAAACGTTCGCGACCCGGAGAAACGGACGTTTTATCGGAAAAATATTTCTTTTCGGATTTTTCGTTAAGCCACCTGAAACATTTGCTAGGTCAGCCACCTTAAACCACCCCCATCCCTTCGGCAGTTCGGGCAATTCGGCCAGGTCTTCGGCGGTCTTCGGCGGCAGGGTTTTTGGGGCTTTGGGTTTGGTGCCTCGTTTGCCAGCGGCTTCCCAATCGGCGAGTTGCTGCTGGTAGCGTTGCGCGCGCTCCAGTTGGATGCGCTTCAGCAACGCTGCGGCGGTTCCCAGTTTGTCCTTATTTTCTTCGCGCCATTTCTCGGTGAGCTTGCCCTCGAAAGCGTACTTCAACAGGGCTTGGCGATATACCTTGAGCTGTGCGCGGGCTGTCTTCAGGTTTTCGATTCCCTTGTCCAATTCGGAAAACAATTCCTCAATTTTTGCGACAATGCGGTGTTGTTCTCGAAATGGGGGGAGAGGTATTTGAAGGCCAAGATAATCGTTGAACTTGAGATTCCTAAGATTGTTGCTCCCAGCTTGATAAGCTGAGATTTCCCCGCTCTTGTAGAAATACTGGAGATAGTGATTCAGGAAGCTTGAATCGATTTCTTCACAGGTTCGAAGTAGACGTAGGAAATTTGTGGATATTTTAGGGGTGTTCGGTGCGTACGCAAAAACGCTTTTATCAATCAGAACAGTACGACCAACAGGTTGATCAGGCCCGCCACCAGATATCTCAACTAGGATGTCACCACCCTTGAGCAGTCGGCTTGCCAAGCTTGATTTCTTAACTTTGCGCAAAGAGGCTGTTGAGCCTTTGTTCTCGCTCCAGTGACGAATCTCTGCTCCTCTGATGCTAAGCACTAGTGCGTAGTCTTCTGATTCAAACTCGGCTTCTTTGCCCCAGTCACCTCCCAATGTCAGGGTGGCAAGAGTTTCTAGTGCCACAGACTCCCATGACTTAGGTTTATGCAGTTTGGTCACGCCACCAGTCCCTCATTCAAATCATCCAACACTGTGTCCATCTTCGCGCCGAACAGTTGATACATTTTTCCTAATCCACCTTGCCCATCAAATGGTGACAGTTCAAGATCAGCCCGCTCGATGTGGAATGAGTTAGCAATGTGATCCCGGATCATACGCAGCCACTTCATTTGTTCCCCGTTAAATTTCTCGCTGCCGCCGGAGTGGTGCTTCATCACCCAGTTCTGGAAGTTACGGCGGACGGTATCGTCAAAGGTCGATAGCTTTTCATCCATGCCGCAGACCCGGCGGATGAGCGCCACCAACGCGGTGAGTTCGCTGATCGGGTGCTCGCCTTTATAGGCGTCCAGCTGGCTGTAGGCCTGCCACACGCGCAGGGGTGCGAGCTTGGGCTTGTCGGTCCTGAGCTTATCGAGCAACTGCCGGATGAGGTCGAAGCTGAGTTCGCGCCTTCTGTACGGCTGACTGAAGAAGATGGTAAGGGCGGTGATGTTGTCCCGGTTGGACTTCAGGTAGTCGGCAAACTCGTCGGTCAGGGCCTGTGCATTGTTTGCGGCATCCTTGTCCCATTCGGCACGCAGCAGGGTGTCGATATTGTCGTGGTCGATGGTCTGCTCTTTGTCGCGGCGGATGGCGTCGATGAGCTCGACCAGCTCGCCGTTGAGGACACTGGAGACGGCATTGACCAGCTGTTCTTGGGCTTGCTGGCGCTGGGTGTCGCCGGGGTCGCAACCTATTGGAAGGCCAGCGAGCTCCAGGGCTCTGGCTTCGATGTTGTCGGCGTCGATGGCGCTGAATAGCCTGCCGACGATCTGGCTGAGCTCGACGCCGCCGGCGGCGTCGCGAATTTGCCGTTGCTCATCGCTATCAAGTTGCTTGTTGAGGCGGGCCAGGCGGCCGGCGAGAGATGAAACGGTGTCTTCGTCGGTGGCGCCCATCATGACGGCCATGGCCAAATCCTTGAGCGGTACCGTGGGCTTGGTGATGAGGGGCTGGCTAGCCGTCTTGAGCGATTTGGTTACGCCGATGGCGTCGACAATGACGTAGTGGGTCTTGGCACTCTTGGCGGATGGCGTGACTTTCCTCAGATCGTCCATGTCCAGCGTGCGGGTGCCGCGCCCCTTCATTTGCTCGAAGTAGTTGCGGCTCTTGACGTCGCGCATGAAGAGCAGACATTCGAGCGGTTTGACGTCGGTGCCGGTGGCGATCATATCGACGGTGACCGCGATGCGCGGGTAGTAATCGTTACGGAACTGGGCCAGGACGGACTTAGGGTCTTCTTCGATCTTGTAGGTGAGTTTCTTGCAGAAGGCATTCCCCTCGCCGAACTCTTCGCGCATGGTTTGGATGATGTCGTCGGCGTGGCTGTCGGTCTTGGCGAAGATAAGGGTCTTCGGCACTTCTGTGCGGCCGGGGAATATCTCGGGCAGCTTGTTGCGGAAAGTGCGTATGACCGTGCGTATCTGGTCCGGGTTGACGATGTTTCTATCGAGCTGGGCGGCAGAGTAAGTCTCGTCTTCGTCCTGCTGCTCCCAGCGCTTCTTGCGGGTGAGCTTTTCGCGGCGCTCGACCTGCTGCTGCGCCTTGATTTCGCCGCCGGCTTTAGTGACCTGCGTTTCGATGACGTAGATTTCATTGCCGACGTTAACGCCATCGGCCACGGCTTTTTCGTGGCTGTAGTCGCTGACAACGTTTTTCTTGAAGAAGCCGTAGGTGCGGTTATCCGGCGTGGCAGTAAGACCGATCAGGCTGGCGTCGAAGTAGTCGATGACCTGTTGCCAGAGGTTGTAGATGGAGCGGTGGCATTCGTCGATGTAGATGAAGTCGAAGAACTCCGGCGGAATCTTGTCATTATAGACGACCGGCAGCGGCGCCTTAGGTTGAGCAAGCTCGGCCGGGTTGATTTCTTCCGCGGCTTCGTCGAGCTCGGTGCCCTTGAGGATGGAGTACAGGCGCTGAATGGTGCTGATGCAGACCTGGCTATCCTTGGCGATGTACGAAGACTTGAGCCGCTGAACGTTGTAGAGCTCGGTGAACTTGCGGTTATCGTCGAGAGGGACGTAGGACATCATTTCCTGCTCGGCCTGCTCGCCAAGGTTCTTGGTGTCGACGAGGAATAGGATGCGTTTCCCTTCTGCGTACCTAAGCAGCCGATAGATGGAGGTGATGGCGGTGTAGGTCTTGCCGGCCCCAGTGGCCATCTGGATTAGGGCGCGTGGCCGGTCCGCCTTGAACGATTTCTCCAGATTGGTGATGGCAATTTCCTGACAGTCGCGCAGGTGCAGTGTCTGGGCGGGCAAGTGGCTCGGGTTCAGATCGGGGATGGTTTGCAAGCGCTGGCGCAGGCTGACGCCTTGGGATAACCATCCCTTGATGGTTTCTGGGCGGGGGAAGTTGAACACTTCTCGGGAACGGGGCTTGGGGTCACGGCCATCGGTGAAGCGGGTGATGATGCCTGTGCTTTCGTAGAGGAAGGGCAAGGGTTCCTTGTTGTTCACCCACTTTAACTTGGCAGCGGCGTAACCTTCAGTCTGCTGTTCGACTTCGATGAGTTTGTGGCCAAGGTCTTCCTTCTTTGCCTCGATGACGCCCACTGCCTTTTTGTCAACAAATAAGACATAGTCCGCCGGACCGACATCGGTTTGGTATTCCCTGACCGCGATGCCGAGCCCCACGCCGAAGTCAATTTTCTTCGCTGATCGAACGACCCAGCCTGCTTGCTTGAGCAGTGCGTCAATATTGTCTCGGGCTTTTTGTTCTGGGTTCTGGTTCTCGGTCATTCGCGAGATTGCTCTTGGCTCTAGTTGGCGTTATGCGAATGATATAAGAAGTGGCCTGTGTAAGCGAATTCGTAACAGTAACATAGTGGCTATGCCTTTCCGTGCGCCGGCGTCAGCTGGTACGACCGTACCTTTTAGCTAAACTCGCCTTCTGGTATGTTCGAAATTTTGTATTTTCCGGATGTGCGGTTCGCACGGAAGCCGTCTGATTCGCTGCTGTACTTAAACGGGTGCGTTGGGGGTCGATAACGGTAACTCGAATCTGGCATTGTTTGGCAGATGAAACGCGACTTACAATTAATTGAATTCAACTAGCCCATGGCAGAATAAGAAAAATCCCTTGTTTCAGTCCCATACGGCTGCCACTGGAAACGTTTCCACGACAGAATGTCACACTCCTTAGGATTTTTGAATTAAACGACAGGAACTTAAGTTAATTGCGTGAGATTGAAATTTCAAATGAATAATGATAGTATACTTAAGAATACTGATATGTAGTGCGGGTACAATTCCTCCAGAACGTGGAGGAGACGTTAGTCCGGTTACCTGGCGAAATATCTGAGTCTCCAAAATGATGGGGAAGTGTCGAGCCGACGGCTTGCGCTTCCCTTTTGTATTTGGGTGGGCCAATCCGTCAAGAAATCCACTTTCTTGATTGGAGAGCAACATGCAACATACATCCGCAACATCCCCAGTTCCTAGCCCTCGTCCCACCTTCCAGCTAAGCTCGACCGACGCAGCCGCGTATCTTGGCATTACCGCTGGTACTCTTAACGTTTGGCGCTGTACGAAAAGATACCTTATCCCATACATCAAGGTTGGCCGTCTCGTGAAATATCGCGTAGCCGATCTGGATAGCTGGCTCGCTTCCCGCACTATCACGGCAGGGGGCCTAAATGAAGACTGAGAAGAGTGCATTGCCGAAAGATGGCGAAGTACCAGAGTTGGTAAATGGGGAAGTGTCTCGTGGCGCTAATGTGCCCTCTCTGTTCCCCGTTAATTCCCGCTCCAAAGGAGAAGGAATTATCAATTGTTTCCCCAGTGCGCCTCAAGACGCGCCAGCGTTAAAACGACAACAAAGACTCACAGATATAGGGAACGCAGAGCGGCTAGTGGTTAAACATGGGGTAAACATCCGCTGGGTCGCAGAGTTTAAGCGGTGGATTGTCTGGGACGGCCTTCGATGGACCCCCGACGTCGACGGGGCAATCATGCGCTTTGCCAAAAAAACAGCAGAACAAATCTATCGTGAAGCAGCAAAGGCACAGGATAGGGAGCAAGCAAGAACCGTAGCCGCCCACGCTGATAAATCCCAGAATCTACCAAGCCTCCATGCAATGATAGAGCTTGCCAAGTCAGAGCCGGGGATTACGATCAGTCAGAAAGAGTTAGATCAGGACGACTGGTTACTTGGGGTTAACAATGGAGTTATAGACCTTAGAACCGGCCGGCTGAGAAAATCCCGTCGAGAAGAATATGTTACCAAGCATGCGCATGTTGATTACGAGGATGATTCGCACTGCCCAACCTGGATTTCATTTCTGGATAAGATTACAGGCGGCAACGTTCACCTTGTGGAATTCCTTCAGCGAGCCATCGGTTACAGCTTAACCGGAAACGTTTCCGAGCAATGCCTTTTCTTCCTCCACGGAATGGGCGCAAATGGCAAGAGTACGTTCCTGAACGTGATCAGGGAGATGTTGGGAGGCTATGCTACCCAGTGTGCGGCAGAAACTCTGATGGTGAAACGCGAAGGCAGTGCTACCAACGACATCGCTCGATTGCGTGGAATGCGTTTTGTGGCTACTTCCGAAACAGACGAAGGCCGCCGGTTTGGGGAGGCCACGGTTAAGCAACTTACCGGCGGCGACGATATTGCAGCCCGATTCCTTTATGGCGAACACTTTGTGTTCAAACCGACTAGCAAGATTTGGCTCGCCGCCAACCACAAGCCAGTTATTCGCGGTGATGATTACGCCATATGGCGGCGTATTCACCTAGTGCCTTTCAGTGTCACCTTTTCGCTAGATGAAATGGATCGCAAACTCGGAGATAAGCTGCGCTTGGAATATTCAGGCATTCTTGCATGGGCGGTCAACGGATGTCTGGACTGGCAGCGGCAGGGGTTAAACCCTCCCCGTGAAGTTACGGGCGCTACCGATCTATACAGGAAAGAAATGGACTTGGTCGGGGACTGGCTGGAAAGCTGCTGTATACAATTGGCTAGTGCTACTAGCGCAGCGAAATCGCTCTATAGCAGTTTTAAGCGACATACGGAAAATAGTGGGCGGGATATCATGAACTCCTGCCAGTTCGGAAGAAAGTTGACAGAGCGCGGTTTCACGAAAGATAAACGGGGGACGGTCTTTTATCACGGTATCGGTTTATTGGACGGTTCGGATAGTTCGGAGGGTTTTGGGAGAATTTCACCTAGTAACACTTATATGGGAATACTTCCTGAAAAACTATCCGAGCCTTCCAAACTGTCCAACAGCTGCGTACCTGGTTCAGGTGGTGTCGATTCGCTGGAAGGAGGGCAAAAGTCATGACAGTATTAAGGAATGTCGGGCATGAGAAACTCGCTAGCGATCTGGGAGATGGGCTCTCACACGAGAAGGCCTACGTTGCGGGCTGCGTCCTGGCTGGGTGCTCCGAAACTCCTTTAGCTACGTAACACGCCAGGATAGCCACGCTCTTTTATCTCTCGAAGCAACACTACGGCCGGAATCCAGTGCGGCCCTGCGGCATGGACACGTTCCAGCAAATAATCCTTGTACGGATCAAGCTTGATTGGACGCGCCATCTCCCGAATTCGAGTACCGGGCCGCATCAATACCTTGATTGATTTTTACTGCTTCCTCCTGAGTCAACATAATCGGCAGCCAAAAAGTCCCTATATTCACCCAAGCGAGTCAGTTTTACTCCGGTTCAATGGGTCAGTATTACAGCGGCACTAACACGTAGGATTCGTAGCGAATTGGGATCAATCGACTGAGTCTAATTAGATCATGGCGACTCGCTTTTTATGCGCCGCCACCAGTTAAATTTTTTCCTAGAATTATGTTATGGCCCTCAGTTTTACATAAAGTCGAAAAACAGGATTAATAAATTCATATATCCCTTGTCCTTCCGGAATTCTCCTTAATACTGGGCCATAGTTTTTATCGATTAAACGCGGAAGGTTTTGATCGAGATTATCGACATCAAAATCTGGTGCGTCCCTCCTAACGTTTTTAAGAAAAATCCGTCCAACGTCCTCGTGAAACAATGTCTCTTCCTCTGGGTGGTCAGCGAGAAGGTGTAATAGCATTTGTCTGCTTTCAGAATTACCAATGGCTTTTTTATAGGAACTCTCAAGATTGGGGAAAGCGATACCGTTCTTTATGTCGTTCATTACCTTGCCGTAAACAGTTTCATTGACGCAAGTAGCTCCCAGTTGAGATGCTTTATTGGCACAAGATTTTCCTATCATCTGTATAAAGTACGGGTAGCCTTGGGATACAGACACTATTGCGTCTTTTACATCGCGATCAATAGTAAGCTCTCCCTGAAATAATTCTTCCGCCTTATCCAAAACAGCACAGGCTTCGTCATGGGGCATTGGTTTAACATGGATAGCGCCTTGTTCCAAAAGACGCTCTACCGATGCGTGATCATCAATAAGATTTGTCAAATCTTGACCGATGCCACAAACACCAAACTTTACATCTTTGGAGCTTAGCGATTTAATTAGTGAACCCAACCCTGTTTTGTTCGGTAAAACATCAAACTCATCTAGGAGGATGAGTAAACCATCCCGTTTCATCATTTTCTTAACTTGGTGCTGAACGATAGATGAAACAAAATTCCTAAAAGTTTGAACCGTATTGCCGTCTACAACCTTGGCGTATTTTGATGTTTCAATTCCTTTAATACCCCAATTAACAACCTTCAAATCAGCGCCGCCGCCGACTTCTTTGGTCCTAGTAAACTCTACCAATTCCTTACCGTCACTAGGCACAAGCCGCAACAATCCATCTTCATCATTTTGGTCATTACATAATCGGTGGAGGAGTTCCTCACCGGAATTTATGATTGAGTCACAGGAATAAAAAACGGTTAAAAACGTTCTAGGCGATTGGGGTATTTCATGATCTAAACCGGCCCTAGTTGCTAAACTGTAATCTCCTAGAGCCATTTGTTGCACTTGTCTTAGTAACGATGATTTTCCAACCCCCCGTTTGCCATATATTGCGATTAAGCTAGTGGGGGAGTTCAGTGCTTGCATGCAGGATCTGATGAGTTCCGTACGTCCAACAAATCGTTCCGGATCTGTTATAACGTCGGATGTGAATCCTTTTTCTGGATCAATCAAGTAAGACCTCTTTGATAGTGATAGCTTGGATAAATACTAAGGTTGAAAAAAATGAAGAGAGAAAGTAGGAGTTTTTAACAGTCGGGAAGACGCATATCCAGGATATTCCATGTCCGGTATTGCCGGGAGGGTCGGACAGTCCCTGTGGCAATGTGACTTTGACTATCAAAAAAAATAGACACAAAGTATTAGAGTATTAGCAGAAATGGTCCAGGGCTGGAAATGGCAAAGGTTGAGTAAATTGCTGAGCAATGTAAATCTTGCCAATAACGCATACGCCCAAATCGGTCGAGATACTCCTATCCTTTTCACCCACGTCAGTATTGAACCTGAACCCCTGGCGCCCTGTCACGTGTTCATTATTGGAGCTTCGTTACAATATTGGGTATCAAGTGAGGGGGACATTAACAATAGCTTAACGAACGGCAGATGATAAATTAAAGTTTTCCAAACCGAATCTTGTCAAATATGCCGTTTAAACAATCTAATTGGTGTGCGAATTGGAAAATCGGGCAGCCAAGGTAAGACGCTAGTGGAAACTGGAAACGTTTCCAGTGTGGCGAGTTAAGTCATTGAGAATTAAGGATGTTTATTTTGGATTTTTGCCCTGACCCCCTGAGCTTATGACGCCGGAGGAAAGTCAGGAGCTACTGTGTAGTATAAGCAATAGCGAGCCGTGTTTATACGCTACTGTGAGGTTTACATGTTAATAAGCACGGTCTCCCATTGTTAACTTTGTTCATAGTAATGATGAGCCTCTTGAAAGCGAAAAACTATTGACAAGGGGTGACGTGCTCCCCATAAACAGTGCATTTAGAATCTAGGAAAGTTCGTTTTTCGAGAGGAGAACGAATGTGAAGAAACGGTTTACGGATGAGCAAATTATTGGGTTTCCGAAACAGGCCGATGGAGGGGTTCCGGTCCGGGAATTATGCCGCCAGTATGACTTTAGCGATGGCTCGTTCTACACTTGGCGTGCGAAGTTTGGCGGGATGACCGTGCCGGACGCGAAACGGCTGCGGGACCTTGAAGCTGAGAATAACCAACTCAAAAAGCTATTAGCAGAGTCATTTCGGGATGCTGAAGCCCTGAAGGTAGCCTTGGGCCGAAAGCCTTAACTCCACAAGCAAGGCGTGAGGCAGTAAACGGCGATGTGGGAGCAAACGGGGATCTCGGAGCGTCATGCCTGCCTGTGGAATTATCGCGCACCGTATTGCACTACGATACATCTTTAGGCAAATTTTCTAGATGGGTTATTATCGTTGGCGCATGCGATAACAGTGTAAAGAATCCGGCTCCAATAGCAGAAACGACAGCCGAATTTGTTTTCCGCTGCATGTTAAGTATCTGCTCCTCTTGCGTAATGGATCTAATGTGCGGTCATCGCTGGAACGTTCTTTGGACGAAAAGATGGAGTGGATCATGCTCGTAACACGCCTCCTTCGCATGTTCATGACTGCCAACTAAAGCTACCTCAAGCATTTCCGCCCTTCTCTTGGAATTGCTCCATTCTGTAGCCAGCTTTGCCCTTGGTTAGGAAATTACCCGTGCACGCCTACGTTAGATTCATCGATAAAATCTACTAATTTCTTAATCTGCTTCTTCAAATCTAATCTCGACAGATCGGGCTGGCAGTTTTCACTTATATGTTTCGCAACTTTCACTTTCGAAGCTGTGCCGGTTTTACCCTTGCTATCTAGCACAGATAAGTAATTCTCATACACCGTGAAGCTTGAAATGCAAGTTAAAGAGGGCTGTGCTGTTCTTATAGCCTCTTCTATATGTGTCGAATCTAAGTAATTTTCGATCTCTCTGCCTTCAGTTATCCAGGCAAATCCGGGGCCTTTGTCGAATTCTTCGCGCAGTCGCATCTTCGTCGAATTGATAGGAGACCTTTTCTTCTCCCTGTCACTATCGATTAAAACAACTCCTCGTCGGTTAAGGCGTCGTAATGATATGAAATCGTCCAGAAACCCGTTTATGTCTTTTACATCTTCTCCCGAAAGGTGAGAAGCTAGCCTACCTCCATAAAACATGATCGAATAATGAATCCCTTCAATCAATCGCTTCGTAATTGAGCTGATCCACCAGTTCAGGTAAATACGATCCGATGGCCCCTCCACCCATATCACGCAGTTCGACTGAAGCAAATCCGAGGGGTGATACCCTAGATCTTCGCAAATGGCGGACCTTGTTTTATCCGTTGTCGCACGTTCTACCATAGACTTTCCACCTAAAAGCTGAATGTGGTAGATCTCGGCTTGTGGTGTGTCCATAAAGGACGCAGAGTGAGTTGAGATAAAGTATTGATTATTAGTAGAATTCAAGAGATGCCTAATTAGTTTCTTTTGAAGAACCGGATTCAAGTGAAGTTCCGGCTCTTCCATGCAAACGACTGTGTTCTCCAAGATAGTCGCAGCAGCTGCCAGTATTATGACCTCATGAATTCCCGTACCCAGGGACTCTAATGGGAGCGCCTTTCCGTCCATGATAACGAGAATGGTATCTTTTTCGTGAGGGATCTCTATTAAAGCAGTTTCGTTATCCGTAACGGTCTGTAGAAACCTAACGATTTTTTGAAACTTCTCGTTATCTGTTCGATTATGGACGCCGGGATTCTGCAGCTTTACCAAGCGTTCGATAATTCCATCGCCGCTGAACTCCTCGGACAGGCTACCTTTGGTTCCCACGCGCCTAATCGCAGGGACCATCGCGACGCTGAAAGCTTTGAATTTTGGTGTAAGTGACCTCAAGCAGTCAGGATACCAATCTCTTTGGCGCATCCCGCCAGATTTAGCCGTCAATGAAGACCACAGCATTTCCATCTCGCTGTCTGAAAGGACTCGAAACGCTTCTTCCCAGTTCTGCTGAATTAAGCTGCGATCGGGATTGAAATCGAACCACACCTTTTTCGTATCATCTAGCTTGGCTTTTTCGCGGAAGACTCGTAATACGAACTCTTGCAATTTCGGCTGAGGTTTTCTGATTATGGGAAGGATCTCTTTATCGAAGTCACTCCAGTGGCTTCCCGAGTCGTCTGGAAAGGAAACAGCTGTTCCTGTTCGAAAGGCTGCGTGAGATGGAACGTGAAGGTCTAGCTTATCAAGACCTATGGAACCCTGCGCGAGCTTGGGATAAATATCGTAAAGGAAACGTAGGACGTTAGATTTTCCACAGTTGTTCTGTCCCACAAAGAGATTGATCTTCGAAAAGTCCTCAAATCGTTGGATGTTGTCCCCAAAGCTTCGGTAGCCTCCTAGGGCGAACCCTTTTATTAAAACATTCTTATTGTTCATCTTGAGTTCAGATTAATGAAAACATCCGACTTAAAAGCGCTCTTATTTTTCGTTGCGTGATGCAGTAGCAGCCAGCAACAAGAGCTAAGGCCGCCGAATAGTAGGGCGGGAATGACGCAGACGCGCCACGAAACATCTGCCCCTACGTTGGTGGTGACCTTACCCACCGGTCAGCGGGAGGCATTATATTCTAGAGCTTCTTTTTCAGCTGGCTATTGGACTTAGGTACGCCAAACACACCTATGCGTTGGAACAAAAGCCGCAATAGGCACATTGCAACCGGAAACGTTTCCACCTCGGATGAGCAACTGCCAAAGCAATCCGCACGGGGACATGTTGAATAATTATTCGGGTCAGTGCATCTGATTCCCTTTTTGCCATCGAAATTGTTAAAGGAATCGATCGATTGAACTTGCAGCCGTGACCCTTTCGAGGATCGACGGTAACGCTTTCCTGGCTCCTATAAACCGTGTAAAGGTTGTTATGCTGAAGGGTCCCTTTGGGAACGATTGACCTACCATAAGTAAGAGAAGTTTTTCTAGAAGATTTAAGTCTTCCCTAATCTACTTGGGGCGAAGCCGCTGACGTTCCCTAATGCTTTCTTCGTTGCGAAAGATTCGGGATATTAGTGACTATTCAACTGGAAAGCGACTGGGTGTTGGAAGTGAGCAATACGACGCAAGCGGGGGGAAAAGCACGAAAGGCTTAACATCTTAAGCCCTTCCTTATCGCAACAATTCGAATGAAGTTACCCCGGCGTTACCCGGCCGGTACCCCGCTGCTGACAGGTTTATGTAAGCCATTGGTGGAGATGGTGCTGTTGAGAGGAGTCGAACCTCCGACCTACTGATTACGAATCAGTTGCTCTACCAACTGAGCTACAACAGCCTTGAAAAGCGAAATGCGATTATAGAGGTTTGAACAACTACGGGCAAACGCGAGTTGTTTCCAGCAATCCGACTCGTCCATGTGGAAGATAAGCGAGCCAATTTTTTTGCCTGCCAAGTTTATTGCAATCTGTGCTGAGACAAACCGGGGGCCAACGACCGCTTTACGCAACCAAAAGCCGTGGCTCGTAGTAAGTCTAGGCAAAATCCCGGTATATTCGGCTATTTTCGCCGATCAATCAACCGATGCTAGACATTTTCGCAAGTTTACGTCAAACTTGCCGCCATGAAAAAGGGCCTAACTCGAGCACGAAGTATTTTGGTCTTGCATGGCCCCAATCTGAATTTATTGGGAAACCGAGAGCCGGGCATCTATGGAACGGTTACACTCGACGAAATTAACAGCAATTTGGCGAACATAGCAGCAGAAGCAGGTGCCCGATTAGCGCACTTTCAAAGTAATGCCGAAGCGGAGCTGATCAATCGTATTCAGAGCGCGCGCCAGGAACAAATCGACTTTATTATCATTAACCCCGCCGCTTATACGCATACCAGCATCGCGCTTAGGGACGCGCTGGCCGCGACCGGGATTCCTTTTATTGAGGTTCATCTTTCCAACATCTTCTCGCGTGAACCATTCCGCGCAAAATCCTATTTCTCCGATTTGGCCCGTGGCGTGATCACCGGCCTCGGACCGAAGGGTTATGAGCTCGCCCTGGGTTATGTACTGTCCCGAGATGCCCTCGAAGGGGGTGGCTTGGAATGATCGGTCAAAACGAGATTTTTACAACCACGGCCTATAACGCTTAGTGCTAACAGCAGATACTTGCGTTCATCGATGTTTCGACCAAACTGCAGTTAAAAATAAGCGTTATTGATTAGGCAAGATTACGAAAAATCTGGGGTGCTCCCCGGGAGGCTATATGGATCTTAGAAAGCTCAAAAAATTAATTGACCTGGTCGAGGAATCCGGTATCGCCGAACTGGAGATTACTGAAGGGGAAGAGAAAGTTCGTATCAGTAAATCGTCAAGTTCGGCGCAAGGCGCTGTCACCCAAAGGGTAACCACAGCTCCGCAGCAAGCTCCCCTTTTGTCTCCCCCCGCCGGTTCCCCGGAGCCGCAGGCTGCAGAGACAATTCCCGAGGGTCACATCGTAAAATCCCCGATGGTGGGAACGTTTTACCGCAGCTCTGCTCCCGGGGCCCCCGCGTTCGTTGAGGTGGGGCAAACGGTGAAAGAAGGCGATACGCTTTGTATCGTTGAGGCGATGAAGCTGCTGAATGAAATCGAGTCTGACAAAAGCGGAGTGATAAGGGCGGTCCTGGTGGAAAACGGGCAGCCGGTAGAGTATGGCGAACCACTATTTGTTATCGATTGATCTGGTCCCGCCTGAGTAATTAACGGTAAAACATGTTCGGAAAAATTCTAATTGCCAATCGTGGCGAAATCGCACTGCGGATACAGCGTGCGTGCCGCGAGATGGGTATCAAGACGGTAGCGGTACATTCGGAGGCGGATGCGGAAGCGAAATATGTCAAACTCGCCGATGAATCGGTCTGTATCGGACCAGCGCCTTCAGCCCAGAGTTATCTCAATATCCCGGCTATTATCAGTGCCGCGGAGGTAACGGACTCCGAGGCGATTCATCCGGGCTATGGGTTCCTGTCGGAAAACGCCGACTTCGCTGAGCGCGTGGAGCGGAGCGGTTTTGTGTTTATCGGGCCGCGGCCCGACACAATTCGGCTGATGGGCGATAAGGTCAGCGCCAAGTTGGCAATGAAAAAGGCGGGCGTGCCCTGCGTTCCCGGGTCGAATGGCGCGTTGCCCGATGCTCCGGAAGAAATCAAGGCGATTATGCGCGCTATTGGCTACCCCGTGATCATCAAGGCTGCCGCGGGCGGGGGCGGCCGGGGCATGCGGGTGGTACATACCGAAGCCGCATTGTCCAACGCGGTTATCATTACCCGGAACGAAGCCCAGGCGGCGTTCGGCAATCCGACGCTTTACGCAGAAAAATACCTTGAAAACCCTCGGCATATCGAGTTTCAAGTGCTGGCTGACGAACACCGCAATGCGATTCACCTCGGAGAACGGGAATGCTCGATGCAGCGGCGTCACCAGAAAATACTCGAGGAATCGCCCGCGGTCGGCATTCCTACGCGCTTGCGGGACAGGATCGGCACCCGTTGCGCGGACGCTTGCCGCCGTTTTGGTTATCGTGGCGTAGGCACGTTCGAGTTTCTTTTCGAACGAAACGAGTTTTATTTCATCGAAATGAACACACGCCTGCAAGTCGAACATCCCGTGACCGAAGCGGTAACCGGAATTGATCTGGTCCAGGCGCAGATTCGAGTGGCGGCTGGGGAAAAATTGAATATTCGCCAGCGGGACGTGACATGGAAGGGTCATGCTATCGAGTGCCGCATTAATGCCGAAGATCCTTATAAGCTTACGCCGTCCGCCGGCCGCATCACGCAATATCACGCGCCGGGCGGGCCGGGAATCCGTGTCGACTCCCATGTCTACCATAACTACTTCGTGCCCCCCAATTATGATTCAATGATCGGCAAAGTGATCGCGTATGGAGATGATCGCGATCAGGCGATCGCGCGGATGCGCATTGCCCTATCTGAAATGGTGGTGGGGGGAATTAAGACCAACATCCCCTTGCATCTTGACCTGCTATCCGATGCAGCATTCCTGAACGGTGGCACGAGCATTCATTACCTGGAGCAAAAGCTCGCCAACTACAACAAACCGGAATAAGACGGCCTTGCGGCGCTCGTTCACCCAGGAGCGGCTATCGATAGCATGTCAGGCCGGCCGCCAAAGGCATTAAGTTATTATTTATAAGGCTGCCGTAGCAGAGAATGTCCGGTAGCCGAAGCCTTGGTGGACACATTGCGCTGAGGCGGCGCGAATTTCCGGGAGGACAGACCTCGTCCCTCCAACAGTGAGGGATCCTGCAAGACAGGATACTCAGTCACATTCCCCTTGTGGCTGTGGAAACGGATATTCCGATAACAAGTCATCGTATCGCTGTTCGCGATATAAAATAAAGTAAAAGCGGGGGCTCCTGGACCGGGCGCAACCCTTGTGCTCGTCCGCGGCTCCTCAAACGCGCGTCGAAGACTTTTCTAGGTTATTGCGTATGCCATGGATTTTGCTCGCTATCGAAACTGATGACACTCATGCACAGGTTTTGAGCGACGCATTGCTGGAACTGGGCGCCTTATCCACGGACCTGCATGACGCGGCCGTCGGCACCGAGCGTGAACAGCCCTTGTTCGATGAAGCCGGGGAGGCTTCGGGGCAGATTTGGGTTGCTGCGGAGGTTACCGCCCTATTTGATGAAGCGGTAGATATCCCGTCTATTGTGCACGCTGCGGCGGGTTTGGCCGGACTCCCCTTCTCGACCAGCTACCGTATCACGCGGGTGGAAGAGCAGGACTGGGTCCGGACTACTCAGGCACAGTTCAGTCCGATCCGGATATCTTCGCATTTATGGGTGGTTCCAAGCTGGCATCGCATCCCGGATCCCGGCGCAGTCAACCTGATACTTGATCCGGGACTGGCGTTTGGCACGGGCAGTCATCCCTCCACGCAACTTTGCCTAGCCTGGCTTGACGAAAACCTGCGAGGGGGCGAAGATGTTCTGGATTACGGCTGTGGTTCGGGCATACTCGCCATTGCCGCTGTAAAGCTCGGCGCACGTCATGTGGTTGGAGTGGATATCGATCCCCAGGCGATTGACGCGAGCCGCCAGAATGCAGTGCTCAATCAGTGCGGCGATGCGCAGCTGAAATTTTATGAGACCCGCGATGCCCGTACGGGCGACATAGACGGGATGAGTGCAGATATGATTGTCGCCAATATCCTGGCCGGACCGTTGGTCATGCTGGAACCCATACTGACGCGGGCTGCGCGCCCCGGAGGTCGCATCGCCCTCTCGGGCATACTCACGGAACAGGCCGACGAAGTCGCGCTAGCCTATCGGCAGGGGTTTGATATCCGAATCGCCCGAGAAAAGGATGGTTGGGTTTTGTTGACGGGAACGAGAACGTGACTTCATTTGCTCTAAAGCAGAACAGATATGGCCCTCATAACGCGGTGTCCTAGCTGTGCGGCTGCTTTCCGCGTAACGCCCCTGGATCTGCAGGCGCATGGCGGCGATGTGCGCTGCGGCCGCTGCGGGCAGATATTCAATGGTTATTCCATGCTCGCGACGGGGCGCGAGCCCGAAGCCGCGGAGCCGTCGCCTTCAGAGGCTGAGCAGCCGGCGCAAGGCGCCGCCAGCGGGGCCAGGATTGCGGGGCGAGATGATGGGTCCGAGCCCGCTTTATCAAAAGAAAGCTCGGTGCAAAGCGACGTTCCTTTGCGCCGACGCGATGAATCAATCCAGGAGGAAGTTACTGCAGAAGAGCCGCACGCGCAGGCAACAGCCTCCCCCCTGACGTCCGCCGAGCGCCTCGCGGCGGAGCAACCGGTCGCCGGGGAAGCCTTGGGAGAAGCACCCTGGGCCCGGGAACCGGTGATCAAAGACGAGGAAGCGGCGAACAGAGCCAGCGACAGCTCGATTGGCGAGACCGCTGGCAGGGAAGAGCCCGTCTGGCGGCCAGAGGAGGCCGACACACAGGCACAGGAAGACCTTTCGGACGAAGACTACTCGCCAAGACCCAATGCTTTTGAGAAAGCACAGCCGCGCCTGCACACCATTGTGTGGACCGTCGGGACCCTGTTTTTGCTTTTTGTCCTGGCAGCGCAGGCCACTTATTTTTATCGCGCCGAGTTGGCGTTTTCGGTGCCCGCCGCCAAGCCGTACCTTGAACGTTACTGCGAGCTGCTGGACTGCACGGTCCGGCTGCCTCAGCGAACAAAATCGCTGAATATTGAGTCCTCAGATATGCAGTCGGATACGCAGCGTCCCGGCGTGATTACGCTTAATGCCACGGTACGCAACCATGCTTCCTATCCTCAGGCATTTCCATTATTTCAGCTCACCTTAATTGACGCGAAAGACCGTCCGCTCGCTAGCCGCACCTTTTTGCCGGAAGCGTATCTCGGACACAAGGTGGGAGCGACCGATGCCATTGCCCCAAATGATGAAATCAACATAAGTCTTCACCTGGACAGTGGCAACCTGAACGCAGCCGGTTATCGCCTGTCGCTGCTTTATCCAGGCAGCTGATCGATCTTGGCAGGTAAAAGACGCAGACTGGGGCACAGCAATTTCTACCTCTTCAAAGGGATTAACGCCGTCTCCGCTCGCGATAGAATTATGTGCTGCATGCGCATTTAGATTAAAATCGACCTCCCCGAACGACGCATTCTCTTTCCAGAATGGCACCCGACGCTTTAATTGAAATCAGGGACGTGACCTTTTCCTACGGAGAGCGTCCGATTCTCAAGGGGATCGACATGGACATGCACCGCGGCCAGGTCATAGCCATCATGGGCGGCAGCGGCAGCGGCAAGACTACTTTGTTGCGCCTCATCGGCGGGGCGGTTCGGCCCTCTTCGGGATATGTCAAGTTCGCCGGTAAGGTCGTGCATGAGCAGACGCGGGACGAGCTTTTCCACATGCGCCGGAAAATGAGCATGCTGTTCCAGTTCGGCGCGTTATTTACCGATCTGTCCGTATTCGATAACGTCGCGTTTCAAATGCGGGAACATACTAATCTGCCGGAATCCATGATCCGCGACCTGGTCCTGATGAAACTGCAGGCTGTCGGCCTGCGCGGCGCGCACGACTTGATGCCCGCGCAACTTTCCGGAGGAATGGCGAGGCGGGTGGCGCTGGCGCGCTCCATTGCGCTCGATCCGGTCCTCATCATGTATGATGAGCCTTTCACCGGGCTGGACCCGATCTCGCTCACGGTCATCGGTAATTTGATCCGCCGCCTGACGGATGCATTGGGCATGACCTCGATCGTCGTCACGCACGATGTGCAGGAGTCCCTGAAAATCGTGGATTATGTGTATTTCATTTCCGATGGCGTGATTGCGGCACATGGCGCCCCGGCGGAAGTGCGCGAGTCAGTTGCGCCGTTCGTGCATCAGTTCGTGCATGGTGAAGAAGACGGACCCGTTACATTCCACTACCCGGCCCCGGCATATGCGAGTGATCTGAGACTGGAGAACGGTTTTGCCTAGACGCATTGTTGTCGGGATCCGCGGGGTCGGTCATCGCGTAATCGACAGTATTTGGCGACTGGGTTATGCCAGCCGCTTTTTCCTGCTGACACTGCTGAAATCCGGCACCAGCCTGCGGCGTTTCGGCCTGATCATCCGCGAGATATACTTCACGGGCGTACTGTCGTTAATCATTATTATCGTATCGGGGTTATTCGTTGGCATGGTCCTCGGCTTACAGGGCTACGAGACATTGCAGAGATATGGCGCCGAATCGGCCGTGGGCACAATGGTGGCATTGTCGCTATTACGCGAGCTGGGGCCGGTGGTGGCGGCGCTACTATTTGCCAGCCGCGCCGGATCAGCAATTACCGCGGAAATCGGCCTGATGAAAGCGACCGAGCAACTGGCGGCGATGGAGATGATGGCAGTCGATCCTATTGCGCGCGTAGTCGCTCCACGGTTCTGGGCTGGAGTGATCTCGATGCCGTTTCTGGCGGCATTGTTTTCCGCGATCGGCATATTCGGCGGTTATCTGGTAGCGGTAGTTCTTATTGGGGTGGACGACGGGTCTTTTTGGTCGCAAATGCAAAATGCAGTGGATTTCCATTATGACATCGTCAATGGCGTCATAAAGACCTGCGTTTTCGGCGTGGCGGTAACTGCAATAGCGGTATTTGAAGGCTATGATGCGTCACCCACGGCGGAGGGGGTATCGGGCGCTACCACGCGTACCGTCGTGACTTCCTCGCTGGCGATTCTCGGTCTCGATTTTGTTTTGACCTCATTCATGTTCAGGGGAATGAGCTGATGCAGCGAACAACAATGGATTTATGGGTGGGAATGTTTGTCATAGCCGGAATCGGCGCATTGCTGGTATTGGCTTTCAAGGTGGGAAATCTGGGAACTTACAGCGCGGATGACAGCTATACCGTGACGGGAAGTTTTGAAAATATCGGCGGCTTGAAAGTCAGGGCGCCGGTAAAAAGTGCAGGGGTAGTAGTTGGGCGCGTGACGGATATACAGTTCAGCACGCAAACTTTCGATGCCCAGGTGATCATGAACATCGATAGCCGTTACCAGTTTCCAAAGGACACTTTCGCGAGTATCCTGACGTCCGGCCTCATAGGCGAGCAATACATCGGGCTCGCAGCGGGGGGTGACGAGGCAGTGCTGAAGAGTGGTGACAAGATCATGAAAACCAATTCTGCGCTGGTTTTGGAAGAGATGATTGGACGATTCCTGTTCAACAAGGCGTCCGAGAGCGACGGGAAGGAAAAGGCCGAGGCAGACTGACGAGGGTTTTCAGCTGGGCAGATTCAATCTTTGGTCTAAGTAAATTTTAAGCGAGGAACTTATGAAAAAAAATCTTGGTATCCCTCTAATGCTTTCTGCATGGTTGCTGGCGGCCCCGGCGTGGGCGGTCGAAACCAGTCCGGATACACTGGTGGACAATACGGCCCAGGAGGTGCTTGCAATCGTGAGGCAGGATAAGGATATTCGCGGAGGCAATAAAGCGAAAATTCTTGATCTGGTGGAAGCGAAGATTTTGCCGCACTTCAACTTTAACCGTATGACCCGTCTGGCGATGGGCAAGAACTGGTCCAAGGCCGCGCCCGACCAGCAACAGGAGCTTGTGAAAGAGTTCAGAACGCTCCTCGTCCGCACATATTCCAACGCGCTTTCTTCCTATAGCGACGCCACTATCAAGGTTGAACCCCTGAAAAACAAGGGAGGGGAGACCGATACCACCGTAAAAACCAGGGTAATACAAGATCAGGGTCAGGAACCGGTTCCCATCGACTACAGCATGGAAAAAACCGGTGACGGGTGGAAGGTATACGATGTGACGGTTGCCGGAGTAAGTCTGGTGACAAATTACCGAAGCACCTTCAATAACCAGGTGCGTGAGGGGGGCGTGGAAAAGCTCCTCAAGACCTTGGCAGAAAAAAATCGCTCTCTAGTTGCATCCGATAAGAAGGCGGCACTAGCCCAATAACATGAGCGCTGACGTGGTTTTAGGCGAGGGCGGCGAGCTGAGTGTCGAGGGAGCGGCCACGATCGATACTATTGTCGGGATGGTTGCGCGGGGCGCCGCCCTATTTAACGGCGATAACCAAGTGGTTGACCTTGGGGGAGTAACCGAAGTGGACTCGTCGGCCGTCAGTATGTTATTGGAATGGCAGCGCGAGGCTAACCGCAGCGGACGCCGGATGTGTTTTACAAATATGCCGCCAAAACTGCAAAGCCTTGTTCGCCTGTACGGGGTTGCGGACCTGGTTCATTTGGCATAAACGCCCGCAAAAGCTCAAGCGCGTGCTCGCACGCGCGGTTCTCCCAGCTCGCGGGTGGTGGCAAGCACCTGACCCGCCGCATCTTCCATAATCCTGCGTCCTCAATGGCACTGGCAATCGAAGTCAAACAGCTGCACAAGCGCTTTGGCAATTTTCCTGCTTTGGGGGGTGTAGACCTCGAAATAGAAGCAGGCGAGTTTTTTGCCCTGCTCGGCCCCAACGGTGCCGGTAAAACCACGCTTATCAATATCATTGCCGGGTTGACCCTCGCGAGCAGCGGCAGCGTCAGCGTCATGGGACACGATGTTGTTATGCATTATCGTCAAGCTCGCCGCATGCTGGGCGTCGTACCCCAGGAGTTGGTGTACGATCCGTTCTTTACTGTCCGTGAAACACTCGCCATTCAATCCGGGTACTACGGCCTGAAAAATAATGGGAAGTGGATAGAGGAGATACTCCACCATCTCGATCTTGTCAGCAAGGCGGATGCCAACATGCGTGCACTGTCGGGCGGCATGAAACGACGTGTCCTGGTGGCTCAGTCGCTGGTTCATAAACCACCGGTAATCGTGCTTGACGAACCGACTGCGGGGGTAGACGTGGAACTGCGCCAGGGACTCTGGCGTTTTATCAGGCAATTGAACCGCGACGGTCACACGATAGTACTCACCACTCATTATCTAGATGAGGCTGAAGCACTGTGTAACCGGGTGGCGATGCTGAAGCAAGGGCGGGTCGTGGCTCTCGACAGTATCAGGAATCTCATCGCCAGCATCTCCGGGTGCTCCGTGCGTCTGCGGTTATCGCCGGACATATTGCCGCCTACGCTGCAGCCCCTGGCAAGTCAGCAGGATGATGGATTTCACATTCTGGCACTCAAGGGCTATTCGCAGATCGAAGACGTATTGGCCGCCTTGCGTCTGGCAAAAACGTGCATTCTGGAAATGGAGATTCTGCAACCTGATCTCGAAGAGGTATTCGTGAACATCACCGGCCCCGGCACCAAGCCCTCCGCAGCTTTGGCGCCATGACCGGGTTTCTTACTCTGCTGCATAAAGAGTTGCTGCGATTCTGGAAGGTTGGGTTTCAAACAGTATTTGCACCCATGGTGTCCACGCTGCTTTATCTCATGATTTTCTCGCACGTGCTTGAAGCGCACGTGGAGGCATTCCCCGGCGTAGCATATGCGGTCTTTCTGATTCCGGGACTGGTCATGATGGCGATATTGCAGAATGCCTTCGCCAACTCGTCATCCAGCCTCATCCAGTCGAAGATCACGGGTAACCTGGTTTTTGTTTTATTGTCGCCGCTTTCCTACCGGGAGATCTTTTTCGCCTATGTATTGGCTTCAGTTGCGCGCGGACTCGCGGTTGGGTTGGGGGTATATATCGTTACAACTGGGTTTTTTGATATCCCTATAGCCTCATTTCCATGGGTATTTCTATTCGCCCTGGTAGGAAGCGCGTTGCTGGGTGCAGTTGGGATTATCGCGGGCATCTGGGCGGACAAATTCGATCAGCTGGCGGCATTTCAAAACTTTGTCATCCTCCCGCTGACTTTTTTATCGGGCGTATTCTATTCCCTTCATTCACTACCGCCTTTCTGGCAGCAGTTGTCTCACTTGAATCCGTTTTTCTATATGATCGACGGTTTCCGCTATGGTTTTTTTAATGCCTCGGATATCTCGCCCTATATCAGCCTCGGAATTGTAGCGATGTGCTTTATAGCGGTATCATGGGTGACGTTGAAGATGCTGAAGAGCGGATACAAGATTCGCCATTAGAGGACCTCTGACCAAGGGTCCCTGAAGGATTTATTCAGAGGTTTCTTGGATGACTTAATTACAGGGCGAAGAATGGTTACAGCAGAGAGCATAAAAAGTCAGATTGAGGCGGGCATGCCGTGTGAACTGGTGCACGTTGAGGGAGACGACGGTTATCATTTCAGCGCAGTTATCGTGAGCGCTGAATTCCGCGGAAAGAATATGGTGCGCCAGCACCAGATGGTTTATGGCGCCCTTGGCGACAGGATGAAGCAGGAAATCCATGCGCTTTCCATGAAAACCCTGACCCCTGAGCAGTGGAATGAAAGCAACCCAACCTGATATCGCGGCTCCGTATGGATAAATTGCGAAGTTACGCTACCGTATAACAGCTTGGCAAAGTCAAAACCGCGATTTTCTTTACGATCATCCGCAAGACTTAATATTCGGGGCAGTCCCCATCGCTCCTATGCAATCGACCCCATGGCTGTCCGCATTTTTTGCATCGCTTTGACTTCAATCTGTCGGATACGCTCAGCCGAAACGCCCAACTCGTCAGCAAGGTCGTGGAGGGTGGCGGTGTCTTTTTCCCGCAGCCAGCGAGCTTCGATAATGCGACGGCTGCGCGAGTCGAGGCTTGCGAGCGCGCGTTCCAGTCCTTCTCCTCGCACTCGCCGGGTCTCTTCTGTTTCCAGCTGTTGCTGGGGTTCCGAGCCATCGGTGAGATAGGCGATCGGGCTGAATGTATCGTCCTCGTCGTCATCGGACATCGGTTCGAGCGAGATGTCACGGCCGCTAAACCGCGTCTCCATTTCTACGACTTCTTCGGCCTTGACCCCCAACTGCCTCGCAATGGCATTGACTTCGTCGGGATTCATGGTATCGAGAACCGGCTTCATACTCCGAAGATTGAAGAATAGTTTTCGCTGGGCCTTGGTTGTGGCAATCTTCACCAGTCGCCAGTTCCGAAGTATGAATTCGTGGATTTCCGCCTTGATCCAATGTACCGCAAATGAGACAAGTCTCACCCCACGCTCGGGATCATAGCGTTTGACTGCTTTCATCAACCCGATATTGCCTTCCTGTATCAAGTCGGCCTGGGGCAGGCCATAACCTTTATAACCGCGTGCAATGGCCACTACCACACGCAAGTGTGACAGCACCAGCTGACGAGCCGCGTCGATATTTTCTTCATCTCTCAGCGAACGCGCCAGACGGATTTCTTCTTCCTGAGAAAGAATGCGAAAGCCATTAACGGACTGAATGTAGCTTTCAATGCTGCCGCTTGCTGAGGGTACGGCTAGAGCAAAAGTCATGTAACCTCCTTAGTTTTTAGCAAAGTTTAATTCTTTTCCTCTGAGAGCGCCAACAGCGTACGAAAGTTCCCTCTTTAGTGCTCTTAAGCTGATGAATTATCGAGGTTCTATGCGCCACAACTGATTTGTAGCTGACAACCACGCCCCAGTCCACCCCAGCAGCGCCGAAAACAGCAACAAGCTCAAACTATCTTCAAGTGAGAGATGGTATAGGCGAAAATTCACTTCGTAGAGTTCCATCAGGTCTTTCAGTTGCTCGTCCGCGAGATAGATTCCCCAAGAAATAATGAGCCACGCCGCCACGCCGCCGACCGCTCCCTGAATGGCGCCAAAATACAGAAAAGGCCGGCGAATGAAGCCTTTGGTTGCGCCAATCAACTTGGAAACTTCTATTTCATCCCGCATCGTCATTATTTGCAGCCGAATGGTGTTAAATGCCACCGCCACAAGCGAGAAGCTCAGCAAAGCGGCAAGCATCAGTACGCCCGCCCGCCCCAGCTTAAGCAAGGCGTCCAGACGTTTCGCCCAGGCCGAGTCGAGCTGGGCATGCTCGATCTGCGGCAGCTTCGTCAGTTCCTTGCGCAACGCTTCCAGGCGCTCCGGAGCAATGCTCTTGGCGCTTAGGACAAAAGCATCCGGCAGAGGATTGCGCTCGAGGCCATCCATTACATCACCAATTTCTGAGCTTTGCTTGAGCTGCTCCAGTGCGCTATTCTTGGGAATGAACCTGAAACTGGCGACATCCGGGTGTTGCTTCAAGCGGGATTCTATTTCGGCTACCGCCTCCCCGTCTGCGTCAAGCTTTAGAAACAGGCTCAATTGAGGCGTTGCGGAGAATTGCCCCGAGAGCGAATGAAGGTTTTCCAGCAGCACATAAATTCCTGCGGGAAGGCTGAAGGCGATCCCGATGACTGCAATGCTGAGCAGGCTGCCCAGTGGCGCACGCGCCAGGCGCTTTATTGCAACTGCAAAAGCGTAAAAATGATGAGAAAGCCAGACGCTCATGCCGCCAGCCCGCCGTGACTGAGCTTAAAGATGTGGGGCTGCATACTGCTGAGCAGCTGGACGTCATGGGTTGCAATCAATACGGTGACGCCCACCTGATTAAATGATACGAACATGTCCATGATGTCTTTCGCATAATCCGGATCGAGGTTACTGGTAGGCTCATCAGCGATGAGTATTGATGGCCTGTTGACGATGGCGCGGGCAATGCACAGGCGTTGCTGCTCACCTCCCGAAAGAGTGATGGGACGTGCTTTTTCCCGGTTCAGCAGACCTACTTTATCCAGCGCCGCTCGCACCCGTCCCGTTGCCGCCCTTGAGCTAAAACCGCTGATTTGCAGTGGAAGCAATACGTTTTGAAAAACAGTGCGGTCGAACAGGATTTTCTGATCCTGAAACACAAGCCCGAGGTTTCGTCGCAGGAATGGAATTGCGCCACTCTTGAGCGCGCTAACGTTCTGGCCGTTGACGATAATACTGCCGGTTGTGGGACGCTCGATGGCGGCAATAAGTCTTAGCAATGTCGTCTTACCTGCGCCCGAATGGCCCGTGATCAGGCCCATCTCCCCTGTCTCAAGGGTAAAAGAAACATTCTTGAGGGCTTCGAAGCCATTAGGGTAACGCTTGTAGACCTGACTGAAGCTAATCATTCTTTGTTACGATAATGGCCCGGGCTTTCAATCAAACAACGCCTCCACAAATTCCCTTGCAGCAAACGGCCTCAAATCGTCCAAGCCCTCGCCTACCCCGATAAAGCGGATGGGTAGTGGCTGCTTGCCCTGGCGTTGCCTGGCGATAGCGGCGATCACCCCTCCTTTGGCAGTGCCATCCAGCTTTGTGACGATGAGGCCGGTCAAACCGAGCGCATCATCGAACGCCTGAACCTGAGCAATGGCATTCTGGCCGGTATTTGCATCGAGCACCAGCAGCGATTCATGCGGCGCGCCCGGCTCTGCCTTGGCAATGACCCGCTTCACTTTCCTGATTTCTTCCATGAGATGCAATTGCGTTGCCAGCCGCCCGGCAGTGTCCGCGAGGACGATATCGATCCCCCGGGCTTTCGCCGCGTTGACCGCATCGAATATAACGGCGGCAGGATCCCCTTTTTGCTGCCCGGTATTTTCCTGCGCAATCACAGCGATATTATTACGCTCGCCCCACGCCATAAGCTGCTCGCGCGCAGCCGCCCGAAAAGTGTCGCCGGCCGCGAGCAGCACGGTTTTTCCCTGTAGCTGAAAATGATGCGCAAGTTTACCAATGGATGTTGTTTTTCCGGCGCCGTTCACACCCGCAAGCATAATGATGAAAGGCTTGCTGGCCCCAGTTTCAAGAGGTAGCGACAGGGGTTCAAGCAGCGCGATGAGTGCTTCCTGCAATGCTTCCTTGAGTTGCGCCGCCTGGGTCAGTCCATTGCGTTTGACTTGCCTGCGCAGTTCGTCGAGCAGCCAAGTGGTCGAGCTCACACCAGTGTCGGCCATGAGCAGGACGGTTTCCAGCTCCTCGTAGAGGGCTTCGTCGATTTTGCCGCTGCCGAAGAGACCGGATAAGTGTTTACCCAGGTTTTGGCGGGTGCGCGAGAGTCCGGATCTTACCCTTGCCGCCCAATGGGAAGGGGAGTCCGCGGTCTCGGTACTATTTTTAGAGTTGAAGAAACTCGGCATTCTGGTAGGCTGTTATATTAGTCGGAATTCAATACCGAAACCCCGCAATCGCGGTGTTATTTCCGATTTTATCTGTTTACCCGGCTTTAGGTTGTTAAAAAAATGATGAGTTATCGGTATTTCCTCCTGTTTCCGGCAGGCTTGCGGTCGCTCGCGATGCTGTTCGCTTTGTTGCTTCCGGGGAGTCTCCTTGCTGACACCGCTCAAACGCATGAGTACATGCTTGCCAATGGTCTTAGGCTGATTGTCAGGGAGGATCACCGTTCCCCAGTCGTAATTTCGCAGATTTGGTACAAGGCTGGAAGTATTGATGAAGTAAACGGCGTTACCGGCGTGGCCCATGTGTTGGAACATATGATGTTCAAGGGCACGAAAAAGGTTCCCGGGGGTGAGTTTTCTCGCCGCATCGCGGCCGCGGGGGGTCGAGAGAATGCCTTTACCAGCCGCGACTATACCGCCTATTTCCAGCAATTGCACAAATCCAGGCTGCCGTTGGCGATGGAGTTGGAGTCCGACCGGATGCGCAACGTGATACTGACGGAAGAAGAATTCGCGAAAGAGATCAGAGTTGTGATGGAAGAACGCCGCCTGCGTACCGATGACCAAGCCCGCGCTCTGGTGCATGAAAAAATGATGGCCACATCTTATCAGGCACACCCATACCGGCAACCCGTAATCGGTTGGATGAATGACCTTGAAAACATGACCGTTCAAGACGCGAAGTCGTGGTATGACCGATGGTATGCGCCAAATAACGCTGTTCTGGTCGTGGTAGGCGATGTCAACCCAAAGGAGGTCTTTGCCCTGGCGCAAAAGTTTTATGGACCTATCAAGTCGGGGGTGCCATTACCACTGGATAAGCGCAAGCCACAGATGGAGCCGAAACAGGTCGGGATCAAGCGGATCACGGTGAAGGCGCCGGCGCAATTGCCCTATCTTGCAATGGTTTACCATGCCCCGGCGTTGCGTAACCCGGCTACCGATTGGGAACCCTACGCGCTCGAGATGCTCGCAGGGGTGCTGGATGGAAACGAATCAGCACGTCTTAATAAAACGCTGGTGCGCGAGCAGCACATTGCGAGTTCAGCGGGGGCGAGCTACGATTCCACGGCGCGGGGCCCGGGCATGTTTTATCTGAACGGCACGCCAAGCGAGGGCAAAACCCCGGCTGATCTTGAAGCCGCGTTGCGTATCGAGGTGGAAAAGATTGTACGCGAGGGCGTGACCGAGGAGGAACTCGTCCGTGTTAAGGCTCAGGTCGTGGCCGCTCATGTCTTCCAGCTCGACTCGATGTTTTTTCAGGCAATGGAAATCGGCCAACTGGAAAGCATCGGACTGTCATATCGTGATATCGATACGATTCTTGAGCGGTTGAAAGCTGTCACCGCGGAACAGGTACGGGACGTGGCAAAGAAATACCTGACGGATGACGTCCTCACGGTTGCGGTACTGGATCCGCAACCGCTGGAGCAGAAAACACCTTCTGCCCCGCCTGTGTTATTGAGGCATTAAGGCTATGAAATCCTGCTGATCTATTCCTGTTTCCGTTTAGCTTTCAAGAGCGTTTTCTAAAGAGGCCGCAATGCATGTGATGCGCTTCATGTTTTTACTGCTGTTAAGTTGCTGTTCACAATGGGCCTTGGCTACATTGCCCATCGAACATTGGCAAACACCTTCAGGCGCCCGGGTATATTTCATAGAAAGCCGGGATTTACCGATACTCGATGTCAGCGTAGATTTCGACGCAGGAAGCAGTACCGACACGGCGGATAAATCGGGCCGTGCCGGATTAACCCTGCATCTGTTGAGTCTGGGCGCCGGTGGATTGACCGAAGATCAGGTTGCGAAAGGTTTAGCCGACGTTGGGGCCCAGCTGGGGGCCCATTTCGATCAGGATCGGGCCGGTATTTCGCTGCGCACGTTGAGCAGCGCAAGAGAGCGCGGTCAGGCGCTGGATATATTTGGCCGCGTCATCCAGCATCCGGAGTTTGCTGGGAACGTGCTGGAACGGGAAAAGGCTCGGGTAATCGCGGGATTGAAGGAAGCCGACACCAAACCGGGCACTATTGCCGACCGCCTGTTGATGAAGATGCTCTACGGTAACCATTCCTATGGGTTGCGCAGTTCGGGCGAGGTTGACAGCGTAAGTGGGTTGCAACGCGACGATTTGGCTAATTTCTACCGTTCCCGTTATACCGTCGGCAACGCGGTAGTTGCGATCATGGGGAATGTAAGCCGCGCTGAGGCTGCCGCGATTGCCGAATCACTAACGAAAGAGTTACCGCAAGGAAAGCCGGCTGATGTTTTGCCTGAGGTGACGCCGCCGGCCCCCAACACCCGAAAGATTACCCACCCTGCGACCCAAAGCCATATAGTGCTCGCTTATCCCGGACTCCGGCGCGTCGATCCCGACTATTTTCCGTTGCTGGTTGGTAACCATATATTGGGGGGGGGAGGATTCACCTCCCGCCTGATGGAAGAGATCCGCCAGAAACGAGGTTTGGCTTATAGCGTGCACAGCCATTTCGCGCCGCTCAGAGAAAAAGGCCCTTTCGAGATAGGACTGCAAACCCGGAAGGAACAGTCAGAAGATGCGCTCTTGCTAACTCGAAAAGTCCTCGCAGATTTCGTGGCTGGCGGCCCAACAGAAAAAGAACTTGTGGAAGCCAAACAAAATATTATTGGCAGTTTTCCTTTGCGTATCGACAGCAACAAGAAGATTATCGGATTTCTTGCGATGATTGGTTTTTATAATCTCCCCCTCACCTACTTGGATGACTACGTAAAAGCGGTGGAAAGGGCGACCGTTTCCCAAGTCAAGGATGCGTTTCAGCGACGCATCAACCCGGACGGGATGGTAACTGTCGTGGTCGGTGCTGTGGGAACCGAATAGAACAGCTATTTCCCCTGGATCGTTCCAGTCGAACGCACCTCTATTCTCGACATTCGTATTGGTGAAAAATAAAGTTCGCATCATAGCCGGCGAGTGGCGAAGCCGCGTCCTCGTATTCCCCGACAAAACTGAGTTGCGGCCGACGCCCGATCGCGTGCGCGAAACCGTCTTCAACTGGTTGGGACAGGATATGAGCGGGAAATGCTGCCTGGATCTGTTCGCGGGGAGCGGCGCCATGGGCTTTGAAGCGGCGTCACGTGGAGCCGGGAAGGTCGTCATGGTGGAATCCAGCCCCGGCGTAATGACAACGCTGAGAGCTAGTTCGCTGAAACTGGGAGCTTCGCAAGTGGACTTGGTGGCGATGGATGCGTCCAATTTTATCGACTTGGATGCGCGTCGGTTCGACGTAATCTTTCTTGATCCCCCCTATCGCCTGGGGTTGCTACCGGAGCTGCTATCAAGGCTCCATGGGCACCTTTCTCCGGGCGGGCTCGTCTATGTGGAAAGTGACAGCCTTCCTGAGGCGCGTGCGGAGTGGCAGGTATGGCGGCAGGGGCGTGCGGGCAAGGTATTTTACCAACTTTTAAAATCCTTAAAACATGGAAAAAGCGATCTACCCGGGAACGTTTGATCCTATCACCCGGGGTCACGAGGATCTGGTTCGGCGGGCGTCAAGCCTGTTTGACCAGGTGGTGGTTGCGGTGGCAGATAGTAGGAGTAAAGCGCCATTTTTTACTCAGGACGAGCGGGTGGGGATGGTGCGGCAAGTACTGGTCGACTACACCAACGTCCAGGTAATGTCATTTTCGGGTCTGCTGATGGAGTTTGCGCAACAACAGGACGCAAGAGTCATCTTGCGCGGACTGCGCGCCGTTTCCGATTTCGAGTTCGAGTTTCAGATGGCTGGCATGAACCGTAGTTTATATCCTGATGTCGAAACCCTGTTTCTGACACCGTCGGAGCAATATATGTTCGTATCCGCCACTATAGTACGAGAAATCGCACTGCTCGGCGGAAGTGTGGATAAATTTGTGCATCCCTTTATAGCCGAGCAGTTGCGGATGAGAATCGAAACGCAATCTTGAGGTTGATATGGCTTTAATAATTACTGATGAATGTATTAATTGCGATGTGTGTGAGCCGGAGTGTCCAAATGACGCTATTTCGTCCGGAGAGGAAATCTATGAGATCGATGCCGCTCGGTGCACGGAATGCGTGGGGCATTATGAGGTTTCACAATGCGTGGAAGTATGTCCCGTGGATTGCATCGTCCTTAACCCGGACATAGCTGAGACAAAAGAGCAGCTGTACGAAAAATACCTCAGTCTTTCCGGGCAGCAAGTTCCTCAGGGATAAGGTAGCGTCTGGGACCGAAAATAGCGGTGCCCACTCGAACCATGGTCGCGCCTTCTTCTATCGCTATATCAAGATCCTCCGTCATTCCCATGGAAATCGTATCAAGACCATAACCCGCGTGGTTTAACAGATCGTACGCTTCTCTTACCATCCGGAATTGGCTGCGCTGCAGGGCGGTGGCCCTGGTAAGTTCGGGAATAGCCATCACCCCCCTGAGTTTCAGCCGCGGCAAGGTGACAATATGCGCCGCGAGGCCGGCGACTTCGTCGGGCGCTACGCCGCTCTTGCTATGTTCACCACTCACGTTTACTTGCAGGCATACCTGGAGGGGGAGTAACGATTCAGGCCTATCCTTGGACAGGCGGTCGGCAATTTTTTTCCGGTCCACGCTGTGGACCCAGGTAAAATTTTCCGCTATACGGCGGGTCTTATTACTCTGTATCGGCCCTATGAAATGCCACTCGATGGGTAAATCGGGGAGCGCCGCGATTTTTACCAGGGCCTCCTGGAGATAATTTTCCCCGAAAATAGTCTGGCCCGCGGCAAAGGCTTCGCGGAGGCACTCGGCCGGATTGGTCTTGCTTGCAGCCAAAAGCGTAATCGACTCGGGTTGCCGGCCTGTTTTCTCCGCAACCTCCTTGATACGCCCTCTCACCTTTTCAAGACCCGAGGCGATGGTTGTCGTGTTTGGTTCCATTTCTTCCTTCTTGATTTACCTTACTTATCTTACCCCCTCGTACAACTCGCCCATGAGGAAAAAAGTTGATGGGGCATCAGCATAGTAGTGGCACTCATCTTTACGGTCAAGCCACCCTCGCGTTCACGAGGCACTTCAGTACTGTTCGATCACTCCGGCGGGTCAGTAGATCACATTTACATGTTCTGGCCCGAAATGAGCTTCGAGCGATTGCAGCAAATCTTCATGGAGGCTCACCCGCCACGCCTCGCCCAGCGAGAGCTCGCATGTCGCGTTGTGGTTGCGATAGATCACGAAGACCGGGCAGGAAAAGTTATTTCCGCCGCTGACTCTACCCGCATTGCCGCGGTTACCGCGGTAGGGTCCTAGCAGTTCTCTCAGTCTTCGGGCATCGGAGGATCCGGTGCAACGAAGTTCAACGCGTTTTGCATAGCGCGAGCGGGCGCTGCTCAGATCGAACAGCTGATCGGCCGTAATCCGCAGTCCATACTCATCCTCTCCACCCTTGTTGTTCACTCTTGCCTCCACCACGAGCAACTGATCTTCCTTCAGCCAGTTTCGTGCCGATTCGAATAGCTCGCTATATACCACCAGTTCCACGCGTGCACTGCCATCATCCAATACGATCACTCCCATCCGGCCGCGACGTGTCACTTGCGTGCGCATTGCGTAGACAATGCCAGCAAGGAGTTGCGGTTCTCGCTGTGGGTTGAGCCGGTCCAGGCGGCAACGTACAAAATGTTTCAATTCGTCCGCGTAAGCGTGGAATGGGTGGCCGCTCAAATAGAATCCCAACGCCATTTTCTCGTTTTTCAGCTTTTCCTTCTCCGGCCACGCCGCCACATTCAGCAGGCTGGATCTTTCCAGGGGCGTATCGCGTTCTCCGAACAACGTGACCTGGTTGGCCGCACGTCCAGCCTGCTCGGCCGATTCGAGTGCAATGCCTACCGATGCGAGAAGGCCGGCTCGATGACGATCGATGGAATCGAATGCGCCCCCGCGAATTAGCGACTCAACCACGCGGCGGTTGACGATCCGCTTGTCCACCCGATGGCAGAAATCGAACAGGTCCTGGTAGGGACCGCTCATTTCGCGCGCTTTAATAATTGCCATAATCGCGGATTCCCCGGTTCCTTTTACCGCGCCTAACCCATAACGTATGGTTTTTGCGTCCACAGGAATGAAGCGATAACCGGACAGGTTAATATCCGGTGACAGCATGACCAGCCCATTGGCAATGCTGTCCTCGAAGAAGGAGTGGACCTTGTCCGTATCGTCCATATCAGCGGAAAGGGTCGCGGCCATGAATTCCGCCGGATAATGCGCTTTCAGGTAAGCGGTCTGAAAGGCGATGAGGGCATACGCGGCCGCATGCGATTTATTGAATCCATAGCCGGCGAACTTCTCCATCAGGTCGAAGAGCTCGGCCGCATTCCGCTCCGTCATGCCATTCTTGACCGCCCCGGCAACGAAAATGTCCCGCTGTAACGCCATTTCTTCGGGTTTTTTCTTCCCCATGGCCCGCCGAAGCAGATCGGCGCTGCCAAGGCTATACCCCCCAATAACCTGCGCGATTTGCATGACCTGTTCCTGATAGACCATCACACCGTAAGTGGGCTCAAGTATGGGCTGCAAGCGTGGATCGAGATATTCCACACGTTTGCCGTGCTTGCGTTCGGTAAACTCGGGAATAAGGGACATTGGGCCCGGTCGGTACAACGCCACTAGCGCGATGATATCTTCGAATCGGTCCGGTTTTGCCCGCTGCAGCAGATCTTTCATGCCGCGGGATTCGAACTGGAATACGCCCACCGCATTACCCTGGCGCAATAACGCATAAGTGGCGGTATCGTCCAACGGCAGATTTTCGAGGCAAAAGGCAAGGGAAAAGGACTGGGCGCCCGTGGCCTGAGTCGAGCTACCTTCTTCACGCTGCCTGATATATCGTACCGTCCAGTCGAGTATGGTCAACGTCCGCAACCCCAGAAAGTCGAACTTTACCAACCCGATTTTTTCGACATCATCCTTATCCAACTGGCTTATTACCGACTCGCCGGAATCCGTGCAATAGACCGGGCAAAAATCGGTGATCTTCCCGGATGCGATCAGTACGCCCCCAGCATGCATCCCCACGTTGCGTGTAAGCCCCTCGAGACGCTCAGCCAGTTCCAGCAAATTACGCACCTCTTCTTCCGCTTCCGCTCGTTCATTCAGTTGCGGTTCCTCCTCACGCGCCTTCTTAAGTGTCATGCCCAGATCGAATGGCACCAGCTTGGCCAACTGATCGACGAAACTGTAAGGCAGATCCAGCACCCGACCGACATCGCGCACTACCGCCTTCGCTGCCATGGTTCCGAAAGTGGCAATCTGCGAAACGCTCTCAGCGCCATACTTCTGCTTCACGTATTCGATCACGTGTTCGCGTCCGTCCTGGCAGAAGTCGATGTCGAAGTCAGGCATGGATACGCGTTCAGGGTTGAGAAAGCGCTCGAAAAGCAAATCGTAACGAAGGGGGTCAAGGTCGGTGATTCCCAGCGAGTATGCAACCAGAGAGCCTGCGCCAGAGCCACGGCCGGGCCCTACCGGCACGCCGTTGCTTTTGGCCCAATTGATGAAATCGGCAACAATGAGAAAATAGCCCGCAAACCCCATCTGGACGATGATGTCAGCTTCGAAATCGAGCCGCGCCCGATAACTGGGCATTTTCACTTCTCGCTCGACAGCATCGGGAAAAAGCGTCTTCATGCGCGCTTCCAGGCCTGAGATAGCCTGATTGCGCAGGTATAGCTCCAGGCTCTCGTTGTTGGGGGTAGGAAACAATGGCAGGCGATTCACGCCTAATTCCAGTGTCAGGTTGCACCGCCTGGCAATTTCCACGCTGTTGGCGAGCGCCGCTGGCATGTCGGCGAACAGCTCGGCCATCTCGGCCTGACTTTTAAAATATTGCTGTTCTGTGCAATGTTTCGGTCGGCGACGGTCGCCCAGTACATAACCTTCCGCTATGCATACGCGCGCCTCGTGTGCGCGGTAGTCTTCGGGGTTAAGAAACTGCACCGGCTGCGTCGCAACCACGGGCAAATGCAGGGCCGAGGCTAACATCAGCGAGCGCTGCACGACTGCCTCCGTATTCGGGTGTCCTGCCCGCTGCACTTCGATATAAAAACGACCAGGGAAGAGACTGGCCCATTCTCTTGCCAGCGTATCGGCTTGCGCCGGATCATTCTGCATCAGCACAAGACCAATCTCGCCGAGATTCGCGCCCGACAGGGCGATAAGCCCATCCGTGCCGAAATCGTTTTCTCTTAGCCAGGACTTTCGGATCTCGGCGCGCCCGCGATGATAATTTTCACGGTAGGCGCGTGAGAGAAGACGGCACAACAGCAGATAACCGGGATGGGACTGGGATAACAGCAAGATACGAGAGGGTTTGTCGCGGTCCGTTTCATTGCTTATCCAGACATCGCAGCCGACAATCGGTTTAATTCCGTTGTTGCGAGTGGCCTGATAAAATTTTACCAAGCCGAACAGGTTCGAAAGATCCGTTAGCGCCAGCGCCGGCATGCCCTCGGCGGCTGCTTTTGCCACCGCCTCGTCGATCCGTACGATGCCGTCCACAACGGAATACTCGCTGTGCATCCGCAGGTGAATGAAGATTGGCTGTGTGGGCATAACGGGCATGACCGATTCACTGGCTGCTATTGATACCATCCCGGTTAAGCCGGTACGTCAGCAACAGATTTAATTCCAAGTAGAGCTAAAGCGGATTTCAATTTTACACCAAATGAAAGTACCAACTCCCGCCTGCTCGAAAAGCATCCACGTTATCTAGCTTCTCCCGGCATCGCGAGATAACCGCAAGATACTCCGGAATGAACTATGACGATATATGCGAGCCGGCCAGTGATGTGACGGAAGATGTACGGCCCGGGGGATCGCTTCCGGGGGGTCGCGCAGTGCAGATGGAAAGCCCCTAGGCCAATAGATAACTTGCGTTCAGGAAATTTGGAACTCAGGAACCGTATTAATGGGTCGGAGGGCAGTGCGGCCGCCCTGTTCGCCAAAGAAACTGACAATTCTCTCCGGGAGCCAGGTCAGTTTGCCTGGAAACGGCGAATGTAAAAATCCCGCGTGTCCTCCTTCCTCCGGAAATTCCAGAACAACGGCAGAGGAGACGTCATAAGGTTGTGGCAGCACGGAAGCCGGCATGAAAGGATCGTTCAAGGCATTAATGACCAGCGTGGGTACCTCGATATGCCTTAGCCAGGGCTTGCTACTCGATTGCTCCCAGTAGTCTTCAGTGTCGCGAAAGCCATGCAGCGGGGCTGTTACCAAATTGTCGAACTCGTACAGCGTCGTGCACCCCGCCACTGCGGCAGAATCGAAAAGGCTCGGAAAGCGCTCAAGTTTCCCAAGCGCCTTGTACTTCAACGTGTCGAGAAAATGACGGGTGTAGAGCAGGTTGAAGCCTGAAGCGAGGGCGCCCCCAGCAGCTGCAAGATCCAACGGTACGGAAACCCCTACAACGCCATCCAGCAATTGGCAGGCCTGTCGTCCTTGCTCGCCCAGCCATTTCAGTAATGCGTTACCACCAAGTGAAACCCCTACCGCATAAATCGGCAGCCTATATCCCGGACGTTTGCTCTGCTGGCTTATCCGGCGGAGTATGAAGTCGATTTCAGTCGAATCGCCGGCATGATACGCACGCTCGAGCCGATTGGGCGATCCGGAACAACCCCGAAAATGCACCACTGCTCCCCGCCAGCCCAATTGCCGCAGCAGCGCCATCATGCTCAACGCATAGTGACTGTATGAGCTGCCCTCAAGTCCATGAAATAGCACAACCAGCGGCGCATCGGCTACGTTATCGAGCCAGTCAATATCGATAAAATCGCCATCGTCCAATTCCCAGCGCTCGCGACGGTAAACAACCGCAGGCCGTGCCAGAAAGTAAGGGTAAATTGTTTGGGCATGCCCCCCGCGGAGCCAGCCAGGAGCCTCGTAGGGTCTGGCGCACAGAGGGAAAGATGAGATTTTCACGCTGAGTCGTGGTTAGGCTTTGCCGGGTTCGAGCGAGCGCCTGAGAATGAAAAAGTCGTGTTAACCTGAATTCAACTATAACAAAAAAACCAGGCCTACAGCAAAATAACGTGAGCTTGAGTGTCCCGGCCGTTACCTAAAGATCGTCCCATTTTTTTTGAGCCAGGGCCCGATTCATCTTCGTCGTCCGCAGAATTTGGGCCACCTTACCGATCAGGGTCTCGCGCTCGACGGGCTTCACGACGAAGTCGATCACGCCCGCCTTAAGGCTCTCGATAACAATATCGCCTTCACTTTTTCCCGTCATCATCATCACTGGCAGATTTGCGAAAGCAGGCATCGCTTTTAGCCGGCGTGTGGCTTCGATGCCATTAACATCCGGCATCATAAGGTCCATCAGGACAAGATCCGGTCGCACGTTCCGCAATATTTCAAGTGCAGCGAGCCCGCTCTCAGCATAAAGCACCCGATAGTTCAAGGGCTCGAGTATCTTCGCCACGATTGTTTGCTGAAAATTATCGTCATCCACAACCAACACAGTCGGTTGTAACCGATCAGCCATCTCATTAAGCGTACGGGCTGCTTTAATGTGAGGAACACACTCTTGACTGAAGCCATCGATCCAGAGCTTCAATGATTGAGTCATTTCCTCGAAACTGCGCAGGCGCGGGTCTATTTCGTTCTGCTTAAACGAGGCAAATTTTTTTGGTAAGCCGTATTCGCCAACATCGGGCGGCCCCTCCTGCGCAAGCTGCCGGGAGAACTCATCCAGAGCCGCGCCGATTTCTCGCTCCGCTTTTCGCATAGCCGAGTCCGCAATCTCGATTTCCCGATTTCCGTGCGCCACGTGCTTATGCAAGAGTGTCTCCATTTCGCTCAAGCGCCGCGCTTGAGCCGCAAATTCTTCGGCTGTCGGGCTAGCGTCAAGCATGGTGAGTTCACGTATTGCCAGATGCAATGACATGAGCAAACGCGGCGCATCATGTGTCATCGGCCAAAAAAACACGTAGTCGTGGAAACGCTCCTTCTTGCATAGCTGGTACGCACGCCCGATATTGTTCTTGTCGCAGAGAACTATCACGCGATGTTCCGTCGTCCCAGCCTCGTTGCTACGCGTTCTGAGAGCGTGATAATAGTGTTCTGACTTTTCCAGGGAATCGAACGCAAGCAGCAGCACATTCGGTAGCCGCAGCTCGAAATCTTCTACTATCCTGTCTGGAGCAGTCGAAATGAATACATTGTCAAACTCCGCATCAAGGATCGTTTTTATCAGTTCGCCATCAGCGATATTGTCCGACGCTATGAGTATTGTCGCCGCCGGTCTTGAGGGCTTACCCATCATAAAGGCCCTGCGACCATTCAGTCCCCGTCTGTTTTTGGAAGGCCGTGACATTTTCGTTATTACGAGCCAAGATACTCATCCAGGGCAGCTATTTCAGTCTCGAAGCGATGGATAAAACTATCCAGCTGCGCCGTCTTTTTAGTAGAACAGGCATCTTCCATACTGGCGCATAACTCACCCAGGAAAACAGCGCCGACGGAGCGGGCGGAAGACTTGAGCTTGTGCGCGGCTTCGCCGACCTGTGCCGTTTGTCCAGCGCTGTAAGCTGCCTTTAATTCACCGCTAGTCTTTGTCGCCGTTTTCCGGAAACTCTGCAGGCATTCTTTAATCACAGCAGGGTCGTTTCCCACCAATCTTTCGAGAACAGTAATATCGATGGGCGCCGAACTCGTGTGGGGCGGCGCGGTTGGCGACGCATCAACAATCGCGGGAGCGGCAACGAGACCGGCGCGTGTGGCGGGCGGCAGCCATTTTTCCAATGTTTTCTTCAAATCCCTTAGTTGAAGCGGTTTGCTCAGATAATCATCCATACCCATGGCGCGGCAGTGCTCCGCTTCGCCCTTCAGGGCATTAGCCGTGATGGCTATGATAGGAGCATGGGCTGAGCCGGTCTCGCTGGCCCTTATGGCAGCGCAAAGCTCATAACCGTCCATTTCGGGCATATGCACATCGGTCAGCAGCAGCGAGTACTTGCCGGTTTTCCACAACTCCCATGCTTCGCGTCCATTTCCGGCCACGGCGATGGCATAACCGAGCAAGGCGAGTTGGCGTCGGATCACCTCCTGATTGGTCTCGTTGTCCTCGGCTACCAGGATTACCTGTGAATGCTCCCTGCTCTGGACATTCGGGGAAAAGCCAAGAACGTCCTCTTGAGCGGGAAAGGAGCGTATTTCTTCTTCTTGTGTCCTGTTTGCCGCAAGCGCCACTGCTTTGAACAAGGATTGACGGGGCAGCAGGTTCCCGTCTACCGTTATGACACCGTTTTCCCGCAGGCGCGGCGAGCGTCGCTTGCCGCGCCCGATAATGACAAAACGCAGATCCAGGCCGGGCTTTGCGTAAAGCGCGGCACTCAGGCTCTCCAGCGCGGGCGTAGTGTTTTTCGCATCGATTACCGCTATCCATAGCCCAGGTCGGCAGCGGCCGATCCACTCGCTGATGTCCGAAAGATGCGGGACGCGCTCTACACTTGCGCCCGCGTGCTCCAGGTGGAAGGCAAGGTCGGGCCCAACACCATCTGCGCTCCCTGCAACGAGACACGACAAGCCGGCAACCTCGGACGTTGGAGAGGCCATCTGGGGGTTTGCCACCTTCCGTGGCTCGAACGGCAGGCGTACGGAAAACGTGCTGCCTTTTCCCACCGCGCTTTCGACACTGATTTCTCCCCCCATCAGTTCAACCAGGTTACGTGAAATGACCAGTCCCAATCCTGTACCGCCAAAGCGCCGCGTGGTTGAAACATCTGCTTGTGTAAAGGGGGTGAACAGCTTTGCCTGGGTCTCTTCATCCATCCCAACGCCATTGTCGATAACCAGAAATTCGACAAATATCTGCTCCCCGTTCTGTTGGGCAGGCAATACGCGTACTGATACCTTTCCTTGCCGCCGCTGATCGGCCGAAAATTTTACGGCGTTGCTGATCAGATTAAGAAGGACCTGGCGCAGCCGTAGCGCATCCCCTACTACTTCAAGGGGAACCCTGGGGTCCGTGAATAAGGCAAGTTCGACCCCCTTTTTCTGTGCCAGTTGATCTAACAGATTGCAGACTTTCTCTGCGACCTCGGCTATGGATACCGCGCCGTGCTCGATCTGAAGCTTGCCCGCCTCGATCTTGGAAAAATCCAGGATATCGTCAATGATACTCAGCAACGCCAACGCTGATTCACGCATCAGATCAACCATTTCCATCTGGTCGCTCCGCAGGCTGGTGTGATGCAGCACATCGATCATGCCGATCACCCCGTTCATGGGCGTCCGAATCTCGTGACTCATCGCAGCGAGGAAATTCGATTTAGCTCGATTCGCCTGTTCAGCATCGCGTCGGGCATGCTCCAGTTCGGCAGTGCGTGACGCTACCATGGCTTCCAGCTCCTTGTTGTAGCGTTCTCGTTCGTAGTGCACCGTGGCTACGGTACGCGAAAGCTGTCCAATCTCATCTTTTGCATCAAGGTCTAATTGAGGCGCACCGTTCCCCTGGCTGGTATTTTTGGTATGGAGTTCGAGTAATTCCAGGCTATCAACCTTTCGCCTCACAATAAAATAAGAAAGAATAAGCCATACGAGAAGAACTGCGAGGGTGATGAAGACACAAGAAACGTAAAACCTTGTACGTTGTGCGGCAACATCGACAATGTTGCGGGTACGCTGGTCGTTCAGCTCATGAAATTCATTGACTGACCGAAAAATTTTGGCTTTAGCAGTGTGATATGCCTCATCGTTCAAAATATCGCGAGCCAGTTCGTTGTCAGGCTTGCCTTTGACGACAAACCGGCCGGCGTCGTCCCGGAAAAGACCTTTTACCGCGTTTAGCGCGGTGCTCTCCGTCTGCGTTAACGAATTTGAACTATTTTCTGCTTCTTCCAATTTAGCGGCCTCTGCGCGTGTAAGTCCGAGTTTCTCCCATCGCGCACGCAAAGAGATTTTCGTGGTCTCATACTGTGGCTGAAAATCGGGGTCCCCGATGATGAGGTTCCAGTAACCTCGTTCGTAGTGACGCGGAGGCGCCATTTCTCCATTTCGAATGGCGAGCGTCTGCCAATACATTTGCTCGAACTTGGGGTCCTTGGTAGTCGTAAAGCTTCGTGCCAAACGTGTAAGGTCGTCGGAGGATTGCCGCAGTTCATTTGCAATCAGGGAGGCGGCGTAGCGGGTATCCTGCGCCTGTGTAAGCTTGCCCTGCTCGAAAAAGCGTAGAGAGACAAACAGCGTAAGCAGAAGAATGAGCAGCCCTGTTACAACATAAAAGATGTGGCTCAGTTTGCGGATCGTCATATCGAATCCTGCTGCATTGTCAGGGAAAAGGGAGCGCGATATCAACGGGTCAGCGAGAATTAACTATCCTATCGACCGTTTCTTGATTTGCATTCACTCCCAGCGCTATGGCGAACGGTTGCACGGAACACATCTGGTTAACGGTCATCGGGGAATTTTCTTTCCGTAAAGTAGCCTTTGAAGCGATGGAATTAGGAACAGTACGAAGCGCCCGGCAGGTTTTGGCAGCGCGTGTGGAGGAATGACGGCCCGACTTGACCATAGCTTGCTTCCGAATCACCTCATCCGTAAACGCTCTGCGCAGGCTTGTCAACGTGCAATCGCGATCGGATTAAGCTTTACAGCCTCCGCTTTCGGCGGGATTATGAAAATTTCTCTTTTAAAGACGTGACGCACGTTCCATTGGGTGCGTCGAAGCCTCCGGTACCGGGCCCGAGGCTCCCGGAGATTCATCAATAGTGGTGAACTCGAAAGCAAGTCGAGTCTATTCCGGGTCAGATGGAGATGTTCCGGCAAATAGCGACGTAAAAACCTGTTAAATCTGGGGTAGGAATCACGGGGAAACCTTTTTACAACCCTTCATTTTGGGAGGGACAATGCACGCGCGACGGTCACGCTAGGAGTTGAAACGGTTTAGATCTCATCCGTTCATGTTCAGCTACTGCTCCTTTTCTTTGGACAAGGGCAGGCGCAAGATTCAAAGTTGCGGCACTAGAGAAACGAGTAGGGGCCGGCACTGGTCAGCGGTCGGGATCGCGCTAGAAGCGAGATGAACCGGTAACGTGTTAAAGCACGACGCGACTAGCGCGCGACTTAATTTTTAGACTCTATCTCAGGAGAACAGATGCCGTGGACCATAACAGTATCCTTTACCCAGTTCTAGCCAAGTGATGCCGGATCGGGCGCCGAGCTACTTGGTGAGCAACTGCTTGCGCTGCGCACTCGGTCTACGGAAAACAGCTTCGACGAACGTGCTACCAAGCGCAGCCTTCTTAGGTCGACCTGGAAATAATAGGCTTTTAAACAGCGACTTTAGCCCGCTAAGAGCCGCTAACAATGGGCAAGATCTGATCCGGTTTCCGCAGATCTCCGGAACACCGGATCATTGGCTGCCTGCCTTGCGTGACTGATCTTAAAGAAGAAGTCCGTGGCTAATAGCCTCCTGATCCTGCCGATGTTCCAGAGGTGCTGGAGCCCTGCGAGGAGCTCGATCCCATCCCGGTAGCCTGACCGGTGGAGCCGGCTGACTCTTGTGACTTTGCATAATCCTTTGATTGGTCTTTTCCGTACGTGTGGAAGCCTGACCCCTGTGACTTTGCGTAGTCCTTTGATTGGTCTTTTCCGTACGCGTGGAAGCCTGACCCCTGTGACTTTGCATAGTCCTTTGATTGGTCTTTTCCGTACGCGTGCGAACCCGGGTTGGAGGTAGAACTGTTTGGCTTTTTTGCGGCGCTGCTTTGGGCGTGAACAACGCCTGTTACCCCAAACATCACGCTGGCAATCATGATAGATCGAGTAATATTTTTTAAAGCGAAGGTATTTTTCATGGCCGTCCCGTTTTTCAATCCAGCAAAATTGCTGTTTTGAAATGGTACGCTAGCTCTAGAGTTGTTCCGTACGTTGTCGCACCAAACACGCGCAAGGAAATACTCGTCGTGCGGCGATACGAACGTTACCGCGCGGGAATAGTAAAGTCAGGTAAGGGCTCAGAGATGATCTTCTTTTCTATCGGAGTGCTTAGCGTGGGTCTTTGATTCTGCCCGGGAGAGAACGTCACGCGCTAAAAAAGCTGACAAAGGCATTCCGCTCGTGACCTCCGGAGGGGTGTGTCCGGCTAAGCAATGGGGCGACAACGCGACATATAGCCTATCAGAAGGCCCAGACCGGCCAGCATCAGGACATAGGAGGAGGGCTCGGGGACTAAGCTCGTGTTGACGATCACTTGGCCCAGATTATTAATTCCGACAGCATGGCTCGAAAATACCCCATGCGGAGCCAGCAAAGGCTGGAGATCGGTCATCCCGACGCCATTGGGGCCGGTGATAAAGGCGTGAGAAGAACCATAATCCAGGCCAGAATGCCCTACCACCTGGCCGGCGTCGTTAATGGCACTAGCGAAAGTGCTATTTCCCCCCAGTGCACCGAGATCGGTCATGCCAACGCCATTGGGACCGGTGAGGAACGCATGCGTAGAACCGTCCGTCAGGCTGGAGTATCCTGCTACCTGGCCAGCGTCGTTGACGGCAGTGGCGACAGTGCTATTCCCACCCAGCGAACCGAGGTCGGTCCTGCCCACGCCATTGGGGCCCGAAATGAAGGCGCGTGAAAGGCCGTTTCCCGTCTCTGAATATCCTACTACCTGCCCGGCTGCGTTAATGTCAGTGATGTAACCCCGACTTAGCATACCCAAATCGGTCATCCCTACGCCATTGGGGCCCGTGATGAAAGCATGCGTAGAACCGTCCGCGACGGTAGAAGATCCTGCCACCCGACCGGCATCGTTTATGGTACTAGCGGAACTACTATCCCCGCCCAGGGTACCCAGATCTTTCATTCCCACACCGTTGGGGCCGGTGATATAGGCATGGTATGGATCGCTTCCAGTTCCGGATAGAGTTAAGGTCGAGGCTCCTACCACCTGTCCGGTATTGTTCACTCCGCCGGCGAAATTGTAGTTCCCCCCCAACGTACCGAGATAACTATTTCCCACTCCGGCTGGACCGGTGATGTAGGAATCCGCATAAGCGTCTCCGATGTTAGGATATCCGACCACCTGCCCCTTATCGTTGATGCCTACGGCCCAGTTGTCCCAGTTGCCATCGCCGACCGAAGCACCAATGTAGGTCAGCTTACCATCCGGATTTACGATGATGGGGACCTCGGTAGCGAAAACAGGCGCTACAAGGCCAAGGCTCATACTCAGGAATGCTGTGACAAAGCTGCGGACTCTGCGGACTTTAAGGCAATGAGTTCTTTGCATGGCGCTTCTCCGGCAAGAGCTGAAATTTAAAGGTTTCGTTGTTTCAATGTAGATGGCGGTGCCTGAATTGTCAAAAGGAGCTTCGACGTCGGGAGAACAGACCTCATGCCGCCATGCCGGCTACGCAAGCAGAGCCGTTCGCTAACGCTGCTTCCGTATTCATCCAGAAACCCGTGATCATTACAAGGCAGAGAATCCCGAGTATCGCTTAATAGAGGGACCCCAATTGCATACGCCTAAAGTCGGTATCATTAGAAATAACGCGCTGTCGGGAGCGTTCTGCTAGCGGTACGTTACGGCACAATAGTGTCCTCGAAATCGAACAGGTACTCTTGGTCCTTCGTTTGGGGTCTCGAGTTCTATTCCTATAGAGGGATAACGGAAACGTTTTTTTTCAGGTGTTTCAGCAACAGCTTGTAGGTGTCCAGATCGAAACTCAACGATGAGCGCGTCTCCCGCACCTCTTCAAGCGCGCTTTCGTCTTCCACTGTTGCAATATGGCACCAGCTGTCAAAAACGTGAACCTGTGTGCGACCTGACTCCTTATCGTGTTCGCGAATTCCAATCCTGCCCGGATACGGCCAGGTCTTCAGCTGGTGAGGAGTTAATGCCTGTTTCAGGCGCAGGTAGTGCAGCTCAGGGTTTTCTTTACCTGCACATACGCCATCACAGCATTTGACCTGATGAGCAAAGCACGCACCTTTACCGCTTTCTATGCCAATCGTGCGCGGGCACAGTCCATGTTCTTTTGCCAGGCCGCGCAGCATTTCAGTGGCCGCCTTTCTTGAACGAAAGAAGCCGTACAGATATTCGAAGACTTCGGGGTGGATCTCATCCTTGTCTACAATATTCACGAGCGATATATGGTTGAGACCGCCTGCCAGACTAAGAGAGAATAGACTGGAGGATGCGCGCAGCAGTCGGTTGTGCACGGGTTGGCGCTCCTTGATCAACCTCGATTCAAGCAGCAGTGCGCCCAACTCTCCTGCAGTCTCCATCCATTCAACGCGGCGAACCTGTTGTCCGATGCGCATTGCGCGGCTCGAAGCATGATCTCCGCTGAAATGGGACATCACTCGTGAGCGCAGGGTGACACTCTTGCCAATATAGAGCGGCAAATCGTTTTCCCCATGGAAGAGATAGACGCCGGGACTGTCAGGTATCTCATCCAGGAACGTGGGATCGAGGCCAGCGGGTAGACTTGGTCCCTTGACTAGGGATGCCACAGCCTCAAGCACACGGGCTTCTCCTAGTTCGCGCCTGGCCAAGTCAAGATAAGCCACCACGACCTCGACATCGCCCATTGCCCGGTGGCGCGCATCAGTCCTGAGCCCATGCCGCTGCATGATTGCATCTAGCCCATGCCCTCTATGCTCGGGATAGAGCTTGCGCGACAGCTTCACCGTGCACATGACCTTTTGTCGCAGCACCGCACCCAGGCGGTTGAATTCGCTCTTCAGGAAGCCATGATCGAACCGCACGTTATGCGCTGCCAGTACCGCTCCTTCGATATAGCCATATAAGGTAGGTGCAACCTCCTCGAAGGTCGGTGCATCCTTTACCATTTCGTTGGTAATGCCGGTCAAGTGGGTTATGAAGGGCGGGATACTGATGCCGGGGTTGACCAGCGTCTGCCAGCGCTCAGTTTCCACGCCGTATTCAAACCGGATCAGGGCGATCTCGGTAATGCGATCATATAGCGGAGTCGCGCCGGTGGTCTCCAGATCCAGCATGACGTAGTTGGGTAGGGTAGCAAACATTCCTTGTATATACTTTCCTAGTGTTCGGCAGTCACCACCGGGAGCCAGCGATCATGCACCCAGGCGTATTGCGGCGGGGCGGAGTGACGCGCGTGAGGATATATACAAGCTTCTCTGCACTGAATGTACAACAGTCCTTCTTCAGCCTGTTCTTGCGATACCTTGAGGCAGTTTGATTACCTCGTCTTTTTGCAGGAAAGTCTGGAACGCGAGCCGGTCGAAGGAGAGATTTAAAGCGAACGATCTGAGGGAAGAGGCGGGGGATGCGAAACCGACAAATGACTATTGCTTTTCGCGCCTCTAGTGGTCTACTGTTGACTTAACCGTTGATTAATCTCGTCTAGCTCGGCTATAAGTTCGCAATAGGGTAGCAATGAATAACAAAAACAGCTGGTGATGAACCTAACTAGTTGAAATTATGGTAGGCCGTGCCAGATTCGAACTGGCGACCAACGGATTAAAAGTCCGCTGCTCTACCGGCTGAGCTAACGACCCACTGATTCCCACGGGACGTGCATTATACCGGCTCACCCCTCGGATATAAAGTTTTTTGGACTGAGCTGGGCTGCAGAATGACTGCCAGCTTGTCCTGCTTCGGCATAAAAATTAATTTAAACTGCCGATGATGCGAAGGATTAATTTTTGAGCGACGTTCTCATCATCGGCGGCGGAATTGCCGGCTTGACCACCGCCCATGAATTGTTGCGGCAGGGGGCGACCGTAACGTTACTGGAACGTGATCGCTGTGGACAGGAGTCATCCTGGGCGGGCGCCGGAATCCTTTCACCGCTATTGCCCTGGGATTACCCTGATCCTGTCACGCTGCTGACGCGGTTGAGCAACCGGCTATATCCAGCATTTATCGATGCCTTACGGACGGAGACGGCGATCGATCCGGAGTATCAGGCCAGTGGCATGCTGGTGCTGAATGGCCAATCAGGCGAAGCAGAGGCGCGTCTGGAGAAGGCTCGTCTCCATGCAGCGGAAGTCTGGTGCGCTCGGTTTGGTTTTTCCCTGAACAGGGTTCGTTCTCACAAAATCGCGCCGGCGCTTTCTCGCGACGAACCCGCACTTTGGCTGCCTGACGTTTGTCAGGTGCGCAATCCCCGCTTGTTACAAGCGCTGATCAGGGGGGTGGAACTGCGTGGAGGCGACATCGTCGAGCACACGGAGGTCGCTCGCTGGAATATAGCCCAAGGCCGGATTCAATCAGTCGGCACGAGTCAGGGAAAGGAATACGCCGCGACCAATTACATCGTTGCCGCGGGGGCGTGGAGCCGCCGGCTTTTGCGTGAACACGCCCTAAAGCTCGACATCTGGCCGGTGCGCGGCCAGATCCTGCTTTTCAAGGCCCAACCGGGCCTGTTAAACGCGATCGTATTACAGGAACCGGATAAATTTTATCTAATCCCCCGGCGAGACGGATTTGTGCTGGCGGGCAGTACCCTGGAGGATGTCGGGTTCGATAAATGCCCGACTGCCGAGGCGCGTGAAATGCTGCTCGCAAAGGCCCGCGCGCTCGTGCCTGAATTATCCCCGGAAATGGTGGCGGTCCATTGGGCAGGTTTACGTCCCGGATCACCTGGCAATGTGCCGATTATCGATCGTCATCCTGTTATCTCGAACCTCTATCTCAATAGCGGTCATTACCGCTATGGTGTTACCATGGCTACCGGCAGTGCCCGGCTTTTATCCAACATCCTTTCGAGCAGGCCCCAGCCAATCGACGCTAGGCCTTATCGCTGGCCCGCATGAATAGTGATAGATCGCACTTCCCACCTCAGCAGTCCTCGGATTCTTTAACCCTTAAGAAAATATAAGTCTGTTCGCCGCCGAACAGAATAACCCCTTCCTAATTGCGAGTATTTCACTGCCACTTCGACTCCTATTGGGGCGGTTTTGCTGGCAAATAAGAAGAGGACGTTAAAATGTATCTCCGGTGGAACGCATCCAAGGCCCGTATAAGGGAGGCCGAGAACGCGCGTGGCAATCGCGCGCAGATGATTCAAGCATATTCCCAGGGTCAGGTCACACGACGCGACTTTATCAAATGGGGGCTTATCACAACTGGCGGCTTGCTTGTACCGATCCATGGCCTGAGCCCTTACGCGAAGAGTGCTTACGCGGGGGACGAGATCCCGACGGGAATGCCACCCAGCCCCATGTTCGGAGTTCAGGCCTTCACGCAGCCCATGCCTCGCTTCGACGTTCTGCCTCGAAAGCCATACACGCCGGGGACGGGAGTGATGAATCCACTCCCGACATTTGCGGGCCGTCCGGGACCCGATCCGACGATTGAGGCGAATACCACTCAGCAGCCTGTGTTCGCGGAACTGGGCGGCGGTACTGGGCCCATTGAAGGTCGGCCTCCCGGTCCAATCTGGGCGCACCAGCAGTGGAACGAGTTTCCGCCCAAGGTGGTGGTGGAGGTTACCCAGGAGGGTGCCAAGGTCAACACCGGGTACAATCCGGGCGTCCCTTCGAGCCTCAATTCCGGTATCGACGCAGTTGCGCCGCTCCGTCCCGCTTTCCATCCCAGTCTTCCCCAACAGGGGGCGCTAAAGGTCTGGACGTTCAATGGAACGTTGCCGCCCAAGCTTCTGATCGGCCGTTGCCATGAGTCCATCATTTTTCGGCACCATAACAGATTGCCTCTCAACCGCCGCCACAATGGTGGTTTCGGCAGGCATACGCTTTCAACCCATGAGCATAACGGGCATCATGGAGCGGAGAACGACGGGTTTGCCGGCGCCTTTTTTTATCCGGGGCAATTCTACGACTACCATTACCCCATCTGCCATGGTGGCTACTTCAGCGTTAACCGGGAGGCCACCGATCCGCGATGCGGGAGCCCGACCGATGGGGGTGGCATTGAGAAGTACCCGGGGGACTGGCGCGAGACGATGAGCACCCACTGGTTTCACGACCATATGTTCAGCTTCACGGCGCAGAACGTGTACAAGGGAAACGCCGGAATGTTCAACCTATACAGCAGCCTGGATCGCGGTAACGAAGCCATTAACGATGGCGTGAATCTCAGGCTGCCCAGCGGTACCGCGAAGCCATGGGGAAATCTCGACTACGATGTGAACCTCATGATCGCAGACAAGGCCTGGGACCGGGAGGGGCAACTCGCCATGGATATCTTCGAGTTCGACGGGGTTCTTGGCGACGTGATGACGGTGAACCTCGCGTACAAGCCCTACTTCGAGGTAGAGCGGCGGAAGTACCGCTTTCGCATCCTAAATGCCGGGATTTCCCGTTTCTTAAAGATTGCGCTCAGTGATTCCTCCCCCATGATCATGATTGCCAACGACGGGAACCTGTTGCCGAGTCCGGTGACGCTCACCCGCCTCGACGAGCAGGGTACCGCAGAGCGCTACGACATTGTTATCGATTTCTCGCGCTACAAGGTCGGCGATAAAGTCTGGATGGTGAACCTGGCCGAGCACTCGAACGGCAAGAAGGTGGACGAGAACCTGTCGGTGCAAGAGGCGCTGTCCGGTGCGTCTCATGATCCCTGCGTCGGGAAATTCCTGGAATTCCGCATCGCGCGCAATCCCAGCGAACCCGACGTCAGCCAGGTGCCTTCGGTCCTCTGCCCCAATCCGGATCTGTCCAAGATCCCAGTTGCCGCGGAGCGGGTATTCGAATTCGGACGGGGCGCCGATCAGACGACTAACGACCCTGTCTCGTCATTCTTCGGTCCTTGGGGAATTAGGACCGATGGTAAAGACATGCTCAACGCCGACTTCGGCCGGATTTCCGCTGCGCCGCGCTTGGGAACAAGGGAGATCTGGACATTGAAAAACAGCGGCGGGGGCTGGGATCACCCGGTTCATATCCATTTCGAAGAGGGGCAAATTCTCGCCCGCGATGGGAGCGCGAACAAGGTTCCGGCGTGGGAACGGGGACGAAAGGACGTGTACCGCCTCCGTCCCGGGGGAAGCGTCAAGCTTACCATCCAGTTCCGGGATTTTGGCGGGATGTTCATGGAGCACTGCCATAACTCGCCACACGAAGACAACGCCATGCTGCTACGTTGGGAGGTCAGGGACGGGAACGCTTCCCTGACGCCGCTGCCAACCCCGATCCCCACGCCGCAGGGTGTGAGGTTCGAGGACCCTACTGAGATTCTTTCCACCGCGTATCGGTGAGTGGACCGGGCAACCACCTAGTCGGGTGTCATATGAATGGAAACGGATGTGGATTCCGGGGAAGCCAAACATCATCTGGCAGGTTTAGGCGATTAATGTGGCTCGGCGCGGGAACGGTCCTTCTGGCTGCCGGTACCGCGGGTGCCAGCAGCCGTTGGGGTGAGGATTATTTCCCCAATGTTCCGCTGATTACGCAGAACGGCGAGGTGATCCGTTTCTATGACGATCTCCTCAAGGACAAGGCGGTAGTGATAAACCTGATCTATACCAATTGCAAAGATCGGTGTCCGCTTGAGACTGCGCGACTTGGTCAGGTGAAGCGGTTGCTGGGTGACCGTGTAGGCACGGATATCTTCTTTTACTCAATCAGCATCGACCCCGAGCACGACACGGCCGAAGTGCTCAAGGCTTACGCGGACAGCTTCGGTGCCGGCCCAGGCTGGCTATTCCTTACCGGCAATGAGGCTGACATCAAGCTTATCAGTAAAAAGCTTGGGCTGTCGTCGATCAACGATTCCGCGGACCGTGACGGGCATCTCCCCAGCCTCATGATTGGCGAAGCGTCTACAGGCCAGTGGATGCGTCTTTCCGCCGTGGACGATCCGCGGTTTCTTGCTACGAAGATCAGTACTTTTCTGAGCGACTGGAACAACTCGCAAGGCACGGGGAAGAGCTACAGTGCAGCACGTCCCATCCAAGGATTGGATGCCGGGAGCTACCTCTTCCGAACGCGTTGCTCGGCATGCCACACTGTTGGCCAGGGCGACGGTTTAGGTCCGGATCTGCTTGGCGTCGCACGCGTGCGGGACCGGGCATGGCTCGCCCGTTTTATCAAGACACCCGAAGAGATGCTGGCGGAAAAAGACCCTATCGCCATGGAACTGTTCATCAGGTACAGGGGGGTGCGGATGCCGAACCTGCGTCTGGGTGACGGAGATGTTGAGACGCTGATCCAGTACCTGGAGACGCAAACGGTCGCTCACGAAAGTGGCGAAAGGGAAAATGCGGCAGCGTCCTCGATGAAATCCCTGAAACGCCCCCCGCGCGTTGAGAGGCCCCGGCCGGAGCGAGGAGAGAATGATGAACATTAATTGCCTGCGATCGGCTGTAGTATCCTTGACTCTCCTGACCGGATTGGCAAGCACCCCGATTCTGGCCGATTCATCCGCCAGGCAAAATCGCGACACATCCGATCTCATTATTCCCATTTCTGGGACCGCACATGGCGATCTGGAATCCATTGCGCTTTCCGGTCGCGCTCGCATAACCAGTGTCCTGGTTACCGATCCCGACTTTGGTACACCGCCCAGCGTATTCCTGTCTGTCGATCTCGTTAGCGTAACAGGGGTCGGACAACGTACGGGCACGAAGTATCAAGTAACGGGTGAAGATAAAGTAACCAGGGTGTTACGTCATTCTGATCTGGTGGAGATCGCTTTTCCCATCTTCCCAATGGGCCAGAACAGGGCTCCGCTGGCGCACTCAATCCTCGCTTCATTCATCCTCACCTTCAATGTTCACAACGGCCGCCTCACGGCAGCCAAAGCCAGGCTTTCATCCCCCTCCCCGTAACGGCCACTCTCCTGCTTCAGGCATTGCGTAGCGTTGCAATATCCGCGACTATGCCCTGCTCTGAGCTTTATGCTCGTGGTACGCGGTGATACCATTGCATTACTCAACAAGAGGGCAAAAGGCACATTATCATGGCGGGTCACAGCAAGTGGGCTAACATCAAACACAAGAAAGCCGCGCAGGACGCCAAGCGCGGCAAGATTTTTACACGGCTCATCAAGGAGATTACCGTCGCCGCCAGGCTCGGAGGGGGGGATACCAACAGTAACCCGCGGCTACGCCTGGCAGTTGACAAGGCGTATGAGCAGAATATGCCTAAGGACAACGTAGAGCGCGCGATCAAGCGTGGCAGCGGTGGATTGGAGGGCGTGAATTATGAAGAAATTCGGTACGAAGGTTATGGGACCGCCGGCGCGGCGGTATTGGTGGATTGCATGACCGACAACCGCGTTCGCACCGTTGCGGATGTGCGCCATGCTTTTACCAAGTACGGTGGTAATCTCGGCACGGATGGCTCCGTCGCGTTTCTGTTCAAGCACTGCGGAGAACTTCTTTTTGCGCCCGGCACCGATGAAGACAGGCTAATGGAAATAGCGCTGGAAGCTGGCGCTGAGGACATCGTCACGCACGATGACGGCAGTATCGAAGTCGTGACCGCGCCGTATGAATTTGTCCCGATCCGCCAAGCGCTGGAGGCGGCCGGGTTTAAAGCGGAGTTGGCTGAAGTGACAATGAAGCCGGTCAATGAGACCGCTTTGGACGGCGATGATGCGACGAGAATGCAAAAACTGCTCGATGCGCTGGAAAATATCGACGATGTCCAAGAGGTTTACACGACTGCGGTAATCGATGGATAGTTTCCAGTCCAATTTCTTCTTAATAATCTATGCGTGTCTTTTTATTACTTGATGTCCGTGCCCGCGAACGCGGGTTCGCTACCTGAGGTGTCCGAAAATCCGTATCCTTGGGATCGATCCCGGCTTGAGAATTACAGGTTTTGGAGTCATCGACAAAACAGGTGGCAAACTCGCCTACGTCAGCAGCGGATGTATCAAGACAGTAGTTGGTGAACTGCCTTTGCGTCTGAAGTCCATCATGGATCATCTCAATGAGGTCATCGCTGAACACCGGCCCGACCAAGTCGCGGTGGAGCAAGTATTCGTCAACGTCAATCCAAGGTCCACGCTGATGCTGGGACAGGCTCGCGGAGCGGCCATCTGCACCGCGGTGCTGAATAACCTGATTGTGGCCGAATATACTGCGTTGCAGGTCAAGCAGGCAGTGGTCGGCAAGGGTCATGCAAAAAAAGAGCAGGTTCAGGAAATGGTCAAGCGCCTGCTGCAGCTTGACGGCAGCCCCAGCACAGACGCGGCCGACGCCCTTGCCTGCGCGATATGCCACGCCCATGGTGGACTGGGGCTGGGCGGCATATCCACCGCGGGTTATCGCATGAAGCGAGGGCGGTTGGTATGATCGGCAGAATAACCGGGCTGCTTTTGGAAAAAATTCCGCCTTTGGTGCTGGTCGACGTGCGTGGGGTCGGTTATGAGATCGACGTGCCGATGAGCACATTCTATAACCTGCCCTCCGTCGGAGCCGAAATCGTGCTTCATACCCATCTTGTCGTGCGTGAAGATGTGCATCTGCTTTTTGGCTTCGCTACTGAGGCGGAACGGGCGGCTTTTCGCCAGCTGGTGAAAATCTCGGGCGTCGGGGCGAGGACCGCCCTTGCCTTGCTGTCCGGCTTGAGCGTCGCCGACCTGCACCATGCGGTGGCTGCGCAGGATAGCGGACGGCTGATTAAAATTCCCGGCATTGGAAAAAAAACGGCCGAACGCTTATTGCTGGAGTTGCGCGACAAGCTCGGCTCTGGCATGGAGGGCGCACCAGAGGCGGCGGGAGGCGTGCGCGTGGCGACAAGCGGCAGCGACGTACTTAATGCCCTGTTGTCTCTCGGGTATAATGACCGCGAGGCCAATTGGGCGATCAGGCAATTACCCGCGGACGTGACGGTAACCGACGGCATACGGCAGGCATTGAAAATCCTTTCTAAAGAAAAGTAGTGGCCGGAACATGCGCAATATTGCCAGGCCGAGTGTCGAGCGGGTAGCTCGACTTCAAGTTCCCGTTTTATCAGGACGATCGATGGCGTGCGGATCGGATGTGCACTGAATGATTGAAACCGATCGATTAATCAACTCCACGCCCGTTTCTCACAAGGAAGAGGAGCTTGAGCGAGCGCTGCGTCCCAAGCTCTTAGCCGAATACGTCGGTCAGGAAAAAATTCGTGGGCAGTTGCAGATTTTCATCGAGGCGGCGCGGCGTCGTCGGGAAGCGCTCGATCACGTACTTCTCTTTGGTCCGCCCGGTTTAGGCAAGACCACCCTCGCCCACATTATTGCGCGAGAAATGGGTGTTAGCCTGCGCCATACTTCAGGTCCAGTGCTGGAGCGTCCCGGCGACCTCGCCGCCCTGCTGACCAATCTCGAACCCAACGATGTGTTGTTCATTGATGAAATCCACCGCCTCTCCCCCATCGTGGAGGAGATACTTTATCCGGCGCTGGAGGACTACCAACTCGATATTATGATCGGCGAGGGCCCTGCAGCGCGTTCGGTCAAGCTCGATCTGCCGCCGTTCACCCTGGTCGGCGCTACCACCCGCGCGGGTATGCTCACCAATCCCTTGCGCGACCGTTTTGGCATTATTTCCCGCCTTGAGTTTTATACCGTCGAGGAGCTGACCAAGATCGTGGCTCGGTCGGCGGCATTGTTAGGTGCTGAAATGTCCATGGATGGGGCCCTGGAAATCGCTCGCCGCTCGCGCGGAACGCCCCGCATCGTAAATCGACTGCTACGGCGCGTGCGTGATTTTGCTGAGGTCAGGGCTGACGGTCGCATCACCCGGCAAGTGGCCGACGCGGCATTGCTCATGCTGGACGTCGATTCCATTGGCCTGGACGTGATGGATAGAAAGCTGCTCCTGGCGGTAATGGAAAAATTCGGTGGCGGTCCGGTAGGGGTGGACAACCTTGCCGCCGCTATCAGCGAAGAGCGTGGCACGATCGAGGACGTGCTGGAGCCCTATCTGATCCAGCAGGGATATATGAAACGTACCCCTCGTGGCCGCATGGCCACACAGACGGCTTATCAGCATTTTGGCATCGCGCTGCCGAAAAACGGGTTGAGTGGAGAGCTGTGGGATGATAGCCAGTAGCCCGGGAAATTGCAGTGAATGCAAGCAGGTAGACAGGAAACCTGCGCTGACAATCTGTTTTGTGGCCAGTCTCGTGCTCGGGCATGCCCTCGCGCACGGTGCGGATGATTTTGCACGAGAAGTTCAATACCTCAGATAGATGGATAATCCCGCGCCTTATCCAAATTTTGCTCTGCCCGTGCGTGTCTATTATCAGGATACCGACGCAGGCGGAGTGGTTTATCATTCGACATATCTCGATTTCCTGGAGCGCGCCCGCTACGAATGGTTGCGGGACCTGGGCTTCGATATCAATTCATTGGTTCAGGTTCACAAGGTGATTTTCATGGTTCGTTCCCTCAGTATTGAATACTTCAAACCCGCATTTCTGGATGATTTGCTGCACGTGACCGTGCAGGCGGCGGACTTGGGCAGAAGCCGCATAACTATTTCGCAGCATGTGCTGCGTGGGACAACGCTGCTGGTCAACGCTACCGTGGAGGCGGTGTGCGTGGGGGCCGAAACTCTCAGGCCCGTGAGCGTGCCCATGCCGTTGCGCCACAAACTGGGAACCCGGACATGAGCCCAACAGTTACGCAGGACATGTCCTTATTTCATCTCATTGGCAGCGCCAGCCTGCCGGTGCAACTGGTCATGGTCTTGCTGCTGCTGGCTTCATTTTTGTCGTGGTGGTTCATCTTTCGCAAGCTGTTCGTGATCCGTGAGGCGATGCGGCAGAGCGACGAATTCGAGAATGTTTTCTGGAAAGGCCCCGACCTCAACGCGCTGTTTCAAAGCGCGGCCGCTTCGCGTCATACCGCCGGCAGCATGGAACGGATTTTCGAGGCGGGTTTCCGCGAGTTCATCAAACACAAGCGCCAGCCCGGCATGGATATCAGCGTGGTCATGGACGGAACGCGTCGGGCTATGCGCGCCACATACCAGCGCGAAATGGACAGCCTGGAGTCCCATCTTTCGTTTCTGGCAACGGTGGGCTCGGTGAGCCCGTACGTCGGCCTGTTCGGCACGGTATGGGGGATTATGAATTCTTTCCGTGGATTGTCCAACGTTGCGCAAGCCACTATCGCTCATGTGGCGCCGGGCATAGCGGAGGCACTGATCGCGACTGCCATGGGATTGTTTTCTGCCATTCCTGCGGTGATCGCCTATAACCGCTACGCCAGTAACATAGATCGACTCGCGACCCGTTTTGAGAGTTTCATGGAAGAATTGTCTAATGTATTGCAGCGGCAAGCGTCCGGATGAAGATGATGCCATGGGGCAAATGCAATGACTGAGCGCCGCAGCAGACGCCGCCTGATGAACGAGATAAACGTCGTTCCGTACATCGACGTAATGCTCGTGCTGCTGATAATTTTCATGATTACCGCGCCGTTGATCACCCCCGGCGAGATCGAATTGCCTCAGATCGGAAAATCTCTGGCGCCACCCGTCGCGCCGCTCGAAGTCATCGTCAAGGCGGACGGCAGTTTGAGACTCCATGACCGGTCCGTGGCCGGGGGTGAGCGAAAAATCAGCCGGGATGAACTGGTCGAGGCCATCAAACGGAAACAGGCTGTAAACACCGAGCAGCCGGTGGTAATTGCCGGGGATAAAAGTGTCCGTTATGAAGAAGTGATAAATGTAATGGATATTCTGCAACAGCAGCAGGTGAAGAAGGTGGGGCTGCTGGCCAGACCGAAATGAACGGTCCGACGTGACAGGCATCGCATTGCGCAATTCAACGCATCTTGAGCCGGGACGGTTGCGAGCGGGCGTGCTGGCAGTACTCGTACATATCGTTTTTTTTGCGTTCATGATTTTCGGCCTTAATTGGAAAACATTTCCGCCGGAAGGCATGGCGGTGGAGTTGTGGAGCAGCCTGCCGCCCCCCCCGTTGCCCGTTCAGCCGGAGGTAAAAGCACCGCCGCCCCCGCCGTCGCCGCCACCGCCTCAGGAAGCCAAGCCGTTCCCGCCTCCACCGAAGCCCGAGGTTCCGCCTCCGGCAAAGCCGGATATTGCTATCAAGGAAAAAATTGAAAAACCCAAACCGGAGAAAAAACCGGTGGAGCAGAAGCAACAGTCCAAGAAAGAGCAGAAGGAGCTAAAGGAGCAGGCGGAGAAGGAAAAGGCGAAAGAACTTAAAGAGAAAGAGCAGAAGGAGAGGGAGAAGGAGCAGAAGGAGAAAGAGCAGAAAACAAGAATCGCCGCGGAGGTCGAGCGGCTTCAACGGGAGCAGGAAGCAAACGACAAGCTTCAGCAACTGGCGGCGGCACAGTCGCGTTTGGCGGACGAGATGGCGGAGTACAAAGCCAAAATCATGGCAAAGATCAGACGGAACATCGTCATGCCGCCCGATTTGCCGGGAAACCCTGCCGTGGAGTTCGACGTTACGTTGCTTCCCGGGGGCGATATTCTTGACGTCAAAATGCGCAGGACAAGCGGATATCCCGCCTTCGACAGCGCCGTGGAGCGCGGCATTTTCATGTCCAAACCACTTCCGCTGCCGCCCGATCCCGCGCTCTTCTCCAAATTCCGCAATTTGAACGTCAAGGTGCATTACCACGAATGACTGGTATAATTTACGTCCTCCCGCGAATTCCCTGAAGGTCATATCGATGCAAATTCGCCTGCGCAGATTTTTAAGCTATGCCGCTGTCCTTTTCCTGTGGTTGGCGGGTGCAACCGCTCAAGCCACGCTCAACATCGAGATTTTTGGCGGCGGAGCAACTCAAATTCCAATCGCCATCGTTCCCTTTGCCGCCGAAGAAAAACTCCGGCAGGGTATCACCCCTGTGGTGGCGGCAGATTTGCAACGCAGCGGATTATTCAAGCTGGTTGAGCCGGGTGGTCTCAGGCCGCATGAACCGGTCGAGGTGAGTTATCCGGACTGGATCAACCGGGGCGCCGGGGCCCTGGTTATTGGCAGCACAACCACCCTGGCGGGGGGGCAAGTCTCGATCAGGGTCCAGTTACTGGACGTTGCCAAGCAGGTGCAACTGGCGAGCTATGCGGAGACCGTGGCCCCGGAACAGTTGCGCGCCGCCGCGCATCGCATAGCCGATTTGATTTACGAAAAACTGACCGGTGACCCCGGCGTGTTCAGCACGCGTATTGCATTTGTGGTGAAGCAGGGAAAGAAATATTCGTTGCAGGTGGCGGACGCGGACGGCTATAACGCCCAGTCTGTGATTGAATATACCGAGCCGATAATATCCCCCTCCTGGTCGCCGGACGGCACCCGGTTGGCCTATGTGTCGTTCGAAAACAAGAAACCGGTGGTATACGTGCAAACCCTCGCAACGCGCGCGCGCAAGGCGGTCGCCAATTACAGGGGCAGCAACAGCGCCCCCGCATGGTCGCCCGATGGCACCAAGCTCGCCGTGGTGTTATCACTGATGGGGGGGTCGCAGATTTTTCTGGTTAACGTTGATGGTGGGGGATTGCAGCGCCTGAGCCAAAGTTCCGGTATCGATACCGAGCCAAGTTTTTCTCCCGACGGCCGTTATATCATTTTTACCTCCGACCGCGGGGGCAGCCCACAGATCTATCGCATGCCCGTAACTGAAGGCACATCCAGGTCAGCGGAACGCCTTACGTTCGAGGGCAGTTATAACGTCAGTCCCCATTACAGCCCTGACGGAAGAAGCTTTACGTTTATCCATCGCAGCGGCGACAGATACAATGTCGCGATACAGGATCTGGCTACCCGCCAGGTGCAATTGCTTACAGATTCACAATTTGACGAATCTCCAAGCTTTGCTCCCAACGGCAGGATCGTACTGTATGCAACTGAAATAAAGGGCCGTGGTATATTATCCGCGGTTTCCAGCGATGGCAAAACAAGACAACAGCTTTCAACGCAAGCTGGAGATATAAGAGAGCCGGCATGGGGACCCTTGCGAAAGCCGCATAACTAGCATCCGCATTTTTTAGTCAACCTGAAAGGAAATGAAATGAAAAAAGTTGTAGGCGTGTTATTGATCTGTCTTTTGACGGCGTGCGCGAGCAAGACCACGAAGCCTGGTGCGGATGTCGAAGACAAGTCCGTGGGCGGCAAACCGGCGACGGAAGCTCCTCGAGCGACGACGGAAGCCGCGCCGAGTCTCAATCCACTCACGGATCCGAATAATATTCTGTCCCGACGGAGCGTTTATTTCGACTTCGACAGTTACGTTGTAAAGGATGAATATAAATCGCTCGCGGGCGCGCATGCCGGGTATCTTCGCAGCAACCCAAACGCCAGAGTTCTTTTGCAGGGTAACACCGACGAGCGCGGCAGCCGGGAATACAACCTTGCGCTGGGTCAGCGTCGGGCCGATGCCGTAAGATATGCAATGACACTGTCGGGCGCCAAGGAATCTCAGATTGAATCCGTCAGTCTCGGTGAGGAGAAACCTCGCGGCACAGGCCACGATGAGGCCTCCTGGGCCGAAAACCGCCGCGTCGATATCCGCTACCAGGGCGAGTAACGATGCGGTTGCGCGCTTTTTTATTGTTGGTTCTGATCGGTAGTAACGCGAGCTACGCTGGTCTGTTCGACGACGAAGAAGCGCGCAAGCAGATCGCTTCGCAGCAGGCCCTGATCGCGGATTTGCGCAACCAGGTGCAGGCGCTTGACGCCCGTATTATTAAACTGGATGAAGCACTCAGCAGCCAACCGCTGTTGGACCTGCATAACCAGATCGAGGCTCTGAGGCTTGAGCTGAACAAATTGCAGGGCCAGATCGAAGTGTTGGGCAATGAGAGCGAATTGACACAGAAGCGGCAGAAGGATTTTTATATTGATCTGGATGATCGGTTGAGGCGACTGGAACAGCGCAGCGAAACCGGGGGTTCTGAATCTGCCGCACCCGGACATAAAGAGAAGGAGCCTGACGCGCATTCAGCGACTGATGTCGGCAGCGTACCGGAAACGGATGCAGGGACCGTCGCCATGGCCCCCGCTCCGGTTGCTGTCGTTCCTTCTTCCGCACCGGCCTCAAGTTCGGGCGCCGCTGCGCCGGCTGACAGCGCTGAGAACCAGGCGTATGAGGCGGCTTACAGCCTGTTCAAGGCCGGGAAATACAAAGACGCTATTTCTCAGTTCAACAAGTTCATCAAGAGCTACCCGGCATCAAATTTCGTGCCGAGCGCTCAATACTGGATCGGTAACTCTTATTACGCCCTGCGTGATTTCAAAAACGCTATTACTGCGCAGGAGAAATTACTCAACAATTATCCGGGCAGCGCCAAGGCTCCGGACGCGATGCTCAATATTGCCAGCAGCCACCAGGAAACGAATAAAAAAGCTGCCGCCAAAAAAACGCTCGAAACCCTTATCGCCAAGTATCCGGGAAGCGAGGCGGCCGAGAAAGCCAAGCGCCGCCTAGCCAATTTGAAGTAGCGTGTCGGGGGAACCTGCGGAGATCCGGTCGCGCTCGCAACGGACTTAAAAGGACATGCCTCTACTTGACATTCGTGCTGTTAACGCCATTGCCAGAAATAGTTCAAACTTCCGCTCAGCCTGAAAACCAAGCTTCTGCATCGCCGGAGCGCGCCCTACGCGTCAGCGAGATTTTTCTTTCGCTTCAGGGGGAGACCAGCCGCGTAGGGCTGCCGACGGTATTCGTGCGTCTCACCGGTTGTCCATTGCGGTGCGTCTATTGCGATACCGAGTATGCTTTTTATGGTGGCCGGCCTATAGCTATTTCCGCCATTATGGCGGAGATCGCAAGTTACGCCGTCCACCATGTGACCGTGACCGGCGGGGAGCCTCTGGCGCAAAGAGAATGCCCTATGTTGCTCGGACTGTTGTGCGACGCTGGATATTCGGTATCGCTCGAAACCAGCGGCGCTTTGGATATATCTAAAGCGGACGTGCGTGTTTCCAGAATCCTCGATCTGAAGACTCCAGGTTCTGGCGAGCTGGACAAGAACCGCTGGTCCAATCTCGATCACCTGACACCCCATGATGAAGTGAAGTTTGTGCTCTGCGATGAAAGCGACTACGAATGGGCGGTCGAGGTTACGAGCGAGCGCCGGCTGGATCGGATTTGCCCGATTTTATTTTCGCCCGTATATGGCAAACTTGACCCCGCCATGCTGGCTGAATGGGTTTTGCGTGACCGTCTGCCGGTACGGGTGCAGGTCCAGTTGCACAAATTGCTGTGGGGCGAGGGACCCGGGCGATGACGACAGGAAGGATGTATTGGCAAGGATTTGATGGCTAAGGCGGTCGTGCTGTTGTCCGGCGGTTTGGACTCCGCGACTGCGCTCGCCATTGCTCATAGTAGGGGCCATGAGTGTTTCGCTCTAAGCGTGGATTACGGGCAGCGGCATGTATCGGAACTCGCAGCCGCCGCAGCGCTGGCCAACTCAATCGGAGCGGTCGAGCATAGGGTCATCAAAGTTGACTTATCCACCTTTGGCGGGTCGGCTCTGACCGATCTATCAACTGCGATACCGGCTGGGGGAATCAAACCCGGCATACCCGTCACGTACGTGCCTGCCCGAAACACCATCATGTTGTCTCTCGCACTCGCCTGGGCAGAAGTGCTCCGGAGCCTTGATATTTTTATCGGGGTCAACGCCGTGGATTACTCCGGCTATCCCGATTGCCGACCCGAATACATCACCGCGTTCGAGAACATGGCTAACCTCGCCACAAAAGCTGCGATAGAGGGCGCGAAGCTACGTATCCATGCGCCGCTCCTTAATCTTTCCAAGGCTCAAATAATCGAGCAGGGAAATTTGCTGGGTCTGGATTATAGCGTCACGGTATCCTGCTATCAGGCGGACGAAGCCGGGTGGGCGTGCGGAATATGTGACTCATGCCGAATACGTCGAGCGGGATTTGAGTCTGCTCAGGTTCCCGATCCCACGCATTATCGCCCCTTGTTCCCATAGTCCTGCAACTCGGCGACCTGTGACCTTAAAATAGCGCTTTTTGAGTTTCAGGATGTATAGATGATTCCCTGGCTTGGACCCGAATCGCCCTTTCCTCCACTAGAAGCCGCGCTCACCAGACCAAATGGCCTCCTGGCAGTTGGTGGGGACCTCTCGCCTGCAAGGTTAATCGAAGCCTACCGCCGCGGCATTTTTCCATGGTCCAACGAAGGCGAGCCTATTCTATGGTGGAGCCCCGATCCACGCATGGTGCTGTTTCCCGAGGAACTCAAGATTTCACGATCGCTGGCGAAAGTGCTAAAGAGAGAGAACTATGAGATACGGGCCGATAGCGCATTCAAACAAGTAATGGAGGCATGCGCTGCTCCGCGCCAGGGGCATACTGGCACCTGGATTCACCCGCAAATGATTACGGCATACCGAGAGCTGCATGAAATGGGTCTTGCCCATTCAGTCGAAACCTGGGTAGGGGGCGAACTGGTGGGCGGTTTATATGGTGTTGGCCTGGGAAAAATGTTTTTCGGCGAGTCGATGTTTTCCCGCGTTTCCGACGCTTCTAAAATCGCGCTTGTGCACCTGGTGAAAAAATTGCAGGGTTTGGACTTCGGTATGATCGACTGCCAGATGAAAACAGAACATCTCGCTTCTCTCGGTGCGCGCGAAATTTCCCGGAAGGAATTTAGTCAGACATTAAAAGAATTGGTACACTATCCTCAACGAGGCGAAAAATGGTGTCTTGATCATGAGCAAGTTAAATGATCTTCCTTCTTCGGCGCTACAGTTCTATACAACTGCGTCTTATCCATGCAGCTATCTGCCGGAGCAGTTGGCGCGCTCCCAGGTAGCGACTCCCAGCCACCTGATCGACACTGGCGTTTATGGTGAGTTGGTACAGGCGGGTTTTCGGCGTAGCGGCGCTTTTACCTATCGTCCCTACTGCGACAACTGCCGCGCCTGCATGCCAGTACGGGTAGTGGCTGACAGACTGACTCTCAGTCGTACGCAGCGCCGTTCATGGAAGCGTCATCAGCAGTTGGTGGCGACACAACACGACTTGTATTATCACCCGGATCACTATTCACTCTATCTGCGGTACCAGGCAAAACGCCACGCCGGGGGAGGTATGGACCGTGACAGCCGCGAGCAGTACCGGCATTTTTTGCTTCCGAGTAACGTTAACTCGCGTCTGGTCGAGTTTCGCGAAAATGGTCAGTTGCGCATGATCAGCATTATTGATGAACTGCCGGACGGGATATCGTCGGTGTATACCTTTTTCGATCCGGACGTGCCGGGGGCGAGCTTCGGTACCTACAATATTTTATGGCAAGCACAACTGTGCCTGACATTGAAACTGCCTTATCTTTATCTGGGATACTGGATCAAGGATAGCCGGAAGATGGCTTATAAGGCTGCTTTCCGCCCATTGCAGGGCTTGATTAACGGGCAATGGGAGCAGCTAATGCCGCCAAGCAATTTGGAAGATCGCTATCCCGCATAGTCGCCCTAGGCTTTCGGGCGCCGGCCGGCGCCTGCCGGATTCGTCCAGGTCCTGATTGCGAAACCAGCTTAGTTTTGGGCAGCCCTTATTGCCGCCGCGCGTTTATCGAATGGTTCAGCTTTATCAGCATGACCGATATCCCGATAAAGTTGGGCCAGGTTTTCCAGGCTTGTTGCGACATTGGGATGATCCCGGCCGAGCGACTTTTCGGAGATTGCCACCGCCCGGCGGAAAAGTGGCTCAGCCTGCGGATATTTGCCTTGATCCTTATATAACCCTGCCAGATTGTTCAAACTCAAGGCCACGTTCGGATGGTCCGGGCCGAACGTTTTCCTGGAAATAGCGAGAACGCGCTTGTACAGAGGCTCAGCCTGTGCATACTGCTTTTGGGCATTGTGAAGGAGCGCGAGGTTGTTGAGACTCATGGCGACGGTCGGGTGGTTCGGCCCGAGGGTTTTTTCGAGAATTTCCAGCGCACGCTTGAGTAAAGGCTCTGCCTGTTCGTACTGCGCCTGCGCCTGATATAGCTGAGCCAGGTTGTTTAGACTGATGGCGACATTTGGGTGGTCGGGTCCATGGACTTTCTCGTCAATTGCCAGCGCCCGCTTATAGAGGGGTTCTGCCTGAGCATACTGGCCCTGCTTCCTGTACACCATTGCGAGGTTGTTCAAGGTGGCCGCCACCTCGGGCGTTTCCTGACCGACTGCGTTCTCAAAAATTGGCAGCGCACGCTTGAGTAGAGGTTCGGCCTGCGCATATTGCGCCTGGTCGTTGTACAGCAGCGCCAGGCTGTTTAAACTGGTGGCAATATCGGGATGACTCGCATCCAGCGTTTGCTCGGCTGTCTGTAAGGCCTTTTTCGCTACCACGGTCGCACGCCCGTAATCACCCTGCTGATAGAGCGTTTCCAACTCATGGTTAAGGGTTTCCCATTCAGTTGTCGCGAAGGTGTTCGAGCATAACGTCATCAGAATCATAACCAGGTATATGCTGAGTTGCTTCATGGAGGTTCCTGCACGCATTCGTTTTGGTTGAGGATTATGGATAAATAAACAGCAGTAATACCGCTGAGTGCACCCAGGGGCTTTCCCCCTTGGAGGTTAACCGTTCGGGGATGTTAAAATGAAGCCATGCTTTATTCCTTGCTCCGTCCGTTATTATTCAGTCTCGAACCGGAAACCGCTCATCGGGTTACCCTTAAGACGCTCGAAGTGGCCCAACGGTTCGGCTCGCGAGCCGCAGAGCCAATATCTTGCCCATCGAGGACGGTCATGGGCCTCAACTTCCCCAATCCTGTCGGGTTGGCCGCGGGACTGGACAAGGATGGCGAACACATCGAAGCGCTCGCGGCACTCGGCTTCGGCTTTATTGAGATCGGAACGGTGACGCCCCGTCCCCAACCGGGAAACCCGAAACCGCGGTTGTTCCGTCTACCTCAGGCCAAGGCCATTATCAACCGGATGGGATTTAATAATCAAGGCATAGATGGGCTGATCGCGAACGTGAGTCAGGCCGACTATCGGGGAATACTCGGTATCAATATTGGAAAAAATTTCGATACGCCAATGGAAAAGGCGGCCGCCGATTATCTGTTTTGCCTGCGCAAAGCGTATCGCTATGCGGGGTACATCGTTGTCAATATCTCTTCACCCAACACGCCCCATCTTCGTCAGTTGCAAAACGCGGAGGAGTTAAGCAATTTATTGTACCTGCTGAAACTGGATCAGCAAAAGCTGGCTGATGAACATGGGAAATACACCCCGGTAGCAGTTAAAATTGCTCCCGATCTTGAGCCCTCGCAGATTGATGCGATCGCAGCGTTATTAATGGAGTATCAGATTGACGGGGTTATCGCCACCAATACCACCCTTTCCCGTGATGAGGTGAAAACACTCCCTCATGGTAGCGAGCCCGGTGGGTTAAGCGGGCAGCCGCTGACCCAGCGCGCCACTGCCGTGATACGACGTTTGCATGTGGCCCTGCAAGGGGCGCTACCCATCATTGGGGTCGGTGGTATCATGAGTGCAGCGGATGCAAGGGAAAAAATCGAAGCCGGGGCGAGCCTGATACAAATCTATAGCGGCTTGATCTATCGCGGTCCCGATCTGGTGCGGGAGCTAACACAAGCTTTATGCGCGCCCGACGCTTCTTCACCGATGGGCCCGCAATGAAACAGAATGCGCTGATTGAAGAAATTGATGCCATTCTGCCGCAAACCCAGTGCCGGCGATGCGGGTTTTCTGGCTGTCTGCCTTACGCAGAGGCAATCGCGGAGGGGGGTGCGGACATCAATCAATGTCCTCCCGGCGGTGACGAAGGTATCCGCAGGCTCGCCGAGTTGCTGGGTAAGTGCCCGCCACCCCTTAATCCTGCTCACGGTTCGCACCAGCCTCAGATCGTCGCGCTGATTAATGAGGAAGCCTGCATAGGCTGCACCCTCTGTATTCAAGCGTGTCCGGTAGATGCGATTGTGGGCGCTACCAAGCAGATGCATACTGTCATCGCGGCGGAGTGCACCGGCTGCGAGTTATGTATTGCCCCCTGTCCTATGGATTGTATCAGCATGATGCCCAGGGAAAGGTTTGGGCGCGGCGCCGGGAATCAGTTCGATAACACGGATGACGGCTCGCGGCGGGACGGTAAGGCCGCTGCGGATCATGCGCGGAAACGTTATCGGTACAGGCTGCAAAGGCTTGAGCGGGAAAAAAGGGAAAACGAAGCCAGAATGGCGCAGGAGCCTGAAGCCGTGACGGTCACGAATAGCCCATCCGTAGCGGGCGACCGTAAAAAAGCAGCTATTCAAGCCGCGCTGTCGCGCGCCACCGCCGAGCGAGCCAGGGCTACCCGAACTCAAGGGCCAACGAAAACATAACAGCATATCCAGGCTGAGCCACTGGCTATTATTCATTCAGACTTCCATGAACTCAAACAAACGAAAGGAAATTTTTACACGCTTTAAGTTGGCCAATCCTAATCCCGCTACTGAACTGGAGTACGCCTCGCCATTTGAATTGCTGATTGCGGTAATTCTCTCTGCCCAGGCGACTGACAAGAGCGTAAATCTGGCAACGCACAAGTTGTTTCCCACCGCAAATACACCCGAAAAAATCCTCGCGCTGGGGGAGGCAAGCCTACGTGATTTTATCAAGAGCATTGGGCTATACAAGACCAAGGCCAAGAATATACTCGCTACGTGCCAATTGCTGATTCAGCATCACGGGGGTGAAGTTCCGCGAACCCGGGATGAGCTGGAGAAACTGCCCGGGGTGGGACGGAAAACCGCCAACGTTATTCTGAACACGGCCTTCGGTGAACCCACTATGGCGGTGGATACGCATATTTTTCGCGTTGCCAACCGGACTGGGATCGCACCCGGAAAAACTGTGCTGGAGGTAGAGCTGAAGCTTCTGAAGAACGTGCCACCCGGTTTTCGCCATGATGCTCATCACTGGCTCATCCTGCACGGGCGTTACACATGCGTCGCGAGGAAACCAAAATGCGCGATCTGTATCATTAACGATCTGTGCGAGTACAAGGAAAAAAATTTCGAGAAACCCGACAGCATTTATCCGATCGCTTCTGCGGCAGCTTACGAAGCCTCTGATCCGGCCATTGCTAGGCCCTCCTTCAGCAAATGAGTTGTCAAACGAACCGGCAGCGGAAAATGATAACGACTTGCCAGGTAAACGTTGCAGTCGTGATGCTAAGCCTTTGGACATGCTTTTTTGCCTTGGGTGGGTGCTATTCCTGCAACTTCCTTGTCGCGCTCGTGCTGGACGTATTCAGAGTGGTCGATGTTCAGCCCTTCTAGAGAGCAGGCGCGTCAGTTTTTCTTTGACGTCTGGCGCAAGTACCGGCAGCGAGAAATGCTTACCGCCATGGAAGACATGGCGCTGGAGATCATTTTATTGCATCCCGAGTATCAGCGAATGCTCGAAACGCCGGAACGATACCGGGATAAGGATTATTTGCCCGAAATGGGCGATATCAACCCCTTTCTGCACATGAGCATGCATGTGGCCATCAAGGAGCAGCTTTCAATAGACCAGCCATCCGGAATCCGCAAACGTTTCCAGCGACTGTTACAAAAAGCCGGCGACGAACATGTCGCCACACATCAACTCATGGAGTGTCTTGCGGAAATGATCTGGCAGGCGCAACGCGATCAGACGGCGCTGGATGCGAGGGTGTACTTCGAATGCCTGGACCGGCAGGAAAATAATGCCTAGGTGAAGCGGATTATTGAAGCCGGAGGGGCATAGAGCAGACAGGATGTGCATTTCCTGTCTGCTTTCCTGTCTAATATTTGGTCTTTAGACCCGACTGGCTGGCATAGTATGCAGCCACATTTTCAATGTCTTCCTTACTCAGGGCGGCAGCCATGCCTGCCATGATAGGATCCTTTCTTGTGCCCGACTTATACTCGTTCAGGCTTTTCGCCAGATAACTCGCATGCTGCCCAGCCAGCTTAGGAAAGGCGGGAGCGGGACTGTTGCCATCCGGACCGTGGCATGCGGCGCAAACCTCAGCCGCTTTCTTCTTGCCAGCATCAAGGTCAGCTGCCATTCCCTGGCCGGAAATCAGCAGCAATGCGCCGCTTGCCGCGGCAATAATATGATTTTTCATGAGGCTTCTTTCCTTGCGTAATGAATTGATTATTTTCCGCTGCCGGCGTAATAGGCGGCCAGATCTTCCATATCCTGTTGGGATAGCGTGGCGGCAATACCTTTCATGCTGGGATGGTTCCGGGCTTCAGTTTTATAAGCCTGTAGCGCCTTGATCAGATACTCGGCGTGCTGACCGCCTAATCTTGGGACGTGATATACGGTGGGATAAGATGTCCGATACCCTTCTATTCCATGACAACCAATGCACATTGCATTCTTCTGCTTTCCTGCGGCCGGGTCACCGGCTGCCTGAGCGGTACCGCTTAATGCCAGAAGCAGACCCCACGCAAATAAGCCTATTATTGCTGGTCGTTTCATCATCAGTGCCCTCTTTTTCAAAAAGAGCGACTCTAAACGATGTGCCATTTCTGGTCAATGTATAAAATTCATGACATACGGGAACTTATCATCAATTGCTGTGTCCGGACGCAAGTTTTGCTTCAAGCTCCTCCCAACGCGTAAGGTGGCTCATAACTTCCCCATCCAGCGCCGAAAGGCGCTGTTCCAAGGCTCTGGCTTTATCCGGACAATTCCGGTAGATATCTGCAGAACATAGCTGGTTTCTGATGTCCGCCTGTTCCCGTTCGAGCGCCTCGATCTTTCCCGGAAGCTCATCGAGTTCACGCGTTTCCTTGTAAGCCAATTTAACCCGGGGAAGAGATGCGGAGGCCTTGGCTGCCGGCGGTTGCGCCTCCTTTTGCTTTTGCACTGTTTTTTGGAAATTTTTCGCCCGCATCCAGTCTTCGTAGCCCCCCACGTATTCGCGCAGGATGCCGTGGCCTTCGAACGCAATAACCTGGGTAACGACGTTGTCGAGAAATTCTCGATCATGACTCACGAGGAACAGCGTGCCGGAATAGTTCTGCAGCAGTGCCTCAAGCAATTCCAGGGTCTCGATATCAAGATCGTTGGTTGGCTCATCCAAGACCAGCACATTGGCCGGACGCGTGAATAACCTTGCCAGCAACAGACGGTTGCGCTCTCCACCGGAGAGCGACTTTACCGGAGAGCGGGCACGTTGAGGCGAGAACAGGAAGTCTTCAAGATAGCTTATAACGTGTTTTCTGGTCCCACCGATATCAATGAAATCGGAGCCTTGACTAATCGTGTCTATCAGCGTTTCGTCGTCATTGAGTTGCTCGCGCATCTGGTCAAAATACGCTACGGCGAGTTTGGTGCCCAGCCTGATGTTTCCGGTGTCAGGCGGGAGAGACCCCAGTATCAGCTTGAGCAAGGTCGATTTCCCGGCGCCATTCGGTCCCAATAAGCCCACGCGATCGCCGCGCATAATTCTGCAAGAGAAATCCTTGATGATTTCCTTGTCGCCGTAACTTTTACTGACATGTTCCAGCTCAGCTACCATGCGGCCTGATTTTGCGCCGTCGTCCACGTTGAGATTGACACTTCCGGAGCGTTCCCGCCGCGAGGCGCGCTCTAGTCTCAATGCTTCCAGCCGCCTTACCCGGCCCTCGTTGCGGGTACAGCGCGCCTGGATTCCTTTGCGTATCCAGATCTCCTCTTGTGCCAAGGCCTTGTCGAACTTCTGATTTTGGACGGCTTCAATTTCGAGCATTTCCAATTTCTTTCGCTGATAGTCCGAAAAATCACCGGGGAAACTCGTCAGCTTGCCTCGATCAAGCTCGATTATCCGCGTTGCCACATTGCTCAGAAAGCGGCGGTCATGCGTCACGAATACCACGCTCCCCACAAAATCCTTCAGGAGCTCTTCCAGCCATTCGATAGAGAGAAAGTCGAGATGATTGGTCGGTTCGTCCAATAGCAGCACGTCGGGCGATAACACCAGCGCACGAGCCAGCGCGACGCGTTTTTTTTGCCCGCCGGAAAGCTGCCCGACCAATGCATCGGTAGGAAGGCTAAGCTTGTTGATCGCGGTTTCGACCTTAGCCTGAATGCTCCAGCCGTCCTGCGCTTCCAGCTCGGCTTGCAAATCTTGCAGCCGCGAAAGAAGCGCTTCGGTGTCGCTCCCGCCGTCACTCAATAGATGAGACGTCTCGTGGTAACGAATTAGCACCTGGCTGACTGCGCCGACTCCTTTTGAAACTTCTTCAAAGACGGTAAGCTCTGGATCGAGCGTCGGCTCCTGAGGCACGTAGGCCAGCTTCAACGCGGGTGCGCGCCAAATTCTCCCATCGTCCGGCTTGGCTTCCCCTGCTACGATGCGTAGCAGACTGGATTTACCACCGCCATTTCTACCGATCAGACCGATACGTTCGCCCGCGTCGAGCTGTAGGTCGACATGATCGAGCAGCGAGTGATGCCCAAAAGCAAGACAAATTTTTTCAAGGGTAAGCAGAGGCATAAGACAGTCGTGGCTTCAGCGTATTCAGAGGTTCCTTAACAGGGGCGCAATTCTGCCATGGTCCGCGGGCATTGGCAAAAATCAACAACTAATGCCTATCAGAACTCAAGCGGTGGTCCCCGCCAGGAACCGTTTCGCGGCCGTGCACGAGCAAGCGCGTCACTCGCTTCGCACCAGCCTTCGCAGGCGTTGCGCCCGGGTCGGCCTCTCCAGATATTCAGTAAACCCTTGCACCTTGCATAGAAATGAAAAAAGCGCAGTACTTTACGGCGTTGCGCGGCGTCTGGAGAATGTTCAGCACAGATAAGCTTGTCATCCGTCAGGCCGCGATCCCTCATCACCACCGCTCCCCAGGGTCGGACGCGGATCTTTGTGCCCAACGGAAGCCGTGGTCCGAGCACCACCGCGTCCAGAAGGTCGCCATCAAGACCGATATAACCGGGCACTGAGCCGTAATTGAACGGACAAGGGAGGGGAGAAATAAAGTCAACTTTACCGGTTGATCCGCGCTTGAGAAAGCTGCCCTGCGGAACTTCAATCACCACCTCTACCGGGGGTGGCTCGGAGCGCGCCTTATAGTGCGATTCTTGCCTATCGTTCGCCTGGGCGAAAGTCTTGCAAGTCAAAGTGATCTGTACCCCTTGATGGCCGAACGGTGCTGCACAACTTCTACTCATCCCGGTGTAAACAGAATCACTATATAGGGATTTAAAGCCGGGCATCATCCCAGGGGCGAGCAATATTATTGCTCAATCTCGGCGCTATTCTTTTCGACCAGCAATGTATACAACCTGCGGCTATCTGCGCGCAACACGGTAAACCTGAAATCGTCAACGGTTGCCGATTCGCCGCGTTTCGGCAGGCGCCCGAACGTATGCAGCACCAGACCCCCGACGGTGTCGTAATCGTCATCGCTTAATTCCCCACCGAGCTTTTCATTAAAGTCCGCAATTTCGGTAATTGCCTTAACCCGATGATGGCCGCTCGCGTCCTGAACAATATTGTCTTCAGCTTCGTCAAAGTCGTGCTCATCCTCGATCTCGCCAACGATTTGCTCCAGCACATCTTCGATGGTAACCAACCCCGCTACTCCGCCGTACTCATCCACGACAATGGCAATATGATTGCGGTTCGTCCTGAAGTCCTTGAGCAGCACGTTGAGGCGCTTGGATTCAGGAATAAACACGACTGGCCGCAGCATCTCGCGTACGTCAAATTCCTCCTCACCCGCGTAATAGCGCAGCAAATCCTTCGCCAGCAGGATGCCAATGACGTTGTTTTTATCGCTCTCGGTAACTGGAAAGCGCGAATGCGCAGTCTCGATGACAAAGGGAATAAACTTGTCCGGCGTCTGGCTAATGTCGATGACGTCCATTTGAGAACGCGGAACCATGATGTCACGCGCTTGTATCTCTGATACCTGTATCACGCCTTCAAGCATGCTCAAGGCATCGGAATCGAATAAATTGCGTTCAAAGGCAGCACGCAATAATGTCACCAATTGTTCGCGGTCTCCTGGCTGGCGGAGAATCAGGGCGGTAATACGCTCTAGCCAGCCAGGCTTGGGAAGTTCATCCATGGCTAAATGCCGCCAGTTGGCATGTGAAGAAATCGGTGGGTTCCGGCAACATACTTAGTTAGAGGTTCCTCTGTAAGGATCTTTATATCCCAACTTTTCGACGATTTGTGTCTCCAGCCGCTCCATTGCAGCTGCATCAGCGTCGGTCTGGTGATCGTAGCCCTGAAGGTGCAGTACACCATGCACCGTCAGATGCGCGTAATGCGCTGTCAGAGCTTTGTGCTGCTCGCCGGCTTCATTTTCTATTACCGGCGCGCACAGTACGATGTCTCCAGCCAGAGATTGGGAATTGCGCTCAACGTTGTCATACACGAACGTCAGCACATTGGCGGCATAATCCCTTTTGCGAAAATTGAGATTGAGATCGCGGCCTTCGTCTGCATCAACGATACGCAGCACAATTTCCGCATCCTGCTTCAGCGCGGCTTTGACCCACTTGCGAAACTCGGAACGGGGCGGCACTTGCTGGACCTCTGTCGCATACTGTACCGCCAGTTTCAGCCTCGGCGTCCTGGCAGCAACTCCTGCGGACTCGGCAACGCTACCGCTGTTTCTCATACTGTTGGTAAGCATTGACGATTCGCTGGACGAGAGGATGTCGCACGACGTCCTCTGCGTCAAAATGCGTAAAGGCGATACCGCGCACTTTTTCCAAAACCTGCTTGGCCTCGACGAGCCCGCTTTTCTGATGTTTTGCCAGGTCAATCTGAGTAATGTCGCCGGTTACCACAGCCTTTGACCCGAAGCCGATACGAGTCAGAAACATTTTCATCTGTTCGGGTGTCGTGTTCTGTGCTTCGTCGAGAATGATAAACGATTGGTTCAGCGTGCGTCCGCGCATGAATGCGAGCGGCGCTACTTCGATCGCGCTGCGCTCAAATTGCTTACTGGTTTTATCAAAACCCATCAAATCATACAGCGCGTCATATAGAGGGCGCAGATAAGGATCCACCTTCTGCACCAGATCACCGGGAAGAAAACCCAACCGCTCGCCGGCTTCGACCGCCGGACGCACGAGCACAATTCGCGCGACGATGTCGCGTTCCAGCGCGTCCACCGCGCTTGCTACCGCTAGATATGTTTTGCCCGTTCCTGCGGGGCCAATGGAAAACGTGATGTCGTGGGTCTGAATTTGTTGGAGATACTCGACCTGGCGTGGTGTTCGGCCGCGCAAATCGTTGCGGCGCGTCAGCAACGCCGGTTCCGTTATCTCCTTTGCGTCGTCGTCAGCGGGATGTTTTTTGGTATGACGAGGGTTCATCGCCTCGATCAAGCCCAACTGAACCTGCTCGATGCTTATATGGTGCTGTGCCCGGCTATAGAAATTCTGCAATACCTCCGCCGCTAGCGCAGTTTGGCTGGACTTGCCACGCAAACTGAAACGTTCCCCGCGCCGGGCGATGGTGACGTCAAGCACGGTCTCAATTTGCCTTAGGTTTTCATCCAGCGCCCCGCAGAGATTGGCAAGGCGCTGATTATCGGCTGGGGAAAACGAAATTTCTACAGGCTTTGGTTTCAAAGGCGCGGGGAAGCGTCGCGGTAAATTCGTTGTGAGGTAGCTAATTCTGGCAGCGACGCACCTACTTTGCAAGAAATGAACTTCTGGCGACTCCTCCCGGGTGCTTCCCCGGACGATTTATCCACGATAGTGGGTCAACCGTGACCCAACCGCAAGGCCTTTCAATGCACTATCCAATATTGTCCCCCTCCTTGTTCTTTACGATTTCCCCTCGCAACGAGTGCGTTAAAGCCGCAGTAATCTTAACGCTGATGAAATCGCGTGCGTCTTCCAGATCGCCGGGGAAGTTCACCGTGCGATTGTTATCCGTGCGCCCGCACAGTTCATCGCGGTTCTTTTTAGAAACACCCTCGATCAGAATGCGTTGTGTCGTGCCAACCATGCTTTGACTGATAGCCTGCGCCTGTTGCATGATTTTTTCCTGCAGTCGTCGTAGCCGTTCAAGTTTTATTTCTTGTGGCGTGCTATCAGGCAAATCGGCGGCAGGTGTTCCAGGACGCCGGCTGTAAATAAAGCTGAAGGAATCGTCAAACCCGACATCCTCAACCAGCTTCAAGGTGGCCTCGAAATCGGCAGCTGTTTCCCCAGGAAAACCAATGATGAAATCGGAGGTAAGAGAAATGTCGGGTCGAGCAGCGCGCAGGCGGCGGATAATGGATTTGTACTCCAGCGCGGTGTAGCCACGCTTCATCGCCGCCAGTATTCGATCCGAGCCTGACTGAACCGGCAGGTGCACATGACTGACCAGTTTGGGTAACTTTGAGTACGCGTCGATCAACCGCCCGGTGAATTCCCGGGGATGGGAAGTTGTATAGCGAATGCGTTCGATGCCGGGAATCTCGTGAACGTATTCAAGCAACAACGCTAAATCAGCGATTTCGTCGTCCCCGTCATCAGCGACTCCACGATAGGCGTTGACGTTCTGTCCGAGCAGCGTAACTTCCTGGACCCCCTGGTTTGCCAATCCGGCGATTTCCGCTAACACGTCACCGAGCGGACGTGAAATTTCCTCTCCGCGCGTATAAGGCACCACGCAAAAGCTGCAATATTTGCTGCACCCTTCCATAATCGATACGAATGCGGTCGCGCCGTCGGTGCGGGCGGGAGGCAGTTGGTCAAATTTTTCAATTTCAGGAAAAGAAATGTCAACCTGAGAACGGCCCGTAGCGCGCCGTGCTGAAATGAGTTCAGGCAGCCGATGCAGAGTTTGCGGACCAAATACTACATCTACATATGGCGCGCGCTTCACGATCTCCGCCCCTTCCTGACTGGCGACACAACCGCCCACGCCTATGAGCAGGTCTGGGTTGAGGCTCTTAAGATACCTGACGCGGCCGAGATCGTGAAACACCTTTTCCTGTGCCTTTTCGCGCACTGAGCAGGTATTGAACAGAATCACATCGGCATCGGCCGGATCGTCGGTCTTTTCCATGCCCTGCGTGGCGTAAAGCACGTCCGCCATCTTTTCCGAGTCGTACTCGTTCATCTGGCAGCCAAAGGTTTTTATGTAAAGTTTTTTTGCCACGGTCCTGTCTTAAATTGTGCTGTTGCTTGTCGTGAACATCTTGCCGAACAACTTATCCGCTATTTCGAAGTCCGGCGGCTACGCCATTTATGGTCAGTTGGATAGCCCGCTTTACCGCATCAGTGGCATCACCGGAACGATAACGCCGTAACAGTTCTACTTGCAAATGGTTGAGTGGATCGATATACGGCGTACGGTTACGGATGCTCCGGGCCAGCGTCGGATTGTCCTGTAAAAATTCCGTTCGTCCCGTGACGGCGAATAGCCATTTTACGCTACGGTCCCATTCCATCTGGATGCGTCCGAAAATTTCCTCTCGCAAACCGATGTCAGCCACCAGCTCAGCATAGCGCGACGCGATACCCATATCGGTTTTAGCCAGCACCATGTCCATGTTGGACAATAGCGTTTGCAAGAACGGCCAGTCCCTGTGCATTTCCTGCAGGAGCGCCAGGCCCTTTTCGCCTCCATCTTCGTGTTGCACAAACGTTTCCACAGCGGTGCCGAAGCCATACCAGCCGGGGATCATGGAGCGGTTGACGCTCCAGCTGAACACCCAGGGAATGGCCCGCAAGTCTTCGATCAAATCCGACTTCTTGCGCGATGGCGGTCTGCTACCGATATTCAGCCCTGAAATTTCCCTTATGGGGGTTGTTTCCTGAAAATAGCGGTTAAACCCTGGCGTTTCGTACACCAGATTGCGATACGCGGCGAGCGCATCTTGTGCCAGCGCCTCCATAATCTCGTAATAAGCAGCGGCACGCTCACCCAGCGTATCATGGCTCAGCAGCGTGGCCTCGACCGTCGCCGCCACCAGGGTTTCGAGGTTGCGTCGCCCGATTTCGGGGTCTGCATATTTACTGCCAATTACTTCGCCCTGTTCGGTGATTCGTATCTGGCCGTTAACACTCCCGGGAGGCTGAGCCAGGATGGCCTGATAGCTGGGTCCTCCACCGCGTCCAACGGAACCTCCCCGACCGTGGAACAGGCGCAATTCCACCTTGTGCCTGGCGAATACCTTCGTAAGTTCAGTTTCCGCTTTGTAGAGTTCCCAGTTGGCCGCAAGGAAGCCTCCATCCTTGTTGCTATCGGAGTACCCCAACATCACTTCCTGAACATTCTGCCGCGAATCCAGTAGCTTGCGATAACACGGCAGCGAGAACAGTTCGTCCATAACCTTGCCGCAGCCACGCAAGTCGGCGATTGTTTCGAAGAGGGGAATGATGTTGAGGCGCAGATTCGGTTTCTCCCCCACCTGCAGGAGACCGACTTCCTTCAGTAGTAACGCAACCTCCAGCAGGTCGGAGACGCCATCGGTCTTGGATATGATGTAGTTTGGCAACGCGTCTCCACCGAAACGCCGGTGGATATCCGCTGCGGTTTGAAGAAGGCTCAGCTCGCTTTGGACAAGTTCGGAATATTCCAGATAAGGCGAACGGAGGGGGCGCGGACTGCTGATCTCGGCCAATAGCCATTGTACGCGTTCTGCCTCGGGCAGATGGGAATAACCTTTGCGATGCGCGCCGTAATCGAACAACTCGGCCACGACCTGCTCGTGAATATTGCTGTGCTGGCGCATATCGAGCGATGCGAGGTGAAAGCCGAACACCTCCGCGGCACGCCGCAGGTGACGCAGGTCGCCGCGAGCCAGTAATGCCGCCTTGTGCTGCTTCAGCGAACGGATGACGACATCCATTTCGTGCGCGAATTCCATGCTGTCGGCATAGGGCGTGGCAGACCCGACGGGACGGCGTTGCCTGATCACATGACCCAGTCCCTGGCTGGTTGCGGCGAGCCGAGCGTAAATTCCGATCAGTGCGCGCCGGTACGGCTCATCGGCACGGCTGGGTGCCCGATCGGGAGACGCCTCCGCCAACGTGGCCAATTCGTCGTCCACGTCGACGAGGCGCTCCGTGAGGCTCAGTCGGCGGCCAATCCGATGGACCTCGCCCATATAAAAGTCCAGCACCAGCGCCGATTGGCGCTCGGCTGCGTGCAGCATAACCTCATCAGTTACGAAGGGATTACCGTCGCGGTCGGCGCCGATCCAGCTTCCGATTCTTAGAAATGGCGGGATGTGCGGGGCGTCGGATCCCATCCGGCGTTCAAGCAGGTCTTCAATTTCCGCATAGAGTCGCGGTACCTCAGTCAGAAAAGTATAATGATAGTAGGCGAGGCCGTTCTTGATCTCATCAAACACGGAAAGGCGCTCTGAACGCAGCATTCTGGTCTGCCACAATATCTGAATGGCCGCGCGCAGCCCCTCCTCATTGTTGCGTAATTCATCCGGCGTAAGCTGCACGCGGTCACGCTCATTCAACAAATGGGCAATGCTGAGCTGGCAATCCAGTATGCTTCTGCGCTGAACTTCAGTTGGATGAGCGGTTAAAACCGGTGAAACCAGGGCTTTGGCGAGAAATTTTTTCAATGCTTCGCCGTCTGTACCGCTAGCGAATACTCGATCCAGCGCGAGTCCTACGCTACCCGCCTGCGGTGGCGATCCCGCTCGAAGATGCATGCGACGCCGGCGATTGTGATGCAGATCTTCGGCAATGTTGGAAAGTTGCGAGAAATGACTGAAAGCGCGCACTACGGCTTCAGTGGCCTTGTTGCTGAGCTGATTAAGTATCATGTCAAGCTCATGCCGTGCTTTCAGGTCCTGCTCGCGACGAAATCGGATCGCTGTCTGACGAATGTTCTCAATGAGCTCAAACGTGGGTTCACCTTCCTGCTCACGCAGGGTATCACCCAGCATTCGACCCAGCAGCCGGATATCTTCGCGCAAAGGGTCATCTTTCACCAGGGTGTCTTTATCGACCGCCGGATTCTTGTCGCAGTTTTCGCTTTGGGAAGCGACGAGTGTCATAACGCAACCTCGTTCGGGAGGGGCATACTTTGAGGTGTCGTTCGCGCAGTCCGGCTAGCCGCCTGCCATGCTAAAATGAACTGTTGGAAATAATTCATTAATTTTCTCATCGTAATAATGCCCAATTCATCGATACCCACAAAAGTCGTTATTGCTACGCGAGAGAGCGCTCTCGCGTTGTGGCAGGCGAATTACGTTTGCGACCGCCTGTCGAAATTATACCCGCAAACCGAATTCAGCATATTTGGCATGACGACACGCGGAGACCAGATTCTTGATGTATCGCTGTCTAAAATCGGCGGCAAGGGACTGTTCATCAAAGAGCTGGAACAAGCGCTGGAGAACGGGAGTGCGGACATTGCCGTTCACTCAATGAAGGATGTTCCGATGGATATGCCCTCGGGATTCTCTCTCGCGGCTATCGCGGAACGTGAAGACCCCCGTGATGCGCTGGTGTCCAATCAATACACCGGTCTTGATGAGCTCCCGCCGGGTAGCGTTGTGGGAACCTCCAGCCTGCGACGCGAAAGTCAGTTGCGTGCCCGCTTCCCGCATTTGCAAGTCCGGCCGCTCCGCGGCAACGTACAAACGCGTTTGCGGAAGCTGGACGAGGGGCAGTTTTCGGCTATTATCCTGGCAGCCGCGGGCTTGAAGCGGCTGGGGCTGGGCGATCGAATTGCGGCATTATTAAGCGCTGAACTGAGTTTGCCGGCAGTAGGACAGGGCGCCCTCGGTATCGAATGCCGCTCAGATAGAACCGATCTGCTCAAGCTCATGGAGCCGCTTCATCATCCAGAAACCGCACAGTGTGTGGAGGCCGAACGGGCCATGAGCCGGGCGCTCGGCGGCAGCTGCCAGGTTCCGCTGGGAGGTTTTGCGGAAATCAGTGCGGGCGTACTTCGGCTGCGCGGATTCGTAGCGAGCCAGGATGGAATGCGTATCATAAGTGATGAATTGAGCGGCGACCCCCAAACAGGTACGGAAATGGGCGCACAACTGGCAAGGAATCTTAAGCTGCGGGGCGCTGAGGAAATACTGGCAGCCTTGGGTTCCAGAGCAATGGAGCCTGTGAGTCATCCGTGACTAAAACGCTGGCGGGGGCCAATATCCTGGTCACGCGCCCGGCGCACCAGGCGGGGCAGCTTGCCGAAAAAATACGCCTGGCAGGCGGTCATCCGGTTTTATTTCCGGTATTGGAAATTCGGGATACGGCCAATCCGGGGCTGTTGCTGGAGTTGATCCGGCGTCTGGATGAATTCGATCTCGCAATTTTCATCAGTCCAAACGCGGTTAACAAGGCGATGACCCGAATAAGCGCAATGCGGCCATTGCCCCCCGGATTGAAAGTTGCGGCCGTTGGTCAGGGCACTTCGAGAGCGCTGGCCCATTTCGGCCTCGATAATGTCATTGCACCCGCTAAACGTTTCGATAGCGAATCCTTGCTCGACGTGGCGGAATTGAGGGAGGTCGCGGATAAGCGTGTGGTGATATTTCGCGGGGATGGCGGCCGTGAGCTGCTTGGGGACACGCTGTGGAAACGCGGCGCCACGGTCGAATATGTGGAGTGCTACCGCCGAGTCAAGCCGGAGGTCGACATTACGCCGCTGAGAATGGCAGCAAGCGGAGGCTTGGATGCGATTACCATAACCAGCAGTGAGGGACTGCGCAACCTGTGCGAAATGGTGGGAGACGCGGAACAGGCATGGCTTAAGAAGGCGCCCCTGTTTGTCTCCCACGAACGAATAGCCGAAACTGCCGGCACACTGGGATTTACCCATGTGATTCTTACGCCCTCCGGCGATGATGGTCTGCTTGAGGGCATGTCAAATTATTTTCGGTCGCGAGCTAGCGCTGAAAACAGTGTTTCATCCAGACAATGAGTGCGGAACTTCAACCTGCGGATAATAATGAACCACAGGACCTGGCGCATAACCCGCCCAGGCGTTTCAACCCTCTCTGGATTTTTGCATTTATTATTATCGCTGTCATGGCTTGGCAGTGGTACGACACTCGCAACCAGATCGGGGACTTGCAACATGAGCTCGCAAAACGGCTGGCCGATGCAGATGCTCTAGGTAAGGAAACACGTCATCTTGCGACTGAGGGAACAGAGGCAGGACGAAGGCTGGATACGAAGCTCAGCCTGCTAGAAGCCAAGCTGGCTGAATCGCAAAGCCAGCAACTGGCTCTGGAGGCGCTGTACCAGGAGCTTACGCGAACGCGCGACGAGGCCACGCTGGAGGAAGTCGAGCAATTGCTGCTCATTGCGAATCAACAGCTGCAGTTGGCGAGTAATGTAAAGGCTGCACTGATCGCGATGCAGGAGGCCGATGCCCGCCTGCAGCGTATAGACCGCCCTCAGTTATCCCCCTTACGCAAGATTCTATCCAAAGACATGGACGTTCTGAAATCCGCGCCGTATCTGGATACGGTGGGGATCAGCCTGCGTCTCGACAATCTTGCCGCTGCGGTTGATGCTTTGCCGCTGGCAATGGAACTGCGCCCCCCGGAACCCGGTGCTTCTCAACATCAGACACCAGCATCGGAAAGTATATGGCTCAGATTCGCGCGTGAAACCTGGGACGAAATGAAACGGCTGGTGCGTATTCAACACATGGATAAGCCGGATATCCCCCTGCTCTCGCCATCACAGGCATATTTCCTGCGCGAGAATCTCAAGTTGCGCCTGTTATCGGCACGGCTCGCTCTGCTGGCGCGAGATGGCGCAAGTTTCAAGGCCGATCTCGATGCGTCGCAAGATTGGATAGGCCGATACTACGATAACAAATCCCTGCCCGTCGTCAATATGCTCGAAGCGCTGCAACAGTTGCGTGCAAGCGAGGTTGGCATCGAATTACCTCGTATTTCAGCCAGCCTGGATGCGGTGCGGAACTATCGTTTAGCACGTGACCGGGGAAACAGGTGAAAGTAGCGGTCTGGCTTCTCGCATTGTTTTTCTTTGCGGTAGCGGTCACGCTCGGAGCCAGATATAACAGTGGGTATGTGCTGGTAGTTTCCCCCCCTTACCGTATCGAGCTATCACTTAATTTGCTGGTGGCGGTGCTCCTCGCCTTGCTTTTCGTTGCTTATTTTGCAGTGCGACTGGTTGTCGTTACCAGCCGGCTGCCAGCCGAGGTGAGCGATTTCCGCGCCCGGCAGCGCCGAGAGAAGGCTCATGCAGCGATGATGGATGGCCTCAGGGCATTCTTTGAAGGCCGCTATGCCAAGGCCGAGCGCGCATGCGCCGCGGCGCTGGAAATGGAACAGCCTCCCGAAATGGCTGCGATCAACGCTACGATTGCGGCGCGCTCCGCGCACGAACTGAGAAGGTATTCACAGCGGGACGAGTTCATTGACAAGGCGGAATCGAGTGCACCAGACGAAGTAACGCTGCGGCTCATGACTCATGCCGAATTGTTGCTGGATGAACACCGGCCAGACGAGGCTCTGAAACTTTTAGACGCATTGCGGACGACAGGAACTCGACAGCATACGGCTGCATTGCGCCTCGAACTTAAAGCGCGGCAACTTTCGAGGGACTGGGTTGCGGTACTGGATCTGCTGCGTCAGCTAGAGCGCCGAAATGCGCTCGACATGAACCTGATCAGGCAGTGGCGACGTCATGCACATTTGGAGGGTTTTAAAAGCAGAACGCAAGACCCTCAGGCGCTAAAGGAATATTGGCAAAATATTTCCCCGCTTGATAAAAAGGACAGCAAGCTGGCTGCCGCTGCCGCACACGCGTATGCGACGCTCAGCGATTGTGGGGCAGCTCATCAGATAATCGAGCAGAGCCTTGATGATCGTTGGGATTCGGAATTAGCCGAGCTTTATGGCGAATGTGTTGAGAACGATGCTATCCGGCAAATCGAACGCGCCGAGGCGTGGCTCAAGTCTCATCCTAACGACGCGTCGCTCCTCCTCGCGCTCGGCAAACTTTGCACCCATTGCGAGTTATGGGGCAAAGCGCAGAACTATCTGGAGGCGAGCCTCTCGGTGGAGCCGAGCTATACGGCCCATCTGGCATTGGCGCGGTTATACGAAAAAGTCGGGCGGCCGGAGCCGGCGAAGGACCACTATGACAAAGGGCTGGAGCTTGCATTGAGGCGTCTGGAATTGGATTAGCGCCCCGCCCTGCCCAAATAAGCTAATAAGGTGCACCAGTCGGTTCTCGCGCTGGCAGGGCACGTCAACGTTCTTTCAGGCTTTCGGTTCGCTGGAAGAAGCAGTAAACGCATCGGAAAAAAACTCTTCTTCCGGGAGTCCGCGCAACTGGGTGAAATCCCGATGCGCGGCTTCAACCATACCGGGCGCACCACAAGCGTATATCTGATAACCCGCGAGGTCGTCAAAGTCCTCCATTACCGCCTGATGCACCAGCCCGGTTCTTCCGTTCCAGCTATCTGATGGTAATGCCTCGGATAACACCGGAATAAACGTGAAGTTGTCGTGTTGCTGTTGCCAGCTGCCCGCGAGATCTGCGAGGTAAAGATCCGCCGTGGTCCGGTTGCCCCAGTAAAGCACCATCTGTCGTTCATTGGCGCTCGAATTGCGTACGTGAAATACATGCTCAAGTATGCTCTTGACGGGAGCGAACCCGGTCCCGCTGGCAACGAATATTATTGGCTTGTCCGAATCTTCACGTAGAAAAAACGTGCCGAAAGGTCCTTCAAAGCGCAGGATATCCCTTTCCTTCATTTGGGTGAAGACATGCTCGGCGAATGTCCCGCCGCGGTAGTTGCGCACATGCAGTTGCAGCAACTCGTCATCATGAGGGGCGTTAGCCAGCGAAAAACTTCGGCGCTTGCCGTTTTTCATGAGGATATCGATGTATTGTCCTGCGAGAAACTGTAAGCGTTCGTTGGTGGGAAGCTTTAGGGAAATAATCATTACGTCGGGTGCCACCCGCTCCAGTTTGTGCACGCGGCATGGTAGCGTTTTTACTTTGATATCCTTTATTGCTCCGATTTCACGGCATTCGATTACCAGTTCCGCCAGCGGCACGGCGCGGCAAAATAACGCCATCCCGGCCTTTTTCTCGACTTCCGACAGCGCACTTTCGTTGTAGCTGCCGAAATCGACCGTTCCCTGTATGATTTTGCCCTTGCACGTTCCACACGCACCGTTCCGGCAGCCATAAGGAAGGGGAAAACCTTCGCGAAGCGCGGCTTGCAGTATGGTTTCACCGGCTTCGGCGAAGAAAACATGTCCACTCGGCTGAATGGTGATCTGATAGGGCATGGCTTACGAATGCATCAATAAATAAATAGGTGGCGGTAAACTGAATATTTTATGAAACAGACACTCTTGATAGTGGGGTGCGGCGACGTGGCGTTCCGCGCAGCGCCCCTGCTACGGGCACATTACCGGTTGCTGGGTCTGTACCGGCGTCCGGAGAACCGCGCTTCCTTGCGGTTGCGGGGTATCACTCCCGTGTTTGGCGATCTGGATATACCCGGTAGCCTGAGCAAAATTTCCGGCTTGGCTCATGCAGTGCTGCATTTGGCGCCGCCTCCCAACCTGGGGGAGCACGACACGCGGACTGCGAATCTCCTCGCAGCGCTTACAAGAAAAAGACGCCGGAAGATAAAGGCAGCAATGTTACCACAACGACTTGTGTACATCAGTACCAGCGGTGTCTATGGTGATTGCGAGGGAAGGCTGGTGGATGAGACGCACGTGCTCAACCCTCAGACCGGACGCGCACTGCGCCGGGTTGATGCAGAAAGACAGCTTAGGAGCTGGGGGTTGCGCACCGGCGCGAGTGTTTCGATTCTCCGCGTGCCGGGGATTTATGCTGGGGACCGCCTGCCGCTGGCGCGCTTGCGTGCGGGGATACCGGCGCTATTGCCGGAAGAGGACAGCTTTACCAATCACATACACGCCGACGATCTTGCACGTATCGTGCTCGCCGCGTTGCGTCTCGCCAGACCGGGCAGGGTCTACCATGCGAGTGACGACTCGCACTTGAAAATGGGCGAGTATTTTGATTTGATAGCCGACCGGTTCGGATTGCCACGGCCCCCCCGCATCCCGCGCGCCCAGGCCGAGGAGCAGATATCGCCAGGCATGCTGTCGTTTATGCGGGAGTCGCGGCGGCTGACAAATACGCGTTTGAAGCATGAGTTGCACGTAGACCTCCGCTATCCCACCGTGCGCGACTGTTTCGCATCCGGCACGGCAATTGCCAGCGAAAGCAGATAAAATTCCATTTCCGCGACTACAATACGCTCGATGGAACCCATACTCATTTTTACAAATCTACCCGATAGAGCCGCAGCCATGGCTCTTGCGAGCAAACTGGTGGATGAACGCCTGGCCGCCTGCGTAAATGTCCTGGCTGACTGTACCTCTGTATACCGCTGGGAGGGGAGAAATGAAAGTGTCAGTGAAGTGCCAGTGCTTATCAAAACGCTTGCCCAACATTATGCGCGGTTAGAGCAGCTGATCAAGACCGTCCATCCATACGAACTACCCGAGATCATTGCTGTCCCAATCAGCAGTGGTTTACCTGCCTATTTGAAGTGGATTGCCGAAGAAACGTCAGCCGCGGACCAAAAATGAACAGGACCTGTTTCTCGATGCGCTTGAGCCGCTTTTTGCTGCTATTGCTCTGTTTTTCCAATATCAACGTTTTCGCCGAGGAGGGGAAGCCATTCGGTTTTCTTTCAGGTTTAAAGCAACTCGGCACGGGCTTCGATAAAAGCGATGAGGAGGAATTGCTGCCTCCCGACCAGGCTTTCAAGCTGACGGTCAGGGTCCGAGACGAGAATACGCTAGTCGCGCAATTCGAGCCGGCAAAAAATTATTATCTCTACAAAGATAAGGTTGCATTCAAGCCGAAGGACACCGAGACCTCCATCGAGAAAATATCGCTCCCCTCGGGTACGGTGAAAAGCGATCTTACCTTTGGTCAGGTCGAAGTGTTTCACCAGCCATTCGAGGCAGTTGTATCCTTGAAACGCGACGGGTCGTCGACAGACAAACTTACTCTCGTTGCCACTTATCAAGGGTGCAACGAACCAATAGGCGTCTGCTACGCACCTATCAGCAAGGTAATTGAGTTGACCCTGCCCGTGGCTAAAGCCGCGGCAGGGTTGGCTGCCAGTGCCATCAGCAACAACGCGGTGGCGGCGCCTGCCTTTACGGCCCCCAAGCCTGACGCCGCGTCGGAACTCTTCCAATCGTCGCGATCCCCCGCTATTGAGACAGAATCCGCCAAGATAGAGCGAATGTTCGATAGCGGTAATTTCTGGCTGATTTTGACCGGTTTCTTTGGCATCGGGCTGTTGCTCGCCTTTACCCCATGCATATTTCCGATGTTTCCGATTCTATCGGGCATTATTGCAAAGAAGGGAGAACACATTACCAAGAGGCGGGGTTTTGTTCTCTCGCTAGCCTACGTCCTTGGCATGGCGATCACCTATGCCTGCGCCGGCGTCGCGGCTGGCCTTTCCGGCGCGATGCTCTCCGCAACTTTACAAAATGCCTGGGTATTGGGCACATTTGCTCTGGTTTTTATCGTGCTCGCCTTCTCCATGTTTGGTTTTTATGAACTGCAATTGCCCGGCTTCTTGCAGAGCAAGGTTTCTGAGGAGGCGGGGCAATTGAAGGGTGGCCACCTGACTGGCGTATTCGGCATGGGCGCGTTGTCGGCCCTGATCGTCGGCCCTTGCGTGGCCGCTCCGCTGGCCGGGGCGCTGCTTTATATCAGCCAGACCGGCGACGTCGTCCTGGGCGGGTCCGCGTTGTTTGTCATGGCGCTGGGGATGGGCGTTCCGTTGTTGTTGCTGGGCGCATCCGCGGGCGCGCTTTTACCCAGGGTGGGCCCCTGGATGGAATCGGTCAAAAACTTTTTCGGCGTTTTACTGCTCGGTGTCGCCATATGGCTGATATCGCCGGTAATCCCTGCGGTGGCGCATATGCTGCTATGGTCTGCGCTGTTGATCGTCTCAGCCATTTATTTGCGCGCGGTTGACCCGCTGCAACCCGGCGCCTCAGGAGTGCAAAAACTCCTGAAGGGTCTGGGCATGATTGCATTGCTGACCGGAATTGCTCTGCTGATAGGTGTTTTCTCTGGCAGCCGCGATGTCTTGCAACCGCTTTCGAAGATAGGCGTTGGTGGCGCGGGTGTGAACGGAACAAGCCAAACCGGGATGGAGCAAACCCGTCATTTACCATTTCAAAAGGTGAAATCGATAGCTGAACTTGAACAGCATATTGTCCAATCCAAAGACAAGTATGTCATGCTGGATTTTTCCGCCGACTGGTGCATCTCGTGCAAGGAAATGGAGCGTTTCACTTTTACCGATGCCAAAGTGCAGTCGCGCCTGAAGGACGTGGTGTTACTGCAGGTCGATGTTACCGCCGGCACGCCGGATGATACCGCTTTGCTCAAGCGCTTCAGGCTGTTCGGGCCGCCAGGCATTTTGTTTCTCGACCGGCAGGGGCGCGAAATTCCCGGCGTGAGGCTTATCGGCTACCAGGATAAGGACAGTTTTTTGTCGATCCTCAACGCGGTGCTGATCTAGGCTTTCCGGGCGGAAGCCATCGAAGGGCACAGATAGGCATGCGAGGACTTATTCCTTGGGTCTCGATCTCATCTAGAGATAATTCAATTCACTGAGAATTTAGTACACTCTCTGGAGTGTCCTTGCAATGGCGACGCAGCGCCAAAATCGGAGCTTCACCAGAATTTTACCGGGGTTGGCTAATGACAAAATTACAACAAGTATTGTTATACACCGGTATTGCAATGATTGCATTGACCGCGGGGGTTCTGCTGCGTAGTCAGTTGACGAGCAGTAGCGCCAAATTCGAAGTGTCGCCGGATACGGCGCGAAAAGGGGCGGAGACGATATTTGCCGCGACCCTGCCTGACCTTGCCGATAGGCTGCAGCCGATTTCCCAATGGCGTGGCAAGGTTATGGTGGTGAATTTCTGGGCAAGCTGGTGCGAGCCCTGCCGGGAGGAAATTCCTGAGTTCATTGAGCTTCAGAAGAAATTCGGTGAGCAGGGAGTGGTCTTTGTCGGCATTGCGGTGGATCAAAAAGAAAGGGCAGCGGCTTTCAGCAAGCAGATTGGTATAAATTACCCGGTGCTGGTTGGAGACCTGAGCGTCATGGCACTGGCGGATGCGGCGGGGAATCGCCAGGGAGCGCTGCCGTTCACGGTTATTATCGATCGCAGCGGAAACATAGCCGGGTCAAAATTAGGGCGTCTGAGCCGAAGCAAGCTCGAGGGCATGTTAAAACCTCTATTGTAGAGCCGTCTTCGATACTTCGCGGTTGGTATTATCGCGCTTTGTAACCTCGTGCCTTCGTGATCTTCCACGCATATTCAAGGGTATTGTCGGAAGGAACAGGCATGGAAAGGGAGCCTTTCGCCAAGGGTTCCAAAGCTAAAGCGATATCGTATTCCGTGCCGCTCGCCGGGGTTTGATCAGATTTATTGTTTGCTGGCGGAGTGAGAAGGACGGTAACACCTGTCAGCACGTAGTCCTTGTTGCCGTTGTAAACGGTTCCGCTGAATATTCCCCAACCAAAACCAGCATTAACGACAAGTTTGTTTAGCGCTTCGGACGGCAGGTCGAGTTCGTTCGACCCCACGTTTTCCAACCGTTTCGCGCAACCTGCTTCAGTTGCAGTAGTAGTATCCTGTCCGCTCTTTCTTTTGGCTGATCTATCGATGCATTGATTATAATCGTCTGTGGCGGCGAGACTTGGAGCAGAAGCAGCCAGGGATATCGCGAGCGATAACGACCGGATAATTAAGGCCGGGAATGAACAGGAATTTGAAATCAAAACGGGTGAGGTCGCCACGGAATTATCAGGAAGTGTTTATCTTTCCCTATCCCGTGGCGAAAAGAGATTCTCAGAAATTTGCAAGCAGGTTGACTACCAGGTTGTGCCCCATGTAGTTGGCCCCGCGGCGAATAATGTATTGGTTCATGTATCCGATCTCCCCCGTGATATTTTTCGTAAAAGCATAACCCACACCCGTAAAGAACCGGTTTTGATCGAATCCTTGCCGGGGGACCCAATCAGTATCATTAAGACTCACAAACGCCTCGCTCTGAACAATGTAACTGAAACCCGGTGCAAATTTCAGTGGGATGGACGCTTTGAGCAAGTGCCGATAACGATAGCCCACCCACGACGCGTTGTTGGGATTTCCATCCCCGGGGTTGGACGCTCGCCCTATATGGTCGGGGACAAAACGTTCTTCCAGGCGGCTGCGGCTTTGAAACTTCCCCCATGAGTATGTGTCGGCGTATATGAATTGTTGCCAGGCGCGGTGTTCATCGTAGGTATTCCCGACATAGGGAGTTGTAGTCGGCGTCCAAGCGTATCCCGCCCACACACTCATGGTTGGGGTAAGCTGATACCCGATACCGGGGCGAACGATCGCCTGAGAAAACTTCGATGCGTCATCAGCAAAACGCCCCTGCCCTTCCGCCCACCACTTCACTTTCGCCAGTGTGGGATTGTCCGGATTGAGGAAGCCAAAATTGCCGGTCGCGGTTGCAGCGCCCCATACTCCAAAGTCTTGAACATCATCAGCGAACTGTTGTGCCGAAGCGGTCCCTGAAATTGCCAGGCTAGACAGTAACAGAGCAGTCCCAAATTGCTTTCGCATCATTTTCTCTCCCATGGATATTATTAAAAAATGTAAATGTCAAACCAGAATCCGCGTTCATGCGTTACCGGATAATTGCTTGCGCTAAATGCGACTGCAAGAAACGTGGCCACATTAACTTGGAGGCGGTTAACTGCACAGCCGCGCTATATAGGCACCTACCCCCAGGGGCCGACTGGACGGGATGAATCCGAAACAATAACGTGTCGCAACTTATCACAACTTATCTTAAAAAAGTATCGTGCCGATGTGAGGAATTTGTCAAGCCTGAGCTGTAGAAAGTATCACTTGCAGTACGGCGGGGACAGCTTCCCCACTTCATCATGTCAAGGGTGTCCAAAACGTACAGAAATACGAATTCATCACTCGTTCCAAAATTTAGCTGAGAAGCGCCTTATACAGGTTGTACAAGCTGATGATAACGATCAGTATTCCAACCAATATCAGCAATGTTCGCGCGTGAAGCATCTTGCACAGTACCGCCGCGAAAGGCGCCGCGAATAGCCCCCCAAAAACCAGCCCCATAATTATGGGCCAGGTATTGGTTTCCATCAGCAGTGTGAAGACGGCAGCGCTCGTTAACGTAAGAAAGAATTCTGCAAAATTCACTGAACCGATGGTCGTACGCGGATCGTTGCCCGATCCAACCAAAGTCGATGTTACAACCGGGCCCCAGCCTCCGCCTCCTGCTGCGTCGACAAATCCGCCGAAAAGCGCCAGTTTTCCCACATGTTCCGGCGCTTTCTGGCGCAGACGCAGCGGCCGAAACGCTTTACTGAGGATATAGATTCCCAGCAGCAACAAATAAGCCGAGATGTACGGTTTGAAGGCCGCACCGTCGATCTGGGTAACGAGGACCGCGCCAATTATTCCCCCCAGGATGCCCGGCACCAGCAAACGTACGAACAAGTCTCTGTTTACGTTACCGAACTTCACGTGAGAAATGCCAGAAACACCGGTGGTGAAAATCTCCGCGATATGAACGCTTGCGCTCGCCGCTCCAGGCGTGGCGCCGGTCGCCAACAGAAACGTGGTCGCGGTAACGCCATACGCCATTCCCAATGCGCCGTCGATTACCTGCGCCAGAAACCCGACCATTGCGGCGCTCCAAAAAACCTTCCCGCTCAGGGTTTCGCCCACGATCTGCCAGCCGCCTGACCAGTTATTGGAAAAAAAGAATCGCCCAATCAAAAAAATCACCAGCGCGATCAACACCACGATGGCAAACCACATTGCCGCGTGAAGAAATGGATGCGCTCCCGGATGAGATATGGGCTCCTCTATAGGCGGAAGCCCCAATTCCTCATGCTCGAGATTGATTGGATTACCCGTCAAGTCCAGGTTGCGAATCTTCATTATTTAGTTCAGCCTGTTTTTCGTTGCGCAACACTATACCCATGCGCAAACACATCCAGAAATAACCTAATAGAATATGTTTATTCTATTGCCATTTAGGCTGATCAATGCACATGGCCGATAGCGCGGCGTAAACAGCGCCTCATCGAATAGGAAATGGATGAGCCGGCAGTTTCTGTTTTACGGAACTCACCCCGGCGGCCGAACGGTTCCGGTACGCCATGTTCCAACCATAAGCGCTATAAGTCATAATTCTCGCGATTACGAATGCCCATGCTGGCCGATATCGTACTTATTATTCATTTGTTTTTTGTGCTATTCGTCCTGGGCGGCCTGCCGTTGATCTGGATCGGTGCCTGGATGAGAGCGGATTTCGCGCGAAACCCCCGCTTTCGGCTTGCGCATCTTGCCGCAATCCTGTTCGTGGCGGGAGAGTCCCTCCTTGGCATGGTATGTCCGCTTACATGGATGGAAGATGCGTTGCGTGGCACCGCCACGGAAAGCGGATTTATTCAGCGCTGGCTGCACCGCGTCCTTTTCTACGATTTCCCTGAAGGTGTATTTACGGCAGCTTACGCAATGTTTGCAATACTGGTCGCTGTGACCTACAAACTGATTCCCCCCCACCCGCGCAGGGCGTGACGCTGAATTGGGCTTAAACCTGTCTTACGATTGACCCATCTTTCTGCTCAGCGTAAAGTTGGGCAGCTAGAAGCCCTGTTACGCCGATGGCATTCTCGGCTACTCCGTGACCCTGCGGTATATCGATCAACTTCAACATTTATTCGATCTATATCTAAACGTCTCATCATGTCCCTGGCCTCTCTACGCCATCGTTTCGCTGCCCACAAACGTCTGGGAATCACCCTGGGTGTTCTCGTTGCCATTTTTATCCTGTTCGGCCTGCTCGCTTATTTCTGGCTGCCAGGTTACGCCAAGGCGAAGCTTGAAATGGCGCTGTCAGAAGCCTTCCACCGGCCTGTGACCGTACAGTCCATCGAGATTCAACCGTACACGCTGGAACTGACCATCCACGCTTTCCGCGTGGGCGAAAGGCCCGGAATCGCGGATGCTGAGAATGCCGTTCTTTCCGTGGACAAGCTTTATGTGAACCTCAGCATTGCTTCGATCGCTCATCTTGCGCCGGTAATCAGTTCGGTATCGATATACCGCCCCACGCTGCGTCTGGTGCGTGAAGGCGAAAATCAGTTCAATATCACCGATCTTATCGAAGATTTCTTAAAACAGCCGAAGGACGAAACTCCAACGCTGTTTTCCGTGAGTAATGTCGTCGTAGAAGGCGGCCGCTTTGAATTTGTCGATCGGCTCAAAAAAAGCCAGCAGGAAATTTCCGACATCAACATTGGAGTGCCCTTCATTGCCAATCTTGAGAGTGCCGAGGAAACCTGGGTAGAGCCCCATTTCAGCGCCAAGGTCAACGGCGCTCCGCTCTTGATTGAAGGAAAAGCCCGTCCGTTCGCAGAGAACCGTCAAGCTACGCTTGAGCTGGAGCTAAGCGGCATCGACCTCACGCGATTAGACGAATATTCTCCCATCCCCGTCGGTGTCAAGCTGAATTCCGGTTTTTTCGATAGTAAGTTATTGCTGACTTTTAACCAAACCCCGGGTCAGCCTCCCAATCTCGTTCTAACCGGGCGCGCCGTGCTAAGGAAGCTGGAAATTGAGAACCGGGCGACAGAAGCGCCCTATTCAGCCAGGCTGGGGCAGCTTGATGTGGAATTAACGGAGGTCAATCTCAACGCTGTAAAACCCTCACAGGGTACCCTCGTTCTGACTGAAGCCACTATAGCGCGTATTGGCGATACGGAACCGGCAATGAGCCTGCCCCAGTTGCGTGTGGATGACGTTACGGTTGATCCCAAGCGCCAGAGCCTGTCAGTTGGTTCGCTCGTGCTGGAGCGAGTTAAAGCATCTATCCGTCGCGAATCCGACGGCCGCCTTGACCTGGCCAAATTATTTGCCCCGACTCCCGGGACGGAGCCGGCACCTGAGGCAGCAGCTCCTCACGCCGAGGCGAGCAAGCCGTGGTCCGTCAAGCTTGGCAGTTTAAAAATAATCGCGGCAGTTCTTGGCTTTGAGGACAGCACATTGTCAAACGTACCGTCCATGGTTGCGGATCCGCTGGACCTGACCATAAGCGATATCGACCTCAGCGGTGCCCAACCGCTGAAGCTGGAGCTGAAAGCTGAAATAAATCAGGAGGGCCACCTGCAAACAAGTGGTTCGCTGGCATGGGCGCCCTTGATGGCTGATCTCGCGGTAGACGCAAAAGATATCAATTTTGTCCCACTGCAAGGTTGGGCGGGTGATCGGTTGAACGCGTTGATCACACGTGGCGCGCTGTCGTTTCAAGGCAACGTTAAAGCTGAGGGGGTGAATGGCGCGGCAGCAAAAGTAGTACTGAACGGTGACGGCCGGCTCAGCCATTTTAACGCCTTGGACAAGTCAGACATGACCGAGCTCATGCGCTGGCGCAGTCTCGACATCAGCCGTATGGAATTTTCCAGTGAACCGTTGCGCGTCAATATCGAATCCGTCGCACTCGCCGATTTCTTTGCTCATGTGACCCTTAGCCCAGACGGCCAGCTCAATCTCAAGCGCCTAATCCGCCGAGATAATGCGAACGTGCCTCCCGCACCGTCCGCCGCCATGACGCCGCCGGAACAAACGAAATCTTCCACATCCTCCTCGCAGCCTGGTGTAGCGCGCGCTCCCGTGCCAGCCCGCAAGGATACGCCAGTACAGATCGGCCGGATCACCCTGCAGGGAGGGCACGTCAACTTTCATGATGAGTTCATCAAGCCCAACTATAGAGCCAGGTTGACCGGACTGTCCGGTCGAATAGGGCCTTTGGATCCGAGAAAGCCGGGTGAGATTGATATACGCGGCGCGGTGGACAAAACCGCGCCACTAAAGATCGTGGGAAAGATGGACACTTTTGGTAGCGAGCTCTTCCTCGACATCAAAGCAACCGCAAGGGGCATCGATATGCCGACCTTCAGCCCCTATTCAGGTAAATACGTGGGCTACACAATCGAGAAAGGCAAGCTGTCGGTCGATATTCACTATCACATCGAGAAAGGAGAATTGCGGGCAGAGAATAACGTGTTTCTCGATCAACTTACCCTGGGTGAAAAAATTGAAAGTCCGGACGCGCTGTCGATCCCTGTAAAACTGGCATTGGCGGTGCTTAAAAACAGCGAGGGAGAAATTGATGTCCATCTGCCAATAAGCGGCTCCATCAACGATCCGCAATTCAGCCTCGGCGGGGTGATCGCTAACGCGATTATCAATTTGCTTACAAAGGCAGTAACGGCACCCTTCACCGTGCTGGGGTCGCTTTTCGGTGGAGAAGAGTTATCCGAGATCGGTTTTGCCCCTGGCGATGCAACGATTACGGCTGAGGCTGAGAACCGTCTGAAAACCTTATCCAAGGCCTTAACAGATCGATCGTCGCTTGAACTTGAGATTACCGGTCGAGCGGATCCTGCGCATGACCGGGAAGCCCTAAAGCACAGAATGCTCGAACGCAAGGTTAAAGTTCAAAAACTGGCGGAGCAAGTCAAAAAGGGTCAAACAACTGGAGATATAGACGAGATCGAGCTCACGCCGGACGAGTACCCCAAATATTTGACGCTGGCTTACAAGGAGGCAAAGTTCGCAAAGCCGAAAAATCTTGTCGGTCTGACAAAGAGCCTGCCTGTACCGGAAATGGAGCAACTATTGCTGGCGAACGTAAACGCCGACGACAACGAAATGCGCGAACTCGCTGAGCAGCGGGCTGCGGCTGCACTCAACTGGTTCGTTGAGCACGGCGGTATTCCAGGCGAACGGATATTTGTCCTGGAGCCAAAAGTCGAAGTGGAACCGGATGAAAAGAAAGTTGGCAGCAAGGTGGAATTTTCGCTCCGATAAACGGCCCCGTGCTGCGTAAAAACTGAGAGGCCTTCGCAGAGCGCAGGGTTAATTGCCACGTTCCGCAAAGGTGTCTATCAAGCTTGTTCCCGAAGTTGTTCAATCAACCCCGATCAACAGGAACTTTATCTCCCGTTTTAAAGACGTTAGAAATCGAACTGAAGCTGAGTCAAGAAAGCAGCCAAATCGGCATTATTAAAACCGGCTGTACGCGCGATCGGGGAGCCACTCGTGTCTACATTTAGAGTATAAATAATGTTGTTCTGCAACTTGACATTGGGGTGAGGATACCAGTTGAGGGCGAACCTCACCATATCGGCTTTCCCTCCCCTCACCACACCGCTGTTCAGGTTGATATAATCATACCCGGCGGCGATTTCCCATGCTCCCCAGCCTGAACCGTTCCATTGAAAGTTCTGCTTGGGTTTTATGCGATTTGCCGCGCCATTTCTGACATGATAGGCTTTCGACTCGCCCGTCAAGAAGTAACTGGCAAAACCATAATAGCCGGTGAAATGTTCGTTGTCGTATCCCAGGCCGTTGATATTGGTTCTTAAATATTCTCCTTGAACCGAGAATGGACCATGAACCAGCCACCCTTCCGCTCCATACCGGTCATAGCTGTCTATCCGCCGCGCGTTAGGGTCATTCCGGTTGCCAACACTCAGGTTGCCGGTATTCAGCATATTGGTGCGATCCACGTTTGTTCCGGGAAAGGCAAAGAAAGCCATTCCACCACCTCCACCTCCCTGAGCCGAGGGCGTGGCCGCGATATCGCCGGCGGCAGTGTATTGCGTATTGACATCCGTGTGTCCGGCTGAAATACCCACATGCAAGAATTTGGTTTCGTCTTCCATCCAAGGTCTGCCAGATATACGGCCGATGCCTTCCCAGCTGGTATCGCCCGATCCGTTATTGCGGCTCTGGTTGCCGGCGTTATTAACCGAGGTTGAGGCGGACGACCAGGGCCCGACCGGTTCTGTTTGAAAAGCGACGCCAAATTGGAAACGAGGAACTGCATAATTGGCGCCGATACCGGTTTTATAAGTGTTGGGATTGTCCACGAATGAATTGACCGACATGTGACGTTCGATGAATGTGAGGAAGCGGTTGCTGGCGGCTTCTTCCAGGCTAAACGGTTCCTTGAAGGAACCGACCTTCACGGAGAACGGCTTGGTTACATTCAGCCGCACGAACGCGTCGGTGATCCCGGCGGTTACCGAACCATTGCCGCGACTGAAGTCGTATTCGAATTTGTAATCCCAGATCTTGAAGAAAGTACCTTCGACACCAAGGCGAGCACGACGTAGGGTTGCGCCGCTGTTCCATTCGTTCGGTGTGTTGTTGCCGGTAGGGGGCGCAACCTCATTGATAAAGTTGTATTGGGACCCAACCTGTGCCCGTCCATTGACCGCAAACGTGAAATTGCCATCCTTGCTTGAAAAATGGGGTGCGCCATCGTGAAACTCAATGTGGACCTTCTCGCTTTCCTTGACCCGTTCCTCCAGTGAGCCAATATCGCTGACCAGGCGCGCTTCCCGCATTTTGGCCTTCATTTCAATATCCTTCCTCACTGCCGCTATGTCGGCTGGCTCCGGTTTTTCAGCCGCGTTATCCGCTGTCTTATCATTTATTCTTTCGGACGTTTTGTTGCTGGTGCTGCCAGTTGTTTTAGCCGCGGCATCGTCCTTTACGAAGGAACCTAGATGTACCCGTCCAGGACCAGGCGTTGCGTAAATCTGCTCCGTTTTTCTATCGACATACAAATCGAGGGCGAAAATCGTGGATGATGCGCCTGTACCTAAAATGGTGGCGAGGGCTAACGTAAGCTTGGATAATTTCATGAAATGACTCTCTTCCCGTGTGTTTATCGAAACTGACGAAAGAATACTGCCGGGAAGTGTCGTTTTTATTGCAGTTATGTCACAGTTTTATGACAACAATGATGAGTTCGGTTTAGGAGAATGGCTGAGTATTATGGGACTTCATTCAGGTCCAACCCGCGAAGGCACTCGGAAACACTACCGTTTCGCGCGTGCCTCAACATTCCACTTTTTGCTGGGGCGTGATAGTCTATGCAGGGATTTGATTCCGCGGGTAAACGTGCTTTATCTTCCCTTAGACCTATTAAAACTGAAGAGGAACCACATGGAAATTCACGTCTATGACACCTACGTTAAAGCCAAGGATGGCCACACAATGCATTTCGACGTCTTCACTGCGGTAAAAGACGACGAAAAAGCAGTTGAGTATGCGAAACAGTGGCTGACTTCAATTGGTGAAGGCGATGCGACCGTTACCAGCAAAGAATGCAGTTTTTGTCATAGCCAAGGCGCGCCGGCCAACGTGGCCGACGCGATTAACAAGGACGGATACTTCATCTACAAGATGGAAGGCTGCAGCTAGTTCTTATCCGGCCGTAAATGGAACGATGGTCCATAGCGGGAGTGTGATCAATAAAAGAGCAATGAATATCACGAACATCTTCCGGCACCTCGGGGCCAGCTTCATCAAAGTTGTCTTTTCCGGCCTGATCTGTGTTTCCCCCCTTTGGGGTACCGAACTGGTCAAAACTATCGAGTACACCAAGCCTTCGATAGTTGGAGTGGGTACATTTCAGAAGACGCGCTCCCCTCCGCTGAATTTTCTGGGGACTGGTTTCGTCGTGGACGATGGTCTCCACGTAATAACCAATGCTCATGTTGTTCCTGAAGTGCTGGACGTCGCCAATAAGGAGGCATATACCGTTATTACCGGCAAGGGCAAGGATGCTGAACTGAGGGACGCAACAATTGCCGCGGTCGACAAGGAACACGATCTCGCATTGTTGAGAATCAGCGGTTCTCCCCTGCCAGCCATGCGACTGGGAGATACAAGCAAAGTTCGCGAGGGCCAGTCTCTGATTTTTACCGGCTTCCCAATTGGAATGATACTGGGATTTTACCCGGTCACTCATCGGGCCATGGTTTCTTCGATTACGCCTATAATCTTGCCAGCGCATAATTCGCGGCAACTCAACGCGAAGATGATCGGGCAGTTACAGAAGCCGGCTTATGCAGTATTTCAGTTAGACGGCACTGCCTATCCCGGCAGCAGCGGAAGCCCGCTATACGATCCTGAGACGGGCCTGGTTTATGGTGTTATCAATATGGTATTTGTCAAAGGTAAAAAAGAAGCAGCTCTCAGCAACCCCAGCGGGATCACCTATGCAATCCCAGCGAATTACATCATTGATTTGCTCCGCCGTAAATAAGTTACGCGCCAAGCTTGAGTTTGCGGTGACAGCAAATTGTGCCAAGCTTGGCAAACGAGATGCAGTGAGACGGGCGGAGTTGCGGAATATCGCTGCAAACTAGCCGAACAGAATAATAGATCGCTTAATTATTTCGAGAGCCCATATATGGGCTGGGAGGCACACAATGCAAATGGTTACGGTGGCAATAGCCGATACCGATCCGGGAAGACGCGCGAAGGTAGAACAACTCTTGCAAGAAGGGCCGGATATCAAAGTTCTGACAGACATCCTGCCGGAAGGAGGAGAGACATTCGTTGACCACCAGGGCGAGCCCTATGCGGCCGTTCATGCGGATGACATGGTTGAACGGATTGGTCGGTTAAAGCCGAGAATTCTCTTTTTTCATCTAGGTCCGTCCACGGCAGCGGATTTCGCCCTGCTGGAGGTGCTGCACCGGGAATGTCCGGAGACATTCGTCGTATTGTTAACTGATAAATCCGTCAAGGAGGAGTTGATCATGCAAGCGTTGGCCAGCGGTGCGCGCGGTTGCTTGAGCCACGAAGCAGAGCCATTTTATTTCCTGAAGGCGGTACGCGTTATAGATCGTGGCGAAATATGGGTGACGCGGCGACTGCTGGGTAAAATCATGGATAAGGTATTGCACTGACCAATCCTGAATGTGATCGGAGAGTTCCTTGATTTTGCTCGCTAGTGGGTCGCACGAAAACCTTTATCGATGGGAGCAGGCGGTGAACAGCCTTGCCCCTGTCTTCTGTTCAACCAATCTGGATTCCCTCAGGGCGGAGTTGGTCCGAGTAAAACCTCAAATTCTGATGCTTGACCACGATGTGCCGGAATTGGATGGGGTAAATGGAATCGCAGGTCTTATGAAATTGAACCCGGACACAAAAGTTGTGATTTTAGGTGGTCCTTTTTCTGACGAAACAGAGTGGGGTTTGTTCCGGACCGGGGTGCGTGGCTGCTGCCGGCGTGAAACCGAGCCCGAGCAGCTTAAAAGCGTAGTGCTGGCGGTTCAGCAAGGCGAATTGTGGATACGACGGTCGCTGAGTTGGCATTTGCTGAATGAACTCGTTACGATCACGCAAGAAAAAAACAGAATCAAGCAAGCGGTCACCGAGTTGCTGGCAAATCTGACCCGTCGCGAATACGAGATCGCTACACTGGTGGGCAACGGTGAAAGCAATAAACAAATCGCGCGACGTCTGGATATTACCGAGCGGACGGTAAAGGCCCACCTGACCGAAGTTTTTCGAAAGCTTGACGTGGCAGATCGGCTCAAGCTGGCATTAATCGTCAAGGGATCAATCTCACCTCGCGACTCTACACAGATGGGGCATTAGCACGGCGGGCTATTTCGCCAGTCTGCTGAATCGCGGCGGATTCACAATTTAGTTTCAGTAAGGGTCTGCCCGGGGTGGGTACAGAAAGGTTCCCTTAGAATGAAAGTCCTGGCGCCGCAGGATACGCTGAAATCTCCGCTTTGCGCCTTATGGTAAACCCCGATAGTTGCCAAAAGATGTGGCACATGGATCGTCGCGTCGCTTCTGCTTTTTCAAAACGGTTCCGCTCAAGGATGGGCTGTGGAAAGATCAGGCTCTCTTCTGGATGCGGATTGACGTACCAAAGTCCAATTGCCCCTTCGGGCGAAGTTGATATGATGCGATGACGGCCGTGCATTAGGGCGTCTACCGGTCATAAGAGCCGTCTCATCATTACGAGATTTAGCGCAGACGTTAATGGCCCTGCCCGACGTTTGCTGGTTTTTAACACAGGGGTATTTGAGGCAGTGCGACGCTCACCTAGCGCGCCGTGCAATAACGAAATATTTTTCTGCGTCCCACTATCCGGCGGAGAGGAACCCGCTCGGTTATATATCAGGTTAGAGCCAATGTCTGGTATATCGAATCAAAATAATGATGGGTCACCGTTTCAGTGCGAGAGCAAGCGCACGTTAAGTTGTCTTCGTATGCTGGTCCGAGCTTGTTCCGAAGTGGCCGTCCGCTTAATATTCGGCTGCAATAACAATACTGATCGCAGTGATACTCTTCTTAAAGAGCACTGATAAGGGATCGAAATTGCTTCGCATATATAATCATTACATCTCAAGAACGGCGATCCTGCTCATCAGCACTGAAATTTTGGTGCTGATATTCATGGTTTATTTTGGAGCCAGTCTTCGTTTTTTGGATCAAATCGAGCCGTTTCCTTTCTCGTTCTCCTCTTTGTTCCCGGAAGCCTTCACGTTTACCTCCGTCATGATTCTAAGCATGGCGGCGATGGGATTGTATCAACTCGATTCCCGGCTGGACCTAAAAGAAATCTTATTCCGGTTGATGCCATCGATGATGCTGGGATTCGGAATCATCACCCTGATCTTTTATCTGCTGCCTGATCTCTATCTCGGCCGTGGTATTCTCGGCTTGGTCATGCTTCTTGCTTTAGCTGGAATTCTCCTGACCCGTGCGGCATTCCTGAAATGGTCGAGCTTGGGAATCATGGAGTCACAGGCCATCGTGCTTGGCGTGGGGGGTAAGGCCAAGGAATTTGTCGAGCAGGCAAAAAATGATTCCGCGCGGCGAGGCCTCAAGATCATCGGTTTTGTATCGGTGCCGGACGAAGAGCTGCATATCCCGGCTTCTTCTGTTTTGCCGAAGACGGGTTCCTTAATGTCTCTGGCCAATCGATACAGAGCTCAAGAAATTATCATTGCCATTCAGGAGCGGCGCGGCGGATGTTTTCCCATTCAGGATCTGCTTGAATGCAAGCTGAATGGGATCAAGGTTACCGACTCAGCCGCTTTTTTTGAGCGGGAGCGAGGCCAGATTCGGGTGAATACGCTTTACCCCAGTTGGCTTGTTTTTGGCGGCGGTTTCGATCAAAGCCTGCTTCGCTCAGGTATCAAGCGTGTTTTCGATCTGGTCGCGAGCGGTATTCTGCTCGCGGCAACGCTGCCCATCATGCTCATCACTGCCATTTGTATCCTTTTAGAAGATGGCCCTCCAATTTTTTACCGGCAGGAAAGGGTGGGAAAGGGTGGGAAAACGTTTATGGTTCTCAAGTTCCGGAGTATGCGGAACGATGCCGAGAAAGGCGGGAAGCCGCAGTGGGCGACGACGGACGATCCTCGGATAACGCGCGTGGGCAGAATCATCCGGAAGTTGAGAATCGATGAGCTTCCACAAATATTCAATGTTCTGAATGGGGATATGAGCTTTGTCGGTCCACGTCCGGAAAGGCCTTATTTTGTAAACCAACTCTGCGGAGAAGTGCCATTCTACAATGTTAGGCACAGCATCAAGCCCGGAATAACTGGATGGGCGCAGGTGCGCTATCGATATGGCGCGTCGGTGGAAGATGCTATCGAAAAGCTTCAGTACGATTTATATTATGTAAAAAACCATAGTCTTTTCCTTGATGTCATCATCCTGATTGATACTATTGAAGTAGTTGTGCTGGGCAAGGGCGGGAGATGATGTCCAGGCGCAGCCGCACAAAATGGTAACGAGCATCGCGGCGGTCAGCTATACACTTGCGGCGGTAGCGTATCTGGTTTTGGCTGTGCTCCTGCTGACGAGCTGGCGGGGCCGTTTGCAGGGGATAGTACTGCCTATTGCCTGCCTTTTGTCCGTGCTTTGGGCGGCGGCGCTGGCCTACCAGGCATCCCAGGACCGCCCCCTTTCGCTCCTCACGGACCTCCTGGAAATCACCCGGAATGCGGGCTGGTCGGCGTTTCTCATCACCCTGCTGGGGCTAAATCGGGACGCGTTTTTCACCGGCAGGGTGAACCCTGCCATGTCGATCATCGTGTCACTCTATGTCGGATGCGTTATTGCCGCTTTGTATGGCCATGGGGACTTTACCTTTTCCGGAGTTCAAGCCGATTTCACCTACAGTATCATTGCGAGTGTCGCAATGGCGCTACTGGGAATGATACTGGTTGAGCAACTGTACAGGAACACACCGGTTAAGCAGCGTTGGGGAATAAAATTTGCTTGCCTCGGCATCGGCGGGGTTTTTGCATACGATTTTTACCTCTATAGCGATGCGTTGCTGCTCAGGCATGTAAACCCCGAGATCTGGGCGGCTCGCGGGATTGTTAACGCGCTTATTGTTCCGCTTGTCGCCGTGTCGGCCGCGCGAAACCCCCAATGGTCCGTTGGTATTACAGTATCGCGTCGCATTCTCTTTTATTCTGCGGCATTATTTGGTGCTGCCGCGTATTTGCTGGCAATGGCCGGTGCTGGCTACTATCTCCGTTTTTTCGGCGGCAGTTGGGGCACCGTCATGCAGGTGAGTTTCCTGTTTGGCGCTGTAGTCCTGCTCATGGCTGTGTTGTTCTCGGGCACGTTGCGTTCCTGGCTAAGAGTCTTTATCAGCAAGCATTTTTTTAGCTACAACTATGACTATCGCGAAGAGTGGCTTCACTTTACGCGTACGCTCTCCGAGGGCGGGCATGGATTGGGTGAGCGCGTGATTCAGGCTTTAGCGCAGTTGGTGGAGAGCCCGGGCGGCAGTCTTTGGATATCCCGGGAGTCCGGAAACTTCGAACACGTCGCTCATTGGAATATGCCCTTCGCCAGCGGGATTGAACCGGTTACAAGCTCTTTCTGCCAGTTCCTTGAACACAGGGAATGGGTGATCGACTTACAGGAATATCGGACAAACCCGGAAAAATACTCGGAAATTACTTTGCCTCAATGGCTGCAAACCATCCCCAAGGCATGGCTGGTGGTACCCCTCATCCAGCACCGAAAATTATTCGGTTTTGTGGTGCTGGCACTACCGAGAAGTAAAGTAAAGCTGAACTGGGAAGTTAGTGATCTGCTCAAGGTCGCGGGGAATCAGGCGGCGAGTTACCTGGCGCAGCACGAGGCTGCCAACGCGCTCATGGTGGCGCGCCAGTTTGAGTCATTCAATCGCATGTCGACCTTTGTGGTCCACGATTTGAAAAACCTGGTTTCACAGTTATCCCTTTTGCTTTCCAACGCAGAGAAACATAAACAAAATCCGGCGTTCCAGCAAGATATGGTTGAAACGGTCTACCTGTCTGTTCAAAAAATGAAACGGCTTCTGGAAAAACTAAGTGGTAGCGATTCGGCGGAGACGCCCGTTCCCCTTTCCATTGCTCACCTGTTACAAGAAGCGGTCACGAGCAAATCGATTGCCGAACCCAAGCCTGTTCTGGAAGTACAGGATTCCAGCCTCACGGTTTACGCGAACTCGTCACGACTGGAAAGGGTTGTAGGGCATCTCATCCAAAATGCAATCGAAGCGACGCCACGTGATGGTCTGGTTCGGATTCGGTTGCAGAGGGAACATGATTTCGCGATGGTTGAAATAAAGGACACGGGGCACGGCATGAGTGAAGAGTTCATCCGCGAAAAGCTTTTTAGACCCTTTGTATCTACCAAATCTGCTGGCATGGGTATCGGGGTGTTTGAGAGCAAGGAATATGTGTCTGAACTCGGCGGCAAGCTGGAGGTCATGAGTAGTGAATCGGATGGCACCGTCTTCCGTATCCTTCTGCCGCTCTGTCAAAACGTTCAAGCTATTAAGGCGTTAACCGTAAAGTAGAGATCGCTTGGAAAATTCGATCAAATGGAAGAGGATGTAAGTGAGTCAGGATAAAAAGAGTTTGCTGGTAATCGAAGATGATCCCGGACTGCAGAAACAACTGCGCTGGAGCTTTGACGCCTACGAGGTATTAGTGGCGGGGGATCGTGAAAGCGCACTTGCGTTGCTGAGAAGGCACGAGCCGGCGGTTATTACCATGGATCTGGGGCTACCCCCGGATCCGGACGGCGCTTCGGAAGGGCTTGCCACTCTTGCGCAGATACTTGAGCTTGCGCCGGACACCAAGGTGATTGTGCTTACAGGCAATCAGGATCATGGAAATGCACTGAAGGCGATTGCCGCTGGAGCTTATGATTTTCACCAGAAGCCCTTCGATCCCGACATGTTGCATCTAGTGGTTGAAAGAGCATATTACTTGTATGCATTGCAGCAGGAAAACCGCAGGCTGCTTCAAACCCAGACGCATTCGCTCATCGCGGGCGTAATAACGCGTGATCCGTTGCTCTTGAAGGTATGCCGCAATGTCGAAAGAGTGGCGCCATCGGATGCGACGGTAATTCTGTTGGGAGAGAGCGGAACAGGTAAGGAGATACTGGCGAGGGCGCTCCACCAGTCCAGCGCCAGAAGGGAAAAACGCTTCATGGCCATAAATTGCGCGGCCATTCCGGAAGCGCTTTTGGAAAGTGAGCTGTTCGGCTATGAAAAGGGAGCTTATACTGGGGCTGTCAAGCAGACGCCCGGAAAAATTGAACTGGCCCATGAAGGTACTTTCTTTCTTGATGAGGTCGGCGATTTACCCATGGCGCTACAGGCGAAACTTCTCCGTTTCTTGCAGGAAAGAGTGATTGAAAGAGTCGGTGGCCGCAAGGAGATCCCGGTCGATGTCCGCATTGTGTGCGCCACCCATCAGAATCTGAAGAAACTGATCGGGGAAGGGCGTTTTCGGGAAGACCTCTATTATCGGCTCAGCGAAATCGTGATCACCATTCCGCCATTGAGAGAACGGGTGGGTGATGCCGCACTGCTTGCACATCACTTCAAGAATAAATTCTGCGCGCACGAAAAACGGGCCTCGCTCAGCTTTAGTCAGGATGCACTTGCCGCCATCGAGAGTCATCCCTGGCCCGGCAATGTCCGCGAGATGGAGAATTGCATCAAACGCGCCGTAATCATGGCGGACGGGCCCATTATCAGTTCCGAGGATCTTGGACTGCAGGCGGCCTCGGGCCCGGCCGAACCCATCAATCTTCGTCAGATACGCGACAAGGCCGAGTACGATGCGCTGATGAAAGCGCTGGCCAGGGTGAACGGAAATGTCGTGAAGGCGGCTGAATTACTCGGGGTCAGCCGCCCCACAATTTATGATCTGATGAATCGTCACGGGATAAAATAACGGCCCTTGCATGAAACACCTGGCATACACTTTCTTAAAGTAGATGTACGTTATGGCACACCTCGTACAAGAGCTTGTTTTAAACTCTGCCAACCAATTTCCGGACAAGGAAGCCTTGGTGTACCGCCAAAGCCGGGTAAGCTACGCCGACTTGGCTAAGGACGTCGACTCGGCCGCGAAGGCCATGCTGGCCTTGGGCCTCGACCGCGGCGAGCGAGTGGCGGTCTATCTTGAGAAACGCCTGGAGACGGTCGCCGCATTATTTGGCGCAACGGCGGCGGGGGGGGTTTTCGTTCCGGTCAACCCGCTGCTGAAGGCGGAACAGGTGACCTATATACTGCGCGACTGCAACGTAAGAATTCTGGTCACTTCGGCTGACCGCTTGAAGTTGCTACTCCCCGTTTTAGCGCAGTGCCATGATTTGCACACGGTGATGGTCATCGGTTCGGCCGAGGGTTTATCCAATATTTCCGGCAACTTGAATATCTTATTATGGAACGAGGCGCTGATCGCGGGCAGTGGGACCGGCGGCCACCGTAGTATCGACGACGATATGGCTGCGATTCTTTACACCTCGGGGAGCACAGGTAAGCCCAAAGGGGTTGTTCTGTCCCACCGCAACCTGATTGCCGGTGCGACGAGCGTGGCGCAATACCTCAAAAATGGGGCGGAGGATCGAATTTTATCAGTCCTGCCACTCAGTTTTGACTATGGGCTCAGCCAGCTCACCACGGCATTTAATGTCGGGGCAACGGGCGTACTCATGAACTATCTGCTGCCCAGGGATATTATTGCTGCCGTGGAAGCGGAAAATATCACGGGTCTGGCGGCGGTCCCTCCCTTGTGGATTCAGCTGGCACAATTGACCTGGCCAGACAATATTTCCTTGCGTTATATCACCAACTCGGGCGGGGCAATGCCGTGCGCGACGCTGGATCTGTTGCGAAACAATCTTCCCAGTACCGCGATATATCTCATGTACGGGCTGACTGAGGCGTTTCGCTCGACTTTCTTGCCACCTGAAGAAGTCGTGGCGCGTCCCGACTCGATAGGCAAAGCCATTCCAAATGCCGAAGTGCTGGTTGTGCGTGAAGACGGATCTCTTTGCGCGCCCGGAGAGCCGGGCGAACTGGTCCATCGTGGTGCACTGGTGTCCATGGGATATTGGAACGACCCTGAAAAAACTGCCGAGCGTTTTAAGCCCGTTCCCACCCGTCAGGCCGGCCTGCCCATCCAGGAATTGGCGGTCTGGTCTGGCGATACCGTGCGCATGGATGAAGAGGGCTTTCTGTATTTCATCGGTCGCCGGGACGAGATGATCAAAACATCCGGTTACCGGGTTAGCCCCACCGAGATCGAAGAGGTTATCTATGCTACGGAGCTCGTGGGAGAAGCGGCCGCCATTGGCGTCGCGCATCCGGTGCTTGGACAGGCTATCGTCCTGATCGTCACAGCGCGGTCAGGCCGCAATATTAACCAGGAGGAATTGCTGTCAGCGTGCAAGGTTCATCTCCCCGCCTTTATGCTGCCGAGCAGGGTCGAGTTAAGGGAAGGCAGCTTGCCACGCAACCCCAACGGTAAGATTGATCGTAAACTGCTCACACAGGAGTTCGAGAACGCTTTCGTGGAGCCTGTGCATGAGTAATATTCGCCCAAAGCACGCTTCAATGGATCAATTCCCGATCCGCGACAATTGCTTGCAGATTGGCGGTATTTCTCTAACGCGGCTGGCCCAGCGCGTAGGTAAGACTCCTTTTTACGCCTATGACAGACAGCGGATTACCGAACGGGTCGCCCTGCTGCGACAACACCTGCCGGCTGAGATTCATCTGCACTATGCGATGAAGGCCAACCCGATGCCTGCTGTAGTGCAGCATATGGCTAGCCTGGTCGATGGCATCGATGTAGCGTCAGCGGGTGAGATGCACGTCGCACTCGATACGACTATGCCGCCGGGTCACATCAGTTTTGCCGGACCGGGCAAGACCGACGCCGAGCTTTCCTGCGCTATCGCTGCCGGTGTAGTCGTGAATATGGAATCGGAGCAGGAAATGGAGCGCATTGCCACTTTGGGTCAACACCTTGGCATTCGTCCCACAGTGGCGGTTCGCGTCAATCCCGACTTCGAGCTAAAATCTTCGAGCATGAAAATGGGCGGCGGCGCAAAACAGTTCGGTGTGGATGCGGAGCGAGTCCCACCCATGCTTCATCGGATGGGGCAGCTTGACCTGGATTTCGAAGGATTTCACATCTTCAGCGGTTCGCAGAACCTCAAGGCGGCGGCCTTGGAGGAAGCCCACGAAAAAACGGTGCAGCTTGGCGTCGCGCTTGCCCGGTACGCTCCAAGTGGAGTTCGATTGCTGAATATAGGCGGCGGCTTTGGCGTGCCTTATTTTCCCGGTGATGAACCGCTGGATTTGGCGAAAGTAGGCGACAACCTTGAGCGCTTAATACCAGAAGCGAAGCGGGATCTGCCTGAGGCCCGTATCGTGATTGAGCTCGGACGGTATATGGTGGCGGAGGCTGGCATTTATGTGTGTCGAGTCCTGGAGCGCAAGGAGTCCAGAGGTCAGGTCTTCCTCATTACGAATGGGGGCTTGCACCACCACCTTGCCGCATCCGGTAACTTTGGCCAGGTGATCCGCAAGAACTACCCGGTTATTGTCGGTAATAAGGCGCAACATAGCGTAAGAGAGACGGTCTCGGTCGTAGGGCCGCTTTGCACGCCTCTGGATCTGTTAGCGGATCGGATGGAGATGAGCAAAGCGGAAACCGGCGATTTAATCGTGGTTTTTCAATCAGGTGCTTATGGCCTGACTGCAAGCCCCACGGCATTCCTCAGCCATCCCGCACCTATTGAAGTGCTGGTTTAATTCCTGTCACACTTCATCAATTCATTAGACGATAGGCTTTCCTACCGGCTAGTATGCCGCTCGTAGCCAGCAGAGCCAGTGACAAAAGCAGGATGATGTAAAAAAACGGGAGAACTGTTTTGAGCGGATTGTGCGGTTGGATAGGCCATAGTGCCTCCGTTATTGAAAATATGCAGCTCGTGCAGCGAATGGCCGCCCCTCTGGCTCGGTTTGATGCGAGCGAGGTTGAGGCTGATGCTGAAGGAAGCAGCGCGGTGGCAGTTGCGGCAAGCAGCGATAGCAGACATATTCATAAGCAGGATGGGCTTCTGGTCGCGTTATGGGGGCGGCCCCGCTTGCGCGAGCCGCGCTTAGTCCAGCTTGCGCGCACCGAAGGGGTGGCAAGGACCTTGGGGCGCGAGTGGCGTGAGCGAGGCGAAAAAGCCCTTGAGAGTCTGACAGGAGTGTTTTCCTTATGCATTCTGGATGAAGCCGCGCAGGAAGGCGTTCTGGCGGTAGACCGGATGGGCATTAACCCTCTAGCCTATCAGGAGCATGGGGGCGGGCTGGTCTTTGGCTCGTCGGCGGACGCAATTAATATACATCCCCGAGCCCGATCCGAAATCGCCCCTCAAAGCGTATACAACTATGTGTACTTTCACATGGTGCCGGGTCCGGATACTATTTACCAGGACCAGAAACGCCTCTTGCCCGGCGAATACCTCTTTTATCGAAAGGGCCATGTCGAGATTCGCAAATATTGGCGAATGCAGTTCGTGGAAAACGAGAAGCGCCCTTTTCAGGAGCTCCAGCAGGAATTTCTAAACGTGCTGCGCTCCAGCGTGCGCGACGCGGTAGGCGATCAGCAAGTTGGAGCCTTCCTTAGCGGCGGCACAGACAGCTCGACCATTGCCGGAATATTGGGAGAGGTGTCGGGCGGCCCAGCCCACACCTACTCCATCGGTTTTGACGCGTCGGGTTATGACGAAATGGAGTATGCGCGAATCGCGGCCAGACATTTTTCCACCCGTCATCACGAGTATTACGTTACGCCCGATGACATCGTGAACACGATCCCGCAAGTCGCAGCCGTTTTCGATCAACCTTTTGGCAATGCGTCGGCCATACCGGCTTTCTATTGTGGCCAAATGGCTAAAGCTGACGGCTTGGCCAGAATGTTGGGGGGTGACGGCGGGGACGAACTGTTCGGCGGCAATTCCCGTTACGCCAAACAACACCTGTTTTCGCTCTATGAAAAGGCCCCCTCCCTGATGCGCAAGGGTATCCTTGAGCCGCTCATTTTTGGCCTGCCGGGTGGGGCTGCGTTACCGCTGGTACAAAAGGCGCGGAGCTATATTGAACAAGCATCGATCCCGATGCCGGCGCGAACAGAAACATATAACCTGCTGGAGCGGTACGGGGCTGCGGAAGTTTTTACGCGTGAATTCCTTGGAACCGTTAACCCCAGCAACCCGGCTGCCCTGCTTGACGACGTCTATCACGAGAACAACGCCACCAGCCTAATTAATCGCATGCTTGCTTTTGATCGCAAGTTCACGCTCGCTGATAACGACCTGCCCAAAGTGGCAAAGGCTTGCGAGTTGGCGGCGATGGAGGTCGCATTTCCCCTGATCAGCGACGAGATCGTGGCTTTCTCGCTGCGGTTGGAGCCTCATCTGAAGCTCAACGGCACGAAGCTACGTTATTTTTTTAAGGAAGCGCTTCGGGGATTTCTGCCCGACGATATTATCGCGAAGCAAAAGCACGGCTTCGGCTTGCCTTTTGGCGTCTGGCTGCAACAGCATCGAGGTTTGCAGGGTTTGGCTTCGGATAGCCTGAGCAGTCTCAAGTCACGTAATATTATCCGGGCCGACTTCATCGACAAGCTGCTCGGGCACCATCTGGATGAGCACGCCGGTTACCATGGCACTATGGTCTGGGTTTTGATGATGCTGGAGCAATGGTACAGGCAAAGGTGATTCGTCTCTGCGGAAAAGCTCTTCGTACCCCTGTAATAGCCTGATTTTACTCGCCTGTCGTCATATCTAATCCGCCCTTCGTATAATCCGCCCTAGTCCCGTCACCGTAGCTCTCCCTTCTTTGAGCTTGATTCGTTCCGTCATTCAGCAGGAGAATGGATTTGTACGCCAAGCCCGGAAGGCGAAAACCGAACGGAAGCGAATTTGCGTGAGCAAGTCGCGGCGATTTAATTCGCCCCGGCGTTCAGCGCAAATTGGGCGGCAGACGGTGAGATACGGGCTATGATGTAAAGATTCTACCGCTCTAAAGTAGCGTCATTGCTCAAAGCTATGCGAAGTTCGATTTGTCATCGGGCATTCCAGCGGGATACTCATGAGTAACAGTGTTATCCGTCGTTCGATTCTCAGGTTCGCGGATGGGACGCTGGCATGACAGAAACCACTTTGGTGCTTGTTTGCAAGCGTCCCGCATACGGCAGCAGCAAGCAACGGCTGTCAGCGAGCCTGGGACAGGAAGGGGCCAGGCGTATTGCGGAGGCATTGCTCGCCTGTGCATTGGAAGACGTCCGCGATTGGCCTGGTCCGGTGGTCATCGCGCCTGCGCACCCCTCCGATTATGCCTGGGCTGCCTCCTTATTACCCCAGCTTCAGCCAAAAATTCATATCGTGCCTCAAACGGACGGCAATCTGGGACAACGGCTGAACGCTGTCGATCATAATTTGCGCGATCGGGGGATCGCACACCTGATTTATATAGGCAGTGACGCACCCGTGCTTGCGGCCACCGACTACTCCGCAGCCCGCGCGGCGTTGCTGAAACATGATACTGTTCTGAAGCCGGCCGTCGATGGCGGTGTGGTGCTAATGGGGAGCCGCCTGCGTTGGCCCATGCTGGACGCCTTGCCGTGGAGCACGTCGCATCTGGGCTCGGCACTGGCCGGCTGCTGCCGCGGGGCTGGACAGTCGCTTGCCATGCTCACGCAAAGTTTCGACGTGGATGAAGAGCAGGATGTCTTTCGTCTACTAACCGCATTGAAAGCCGACCATCGGCCGGCGCGACGTGCGTTGTATCAGTTGACTTGTGATATTGTCAGCATGGGAGAACCGGGCGATGTCCAGGTTTAGCGTCATTATTCCCTGCTACCAAGATGAGGACAAGCTGGCGGATCTGCTCGGCCAGTTGCGGCAGTTGCCAGACTCATCACCTGAAATCATCGTCGTCGACGGCGCGGGAAATCCGGCATGCGGAAGAGTGTGCCAGCAATATGGAGCGCAGTGGCTGGCGGCCGAACCTTGCCGTGGGCAACAACTACGCGCGGGCGCCGCGCTAGCAAAAGGGGACGCGTTATGGTTCCTGCATGCCGACACCCGGTTATGTCCCGACCCGTTGAGCGCGATGCGGTTGGCACTCGACCAAGGCGCGGTCGGCGGCTATTTTCGCTTTCGTTTCGATCTTCCTCGCGCTTGGCCTGCCCTGCTGCTGGAACCGGCTATTGCCATGCGTTGCCGGTTCGGGGTTCCTTATGGCGATCAGGGTTTATTCATGCGGCGGAATGCATATTGGGAGGCAGGCGGTCATTCGCCCTGGCCCCTGTTCGAGGAAGTCGCCTTGATAAACGGACTGCGCCGGCTGGGGGGCTTTGTTCCGTTACAAGAAGCGATCCTCGTGGACCCCCGCCGCTGGCACCGCGATGGCTGGTGGCGCCGCACCTGGATCAATCGCAATCTTGCGCTTGCTTTTGCTTGGGGCGCTTCGCCTGATAGGCTGGCCGCACGCTACCGCTCCAAAACGAACTGATTTTAGGAGGCAGATTCATGCATGACATTGTCCAGCAATACTACGGAGCAACCTTAAGCTCGTCGCTTGATCTTCAGACCAATGCTTGCACAACCGGGGATGACCTGCCCGAATATGTGAAGCCGATACTTGCCCAGGTACACAGCGAGGTGCTCGCGCGCTACTACGGGTGTGGGCTGGTGCTGCCCGAACTGCTTGAAGATCTGACAGTGCTCGATCTTGGGTGCGGCGCCGGACGCGACGTGTACGTGTTGTCGAAACTGGTAGGAGAAAATGGGCAGGTGATCGGGGTTGATATGACTGAAGAGCAATTGGCAGTCGCGCGCCGCCACGAGGAATACCACCGTAAAGCGTTCGGTTATGGCAGCAGCAATGTGTGTTTTCTGCACGGTTACATCGAGCGCCTGTCCGAGCTTAAACTGCCTGATGCGAGTGTGGATGTGATCGTGTCGAATTGCGTGCTCAACCTCGCACCCGACAAGGGAGCGGTCCTGCGCGAGGCGTGGCGGGTGCTGAAGCCCGGCGGCGAACTCTACTTTTCCGATATTTATACTGACCGGCGGGTGCCGGCAACACTCGCCGCCGATCCCGTTCTATATGGCGAGTGTCTAAGCGGCGCGCTGTACTGGAACGATTTCATCAACCTTTCGCTGAAGCACGGGTTTGACGACCCGCGTTTGATAGAGGATCGCAGGATTGTCCTGCGCAACGCAGAGCTGGCTGGCCGCACTGGCAACATGCGTTTTTACTCCGCGACTTACCGCTTATTCAAGCTGGACAATCTGGAGCCGGCATGCGAAGACTATGGCCAAGCCGTAGTCTATCGCGGCACCCTACCTTATCACCCCCATGTGTTCGTGCTCGACAAGCATCACCGCATGGAAACCGGAAAGCATTTTCCTGTCTGCGGCAACACGTGGCGCATGCTGCACGACACCCGGTTCGCCTCGCATTTCGAGTTCTATGGCAGCTTCGAGCGGCACTACGGTATTTTTCCCGGCTGCGGCGTGGGGCTCCCATATGATGATGGCGATAGTGCCGGGGCGGGGCTTGCCGGTGGATGCTGCTAGGCATGGGCATGCGGCCAGGGCATGAAGCGGCGGCATCTGCCCGTTCCCAAGACTGGTTGCTAACCCGGAGCGGCGAACCGCGTGGCGTTATCCAAGCGCATGCGCTGGACGAACTCTGGTTTCACACCGGCACGGCCTGCAACTTGTCCTGCCCTTTCTGCCTGGAAGGCTCGAAGCCGGGCGACGAGCGCTTGCAACTGTTGCGTTTCGAGGACGCGACTCCCTATATCGATGAAGCGCTCAGCCTGGGTGTCAAGCAGTTTTCCTTCACCGGCGGGGAGCCTTTCGTCAATAAGGACATCATACGCATCCTGGATTATGCATTGCGGCACCGCCCCTGCCTGGTGCTGACGAACGCGACTGAGCCATTGATAAAACGCCTCAAGCACTTAAAACCGTTACGCAACCATTCAGGCGAACTGCATTTCCGCGTAAGCCTCGACTATGCGGATCCCGCACGCCACGACGCAGCCCGTGGAGAAGGCATGTTTGCCCAGGCGGTGAAAGGTTTGCGCGAGCTCCACGGCATGGGTTTTCATGTTTCCGTGGCGCACCAAAAGCTGCCCGACATGGCAGGGGATGTGGTGGCAGGTGGCTTTGCAGAGGTTTTTCGCTCCGCGGGGTTACCCGAGCAGTTGACGCTGGTCGAGTTTCCGGAATTTCATCCCCCGGAGACGCAGGTGGCAGTGCCGGAGATTACAGGACGCTGCATGACCGAATTCCATACTGAAGAGACAAGACGGTCGTTCATGTGTTCCTTCAGCAAGATGGTGGTCAAAAGGGACGGCAGCATGTATGTTTACGCGTGTACGCTAGTGGATGACGACCCCGATTACGTTCTTGCGCAAACGCTGACCGAAGCCCTGCAAATGCCTGTAAGCATGAAGCATCATCGATGCTTTAGTTGTTTTAAATACGGCGCGTCGTGCAGCGAAATGAAGCGGAATGTTGATTAAGGCGAGGCCCGTCAGACCCCCTTCTCCGCGAAGATTGTTCTTTAAAGGCGCTCGGGATGAAACGCTGGTGGTTGCTCTTAGTGCTGGTATTGCTGGGCGGATTGTTTTTTGCTTTTGATCTCCAGCGTTTCATTACCCTCGAAACCCTCAAGAACAGTCGCGATGAACTGCAGCAGGCCTATCGGGCGCAGCCATTGCGCATAATAGGATTTTACGCGATCGTCTATATCCTTATCGCTGCCCTTTCCCTGCCTGGAGCTGCGGTAATGACTCTGGCGGGCGGCGCGATTTTCGGGTTGTTGGTCGGGATCCCGGTAGCGGTCATTTCCGCGAGTATTGGGGCGACGCTCGCGTTCTGGGTCGCCCGGTACGTGTTTCGCGATGCGGTCCAGAAGCGCTTCGGTGGGCGCATGGCGGTGATCGACGAAGGCATCAAGCGGGACGGCGCATTTTATCTCTTCACGTTGCGCCTGATGCCTATCTTTCCCTTCTTCATGATTAATCTGCTAATGGGACTGACGGCCATCCGAACCCGCACTTTCTTTTGGGTCAGCCTGTTGGGCATGATGGCGGGCACCGCGGTTTATGTTAATGCCGGAACCCAGCTGGGTTCGCTTACCAGTCTTTCGGGGCTCCTTTCTCCCGGGCTGATCGGTTCCCTCGCGTTGCTGGCCGTATTTCCCTGGCTGGCGCGGTGGGGTATCGGACGTGTGAGGATGAGCAGAATGGGAGCCAAAAAGTGGGCCAAGCCAACGCGATTCGAGCGTAATCTCGTCGTCATCGGCGCGGGGGCCGCCGGCCTGGTAACGTCCTATGTCGCAGCCGCTACGCGCGCAAAGGTGACACTTATTGAAGCAAACAAGATGGGCGGAGATTGTCTTAATTTTGGTTGTGTCCCTTCCAAGGCACTGATCCGGTCTGCTGCGTTCCTGCGGCACGCCCGACACGCTAACGAGTTGGGCATCGCGCACGCAACCGTCGAATACAGTTTCGCTGACATATTGGCTCGTGTGCGCCGAGTCATACAAACGGTCGAACCCCACGACTCCGCCCAGCGCTACACCGAACTAGGGGTGGAGGTCATCGCCGGCAGGGCGCGCATTACCTCTCCGTGGACGGTAGAGGTCAACGGTCGATCCATCACAACCCGCGCGATTGTCCTGGCTACCGGCTCCCGCCCCATCATCCCATCCATCCCGGGCTTGGAGCGCGCGCGCTATTATACATCAGACACAATCTGGTCTCTCACAGAGCGTCCCGAACGGCTGATTGTGTTAGGCGGCGGTCCTATTGGCTGTGAATTGGCACAGGCATTCGCTCTCCTGGATTGTGAGGTGATGCTGGTAGCCAATCACGATTTGCTGACGCGAGAGGACGCGGATGCTGTTGCGCTGATTGAAGCGGCATTGCGCGCCGACGGTGTCCGTTTGTTAACCCAAACTGATGCTATTCGTTGCGAATACGAAGCAGGGGAACAGCAATTGATCGTGCGTCAGCAGGATGGAACTGAAAAAACGCTACCTTTTGATGCCATGCTGTGCGCAGTAGGAAGAATGGCTTATACCAAAGGGTTCGGTCTGGAAGAGTTGGGAATTCCGGTTTCAAAGAAGGGTAACGTTGAGACCGATGCGTGGTTGCAGACGCTTTATCCCAACATCTATGCCTGCGGCGATGTGGCCGGGCCTTATCAGTTTACCCACGTTGCGGGGCACCAGGGATGGTACGCGTCTGTAAACGCTTTATTTGGCGGCGTGAAACGCTTCAAGGTGGACTACTCGGTCATTCCATGGACCACATTTACCCACCCGGAGCTCGCGCGGGTCGGATTATCTGAGGCGGAAGCCGGCAAACGCGATATCAAATGTGAGGTAACACGCTACAGCCTGAAAGAACTCGACCGCGCCATCACGGATGAAGCGGCGTACGGGTTTGTGAAAGTTCTTACCCCGCCGGGCAGCGATCGCATTCTGGGGGTCACCATTGTCGGTGAACGGGCCAGCGATCTGCTGGCGGAATTCGTTCTCGCCATGAAACAGGGCCTTGGCCTCAACAAGATCCTTGGGACGATTCATACATACCCGACCTGGTCCGAGGCGAACAAGTATGCTGCGGGACAGTGGAGGCGCGAGCATGTGCCCGGCCGGTTGCTTGATTGGGTGGAAAAATACCACGCCTGGCGGCGAGGATAGGGGGAAAGGGACATGAAACTTGCAATGGCGAGCGCAGTAATGTTTACCGCGGGACTTTGGTGGAGCCCAGTGGGGAACACTGCAGCACAAAAACTGGTGTTGACAGGTGCCAGCACAATAGCGCCCTTAGCTGGGGAGATCGCTCGGCGGTTCGAATCACGGCATCCTGGAACACGAATAGATGTGCAGACCGGTGGTTCTTCGCGGGGGATTAACGATGTCCGCAATGGGACTGCCGACATCGGCATGGTATCGCGCGACCTGAAGCCGGAAGAGCGGGGTTTGCGCACCCACACTATCGCGTTGGATGGGGTTGCAGTTATTGTGCACGCCAGCAACCCCGCCGTAGTGTTAAATCGGCGCCAGCTTATCGATATTTATACCGGAAAAATTGTGAACTGGAAGGAAGTGGGAGGGGTGAATTCGCCTATTACCGTGGTCAACAAAGCCGAGGGACGTTCCACGCTTGAGCTGTTTTTGAACTATCTTAATCTAAAGAACAGCGAAGTTAAGCCGCATGTAATCATCGGCGACAACTCCCAGGGGATAAAAACTGTTGCGGGCAACCGGAATGCAATCGGCTACGTTTCAATAGGCGCTGCCGCATACGAAGCAAAGCATGGGACGCCAATCAAGCTGTTGCCGCTCGATGGTGTCGCTGCTACGGTGGCGAATGTCCGTAATGGTACTTTTCCGCTATCGCGGCCGCTGAATCTGGTAACACGGGCTGTGCCGGGAGGGCTGGCCCGGGAGTTCATCGATTTCGCACGTTCCATGGAGGTTCATGACCTGGTCGAAGCCCAATATTTCGTTCCCGTCACCGTCGATTGACGCGCTGTTTCTCTGGCTGCTGCGAATAGCCTCCGGTATCGCGGCCGGCTTGGTGCTGCTGATCCTTTTCTTCCTTCTGGCCGAGTCCTCGTCTCTTCTCAGGGACATCCAGCCGGTGCGCTTTGTCACTGACCCCTCGTGGCAGCCCACGGAAAGGGCATATAACCTCGCGCCTATGCTGTCGGGCACGCTTTACGCCGCAGGAGGGGCGTTATTGCTGGCGACGCCACTTGGCATAGCCTCTGCGTTATTTGTCGCGTACTACGCGCCGCCCCAGATCGCCGGCATTTACCGGCGTCTGGTCGAATTGCTCGCGGGCGTTCCCTCAGTGGTCTATGGCTTCTGGGGATTGACCACCCTGGTGCCGCTGATTAATCAATTGCACCCCCCGGGCGCCAGTTTGCTGGCGGGGATCCTGGTGCTGACGTTAATGATTCTACCCACCATCGCGCTTACGGCGCACGCGGCGCTGCTGGCTGTGCCCGATGAATACCTGCGCGGCGCGGCCGCGCTGGGCATGTCGCGTTGGGGCATCATTCGCGGCGTGGCTCTGCCAACGGCGAGGATGGGCATCACTGCGGGCGTTATCCTTGCGGCCGGACGTGCCATCGGGGAAACCATGGCTGTGTTGATGGTAACGGGGAATGTAGTGCAGCACGCGTCCAGCGTGTACGACCCGGTACGAACGCTCGCCGCTAATATTGCATTGGAAATGCCATACGCCGTAAGCGACCACAGAGCTGCTTTGTTCGTGTCGGGCTTGGCGCTCATGGTGCTGGTGATCACGCTATGGAGCGCCGCAGCGCGGCTGGGAAGGAGCTGGCATGGGACAAGCTGAAACAGCCTGGGCAACGGCTGTGCCGCTCGGCAATGATCGGCGGGACCGGATGGCGGGATGGACCGTATATGCTGTCGCTTTTCTGGTCAGCGGCGTATTTCTGTGGATACTCGGCGATCTTGTGCGCGGTGGGATTGAACATCTTTCCTGGAGCTTCATCATGGACCCCCCGCAGAACGCCGGGCGAGGCGGCGGCATCAACTCCATCCTGGTCTCCACCACCCTGGTCCTCCTGACCGCTTTGGTTGTGGCTCTACCGCTAGGCTGGGCTGCGGCTGTCATGCTTGCCGAATATCTATCGGCTCGCAGCCGCTTCGGCTACACAGTGCGCTACAGTCTGCAGATTCTTGCCGCAGTACCCTCCATCGTCTTTGGCCTGTTCGGCAATATTTTTTTTAGCATCTATCTCGGTCTCGGGTTTTCCATTTTGTCCGGAGGGCTGACCCTGGCCTGCATGCTACTGCCCATTCTTGTCAGCACCGCCGAGGCGGGTTTGCGTGCCGTGCCGGACACCTACCGTTCATCAGCCGTGGCGTTGGGCATGTCGCGCGCAGGAACCTTGTATCATGTGTTGCTACCCGCCGCGGCTCCTGCGCTGGTAGCCGGGTTGCTCCTGGGGATCGGCCGCGCCATGGCAGAAACCGCGGCTTTATTATTTACCAGCGGATATGTCGATCGCATGCCCGGGTCCCTGCTCGATTCCGGGCGTACGCTGGCAGTGCATATCTTCGATTTATCAATGAATGTTCCGGGCGGGGACGCGCCCGCTCATGCCTCTGCACTGGTGCTGATCGCTGCGCTGCTGCTCATCAACCTCCTTGCGATGAAGCTGGCAGCAGGCTGGCAACGAGGAAAGATAGCACCGGAATGAACATAAAACGCCGATCCAGCACAACGGCGTCGGGCCACTTCATCGGCCAGGACGACGCGTATACCCTAGGACCCATGCAGTTGGGTCCGGCATGTTGCGAACCTCAGCCCGTGATCGAGGTGGAGAACTTCTCTCTTAGCTATGGGGCGAGGACCGCATTGGAAAGCCTCTCCCTGAATATCTATCGCGGATGCATCACTGCTCTGATCGGTCCTTCCGGGTGTGGGAAAACCAGTTTCCTGTCCTCGCTCAACCGGCTCACCGATCTGATCCCCGGTTGCCGGATCACAGGCCGTATTCGCATTGATAATTGCGATATCCATGATCCCGCGTGCGATTTGCGCGTGCTACGGCGGAAGATCGGCATGGTCTTCCAGAAGCCCGCGCCTTTCCCGCTCTCAATCCATCGCAATATCGAGTTGCCTTTGCGCGAACATGGCATTACCCGGCGCAGCGAAGCGGATGCCATCATACAGCGCGTCTTGCAGGATGTCGGGTTGTGGGAAGAGGTGCATGACCGGCTGCATACTTCCGCGCTCAGCCTGTCAGGTGGGCAGCAGCAACGCCTTTGCATTGCGCGCGCACTCGCATTAAATCCCCAGATTCTGCTTATGGATGAGCCATGCAGCGCCTTGGACCCGATCGCCTCCGGTGTCGTGGAAGATCTCATCGAGCGCTTACGCGGGCGCTACACCATCGTTATTGTGACGCATAACCTGGCGCAGGCTCGCCGTATCGCAAACTATGCGGCATTCTTCTGGATCAGGGACCATGCGGGACAGCTGGTAGAATTTGGACATTGTAGGCAGATATTTGAATCACCCGCCCATGAACTTACTGCCGCTTATATCAATGGCGCCCGTGGATGATGCATCAAGCCAGCCTAGCATCCGTTAGACGTCCGATTAGGCATTTGCAAGGGGCCTCAGGTCGAATTTATGGAACGCCCCGCCATGCCGAATATTCATGACAGAAGGTTTACCGCCTTGAAAAACCCTTTTCACATCAATGCTATTTCGGTAACTTTCTCCATGGACATGTAAATTGTAAAGCTGTATAGTTGCCGGGCCTTCGCTCTTAAGGGCATCTCTAAAAATTCGAAATTCGCGCATACCTCGTTGTTGTTCGGAAAAATGTTTTTCTCCCCCCGTGAATACATATTGCGTCGGCATTTTTGCGGGACGATGGCGTCCTGGCGGGCGTGGTGCTGGCAGCGAAGGTTGCGCGACGGGGTTTGAGTTTTTAGAGATGCTCTTCAGAAAAGGGTGAGCAGTCAGGATTGAACGGCAGATGTAATGGCGCATAGGATGATGCGCGGTGATAAACAATTATATGGAGGGAAGACATGAACAAAGTTGTTCAAGGGGTTGTCGGACTGGGATTGCTATGCATAAGCGCTGCCCCGGCCGTAGCGGCAACCAACGTTTCCAAATTACCCGTAGTGACCCAGGAACTGGTGGCGCCGCCGTTTGTGCCCAAGCACGACCAGGTGGCCAAGGGCGGACCCAAGGTAGTCAAGATTCGCATGGAAACCATCGAGAAGCTGGTGGATGTTGCACCGGATGGCACCAAGATGTGGGCGCTGACATTCAATGGCACCGTTCCGGGTCCGCTGATTGTCGTGCATGAAGGCGATTATGTGGAACTGACGCTGGTCAACCCCAAGACCAGCACCATGTCGCACAATGTTGACTTTCACGCCGCCACTGGCGCCCTAGGCAGCGCTGGCCTGACCCTGGTTGCACCGGGTGAAGACGTGGTAGTGCGCTGGAAGGCGATCAAGGCGGGTGTATTCGTCTATCACTGCGCGCCTGGTGGCACCATGATCCCGTTTCACGTCATCTCCGGCATGAATGGAGCCATCATGGTATTGCCACGCGACGGCCTGAAGGATGCCAAGGGCAAGCCTGTGCGCTATGACCGCGCCTACTACATCGGCGAGCAGGACCTCTACCTGCCCAAGGGTGCGGATGGCAAATTCAAGACCTATGGTTCCCCTGCCGAAGGCATGCATGAGATGCTGGAACTGTCCAAGGGACTTATCCCGACTCATGTTGTCTTTAATGGCTCAGTGGGTGCTCTGACCGGGGATAATGCACTCAAGGCCAAAGTGGGCGAGAAAGTGCTGTTCGTCCACTCCCAGGCCAACCGCGATTCGCGGCCTCACCTGATTGGTGGCCATGGCGACCTGGTATGGCAAGGGGGCAAATTCAGCGATCCCCCCATCACCAACCAGGAAACCTGGTTCATCCCGGGCGGTGCGGCGGGTGCAGCGTTGTATGAATTCAAGCAACCCGGCCTGTATGTGTACCTCAGCCACAACCTGATCGAGGCGGTATTGCTGGGTGCGGCAGCGCACATGAATGTCGAGGGTAAATGGGACGACGATCTCATGATACAACTCAAGAAACCAAACGAGAATTCAACCCCGGCAATGGATCACTAGCAGCAAAGCTTAAGCTCCAAAAATGAAAAGCGGCTTCAACGAAAGTTGAAGCCGCTTTTTTCTACAGAAGCCGCCTGAAACGGCCATGTGGACGAGGTTTTAGCGTTTGCATAGAGGACGATGGCCTGTGTAATTCTCCTGTAATTTTCTTGACACAACAGGGGGATGCGGGTTAGGCTATGCGGCGTTTTA
>NZ_QAOU01000006.1 GCF_003050965.1 Nitrosospira sp. Nsp2 | reverse complement strand
CAGCGAGTGCAGTAGCCCCGACCTCTGTCCCTGAGCCGGCGACCTACGCACTAATTTTGATGGGACTGGGTATGGTCGGCTGGACGCGCCGCAGGCACCAAGGTCTCGACAGAGGCCTTGGTGTCCAGGACCGTATCGGACTACTTCACAGTGGTTAGTGGTGGGACGAGGAGGATCGAACAAGCCTCGAAACCCTCATGAATAAAAGGCTCTAAAACACCACCCAGAAATATGCCCCCATAACCTCGTCCCCATCCTAAACATCCTGTGGATAAACTCAGCAGTAAAGAGTATAACGACAAACGCCTGGCCTCTTCTCCGACTCGGGCAGGTTCTATCATGTTAAGGCCCCTATATATCACATATCACGCTGCTCAGTAGTCTCCTGACGGCGTGTGTCACAGCCCCCACTCGCTCTGATAGTGGCGCTTTCAAGCTCACTCAACACGGCGAAATTCCCACCTCCAGCACTCAACCCTTCACAGATTGCTTGATGGATGGGTTCGACGCAAGTAGCTTAATGCTCACGAATGTTTCGGTTAGACAGCAGCGTCGTACTGAGCACAATCGTGTAGAAGTATTGACTCACTCATCAGTTCTGCTTAGCGCGGATGTCTTTGACATTGGTCGCGTCGAACTTTATGAAAGCTCGACCGCGGCTCTGATTAATTGATCTGGAGAACGCAAAGCTTTTGCTCGCTGCCTCAACCGCTTCCGCGGAGCGAGCTAGTCTCTTCCCAACCGACCGTCTGGCTCTACCAGAAGCCCTACAGGATTTAAGGGGTGGCTACCTACTATTGCCGGATCAATAAAAAACCCGCCGAGGCGGGTTATGTGAACCGCTTTATCTTGCTGGCGTGCTCAACTGCGGGAGCGGCGAAGACGCCATCCCAACAGACCCAGACCAGCCAACATCATGGCGTACGTTTCCGGTTCGGGAACGACTACAACAAAGTTAACTGACGGAGAAAAGTCGGACCCAGGGACTTGCACAGAAGCTGTGTGAGGTCCAAGGGCAAAGTTGCCGAAACTTCCAAACGATGTATCGAAGGACTGTGATGCAGTAATCGTTCCGGCAGCTGGCCCGTAGGGGAATGACGCGAGTGTCGCTGTCTCCGCCTGTTGACCATCTATGAACAGTGTGCCAGTGAGGGGATACAAGCCTGATTGTGCGGTAATGTTTGTCCACTCGTAATTCCAGATTCCAGAGGCACCTATAGAAATAGGCAAGTTATTCTGAAAGATCTGTTGACCAGCGGTAACACCAGTTACTTGTAATTGAGTTACTTCTGAAATATCCGGTATGTTAGCGTACGAATTTCCGGAATAAACGCACACACAAAACAAGACGAGACTGGAGGTTTTTTTCAGTGTTGCAAACACCTCTCGCGTCCTTGCTTTCCTTTGAATTGGATTTATTGCGTTATCTGCAATCATTTTCAGGGGGTTCTCCAGATTAGTATGCAGGTGATGCCCATCTCTATTGATGGATGGGCTACATCAAACACTTTGCCATGCTACATGAGAAAACTTGAAATACAAGCCCGAATTGATTGCAAAGCTTCTGGTAGAGCCGCGGGCCGGCCGTCTAGGAGGGAATAAAGAGGTCGAGCGAATAATGGACGTTTTTATTGTTGAGAGGAACTGGGTCGGGCTAGCTAAGTCACATCTTCCACAAGTAGTCATTCCCTGCGCACTAACCCCACAGGAGATCGCGAAATGACGGATGAAGAGAAGAGGCAACCTGAAGGCGGCCATTGGTCCGGGATGCTTGCAATTCGGTTACTGCTTTGGACTCTCATTTGCGCCTTGCTGGGAATTCTCCTGATCGGCAACTGAGTGAATGGACCCAAAATGCCTCTTGCTGTGGCAGTGTTACCTGGTGCTAGAACCGCTCTTTTTTGTCGAGGTTTTTTCAACATAGCGAGTAACTCGCTCTCAGCGGCGCTGTATCTGGATCTCGAACGACGACGCCAGTTCAGGTCGGGAGGAGATTTTATGCGTGTTCTCCGCGTCAAAAACTGATCAAGCGCCTCCCTATGCACGCGATAGACCCGTACATGTACATGTACAACTGGCAAGCCATCACCGATCATGCGCGAGACGGTGCGAACTGATACCTGCAGCTCTTTTGCTAGGTCTTTAAAGGTTAGGTAGGTCACCCCTAGTAGTATAGGCAAAAAAAGGGCAATAAAAACCCGGCCAAGAGGGCACCAGGCCGGGTCAGAGCGGAGGTTAAATCACGCTCCGCAATAAGATAATACCAGATTAATGAAGTGTCCCTACTTTAATTATGGGCAAGTAGACAACAAAAACCCGCCGAAGCGGGTGTAGGGGAAAGCGGTGTCCGCAATCGACCCTCGGAGAACAGAATGAATAGAGGGACACATCGGGATAGACACCAAAAAATAAGTACCCTTCGTCCAAAAACCAAGGGGCCTGTTCTATCCAACTCTACCAGAAGCCCTACAATCGATCTAAATTTGTTGGTGGCCAACTTCATATTCCCAGACGGAAAAAATTGGCATAGGGCGGCTGATCGAGCGCGTTTCCTTCTTTTTAACTTTTTTGTATAGATTTATAAAAGGGAAGTGAGACGAGCGGTTTCCGCTAAGAGATCACAGACTTTTTGCCTGCCCCCTCGCGCGCGCGTACTGCTGTACAAATGTAATAGTCGAGACCGCGAGTTGAGAAATACAGGCTGTTTTCTCGCTGCTAGCGGCGAGAACGACACAGCGATATATCTATCTTTTTCTTACTTGCCTTATGACTGGACAGAATGTGCGGCCGGTTTGAACAATCTGAAACACGGCGCTATTACGCAAACGCCCTTGGCGTTGACACAAGCGAGCATAGCTGGGAATACGGAGATCACATTGCCCACTACAATATCGCACTTGGCTTATGCCCTTGGATGATTACGCTCAACAATGGCGAGATTGAGCTTATCGGTATGACTTGGGGTTACAGGACTCCCCAAGAAGCTGCCGATAAAAAGAAAACATGGATATGTGCAAGGATAGAAAAGGCGAAAACTGGTCGATATTTCGGCACATGTTTCGTGAAGGACGAGTAATTGTCCCCGCCGGCGGCTGGTATGAATGGACGGAAGAGAATGGAAGAAAGCAGCGATGGTATATAACCCGTTGCTCGGCAAGCCCATATTCATGGCGGGCCTAACCGATTGGAAGCCCCAACAGCCTAAACAACCAGTACAAACGGTCGAAACAGGGTTTGTGATTGTTACGGAAGATTCAGGTGCGGGAATGGTTGATATTTATGACCGTCGACCGGTTGTATTAGAACCGGAAGACCATGGCACTTTATGGACGCCCAAATACCCGTTGAGGAAGCAGCACATCTTGCACGGTCTAAGTCGGTACCCACGGAAGAGTTCATGTGGTGGAAAGTGGACAGAACTGTAAACCGTCCCGATCCAGCCAATAATGGAAGCTATCTTTTGTCGCCGATCGCCTAGCGACGTGAGTATTGATCGCCCGGTCAACCCGACGATACGGCGTAGGCTTTGAAAAAATCCCTGTTTTTGACCTGGTAGCAGGCACAATAACCAAGCGACCTATCCCGGACTACAACCTCTGTATGTTAAAAAACTCCTTTATTTATCCCCCTTCGGTGCGCAATTAATCCGACTAGACCCAGGCCTGCAAGAAACAGCGCATAGACTTCCGGTTCCGGTACGATGGTTGCGAGGGCAATGACCTGTCCAGCATTATTGAGGCCGTGCGCCTCAATTAGAGTCACGCCAGGGGGCAGATGAACCAGGGAGTTGAGGTCCATCATGTTTGCGCCATTGGGGCCGGTGATGAAAGCATGTTGGTCTCCCCCGGCCGTGTCAGACCAACCCGCCACCTGTCCGGCGTCGTTGATACCAAGAGCAACGCTGAGATTACCGCCCAAATCACCGAGGTCCCTCATATCCATTCCGTCGGACCCGGTAATGAAAGCATGTGAAAGGCCCTCACCAGTGCCCGGGTCAGAATAACCCACAACCTGACCCGCGCCGTTGATGCCACTAGCAGAGCTGCTATAACCGCCCAAGGTGCCGAGGTCTCTCATGGCCATGCCGTCGGGGCCGGTGATGAAAGCGTGGATGACGCCTCCAGCCGTGTCAGAATAGCCCGCTACCTGCCCGGCGTCGTTGACCCCAGTAGCAATGCTGTTATTGCCGCCTAAAGTACCAAGGTCCGTCACCATCTTGCTGTTTAGGTCAATGAGGTATGAACGGCCTAATTCTTCTTGGGCTGCGACATGGGTGCCGAAACCCAGACTCCCAGAAAATGCCGCAGCAAGGATAAAGCCACGAACTTTGAAGCCACGGATGATTTTCATGATGAACCTCTTCAGTTTTTTTGGAGGGCGTCGGCCGGAAATCGCGGGACTATCAGCAAAACGTGTCATTTAAGGATAGATAAAAAAACAGTTTTTCTGAACTGCCTGTGGCTTTTTTTCGCTGAGCGACCGGTTTCCGTTCTTGCGCTACAGGGATCAAACGTACCCCCACCCCTATCAATTTCGCGGATGTGCGAGCGAATGTGCGAGACCGGTTTCCATCATACCCGCTAAGCTTTTTGACTCCCCTCATGGTGATGGGAAGGGGAAGAGTTAGTAAGATAGATTGGTAGTTCTAGAAAGGTGTACGCTCGGCGGGTCAATAGGTTTTGAAAAAGTGTCTCGACTCGTACTCCCGGCGGGTCAATTCATGCAATCCAAAAATTAATTGGTACGCTAGGCGGGTCAACCAACAAATGATTAACCCGCCCTCGGCAGGGTAGCAATGTTTGGAGCGCACGTTAAGTAACTTCTCGTCCAGGTTCAAAACTGTCAGTAGCATTGCGTATCTATGTTTCCTGGTTCTGGCATGGATAGCGCTCGAGCAGAAATTTCTTTTTCTTAATTTTTATCAAATAGCCTTGTCGTTGATCCAGATTGAATTTCGTGTGCCAAGAGAGAATAAAACGAGTTATCTGCTATCTTTCAGATAAGCGCTTGGTTTCCCTCGGCCGCTTGACAGTCTCACTCCAGTGGGAAAAAACAAAAGGAGGTTCGTCGTGAAAAGAATTTTTCATCTTAACATCCGTGGCTTTATCCTCGCTGCTGCATTTTCTGCTGGTCTGGGTTTCGGCACCAGTGCCTCCGCTGAACATTCATTCCTCATCGACCTCAACAGCAGGACAGTAACCGAACTTGGAACTTTAGGCGGCGATGGTACGGTCGCCGCGGACCTCAACGACGGGGCGCAGGTGGTGGGATATTCATACACGGCTGAAGGTAGTTACCGTGGCTTCATCACCGGCCCTAATGGCATGGGGATGAGAGATCTTGGGACTTTAGGTGGTAATAATTTTAGCCGTGCTTATGGCATCAACGAGGCGGGACAGGTGGTAGGATCTTCTTCTCCCTCTAATGACCTATATGAGCACGCTTTTATCACCGGCCCTGATGGCACGGGGATGAGGGACCTTGGCACTTTAGGCAGTTTTGGCAGCACTGCAGTTGGCATCAACAATGCCGGTCAGGTGACGGGATATTCTAATCAGGCAGGCTTCATTACCGGGCCCGATGGAATGGGCATGAGAGACCTTGGCACTTTCGGCCAGGGGGCGGTTTTCATCACACCTCGTAGCATCAACGGTGCCGGGCAGGTGGTTGGGTCTTCTGGAGCATCAGATTTACCTAGCCAAGCTTTCATCACCGGCCCCGACGGGACGGGGTTCAGAAACCTTGGCAGCCTCGGTGGGAATGATAGCGTTGCCACAGGCATTAACGATGCCGGACAGACGGTGGGAGCTTCTCTCACGGCTGAACGCACTTACCATGCCTTCATTACCGGTCCGGATGGAATGGGTATGACGGATCTTGGCACTTTAGGCGGTAATGATAGTGCTGCTCTGGACATCAACGACGCGGGCCAGGTGGTGGGTAATTCTGCCACGGCCGAAGGTGGCCGTTCTGTTTTTATTACCGGCCCTAATGGGGAAGGCATGATGGATCTCAATTCCCTAGTTAATCTTCCACCGCGGGTAACTCTAACAGACGCCGTGGCCATCAATAACAACGGGCAAGTGATTGCGATGGGTTTAATCCCCGAACCTGAAACGTATGCCTTAATGATTGCGGGTCTGGGATTGCTCGGATTTATGGTACGGCGCAAAAAAGGCAGCGAGCAGCAAGTCTCGTTACTCATATGTGTCATTTCTTTAATTTTCCAAGGAAAGGCGGTGCGGGCATCGCCCGCGGTAAAAATAGTTTTTCTCGATTGTCCGTGCAAATAAACGGCTGAGCGACCGGTTTCCGTTCTTGATCTAAAGAGATTTAACGTCGCCCACCCCTGTCAATTTCGCGGTTGTACGAGCGAATGTGCGAGACCAAGCTTTTTGACTCCCCCATCATGATGATGAAAAGGGGAAGAGTTAATAAGATAGATTGGTAGTTCTAGAAAGGTGTACGCTCGGCGGGTCAATTGGTTTTGAGATAATGCCTCGACTGGTACGCCCGGCGGGTCAATTCATGCAATCCAAATTAGGTTGGTACGCTGGGCGGGGCAATCATCGAGCAATTAACCCGCCTGGCGGGTCACCACTTTCAATTTTGGCAGGGGTGGCAGTGGCTCGTTTTTTCTCCATGTACCTCTGGGGCTACCAGTAGCACGCACGTCCAGCTTTCCCTTGCAGTCGTCTATTGCGTAAAACGTTATAGCGTAAAGAGTTGCCTTGTGCCTCCCGCCCTGCCGCGTCACTTCCAGCCAGTCTCCCGCCAGCAGTTCTTTCAATGCCTTGTTGAGCGTGTCCTTTGACTTCCACCCTCTAGGTTGCATCAAAGTCCATGCCGCGCATAGATCGCCGTTGTTGTCTCCCTTGTACTGGGCCAGCAGATCATTCAAAAGCTTGATTGCATGGGCTGAAAGGCGGGTAAAACTTTGGGTTCTTATCACCACGAAAGGCAGGGGCACGAAGCCCCCGCCCTCCCGTCTAGCTTGGGCGTCCTTGAATCGGTTTTTCCCCATGCCTAACCATTCGCAAGACGAGAAAGAAAGCGATACAAGCCCCACAGCTCGATTAAAGACAGCCCAGCCATATCACCCGTTAGCCCAAGGTGAGAAAATCGAACCATGGACATTTGCAGGCGTTCCGGCCAGTTTTCGTCATTCACGGCCTACCTCCGGCGCCAGCACATAGCGGGCAATGCGATGGGTACGCCCGCAATCTGTTGGCGCAGTCGTCCAGACCGTTGCTATGTCATGTCCTATTGCGCGTAACTCGAATACTCTCGCGGCAGGCATCAAAATATCCAGATCACGCCTGGCTTCAATGGTAGTGAGGTTCGACTCGCGTAATTTCTTCAGCAGCCTCATCCGTTGCGAATGGGCGCTATTATCGTTATAGTTTGATTGCGTAGTATGGGCTGCCTTTGGGTGGCCTATTTTTTTGTCCATTATCAGCCCCTTTATTTGCTGGCTTCTATTCGGGATTGTGCCCATGCTTCGACATCTGCCGCATTCCAAGCGGTAGTGTTCTCGGACAACTTAATGGGCTTTGGAAAAGTACCTTTTTTTATCCAAGCCCAAATTGCCGAACCTGATACGTTGAGGCGGGCTTTCAGTTGTGGCAGACGGTAGAACTGCGGGAGAGCCTGTGGCGTTGCGTTTTCCATGAACTTAAATCTCCGTAGAGGTTTATGCGCATCTAGCACCGTGCTAGAGCGTCATGGGCGCATTTTGGCGACTAACAGGATGAGCTATAGAGGAGTGTATTGCGTTAAAAACGCAAAGAATGTTCCGCCGGAGCATTTTCCCGGTAAAAATGCTTAAATCTTCCGGGCTTACCCTTTTACGATCTTCCGAACATAGTCATTGTCAATATTCCATTGATCAACGATAACTGATGTTGTGACGGTAACGACGTCGTGAAGTGGCTGCCCGTAACACCTCTCACAATGGCCGGACAGAAACCGAATAAAATAGTGAAGCTCTGCGTTCCGTGAATTTGGTTTCTTAACTGAAGACTCATCCTCCGCGTACTGCGATGCCTTTTTACCGATGTCATTTAATACTTCAAGAATTGACGGAGTAATGTCAGAAAGAGAGAAACGAGCGTATGAAACGTCGTTCGGAGCATTCAAAACCTCCAGCAACCATTCAATTTGCTGGTCGTCCACAAGGTTATTTATTGAATAGTAGTCAAACCCGCTGGCTTTGTTTAAAAGAGATTGAAGTAACCCAGCCGCGTTTCGTATTTCTTGATAAAACGCTCTTCGCTCGGAGGGTGTTTGCCTCATATCACCCCTCCAACCTGTTATTCCCCACTCGCATGCTCTAAAAAAATTTGGGAAATCTTGGTCGCTTTTCGCACGCTTAATCAGAGACTTCCAAACATCCTTCATTCGAAGGTCTGTAATCAAAAGTTTTAGAAGTTCTGTGCCTTCTTTATAAGGGAGGCCAAACGATTTACGGTAAAGGCTACGGCGTATATCCTCGACGTTCTCTTTAGTAATGTTGCCTTCATACGTCTGCATCAGATCGGCAATAACAGTTTCCGGATCGCCCGTTTTAAATTTGCTCTCCAACGACCCTCCATCCATTCGCCTCTTATGTAGTTCAACAAGATTCTGAGGCGCCCATTCTGGATAAATCATTGCCAGTCCATTCTTGTTAATCCTGTAGGCGATCCATCCGGCCCGGTAAAGACTCCCGCTGTTATCTGCATCAGCGCAGACATGAAAATGACTTGGTTATGCTCGAAGTTGTACAACTTCTGCACCTGACACCAGCTCGTCGAGATAATCCGCCCACAACTGCATCATCTCGCGACGCTCTTTTAAAAACTTTGTGCGGTTGTATGCAGTGCCAAGCGTATCAGGCACTTTATGTGCCAATTGGTGTTCGATAACTTCCGGCTTTTGATGCAACTCTTCCGCAAGAATTGTTCGCGCCATTGCTCTAAACCCGTGTCCAGTGATCTCGGTTTTGGTGTCATACCCCATGCGACGCAACGCGGCATTGACAGCCGCATCGCTCATGGGTTTTTTCGGATCACGTCCGGGGAAAACGTAATGCCCATGTCCAGTTAGAGCATATAGATCACGCAACATCGCGACAGCTCGATCAGCTAACGGCACAGAATGCTCCGTCTTCGTCTTAGTGACAAAATAACGCCACTCAGCTTTATCAAGATCAAAATCTTTCCATTCAGCCCGACGGAGTTCGCCGGGCCGCACAAACAGCAAAGGGGCAAGACGCAAGGCAGTTTGCACAACAAATGTCCCTCGGAAAGCCTGAATCGCCCGCAGTAGTTCTCCAACCTGTACCGGATCAGTAATTGACGCAAAATGATTTTTCTTGGCTGGTGGTATAGCGCTTCTCAAATCCTGCGACGGATCGCGCTCCGCCCTCCCGGTAGCAACAGCGTAGCGAAAGACTTGTCCGCAATTCTGCTTTACGCGGTGCGCCGTATCTAAGGCCCCTCTGCTTTCGGTACGTCTGAGTACGCCCAATAATTCAGGGGCCTTAATGTCCGCAATCGGCTTGCTCCCAATCCACGGGAAAACGTCATTCTCCAATCTGTTGATGATCTTATTCGCATGACTTGCAGCCCAGGTATGCCGATGTTTCGTAAACCATTCACGGGCCACGGCCTCAAAACTGTTTTCGGCGTTCTCCCTCTTCGCTCGTTTAGATTGATGCTTGACTTCGCCGGGATCAATTACCTCAGCGAGCAGCTTACGGGCTTTTTCGCGGCGTTCACGAGCAAGGCTGAGGGGAACGTCAGGATAAACACCAAAAGCAAGACGCTTTTCTTTTCCTCCAAAACGGTACTTGAAGCGCCAGTATTTTGAGCCGTTCGGCATCACTTCAAGGTACATTCCCCCGCCGTCGGCCATCTTATATGGCTTGGCTTCCGGCTTTGCCTTGCGTGCCGCCACATCGTTCAGCTTCATGATGTACAGGTGATTGGGGGCATCAATTCTGCTTTGGGGGCATATATGATCAAATTATGCCCCCTTTACTACCTTGATTGCAATAGATGAGAATGAACGGCAGAAAACAAAAAACCCGCAAATCACTTGGATTTACGCGGGTTCTATGTATGGAGCTGGACTACTTTGGACAGGGTATTGGTGGAGACGAGGAGGATCGAACTCCCGACCTTCGCATTGCGAACGCGACGCTCTCCCAGCTGAGCTACGTCCCCATTTTGTTGCGTATTTTATAACAAACCGCGGCGCCATAGTATGACGCTGCGGAGTAATAACAGTTTCAAGTTTCATATTGTGGCGAAGTGAGACTACCAAGCCTTACACCCAATCCTTCCCAATCAAAAAATCCTTGTATAGCCTATCTTCTGCACTGCCCGCCTCGGGTTTCCAGTCATAGCGCCATTTCACGATTGGCGGTAGCGACATGAGAATCGATTCCGTTCGACCGCCCGATTGCAGGCCGAATAGTGTTCCCCTGTCCCACACGAGGTTGAACTCAACATAGCGGCCCCGGCGGTATGCCTGGAAATCGCGTTCGCGTTCGCCGTAAGGCGTATTCAGGCGGCGCTCCAGTATCGGTACGTAGGCTTCAAGAAAATGATCGCCCACGCTTTGGGTGAGGTTGAAGCAGCTTTCGAAATCGGGCTTGCCTAAATCATCGAAGAAAATGCCGCCGATGCCGCGCGGCTCCTTGCGGTGTTTAAGGTAAAAATACTCGTCGCACCACTTCTTGAAGCGGGGGTAGTAGTCCCCGCCAAAAGGCTGCAATGCGTTTTTGCATGTCTGGTGGAAATGAACAGCGTCTTCCTCGAATCCATAATAGGGCGTCAAATCCATGCCGCCGCCGAACCACCAGACCGGCTCGGCGCCTTCCTTGCGCGCTTCGAGATAGCGCACATTCAGATGCACAGTAGGCGCATACGGGTTGCGGGGATGCAGCACGAGCGATACGCCCATGGCCTCGAACCCACGCCCCGATAGTTCGGGCCTCGCAGCCGTGGCGGAAGCAGGCAGGCCGCCGCCGAACACGTGCGAGTAATTCACGCCTCCGCGCTCGAGCACGTTACCCTCTTCCATCACGCAGCTCAGGCCGCCGCCGCCTTCGGCGCGTTCCCATTGGTCGCGGCGGAAACGCGTACCGTCCACCTCTTCAATCCGCTCGACAATGCGTTGCTGAAGTCCGGTAAAAAACTCCCTGGCTTGCTGTGCGGTGCTTGCATTGCTCATGCTGTCTCCTGATAAGCGCCAGTTTTGTTATTTTTCATCATCGAGTTGCCACCACTCTATTTGCGGGGATGATTGATTGCCCGGTAGCCAATGTCGTGGCGCAGCTGGCAGCCGTCGAAATGGATCTGGTCGGCGATTTCATAGGCCCGGCGTTGCGCCACCTTGACACTATCGGCAAGCGCGGCAACGCATAGCACGCGACCTCCCGCAGTTATGATCTCCTTGCCGTTCTCCCCACCCAAGGCCGTGCCGGCGTGGAATATGAAAAAATCTTTTTCCTGCGTTTCCATGGCCTGAGCTTCCTTCAAACCATGAATCGCATCTCCCTTGCGCGGCGAATTGGGATAACCCTCTGCCGCGAGCACCACGCCCAAGGCGGTGCGGCGATCCCACTCAGCCTCTATTTTGTTAAGGTTTCCGTATATCCCATGCTCGATCAGGGTGATGAAATTGCTTTTCAGGCGCAACATGATGACCTCGGTTTCCGGGTCGCCCATGCGACAATTGAACTCGAGCACCTTGATGCCGCCATTGGGCGTAATCATCAGGCCGGCATAGAGAAAGCCGGTGTAGCGTTCACCATCCTGCGCCATGCCGTTTACCGCCGGCTGGATGACCTCGCGCATGATCCTCGCGTGCAGGGTCGGCGTAATCATGGGGGCGGGCGAGTAGGCGCCCATTCCGCCGGTGTTGGGTCCCTGGTCGCCTTCCTTGAGGCGCTTGTGATCCTGACTGGTTGCAAGCGGCAGCACATGATGGCCGTCTGACATCACAATAAAGCTGACTTCCTCGCCTTCCAGAAACTCCTCGATCACAACCCGCGCAGCGGCGTTACCGCCCTGTGCATGATCTTCCGCCAACATGGCATCGACCGCCGCATGTGCTTCTTCGAGCGTCACCGCCACTACCACGCCTTTGCCGGCCGCCAGTCCGTCGGCCTTGATGACGATAGGCGCGCCCTTCTCATCCAGATAGCGATGGGCCTCAGCTGCGGAAGTAAAGGTTGCGTAAGCGGCGGTGGGAATGCCGTGGCGCTGCATGAATGCCTTGGCGTAATCCTTGGAGGTTTCCAAGCGCGCAGCTTGCCTCGTGGGTCCAAAAATCTTCAGGCCAGCCGCGCGGAACGCATCGACGATGCCCTCGGCCAGAGGCGCCTCGGGCCCGACTACGGTGAACCCGATCGATTCTTTTTTTGCGAATTCGACCAGCTCGGGGATAGCCGTGATGGGAAGATTTTCCAGGCCCTCCTCCAGCGCTGTGCCCGCGTTTCCAGGAGCGACATAAACAGTCATGGGGCGGGCGGTACGGTGCGACTTGAGCAGCTTCCAGGCCAAAGCATGCTCCCTGCCGCCGCCGCCGATTACAAGTAGTTTCATTATTTTTTGTTATTTACGGATGGGCCTAAATCAACTGATTCAATATCTAAATTCAGTGCCTGAAATGGCGTACGCCGGTGAACACAATCGCCACTCCCTGCTCATCCGCGGCAGCTATAACTTCTTCGTCGCGCACGCTGCCACCAGGCTGGATGACCGAGGCGGCTCCCGCCTGAACGACGATATCCAGCCCATCGCGAAAAGGGAAGAACGCGTCCGAGGCGACCGCTGAACCGGCGAGACTAAGTCCGGCATTCTGCGCTTTAATGGAGGCGATGCGGGCGCTATCCACCCGGCTCATCTGCCCCGCCCCCACGCCGAGCGTCTGACCGTTAGCGCAAAACACGATGGCATTGGATTTCACGAATTTTGCCACGCGCCACGCAAACAGCAAATCCTGAAGTTGCTGCGGCGTCGGCTGCGCCTTGGTCACAACTTTCAGTTGCGCGGCTGTGACATTAAGCGTATCCGGTGTCTGTACCAGCAGCCCCCCGCCCACGCGCTTGAAGTCAAAGGCGTTGCTACCGGTCTGGAAAGGCACGGTCAGCACACGTACGTTGGTTTTGCGGGCGAGTATCTGCTGGGCCTCGCTGGTGAGTTGCGGGGCGATGATCACTTCGACGAATTGCTTGCTCACTGCCTCCGCTGCCGGGCCGTCCAGCACACGGTTGAAAGCGATGATGCCGCCGAAAGCGGAGGTGGGATCGGTGGCAAAAGCGAGCTTGTATGCGGCCAGCGGCGTATCGGATACAGCCACGCCACAGGGGTTGGCATGCTTGATGATGACGCAGGCGGGCAACTCAAAGGTTTTGACGCATTCCCACGCGGCATCCGCATCGGCGATATTGTTGTATGAGAGTTCCTTGCCCTGCAACTGCGTATAGCTCGCAAGGCTTCCCGCCGCGGGTTCCCGCTCGCGGTAGAAGGCAGCCTGCTGATGGGGGTTTTCGCCGTACCGCAAATCCTGGGCAATATTGAAATTGAGATTAAGCCGCTCGGGAAATGCCTGGCGCTCTCCGCCTTCGCCTTCCAGCGAAGTGAGGTAATTGCTGATGGCGCTGTCGTAAGCGGCGGTATGCGAGAATGCCTTGCAGGCCAGGCGGAAGCGGTACTCCGGGGAAACCGCGCCGGATGATTTGATCTCGGTCAATACCGGGGCATAGTCTGCCGGATCGGTGACGACACCGACGCTCCTGTAGTTCTTTGCCGCGGCGCGAACCATGGCCGGGCCGCCAATATCGATATTCTCGATGGCTTCGTCGAACGTGAAATCGAGGCGAGCCACGGTTTGCGTAAAGGGATAAAGATTCACCACCACCAACTCGATGGTTGGGATGGCAGCCTTTTCGATGGCCGCCATGTGCTCGGGGAGGTCTTTTCGCGCCAGAATCCCGGCGTGTATTTTCGGATGCAGGGTTTTGACCCGTCCATCGAGCATTTCCGGAAAACCGGTGTAGTCGCCGACTTCGGTCACCTCCAGGCCGGCATCCTTTAAGAGCTTGGCAGTGCCGCCGGTGGAGAGAATCGCTACGCCGAGATGGCTTAGCTCGCGCGCAAATTCGACAATGCCGGTTTTGTCGGAAACACTGATGAGGGCTTTTTTAATGGACATCAAGAATTGGCTGGCAGGGCTGGCGGACCGGAATGGCGGAAATGGCTGGCATGGCTGATTAGCTCGGATTCATACGCCGCGCGATTCAATCGCGCAGAGGCTATTGGCCTATTTGATCTGATACTGCTTCATTTTATTGCGGAGCGTGTTGCGGTTGATGCCGAGCAATTCGGCTGCGCGGGTCTGATTGCCCCCGGCATAATTCATCACCAGCTCGATGAGCGGCTTTTCCACGCTGCGTATGACCATATCGTGAATGGCATGAGGCTTTTCGCCGTCCAAATCATTGAAATAATCTTCCACCGCCTTACGCACGCAACGGGCGATATCGTTTTCGTTAATTATACTCATGCTGCCAGCTCCTCAGCCTCAACATAAGTCAACTGCCGCCCATAACCGGCGAGCTGGCTGAAAAATTCGTTTACGGCCGCCAATTGCTGGTCCGTGCTTTGCAACTGGTTCATGGCGTGGCGGAACGAGGCGGAACCGACCAGCCCCTTGGTGTACCAGGAGATGTGCTTGCGGGCGATGCGCACGCCGGAATACTCGCCGTAAAAAGAGTAGAGGTCCTGCAAATGGTTGATGAGCACGCGGTGAATCTCGGCCACTTCCGGCAGCGGAAGATGCTCGCCGGTTGCCAGATAATGGCTGATCTCCCGGAATATCCACGGTCGCCCCTGGGCGGCGCGGCCGATCATGATCGCATCGGCCCTGGTGTATTCGAGCACGTGCTTGGCTTTCTCGGGCGTAGTGATATCGCCATTGGCGATGACGGGGATTTTCACCGCGGCTTTTACCGCGGCGATGGTGTCGTACTCCGCGTGTCCCGCATAAGCGCAAGCACGAGTACGGCCATGAATCGCCAGCACCTGGATTCCCGCGCTCTCGGCGATGCGCGCCACGGCAAGCGCGTTTCTATGCTGCGTGTCCCACCCGGTACGTATCTTCAGGGTGACAGGCACGTCTACCGCCCCGACTACAGCATCGAGGATCCGGCCAACCAGCGGCTGATCCTGCAATAATGCGGAACCGGCCATCACGTTGCAAATTTTCTTGGCGGGACAACCCATATTGATATCGATGATCTGCGCGCCCTGCGCAACGTTGTAGCGAGCCGCTTCAGCCATCATCGCCGGGTCCGCGCCCGCGATCTGCACTGAGATCGGATCCACTTCGCCTTCGTGATTTGCGCGGCGACGCGTCTTCTCCGATCCCCACAGCAGCGAGTTGCTCGATACCATTTCAGACACAGCCATGCCGGCGCCCATGCTCTTGCACAACTGCCGGAAAGGACGATCGGTCACCCCTGCCATGGGGGCAACGATAAGATTGTTTTTGAGAATGTGGGAACCGATCTGCATAATCTAGTTTAACGGAAACGCCAGCCGCGGCAAGCTGGGCGGGGATAAAACAACACCATTTTAACAGGAAACCGCAAAGGCTTCTGAAACAGGCCTCCGGCGGAGGCCTAATAGCAGCAACTAGCGTACAACCTTACCCTGAAACAGGTAACTCCGGCCGTTGAAGGCGGCGTTCGTTGCGTAAAAAAAAGCCTGCGGGTAGCGTATATCTACGACACATCGAAGGATAGATGTAACATTTTACAGCTCGACAATAACTGACGTTTACTTTAAGCAATACTCCCCAAGCAAGAAGCTTTTCGGACTCAAAGCCAAGGCGTCCAGCTCAGGCAAGACATGTTGGACGCCGCTACCGCCCTGGCGGTTCAGCCTCTCGCGCCGAACATCATGCGACGTGCGACAAAACGCTTGACGGGCGGGAGACAGTCGAGCGCGCCTAATCCCAGGCTGCGCACGCTGCCCAGCACAAGGTCGTCATTGGAAAAAAGTTTTACCAGAGAATCGGTGAACATTCTCCCTCCGCCACTATCGAGGCGGCGCTTATCGCGATATCGCGCGAGCATGGCGAGGCTACCGATATCAGGGGGGGAATCGATGATTTCTTCCGCGAGTTCCCACGCGTCCCTCAGACCAAGGTTGAATCCCTGTCCCGCGACAGGGTGCAGGGTTTGGGCCGCGTTGCCTACCAATACCGCGCGCCGGGATGTAACGGGGGTAGCGTATTTTAGCGACAGAGGAAAACTGGACCGTTTTCCCGTTTCGATAAATCTGCCCAGACGGTCGCCGAAGTGGCTATGCAAACGGGCGAGAAAGGCGCTGTCATCCAACGCAAGGATTTCCTCGGCGGCTGCAGGAGAAACAGTCCATACCAGGGCAAAATATTTACCGGAAGGCAACAATGCCACGGGACCGTCCGGAGTGAAGCGCTCATAAGCCACGCCAGGCTGAGTCCGTGCGGAGCGTTTGCTACCAGAGCTCATTTTGCGCGGCAAGCGTGTTGTCATGCCGCGAACAGCCGTCAATAATGACGGCCCCGAAGGGGTTACCGCAGAGTAGGCAAAACGCTCGGTTCTGACCCGCGCCACGACCGCCCATTGCTCGTAGTCGTGCACGTGTTGCGTCACACCTTCAATTTGCGCAGTAAGCCGACCGCCATCGGCCAGTACAAGGAGCCGCGCTGTCGCTTTTTTTTCGGCACCGTCGTGCTCAAACTCAACCTGGCCCATCGCGGGGCCGGTTTCCAGCCGCGTAACTTGCGCGCCCGTCACGTAGTCGACATTGCACTCGTCCAGTGCCTCATGCATCGCGCGAAACACATCATGATGGTTCATCACGTAGCCCAATGCCGGCACGCCAATCTCGGCCGCAGTCAATACGGTTCGGCCAAAACCGCCCCGGTTGGAAATATGAATGGTCGTAATAGGCGTGACGTCGGGCAATGCCTGCCATACACCCAAACGTTGCAGAATGAGACGACTGCCGTGGGACAACGCCAATGGACGCGAATCTTCCGTTTTAGCCGGCAGTCCCCTCGCCTCCAGCAGGAGCACAGAGGTATCGCTGTCGCGTAAAGCCAGGGCCAACGCCATGCCCACCGGCCCGCCGCCGATGATGATAACGTCGAAATTGGAATGATGGTCGTTCGTCATACGAGATTCAGCATGCCTGCTGCCTCGCTTCCGATCACGCCTGGTGGTCATCTTATTGCCGCCCATGTGTATTCGCTTCGCCCCCCTTGTTGTTTGGCTTGCTTTTTGTTTCCTCGACTATTTCCGCATCTTCGATTACGTGGTATTCCGCCTCAGACGCTTGCATGGATTCTCGTAACTTGCGGCGCAACCACCACAACCGGAAGCCAAAACCAACGGCGGCAACCGCGAACAAGGCAAGAAATGCGGTAAAAAAGAAAATACCCAACACCACCATGATGATCAACACCGGAACAATGAGCAGGTACGTGAGCCAGCGCGCTGCCGGACCAGGCTGGGAAGCGCGAAAAATCTCTTCCTCCGTGGCGCCCGTCTCCCCGTTTCGGATGACTCGTCTTACGATTATCCGGTTGTCGTGGTTATCGTGGTCGCCCATCATGCCTCCCGGTGCTGCATCAGGCCCTCGATCTCCGCGACGGTTTTTGGAGCAGTTGACGTCAGCACTTCGCATCCGGTCCCGGTGACAGCCACATCATCTTCGATGCGCACGCCGATGTTCCAGAAATGCTGGGGAACGTTTTCCGCCGGGCGGACATAACACCCAGGCTCCACCGTCAACGTCATGCCCGGCTGCAATGGCCGCCATGCGCCGTCCTGCTTGTATTCCCCCGCATCATGCACATCCAGCCCCAACCAGTGCCCGGTGCGGTGCATGTAAAACCGCTTGTAGTCTTCGGACTCCATGACCTCATCCACGCTGCCGGCACAAAGCCCTAAATCCACGAAACCTTGCGCCAACACCCGCACCGCCGCGATATGAGGCGCGTCCCAGGAATTTCCCGGGAGCACTTCGCTGATCGCGGCCGCTTGCGCCGCCAGCACCAGCTGATAGAGATCCTTTTGGGCCGGGCTGAATTTACCATCCACTGGAAATGTGCGCGTGATGTCCGCGGCGTAACCGTTCAGTTCGCAGCCCGCATCTATCAGCAGCAGATCACCTGGCGCGAGCCTGGCATTGTTCTCCACGTAGTGGAGTATGCACGCGTTAGCGCCACCGGCGACGATCGGCGTGTAGGCCGGGGCCTCTGCGCCATGGCGCCGGAACTCGTGCAACAGTTCGGCCTCCACCTCATACTCCCTCATGCCCGGCTGGACGCTACACATTGCACGCCTATGAGCGTCAGCAGAAATTCGGGCTGCGTGGCGCATCACTTGCAACTCTTCCTGGCTTTTAAAGAGCCGCATTTCGTCCAGCAAAAGGCGGATATCGCGAATGACCGCGGGCGCGGCCACACCCCCGCGGGATTGCTGCCGCACCCGGTTGACCCAACCGATCAAGCGCCCGTCCCACGCCCCATCATTGCCTAATGCGCAGTACACGGCAGGCTGGTCCACCAGCAGTCGGGGCAACATCTCGTCCAGCTTGGCGATGGGGTACGCCTCGTCGAATTCGAATGCTTCCCGCGCCGCTTCGGGGCCATAGCGGAAACCATCCCAGATTTCCCGCTCGGTATCCTTTTCACGGCAGAACAGAATGTGTTTTGACAGACCCTTCTCTGCGTCCGCCACGATCACAAGCACCGCCTCCGGCTCGCGAAAACCCGTCAGATAATAAAAATAGCTGTCGAAGCGATATGGAAAATGCGCATCCCGGTTCCGGACCTGCTCAGGTGCCGTAGGAACTATTGCAACACCTGCCTGCATTTGGGATGCCAGAGAATGGCGCCGTTCCCGGAAGGACTTGATGGGGATCATGGGAAAGATTTTTACAGTATTTGCGGTATAACGCAAAACAAATGTTGTGCGAGGAAGCGATTGAATGAGTGTTCGTGAGCAGACACATCTCGGGCAGGCGAGCGCTGTGCTATGAGGGCGCGACCGGAGAGCTGGCTGTACTTAGCCAAAGATCGATCTGTCGTAAACGCTCTGGCGTGCCGACGTCGGTCCATGTTCCCCGGTAATGCTCTCCGCCCACTTTTCCACTGGAAATCGCCTGCCCCAGCAATGGCGCGAGCTTCGACACGGAACCGGGTGGGATACCTTGGAATAATTTGGGCTGATAGATGCCGATGCCACTGAAGGTGAGGGTGTTCCCTCCTGAAAGCGCCACGCGCCCGCCGTCCAGGGCAAAATCGCCGTCCGGATGGTGATCCGGGTTATCGACGAGTACAAGATGCGCCAAGTCCATGTCGGGGTTGGCATCCATTCGCTCCAGCACGGGCACCAGGATGCAAAAATCCATTTCACAATAAATATCGGCGTTAATCGTCAAAAACGGCCTGGCTTGGACGTGCCCCGCAGCTTGATTTTGATCCATGATGATGGGTAGCGCCTTGGCGATTCCGCCAGCGGTTTCCAGCGCAACCGGCTCATGGGAATAGCGGATGCTGACCCCATAATGTTCGCCGTCGCCCAACGCAGTTTCGATAAGATGCCCCAGATGAGCGTGATTGATGACGATTTCGCGAAAGCCGGCACGCGCAAGATTTTCAAGATGATATTCGATCAACGCCTTGCCGCCCGCGCGCAGCAGCGGTTTGGGCAAGACATCGGTGAGGGGACGCATGCGCTCGCCGCGTCCTGCCGCCAGAATCATGGCCTTGAATCTGGACCGGACCATATCAGAACGCATATCAGAACGTGTAGCCGACTTTTGATTCCTGCGGCTTCTGAACCTCCCACTCATCCAGCAGCGTCAGCAGCGGATTAAGTTCCCTGTAGCGTTCGCAAGCCTTGCGCAGATAATCCTCCACCAGCGGCATATCGTCGAGATAGGCGCTTTTGCCGTCGCGATAATTGAGGCGAGCGAATATTCCCAACACCTTGAGATGGCGCTGTACCCCCATCCATTCAAAATCGCGGAAAAAATCCGGGAAGTCTTGCGCGACCGGCAGCCTGAGTTTTCGCGCCTGTTCCCAATACCGGATGAGCCAGTCCAGTACCCGCTCCTCGTCCCAGCGTATGTACGCGTCCTTGAATAGCGATACGAGATCGTAGGTAATCGGGCCAAAAACGGCGTCCTGAAAATCGAGAATGCCTGGGTTGGGACTGGTCACCATCAGGTTGCGCGAGTGGTAATCGCGATGCACGAACACTTTCGGTTGAGCCAGGTTGTTTCGCACAATCAGCTCGAATATTCCATTAAGTTCCGCTTGCTGGTTTCCACCGAGGCTGATCTGTAAATGCCTGTCCAGGTACCAGTCAGGAAACAGCCGCAATTCCCGCAATAGCAGCGCCTCGTGGTAATCCGGCAATACCCCGGCTCGGCTTGCGAGCTGGATCTTAAGCAATGCGGCCACTGCATCGCCATACAGTTCACTGGCCAGATCGGCAGGATCTTCAGAACTTTCGTTCAGCACCTGCATATAGGTAGTGCTGCCGAGATCGGACAGCAATAGAAAACCTTGCGCCACATCCTGCGCCACTATCTCCGGCACATGCGCGCCTGCCTCGGCGAATAATCCGGCCACGTGCAGAAAAGGGCCGCAATCTTCCTGTGGTGGCGGCGCATCCATCGCGATTAATGTCCCGTCGCCGAGCGTTACCCGGAAGTAACGGCGGAAACTCGCATCTGCGGAAGCAGGCGACAATGTGAAATCCTTATCGGGCAACTGCGTCTTGAGCCAATGTTCCAGAAGGACGAATCGTTCCATAATAATTCCGCTGATTGCCTATTTGGCCGAAGTATGAGATTTTAACATGCATGCATCACTCCTCATCCGACCGGATGACGGAGCAGAAATCATCGGAGGACATCATGCTCAACCAAAAAATGGTGGATGAAGTTGTAACCAAGGTAAACGAACTGCTGGCGCAGAGCCCGGTGAAGGATGTGGAGAAAAACCTTCGGGTTATGCTCGGGGGAATATTCACTCGCCTGGATCTGGTGACGCGGGAAGAGTTTGAAGTGCAGCAGGAGGTGCTGAAGCGCACGCGCGAGTTACTGACGGCATTAGAAACACGAGTTGCTGCCCTGGAAGCCGCTTCGAAATCTGATAGCTTGGGCGACACGCTGGATGTTCCGCCTGAGACGCTGGATGATCTGTCGGAAACGGAATAAGTTTGATCTCCGGAAATAACTCGACGCAGCTGTTGCGTGCCTTGTGCGGCAAATAGTGTTCCCCGCGCATGTGTTCCACATTTTGTTGGTGTGGAGTTGGATGGCTGAGAATTTCCGGTGCCGCTAGCGATTCTGTATAGCCGTGCTATTTCCGGCATGGAAGCTCCACTGGTCACAGTGGAAGCGCATATTGCCAATGGCCTGCCCAGCTTTACCATCGTGGGCCTGCCTGAAGCGGAAGTGAAGGAAAGCAAGGACCGGGTGCGTGCGGCGCTGCAGAATGCGCAGTTTGAATTCCCCGCGCGCCGCATTACGGTCAACCTTGCCCCCGCCGACTTGCCCAAGGAGAGCGGGCGCTTCGACCTGCCCATCGCGTTAGGCATTCTGGCAGCAACCGGGCAAATCCCTTCTGACAAGCTCGACCAATACGAATGGGCTGGCGAACTCGCCCTGACGGGAGAACTGCGCGCGATACGCGGAGCGTTGGCGATGACGTACCGCGCAGCCCGCTCCGGGCGCAGTTTCGTGCTCCCGCGGCAAAACGCCGCCGAGGCGGCGCTCGTCAAGGAAGCCGTGGTTTATGCGGCGACATCATTGCTCGAGATTTGCGCCCACCTCGCCGGGCGTGAGCCGATGCAGCGCTATCTCAGCCAGGATGGGACGGAAAGAAATAGCAATACAGAGACGGGGATATCACCCTACCCCGGCATGGAAGAGGTCAAAGGACAGAATCATGCAAAACGTGCCCTTGAGATCGCAGCGGCGGGCGGTCATAGCCTGTTAATGATGGGGCCGCCGGGCACCGGCAAATCCATGCTTGCCGCGCGTTTTCCCGGCATCCTGCCATCCATGACCGAAGATGAAGCGCTCGAATCGGCGGCCATGCAATCCCTGGGGAGCGGGGGTTTCAATGCGACTAACTGGAAACGCCGCCCTTACCGGGCGCCGCACCATACCGCTTCGGGCGTTGCCCTGGTGGGCGGCGGGAGCAATCCGCGTCCCGGCGAAATTTCCCTGGCAATGAACGGTGTATTGTTCCTGGATGAGCTACCGGAATTTGACCGAAAAGTACTGGAAGTATTATGCGAACCCCTCGAATCGGGGCGCATCACCATATCACGCGCGGCCCGTCAGGCCGACTTTCCCGCCCGGTTCCAGTTGATTGCCGCCATGAATCCGTGCCCTTGCGGTTATCTCGGGCATTACAGCGGAAAGTGCCGTTGCAACCCCGATCAGGTAGCGCGTTACCGGGGCAGGATCTCGGGCCCGCTGCTCGATCGCATCGACATCCAGATCGAAGTTCCCGCCGCGTCCGAGGATGATTTAATGCGCCAGGCTCACGGCGACTCAAGCGACACGATCAGGGAACGGGTCGAGAGAGCACACCAGCGGCAACTGGCACGACAAGGCAAAACCAACGCCGGGCTGACGGTGACGGACATCGATAAATACTGCGTGACGGATAACGCGGGGGAAAGCCTGCTCAGGCAAGCCATCAGCCGGCTGAATCTCTCCGCCCGAGCCTATCATCGCGTCCTTAAAGTGGCGAGAACCATTGCGGATCTGGCGGAAAGCGATGGCATCAGGAGTTTGCACATCGCGGAAGCGGTGCAATACCGCAAGCTGGATAAAAACTAGCTGAGACGCACAGGTTGCTCGCAGCATGCCCAGGACCATCGGCTTCATGACTTTAAGTCATCTCGTTATTGCAAGCTTAGCCGAAGGCGCGTGACACGCTATAGATAGCGAGCCCCACCAACCCGCCGATCAAGGTCCCGTTAATACGGATATATTGAAGATCTTCACCCACCTGCCGCTCGATCCGCGTGGTTACCGTTTCGGTGTCCCAACCGCGTACGGTATCCGCGATAAGCACGCCTACGTCATGTTGATGAGACTGCACTACCTCCACCACTACTTCATGCATCCATCCATTAACTCGACCGCGCAGTTCGTCTTTGCGAAGCAACGCCTGGGTACCGGCTTCGATCATCTCCCGCAGCCAGGATTTCAGCACCGAATCTGCGCTTAAGGCATCCTCTCGCAGGGTGCGGCGGATATCGCGCCACACGCCTGCAGCATAGTCGCGCAGTGCCGGATGATCCAAGAGCCTGCGCGTGTGCAGGACAATCTCCTCGCGATACTCTGGCGAAGTAGCCAGTTCAGATGCCAGCTTCTCGATGGCCTGGTCGAGTCTGACACGAAGCGGATGCGAGGAATCCCGCCCAATCTCCGCGAAAGCTTCCCGCAGCACGGCCATGACACCGTCCGCTACTTTCTCATCCATCGCAAGCCGTTGCCACAGCCAGGCGGTATTCTCGCGTACGCGCCCGCGAATGCGGGGTTCGTTCGCGGTAATGTACTCGTCAGCTTCACGTAACAACTTGTCGAGCAATACCTGGTGCCGCTTTTCGGCGGTAAGCATTGCCACCACTTCCCCGAGCAGTGGCCCAAGATCGATTCGCTGGGCCCCATGCGCCAAGCCACCCGAGACGAAGCGCTTCACGTCATGGTCATCAACCGAATCCAGCAGTTGCGGAATTAGACGGGTTACGTGACTTGCGATTGCCTCGGTGCGCTCGGGGTCGGACAGCCAGCGGGCCAGCCTGCCGCACATGTCCACGCCCGCCAATTTGGACGAGACCACTTCCGGGGAAGCGAAATTATGCTCGACAAAGCGGCCTAATGCCTCACCGATGCGTTCCTTATTGCGGGGAACAATCGCCGTGTGGGGAATCGGCAGGCCGAGCGGCTCGCGGAATAAGGCGGTCACCGCGAACCAGTCGGCCATGGCACCCACGACGGCCGCCTCGGCGAAAGCGCGCAGATATCCAACCGACGGGTGGAGTGAGAGAAACACGTTGGTGAGAACCAGAATGACGAGCATCGTGATGAGCATGCCGGTCGCGAGGCGCTGCATCCGGTTTCCCGCGGGGGATGACTCCATGGGCTTGGGTCGCTTGAAGTTAGTCGAACCGAGGAGCTATGTCCGGTTGAAGGCAAAAAAGTTTCAAAACCAACTTGCTGCGTATGGGCTTTTTCTCTATCCGATTCGAAAGTACACGGTAGCAATCCGCATCGTCAAGACCTTTGTGCCGTACTGTAATGTTGCAGTTTTGTTGCAGTATAGGCGGCAGTATTCGAAATATTGTACTTTTCAATGCCGACGTAGGAGGGCGTGGGCGTAAATTGGCGAACAAAGCTCCTGATACAGGTCGGGCTCTGATGTTCAACCATAACAACATATAGCATGCCAATGCTGTCCGTTTGATGACCGACTAGCTGACAAAAGGGACAGAAACCGCTGACCGCCAAAGACTAAAAGTTATGCCTCGTCAATATTTGCTGGAGCTCTAACTGTTCCAAGCCCTTGAATATGAATTTTTTATTACAAAACTTGTATTCCGACGCATTTCCCCTATAAATATTATTTGGCAAGCAAAGAAAGGAGGGTGAGCCATGGCTTCAGAATTCAAAAGCAATATTGTGACCGGACTCGCGGCCGGGGTTGGTGCAACGCTGCTGGCACCCATCCTGCTGCCCATGCTCGCACGCATTGTAAAGCCCCTTACCAAGTCGATCATAAAGACCAGCATCACCGCTTATGAGAGAGGACGCGAATCGTTTGCAGAATTGAGCGAGACGGTTGATGACCTGGTCGCGGAGGCAAAGGTAGAACTGGACGCTGAGACGGGGGCGGGTGGCGCTGCAGCTGTGACAACCAGCGGCACCCAGACGGGTAAGGACAGTAATACAGGACACCGCCCGGCTAGTGGAGCCGCCTCTGCCCAGTCTAGCGAACCGGACCGGGCAACCCCGGCCGTTGCCCCCGGGGCGCAGCCTGGCCAAGCCGGTAATGCCGGCCAAGAAGGTGGGTCTGGAACTCCGGCTGCGTGATGGCTCCGCTGGCACGAGTGGCGCATGCCCTGCCGGGCAGAAAACGCCTCAAGATAGAAGAAAGGCGGCGGGACGAGGGGTATTTCGACGCGGTGGAAAAAGCGTTGAGCGAAAGTCCCGGCGTTGTGGCGGTGGAGACAAACTGCCGGACAGGCAGCGTGGTGGTTCACCACCGCCCAGACGAGCCCTCTGCTTTGCAACACGCTGCGGAGCAGGGGCTGTTTCAGCTCGCCACAGAAGCGCCCGAAGCGGGCACCGCGGCTTTCGCGGTTCCATCGGTTGCTGCAAACGCAACTCCGACCCGCAAAGCCTCCAGACCTAAGCCGAAAGCAACTCGGAACAACCGCGCGAGTTTACGTCCGCTGATTATTATGGGCTGGGTGGGGCTCGGTATTGCTCAAGCCATAGAAGGCAATATCGCAGTCCCGGCAATAGCCGCGTTCTGGTATGCATATCTCGTGACTCAGGAAAATGGTGTTAGCAACCCGGAACTGGGTTGAGGTGAAACGAGAGCGGCCCGGCAGCTGGAAACACTGGGCAACGCCGGTTAAAGCCGGTTAAAGCCGAAGCATACCGATGGTTCATCGGTCTAAGTAAACCCTGCTCAGCATAAACATCAGGAGGGCAACTTGCTTCAAGCTCCTCTAGCCCCGACGCTCTTATGCCAATGGGAAAGGTGATATAAAACCGACAATCGTATAAAAGAAACGCGGCCAACGCGTCCTCTTCAAGGTAGATGCACTCGAACGTAATTTGCCGCAATGACAACAGGAGGTACTCGAAATGGCGAAATCTCAAACAGGAAAACCCAGCGGACCAACCACGGGGGACGAAACGCCGAGCAACGAAGAAATTCGCGCCGCCGAACAGGGTGAAATACGCGCCCGGAGCGAAGAGAATCGCGATAAAGAATACCTCGATAAAGAAGCCCGAGAGAGAGAAGCCCGCGACAGAGAACACCGCGACAGAGAAGCTCGGGCCCGCGAACCAGAGGAAGAGCGCATCGGTTCGACGGCCGAGTCTCCCGCCGCACGGGATATGGGGGCGGCAGGCACTACCGTGAAAACGGGGATTGCTGCCAGTCTGCGCGGCATCGATGAAATGGAAACTGAAATCGTCAGCCTGGTACGCAACACCGTGTCAAACTCGATAAGAGCGACCGGTGCAGTCGGTGCGGAAGCGGTCAACATTACCAGGGATGTGGTCAAAGGCGCGCTGGCAGCGACCGATGATGTCGGGACGGGGTTGGTGGTTACCACCAAGAGCGTCGCGAAGGGTGTCGTATTGGGCGTTTCCGATGTGGGTGGAGACGTCATCGCGGCGGCCACAGAGACTGCCAGGGCCGCAGTGAATGGCACGGCTGCGGTAGGGGGCGACACATTGATGGTGGCGAAGCGAACTGTGGACGGCGTAGCCGAGGCAACTAGCGAGACGGGTGGTAACGTAATTGAAACCGTTAGGGCGGTGGCCGGCGGAGCAGCGGACGCGGTCGGAGGGATCGGGACCACGGCAGTGGCCAACGTGCGCGACATTCTTCTTAGTGTTGTAACCGGCGTTAAAGATGTTGCAAACGCGGCGCTGCCCAGGTCTTCGGAATACGAAGATCGTGTCGCCCCGCCGGATCGCAAGCCCTTAGAAGCCGACCGTACGCCTCCTCCTCCGATGTAATATGTTGCCCGGGGCGGCGCACAGGCTCGCCCCGGTATTCCCTGCGCGCGGCATTGATGGCCGGGGATTATGCCCGATCGTATGGCTGGGTAAAAGGCTGCCTCGGATTGTTACAGTGAGCCCATGACGACGGCTACCAGCGGTAATGGAAACCCCTCACTCGGATCTGCCGATAGCCACACGCGAAACCGCCGCCATCCACTTGGTCAGGCAGGTGCCAACGGGTAGTCCGGACGAAACTGTCACTTCGGTTCTGGCCAGATTGCCGGGCAATAACTTTGACTACGCCGACACGATTTATGTAATTGACAGGACAAACACGTTGATAGGAATGGTGCCTCTACCCCGGCTGCTCGCGGCGGCACCCCACCACTGTTTACGCGATATTTTGCGCAGACCTTTCCCAACCGCGTACGCCGAGACGGATCAGGAAACGGTTGCATCCCGTGCCATCGTCAATGGGCTTGCCGCTGTACCAGTGGTAGACGAGCAGCAACGCCTGCTAGGCGTGGTGCCGCCACAAGCATTGCTGGAAATTCTGCGCCACGAACACATAGAAGATCTGAACCGCTTCACCGGCATTCGCCATTACAATCTGCAAGCCCGCACGGCAATGGAATCGTCCCCGATACGCCGCGCGAGGGACAGGCTGCCATGGCTGTTGGTGGGGCTGATGGGCAGTATGCTGGCGACCTACGTGATGACGCGATTCGAACACGCGCTGCAGTCGCAGGTGATGATCGCGTTCTTTGTGCCGGGCCTTGTTTACCTGGCGGACGCAGTCGGAACCCAAACCGAGGCGATCGCCGTGCGCGGTCTTTCCCTGAGCGATGCGCCCGTGGGTACGATGATAGCCGGAGAACTGCGAACTGGATTAATCATCGGCCTTACCCTCGGCGCGCTAACCTTCCCGGTCGTCTGGCTCATATTCGGCGATGTCCGCCTGGCATTGGCGGTTTCACTGGCGTTGCTCGCGGCCGGGTCCGTCGCCACAAGCATTGGCTTTCTGTTTCCGTGGACATTCTTCCGTTTGGGCAAAGACCCCGCCTTCGGCAGCGGTCCGCTTGCCACCATCTTTCAGAACGTTCTCACCCTCGTTGTCTACTATTTCACCGTCAGCCTGATCGTTTTATAACCCCCCATATTTAATCAAGCTGTAACAAAGAGCTGGTTAAATGCCATCGTAAGGACACGATATCCTAATGGAGGGCAAATACATGGCTTTTTATGTTCACCACGTACCCGGCCGGTTGCGCATAAAGACTGCGGCGCTAAAGAAGAACTCATCCCGGGCCCGGCAATTGAAGCTCTGCCTGGAGGGAATGCATGGCGTTCTGGAGACTGACGTCAGCATAATCACGGGCAGCATTGTGATCAAGTACGATGCGGGCGTGGTAAGCTCTACCGCAATCCTGAACAACCTGCACGACCAAGGGTATATTCGGAATGTGGAGCATATCGCTCACAATGTCTCTTATGAAGTCCACCCCATGCAAAAGGTGACAGACACCTTCGTGCAAAAACTGGTCGAGGCCGCCCTGGAACGGTCGGCCACAGCTCTTGTCGCAGCGCTGATCTAATAATCAGGATTTTAACGGGGTCGGTCCGAAGCATGAGTGCGCGAACATGACATGGTAGCGCACAGGGTCCAACCCATTAGACCCTCTAAATCAGTAACGCCGTCTTATCGGTCCGCTCCCACGGCAGCCCAACATCCATTCGTCCCACATGACCGTATACCGCTAGTCGGCGGTAGAAGCCTCCGCGAACCACCTGGGGTTGATAGCGCAAGTTGAATGCGCGGATGATTCCGGCCGGGCGGAAATCGAAATGGGCCTGAACGCGGGCCGCGATTTCCTCGTCGGGAATGCGACCGGTACCGAAGCAGTCGACTTGCACGCTGACTGGCCTGGCAATCCCTATCGAATACGCGAGATGTACCTCGCAAGCTTGCGCGAGGCCAGCCGCGACCACGTTCTTTGCGGCGTAACGGGCTGCATAGGCGCCGCCCCGGTCGATCCGGGACGGGTCCTTACCTGATAGTGCCGACTCGGACTGACGGGAGTATTCGCCATAAGTATCAATGGCATTCTTGCGCCCCGTTAACCCAGAGTGCAGCGCCGGCCCTCCGTCGATAATGGGTCCGTCCGGATTGATGAAAACATGAGTATGTGCGTCGGGGCGCACTTTCTCGCCCAGGAATGCCGGTTCGATCACATTTTCGTAGAGGTCGTCGCGCAACGACCGAACTCCCCTCGGAGTGTCGCTCCGCTGACTCGACACCAGGGTCACCGAGTGAATGCGGTAAGGCTGGCCATCACGGTATTCCACGCCCACCTGTGTCTTTCCGTCGGGAGCGAGATAGGCCAACTGCTTCTGCAAACGTGCCGCTGCAAGCCGGCGTGCAAGTTTATGCGAGAGCCAGATGGGCAGCGGCATCAGGGCTGCGGTCTGGTTGCAAGCAAAACCGAATACATTGCCCTGGTTCTTGGCGGTTACGGCTTCCACCTCTTCCTCATTCATCTTGCGCTCATCCAGTTTCGGGTAGGGCGTTACCGGTAGTTCCATCAAACTCGTCATGACAGTGCAGTCCTTCGCGTTGAAATCCTCATGCTCGTAGCCGATCTGACCGATGACCTGTCGAGCCACGTCTGGAATGTCAACCGAGGCCAGGGAAGCGAAGCGTGCAGCGATAAATAATATTCCCTTGGACACTGCGCACTCCACCACGACCTTCGAAAAGGGATCCTGCTGGAGAAAGCGATCGATAAGCGCATCACTCACTTGATCGCAGAGCTTATCCGGGTGGCCATCAGTCACGGATTCAGAGCTGAACATGAAATCCTGCTTCATGACCTAGACCCCTGCAGTGTCGCCGGAGGAAGGCGAAAGCGCCTGCAACCGTCCCCTAGGGTTGGCGGGGTTGGAAGGGCGCCCTTTGGTCGCTTCGTTCAGTAGAAAGGGCAATCCTGACCCCGCGGTTATCACTGCCACATCCATGGGGCGCGGCATGGCGGTCCCCAGCAGGCTTCTAAGTCCCGGTACAGCCACGGCCGCCAATTGCAATGCCGCGGTTGCGCCAACCGCCATATTAAGGTAGGAATTGGACTGTAGCGTTTCACGGCCGTAAATGCTGTTGCGGTCGGAACGGCAACTATAGGCATGCAACAGTTGCGCCAAGGTCAGGGTCATGAAGGCAGCTGAGCCAGCCTGCGGCCCGACCCCATAACGTGCAATCGCATAGCCGTAACTGGCCATCGACCCTGCGGTTATAGTGAGCGATTCGAACCCGTAGCGCTTGAAGTCGGCGGGTCCTATGATAGGTTCCCGCGGATCTCTTGGCGGCCGGCATAAAATGTCTGGCTCGGGCGGCTCGACGGCAAGCGCCAGGGCCGGAAAAATGTCGGTCACCAGATTAATCCACAACAACTGCATGGTGGTAAGCGGAGTGCCGAGCCCGCTTCCGATGGAACCGAGCATCACCATGATCTCGGAGAGATTGGTAGCGGTGAGAAAATGGACTGACTTGCGAATATTGTTGTAGATCGTGCGACCTTCCGAGATCGCGACGATCATCGTGTGCAGATTATCGTCCTCCAGTACTACGTCAGAAACACTCCGGGCGACATCCGTGCCGGTTTCACCCATCGCCACGCCGATGTCGGCGGCTCTGAGCGCCGGCCCGTCGTTTATTCCGTCCCCCGTCATGGCGGCGACTTTGCCGCCTCGTTGCAACGCCTGTATTATCTGGAGTTTGTTCGCGGGACTGACCCGGGAGAAGATATTAACCTTCTGCGCGAGGCCGGTGAGAACCTCCTGATCCAGTTGCTCAAGTCTGGTGGAATCGAGAATATCCAGTTCCCCGCTGCGGGACAGTCCAAGCTCCTTACCGATGGCGTAGGCGGTTGCGCTCTGATCGCCCGTGATCATTACCGTATCGATCCCCGCTTGATGAAATAAAGCGATAAGCTCCCTGACGCCCTCCCGCAAAGGGTCCGCCATACCGGTCAATCCAAGCCAGACGAGCTCTTCTGCGGCCGGTTGATCGGCTTGCGCCAGTTCCGCATAGGCAAATCCCAACACGCGCAGAGCTTCCGCAGCCATGCGATCATTTTCGATGCGTATAGCGGCGCGATCTGTTTCCGTAAGCGGGAGGCGGACTCCATCCTTGATCCACCAGTTACACATCTCCAGCACTTCGATTGGACTGCCCTTGACGGCGATCAACATTCCGTCTCCTTTCACCGCATGCACGGTGCGCATGTAGTTCTGATTCTCGGTACGGTATTCCACGCGCAATCGTGGATACTGCCGTCGGAGCTCGTCCACTGGAACGCCAGCGGCAATGGCGAGATGCACCAGCGCACTTTCAGTGGCCGAGCCCTTGAGCTCATACCCGCCTTCCGAGCCATTCACCTCCGTTTCGTTGCACAGGACTGCCACATGCGCCAGGCGCAGCAATTCATCACTCTGGGCGGGGTCCATTCTCACGCCCCCGTCGCAAAATATATCGTTTGCGAGCGTGATGTGACGTCCGCCACAGTGCACTGCCAGCACGGTCATTCGGTTGAGGGTAAGCGTACCGGTCTTGTCCAGGCAGATCACCTGCATGGCGCCTAAAGTCTCCACAGCGTCCAGATGCCGCACCAGCACATGATGCCGGCGCATGTTGCGGATGCCCAGCGCCAGAGTGGTCGTCGCCACGGTGGGCAGGCCTTCCGGCACTGCCGCAACTGCAAGGGATACCGATGTCTTCAGCATTTGTAGCCAGCCGTATCCACGCGTGAGCCCGATCAAAAACACGACTCCGCAGATGCCAGCGGATAGCAGCACCATTTGATTGCCAAGCGCGTCAAGCTGCGTCTGCATCGGGGTTTCCGGCGACCGGGTTTCGCCAACGAGCAACTGGACGGCGCCGATTTCGGTGTACCGGCCAGTCCCCACCACCACTGCCAGACCACTGCCCCCCGTGACGGCCGTGCCCTTGTACACCATGTTGAACCGATCCCCCAGCGGCACATCGGTCTGGTCCAGGGTCTCCACCCGCTTGATAACCGGCAAGCTTTCTCCGGTAAGCGCAGACTCGTCCACCATCAGGCTGCGCGACTCCAGCACTCTCCCGTCGGCAGCTACTCGGGTCCCCGGTACCAGAACCAGGACATCGCCGGGCACCAAGGCTTCAACCTCCACTTTGACCAAACGGCCGTCACGGATCACGCTGGCGTTCTGTTGGTGGATGTGTCCCAGCGCATTAATCGTTCGCTCTGCCTGCGCTTCGGTGACATAGCCAGTGCCCGCGTTGATCATCACGACCCCAAGGATCACCGCCGCATCGGCAAGCCCCCCCGTCGCCGCGGAAAGCACCGCCGACGCTCCCAGTAAAACAACCGGAAGGCTTTTGAACTGCCCCAGAAAAATACTCAACCCCGAGCGAGGTCGGCTCTCTGGCAAGCTGTTGGGTCCGAAGCGCCGCAGTTTCCGTTGCGCCGCGGCCTGGCTAAGCCCACGATCCTTTGAAGTTTCCAATGCTGTTAGCACCGCGCCGCGAGATAATGCGTGCCAGGACACCCGGTCTTGCACAGAAGCCGGACCGGCGTTAGCAGAGACCGCCAATTGCGAAGGACGCAGCGGGTGAATATTCGCAGCCGTATTTTGCTCGGCTGCAGCAGGTCCCGCGGCTAGCAGCGCTTCTACCAGGACAGTGATTTCTTCAACAGTCCGCGTGGGATCGAAAACAACCAATACGCGGCCGGTGAGAACGTTTGCGCTCACCTGTCTAACCCCGGCGTCGCGTACCAACGCAGACTCAATCCTGAGCCTGACTGGCTCGCAGCGATACAAGCCTTTGACTTTAAGCCTGGCGCGACCCTTTACCTCCGCGTGAACAATACGCACTCGAACGGGAGGCTCAGCTTCCGCCACCGGCAGCCTCAAAGCTTCGCCACGCTTCAAAGGATAGGAGAGGATGGTCATTTTCTTAGCAGGAGGATCATCAACGTTATGTGACAGTTTGAGCGCGGATGCTAGACCAACCATCCTCTCGTTGTCCTGGCAGCGAGCGACTATTCAAAGATGCGACGAAGCCGGCTGTTCAAGCCCATGGAAGCCTGCATCTACTTTGTAGGTCAAGATCAGGCCCGAATCAAGGCATTTTCCTGTTATTTTCTGCCCGTTTCCGGAGTTAAGTCTGGCGCGGACTGGAAACGCCTGGTTGCTGAAGGATTTTACGATGGCCTCTTTCCCACTTCAGCTGGGCGTAGCGCCCGGAGCCCTGCATTCCCATACACTGCTCTATGTCCTTGCACCCAGGGGAAAATACGGATAGGGCCATGGTAGAATCAGGCTCCACCTGAAACCTATCGTTTGCGATGAATGAAAATCCCCGTACCGAATTGCTGAAAAGCCTTCTTGCAAGCCGCATCGTGCTGCTCGATGGAGCCATGGGAACCATGATCCAGAGCCACAAGCTCAACGAAGCGGACTACCGTGGCGCACGCTTTGCCGAGTTTCCGCACGATCTCAGGGGAAATAACGACCTTCTTACGCTTACCCAGCCACAGGTCATCCGTTCCATCCACGAGGCTTATCTCGAGGCTGGAGCGGACATCGTCGAGACCAATACGTTTAATTCCAACGCTGCGTCGATGGCGGATTACCACATGCAGGATCTGGTGTACGAGCTTAATTTTGCCGGGGTAAAACTAGCGAAGGAAGCGGCCGTTGCCATCGAAGCACGCATGCCGGAGAAGCCACGTTTTGTGGCTGGCGTTTTGGGGCCCACCACCAAAACCGCTTCGATCTCTCCGGATGTTAACGACCCTGGGTTTCGCGGCATCACCTTCGATCAACTGGTGACCGACTATACGGAAAGTATTCGCGGCCTGATCGACGGTGGAGCGGATATCCTCCTTGTCGAAACCATATTTGATACGCTAAATGCCAAGGCTGCGCTGTTTGCCATAGACCAGTTTTTCGTGGATCACGGCGTGCGTGTTCCCGTGATGATTTCTGCAACCATCACCGACGCGTCCGGGCGTACGCTGTCCGGACAAACACCGGAAGCCTTCTGGAACTCCGTGAGCCATGCCCGCCCGTTGTCGGTGGGGCTCAATTGTGCGCTTGGGGCTGAACTGATGCGTCCCTACATCGAAGAAATCTCGCGTGTCTCGGGTATATACGTAAGCGCCCATCCTAACGCCGGGCTGCCTAACCCCCTGGCCGAGACAGGCTATGATGAATCGCCGGAATATACCGCCAGCCTGATCAAGGAATTTGCGCAATCCGGCTTTGTGAATATCGTGGGCGGTTGCTGCGGCACTACGCCCGCGCACATTAAGGCCATCGCAGATGCGGTAAACGGTATTGCACCTCGGCCCCTGCCTGATATTCCAAAAAAGTTGCGCCTTTCCGGCCTTGAGCCTCTCAACATCGGAGATGATTCGCTGTTCGTAAACGTCGGCGAGCGAACCAACGTCACGGGGTCGAAAGCGTTTTCCCGATTGATCCTGAACAATAATTACGCGGAAGCGCTGAGCGTCGCCCGCAACCAAGTGGAAAACGGCGCGCAGATCATCGATATCAATATGGACGAGGCGATGCTCGATTCGCAGAAGGCGATGGTCACCTTCCTGAACCTGCTGGCCGCCGAACCGGATATCAGCCGCGTACCCGTGATGATCGATTCAAGCAAGTGGTCCGTAATCGACGCGGGACTGAAATGCGTGCAGGGCAAGGCGATCATCAACTCGATCAGCTTGAAAGAAGGCGAAGCGGAGTTCCTGGAGCATGCCAAACTCGCCCGTCGCTACGGCGCGGCAGTCATTGTGATGGCATTCGACGAATCCGGCCAAGCCGACACGCTGCAACGCAAGGTGGACATTTGTACGCGTTGCTACCGCTTTCTGGTCGATCAGGTCGGTTTCCCTCCTGAGGACATCATTTTTGATCCGAACATTTTCGCGGTCGCCACAGGCATCGAGGAACACAACAATTATGGCGTGGATTTCATCGAAGCCACCCGCTTGATCAAGCAAACGCTTCCCTACGCCAAGGTAAGCGGCGGGGTATCCAATGTATCATTCTCGTTCCGTGGCAATGAACCGGTGCGGGAAGCGATCCATAGCGCGTTTCTCTACCACGCGGTGCGCGCGGGCATGACCATGGGCATCGTTAACGCGGGGCAACTGGGCGTCTACTCCGATATTCCCAAAGATTTGCTGGAGCGGGTGGAGGACGTGCTGCTCAACCGCTCGCCCAAGGAAGGCGGAGATGCAACACCTACCGAGCGTCTGGTCGAATTCGCCGAAAGTTTCAAGGGAAAAAGCAAGGAGAACACGGAAGATCTCTCGTGGCGGAATGAGCCGGTACAGCAGCGCCTGACGCATGCGCTGGTAAGGGGCATCACTACCTATATTGTGGAGGATACCGAGGCGGCGAGGCTGGAAATAGCCGAGCAAGGCGGACGGCCGATTCAGGTGATCGAGGGCCCGCTCATGAACGGGATGAACGTGGTCGGCGACCTGTTCGGCTCGGGCAAGATGTTTCTGCCTCAGGTAGTCAAGTCCGCCCGGGTAATGAAACAGGCCGTGGCACACCTGCTGCCCTACATCGAGGCGGAAAAGCAATTGTCGGGCGACTCAAGGGCCAAGGGCAAAATCGTGATCGCGACGGTCAAGGGCGATGTGCACGATATCGGCAAGAATATCGTTACCGTGGTGCTCCAGTGCAACAATTATGAGGTCGTCAATATGGGCGTGATGGTGCCTTCCGCCCAGATACTGGATATGGCCAGGCGCGAGAACGCGAATATGATCGGACTTTCCGGCCTGATCACGCCTTCGCTGGAAGAAATGGCGCACGTAGCGAAGGAAATGGAGCGCGAGGGCTTCACGATTCCGCTGCTGATCGGTGGCGCCACCACTTCTCGCGTACATACCGCAGTGAAAGTGGCACCGCATTATAGCGGCGTGACGGTGTGGGTGCCGGATGCAAGCCGGGCCGTGAGCGTATGCAGCAACCTGCTGTCAGACGATTTACGGACGGAGTACGTCCGGGAAATTCAGGTTGAGTACGAGAGAGTTCGCATCCAGCATAAAAACAAGAAAGGACCGGCGCCGATGCTATCCATCGCGCAGGCACGTGCAAACGCGTTCAAGACGGATTGGACCTCGTACACGCCGCCCGAGCCCGATTTTATCGGCGTGAGGTCCTTGAAAAATTATCCCCTGGAAAAGATCGTCCCGTTCATAGACTGGACGCCATTCTTTCAGGCTTGGGAATTGTCGGGGCGCTTTCCCGCGATTCTGCAAGACGAGGTCGTCGGCGAGGCGGCCACTACGCTCTACCGCGATGCGCAGGCCATGCTGAAGAAGATCGTCGAACAAAAGTGGCTTTCCGCCAATGCCGTGTTCGGCATTTTCCCGGCAAACATGGTCGATGGCGACGATATAGAAATCTATGCGGATAAGGCGCGTACGCGGTTGGCAATGACATTTCACAACTTGCGGCAGCAGACCACGAAGCCTCCCGGACGCCCTAATCTGTGCCTGGCAGATTTCGTCGCGCCCAAGGAAACGGGTATCCGGGATACGATCGGGGCGTTTGCCGTTACTGCCGGGCTCGGCATCGACGCGCGGATAAAAGCGTTTGAGGAGGCACATGACGATTACAGCGCGATTATCCTGAAAGCGCTGGCCGATCGCCTGGCTGAGGCTTTCGCCGAGCACATGCACTGGCGGATACGGCGCGAGTTTTGGGGTTTTGCCAAAGATGAAGACCTGAGCACCGAACAGCTCGTCGCGGAAGAGTATCGCGGCATCCGCCCTGCTCCCGGTTATCCCGCCTGCCCGGACCACACCGAGAAGGGGCCATTATTCGAACTGCTGAAGGCGCCGGAAAACGCCGGAATTATCATAACCGAATCCTACGCCATGGTGCCGACCGCGGCGGTATCGGGCTTTTATTTTGCTCACCCCGAAGCGGACTACTTCGCGATCGGGAAAATAGGCAAGGACCAGGTGGAAGACTACGCCCGGCGGAAGAGTTGGACGGTGGAAGAAACGGAAAAATGGCTGGCGCCGGTCCTGGCTTATGAACGGAGCTGATAGCAGAGGTTATCGGAAACATAGTCAGAGCCTGCCTCCCCTGCAGCAAGCAGTCGGGATCAAGCGAGTCAGCCTCAGTCAGCCTCAATTACCTTTGACCCGGCTAATTTTCGCGACTTCGGAAGTACGCCTCAAGTTTCGCATCACTTGAGCCAGATGATGACGATTACGAACCTGTAACATAAAAGTCATGGTTGTGTACGCGCCATCACCTTCCATGCCGACGTTGTCGATATTGGAGCCAGCCTCGGCGATTGCGGCAGCGACCCTTGCCAATACGCCGCGCTGATTGGCGACCATCAGCTTGATGCTTACCTCGAACTGCCTGTTTATATCCTTGCCCCAGGCTACGTCCAGCCAGTTATCGGAATTACCCCTGTTTTTTAAAACTGCTGGACAATCATGGGTGTGTATCACAAGCCCCTGATCCTTCTTGATGAAGCCGACAACGGGATCTTCCGGAATCGGCCGGCAACACTTGGCGAATTGCACTGCCATACCTTCGGTGCCAAGTATGGTGATGACGTCGGCAGACCCGCTCGCGCCAGCAGCTGATTCCCCGGGCATGATCAGTCGTCTCGCGACAACCGCGGGCAGGTGCTTGCCCAACCCCATGTCGGCCAGCAAGTCTTTCTTCGATTTTGCCCCGCTGTCGCGGGCCAGTTTCTCCCATTGCGCTGCAGTGATGGTTTGCAGATCTATCTTTAGCGAACCTAGTGCCTGGTTGAGCAAACGTTCTCCCAGCCTGGCGGATTCTTCATATTGCATAGTTTTAAGAAAACGGCGGATATGCGACCGGGCCTTCCCGGTAACCACGTAATTCAGCCAAGCGGGATTGGGTTTCGCATGGGACGCGGTTACGATCTCCACCCGGTCGCCGCTCCTGAGAACGGTGCGCAAAGGCGCGCTCTCGCCATTTATTTTTGCGGCCACACAGCAGTCCCCGATATCGGTATGGACCGCATAGGCGAAGTCAACGGCCGTGGAATCTTTAGGCAACGCCAATATCTTGCCTTGGGGCGTAAATACGTAAACCTCCCCAGGAAACAGATCAACTTTAAGGTGTTCCAGGAACTCCAGGGAATCAGTCGAGTCGCTGAGCGTTTCCAGCAGGCTTTGCAGCCACTGATGGGTCTTCATATGCAAATCGTTCAGATCTGCGTCGGTACTCTTATACAGCCAGTGCGAGGCAACCCCCGCCTCAGCGATCCTATGCATCTCCGGCGTGCGAATCTGCACTTCGATGGGCGTGCCATAGGGCCCCCACAGCGTGCTGTGCAATGACTGGTAGCCATTTGCCTTGGGAATGGCAATGTAGTCTTTGAATTTCCCGGGAATCGGATTGTAAAGACTGTGTAACGCGCCCAACGCGATGTAACAAGAGGGCACGTCTTTGACGATCACTCGAAAGCCATAGATATCGAGAACTTCGGAGAACGTGAGGTGCTTCTCCGCCATCTTCTTGTAGATACTGTAAAGCTGTTTTTCGCGCCCGCTTACCTCCGCGTCAAGGCCGGATGTTTTCAAGCGCTGCTTGATCGCGTCAAGAATCTTCGTGACCATTTCGCGGCGATTCCCGCGTGCCGCCTTGGTTGCGTTGGCCAGAACCCTGTAGCGTGTGGGAAAAAGATAGCGGAAGCTGAGATCCTGCAGTTCGTGATAGATATTGTTGAGCCCGAGGCGATTCGCTATTGGAGCATAGATTTCCATGGTCTCGCGCGCGATGCGGCGGCGTTTTTCGGGACGCATTGCCTCAAGTGTCCGCATGTTATGCAGCCGATCGGCGAGTTTGATGAGGATGACCCGAACATCGCGCGCCATCGCAAGAAGCATCTTGCGGAAGTTTTCCGCCTGGGCATCCGCATGGGTCTGAAACTCGATCTTGTCAAGCTTCGATACGCCGTCAACCAGTTCCGCGACTGGTTTGCCAAATCGATCACTGATCTCGGCCTTAGAGACGTGAGTATCCTCCATGACGTCATGAAGCAGCGCTGCGGCTAATGTCTGGGTATCAAGGCGTAACTTGCCGAGTATGCTGGCGACGGCCAGCGGGTGAGAGATGTAGGGTTCGCCGGATTTGCGAAATTGCCCGGAATGGGCGCTTTGACTGAAGAGATAGGCGTTCTGAAGCTCGGAAACGTCCTCGCGCTTGAGATAGCTGGACAGTTCGCTAAAAAGGAAACTTGCCTCGGGCAAAGTATCGGAGGAACTCGGCAAACCTGGTGTTCGCATCGTGATTTCCTTCAAGTCTTACCCGGGTATAGTTCCTAGAACGCAGTTGTCCTCATGAGTCGAGATAAACCAATACTGCTGATCATGTACAGCTAATCAAGCAGACATCAAAGCTTGCCCGACCTGGATCAAAGCGGTCCTGTTGAAAGGATTTCCACCCCGATTCTTCCCTGGGCAACCTCACGCAACGCTATAACCGTAGGCTTGTCGCGCGCAGGCTCCACCATTGGTGTTCCTCCAATCGAAAGCTGCCGCGCTCGAATGGTTGCCACCAGCGTCATGTCAAAACGGTTGGGAATTCTTTTTAAACAATCGTCAACGGTAATACGAGCCATGGTCTTGCCCCTACTTATAGAAAATGGAAGTATAGAATGCGTATGTGAATAACGGCAACCTTTATCGGTACATATGTACCGAGCAACAAGATGACCTGATGTATTCCCGGGCTCTCACATCATAAACCCGGTGATCAGCCTAGCTGGGTAAGAAGGGAATGATGCCGGGCCAGCTGCTTCACCACACTCAGGCGTTCGGCCTGCACGATGCATTTCAAATCATGCAACGCATGGTCGAGCATGTCATTGAGAATAACATAATCGTACTCTCCCACATGACTGATCTCGTCACGAGCCGAAGCCAGGCGCTGACTGATCACTTCAGGGCTATCCTGAGCCCGGTTTCTCAAACGCTCTTCCAATACCTCGAGCGATGGCGGCAGGACAAAGATCGCCACTGATGCTGGAAAAACCCGCCGTACTTGCCGGGCGCCCTGGCTGTCAATTTCCAACAGGATGTCACGTCCCACGCTTAAGGCGTCATTGATCCATGTTTTCGAGGTGCCGTATAAGTTTCCGTAAACCTGAGCGCTTTCCAGGAACTCCCCCTGCTTCAGCCTCTGCTCGAAAGCTTCACGACTGACAAAGTGGTAATCACGTCCGTCGACTTCTTCGGGGCGTGGCGGCCGCGTGGTGTATGAAACCGACAGGCTGAGATCCACCGCGCTTTGAAGCAGTGCTCGAACCAGACTGGTTTTTCCCGCCCCTGATGGGGCGCTGATGATATATAAACTACCCGGCGTCGCGGTCATAATGAAATTCGCCCAAAATCCCCGCACAGCGCCGGCTTACGTCTTTCTCTTTCGGGCTTAGGCCGGTTAGGGCGCACGCAGGCTGGGAGGACTGAAGTGTAACAGCTTCGGGCGCACTCGACGAACCTCAACTAATGAGAGTTTACCCAATGGACAATATCCTGAGCGGTCATTGCTCCTGCCTGTCGCGCTATTTCTTGCCCGCCTTTAAACAGGATCAGGGTCGGGATACTGCGAACGTTATATTGCGCCCCCAGCGCTTGCTCGTTTTCTGTGTTCACTTTGGCCAAGCGAACGCGCGGCTCCAGCATGGCCGCGGCTCGCACATAGGCTGGAGCCATCATTTTGCACGGTCCGCACCACGGAGCCCAGAAATCGACCAGGACGGGTATATCGTGGCGATCAAGGTATTTCGTAAAATTGCTTGCGGTCAATTCCACTGGGTGGCCGGTGAATAACGGCTGATGACAGTGGCCGCAGTTCGGGCGCTGGTCGAGTCTGCTGGCGGGCACGCGGTTAACCGCGTGGCAGTGCGGGCAGACAAGGTGAAGGGAATCGGTCATGAGTGTTCCTTATCTGGATGTAATTAACAAGCAGATGGGGACGAGGATACGCCTCTTCAAGCTTTATCATGCTGTAGCAAGTCCACTAGGCCAACACCATCTCCTAAAACCCTGTTTCGACCCTTCGCTTTGAATTCAACCGAGGGCTACTCAAGCTTGCATCTGAATCCGAACTATAGGGCTACAAAGCGCATGAACGCTGGCGTTTCCACATCAATTATTCTCTATGGGTACACACTTGGGTACACATCCAATTGCCTTGATCGCTGGCTATGCCATATAAAACATGCAGAGGGTCGCTGTAAACGCCCAGATGAGTATTCCTGCAGCTGAGAACCCCAGTAAGAATAGTAAAACCAAAGACGACAATCCAGACTCACCCTAGCAAAATGACACGCTCACGTTCCAGTCTACTGTGTTCTACCAATAATTCTTCCAGGTTCGCGGGGTGCTCTATTGCCCTGGCAAGCCCCCAGCAAGGAGGGAGAGCGATGGAACGATTGATCGACTTCCCAGACGATATCAGTCCTTAGCGACAGTGCGATTAACAACCCGGAGCTGAATACTTGCACTTTACATAGGTCGTTTTTTTAAGAATGCTCAGATCGCGAAAAACCCAGCATATCCAGCGAGCAACACGACACTTGTGTATGCCTGGGCATGGCCAAAGGAATGCGCCAGCAACTCTTTCTGCGCGTCGGCGAGTTCACGATTCCTCATCTTCTGCATTCTGGTATTGAATCTATCGCTACTAATGTTTATCGAGCGACTTCGAACTCTGCCACGACAGATTTAATAAAGGCGTTATCCCTCATCCGGATACCTTATAAAGTCACGACGCGAACGTCCCGTAACGGCAACGACTGAAATTGCAGACGTCTGCACTCGCCCGTCTAAGCGCCTCACGATGTCGAAGCCTTGACACCCAGCTTTGGAATGCCACCAGAAAGAAAATCTGGAGTTTTGTGCTATAGATAGATCAGGAAGTGGCTGGGAAGTGGCTGTAGTAGTCCTTCAAAGAGAATTGGAACTATAGAAATATTTGTTTAAACCTATAGGAGAGAAAGCATGGAGATCGACGTGGTTTGTCTGTCATCCGCCTTCATGCAGCCAGTCGCCAGCAGCGACTCACATCTTGACTGCGTCCCGCGGCGCGTCCGTCCCGGCCCGGGTGACTGACGACACCCAGTCACCTTGATAGGGCTTTGTCCACCATCGAGGATTCATCATGACCCAGCGCATCGAGTATCAGAAGCAATCACCCGAGCTGTTCAATAAATTCGTCGAGTTCAGCACGGCCCTAAGGCACTCCGCGATCGAGGAGTCGATTCATGATCTGGTGAATATCAGGGCATCGCAAATCAACGGCTGCGCGTTCTGCTTGGACATGCACGTCAAGGAAGCCACGACCCATGGTGAACGACCGCTCCGTCTGCACCATATCGCGATCTGGCGCGAGTCCACACTGTTCGTTCCGCGCGAGCGCGCCGCGTTGGCATGGACTGAAATCCTGACCCAGCTCCCCGCCCACGGCATACCGGATGACGTCTACGAGCATGTTCGGACACAGCTGTCCGAGAAGGAATTGTCCGACCTGACCTTCCTGGTGATGTCGATCAACGCCTGGAATCGCGTCAATGTGGGCTTCCAGGCGGTCCCGGCACGTACGACAAGGAATTGGGCTTGGACAAATCCCGTCTGTGCTGATCATGCATCGGCGCGACTGCGGGAGGGTATGTCGTCGCGCCGAACTCACCCACGGCCCATCGGCCGCTCAGGCCAGCAACGAGGAACAAGCCATGACTATTTTCAGAACTCTCGCCGTGCTGCTGTTGTTGGCAGCCGGTACTGCTGGCGCAGAGCAGGCGCCAATATCGGCGCGCGTGACGCCGTTGATGACCAAGGCGCTGGGCGATTATCCGGGCAAGGAAACCCTGATGCTCACCGTCGCATATCCGCCTGGCGCCGTCGACCCCGTGCATCGCCACAATGCGCATGGTTTCATCTACGTGCTGGAGGGTTCGATTGTGATGAGCGTGCAGGGCGGAGAGCCGGTGACGCTGACAGCCGGCCAGACCTTCTACGAAGGCCCGAACGATGTGCACACCATCGGTCGCAACGCCAGCCTCACCAAGCCCGCAAAGTTTCTGGTCTTTCTGTTAAAGAACAGCGACGAGCCTGTTCTTACGCCGACGCACTGACGCCCACACGGCTTCAGACGACCACCGCTACGACTATCCATGACAGCGTGTGCGTAAACCCTTGGCCTTGCTGGCTCTAATTCCAGCCACCGTAATCCTTATTTAGCAAAACATTCTTTCTGTACTACAGTCAAATTGGGCCTTGTATATAAACATGCAACTATTTAACCTGCCTGGCAGGAAACCGGAGGTTGTGAATAGCGATCAGGGCAGCCAGTTCACGCGCATGAGGTTGTGCAGGCCTTCAGGAACAGGGGGGCAAGCTCCGCATGGCAGGGGTATGGAGGAACAAAGTGTTCGTCGAGCGCCTGTGGAAGTCGGTGAAGTAAGAGCAGGTGTATTTGCGTGCCTGTGACTCAGCCGCTGAAGCTAGAGCATCAATCATGCAATACTTGGATTGGTACAGCCGGATCTAGGCCCTCATTCGAGCTTAGGCAGGGAAACATCTGATGAGACCTATGCCGGGTGCTGCCGGGCGGTTGAACTGGCAGCCCGAGAATCAGCGAATATTCCACCTACAAACGTGGGCCCCTGTTCAAACGAGTAGGACCAGCTCCATTGATTTGTCTTCTCACACACAATTCTAAACCACTATACGCTTAGAAGGAGCAATGCATATGTCTGCAAAGCCAATGTTGTTGCTGGCATTCCTCATAACCGGCGCTCTGATCATAACCCGTCCCGTGATGGCGCAGGAGACTGTCACGCCGCTCATATCGAAGGATCTGGCAGGAGTTTCCGGCAAGGAAGTTGAGATGTACACCGTGGACTTTCCGCCGGGCTATTCGAGCCCTGTCCACCGCCACAATGCCCAGGTGTTTCTTTACGTACTGGAAGGTTCCATCGTGACGCAGGTGAAAGGCGGAAAAGAAATCACGCTGGTGCCAGGCCAGAGCTATTATGAAGATCCCAACGATATTCACACCGTTTCCCGGAACGCAAGTAGAACAAAGCCAGCAAAATTCCTTGTTTTCCTAATTAAGGAAAAAGGTGCTCCATCTCTAGTACTAGAAAAGTAAAGGCCCGCTTTGAGTTGCACCGATGGGTTAGAGCGGACGACCTGTGGTCAGAAAAAATTTCATACGGGGCGTCAGAAGTTCTTCGTGTAGTACGTCCGACAGAATGCACACGATTCTCAAGGCTTGCGGGGCTGGATCGGGCTGCGTTGAGAGAGTTTTAACTTGGCCGGATGCTCCCGAGAACAGACGGCCTGGTCGACTCCACGCACGGCACCCTCAGCTTTCCATAATTGACCGTAAAAGGTTCTGCGATGAACATCATAAAAGGCGCTGCGGTACAAATCAGCCCTGTGCTTTACAGCCGCGAAGGCACGGTGGGCAAAGTCGTACAGAAGATTATCGAGCTTGGCCGCCAAAGCGTCCAGTTCGCCACCTTCCCAGAGGCGGTGGTACCGTACTACCCCTATTTCTCCTTTTTACAGCGGCCATTCGAGATGGAGACGGAATACCTCCGATTACTCGACCAAGCAGTGACCGTACCCTCGACCGCTACTCGCGCCATCGGTGAAGCTTGTAGGCAAGCCGGGATGGTGGTATCCATTGGCGTAAATGAGCGCGATGGTGGCACCCTCTATAACGCACAGTTGCTGTTCAATGCTGACGGATCCTTGATTCAGCGCCGCCGCAAGATTTCCCCGACCTACCATGAACGCATGATCTGGGGGCAGGGCGATGGTTCCGGACTGCGGGTTGTCGACAGCGCAGTCGGTCGCATCGGTCAACTGGCTTGCTGGGAACATTACAACCCGCTCGCCCGCTACGCATTGATGGCTGATAGCGAGCAAATTCATTCCGCGATGTATCCCGGATCGTTCGGGGGCGACATCTTCTCCGAACAGACCCAGGTGAACATCCGCCAACACGCACTTGAGTCCGGCTGCTTCGTTGTCAACGCCACCGCTTGGTTGAATGCCGATCAACAGGCTCAAATTATGCAGGACACGGGGTGCCCCATCGGCCCGATCTCTAGTGGCTGCTTTACGGCGATTGTCTCCCCGCAAGGCGAATTGATGGGTGAGCCCCTGCGCTCCGGTGAAGGCGTGGTGATCGCCGATCTTGATTTCTCCTTGATCGATAAGCGCAAGGGAAAAATGGATTCGCGCGGCCACTATAGTCGCCCGGAACTCCTCAGCCTGTTGATTGATCGCACGCCCGTTGCTCATATCGAAGAGCGCAACGCTCACCGTATTGCTGTTGCCGAGGAAGGCGATGATCATTGCGCCGTAACCGCGGGAGAACGACGATGACAACTGACAGCCCGCAAGAAATCCCCTTCCAGGGCGCCCGCATCAGATTCGACAGCAAGAAATGTTTTGACGAAGTCGTGCGGGCATTGCTGGCCGACGTCGGAGAAAAACCACTGATGATCGACGACCTTCCTGCAAAGTTTGAAAGCTGGGAGTCGTACAAGGCGGAAGTGGAGTCTCATGCGGGCCCCAGTGGCTTTATCCTATTCGCCGTGATGAATCATGGTGCCTGGATAAAGGAAGTCGGCATTCAAAAGAAGGTAGTGCGCTTCATAATCGGAAACCCAGTGCTAGCCATCACTATGTTGCGGCATGATTTGACGGCGGGTCTTTTCGCGCCGGTGGAACTCATCGTGATTGAAGAGGACCAGGATCAAAGCAGCCTGACATATGTAAGGCCCTCATCGCTAATGGCCGTCGAGACAAATGAACCAGTGCTCGCGGCCGCCAGGGAACTTGATGCGAAGCTCCAGGCGCTAGCCGCAAAGGTGACGATGGCGTAGGCTGACCAGCCTCCTGTCACAACTGATCCTAGGGACCCCTGAACAAGTCTCCCCAGTAGTAAAATATGAGCATTATTATTGATGCGCCAGCGAGCGGGTGCTCTGCCAGGTTCGGCAAACCGAGCCTTACCGGACTCCTTTCCGGACGCTGACGTTGCTATTTACCCCACTAGCATCCGCATTGCTCAGCGACGGATCGGCGAGCATACGTTCTAATCATCTTTGATCGTTCATATCCCGCGCGAATAAATTCTCCAGCTGTGTCGAGTTTGGCCGTTAATTATCCATGAACAACTGGGCCTGCCATCGAGACTCCGGCTCAGAGGGCTGTACTAAATATCTATTTTTCGTCGACGGGGACCCCTTTCGTACGGTAATGCGCTTTACCTTCTCGAATTAGGCCCGGATTTCCGCGGCTACCTGACCGAACTCCCTGCCATCAGCACACACCGGGGTACCGATGGGAAATCCATTGAAAGGCAATTGGGTATCTACACGGCATAATAAATCAGATCAAGGACCACAGTTCTAGTTTGTCTTTTTTTGCAACAGAGCCCGATGAGGTAAGAAATGGACGTTACCGACGGTGTCGAAAATCAGCTCATCAGGCTTCAGGATATATCCGGTTTTCTGGTAGCGGACAGTCTCGACGACAGTCTTTTACAGCTCGCGGAAAAGACGGCTAAAATCCTGCAAGCTCAACATTGTTCGATCATGCTTTTGAATGAAGGCGACCCTGAAAATCCGCGCATGAGAGTTTGTGGCAGTTATGGCCCGCTGGCAGCAGCTGCATACAAGGAATCGGTGCGTAAGGGAGAGGGTATTGCCGGGCATGTAGTTGCCACGGGAAAATCCCTTTTTATCGAGAACATACACGAATCGCGGTTCGCCGGCGGGGCACGCCGCGCCAACGATTCACCTAAGAGCCTGTTGTGCTCACCAATAAGAATCGATGCCGGGATTGTGGGCGTGGTCAACGTGACGGATTGCGAAAACGGAAAATCATTCAGGCCGGGTGACCTGAATTTGCTGGATGTCGTCGCCATGTTTATTGGTAAATCGATTCAGACATTGCAACTTCAGAGTATTCTGAATTCCCGTTTCGCACAGATGGCGCTCATACAGGAGGCGCAACAAAACATCGGCAGCCCATTGACAAGCGTTTTGCATAACCCCGATCAAATAGCAAAAATCGTGGCCAAATCCTTCTATAAGGAAATGACACGCACGGGCTTCGGCTCAAGCCAGATAATTAATGTGGCGTCAGACATCATTTCCCAGTTAAATAGCAATTTGCAGCGGCATAGTAAACGGATTGGGCGGAGAGGAAAGGGGGCTCCGGAATCCGAGGAGCACGCCTCCCCATCGTCCATTGAGGAATCGTCTCCGAGCCCCTAGATGTTCAGTAGAGGGTCGTGCTGGAACCCGAGGACGCATGGTTCTGAGTGAAATGTCACTCAAGATTCTGCACCTATACCCGTACTATCCGGCTGAAACTGTTTACCCACGCCATTCTAGTACTCAATGATTTTGCGGTGGTACACCTAGGTGGTACATCACTCGGCATGGACCTTATTAACTCATGGCCATGCTCATCCATTAGGAGTATAAAGACAAAAGTTTGAACTCTTCTCAGACTTTGCAGGCTCGACCATGTTAAGGCTTCTGTATATCACGCTTCTCGCTAGCCTACTGGGGGCGTGCGTCTCAGCCCCCACTCGCTCTGATAGTGGAGCTTTCAAGCTCACTCAACACGGTGAAATACCAACCTCCAGCACCCAACTTTTCACGGATTGCTTAATGGATGGGTTCGACGCAAGTAGCATAATGCTGGCGAATGTTGCAGTTAGGCAGCAGCGTCGTACTGAACGCTATCGTGTGGAAGTATTAACTCAGTCATCAGTTCTGCTTAGCGCAGATGTCTTTGACAATGGTCGCGTCGAACTTCATGAAAGTTCGGCTGCAGCTCTGGTTAACTTATCTAAGGAACACAAAGCTTTTTCTGACTGCCTCAGCCGCTTCCGCGGAGCGAGCTAGGACGGCAAGGAAGGAATTATTCCCCACCTCGGCAATACGAAGGTAGCCACCCCTCCACTTAAATCCACTGTAGGGCTTCTGGTAGAGTTTCGACGAGAAATCTTCTAGGCTTGTGGGCCGCTGTAACAAAAAATACCCGGCCCATGGCTAGCCGGGTATAAATTGGATAATGGAGAGATGCAGGGAAGTGTCAGTCATCGAACTGGGAAGAAAGATGATTTAAACTGCTCACCACCCTGCGATTTCAATATAGCTTGTTTTTTGAAAGTTGCTTCAGAAGGCAGGCAAAAAAATACCCGGGGAGGCCGGGTATAAGTGTCAAGGTACGGAGGTGCAGAGCGGGCTCATCCGCTTGCGATACCACAATAGCAACAATTATGAAATTCCTTGAGACGAAATGAAACGGGTTTAGGCGGCTATTTAGCGCATTGCAGATTCAGGTAGAGAGCGGCCTGCAAGCTACCAACAAAAAACCCGCCGGAGCGGGTTTGGGCGCAGGGCTATTTTCCGCAATTAAGCGAGTTCAAAAGCGAGTTAATTTCTTCTCTAGGCATCGTAAAACTACTTTCAATTGTTTGACTACCTCGCCCCCCACATCAAGAGAGAAAGCATACCCCTAATACTTGCAATATTGTTTTGTAGCTCGGCCGCGTTTCCTATCAATTTGGTTGATAGCTTTATTCGGCTATATATTTTCCCCGTGCCGACGGCGAATAAACCCAAGCCCCAAGAATCCTAGTCCGAGCAATGCAAGCGTGGCTGGCTCGGGAACGGTCTGACTACCACCGTCGCTGTTTCCCAAACCGCTGAAGCCGACGCTGCCGTAGTCGCTGCGCCCGCTCTCAATATCGCCGGCGCCCATGCAATTGTTGGAGATGCTGTTTGTATCCATTGTCACCGCCCCATTTAGCGCGATGGCCCTGCCGCACAAGATGTTTGCCGTGGTGTTCAGGGTGATACTCTGATCCGCGAGAATATTTCCTGCGAACAACGTGCTGGTACCCAGCGTCGCCGAGCTCCCGACCTGCCAAAATACGCCGCTATTTGTATCGCCATTGAGCACGTCGACAACGGAGTTGCTTGCGGTCGTGAGCGTGCTCCCTATCTGGAAAACGAAGAGTGCATTGGGATCGTTTTGGGCGTTAAGAGTAAGCGTTCCCGTCAATTGAGCGGACGACAAAAAGAAATAGACGCCGGGAGTGAGCGTGAGCCCTCCCAGATCCTGACCAGTTAGGTCGGCGGTAACCGCCTGAGCCGCAAGAATATTATATGTAGACAGGGCATCAACCTGAGCTTGCTGCGCGACCGCATCAGTTTGGTGTATCGTTCCTGTATGCGAGATGCTCCCCAAGCCGGTGATCGAGGTGCCTGAATAAACACCAAGGTCTCCCCAGACTGTGGTCGAGCCGGTATTAGTCACCGTCGACGCACCCAGTACAGCGTAACTTTCCGCTGAACCCAGAAATGGCGTCGCCAATGCAGGCGGGACGCTGTAAAAGGTTCCTAATAGCGCCAGTGACATTACTGATAAGCATTGCGACATTTTCATCAAATACATTCCTAATCGATATTCCTTATTCACCATTACGGTTTCCCCTAAGATGACGGGAAAACACCCTATTTATGTGCAGACAGAGCAAGATAGAGTACAGGTGCAAGAACGGCACTACGGGATATAGACTGATGTACTGTGATAAGCAAAAACCGAGCCATAATTCAACACTTTGATTCCTTGGATATTTTATTAACTCATATTGGCACTAAAGAACTAATGTAAGTCTTTTCGCCATGTACCAATGGACAGGAAAAACCTATAGCGTTGATGCGCTGCAGGGCTCATTCCCAGCTTGCCCAGCACCACTTCAAAACGGGTGAGCAAGTCCCTGCTGTCGTTCCAGCTGCCGTCTCTGAGTAGCAAGGATCTGCGAACTAGGCGAAAAAATACCGGCGGGTATCGGTATGAATTGGAATAATAGATAGCTACCGGAGCAGAGGTTCACCGCAACAAGCTCGTCCTTAGGTTAAAATAAGTGTGGTTTCAGGAACTTGAGGAAAGATTTTTAGAAACTGCTGCAACGTAAATCATGGTCAAACAGACCTGGCTCAAGTGAAACCAGGCTAAGAGGTCGAGCCCTCCGACAGGCAAGGGCTGAGCTGTTCAAATGTAACCCTCTATGCGTTCGCTGCCAGAAGAAAGGGATAACCAGGCTTGCCACGGAAAGGGACCATGTTGTCCCGTTGTTTGAAGGCGGAACAGACGACCCGAGTAATACGGTCGGGTTATGTAATCCATGTCACAAGGAAAAAACCCAGCAGGAATCGAACCGGGCCAGAGGGATCACGACCAAGCCACGGATGAGAAGCGGATGCGATGTGAATGGTTTCCCGAGCGATCCAGCATCACTGGCGAAAGGCTTAGAGCGCCTTAATGCTGAAACAGCAATCCTTTGCAATCGATACTCGATGAGGGTTCTCTTTCAAGTATCTAGCTGAGAAGATCATCAACGCTTCTGCATTTGAAGCGGCATCACATTGATAGTCGAATGCCCCGTCATATGCGGCTCTGTCATGCTGCATAAGCTTCATGGGCATAGCAATGCATTGATGTGTTGACATGGCGACCTTTTGTTGTGGTTGAGCCCCATGATGTTCCAGAAACATTGAAACATCAACTAATAGCAGGAGGGGCCATTATTCTTTCAGATAAAATCCCGGAACCCGTCTCCCCACCCTTCCTTTCATAAAAGTAATCAATTTTAGGTAAATGTCGGCGGCTTTTCGGATGCCAAAAAGGGGGCTTGATTCGCCCTCGAAAGCGAGGCTGTTGCATGTTGCGTTTACTAGGAAAGCAACAACGCAACAAGCACTTCCAAAATGAATAATTTAAGAGCTGGAACCCGCGTCGACAGAGGCTATCACTTATCAAGCAGCGCAGAAAACAGCACGCAACAACCACCATTTTTATACATCCCGTTTGTTGCGCACCATTCGTGAGTACAAGAGACTGATTTAAACGCCCTAGGATCGATTTAAATAAGGTGGTGGCTACCTTCATATTGCCGAGGTGGAAAACAATCAGCCTAGGAACGGATGAGCTAGGCGAAAGGTCTTTTTTTACCTTTTTTCGGTGGAATTTATAGCAAGAAAGGGGCAAGCACGGATTCCGCTATTAGGCCTGAGGGAAATGAAGGCCCCCGGGGTATTCCGACAGATTACCCATTGCAGCAATACCCCTGCGAGGCGAAAGGAACATTTAGCGGCGATGAAATGGCCTATGAAGTGCGATATGATGAGGAAAGTCGAGTTGATCAGGTCATTGCCTTGAAAAAGTAATGATGCAAAGTTAATGTTACCCGCTATCTTCCTCGCAACGGTCATCGGTATCAGTGACGGCGACACGCTGACCGTCCTGAATGAAAATAAGCAGCAAGTAAAGATCCGGCTTGCTGAAATCGACGCGCCCGAAGCTCGACAACCCTTCGGCAGCAAGTCAAAGCAATCGCTCTCAGAATTGTGCTTTGGGAAGCAGGCTCAGATAAAACCCCAAGTCAAGGATCGATACGGGCGCACGGTCGCCCGGGTGAGCTGCGAAGGGATTGACGCGAACGCCGAACAGGTGAACCGAGGCATGGCCTGGGTCTACCGGAAGTACGCCAAGGACCACGCTCTCTATGTCCTGCAGCATGATGCCAAGGTAGAAAAACGGGGCCTATGGAGCGATCCTTCTCCTACGCCACCTTGGGAATGGAGGAAGTCGACACGGCACATAGCCATTCAATTGCTCCTCTATGCCTGACCTGACCAAGCTTGAGCAGTATATGGCGCTAGTCGATAAGCTAGTCCAGTTCGCCGACAAGGAAGAGTTGGCGGAATGCTCAAGGATACTGGCGATAAATCTGGCTCACTATCAAATTAAGTATGGAGAATTGCCGCTAGACGACGGGCTGGTAGCTGCCGATTGGGACAAACTTAATGATCAGCAGGATGAGCTTGTCGTGCGGGGCATGGAAACGCTTGTCGGCGTGTTGGGAAGTGTTATTCAGGGACTGGACGAGAAGACTGAGCATTAATAATGTGTGGACGCATTGCACAATCTGAGACAAGGCGGTATTACGCCAAATTCCTCGATCCAGATCTATTGCCAAGGGAATGGATAGGCGGCGACACCGCACCGCAATTCAACCTGAGCCCGGGCCGGACGGCCCTGTTGCTACACATGCTGAACGGAAAGCTCGCGTCGGATTACGTTTCATGGGGCTACAGAACTCCGAACGAAGCCGCGGCGAAGCGTAAACCCTGGATCAATGCGCGCGTAGAGAAGGCGCTGACCGGGCGTTACTTCCGGCATATGTTCAGGCAAGGCCGAATGATTGTGCCTGGTGGGGGCTGGTTTGAATGGACGGTCGAGGACGGCAAGAAACAGCCTTGGTACATTTCCCGTAAAACAAATGAGCCGATCTTTATGGCCGGCCTGACGAATTTCCAGCCGTACGCTCAGCAAGAGGTCGAGGTCGGATTTGTGATCGTAACCGAGGATGCAGAAGGCGGCATGGTCGACATCCACGACCGCCGGCCAGTTGTATTAGAACCACAAGACGCACTACGCTGGATGGACTTGGATACTCCAGTAGAGGAAGCCGCGCATATCGCCCAGAGCCGCTCCGTCCCTTCTAGCCAGTTCCAATGGTGGCGCGTAACGCGCAGGGTGAACCGACCGGATCCAGCTACCAATGACCAGCATTTATTAGAGCCCGCAGAATATGAGCAGCGGTAGCAGCCTTCTGGGTCTTGTTTCGACGTTGATAGTAGGCATTGCTGCTACGTACATTAGTTGGCAGCAATGGAAAACAAACAAATTGAAATTGAAACTGGACCTGTACGATAGAAGAGTAAGAATCTACGAAGTGGTAAAGAATACGCTGCAGTTGGTTCTCAAAGAGTCAAACGTAAGCCCTTCGGACCTCTCCATTTTTTGGACCTCTGCTTCCCAGGCTGATTTTTTGTTTGGTCCTGAAATACCCGAGTATATTGATGAGATACATAAACATGGAGTCAGGTTGCATTACTGGAACAGCCTTTTGCGCGCGTACAACGACTCAAATCAAACGCCCGGAAACCGAAGTATTGAAGACGTCACAAACGGAATGAATGAGGAGTTGCTTTGGTTTGCTAAACAATTTGACCCTGCTCGGGAGAAATTCCAGAAATATTTAGCGATGCACAATTAAAGCGTTCCAACGCGTCTTTATAAAACCGGCTTCGCCGGGTTTTTAGTGTCCAGCTATACCGACGTAGCCATTCATCAATTTAAATCGACTGCAGGGCTTCTGGTTGAGCCAAGTATAGGTACGGGTATATAGGTATACCGGCAAAGCGACCCGGCAAAAAAGTTTGGGCAAATACCCTTGAGCAACACAAGGTCATTCAATATAATCTGCGGTAGCGCTCATCTTTAACGTTTTGGGAAAGGGTTCGACAATGAAGTTCGAATGGCTCCTGGACGAAGTAAACGACACACACTTGTTGTGCGTCAAAGGCGACCGAAGCTTATTTTTTCGTGGAAAGCTTTCGGGAGAAATTAACGGAAGAAGAATTTGGCAACCCTTCCCGAAAGGAGAGCCAAAAGAGGTTTCGGGAGATCTGGAAATCGCTCGGCGACGATGCGAGTCAATGGTGCGAGAACTCGCGGTGCACGAACTTGCGCTCGCCTAACGGCTTCTGGTAAAGCCCGTGTCACTTGCCTTCATCCCATGGCCTAGCTCCCGATGCTTTGCCAGCAATTACAGCAGCGGTAGCCGCTGTATAGCGTGATTGCTGAGTAAGTCTCAGTTTCGTGGCAAAGGTCTGAATAAGGCGCGCCTGACGCTCGATCATGGCGTGGATCCGGTTGAGCGTCTTCAAATCGCCGTCTCCATCGGCCAGTGTTGCCTCGATCGCATCGGAACGTGACGCCAGGGTTTCATGAGAGGCGATTGCTTTGACGTAACCGGAAAGCAGCGGAGCATTCGAGTGGTCGAACCAGCTTGCGGGCTTTGATAGCGTTATTTCCTTCCAGAGTTCTTTCTGTCTGGCAGTAAGGGATTTTGACGGCGCCAGGACTGTAGCGACACTTGGAGGAACAACGGAAAGACTAGCAGACGATTTCTTAGCCATAAAATTAGCCCAAATTGTAATGATTTATGAAAGGAAAGGAGAGAGCGCGGTTTCCAGTGCTTTTCACTAGACTTTTGACTCCCCCCTCCCATTAGATCAAGCCTTGCCTCGAGAGCTTGTCGACGAGCTCAGCATTGCCGTGCTTAATCAGCTTTTGCACATCTTGATTTATCGCCGCTCTGTCTGATCTGCTATCGATATTGATGGTTCGGTTATCGTGGATTACCAAACCTCCGCCACCTCCACCCGATACGCCGAGCCTGCCTCTCGAATCACGCTTTAAAGGCATGATTGCCTCAGGGCCAGCCTCACCCATCAGACCATTCTGAAGCGCTCCGCCAGACTCAAACTTGAACATGGTGGGACTGTTTACAATGCCGCCGTTTGCGAACTTGGAGAAATTCGCCATGCCCTTACCGTCGAAGTAAGCGCCATTGGCAGCAACGCCGAACAGGCCGCCGCTTGTTACCTTGAGCGCGCTACCTATCCCTTTGCCACCTCCACCAAAGAGGCCCATCACGTCGCCTAGTATCGACAACCCCATTTTCAAAAAGCCGCCTTTTTTGCCGCCAGCGCCGAAGATAGTATTCGCTAGGTCCGCAGCAATCGCATCGGAAGCCATTCTCAGCAGCATTGTTTTCCACGCGTTTCCGATACTGTCAAAGTCTCCGCTCAACGTTCTGAATACCGTGTCGCCCATGTTCCGTTGGACGTTCGTTTGGAAACCGATCAGCACAGCATTAAGCCTTTCGGAAGATGCGTCAGCGTTGGATTTCAGGCCATCAAAACTTACCTTCGTTGCGCGCTCCATGTCTGCCGCGCTTTTTGCCACGGCAAGATCAAACGTTTTCTGCTCGATAGCGCCAGCCTTTAGGAGCTCGCTGTACTTGGCAACCTCGGCATTCATCCGCGCCATTGGGTCAACGGATAGTTTTAAATCCTGCCCCGATTTCATCAGATCGTTAAGGGATTGCTGTGAGTCCCTAGCCGCCTTCTCGCGGTCTTTGTGGAATCTATTGAATGCTTCCAGCTCGACATCCATTTCATGCTGAGCAATCTTCAAGCGATCATCAGCCGCTTTCTTGGCCGAGTCGTTCGTCCGTTTGCTTGATGTGTCGCTCCCCAGGAATGCGAATATTGATGACTTGCTGGGGGTGATTGGTAGCGCTATCTTGGCAGGCCCGGTATTCTGTAACTTGGCAAGGGTCTGTTGAAGGGATAGGGCTTCAGCGTTCAGCTTTTGAAGATCAGCCGCCCATAGGCCCGATGAATCAAACCCGAGCTTGCCTATCATCTGTCTTCTGCTGAGAATCGAATCCATCGAGTCGCGCAGATAATTCAAGCGCACCGTGATTTTCATATCCTCTTCTGGCGCGAAGAGGTTCTTCATATTCTTGATTGCGTCGTTCAGGGCCGGTACCAACTTGCCTGTTAAACCGATTGCCACGCCGCCGATATTAGCCTGCAGGTTCTTAAGTTCATCATTAAACTTGTCGGCCTGTTCTGCCATCTCCTTTGTGACGCCGGAAGCCTTATCCCCTTCTGATACCATGCGGCCGATAGCCGCCCCACCTTCAGCAAGCAAGGGCGTAACATCCTGCCATGACTTACCAAGCGCAGTAGACAGCACAGCAGCGCGCTGGAATGGGTCTTGTATAGCGTTCGTAACATCCGCTAACTGCTTGAACGCTTCGAGCGGATCCTTAGCAGTTATGCCGAGTGCGCGGAACTTCTCCGCATCCTTGCCCATGTTGACGGACAGTTTTGATACGGCAGCCGCAACGCTATCCAGATCGGCGCCGGATTTTTCCGCGGCGACGCCGAGGCCAGCTAGTTGATTAACCGCTAATCCGGTTGTTTTGCTCAGGTCATTTAGTTTGTCTAAACCATCGATAACAGACTTGCCGAAAGCGACAACGCCAGCAGCAGAGAGGCCTACGCCGATATTGCTTAGAGCGTTATTGATATTCTTGCTAATGCGATCGGTATTTGTCTGGAACTTACCCAGATCATTCGTCGCTTTATCGATCGCGCTGGTAAAGCGCGCGACATTCGCATTGAAATCGACAGTTATCCCTCTACCTGACATTTTTAACCCCTATTAATTTATACATACCGGCTTTTCCTCTTCTTTTACATACGAGAATAACGGCTCTCCAAATATCCTGTTTTGTTCGTCCAAGGCAACTAGATCAATACCGCCGGCGCGAACCTGCAGCATGTATCTCGGCCGATTCGAGTTGATCGCTACGGCGATTTCCTCAGCCTTCTTTGGATCCTCTTTGAAGAGCGCAAGAAACATGATGTCAGCAACCTGTGAAGCCGCATCGATCATGTTGTTAAACGCAAACTTCATTTGCTCGTCATCTTTATTTGTCATTTTCTCTCTCATCGTTATCCATAAAAAAACCCCCAGCTTTTGGCTGAGGGTTCTTTTGCCAGCCGCGCAACAAAAGGTAGGGTTGCTGCCGGCCATCCGGGTTTCTTTTGAGCTGCGCGACTCGCGGATTGATACGCATCCCTTATGCGGCCTCTATCAAGGTGTTAAGCCTGGACTTCAGCGCCTCGCTTGCGAGATTCTTCGGTTCCTGAGTCATTTTCGGAAAATTCTCGGGGAGCTCGCTCTGGTCAATAAAACCTTCCTGGAACGCCTCCATGAGGTAGCGATAAACACGTGAATTGGGGTCCCTCAGATCTCCTAATTCCCGGATGCCCATGTAGGTAAGTCGGCCTGTAGCGAAACCTGCGTAGTACAATCCTTCCCGTAACTCTGCTTCAGCGGTTAACGCCTCATCCAGTTCCTTGAGCTTTGACACAACCTTACGGGCGTTTTCACGGTGTGCTGGCTGGAACCGCTCCATGACTTCAACAGATACCGCAGACAACTTATCCATGACTTTCTGTTCCTGTAGTCGAATAGCAGCCTTGATGACTGAAATACGCGTGATCAGCTCTTGGTAACTCTCCCGCAGTTTCTCTTCATTGGTAATTTCAGGACTTGACCCACCTTCCAGCATCTTCTCTGCCGCTTCCTGGATGGGGTTACGCTGCGGACGTCCTTTATGAATCTCGCTCAGAATTGCATCTCTCTTTCCTTCCGCCTCAGCCAGTTGAAGCCGTAAATCAGCTAATTTGTTGGTTGCAGCAGCGTATTCCTTGTTGTCGGAAAGCTTAGGTAGGGCAAAAGCTTGATTCTTCATTTCGATGTTTCCTTATGGTTAGAATGTTTTTTGGCCTTGATACTCATGAAGCAAGGGCAAGGGCGAGCCTTCTTTCATTTCTTGTTCTTTGGCTGCTCCCGCTCCCCGATTTAAGGGCAAGGGCGAGCTTCCTTTCGTTTGTTTTTCGTCTGCTTCCCTGTTTAAGGGCCGACCTTTCACTTCTTCTTTGCCTACCTTCCTGTTCAAGAGCAAGGATTAGCTTTCCCCTTGCCATCAATAAGTGCGCGTCGGAGATCGGCCTGCCGCTCTTGTCGTTCATGATCCTGTTTGTGTAGAAATTCATCATCCAGTTGTCGTGCGGGTTCATTGCTTATTCCTTAATGGTTATTGATCGGTACTCGTTTGGACGCGCCTACTCCCCGCTTCCGCGCCTGCTTTGCAAACGCGTGTAAATTTGTTTCCAGGGTTTTAAGACGCTCATCGTTTGCTTTTTTAAACTCGGTAAATGCCCTGCCTTGATTCAGAAGCATATTCTTTATTTCTTCGTTATCCATATGCTAAATTCCTTAAATGATGTCAACGTATTAATCATGAACTGAGTATATGGATATGATATAAAACGGGATTCCCGGTTTAGCGGTATCAGGGAAAAAGAATATTGAAAAAACTTTAGGGAGATAAAACGGTGCGGAAGCTGCACCGTTATCTGTGAGGGGGGATTACCGGAGATTTGCCTTGCACCAGGAGAGCTTGTTCCTAAGGCTCTTGAATGTGAGTTGCTGGCGCCCTGTACGCGGGTGATGGTAGATAATGATTTCCCAGACCCTGTCGACCTTCTCTATCGGGCTTTCTTCCTCGCCATATATGTCCCGGCGGGCCGATTCCAGTTCCAGTTCCTGCAGGAGCCGGTCGAAGGTTATGCAGCCTTCTATTTTAGGAAGCAACTCCTGAAGATAGTCTTTGAGAAAACCGGGCCTCTTCCCAATTCTTTGCTGTTGCTGGAATGAGAGTCCCAGTCTAACCAATGTCAGGATCTCTTCACGCTCGGGGCTAGGTGGTAATACGTTCTCTAGATAGCTGGTTAAATTCACTTACCGTTATCCACCTCTGAAACAATCGTTTTTGCCTTGGAGCGCGAGTATCCCAACTGCTCCGTAGGCTCTTTTTCTATCCGTCGTTTTCTCAGCACCTCAGCCCGGCCCCCCCCTTTCTCATGGCTTGCGCGTAAATATTCCGATTCGCTGTTAATGGCATACTTCGTTGTCCCCTCTGTGGTACGCCAGCAAGGGGCCGCCGATCACCTTATTGTCGGTTCCCACCGCGAACAATTCGAGCCCGTTCACGTCTGCTTGTAATACAAGGCGGGCTTTGCCAGCGTTAACAAGCGCGTCGATGTCGTCGGCCGCCTGCTGGTTGTGCCGGCGGATCGCTACAATCATCAGCTCGATAATCTGTAACGATGTTTTGACGCCGTTTTCCAATGTGTCGAGTATTGATTCGTCTATTTCTTGATTCATTTTTTTACCTTTTTGATAGCTGCGAAATGAAAAGGGTGTGTTTTTGAGCAAAAAATAAGTGTTTTGATATGTTGCCTATTACCTGTAGATTGGCTCTGGATATGGCTTTTAGGTCTGTTTGACTGCGAATAATGTGTTCCTGAAAAACCTGTTTTTCTCAACTGCACGTGTGAATAAATGACTATCAGCGCGGTTTCCGATGTAAAGAGGGTAACTTTTTGCCACCCCCGGCCTGTTACGCTGATCATTGCGGTTTCCTTTTCGGTTGTTTGGCAGTAAGGGTAGCTTTGGCCGCTTGCAGTTGCGCAATGTGTGTCTTGGTCATTGCGGCAAACATGGACCGGCCTAGGGCGTCATAAGGCTTCGTTTCGTTGAACTGAAACATCGCGTCCGTTACCTCTCGCAATGAGTGTTCGTTGTCTAGCAGGAAGTGCTGAACAAGGACGTTGATAGCTTCGTCGTCGGTCATTGTGCCTCCCTTGCTTCTGCAAGTATCTGAGCCTTGATCGCTCGGAAGCAGGTCAGAGCACTGTCATGATCAGCAAGCGCGCGCGTTAATGCCTCGGCATGCTCCTCTTCAGTGAAGCCATACGCCTCGCCACAGAAACGGACTAATGAGGTCAGCTCAGGATGAGCCGCATCTCTCTTTCCATTCACCGGGAACGCAACATGCAGCACATTCGCATCGCTGTTCAACGGGTGTTGAGCGCGCGTTGTTTTCAGTTCGGAAAGAATGGTCGATTTATTTTCCTTGATCGCTGGAAGCCAGGAGTTGACTGCGTTTGTGTCTCCAACAATATCAAGGTTGCCATCTTCCGAAACTGATAGCTCTATTCCATCTTCAGCAAGACGTTCAAGTATCGATGTGCTCATACCGTCACCTTCACTTGGTTGCTTGCTGAGTCATATCCATCTAACCACTCATCAGAAGTTACTTCCTTCTTTAAAGACTGAACTTGATTTGATTTAAGAGTATTTGATTTAAGAGTATTTAAAGAGGCCATACAGCTGGCTAATGGGGTAGCTAATGGGCTGGCTAATGGGGTAGCCATATTTAGGTCATTAATTGGCGGATTTACAGATTGGCCATCCTCAGTTTTTCCCCATCTGCGAGTTGCTCCTCTCTTGCCCCCTTCGGAAAGACCCGCTCGCCGTTTCGTTTGCTTCTTCCAATATTCCTCTAACTGCGGTGATATAAGCTCGCCATTGACCTCTTCAAAGAATGACAACACTCTCTCGGTGAGAGCGGCCTTTATCTCCTCAACAGGGTAACCAAGGTATCTGGCAAGCTCTACAGGGGCCGCAGGAACGGATCTGTTAGGCCAGCATTCGGTATAGATCTTGATCCATAGACCGCACTCCTGGAGCGACATAAGGCGGAATCGTTTGTCGGCTAGGATATTGCTGGCGTAGTAAGGAAAATATGGAAGGTCATCACGGTTTTGGCTCATGGCGCCCCTCCCGGATACCCATAAACTGCTTGCCATATGGAGGCAGTCGTTTAGAATTGCGTTCGGAGTGTGTAGTGGTTTTGGTTTCGAGAATCGCCTGGGTTGCCGCCCGGGCGATTTCTTTTGAGGGGTCCGTCATTCCGTTACCCCTGCTTTCGATTCAAGCCACTCCTTAACGTCTGCAACTTTCCAAGCCGTGATGCGTTCAGAGAGTTTGATTGGAGCTGGGAATTCCTTCGTTTTTACCTTTCTCCAAAGCGTTGCGGACGAGAATGGAACAATGAACGGGATTAACTGTGATTGCCGGATATATTGCGACTGCGGCAACTTGAAGCCCCCAGGTTTATTTTTCATATCTGTTTTCCTATAAAGTTATTTGTGATGCTGTGATAAGGATAACGATCTAACGCTGAGTTTCAGGCAGCTGCCAAAATTTTTAGGCAATTGCCAAAACAATCAAGATTTGGTGCGCCTTTCCAGTGCGTCGGGGATGCGTTTTAAATGTTCTTCGATTGTTCGTTTCGCTACTGGAGCCTTGATTTGATCTGTCAGGCTTTCAATAGAAAGGGCAGCTTTCGAGGGTTTTGAAATGTCTATCCCTTTCGCTGCCGCCAGCGCTGCGATGATCGTCAAGAGTGAGGTTCTCTCGGTTGTGCTAAGCGGTTTTTCCTTAGGAGAACTGTGCTCCCGGAGTTCTGCCTCGAACTCAGCGATAGCGCTAGTTCGGACTACTAGCATCGCATCCTCGGGAAGTTTTTCCGCAGGCGAAAAATTACCCCGCTTTAGGAGATAACCGCGGGGTTTCTCCTCGAAACCCGCGGCTGGGGTAAAAGCCTGAACCTCGCAAAATTCACCGGGTATCGATCCGACAAGCACACCGACCCGATTTTTTTTACTTATGGCTGGGCCACCCGCCAGAAGCTGCCATCTGTTCTCAATGTCGATAGCTTCCGCCCCCAGCATAAATAGGTCGTAGACTCCGTGCAGTATCTCTATCGAGGGCTTAAGCTTAAGCTCAGAATCTTCTGGCGTTTCTATTCCATGCGCCCCGCAGTAAATGGACCAGAGTGGATAGCTCATCCAGTCCGCGCCGGAAAAGGGGTGGGTGTAACGCTTTTCGAATGGACCGGGGTCTACGCTAACAATGTTTCCTCGCCGCCCATACGCACCATTCACGAAATTTACTGAGAGAGTGAGACGCCTATCCAGCCCTAGCCTAAGAATATCTGCCTCACTCACCGGCTCTGAAAACAAAGTCGAAAAGTGACGAGCGCTTTCTTCTATAGTTAGCCACTGCTTAAGCTGGTAGAGCTTTCTCAATTGCATCCCCTTCAAATGAATTTGCTATTCCGTTTATAACCGCCCCGAACCCGAAGCGGTTATTTCTGGGTTATGTCCTTTTACGTAATGCGTCGTTGTCTTCGTTATCCCCTACCGCGCTCATAATCACGCTGTTGAGTTGCCTGACTCGCTTCAATACCTCTTTTGTTGCCCACAGCACCTCCTCTGAGTCCTCGTCCTCGAGTGCCTTGATCGTTAATATCGCTAATGCGTCAATCCCCCAGGTCGCCTCCAAAACGATCAAGCCGCGCTCGTCATCTAGCATATGGGTCTTTTTTACTTGCTCCATCATGCCACCTCGCCGCAATTTTCGGCATTCCAACCCATGACCTCGGCCTCGTCTTCCCGCATTGTGCGCAGCATTTCGCCGCGGTAAGACTTGATTTCGCTAGCATTCATCATGGTATCCGGCACCCATACAGAGAAATTCGGGTGTCCGCTCGAGATTACCATATGGAAATATTCAGCCACGGTGGCAACAAAACCGCACTGGAACTCTGTCAAGTCGCCCATAGACTTCACAAACAGGGCCTTTATTTGATCTCGATCCCCGTAATAACGCTCGCCGTCATCCGCCCGCTCCGCGTCTGTCGTGGGCACATCGTTAATATTCTCCGCCGCTTGGACGGCGGACATAAATGCGGCAGCGCCGCGCATGAACTCAGCAGGGTTAGCCATCACGCCACCTCGTTTTCTGTTGTGGCGATGCCGTCCCTATACTCTGTTAGCAGCCTCTCGGCCTTTTTGATGCGGTGGATTAAATCCTGCATTACGAAGAAAAACCCAGACAACTCGCCGGCTTCCAGATTTACATCTGTGTTTAGAGACATGTCTTTAACGAACTGCGCGACGTGTCCGGACTCCATAAGCAAGTCCTGTACTTCCATGAGTTGTTTTGGAAAACGTGTAGAATTGGCCTTAGCCATGATGCGTACCTCCGAGTAGGTTGCGTTGTGGTCAGGGGTGTCTGGTGTGTCCGCACCTTTCACCCCGCTTTATTGCCTGAAGTCCGTCAGGCCACGGTCTTACTCCTTTTTATCGGCACCACTTTGGCGCCGCCTTTCTCAAACTGTAACAGTAGGGCGGCCCAGGCGTTCAGCGCCGCCTCGCGTTCCTTAAAATAGTCGTGCCGGTTATAAATCCCTTCCACTCCCTTAATCTTATGGTTCAGGCAGCGCTCGGCAATGTGTGGAGGAACGCCCAAAGCCTCTAGATGAGTGCGGGCTGTGCGGCGTAAATCGTGAATAGTGAAAGGGGCCAATCCGTGTTTAACCTTAGCAAGCGCGACGCTTAGGGTGCTATCAGAAATGTGAGGAAGCATGCGGTCTTGCGCCTTGCGCGCCGGTAATATCCATTCGCTGCCACAAGCAAACCGTTCCAGCTCGCGCAACCAATCCACAGCAACAGAAGGCAGCGGTATGTCCATCGCGACTCCGGTCTTCGTGCGTTCAGCCGGCAGGTACCAGACGCCCTTGTCTAAATCAAACTCATCCCATCGCGCGGTTATAAGCTCGCTTTTACGGACCGCCAGCAGCAACAATAATTTGATGGTTAAGTAATTCTCAACGCTGAAGCCTTTCGCGTCCCGCATGGCTGCGAAAAACTTTTCCAGCTCGGCGCCATTTAACCAGCGGTCTCGGCTTTTTTCCTTGCCGCCAGCGTCGCCGGGATCAAACGCGGCAGCCGGGTTATATTCGATAACATGGCGCTTCACAGCGTAATTGAACATGCGCTTCAGCCAGCGCAATACGTCATTGGCGATAGAGGGGGCGCCGCGCTTTATGACTGCTTTGAGAATGTCGTCAATATGCCGCGGCTTTACATCTTCAACCCTTAGGTTTCCGATAGCTGGCTTAATGTCTCTTTCGATTCGAGCCCGCACAATATTCGGATGCTTCCAGCGTCCTAAAATCATTCGCTCGAAATACTCGTCGGCTAGTTGCGCGACTGTATACGCGTTCTTGTCAGACTCAATCTTCGCCAGGCTCTCGACCTTGCGTTGCTGTTTCTCCCCTGCTACGTCGTATCCCAACGCAACGCGCGCTCTGAGTTCTTTAGCTTTTTTTCGGGCGTCGGCAATCGATAAGTCCCGGTAGCTCCCCATATTCATGATGCGGGGTTTGCCGACAAAACTATAGCGAAGACGCCATACCGGAATAGCAAAGTTTTCGCGATAGGATAGGTAAAGCCCATCCCCATCGCTTCGCATGTCAAAGCGCTCCCCGGCCTTGATCCAGTTGCGAATTTGCATATCGTTTAACTTGCCCATATCGCCCTTTTTCCATGTACCACCATAATTGCACCATCATGTGAAGATGGTACGTGCTAGTGGTACAGGCTGATTATGAGCTTGCTTGCAATGGAATGCAACAGGGTGAGACGATAAATCCGCGTTACTACTGGGATATAGTGAGGTTAAGAGAATATGTGATTCTGTGAGAAATGTCACTCAAGATTCTGCACCTGCTCCCGCATCTGCTCAATCAGGACTTTTAGCTCAACGCACATTTTCGACACTTCTGCGTCCACCGATTTTGACCCGATCGTGTTAGCTTCGCGATTAAGCTCTTGCATCAGGAAATCAAGCCGCTTGCCGATTGCGCCCCCTTTGCTTAATACCCGTTCTACTTCGTCCAGGTGAGTCTGAAGGCGCGACAATTCCTCGTCTACGTCAATTTTGCTGGCAAATAATGTCAATTCCTGGCGAATGCGGTCGTCATCGCAACTAATCATGGCTTCGCACAGCCGAGCCTTGAGCTTTTCCTGAAACGCCGCGATCAAGACGGGAATACGCGGAACTGCTTCGGCCGCCAGACGGCGTATCCGCGCCAATCGTTCAAGCAGTATGAGCTTGAGTTTCTCACCCTCTCGCGCCCGCGCTGCCGCCAGCTCGTCCAAACCAGTGCCCAGCAACTCCATGCACGGACCGGACAGGTCTGCCACAGGCAGCGCTGCCGAGCCCAGCATTCCGGGCCAGCGGAGAACATCCGCCACATCGAGGCTACCGGCATCAGGCAGGGTTGCCCGAACGACCTGGTTCAACTTCAAAAGCTTATGCAATAAATCGCTGTTGATATGCTGGAGATTTTCGGTGCTGACAGATGGTAAAAAGTTTACACGGCACTCGATCTTTCCTCGATTCAACCGGGCTACCAGCAACTCACGCATTGAGCCTTCCAACATCCGGAGTTCGTCCGGCAGGCGGAACTGGATGTCGAGATAGCGGTTGTTGAGGGAACGCAGCTCCAGATTCAGGGAACCCTGAGGCAACTCCCTGGTGACTACGGCATAGCCGGTCATGCTGTAGATCGCGGCTAACTCATTCACTGGCAGGTCCTTAATGCGGTAAAATAATATCCAGGGGGATTATCGCATATCGAATGCCCTGGGTTTGCCAAAACGGATTCTTATCTTGACGTTGCACAACGCTGGCGCTCAGCGGCGTCGGCGATGGCGATGGCGAGTTTTCAGCCTCCTTGCACGGCGAGATACGCCGCGTTTTTATCCTCCAAGATCGATCAAATATCATGCGCCCAAGCAATCGTGCCCCAGCGGAACTTCGCCCAGTCAAAGTCACGCGGCACTACACCAAGCATGCGGAAGGCTCCGTGCTCATAGAGTGCGGCGACACCAGGATACTCTGCACGGCCAGCATTGATGAAAAAGTGCCTCCATTTCTCCGCGACAAGAGACAGGGCTGGCTTACTGCGGAGTACGGCATGCTGCCTCGTTCCACCGGCGAACGGATGCAGCGCGAGGCGGCCAAGGGCAAGCAGTCTGGCCGCACCATGGAGATTCAACGCCTGATCGGACGAGCGCTGCGTTCGGTAATGGATCTCAGTAAACTGGGAGAGCGCACGATCCAGGTCGACTGCGATGTGATCCAGGCCGATGGAGGTACCCGCACAGCCAGCATTACCGGTGCGTTTGTTGCGGTGCATGATGCAGTTGAAACGCTGTTGCGTCGGCAAGTGCTTGAAGCGACCCCCATACGCGCTCATGTTGCCGCTGTATCGGTAGGCGTATATGAGGGCGTGCCGGTGCTCGACCTCGATTACCTTGAGGACTCACGCTGCGATACAGACATGAATGTGGTGATGAATGGTGACCTCGGCCTCGTGGAAATGCAGGGTACTGCAGAAGGCACTGCGTTCAGCCGGGAGGAATTGGACGACATGGTGGACCTGGCGCAGCAGGGAATACGGGAACTGATTCGGATTCAGAAAGCGGCACTAGCCGGATGAGAGCACCCGATTTGCAGAAACTTGTCATCGCCAGTAATAATACTGGCAAAATTCGTGAAATCAGCCACTTGCTGGGACCGCTGGGGTTCGAGGTGTTGCCGCAATCAGACTTCAAGGTCCCTGACGTCGACGAACCCCATCGCACTTTTATCGAAAATGCCATCGTCAAGGCCCGTCACGCGTGTGAACGGACCGGCCTACCTTCTTTGGCCGACGATTCCGGCATCTGCGTGAATGCTCTGAATGGTGAGCCAGGGGTCCTGTCGGCGCGGTATGCAGGCGAACCAAAATCGGACGAGCGCAACAACCGCAAACTCATCGACGCACTTGCAAATCTAGCTGACCGCAGGGCGCACTATTATTGCGTCATTGTGTTGCTGCGCAACGCGGATGACCCTCAACCGGTCATCGCGGACGGCATCTGGCACGGCCAAATCGTTTCGGATAGGCGTGGCGAAGGCGGATTCGGTTACGATCCTTATTTTTTTCTTCCCGATCTGGGGAAGACCGCAGCGGAACTTCCGATGGATCAGAAAAATCGAATCAGTCATCGAGGGCAAGCGCTGGCACGACTCCTGGCGCGACTCGCGGAAAACGCTTTTTGAGTAAAAGAATAAGGAGCCGATACTTATTGCTGGTTGAAACCACTGCTCCTTTTATGTCTTCTTGTTATCTCCGGGTTGGATCATGACGACCACTATTTCCCCCGCGCTCATAATGGGCTCCCAAGCGCCGAGGCTAAGGTCTTTACCACCGCTGAGTCTCTACATCCATATTCCCTGGTGTGTTAAAAAATGCCCCTATTGCGATTTCAACTCTCATGAAGTGCGCCCCGAGGGGAAGGACATGCCCGAGGCTGAGTATGTCGCCGCACTTGTCCACGATCTAGAAACAGCGGTGCCCCAAGTATGGGGACGCCAGGTAGTCAGCGTATTCTTTGGCGGCGGCACGCCTAGCCTGTTTAGGGCCCAATCCATCGAAACCATCCTCTCCGCTGTAAGGGCGCTGCTTCCGCTTGAGCTTCTCGCGGAGGTCACGCTCGAAGCCAATCCGGGAACCTTCGAAATGCAGAAGTTCGCGGATTTCCGCGCTGCAGGGATCAATCGCCTATCAGTTGGAATCCAGAGTTTCAATCGCGCGCATCTTCGATCGCTGGGGCGCATACACGACGATAACGATGCCCGCCGAGCGATCGAGATTGCTCAAAGAAATTTTGACAATGTGAATCTGGATCTGATGTATGGATTGCCGGATCAGACGCTGGAGGACGCGCGCAAGGACATCGAGACTGCCGTCGCAAGCGGTGTTACACATATCTCTGCCTATCATTTGACGCTGGAGCCCAATACATTATTTCACCGCTATCCGCCGCCGCTGCCCGATGACGATCTCGCGGCTGAAATGCAGCTTATGATCGAGCAAACGCTGGCGAGTGGCGGGTACGGGAACTACGAGACTTCCGCTTTCGCTCAGCCAGGACAGGAAGCCCGCCATAATATGAACTACTGGCTATTCGGTGATTATCTGGGAATAGGTGCGGGGGCGCACAGTAAAATAAGCTACCGCGACAAGATCCTGCGTCAGATACGCTATAGGCAACCGAAAGAATATCTTGAGAATACGCTTGCGCGTACCATCGATGCGGGTCCGGCTCTCATGGAACAACATGAAGTCGGGCGCAATGACAGGGCATTTGAATTCATGATGAACGCGCTACGCCTCACAGGAGGCTTTACCACAGAAACATTTGTGGAGCGCACCGGGCTTCCCATCACCAGCATTCAGCGCCAACTTGACGAGGCAGAAAACCGGGAACTCATTACGCGCGATTACCAACGCGTCGTGCCCACCCTCCTCGGCAGGCGTTTCCTGAACGACCTGCTGCAAATCTTCTTGCCGGAAAAAAGAAAGGAATAAGGATGCACTCCCCTACTCATTTCCTCACTTTTTCCTAAATACCACATCCCATACGCCGTGCCCCAATCGCAAACCGCGCTGTTCAAATTTGGTTAAAGGCCGGTACGCCGGGCGGGGCGCATAATCAATGGCGGTGTTGACGAGCTGCGTTTCATCTGCGAAGACCGCCAGTATCTGCTCGGCATACTCTTGCCAGTCGGTCGCGGCATGAATATAACCGCCGGGCTTCAGATGACGGCATAGCAGAGCAACGAATGCCGGCTGTATCAGCCGCCGTTTGTGGTGCCGCGCCTTGGGCCACGGGTCGGGGAAAAAAATATGAACGCCAGCCAGAGACTCAGGCGGCAGACCGTGCTGCAGCAACTGGACGACGTCACGCTGAAGGACGCGAATATTGGTTAACCCGAGTTCTTTTGTCTGCTTGAGCAGGCTGCCGACGCCGGGCGAATGGACTTCAACGGCAAGGTAGTCATGCTGCGGATGCTCTCTTGCGATAGCGGCGGTCGTTTCCCCCATTCCGAAACCGATCTCCAGAAAAGTGGGAGCGCTTCTGCCGAAGATATGCTCAAAATCGAGCAGGCCTGTTCCAAACGAAATGCCGTATTCCGGCATCAATGTTTCCAAGGCTTTGCGCTGAGCATTGGAGACGCGGCCCTGGCGAAGGACAAAGCTACGGATGGGGCGATGCTCTGTCATCGTGGGATGCGCGGGGAATAGGGGGGAGAAACAGGGCGACTAGACTGACTCGTCTTTGTCTGCGTGAGGACCACTGGGGGCGATTGTCCCGTCTACTGGCGAACTGGGGCTCGCGCTGTACAGCTTCTTCGGCATGCGGCCCGCCAGATAGGCTTCGCGGCCTGCCTCTACCGCTTTCTTCATGGCCGAAGCCATCAGTACCGGATTTCGCGCCGCAGCAATGGCGGTGTTCATCAGCACGCCATCGCAGCCGAGCTCCATTGCGATAGCTGCATCCGAAGCTGTGCCGACACCGGCATCGACAATGATAGGGACGGAAGCGTTTTCAATGATGATTCGCAAGTTCCAGGGATTCAAAATGCCCATGCCGGAACCGATCAGGGACGCGAGAGGCATTATCGCCACGCAGCCGATTTCTTCCAGTTGTTTCGCGGCGATAGGATCGTCCGAGGTATAAACCATTACATGGAAGCCTTCCTTGATCAGGATTTCCGCCGCCTTGATGGTTTCCAGCATGTTTGGATAGAGCGTCCTAGGGTCCCCCAGAACTTCCAGCTTCACAAGCGTGTGACCATCCAGCAACTCGCGTGCGAGACGCAAGGTACGCACTGCGTCCTCCACCGTGTAGCAGCCGGCTGTATTCGGCAATAAGGTGTATTGAGAGGGCGGCAGCACATCCAGGAGATTGGGCTCATCGGGATTTTGGCCCAGATTTGTTCTGCGGATAGCCACGGTGACGATTTCGGCGCCGCTGGCGTCAACCGCCGCGCGAGTCTCGGAGAAATCCTTGTACTTCCCGGTTCCTACCAGGAGCCGGGAAGAATACGCCTTGCCTGCTACGATGAGGTCGTCCAAAACTGTTTCCGCCCCCTTATCCGCCACCGACCGCTACGACAATTTCCAGGCTGTCGCCGTCAACAAGCATCGGCTGACTAAACTTGCTACGCGGAATAATTTCACCGTTGCGCTCGACCGCGATGCGCTTGCCTTGCAATCCCATGTGTTCCAGCAACTGGGTAATATTCAATACCCCTCCACGAGAATCGTGGTGCTGCGCGTCCCCCCCCTCGCCGGCGGGAAAGCATCGAGATTGACCGTTGACAATGAGCTGTATCATTTAAAATCCAGCGAAGACGGCGACGTTACTTGCGTAGCTGGCATGGTCGGCTTTAAACAGTCTGATCGGAAGATGAATTATACGCGGGCACAAGTCTAATAGTCGAGAATCCGGCCTCTTTCCGCCTGCATTCTGCGCACCGTGTGAAGAGACGCGTTTGAGCTGCACGGGGTAACGGCTCAGCCCAACCTTCGGTATTTCGTCGTATAATCTGCCCGAATCGCGGGTGTAGCTCAATGGCAGAGCAGAAGCTTCCCAAGCTTACGACGAGGGTTCGATTCCCTTCACCCGCTCCATCTTGTCCCGCCTATGAACCGCTACCTCAGGTATGCCCTGATCGTAATTGCTCTCGTAACGGTTCTACTGTTCGGTCTTATCATCTATTTCGCTATTATTTTGGATCCAAATTCTTACAAGCCTCTGCTCGCCGAACTGGTGAAGGAAAAGAACCAGCGCGAGCTCAGGCTCGATGGCGATATTACCCTCTCGCTCTTCCCCAGACTCGGCATTGAACTTGGACCGATTACGCTCAGCGAACGTAACAGTAATGTTGAATTCGCTTCTGCCGAGCGTATTCTGGTGTCTCTCGCCTTATTGCCGTTGCTGAGAAAACAACTGGAACTGGACGAGATTCTCATCAAGGGACTGAAAGCCAATCTGATCCGGTTAAAGGATGGCAGCATCAATATTGCCGATCTTATCGCCAAGAGCGAGGAAACGAGACAATTCAAACTCAATGTTGGGCGTGTGGCGACGGAGAAAGCGAGGGTTACTTTTAGCGATGAGGAGAGCGGAAGACATTTTGCGTTTACCGACGTGAATGTTGAAGCAGACAGGCTGGGGGCCCGACCCGGCCTCTCTGCTAGTGCTGTTCGCAGCAAGGTTAAAATAGGCTTTACGGTCGGCCATTCCGAGGCAACTGAGGTCGATCTCGGCACCACGCTGGCTTTTGATTTGACGCTTGATGTCGACAAGCAGTACTACGCCGTGCAGGGCGTAAGCCTTGAAAGCAAGGGGCAACTCCCGGGAATATCTCAATTTATGTTGAATTGCACGGGTGATTTTGTCGCCAGTGTTCCGAGCGAATCTGTTACCGCCGAGTTTATGGCAAGCGATGTGGCAATCAATCTCACGGGAATAAGAGGTCTGAGCAACCTCGATATCAAACTTTACATGCCGCGGCTAAGCCTCGCGAATGAAAAATTGGGCGGTGATAAAATCTCTGTAGCGGCGGAGATGAGCGGTCATGAGGGCAAACTCAATGTCAACGCGCGGGTCTCTCTCTCAGCCTTGGAGGCCAGTGTAAGTGGCTTGCGGAGCGGCGCCTTGCTTGTCGAGCTGGAAGCGGTTAAAAATGATTGGACCATCCATACGATGCTGGAGTCGCCCTTCAGCTCCAATCCCACGACTTGGCAGTTGAACCTTCCGGAGGTTAAAGGTGTCATGCATGCGCGCGGCCCCGGTCTGGCCAACCCCGGCATTGATGGTGCGCTACGGGGGAGTGTCGCTATTGATGTGGAGTCACGAAACGCCCAAGCGGATTTTACCGGGCAGTTCGCAGACACCAATATTAAAGCGAAATTAATGGCCTCTGCCGCCGTCGAACCCAGTCTTATTTTTGATGTAAACATCGATCAATTGGATCTCGATCGCTTTCTGCCACCAGCACAACCTCCGGGAGAAAATTTGGAAAAAAAGGGAAACGCATACGCATTCGAGCAATGGCTCGATCTATCGGCGCTGGATAATTTGAGCCTGGAGGGTTCGATTCGGATAGGCCTGTTGAAAACGGCCAACTCCAGGTCATCCGGGCTGAGCCTCGCAATCCGGTCCAACTAGGCGACCTAGGCTGGAGCACCCGCTTGGATTCCTTCGACTTAAAGCTGATCCGCTGGCAGGAAAAACACGGCCGCCACAACCTTCCGTGGCAGAATACCCGCGATCCCTACGCGATATGGCTGTCAGAAATCATGTTGCAGCAGACCCAGGTCAGCACGGTTATCCCTTACTACCAGCGATTTCTGCAAAGCTTTCCCGATATCCGCAGCCTCGCCCAAGCATCTCTTGATGAAGTATTGGCCCGATGGAGCGGGCTGGGCTATTACTCGCGTGGAAGAAATTTGCATCGGGCAGCACGTCTTATCGTGCGGGATTATCAGGCAAAATTTCCGGCAAGCGTTGACATGATCCTTAAGCTGCCGGGAATAGGACGTTCCACCGCCGCGGCCATTGCCGTATTCGCGTATGGGGAGCGATGCGCGATACTGGATGGCAACGTCAAACGTGTTTTATCGCGCTGCTTCGGCATAGAAGGATATTCTGGCGAGAAAAAGAACGAAACGCTGTTGTGGCAGAAGGCGGAAGAACTGCTGCCACCATTGGATGGCACAGCAGGGAAAAATACTAAAGGGCGCGTTGAGGCTTATACCCAGGCGCTGATGGATCTGGGTGCAACCGTTTGCACGCGCAGCAAGCCGAAATGCGCGTCATGCCCACTGCAACTGGAGTGCGTCGCGTTTCGCGGCAATCTGGTAGACAAGCTGCCGTCCCCAAGGCCGAGGAAGCCGCTCCCCTCGAGGGAAACCGTCCTGCTCGTGTTAACGAATGCAGGAAAGATTTTCCTGGAAAAACGCCCCCCGGAAGGGATCTGGGGTGGTATGTGGTGTCTGCCCGAAATGGCTGTCAGCGAAGACACCATAGAGCATTGCAAACACCGGTTCGGAATGGACCTCAGAATGCCGGCGCAGATTCAGGCGCAAATGCAGCCGTTCGATCATACTTTTACTCACTTCCGGCTAAGGATTTATCCCCAGTTGCTTCAGGTTATTTCGGTTTCCTCTGCGACAGTACAACATGAAGGAACCTCTACCTGGATAACACTTGACGATGCGCTGCAGTCAGCCATCCCCGCCCCGGTGAGGAAACTGTTCACGAAATTGCGATCGAGTTCTGACGAAAAACATGGATAACTGGAGGGAGTGGCGAAGAGAAAAGCGGGCGGAATTGATAAAGCTCAGGGGGTCAATTTCCAGGGAAGAATACCGCGACTGGAGCGCCGCGATCACCGGCCTGCTCAAGAAGGGCTTTCCGTCCTTGCAAAACAGCGTGGTGGGGTTCTGCTGGCCTCATCGGGGGGAATACGATCCGCGCCCATTGATGGATTTTATTACTGAAGGCGGCGCGACACTCGCACTGCCCGAGGTCGTGAATAAACACGAACCGCTGGATTTTCGCAAATGGTGGCGGGACGCGCCAATGAAAATAGGTGCCTACGATATTCCGGTACCCGACAATACCGATCCGGTGACGGTGCGCGCGATGGTTATACCCATGATCGGCTTTGACAAGCAGGGCTTTCGCTTGGGGTACGGCAGCGGATATTTTGATCGTACCCTTGTAGCAATCAGGCCCCGTCCACTTGCAATCGGAGTGGCATTTGAAATACTGCGCGTGGACACATTGCATCCACAGCCGCATGACGTTCCCATGGATTTTATCGTGACCGAGGCAGGAATTTATCGCTCAACAATAAATGGCCTGGAACTGATCTCGGCCGAGACCAGCGCCGCAGAGAGTGTGCGCGGCAGCGAACAGTCCGGCCGGTGATAACATCGCGTCGTGTTCCGTCCGCCGCTCATCGAATTGAATTGCCGACCTGAATGCCGGCTGAGCCTTCTCCCGGGCTCGCCTATGGGTTCTCGTTCTCGCCCCAGCGGGGCATCAGCGTATGCACCACCTCAAGATGATCAAGTATCCGCGCAACAACAAAGTCCACCATATCCTCCACCGTTTGCGGGTGATGATAAAAGCCGGGGTTCGGAGGCAGAATGACGGCCCCGCTTTGTGCGAGCTTCAGCATGTTTTCCAGGTGAATTGAGGAAAAAGGCGTTTCGCGTGGAACCAGAATGAGCTTGCGCTTTTCTTTAAGCATAACATCCGCGGCACGCTCGATGAGCTTTTGACTCAAACCCCCGGCGATTGCCGCCAGTGTTCCCATCGTGCAAGGACATACCACCATGGCATCGGGGGGGTTTGAGCCTGAGGCCACGGGGGCGGACCAGTCTTCCCGCCCGAATACCCGCAACTGTCCGTCGGCGGCATTAAAGCGACGGCTGAACAGCTCTTCCGCATCCTTTGCGCGAGAAGGCAGGACAAATTGCATTTCCTGGTGCGCCACCATCTGGGCTGGCTGGGAATACAGTAGGTATACACGATTACCACTGGCCAGCAATAATTCCAGCAGCCGCACCCCGTAGGGCATCCCGGATGCGCCAGTGTAAGCAAGCGTGATAGTTTTTGGAGCATTCATCTGGTTCTAGCACATCAATAGGGAAAAACTGCCCCAAGAATCGACTTTAAGCATCCAATTCCCGGTGCCGCACCAGAACCTGATTGCTTGGCTTGAACTGGTGCGCAAGCCGTTCGGTAAAATATACCGAGCGATGCCGGCCACCGGTACAACCAATGGCTACCGTCAGATAATTACGATTGTCGCGAACGAAGCATGGCAACCAGTCGTCCACAAATTTCCTGATATCCTCGAACATGCGGTTGACCTCGCCATTTGCATCCAGGTATTCAATTACAGCGCGATCTTTTCCCGTAAGCGGACGGAGCGACGCCTCGTAATGCGGGTTAGGCAAACAACGCACGTCGAATACCATGTCCGAATCCAGCGGCACACCATGTTTGAACCCGAATGATTGAAACAGGAGAGTCAGGCACACGTGGTCGAGCCCCACGAAATCTCTAATCCAGGTGCGCAATGAACTGGCGCTCAAGTCACTCGTATCGATGCGGTTCGCGAGATCGCGAATTTCACGCAGCATTTCGCGCTCCAGTTCGATGCATTCAGGCAAGGTCGAGCGATTATCGCTGAGTGGATGGCGGCGGCGCGTTTCTGAAAAACGCTTTACCAGCGTATCGGTCTTGGCCTCAAGGAACAAGAGATGCACTTCCATTTCCTGCCGCCTCAAATCGGCCAATTGCTGCGGCAACAGCGGTAACGTATCGCGACTCCGCGCGTCAATGCTAACCGCCACGCGGGGGTGTCCCGAATCCCGTAAATAGACCGTCACCTCCCGCAACAGGTTTGCTGGCAGATTGTCCACGCAGTAATAGCCGCTATCCTCCAGAACAGTCAGCGCGATGCTCTTGCCCGAGCCGGACAGGCCGCTAATGACGATGAGTTGCATTGTTCAAAACGCAGGAAATGAGAACCATCTGTCCCTAAAATTCACGTTTCATATTTTGCCTGCTGCTGGTCTTGCCCGTTCTCCATTTCCTGTTGATGCCGGATGAGAAATTCTTGAGCGCTATCGATACCTCGTAGTTGCAATACGTAATTGCGCACGGCCGCCTCCACCAGTACGGCCAGGTTCCGGCCGGCGGCAACGGGAATGATAACCTTCCGGATATTGACGTCCAGAATGTTTTCGGTAACGTCGTTGATCGGGAGCCGTTCCATTGTATTAAAGTCGGCGCTGCTGGGTTTTTGCAAGTGTACAATGAGCTTCATATTCTTCTTCCGCCGCACTGCGGTTTCGCCGAAGATAGTGCGAATATTCAGCATCCCCAAGCCGCGCACTTCAAGAAAATCGCGCAGCATGGGCGGACACCGGCCTTCCAGCGTCTCCGGCGCGATGCGATAAAGTTCTACGACGTCATCTGCGACCAGTCCATGCCCTCGGCTTACAAGTTCCAGCGCTAGTTCGCTTTTCCCGACACCACTTTCTCCGGTAATCATTACGCCCAAGCCGAGAACGTCCAGGAGCACCCCGTGTAGGCTACTGGAAGGCGCCAGCGCACGGCCCAGATACGGACGTAATAACCAGACCACTTCGAGGCTGGAATCGGGTGAGCAGAATAGGGGAGTATGGGTGGAATCCGCAAGGGCTCTAATCGAACCGGGCACCGGAGCGCCGCCGGCCACGATAATGCAAAACAGGCTGCTTTGCCTAAGCCGCAGCATGTTTTGCTCCAGAGACGCGGCGTCGAGACCGTCCAGATATTCGGCCTCGGTATGACTCAGGACCTGGATCCAGTTAGGATGAATGAAGTTGAGATGACCGATGACCCCTTGCGTAGAACGGGCGATAGCATCATCGCCGAGACTCCTCTCGCCCCCGTCCCTGCCCGCCTCCCACACCAGATTCAGCTTTTGTCCCTTGTCCTCAAAAAGTTGCCTGCCGGTAATCTGCGACATTTAATGGATCACCTCCGAGATGAACTGGAATCGGGGCGAACTTTCCCCTCCACCCACTACGATCCCGGATCAGCCGGATTGGCCTCAGGCTGTTCCACTTCCAGATTCTTCAACCCGCCATTGTTGCGGCGGTCAGCATTCTTTTCCTTGTGCCTGAGTATCTGCCTATCAAGCTTGTCAACCAGACTGTCTATCGAAGCATACATATCAGCGCCGTCAGCCTCGACAAAAATATCCTTGCCTCGCACATGCACATTGGCTTCAGCCTTTTGCCTGAGTTTTTCTACCGACAGAATCACGCTGACATCGATAACGTGATCAAAGTGGCGCGTAACTTTGCTCAGCTTTGAAGTCACATAGTCCCGCATCGCAGGGGTGATTTCAACGTGGTGACCGGTAAGATTGAGGTTCATTATGCCTCCTTGGGCGTTAGTTAAACTGACTTGCGAAGATTAACCGGAGGGATGTGCATGGACTCCCGGTATTTTGCCACAGTGCGACGAGCAACCATAATACCCTGCTGGCCCAGAATTTCCGAAATTTGACTGTCGCTCAACGGTTTTTTTCCCTCCTCGGCACTGATCAGTTGTTTTATCAAAGCGCGAATGGCGGTCGCGGAACAAACTCCGCCCGTATCGGTTGCGACGTGACTACCAAAAAAATACTTGAGTTCGAATATACCACGTGGCGTACGCATGAATTTCTGCGTTGTCACACGAGAAATGGTGGATTCATGCAGGTCGAGCGTACTCGCAATTTCGCGCAATACCATCGGTCGCATGGCTACTGGCCCATGCTCGAAGAACTGCTGCTGTCGCTCAACCACAGCGGCCGACACCTTCAATATGGTGCTGAAACGCTGAAGGACATTCTTGATAAGCCATTTTGCTTCATTGAGTTGACCTGCCAGCCGCCGCGTAGAGTCATCGCTATAGCGTTTCAGGATGTCCGCATACAGCCGGTTGATCCTGAGGCGAGGCATTGCTTCCGGATTAAGATTGGCGACCCATACGCCGCCGATTTTGGTGACAATCACATCAGGAATAATATAGCGGGCCACTGCGGAACTGAATGCCATACCGGGCCGGGGGTTTAGGCGCGTGATCAAATTCTGGATTGAACGCAGGCAGTCGTCGTCGCAATGCAGCAATTTTTTTATTGCGCAAAAGTCTCTTGATGCGAGGCTTTCAAGATGATTCCCGACCAGCAGCAAGGCCTGATCACGATATGGCGTGTCCTCCGGCAGAGCCTGCAGCTGCATCACCAGGCATTCTCTCAGGTTACGGGCCCCCACGCCGGCCGGATCGAGATGTTGTAATAGTTCACGGGCGATGTGAAGGTCATCGATGTCTATCTCGAGTTCGGGCGGCAACAGGTCAACGAGTTCTTCCAGGTCCTGGGCAAGGTACCCATCGTCGTCGAGACTGTCGATCAGTAAACCGACAATTTTCCTGTCGCGTTCAGGAATCTGACTAAGGCTAAGCTGCGAGTTGAGGTGCTCGCGCAGACTTTGAGGCTCTGCAGCCTGTTGTGGAAAATCACGCTCGTCGTCATCGTCCCGCATGCCGCGGGGTCCGCTGTCGTCTGGGAGCCAGTCCGTTTCCCCCGCTTCTTTTTTTGAGTCAAGACTATCCTCGGAAAGCAATTTGCTGCCGCCTTCCTCCGGAATTTCCATCAGATCAGCCGAAAGGGGCTCTACCCCGGCCTCGAGCGCGCCCAAATACTCGATGCCGCTACCGACACTGTCGTCGAGCTCCAGAAGGGGATTTTCCTGAGCCAGGCGTTCAATTTCCTGGTTCAGCTCCAGCGTTGACAGCTGCAGCAACCTGATCGATTCCTGCAATTGCGGAGTGAGCGTTAAGTGCTGTGACGTCTTAAGCTGGAGAGTGGGTTTCATAATAGGCAGGACCCGGTAAACCGGGTTCGTATGTATGGCTAACTCCTACTTCACAGCCGGAAATGCTCTCCCAAATACACTTTCCTTACGCTTTCATTATAGATGATTTCATCGGGGCTGCCGCTCGCCAGCACCTTACCTTCGCTGATGATGTAGGCTCGATCGCAAATACCCAGCGTTTCCCTCACGTTATGGTCGGTAACGAGAATGCCGATGTCACGTTCCTTGAGAAATCTGATAATTTTTTGAATATCAATCACGGCGATTGGATCAACCCCCGCAAACGGTTCATCCAGCAGAATGAAGCGCGGCTCGGTTGCGAGCGCCCGCGCAATTTCGACCCGGCGGCGCTCCCCACCCGACAAACTAATGGCTGGGTTGGTACGGATGTGAGTGATATGAAGATCATGCAACAGATCGTCAAGATGCTGGTGCATTTCACCGGGCGGGTAATTCTTCAATTCCAGCACCGCACGAATATTGTCGGCCACCGAAAGGCGCCGAAATATGGATGCCTCCTGAGGCAGGTAACTCAGCCCCAGGCGTGCCCGCTGATGCATCGGCATCTGGCTAAGATCGAGTTCGTCGAGATGGATGTTACCCCCATCGAGCGGGACTAAACCGACCATCATATAGAAACACGTGGTCTTGCCCGCGCCGTTGGGTCCGAGCAGGCCTACGACTTCGCCGCTATTGACGGAAATCGAAACATCCTGCACCACCGTTCGGGACTTATAGGTTTTTTTTAAATTATCGGCTCTGAATTCGCTCATTTTCCAGCACGTCGGCGTTCGACTTCATCGACTCTCAGCATCCGGTTTTTTCTTCGGTTGAATCACGGCCCTTACCCTTCCTTCGGAATGAGTTTGAGTACTTGTTTCGCCACTACCGTTTACCTGGAAGAATTCATTGACAGCATCGTAGGAAATGTAATCTCCATGAACCTCATCCTGCCCGCGTCGTAATCTCGCTTTCTTGAATAGCTGCACCTTGTCGGCCTTGCCGTCATATTCCATTCGTTCACTCCACCCCTCCACATACTCATCCTTGCCGTCGCGCTTTTGGCGAAAGGTGGCAAGGTTGCCGAACGCAGTGGCGTGCTGGAACCCGTTGGCGTCTTCTTTCACCGTCATCTTGTCAGCGCGAATGACCAAGGTTCCCTGAGTGAGCACTACGTTGCCGGTGAAGGTCGCGAGTTTGTTGGCATCCTGTACAGTCGCCCGGTCGGCTTCCAGATGAACGGGCCGATCGCGGTCAGCCCTTTCAGCCAGAACGGGCGCGGCAAGGGCCATGCCGAGTAAATACCCCACGCAACTTGAACGCAAGCCATGGATTTTCCATCGCGAGGGCCACCCCGCGAATCGCCCGCCTCGCGCCGGGCCTTGCGCCTCACCTTTCCTATCGTCGTTTGTCATGAACAACCTTAACCTGCGACAATAGCTGTGTGATACCCGTGCGGTTACTCATCTCCATGCCAACTGCTCTGATCACCGCGTTTGTTTCGGTAATAACGACGGGCTTGTCCGTTCTGGCAATATCGTCATCCGGGATAACATGGAGCAAGCTCGTAGTCATGCTTGTCTCGCCGCGGCCCTTACCTCCATTTCGCACTACCATGACGTTGCCGCTCAGATAAATATCTTCGCCACTGCTTGTCATTTTCGCTTCGTCCGCCTTCACTTGCATTGCCGGTTTTCCCGGCTCGGTATTGATCAAGCGCGGCTGCTCAAGATCAGTGGAGTCATCGTCCGGGTAATGCACCATTTTCTTCCCGAGCAGGACATGACGTCCAACGCCGCTCTCATCCATTCGAATAGCGGAAAAGTTTTCCACCACATAGTCAGGCGTTCGGCTCGGTTGATTGTTCTGCGAAGGGGAAATTGCACGCGGCGATTGATTCAGCCAGAACGGCAATATTACGAGCAAGGCGAGAATAACGACGAGGAGCCAGGAAGGCAGGCGATTGATCATTTAAGATAGGCCGCCAATTGGGCATCCAGGGTCTGCTGCGCGTGCATAATCAATTCACAAATCTCGCGTACAGCGCCCCGGCCACCTTCCAGACGGGTAACATGATGCGCATGCTTTTTCACAAAAGCCGGCGCGGCCGGCACTGTAATGGAAAGACCGCAACGCAACATCACCGGCAAGTCTATCAAATCATCTCCCACATAGGCGCAGGCGGAGGCGTCCATCCCGTGATCCTTAAGCATCGCCTCGAATACGGGCAGCTTGCTTTTCGCGCCCTGGTAAACGATGGTAACGCCCCAATCCTTGGCCTTCAGGTCGACGCACCGCGATTGCCTACCGGTGATGAGCGCAATATTAACTCCGCTCGCCCTCAGCATCTTAAGGCCGTGGCCATCCTGGCTATTGAATGCCTTTATCTCCTCGCCGCCGTCCGTAAGGTACAGGCTTCCGTCGGTAAGTACCCCGTCCACGTCAAAAACGACCAGACGAATATTTTTAGCCTTCTCCAGTATGTGCTGCATCGATTACAACGGCTTATTGCCAGGGCGATTGAACAGTTAATTAATTCGGATGCGGATCAGGTCGCGTAACAGACGTGCGACCAAAGCCCAGCCGGTTTCCAATTTGCCGCAACTTCGACCCATGATTTTACTGGGACAGAGGTGGAAAAATCTGATGGAGGCTCCCTGCTGCAATCAGGCAGCCCAATTGCAGAGGCCAGCGACCAGTTTTATAGCGGGTAGCGGTTGATTGTAAACCCGATGGCGAACCACAACAGCTGAGGCTCGGATATTACCGGGGTGAAGCAGTGAGAATCATCTGATCAATTCTTAGGCAACGGAAATACTACCGACTCAACCACGCCGCTCAGTTCTTCGACCATGACTTCCCTGCCAGCCTGCCCCGCTCCTATCTGCCTGAGACGCGCGATCACCTCCTGCACGAGCACTTCCGGTGCGGAAGCCCCAGCGGTAATGCCGATCCGGTCTTTTCCTTCCAGCCACGTCTCCAGCAGTTGTTCGGCCCGGTCTATCATATATGCGTCAACCCCGGCATTTCTGGCAACTTCGCACAAGCGATTGGAATTGGAACTATTAGGCGAGCCGACTACGATAACCAGATCGCACTGCTTTACCATCATTTTTACGGCATCCTGCCGATTCTGCGTCGCGTAGCAAATATCGTCCTTTTTTGGGCCGGTAATTTTTGGAAACCGCTTCTTCAGCGCCTTGATAACGCGCGTCGCGTCGTCCACCGACAACGTCGTTTGGGTAACGTAGGCCAGATGGCTCGGGTCTTTCACTTGCAAATTTTCGACGTCCTCTTCGGTTTCCACCAGATACATACAGGGCCCGTCTCCTTCAGCCTGTCCCATCGTGCCTTCCACCTCAGGATGTCCGGCGTGGCCAATCATGATGATTTCCCGTCCCTGCTCGCGCATTTTCGCGACTTCGATATGAACTTTTGTCACCAGCGGGCAGGTGGCATCGAATACCTTAAACTGTTGCGCCTCCGCTTCGCGCCGCACCTCGTGGGATACGCCGTGCGCACTGAAGATCAGTATGCTGCCGACTGGCACTTCATCGAGGTTTTCTACGAACACCGCCCCTTTCTTCTCCAGATTCTCTACGACGAACCGGTTATGCACCACTTCGTGGCGCACATAGATCGGCGCTCCGTGCATACTCAGCGCCCGCTCGACGATTTCAATCGCGCGGTCCACCCCGGCGCAGAAACCGCGGGGATTCGCAAGCAATACCTTGATCATTGTTCATTCTCCATAAAAACCATTTAGTTCAGGCACAATGTCGCGCCCGGTCTGTCCATCACCCGGAGCACGCCTCCCGTCCTTGCGGGGCTCTTCGCAGTCCCGCGTGTAGGGCTAATTCACGGCAAAACGCGTTGGACCGTTATTCTAGACTATTCATATATTTACTCAAGTGAACTCTCCCCTTTTCACATCCGCGGCATTTGAACTCAGCCGATCTAGAGATGACAAGGAATCTACTAACCAGTTCCGGGTACAGGCCGGGCCGGTTCCTTTTCCCGACCTGACCGGACGCTTTCCAGCTGTGCGCAAACCGTTTTTGCGGCTACCAGCGTGCGAACAGTCTGCCGATTGATGAGATCGGGGTGCACAAAAAATATATGATTGTTTCTGACGGCACTCATTTGAGAGAAGCGTTGCGATCGGGAGCGCAGTCCAGTTTCGGCGGGTTCAAGCGAGGTACTGCTGATGATGGCGTCAGGATCGGCCACGAGAAGATCTTCCTCGGACACGGCTTGCGTCAGGGAAGGCGCGGACGCAAACATATTGACGCCGCCACATATATTGATGATATCGCTCGCCATATGGTTGGCATTTGTGGTCATGAGCGGTTGATCCCAGATTAAATGGAACACGCTTATTTTATGATGCGTGTCATAACGATGCTTAATCTGCTGCAATTCCTCTTCATACGCCCTCGCCGCTGATTCGGCTAGCCAGGATGTGCCCGCAAGCTTCCCGGTTGCGCGCAGCAGACGGGGAATATCCTCGAGCCGGACTGCCTCGGCTGCGAATACGGGGAGACCCAGTTTTTCGAGCTTGCCGATATCCGCGGCGCTGTTACCGCTGCGCCATGCAATCACCAGATCAGGCTTTAGCGCGAGAATTCTTTCGAAGTCCAGACCGGACGCATCCCCGATTTCCTGAACTGTTTTTGCCTCCTCGGGATAATCGCTGTAACGACTGGCACCCACCAGTTTGCTGCCGGCCCCGGCGGAGAAAACCAGCTCCGTAATATTCGGGGAGAGCGATACAATACGATTGGCGAAATGGTTCAGACGGACGCCGCGCCCGCGATCGTCAATCAATTCGAGCGGGGCAACCGTCCGCGCTGCCGGTCCGGCGGCGTCATCTGTAACATCCCCCCGAACATTTGTCGTCGATGCCGGGAGTAATCCGGAAAACACGAACAGAAGCAATAAAACACTACACCGAATCTTATTGAGGCGCATGAACGGCGGGCACCTGTCCCGGAGAAGATAATCGCAAGATCGCGACTTTACCGTTTTACCGATAAAACAAAATAAGACTACGCATCACGATAATGTTCAGCCAGAGCGGCACGTTGCTCGTAAGCCTGGCGAGCGATGCGAACGTCTTCCAGAAAAAGCGGGAGCTCTTTGATTAGCAGCGCTTGAGGTCCATCCACGAGCGCCTTGCCGGGAACCGGGTGGAAATCCACCAAGACCATATTGGCGCCGGCAATAATGCCTTGGGCAGTCGCATGCATAATATCGAGTATGCCATCCGGAGACGTCGCCCGCAGACCCACCGAATGAGATGGATCAATGCAAACCGGCATCCGGGTCAAACGCTTCACCACGGGCACATGGGCAAAGTCAACGAAATTGCGATGAGGATCGCCCATATTGGTTTTCATGCCGCGCAGACCAAAGACGACTTTACGATTTCCTTCGGAAGCCAGATATTCCGCGGCGTTGAGTGACTCATCCAGGGTTATGCCGAAACCGCGCTTGATCAATACCGGGAACTCCTGCTGGCGACCCACGATTTTGAGCAGTTCGAAATTTTGCGTGTTGCGCGTGCCGATCTGCAGCATGATACCGGTGGGGTTGCCGGTCACATAAAGCGCCTCGCAAATCTCCTCGAGATGGGATTCGTGGGTGATTTCCATGGCAATCACCTTGATCCCGTACTTGCCCGCCAGCTCAAATACATAAGGCAGACAAACCTTGCCGTGTCCCTGAAACGAGTACGGGCTGGTGCGCGGCTTATACGCGCCCATGCGGGTGCATATCTGTCCGTTATCGCGCAGTGCCTGCATCATCAACTCGACATGCTCCAACGTATCCACGGCGCATAATCCGGCAAAAATGTTCAGTGTATCCTGCCCGAAACGCACGCCGTTATAGTCGAAGTAAGTGGCTCTGTTATCATTCTTGTGCCGGCCAAGAACGCGATATTCCTCAGAAATCCTGACGACCCGCTCGACGCAGGGCAGGCTTTGCATGTCCTCGATCGGCAGCGGTTTGGTATTTCCAATCAAATATACCTCTGTAAGCGTTTGCTCACTGCCGACTTCGGTGTGCACACGCGTGGAAATACCCGGCAGGTTGGCGAGATGCGTCAGCAACTGCTTATACTCGGAACTTTCAGGCCGGGTGTCCGGACTTAAAACGAGGATCATGGAAGGAGGAAAGAAAATGTTGATAAGCCGGCGCGGGAAAGCACGACGGGGCGGAAATACGCGATTCTAAACGAAAAAACCGGCACTTGCCATTTCCTCGCTTCGGGCGTTTAATGACTTGATGACGTATAAGGCGTGTCTCTCGACAGTCCAAAGTTTCAAGAAATAAATAAACCGGGCACTCAATCCGGACAGCGCCTTCGCCCTACTCATGACAGAGCAAAGCCAAAAAATCCAACGACCGGAGTTATCGGATCATCCACCCGCGATTTTTTTGATGGGACCCACCGCAAGCGGAAAAAGCCATGTCGCTCTGGCAATCGCGCGGTTGCTGCCGGTGGAAATCGTGAGCGTGGATTCCGCGCAAGTCTATCGGCACATGGATATCGGCACGGCCAAGCCCGGCTGGAGGTCGCTGGCCGTGGTCCCGCACCATCTTATCAACTTGATCGATCCGAACGAGCGCTATTCCGCTGCGCAATTTCTCGATGATGCGCTGCGCGCAATGGGCGAAATTACTGAACGCGGCAATATTCCGTTACTTGCCGGCGGCACCATGCTCTATTTCAAGACACTGCTGGACGGTCTCTCGCCGCTCCCGTCCGCTAACAGCAGCTTACGCGCAGCCATCGAAGCCAAAGCTGTAGAAAAAGGCTGGCCCAGCATGCATCAGGAGCTGGCTTTGCTTGACCCGGCCAGCGCGGCGCGCATCAAGCCTAGCGACAGCCAGCGTATACAACGCGCACTGGAGGTATGCTACCTTACCGACAGACCCATGTCTGAAATCCTTCAGAAACCCAAAACTGTTCATTTTCCCTATCATGTGATCAGGATAGGGCTTATCCCCGCCGACCGTGCGGCGCTACATCAACGCATCGCCCGGCGGTTTGATGAAATGCTCAAGCTGGGATTGATCGATGAGGTAAACGCGATCCGTGATAAATTCTATCTCAACGAGGGAAGCCCTTCGATGCGCTGCGTGGGTTACCGGCAAATGCTGATGTATCTCGACAAAAAAATCGATGCCGTAACAGCCCGGGAAAAAGCGTTGGCGGCCACGCGGCAATTGGCTAAGCGTCAGCTCACCTGGCTTCGCGCAATGAACGGCATACGCGAATTCGACTGCATAGCCGAAAATCTGACCGAACAGGTATGCGAGCATCTCTTGAACGCTGGCCTAAAAGCCGCCATGGTTTCATAATTGCACTGATGGGCTCGGTTGTGTTTTAACAATTCTGATGGGGGAAAAAGATGAACGATAGGCTCGGATTAGTGACTCTGATCCTCATCGCCGCCTTATCGGTCGCGGCTTGCGGAAAATCCGAGGAGAAGGTGCACGAGTCGTGGAAGACGCCTCCGGAGAAGGCGCAAGTGGACGACAATACGCTCGCCAGCACCATCAAATCCGCATTGAAGGCCGACCCCGAGGTCAGGCATCTGGACATCGGGGTCGAAGCGGATAATGGAACGGTTATGCTTAGCGGTGCGGTTGACAATCAGTCACAGATGGACCGTGTAAATATGCTCACGTGGATGGTGGAAGGCATCAAGAAAGTGGACAATAAGATGAGTTTACGAGGCCGTTAAATAAGTTTTCGGGGCATGCCGGGACCTATTCAGCATTTTTCCCAATGCGCGGCCGCTACAGCGAACAACTGATCAATAAGGCAATGCGGTGTTAGCCACGCAAATTTGCGCAGGGAAATTATCTTGAGCTCTTCTTTGTTTCTGACGCTGCTCCTGATTGTCGGCGTCATTCTTTTCGCTCCCCCCGTGCGGCGCGCGCTGATTTCTGACCGGTTGCTCAAGATTTTTCGCAAGATCCTGCCCCAGGTATCTCAAACCGAGCAGGAAGCGCTGGATGCGGGAACCATATGGTGGGAAGGGGAGCTGTTCAGCGGAAGTCCGAACTGGTACAAACTGCTCGCTTACCCGAAGCCCAAACTCAGCCCCCAGGAAAAGGCTTTTCTTGCCGGACCGGTTGAAGAGTTGTGCCGCATGCTCGACGAATGGACCATAACGCGCGAGTTGCATGATCTGCCCCCACACGTGTGGCAATTCATCAAGGCCAACGGTTTTTTCGGCATGATTATCCCGAAAAAATATGGTGGTCAAGGTTTTTCCGCGCTGGCACATTCGGAAGTGGTCATGAAGATCAGCTCGCGCAGCGGCACAGCGGCAGTCACGGTGATGGTACCGAACTCACTGGGACCATCCGAGCTGCTGCTGCAGTACGGAACGGACGAGCAAAAAGATCATTATCTGCCACGGCTGGCCCAGGGACTGGAAGTTCCCTGTTTTGCCCTGACCGGACCGGAAGCGGGATCGGACGCTGGCGCGATTCCGGATACGGGCATCGTCTGCTATGGCCAATTCAACGGCGACGAGCATGTACTCGGCATACGCGTCACCTGGGAGAAACGCTACATTACCTTGGGACCTGTGGCGACGCTTCTCGGGCTTGCGTTCAAGCTGCGCGATCCGGAAGGCCTGCTGGACGGACCGGAAGACCTCGGCATTACACTGGCCCTCATTCCGACAGATACGCCTGGCATCAAGATCGGACGCCGCCACTTTCCGCTTGATGCCGCGTTTCAGAATGGTCCCAATTCCGGAAAGGATGTTTTCATCCCGCTGGACTGGGTGATCGGCGGGCGTAACGGGGTGGGGTACGGCTGGCGCATGCTGGTAAATTGCCTGGCAGTGGGCCGGTCGATATCGCTGCCCGCGACCAGCACCGGCGCGGCCAAGCTAGCTGCCCGCACCAGCGGAGCGTATGGCAGAGTACGGGTGCAGTTCAAGACGCCGATCGGACGCTTTGAAGGCGTGGAAGAAGCGCTGAGCCGAATCGGCGGCAACACCTACATAATGAATGCGGCACGGGTAATGACAGCAGGAGCCGTGGATCTGGGCGAAAAGCCTTCGGTGATTTCGGCCATCGTCAAATACCATCTGACCGAGCGCGGACGTCAGGCAATAAACGACGCGATGGATGTGCACGGGGGAAAGGGAATCTGCCTGGGACCCAGCAACTACCTGGGGCGGAACTATCAGCAAATCCCCGTCAGCATAACGGTGGAGGGGGCGAACATCCTCACCCGCAATATGATCATTTTCGGCCAGGGTGCAATACGTTGTCACCCTTACCTCTTGAAGGAAATCGGCGCGGCGAACGACGGCAACGCGGTGCGCGCTTCCAAGAATTTCGACAAAGCGCTGGCTGGCCACGCGGCATACACGCTCAGCAATGGTGTGCGTACTTTCCTCCATGGGCTGACCGGTGGGACGCTCGCAAGCGCTCCCGGCAGCGTGGCTCCCGAAACGCAACGTTATTACAGTCAATTGACCCGGTTCTCGGCAGCTTTTGCTTTTCTCGCCGATATATCGTTGCTGACTCTGGGCGGTGCGCTAAAACGAAAAGAGAGAATATCTGCCCGCCTCGGCGATATTCTCAGCATGCTTTATTTATGCTCGGCTGCCCTGAAACGCTTCGAAGACGATGGCCGCCCCGCAGCCGATTTACCATTGATTCACTGGTCGATCCAGGATGCGCTCTACCGCATGCAACAGGCATTCGAGGGCTTGCTGGATAACTTCCCCGGGAGCGCTATCGCCGCCCGCCTTCTGCGGTTCATGGTCTTTCCCTTGGGGGCTGCATTCTCACCACCATCGGATAAACTGAGCCATGAAGTGGCAAAGCTGATGCTTTCGCCAAGCGAGGCGCGCGACCGACTGACGGAGGGCATCTTTATACCTGATTCCGCTGACGAACCGCTGAACATCCTGGAACAGGCGCTACAGTGCGCGGAGGTGTGCGACGCGGTGGAGGCGAAGTTGAGGGCGGCGGTCAAAACCGGCCGCATACCCGCCGAGGGCGAGGAAAGAATTTCCGCTGCGCTCAAGCAGCGAGTCATTACTGCTAATGAACTGGAGTTAATGGCGGGAATGAAATCGCTGCGGCGCCGAGTCATTATGGTCGACGATTTTCCTCCCGATTTCGGCACGACGTCAGCCCCTGCACCCGAGTCTGCTCCCGCAGTTACGCCGGTGCCGGCGGACGCCTGAGCAATGCAGGGACAAATGACGAAGCGCCGCGCGAGTTCCACACGAGTATCAAAACAACAATAGACGGAACGATTATGCAGCCAACTCACGACGACCGTGCGGACGTCATCCGGGTCGAGACCGCCGCCACCCTTGATGGCCTGTTCCGCGAGCGGGTGCGGCGGTCGCCCCAGATGGTGGCTTATCGGGACTACGACCGTTCGACTGGAAAATGGCGCGACCTCACCTGGGCGCAAATGGATGAACGGATCGCGCACTGGCAACAGGCTCTAGCGCAGGAAAACCTTTCCGCTGGGGACCGCGTCGCGGTGATGTTGCGAAATTGCCCGGAATGGGTCACTTTCGAGCATGCCGCTCTGCGACTGGGGCTCGTGGTCGTCCCGCTTTACACAGCCGATAGGCCGGATAACGCCGCGCATATCCTTTGTGATGCAGCTGTCAAGGTACTGTTACTGGAAGACCGGGCGCAATGGGATGCGTTTTACGAGGTAAGGGGTCAGCTGACTGAGCTTGTGCGCGTCATTACCATCCAGGGAAGCGAAAGAAAAGTCGAAGATGATCTCGTACTTGCGCTGCATGACTGGTTGCCGGACCAATTAGTCGAAAGATCGCCTGAGGACGCTGGCCAGGCGAATCATGCCCAACGTGATCCGCATCAGCTGGCGACGATCATATATACATCGGGTACTTCCGGCCGGCCCAAGGGCGTAATGCTGAGCCATAATAATATCCTTACCAATGCTTACAGTTGCCTGCAAGTTGTGCACATCAGGCAGGATGATCTCCTGCTTTCGTTCCTGCCCCTATCTCATACTTTTGAGCGTACCGGCGGGTATTATGCCCCGATGATGGGCGGCGCAACGGTGGCCCATGCCCGTTCAGTTCACCAATTGCAGGAGGACTTGCTGACTATCCGGCCTACTCTTCTGATTTCAGTGCCGCGGATCTACGAGCGTATCTACGCCGGAATTCGTGCAAAGCTGGCGGAGAGCTCGGCGTCGCGCAGAAAACTGTTTTATTTGGCGGTTGAGATCGGCTACAGCCGCTTCGAGTACCAGCAAGGACGCGCTCCATGGCGCATCTCTCACCTGCTGTGGCCAATACTGGAACGCGTGGTAGCAAAGAAAATAATGGCCAAGCTCGGCGGCCGGCTTCGCGAAGTGATGAGCGGCGGTGCGGCACTGCCGAGCGATGTTGCAAGGATCTTTATCGGTCTGGGACTGCCAGTCCTGCAAGGCTACGGCATGACTGAAACCAGCCCGGTAGTATGCGCCAACACCACCGAAGACAATGTTCCCACCAGCGTGGGGCGACCAATTCCCGGAGTTGAAGTAAAACTGGGTGAGCATGATGCCTTGCTGATCCGTGGCCAGAATGTAATGCTGGGGTACTGGAACAACCCTGAGGCTACCCGGGCGATATTATCGCCGGACGGGTGGCTGAATTCCGGAGATATCGCGCGTATCGATGAACATGGGCGCGTAACAATAACCGGACGTCTCAAGGAAATCATCGTCATGTCTACGGGAGAAAAAGTCCCGCCGGCGGATATGGAAGCCGCCATCCTGCGCGACCCCCTATTCGAGCAGGTAATGCTGGTCGGGGAAGGCCGTTCGTATCTGGGTGCGCTGGTAGTGCTGAACTCCCGCCATTGGGAAAGTGTTGCGGCCCAATATAACCTTGATCCTGACTGGCATCGGCTTTCAAGGAATCAAAAGCTTGAGGAAATCCTGGTGCAACGCATCGGCCAGCAGATAAAAGAATTCCCTGGCTACGCCCGACTATACCGGGTAGCGCTGGCGCAGGAGCCATGGACGGTGGAGAATGGTATGCTGACGCCGACCCTAAAGCTGCGGCGAGGGTACGTGCTGCAATACTACAAAGGCGAAATCGACAGGCTTTACGAAGGGCATTGAGCGCGAAAATGAGTTGCGACGAGGCGGCAGCTTAGCTGCCCCCATAAAGGAAACGTAGAGACAAACATGTGCACTGGCTCCGGACCTGATGCAACACTGCCCAAAGGACGGGACCCCGTACTGCGGTTGGTGCCCATGCCTACGGACACCAACTATGCGGGTGATGTCTTCGGCGGGTGGATCATGGCCCAGGTCGACATTGCCGGCAGCCTGCCGGCGATCCGGCGCGCACGAGGTCGGGTGGTCACGGTAGCTGTGAATTCCTTCGTGTTTAAGCAGCCAGTGTTTGTCGGCGACGTCGTGAGCTTCTATGCCGAGATCGTCAAGATCGGTCGCACCTCGATCACGGTCGATGTTGCGGTCTACGCCCAGCGCGGGCTGCGCGAAGGAAATAACGAAGTATGCCGCAGGGTGACCGAAGCGGTATTGACTTATGTGGCGGTCGACGAGAAACGCATACCGCGGATAGTTCCTCAGGAATGAGCAACACGGGATAACAGTGGTTGAAGGGGGGTAACGTGAATAATACCAAATTCATCGTGCGCAAAGCTGCTGTTCTCGGCGCTGGAGTGATGGGCGCTCAGATTGCAGCCCACCTGGTGAATGCAAACGTCGAGACGCTGTTATTCGAGCTTCCTGCCGAGCAGGGCGAGCCCAATGCCAACGTAATAAAGGCGGTGGAGAACCTGAAAAAACAGGACCCCGCGCCGTTGTCGTCTCCAGGCCGGGCGGCCTCCATCCAGCCGGCGAATTATGCCGAGCACCTCAATTTGCTTCAAGATTGCGACATCGTGATCGAGGCCATCGCGGAACGCATGGACTGGAAACGCGATTTGTATGAGAAAGTCGCGCTGCACCTGGGTGAACATACCATTCTCGCCAGCAACACGTCGGGCCTGTCGATTAATGAGTTGGCGCGGGCGCTTCCCGAGACGTTGCGCCACCGCTTTTGCGGTATCCATTTCTTCAACCCACCGCGTTACATGCATCTGGTCGAGCTGACCGCCTGCGTCGAAAGCGACGCGTCCATGCTCGACAACCTGGAATCATTCCTGGTCACCTACCTCGGCAAGGGCGTGGTCCGGGCAAAAGACACGCCCAATTTCATCGCCAACCGGATTGGCATATTTTCCATGCTCGCCACCATGCATCACGCGAGCCGGTTCCGTCTCGGATTTGGTGCAGTAGATGCTTTAACCGGTTCCCTGATTGGCCGTCCAAAAAGCGCGACGTTCCGTACTGCCGATGTGGTAGGGCTGGATATCCTCGCGCATGTGATCGAGACCATGCGCAATACGCTTCCGCATGACCCATGGCACAAATACTTTATCGTACCCGACTGGCTGAAAGCTCTGATCGACAGTGGCGCGCTCGGGCAGAAAACCCGGCGTGGGATCTACCGGAAGGTTGGCAATGAAATACATGAACTAGATATTGCCCGGAACGAGTACGTGCTGTCCAGGGCGACGGTTGAAGAGGGCATAAGGGAGTTGCTCAAACGCAAAAATCCGGCGGAGAAGCTGGCGGAACTGCGGAATGACTCAAGTCCGCAAGCGCAATTCCTCTGGGCCATATTCCGTGATGTATTCCATTATTGCGCCGTGCATCTCGAGGCGATCGCTGACAATGCGCGCGACGTTGATTTCGCCATTCGCTGGGGTTTCGGCTGGAATCAGGGGCCCTTCGAAATCTGGCAGGCAGCGGGCTGGAACGAAGTCGCCGGCTGGATAAGCGAGGATATTGCGTCAGGCAAAAGCATGAGCGACACGCCGTTGCCAGATTGGGTGAAGCAGGCAGCGCGACGCACCGATCAAGGGGAAAACCGGGACATAAGCTGGGGCGTGCACATGCCATATGGCTCCTACTCGCCTTCGTTGAATACCTTCCGGCCACGATCGACGCTGCCGGTCTATCGACGGCAGCTGTTTCCGGACCGGCTGCTGAACGAGCGAGCGGAGTACGGCGTAACGATATTCGAGACCGATGCGGTGCGGATGTGGCATACGGCGGGCGAACCGGGTCGGGAAGGAATTACGGATGACGGCGTAGCCATTCTCAGCTTCAAGAGCAAGATGCACACCATCGGCAACGATGTGCTGGATGGTATTCAGCAAGCGCTAGACGAAGCGGAACGCAACTGGCGTGCCCTGGTGATCTGGCAAACAGAGCCACCCTTTTCCGCCGGAGCAAATCTTCAAAAGGCCACAGAACGCCTTAAAAGCGGTGAGCCGCCATCGGCATTCAGCCTGCTGGCGCGAAAGCTCAGGAAATCGGCGCAATCGGCCGTGCTCAAGGCAGCGCGAAGTCTTCATCTTGCCGACGCTTTGATGGCGGGAAAGCTGGCGGAAGTGGAGGCAATGGTGGCGCAGTTCCAGCAGACATCGCAGGACCTCAGGTATTCGATGATCCCGACGGTTGCAGCGGTGGATGGGCTCGCCCTGGGAGGCGGGTGCGAGTTCGTGATGCATTGCGATCGCGCGGTGGCAACCTTAGAAAGCTATGTCGGGCTGGTGGAAGCCGGGGTGGGGCTGCTGCCCGCGGGCGGGGGCTGCAAGGAACTGGCCCTGCGAGCCTCGCAGGAGGCAAAAGATGGCGATCCCTTTCCCCGGCTGAGGAACTACTTTCAGAATGTCGCAACCGCGCAATTGGGCAAAAGCGCCGAGCATGTGAAGGAATTGGGTTATCTGCGCCGGGACGACCCGATAGTGATGAACCGCTTCGAGTTGCTCTACGTCGCCAAGGCCCAGGCAGTGGCATTGGCTGAGGCAGGCTACCGTCCGCCACTTAGGGCTCGCAGCATCCCCGTGGCTGGCTCCACCGGCATCGCCACCATTAAAGGCCTGCTCGTCAACATGCGCGAAGGCAACTTCATTTCCGAGCATGATTATCTGATCGGCTCCAAGATCGCTCATGTCATGTGTGGAGGCGAGCTGACGCCCGGCAGTCTGGTTGATGAGGAATGGTTCCTGGAACTGGAGCGCACCGCTTTTATAGAATTGCTGGCGACCGAGAAAACACAGGCCCGCGTCGAGCATACGCTAAAGACAGGGAAGCCGTTGCGGAACTAACGGCGGTTGAAAGGCAACTGAACCAACAGGTGTCGATTCCTGTCATTCATGAACATCCAGCACATTCTGTTTATGAAGACGAGCATGCAGAAGACCGCGGCGGCGAAGATAGCGCCAGTTAGCGTAAGGAGATTTCCATGACGACCGATAAAATCCAGGATGCTTATATCGTCGCTGCCGTGCGCACTCCGGTCGGCAAGGCCCCTCGAGGCATGTTCAAAACCGTTCGCCCCGACGACATGCTGGCCCATGTATTGAAAGCAGCGGTGGACCAGTGCGCGGGGCTCGATCCTGCGGCAATCGATGACGTGATCGCCGGCTGCGCCATGCCCGAGGCGGAACAGGGCATGAACGTCGCCCGCATTGCGCTCCTGCTGGCAGGCCTGCCGGATAGCGTACCGGGGATGACGGTCAATCGCTTTTGCGCATCGGGGCTGCAGTCCGTCGCACTCGCCGCGGATCGCATTCGCCTAGGCCATGCGGATGTGATCATCGGCGCCGGGACGGAAAGCATGAGCATGGTGCCCATGATGGGCAACAAAGTGTCATTTGACCCGGCGATATTTCAGCATGATGAGAACGTGGCGATCGCGTATGGCATGGGCCTAACGGGAGAGAAAGTCGCGGAGCGATGGCAGGTCAGCCGTGAGTCTCAGGATGAGTTTGCCGTGACCAGCCATGCAAGAGCGCTCAACGCTATCGCGACGGGGGAATTCAAGCAGGAAATCGCACCCTATACGGTGGAAGAGAAACGCCCTGATCTGGCTTCGCATGACATCCGCGAGGTATCGATCGTTCGAGATACCGACGAAGGACCGCGTCCCGGGACGACTCCCGAAGTGCTTTCCAAGCTGAAAACGGTATTCGCCGCCAACGGCTCGGTAACGGCAGGTAACAGCTCGCAGATGTCAGACGGCGCGGGAGCGGTCATCGTCGCAAGCGAAGCCGCGTTAAAACGTTTCAATCTTACCCCCCTCGCCCGCTTCCTGGGTTACTCGGTAGCGGGTGTGCCGCCGGAAATCATGGGTATTGGGCCGATCAAGGCGATACCAAAAGCGCTCAGACAGGTTGGTTTAAAACAGGACGATCTCGACTGGATCGAATTGAATGAAGCCTTCGCGGCGCAGAGCCTCGCGGTAATCAACGAGCTGGGACTGGATCGCAGCAAGGTGAACCCGCTGGGTGGTGCAATTGCGCTTGGCCATCCGCTCGGCGCGACCGGCGCCATCCGTGTCGCGACATTGCTGCATGGGCTGCGACGGCACAACCAGAAATACGGAATGGTAACGATGTGCGTCGGTACCGGCATGGGCGCCGCCGGCGTGTTCGAAGCACTCTAGTGTCTGCTGATCGCGCTTGTCGTGTACTACCCTCGATTACCATGCCCCACGCAACCGTTGCGCATGGGATCGCGCGAGCTCGGACTCGATACGTCGAGCCTTCGCTTATTTCCCGGAATTAGTGTTAGTGCCGAAATAGACGTACCCTTTTTGGGGGACGCTCGCCTCTTTGAAGCGCTTGCGTTCGTCAAGGTCGAGTTTTTTATCCCACCAGATGGCCCGCGCCTCTCTCTGAGCTTGCGGCAGCCGCGGGTTTTTCTCAAATAATTCTCGTATGAACTTTGTGTGGTCGGATTCGTATAGTTCTGGCATTTGTTGCCTCCTTTCTTCGAGCTTTTTCCATTTTACACCAACCTAAAACTTTACCATATCCTCAAGCAGCATGGCTGAGCTCAGGCGCATGACTCAAGCAGGATTGCTCCGCTGCAGCCTGTCCACGAGCCGGGTGAACGGCAAAGCGAGTTCTGTTTCGAAATCGCGCGCTCGGGCCGGCAGGTTTTCCCACACACGTTTGCCGGGGCTGTGCTTGAAAGCGAAGGCGATCACATTTCCGTGCGGCTCGACTGTTACAGACGCAACGCGACCGTTAAAACTGTTCTCGATGCGCGTCATATAATCATGGAACCTCTTGTCTCTGCTGAGCAGATTGACCACCAATACGCCGTTTCGTTTCAGCGCATCGCGAGCGCTGTCATAGAAATCCGTCGTACAGAGCGCTGGCACCTGACAACCCTCGTCGAAACCGTCAACCATTACCACGTCGGCGATGTTCGGATGACTCGCGAGGTATTCGCTCCCTTCCTCGCTCCGCACCTGCAGACGGTCGTCATCAACGGGCACAAAAAAGTAACTGCGCGCCGCCGCCACGACTTCCGGGTTGATTTCAATTACGACCGTCCGGACCAACGGCAGGCGGTGATATACGAATTTGGCCAGCGAACCACCGCCGAGGCCGATCATCAGAATGTCTTGCGGATCAGGATGAAACAGCAGGAAACCCATCATGTACTTCGTGTAGGCGAGTTCCAGGTCGTTTGGCGCACTAAGGCGCATCGCGCTTTGAATCATGCTGCTGCCCAGGTGAAGGGAGCGTATGCCATCCTCCTCGCTCAACTCGACGGAGGGAAACATGGCCGAGCCCCATCGGGCACGCCTTCCTGGAAATCCTCGTACTAAACCCATGCGGTTCACCCGAAATGAAATGATGCTTTACAAGCCCGTATTTTTAGCCTAGTTTACATGACGCAGGACGCGATGGCCGGAGCAGACGAGGAAGTGATTGAAGGCATGAGGTTCGTCCTTTAAAGACGATCTGACGCCGCATGTAAAGCTCATTCATAGGCTCTTCACGCGCACACGGCGCCCGCCCGAGATACGTATGAAAAGGGTACGTATGAACAAGTTTGCTATCGCGCTAATTACAATGGCATTGCTTCTGACCGGTTGCGCGGGGTTCAGCCTAAAAGAAACGCGCCAAACCTATGGGGCAAAGTTCACCGGAACGCATCCGGTGCTGGCGAAATGCGTGTTGAATAAACTACAGTCAGACAGCCGGTGGTTGATCCGCGGGCTGCAATACGATGTGCGCACGTATCGCGATATGGAAGCCACGGAAATCTACGCCTATCCGCGCGACTCGCTACCGGGCACGTATGCGCGTAACTCGCCTGAGAACCCTGATGCCGTATTGAGTTACAACGCCCCGCAACCCGGCGTCCACGTATCCAGACAGGCTCCTGATACCCGAGGCGACGTCAATCCCAACTATTCATTCGACCTGATGCTGAAGAGAACCGATAGCGAAACCGTATTTGCCACAATAAACGGGAAGAAATACGAGAGCGATGCCGCCTGGAACGCGCTAAAAGCGTGTGGCGCCCGCTGAGGTCACTATTCCCCCGCTTTCTCTTCCCTGTTTACCTGCATGCATTAGTCCAAACCGCATTGCTCCATAAGCGCTCCAGCTATCGAAAATTGGGCCGCGTGTACGCACATGCAAGTTTTTTGGCATCGTCCGCGATAGAATGTCGTTCTACACGACTGTGGGCAGGTTCATCCGTGCAATTCATGAAGTTTGCTTGTCTATTACGGAACGTATACGTTCGGAGGGGAGCAGAGGCCATCCCGACCGACCGAGTCGTGCCTGGAAACAAGTATCGCAGAAAAATGTTGAGCGATAAGATACGACTATCCATACAACAATGGGCGGCGTGCCTCGCGGGACTGGTGTGGCTGCTGCTAACGCCATCGATTTTTGCCGGGGACTTTGAAGACGGAATGCAGTTCGTCCTCGCAAAGGATTACGCGAGAGCGGTGCAATCTTTCAGGAAAGCGGCGGAGGACGGAAACGCCGATGCCCAGTTCAATCTGGGCGTCATGTACTCCAAGGGGCGCGGTGTCGAGCAGGATTACGCACGCGCTGCGCATTGGTATCGAAAAGCGGCGGAGCAAGACGATGTGCCGGCGCAATCAATGCTGGGCTTCATGCATTTGAAAGGCCAAGGGGTTCAGCAGGACTATCAGCAGGCCCTGTTCTGGTACCTCAGGGCAGCGGGGCAAGGGTATGCCGTAGCCCAGCATAATCTTGGCGTCATGTATGCAAAGGGCCAGGGGGTGCCGCAGGATTATCAGCAGGCAGTGTCCTGGTATACGAAGGCGGCGGAGCAGGGGCACGCGCCCGCGCAAGCGATTTTGGGTTTCATGTATCTGAAAGGCCAAGGGGTGGAGGGGGATGACCGACAGGCCGCCTCCTGGTATCTCAAAGCGGCCGAGCAGGGTTACGCAGATGCGCAGTATGCGCTCGGGGTGCTACATGCAAAAGGCCGGGGAGTTGCGCAGAGCGATTCTGAAGCCGTATCCTGGTATCGGAAGTCGGCCGAACAGGGCAATGTCGACGCGCAGTTTAATCTTGGCCTCATGTATTCCGGGGGCACCGGTATTGGCCAGGACGATAAGCAGGCGGCGGGCTGGTATCGCAAGGCGGCTGAACAGGAAGACGCGCGCGCTCAGTTCAAGCTCGGCGTGGCGTATGCGAAAGGACGGGGAATAACGCAAGATGATTACGAGGCGGCTGCCTGGTACCGCAAAGGCGCTGAAGGAGGTTATGCGCCGGCGCAGTTCAACCTTGGGGTCATGTATGCCACTGGGAAAGGTGTTCTGCAGGATGACCAGAAGGCCGTGGATTGGTACCGTCAAGCCGCTGAGCAAGGGGATCCGGATGCCCAGTTTAATCTGGGTGTGCGCTACGACAACGGCCGGGGCATCATAAAGAATGAACAGGAGGCATTAAACTGGTATCGCAAGGCGGCTGAGCAGGGCTATGCGAGGGCGCAGTACAGCCTGGGCGTGAAGTATGACAACGGCGAGGGGGTGCCCCAGGATTACGCCCAGGCCCTTTCCTGGTATCAAAAGGCTGCGGAGCAAGCCCATCCCGGTGCGCAAACTAACCTGGGGGTGCTGTACTATAAGGGCCACGGAGTTAAGCAGGACTACGTTGAAGCCGACAAGTGGTTTAGCATCGCCAGTGCAAGCGGCTATGAGGATGCGTTGGAAAACCGCGAATTGATGGAAAAACTCATGACACCGGTCCAGGTCGCCGAAGCACATCGGCAAGCCGATGAATGGGCAAAAACAAAGAAATGATGTGACCGCAACTGGAGCTGCTATGGCAGCGAAACAGGAAAGACGGTTGCGCTAAGCTCGCGCATGGCCCGGCCCCACCTTGACTGACCGGCTATTTGCTGCTCTTCTCCTTGGCTATGGGGTTGTGTAAGGTGTAACCTTTCTCTTTCATCTTGTATCCACCGTAGACGCCGGCTCCGCCCGCCACCAGATACCAGCATCCCGAAAGAGCGGGAAGGACAGCCAAAACAACTGCCAGACGAATAATTCTCACTATTTTCATAATAATTCTATTATTTGAGGGCGGTAAAACAAGCATCGGGGTGAAACGTACGTCGGCGAACCGCGGGTTGTCAATTAAGCTGTGCAATATAATGGATTTGAGCTGTTAACACCAAATAGAGCAGAAAAAACGAAGCTGATACGTCCTTCGATTAACGAACCGCCGGTTAGAATCATCCCCGGTTCAGATGGGGTTTGAGGAATAAACGAAGATGAAAGGTCTTTTGATCTCTGGTATGAAGCTAAGGCAGTTATTTATACTCGCGCTGGTCGTGCTGCTGCCCGCATGTCAATCAACCGAAACCCGACGTGCAGGCGGATTGATCGGCAGCATCGCCGGATCAATCGGGGGAAGCTACCTTGGCAGTTATCTCGGGGGAGGCACGGCAGGCCGGATTGTAGGTGCGATAGCGGGAGGCGTCGGCGGCTACTACCTCGGTTCGACTGTTGGCGGCTATCTTGGCAAGGACGATAAACAAAAGATGGCGGAGGCGTCCCAACGGGCGTACGAAACTGAAGAACCTCAGACCTTCAGCAACCCTAACAGCGGGGTGAGCGGCAAGGCCGAAGTTGTGCCATCCGCGCAGCAAGGCGATAATCGCGAGTGCAAGATCATCCGCCAGACGGTCGTGCTTAAAGACGGCAAGACCGTTAAGGAGGACGTTAAAAGCTGCAAGGACGCAGGTTGAGCGGTTCGTGCCCCCATTGGTGGCATGATGCTGAACATCGATCCAATGGCTTGACTGCGAAGAAAGAGGTGTTAGCTGAACAAATGCATCGCCTGTTAGTCTATTAATGCGTATGGAAGGAAGTGCTTGTTGTTATGAAAGACAGTGAACACCAATTAAACCAGCGAATGATTGAACTAAGACAGGAAATCTCCAGCCTCAGGCTGGAAGATTACAGGCGCTCGCAGGACATTCTTGGAGCGCTTGTTGCGGGCTTGCCGCCCGACACCCGCGCAGAATTTTTTGAGTTGCTGGAAACACTTTCCCAGGCATCCCCGTCCGGTGACCGGCGGGGTGTCGACCGGCGGCGGGCGCTTGAGATTGTAAAAGAAGTTTGCAGGCCGGAAGACCTCGTCAAGCATACTGCGCAGTCTCATTATGAGCCTGACCGAAGAATAGGTGAAAGGCGGCAACTCGACCGAAGAAAGATGGCGCGCAACGCCGGCAAACCCTGGACGACAGAACAACTCACTGCCTTGCAAACCCTTGTGAGCCAGAATGTTCCGGTACGGCGAATCGGGCTTAAACTGGGACGGACGTCAGCCGCCATTCTGGCCAAAGCGAAAGAGATTGATTTGCCGCTGGATCCGCTCAATTAGGGAGGCAAGCCTAAAACGGACCGAACACCGCTTCCAACGGTCCGCTCATGGACGGACCTTGGTTTAACCAGAATTCCACTCCCATGTCAGGCGATCAATCCTTCTTGCGCCACTCGTTGCCGCGTTTCTCGTATTCCTTTTTAACCGCCGCCCAGGCGACCTTGTGCGCCGTCTCCTCCCGACTGGCGTCCCCGCGCCGCTCGTCCGGGTCCTTGTACTCATCCCACGCATTGTTGAAAGCCGCCCGGTATATTTCCTGGGCATGCTTCGGCAATACGTTCCTGACATTCTCCGGAAGGTCCTCCAACCTGTCGTATGGCATGGCTTTTCTCCTCAATGGTGACTTGTCGCCGACAGCGTATTTTTAGTATAGCGAGTTTGAGCAGGGGAGCGGGGCAGCGGAGGACGAAGATCGGCCTATTGTCGGTCCTGCGCTCACTATCGCTGACACCGATGGGTATCGGGATGCGGCAGGACCCTCAGCACAACCGCCCAGCCTGCAGGTCTTTGCGACGCCCTCCCTCCGCAAATGCGAAGTCGTTTTAATTTCGTTCGCAAACGAACAGAAAATACCGGGATAAGGGGGGACAATTGGTTAAACGATGGGGTGGCTGATCGCACTTGTAAATCGCCAGGTTGTCCCCGGCAGATTCCCAACCGTCAGCCTATCTGGAGTTCCATCAGACGCGATAGCGTGCCAGGTAATTAAGGCAATCTACGGTATCTCCGAAAACGAAACAGGGAAGGAAATTTCCGTTTCAGAGGGAAAAAAATAAACGACCCAGTGAAACAAAACGAGGAGAAGCAAAATGACTATTGGAACCATTCTTGTGATTCTGCTGGTACTTGCGCTCGTCGGCGTGATTCCGACCTGGGGTTATAGCAGCGGCTGGGGTTATGGTCCCAGCGGTGGGATTGGATTAGTGCTGTTGATCGTTCTGATTCTGATCTTGACGGGTACGGTTTAGCTCGGGGAGTGGATAGTTAGATCTGCGTGCATCGAAAGCGATCTGCCGCGCTCAGGCGGTCTACATTTCCCTGCGCATTGCTGCTTTCCGGCACCCGCTCATAGGGCAGGACCGTTAACAAAAACTCTTGGCGCTGTTGGTCCCCGGATGGACGCGATCAGGACGCGGTAACGGCATTCCCGGCGCTGGCCAATGAGCAATGAGCAATGAGCAATGCTCGTCAGTTTGAGCTTTGAATCAGCGAATGGCGCGTTGGAGGATCGGCTCCCGCCCCTCTCAGGCCTTCCATCTTGCCTTCGGCTCAAGCACCGGCGCCCAAGATGCTGGACCGCGCAGATCCATTTGATGTATCTTTCTTAAGGCGCCGGAAGCAAGAGCGCGGCTCCTTTTCGGATCAACCCAATGTATCAGCCGCGCGAGACCTCAGCGGTAGGCCCCAGGAAGACCTCATCAACAGCTCTAACTGGGCTATTATTGCCGTCCCTGCGTGGCATTGGATTAGTGGGGTTGATCGTTCTGGTTGTTGTGTTGACGGGGACGACATAGCTTGCCCGAATGGATAGGGGATCGCAGCTAAAGCTCTTCCAACGAAACCGCGCAGTCGGGGTGTGAGCCTAGGTGAAGAGTAGGGGAAAGACGCCATCCCCGGACGCCAAAAAAGGCGGGCAACTCCGGGTAATCCTATACGGTCGAACAAATCGCCCGTTGGCCAGTTCTTGCCGGGCAGAATGTACTTCAGGGCACAATCACAACAGTTTAAAAATAGACACAGCGAGAAGACCGCCAACAATGGGACCGATCACCGGAATGTAGGCGTAGCTCCAGTCGCTGTCCCTTTTATTGGGTATGGGAAGTATGGCATGCATAATTCGGGGCCCCAAGTCACGAGCGGGGTTAATTGCGAAGCCCGTTGTTCCACCGAGCGATAAACCGATACCGAATACCAGCAAGGCCGCCGGCAGGGCGTCCAGTGATCCGAGGCTGCTCTGAGGGGCAACCATGTGTAAAATGCCAAATACCAATATAAACGTTCCAACTATTTCAGAGACAAGGTTACTGAAAGGATTCCTTATCGCCGGTCCGGTGCAAAACGCGGAAAGCTTGGCGTTGGCATCGTCCGTTTGTTCAAAATGCTGGCGATAGAGAATCCATACGAGTAACGCGCCGAGCATGGCCCCCAACATCTGTCCGGCAATGTAAGTCGGGACGTCGCCCCATGCAAATTTACCAGCAGCAGCCAGAGCAATGCTTGCGGCAGGATTTATATGCGCGCCACTTACCGAAGAAACCGCGTACACGCCGACGAATACTGCAACTCCCCATCCTAAAGTAATGGCGATCCAGCCACTGTTAGTGCCTTTTGTTTTACTCAATACGACGTTGGCTACCACGCCATTCCCGAGTATGACCAGCAGGCAGGTACCTATCAATTCGCCGAGAAAGGGGGTCATAGCGATTTAGAAATTTAGGGTTAAAAAACAAGCATACGCGTTTTAATGAGGATTGCCAGAAGGATTTGAATTCTCAGGGATGTGAATTCTTCAGCTAAATGTTCCGTCGCTATGATGTGTATGAGAATGACATTTAACGCCCCGCTACTAGCGGCAAATGTTTGTTGGAAACATTCAAGGGCTTCAATCCTATGAAATCCTGAATTAGCAAAATCTTGCTTGTGCCAGAGCGCGTTGCACAGCAGCGTTTCCTAATGTTAAAGATAGTTGATGAGGATGAGAAATCAAGGACAAACTGTTATCCGCAATTAGGTGTATCCGAGTTCCATGCAACTGTGTCCCAGTAGCGTATAAACATGCATGCCGGAACAAGGCTTTGTAACCCCTTAGAGAAGGAACACAACTTGCACTCTGCATCGCATTTCGAGCTGAAAATAAGCCAACGTATAAGCCAGAGATTAAGGCTTATCGGTACGTCCATACTCTTTTGCCTGACTCTTCTATTTGCGCCCCAATCAGTAGCCGGGGCAGACAACGCTGAAAATCATACCGATCCATATGAAAGAGCGCTCCGAAATTGGCAGAATAAAGCGCCACTTAGTGCAAAAATAATAAAGGGAAGGAGTGCGACCTTTGGAGACCGCCCGTGGCAGGTTGGGCTATTAAACGCGTCAATTCCTGATCCCCTTTACGCCCATTTCTGTAGTGGAACTCTTATTACTGATCAGTGGGTGCTCACCGCCGCACATTGTGTTGCTCGCCGGCAAGGAACAGAATTAATTGTCTTAACAGGTACTAATAGCCTGAATTTTGGAGGCCGAAAGAAAAAAGTAATTTCAGTCGTTGTGCACGGGGCCTATGATCCGCAGACCCTTGAGAACGATCTTGCACTGCTGTTTCTCGATAGCCCTACCGCTATTGTTCCTCCCCAATTCCCTTCTATTGAGGTGGAGCAACGCCTAATTGATGACCAGGAAAAAGTTAAAATTGGCGGATGGGGTAACACCTACGACTTCGGCGTCAAATCACTGGACCTAATGGAAACGGAAGCACCGTTAGTACCTCCCGAACTCTGCTCTGCGCCTGATTCTCACGGTCAGTCGCTTAAAGCCACCATGTTATGTGCCGGATATGAAGATGGAAGAACCGACGCATGTGATGGGGACAGTGGAGGACCCGCCACGGTTCGTCAGTATGGTCAAGAGCTTTTAATCGGCGTTAAAAGCTGGGGAGATTGCGGAGCCCCAAAGAAATACGGGCTCTTCACCCGCATTGCCCCGTATGTAGGATGGCTCAGGGCGAATACACATTCGGGGTTAATTCGTACCCAAACTGAATACCTTTGGCCGGAGTCGTTGGTAGCACCTGCTCGCAGAGTTCCATAGCTTACGGATTGGAGAGGAATATTAAGGCTTCTTTCGCAAGACTCCCTGCTTAATTCAATCCACGTACTAAAATTCTCTAATAAGAGAATCAATCTATCTGGTAGCGGCTTGGCAAACCATTGAGGAGGTGCACATGAACGCACATTTTGATTCAACGGCACAGACAAACCATCCTAGGTCTTATTTGACCTTCCAGGATGTTCTGGAAACGGTGAGCCATGAACCGGGACAAGGCCGCCTGCTTGATCAGATCGAAAAAATTCTGAGGGTCCAGCAGCGGGAACGCCTAGATGTCATTCTGTCGCAAGTCGCGGAAGACCAACTCCTGCCGGTGCAGGTCCTGCTCGAGCGCGATCTTCCACAGAGGGGAAAAAGCAATTCGGCCTATAACCGCTTCTTGATTCCCTCCTGGAAAAAATACGACGACATCTATTGGCAATCGCTAATCGACTATACGATCCTCGCGCTTCGTACGTTCAAGGAAATTCACTTCTGCGCCATGCGTGGGAAGCTGGTGCTGCATTATTTTGATATTCCCGGTGGGACGCCCCGGATTCAGGATGTCATCCGAAGACTGGTCTGGCTGATCGATAATGAACATTTGTCCGTCGACTTTACGCGATCCCGGTGGATGGAAAACTGGCGTCATACTGTGGCGAGCATGAGCCGCGAGGAAGTACTCACGGCTGCCGGCATCCTCGAGATCGTCCCTAAATTGTTGCTAAGTCCAGAGTAGATAGCCCGGGCTGGGATCTTTACACAGGGAACGTCAACGGGAGAAATTTCTTTAAGTCTCCCAAAAACGGAGAAGTACATGGGATGAACCCCAACAATCAAAAATACGGTGCTAAAGGCGCGACCCGGAATCCCTCACCCGCCTGTACCTAACCTTTCTTGAAGTCGCCACCGGCGAACAATGTCGGCCACATTAGCGGCATTGGCTATATTTTCGTTCCATAGCGCCGCATATGGCACGTCGGCACTGTGAGGCCGCCGCTCTTCCGGGTCACTGAATCTAACGCGAACAGCGACTTCAGTTCCTTCCCCACGATCAAGGCTTCCGGAGCACAGAGCGTGGGGAGCACTTTGACTAAGCTACGAACCGCATCCGGCAGAGCACGCTGGACGAAAGTCTGATCTTGCTCGTTACTCATCCGAAGTGCAATCAGCGTATTGCATTGCGATCAGATCGTTTCATCCAGCTCGGATGGTCGCTGCGATACAGGTCCAGCGAGACATCGTATTTTCGACCCTCCTTTGCAATCCGCGCCAACGCGTGTTTGTATGCTGGAAGGCAGCGCGTCGCTTCTAGGTGCATATCGATGCGCCTCTTTGCAAACAGCAGGATCGTTACTTTTACAGGACGAGGGCTCCATACAGCGAAGTCAAAAATCATCCGACAAAGCACAGAAACTACCACATCCACGACATCTGCAGGCACGCCGGATAAGTCGACGATTGAGACAATTTAGCAATGTTCGCAGTCAAACCCAGCCTAGCCATTTTGCGATTCCTGCACCAACAACCGCCGCTAAGACTCCCGTGATCCAGCTGAAAATCTTTGCAGAAAATACGAACCTACCGGCTTTGAAGCCAGGCGGTCCCTTGATAAATGAATGGGTCATATCTTCACCAGCTTCGGCAATATCCTCAGCATTATAACCGCTCCCAGGGCTTATAAAGACAAGATCGCCGATTAAATGCATCTTTCCAGGATGTCCAGACCCTGTTTGGCGATTGCTTGATCGATATTTAATGAAGGAAGTAAAAGTAGCGTTGAGCCTTCGGCTGTAATTAAAAGACCGTTTCGTTGACACTTGGCTTGGATGTCAGAAGCATAATCGTCAGTGTCCAATTCTAAGCCAATAGCCATACCGGCAATGCTGTGGTTTGCGACGCCTTTAAAGCGCAGCTGTGACAAGCGGGAGCGGAAATATTCGCTCATCTCATTGACAATACCCAGGAGCTGTTTCTGATGTGTCGTTATGTAATGAATCGTGGCAATCGCAACATGCACGCTTCGAGGATGCCACCCATAGGTAGAGTAGTAACTGCCATTTTCTTCCATTGATCTTGCAACCGCTGCCGTAGTTATAGTCGCCCCCAATCCTCCCAGACCACCTGTGACTGCTTTGGCGATGCACATGATATCAGGCTCAAGATGATAACGTTCTGAAGCGAATAATGTTCCTGTCCTTCCGAAGCCGGTTGCCACCTCGTCCATAATTAATAGCGTACCGTATCTCCTGCATAACTTGGCGAGCTCGGTCATAAATTCCATCTCGGGAATAAGCACTCCGAGATTGACGCTGATCGGCTCCATGATGAATGCCGCAAACTCTTCAGTTTTCAGAAACTTGTCAATACGCTCGAGGGCTTCATTATCTAGCGGTAGTTCGACCTTGTAGCAATGAGGCAGCAGATTCCTGCATTGCTGCCTATTCTTCGAATCCGCTACACTCAACCCGCCAATCGCATTTCCATGATAGCTGCCCTCCAGGGAGAGAAATTTCTGACGGCCCGTATGCACCATGGCTGCCTGCAACGCGATATCCACGGCTTCTGAGCCCCCGGTAGCCCGGAAGCTTTTCATAAGCTTGCCCGGCGATATCGAAGCCAGTAATTCAGCAAGTTCGGTCCAAGGCCCATATGAGTGCCCAGGAAACACATAATCTGGCCCATCGAACTCCGCGGCGGCGTTTGTAAGCACTTCATTGCCCCAACCGAAGTTGCCGACACACCAGCCCATTACGAAATCGATATATTTCCTGCCTCGATCATCAAAGATAAAGCTCCCTTCCGCCTTCGTTACTTGCAGCGCGCCGGGTATTTTTCTGCCCAAAAAACGTTGTTCTCTGGAAGCCATCACATGCTCCGTCTTGTCATTTTTCCTGCCAATGTTGAGCCTTCTCGCTTTCTCGATGTAATCATTACGCCTGCTGTCTCTAACAGAGAACCTCCCGGCATGGTTATCGTTCCGCAGACGAACCCACCGCGGCCACTCAACCATCATCGGTTAATTCAATATAGATCAGCCGAAAGGGATTACGAGCGTATTGATGAAGAGGCTGACTCTGGGAAAACCCTAAGCTCCCCCGTCAAATAAACAGTTAGACGGTTAGACAGTTCAGACGGTCTAGTGGATGACGTCCCCCAATTCTGCGGGGATTCAAAACTAGAATCTGGCCACTTCTGGCAGTCTGACCTGGTTGGATTTAACGTATTCGCGTGGGGTCAGCTTTCCAAGCGAACCGTGGGGTCTGTGATCATTATAGTCGCGTCGCCACGCTTCGATGATACGCTTTGCCTGCTCCAGGGATTCGAATTCATGAGCATTCAGACATTCATCGCGTAGCCTGCCATTGAATGACTCGCAAAGCCCGTTGTCCGTAGGCTTTCCAGGGCGCGTGAAGTCAAGCTGCACCTTGTTCTCCCAAGCCCAAGAGTCCAGTGCTCTGGAAGTAAATTCGGTGCCATGGTCTACGGTGATGCATGCTGGCAGGCGAACTGTCTTACCAACCCGACTGAGCGCCTCAACCACGCTGCTGCCGGTTAACCGAAATCCCACCTCTAATACCGGGCTCTCACGACTCCAGTTATCGACGACCGTCAGGACCCGGAACGGTTGCCCATTGACCAGTTGATCGTGCACGAAATCCAGGCTCCAGCGCTGTCCTGGCGCTGTGGGCGTCGGTGCCCGCCCACGGTGCAGGCTCATACGCTTCTTCCGGCGTACCCGCATGCGCACTTGAAGACCTTCCAGACAATACAACCTATGGACACGTTTGAGATTGACATGCCAGCCCTCACGCCGAAGCAGGACGTGAATGCGCTCGTAACCAAACCGTGGACGGCTCATGGCAATGTCGCCAATGCGCATGCGCATGCGCAATCCTGACTGATCCTGCGCCGTACTCTTGCGGTGCCAACTACCGCGAGAGAAATTGCCTAGCCGACACGCCGCTCAACGCTCACCTTGCATATATCGATGATCCATTGAACAACTACCCGGCGGCGTGCCGGCGTCAGACCTTTTTTCGGATGACCTCCTGCAGGATGTTCTTGTCCAGCGTCAGATCAGCCACCACACGCTTCAATCTTGCATTCTCTTCCTCGAGCTGGCGCAACCGCCTGACCTCGCTGCCACCCAGGTCGCCGTACTTCTTCTTCCAGATGTAGAACGTGGCTTCGGATATGCCAAGGCTGCGGCACGTCCCTCACTGGCGTGCCGGCTTCTGCCTGTCTTAATGCATATGCCACCTGCACTTCGGTGAATCGGGATTTTTTCATCGCTTCAAACTCCTTCAATAGGGGGAGCCAAATGCGACTTTACTCTAATTTAGAACTGCCCCAGTTTTTGGGGATGACGTCAAAGGGATGCCATTTTTTGCGTATTCCGGGGGGAACTGCAGTTAGGACTTAAGGTCCGCAATACATAAGCAGCGTATTATGATAACAATCAAAACACGTGACTTTTATTTATAGTAATACTGAGTACAATTCAACTCCGAAGCTTCTTCATGTATTGCTCAGGGTTCCATCTAGCATAAAACTAGAGTTTCCCTAATGTTCCAATGTCATGAACCGCATCAATATGGAGCGGCTTTCACTTAATCCATTTCATTGGAGTCTACCTATCATGGAAAAAGAAATAAGGAAGTTTTTAACTTCCATATCCATGCTGGGCCTGCTGGCCTCCTGCACCGAGACCGGTACGCTCGAAGCAAGCAATGACAATGCGAGCATGGCCGCACAAAGTATCAGAACTTTTGTCGACCACGACGAGCTCGCTAGGCGGTATGAAAACCGAGCCAGGAAACTGCTGGAAATAGCAGCGGAACACGAGAAACGGCTCCAGTATTACGAGGACAAAAGCTACCTCTACGGGAGACACGTGCAGAATTCACAGTCGCGTGCCACCGCTCTAGTGCAACAATACAAGCGCGAGGCGGAGAAAGCCACCGACGCTGCTTTTCACCACAGGATGGCGTCGCAACTGTCGAAACGCGATTATATTGCTTCGAGGGCCTCACATTGATTTGGATTGGCTCAGGAGCTCAGCGGTGAAGCTGGCTAGAACTGGATGAAACAGTACGACTTGATTCTGTGGCACGGGCCCCAGGTTAGCTGTTCACATCTCATTGGAGATCTCTTTTGAATGCCGCTACATATCGAAACACCACTAATTGAATCCCGCTCGATAAGCCATAAAGTGGGCCAATCCATTTGGCTGAAAATGGAATCCGCGCAGCCATCCGGCTCTTTCAAGACCAGAGGAATCGGGTATGCATGCGAAGAATATTTAAAACGAGGAGCAAAACGCTTCATTGCGTCATCAGGCGGGAATGCGGGGCTCGCGGTCGCTTTTGCTGGGCGGCGTCTTTCGGTTCCTGTAATCGTCATCGTGCCGGAGACAGCCTCAAAGCGGGCGGTAAATTTAATGTGTTTAGAGAACGCGGAAGTTATAGTCCAGGGGAAGTCTTTGGACGAAGCACACCGATTTGCACTGTCGCTCATGCAACCTGCCGATGCATATATACATCCTTTCGATGACCCGCTGATTTGGAGAGGTCATGCCAGTCTAATTGATGAAATATTCCGTGCTGGTCTAAAGCCTGATGCGATCGTTCTGTCAGTTGGGGGCGGCGGTCTCCTGTGCGGTGTTATAGAAGGATTGAAGCGGAATGGAGGTGCCGATATACCTGTCATCGCTGTTGAGACTGAAGGTGCAGACTCCTATGGGAAATCCTTAAACGCAGGATTCCTTATCGAGCTTGCAAATATATCGAGTATTGCGACGACGCTAGGAGCGCGCATAGTTTGTGAACAAGCGTTGGCATACTCAAGAGAGCACTGTATCCAAAGCGTTGTGTTGCCGGACCGGATGGCCGTTTCTGCTTCTTTGCAGTTTTTGCAAGACCATGGAATTGTGGTTGAGCCTGCGTGTGGCGTTGCACTTGCTGCGGTTTACGAAAAAGTTGCGGTGTTATCAGGATATAAAACTGTATTGGTTATCGTGTGTGGCGGCGTTGGTTCTACCGCTGATCATTTAGTCGAGTTGTCACGTCCTGGAATGTGACGCAATATAATGTTGCGCTCTACGCTGTCCGTATCGCCAAGGCTAATATAAAAAGATAGGAAGTAGCCCAATATGTGAGCTTGGACAGTAACAGGGTTGTATCGCATCCACATCGTGCCAAAGATACCCAACTTAGCAATTCGGAAAGGAGGATTTCATGCTAGACTGAACACCGTTACATCGTTCAGTTGAGAATATCATGGCGACGCGCGGCGGCAGAAGGGAAGGTTCGGGTCCGAAGAAATCGATGAGCCCGTATGGCGAGAAAACCGCAGTCATCCGCGTACCCGCCAGCCTCAAGTCCGATGTGCTGGTTTATCTAGAGCCCTTTCGCAAGGCCTCAAGCCAGAACAACAATAGCACCGACGCCGAGTTTCCCCAGGCTATTTCCAATCCGCGGCCACTTCCGCGTCCCATCTATAGCGGCAAGATACTGGCAGGCCAGTCCCGCTTTCCATCCCCCGCGCAGGACTACGAGCAGAAGACGCTGGATCTGAATGACCGCTTCATTGCCAACCCGCCGGCTACTTTCTTCTTCACCGTCAAGGGCGATTCCATGGTTGGGGCCGGCATCTTCGATGGCGCTACCTTGATTGTGGATCGCTCGCTCAGGCCCAAATCCTCCAACATTGTCATTGCTGACGTGGATGGAGAATGGATGGTCAAGCGCCTGTACAAACGCAGTGGATTGATCAAGCTCCTGTCCGAGAACCCGCTCAATGAGCCGATCCTTCTCAAGGAAGGGCAGGAACTCGTTATCTTCGGTGTGGTGACCTATGTCATCAATGAGGCCAAATAGACCTGTCTTTGCCTTGGCCGATGCCAACTCCTTCTATCCATCCTGTGAAAAAGTATTCCGGCCTGATCTCAGGAATTCACCTGTAGTCGTTCTCTCGAATAACGACGGCTGCGTCATTGCTCAAAGCAGGGAAGCCAGGCATTTAGGGATAAAAATGGCAGGACCATGGTTTGAAGTGGAAGAGCGTGCCAGAGAAATAGGTGCGATTGCCTTCTCCTCCAACTACGAGCTGTACGCCAACATGAGCAACCGCTTCATGTCAACGTTGAGCCAATTCAGCCCCAGGCAGGAAGTCTATTCCATAGATGAATGTTTCCTCGATTTGACGGGCATCAACGTGACTTCGTTGCTTATGGGCAGGAAATAAAAGAGACGGTGACGCGGTGGACGGGGCTGCCGATATGCGTGGGCATCGGCCACAGCAAGACCCTGGCCAAGCTTGCCAATCACTACGCAAAGAAGCAGCCTCAATTAAACGGGGTATGCGACTTCACCCGCATGACGGATGACGCGCTGGACGCAGTTCTGGAGAAGCTTCCTGTCTCAGCGGTCTGGGGAATAGGCCGAAGGCTGGAGAATAGCCTGAAAGCGCTGGGTGTGGAAAATGTTCTGAGACTTAAACGTGCGAATCTCAGGAGAGTTCGGGACCGGTTCGGCATCACAATCCAGCGCACCGTTCAGGAACTCAACGGTGAGCCATGGCTGGAGTTGGATGAGACTCGACCCATTGCCAAGCAGGTGATGAGTTCACGCTCATTCGGGCAAAGGGTGGAGAGCCTGCAGGAGCTGAGGGAAGCCATCAGCTACCATGCCGCGAATGCCACCCAGAGGCTGCGCAAGCAGAGCCTGTTTGCCAACGCTGTTTCGGTATTCATCCAGAACAGCCCATTCGACGAGGCGGAGTTCTACGGCAGGACCGAGGCCGTTGCCCTGCCTGCGCCAACAGAATGCAGCCTACAAATCACCAATGCTGCGCTGTGGCTGTTGAAGAAGATGTACCAGCCCGAAGTGTATTACCAGAAGGCGGGCGTGATGCTATCGGAACTGGTGCCCCAAGAAGGGCAGCAGATAGACCTCTTCACATACTCATCCTGCAGCAACAAATCCGGCAGGCTGATGGATGCCATGGACAAGATCAACGTCAAGTACCGGCGCAGTACCATTCATCTGGCATCCGAGGGTATAGACCGAACATGGTCCATGCGGCGCAGCTTCAAGTCCGAACTACACGGGAGAATGGAGCGATTTGCCGGTGGTGAGATAATACGGAATGCCCGAGCTCGGAAAGAGCGTGTTACCAATAACAAAGGCAAAGGCCGCAATTAACTTGAGGATAGTAGCCCGTTCAATTCCTCGAACCCAAGCTAAGGAGACCCTTGACGATCCACTATACCCTGTACATGGCAACGAGGTGAATATCGTTATTCGGGAACAGGGGAAAACCGTCCGAAGGATGACTATCCGCTTTTGGATGCACACCTTACTAGGCTCAGAACTCATTAATCTCATGGTTCACGAATAGGATCAGATGTGATTCACTTATGGCGGAGGTGGCGCCATGAGATAAATAGATGCTTATGATCTAAAATTAGGCCAAGTGTTCAAACAGTCGCGCGACCGCCTCAGCACCTGGATCAGCGTGACCGACCAAATGCTTGGCATTGACATAGGAGGCGCGGCCCGCATTCGCCTTGCTCATGTGGGCAGTGCGATCGGCACCCGCACGCGCGGCTTTCGCCGCCTCGGGCAGGCTCTCGTCCAGGGCATCAAGGGCCGGCGCAAGGGCATCGACCATGGTGCGGTCACCCGGACGTGCCCCGCCGATCTCCTGCATTCTCCGCAACCCGGCCTGCAACGCTTCGCGCATTGGCAAGCCGCTTGAGGCGGCATCGCCCGCTGCGGCGAAGAAGATCGCGAGGAGCACCCCGCACGAGCCTCCCATGGTTTGGGAAAGCTCCAAGCCAATGGCTCGATAGAGCTGGGTATGGTCGGCAAGCGGCAATCGGTCCACGGCGCTGATCAGGGCGCGTGCCGCTCCGGCTAGCGTGCTGCCGGTGTCGCCATCGCCTGACTTCGCGTCGAGCGCGTTGAGGTCGCTCTCGGCGGCGATCAGAACTTCGCAGCAACTGGTCAGGAACTCCCTGGTCGGCTTGTGCATCGAGGGCATCGGAACGACAGCGGTCAGGCCGTCCGGAAGCGCCTGAATCGCGACCTGGCCTAGCCGGGAGACCCGTGGCCATGCCGCCAGCGGCGTGTGCTGCTTGAGCAGGGCGATCTCGGCATCGTCGGCAGGATAGGCCGAAATCGAGAAGCCATGCATGTCGAGCGATGTCATCATGGCCGCCGGCCCGATGACGTGGGTTATCCGCTCGCCAATCGCTGACCGCCGGATTTCGTTGAGGATGATCGACATCTCGATGACCGACGTGCCGCCGAGATTGTTGACCATAGCGACATGCGGCCTTTCTTCCATTGCAGCTGACAGGCGCTCGACCATGGCAGCGACAGCTTCGGTCGCGTCCTTGAACTCGACCTGCTCAACCCCGGCTTCACCGTGGATGCCAAGCCCAAGCTCGGCCATGCCGGGCGGGATGCGATCCTCCTTTGGCGAACCTGGGATGGTGCAGGTGTTTAGCGACATGCCGATACTTTTTGTCTTTGACACGACCTTGCGCGCGGCCGCGGCGACGTGCGCCAAGTCGGCACCATTCTCGGCCAACGCGCCGGCTATCTTGTGCACGAAAAGCGTGCCGGCGACCCCGCGGGCTTGGGGCAAGTCGGGCAACGCCACATCATCGTCGACGATGACTATCTCGACATTCAAGCCAAACTGGCGAGCGCGTTCGGCTGCCAGCCCGAAATTCAATCGGTCACCGGTATAATTCTTGACGATGAGCAGGCAGCCGGACGATCCCGTCACGGCAAGGATGCCTGCCAGTATCGCGTCGACTGTCGGCGAGGCGAAGATGTCGCCGCACACCGCAGCCGTCAGCATCCCTTCCCCGACGAAACCCACATGTGCCGGTTCGTGGCCCGATCCGCCTCCCGAGATCAACGCGACCTTGGACTTGTCCCAGTCATTGCGTACGACCACCCGTATATGCGGATAGCCGTCGAGCCGCGCCAGCTTACCGCCAGACGCCGCGACCAGACCATCCACGGCTTCGGTGACGATGTTTTCTTTGGTGTTGATGAACTGGGTCATGTTTTCGGCTCTGTTGCAAAAAATGATTTTTGATAAAAAGTGAATTTAAAAGTTATTAAAAAATATTTAGTTAAATATTAAAAATATAGCTGTTTCTTATTTTTTGCAACAGAGCCCCTAGGCCCAGGAATCATTAATTCAGATAGACGGTGACGGTAGCTTTTGCCCTTGATAACCTATTTTATCATCGGTAAAATACTCCCATGAGGGGCGACCGGCGCCGAACTCAACGCAGAAGATGGGTGGGCAGTCATGAGCAATCGCTTCCTGAGGTGGGTCGACACATGGATCGAGGAAAACATCCCTCCCGGCGCCAATTCCGACATAGAGAGTCATGAAGTAAAGGCAAAGCGGCTGACGGAGAAACTGTTCGCCGAGGCAGCTGCGGCCAACTTCACAAACTTCGAGACCGAGGAGGAGCGGGAGCGCGTTACGCCCCTGGTACTGGCCGCGGTCTCGGACAGCAAAGACTTTGACATCGATGCCTATCATCTCAAGTCGCAACTTGCGCGGGAGAATGAAGATGGCGACTGAGCCCCGCATGGTTGGTCTCAGGGCGGCATCGCGTTGGTTGCTTGTCAGCTGCTCGTGACATATCCATAATCAAAAGAGGGCTGTCATTTGTTCTCAAGGATCTTCCTGGAGACAAGCCTGTAGTCCGTCATTCCTATGCAGCAGGGATCGAACAAGGTGCTAGAAAATCTTCTAAATTGCCTGCGATTTAATAGGGCAAGGCCCACGGCCGCGTCAGGCTTTTCGTTTGTATAATTGAAGTCCGGGGGGCCTGTGGGCAACCGCTGTGGAAAACCTCGTGGACGCGGATGGTTCCGTCCATCAGGCTATCCATCAGAGTTGTCCATGGTTCAAGTGCAGTGAGCCGGACGATTGGAGCCGGACGATTGGCGAAAGCCAATCCAGTTACCGCTTATCTATTTGATAAGTTATGTTCCGGATGACAAGGCGGGTACCGAGACATTTTTCCCATTGATGGTCGTGTGCAGGGAGATCCTGAGGGCAGCCCAATTTCCAATTCGCGCCCCAATGCAGCGCTTTAAGCCCCAAGATCTTCAGCAGCCATCATTGCCTATAAAAGGTCTTGCCATTGCGCGCGCCGTGGAGCACCCGGGCAATTTCAACGCCTTTATCGACTTACTGGTAGAGAATCAGATAGCTACCCGCTGGCAGCATTCTCAATCCGAGTCGAATAGAGGATTTGGCCACTCCCATGGAAGGCATCTCGCCAAGCTGTTGGCAAAGAGCATGCATGTCCTCGATCCATCGTCGCGCAGCCTGGACATTGTCTTCCGCGATATAAAGCGCGATATCCTCCAGGTCTGCCTCGGCCTGAGGCCTGAGGTAAAACGTCATGCAGGGCGGTGGCCGGAGAGCTTCGCATCCAGCCGGGCTCGAACGCGGGAGAAGGCTTCATTGCCCTCTGTTGCCAGACCGCTGGCAATGCCCGCGTCCCATTGCCGTCCCAGTTCAGCGATGATTTGATCGCGCTGCGCCCTGCGAAACTTCCAATCACGCAAGGCTTCGCGCACCACCTCGCTCGCCGAGGCATACTCCCCGCTTTCCACCGCTTGGCGCATCATGGCCGCCATTTCCGCAGTCAGCGCTACACTGACTTTCTAGACATTTGCCATAACCCTTCTCCTAAAAAAAGTAATAGTGGTAAAGCTTACTACCAATACAGGGTCAAGGAAATGTTTATCGATGAAAGCATGCCGTTGTGGATTCGCGGACTCGTAAAAGGGGTAAGCTTCATGCCGCGCCAGTCGCATCCTAATAAAGCAATTGGACGAAGGTACACCTGAGTATGGGCGTGGGTGTTATAACTGCGCCACGTTGACGCGTTTATTTTATAGAGCCAAACGGTACGTCATATCGCAAGACACATAGTGACTACCAATACTTCGTGGCCTCTGGGGCGGTGACCTGCGTGGAGTCTGATACGGTAAACACGTTAGGTATATAGGTATACCGGCCATCACCTCCTTTGTCTTTCGGCAAAGGCGGAGCGAGGGTTGCACTCGGCTAGCATTTACCAATCGGGAGTGATGACAGCGGTGTTCTGTATAACCGGTTACAAAAAGGTTACATCTCTGATGTATTTGTAGCGCTCAGATGAGCATCTCAGCTTGAAACCGGCATGAACATTGGCGCCCTGAACACGAATCGAACGTGTGACCTACCCCTTAGGAGTTTCTCAGGCTCATCATTTACCCATATTGTTAGACCTTTACAAACCTATATAAATAGCGGGTTTCAGCCGGAATTAACCTTAACGGAGTTATACAAAGTTTGCTAAAATTACACCCATACCGTAACCCCGGCGTAACCCCGCTGCACTCGTTTGTCATGGCAACAAGTATCAATTTCACCAAAGCAGCAATAGAAGCATTGCCGCTCCCATCAGCGGGCAAGCGAAATACCTACCTTGATTCGAAAATTTCCGGTCTGCAGCTGCGCATTACCTCGAACGGAATCATAACCTTTTCCGTATATCGGCGCACGAAGGGCGGCGGGCCCGAACGTGTCACGGTAGGCCGGTATCCCGCAACAACCATCGAGCAGGCTCGACGGACGGCGGCAGAGATAAATGCTTCTATTGCCGGCGGCGGAAATCCCGCCGATCGTGCCCGGGCGGCAAGAAGGGAAATGATGCTGGACGACCTATTCAGTGAATACATGACTAGGCGTGCAGCCTTTAATAGAAGGCCGGATAAGCCGCAAGCGAACTATCGGCTGTACCTTTCTCATTGGGGAAAACGGAAGCTTTCCACGCTCAAGCATGAGGAAGTGGACAGACTGCACAAGAAGATTGGACGCGAAAACGGCATCGTAACCGCGAACATTGCTATAAAGCTCCTACACGTGATGTTCAACAAGGCTATCAATGAATGGAGGATCTGGTTGGGCGAGAATCCTGCTCATGGTATTCAGAAATTCCCCGAGCAGTCACGCGACCGCTTTCTCCAATCCGATGAGCTGCCCCGTTTCTTCAAAGCGTTGGCGGAGGAGCATAACGACACAATGCGGGATTATTTCCTGCTGTCTCTGCTTACTGGCGCGCGCCGTTCAAATGTACTGGCTATGGAATGGGCTGATGTGAATTTTGAACGAGCAGAATGGCGCATTAAGGAAACAAAGAACGGTACTCCGCAAACGGTAACGCTGTCGCCAGAAGCGTTGGCAGTATTGCGCGATCGTAAGCCTGAACAACCTTCAAGGTTTATTTTTCCTGGTAGGGGAAAGACCGGGCACTTGGCGGAGCCAAAGAAGGCATGGGAGCGTATCTTGGCGAGCGCAGGCATCAATGACTTACGGATTCATGATTTACGGCGCACCTTGGGAAGCTGGCAAGCCAAGACTGGCGCGTCATTGGCGATTATTGGTAAAAGCCTGAACCATAAGAACCAGAACACGACAGCCATTTACGCCAGGCTGGATCTTGATCCTGTTCGAGATAGCGTAAACGCAGCTACGAGCGCAATGATGGCGGCCGCAGGAGTAAAGACGAGCGCCGATGTGGTGAAGATTGGCGGGAAAACAGCAATAAACAGCGATAATATATGTAACCCTCTCCACGCATTACACATAAATAACTGAATTTACGCGTATTATTTATAACTCATAAGCAACCAGGGCGAACTTAAAGATTCGAATCCCTCTCTCCGCCATATATATAGCGAATACGCCATATAATGGCAATTAATTTTGGTTACACATCATTAAGCCCCCCAAGACGCATTGCGATTCATTTTTTACAGCTGGGTGTTGGCCAACCGGGCGCAATTCGTACCGCTTCTCAATCCAGATTGGGACTATTGCTATGTCAACATTATCGAATGAGCCTTTTAAAAAAATATCTCTCTGTCCTTTTATGTAAACAGGCTTGGTAATAACAGTCATTTCTTACTTCCGCGTACTTTGCCTTTCGTTGATTAACTGTACTTGAGCAAACTCTTCTGGAATTAGGATGTATCCAACGCCTTCTTGTACCACTACGGTTGAACTATTCGTGAGCGACTTTATCTTTTTTTGAAGAGGCGGTTTGGTTATAAAAATTAGATGTGCGGAAGTTTCAAATCTTGGCAGCTTGGCGTCGGTATCCAAAATTTAGCCGAATTCGAGAAGGCCGTTCCTAATCTAGGGGTGTCTCTGCTGCTGCTACCGAGAAAGGTATGAAATCTTTGGGAGTTCAACCGAATGAAAAATCTGAATATAGATTTCTCGTGATCTTGACTAAATGCGAGGACCGCTTCTTTTATTGCACGGTAGATACTTATATCACTAAGGAGCAACAAGGCGATGCGCAAAAATATGGTAAATGCTTGGATCTATCTGAACGAGGACGAACCCTCAGGAACAACCTATGACAGTCCTAATAGCTGCTATCAGCGGCTGATCAACGATGACATCTACAAGGCTGTCGATCTGCTATTGATGTGTTTTGTCGAAACCCTTCCAACAAGCGAGACAACAATTCCGGTGGGTGATGGTTCTTCTCATACCCTCAAATGGGGGCTTACACCCACAACCAACCGTACATGGAGAACATTATTGTGATGCACCACAGAACAACCCGAACATCCTGCTCGGCGTCACCTTACTCTGGGGCGACGGAAAGCAGCTGTCGCAGATATTCCCTGATCCAGCCAATCCTGATCAGAAAAGTGCCGAGTCCTTCGCCGCGAACTTAGTTGCCCATCTATCCCACTACAACTTGAAGGCCTTCTGGATCGATTGGGAGGACCCGCTCCGTTTTGAAACTACGCAGGAGCAGTTCAAGCTTCTCATCAATGCTATCGGTGCCGAATTTAAAAAGCAGAGTGAGCGGTTCGATCTGTCAATGGCTCCCGCCTCTGTCGGAAACATCGATGCCAAAGCGGTTAATGACAATGTGGACTGGGTGACATTGCAACTTTACTCTGGTTTCACGTACCCTGGAGAATACATCAGCGCGGGAGTCAACGAGGATCTTTTCGCCTATGGGGTGAAATTCGAGTCGAACTACCAAACCGCGCAGCAGGTGTTGGACGACAACAATAAGAATTAAAAGTATCTCATTTACACCAGTTGGAGGCTGAACTCGTCCAACTTCGAATTCGAACAAGACCAGCAGAAGCAGCTTTACAGTCTAATTTTCTAGTCAGCTGCTTGTAAGAGCTTGCATTTGAAAACACTCATGCTCGCATTTAAAGCCGTTTAGGTCACGGGTTCACTACAGCTTCTTGCCTCCTCCCCAACTCAAATCCGCGAAATCTTTAGAAGAACCGATGGAAAGAGCCTAAAAAACTCAGAGGCAAAGGCAGCGGCGCTGGCATTGAAAGCAATGTTGCCAGCATCTCACTCCCCACAGTTGAGGGGTTATAAAAGGAATAGGGGACGCATTTCAATAGAACGTTTTGTCAGATATCGGCAGTTACTTTATTCCCATTGTTCTGACGTCGGCCCGCGGCTTTGAACCACAACTAAGCCTCAACTATAAATCAGGTTCCAGAAACAATGTTTTTGGGCTGGGATTTTCTATTTTTCTTCAAAACATTTCCCGAAAAACCGATACCGGCATTCCAAAACACAACGAGGATGACACCTTTGATTCGGCGGATGACCGTGAACTGCCCTCAAAATTCATAGAAGAAAATGGGCTGTTGGTGCCCGAGGAGGTCACAAAACATGATGGTGGTGTTTCCTGGAACGTCCACACCTTCCTGTCAATCCAGCATAAGGAACGCAAGTCTTGAATGGTTAATATACGGACGCTCACTCAGTTTCCCAATTCGAGTAGGAAACGAAAATTTTTGTAGAAGTGCTGCTATCAGCGCTCGTTTGAAATCAATTGAATCAGTCCCTGTTCCAGCTTTTTTAGTACCAAACCGCTCAAGCTAGCTTGATAAAAACCTCATAAGATTGTCATCAATCACACCTGTGACTTGAATTCCTTCTGAAGATTGAAATGACTTAACTGCATTTATTGTATTGGGTCCCAGTATGCCGTCTATCCCTCCGGGAGAAAATCCTTTATATGTCAAAAGGATTTGAGCGGCCCGGACACTCAGATCAGGTAATTTTCCATTGCTGTATTGTTGGTAAAAATGATTGAGTAAGCCACCGTAATTATTGGCTGCATAATCGGGACCATTATAGCGTTGGGCAAATCCTGACCAGTTGTGTGCCTGAAGCAACTGATCCAAGTTATTCCTTTTAAGAAATGTGGCGACTCCCAATAATTGCGCGTTCTCACCAGAAACCATTTGGGCAACCATTGTTTCGACATCGTCAAATCCGGCCTCGTTGAAATTCTCGCCCATGATTTGCCCGAGACCCCAAGAGGCACTTTGGAGGGCGGCTTCCCTATCTAACTGGATCGCGGACGCGAGACGGCCGTACTGATATGCACCGCTTGCACCATAACCACCCGCCGCTGGCGCACTGATATCGGGGTGCTTTGCATCATATTCACCATTTGTAAGACGGCTGAAAATATGTCGCTCAAAGAGAATTTTTGGACGTTTATCGGTTAAAAAACCGCAGCCGGATGTTTCAACGGAGAATACTGACCAAATTTCAGCCAAGCCAACTTCCGCACAACATTCAGCAGCCTGTAATCCATCCGTGGTTAAAGGAGTACCATTTCCACAGAAATCAGTCATTTAATCTCCTATATTGGCTAGCAACGCGGTGCTTCCTGGTCCTGCGCAGCATATAAATATTTTCCAATACCAGATCTACCGGCTGCAAATTATCATTAACGATGTAAGTGCTCGATCCTTCTCCCATGGCGTCCGCCTGGGAAACTTACGGGCCTCATCCCAGATAGTGTATTTCTCCACCTTGTTTTTTTCCTTCCGGACAGGCGACGTCAAATGGGCGGTTCTTGATATTCTCAATTCTATAGCCCGAAAGAACTATTATATGTTAATTATACTATGCCATCTGGAAGTAATTGCCTACCTTTTCCCTAGCGAAACGTTTATTTCCCTGAGCAAGTACTCCTTCACCTGCTTCCCCATAGGGAGGTCTTTTTTAGTGCCGCTGCCGCCTTTGGACGTTAGAGAGAAGGGACGCCGGTACCGGAGCCGCATTTTCTCGTCGTGCGAGTCTATCTAACCTAATACTGAATAAAGCGAGGATCGCCCCCGTTCTGGGCCGCACACCTTCCTCCGTCCTATTCGTGACAAATGCTATAGGGTGGATTCATTCTCATCATCGCGGCGAGCATTACATTGGAAAGTTTAGCAAACCACATCCTACTTTAGCCGGGACTCTTCCAATTCCTTCTCAAGCCCCTTAACACGTTGCTCACGTTCTTCAGCTTGACTCATTAACGCGAGCGCCCCATCGCCTAATTTGGAGCAATAAGATCTCTATTTTGACGTCCTTGACATACAGAATCCCATTCCTGTCGGAGCCATACTGGCCTTTTGCTGCGTGCTTAATTTCGCTGATATTGTCAATTAAGATAGTCAACGCAGCGCGGAACATTCATTGTCCTTTGGATTCGGGTCATCAATCTAAACACTGCTTAATCCTAATGTTCAATCTTTTTTATCCAACCGATTTATAACTCTCCCCTATTTAATTAATAGTCTTAAAGTACTATGAAAAAGTACTATGAAAAGCTAATATGATGTTATGCTTGAGTTGCAATATTTTTTAGAACGAACCACTTTTGAAGAACATTCGAAGCGTGTTTCGCCGAGTCCTGGTTTTTGGACATTCCCGTCCACAACGTTCATACAATAAGGGGAGTAGAAATGGCTACTGATAACAATCTGTCTGCCGACGACAACGGCACCGTCCGTTCGATCACTATCCAGATCAACAATTCGAGCGACGGCGATCTCGGGATCGCCTCCGGGCAACTCACGGGCGGCAACTGGGAGGGCTCGGGGTCCGAGCCTGGGCCCGTGCCTGGGAACGTGATCAGCGCGGGCAATGTTTCGTTCGTCAACGGCGCAAGCAACGTCTTCTCCGTGCTCGGCGGCGACATCCAGCTGGCGCCCGCTTCGGGTGGGTCGATCACCATCACCTGGAGCTGGCCGCACGGCTTGGGCGTGACCGGCAGCACCAGCACCAGCACCCTGACTGGCCTCTCAGTGACATCAAGCGTGATCAACCCGCAGACCAACAATCCGACCCTGCAGGTCTATGTCGTGGACACCGCGACGCTAACCCAAGCGCTAGAGCAAGCCGCCAAGTAACAACCCACCAAACCGCGGCGGCCGCCAGCGGTGCGCCGCTTCCAGGAAGCGGCATTATGACAGGTCGGGAAGAGCGGATGCTCAAGGCGAGCCAAGGCATGGTGATCACCATCACCATCACCATCACTATCCTCAACTCCTCGTCTGCCGAGCTCGAAATTCAGGCTGCGGAGCTGACCGGCGGCAACTGGAGCGGCACGGCGCCCGTGGCCGGCACGGTGCTGGCGGCCGGCTCGACCAGTTATATCAATGTCGGCGCGTCGATATCTGCCGGCGTCGGAGGGATCATCACCCTCATTCCCGCCAGCGGCGGCTCGATCAGCATGTCTTGGAACTGGACTCCGACAAATCCGGCGATTGCCTACGGCGTCGTCTCGGGCACCAGCACGATCCTGTTATCGTACAGCGCCGCCAACGCATCAACCTACAGCCCTATGGTCACCTATGTGATTTCCGACGCAGGCGTTGCTGAACAGCCGGAGATGGTGCATGCCAAACGGCCAATATAGCGTCACTAACAGCTTTGGCGGCGGCGGCGCTGTAGGCCCCTTCCTGGTGCCTTCCGGGGCTAGTGCGGGCAATACGGTCACTATCTACGTGGTCGGCCCGGTCGCGCCGAACGTGCGCTCGGGCAACGTGACGCTGCCCAGCGTGATGCTGCCTTCACCGGCACCGACGACGCAGTCGACCTTCACGCTGAGCATCTTCTCGCCGCAGGGAAATTCCCCGCTCCCTGCAGTCCAGGTCAATGTCGACAAGGGCGCAGCGTGGAGCTCGGACTCGACCCAGCGGGCGGCGATGGCGATGGCGTTCAAGGTCTTCCGCGCGCAGTTGGAAGCTCTCGAGTCGGTGAGCTCGCCGCCGCTGCTGCCCGGCGCTTCGAACTTGATCGTCAATCGCCTCGCGTCGGCGATGCCGCTGCGCTTCGACGAGATCCTGAGCTATTACTACGCTTTCGATCCCGTGGCGCAGAGCATTGACCTGCTGCCCGGCATGTCGCTGCGCGTCGATTGGGCAGGCTATCAATATTGCAACGGTCCCGGCGGCGCGGGCGCGGGCCTCAACGGCTTTGGGACGACAGGAAGCAGCAATCTCGAGATCTTGCTGCGGCCCGATGGCACGCTCGCCTTTGACGGCTTTTCCGCGCAGTTCACCCAAGGCATTTCGCTCCAGCCGCCGACCGAATGCCCCCTGCTCGCGGGCGGGCCGGTCGATCTCCAATTGCTCGGCAATGGCCGGCGCCATTTGCGGCTGGTCTGGCCGACCAGCTTCTCCGGCGCGGGTAGCGTCGACAATAGCGGCTCAAGCAACCAGCTGAGCTGCATCCTGCTCGGCGCATCGAGCTTCGCCGACATAGAGGCCGCGACCGCCGCCGTGGTGGCCGGACAAAGCGCCTGCGGGTCGCAGAGCAGCGGCGCCGATCCGATCGTCAGCATTGTCTTCGTCGGCCGGGTGACGCTCGTGCCCCAAGTCCGGGTTTGGGTGATGGGAACGCAGCAACTGGTGCCGATCGGCACCACGGTGCGCAACCTCGTCCAGCGATTCGCAGATCCGATCCCGATGCAGATGCAGCAGGGGTCCGCGACGAGTAACTTGCAGCTTGCCGTGCAGCGCTGGGGCCAGCCCAACATGCAGCCGATCGACCGGAGCACTCCCAGGTTCAATATCGGCGCGATCGACCTGTCCCAGGCCGCGTCCGCCGTCGGGCCCCTCGGCGACGGCTTCGACACACCGCTGATCAAGGGTGACTATCTAACGATCTACCTTCCGGGAACATCCTGATGAACCTGAAACTCCTCGGCCTGGCGTTTGTGCTGGCGGGAGCCCTGCTCTCATGCGCGGCGTCGGCACAAACCTTCACGATCTTGTCGATGAACGTACTGCGCTTCGGGCACGGCAGCCGTCTGGCGAACCAGTGCAATGCGATTACCGCAGCATCGGCAACGGTCGACATCATCGTCCTGCAGGAAGTAATGCTGGCCCGCTATCCGTGCCTGGCCAACAATAACAGCAAAGGCGTGAATATCCCGATCCCGAAGGACTTCGCCTATATCTCCTCCGTGGCAAAGGGGCGTTCGTCCTATGTCGAATATTACGGGATCCTCTACCGCACCAACCAGCGCAACCAACAGCAAATCAAGCTGATGGAGGAAAATGATGCGCTGAGCACCACGGCGACCTTCATGCGCCCCCCCTATGCGGCGCGCTTCCAGGTCACCGACAGCAGCACGTCGACTCCCAAATCGTGCGATGTATGGATCGTCAATATCCATTCGATCTTCGGCAACAAAGTCTCCGACCGCCAGGCTGAAGCCGCGGCAATGTTGGGCGTGTACAAAGCGCTGACGAACATGAAAAATGGCTCGGTAATCGTCGCGGGCGACTGGAACCTGCCTGCCGACGACAAGACTGGCTTCGGCTGGGTGAACGGGAACGACGTGGCGATCGATCCCAATGTGCCCACCAGCCTCACCACTGCGGGCATGCCGAGCAGTTCCTATGACCACGGCGTCTATACTAAGGCCCAGAGCTCCGCCCTACCGCAGGTGACATTCGCGCAAACGGGCGGAAGCTGGACCTATACGGGGACCTATAGCCTGCTCAATTGGCGCAGAGATGTGTCGGACCATATGGGCGTGGTCGCCAAGGTGAGCCTGACATGCTGAGGGTGGCGCCCGGCCTCATGCACTGGCTGCTCGCAGCCATGCTCCTCGCCGCCGGCGCGTCGATGGCCCAATCCTTCACGCTGCCCAAGGAATGCGCCAAATATGGCGCCACCGGCAGCGAAGGCGATGATCCGGTCGTGCTCGTGGTCGACAACGACGTGAACAGGTGGCTGATCAACGTCCCACTGAGGCTGGTCAGCCCGGGCCCTCCCATCCAATGGGGCATCATCATCTGGCCGTTTCGCAACACGCAGGCCGGCTACAGCATCTTCGCGACCTTCACGCCGTTCCTGACGTCGGACGCGTTCGTCGCCGATTCGCGGAGTATGCCTAGTTACGAACTGATCCTGCCGCAGCCGGGCGTTACCGCCGGCCGGCAAACCATGATCTACGACGTCTTTCCGGTCATGATCGTGGACAGCCAGAATGCGCCGATTCCGAATGCATTCGTCGATTTCATTCCTGATTTCGTCGGATCGTCACCGCTGACGCTTCGAGCCGATGGCAATGGCGTGATCACGCTGCTTTGCGTTCAACAGAATTTCCAAGGCTACAACATCACCGTCCACGATTCGACGGGCAAGTACCTGTACGACGGCTCGATGCCGGGCAAGCGTTCGACCCAGACCAACGCCTCGGCCAAACCCGCCCCCGTGCTCTCGAGCCCGCATCCAGGGGTGCCAAAATGAGTGTCGCGCTACAGCCTTTCGGTTTCGGCAGCCTGCTCTACGTCCCTGCCGGGCGACCCGCCGGTGGCGGCGTCACCGGCTTCCTCTTCCCGATCGGCAGCACCCCGCCACCCACCGTCGCGCTTTCCGACGCGCTCAAGGCGCAAGGCTGGTTCCTCATCACCGGGCCGGTCGCCGATTCCGCGGTGCCGGCTTTCGTCTCCGCGGCACAGACCTGGTTCGCTTCGTCGGCACGCAATGGTGCGGTGCTCAGCTGGTTCATCAACGCCGCGAAGCCGGGGGCCGGGCTCGCGGGGTGGACGATCTTCGCCGGTCTCTCCGGAAGTCGCTCGGCGCTGACCGGCACCGCGTCGATCCAGTTCGGCAATTTCGCGATCAGCCTGCCACGCGGCACCTTGCTCGCTGCGAGCACTGACGGCACCACCCTGGCCTTCACGGCGGCAACCAGCCCGATCGCGGTCGCTGTGACTCCCTTTGGTGCGCGCACGCCAGTCAATTTCCCGATCACCGGGCCGCTTTTGCTCAATCTTGCTGGGGACGCCGCCGGCGTCGGCTGCGCCGCCTTCAGTTTCGCGACCAATGCCGCGGGGCTCGACTCGCTCGATGTCGGGATGCGCTCCTACAGCGCGCCGCCTGCGGGCGGCTATGCGCAGACCGCGTTGCACCGGCCCTTTGATTTCAGCCAGTGCAACGTCACGCTCGCCGCGACGCTTGATCCGCTCGACCCCACCAATCACGACCGTAGCTTCCTCGTGCCTGCCTCGGGAACGACGGTACCCAGCTTTTACCGCAGCGCGGCCGGCCCGGCATGGCATGCGACCTTCGGTTCGGACTTCAGCTTCGTGCTCGCATCGCGCCTCGCCGCTGTCGATTCGAAGGGGACTCCGGTGCCGGGCAACCCAGTCTACACGATCGTGCCTAGCGGGACGGTGGACTTGGCGCTTCCCGGCGCCACCGGCGGCGCAGCGGTGGCATCGACGCTCGGCCCGACGCTGATGGGGGGATTGTCGCCGGTCGAATATTTCAATGCCCCGGCAGCGGCCACGCTGGTCTTCGTCCCCGATCAGCCGGCCTTCGCGCCGACGGTGTCGGCGGCAGACAAGGACGTGGGCCGCACCTTCGGAGCACTGACGGGGGCGGCGACCACCGCCTGGGCCTCGATCGTCGCCCCAAGTGATGGCACTGCCTATTTCTCTCAGCCGGACCAGGCAGTGCTCCACCAAGGTGGTCCCAGCGGATCGAGCTTCCTCGCCTATCTGCCGATGCAGATTTCCACACTGCCCGCAGGCGCAAGCACGCCCTTCCCGCTGTTGCCCTATGGGTCAGTGGCGATCGGGGTCGGCATGTCGCTCCACGATCTCGGCCAGTTCGAGCGCCAGGCCTGGTCGCCCAAGAGGCTGGCGACGCTGCAGCCGGCGCCCGGCGGAAGCGCCGCGGCCGCCGCCAATGGGCCCCAGCCTCCGCCGGGCAAAGCGCCCAATCCGCCCTGCGGAACGACGCGGCAGGGGCTGCTGCTCAGGTTCGGCGACCAGGGCAGCTGGGCCGATCTCACACTCGCAATGTCCGCGCCTCCGCCGGACGCCCCCCGCCAACCCGGCCTGATCCTCCAGAACGTCGCCGGCAAGCTGCGGGCGGCGCTGCAGACCAACGAGCTCTTCCTCGTCGTCTCGGCGGGCGACCTGCTGCTCGCCGACAGCGACATGGCGTACGAACTCTCGACCGAGCGCGTCGACGTGATCAATCCGAAGATTAGCGACCAGCCCTGCCAGCAATGGCTGCTCGGGCTCGTCAAGAACGGTGCGGTCGCCTATCCGAACCTCGCTGCGCTCAAGTCCGCTGTGCTCGCCGCCGGCGTGCCGCCCGCGATGGCGAGTTTTTTCGATATCGTGCGGACCTATGCCGGTGATTTCAGCCTGTTCGCCGCAGGCGCGGCCGGCGCCGATGCCTGGGAGTTCGATCTTTCGCCCTGGCGCTGGGCCGAGCACCAGACGATCCTGATCTTCAAATTCTGCAACAAGAAGCTGTCGCAAGCCGCCGCCGACCCGAGCCAGTGGAGCGCCGGCGATGCCTTCAATGCCAATACCGCAGCGATGGCGCAGCAGATCGGCCAGATCATCGTCGATGCCCGCACGCGCCAGCAGACCGATACCGACCTCACCTATTTCGTCGACACCGTGCTCGACGATCCCTCGTGGAACGGCATCATCGCACTCAATGCGCTCGTGCCGCTGTCGGGGCTGCCCGAGCAGATGCGCGCTCTGGCGGCGGGCATCGATCCGGCAGCGTTCAAGGCGCACCATGTTGGCGTGTCGGTCACGCCGGTCACGCCGGGCGCCCAGTCGTTCACTGCCGCGCCCAGCTCGATCTTCGGGCTGATCGACTATCAGGATCCGGCACCACTCCAGAGCAGCGACGACTATGCGTTCAAGGTCAACACGCTCAAGGTGCTGATCACGAATTCGCAGGTCGCCGGCTTCTCCAGCCAGGTCGAGCTGCTCGTCAACAAGCTGTTCGGCGAGCGGGTGACGCAGATCGGCGCGTCGGACAACAATCTCGGTTTTAACGGCTATTACCAGAAGAGCGGCGACACGAGCGGTTCTGGCAAGGAAGTCGGCACCTACCGCTTCGTGACCAGCGGACCAGCCGCTTATACGGTGGCCAGCCGTGTGCTCGAACAGGTGGCGATCACCGGTGCCACCTTCGTCACCCTGCCCGGCAGTACCGACCAGAACCCGGTGGTCAACGCCACCTTCCAGCTCGACGGTGCCATCGCTTTCCTGCCGCAAAAGGGGTTTGACCTGTTCTCCTATGGTCCGGAGACGGTGGCGGAGACGATCGAGCAGGGCCTCTGCTATCGCTCGCTTGCGGTCGAGATGAGCTTCAACGAAGCAACTCCCAGCTACCAGACTTTCGCCTTCGACGCGTCGAAGTTGGTCGTCGATCCAGCCACCAGTCTCGCGCGCGCGGCCAGCCTCGTCAGCCACTTCCCGATGAAGCTCACCGCCCTCATCCAGGGGCTGGGAAGCGTCACGCCCGACAGCCTTGGTTTCATGCCGGTCGAGATGCCGATCCAGAGCAGCATGGTCTCTGCGCCCTGGTTCGCGCTGCGGTTCGATCTCGACCTCGGCACGCCGGGCGCGCTGGCAGCGGCTACCGGGTTCAACGCCGGGCTGCTGCTGGCCTGGGCGCCCAATTCCAACGACGCGGCCATCTATTGCGGCTTGTCGCTGCCCGGCGTTTCGGGCGGCCAGCGGGCGATTTCGCTCGAAGGCGTGATCAGCCTCGTCTTCGGCGGAATCAGCTTCGTCGTCGCGCCGCCGACCTACCTCATCCAACTCAGGAACATCGCGCTCAAGTTCCTGAGTGTCAGCTTCCCGCCCAACGGCCAGATCAACATGACGCTGTTCGGCAATCCCGCGCAGCAAACGAGCGGCGCAATCGGCTGGTTCGCCGCCTATGTCAAGAACGGCGCGGGGGGCGGCAGCAAGAAGCAGCAGCAGGTGCTGCAACAGCAGCGGCGGGCGCGGCTACAACAGCCGGAGCAGCGTAAGTCACTGCCGGGCGGGAGCTAGATCACGAAATCCCTGGCAACCACCACGATCGATCAGCTGTGGGGCGCGCTCCAAAGCAACGGCTATTACAGCGCGGGATCGCTGAACCTGCCCGCGAGCAATGCGCTGGGATCGCCCGGAATCAGCACTCTGATCGGCGATACCACGCTGTTCCCCAATGGCGCGCTGTCGATCGCGGTGACGGCGACGCAGCCGCCCGGCGGCTCAATCGTAATTTCCGGCACGCTCACCAGCGGCTTCCTCGGCCAGACCAATGCCGTGGCGGTTGCGACGTTCATGATCGACGGCAGTGGTGTCCCATCGCTCGCGCTCACCGTCACCACGGCGCCAGGCACCGTTCTCGCGATAGCCTTCCCCACGTTCGACCCCGAATCCGCGCCGGCGACGCAGGCATTCTCTGCGGCAAGCTTCATCGCAAGCTCGGGCACGCCGCCCACGCTCCAGTTCAACGGCACGCCCGATCTCACCCAAACTGCCTATTCCAAGCTCTGGTCGGGCAAGACCCCGGTGCTCGCCGGGCCGATCACCAGCTGGGGCGGCACGCCGGCATTCCAGCTCGCCACGTCCGCCCCCGCTGACGCGTCGGCGAACGCGGGCCTGCTGGGGTTGCAGATCCAGATGAGCCTTACCGTGGCGAGTGGCAAGGGAAGCGGCCAGCTCCTGGGCAAGATCGTCAGCCCCGGTACCAAGCTGAACGGCCTGCAGATGATCTGCGCGCTGCCGGTATCGGCCGGCATTCCCGCCTCGCTCGACAGTGGCCAACTGAGCAACTTCGCGATTCCCGATCTCAGCGCGCTTGCCGGGCTGTTCGTCGGCCAGCAGCTCGCCGCGCTGATCCCTCCGCAGTTCAGCCTGGGCAATCAGCTGTACCTCGACGATGTCCAGCTCGGCCTGTCGTCTGATGCCGGCAGCCTCCAGCTTCTGCAGGTGACGATCAGCACAGACAACGCGCTCAACTGGCCGTTGCTGCCGGCGAATCTGCTCAACCTAACTCAGGTCGGCGCCACCTTCGCCTGGATGGGCGGCACGGACGTCTCGATCACTTTCGGCGGCAATTTCAATCTCGGCGGGAGCGACCAGCTCGCCTTCCTTGCCGCGTTCAGCCTGCCCGACAAGTTGCTCAGCGCGCAGAACATCTCGACCTTCGACGTCGGTGACCTACTCGCGATATTCGGCGTTCAGCCGCCCCAGACCGGGATGACGGTCGAAGTCCTGTCGGGAACGGTATCGATCCCCGACAAGACCTGGAGCTTCACCGGCGACGTCAGCCTCGATGACAGCTGGTCGATCAAGCTGAAGGGCGAGACGGTGATCGGGCTCGACGCAGTCTCCCTCTCGATCGCCCAGTCCAGCTCCTCGCGCGCATTGGCAATCGGCGCCACCGCCACATTGTTCGGATCGCAGTTCCTCGTCACCGCGGCGACCGACAGCGTTAGCAAGCTCTGGTCGTTCACCGGCACGCTGGTCAATCCGCTGCCGCTGTCGAACGTCACCGAGGCGTTGCTGCCCTTCGCCTTCACGCCGCCTGACATCATCGTGGAATCGCTAGCCGTCGCGTTCGATACCGGCGGCAGCTTCAGCTTCGATACCGTGGTCGACTGGAAGATCGAGGACATCGACACCGAGATCACCGCCGAACTCTCGCTGATCCGCACCGCCGGTCTATATTCCGGCTTCCTCAAGGGCATGCTCGACATCCACGGCCTGGTGCTCCAGGTCCGCTACGATTTCTTGCCGACGAGCATGGGCATTAGCTTCGTCTATCGCAGCCTGACGATCGGCTACCACAAGGATGCGAGCGGGCCGACCGTCACGATCAGCCTCGGCCGCGGCACAGTCGGCGATCTGTTCTCCTTTCTCCTGTCGTTCGCCGACCCCGGCCGCTCGGTCTCGCTCGGATCGCCGTGGGACGCGTTCGAGAAGATCGAGCTTCCCGACATCTCGGTGACGGTGAACCTCACCACCAAGGCGATCCGCGTCGAGCTCGACCATGTCGTCAACCTCGGCTTCCTCGATCTCGAGAAGATCGTTCTCAACTACAGCCGGAACTACGGCACGCCCCAGTTCAACCTAGAACTCAGCGGCACCTTCCTCGGCCAGCCCTATGGCAAGAACAACAACCCGCCGCTCAAGTGGGACGCGCTCAACGATCCGCCCCCCGCTGTACCCGGCGCGGGCACGCAAGTGCTCGACCTCGAATTCCTCGGCATCGGCCAGCGCGTCGCCATCTCGGGCTCGGTTCCCACCGAGATGGACAAGATCATCGATGCGCTCGAGGCGGCGATGCGGCCGCCTTCCGATCCCAACAAGAATCCAGTCAGCCAGCTCGACGGGATCGCCTATGATGCTGACAGCAACTGGCTGATCGGCACGCGCTTCACGGTGATGTCGACCCTGAAGATGGACCTCATCTTCAACGATCCCGTGGTCTATGGGCTGCTGATCCAGCTCTCGGGCGAGAAAGCGGGGCTGTTCGCCGGGCTGCGTTTCGAGATCCTCTACCGCAAGGTCACCGACACGATCGGTGTCTACCATATCGAGTTGACGCTTCCCGACGTGATGCGCCATCTCGAATTCGGCGAAGTCTCGATCACGCTGCCGGTCGTGACGCTAGACATCTACACCAACGGCGATTTCCGCATCGACCTTGGCTATCCGCCGAGCCTCACCGATTTCTCGCGCTCTTTCAGCGTCCAGGTGTTCCCGTTCACGGGCTTTGCCGGGCTCTATTTCGCAAAGCTCAACGGCGAGACATCCACCAGCGTCCCCAAGGTGACGAGCGGCCATTTCGGCACGGTGGTGGAGTTCGGCTTTGCGCTGCAGATCGGCGTTGGTAAAACGCTGTCGCTCGGCATCCTTAGCGGCGGGATCAGCATCACCGTGGGCGGCGCGCTCCGGGGCGTGCTCGGCTGGTACACGCCCTGCGACTCGAATCTGCCTTCGGAACGCTATCACCATCTCACCGGTACGGTGGCGCTCATCGGCGAAGTCTATGCGACGGTCGATTTCGGGATCGTTTCGGCGGGTGTCAGCCTGACCGTCTATGCCTCGATCAGCCTTGATGTCGAAAGCTATCAGGCGATTCTGATCCAGGTCAGCGCTGGCGTCAGCGTCGACGTCAGCATCAAGATCCTGTTCATCCGGATCTATTTCAGCTTCAACGCGACAATCACCGAGCGCTTCTCGATCGGATCGGACTCGACGCCGCCCTGGACGCTCGCCGCGCCTGGCAGCTCGAGCAGCGACACGGCGCTGCTGCGCGGCCGCCGCGCCTATCGCTCGACTCCGCTGCTGCTGCGCCAGCCCCCGTATGCGCTGCTGCGCAGCCGGCCCCCGCGCGCACTCCAGGTCGGCCGCAGGCGGCTCGCGGGCTTGGCTGGCCTGGGCGCGGGCCCGACCATTTATATCCCGGTGCTGGCGATCCCGATCGTCACGCAGGCGCAGAGCCAGGACTTCAACTTCCCCTCCGGGCCGCCCGTGCCAAGCAGCGCCACCACGCCGGTGCTCGGGCTGCTGCTGGGCCTCCAAACCTCGACGGACCCCACCCAGGGCGCCAATCCGCTGATGGCCTTCCTGCTCAACTGGGCGCTCGACGCGATCGGCCACGAGCACGATACCGCCTCCGCCGCGGTGGTCGAGGAAGTCCTCCAGTCGCTGTCCGATCCTTCGGCGTGCGACGCCTATTTCGACTATGGCACGCTCACTGGCCTGTTCGAGAGCAATGGCATCGTCTTCACGCTGACTCCGCGGCCCGTGACGAGCGGCGGGGACGAGCTGCCCGCGGCGCTGCTCGCAATGATCCCCGAGCTTCGCCTTTCCACCCCCGATTTCTCAATCGACTTCACCGCCGATCGGCGCGTCAGCTCGGATTACGAGAACACGATCCGCGATTATTTCTCCAACCTTGCGGCGAAGTTCGGAACCGACGGCATGCCGCCCCAGGCCGCCAACGAAACGACGGTCGAGAGCCTGGCGACCTTCGTCTTTCGCTACCAGTTCTGCTTGCTGGCCAAGTCGGTCGTGCAGGCGGCGCGCGACCTGCTCGGCGGCTCGACGCTCACGCTGACCGCGCCCGCGTCGCTGGCCGCGATCGTCAATCTCTACAACAACAACTACACCGCGCTCGCCAACGACACGCTGGAGAGCGTCGCGAAGATGTTTGGGCTCACCAAGGCGGTGCTCGCGGCTGCCAACCCCAACATTCCCAGCGCCGGGCCTCGACCGGGCGATGCGATCTTCGTCCCCGCCCAGCGGGTAAGCTACACCAGCCAGGCGAACGACACGCTCGCCGGGCTGGCGAACTGCTTCGGCCTCATCGAGGCCACGTTTCAGGCGGCGAACTCTGGAGTCGATTTTGGCACACTGAAGGCTGGGACGGCGCTGTCGATCCCCGCGATGCGGGTGCTGCACAGCGTGCTGGCTGGCGAGACCGCCGCGTCTATCGCGAACGACTTCGCCGTCAATCCCACCACGCTCGCCACTGCCAATCCGGGCGTCGACCTTGTCAAGCTCACTGTCGGGGAAGTGCTGCTCATCCCGAGCCAACTCACCGCGCTCGCCGTCGCCGCGGCCAATTCCGGGACGTCGGCGCTGCTCGACACGGCAACGACGATTACGCTCACCGACATCGCCTTCACCGCGGCTGCGAGCGACTCCCCGAGCTCAATCGCGTCGCAGTTCGGCATCCAGGTGAGCGATCTGCTCGCCGGCAACGCGGAAAGCGTCGCGCTGCTCAATCCCGGCCAGCAGATCGCGCTCGGCCAGCTCGCGGGGAAGACGCGCTCGCTCGACACGCTCGATGGGCTTTGGGCCTATTGGTACGGCGGGCAGACGATCACGCTCACTGCGCTGTCCACCGCCAATCCCTCGTTGACGGTCGCCAAAGGCCAAGCCCTCGCGATCCCCAACGGTTCCGAGCAGGACCATTCCTACACCACCGCCGGCGGCGACACCTTCGCCGGGATCCTCGGCATGTATTCGGGGCTCACCGTCGAGGCGCTGATCGCCAACAACGGCCCGATCCGGCTCGATCCGTCGCAGACGCTCACGTTCACCGGCGTAGTCCACACGTTCGCCACCAGCTATCAGCTCGCCTACACCACCACGACCAGCGACACCTATGAGATGATCGCCGCGGCCTTCTTCGCGGCCGACGGCGTCGCTGCGGCGGTGCAACTGCTGCAGCGGATCAACGGCGCCGCCGAGCCCGCCGCGGGCGTCGTGGTCAAGATCCCCTATGCGAGCTCGATCGCCAATCTGACGCGCCAGTATTGCGTGACGATCGCCTCGCTCGCCGGCAATACGGCGATGACGCAGGCGTCGACCCTCGCGCCTCGCGCCCCCATCACCATCGCGAGCACCAGCCATGCACTGACCGCGACCGACACGCTGGGCGGCATCGCACAGAGTTACGACCTGTCGATCGAACAGATCGTCGACCAGCTCGCAACGGTCGCGAACCTGTTCGCCGCGACGACGGTGAAGATTCCAGCGATCCCGGGAATGCGGTCCGACCGGCTGAGCGTCGCACTCGCCGCGAACGGCGGCTTCACCAATGCGCTGAACATGACCTCGCGCTTCATGATGGGCGGCCTGCGCATTCCGTCGCCGACCTTCCAGACCGGAGCCGCCGCGCAGTTGCAGGCGGCGCCGTCACTCAGGACGGCGGCGGCCCAGGCGGCAGCGGCGACCTATCCGCTCTACGCGTTGGTCGGGCAGGAATTCCCGGTCAATCCGGCGGCGACCACGGCATACGAGATCTCGATCGCCAGCAGCGGCGCAAGCTGGGTCGTGCCGCCCGCCAATCCCTTCCCGCTCGGCGCCCACGAAGTCTCACTGATAACTGCCTTCACCAAGCTCCCGTTCAATCCGGGCGTCGCGGCGGGCGCGGCGCAGATGCTCAGTCAGTTCGCCGTCGTGCCGGATCGCCAGCCCCCGGCAGCCTTGCTCTGGTGGCAGACGCCCGATTTGCCAGACCTGCTCGGAGCGAGCAAGCCGGGTAGCGTACCCAAAGTGGTTCAGCCGAGCATCTGGCTGCTGCCGACGCCGCTGGCCGATGCACTGGCGGCGAGCCCGGCGGGGATGCTCGCCTATGCCGGCTATCTCGGCACCACCGCCGCCGACGGCACGGTGACGAACGCGCCGCTCGCGGCAAGCCGGTTCGCGACGGTGTTCGACTTCACGATCGAGCAGGTCCCTGGCGCGGTGCCCGGCGTCTACAACATGGTCGGCACCGACCAGGCCGGTCTGCAGCGGCTGATCGCGCTGTGGGCGCACCTCCGGTCGGCGAAGGCGAACGCCAACCTGTACGTCGCCTATGCCAGCCAGGACGCGAGCGCGCCTTCGGGAACGATCGTCACCGACGCGCTCGATCGCGCCAACAGCTTCTTGCTCAAGACCAATCTCTCGACTGAAACGCATCCGCCGCCGGTGATGCCGATGCGCGAGGCGATCGCGCCGCTGAACACCAGCGTCGCCCAGGCCAGCGTCGCGACCTTTTCCGAGGCGGACAGTGGCAACTTCCTCCAGTTCCTGTGGGAATGCAGCGCGGTCCGCTCGGGCGGCTTCTACCTCCGCTACCTCAGCACCGCGGGCAAGCCGGGGCTTCCTGCAACGCTGTTCAAGGACGGCAACTCGGCGCAGATCAAGCTCGTCGTCGCCTCGACCGACCAGGCGGCAAACGTGCCGATCGCAATGGCTTTCAACAACGCGCTGATCGTCGGCGACAACGAGGATCCCGCGCACCAGAAGCTGATGTTCCAGGCAGTGGCCTATACCGTGGTCGCAGGAGATTCGCTCGCCAGTGCGACGAATAAGCTGATCAATGCCTATTCCGGCCTGCCGAGCGGTTTCGGCTGGTCTTCGCTCGCCGCGGTCAACCAGTTGATCCCGGGCATTCTGATCCCGGGCATGTCGATCGCCGGGCAAATCGCGCGGCCTGATGACAGCCTCTATTCGCTCGCCCAGCGCGCAAATCTCACCGTGGCGGCGCTCGCCACGAAGATCGTGGAGATCAGCTGCCTGCGGCCGGGCGCACTGCTCCAGCTGCTCGGAGAGCCCGTCCAGACCGTCGCCGCGGGCGATACGCTCGTATCGATCGCGCAGGGCCACAGCTATCTCGACCCCGCGTCGCTTGCCGCGCTCAACGCGACCACGGCCAACCTGCTCGCCGTCGGCCAGACGCTGGCGGTCCCCTGGCATCCCGACCATGTCGTGATGCCGGGCGACACATTCGGCGGAATCGCATCGGCCGCGGGCCTGCCGGCTACCGTGCTGGGCGAAGAGAACGCCAATGCGCCGATCCTCGCGGAGGGCGCCGGGATCATCGTCGCGGCGGACACGCTGCGGACCGTGGCGACACTGCCGCCCGGACGCGCCGGCTTCGCGCTGACGCGCACCGATCCGGAATCCGCGACGCGGGCCGAGGTCGCGCCTATCGGGTCGGACGACCCCCAGCAGATGCTCAATCAGCTCTATCACATGCTCGGCTTTGAGATCGCAGCGGGCGGCGGCTTCAACGACAGCGGCGAGGGCCTGCCCGCGACCCCGGCCAGCGCAGACGGCGATCCCGACGATGGGCTGTGGCGCTACCGGCAGGTGATGGCAATCTATCCCTTTGCCAAGACGCAGGTTGTCGCCATGCCCGCGGCATTGCCGGGAGCGGACGGCGATCCCTATGCGGGGATCGCGGCGGGGGCAGCGCTTTCGCTCCAGCTCGCCTTCCAGGACGTGCTCGGCAACCGGACCGCGGGCTCGGTGATCGCGGGCATCGCCGGCGCGCCGTCGCTCACCGGGCCGGTCGGCTATACGGACGAACTCGTGTCGCTCGCCGGCTGGCCGGCGCTGCTTGTCTCCTACCGCTTCGTGGCTCAGCAGCCCAATCTGATCGTGGCGCTCGGCGTGTCGGCCAGCAAGTTCCTGCCCGACGCATCCGCGGCGCCGATGATCGCGGCCGCACCGGACCCGACGCACAGCCCCGCGGCGACGCGCGCCGGGCAGGCGCAGGCGCGCTACGGTGAGATCTACTACCAACTCCTCCAGGCCGACGTCGAATGTGCGCTGACCACGACGCTGGGCCCGGTGACCGATCCCGCGACGCTTTCGAACACCGTGCGCGCCACGCTGCGCGGCGTCGCGGCATCGGCCTATGTCTATCTCGGCAACGCGCAGGCGCTGGCGCTCACGACTGCGGGCTCGGCGCAGGGGTACGCCAATCTCACGGCGCTGACCACCGCTTCGACCACGAGCGGCGGCGCCGGCTACCCGGCCTCGTTCGACGATTTGGCGACGGTCAACGCCAATGCAGAAGTTGCGCTGATCTTCGGCGACGACGCGCAGATTCAGGTCCCAGTCTTCAAGACCACGTTAGCGGGCGAAACCCCGGCTGCGTATATCGAACGCGCCGGAGTTGGCGACACCGCGAGCTTCGTGACGGCCAATGCCGCTGTCGGGCTGATGGTCGGCGTAATCCTCAACACTGGTTCGCGCAGCGTCCCGGCGGAGGATGTCGGCCTTTCGCTCGCGGCGCTGGCCGACGCGCTGGGCTGCGCGATCGTAGATGGGCCGGGCAATGTCCCGGGCCTCGCCACCGCGAACGTCAAGGCACTGCTCGTTCAGGACACGACGCTGGCGATCGGCAACTACAGCATGGTCACCGGCGCTTCGGACACGCTGGAAAGCGCGGCGGAGGCGCTGGGAACGCTCGCGAGCACCACCTACACGCCGGCCGACGTGGCCGCAGCCAACCCCTATGTGGCGCCGATCTTCGTGGCGACGGCGACGCTGACCATCGCGAGCGCGCTTGCCGTCGACGGCGATACGCTGGCCAGCTTCGCGACGCGCTTCGGCGAAGCGTCTCCGGCGGCACTGCTCGAGGCGAATCTGCAGACGCCCGGCGTCTGGCCGGGATCGACTGCGCTGTTCATCAAGAACATCCAGTACACGCTCGTCGCGGGTGACACGCTGGCGTCGATCGCGAGCGCGAACAATGCGGCGCTGGGATTGATCCTTTCGAACAACTGCACGGCGCCGTTGGCCCATGCCGCCACGCTCGTCATCCCCTGGTCCGCCGATGCGCGCGCAGTCACGGCGGGCAGCTATGCGGCGTCAGAGAACGTGCTGTTCGCCGACATCGTCGCGCAGTTCGACGGGTGGAGCATGGCACAACTCGCCATCGACAATCTGAACTGGCCTGCGCTATTCGCACCCACGCCGATCAAGATCGGCCAGCAGACGGTGACGCCCGATCTCGACGCGACGTTCGCGTCGCTTGCCGCCGCCTTCAGCCTCGCACCGGGTGACTTCGCGCAACAGGTGGGATCGCTTCCCGGTATCGTCAGGCCTGGCGCGGTATTCATCACGCCGGCATGGACCGCGCGCGTCAACGAGACCCTGGCGGCATGCGCGCAGCGCTACGCTACCGATCCCGCCTCGCTCGCTGGCGCGAACGCCAGCCTGCTTGGGCTGCTCACGCCCGGCGCGACCTTCACGGTCGATGGCATGACGGTGACGGTCTATGCGAACGACAGTTTCGCGCTGATCGCCGCGCGCCTGAATGCAGCGCTGTTGGCAGCCAAGCTGCCGCCGATCAGCGTGAACGCGATCGGCACGGCCGCCGCCGCGGTCCCGCTGCTTAGCCGCACGCTGCTCGGCGTCCCGGCGCCCGCGACGATCGGCGCGCAGGTCACGCCGGCCGATGCGCAGCCGATCCTGAGCTTGGCGGTCGACCTGGTGATCTCGCGCGATCCGTCGCGCGCCGCGCCAGCCTTTGCCGGCGCGGCGCGCGTCGTCTCGGCGAATGCGGCGATCGCGGCGGCGCCCTTCGCTGTGACTGATGGGGCGCCGCAGTCGCTCGTCCAGTTCGCCACCGATTTCGAGGCGGCCTTCCCCGGGCACAAGCTGGCCACCGGGCCGCAGCATACCCATTTCTCGCCAGTCGTATCGAAGCCGTCGCTGCGCGCGGCGGCGACCGGCGGCGCCGGCTCAACGTCGAGCGGATCGGTGCGGGCGCTGTGGGTGGCCAATTTCTCCTCGACCGGGATCACCTACAAGATCGATCCGGCCCAGGCGCGCTTCTTCGCGATCGAGCCGCTTTCGACCTATGCCTTCTCGGCCGACAACATCACCGTCCCCACTTATGCGAGCGCCACCGGGCTGGGCGCCCCGAGGACGATGAACTTCCGCAGCAGCGATCCCGAGGACTGGAACCTCGTCTTCCTCCAGGCGGTCGACCTTGCGCTCTCGCCTGCTTACGCCGCTGCCGCACAGTCGGATGGCAAGGCCGCAGCGAGCCTTGCGTCGATCATCGCGGCCAAGGCCGATATTGCGATCGGCCTCTCCACGCTCGTGGCCTCGATCGAGGCGGGCCAGAGCGATGGCCTGCAGGACGCCATCGATACGATGAAGCAGCAGCTGCTCGTCGAGCTCGGCAGCCTCTATTCGAATCAGGCGCTCGTCCAGTTCGGTGTAGATGTCAGCGGCAGCGCCGGGGCGGGAAATCCACCGCGGCTGGCTGGCAAGATGAAGGCGAAGGTGCTCGCAACGCCCGACGACAATACACCTGTCGATCCCGATCACCCGTTCGCCGCCCTCGCTGCTGCGGCCGCAGTTGCGGCGGGCTATCTCGCCGCCGCCGTAGCGGATGTGCCCGATATCGTGCGGGCGGGCGTCGTCACCAACTATTCCGCCGGCTATCCGCGGACCACGCTCGCCGGGGACACACTGACAACGATCGCGCAATATTACAGCGTCTCTGCGGCTGACCTCGCGGCCGGACTGACGCTCGCCTCGGGCAGCGCGGCGCTGTTCCGCGCGACGATGCCGGTCAACGTCTCGACGGTGACGGTGCCCGCGACGCCGACCACGGTGAGCGCCGGCGCCGAGTGGCTCGGCACCACCGTCACCGAGCTGCTCGCCGCCAATGCCGACCGCCAGGACTTCTTCGCGCCCAATAGCCACTTGGTGATGGGCGGCACGACGTACACGCCGCAACCCCAAGACACGTTGAAAGACGTGGCCAGCAAGTTCGGCGGAATGGACGTGCTAGCCGGCGACATGGCCGACGTCGACGCGGGAACTCTGCAAGGCGGCTACATGCTGAACAGCGCGGCCCCGCCCCGCGCGCTCCAGACGCTGCCCCAGATCAGCCTGCAGAGCAGCAAGGCGGAACTGAGTCAGGGCTCAACGCTCACCACGGTGCTCACGGTCAACAAGCCGTCGCAGCAGCGCAAGCTCGTTCTCGACCTCGACTTCGTCCCCAACCAGCTCGAGTTCGATATCTACGGGATCGCCGGCGTCGCGGGTTATGAAGGTTCGTCGTGGCTGTCCTTCGTGCTGCCGCTCGATCCCACGCCCAGTCACATCGGGCAGGTCGCAATCCCGATTGCGCTGCGTGGATATCCGGTTCCCGCCGTCATCTCGGGCCAGCAGGCACTGCGCCCTGGCGAAGGCGGTGTGCCCGACAGCACGCTCACGCAGTGGAATTACCAGTTCAACGCCCAGCGGCCGTTCGCGGCGCAGGACGAGATGACGCTGGAGATCACCTTCAACGATGCAGATGCCTCCACGCTAGCGCCGCGCGGCGCGGCGGACCGCACGCAGGTGATCCAGGTGCTCGCGGGATTCAGCGCGATATGGCCGGCGATCTCGAAAGATCTGGCCGCGCTGCCGCTCCTCCTCGGCTCGCCGACGCCCGATGAGCAGACGGTCGCACGCAACGCCCTCGCCGCGCTGGCCTGGGTCGCGGGCCAGGTCCAGCAGGCTTGGCTGGCCCTGGCGAGCGCACGGGCCACTGCGCCGGTGCCCGCGTCGTTCGAGTATGGTTTCTCCACGCTGATGGCCGGCGACGGGAAGGTCGATGCGCTCGTGCTCGACCGGATGGGCCAAGCGACCAACTTCTCGCAGAGGCCGGACGACTTCCTGTTCCTGACGGATGCTTCCTATGCGGCCGCGCTTGCCAACAAGCAGATCCCGACCGGACTGGCGACGGACTTCGCCGATCACGGCTTCACGCTGAGCAGCAGCGCCGCAGTGACGCAGTCGCCGACGACTCCCGCCTGCGACTGGATGATCATCGACAGTGGCGATGGGAAGGCGGTGCCGCCGATTGTGCCGCAGACGTTCCGGCTCCTGCTCTCCTCGGGCCCGGCGCTGCAGGTCTGGCGCCAACTGCTCTGGCCGCAGCTCTCGCTCGGCAGCGGCAGCAATGCCGTGCAACTTCCCTGCACCCAGGCGGGAACGCGCCTCACTTATTCACTCACCCTCGCGCAGGAAATCGCCGAGGGCGCGTCGTTGGACCTGCAATTCTGCTTTTACCGCCTCGACGCGATGACACTTTCGAATGCCTCGGGCGGCTTCTGGATTTCGCGCAACGCGAACCTGCTCGACAATGTGAACCAGGGCTTCGTCTACACGACGCCGCTCACGCGCTTCCCGACGCGCATCACGCCCTTCATCCAGCGTCCGGATGCGGTGGCGCTGGCGGGGAGTTCGCTCGAAGAGGCGCTTTGCACGCTTTTCGACAAGCTGTTCGCAGGCCAAGCCGCGCTCGTATCCTCTGGGGAGTCGCCGACGCGCAACATCCGCGTGCAGGCCGAATATTGGCGCTCACCTAGCGGCGACAATCCGATAACCGATCCGCTCAGCTATCGCAATCCATTGGCGCTGGTGCCGATCTTCGCCTTCAACGCCGCCACCGACTGGCAGCAGAATCCGACGAGCTTTTGCGGACAGCTGGCTGCGGCAATGAGGCAGAACGCGGAATCACTCGGCATCGTCTCGGTGCCCGGCGACCAATGGGTTATCGACCTATTGATCTACAGCGACGGCGACGACGACCATCAACCGCTATTGTCGATTGGTGATCATTATTTCCCCGTATGGCCTCAATTCTAAAGTGCAACATCAACCTGTACAGTGTGCTGGGTGTAGAACAAATGACCTACCCCAATAAACCGTACCGGCGGATTCAATCGCTCAGTGCAACACCCTATTGACTCTCTCTCCGCCAATTAACGAGTAAACGCGCCGTTTATTTCCTTTAATTTTCTCTTACCCGCCTTTATACCCCCCAAGTCCTTTGCGATTGGGTGGTGCGATTTGCCCCACTAAAGCGGGACAAGGCGGTCGAAGCCAACCCAAGCTCAAGCATCCTTCCAAAGCAGCTTTCGCGGAGCGAAACCGAGTTTCGCCTTCGCTGCGCTGGTCGACGAAACAGCTTATAGGGACGGTTGAGTCATTTCAAAACCGGGGAATAGGACTTAAATCGATACATGGACCTATTGATACAAGCTCACCAAGCGGAAAACCCGTCTTCCATATCTTGCTGCATTGGCGGAATTTGAGCGTGGGATCATCCGAGAACGGACTACTATTATCGCTCAACGGCGGAGCTTAAAATCTGATCATGGTTGTCCGTTCTACTCTCCGGATGCCAGGCTTTTTGAACTGATTCCCCGGCTATGGCTATCGCTGCGTTACACGCCATTGTCCGGGACTTGGGCATGACATCGTTATAGTGAGGACTGCGAATAAAAGACGTCGGACAGGTAAAGATATATTCAAGTTAGCTTGCTAAACTCTCAAGGAGTTGGTCATCAATCAATCCGGTAACTTGAATTCCTGCTGACAATTGATATGATTTCACTGCGCTTACTGTTCCTGCTCCTAGTAGGCCGTTGATTCCTCCCGGGGAGAATCCTTTATATGTTAATAAAATTTGCGCGGCACGGACGCTTAAATCTGGTAATTTTCCACTGCTGTATTGCTGGTAAAAATGATTGAGTAAGCCATCATAATTATGGGCGGCATAGTCGGGGCCATTATAGCGTTCGGCAAACCCTGACCAATCGTGTGTCCGAAGCAACTGATCCAAGTTATTGGTGTTAATGGACTTAGCCATCGCTAATAATTGCTCATCCTCGCCCGAAACCATAGTAGAAACCATTGTTTCGACATCGTCAAACCCAGCCTGTTTGAAATTCTTTCCTAGGATTTGTCCAAGACCCCAAGAGGCGCTTTGAAGTGCGGCGGCCCTATCTAACTGGATCGCGACTGCCAGCCGGTCATACTGGTGAGCACCGCTTGGACCATAGCCGCCCAAGGTTGGGGCGCTAATGTCCGAGTGACCTGCTATAGTTTTTTGTAGCCAGTTCGATAGTGAGTCTTCAGCTCAAGCATTCTGATTTTGCAATCGTTGTACGCCTGCTTCAGCCGGTGTTCGATTGCCGAGCACAGAATGCGGACGCTCGTTGTTATAAAACTGTCGCCATTTCTCGATTAGTATTTTTGCCTCCTGCCGCGTCAAGAACCATTCCCGGTTCAGGCATTCATCACGCAGCTTGCCGTTGAAGCTTTCCACGAATCCATTCTGCCAGGGACTGCCCGGTTTGATATAGGCTGGTCCGACGTTCTGGTCTCGCAGCCATTTCATCACTGCAGTTGCAGTAAATTCCCCTCCATTATCTGACCTGATAAAGGCTGGCTTTCCGTAGATGCGCATCAGTCTTGAAAGGGTCAGGATGACATCCTGGTTGCGCAGGGATTTACCTACCTCGATTGCAAGGCGCTCTCGCGTATGTTCATCCAGAACGCACAGCATCTTCAGTGCATTGCCATTGGCCAGGCGATCATGCACAAAATCATAGGTCCAGACACTGTTGGGCCGGGTTGCACCTGGAATGCGCATATCAGTGCCGCAGCGACGTTTTCTAGGCCGGCGCCTGGGCAGGTTCAATCCCAACCGGCTCCATAATCGCCATACACGGCCCATACTCTTGTCCGTCATAACTGCTATACGCCGGTAACCAAATCGCGGATAACGGCCCGACGCTTCAATTAGCTGTGCGGCAATAACATTGTCTTTGTCGGGCTGCTTTAGCTCATAACTGCCAATACGCCGACTCACCCCGGCAATCCGACATGCTGACCGCTGTGATAACCCCTTGTTTGTCAGAATCTCAAGCGCCTCGCGTCTGGTTGCCGGGGTCACCATTTTTTTGTTGCAATCTCCTTTAAACCCTCGATTGCCAGTACCTGTTCGGCAACAATCTTTTTCAGTCGCAAATTCTCCGCTTCCAGTTCTTTAAGCTTATGCGCATCCGATACTGTCATGCCGCCAAACCTGGATCGCCAATGGAAAAACGTCTGCTCGGTAATGTTGGCTTACGGCAGATGTCTCGGATAACAACCCCGTCGACTTCTCCTTCACGCAAAATTCCAATGATCTGCTCTTCACTGAATCGCTTCTTCATTTTCGCCTCCATGTGAAAACTTAACATGAAGACTCACTCAGCGCGTGGCTACAAAACTCCTAGCAGGTCAAGATACTAAACTCATCACCACTGTCCATACGACCGTGAGTCCTACCGTGGATCAGGTAAGAAAGAGAATAGCCCTATACCCTCTTATCGGGCAATCGCCACAAATGCCGTTATTTACAAATGCCAGTATTTACTCTTCATAACGTCTTAAGGTATTCGACCAGCTGAAATCTCTGATCATTGGTAAGACTATCTGTACCGTAAGAATCATGCCCCGCGTTAGAGTTTCCGGGCAGTGAAGTGTCAAACTCAAATGCGCCATGCTGCCTGCCAGTCGTAAAGCCAACATTCACCAGATCAAATTCACGTGTTGCAACGAAGAATTTTGTTACGCGATCCTTTGCCGGAAGCAACAACTGGTAAAGGTTCGGAATTGATCCGTTGTGTAGATAGGGCGCCGTCGCCCAGATTCCATCTAGCGGTCGGGCCTTGTATGCGAGGGCATTGATATTGTTCTTTCTCTTTTCGAGGAGATTGCGCGCATCGCTCCACAATTTGCTCCGGGTGCCAAGTTCAATCTTCGACTTTGTTGCCTTGGATTGTGCCTGATGCCCGTCAGTGTGTAGATGGTTGCTTTTGATAGAAGCTAGAAGATCTCTCGCTTCGGCGTCGATTTCATCTGGCACTGCTTCCCAATCATAGGGCGCTAGAATAGCCCCGACAACGATCTTCCCAACCAAGTCCATCGTGGCAACCTCTGAGGATAGCGGAGCCGAAAGCAGAAACGGCATCTCGACGCCTTCAAGAATGCCAGACTTTGAAGACAAATCCCGCGCGTTGGTTGCCATCAGTGGGTCAGTGCCGACTTCGGAAAGCGGGGTCATCGTGACATTAATTCGGCGGAACGGCTCGTTACGGGGCGTTATCGCGTGACACCTTACGCAATTGGCTTGATACAATTTGGCACCCTTTGCCGCTTTCTTGGCATCAATTTTCGAGAGGTCGCCGGGCCAGACCGGAGAGCGCAACGTTGCGACTCTCTTTTCCAGCGCAATTTGATTGACTCGCTTTACAGTGGATTTGAAGTACAGCGGCGGCAAAAACGTTCGTTTTATATCCGTATGGGCAAAGACTCCCATTGCTTCGCCGACATTGCGGGCGAGCCGTTCGATCTCCAGGGTATTAGGTGCCGACCCATTCCATTGCACCACATTATGCCAATGGGTGCCCCACAGGAAGGGGTAGCTTACCGGCGCGTTTGCTTTATGGGCATTGCCCCAATCGCCCAAGTCAATCGCGGTAGCACGATTAAAGATCATGCCGAATGCATCCAGGCGTGCACGTCCCCAAGCTACGTTTGAATTGCTGGAAGTCAAAAGCTGATTAAATTCATCCGAAAAATCCTTCAAATAACGATACAGTAGAAGTTCATTTTCTTGCGAATGCGTAGGGGAAAGAACTCTGTTCGCAAACCGCTTAAATTTTGCGTGCGTTGGTGAAGTAGATGTCTGTGATACCGCGATGCCTAGCTCACTAATGAACGCCCAGAAGTCCGCATCAGTGGGGCCGCCGTCGATCTGCAATGTTCTACCAGCGAATTTGAACTGGCTGGTATGGCACGCGGAGCAGTTCATTCCTACCCAATCATTGTTGTCGGCATCGTCTTTAACAAACCCGAGTGGCAACCCGTCGGGATTATTGCGTTTATCCGCGTTGGGCAGGTAACCGAATCGAGCGAGATTATCTACTCGAAAAAGGGTCTCGTTATCGGGTTGTTCAAGCGCGAGAAACCAGCTATAAGGCATCAACTGCGAGCCTTGACTAGTCGTGTAAAACACGGTGCGATCAGAACTTGCCCACCCCTGATTCATGTAGACTGGTTTAACCTCTTGAGCCTGCGCTCCTCCAAGCCAGCAAAATAGTACGAGTATAAAACGTGGGTCCGTCTTCAAGAACCGACGGCAGCTATTCATAGCTTTACCCACCAATTCACAGCTTACGTTGTACATTTAGTGCCTTCCTTTTAACGATAGACATACAAACTTGCGAAGTGACGAAACGTGACTGTCGTGCAAGACAAAATGCGATAAGCATAGGACCTACCCTACGCCCCAAGGCAACGTCAAGACGTTGCCACCGTTACTTCAACGGCCTGTAATGTTTCCAACTGAACATTACATTTTCAATTTTTTTAAAGTCAGCTACAAAGCCGCTATCAAGTTATGCCTTCGATACTTTTTGAATTCACGCTTGCTGTCGGCAGGTCGTCGATGTCGATCCCGTCCAGTCCATAGGTGTTAACCACGAATTCCTATTATTCGGAACCCGCTGTGTCTGGAAAACTGAGTTCGGCCGGCGGCGTCATGATTGTTCTGGAAGGTCAACGATGCCGTGCTCCCCTTAGCCTGGAGATAGCGGATGACGGCTGATTGCAGCGTTTGCAGACATCCTGATTGCCGCAGGCGAGCGAGCCGCTTTGTGAAAAAGGTCAATCAAGAACAGTCCGGTTAAGCTGCGCCGAACCTGAGAATTATCAGGGAAGTCCGCGAAGGTCGAGTGATCGTACCGGCGGGCGGTTGGTACGAATGGTCGCTGGAGAATGGTAAGAAGCAGCCTTGGTACATCACTTGGAAAGTAAATGAACCGATATTCATGGCTGGGCTGACGAACTTCCGGCCAAACGTCGAGTAAACCTTGGAAGCCGGTTTCGTGATCGTGACTGAAGACTCAGGAGTCGGAATGGTCGACTGCACGACCGACGACCCTAGTAATGGAGCCGGAGGATGCGTTAACCTGGATAAATCCCCATACCTCGATTGAAGAAGCCGAGATATATCGCGCAGACGAGATCGATCCCGACCGAACAATTGGTCTGGTGGAAGGTGGACCGGGCGGTAAACCGGCCAATCCAAACAACGAGGGCAAGCACTTGCTAGTGCCGATAAGCGAAAGCGCTTTACCTACCGCTTCAAGTCTTTGAAGAAACTTCTCATTCCGCGGGCATACAGATGGCACCGCGAAGACATAAGCTCATTCAGAGCGCCTAGTAACCGACGCCATCGTTCTTCCGGTAACGCGGCGCGTGCACATAAGAAGACCAACGTTTCATCAAGGCGACAAATTTGCTGCTCGCGCACAGGAAAACGATTCGCGAATTCCAAAAGGCGGCTATGGGCAGATCTATAAAGTAAAACTCGGGGTCCATGTACTGCAGCACAGCTTTTGCCCCGGTGCCTATTCCTGCGAACCCCACTCTGATTAGAGCTGTGCTGGCGATAGGCAACCAGTGGTATTGGCAATGCAGCCAGGGATGAAGTAGTGCCAATTAGCAACGAGATCCACTAATTCATCGGGCAGTCGAGTCCGACAGGCTGTGCTTCGTAGCTGTTCGCTGATATAACGTTCCCCGTTATATGTGGCTAGAGCGTTAGATAAGAACAACGGCACGCTCATCTGAAATAAGGACATCATAACTCCACTACCGCTGGCATATCATCAGATCTTTACCTCGGTCCAGTCCGGCTTTGAGCATCAACCATTCCGCGAGTTGCCAGACCTTTGACAGGCTACGACGGGCCAAGGGTGGCGGTGGCCCCAAACATGACTGTTAGTTCGTTGGTATCGCGGCTTGCCCGGAACAGCCCGTCTGCCTCTCGTATGGTCGTGGTGAGGCTTGATACCGTAAGTCCTGCGTCCTTTGCGGCGCGCTGCAATGAGGTAGCATTGAACAGATGAAGATGACGGGGTGGGTCTAACGCTAACCAGTTACTGCGGAACCACGTATGGCCCCAGCTTGCGACGTTGGGCGTAATAATGACGAGTTTTCCATCTGGCCGAAGGATGTGCCGACATTCCTTGAGCAGCCCGACAGGATCGTGCACGTGCTCGATGGTGTGGCTGGAGACAACAGCACGGAAAGAGTTCTCCGGGAAATTCTGCTTATTAAGACTGCCGAGATGGACCCTCAACCCTCGCGCAGAAGCAACTTTTACCGCCGTTGCATCCAAGTCAAGCACCCCTCCACCGCCCATCCCAATTGCTAAAAAACTCCAGCTGGCGTCCGCTGCCACAGCCGATTTTCCAGGAGCTTTGCACCCGATCGAGCCTGTACGTACGTACACGGGACTGAAATCAAGTGTGGCCTTTCGAGCCGGTGACCCTACCCCAAAAAACCGTACCATTTAAAAGTAGAATTTCCGGCATGATTTTGACCATACTGGAAAGGAGTCATGACGTGAAGAGAAGCAAATTTACCGAGCAGCAGATTGCGTTTGCCTTGAAGCAGGCTGAGTTGGGCACGCCGGTTGAAGAGGTCTGCAGGAAGATGGGCATCAGCGACGCGACATTTTATAACTGGAAGAAGAAATACGCTGGAGTGGGCCCGTCCGAGCTGAGGCGGTTGAAGCAGTTGGAGGAAGAGAACGTCAAGCTCAAGCGGCTGGTAGCCGACTTGAGCCTGGACAAGACCATGCTGCAGGATGTGCTGTCAAAAAAGCTCTGAAGCCTTCCCGCAAGTGCATCCTGATCGATGACTTGCGCAACCGCTACCGCGCCAGCTTGAGGCAGGCATGCGCTTTGCTGCGCCTATCACGCACCGTATACGTTTACAAGTCGCGTGCCCGTGATTCATCGTTATTACTCATGCGCATCAAGGAAATTGCGGCAACTAGAGTGCACTATGGTTACCGCGGATGCATGTCCTGTTGCAGCAGGAAGGCTTCAAGGACAATCACAAGCGTGTCTACCGGCTGTATCGGGAAGAAGGGTTGTCGTTACGGCTCAAGCGTCCCAAGCGCAACAAGTCGGCCCGGCTGCGCCAGCCCAAGCACTCCGTTACAGCAATGAATCAGATCTGGAGCATGGATTTTGTCGCGGATGCGCTGTTCGATGGCAGGCGCCTGCGCGCGCTCACCATAGTAGACAACTATACGCGGGAGAGTCTGGCCATCGAGGTGGGCCAGAGCCTGACAGGAGAGGATGTCGTGAACACGCTCAATCGCATTGCGACCAGACGTCTTGCCCAGCACCCCTGCGTAGCTCCCTTGGCCTCTCATCTTGCAACTCATCCGTGTCGTGTTCCCAATTGAATATTGCGGGCTAAAAAGGTTTTGCTATCTGAAATCTCCGTCGCATGAGGGCAACTTCTCCATGTATTCCTTTTTCACGGAGACCCTGCCCCACTTGAGTCATTTTTAGAAGCGCATCTGATCGCCTCGGTAAAACCCCGCTCCCCGATTTTGAGGATCAGTTCAAATAACACGTAGCTGATCATGCTGCGCGGAAGTTGGAGATCTCGTTTGAAAGCTGTTAACGGTAGATCCTTTTCTCGGCAGCGATTGGCCCGACGCTGACACGCCGATACCATGTACTTCGCAGCATACGCCTCGCTCTTCTTCTCTCTGCAGAGGAGATCAGATGTATTGGTCGCCCCATACCAGATGATGTTGTAGCACTGGGCGACGGAATAGTCTCTCAGGATATTCCCCAGCATCGCGGTGATTGCCTCATCACCCCGAATTCGTATGCTCCTTTTTTTGGCGCAATAATCGTAATATTCCGTGCACTCGGCCATTGCGATCTCATACCAGATCGCATCCGTTTGCCGCTGCCAATGCTCGGGCCAGTTTTGGGTTAATGCACGAGATTCGATCTCCTCAACCAGCCGCAAGTTCTCTTCCATGTTTCCTGTCCAGTAGACTCGCTGCGGATCGAAAGTCAGCCGCGAGTCTTCATAAAAAACGGTACCGGGCGACGAATGCTCTGAAATACTGATCAACCCTGCCTTGCGGAGCGAGGTTAGCAGGCTGACGCCGTATGAGCCGTTTGGCGCAAAAGGTACCTCGGATTCATCAAGGCTCCCATAGAACCCATCCTCATCAATCCGGCAGCACTTCGAGAACGCAAGAAACGCTACCGCTGTCGACAGCGGCAACTCTTCGATTGAATAACTTGAGCAAGCATGCTGCCGTCGCTCGGCAATAACCGCCTGAGCTATTTCGGCCTCACGCTTCGCCCTGTCCTCTTTCATCCATCGATAAAATCGTTCTGTGCAAGACGGGCAATGGCATTGGTTGTTGTCCTTATGCGAGCACGAGGAGCAATGAACCAAGCCTGGCAAAGTCAAATTATATCGACTGGGCAAGTCCTGAATCATCACGCTTCCACAGACGGGGCAAGACCGACCAAGAATCCGCGGAGGCAGCACCCTTAAAAGCTGGTGGGGCGTACATTTGATTTTAAACCGCTCAATCAGCCCGGATGCTTTCCCGCCAGCGAGATAATCTGAAATCAGAGTCTCGGTCTCCGTTTTGCTCAGGTGCGCGATAGCCGGATGAGGAATCTGCTTTTTCATAACGTCGGTATCAAGGTTATTAACTGGAAATATAGTGGAAATAAGTATAATTGTCACTCATAGAGCGTGGCCTGATAGTAACCTGATCCAGACAATCTGGGGATGATCAGAGATGCAAAGCAATCAGATCCCCGGCTCTTGTTTGGGAAGAAACTGGCGCAGTTGCGCAAGGCACGCGGTTGGTCCCAGGAGAAACTTGCCCTGGAAAGCGGACTGGCGCGGAGCTATCTGGGGGGAATCGAACGGGGGCGGCGCAATATTGCGCTGCTCAACATTTTCCGATTGGCGGAAACGTTGAAGGTGCCGGCATCTGCGCTGATGGATTTTGAAGATCTGTCATGAGATTTGCCCGAGGAATTGTATTGCGGTTCGGACGTTAAGCCTCCTGAATGTCGGGGCGGGCTTCTTTAAACAAGAATGTAAATAATTGATCCGCTCAGCGAGGTCAGCAATTCAATTGTTTCTAACTTAACAGGCCAACGCATAAACCGATGGGAAAAAGAAAGCCAGTACTTTACCGGCTGATGCGTTTTACGCCATTTGCTGAATTGCCACGGCGCAAGAAACGCGACCGGTACGTCAGCCTGCGCTGGAAGATCGTGCGGGATACCGGCACATACGGGGGGAAGTTCACCTCCCGTCTTATGCTTGATGAGCCGGGCCGGCCCCAGCTATATATGCAATGGTTCAAGGTCTATTTTCTGGGGACCGATGGGGTCACCATCTGGAACGCGCTCATCCATACCGCGACTTTTGAGTTCTGGAGCCGAACGAGTGAACTTGCCTCGGATCGCGCGTTATCCCTTCTATCAAGGGAGCAACAAAATCAAGAGGGCAGGCCGGAGTTTGAAGGTCCCTTCATGAGGGATGGGAAAATGTATTACACGCTGGCTAAACGCACACCACAAACTTATGACTGTTTCGGGGGACTGACCTTGCGCGAATACCAGAAGAAAACGGAGCTGGAAATAACCGAAAACGAGCCGCCGCCAATTTACGAATCATTCAAGCTTGATCCACTGTATGAATATGGAATCGGGTTGCACGCAGTTGTAGAGGCGGAGGAGATCAATCGGGAAGTGATCGAGAGAACGATCGACAGGTTTCTCGAAGTAGGTGAGACGGATTGGCAAAGCACACATCCGGTTCCGCGAGAAGCCTTGCCCGTAGTGTCTCTAGAGGCGGCACTTGCCAAGGTTGAGTATCCGGGCGTCTTGCTTGGCTTGGCGGAGCGTTCGTAACCAGGAACTACAAATTCAGGCCAGCTGGTGCGTGCAGGTGTCTGGCTTGGGAAACGGCTTAGTCGCCTCTAGGACCGGGCCAGCGATGGAATTGGAAACAATCAATAGCGTAACGGAACGTAGTGCTCGAACTACTACAGCTTATTTCACGCTGCTATAGTTCGGCCCCTCTCCAGAGCGGCATGTATGAAAATTCTGCGCATCTTTGAGGGGATGGCCTCAACCAGAGCCGAAAATCTCTTCATGGGCCTTGTAGGGCCATTCCTGTCGATTTGCCTATTTTTACTTCACTTCCGCATTGTTTCGGTGCTAAAAAGCGGTGTTATCGCCCACAAACAACGTCAAAAGGGAAGGCGGCCGGCTTATCCAGTACGTCAACGTATTCGGTAACAGTACGGCAACGTATTCGGTAACAGTCCGTCAACGTATCCGGTAATGGTCGCCCTCTTCCGCCGCGTTGATATGTGCTGCTTGATCCACGGACAACTGCTCCTTGGCAACTCCTTCCTGTAGAGGTAGCGGTTCAACCGCATCAACTGCCACCACGTCATCCAGAAAAGCTGTACCAAGGTCCACTAGTTATCAACCGAAAAAAACGTAAGATCAACATGAAGCCGGCGTGGTCGGGCGAGCAATTGAAGGACAATCAATGGGAGAAGCACGATGAACAAGGCACATCGTTTCTGGTCGGATTACTTCTTGCCCTCGCATTCGAATTGTCTTTAGCCGGCCCACCGATTCTCGTCGATCGTCAGACGGGCAAGTATCTCGGCAATCTGAGCGGCAACCAGTACGACGCGAACAGCACGAGCAATCCCTACGGACGTTACGGCAGCGAGTATTCAGCCCACTCCGTCAACAATCCGTACGGTCAATACGGTTCGCGCTATTCCAACGACTCGCCGAACAATCCCTACGCGACTAACGCGCCTGCAATTGTCGCGCCCGCGGCTCCAGGATTGGGCATACAGCCCTTACCAGGCTTCTGATTGGCTACACGGAGAGTGGACGGGCTGACCTTCATCAAGTTTTCCGGGCTCCAGTTGCCCGGTTCACTTTCCATCCGCCGACACAAACGATATTTCGATATTGCTGACCGAGGACTGAGGGCTGTTTTCCTTCCGGAACAGGCCGAGGTGCTTGAACAGCCGGTCCTGAGCGCTGTTCTTGTCCCACAACTTGATCTTGCAAACGCGCCCTATCACCTTACCCTCGGACATCATCTGGCCGATCTCAATCGATGAGATAGCAGCAGCTGTTGCGTGATCGAGTTCATGGATAGATTTTGGCGATCCATCTGAATTGAAAAGCTTGCGTATGTCGGAGAAGGCGAGCGCCGAGGTTGCACGTAGCACATTTTCTGTATTCGCTTCCAACCAGCTGACGGCTATCTTTTCTTTTTCCTGGATAGCCTGCTGCACCTTAGCATTGCTTAGCAGTCGGGATGCACAGGCCTCAGCCGCGTTACCCCTGGCGTTGTAGCCCGCACGGACATAAGCCGCAGTAGCGTTGAGGTCAATGCAGTACTCATTGGCGAACCTTTGCTGTTTTAACGTTAACTGAGCTTGCTTTACACTGCGCATTTCGCTCCTCTTGTCATTTAATAGAAGCTTTGCCATCTAATGCCTTTGCGGCTTGCGCCAAGTAGTATTGCCGTTTCTCTTCATTGGTTCTGCACTGTTGTAACACGTCAGCGACACTTGCGTTATCGGTCTCATGGATACAATCCAGAAAGCTGAGGATCTGGGCCTCTTCGAAGAGCGTCAAGGGAACCATCACATCGGTTTCGGTCCCATTTTCCCCAAGTTCCCTGATCGGGTACTGCCATTACTGCCGTTAGAGGCTTGCGAATCTCCAGATTTGCCCGGTTTGGGTACTGCCATTACTGCCGTTAGACTTCTATTGTCGGTATTGGCAGTATCCTGATTTCCCGTTTTCAAACTTTTACGGTTGTCACGTTCGGGACTATCTATCTGTACTACGCTGCCAGTATTTTTAAAGTCACCGATCTTTGGATTGATATAGTAACGCCACGAACGTCGCCCAGTACCGGGTCCCATTCCTCCTATTTCTTGTGATTGTAACCAGCATTCATCTTCAAGCCATTCCAGCGCGGCCCGAACTGTCTCCTCGCTGGTAAGATAGCGCCACTGATTACGCCGAACGTCCCGCGCCGTAAATCCATTGGCCAACTTGCCAGCTCGCACCTTTTCCGCCAATGCCTGAGCTGATCGCAACCCATTATCAATGAGAAGCCCGTAGCACCGTCTCGCGTGGGCTTCCAGATATTTGCACCATGCCTCTGCACGCCCTGCGGCTTCGCCGGTTACCGGCCCGCAGTTTCCTTTAGCCGCGCAGTCGACGAGATGCAGGATCAGGGCGATCGCCGGAAAGAGTTTGTCAAACTTGGCCAAATGCTGGGCGATGATGGGCTGGTCTTCATTGGGAAGCTTTACCCGGTGCAGATCATTGGAGAACTCGATGAAGATCTGCTGGGCTTCTGTGTCGAAACAGAAATGCGGGAAGTTTACAAAGTAGTCGGCAGGCTCTGCCCCGAAGGCAAGCGGATCGAAGTCCACCAGGGCTTCAAATATGGCGAGAACAGAGTCGCGAGCATCCTTATTCGGGATGCGGTCGCGCCACTCCCAAATCTGAGGATCTGGATATACCAGGATCTGAAACCGTTGCAGCATGCCATCGTTCGCCAGTGAATCTACCGCTTGCTCAAGGTAACGTGTCAGCTTGTCTGGTTGTATGCCCCCGAGGATGGATACGCATAAATTAGGAATATGAATGGAGCCACGTCCGATTCGGTCTGTGTCAAAGCTGCTATCGCCGTTCCATGCCTCCAGGTAGAAAGCCCGGTCACCCTCGTGCCCGCTCCGATCCCACGATGCCAGCAACCCCACCAGCTCATCCCGTACGACCAGCAACCCCGCCGGGTTCTCCCGCAACATCTCACCTAATTTCTCGATCGTGGTGTCGTTAGTCTTATACCGCCGCAACACAGGTGCTTGTGTTTTAATCTTTTTCCGGTGATCTTTTAGTTTCTCGGCGACGTCATCGAGCTTCTTCTTTCCGGAATCTTGCGTCTGGCCGGCAGCCGTATCGTTAGGCTCCGCATTTTTGTCACCTGCCAGGCTCGACCTTATGGCTTCTTTTGCTGCGCTCTTCAAAGATTCCTGGAGAACTTCGCCTTCAGCTTCGAATACAGCCTTATCCGTCTCGAACTCATCCATTCTTGCTTGATGTGCCTGCACGGCATTTGCGATCAGCAGGTCGAGCGGTTTTAGGGCCGCGTTCAAAGCTGGAGTTTTTTTGGCCGACGGTAAACCGACGCAACCACCCCAAACGTTTGGAACAATGCACCAGGAATCCTTTGTCTTCGGTTTGATCGCGCAGCGCGCTCCAATGAGACTACCCAGAGATACCATCACTGCCCCCGCTATGAAGTCCGCAGGACAGGAGGGCATGCGCGCAGCTTCATCTTGAACCCAGCTGTCCAAAGGACCCGGCAGAAGTGCCTGCGCATCGAATGGGGGAACGGGCGGTAACGGCGCCTGGATCGGTTTTGGATCATCCCATTTGCAGCACTTCGCGCGATTCAACGAGCTGCCGTCTGAGGTCCACGTGGTCTGTTTCTCCGCAGTTTCCGATGTCGAACCTGACGCTGGATGTTGCTCTACAGTAGGTAACTGATGAATATCCGCTGCGGTTGCCATTGGATGAGCAGCCAACCAGTCCACTGCATCTCCTTTAACAGGCAACCCCAGTAAAGAAACGTCCACTAGCTGAACAATGCAATCTAACTGTCTCAATGCGTCCGCCATTGCAATACCATACCGCTGGCCCGCTTCGTCGTTATCAGCCCAAAGTTTGACCGGTCGACCAGCTAGAGGCCTCAGCTCGGCTTTTCCCACAGAATCTGCAGACCCCGTGGTAGTGGCTAACACACCGCGTTTTGAAAGAGCGTCGACGCACCATTCGCCTTCGGCAACGATAACCGGATCAAGAGGACGTTTTGCTAGCTCTCGAAGGTTATAAAGCGGTTTCCCGCGCGGGTAATCTGGTTCGCCCAATATGTATTCTTCGCCATCGAGCTTCATTGGCCGGATCCATTTGTCCCCGTTTGGATGCTTGAGGCGGATCACACAGTGGAGGAGGTTGCCATCTTGGTCCGTGTAAATGTGCAGGGCTTGCGGCAGATAGCCTTTTGCCAGCATATGTTTTGCTAGACGCCCTGCCGCATTTTTCGCGGTTTCGCTCATGTCCGCGTCCCCCATGCTCCCAGTTGCTTTGCCGCCTCGCGGAATTTCAACCCATATCGTTGCATGTGAAAGGAAAGAACATCGCCGCCGTGTTTTTGGCACGCCATGCAACGGAAGGCACCAGAAACAAGGTGTACCAGGAGGCTGGGCCGGGTATCGTGGTGTAATGGACAAAGCGCGTTCTTCCATTCGCCTCCGCCGGATAATTTTAGCCCCTGACCCTTATAATATTTGGAGGGTATGGGGAGCAGGTCTCGTCTAAAAGAGGAGGGGGGCCAGTTTCCACCCCCAGCGCGACTCGTCAGTTTCATTTCCGCCTCCTGTAATGCTTGTCTTCCGTTCGCTGATGCTCATCGTCGTTTTGTGGTTCGTCCCCCGGAGGTCCAGACGAGAAATCCGGTGGATCAGCGGCGTGACCCTTCGACCTGCGATAGCGCGTGGGGGCGGAAGCTTGACGCTGTTCTGATAATGACCCTCGCGGGTTTGTCCGGGATTTCGGACTTTGATCGATCTCGTCCGAGGAATGTAATGCGATAGTGGTAACTTGGGTCTCAATGCGGCCTTGGGTCCTGCGCTGGAGAAACGCATCAAGGTCGGATTTGCGATACCTCACAAGCCGGCCGACTTTTATATAGGGAATGTTGTAGCGCCCCGTGCAGCGCCAGACAGAAAGTGTGTTGTCGGCTAGCCCGAGATAGTCTGCAGCTTGCGAATTAGAAAACAGGGGATCTTCGGACGAATCCGTGAGGCGTGATGCGAATATTACTTGAGCAGTCAATGATATTCCCTCGTATTACGCTGGAAACGTCCCAGCTATCGAGGGGATATTAGGGGAAGTTAAGCTTGAACCACCAGCAGGATCCTACCGAATTATTTGGATTATCCTCCCCGAAGGTTAATAGCTAAAAACGTATAACAACCTCCGGGTATTAGGAAACAAGCATACGTACGTAGTCAGAATCGATCTCCTTGCGGTCAAACACAACGTCTGCTGTCACCGCCACAACCTCATGCAGAGGCTGTCCATATTTTTGGTTGAGATAATTGGAAAGGACACGAATAAAGTAGTGAAGGTCGGCATTTGCGGAGTGCGGCTTGTTAACTATCGGTTCTTCCCCGGCATATTCCGCTGCCCTTCGCGATACATCAGTCAAAATGCCAGAAATGCTCGGCAAAACTGAACTAATAGCTAAGCGCCCATTTAAAACATTACTGGTTCCATCCGAAAATTCCTGCGAATGCGTAATTTCCCGATCCTCAATAAGTTCATGCATTGCATACTGAGAAAACTGAGGTGATACCTCCAATCGATCGCGAAGTTCTACAGCTCCATCGGCTATTTTCTGTAAATCGGCTTTTTGTTCTGCGGGTCTTTGTTTTGGATTATTCCGCCAGCCGCTGATGCCCCTCTCGCACGTCCGAAAGAACTGAACATACTCCGCTTCGCCTTTAACTCGGCTCGCGAGAGGGTTCCACGCATCTTTCATTCTCAGGTCTGTTGTTAACCGTCCAAGCAATGCCGTACTTTCTCCACCAGGCAGAATCGACCAGAGGTAGAATGCCGGCTTCAATTCACCCTGCGACAGTACATACTCTACTGGGTCGTCACCTAAAATTGTGTGTGGCGGGCGCCGAAGGTCATTGATCTGAGCCTTATGGCCTTCTACAAGTATGCGCGGTGCCCATTCGGCGTATTTCATAGCATCCCTCCCTCGCTGCACGTCTAGGTTTGTCTAAACTGGTTAATCACTTTTCCCGTTGTACTCGAAATATTAGTGCGCTTTAATCTCCCGGCCACTAGCATCGCGCTTGTCGGGGCGTTGACACTACTCGTACAGAATCCAGATTGAGCCGCGTGTAAACTGCCGTCATGTTTAAGTTTTTATGGTTAAGGCTTTTGCCGATAATGGCTAAACTTGCACCCCTGCTTGGCCTGCCAGAAAGCGTGGCGACGAGCTATTGGAAACGGGAGATTTAGGGTCTACTAACCTGTGACGTAACCCCGGTGTAACCCCGATGGGATGTTGATTTACGAATATGAACGTAACTCGCTGAATTTATGGCGCCCTGAACACGAATCGAACGTGTGACCTACCCCTTAGGAGGGGGTCGCTCTATCCACTGAGCTACCAGGGCCGTGACAGCATTTTACGCTAATATGCCGGGATGAATAAACCGGCTGAAGAACCTCAAGAAAATCCCCCTCCCAAAAATCTGCCGCGCACCGTCATCGTTCTTGGTCTTGTCAGTTTTTTCAATGACTTTGCTTCGGACATCGTGATACCACTCATCCCGATATTGCTCGCGACGGTGCTGGCCGCCGGACCGGTCGCCCTGGGCTTGATCGAGGGCGTGGCCGACGCGGTAGCAAGTCTGATCAAGCTATGGTCGGGACGCCACTCCGACCTCATGAGCGGCCGGCGCAAGGGACTGGCCGTCGCTGGCTATACCCTTTCAAATATTGCGCGGCCGTTGCTGGGGCTGGCCGGTTCCTGGCCGGTGATTCTGGTGCTGCGTAGTATCGACCGGGTGGGCAAGGGCTTGCGCAGCGCACCGCGGGATGCACTGGTGGCAGACGCGACTCCGCCCGGGATGCACGGCTACGCCTTCGGCTATCATCGGGCTATGGATAATGGCGGCGCCGTGGCAGGGAGTCTTGCCGCCGCTGCGGTGCTGACATGGTCGGGCTTGAGCCTCACGGACGTCATCCTATGGTCGGCGGTGCCGGGCTTTGTTTCGGTGCTTCTGCTAGGGGTGGGGGTGGAGGAAGAAAACAAGGGGAAACCCGCCCCTGACCATGCCGCAGCTCCAGGCCCTGCTCCTGCCCCTACTCTTATTACGCCGCCGCCGTTGCGCTGGTCGGTCTTATCGTTGCCCATGCGGCGCTATCTGCTGGTGCTGATGCTGTTCACCTTCGCGCGCGCCTCGGAAACCTTCATCCTGCTACTGGGGCACCAATTGGGCGTCGGCACGGTCGAATTATTGTTGCTTTGGGCCGCATTGAATCTGTGCAAGGCCGCCACCTCCACTTGGGGAGGACGTCTGGCCGATAGCCTGGGGCGTGGGGCGCTGATGCTGCTCGGCTGGACAACCTTTGCGGTTTCGTTCCTGATGCTTGGCACGGTAGAGCACAGTGTGGGGCTGTGGTCCGTAAGCATCTTCTACGGCCTTTGCGCAGGCATGAGCGAGGGTGCGGAGCGCGCGATCATCAGTGACTATGCTGGCCCCCGCGATCGCGGAACCGCCTTCGGCTGGTATCATCTGATGGTGGGCATCGCGGCAATTCCGGCCGGGCTGCTGTTCGGGTCGATCTGGCAGTTCCAGAGTGCCGCTATGGCGTTCTTCTTTGCTGGAAGTCTCGCGGCGCTATCCGCGCTGTTGTTGCGGATGTGGGCCTGGCCCGTTCGCAAACCGCAGCCGATCAGATGAGGCAGATATGTTGGTGGTTTGTCGCGACGGCAGGCCCAGTGATTGAGCCTGGGATAATGGAGCACCGAAAATGCCGCGGGACTGGATGATGGGTTACGCTCTGCTAAACACTCAACCCGCTCCCGCTCAAACCTCACACCTCATTTGATACTTTTTAGGGACATATTATGAAATCACGGACGATGTTTACGCTGCTAATGGCAGCGACGCTGTTCTTCGCGAATCATGCCGCACATGCAGCAGGACCCCAGGTTGGGGGGGCCGCGCCGGACTTCAGCCTGCCCGATCAGAATGGCCAGATGCATAAGCTGTCGGAGTTTCGCGGCAAGTGGCTGGTGCTGTACTTCTACGTCAAGGACGATACGCCGGGCTGCACCGAGCAGGCTTGCAAATTTCGCGACGATATCCATCAGCTTGGAGAACTGGGCGCGCAGGTCGTTGGCGTAAGCGTGGACAACACCGCCAGCCACGCGGACTTTGCCAAAAAATACAGCCTTCCGTTCCCGCTTCTGGCGGATAGCAAGGGCGAGACGGCCGCGCGTTATGACTCGCTTCGCGGCGATGGCAGCATGGCTAAGCGGAATACGTTCATGATCGATCCGCAAGGCAGGATTGCTAAAATTTACCTATCGGCGAGCACTTCTCGCAATTCCGCTGAGGTGATCGAGGACCTAAAGAAGCTGAAGAGTGGGCAGAGACCGAATTCGTGAGCTATGTTATGAAAGCGGACATTGATATCACTAACGGGAAAACCTACCATGGCAGACCTTACGGACGATCAACTGGCGCAAATTAAAGCGGTTCTGCAACGGCGCTATCTGGAACTGAGGGAGGAAATTCGAAGCGAACTGGAGCGCTCGGGCAACGAGCATTATGCCGACCTGGCCGGCAGCGTTGCTGATCCCGGCGATGAGTCGGTTGCCGACATGCTGGTGGATGTCGATGCGGCGCTCGTGGATCGCCAGGTGCGCGAGATACGCGAAGTAGAGGAAACCTTGAAACGTTTGGCGGAACCGGGTTTCGGCGACTGTATCGATTGCGGAGGAGAAATCGGCTTTGAGAGACTATTGGCGTACCCCACTGCCCGGCGCTGCGTGCGTTGCCAGAGCCTGCATGAAAAGACTTATTCTCACGAGCCGAATCCTACGCTCTGATCCTCTGAGGTGGTGGCTGCCCAATCCTGACCGATTCCGACCGCGCGAGCTCGTAACAATGCAGCTACTTTCCCGTTGCGGCCAAAAGCACCAGCACGGCGCCGCTGCCGCCCTCCTCCGGTCTGGCCTGGCAGAAGGCCAGCACATCCGCTCGTTGCGCCAGCCAATTCCCCACCCGGGTTTTGAGCACAGGCTCATGGTTCGGCGAGCTAAGCCCCTTCCCGTGTATCACGCGCACGCAACGAAATCCTCGTTTGCTGCTCGCATCCAGAAATACCGCCAACTCCTGCCGCGCTTCCTCGCGAGTAAACCCGTGCAAATCGAGTTGTGCCTCGATTTTCCAGTAACCACGCCGCAATCGCCGCAAAGTCTGGCGCGATACGCCCGGCCGCAAAAATGCCCACTCATCGCCCGCGCCGATCTCCAGCGCAATATGATCGGATAGCGCTTCACCGCCTGCGGATTGCTCGTGGGCAGGAATTTGACGTGGTATGGGCGGGGGATGCTTGCTGGGCAGAGGGGCTTTATCGGAAGCCGCCAGCCTCGAAACGCCCTGGACCGCCTGACGGAACAAGGCGGCCCCGTCATCGTTGGAGGCATTATCACCCACCCCGGCGGCCGGCTCCTTCGTGAAGGTTGCTGCGGGACCCTTTGCAGGGCCGCTTGCCGGCCCGGGTAACGCACTAAACGCAGGCTTTTTGTCCCGCCGTTTCATGGGAGATTTTCAAGCCGCAGTTGCTCTGGCGTTCACGACAACCCGTCCAGATATTTTTCTGCGTCCAATGCAGCCATGCAGCCCGTGCCGGCACTGGTCACGGCCTGCCGATAGATGTGATCCTGGACGTCACCCGCTGCAAACACTCCCGGAATGCTGGTGGCGGTAGCGTTGCCCTCGTTCCCGCTCCGGGTGAGGATGTAGCCGTTTCTCATTTCCAGCTGGCCCTGGAAAATGTCGGTGTTGGGCTTGTGGCCAATGGCGATGAATACGCCCTGCAAAGGGAGCGTTTTGGTGGAATTGTCTTGAACGCTCTTGATACGCATGCCGTTAACGCCGGAGGTGTCGCCCAGCACTTCGTCCAGCACGTGATTGAGTTCCAGCTTGATGTTGCCGTCTTTCACCTTTTCCATCATTTTGTCGATCAGGATCTTTTCCGAGCGGAATTTTTCCCGCCGGTGCACAACGGTCACGTTACGCGCGATATGGGAGAGATACAGCGCCTCTTCCACCGCCGTATTACCACCCCCGATTACCGCGACGTCCTGCCCCTTATAGAAAAATCCGTCGCAGGTTGCGCAACCGGACACCCCACGACCCATGTATGCATCCTCTGAGGGTATGCCAAGATACTGCGCGGAAGCGCCAGTGGCAATGATCAGCGCATCGCAGGTATAGGTGGCCGCATCGCCGATAAGCGTGATGGGCTTCTCCGTCAGCTTGGCGGTATGGATGTGATCAAAAAGGATTTCCGTATTGAACCGTTCCGCATGTTGTTTGAAGCGTTCCATCAGTTCGGGACCCTGCACGCCCATTGCGTCCGCAGGCCAGTTATCGACTTCGGTCGTGGTCATGAGCTGACCGCCCTGTGCGAGCCCGGTGATGAGCACCGGGTTGAGATTGGCGCGGGCGGCATACACCGCAGCGCTATATCCGGCAGGGCCGGAACCGAGGATGAGAAGGCGGGAGTGTCTGCTTGTCATTCTTTGAGTTCTTAAGGTTATTTAAAAATTAAGCTACAAATGCTAGAGCCGTTGCTCAACCCAGCCGGCCACGCTGTCCAATGCCGCCGGCAGATCGTCGGGCTGGGTTCCGCCTGCCTGAGCCATGTCGGGGCGGCCGCCACCCTTGCCGCCGACCTGCCTGGCGACGAAATTGACCAGCTCGCCTGCCTTCACCTTTGCGGTCAGGTCAGCGGTTACGCCGGCCGTAAGCTTGATTTTTCCATCTTCGATCGCGGCAAGAACGACAACGCCGGATTTGAGTTTTTGCTTGAATGAATCCACCGCTTCGCGCAAGGCTGAGGAGTCTGCATCTTCCAGGCACACCACAAGGACTTTCACCCCTTTAACCTCACGAATCTGCTCGGTCAAGTCATTGCCCTGAGAGCTGGCCAGTTTCGATTTCATGCGCCGGAGTTCCCTTTCCAGCTCCTTGACGTTATCGAGAATTTGCGTGATACGAGCGGCGGCTTCGTGCGGATGGACCTTTACGGCATCGGCCACGTGCTGCAATTGCGCTTCCCGCTCCTGTATATAAGCCAGGGCGCTCTCGCCGGTCACCGCTTCAATCCGGCGCACGCCCGCCGCCACACCGGATTCAGACACGATTTTGAAGAGCCCGATATCACCCGTGCGCTTGACGTGAGTTCCCCCGCATAGCTCACGCGAGGTCCCGATCGCCAGCACTCGCACCTCATCGCCGTACTTTTCCCCGAACAGCATCATGGCGCCGGTTTTTTTTGCCTCCTCGATGGGCAGCAGCCGGGCTTCCGTTGCCGCATTGGCAACAATTTCAGCATTCACCAGTTGTTCCACCGCGCGAATCTCCGCGTCGGTCACCGGCTGGTTGTGTGCAAAGTCAAAGCGCGTCTTGAGAGAATCGACCAGGGACCCCTTTTGCTGAACATGAGTGCCTAATACCTGGCGTAGCGCCTTGTGCATCAGGTGAGTAACCGAGTGGTTACGCTCGGTGCGTGCCCGGGCCGACCCGTCGACCTCCGCGACAACCGCGTCGCCGGTAACCAGGCGGCCGCTGCGCAGCAAGCCTTTATGGCCAAATACGTCCGCCTGGATCTTCTGGGTATCGCCTACGATAAAGGTGCCGTTGGCCGCAAGCAACTCGCCGCTGTCGCCCACCTGTCCTCCGGATTCCGCGTAGAACGGCGTATGGTCCAGTACCACGACTGCTTCATCGCCCGCATCGATGAAGTGCACGCGGCTCCCTTCCCGGTAAATGGCAAGGATTCGGCCTTCGTAACGCAGGCTTTCATAACCGTGGAATCCGGTGGAGGGTCCGCTATATACGATTCCTTCCTGCATGGTGAACCTGCTCGTCGCACGGGCCCGCTCGCGCTGGCGCTCCATGGCCTGCTCGAACCCGGGCTGGTCGATTGTAATGCCGCGCTCGCGCGCGATATCGGCTGTGAGATCGAGGGGGAAACCGAAAGTGTCATAAAGTCGAAACAGGGTTTCACCATCCAGCAGGCGGTCCCCACGCCGTAATGCCGTCTCCAGCACCTGCATGCCGTTTTCCAGCGTCTCGGCGAAACGTTCTTCTTCCTGCTTCAGCACCGCCGCGACGCGGACCTTGGCTTCCACCAGCTCCGGGTAGGCCTGCCCCATGGTTCCCGCAAGCTGTTCGACAAGTAAATAAAAGAAGGGCTGTTTCTGCCCCAGCTTGTAGCCGTGGCGGATGGCGCGCCGGATGATGCGCCTGAGCACGTACCCGCGCCCTTCGTTGCCGGGAATCACGCCATCGGTAATCAGAAAAGAACAGGCACGGATGTGATCGGCGATCACTTTGAGCGAGCTGCTGGACCGATCGGCCGTGCCGGTGGCTTGCGCGGCCGCACGGATCAGTTCCTGAAACAGGTCGATCTCGTAATTGCTGTGAACCTGCTGCATTACGGCGGAAATACGCTCGAGCCCCATGCCGGTATCAACCGATGGCCTGGGCAGCGGGTGCAGCGTACCGGCGCCGTCGCGGTTGTATTGCATGAACACCAGGTTCCAGATTTCGACGTAGCGGTCGCCATCCGCTTCGGGTGTGCCGGGCGGACCGCCGGCGATCTCAGGGCCGTGGTCATAAAAAATTTCGGAACATGGACCGCAGGGACCGGTTTCACCCATTTGCCAAAAGTTGTCCGAGGTGGCAATACGCGTCAACCGCGCCGGATCGAGGCCCACCTCGCGGATCCAGATGTCGGCCGCTTCGTCATCCTCGGCGTATACCGTCACCCAGAGCTTTGCCGGAGGAATGGAAAGCGTAACGGTTAGAAACTCCCACGCAAACTTGATGGCATTGCGCTTGAAATAATCGCCGAAGCTGAAATTGCCCAGCATCTCGAAGAAAGTATGGTGGCGCGCGGTGTAGCCCACATTCTCCAGATCGTTGTGCTTGCCGCCCGCGCGCACACAGCGCTGCGAACTGGCCGCCCGCACGTACGGCCGCCTGTCGTGACCAAGAAATACATCCTTGAACTGCACCATGCCCGCGTTCGTAAACAGCAGCGTTGGGTCATTGCCAGGAACGAGGGGGCTCGACGCGACGACCGTATGGCCGTGCGACTCGAAAAATTCCAGAAATTTCTGCCGTATTTCGCTGCTTTTCATCTCGGCTTCATCCGAACAATGGTGAATAGGTGTCCATGCGCCCTCCACCGCCTTCGTTAGTTTTCAGCGCCGCTCCAACTCCATGAGCGTCGTTCCAAGCGATTCTCCATTGATAATGGCGATATTCCCCACCTTCACCTTCACATGAATTTCTTCATTCATCTTTGGCAGTTCGCGTTCCGTCAGAATGGTGATTTCTCCGGTGTCATCTTTCAGCACGTAGGACTTCAGATTAAACAGCGGGACCCGCGTCACGTCTTTTGCCACCCCATGGAGCGTGACCTCCTGGCCGTCGAAATTGGCTGCGGATGTGTTGAGCTCGCTGATGGACGTGGCGTTGTTGGCACTGCACGACCCCAGCAGAACCGCTATTGCCCATCCTGCCAGAATCGCCCGGACCGCGCGCCCAGCTAACCGCTGAGTATCCCGCTCCGTCAAGTCATTTCCTCATCCGAATGACGCAGGACATGATGTATCACGTCCGCTGCAAACCCCCGCCCCATGAGAAAACGCGCCTGCCTGCCAAGTTCCTTCGCATCGGCGGGGGCAGCGTTAAACCTTTTCCGCCACACTTCCAGCGCGCGGTCCCGCTCGGTTTCTCTAATGTTAGGCAACGCCGCCGCGATTAGATTCTCGGGAATGCCCTTCTCGCGCAACTCATTCACAATACGACGGCTTCCGAACTTGCTTTGGCGAACGTGTACCACCTGCTCCACCACGCGCGCGGCCGAAAGGAAGCCGCATTGTTCAAGCGCATCCAGCACCGCGATGAGTTCTTCGGAAGATTTGGCATGGGGTCCGAGCTTTCTTTCCAGTTCCAGGCGGGAGTGTTCCCGCCGGGCAAGGTAGCCTAGAGCGCGGGTTTTGAGGCTTGGCCTGCGCGTCATGACAAATCCATCGGCGGCAGGAGCGTTCGTTCCCCCACCTCCGCCATCAGGCCACGGCGGCCGTTTCAGCGGGGTTGGCGACGCCCACCGCGGCGCGTATTTTCGATTCGATTTCCGCCGCTATCTCGGGGTGTTCTTTTAGAAATTCGCGCGCGTTATCCTTGCCCTGGCCGATTTTGTCGCCTTTGTATGCATACCAGGCGCCGGACTTCTCGATCAGTTTGTGCTGCACGCCCAGCTCGACAATTTCGCCTTCGCGCGAAATGCCCTCTCCGTAGAGGATATCGAATTCCGCCTGTTTGAAGGGCGGCGCAACCTTATTCTTGACCACCTTCACGCGTGTTTCGCTGCCGATGACCTCTTCGCCTTTTTTAATGGAACCGGTGCGACGTATATCAAGGCGAACCGACGCGTAGAATTTTAGTGCGTTGCCGCCGGTCGTCGTTTCCGGATTGCCGAACATGACGCCGATCTTCATGCGTATCTGATTGATGAAAATCACCATCGTGTTGCTGCGTTTGATATTGGCGGTAAGCTTGCGTAACGCTTGCGACATCAGTCGCGCTTGCAGTCCCATTTGGGGCTCGCCCATTTCACCTTCGATTTCCGCGCGCGGCGTCAGGGCCGCAACCGAATCAACTACGACCACGTCGACGGAACCGGAGCGCACCAGCATATCGGCAATTTCCAGTGCCTGCTCCCCATTGTCCGGCTGAGAAATCAGCAACTCCTGGACATTGACCCCGATTTTTTGTGCATATTGGGGATCCAGGGCGTGCTCCGCGTCGATAAACGCCGCGGTACCGCCAACTTTCTGCATCTGCGCGATGACCTGCAGCGTAAGCGTGGTTTTGCCGGAGGATTCCGGACCGTAAATTTCCACTACCCTTCCGCGAGGAAGGCCGCCCACACCCAGGGCAATATCGAGCCCAAGTGAACCGGTGGAAATAACCTCAACGTCTTTGGCGACGTCACTCGCACCCAGGCGCATGATCGAGCCTTTGCCAAACTGTTTCTCGATCTGGGAGAGAGCCGCGGCGAGCGCTTTGCTTCTGTTTTCGTCCATGAAAATTTCCTTTATGAATGGGATCAATTATCGCATAGGTGGTTCAACCGGAAAAGCGCGAAGAGAATGACAATGTGTTTCAGCGCGATGTTTTCCTGCTTGTCCTGCCGACACGCAGCGGAAATATTTTCAGGGCAGAATATAAGTATTGAAATACTGCTCGGCCCTTTTTGTATCCAGCTTGCGCAGAGCCTGATAGACTCCCCTTACCTTGACGCGTTCGCCCAGTATTGCGTAATCCACGCCAAGTTTATACCACGCATCAGCGTTCTCCGGCTGGACACGCACTGTCTCCGCATACGCCTCTGCCGCCTCTCCGTATAGCTTAAGATCGTCATAGGTCATGCCCAGGTCATACCAGGCGGCGGCGTTCTCAGCATCCAGGCGCAGCGCTTCCCGGTAGGCGTGGATAGCATGTGCGTGTTGCTTGCGGTCATCGTATGCGAGCCCCAGGTCGTACCACGCTTGAGCATTCTCGGGCTGCATGCTTAGGGCATCCCTGTAGGCTTGAATCGCATTGTCGTAGTCTTTCAGATTGGCGTAGGCGACACCGAGGTGATGCCAGGCGTCGCCATACTCCGACTGATTGCGTATGGCTTCGCGATACGCTCGAACTGCTTGTTCATATTGCTTCAGGTTAGCGAAAGCCATGCCCATGCTGAACCATGCAGCGGCGTTTCCGGAATCAAGGTTGACTTCCTGCTGCGACAGTTTCAACAATCCTCGCCAGTCGGCGCTCTTTTCGAGCGTTAACGCGCGGTTAAGCCAGGCTGATTCATCTTTTTTTATCATTTCCGGACCAGGCCGCACTTTAATCGGTAATTCACCTATCCAATCCGCCGGCAGCGCAAACGTGACATCGCCGCCTTTGCCCTCGGGGTGCGAGAGTATACCGATCAGCGCACCATGGGCGTCGAATAGACCACCCCCGCTAAAGCCTGAAGAAACCGGGACGGCGATACGCATGTATTGCGATCGCAGATAAGGCCGCAGGTTGGAAATTACCCCTTTGCTGAGGATCGGTTGCGGCGGATTCCAGTCAATCGGCATGCCTATAGCATAAATGTGCTGGCCGGTCTTAACGTTTAATGCACTACCCAGGGTAGCGGCCGGCCCCTGCAGACCGGGCACATTCAACAGGCACAGGTCGAGATCCGGTTGCGCAGATTGCAACGTCGCTTCGTAGCGTTTGCCCGAATGGACGACGTGCCCATTCTTGCCTTTGCCCGCGACATGGCACGTGGTGATCACTTGCCCGGCTCCAATCACGACACCGCTGCCTTCGCCAACGGAATTACTGCGGGCGTCACCCATGTTCACCCCGACCACGGACGGCGAGACTCGCGCAAAAATTCGCGCTTCCGGTGTCTCCCGGGCGGCGTCCGCCGATGCACAGGTCGAGAGCAACGCAATGACAAAGGTCTTCAGGATCGCGGATACGCGTCTTTCATGCGTTCTGGACGACAAATTCAATATCACAACCGTATCATTCATCCGACTGAAACCGATATCGTGGGGCGTAACAGCGGATTGCACGAGGCATGGCACTAACCGTGTTCGCATCAAACCGATACGGCGGTGTAAAATGCCGGGTTTACCGCAAATACCAAATCTATGTCTATTAAAGAGGATTACATGGACGCTCCTCCCGCGCGTTCCCGAAAAATTCAACCGCTCGCCTATTTCATTTTCACCACGCGCTGGCTGCAATTGCCGCTGTACCTTGGGCTGATTCTTGCGCAATGCGTGTACGTATACCACTTCTGGGTCGAATTGCTCGATCTGATCGGAGCGGTGATGGGTAATCAGGCTGCATTACAGCATATTCTGGATGCGGTTGCCGTTGAAGGCGCCCCTCGGCCCTCCAAGATCAACGAAACCACCATTATGCTGGTTGTGCTGGGTTTGATCGATGTGGTGATGATTTCCAATCTTCTCATCATGGTAATCATCGGCGGCTATGAAACCTTCGTTTCTCGCATGAATCTCGAAGGGCACCCTGATCAGCCGGAATGGTTGTCCCATGTCAACGCATCGGTGCTCAAGGTCAAGCTCGCCACGGCGATTATCGGCATTTCGTCGATCCACCTGCTCAAGACCTTTATCAATGCCAGCGCGTACGACGAAAAGACCATTTTGGCGCAGACCGGAATCCATGTGGTTTTCCTGTTTTCCGCCATTGCGATTGCCGCCAGCGACCGCATGATGTCTCATGGCGCGCGCAGCCACGACGGGGATTCACACTGAACAAAAGATTGTCATCCCATTGGGTGTTATCCCATTCGCGGCGGGATGCAATGTAGCAAGTCTATGACGCCTTGCAGGGCTTCCGCTACGGATTGACGCCTTACATCCTCGCGGCCGCCGGCGAAATACCGGGTCTCAGCGCAGGCCAATCCGTCTTTCATCATCCAGGCGAAACATACCATGCCCACCGGTTTTTCCGCCGTGCCGCCTTCCGGGCCGGCGATGCCGGTGATGGAGACCGCGACATGCGCATGGCTGTGCGTAATCACACCGGCTGCCATTTCTGAAGCCGTTTGCTCGGATACCGCTCCATACTGTTCAAGGGTTGCAGTGCTCACGCCCAGCATTTCATGCTTGGAGACCGAGGCGTAGGTGATGAAGCCACGGTCGTACCAGCTGGAGCTTCCGGCGATGGAGGTGATGGTCTGCCCCAGCCATCCGCCCGTGCAGGATTCGGCTGTGGCAAGCATTAAGCCCTGCTGGGCCAGAGCGACGCCGGCCTTTCTCGCCAGGTCCTGAAGCGTGAGATCATCCATTCGGTCTGTTCCCCTGGAAAATCTGTTTTCTCAACACACAGGTCAAGGAATGCCGAACAACGCATTCACAAGACAACCGGCAATCACCGGGCCAGTGCAATACACGGCCGCAAATTACTTAAATTAAAGAACCTATTCCAAGCGCTTTCCACGCCGCCAGGCAAAGCAATGTCAGGAATGCGGCCAGCAAATCATCGAACATCACGCCAAAGCCGCCACGCAGCTTCCGATCGTAGTATCCGATGGGCGGTGGTTTGATTATATCGAACAAACGAAACAGCAGAAATGCAAATGCCTGCCACACGATAATAGGTGGCGTAAAGTACAGTACCAGCAGGAAAGCGGAAATTTCATCCCAGACCATACCGCCATGATCGTGATTGCCCAACGCCCTGCCCGTGACACCGCAAGCCCAGACGCCAACGAGAAACATCACCGCGATCAGGACGAGGAGAGCAAGCGGATCGAAGAAGTAAGCAAATATCCAAAACAAGGGGAAGGTAGCGAGGGTCCCAACGGTGCCGGGGGCAATACTGCTCAAGCCAGCGCCGCCGCCAAATGCAATGAAATACGCCAGGCGGGTTCGGATAAATGCTTTCGTGGGCCTTTTGGAGTGGATGCCTGACGCTTCGGCGTGAGGCGAAACGCCGGAGCGGTCCGGTTCCTCCGGTTTCCCCGCTGGCGGGACGTCAGCTTCGGACACCGCACCATCGGCTCGGCCAACACTCGAATTCTCGACCGTTTGATCAGGCGCGGAAATGGTCATATCCCGTCGTCTCCAGCGTTACAGCCTCGCCAGCGGCATCAAGCACGACCAGCCCTTCTCCCATGCCGATTTTGCCGACACGGGTCAGTGGCAGTCCCAGCTCGCGGGAAAGGGTTTCAATTTTTGCCCTCTTTGACCTCGCCGCGCTAAAGCAAAGCTCATAGTCATCTCCGCCGGCCAGCAGGCATTTCAGCGCCAATGGATGAGGAAGACATCTTCTTAGCGGTGCCGAGCAATTTATGTCGGGCAAGCTTATGATGGCGGAAGCTTTTGAACACTTCAGAATATGCCCCAGGTCGGCCAGCAATCCATCCGAAATATCGATTGCGCTGCGCGCCAGGCCGATCAAACGCTGCCCCAACCCGACCCTGGGAGTGGGCATATTCAGCGCGGGCAGGCAAGCTTCGATTTCGCGCGGTTCAAGCGCGATATGGCCTTGCTGGTGAGCCAGCGCCAGCGCGGCATCGCCCAGATGGCCCGATATCCAGATATCGTCCCCCGACCTGGCTCCGCTCCGACGCAGTGCCTTGCCTCTCGCCACCTCGCCAATGATGGTTACGCAAATGGTTAATGGTCCTCTTGTAGTATCTCCACCGATAAGATCAACCTGATAAGCATCAGCGAGATTGAAGAAACCGTCAGAGAACGCTTCCAGCCATTTGTCGTTCTCGCGAGCCATGTTCGCGGGCAGCGCGAGCGAAAGTGTCGCCCATCGCGGCCTCGCGCCCATCGCGGCCATGTCGGAAAGATTCACAGCCAGAGATTTGTGCCCCAGCCCGCGCGGGTCGGCGTCGGCAAAAAAATGCTGTCCTGACACCAGCACGTCGGTTGAAATGGCCAGTTCCATCCCGGCGGAAGGCTGTATCAGCGCCGCATCATCCCCTATCCCTAATACGGCGCCTGGGGCCGCGCGATAAAAATACCGTTGAATGATGTCGAATTCTGAGAGCATTCTTCGAAACGTGGCGCAAGACGGTACGCGTTAGATCAAGGACAAGGTCATCCTCAGATGAGGCCCCTCAAACTCTTGCATGAACTTCGGTCGTTCTTAGCTTCGCCGCCAGTTTATCCAGCACGCCGTTCACGTACTTGTGCCCATGCGTGCCGCCATAGGTTTTCGCCAGCTCCACGGCTTCGTTGATAACTGCTCGATACGGTATTTCCAGATGATTCGCGAGCTCATGGGTACCCAATAGCAGAATGGCAATCTCCACCGGGCTCAGCTCCTTGAAGGGCCGATCAAGATAAGGCTGAATCTGCTGTTCCAGCTCCCCTACGTTCGTAATCACGCCGCGCAGCAGACTTGAGAAGTATTCCCCGTCGGTTTTAGCGAACTCACTCGTTTCTCTCAGCTGCGCTTCGATGGCCTCGGCAGGGCCGCCGGCGACACAATATTGGTAAAGTCCCTGCAAGACCAGTTCACGAGCATGGCGGCGACGGGTTTTGCGGCCCGGCTTGGCTGCCCTTTTAATCACCGGTTTGGTTTGTGTCATTCGATGTGTTTATTGGGTTACTTCCTCAAGCTCTCGTAGCAGGTTAGCCATCTCGATCGCCGCCTGTGCGGCTTCGGTTCCTTTCTGGCTCATGCGCGCTAATGCCTGATCGTCCGTTTCTGTGGTAAGTATCCCGTTAGCAACGGGAATGCCGGTATCGAGTTGTACAGCGGCTAAACCGTTGGCGGATTGATTCGAAACGATTTCAAAATGATACGTTTCGCCCCGGATGATCGCTCCCAACGCGATCAGAGCATCAAACTGGTCGGTTAAAGCCATTTTCTGCAGGGCCAACGGTATTTCCAGCGCACCCGGCACAGTCACCAGCAGCATGCCGGACTCCTGCACGCCGCGTTTGATCAACTCCGCCGTGCAAGCGCTGAGCAAGCCTTCGCTCACCTCGATGTTAAAACGGCTCATGACGACACCGATCCGCAGATCGTCGCCGTTGAGGTCCGGCTCAAGCTCAAGAATATTGTCGTAGCGCCCCATATTATTCCTTTACAAAATCGGTCTGCAACAAAGATAAGTTCTGGCCGTCACGTTGACGCTGTCAATTAAAACCATGCCGAATTGCTTCTAGCTAATTGTCCTGCTTCCAGCTTTTATCTACCGGTTCCAGATATCCAGCTACTTCGAGCCCAAACCCGGCCATGCTCGGCATTTTGCGCGGTATCGCCAGCAACCGCATCTTGCCTACATTGAGATCCTTCAGTATCTGGGCCCCGATACCGTAGTCACGCAAGTCGGTGCGGGCGGGGACCCGAGGCCCTGTTTTTGTCGGGGTGACACGATCCAGCAACTCGGGCCCGCTTTCCGCGGGATGGAGCAGTACTATTATGCCGCTTTCGGCATCCCCGATCACCTGAAGGGTATCATTCACGTTCCACGAATGGGTATCGTCGTTTACGTCGAGAAGATCAATTACCGAAAGCGGCTCGTGTACGCGCACCAGCGTTTCAGCGCCCGGATCGATAATGCCTTTGACAAGCGCCAGGTGGGTTGCATTCGCGGTCTTGTCCAGATAAGCGATCAGGCGGAACTCGCCATGGGCCGTTTGAACGGGGCGTTCGGCCACGCGTTGGACGAGACTTTCCGTGCGGCTCCGGTAATGGATGAGATCAGTGATCGCGCCGATCTTGAGTTGGTGCCTTACGGCGAACTCAACCAGATCTGGCAGACGAGCCATGCTGCCATCTTCGTTGAGTATTTCGCAAATGACCGCGGCCGGGGTAAGGCCCGCGAGGTTTGCCAGATCACACCCCGCCTCGGTGTGGCCCGCCCGCACGAGCACGCCCCCGGACTGGGCCATGAGCGGAAAAATGTGTCCCGGCTGGACGATATCTTCGGGCTTTGCGTGCCGGCTCACCGCAGCCTGAACAGTTCGCGCGCGATCATGGGCCGAAATCCCGGTCGTGACCCCGCTGGCCGCCTCGATTGAAACGGTAAAATTGGTGCCCAACGGCGAGCGGTTGGCAGCGACCATGAGCGGCAGATTGAGCTGGCGGCATCGCTCATCGGTCAGCGTCAGGCAGATTAATCCGCGGCCATGCGTCGCCATGAAATTAATGGCTTCAGGGGTAACGAAATCCGCTGCCAGCACGAGGTCGCCCTCATTTTCGCGATTTTCCTCATCCACAAGGATGACCATTTTGCCGGCCCTGATTTCGGCAATTATTTCCTGGATGGAACTGATAATCATGTCAAACTTTAGCCAATACTTATATCCGGTTGCCGATCAGTCGCTCCACGTAGCGCGCGAGCATATCGACCTCGATGTTGACTTTGGCGCCTGTGTCGAGGCCTTTAAGCGTCGTCGCCGCCAGGGTATGAGGGATAAGATTGATCTCTATCTTGTCCTGCGCTAGTGTGTTAACCGTCAAGCTTACCCCATTCACGGTGATCGAACCCTTTTTAGCAATATATTTTAATAAGGGGAGCGGCACTCGAAGCACCAGCAGATGACTTTCGCCGATTGGCGTAAACTCGATTACCTGGCCGATTCCATCGACGTGACCGCTTACCAGATGACCGCCAAGCCGGTCGGATAGCCGCAGCGCCTTTTCAAGATTTACTTCGACGCCCTGCTTATCCATACCTACTGTGCAGTTCAACGTTTCTCGAGATAGGTCCACGGAGAACAGGCCATCGGAAATGGTGGTAACGGTTAGGCAGACCCCATTTATCGCGATGCTGTCCCCGGTTTTGACGTCGCTTAGATCCAGGGGACCGGGCGCGACGCGCAAGCTTACGCCATCCTCCAGGGGCATGACGTGTTTAATTTCCCCAACAGCTTGGATGATTCCAGTGAACATCTAATCCTTCCTGCTTTCAAATACAATATCGGGCAGCCGATGTCGTATGGTGTGCGGCAATTTGCCGCATGGCCGCGAATGGGAATATACGATAATGTTTGTCATCTCAGAACGGGTCCGTAACGCATCCAGCAGCATAAGTGCGTCGGTCTGCTCTCGCAGACACGACGGGGTCAGCTTTCCGAGACCAGCGACCCACAATAAAGGATGAGCGTCGGTTGGTCCTGCGAGCGCTCGTTTAGACTGGCTCGGGACGTAGAGGGCGCCGCCACCCTTAAGAACCATACGCGCCCAGCCATTACGAAGTGCCCGAGGTGAGTGCCCGAGGTACGCCGATGCGTTTCTGACATCCGAAGTTGGCCTCGTCCCGAAGACAACGCATATTTGTTTTCGCTGTCCACGGAACAGGGACGTTTTCCGGGGACTTTTTTGTCGAATGATACAAGCAGCGCAAGCACAAGCGACGCAAATGTTCAGTGATCTCAGCCAATCGCCGCTAAGCAAGAACCTGCAGCGGTTGTTTCTGCTCCGAAATATCGTAATTTCCGTTCAGTGCCTGACCTTTGCCTTGGCATATTGGGTACTTGAGATGAACCTGCCCTGGACCGAAATGGTCGCGGTAGCGGTCCTGCTCGCGGTCCTGAATCTCGCCACCTGGATTCGTCTGCGCCGCAAGTGGCCGGTTTCAAGCGTCGAGTTTTTTGCGCAGCTTTTGATGGATGTTTTTGCTTTAAGCGCGCTGCTGTATTTCAGCGGCGGTTCGACCAATCCGTTTATCTCCCTCTATCTGTTACCGCTGACGATCGCAGCCGCCGCGCTCCCCTGGGCTTATACATGGGTAATGGCGGCGATTACGATAAGCTTTTACACGCTGCTGCTATTTTATTACGTGCCGCTACCGCACGATCATGACGAGCATGGCAGCGAGTTCATTTTGCATGTGTCGGGAATGTGGCTGGCCTTTGTGTTAAGCACTGTATTAATCGCCTGGTTCGTTGTCAAGATGGGCATATCCATTCGCGAGCGGGACAAGGACCTGGCGCTGGCACGCGAACAGGCGTTGCGCAATGAGCAGATCATCGCGTTGGGGACGCTGGCTGCGGGAGCAGCGCATGAGCTTGGTACACCACTGGCAACGATGGCGGTGGTAACGGGAGAGCTACAGCACGAAAATACCCAAAACAGCGAATTTCAAAATAATATCAGGATACTGCGTGATCAGATAAGTCATTGCAAGCGCACTCTGACGCAATTGCTGGCCGATGCCGGCCAGGCGCGGGCGGAAGACGTCAGCGGCCAGGCGGTGGATAGTTTTCTAAACCAGGTGCTTGATAAATGGCAACTGATGCGGCCATCCGTCAAATTCACTTACCGCGCTAGCGGGGTAGAGCCCCCGCCTCAGATTCTCAACACGCAATTGCTGAGCCAGTCCATTCTCAATCTGTTGAATAACGCCGCTGATGCGTCTCTTAAGCATATAGAGGTAGAGGTTAAGTGGAATCATAGCGAACTGCATCTCCAAATTCTTGACTATGGTGAAGGCCTGAGCGGGGAAGCTGTACAGCGGGCGGGACAAGCTTTCTTCACCACGAAGCCGCGAGGGCAGGGTTTTGGAATCGGCCTGTTTTTGGCCAATGCAAATATAGAACGTTTCGGTGGCAGCGTGCGCCTGATGAATCGGGAAGGTCGGGAGGGCGGCGCGTGCACCGAAGTAATACTACCTCTGATACGGCAATCAATATGACAACGCAACCTGGAATGGAAGTGGACGACCGCCCCACATTGCTGGTGGTGGATGATGACTTGACTTTTTGTACCGTACTTGCCAATGCAATGGCAAAGCGCGGATTCAACGTTTCGTGTGCACACACCGTGGAGCAGGCAGTGGAAGCCGCCGAAGCGTGCACGCCCGAGTTTGCGGTAATCGATCTCAGGCTACCCGGTACCTCGGGATTGGCTTTGGTTGAAAAACTGAGAGCCCTGGATCCGGGCACGCGAATTGTCATGTTAACTGGCTACGCCAGTATTGCCACGGCAGTGGAAGCAATCAAGCTTGGCGCCACCCATTACCTGGCGAAACCGGTCGACGTTGACGAAATCATGGTGGCGTTTGAGCGTACGACGGGAGATGCGGATGTGAAAATCAGCGCGCATCCATTGTCAGTCGGTCGACTCGAATGGGAGTATATCCAGCGCGTGTTGAATGAGAATAAAGGGAACGTTTCGGTAACGGCGAGAGTGCTCAACATGCACCGGCGCACCTTGCAGCGCAAGCTCACCAAATATCCTGCCAAGACCTGAGACTTATTCTAAAGACACGTTATTGGGTCAATTGGGCCGTGATCCGGAGATCGGGCCCTACGCTGCGTACGTCTTCAATTACAAGAGCCCGCTTCCGCTGCAGATCGGCTAATTCAGGCAGTTTTAGCATGCCGAGGCCCATATCGCCTATCAGATACGGTGCGAGATAGATGACCAGCTCGTCCACCAGCCCCGCGTTGATCAAAGCACCATTCAATCGCCAGCCCGCTTCTACCAGGACTTCGTTTATCTCGAAATCGGCTAGCTTTCGCATCATCGCGCCGAGATCGACATTATCGTTTTGATCGGGCAACACGATGACGCGAGCACCGACTTCATGCAACGCCCCGATTATCCCCTCGCTCGCGCTCGCGGTAAAAACGAGCTCGCCGGCGCCGCGCAGCAACCTCGCCTCCAACGGAATTTCGAGGCGGCTATCCACGACCACCCTTAGTGGCTGCCTGGTGGTTTCCAAATGACGGACCGTCAACCGGGGGTTGTCAGCCAGCACGCTGCCAATCCCGGTCATCACCGCGCAGGAACGTGCTCGCAATCTGTGCCCGTCACGACGCGCTGCCTCGCTCGTAATCCATTGACTGGCGCCGTTCTTGAGGCCGGTCTTGCCGTCGAGGCTGGCCGCGATTTTCATCCTTACCCATGGGCGGCCGCGCGCCATGCGCGCGGCGAAGCCGATATTGAGCGCCCTTGCTTCGGCTGCCATGAGACCGGTCTTCACTTCGATTCCAGCGTCCTGGAGCTTTGCATAACCGCTGCCTGATACTAGCGGATTTGGGTCTTCCATGGCCGTCACCAGCCTTGCAATTCCCGCTTTGATCAGTGCATCGGCGCAAGGCGGGGTGCGCCCATGATGACTGCACGGCTCCAGCGTGAGATAAGCGGTCGCGCCGCGTGCCGCCTCTCCCGCCGCGGCGAGTGCGTTGATTTCCGCGTGAGGCGCACCTGCGCGTTCGTGCCAGCCGCTGCCCACCACGCGGCTGTCCCGGACCAGAACACAGCCGACGCGAGGGTTGGGGCTGGTGCTGTAAAGTCCTTTTTCGGCCAGCCGTAACGCTTGGGCCATATACGCATGATCACTGGCGGAGAACATGGACAATCCTCAATTAGGCCTATCGCGGCGGCGCCCTGCAAATTCTCTCATTACGGCCTACATCGCCCGGTTCCCTCTTCCTGACAATGGAAGAAATCGCGGCCGAAACGAGGCTTACGTCTTTTTCGGTTCCTTACCTTGCTGCGGATGTTGCACTTCTTTTATAACGCTGCGGAAATCATCAACTCCCTGGAAGCTTCGGTATACGGAGGCAAAGCGTATGTAGGCGACCTTATCCAATTTGTAGAGTTCCTCCATCACCATTTCGCCAATTTTACGCGAAGGCACCTCTCGCTCACCCAGGCTCAGGAGTTTTTGCACGATACGATCTATTGCGGCATCCACATCACCGGTGGGAACCGGACGCTTATGCAATGGACGCATGAAGCTTGTCAGCAGTTTGTCACGGTCGAACTCTGCACGGTTGCCGTCCTGCTTCACTACCTGAGGCATCCGCAGCTCGACCGTTTCATATGTAGTAAAACGTTTGTCGCACGTGAGGCAGCGGCGGCGACGGCGTATTCTGTCGCCTTCTTCGCTCACACGCGAATCGGTTACGCTTGTATCCTCGGCATTGCAAAAGGGACATTTCACGCGTCACCCTCGGGAGCGGGCGAAGCTGAACCGGCGCGACGACGGTTCAGCCTTGAGCAGTGATCGCGCACAAGGGGAAACTGATCGACGCGTCGTCCCTTGCGCATCAGCGTTGATAAACGGGGAATTTGGCACACATCGATTTTGCCTGCTGCGCGACATGCGAAAGAACCGACGTGTCGGTAGGGGCGTCGAGCACATCGGCGATCAGATTCGCCAGTTGCTCCGCTTCCAGTTCTTTGAAACCGCGGGTGGTAATCGCGGGCGAGCCGATGCGAATACCGCTGGTGACAAAAGGTTTCTGGGGATCATTAGGGATGGCGTTTTTGTTGACCGTGATATGCGCCAGTTCCAGCGATTCGGCGGCCTGTTTGCCGGTGATATGCTTAGTGCGCAAATCCACCAGGAACATGTGGCAATCCGTTCGGCCGGAGACGATGCGAAGACCGCGCTCCTGTAATACCTTGGCCATCACGCGGGCGTTGTCTATCACCTGCTCCTGATAATTCCTGAACTCGGCGCTCGCCGCCTCTTTAAAGGCGACAGCCTTCGCGGCAATCACGTGCATCAGCGGGCCACCTTGTGTTTGCGGAAATATCGCCGAATTCAGGGCTTTCTCATGCTCAGGCTTGGCCATGATAACGCCCCCGCGGGGACCGCGTAACGTCTTATGAGTCGTACTGGTGACGAAATCGGCGATACCGACCGGGTTGGGATAAAACCCCGCCGCAACCAAGCCGGCGTAATGCGCCATATCGACGAATAAGTAAGCACCCACTTCATCTGCGATCTTGCGAAAACGCTTCCAATCTATTATAAGCGAGTAGGCAGAGGCGCCAGCAACGATCATTTTAGGCTTATGCTCGCGCGCTAGACGGGCCACTTGATCGTAGTCCAGCTCTTCGTTTTCGGGCCTCAGTCCGTATGCGATCGCATTGAAAATCTTGCCGCTGAGATTAACCGATGCGCCGTGGGTTAGATGGCCGCCATGGGCGAGGGACATCCCCAGAAAGGTGTCGCCGGGTTGGAGCGCCGTCAAATATACCGCGGCGTTCGCTTGGGAGCCGGAATGCGGCTGGACATTTACGTACTCCGCGTCGAACAGCCCTTTTAATCGGTCTATCGCCAGTTGCTCCACGACGTCAACATACTCGCAGCCGCCGTAGTAGCGTTTACCGGGATAGCCCTCCGCATATTTATTGGTCAGCACCGTTCCCTGCGCCTGCATCACTGCCGGACTGGCGTAGTTTTCCGAGGCTATCAGCTCGATATAGTCTTCCTGCCGTTGAATTTCCCCCTTGATTGCCTGCCACAAGTCCGGGTCGACGTTTTCGAGGGTATGTTTCGAGGGCCACATATCAGTTCAATCCTTTCAATATTTTTAGAAACGTATTGGCAGTGTAGCGATAGAAGTACGACAAACATGATCGGGATGAACCTCTAGCGCTGTTGGCACGGAAAAGCTCCGGGACCCGCCTCCTTTTGCACTGCCGCGCAACCGCGGCTGACACCGCTAAACATCCAGATTCCTCACCCCTAGCGCGTTGTTCTCGATGAACGCGCGGCGGGGCTCTACCACGTCGCCCATAAGGGTGGTGAAAATTTCGTCAGCGGCGATGCTGTCCTCTATTTGCGCGCGAAGCAGGCGGCGGCTCTTCGGATCCATGGTAGTTTCCCACAACTGTGCCGGATTCATTTCCCCCAACCCTTTGTAGCGCTGAGTGCCGATGCCTTTTTTCACCTCTTGCAGCAGCCAGTCGAGCGCCGGCTTGAAATCACTGATGAATTGCTTCTGTTCGCCGCGTTGGATATACGCCGAAGGCCCCATCAGCCCATCTAGAACCTGCGCGGTTTGCCTTATCTGCGCGTAGTCGCCACTTTCCAGGAAATCCTGGTCAAGGTAACTGGCGCGGGCATTGCCATGGTGCATCCGGGAGATCTTGAGCCGGAATGCCTCCGTCGCGGCATCGTACTCAGGCGTAATATTTACGGCCTTGACCTGAGCTGAGAGCCGGGCTGCGCTTTCGGCAGCGCCGGCTTCGCTGCTTAAATCGACCTCCGGATTACGCAGCAACGCATGCATCACCTCGCTGTCGATCAGGCGGCTCATGCGCTCGATTACCGCTTCCGCCAAGAGGTACTCATTGGCGATTTTTTCCAGCGTCTCTCCCTTGAGAGGCGGCTTATCTTCATGCGTATGCAATTCCGCATCGGCCAATGCCAATCCCAGAAGGTATTGCTTAAGCTCATGGTCATCCTTTACGTAGCGTTCCTGTTTACCATGTTTGATCTTGTACAAGGGGGGCTGGGCGATGTAAATGTGACCGCGTTCCAGCAATTCGGGCATTTGCCGGTAAAAAAAGGTGAGCAGCAGCGTGCGTATGTGCGAGCCATCAACGTCCGCATCAGTCATGATAATAATGCGGTGGTAGCGCAACTTGTCGGGGTTGTATTCATCCTTCCCGATGCCAGTGCCGAGCGCTGTGATAAGCGAGGCGATTTCCTGGGATGAGATCAATTTGTCGAACCGTGCTTTTTCGACATTCAGTATTTTTCCCTTCAAAGGCATAATGGCTTGGAACTTGCGATCGCGTCCCTGCTTTGCGGACCCGCCCGCTGAGTCGCCCTCCACCAGATAAAGCTCACACAAGGCCGGGTCTTTCTCCTGACAGTCCGCAAGTTTGCCCGGCAATCCCATTCCATCCAGAACCCCCTTGCGCCGCGTCAGTTCCCGCGCTTTCCGCGCCGCCTCGCGCGCCCTTGCGGCGTCAATAATCTTTCCACAGATGGTTTTCGCGTCGAGCGGGTTCTCCAACAGAAACTCAGCCAGTTTCATCGCCACGATTTCCTCTACAGCGGGACGGACTTCCGATGAGACAAGTTTTTCCTTGGTCTGAGATGAAAACTTGGGTTCGAATAATTTCACCGATAAAACGCAGGAGAGACCTTCGCGCATGTCATCGCCCGAAGTTTCGATCCTGGCTTTTTTGGCCAGCTCATTCTTTTCAATATAGTTGTTAAGGGTTCGCGTCATAGCCGCGCGCAAACCGGTCAGGTGCGTACCGCCGTCCTTCTGCGGTATGTTATTGGTAAAGCACAGAACCTGTTCGGAATAACTGTCGTTCCACTGCATCGAGACTTCCACCGCGATGTGGTCTTTTTCCCCCGAGGCATAAAAGATTTTGGGGTGCAGAACAGACTTGGTGCGGTTAATGTACTCGACGAAGCTTCTCACCCCGCCCACGAAAGCGAATGTCTCTTCCTTGGCGCTGCGCTGATCGACCAGATGAATTTTTACGCCATTGTTGAGGAACGACAGCTCTCGCAAACGCTTGGCAAATATGTCGTAGTGATATTCGATATCGCCGAATATTTCCTTGCTGGCCAGAAAATGCACTTCGGTGCCGCGCCGCTCTGTCTTGCCTGTGATGGCTAGAGGCGCTACCGGCACGCCCATACGGAATTCAATCTGATGAACCAGCCCGTCGCGCCTAATGGTGAGACGCAGCCATTCTGACAACGCGTTGACAACGGATACGCCGACCCCGTGCAGCCCCCCCGACACCTTGTAGGAATTGTCGTCGAATTTGCCGCCGGCATGGAGTTCCGTCATGACAATCTCTGCCGCGGAGCGCTTCAGTTCATCGTCCTGCTTGATCCCCGTGGGAATGCCACGTCCGTTATCCTGCACCGTTACCGAATTGTCGGGATGAATGATTACGGTGATTTCATTGCAATAACCAGCCAGCGCTTCATCAATTGAATTGTCCATCACCTCGAATACCATGTGATGCAATCCGGTGCCGTCGCTGGTGTCGCCAATGTACATACCGGGCCGCTTGCGCACAGCGTCGAGACCTTTGAGGATCTTGATGCTGTCAGAACTGTAATCCGCGGAGCCTTCACTTTTCTGCTGCCTGGAACGGTCTTTGTCAATCATTATTGATGTCTTTAAGTTTCACGTGAAACGCGGTTATTCGGACGTGTTTCTTCCCCGACTGTACTGTTGGCGACTTTTCGGCGGCTGCTGCGTCTTGCGATCGCTGCTATATCCTCATTGGCATGACGACATATTTGAAATTTTCTTCGCCCGGAATGGCGATAAGCGCGCTGCTGTTGGCATCCCCAAAAGAACACCGCACGGTTTCGCTGCTCAGGTTATTTAACACATCCAGCAGGTAAGTGATATTGAAACCAATATCAAGCGCTTCGCCATCATACTGAAGCTCCAGCTCTTCTTCCGCTTCTTCTTGTTCACTGTTGTTACACACGATGCGCAAGTTACCCGTGGTCAATATGAGCCGTACGCCGCGAAACTTTTCATTGGATAAAATTGATGCACGCTGGAGCGTTTGCAAGAACAACTGCCGGTTTATATCGAACTGTTTCTGATAGCCGGTGGGAATAACACGGTTATAGTCGGGGAACTTTCCGTCCACCACCTTGGATACGAGGACTACATTTGAAAAGGAAAAACGCACCTGATTTTGCAGAATCTCCACGATAACAGGTTCCTCGCTGTCAGCGAGCAACCTGGCAAGTTCCAGTACGACTTTACGGGGCAATATGACCTCATTTTTCTCCTGGTGCGTTTCCAGCATCATGAAGGCAAACGCCAGTCTGTGACCGTCGGTCGCCACCACCTTCAGGCAATTGTCTTCTATCAGCAAGAGCAACCCGTTCAGATAATATCGAATGTCCTGTTGCGCCATCGCATACTGCACCCTGGACAAAAGGTGTTTCAGTTGCCCCTGTTGCAGCGTTATCCTCGCCTGGGACTCCTTGCTTTCCGGGAAACGGGGAAAATCTTCGGCGGGCAGTGTTTGTAAATTAAAACGGCTTTTACCCGCTTTCGCTTGAAGCCTGTTTTCGCTTGCCTCAAGGGTTACCTGAGCCTGTTCCGGCAACGCTCGCAATATATCCTGAAGTTTTTTTGCGCCGACTGTGACGGAATACTCTACGTCCAGGGCGCTACCATCCTTTGCTGACGTGGTTATCTGGATTTCCAGATCAGTTGCAATAAATGAAAGATACTCGTTTTTTAATTCTATAAACACGTTGGACAGGATCGGCAAGGTATGGCGGCGCTCGACAATGCCCGTCACAGTTTGCAGCGGCTTTAGCAACGTATCCCTATCGGCTTGTATAAGTTTCATTATTTAAATCCACAATAATCGTTAATAGAAGCCGGTAAAGTCCGGTACAAATAAAATTTAAGCTTTTATATTAAGGAAATAACTAATTTCTCGTCCCTGTATAGATGAGGTATTGCCTGTGGACAGTTTGGGGGCAAAATTACCTGACGGCAAAAAGACCGAGTTATCCCCATATGATCCCCGTCATTACCCCACGGCTATCAACCGCGTAGAATGTGCAACAAGGTGTTGAAGTCCCGATTGATGGCTGGATCGGAAGCGCGTAGCTCAGCAATTTTTCGGTAGCCATGCAATACTGTTGTGTGATCTCTACCGCCAAATGCTTCGCCAATGTCGGGCAGACTGAGAGGTGTGAGCTCTTTGGAGATGGCCATGGCCATTTGCCGCGGTCGAGCGACGATGCGAGAACGCTTTTTAGAATACATTTCCGCGACCTTGATTTTATAGTAGTCCGCGACGGTCTTCTGAATATTTTCTATGGAAATCTGACGGTTCTGTACCGCGAGCAAGTCTTTCAGGGCTTCTCTCGCCAAGTCGAGGGATAATGAGTGCCCGGTGAATCTCGAATACGCGAGTACCCGCTTGAGCGCGCCTTCCAATTCGCGCACGTTGGACCGAATATGTTTGGCGATGAAAAATGCCACGTGTTCATCCAGAACAATGTTTTCCATGAGTGCCTTCTTCAGCAGAATGGCAACACGCATTTCCAGTTCCGGAGGCTCGACCGCTACCGTCAACCCCCAGCCGAAACGTGAAATCAGGCGTTCTTCCATACCTGAGATTTCCTTTGGGTAAGAGTCGCAGGTAATGATGACCTGCTTATGTGCTTCGATGAGCGCGTTGAAGGCGTAGAAAAACTCTTCCTGCGTCCGGTTCTTGCCGCCAAAGAACTGGATGTCATCGATCAACAGAAGATCAAGGGAATGGTAGTACCGTTTAAACTCGTCGAATGCTTTATGTTGGTAAGCCCTTACTACGTCGGAAACGTATTGTTCTGCGTGAATATACCGGACCTTGGCAGCACTGTTGTGCTCCAGTACGGAATTACCGATCGCTTGAATCAAATGAGTTTTACCCAGACCAACGCCCCCGTAAATAAAGAAGGGGTTGTAAGCAACACCCGGACGTTCGGCCACCTGGATCGCGCCTGCTCGAGCCAGTTGATTCGCTTTGCCCGTGACAAAACTGTTGAAGGTAAAGGCTGGATTCAACCGGCTGGGATTTTTTTCGTGTTTTTCTTTTGGATCTCTTGTTTTTTGCGATACGACCGGCGACGTGTCGAACGCGGCAGAAGCTTGGTTTTGAGCGCCTATAGTGCTTTTTGCTATGGGCTCAATGGGTTTGGCGGGACCCTGGTCGGCAAGTTTTAATTGAAAATGGACGTTGCAGGAAAAATATTCCTCGGCCATTTGTTCGATCCGCGGTACGAAATTGTCTTTTACCCATTGCATGACGAAACGGTTGGGCGCCACGAGCACGGGCTCGAACGCATTATGCGATGATTCCAGGGATAAGGGTTTTATCCAGGTATTGAACTGCTGGGCGCTCAACTCCTTCTCAAAATAGTCAAGGCAGGAAAGCCAGAAAGTATCTACTGCAGGCATGATCGTAATGACTTGTTAGGCGAACGGGACGGAGATTCGGCTGCGCGGGAAACATATTCTAGACCGTTCGAGACGACTTATCCACAGGGGCGGGAAAAAATATCGGTTGACATCAGCCTTCGTAAAGAGTTGTAATGCCGAGTTTTATTTATGACGCACAGGGGAAAACGATGAAACGCACTTACCAACCATCCGTGACGCGAAGAAAGCGAACTCATGGTTTTCGAGTTCGAATGAAGACTTCCGGCGGCGCGGCTGTTATTCGGGCTCGTCGGGCGAAAGGGCGTGTTCGTCTGGGAGTCTGACGCAGCGTAATTTATTGAGGAGTTTCACTATTCGCTTTCCAAAAACTCACCGCTTGCGCAAAGCAGAAGAGTTCTCCTCGGTTATTAGATTCAGGTGTTCTGCAAGCAGCGAGTTTCTACAGATCTTCGCTAAACCCAATAATCTGTCGCACTCCAGACTGGGAGTGGTTGTCGCGGGTAAAATCGAGCGACTGGCCGTAAATCGCAACAGGGTGAAGCGCTTGCTGCGAGAAGTATTTCGAGCTCGCCAGGGGGACTTGACCGGGCTGGACATAGTGGTTCGCTTGCGCAACCGCCTCAGCCACAGCAACTCGTTGAATATAGCGGGAGAAGCGGAACGGCTCATGGTTCAATTGCAGCGATGTCGCGGATAATTATAGGTCTGATCAAGCTTTATCAGTATTGCCTGAGCCCTTTTTTCGGGCTGTCTTGCCGCTTCAGTCCGTCCTGTTCACACTACGCATGTGAAGCACTTACCAGACATGGGGTGGTTCGCGGAGTATTACTGAGCGCGTGGAGAATATTGCGCTGCAATCCCTGGAATCGTGGTGGACATGACCCTGTACCATAGAAGCCGTAGTCAGGCCTCAAATAACCTTCGTACGTTCAGTCGTACCGTCAAAAACAAATTCGCGATGCAAGATGGATACACAAAAACTCGTACTTTTTCTAATCTTTTCCACCTCGATGTTATTTCTTTGGGATGCGTGGCAGAAAGAACAGCGCCCGCCATCCCCGGCTTCCACAACGTCTGCTACTCAGGGATCGGGTAACCAGCCAGGGTCACAGCCCGATACGCCAGTCCCAGGGGAAAAACTGGCTTCAGCTCCGCCCGGTCAGGGCGAGAGCCCCGTGGATAATGGGGCTCCCAAAGTGAGCGGGAAGCTGGAATCCGGCGAGAAAATCATTGTCAAGACCGACATGGTGATGGCGGAAATCAGTACCGCGGGGGGCGATCTTCGTCGTCTTGAGTTACTGGATCATCCGGATAAGGAAGATAAAAGCAAGCCATTCGCGCTGTTGCAAAGTCGAAGCGACCACATCTACGTGGCGCAATCGGGGCTGATCGGAGAAGGCCTGCCCAGTCATAAGACGCACTACACAGCGGAGCAGGGAACGTATGAGCTGGCAGCTGGCGCCGACAAGATCGAGGTACGGCTGGCAGCGCCTGAAAACGACGGGGTGCGGGTGACTAAGGTTTATACGTTTCACCGCGGAAGCTACCTGATCGACGTGAGCTTTGAGGTTTCCAACCAGCGCGCTACTGCGATCCAGCCTTTTTCCTATTTTCAGATGCTCCGCGACAGCCAGCCCCCGGTGGGTTCGGTTTTCATGATCCCGACCTATACCGGCGCCGCGCTTTATACCGAGCAGGAAAAATTCAAGAAAATAGAGTTTTCGGCGTTGGACAAGGGCAACGCGACCTATCCGAAGAATGCCGATAATGGCTGGATAGCGATGCTGCAGCATTATTTTCTCACCGCCTGGCTGCCCGAGGACAAACTGCCGCGCGAGTACTATGCTAAGCGCCTGGGCGAGAATGAATATTCCGCCGGCGTGATCGTGCCGGTAGGCGTCGTTGAACCCGGGAGCACCGTCAGGATAACCGTGCCGCTCTATGCCGGGCCGGAGGAACAGAGCAAGCTGGCCTCCATTGCGCCAGGGCTCGACCTCACGGTGGATTATGGCTGGCTGACGGTAATTGGAGCGCCGCTGTTCTGGTTGTTGTCGTTCTACCATTCCTGGACAGGGAACTGGGGTGTGGCCATCATTCTGCTCACAATGTCGGTCAAGCTGGCCTTTTTCCCATTGTCCGCGGCGGGCTACCGCTCAATGGCGAAATTACGCCTGGTTACGCCCAAGCTTCAGCGTTTGCGCGAGCAGCACGGCAATGACCGTCAACGCATGCATCAGGCGATGATGGATTTTTACAAGACGGAAAAAATCAACCCGATGGGGGGCTGTCTACCGATATTGGTTCAGATCCCGGTGTTCATTTCGTTATATTGGGTACTGCTTGCGAGCGTGGAATTGCGGTATGCGCCATTTGCCTTGTGGATAGAAGACATGTCGTCGCCCGATCCTTATTTTGTACTGCCGATATTGATGGGCATTTCCATGTTTGTGCAATCGAAGCTCAGCCCGCCCGCGGCCGACCCCATCCAGCAGAAAGTAATGCAGATCATGCCGTTCGCCTTCAGCGTATTCTTTTTCTTCTTCCCGGCGGGCTTGGTGCTGTATTCTCTGGTGAATAACGTGCTTTCCATCGCTCAGCAGTGGCAGATCACGCGCATGATAGAGAATGCCGCATTGACCGCGGGCAAGAAGAAAGCTGGCTGAAACGGCGGAAGCTCCTCACCTCACGGCAAATTTGCCGAAGCGCCTGAATTGCGCCTGTGCTGCGCCTGAAGGATTACCCATTCAGGTATTAGAATGGTGAACTCTGACATCATTGCCGCGATCGCCACTCCCCCCGGGAGAGGCGGCATCGGCGTAGTTCGCGTTTCAGGTGGAAGTCTGGGATCACTCGCCCTGAAAATCACGGGCTCTCTGCCCCCGCCTCGTCAGGCGACGCTCAGTAAATTTCTCGATGAAGCCGGCCTGGTCATTGATCAGGGAATTGTGCTTTATTTTCCTGCGCCTTACTCCTACACCGGCGAAGATGTACTGGAATTGCAGGGTCATGGCGGCCCGGCGGTAATGAATCTGCTATTGTCCAGCTGTCTTTCTGCAGGGGCACGCCTGGCGCAACCGGGCGAATTCACTTTACGCGCGTTCCTCAACAACAAGCTAGATCTTGCCCAGGCCGAGAGCGTGGCGGATATTATCGATGCCAGCACAAGTGAAGCAGCGCGCTGCGCCATGCGATCCCTGCAAGGCGACTTTTCCAATGCTGTTCGTAACCTGGTGGAAGCGCTTACCACCCTGCGCATGCTTGTCGAGGCCTCCCTGGATTTTCCGGAAGAAGAAATAGAGTCCGCTGGGCAAGGGGATTTACAGGGCAGACTGGAAGAAATACGGGCTCAGGTTGAGCACGTGCTCACGTCAGCCATGCAGGGAAGCCTGTTGCGCGAAGGCGTACGGGTGGTCCTGGTGGGGCAGCCGAACGTGGGGAAATCAAGCCTTTTGAACCGGCTAACCCGCGAAGAAACGGCCATTGTGACCGAAATACCGGGCACCACTCGGGACGCTATCCGCGAGACCATCGAGATAGAAGGGGTTCCGGTGCATGTGGTCGATACCGCTGGGTTAAGGGATACCCAGGACGCTGTTGAAAAGATTGGCATGGCGCGCACCCGCGAAGCCATTAGCAAAGCAAACCTGATTCTGCTGATAATGGACAGCCGGAGGGGTATCACGGCGGAAGACAGGGGAATTCTGGGAGAGTTGCCCTCTAACCTGCCAATCATTTGTGTTTACAACAAAATCGACCTGGAGCCAGCACCGCCTCATACCGAAGTGCCGGAGGTAGGATCAGCTGTTTATGTCTCCGCCAAGACCGGCTTGGGGGTTGAAGAGCTGCGCAAAAAACTTCTGGGAACGGCAGGTTGGCAGCCGCACGCGTCGGGCGAAGGCATATTCATGGCCCGCCAGCGGCACCTGTACGCATTGACGGACGCTGGCGCGTATCTGAAGAATGCCGCTAGCCTGGCGGGACAAGCAGTTCAGCTCGATTTGCTCGCGGAAGAGTTAAGGCTGGCACAGAAAAGCCTTTCTTCCATTACAGGCGAATTCAGCGCGGACGATTTGCTGGGGGAGATATTTTCCCGATTCTGCATCGGCAAATAGGCGCTGCGCTCGGGTCCGCGCGTTCAGGGCGGCGTTGAGCTGTGCCGCTGGCAGCGGCTGAACAGTATTGATTTATCGGGTTTGAATGTTCATCGGCTATTTGCCGGGAGGTAGATTGTTTCACGTGAAACATTCGGCGCGCAGCCTCCAGGCGTTCGCAGGTCCCCTCGCCCTGCACTTACACAACCCGGCGTTTTACCGTAGAATCCCGCCTTTCAACACCGCGGCCCAACCGGCCAGTTTAGGGTGACTTTTCCTGACCATTTCGACGTAATCGTAATTGGTGGCGGCCACGCCGGCACCGAGGCGGCCCTTGCCGCTGCCCGTATGGGGCAAAAAACCTTATTGCTGACCCATAATATCGAAACGCTGGGGCAGATGTCATGCAATCCGTCGATCGGCGGTATTGGCAAAGGGCATCTCGTCAAAGAGGTAGACGCCTTGGGGGGCGCGATGGCCGCCGCGGCCGATGAGGCGGGAATACAGTTCCGCATATTGAACTCGCGCAAAGGGCCCGCAGTGCGTGCGACACGCGCGCAGGCCGATCGCGTGCTTTACCGCCAGGCAATTCGCCGCCGCGTCGAGAACCAGCCCAACCTCTGGCTGTTCCAGCAGTCGGTAGACGACCTCGTGCTCGAAGGCGACCGCGTCACTGGCGTCGTTACACAGTTGGGGATAACGTTCCGTGCAAGAGCAGTGGTGCTCACTGCCGGCACATTTCTGGCAGGGCTCGCGCATGTCGGATCTGTCAATTTCCAGGCAGGCCGGGCCGGAGACCCACCCTCCGTCAGCCTGGCTGCGCGATTGCGCGAAATGAGACTGCCGGTGGGACGATTGAAAACGGGCACTCCCCCGCGCATTGACGGTCGCAGCATCGATTATTCAGCGGTGATCGAACAGCCCGGAGATACTCCGCTCCCGGTGTTTTCTTTTATGGGTAGCGCCGCGCAGCATCCACGTCAACTGCCGTGCTGGATTACGCATACCAACAATCGCACACATGACGTTATCCGCAAAGGTTTGGATCGTTCGCCGCTGTTCACCGGCGCAATTGAAGGCGTTGGGCCGCGTTATTGCCCCTCTATCGAGGATAAGGTCGTGCGTTTCTCCGCCAAGGAATCGCATCAGATTTTCCTTGAGCCGGAAGGCCTTGACACTCATGAGGTGTATCCTAACGGAATCTCCACGAGCCTGCCGTTTGACATGCAGGTTGAAGTGGTGCGTTCCATCAGGGGGCTTGAAAACGCGCATATCACCAGGCCGGGCTATGCCATCGAATACGACTATTTTGATCCACGGGGACTGAAAAGCTCGCTTGAGACGAAGGCGATCGATGGGTTGTTTTTTGCCGGGCAAATTAACGGCACCACCGGGTATGAAGAAGCTGCCGCGCAGGGCTTGCTGGCAGGCATCAATGCCGCGCTCAAGACGCAGGAACGAGAGCCATGGTGCCCCCGCCGGGATGAAGCTTATCTTGGGGTGTTGGTAGATGACCTAATTACCCTGGGCGTGACCGAGCCCTATCGCATGTTTACCAGTCGGGCGGAGTATCGCTTACAGCTCCGCGAAGACAATGCAGATCTGAGGCTGACAGAAATAGGACGCGGGCTTGGAGTGGTCGATGACTTGCGTTGGACCGCCTTCGATACTAAACGGGAGGCAATCGTGCGTGAGCAAGATCGCTTGAAAAGCGTGTGGCTCAAGCCGAGAACTGGTTCGGATGTTACAGCCGTTGCCGATGTGACGGAGGTGCTGGGCAGAACGATTGAGCGCGAGTATTTGCTGCATGAATTGCTCCGCCGCCCGGGCGTTTCCTATGAGAGCTTAATGACGCTGCCAGGAGCAGGCGAGCCCGTGGTTGACCCGATGGTTGCAGAACAGGTCGAAATCCAGGCGAAGTATCACGGTTATATCGAGCGCCAAAAGGATGAAGTTGCGCGCAACGCGCAATATGAGAACCTTCGTTTGCCGCAAGACCTGGATTACCGTACTGTGAACGGTCTTTCAAGCGAGGTGCAGCAAAAACTGAACCAGCATAAGCCGGAAACAGCAGGACAGGCGTCGAGGATTTCCGGCATCACCCCGGCCGCCATCTCCTTATTACTGGTGCACGTGAAGCGTGGATTTGCCGGCCACACTGCCAAGAAACGCGCATGAATCTCGCGGCACGGCTCGCGGGCGGAATCGCAGACTTGGGGGAGGCCGTCCCTCCCGAAACCCAAGCCCGGTTATTGCAATATCTTGCGCTGATTCAGAAATGGAACCGTGTCCATAACCTGACCGCGCTGCGTGAGCCGGAAATAATGCTGGTTCGACACGTGCTTGACAGCCTGTCGATCTTACCGCACGTCAGCGGGCCCTGGGTAGCGGATGTCGGCAGCGGCGCGGGGTTACCTGGTATCCCTCTAGCGCTGGCGCGGCCGGAGTGGCACGTGGTACTGATCGAAAGCGTTCATAAAAAAGCCGCATTTCTGCAACAGGCGCGAATAGAGTTGAAACTGAAAAATGTCGAGGTGGCTGCTGAACGGGTCGAGCATTATCATCCGGCAACCGCTTTCGATTCTGTTGTTTCTCGCGCCTTTTCCGACTTGGCCGACTTCGTCAGGCAGGCGGGTCACTTGTGTGCGGGTGGGGATGGGGGCGGCCGGCTCCTGGCTATGAAGGGCTTATATCCACATGAGGAGCTGGCTCAGTTGCCGGCCCAGTTCGTGGTGGAGAATATATTACCTATTGCAGTTCCAGGCCTCGGGTCAGAGCGGCATCTGGTTATTGTTAAGCGGGCCTAGCGTAGATATCAGGGTAGATATACGGGCGAGCATCGTCCAGCAGCCCGGGCAGCCCCGGGTTGCCGTCTCTGGAGCGGAGCGATGACGAGAATTCTGGCAATAACGAATCAAAAAGGCGGCGTGGGGAAAACAACCACCAGCGTGAATCTGGCAGCGAGCCTCGCGGCTGCCAAGCGTCGGGTACTGTTGGTTGACCTTGACCCGCAGGGTAACGCTACCATGGGGAGTGGCGTAGATAAGCGCGCACTGCCGCATACCGTTTACCAGGTGCTGCTCGGGAGCCGGAGCGTGGCCGAGGTAAGCGTGCATTCCACGAGTGGCAAATACGATCTCATTCCCGCCAACCGTGAACTGGCGGGCGCCGAAATAGAGATGGTGGACCTACCCCGGCGCGAAACTCGGCTGAAGGAGGCTTTGCACGATGTTGAACAAAACTATGATTTTATTCTCATCGATTGCCCCCCCGCGCTCAATCTGTTGACGCTTAACGGGCTGTGCGCCGCGTATGCCGTAATGATCCCAATGCAGTGCGAGTATTATGCTCTCGAGGGCTTAAGCGATCTTGTCAATACCATAAAAAAAGTGCGGGCAAATCTTAACCCTGCGCTAGAGATCGAAGGGTTGCTGCGTACAATGTTTGACCCGCGCAATATATTAGCCCAACAGGTGTCGGATCAATTGCAGCAGCACTTCGGCGAAAAGGTGTACCGCACGGTGATACCTCGCAATGTCCGATTGGCCGAAGCCCCGAGTTTCGGCATTCCCGCGCTTTATCACGACAAATTATCCAAAGGCACCCAAGCCTATCTGGCGCTTGCGGGAGAAATGTTAAACCGATATTTCCCTAGTGAAGCACCGTTTCAGCAGGACTTGGACAACACACTGGAAGCATAGGCGTAAAGCAGGAAGATCATGAAATCTAAGGGATTGGGCAGGGGATTGGATGCGTTGCTGGCGGGGAACGAAAACGTCAGGACAGGCGAGACGCTGCGGAATTTGAAATTATCGCAGTTGCAACCGGGCAAATATCAACCGCGCACGCGCATGGATAAGGAGTCGCTGGCGGAGCTCGCCGAATCGATAAAATCCCAGGGAATCATGCAACCAGTGCTGGTCCGCCCTATTTCAGCGGGCCGCTATGAAATCATAGCCGGGGAACGGCGCTGGCGGGCAGCACAGCTTGCGGCGATTTCCGAAGTGCCAGCGCTTGTTCGCGAAGTGCCTGACGAGGCCGTGCTGGCCATGTCGCTGATCGAGAATATTCAGCGCGAGGATCTCAATCCGCTGGAAGAAGCGCTCGGAATTCAACGACTTATAAAGGAGTTTGGCATGACGCACGAGGCTGCAAGCCAAGCTCTGGGTAGTTCCCGGAGTGCGGTTTCCAATCTTCTACGATTGCTCAATCTGCCATCGCCCGTCCAGGAATTGTTAATGGACGGAAAAATAGATATGGGGCACGGTCGCGCACTGCTCTCGCTTCCCCCCGCGAAGCAAATTGAAATCGCTAATCTGGTGGCGCATAAACAGCTTTCCGTGCGTGAAACCGAGAGGCTGGTACACCGGATCGAGCATCCCGCGCCAAAGCCAAAAGGACGTGCCAAAAACGACCGTGATCTATTAAATCTGCAGGAAGATGTTTCTGCGAAGCTTGGTGCGCAAGTTGTTATAAAACCGGGGAAAAGAGGTGCCGGAACCCTGGTGATCCATTACAGCAGCCTGGAGCAACTGGACGGGATATTGTCTCGCTGGTAATTCGAATTCGGCCAGGCGTGCGGCTCCCGCGCGTTCGGAGCGCCGCGCGTCGCCCGCAAACTGCTTGACTTGGTTGATCTTCGCGGATAGTCTTTACAGGGTTGTGGGTATGTAAAGTATATGTAACATTGGTATTGATATTGGTATTTCAAGGGGTATTTCGGGGATATCAGTATTTTAGTGTTGTTAAATTGGTAATGGTTCAGTATTAGGAAAGAGGGGAAATGCCGCAACCCTGGGAGGAAGAAGGGGAAGGGGGCGCTTCCTGAGGAAGAAGTAGTACTCGATCATCAACGCAACAGGAGAAATTAAAATGGCAACAACCTATGAAACGTCGAGCACGGCGAAGTCGGGAGGACGCGATTACGACATGTCGCTGTGGTACGACTCGAGGTGGTACAAATTTGG
>NZ_QAOU01000005.1 GCF_003050965.1 Nitrosospira sp. Nsp2 | reverse complement strand
AGTCGCGCTCAACAGCGCTCCACATGCCAGCGTAACCACCCTCAGCCAAGGCTTCGATGCCATCTCTTCTCTCCTATCTTCCGTAGTAATTTTTTGTCAGATATTAAAACTAACTCGCGGGTCAGAAAACCCGGCCACTTACAACAACACGACAAAGCAACACGACCTCGAACATCCCTGGCCGCTCTGCTTCTCGTTTCCTGACCAACATACTCTTTTATAATTTTTATATAACCACACTGTATCGCTGGTTTATGTAAACCGGTAGCACCAGTATCAAGACTCTTGCTGGTACCACCCGCGGGCTTCAGCCGTTCCTTGAATATCTTATACCGGACTATCGATATCGATAAACTGGTGAGTAATTCCAAATTTTTGCGATATATGCTCGCCTAACGCCTGAACCCCGTACCGCTCGGTAGCGTGATGACCGGCCGAGATAAATGCCACACCCGACTCACGGGCTGTATGGACGGTCCTCTCGGAAATTTCCCCGGTGACAAACGCGTCCACACCCAGTTGGATCGCCTCTTCAAAATAACTTTGGGCGGCGCCGGTGCACCAGGCCATCCGCTGTACTAGCTTCGCTTCATTCCCGATTACCAGAGGCTTCCTGCCCAGCGTGCGTTCAATGGTTACTTGCAGAGCTTTCAAATTCAACGCTCCTGACTGGAGGGTTCCAAGCATTGCAATATTTTGCTCGCCAAAACGGCCTGTTTCAACGAAGCCCAGCCGATGGGCCAGTTGAATGTTATTGCCGAAGTCGGGATGGGCATCAAGCGGCAAGTGATAGGAAAGCAGGCCCATGTTGTGCTTCATCAGAAAAGCGATACGGCGGTGCTTCATTCCAATCAGGCACGGGTCTTCGCCACGCCAAAAATAACCATGGTGGACAAGAATGACGTCGGCATTAACGGCCACTGCGGCTTCCAATAGCTCAAGCGAGGCTGTAACACCGCTTACAAGACAGCGCACCTCATTTCTTCCTTCCACTTGCAACCCATTTGGGCAATAATCATGAAAGCGGGTGGTATTCAGCAGTTGATTCAAATAGATTTCGAGTTCGTTCAATCGCATCAGAATTCACCGGTCATTACTGAAACCATTTTAGAATCGAAATCAATAACCATTAAATGCGCAAACTCTGGCTGATTTTCGCACAAACGACGACAGTAGTCCTGGCAGCGCTGTTCGTTGTCTCGACGCTGCGACCCGAACTGCTCCCATGGAAGTCGCCTACCGGTGCAACCATGGTCACCATAAAAGAAGCGGTCACTCCCGCGCCGATATCGGATGCGACCCCCAAATCCGGCAGTTTTAGCGCCGCCGCGCAAAAAGCCATGCCATCGGTCGTAAACGTTTTTACCAGCAAGGAAATCAAAGTATCTTCCCATCCGTTGATGGAAGATCCGGTGTTCCGGCGCTTCTTCGGTGACCGCTTCGAATCGCAGAGCCGGCGAGCATCGAGCCTTGGCTCGGGCGTGATTGTGAGTCCAGAAGGTTACATTCTTACCAACCACCATGTTATAGAAGCCGCGGATGAAATCAAGATTGCGCTTTCTGATGGAAGGGAGGCTAAAGCACGGGTTATCGGATCCGATCCCGAGACCGATCTGGCAGTGGTAAAGGTCGATATGCAATCCCTGCCAGCGATGACCTTCGGCCAGTCCGATAATGCCCAGGTAGGCGATATCGTGCTCGCCATAGGCAATCCCTTCGGCGTGGGGCAGACGGTAACCATGGGCATTATCAGTGCGCTAGGGAGGACTCATCTGGGCATCAATACGTTTGAAAATTTCATTCAGACTGATGCTGCCATCAACCCTGGCAATTCCGGCGGTGCGCTGGTTGATGTCTCGGGCAATCTGATTGGCATAAATACCGCGATTGTATCCCGCACCGGCGGATCGCTCGGTATCGGGTTTGCGATCACCACCAGTGTTGCCAAGCAGATCATGGAGCAAATTATTCAAACAGGCGGCGTTGTCCGCGGATGGATTGGAGTAGAAGTTCAAGACCTGACGCCAGAACTGGCGGAATCTTTCAAACGTCCCAGCACGAACGGTGCCCTGATCGCAGGGGTACTTAAGGGCGGGCCTGCCGATCAAGCCGGCGTGAAGCCGGGGGATATCATCGTGGCGGTAGACGGCAAGCCCGTCATAGACTCGTCCGGCATGCTTAATTTGATTGCCGCATTGGAGCCGGGAAAAGCGGCGACCATTACAGTTGTTCGCAACCAGGCGGAGAAACCAATCAAAATCAACGTTGGCAAGCGTCCCAAGCCGGCACCTCAAGACCAGTATATGGACCCGGATGCCATGGAATGATTCTCTGAGCGCATGGCTAAATTCATCCTTAAAAAACCGGGCAGACCTGTGTAGTCGCCGGTCTGAGGGAACTCAGCTTTCGCTCCTCCCTCCAGCTTCATTTCTCCAGTTCGTGTTCCGCATCCTTCTCATTGGCCGGCGGAGAAACCGGCGATCTTTCCCGATTGTCGGATTTCTGCAGAACATTGGCAACCAGTATTCCAGCTTCATAAAGCAGATAAAGCGGAACCGCCAGCATGAATTGTGAAACCACATCCGGGGGGGTGAATATCGCGCCAATTACGAATGCGCCAACCAGAACATAGGAACGGACCTCCTTCAGTTTTTCAATCGATACAATATCCACTCGCACCAGTATTACAACCAATATCGGTACCTCGAAGGTGATGCCGAAGGCGATGAACATCGTTAGCACGAAGTCGAGATATCTGCCGATATCGGTCATGACTGCAACACCCTGGGGGGCAAAATGGGTGATAAACTCAAATACTAGGGGCAGGGCGGCAAAGTATGCGAACGACATGCCACAAAAAAACAGTACACTGCTGGCGAGCACCAGCGGCAGTACAAGACGTTTTTCATGCGAATACAATCCCGGAGCGACAAAAGCCCAGATTTGATAGAGGGTGTGCGGCAGAGTAATGACGAAAGCGACCATCATCGCGACTTTCATGGGCACGAAAAATGGAGTGACCACTTCGGTTGCGATCATCTGTCCCCCTTCCGGAAGTTTTTCCAGTAGAGGCTGCGCCAATAAAGAATAGAGTTCCCGTGCATAATAGGCACAGGGAAGAAATCCCAGCAGGATTCCAGCGGACACGCGAATCAATCTGGCGCGGAGTTCGACCAGATGCGAAATGAAGGTCTCGTCGGTACTCATGTTGTCAACGGCAGCCGGGAAGTGGAGCGGCTGTTATACCGGGTTAGGTTATCGAAGTATAGGTTATGGCTGGGCAAACGGTATCCGAATAGCTCGCCTCGGGCGTAGCGGTGCTGGAACGGGGGCGGGGACGGCAAGACATAACAGCCATTTTAGTGAACGCAGCCGTTCGTAAGGACGGTGCGTATTCCCTGGCAGTTTCCAGGCTTGTATATTCAGCTAATATGCAGCGCTATGATTTTTTGTGTGTGCCTTGGTTTCCCGGAGCGGGGAGCAATCCACTGAGCGCTTACTGAGAGTTTTCCGGATCAAGCGCCGCTCATGCGCATTATGGTTGTGTCGAGTCTGGCTTAGACTGAATCGATTCGGTAATCGGCTGAACCGGTGCGGCGGGAGAATCTGGTTCGGGGGCCGGCTCCACTATGGCTCCATGCGGCGGTTCAAAAGCGGCATTCACGGACCGTTGCGGCGTCACCTGGATTGCTTCCTGAAACTGACCGATTTCTGATCGTACGGTACTTTCCACTGTGTGCGCCGCGCCTTCCACCGAATTTTGCCACTTTTTGAGTTCCTCCAGTTCCATCTCGCGCTGGATATCGTGTTTGACATCATTAGCATACCGTTGCGCTCGCCCCAATAGATGGCCTAGCGTACGGGCCACTTTAGGAAGCCGTTCCGGACCCAGCACAATCAGCGCCACTACCGCTATAACGAGAATTTCAGAGAAACTGATGTCGAACATTTCGTGTAGAGGGTCACGATAGGGAATGCATAGAAATGGGCCGGAAATCGGCGTGCATAAGCGCTTTGACGCCGGTGCGGACATTCTGCCTAGCCAAGGAAGTTCAGGGTCTGATCTGGGTCGTGTCCTTGGCATCTACATCGGTAATTCGAGACTCGGTTGGCTTGTTTGCAGACGTTATCTCTTCTTCGTCCGCGCTCTTGATTCCCTCCTTGAAACCTTTGACCGCGCCGCCCAGATCGCTCCCGAGGTTCCGAAGTTTCTTAGTCCCAAATACCAGCACAACGATCAGCAGAACCACAAGCCAATGCCAGATACTGAATGATCCCATCATTTACTCCTTTATCGGGGGTGAGGGAGCATGCCGGGCAGGCGGTCCGTGCCGCCTATGACATGAATGTGGAAATGATAAACTTCCTGCCCTCCAACGCGTCCAGTATTGATGATTGTGCGAAAACCATCCGTACAGCCTTGCTGTCGCGCCAAGCGCGGTACCAGCACCATCATGCCCCCGAGCAAACCGCGGTGCTCGTCTTCGGCTTCTGCAAGCGAACTGAGATGCAACTTGGGTATCAGCATGAAATGTACGGGCGCCGCCGGATGAATATCGTGAAATGCAAAAACGTCCTCGTCTTCGTATATTTTCTCACTAGGGATTTCACCCCGCACAATCTTGCAGAAGATGCAGTTGTCCATTTATCCCGGTTTCCGCGATGCTTTTTCGTCAATTCCTGAAATTCCTTCCCGCCGCTGCAATTCATCCAGCACCGCTTCGGGCCTCATACCATGGTGCGCCAATAGCACCAGACAGTGAAACCAGAGGTCAGCCACTTCGCGGACCACATGCGGTTTATCGCCATCTTTCGAGGCCATCAACACCTCCGCCGACTCTTCCGCGATTTTTTTCAATATCTTGTCCTCACCTTCATGCAGCAGGTTGGCTACATAAGATGCCGAGCGGTTGGCGTCCTTGCGTGCGTCAATAACATCAGCCAGATGGCAAAGAATAGACGAGTCGCTCATTTCCTGTAGATTTCATCCGGACTTTTGAGGATGGGGGCAGTCACTTCCCACAGCCCGTTCTCCAGTTTGTTGAAAAAACAACTGTGTCTTCCGGTATGACAGGCAATCTCGCCTACTTGTTCCACCCTGAGCAGCAGAACGTCATTATCACAATCAAGGCGGATTTCCTTCACTTTCTGGACATGGCCGGATTCTTCGCCTTTATGCCAGAGCTTTTTGCGGGAGCGCGACCAGTAGTGCGCCTCATTAGTATGTACCGTGAGCTTCAGCGCCTCGCGATTCATCCATGCGACCATCAACACGTCGTTGCTGGCTGCTTCCTGCGTCACCACCTGTACCAGCCCATCGTCGGACCAGTTTATCTTGTTGAGCCAAATATCGGACATAGATGTGCTTGAAGATGAATGTTACTACAACCGTACTTCGATGCCATGTTGGGCCATATACTCTTTAGCCTGGCGGACCGTGTATTCGCCGTAGTGGAAAATACTCGCTGCCAGCACTGCGTCCGCATGGCCTTCTATAACTCCGTCTACCAAGTGTTGCAAATTACCTACGCCGCCACTCGCGACCACCGGCACATCCACTGTGTCAGATACCGTACGGATCAGAGTCAGGTCAAAACCGTTGCGGGTCCCGTCTCGATCCATGCTCGTGAGTAGTATTTCGCCCGCGCCCAGTGCCTGCATCTTCTTTGCCCATTCGATCGCATCGAGGCCGGTAGCGTTACGGCCGCCATGCGTGAAGACTTCCCATCGATTCTCGACCCGCTTGACATCAATGGCCACCACGATACATTGCGAGCCGTAGCGGTCCGCGGCATCCCGCACCAACTCAGGATTAAGGACTGCCGACGTGTTGATGCTTACTTTGTCCGCCCCGGCGTTCAGCAGCCTGCGCACATCTTCTACCTTGCGAACCCCGCCGCCGACGGTCAGGGGGATGAAGACCTGGGCTGCTACTTCTTCAATAATATGCAATATCAGGTCGCGATTATCCGAACTGGCCGTAATATCGAGAAAGGTCAGTTCATCCGCTCCCTGGTCATCGTAGCGGCGCGATATTTCGATCGGATTCCCCGCGTCCCTAAGCCCGATAAAATTGACGCCCTTGACAACCCGTCCATTGGTCACGTCCAGGCAGGGGATGATTCGCTTTGCAAGACCCATACATTAAAGACCTTTACAATAAAGGTAAACAGAAATCAGAAGAAGACAATTGGCGGGGGAACGGCATTGACGATGGTTTTGTTGTTCGCCGGGCCCGGATTGGCATTTCAGGAGGGGAGTGTCACGTCGCTGGTTGCCGCTTTTGGGGTAAGTTCATCAGCCAGCGCCTGCGCCAATTTGAAATCCAAGGCGCCTTCATAGATGGCGCGTCCAGTAATCGCGCCGGCAATACCTTCCGATGCAATGTTACACAGGGCGCGGACGTCGTCGAGGTTGCCGATACCGCCGCTGGCAATGACAGGGATAGTCAGTGCGCGCGCGAGTTCCATGGTCGCCTGAACATTAACGCCGCTCAACATCCCATCGCGTCCAATATCGGTGTAGATGATCGCTTCAACGCCGTAGTCCTCGAATTTCTTTGCCAGATCCACGACATCATGACCCGTGACCTTGGACCAGCCATTGACCGCTACTTTTCCGCCCTTCGCATCCAGTCCTACCATGATATGACCCGGGAAGGCATTACAAGCATCGTGAAGGAATCCTGGCGTCTTCACCGCCGCGGTACCGATGATGACGTAGGTAATACCATCGTCGAGATAGCGTTCAATAGTTTCGAGATCACGTATGCCACCGCCAAGTTGAGTCGGAATTTTATCGCCAATCGCTTCAATAATTTCACGAATGGCTGGCTCATTCTTCGGTTTTCCTGCAAACGCGCCATTAAGGTCCACCAGGTGCAGTCGGCGCGCACCCTGATTCAGCCAGTGTCTGGCCATGGCACCGGGGTCTTCGGAAAACACCGTGGCGTTTTCCATCACGCCTTGTTTAAGACGCACGCAGTGGCCGTCCTTCAGGTCTATAGCAGGAATGATCAGCATTTTGAGTCGGGATCGGAATTATGATTGAGTATCGGTATATAGATACAAGGTTAAACCCGGCTGGGGGTGTCAATGGATACCGCGGGCTGCCAGCGCGCGAAATTGCTTAGGAGTGCCAGGCCCGCCTCTTGACTTTTTTCAGGGTGAAACTGGACGGCGAAAATATTATCTTTTGCTACCGCGCAAGTAAATGGAAACGGATAACGCGTATATGCCGCCAGGGGCTCAGGGTGGGTGGTTTCCACATAATAGCTGTGGACGAAGTAGAAGCGCGCATCCTGGGGTATGTCTTTCCACATGGGGTGCTCGACTGCCTGATGCACCTGGTTCCAGCCCATGTGGGGTACTTTAAATCTTTGCTCAGCATCCGCTGCCGCCGTGGCGGCGAAACGCCGCACCTTTCCAGTTACGATGCCAAGGCCCTTGACGTTGCCTTCCTCGCTGCTGTCAAACAGCATCTGCAGGCCGAGGCAAATACCGAGAAACGGCTTACGCATCGCGGCGTCGACCACTGCATCCGTCAATCCCAGCCTATCCAATTCGCGCATGCAGTCGGGCATTGCCCCTTGACCCGGGACGACGACGCGAGAAGCTCTGCGCACCACGTCCGGATCGCTGGTTACGCTTATGGAAGCGCCTTGAGCGACATGTTCGAGCGCTTTGGAGACGGAGCGCAGATTGCCCATGCCATAGTCAACGATTGCGATATCAGCCATACCATGCAAATGAGAAGTGAAGGAGCTTACAAAGAGCCTTTGGTGGACGGGACGGTGCCCGCCGCGCGGGGATCGATTTCCATTGCCATGCGCAAAGCACGACCAAACGCCTTGAATACTGTTTCTGCCTGGTGATGGGCATTCGTACCCGAGAGATTCTCGATGTGCAACGTAATCAAGGCATGATTGACAAAGCCCTGGAAAAATTCATTAATCAGGTCAACATCGAAATCGCCTATCCTTGCCCGTACGAAATCGACTTTGAATTTCATCCCCGGCCTGCCGGAGAGATCGACTACAACGCGGGATAATGCTTCGTCCAAAGGCACATAGGCATGACCGTAACGGCGCAAACCCTTCTTATCGCCGACTGCCCGCGCGAATGCCTGGCCCAGCGAAATACCGATATCCTCTACGGTATGGTGTGCGTCGATGTGCAGGTCACCTTTAGCCGCAATTTCCAGATCGATCATTCCATGACGCGCTATCTGGTCCAGCATATGATCGAGAAAAGGTACACCTGTATCCAGTACTGCGTTTCCCGTTCCATCCAGATTGACATTCAGATCGATCTGGGTTTCGAGCGTGTTGCGGTTGACCTGAGCCTGGCGCATGAGATTAGTGAGATGGAGCAGGGATAGGAAGATTATTCATTTTGTCGTTCATTCTTGTCACGCTGCGCAGGTTATGCAAGTGAAGCCTCCAATGCGGCCATAAAAGATGCGTTTTCATCAGGCTTGCCTACGGTCACACGCAAGCAATTTTTCAGCAGAGGATGTGTTCCGTTGAGATTCTTGATCAATACACCGCGTTTTTTGAGTTTCTGAAACACGTCACTGGCTTCACTTACGCGGAATAGTATAAAGTTTGCGTCTGTCGGAAAGGATTCGATGCCGTTCATCGCCGACAATTGTTCGCACAATACTGCCCGGTCTTTCTTGATCGCAGCAGCCTGTTGCAACAGGACATCGCGATGCTGTAACACTTTCTCCGCGATCAGTTGGGTGACGATCCCCACATTATACGGCAACCGCAGTTTTTCCAGCTGGATCAGCCACTCCGGCCTTCCTGCCAAAAGACCCAGCCTCAAACCAGCCAACCCGAGCTTTGAAAGCGTGCGCATCAACAAAAGGTTAGGATACTGCGACAGTTTATCCATGAAGCTTGCGTTGGCAAAGGCCTGATAGGCCTCATCCACCACCACCAGCCCAGGTGCAGCTTCAATGATACGTGAGATTGCACTGGCGTCAAACAGGTTACCGGTAGGGTTATTGGGATAGGCGATGAAAATCAGTGCTGGCTGGCACCGGGCGATCGCGTCAAGTACCGCATCCATATCGAGAGAAAAATCGGCCCTTAGGGGCACGCCTGCATACGTCATGCCGGCGAAGGCCGCGATCATGCGAAACATTACGAACGTGGGTTCCACGCTCAGCACCGTGGCGCCGGGTCTGGCGCAGGCGAAAGCAATAATCTGGATAATCTCGTCCGAACCGTTGCCCAGCATGATCTCCATTCCGGCAGGTATCGCCAGTGCTTCGCGCAACGCAGCTTTGAGGGTAACTGCGCTGGCATCCGGATAACGATTGATGGGTGCGTTCGCGGCCAGGTGCGCGATCTCAGCACGCAGCTCCTCTGGTAGCAGGTACGGATTTTCCATCGCATCCAGCTTTACCATCCCGTATGCCGGGGGTACATGGTAAGCCGAGAGCGAGAGAACTTCCGGGCGTATGATCTGATCGGGCGATCCGGGCATTGTCTAAGGTGGAATATATGTCGCGCTCGCAGGTGCGAGCGGCAAAAACGATGCGTTAACCTATGGAAGAGTCCGATGCATCTGGTACCGCAACTGTACGATCCTGGAATCGATATTCCGCCGACCTTGCGTGTGCCTGCAAGCCTTCGCCATGCGCCAGAATCGAAGCGATTCTGCCAAGTCTTGCCGAAGCATCTGCCGACACTTGAATAATGCTGCTGCGTTTCTGAAAATCGTAAACACCCAATGGCGACGAAAAGCGCGCAGTGCGGGAAGTGGGCAATACGTGATTGGGGCCCGCGCAATAGTCGCCGAGCGCCTCGGAAGTATGTCTGCCAAGAAAGATGGCGCCCGCGTGCCTGATTTTATTCATCCAGTTCTCCGGCTGTTCGACCGATAATTCAAGATGTTCCGGCGCGATGCGGTTCGCGATGGCGCACGCCTCATCCAGATCGCGTACCCGAATCAGCGCGCCGCGGCCTTCGAGGGAGGCGCGAATCACCTCTTTACGCGGCATTGCCTCCAGTTGGCGCGAAATACTTGCCGCTACCGCGTCAATGAAATCCGGATCGGGCGAAAGCAGAATTGCTTGTGCCAGTTCATCATGCTCGGCTTGGGAAAACAAATCCATGGCGATCCAGTCGGGGTCGGTCTTGCCATCGCAAATCACGAGTATCTCTGATGGCCCTGCCAGCATATCGATACCTACAACGCCGAATACGCGTCGCTTTGCCGCGGCGACGTACGCATTGCCGGGCCCGACGATTTTGTCCACTTGTGGTACAGTATGAGTCCCATAGGCAAGCGCACCGACCGCCTGCGCGCCGCCAATGGTGAAAACACGGTCCACGTTGCAAATCGCCGCAGCAGCCAGCACCAAGTTGCTCGTTTCGCCGCGCGGAGTCGGCGTTACCATAATAAGCTCGCTCACGCCTGCCACCTTGGCAGGAATCGCATTCATCAGCACCGAGGACGGGTAAGATGCTTTGCCGCCGGGCACGTATAACCCGACCCTGTCCAGCGGGGTTATTTTCTGGCCAAGCAGGGTGCCGTCTGGTTCGACATAGCTCCAGGATTGCGTCAACTGTTTTTCGTGGTAGGCCTGAACCCGTGCTGCGGCCTCCATCAGCGCGCTGCGCTGATCAGCGGGGAGACTGTCGAGCGCCTTTTGCAACCGGTCATGCGGTAGTTCGAGCTCTGCCGCGAAGGCCGCATTTAGATGATCAAAACGGCGAGTATATTCGAGCAACGCTTCATCCCCGCGTTTTTTCATGTCCGCCAGAATATCCGCCGCTGCCGCATCCACGGTTGCATCCTGGGCGTCTTCGAAAGCGAGCAGACGCCCTAACGCTTCATCGAAGCCAGTATCGGTGGAAGACAGGCGCCTTATCTGCATCATGGGAGGCTGTTGTTCTGGTTCATACAACCGGTTAAGCAATAGCTTGTCTTGGAATTGCTGCCGAGAACGCGTCAAGCACCGGCTGTATTGTTTTGCACTTCAATTTCAGCGCAGCCTGGTTGAGGACCAATCGGGCCGAAATGGGCATAATCTCTTCTACCGCCTTGAGGTGATTGGCCTTTAATGTATTTCCGCTTGAAACCAGATCCACGATTGCATCCGCCAATCCCACCAACGGCGCAAGTTCCATTGAGCCGTACAGCTTGATCAGATCCACATGCATTCCTTTTTCGGCAAAATGTTCGCGCGCCGTTTGCAGATACTTGGTTGCAACCCGCACTCTCGCCCCCCGGCGGACGGCTGATTCGTAATCAAAATCGTCTCGCACTGCCACCATCATGCGACAGCACGCGATATTCAAATCCAGCGGTTGGTAGAGCCCGGCGCCACCATGTTCCAGCAGTACGTCCTTCCCTGCGATGCCCATGTCCGCAGCTCCATACTGCACGTAAGTTGGCACGTCCGAGGCGCGTACGATGATGAGTCGTACATTTTCGCGGTTCGTGGCCAGAATCAGTTTGCGCGATGCATCGGGATCATCAAGCGCGACAATGCCCGCGGCTTTTAATAGCGGCGCGGTATCGTCAAAAATGCGGCCTTTGGAAAGGGCAATCGTGATGCTCGTCATGGCGGATTCTTGAAAACCAGTATTTTACTCCAAAAGCGGCTGAGCCGGACTCGCCGCCAGTATTAAGAGACGCGCCAGGAGGCTCAGGCTTTAAAATAAACTGGCTTGTGACGAGGGTTTGGTGAGTGGAACCCTATATAGACGAACGAGAGGCGCGAGTTTTCTATTGATTCTCGGCCTTCAGGCCCAGCCGATGTTATATATGAATCGCGCGTTTATCCACGCCCAGCGCCGCTTCATGCAGTACTTCAGATAACGACGGGTGCGCGTGCACAATTCGCGCGATATCTTCGCTGCTGGCAGCGAATTCCATCGCCGTCACAGCCTCGGCAATCAATTCGGAAACGTAGGGACCGATCATATGGATTCCTAGTATGCGGTCGGTGTTGGCATCCGCGAGCACTTTGATGAAACCGCCGGTTTCCCCAAGCGCGCGGGCACGTCCATTGGCCATGAAGGGGAATTGTCCTGCTTTGTATTGCACCCCGGCCAATTTTAAATCCTGCTCCGTTTTGCCAACCCACGCGATTTCCGGCGAGGTATAGATCACCCAGGGAATGCTGCCGAGATTCACGTGCCCCGGTTGTCCAGCGATGAGTTCCGCTACCGCCACGCCTTCCTCGGAGGCTTTATGCGCCAGCATCGGCCCGCGTACCACGTCGCCGACGGCATATATATTTGGGAGGTTGGTACGGCAAGTTGCGTCCACCTCGATGTATCCACGATCATCCAGTTTCAGCCCGGCATTTTCCGCCCCAAGGCCGGCCGTGTTAGGGACGCGACCGACTGCAACCACCAGTTTATCCACTTCCAGTTTTTGCGCATTGTTATCCGCGTCCGCATACTCCACGGTAATGTCTTGTTCGCCAGTGGTGATGCTGCTTATTTTGACGCCGGTATGGATTACCAAACCTGTTTCCCGGGTGAAAATTTTCCTCGCCTCTTTTGCTACTTGCTCGTCGGCAGCCGTGAGAAACCCGGGCAGGGCTTCAAGAACAGTTACCTCGGAACCGAGCCTTCGCCAAAGACTGCCCATTTCCAGGCCGATCACGCCACCACCGATCACACCCAACCTTCCAGGCACGTCTGCCAATGCCAGTGCGCCGGTATTGTCCAGTATCCGTTCATTGTCCACCGGTGCGAACGGTAGCTTCCGCGGCGTGGAACCGGTGGCGATAATCACATGCCTGGCCTCGACGGTTTGCGCGGTATCCCCATTCTTCACTTCGATTTGCCAGGGCTGGTCGGTACCATTTTCCTCGCCACGCTTGAGCAGCGTCCCCTGCCCGTGCATTGAGGTGACTTTGTTTTTTTTGAGGAGCATCGCCACGCCGCCGGTGAAGTTTGCAACGATTTTCTCTTTGCGAGACATCATCACCGGGATATCAATCGACAGGCCTTCCACCGTGATGCCGTGGCTTGAGAACTTTCGCGCGGCCCGTTCAAAATTCTCGGAAGACTCAAGGAGAGCCTTCGACGGTATACAGCCGACATTCAGACATGTTCCGCCCAGACTGGGCTTGCCTTGCGGGTTTTTCCACTCGTCGATACAGACGGTATTGAGCCCTAACTGGGCGCAGCGTATCGCTGCCACATACCCGCCTGGACCGGCGCCGATTACCGCGACATCGAAGGATTGAGCCATATTGGTACTTTAAGGATAAGGAAAAGTAAGAAAAAAAGCGTGGAGTCCTATCCATTTTGACAGCTTCCGGTCTGGTTTCAGCCTTCCAGTAACGGGCTCATCGGATATTCAAGGGCCTCTTTCATTGCCACCAGGGAAAGTACCGCTTCCCGCCCATCTATAATGCGGTGGTCGTAGGACAGCGCGAGGTAGCACATCGGACGGATGACCACCTGCCCGTTCTCCGCCACCGGGCGTTCCTTGGTGGCGTGAATGCCGAGAATCGCGCTTTGCGGGGGATTTATGATGGGGGTCGAGAGCAGCGAGCCGAACACGCCTCCATTGGTAACGGAGAATGTGCCGCCGGTCAAGTCTTCGATGGTCAGTTTCCCGTCCTGGGCACGCTTGCCGAGGTCGGCGATTTGCCTTTCGATCTGCGCCTGCGACAAGGACTCTGCATTGCGGAGAATAGGGACCACCAAACCGCGGGGGCTGCTGACGGCAATGCCTATATCGTAATAGCCGTGATAGATGATGTCATTTCCGTCGACGGACGCGTTGACAATGGGAAACCTTTTGAGCGCCGCGACGACCGCCTTTACAAAAAATGACATGAGGCCGAGCTTGACGCCATGTTCTTTTTCGAATTTTTCCTTATGCCGGGCGCGCAAGTCCATTATTGCCTGCATATTGACTTCGTTGAAGGTGGTGAGAATAGCGGCAGTGGATTGAGACTGTACCAACCGCTCGGCAATGCGCGCGCGCAGTCGCGACATGGGCACCCGCTGTTCGGGGCGCTCGCTTGCACTTGCCGCCGGCGCGGCAGCTTGCGGCCTTGCCGAAGTAGGTGCCGGCGCAGGTGTCGGAGCGGGTTCGGGAGAGATTGGGACCGAGGATTCGGCAGGCTTTCCCTCGACATGAGCTACTACATCCTCCTTAGTAATTCGGCCGCCGCGTCCACTACCCTTGATGGCGCCAATTTCAGCGGCATCCAGGTTTGCCTGCGCGGCCTCATTCCGGGCGGCAGGCATCATATGGGGAGTTTTTTCTGTGACGGGGGAAGCAGCGGCCGGGGCGGGAGCGGCGGGCGCGCTTGGTTGCTCCGCACCCTCTGTGGTTTTGGCAGCGACAGCGCCCGCTGCAGTTGTCGCCGCCTCGGTGTCTATGGTGGCAATGACTTCTCCACCCGTGACGGTGCTCCCATCGCCTTTAATGATTTTGGTGAGCACCCCGGTAGCCGGAGCCGGCAATTCCAGCACGACTTTATCAGTCTCAATATCAATCAGATTCTCGTCGCGCGTAACCGTGTCGCCCTCTTTCTTGCGCCATGAGAGCAGCGTGGCTTCCGCTACGGATTCAGATAACGCCGGAACTTTGACTTCAACGAGCATGTTCATCCTCCAGGATCAAATTTTCTCGCGGAACGCCGCTGCTATCAGTTCATTCTGTTGCACATTGTGTTTTGCCAGATATCCCGCTGCTGGCGATGCCGACGATGGGCGCAGTGCGTAGCCCAAAACCTGATCTGGCCGCATATGCCGCAGCAGATAATGCTGAATGCGGTGCCACGCCCCCTGGTTTCCAGGCTCCTCCTGGCACCAGACGATATCCTTGGCTTGGGGGTAACGATTGACCTCGGCCTGAAAATCGTCATGCGGAAAGGGATACAGCTGTTCAATCCGAATGATCGCCGCATCTTCGATCTTATTCTTCCGGCGATACGCCAACAGGTCATAATATACCTTCCCGGAGCAGGCGATAAGGCGCCGCACATTTCGGGGATCGAGTTTTTCAGCGTCTGGAATGATGTTCTGAAAACTGCCATACGCTACATCTTCAAGGCTCGATACCGATTCCTTATGACGCAAGAGGCTTTTCGGGCTCATGATGACAAGCGGTTTGCGCAGCGGGCGTACCATCTGACGCCGAAGCAGATGAAACATCTGCGCAGGAGTGGACGGAACACATACTTGGATATTGTATTCCGCGCACAGTTGCAGATAACGCTCGATACGCCCGGAGGAGTGCTCTGGCCCTTGGCCTTCGTAGCCATGCGGAAGCATCATCACCAGCCCACACAACCGGCCCCACTTCGCTTCCCCCGAGGCGATAAACTGATCTATTACTACTTGTGCGCCGTTGGCAAAATCACCAAACTGCGCTTCCCAAACGACTAATTCATTGGGTTGCGCAGTCGCATATCCGTATTCAAACGCGAGCACCGCTTCTTCCGACAATACCGAATCAATTATGACGAAATCAGGTTGATCGGGCGCAATATGGCGCAGCGGAATATACGTTCCCTCGTTCCAGCGTTCCCGATTCTGGTCATGCAGCACAGCGTGGCGGTGAAAGAAGGTTCCTCTCCCTGAATCCTGGCCCGAAATCCGTACCGGATACCCGTCCTTCAGAAGTGCTGCGTAGGCGAGATTTTCGGCCATCCCCCAGTCCAGCGGCAGTTTCCCCTCGCTCATCGAACGGCGGTCGGCGATGATTTTTTCTACCCGAGAATGCAGTTTGAATTTCGATGGAATATCCGTGAGCCGTTCCGCCAGCTGTTTCAAATCGGCCAGTGGCAGACCGGTCTGGACCTTTAGAACCCAGTTGGTATTCTGCAGGAACGGTTTCCAGTCCACCGCATCCGGTGATTGATACCCGTAGACAATGGTTTTGTTGGGATTGCGGCCCGCATCCATGTCATCGCGATAGGCTTTAACTATCTGTTCAGCCTGCTCTCTGCTTATCACGCCCTCGGCTGCCAGTTTCTCGGCATAAAGCTTGCGGATCCCTGGATGGCGGGCAATGATTTTATACATCAAAGGCTGCGTTACCATTGGCTCGTCCTGCTCGTTGTGTCCGAGAGCGCGAAAACAAACCATATCCACGACCACATCCTTATGGAACCTCATCCTGAAATCAAGCGCGATTTCCGTCACCAGGATGACTGCTTCGGGATCGGCACCGTTGACGTGGAGGATGGGCGCCTCGATCATTTTTGATACGTCGGTGCAATAAAGCGTCGAGCGCGTGTCACGGGGATCAGAGGTAGTAAACCCGATTTGATTATTAATAACGACATGCACGGTTCCGCCGGTTCCGTAACCCCGGGTCTGCGAAAGGTTCAGGGTTTCCATCACCACTCCCTGCGCCGAAAATGCCGCGTCCCCATGCAGCAGCACGGGCAATACCCGGTCGCCATCCCTGTCTTTCAGCCGATGCTGCCGGGCGCGCACGGATCCCTCCACCACCGGGTCCACAATTTCCAGGTGTGATGGGTTGAACGCCAGCGACAGTCGCATCACCCCGCCCGGCGTGGATACAGCCGAGGAAAAGCCCTGGTGGTATTTGACATCGCCCTCGGTCAGTTCCTGCCCATGTTTGCCCTCAAATTCATGGAACAAGTCGGCCGGCAATTTACCAAGGGTATTGACCAGGACGTTGAGTCGGCCGCGGTGAGCCATCCCTATGACGCTCTGCTGCACCCCCATTCCGCCGGCGCGTTGCAACAGATTGTCCAACAACGGGATCAGGCTTTCGCTGCCTTCGAGAGAGAAGCGTTTCTGCCCGACGTAGCGTGTATGAAGATATTTTTCCAGTCCTTCCGAGGCACTGAGCTGCTCCAGAATATGTCGCTTGTACTCAGGCGGATAATCAGGCTTTGCGCGCGACCCTTCGACACGGCTTTGTATCCAGCGTTTCTGCTCAGTATCGGTGATATACATGTACTCGATGCCGATACTTCCACAGTAAGTCTCACGCAGTGTTTGGAGAATCTCGCCAAGCGGGGCTCGGGGCGGGCCGATCAATGAACCGGTACCGAAAACAGTACTCATGTCTGCCTCAGTCAGTCCGTAGTAGGCCGGATCGAGTTCGGGGACATGGGGTTTTTCCTGATGCCGAAGAGGATCCAGATCCGCTTGGCGGACGCCAAGGAAGCGGTAGGCATTGATTAGTTGCAATACCGCTATCTGCTTGCGTTCGGTAGTCAGGCCAAATTCATCCTGGCCTATCGCTGAGACGGTACTTTCGGCGCTTTGATATGGTTCGTTGGCGCGACGGATGGAATCGATTACCGCAGAGTGCGGCACCTCTGGTGCCCGCCTTGCGGCTGTTCGTTGCAACTCGTCAAAGTATTCGCGCCACTCCGGCGGGACGGACTGGGGACGTTGCAGATAAGACTCGTATAGCCCTTCGATAAAGGGCGCGTTTGCGCCAAACAGCAGGGAATCTTCAAACAGTGGGTTTGTCATGGCAAATACCTGGCCGTTGGGCAGAGTTGGTTACTCGCGTAACGCAATCGGTACGACATCCCGTTTGACCGCCCCCGTGTATAGCTGACGCGGGCGACCGATTTTGCGATCCGGGTCGGCGATCATTTCACTCCACTGTGCAATCCAGCCTACCGTGCGCGCCGTGGCAAATATAGCGGTGAACATGGACGGAGGGATGCCCAGGGCCCGCTGCACGATACCAGAATAAAAATCCACGTTCGGGTAGAGTTTGCGGGAAATGAAATATTCATCTTCCAGCGCTATTTTTTCCAGCTTGAGCGCAAGTTTGAACAAGCGATCGTCGTGCAAGCCGAGTTCATCCAATACTTCGTGGCAGGTTTCACGCATCAATTTCGCCCGCGGATCAAAATTTTTGTATACCCGGTGACCGAACCCCACCAGTCTGAAGGGGTCGTTTTTGTCTTTGGCGCGGTCAATAAATTCACCAATGCGCGACTCATCGTGAATTTCCTCCAGCATATTCAGACACGCTTCGTTGGCGCCGCCGTGCGCCGGCCCCCACAGACAGGCGATCCCGGCGGAAATGCAGGCAAACGGATTTGCGCCGCTTGAACCGGCGAGCCGGACGGTGGAAGTAGAGGCGTTCTGCTCGTGGTCCGCATGGAGGATGAGAATGCGATCCAGGGCGTGCGCCAGCACGGGATTGGATTTATATTCCTCCGCGGGGGTAGCGAACATCATGTGCATGAAATTTTCAGCGTAGTTGAGGCTATTGCGGGGATAGATGAAAGGTTGACCTACGTTGTACTTATATGCCATTGCGGTAATGGTGGGAAGTTTGGCTATCAGCCGGAACGCCGACAGTTCGCGATGCGAGGCGTCGGAAATATCCATCGCGTCGTGATAAAACGCCGACAACGCACCGACGACGCCTACCATTACCGCCATGGGGTGAGCGTCGCGCCTGAAACCGGTGTAAAAGCGCGCCAACTGCTCATGCACCATGGTGTGTTCCTTGATGGTGTTATCGAATGATTTCTTTTGCTCACTATTGGGTAGTTCCCCGTTCATCAGCAAATAGCAGACTTCCATGAAATCGCATTGCTCCGCCAGTTGTTCGATGGGATAGCCGCGATAAAGGAGAATGCCGGCTTCGCCGTCGATAAAAGTTATCTTGGAATTGCTGCTGGCGGTGGAAAGGAAGCCAGGATCGTAGGTAAAGACGCCGACTTTGGCCTGTAACGTGCGGATATCCACTACATCCGGCCCCATCGTGCCGGACAGAACAGGAAATTCCAGGGGCTCGCTTCCGTTGCCGAGATCGAGCGTCGCGTTACGTGTGTGTTCCATATTGTCTTATTCCCCAGTGATGATGGATTCCCGAAAGCTAAACGCCCTGCAAGAGACTCAGTACGTGCTGTAGGTTGCTGTTCCCCTGTTTCTTTCTGAGCGTGATCATATCCCATAACTCATTATCGGAAAGGTCCAGCAGTGTTTCGAATTGCCGGCGCTCGGCTTCGCCAAGCCTGGCGTAATACTCGTCCACAAACCGTTGCAGGACCAGATCCAGTTCCAGCAATCCGCGCCGGCAGCGCCAGCGCACCCGCTCCAGTTGTTTCATACTGTTCTTTTCACCATCATATCCTTGATATTCTCGATAGCATTGGTTGGGTTCAGCCCCTTGGGACACACATCCGCGCAATTCATGATCGTATGGCAGCGGAACAGGCGATAAGGGTCCTCAAGATAATCCAGTCGCTCGGCAGTTGCCTGGTCGCGGCTATCAGCGAGAAAGCGATAGGCTTGCAGCAGCCCCGCTGGCCCCACGAATTTATCCGGGTTCCACCAGAACGAAGGACATGCAGTGGAGCAGCACGCGCAGAGAATGCACTCGTACAGTCCGTCCAGCTCAGCTCTTTCCTCAGGCGATTGCAACCGTTCTGTTTCCGGCGGCGGATCGTTATTGATGAGATAGGGCTTGATCGAATGATATTGTTTAAAGAATTGCGTCATATCCACGATCAGGTCGCGTATCACCGGCAGGCCCGGCAAGGGGCGCAGCTCCACTGGTTCCTTCAGCCCCGCCAGCGGCGTGATGCACGCCAATCCGTTGCGGCCGTTGATGTTCATTCCATCCGAGCCGCAAACTCCTTCGCGGCAGGAGCGGCGGAGACTCAGACTATCGTCCACCGTTTTGATACGCTCCAACGCATCGAGCAGCATCCGATCGGCTGGCTCCAGTTCGATATCATAGTCCCGCATGTAAGGAGTCGCATCCTTATCGGGATCAAAGCGGTAAATGGAGAATTTCACGGTCTGTTCCTTCGGCATGGAGATATCATAAATATGCGGTTTAGTACGTCCTTGGCTTCGGAGCGAACGATTCCACCGTCAGCGGTTTCAAGCGCACGGGTTTATAGTCCAGGCGCCTGCCTTCACTGAAATACAAAGTATGCTTGAGCCACTTGTTATCATCCCGTTCGGGAAAGTCATCACGCGCATGCGCACCCCGGCTTTCCGTTCGGGCCTCAGCCGAGACCATGGTGGCCATAGCGACCTCGATCAGGTTGTCGAGTTCCAGCGCTTCGACGCGGGCGGTGTTGAACACCCGGCTCTTATCCCCGATTGACGTTTGCCTGGCGCGTTCCAGGATGTCACTCAGTTTTTCCACGCCCTGCTTGAGCATGTCGGGAAAACGAAATACGCCGCAATGGCTCTGCATGGTCTTGCGCATCGCATTGCTCACCTGCGCCACGCTTTCGCCATCCCTCTGACCCTCCAGGCGGGCCAGTCTCGCCAACGACTTGTCCGCAGCGTCTGGGGGTAGCTGCTTGTGGTGCTGATTCTTTTTAAGGTCTTCTATAATCCGGGTGGCGGCGGCGCGGCCGAACACGAGAATGTCCAGGAGCGAATTTGTTCCCAGCCGATTGGCGCCATGCACGGAGACACAGGCACACTCCCCAGCCGCGTAAAAGCCCTGAACAACTTCCTCGGGTCCCGTTTTGTACGGCGCAACCACTTGCCCAAGGAAATTGGTCGGGATGCCGCCCATCATATAATGGGCGGTGGGTACCACCGGAATTGGATCACGGATAGGGTCCGTATTGGCAAACTTCATTGCGATTTCGCGAATGCCGGGCAGCCGGGTCTTGATCACGTCCGCGCCCAGATGGTCGAGCTTCAGCAACAAATGATCTGCATCCCTGCCACATCCACGGCCCGCCTGTATTTCCATTGTCAGGGCGCGGGACACCACATCCCGGCTGGCCAAGTCCTTGGCGTGAGGCGCGTAGCGTTCCATAAAACGCTCCCCATCCTTGTTGAGCAGATAGCCGCCTTCGCCGCGCACCGCCTCGCTGATGAGTACGCCAACACCGAAAACACCGGTCGGGTGGAATTGCCAGAATTCCATGTCTTCCAGCGGAACGCCGGCGCGCGCCGCCATACCGAGACCATCGCCTGTATTGATGAAAGCATTGGTGCTGGCGCTGAATATGCGCGCTGCCCCGCCGGTGGCGAACAAGGTGGCGCGGGCCTGCATCGCCATGACTTCACCCGTTTCAATGTCCAGCGCGGTCACACCGCACACATCGCCGTCGGCATCGCGAATCAGGTCCAGTCCCATCCACTCAATAAAAAACTGGGTGTTGGCCTGGACATTGCGCTGATAAAGCGTGTGTAACATGGCATGGCCGGTACGATCCGCCGCCGCGCATGAGCGCGTTGCCTGCGCGCCGCCAAAATTTTGCGACTGGCCCCCAAATGGCCGTTGGTAAATTTTCCCGTTGTCGAGACGGTCGAAGGGCATGCCGAAATGTTCGAGTTCGTATACCACCTCGCTGGCTTGACGGCACATGAACTCGATGGCGTCCTGGTCGCCCAGATAATCGGATCCCTTTACCGTATCATACATGTGCCAGTGCCAATTATCCTCGGTAACGTTCCCGAGCGCCGCCGCGATACCCCCTTGCGCTGCTACTGTATGGGAACGGGTGGGAAATACCTTGGACAGTACCGCCACTTTGAGTCCAGCTTCGGACAGTTGCAATGCGGCCCGCATGCCAGCGCCACCGGCCCCCACGATTACCGCATCAAATTTTCTTGTAACGATCGCCACGCTAATTCACGCACTCCATAGAATTTCGGCAGACCACACGGTATAAAACAGCAGAGATAGAATGACCAATATCTGTAACGTCAGGCGCACACCGGTAGCGTGAACATAATCCATGAGAATATTGCGCACCCCGATCCACGCGTGCCAGAAGAGACTGACAAGAAAAAGGAAGGAAGCAATGCGCATCCATTGGTTACTGAATATCGCCTTCCACTCCGCGTAACCCTGTGGTGGGGAAATGAGCAGCACCCCCATCAGGCACAGGATAAAGATTGCCATCACCACTGCCGTAACGCGCTGCGCCAGCCAGTCGCGCAGCCCGTAATTCGCCCCGGTTGTCAGACGCGCCGTGCGCTTCACCATATTGATATCCCGATGAGGAGGGTGATCGCGATGCCAGTCACCAGGACAATTTTACTGGTGAGGCGGGCGTGCTGGAGTTCGATTCCGTAATGAAGATCAAGCGCAAGGAAACGTATGCCGGCGCAGAAATGATGTACGAAGAACCACAATGAAAGCAGTAAGCCAACCTTGGCCAGCGGGCCAGTTAAAATTGATTGCAGTTGAGCATACTTCTCAGGAGAGCTCAGTGCCATTTGCAGGCCGCAGAGAAGGGCAGGGATACCCGGGAAGTATAGTAGCGCGCCGCTTATGCGGTGCAGGAGCGAAACCACGGCCGGCGTCGGCTGCTTGATTTGAAGCAGGTTAAGATACTTGGGCTGGTTTTTCCGCAATTTTTGGTTTCCCTGGCTTCCACTTGGGGCTGGTTAAGTTTAGACGGTAATATCGGGCGATACAACCGAGCTGAGCTAAAACGCAGTCCATTCAATCCTGCGCCGAGAGCATTCCGGAATACTGACGTGATGGTAATTTGACAGTGAAGATGAATGTTTTTATAGTCCGGTTCATTTGCCGCTAGCGAACATCGTCTCAAGCGTGAAAATGACGGATGAAGTCGAGGCCCATTCTGCCGGTTGAAAATTGATATGTGTTGCGGTTGAACGCCGGCCACCCGGATACCACCCTGAATTTTCTGTAGCGGCAATCTCCTACAGGAGCGCAAGAATGCATAACCCCGTTCGCGTCGCAATTACGGGCGCCGCTGGTCAGATCGGATATAGCCTGTTGTTCCGTATTGCGGCAGGGGAAATGCTCGGCAAAGATCAACCCGTGATCCTGCAATTGCTTGACATACCCCAATTGCTGCCCTCGCTCACGGGTGTGATGATGGAGTTGGAAGACTGCGCTTTTCCGCTGTTAACCGGCGTCACGATAACGGATGATCCCAAAATCGCGTTTCGCGATGCGGGAATCGCCTTATTGGTAGGCGCCCGGCCACGCTCCAAAGATATGGAGCGCAAGGATTTGCTGGAGGCGAATGGCGCCATATTCAGTGCTCAGGGCAGGGCTCTGGATGAATTCGCCCAAAGGGATGTCAAGGTACTGATCGTGGGTAATCCGGCGAACACAAACGCGTACATTGCCATGAAAAATGCGCCCGGCCTGAAGCCCGGCAATTTTTCTGCAATGATGCGACTGGACCACAATCGCGCGTTGTGGCAGTTGGCGGCGAAAGCGGGTCGCACGGTTTCGAGTGTAAGAAAGATGATTGTTTGGGGCAACCACTCTTCGACGCAGTACCCCGATCTGAATCATGCGGAGGTTGATGGAGCCAAAGCGGTAGATCTCATCCGCGACCCTGAATGGATCGAAAGTTACTTCATTCCTGTGGTGCAGAATCGCGGTACCGACGTTATCAGGATGCGGGGTTCATCGAGCGCAGCCAGCGCCGCGAACGCCGCAATCGAACATGTCCACGACTGGGTTTTCGGCACGCGGGAGAACGACTGGGTATCCATGGCCGTTCCTTCCGATGGGAGCTACGGCATTCCCGAGGGCGTCATGTATGGTTTTCCTGTGATATGCCGAGGCGGCCTGTGCTCAGTCGTGCCTGATCTGGAAATTAGCCCGTTCAGCCGCGAAAAAATGGAGATTACTTATCGGGAGCTAGTGGAAGAGCGCGATTCCGTAAGGCACTTATTCTGACCAAATTTCTTCCAGCGCTCCAGTCAATTCTCGTCAATGATCCCATCCGCAGGTTCCCGTTTTCGCGCCGCGCTTAACGAGGAAAGACCTCTACAGGTGGCTGGCTGTATCAATGCCTACACAGCGCTCATGGCGGCGCGCACCGGCTTTAAGGCGATATATCTTTCCGGCGGTGGTGTGTCGGCGGCATCTCTGGGTATTCCCGATCTGGGTATTTCCACCCTGGATGATGTGCTGACCGATGTACGCCGGATTACGGACGCCACGGATTTGCCATTGTTGGTGGATGCGGATACCGGCTTCGGCGGTAGCGCTTTCAATATCGCTCGGACGGTAAAATCCCTGATTAAGTCTGGCGCCGGTGCAATGCATATTGAGGATCAGGTGCAGGCCAAGCGGTGCGGTCATCGACCTGGCAAAACGCTTGTCACCGAGCCGGAAATGGTGGATCGTATCAGGGCGGCGGTGGATGCCAGAAGCGATCCCGGGTTTGTAATCATGGCACGGACGGATGCGCTTGCGGTGGAAGGGTTGGAACCGGCCCTCGACCGCGCCCGAGCCTATGTGGAGGCAGGCGCGGACATGGTCTTTCCCGAAGCGATCACCGAACTTCATATGTACCGCAAGTTTGCCGCCGCGGTGAAAGTGCCCATCCTTGCCAACATTACGGAGTTCGGCGCGACGCCTCTTTATACCGTCGAGGAGTTGGCAGAAGGAAAAGTTTCCCTCGTTCTCTACCCGCTTTCGGCGTTTCGCGCCATGAGTGCTGCCGCGCTTAATGTGTACCGGACCATACGCCACGAAGGCTCGCAGAAAAATTTGATCGCTAATATGCAAACTCGTGCCGAGCTATACGATTTTCTTGATTACCATGCCTACGAGGAGAAACTGAATACGCTTTTTTCGGCCGGTTCGGATTTGCCTGGAGAACCCGAGAATGAATAAGGCTATTGAAAATACCCCCGCCAGAGTTAAGAAGTCCGTGGTGCTCTCGGGGGTGGTAGCGGGCAATACGGCCATTTGCACCGTCGGCAGAACCGGTAACGATCTTCACTACCGCGGCTATGACATTCTGGACATCGCCGGCAACTGTGAGTTCGAAGAGATTGCCTATCTGCTGGTGCATGAGAAACTGCCCACGCTGGCTGAGCTGACTGCGTATAAGGAGAAACTCAAAGGCATGCGCGAAGTGCCCAGCGGTGTTAAAACTGTTCTGGAAACGATTCCGGTAACCGCTCATCCGATGGATGTTCTGCGCACGGGCGTTTCCACACTCGGCACCATGCTGCCGGAAGCGGAGAACCATTCCATCGAAGGCGCCCGCGAACTGGCCGACAGGTTGCTGGCGTGTCTTGGCTCAATGCTGCTGTACTGGTACCACTATTCTCACCATCATCGCCGCATCGACCTCGTGGCTGATGATGATTCCATCGGGGGGCACTTTCTGCACCTGCTGCACGGCGAGCCCCCGCCCGAGTCATGGGTGAGAGCGATGCAAACCTCTTTGGTGCTTTACGCCGAGCATGAGTTTAATGCCTCCACCTTTACCGCGCGCGTAATTGCCAGCACCGGCTCGGACTTCTATTCTGCAATTACCGGCGCCATTGGCGCATTGCGCGGGCTTAAGCATGGGGGAGCGAATGAGGCCGCGTTCGATATCCAGACGCGCTATGACAATCCGGACGATGCTGAGGCAGACATTCTCCGCCGCGTGGCGAACAAGGAAATCATTATCGGATTTGGCCACCCCGTCTACACCCTCGCCGATCCTCGCAACCGGGTCATCCGTGAGGTGGCGAGGAAGCTGTCGATGGAGGCGGGAGACGGGAAAATGTTCGATATTGCGGCAAGGCTGGAGACCGTAATGTGGAACGTCAAAAAAATGTTTCCCAATCTCGACTGGTTTTCCGCCGTGAGCTATCACACGATGGGCGTCCCGACAGGCATGTTCACGCCCCTGTTCGCCATCGCGCGGACCAGCGGCTGGGCCGCGCATATCATCGAGCAACGCGTCGACAGCAAGATTATCCGGCCGTCGGCGAACTACATTGGGCCGGAGGAGCGGGAATTCATACCGATTGCGGCGCGCAATAGCGGAGCAGCGTAGAGCGGTCGAATATACGAATTGCAGCAAAACAACGCTGGCGTTTCCTCCTGGGTTCCCCTCCAGTCATGTACGCTGGCAGGCAACATGGCCCATCAGGCATAACGTAGAGTTACATTGCCGGCGGCCTTTCAAAATATTGCCTTGGTGCGGCGCCAAGGCAGGCAAGAATACCCGCCCATTTAATCAGCATGCGCGCCAGCAGAAGATGATTCGGGACAGGAGGATGCCCCGTTGGTGCTCTTAATGATGGGGTCAACGCGAAGTGCTTATTGATCTGGTCGGGGTACGACCTGGAGCCAGCCGCCGGGGCAATTCGTGACATAAGGATAATACCCCTCCGGGTCGTGGCAATAATGCCAGTAATAGGCGGCAGGGGCTCGGGGCTGGGGTGGGCTCACCTGTTGTTGCTGAATATATACAGGAGGTGGCGACGGTTCCACGACTACCGGGGGGTAGCTGGAACCATAGCTATAGTAAGGCCCAAACCCATACCAGGGCGTAAATCCATAGCGTGGCGGATATCCATCGTAAGGAAAATAAGGCACTCTGCCGTAATACCCCGACCCATGGCCGCCTAGAAATCCCAATCCAAATGCGAGTCCGGAATGAGACTGGCTCCACGCTATTGCCGGGGTGACCAAAATCGACCCGAGCAGAACGAGCGCAATGGAAATTCGAGCGTTATTCATTCGGGACCGCGCTCCTGGGCGGCTAAACCTCAGGTGATCGATTTGCCGTTTCCTATTTGACTCGGACCTGAACGGCAGCATCATTTCTTTTATCTAATATAGCGCATTCGTTGCGACTCGTTATGTCATCCTTATTACACCACCGCGACAATTCCTGTTTCCGATTTCTGCTTTAACAGAATACGATAATCGTTCCGACGACTCTCCAATAATACGAAACATGAGCGCCCGTATGCCTGATACCCATGCCCAGCCTGATCAATTGTTGTCGGATATCGCCGACTACGTCATCAATTGGGAAATTGGGAGCGACCTGGCCTATGCCACAGCACGTTACTGTTTAATGGATTCGCTGGGTTGCGCGATGCAAGCGCTTACTTACCCCGCGTGTGTCCGGCTGCTGGGGCCGATCGTGCCCGGCACGACGGTCCCCTGCGGCGCTAGAATTCCCGGCACCCACTTCACGCTCGATCCGGTGCAGGCAGCATTCAATATCGGCACAATGATCCGCTGGCTGGATTTCAACGATACCTGGCTGGCTGCCGAGTGGGGCCATCCATCTGACAATCTGGGCGGTATCCTGGCCGTTGCCGATTGGCATTCGCGCAAGGCAGTGATGGAGGGAAAAGAGCCGGTCGCGATGCATGAGGTCCTTACGGCCATGATCAAGGCTCATGAAATACAAGGCTGCCTTGCTCTGGAAAACAGTTTCAACAAGGTGGGGCTGGACCATGTGGTACTGGTGAAGGTCGCCTCGGTTGCAGTGGTAACGCATTTGCTCGGGGGCAGCCATAGCCAGATAATGGACGGGCTTTCACAGGCATGGGTGGACGGGCAAGCGTTGCGCACTTATCGCCACGCGCCGAATACCGGTTCGCGCAAATCCTGGGCTGCGGGCGATGCCACCAGCCGGGCGGTATGGCTTGCGCTCATCACCTTGAAAGGGGAGATGGGTTACCCCACGGCGCTTACCGCGAAAACCTGGGGATTTTACGATGTATTGTTCCAGGGAAAGTCATTCCGTCTCCAGCGGCCAGTCGCAGAATGGGGCTCGTACGTGATGGAAAACATCTTGTTCAAGATTTCCTTTCCTGCGGAATTTCACGCGCAAACGGCCGCGGAGTGTGCAATGCAGCTTCATGGCCAGGTAAAGGACCGCATCGCCGCCATTAGCAGCGTCACTATCCGCACTCATGAAGCGGCCATTCGTATTATCGATAAGAAAGGCAGGCTCAACAATTTTGCTGACCGCGATCACTGCATTCAATACATTGTTGCGGTATCGCTTATTTTTGGCCGGCTCACTGCAGACGACTACGAGGACGCGGTGGCTGCTGACCCGCGCATCGACGAGCTGCGCGAAAAAATAACGTGTATCGAAGATCCCAAATTTACCCAGGATTATTACGATCCGGAAAAACGTTCCATTGCCAACGGTCTCACGGTCACATTCAAGGATGGCAGGAGCCTGGACGAAGTAGTGGTCGAATACCCGATCGGTCACCGATTGCGCCGCAGAGAGGGTATCCCCTTTCTGGAAGACAAATTTAGCGTAAACCTTGCGCGTCTCTTTCCCAAGGGACGTCAACAATCAATAATCGACCTTTGCCTGGATCAAAAAAAACTGGAGTCAACACCGGTGAACGAGTTTGTTGATATGTTCGTGGTTTAAGGGGAACGCTCTCCAACCCCAAGGCCAACCCCAAGGGAAACAATCTGGCCCGGCCTGTGCTCGCTTCCTTCCGCGTCGCTACACTTATTATCAGCGGCGTTTTTATCCAGCAATATTTTCAGCGCTGTGAGTCTCAGCTTCCAGGATGTGGCCTCCGCGGGGTCTGTCGACAAGGCGGCCACCAGCTGTTGCACCCCATCGATGTTGTGTGCATCGCAGGCGGACAGGAAGTAATGCAGTTCTTCACTGGCCGAGAGGCCGGAACGTCGTACAAAGTAGGGGTAGTCTTCCCGCAGGTGAGACGCGAGCAAAGCCGCGTCTATCCACTGCTTTAGCTGGGGGTAGCTGAAGCAGGTGCGGACGGCAAGGTCCACGGCGTCGGCATTGCTTAAATTTTCAACGTTGTCGAAGCCTTCTCGTTCCAATCTCAATTCATGCGAATAGCTCATGCCCGCCAGCATGGAAAGCGGTAACGCGCGATATCCATCACCCGGAATGATATTCTTCATGACCTTGAGTGCAACACGCTCAAGGGCGAGGGAGGCACGTTTCGGATAGAAACCAAAGAAGAACGCCACAATCGGAAGCAGGCTCAGGTTCGCCGGTAGCGCGGCTTCCATGCCCGGGGATTGGTCCTGCTTATCTCCAGGTTCGGAAACAGGACTGGACGCGGAGGGAGCTTCTGCCGGGCCGCCGTCGGCCGTAGCGACGTTGCGCGTGACGGATGGGACATCGCCAGGAAGGACAAAGTCGTAGGCAAAGGAGAGCACCAGGGCCAGTATGCTGGCCACGATCATGCGTATCGCACCATCCACAAATGTGTGGGACGTCAAATCCATGGTGAAGTAAGCGCGCACGACGGAGCCAACAAAATAGACATAAGCGCCCAGAAATCCGAACTGAAATGCGATCTGGTTGCGAATGAGATGGGAATAATATGCGTCGGGATTTTTTTCATACAGTTCGGCGAACGGTCCCATGATCAACATATTCGCGCCGAGACCGAAATCCACGCCCGTGCCGCCATCGACCGAGACGGGCTTAAACAGCAGAAGGATCGATGTGCCGAGCAGAACCACCGTTGTCGTCAGCCAGACACTTCCCCGGTAACTGCTGAACGAAGCACGCCGTCCCATCCTTCTGCGGACCTCGGCACGTCGCTCAGGCGGTACCTCATTCTGGAGCCGGCGCTCTTTGCGGTTCGCCATCGCCTGAATATAGCTGAGTGCAAGCGATGGCACCACCAGAACCGTTAGCAATGCCATGACAAGGTTATATTGGAAGAATACCGGATCAAACCAATGTGCAATGGCGCGGAAGTCACGGTGTATGACGCCATCGGCCGGGCTGGGGCCTAGTGCGGACTCAATGCCGAGGCCGATGAAAAAGAGCGCAGGTACCGCAAATACCGCCCAGTCGTACCATGGCATGTCGTATTTCTTCATCTCGTTTTGATCCATGCTCTCCCCGTTAGCTTGTTGGGCCCTCTGCTCCGGCCAAGGCTGCGGTGGCCACTTCACTCCAAAAGGCGAGGTGATTGAAGGGCCGCCTAGATCGGGCATCAGGCAAAGCGATGCTCCAGCCGATACCTTCCAGGTGATCCGCGCGCACGGCACCGCGAAATTTCCCCCATTTCGCGGAGCTCAGCGGCACCATTCCGTCATTGTCTTCGGGGATGATGCGCCCATAGGGGCGGAGCCAGAATGGGAGCTCATCAATTGCGCGGAAGCTTGCATAGGAGCAGTAGTCAACATCTTCGCGGTTTGGGATCGGCATCGCTGCACGCGCGTCGGGCGTTAACTCCCCCAACCCGGGCTTTCCGATGTGCCGAATCCAGGCTGGAATAGGTCCCGACGCTTTAAGGAACCACGTAGCCAGAGGCGTGCCCCGGTGCGGCGTTGCAACGGTGAGCAGGCTCTTGACACGTCGGTCGGGATCGAGATGGGTGATCATATATCGCGCATCCAGTCCCCCCATGCTATGTCCCACTAAAGCAAAGGCAGGCGCATCGGTGCGGAACAGCCTTCGAGCAAGCACCTCTGCGCGCATGGCTATGGAACCCGCAGACGGCACCTCGGGTATGAGCGCATGGATGTCCGCACGAAGCAGCATCTTTCGGACTCCGCGAAAATACTCGATGGGACCCCAATGTGAGAAGCCAAGGAAACCGTGCACCAGGACCAGCGTGGGAGGCACCATTACACATGCTCATCAAGAAATTGACCAGGACGGCGTGCTCTCGTGCAAAAATTGAAAAGTCACGCATCTACCACTTTAAGGCATTACATGTTGTTCATATTACATGATTTTTTAAATTATACGGAAATTATGCTGCGAACATTTCGGCGGCTATATTCTGCCGCGCCTTGTTTTACCGCAACCTCGGGAGCGAATAATTTTCCGCCAATGGGTAGAGATGTGGCTTAACCGGACTATAATTTAACCACTTGCCAATGGCTAAGCCGGTCGCTGATCGGCGATGACTCGAACGAAGTGAAGATAACTTGCAACATCGAAGGTAAGACCGCGCTTGTGACCGGCGCGAATAGGGGAATCGGCAAGGCGATTGTCGAGGCGTTCCTGCGTCGCGGCGTAGCGAAAATCTATGCGGCAGTACGCAATCCAGCTTCTGCTAACGCCCTCAGCGAACGCTATGGGGAGAGGTTGACAGTTGTTCAATTTGATCTGTCTAAACCCGAAACGATCATGGCAGCAGCCCACAGGGCGAGGGATGTTGAAGTAGTGGTTAACAATGCTGCTGTTTTCAAGGCCCATACGCCATTTGACCCTGACGCTATAGATGCGATTGAGCTTGGCATGCAAATCAATGTATACGGGCTCGTGCGGGTGGCTCAAGCTTTTGCGCCCATTCTCAAGAAAAATGGAGGAGGAGCATTCGTACAGATGAACTCGATCGCATCGTTGAAATGCGCTCCCGATTTTGCGACACACTCCGCGACCAAGGCGGCGAGCTACTCAATCACCCAGGCGCTACGTGAGTTGCTGAGTCAGCAGGGCACTGCGGTACTGAGCGTGCACCCTGGTCTCATTGCGACCGATATGAGCGGTGCCGCAGCCCTGCAGGGAATTGCCGAGCCTCCTTTGGTTGTCGCCGAAGGGATAATTGCTGCACTGGAATCGGGTATATTTCATCTTTTTCCGGACGCCATGGCCAAACGTATTGGCAGCGCGTATCAGAGTTTTGCCAGCAGTGTGATTGAAGCAGAGCTTGCTGAATATAAAAAAGCTCACTAAAACCATTACCTGGCATTGATTGAAAGAAAGCTCTTAGTTCATTCAGAACCCCCAACGTTAAACGGTTCAGATGAGCCTGTCGAATGGGGTCCTTGCCAATATCTCGGGAGCATCCATGATCCAGAATTCATTCAGCACGTTGAAAGAAATCCCTCTTTCGCCCGGCAAACACGCCAGATACTATTCCTTGCCTGCGCTCGAGGCGTCCGGGGTGGGGACAGTTTCACGGTTGCCAGTCTCCATTCGTATTGTGCTTGAATCGGTTTTGCGCAATTACGATGGGAAAAAAATTACTGAGGCTCATGTAAGACGGCTCGCAAACTGGCAGCCCAACGCGCCGCGGGTGGATGAGATTCCTTTTGTGGTGTCGCGCATCGTATTGCAAGACTTCACCGGCGTGCCGCTCCTTGTCGATCTCGCTGCGATGCGCAGCGTTGCAAAAAGAATGGAAAGGAATCCCAAGCTGATCGAGCCCCTTGTACCGGTTGACCTGGTCGTTGACCACTCGGTGCAGGTCGATTACTACGGTAATAGTGAGGCCCTTCGCCTTAATATGGAAATGGAATTTCGCCGCAACAGTGAGCGGTATCAGTTCATAAAATGGGGTATGCAGGCATTCGATACGTTCAAGGTCGTTCCGCCAGGTATCGGAATAGTGCACCAAGTCAATCTGGAGTACCTTGCGCGTGGGGTTTATCAGAAAGATGGCCTGGTGTACCCCGACACCCTGGTCGGAACAGACTCCCACACTACGATGATTAACGCGATCGGGGTGGTGGGCTGGGGAGTTGGCGGGATCGAGGCAGAAGCGGGGATGCTCGGGCAGCCGGTTTACTTTTTAACACCGGATGTTGTTGGTGTGAACCTCACCGGTAGACTGCGTAGTGGCGTCACGGCAACTGATCTTGTGCTCACCGTGACCGAAATGCTGCGAAAGTCCCATGTGGTGGGTACGTTTGTGGAGTTTTTCGGGGAAGGGACCGCCTCGCTCACCGTCCCGGATCGTGCCACCATCGCGAATATGGCGCCTGAGTATGGCGCCACCATGGGTTTCTTTCCCGTGGATGACCGTACTATCGAATATTTTCGGGGAACGGGGCGTGATGAAGACGAAATCGCCGCCTTTCAATCCTACTTCAAGGCTCAGGAATTGTACGGCATTCCTTTTAAGGGACAAATCGACTACTCGCGTGAACTGGAGCTTGATTTGGGCACGGTCTCGCCCTCACTGGCTGGTCCCAGGCGTCCACAGGACCGCATTGAACTCGCCGACGTCAAATCCAGGTTTATCGAGCTTTTCAGCAAGCCGGTTCCACAAAGTGGCTATGGAAGAAACGTGACGGACCTAAACCAGCGCTATTCGGTGCGTGACTGTAATGAGAGTTCCGCAGCAAGTGAGTCTGTAGCCAGTAGCTTGAATCAGGATAAAGCGACGGTGAGGCCGGGAGCGGAAAGAAACATCACAGAGATGGTCAACAACCGCCCGATTCTCGATCAGGTGGAAACGCCCGTTTGCTTTAAGAACGGTCCGGTCGATTTAGGGCATGGAGATGTTCTGATTGCGGCGATTACATCCTGTACCAACACCTCGAACCCCAGTGTACTCCTCGCGGCCGGGTTGCTGGCCAAGAAAGCAGTGGAAAAAGGGCTGACAGTAAAACGCCATATAAAAACTTCATTGGCACCCGGGTCGCGAGTAGTGACGGAATATCTTAGCGCGACCGGTTTGATGCCTTACCTCGAAAAACTCGGTTTTGACCTGGCAGGCTACGGTTGCACAACTTGCATAGGTAATTCCGGGCCACTGTCAGAACCAATCGAGGAGGCCGTGGTGGCGAATGATATGGTGTGCGCCGCCGTGCTGTCGGGAAACCGAAATTTCGAGGCGCGGATCCACCCCAGTATTCGCGCAAATTTCCTCGCCTCGCCCCCACTGGTCGTGGCGTATGCTATCGCCGGCTCGATGCGGAAAGACTTGACGGCGGAGCCGCTGGGTTTCGACCAAGGCGGCAGCCCCGTCTGGTTGTCCGATATATGGCCGAGCGAGGAAGAGATCCAGGGATTAATGAAATTCGCCGCGAATGCCGAAACATTCCGGCGACTCTACAGCAACCTTACCAAGGATCATCCGCTATGGAACGAAGTGTCATCGGTCGCCGGAGAGGTTTACAACTGGCCGACATCGACCTACATTGCTGAGCCCCCGTTCTTCCAGGATTTCTCCATGCGGCCGGCTCAACTTCGCGCGATCGTCAATGCGCGCGTTCTGGGGATTTTTGGCGATTCAGTGACGACCGATCATATCAGTCCCGCAGGTGCAATCAAGGAGACTTCGCCTGCTGGTCAATATCTGCTTGCGCACGGCGTATCCAAGTCGGATTTCAACAGCTACGGCGCGCGACGCGGTAACCACGAGGTGATGATGCGCGGGACGTTCGCCAATGTGCGTATCAAAAATCTGATGATACCCGGCAGCGAAGGCGGAATTACCATGCATCAGCCGGATGGTGAGCAGATGAGTATTTACGATGCAGCCATGAAATATATTGCGGAAGGAGTGACCACACTGGTATTCGGCGGGGAAGAATATGGCACCGGCTCCAGCCGGGACTGGGCTGCGAAAGGAACACAGTTGCTCGGTGTCAAGGCAGTGATTACACGGAGCTTTGAGCGCATCCACCGCAGCAACCTCGTCGGAATGGGCGTAATGCCATTGCAGTTCAAGGGCGATGACAGCGTTCAATCATTGGGGATCAAGGGCGATGAGCAATTCGATCTCCTGGGCTTGGAAGCCATCCGCCCACAGCAGAACGTCACGCTCGTCATCCGGAACCCGGACGGTTCCCGCCGCGAAATTGAGTTGTTATGCCGTATCGATACGGCTATAGAGGTGGACTATTACCTTCATGGCGGTATCCTGCCATATGTCCTTAGAGAACTCATGAGTGTGAATCAGAACTGATCGCTGGTTAAAAACCGGTCTACTCAACTTGCACCAGGGTTAGGGGAGGGGGGGAACCTGGTGCTCGCTGAGTAGACCGGGGCTCTCCTCAGCTCACAGACCACAACTCTTTGCTGGTTTTCCTGGTGACGGCAACATCTGCAGTCGCGCAGCTATTATTGCAGAACAGGCGTTCGTATTCATTGTTTACGACGGTGTAACATTCACACACGGTATTTTCCAGCTCCTCGCGATCCAGCACGGCAATATGTCCACGGCTGTATTGAATGGCTCCAATCATCTGCAGCTTAAGGGCAGCCTGCGTTACACTTTCCCTGCGTACGCCCAACATGACAGCGATCTGCTCATGTGTCATCTGCAACTCATGACCGGGTAAACGATCAAGGCTCATCAGTAGAAAGCGGCATAGCTGCTGCTCGATGTTGTGATGGCGATTGCAAACTGCGTTTTGCGCAGTTTGCGTCATCAGTGCCTGGGTGAAGCACAACACCAGGTGTTGTAACTTTCCTTTCAAATCGAATTCTTGCTTTATTACGCTCGCTTTAACCCTGTACCCATCTCCCGCGCTTTGCACCACGACACCAGCCGGGGTGCCACCCCCACCCAATAGAGAGGAAATACCCGTAAGGCCCTCGTTGCCGATAATCGCAAGCCGTACCGATGCCCCATTTTGCATACCATACAAGGGCGCAACAATGCTGTTCGTCGGAAAATACAAGTGCGAAATAGGCGATCCCGGCTCATAAATTGTTTGGCCCAACGGCATCGCCGTGAATTCGAGATAAGGTAGAAGCCGCGCATAATCTTCCGCCGGCAGTGCGGCAAGAATCCGATTTTGCTTCGGGCTGTGCAGGGAAAACATAATTAAGATACCTCCTTGTATTGGGGCTGCGCCCAAGATTTATGCGTCGCTGAATTACGCGGTCAAGGCAGGGTCCGGAAACGTTAGCCTGACTCAACGTGTGCCACGCTTTCTCTCCTCGGCTGTTTGTTGGCCCGCCAAGCTTTTTTTATCAGATTCACCCCGGTTATTCGGGAACCCGTATCGGGAACACCACCCACGGTGAATCAATGTCTATTAAGCATTTTTCGTGCCATAATATAAAAATGCTGAGAAACAGCAACTTAAGATAAGCTCAGGACGATCAGCTACGTTTTACTTGGTCCCAGGTTGTTGCCTTCCAGCAACTAAAAACGGATTTCCGACTTTAACTGCCTGAATAATAACGATTTTATCATGTCTCCAGACGGAGACGGTATAAAACGTAAAATATTCAATCAGTTACAGCTTCACCAAGATCGGCACGAGACCCCGCGGTAACGGAATCGGCAGCCTCATCTGGCTGGAGTGACTTATCCAAGTTGTGTTACGTCTCCTTCCAGGTGATGTGATGCGACTGGGGTCGTGGGAACTACTCATGCCCAGCCGTAATTCGAGGTTCGATGTTGGAGTACGACCCGTGCCAGATTGCACGCCAGTCAATCAGTACGGGACGCCTGTTTCTAAACCTGCGGCGGGATTGAATTTTTGAGAAAAGCGTTGTATTGCAAACTGGACTGGATAGACTGGATGGGCTGGATGAATGGGATAAGTGAAGGCGGGGGTTCGAGTGGTATCAATCGTGCTTTCACGATTCTAAATGCAATTCTACGTTGTCAATTAACCGCGTTCCCCTCAACTGGGCTGCACCGAGCACCACCATGTCCTCGTCGCCCTCGTGCGCCGGGGCCAGGGTATGGGTGTGCCGTATCGAGATGTAATCGGTTTTCCAGCCGTGTTCAAAAAGAATTCCTGTTGCGTTCCTCTCCAGGTCATCAAAACATGTATTGCCCTTTTCTATTTGGTTTTTGACTTGCGCCAAGACTTGATACAACCGCGCCGCCTCGGCGCGTGTTTCGGGGGTGAGGTAGCGGTTGCGGGAGCTCAGGGCCAAATTATCGGGTGCACGAACAGTCTCCCCCGCAACAATTTCAAGAGAATAGTTGAACTGTCTCACCAGTTCCCGCACCAGGTGCAACTGCTGGTAATCTTTTTTGCCAAAGACCGCGATCTGCGGTTGCACAATATTGAAAAGCTTCAGCACCACCGTCGCCACCCCGCGGAAAAACCCGGGGCGAAACTCGCCTTCCAGGCTGTTTGCAATGGGCGGGGGCTCAACCATAAATTCCTGAAGTACGGGATAGAGTGTGTGCTCGGAGGGCGCAAAGACCACGGATGTGCCCGACTGCTCCAATAGCTTACAGTCATCCGCCAGGGCTCGGGGATACCGGTCGAAGTCTTCGGTGGGCGAGAACTGCAGGCGATTTACAAAAATACTGGTGACCACACAGTCTGCCTTCATCCGCGCAAGGCGAACAAGCGAGAGATGGCCGTCGTGCAAACCTCCCATTGTGGGCACAAGAGAGACGGAAGATTCGCGCTTAAGTCTCTCCCGCAAGGATGAGATGTCGGTCAGGACGTCCAACACTCAACCCAAGCTAAAACGCATGCTCTGGCCCTGGAAATTCGCCACTCTTGACGGCGCTCACATAATTTGTTGCCGCTTCATGGATACTGGTTGCGCCCGTCATAAAGTTTCTCATGAATCTGGCTTTCTTGCCGGAATAGATACCCAGCATGTCATAAAGTACCAACACCTGAGCCGAACAATTGGCTCCTGCGCCGATACCAATCGTTGGAATAGATAGCGTCCTGGTCACCTTTTCCGCCAGCACGGCGGGAACAACCTCCATCAAGAGCATACTTGCTCCCGCTTTTTCCAGGGCAACCGCGTCCTCCAGCACCTGTCGAGCCTGATAGTCAGTCGTGCCTTGGACCTTGTAGCCGCCTAACTGATGCACCGATTGCGGCGTTAATCCGATATGGGCACAGACAGGTATCCCGCGCTGCGTGAGGAATGCGACCGTTTCGGCCATAATGGTGCCGCCCTCGAGCTTGACCATATTTGCGCCCGCAGCCAGGAGCTCTGCGGCATTTTCGAATGTCGCTTCGGGACTTACCTGAGACGTGCCGAACGGCATGTCTGCCATAATGAGCGCCTTGCTCGACCCCCGCTTTACGCAGCGGGTGTGGTAAATCATGTCATCCAGCGTAACGGGCAGAGTGCTTTCTTCCCCCTGGAGTACGTTACCCAGAGAATCTCCCACCAGCAAGATGTCCACGCCGGCATTTTCCAGCAATGCCGCAAAGCTTGCGTCGTAGCACGTCAGGACGGCGATCTTCTCCCCATCGTCCCGCATTTTTTGTATAGCGTCTTGCGTGGTTCGCATGCCTGAACTCCTACTGTAGTGCATCGTATAGTCGAATAAAAATATCTGTACGCCGTAACCTCGCCGCCCCGACGCATTCATCCAGGGGCCGGGATCACAGGCGGGTGGAACGTGTTCGCGATGTTCGGGAGTTCCCTAGATCCCGAAATTAAAATATTCCCTGGGGCCGCGCATCTGCTCCACCTGTTTCAACAATAAATCAAAATCCTCCTGCCTATCAGCGAAATTTAAATTTTCGCTGTTTATGATCATCAAGGGGGCAGCTTCATATTGGTGAAAGAACCTCGTGTAACTATCCGCCAACTGCCATAAGTATTCTTCCGAAATTTTATTTTCAAAGGCGTTGCCTCGCCTTTTTACACGTTCGACTAGCGTGGAAGGAGACGCCTGCAAATAAATCACCAGGTCGGGCAGGGGCGCTTCCGGTTGCAGGTGATGATAAATTTTGCGGTACAGATCATACTCGGCATCATTTAACGTGAGCCTCGCGAACAGCGGATCCTTGTCAAGCATGAAGTCGCTCACGGTCGTATTGCTGAACATATCGATCTGAGCCAGTTCCTGGAGCTGATTAACTCGCTGAAACAAAAAAAACAATTGTGTAGAAAGGGCGTATCGGGGAATGTCCCCATAGAACTTTTCGAGAAACGGGTTTTCCGCGGGTTGTTCAAGCAGGAGTTCACAACCCAGGCGAGTAGCCATGCAGCGTGCCAGGCTGGTCTTGCCCGCGCCTATCGGTCCCTCGATAACGATGTAACGATAATCCGCGAGATTCACTTATCCCGGCTCTCTTTCGAGTTGCTGTCCGGAGCACGCCCTGAGCAATTCCGCGATGGCGCCGTAACCGGAAATGCGGCAGTCCGGCGCGATTTCGAAAAGCGGGCGTAGCACAAACGCCCGTTGATGCATACGCGGATGAGGCAGAGTCAGGTGACAGTCGCTGCAGTGCAGATCGTCGTACAGGAGGATGTCGAGATCGAGAGTCCGCGGGCCGTTGCGATATTCACGCACTCGCCCATGACCCTGCTCGATTTCGAGCAGGGCTTTAAGCAGATCGTGCGGCGGCAAGCCAGTTTCGATCAGCGCCACCGCGTTGATGAAATCTGGCTGATCCAGTTTTCCCACCGGGGCGGTGCGGTAGAGTGAGGAAAACGCCAGGAGGTGGCTCGACGGAAGACGCGCCAGCTCGTCCAGCGCCTTCCGGATTTGCGCTACAGGCTCGGCCATATTACTGCCCAGGCCGATATATGCCGCATGGTTAGTCGCGACGCGGTGCTGTGACATGTGACCTATTCCGAGGTCTCAACAATGGTGTTGTCGGCTGCCGACGTATTGGCAGGGGCTGATTTTTTTCGGCCCCGAGTCCTTCGGCGCTTCCTTGGCGCGTCATCCTTCAGCAGCATGGCTTCGCGTTCTCCAGCGGGTGCATGCTGAAATTCTTCCCACCATTTGCCGAGCTCCATCTCTATCTCACCACTTTCGCACCGCAATAACATGAAATCGTACGCTGCGCGAAAACGGGGATGTTCCAGCAAGCGAAACGGTCTGCGACCGGAGCGGCCCGTAAAGCGGGACTGCATCGCCCATATTTCCTTCATAATGGCATCGTATCTGCGCGGAATTGCCAGATTCTCGTTTTGCACCGCAAGCACGTCGCTCATCGCCTGATGCAGCGCATGGACTGGCTTCTCGCCAGTTGACTGACGTGCGTTCCAAGCCGCGAGCACTTCGTGCCAAAGCAAGGCGGCAAAAAGGAACCCGGGGGACACCGGCTTTTCCTTACGCACCCGCTCATCGGTATTTTTGAGCGCAAGCGTAATAAAGCGTTCGCCAAGTGGCTGCTCCAGTATCACGTCCAGCATTGGCAGCAGCCCATGGTGCAGCCCTCGGGTACGCAAATCCACCACACAGGATAACGCGTGACCGGACAGGAGCAGTTTCAACATCTCTTCAAATAATCGCGAGGGGGGCACATTCCGCAACAGCGGAGCAAGATCGCCAATTGGCGCGGCGGTATTCGGGTCTATCTGCATGTCGAGTTTGGCCGCAAGCCGAACCACGCGCAGCATCCGTATTGGATCTTCCCGGTAGCGCCGCACCGGGTCGCCAATGATTTTGAGGCGCCCCGCCTTGAGATCCTCATAGCCGTTCAAATAATCCCAGAGCTCTTCCTGGACCGGATCAAAAAATAGCGCGTTGACAGTGAAGTCGCGCCGTTTGGCGTCCTCCTCCTGGCTTCCGAATACGTTATCCCGCAATAGCCTTCCGTGCTCGTCGGCGTGAGCGTGAAGTGTCTCACCGTTTTCACCGTTACCCGAGGGACCTGGAAGACTTGGAAGACTTGGAAGACTTGGAGGACTTGGGGGCCCTGAGGGACCGCCTCGAAAGGTCGATACTTCCACTGTCTCGGCCCCGCACATGACATGAACCAACCGGAAACGCCGGCCGATAATGCGCGAGCGGCGGAAAATCGCTCGCACTTCCTCAGGTGTGGCGTTTGTCGCCACATCAAAATCTTTTGGTTCCAGTCCGAGGAGCAGATCGCGAGCCGCTCCACCGACGATGAAAGCGGCGTATCCCGCTTCCTGCAAGCCGGACGTGACTTTCAACGCGCACGGGTGGATATGGTCACGTGCAATGCCGTGTTGTTCACGAGGAATGATACGCGGGCTGGAGGATGAGGCGCGCGTGGCGGAAGGGGCGGAGGTGTTACGGCCGAATACGCGGTGAAGAAGTTGACGGATCATTACGTACCAAGAAAAGCATCAAGTTGCCAATTATACACTTGGCGTCAAATCCGGCACGAAATGACGTCCGCGTCCCAGCGGGAGTTCGTTTATGCCGCATTGGTATAAAGTTTCAAGATTACCGCGGTTGAGCACCGTCTCTACGGGTCCAGCAATTGTGCTTCCATCATCGAACAGCATCAGAGCATGGTCGCAGAAGTGGCTAGCCCAGCCGACGTCGTGAAGCACCATTACCAATGCCTTGCCTTGCCGGGCCAATTCCCTGAACAACGCCATTACGCCCACCTGATGGCGCAAGTCCAGATGTTGCAGTGGTTCGTCCAGCAACAGGCATTGTGGCGACTGGGCAAGCAACAAGGCGATTCGCGCGCGTTGACGCTCTCCGCCAGATAGCGTGACGAGGGAGCGGCGGGCGATCCCCATCAGTTGCATGCGCTCCATGGCTCGAACCGTCATTTCGTGGTCGACGTCTCGAAAGCCGAACATATCGTTCAAGTGGGGGTGCCGCCCCAGCAATACATATTCAAACACATTCCCCCAGAAATCACCCGTTTCTTCCTGCAACAGGATGCCGAGATGGCGTGCAAGCTCGCGCCTGGCCCAAGCTCGGGGTGCCTTCCCTGCGACCATGATAGATGACGCGTAAGCTGCCTCAACGTCATGCAGACCACCCAGCGCGTGTATCAAAGTAGTCTTGCCGCAACCGTTCTGACCGAGTATCGCCCAGCATTCGCCTGGATGAATAGTCAAGGTCAAGTTACGGCACAGCAGTTTGCCAGGATATTCCAGAGTTAGATTGTTTGTTTGTAAAATCATTCATTGTTACCCGGCGAATCAAGTCGGGTTGATAAGCAGGTCCGGATGGGCGAACCTGAACGCAAAGGCTTGGTATCGGCCGGTTTACACCCGCAGGTATTCACTCCTTCTTCCAAGCCATCGCTGCACATGGCGTTGGGCATGGTCCGGGTAATCGCGCAACAATTGGTCTGCTGCAGCGCGGGCGGCCTCAAGCAACTCCTCATCTTTTTCAGGATCAGCAAAGCGCAGCATAGGAAGGCCGCTCTGACGGGCTCCCAAAAATTCGCCCGGGCCCCGAAGGCGGAGATCATGCCGCGCGATTTCAAAACCATCGTTTTGTTCGAATATAATCCTCAGCCTTTCCCGTGCCGTTGCTGACAGGGGTTTCTGGTACAGCAGTATGCATATTCCGCCTGTCGTGCCGCGCCCGACACGCCCTCGCAGTTGGTGCAGTTGCGCCAGCCCCATGCGTTCCGCATGTTCGATGACCATTAGCGATGCATTAGGCACATCTACGCCAACTTCGATCACCGTCGTCGCCACTAGCAGCTGAATTTCGCCCTGCACAAAGGATTCCATAATCCCCGATTTTTCCCGCGGCGCGAGCCGCCCATGTATAAGGCCGATTTTTAATTCGGGAAAAGTCAGGTTCAAAGTTTCGTACGTGTCGAGGGCGGTCTTAAGCTGCAAAGCGTCAGATTCTTCAATCAGCGGGCAGACCCAGTAAGCCTGTTTTCCGCTACCGCAGGCTTCCCGGATGCGTACCGTGACTTCGTCACGGCGGGTATCCGCGACCAGTCTGGTCACGACTGGTGTTCTGCCCGGCGGCAAGCCTTCTATGAGCGACACATCCAGATCGGCAAAGTAGCTCATCGAAAGTGTGCGGGGAATAGGCGTTGCACTCATCATTAACTGATGCGGCGTCGAGCCCGCCAAGTTGTTTCTGGACCCTTTCTCTCTTAACGCCAGCCGCTGGTGAACGCCAAAACGGTGTTGCTCGTCGATTACAGCCAGTCCGAGCCGGTTAAACTCCACCCGTTCCTGGAATAATGCATGGGTGCCGATCGCGAGCATGGCATTGCCTGAAGCGATATTGGCCAACATGATTTCCCGCTGTTTCTTTTTCTGCGTGCCGACTAACCAGGCAATTGTCACACCTAGCGGAGTAAGTAACGGGTCAAGCCACGCGCAAAGTTTTTGATAATGTTGCTCGGCAAGAATCTCGGTTGGTGCCAGCAGCGCCGCCTGGTAATCATTTTCGATAGCCTGCAGAACCGCGAGTGCGGCCACAATTGTTTTGCCACTGCCGACATCGCCCTGCAACAGCCGCTGCATTGGATGGGCTGTCGCGAGATCTCTGCTGATTTCCGAAAAGGCTTTCTTCTGCCCGTCGGTGAGCTGGAAAGGCAGTGATGCGAGCAGCGCTTTAGTCAACCTGTTCTTTGGCGGCAGAACAGGTGCGCTCGCATCGCGGCGCTGCAGATAATGCAAGCGCATGGATAGCTGTTGCGCCAGCAGTTCATCAAACTTGATGCGCTGCCATGCGGGGTGGCTGCGTTCCTGCAATAGATGGGCGGACGCGTCCGGCGACGGCTGGTGCAAGAAAATCACGCTGTCCCCAAAACCTCGAAGCCGATGTCGCGTTATAACCTGATCGGGCAGAGTTTCTGATAAGTGCGACTGCTTTTCGCCGTCCCTGTCCTGCGGTAGCGCTTGCAGAATCAGTTTGCGAATGGTGTCGGAGGAAAGACCCGCTGTCGCGGGATAAATCGGCGTGAGCGCGTCAGCGAGCGGTTCCTGTTCATATACAACGCGGCATTTGGGATGGACCATTTCGGGGCCGAAAAAACCTTGACGTGCTTCACCCAGCACCCGCACTCGCTTGCCAACCGAATACGCATTTACCTGACTGCCATAAAAATTGAGAAAGCGTATCCAAAGCACACCGCTGCCGTCATCCACTCCGCAAATCAGTTGCCGCCGCGGGCGGTACATGACTTTATTGTCGATGATCGTGCCTTCGACCTGTACTGTTTTACGTTCAGGAAGGTCCCGGATAGGATAAAGATGGGTTTCATCCTCGTAACGCAATGGCAGATGCAGCACCAGATCGAACTCATCGGCGATACCTAATTTGGCGAGCTTCTCCTGTAGCGCCTTACCGCCAGGGCGATTGGCGGTTGGAATTGTCGAGGGTTTGATATCGACTTTCACTCAGCCAATACCAGCACCGCATCCATTTCCACCAGCGCCCCACGCGGTAGTGCTGACACCCCGATCGCCGCCCGCGCCGGATAGGGCGCTGTGATGTAGCTTGCCATAATTTCGTTCACCTTCTGAAAGTTGCCAAGATCAGTCAGGTACACGTTCAATTTGACAATGTCGCTTAAATTTCCGCCGCTTGCGGCTGCCACGGCGGTCAGGTTTAGAAATACCCGGTGAATCTGATCATCGATCCCGGCGACCATCTCCATAGAAACGGGGTCGAGGCCGATCTGTCCGGAAATATACACAGTGTCTCCCCCGCTGACCCGTATCCCCTGGGAATAAGTGCCGATCGCCTGGGGTGCGTCCGAAGTTTGAATCGTTCTTTTTTTCATTTGATCTCCTTGGGTTGGCGCCCCGATATAGAGGCTTGAAATTGAAACCGTAAAGACGGCCTTTGCGATATGATGACGAGAACTCCTTCATATTTCAACTATGCAAAAACTGATCATACAGGGTGGAGTGCCTCTGTCCGGTGAAGCCTATATTTCAGGTGCGAAAAATGCCGCGCTGCCTATCTTATGCGCCTCTCTTCTTACCAGCGATACGCTCTCGATCGATAACGTCCCTCGCCTGAACGATGTGGCGACAATGCTGAGCCTGCTGCGCCAGTTGGGTGTGAGCATCGTGACAGACGGCGACGGCACGAGACTCACCGCTGCGACGCTAGCCAATGTTGTAGCGCCGTACGAAATGGTGAAGACTATGCGGGCCTCGATATTGGTACTGGGTCCGATGCTCGCGCGAGAGGGCGCGGCCCGGGTTTCGTTGCCGGGCGGCTGTGCTATCGGCTTGCGTCCCGTTGATCAGCATATCAAGGGGCTTCAGGCCATGGGGGCGGAGATTGAGATCGAGCATGGCTACATTGATGCAAAAGCAAAGCGGCTCAATGGCGCGCACATTGTTATGGATATCGTTACTGTCACAGGTACCGAAAATTTAATGATGGCCGCAACGCTAGCCGATGGGATCACGGTGCTCGAGAACGCGGCGCGCGAGCCAGAAGTAACGGACCTTGCGAATTGCCTGGTCGCCATGGGCGCTAAAATTCACGGGGTCGGGAGCGATATCATTACGGTTGAAGGCGTTCCGGCCCTGCACGGCGCCAGCCATCGGGTCATGCCCGACCGCATTGAAACAGGTACGTTCCTTGTTGCCGCTGCAGCCAGCGGCGGCGAAATTTATCTCAGGGGAACTCGCTCTGACACGCTCGATGCGGTACTCGACAAGTTAATGGAAGCGGGGGCCGCGATCGAGTCGGGGGAAGACTGGATACATCTAAAAATGAATAATCCGCTGAAATCTACCAATTTACGTACAGCTCCCTATCCCGCCTTTCCCACCGATATGCAAGCTCAATTCATGGTTTTGAACAGCATTGCCACCGGAACCGCAATCATCACGGAGACTATATTCGAGAATCGTTTCATGCATGTGCAGGAATTAAAACGCATGAATGCAGACATCAAAGTAGAAGGGAACACCGCGGTGGTATGCGGGGTTGCCGCGCTGGATGGCGCGAACGTGATGGCGACCGACCTGCGCGCCTCCGCCAGCCTGGTACTCGCGGGCCTGATCGCAAAGGGCGAGACGGTAATCGATCGCATCTATCACCTCGATCGAGGCTATGAGCGGATTGAAGATAAGCTATCGCGGTTAGGGGCGAGAATCAGGCGTGCGGACCAGAAAATTCAAAGTAGTTTCGCGTAACGCAGATGGGAAGTTCTTCAGCGCATCGAATGTGCCTTCTACGACTTTTCTACTTTTATTGCCGGGAAACAAAATAGCGGGCTACATTTTGCAGGTCACGCGTATCTACCGTACCGGCCGCTTTGCGTAACCGCAAATAGCTCAGGAGATAGTTGTAGCGTGCCTGCATCAGGTCAAGCTTTGCCTCAAAGAATTGTTGTTCGGCGTTGAGAATATCGATGTTGTTCCGCGTTCCGCCAATGGCGCTTTTCCTGGTCGCTTCGAGAAGAACATTCCGGGAGCTGACAGACGACACCAGCGCGTCGATTCGCCTTAAACTGCTAAGGTTGAGATTGAACTGTCTGCGCAATTCGATTAAAACCTGGTCCGTTCTCGAGTCCAGCTCAGCCTTTGCTCTTTCGTGATTTGACACGGCCTGGCTCGTCATTGCGTTGACCATGCCGCCGGCGTATATGGGAACATTTACCTGTACGCCGACGCTGCGGGTAAACGTGTCCAGTCCGAAAAAGATGATATTGTCCGACTTGGACTTGTTAATGCTGGCGACGAGATCGACGCGCGGCGCGTGACCGGCGCGCTGCTTGTTGATTTCCTGGCGCGCGACCTCTACTGCATGCCGTTGCGAGACAATCTCAGGGTTCTGCTCCAGGGCGATTTCTTTCCATTCCTCGAAGCTTGAGGGTAGCATTGGCTTCGCACGGAAATCATCCAGCAGCGGATTCACCAGCCTAATTTCCTCGCCAACGATGGACGCGAGTACGTTACGCGCATTCGTAAGATTATCGCGGGCCTCGATTACCTGTGCTTCGGCCAGATCGAAGCGTGCCTGTGTTTCCAGCATCTCGGTCCGGGTTCCCTCTCCCTTTTCGAACAGGCGTTCATTGGTTAAACGCTGTTCCGCATATGAATTCATCTGCGAAGACGTAAGCGCCAGCTGATCCTCTGCGAATCGGGCGTCCATATAGGCGGCCGCAAGCCGGACGATCAAGTCCTGGTTTCGCGTCACAAACTGGGCATCGGCCGCGCTGGTTTGCGCCAGCCCCTGCTTATAGCGAGCGAATGATTCAAAGTTGACCACCGGCTGACGCAACTGAAGGACAGCGGATTCGTTGCGGTAGGTCAGATGCTGAGCTGCCTGCCCCAATGAGGCGCGCTCCCCGTCTACCAAGTTGGTCGAATAGGTGCCGGACAGAACGGGTAGCAGACTGGCGCGACCAATCACCTTCAACTGCTGCCCGGCTTCGTTTTCATGCACCGCGGCCCGAAAGATGGCATCGTTGTTCAACGCGGCATCATAGGCCTGCATGAGCCCGAGAGCCGAAACGGTTTTGATTGGAAGTAGCGCGGTGAAAAAGGTCAGGATTATCCAGAGGCGGTATGGAACCACATGCATATTATTCTTCGGTCATCGACATTTTTATATGGTCAAGTATCGGCTTCAGTATGTAGTTTATCATGGTTCGTTCGCCTGTTTTCACGAACAAGTCCACAGGCATCCCCGGGCGAATCTGCAAATCGGCGATCAGTTTCATTCCTTCAGGCGCAACTTTGGCTCGCAGTTTATAGTAGGGGGCCCCCGTCTGTTCGTCGACAAATCGATCGGCGGAGACATGCGTTACCACGCCGGGAATATGCGGAGTCAGATTCCGATTGAACGCGGAGAAGATCAGCTCTACCGGGAGATCAGGGTGTACCTTATCGATTAAATGTACCGGCAGGTGCCCTTCCACGTCCAGCGAGTCACCGCTTGGTACGACATCCATCATTTTGAAACCCGGACTGATGACACCCCCGTGTGTAAATATCGCCAGGCCCACAACGGTGCCATCTACCGGGGCTTTTATTACGGCATTCGCCATGTCGTAATCCAGCCCTTTGAGCTGATTGGCAAGTGCTTCCGCTTCCCGTTGCACATCCGATAGCTGAGTACGGACTTCCTTCTGGTATTCCTGTTGCCGCTGTATCCGGCGTAGTTTCAATTCCGCAATCTGGCGCTGCGTCCGGCCAATATTGCCAATATCCTCCGAGATCGCGCCGCTGATTTGAGCATAGGTCCGCTCTAAATCAAGCAACCGGTTACGTGCGACGTAGCCTTCTTTAGCCAGCTCTCGCATCCCTTCGAGTTGTTCCTTCAAAAGCGCCATTTGCTCTTTTTTATTGTCTCGTGATTCCTCCAGGCCAGTGGCCTGTAACTTCAAACCCGCAATATTCTCATCGAGCGCCGCTAATTCGCTTTTAATCGCCATTAATCGCGAACTCAACAACTGTTCCTGCATCCTCATATTATTCGCCACGCGCGGATCGTCTTTTTCGTGAAAGAGGTCCGGGGGGAAAACGATTTCCTCCGTTCCATCACGCTCTGCAATTAAGCGTGCCTCGGCCGCCCGCGCCGTGAAATATTTAACACGCATCATTTCGGCACTCGCGGTCACTTGGACGGCATTAAAGCGCACCAGGGGTTGGCCGGCCTTAACGTGGTCTCCCTCCTTTACCAGGATTGCTTCCACCGTACCACCGGTTGGATGCTGCACCGCCTTTCTGTTTGTCGATACCGTAACCGTGCCGCTGAGTGGAACGCCCTTGTCCAGCGGAGCAAGAAAAGCCCACAATAGAAATCCGCATACCCCGACGATGACGATCCACCATCCTAATCGTGTATAGGCCCGGGGATCCGTGTTAATGGCGTATGGTTTGATTTCTTCGCCATAAACGACCGCAGCTGACGCTGCGCCCGCATTATGCTGAAGCTTGTTTTGCATTTTCTACCTGTTTTGGCAATTGCTGGCTCATTCTGACCAACTCACGCTTGACTTGTTCACTTGGGCCAAACAGTTGGGCTACTCCATCGCGAAGAACCAGCAGCCTGGTTGTGGTACCCAGGGTGCTTTCCCGGTGAGTGATCATTACGATTGTTTTGCCGCGACTGCGCAGGTCATTGATGGCTCCGATCAGGGCCAATTCCCCCGTTTCATCCAGGTTGGAATTGGGCTCATCCAGTACAATGAGCGAGGGATCGCCGTAGATGGCGCGGGCCAGACCAAGGCGTTGTTTCTGACCTCCCGCGAGCCCGGCACCGTCCTCGCCCAGAGGGGTGTCATAGCCCTGGGGAAAACGCAGAATCATCTCATGCACGCCCGCACGCTGGGCCGCGATAACTACCTTCTCTGAATCGACCTCTCCGAAACGGGCTATGTTCTCGCTGACCGTCCCCGCGAATAATTCTATATCCTGTGGCAAATATCCAATGTAGGGGCCCAGTTCGTCCTTGTTCCACTGGTAAATGTCGGCTCCGTCCAAGCGAACCTTTCCCGCCATCGTGGGCCAGATACCAACCAGCAGTCGTGCGAGAGTGGATTTTCCTGCTCCGCTGGGCCCAATGATTCCCAGTACATCGCCAGGCGCAATTGAAAAACTCAGGTTTCTAAGAACGGGTCGGGTAGCGCCGGGCGGACCAGCCGTTACGGCTTCGGCCGAGAGTTTGCCACTCGGTTTTGGCAACGACATACCCGGCTCACGCATGGGATTGGCTTCCAGCAGGTCGCTCAAGCGCTGGTAGGCGCTGCGCGCCCCGCTCCAGTTTTTCCACCCCGAAATCAACTGCTCCACAGGACTTAACGCTCTACCCATCAGGATGGACGCGACAATCATTATCCCAGGCGTGATCTTGCCATCCAGCACGAGCAGCGCTCCGAGGCCCAGTATCAGCGATTGCAATGACATGCGTACAAACTTCGTGACTGCAGCGATTGTTCCTGCCTTTTCGCTTGCTTCCGCCTGCAATTGAAGGAAACGGCTATGCAGTCCAAACCAGCGCGACATCAAGTTGGGCAGCATGCCCATGGCGGCGATCACCTCCGCATTGCGAAGATTGTTGGTTGCGAGATTACTCGAAGCAACAGCCATGGTGCTAGCCTCTGTCAGCGGTTTCTTCGAGATTCTTTCGTTAAGGAACGCCAGGGCTACGAGAATGACAGTGCCGCCTAGGGCAAAGAAGCCCAATAACGGGTTGAACAAAAAAATAACCATGAGGTACACCGGAAACCAGGGCGCATCGAAGAATGCGAATAAGCCTTGGCCGGTCAAAAACTGGCGAATATTCGTCAAATCCTGCAACGCTTGCCCGGCGTTACCGCCACCACGTTTCAGGTTTTGCTCGAACGCTGCCGCGTATACGCGTTTGTTCATCCTCATATCGAATTGCGCGCCGACCCGGATCAGCACGAAGCTGCGCACGAATTCCAGCGAGCCCATCAGTAGGTACGCGCCAACGACCATCAGTGTCAGCATCAACAGAGTGGTCTCGTTGCGGCTCGCCAATACTCTGTCGTAGACCTGCAACATGTAAAGGGCGGGGACGAGTAAAAGCAGGTTGATGATCGCGCTGAAGACGCCAACGGTCGCGAATATCCGCTTATATCCGACGAGGGTTCGAGCGATTTCCGTTTGGGGCAACTTGTATGCGGGATTCATCTAAAGAACGGCCTCATAAATATCGTTATTATTCTTGTCCAGACAGCCGGTAAAAAGCAGTTCGCTGAAGTGCTTTATCCTAATAAGTCGGCGGGGTCCGACTGTTGGGAGCATCAAGGCTGAGCGGTTCTTTGCCACTCGCCGCATTCTTCGCTCAGGCTTTTGGTGGGGCGGAAGGTTACATATATTTACTTATGGATTTTTACCCAAATAAACCAATCTTAACTAATCGTCCTCTAACTTATACGATGGAAAATTGTTTCGTCTGTTCGATGCCGCACTTAGGCGTAGAGGTTGGATATTAAGAAATGATGAAGGTGCAGAATAAATGCGCAGCGCCACGCGGGTTGATACCGGTGCTGTAGTAAATCGACCTTTCGCTGTGTCTGGGTACTGTCCTAGCCTTTGGCTCCGCCGGGCATGGATGAGTTTGGTGCAAATGTCGTCGTTTGGATACAGGTGTTGAAAGCGACGGCGGATAACGGCATTACGCGTCAGTTATCCTTAAGAAAATAAATGAAGTGTCTCCGTCAGACGACAAACGCATTTAGAGCTGTTATAACGCCAGTATTCGGGGAAAAAAGAAGGGTTTTCGATTTTGGGTCCATTTCACATGTCGGTTTGCAGCGACGCAATGAGGCTTCTCTGGATGGGTATTTGCTTGGGTACGCGGCTTATGCCTTATGAACTGCTGAGCATGATCTCGAACAAACCTTTGTTTATATAAGGCGACACATTTTTCTGGCACGGGAAATGCTGTTGATTCAAATGCGGCCCGAAAGGGCGGCATAACGGGGTAGTTATAAAGTTGTGAGGGAGCAGCCTTTATTCCGTTGAACTCCAGTAACTGTCATTTATAAAAAATAAAAGCTTAAAAGCTTTAAGGCAGAGCCCATTCGGGCAATTACTTTTTAAAAATATATAACAGGAGATTCAAATGGCTAATATCACAGGCACTCGCCGCAACGACGTTCTTAACGGTACTCCCTTTGGCGACACGATCCACGGGCTGGACGGAAATGATCGCATCGACGGAAAAAGCGGCAATGATCGCCTCTACGGCGACGATGGCAACGATACGATATCGGGCGGCCGGGGTAACGACCAACTGTTTGGGGGTGACGGCAACGACACGCTGAATGGTGGCGATGGCAACGACCGGCTCTTTGGCGATGATGAAAAGAAGGACTACGACAAGGACGACAAGGACGACAAGGACGACAAGGGTCATCGAAGCCGGAATGATGACGTGCTCTATGGCGGCGACGGGAATGACTACCTTGATGGCGGCAAGGGCAACGACAAACTGTACGGCGGCGACGGCAACGACACCCTGTATGGCGGCACCGGGGACGACCGGTTGTTTGGTGACGATGAAAGTGGCAAGAACGACAAGTACGATGACAAGAACGACAAGGGCGACCGCACCCAGAATAATGACGTGCTGTATGGCGGCGACGGGAATGATTACCTGGACGGCGGCAAGGGCAACGACAAACTGTACGGCGGCGACGGCAACGATACGCTTTATGGCGGCAAGGGCGACGACCGGCTCTTTGGCGATGATGAGAGTGGCAAGAACGACAGGTACGATGACAAGAACGACAAGGGCGACCGCACCCAGAATAATGACGTGCTCTACGGCGGCGACGGGAATGACTACCTGGACGGCGGCAAGGGCAATGACCGGCTCTTTGGCGATGATGAAAAGAAGGACTACGACAAGGACGACAAGGACTACGACAAGGACGACAAGGGGTACTATGCCCGGAATAACGACGTGCTCTATGGCGGCGACGGGAACGACTACCTGGACGGCGGCAAGGGCAACGACAAGCTCTTTGGCGGCGACGGCAATGACACGCTGTACGGCGGCAAGGGCGACGACCGGCTCTTTGGCGATGATGAAGAAAAGAAGGACGACGACAAGGACGACCACAAGGACGACGACAAGGGGTCCTATGGCCGGAATAATGACGTGCTCTATGGCGGCGACGGGAATGACTACCTGGACGGCGGCAGGGGCAACGACAAACTGTACGGTGGCGACGGCAATGACAAGCTCTATGGTGGCAAAGGCGATGACCTTCTGGTGGGTGGCAAGGGCAATGACACCATCGATGGAGGCAGTGGCCACGATACCATCGTATTTAGCGGAGTAACGTCCTGGAGCAACGGCTTCGATCGCATCGAAGGGTTTGAATCAAAGGATGATACGTTGCAATTCAGCCTGAAAGACGTCAATGACGCGATATGGGGCAGCCGGAACGATTTGGACGCGGGCAGACTCGATGAGGACAATTTCGCCAGCAACAGATCGGGTAAAGCTGAAGATCGGGACGACTACTTTGTCTACAATGAAAAAACAGGCGTTCTGTCATTCGACGCTGACGGCAGTGGACGGGGTGACGCCGTTCAGTTGGCAACGATAGTCGGACATCCCGATGTTAGTGAACATGATATCGTGTTGGTCTGAGGCGTTTGAGAAGCAACCAGGCTATCAAAGGTATGAGGTTCTATTCTTGAGAAAGAACGGTACCTGAACCGGTGATGAGATTGCCCCGTGGCGAAGGCCGCGGGGCAATTTTTCATCGTGGCGCGAATCTTGCAAAAGGACCTCGAACGTGTGCTTTATGGCTGGTTATCACATGGTGACGTTCGGCCTGGTTTTCGTTTTTAAGTGGAAGTGATCTGAGGCGTCCGCCCGGGGTGAGCGATGATCGCGCCTTTATGGCGTAGAGATTAACCGGAGCTGATTAGTCGGGCAGCGCGATTATCTTAACCGCATCATCCACCCCTTTTCCCATGCATCCCCCGCAAAGTTCACATGCGTCCCCGCAAAGAGACCCCGGTGAAGCGGGCTTGGTGAAGCGGTTTTTCTATCAGGGAAGCGTCAACGCGACTCGGAATCCGAGGTAACGCATGCGCTTGCTCGTGTCGAACCAGTTGCGGGTAGTTACGCGCATATCCTCCGGCCTGTGATTCCACGACCCCCCAAAAAACAGGCGTCTCGCGCAATTATCCTTCCAGCAACTGTCCGTCCATTGCCAGACATTACCTATCGTGTCATAAAGTCCGAAAGCATTCGGCTTAAAACTGCCAACAGGCGCCGTTTTTTTGTTATCCCACTCGCTCCCGCAGCCATCGCAATTGGCATTATTACGTCCAACGTCGTTCCCCCAGTAGTAGTTGGTGGTAGAACCCGCGCGTGCGGCAATTTCCCATTCCTCCCCGGTGGGCAATCGGTACGCTTTGCCGGTCTTGCGTGACAGCCACTGAACGTAGGCTTGAGCATCGTTCCAGCTTACGTTGATCACGGGCCTGCTGCCGCGCCCCCAGCCATTGTCCGGCGGCTGGTAACCCCCGCAGCCACCGTCAGCAGCGCACTTGTCCCACTCCGCAAAGGTAACAGTGTATTTCCCGATTGCAAATTTAGCACCTGGAACAGGTATCATTTCCGGACAATCGGCGCACGAGAGGCCATCCGGACCGCCGGGGGCGGCTGAAGACTGAGGGGCAGTAACGCGCGGCTCACCTGATTCATGCTGAGCAGCCAGATGCGTTGCAGATTCGGAAACCACTGTGTCTTGTATGGCTGCCATTACAAATCCACCGTTCGCCGTCCAGCTTTCGTATGCAGAATGGTCACGAGTGCCCAAGTCGATTTGCTGCCCCGGTGGCGGGGGAGCCTCGCCTTTGCCAGTAGTCAGCGTTGCGATCAGGCTAACACCTTGAGCTTCTGCGGAAAGACTGGACGGAAACGCCCCACCCTTAGCCGACACCGATGGGATCAGGAAAAGCAGAAACAGTAGTGATGCTGATTTCATCAAATATCTCTTGAAGCCAATCCGAATATCAGCGCACATACATGAATACGCTGGCTAAATCGCTTACCAGATCTATCCAGCCCCTGTTGTGCGCGTTTCTAAAAGCGAATGGTAGCCGATGCTGATCAGGATGGCGAGGAGCAGGGTAATCCGAGCGTTGCCTACACGCGGCAATGCGCCGCCAGGTGTGAATGGCAGGTTGTCGAGGAGGGGACGCAGGTCATTTTACCTGACTCTTAAGATCATTTTATCCTCTAACTGGAGAACGTCCACATTGCGCAAAAAATTCTGCCCGAGCAGTCCAATGTCGCCGTGTATACCCACCCCGACATTGAGGCCCTCCACTACAATACCGCCGGCTTCTACAGTCTGTCCCGACACAATCTCACCTGCGACTGTCCCGCCTGCGGTTGAGAAACTGGCAGGGCTCCCGGCAGGCAGGTTAGCCTTGCGGGCAACCGTCCGGCTGATGGATACTGTGGTGGCGCCGGTATCAACCATAAAATCCATAGTATGACCGTGAATCACGCCGCGCACGTAATAATGCCCATCCCTCGATCGGGGGATGACTACCTGACCGCCCAGATCCGCCCTGGCGGTGACAATCGTTGGTTTCTGCCGGGCATCGAAATATAGATAAGCCGCACCAGAGAGCGCGATCCAGATTGCGAGAGCAGCCAGGTGGCCCCAGGCGAGATGGGTACTCATGGCAATAACGTTGCGTTAAATAGGCTCAGGCTTAGTTTCGCTTTAGCAGTACGACAAAGAAGCCAGTTATGCAGAATCCACGACTGAGTTACCGGCTGATCGGCTTGAATCTGATCCGCTTTGGTTTCGCGCCTTCCTCCCCCAGACGTTTGCGCTTGTCGGCTTCATATTCCTGGTAGTTGCCGTCGAAAAATGTTACCTGCGAGTTACCTTCAAACGCCAGAATATGGGTAGCGATGCGGTCGAGGAACCACCGGTCATGCGATATTACGAGGACGCAACCGGCGAATGCCAGTAACGCATCTTCCAGGGCGCGCAAGGTCTCAACGTCGAGGTCATTGGAGGGTTCATCCAGCAACAGCACGTTTCCGCCGGAAATAAGCATTTTTGCCAGATGAAGGCGTCCACGCTCGCCGCCTGAAAGATTTTCCACCATCTTCTGCTGATCTCCGCCCTTGAAGTTGAAACGTCCCAGGTATGCGCGGGCGGGTGTTTCGTATTTGCCGACCGTGAGTATGTCGCGCCCCTCGGAGATGGTATCGAAAACGGTTTTGCCTCCTTCCAAAGCATCGCGGGACTGATCCACATGCGCTATTTTGACGGTCGAACCGATCTCAACTTCGCCTGAGTCCGGGCGTTCCTTGCCGGTGATCATGCGAAACAGGGTAGATTTACCCGCACCGTTGGGGCCAATGATGCCGACGATTCCTCCAGCCGGAATTTTGAAGCTCAAGTCATCAATAAGAAGACGATCGCCATAGGCTTTCGAAACTCCCTTGAACTCGATTACTTCATTGCCGAGCCTGTCCGCAACGGGAATGAATATTTCCTGAGTCTCATTACGCTTCTGATACTCCTGCGAGTTGAGCTCCTCAAACCGGGCAATACGCGCTTTAGATTTCGCCTGGCGTCCCTTGGCATTTTGGCGTACCCACTCGAGTTCCTGTTTCAGCGATTTTTGTCGGGCGGACTCGGCGGATTCTTCCTGTTTCAAACGATCTCCCTTCTGTTCGAGCCATGAGCTGTAATTTCCCTTCCAGGGAATACCATGGCCTCGATCAAGTTCCAATATCCACTCTGCCGCGTTGTCGAGAAAATAACGGTCGTGCGTGACTGCCACGACGGTCCCCGCAAAGCGCGTGAGAAATTGCTCGAGCCATTCCACCGATTCAGCGTCGAGGTGATTGGTGGGCTCGTCCAGCAACAACATGTCCGGTTTCGAGAGCAGTAGCTTGCATAACGCAACGCGGCGTTTCTCGCCGCCGGAAAGATTCTTGATCGCGGCGTCCCATTCGGGCAGACGCAGCGCATCAGCTGCAATTTCCATCTGCTGGCCGGAGTCTCCGCCACCCGTGGCGAGAATCGCCTCCAATCGGGACTGCTCCGAAGCGAGCGCATCGAAGTCTGCGTCCGGTTCGGCATATGCCGCATAGACTTCGTCAAGCCGGCGCTGGGCGCTAAACACGTCTCCCAGCCCTTCCTGCACCGCGTCGCGCACGGTCTGGCCGGGATCGAGCTCGGGTTCCTGCGGGAGATAGCCGATTTTGAGGTTGGGCATCGCCGTCACCTCGCCTTCGATATCCTTGTCTACCCCCGCCATGATTTTGAGCACAGTCGATTTGCCGGAACCGTTCAGGCCAAGCAATCCTATCTTGGCGCCGGGAAAGAAAGAAATGGAAATATCCTTGATAATCGTTCGTCGGGGTGGAACAACCTTGCCGACACGATTCATGGTGAGCACATACTGAGCCATAAATTAACTGAAGAATGAAATTGGTCAAGTTTAACCCATGGGGATGCTCGGCATGAAACTTTGCATAAACGCTATCGGGAAAAACGAAACAACTTAGCGGGAATTGCCGTTCTCTGGTGGCGAAGGGTCGCCAGCATATGGCTAAATATTGGCATTCGTCGAAACTAGATGTAGAAAATTCGATAGAGGGGTTTACTCCTACGTTCCCTCGTCGTTATTGAGAAGGTAATCGAATCCAATACAATGCATGAGAACAGATGAGTAGTCAGAGTCCAATGTCCACAGGGCCAGTGGGCTACAGGGGTAATTCAGCAAATGAATCCTCTGTGTCAATCTCATCCTTAACAGTAGATTCCAGTTATGTCCAAGCAGGTCCACTTGTCGGGCAGGGGGCATGATAGGGCTAAATATGTTAATTCGCGAAGCCGGATCGTCGCCCCGGTTTCGACTAAGCGTTATGGGCGGCTCAACAAGGAGTGAATATGTCATTGAGGTTAAGGAGCGTCGCCATGGTTGCGGCGGCTGTAAGCGGATTATTGGTTGGCTGTGCAACGTCGCAAAAAATACAGGTGGTCCAACCTGGCGATCAAAACCTCTCGTGTAATGGCATCACCGAGGAGGTGGCAAAACTGGATAAAACCCAAGCCGAGATTGATTCAAAAAAAGGGGTAACAGGAACCAATGTTGCGGCGGCGATTCTCTGGCTTCCAGGTTTGGCCTACACCTATTATGACGCGGGTGAGGCCACCCGTTTAGTCAGTGATAGAAAGAGCGCACTCACGAGCGTCTACAACAACAAGAATTGCACCCCCTGATAATTCCGTTGAGCCGCCTGCCCGGTGTTAAGCAGGCGGTTGCCTGAGAACCCGCATCCCCGTTCGTTCCCCTTTACGCTCCCATCGTATCGTCCATATACTCCGATGGCCGCCGTGCCGCCCCGTTAACGCGACCAAAGCATCTCTTAATGGCCCCGCCTGGTATTGAGCCGGCCCCCGGGGCGGTACAAAGCGGGACGGGATATCGTTGATCTCGCCCCTCGCCATTCCTAATCGACCCATAATGCCTCTAAGTTGATCTGCGGGGTGCGGAACGGCGGCGGCTCGTCTGGCTGTTCTCGCGGTTTGCTATGGAGAGGACTTCGTCAGTCCTCGCGCGAACAAATACAACGGGCGCTTCGATGCGGCATTTGAAGCGACCGGGGTGAGACCTCGTCGCTAACACCGTAAAACGCTGACGGTGGTGTCGCCGACCTTCTCGAATACGCAGAGGGCAACAGGTTCGGGGCCGGGACCCACGCCGTTCAGCAACGCGTCCGGGCCGAGCGCAACGATATGACCCGCATCTCGAGCGTGGGGCGCTCTTCTCCAACCGTATCTCGAGATACACGCGGCTTGCTCAAGAATTGGCCCTGTCGCCAGCGCTCATCAATTCATGGCGACGGGGCGAACTTTTGAAGCCGGTTAGGCAGCGAACTCAGCGGCCTGTAGTGCGTGGGCACCGGTCAGCGCGATCTGGAAGTCAGCTGCCAAATCACCGGCCACGTTGCCTTCGACAATCGTAGTTCCACCGCTGTTGAAGAAGCGCAATTGCCCGGCGGCGGTGAAAGCGGCTCCTCCGATCAGCGAAAAATTGTCATCCACGCCTCCAGTGACCGCGTCAATCCCCGATAGATCGATTTTGTCCTGCCCGATGACAAAGTCCAGGATGTTGTCGCGCGTGGCTACCGTTGTACCGGAGTCGCTGACGTCGCTGAACTTGAAAATGTCATTGCCAGCATTACCTGTCAACGAATCTCTTCCGGCACCTCCGTTGAGCGTGTCAGCACTCGCACCCCCGAGAAGCGAGTCATTGCCGGCAAGTCCGTTAAGCGTATCGCTGCCGCCTTCGCCCCGCATCCAGTTGTCCAAGGCATTGCCCGTCCAGCTGTGGTTAGCAGTGCTGCCGGCCAGGCCCATCAGGCTCTCGACATTCTCGGCCAAGCTGTACGTCCCGAGATCGGTCTGAACCGCGTCATTGCCCCCGCCCAGCGCCTCCGTGACCGTATCCTGCAAAGAGTCAACGTCATAAATGTCGTTGCCTGAACCTCCCGTCATAATGTCGTTTCCGATCCCCCCGATCAGGAAGTCATTGCCCGCGAGGCCGTTAAGCGTATCGGTCCCATTCGCACCTCGTATCCAGTTGTCGAGGGCATTACCCGTCCAGTTGTGGTTAATGGTCCCGCCCGCCACGCCCATCAATTTCTCGACATTCTCCCCCAAAGTGTAATCACCGATATCGGTCTGCACCGTGTCGCTACCCTCACCCAGCGCCTCGGTGACCGTATCCTGCAGGGAGTCAACCACATAAATATCATTGCCCGCGCCTCCGCTCATGGTGTCGTTTCCTGCGCCACCGGTGAGGAAGTCATTACCGGCAAGCCCGTTGAGCGTATCGTTCCCGTTTTCGCCTCGCATCCAGTTGTCGAGGGCATTGCCGGTCCAGCTGTGGTTAACCGTACTGCCTATCACACCCATCAATTTCTCGACATTTTCGCCTAAAGTGTAATCGGCGAGCTCGGCCTGAACAGCGTCGCTGCCCTCGCCCGGCTGCTCCGTGACCGTATCCTGCACAGAGTCAACCAGGTAGATGTCATTACCGGCGCCTCCATTCATGGTGTCGTTACCGATGCCCCCGTTGAGCCAGTCGTTTCCCTGGCCGCCGTTTATTGTGTCGCCTCCGGCACCCCCAACAAGTGCGTCATTACCTGCAAGCCCATTGAGCGTGTCATTTCCATTTTCGCCTCGCATCCAGTTGTCGAGGGCGTTGCCGGTCCAGCTGTGGTTAATGGTGCTGCCTGCCACACCCATCAATTTCTCGACATTCTCGCCTAAGGTATAAGCTCCGAGAACGGTCTGAACCGTGTCACTACCTTCGCCCAGTTCTTCGGTGACCGTATCCTGCAGAGAGTCAACCACATAAATGTCGTTGCCTAAACCTCCCCGCATGATATCGCTTCCGCCCCCGCCGGTAAGGAAGTCATCCCCGCCAAGGCCATTGAGCGTATCGTTCCCGTTTTCGCCTCGGATCCAGTTGTCGAGGGCATTGCCGCTCCAGATGTGGTTAGTGGTGCTGCCCGCCACGCCCATCAATTTCTCAACATTCCCGCCTAAACTGTATTCGGCTAGATCGGTCTGAACCGTGTCACTGCCCTCGCCAGCCTCCTCCGTGACCGTATCCTGCAGAGAGTCGACCACGTAAATGTCATCGCCCGCGCCTCCGCTCATGATGTCGTTACCGGTGCCGCCGTTGAACCAGTCGTTGCCAGTACCGCCACTCATGACGTCGTTGTCGGCCCCGCCGTCCAGAGTGTCGTTGCCGGTGTCCCCGGTGAGGGTGTCATCGCCCGCGGCGCCGAGCAGCCTGTCATCGCCAGCAAGTCCATTGAGTTCATCGGTGCCGGCGCTGCCTTGAATCCAGTTATTGAGTTCGTTGCCGGTCCAGTTCCGGTTCCCGATCGAGCCGCTAGCGGTTACCAGCCTCTCGATGTTCGCACCCAATACATAGAAATCCAGTGCGGCCTCAACCGTATCGACCCCGGCCCCAGACGCTTCGTTGACAACATCTGCTGCACTATCCACGACGTAAGCGTCGTCGCCTGCTCCGCCGGTCATGGTGTCGTCGCCAACGCCGCCGACGAGCCTGTCGTTTCCCTCGCCGCCATTCAGCGTATCATCGCCATCAAGACCGTTGAGGATGTCACTGCCATATAGTCCGTACATCACGTCATCGGTCGCGTTGCCATTGAGCGTATCGTTGACAGGGGTCGCGAGCGTGCCATTACCCGTCCTGACAGTGAAGGTTTCCTGCACGAACGCACCAGTCTGATCCGTCGATCTCACCGTCAACGTGTAGGTGGTGTTGGCTGGCAAAACGGATGATCGTGTGACAGAGCCTGCTCCATTCACGGCAAATCCGGCGCCGGCGGATTGCGAAAGTAACGTATAGGTGAATGACGTGCTGTTGAGATCCTCCGTACTAAGGGTAGCGATGGTTCCTGCTCCGGGAAGGCCTGAACCTGGTGCAGTGCCATTCCATTTGATGTTGGTTGGTGCAATGACATCCGGGCCGGCGATTGCAATGGTTTGGTCGGCGAACCGGAGAAGCTCTATATTCTTCAGCTTGTCGACGTCATCAACGAGTATCGACGGCCGGACAACCGGGCCGTCATTCAGATCGGTGACAGAAATGAAACCATCTCCGTCGAGGTCGGCAGCCCGTGTGGTAACGGTACGGCCTTCAATGACGTAATCGGCAAGGTTTCCCTGAAAGACAGCCGTATCACTGTTATCGGTGGGCGTCGTGTCGTGCAGGATCTCGCGTACGATACTGAGCTGGCTGGGATTGATTTCGCGCGACAGCATGAGGGGCAAAAGTTCCGCCATGCTTTCCACACTGGTTACGGTTGGATGCCCGGTCACAGCAATGCGGACATTCAGCCAGGCGTCGCCGTCCAGGATGTCGAAACCCCCACGTCCCTGTAATACGTCATTGCCATCGCCGCCGATGATGATATTACCGTCCCGAAAACTCGTCACTCCTGCACCGAGCAATGCCTGCAGCCCGTCTATGCGATTGATCCCCGCCTGGTCGAGGACATGGTCATCAAACGATAGTCCAGGTTCTGCGAAACCGGGCGACCCCCGGTTATCCCCGCGCAGAATGTCGTCGTGGGTCCACCCCGACATAGATTCGACCAGGTCGTAGCGATCGCGAAGTATATCGGCCTCTACCGTGGAAAATACCTTGACCGTGAGATCGTGATCAACCCCATACGGGTCTGTCTTGGCGATGCTCCAGTCGAAGCCGAACATGCCTTCGTTGCGCTGGATGCCTACTCCCGATACCATGATATCGTCACCGGATTCACCATCATAATCCGTGTCGTTACCCTGGCCAAACATTACGTCGTGCCCAATGATGGGGCTATTGAAAAAGAGCTCCGAATTTTCCCCCGCGAGCGTGTCGAAACCCTCGCCGCCTTCCAGCCAGTCATCCCCTTCGTTGCCAAGCAGGGTGTCCCCACCCGCACCAGCCATTACAAAATCGTCCTCTCTGCCAGCGAAGACTTCGTTAGTGTCGGCCCCTGCGTGGATGAAGTCCTTTCCGCCTCCGCCCAGCACTATATCCAAACCGGGGCCGGCGCTGATGACGTCGTTTCCATCCTGGCCGCGCAGAAAATCGTCACCGAAGGGATCGATGATGATGTCATCCCCGTCACCACCGAAGACCGTGTCGGCCTCGCTTTGCGCATTGAGCAGATCATTGCCGCCATCCCCCCAGAGGGTGTCGATGCCACGATCGCCTACAAGGGTATCCGCGCCTTCCGAACCTCCCAACACCACATGCTCCCCACCTCTGAACTTCAGGTAATTGGTATCGGGTCCCGGCGTATTCGGGTTGTTACGCAACACCTTCGGGCCGAGAATCGGATTATTGTCAGTCGGGTCGGGGCCGATCTGCTTGGACAGGTCGAGCTCTAGAATATGATCCGCCCTGTCGAAAATCGCGCCGGGAAGATGTGCCGCGTCGTCATTGCCCAGATCGGTATTGCGCATGGTCAGCGCGGAGAACGTGTTCGCCTCAAGCTCGTTCAGCAGATTGGTGCCTTGCAGGCGGCTCAGATAGTAAAAGCGGTCACCATTCTGCAGGTTCTCCAACTGTGTCTCGAACACGAAATTGAAAGTCGAGCCCAGCATTCCACCAAATTCCATCTTCGATTCTGCCAGGCCGCCGATCCAGAAGTCGACCTTGTTCAGGCCTGTTTCGATGGCGCTCCATGTGCCGGTATGGTTCAGGAAATCTATCCGGTCAGCGGGCGCTATTTCATTTGCTTCGATGGTGCCATTGCCGTTGAGATCGAAATCGCCCATGACGATAAGCGTCGCAGCATCCCGCTTTCCCTGCAGGGTCGCCGCATCCACGACAGTTTGGTGCGTTCCATAGGCGGCGATGAAATTAATGATCGAGACAGGGTTCTTGATATTTTGCGCGTAGTCCGTCCAGCTCTCATAGGGTTTCAGCTGGGGATCGGCGGTCATGTCGTAGAACTGCTTCCGCGCATCGTTGAAAGTGGGAATTCCGGTATCACGCGCGCGCGCAATATTTATCGCGGCCAGATCGAGCGGGATGCCAAGTAGGGTGTTACGCACCGCGCTGGCTACGAACTCATCGATTTCGTTGCCAAGCTGCCGCGTCATCCCGCGCACGATCGCGCCGGTGGCCTCCTCGGCGGTCGCACCGCTTGCGGTAAATGCCAACGGGTTAAGAAACGCGTCAAACAAGGCAACGTCATTGGGGCTCATGTCCGCGTTTGTGCGCGCTACCGTGTCGGTAAGCATGGAGTGGCCGAAGCGATATACGACGTGCGCAAACTCGGCAAGTATCTGGGGGTCCAGGTCGGGCGAGTTAGAAAAAACAAAGGGATCAACGTTGGGCTGAACCTTGCGCGCAAATTCCTCGAATACCAGGTGTTGATACTCCATCTCGGTCACAAACTTCGCGGCCTGGAACAGGCGCTCGCCATCCCACACCAAAGAGTCGATCGCGGCTCCAGTTGGAATCGCTGTCACATCGTTAATAAGCCACTGGTTGATAAATGCCAGATCTCCAGACTGAAGGATGGTGGCTTTATTGGCTTCGACCATACGGTTGTGCTCGCCATGGAAGACGTTGTGCACTGCGGTCAGGCCGATATTCTCGTTGCCACGGCCGTCGCCGGTTATGAAATGCGCATCGAGAAGCTCGTTGTCGTAATTGCCGCCGGTGGGCGAGCCGTCTGAATTTGCCAGCCCGACCGCCGTGTCGCTATCCGCGACTTTACCGTTGGGGACGGCGAAGTGGGCAATATCGTCGAGAAAGGCATGGCCCGTGCGATAGGCGTTAGCTGGGACGGCCAGGCCTCCTGCCGCGCCCTCGACAAACCCGTCGGGCGTCGCAAACTGCGCAAAGCCGTGAGTGCCGGGAATGAATTTGCCGTACGCATCAGTTCTCAGCAGTGGCACGTTATTGATGTCAGAATCGGTGAGCGTGATGCCGAGCAGGTTTTTCGCCTGCGCTTTGACTTCGGCCCAGTTCGCAATTCCGCCCGCACCGTCGAGTAAGCGGCCGGTGGCAACCGCAAAGGCATCGGGAATACCGTCACTATTGGTATCGACGGAGAACTTGTATTCCCGCAGAAATACCTGGTGCGAGGCGTGTGAGGTATAGGTCTGATTCTGGTCCACGAAAGCGGTGGTCGTGTTCGTGTGTTCGGTCTTCAGGCCAGTAGCCGGATTGACGGCGGGAGTCGCTCGGGTGAGGGCCATGAAATTGGCTGCCCCGGGCGCGGTACTGTACAAAGGGTCGTCCGGTTGCAACGGAATGTAAACCGTGCCGTTACCCCCTTTGGTTATGAGGTCGAGGCCGTGATCGAAGAACTGGCCGAAAAACGTGAACCAGCCGTTGAATCCGGGAGATAGTCCGATATCGGGGGATTGGTTGGGTATAAATCCGAGCTCTTCGTTGGTAGGTATGTAATCCGGAGGGGGCGAAGCGCCGTTATGGGCCTCCTGATAAGCCGCGATGGAGAGCGGATTGCTGTGCCATGCCGCAACTGCAGCAGGGTTGTCGCGCGACATATCAACGAGCAGGTTGCTGATAGTGCGGGGGTCCGCATCGGCAACACTGCCCGGTACTCCGTAATTATTGTTGCTGACGACGACTGGAGCTGGACCGGGCCCGTCGGGATCAAAAACATCCCCATCCGCGTCGTTCAGGAAGGCTGGCGGCAGGAGCCGCGGAAAGATGTTGTCAGCTGCGCCAAATTCACTTTGGCCCGGCAGGAGATTATTGAAACGACCATCGGTGGTGCGCAGGCCAAACGGCGTAAGTGCGGCTTGCGGTCCAATGATGTCGGCAAGCGATTCGCCCTGCGTATGCCGCTCAGAAATAGTTATTTGCTTAAGGATAAACTCGAGGTCAGCCTTGTTGACAGTGAAATTTGGGTTAGCCATTCAGATCTCCTAAGGGATTCAGATATTTTTCAAATCGTCTTGATTCTGGTTCTCCTAACAACGAAAAGTATTGTAACTATTCCCCCACAAGCATAAATTAAGCCATAACCGATTTGTGGTTTCTATTCAGAGATATATGCATATCGATAGGGCGTACTGAAACCGAACCGTAAGATTCCTCGACAAAGCTGGGGCTGAGCAAAGCACGTTTTTGTAACAAATGGTTGAGAATCAGGTCGTTCCCCCAATTATTTCCTGTCAAGTTTGTCGACAGGTTTGCGCTCACTTGGCTCCGCTCACGAGAAGCCACAACTGACCTGGCTGATCTTCAGGTCCGCTTGGGGTTACGACGTATGGACGTTTTTTGATGGATAAGCTGGGAAATAGGGAAGAAGTGGGCGAAACGTCGGGTTGGTCTTCAAACAAAAAACTCGGCGGGCTAACGTTATGGCTCGGCTGCTACCCACGACGCCGGCCTTCCGTTTCGGCTCGCTGTATGTGTGGAGGCCGCTCTGGCGCTCTTTCTGCCGCAGCCTGCGGCGCCTACGATGAAAAAAAATTTGCCCGCTTAACGAGACGTCGCGCGAGCGAGACGTTCGGCGTTATCCCTGGTATCGTAGATGTCGATCTGCGCCCGGCCTTCTGCCGCCTTAGCCATGCGAGCGCGAATTTCTGCCGCCATCCGATAAGTGCGTTGCACCGCGGGGCGCGCTTCCATCCGGTCGAGCCAGTGCATTAGATTTGGAAAAGCAGTCGGGTCGACGCCTCGTTCCGAATAGCCTTTGCACCAGGGGTAGGCCGCAATGTCGGCAATCGTGTATTCGTCGCAAGCGATCCAGGGCAAATCGCCCAGCCGGTTCTCCAGGACACGGTACAAACGCAGCACCTCGTTGTTGTACCGATCCCTGGCATACTGATTGTCCTGCGCCTGCCGGTTGAAGTGGTTGGCCTGGCCGAACATGGGCCCGATATGGGCGACCTGGAAAAAAAGCCACTGGAGCGTGTCGTAACGCTTGAGCACATCCGTTGGCAGAAGCCTTCCGGTTTTCTCCGCCAAATAAACAAGAATGGCGCCGGACTCCATCATCGCATACGGTCGCCCGTTCGGGCCTTCCATGTCAACAATGGCAGGAATTTTGTTGTTGGGGTTAAGCTTTAAGTGCTGGGGTCGAAACTGCTCGCCAAGCCCGATATCAACGTCGATATGCTTCCACTCAAGTCCGATTTCTTCGAGCACAATCATAACCTTCTGCCCATTAGGCGTTGGGCTCGAATGCAACTCAATCATGATTCCTCCTATGTAGTAACCTATACTTACCCGTCCAGGCAAGGGTGGTGCATAAAAACACTCCGCTACGCGGGAGCATGAGGCGGGTCGTGCAAAGATTTACTGATATTATGTTGCTCTGCGGTTTATGGCGCGCTCATTGCTAATCTTACGTTCTCCATTTCATTAGGGCGCAGGAACCTGCCTTGTTCAAAATAATTCTAGCTTTATTAGGCTACTACCTCTTTGGAATTTTTGGCGCGTTTCTCGGCTACCTTGCAGGGAGCGCTATTGATCGCTATCGAGCCTACGGCGCCGGCGCGATCAATCCACTCACCAGCGCGCGCCGCCAGGCGGTTTTTCTGGAAACCGTTTTCATTCTCATGGGTAAGCTTGCCAAGGCCGATGGGCATATTTCCGAGGATGAGGTCGCCCATGTTGAAGCGTTCATGGAAAAGCTCGGCATGTCACCTGAGCATCGGCAACTTGCGATTGCGCTGTTCAAACAGGGTGCTGCGCCCGGTTATGATGTGTCGCCAAAGCTGAACGAATTCATTGCTGCTTGCGGACATACAAACAGTCTGAAGCAGATGCTGCTGGTTTACCTTGTCGTCATGGCGATCTCCGATGGCCGCCTCGATGCTGCAGAGGAGAACTTGCTAAGAGGCGTTGCGCTTCATCTGGGCTACGACGAGCCCGCATTCAAGCATTTGCTTGAGATGATTTTGAATCAGTCGCATTTTGCCGGAGGTCAGGCACCATCCATCGACGCGCTGGATGATGCTTATAAGGCGTTGGGTGTGAGCAAGGAAAGCAGCGATCAGGAAGTAAAGCGTGCTTACCGGAAGTTGATGAACCAGTATCATCCCGATAAATTGATGGGCCAGGGCGTCCCCGAAGACATGATCAAGATGGCGACGGCGCAAGCTCAGGAAATCCAGGCTGCTTATGATTTGATCAAAAAAAGCCGCAATATGAGCTGACTCATCTAGAGCCGCAGTGGTTTTACATACCCCGTCATTTCGAAATAGCCACGGCCGGCCGGCTTGCCGTCGCGCGTGACGATGACCGCACCCTCCCAGTAGACCGCACCTGTCGTTTCCCGCGAATCAAGTTCCTGATCATCCTGCAGGGGGGTGAGGGACCAAACAGTCGAGCCGACCTGAATTCGCATTGCCACAGGGTACGTCGCGTCCGTGCGTGGTGAGCGCCACATGCGCTGGGGTTCGAAATTAACCTGCTCCGGTTCGAACCGCGTGAATTGCCCGTCACGATCCCGTAATCCCGCATAAGCCCACACCCTTGTTCCGTCTTTGCCGCGTATTTGAAACGCCATTAAAGCGGAACCATCGTCGAGATTGACGCCAACCCAATCCCATCCGTCGGCATCGGGAGCGAGATATTCGCTCGACCACTCATGGTCGAGCCACGCAGTGCCCGTAACGGTTTTTTCCTCGCCATTGTGAACAACAGTTCCCCTCACTCGGAGTTGCGGCTCGCTGTAGTAGTAACTGGCCTGCTCGGGGCGCGGCCCCTTGCGTGAAAAGCCGTTATCTCCTTGCAGCATCGGCGCCTGAGTGGGCGTGAACGAAAAGCGCAAGATAAAGTTCTTTGTGGTTAGGCTGGTTTGATAGCGCCCATTTTCTTCGCGCAGCATGTGCCAGTCATCCAGTTTTACATCCGTATTGCCCTCCTTCGCGTAGACCAGGCCAAAACCCTCGCGCGCGCTTTTTTGACCGTGCAGCAGCTTCCCTGTCGCTGGATCGGACAATGCGGCGTGAGCAATGATTAGCTGCCGCGGTGCAAAACGGCTCGGATTGGCGGGATCATGCTCGGTTGCAGAGCGAAAAAAAGTGATCTGGAAGCCGAGTGGTTTTTTATCGGAAGTTTCCAGCCAGCCGGTTACATACCACCATTCAGTACGGAAGGCTGGATGCGAGCCATAATCGCGCGGGAAGACAAGCGGTGTTCCTTGCAGCACCGGTGGAAACTTAGGAGGAGAAGCGGCAACATGGGGGGTGGCGGCGAAATAAGCGACGAGCAAACCCAGCAATAGCGCGATCAACCTCGACCGCCGGGGCATACTCATCACTGCTGTTCCACCAGCATGGCGAAGAAAGCCGATGTGCATGGAACGGCGTGTATAGAACGGCATTACCAGTCCTCGCGTACTGCACGAATCGCATTGCCGGAGACCGAATGGCGACCCGACGCCACCGAGGTGAGCGCGGCGGAAAGTAGTAGCGCAATGGCAACAGCTATAAGGGCCTTCCATGGCAGGGCGAGCTGCATGGTCCAGTGGAACGATTGCGGATTTACGATAAAGACAAGAATCAGGCTGATGCACCAGCCGAGCCCGAAGCCAAGCATGATGCCCAACGAAGTCAGGAGTGCGCCTTCCAGCGCCAGCATACCTAGGATTTGGCGCCGTGTCACCCCGATATGACGTAGCGCGCCAAACTCCTTCCTGCGCGCCAGGGCTTGCGCCGAAAAGCTCGATGCCACCCCTAGTAGCCCAATGATGATCGCGACGGCCTCCAGCAGATACGTGACGGCAAAACTGCGGTCAAAGATATTCAGGCTCAGCGCGCGTATTTGACCGGGTTCCGCGAATTCCAGTGCCTGCCCGAACGGAAAATGCCGCAAAGACGCGATCACTTCCTCTGGTATAACCCCGGCTTCCAGCCAAAGTGCAGCATCATTTACCTTCAGATCACCCGAGAGCGCTTGATAATCCTTCAACCGCATCTGTATTGCGCCGAACTGGCGCCCGTAGTCACGCCACACGCCGGCAACGACGAAATCAGGCGCGGGAACTGCAATAGGCAACGTAACCCGTTTGCCTGGTGTAAAGCCATATAGATCCACCATTGCCTCGGATACCCATATGGGTATCGCCCCCATCGGGAGCTGTGCTGCAGGAACCACGTCGCCGGTCAAGGGCAGCGTGTTGCCAGGGTCGGTTATATCGATGGGGCGCGCGATGAGCGCAACCGCGGGTCTGCCGGCGTCGAGCATCAGCTGGGATGAGCGGAAGAAATCAGCCCGCAAAATGCCGGGCGTGGTTGCGATCCCGTTTTTTTCGTCCGGCGTAAGGCCTCGCGTATCTCCGCTCACTGCGGTTCGCACGTACAAATCTGCCGGCAAGACATGTTTCAGCCAGTCGTCCACGGAAACCCGGAAGCTGGTCACCATGATGGCCATGGCCACGATCAGCGTAAAGCTGGCAAGGACTCCCCCAAGTGCGACCGAGGCCTGGTTGGGAGCGTTGGCGAGACGGGCCAATGCCAATACGCTCATGGCCGCGGAACCACGCTGGGATGCCGCACCGGATATTGCAGAGAAAATCAGCGCAGAAACACGGGGCATGAGCGCGATGCCACCAATCAAGAGGAGCGCCACGGCAAGGTACCCAAAGATGGGCAAGTCGAAAATGGGCGGCAATTGGGTGAGAACTCCGCCCAGGGCCAGGCAGAGCAGCGCGGGCCAAGGCGTGGCAAGTTTCGCTAACGCGACGTCTTCGCTGCCCGCTTTTAATGCGGGAGCGGGCCGGGTGTTGGCCGCTTCCCACGCCGGAACTGCGCTTCCCAGCAAGGTCACGCCCAATCCCAGAATAAAAAAAACTATCGCCGCCGACATATCGAAATTGACGCTGGGCTTTATACCCGGGAAAAACCCACCTCCCAGATCGCCTCCAAAATAATGCAAAGCCACCGCAGCCGTCAAGTACCCGAGCGCGAGCCCGGCTATTGAACCGGTCGCGCCGAGCACGCTTCCCTCCACCAGGATCTGCCGCAGCAGTTGGCTGCGGGTAAAGCCGAGCACACGCAATAGGGCGAACTGGTGTCGCCGTCGAACAACCGATAGCGCTTGCGTCGAGAATACCAGGAACGCGCCGGTAAACAATGCGACCATGGCCAACATGTTCAGGTTGACACGGTAGGCGCGGGACATGTTGGCAACGCGGATCTCCTGGTCGGCCGTTTCGCTAATGAGGAAATGGCCCCGTGCCGCTAGTTCCTTCGACAGTTCCGTTTTGAACGCGGTGCGGTCGACTCCCCGTACCAGCTTGAGTTCAATGCGTGATAATTGGCCTAAACGCTGGAAGCGCCATTGTGCGGCGGCAACATCCATGACCGCGAGACGCTGTCCCGCCCGGACTCGTGCCAGCCCGCCAGCCACCCGCAGGGCTACCGGTTGAGTTCCAACGCGAAGCTGCAAAAGGTCGCCTTGGCTTACCTCCAGCCATTCCATGGCCGCAGGGGAAAGGAAAATCGCGTCGTCCGCCAGGATATCGAACAGCTTATCCTCAGCCGGAAGGCCGATGAGGTCCGGTGCCATGAGCGAAGCGCGGAAAATGTCCAGGCCGAGAATTTTCAGAGGGGCCCTCTTTCGTTCCTCATCTCCGCCCGGGAGGGCGGCGTCGATTTCGAGCACAGGGTTGGCGAGCTCGACACCGTTGCGCTGGGCCAGAAGCGGATAGATCGACTCATCAAAGGTGGATTGCGCACTCCGAACCTGAAGATCGGACTCGCCGGACAGGCTTCGGGCCGCGGCGGAAAACTCGTTGAAGGCAGCCGCATTGATCAGATGAATTGCATACCCGAGCGCGACCCCGAGCGCAATGGAGATGATGGCCGTGGCAGCCTGCACCTTGTGAGCCTGCCACTCGCCCGATAGCAGCCAGCGCGACAGCGTCCGCTCATGACCCACCTACGTCACCCGAGCGTGGCCAATCTACCGAATTTGCCGGGAGCGGGTGCAATCCATCTTTTGTCAGCAATAGCACGCGGTCCGCCGTCGCGGCGGCCGCGCGTGAATGGGTAACTAGGATTGCGGATGCGCCGTTGCTCTTTATTTCGTCACGCATCAGCATGAGAATGTCCCGCGCGGTATCCGGGTCAAGGTTGCCTGTCGGCTCGTCTGCCAGGATCAGTTTGGGGTGGTGTATCAACGCACGGCCGATGGCCACACGCTGCAGTTCGCCGCCAGAAAGTTGCCGGGGAAAATGCGCTCCCCGGCCGCGAAGCCCAACGGCTGTCAACATTTGTTCGGCCCGCTCTGACGCGAATCCAGGCTGAACTGCATTTAGCAGCAGAGGCAGGGCAACATTCTGATTGAGTGTCAGATGCGGCAGGACGTGAAAAGCCTGAAAAACGAATCCAAGTTTTTCTCGGCGCATACGGGTGGCCGCGTCATCATCCAGCGACGATACGTTGACCCCATCGATGACTATCTCACCCGTATCCGGCACGTCGAGTCCGGCAATGAGATTCAACAATGTTGATTTTCCCACGCCGGATTCCCCCATGATGGCTACATACGCGCCATCTTCCAGAGCGTAGGATAAATCGGCGAAGACCTTGCGGCCGCTTGCATAGGCTTTGCCAATATTGCGTAGTTCGAGCATGTGGTTTTGTTAGCCAATTCTGTGGCACCGTATAGGGCTATTCCTCGAGGGCAGCTTCGTCTCGGCAACGGAGCAGGCAGAACGTGCGATAACGAGAGTATGCATGGAAATAAACACGAGAAAAAACTATTATTGCAAATGCGATAGTTCCCGCCAAGCCTGCGGAAGGGTTGCTTTGCTTGATATGTTTGGGCTAGACAGTGCGTACGCGCTGAAGGCGCTCGCAAAAAAATTGGCCCCGAGCTGGCGGGCTGACGACTGAGTTCTACATTTGAATTTGTTACTAGAAGGGAGAAGGTCAACGATGCGCCATTTACATGCGATCAAGTCCTCTATTCAAGACCGAAACGCACGACTGGTTGCACTTTCCGTTGCGCTGGTGGTGGGTTTATGCCTCAACGCGATCAATCAGGGCATTCCTCTGCTTTTGGGTGAGCCGATGACATTTGGGCGCTGGGTTTCAGCTATTATTACCCCCATCGTTCCCTTCTTCGTCAGTTGTCACGGGCAGGGAATGAGGAGAAACGGATAAGCTTGGGGCGGATTTAGCTGAGTGCAGGGAAGCTAAGCCGATCCGGGCTTGCAGCTATTCATAACGCAAGAACTCTTCCGCGAGCGAGTCCCCGCCGTGGCGCATGATCAGCCCTTCAAGCTCCGCCAGCAAGGCGTCATCTTCATCATCCTCCAGCACACCATCGCCGATCAGCCTTGCAGGCAGACCCGAAATAATTGCCTCTTTTACCGTTTCAAGGGTTGGCGGATATTCCCGATTCTCGTCATTCACCACAGCCTCGATTACCCGCGAGAGCGGCTCACTGGCGTTACTGCGGGCAAAGTCAATCGCGAGTGCTGTTTCTCCAAATTCTTCAATCAGCGCATCCAGTTCATCCAGAAGCGATGCGTCGATATCAAAATGGTGTAAGTGCTCGGTCTCGCTCAAGGATGGCGGTACCAGACCCGCGACAAAGGAGCGGACTGAGCCCAGCGTGGGGGGTTCATCCGCGTCCGGATCATTGACGCGGCTTTCGATAAGCGCGGAAAGGTTGGGGCTGATGCGGGTGGAAATATCGATTGGATTTCGAATCATGGCAATGTCCCTTTGGAAGCTTTGGAGCGCCGTCCTTGTTTCAAGCCGCGACTGGAATGCACGGCGACTTATGGGGATTATTCAATTTTTAGTCGAGGTCGCGTCCAAAGAAAGTGAATATCTCGATTTGCGGAGTTCCGGTGAATCAGATGTGCAGGTCGACCAGCTTGAGTTCGTCCTGTATTACGAAAGACTCAAAAATAGGTGATTTCAAATACGGGTTTCGATCAATGGCCGTCGCCGGAAGCAGACAGGGCGGCGATAACTTCCTCGTCCGAAACTTGCGGAAAATCCATGTAGAACTGCGCCACCGCGCCGAAGTTGATCGGCGCTGAAAGGCATACTACCCGGTCCGCTTTCGCGCTTACTTTTTCGATCGTATCGGGAGGCGCCACGGGTACCGCGCAAATCAGTTCCTTGGGCTGTTTCGCCTCAAGCGCATGCAATGCAGCAATCATGGTAGCACCGGTGGCAAGTCCATCGTCTATTACGATTACTACCCGTCCGGCAGGATCGATTGGTGCTCGCACAGGGGTATATTGGGCTCTGCGCTGTCGTATCGCCTCAAGTTGCGTGGCAACTTCCTGCCTGATGTATTCATCGCTCGCGCCAACTTGGGAAGCATAGTCTGCGAGGTACACCCAGCCGCTTTCATCGACGGAACCGATGGCGAATTCGGGATTACCGGGGGCGCGCAACTTGCGCACCAGCACTACATCCATTTCTCCGCTCAGCTCGGCCGCAATGATCTTTGCCATCGGCACGGCGCCTCGCGGAATAGCCAGCACCAGCGGGTGCTTCCCGCGGTACTCGGAAAGAGCCGCGGCAAGTTGTTTTGCCGCCGTGACCCGGTTGGAAAAAATCATGACTCACTCCGTTGTGACCGTGGTTATGCGGAATCCATCGTATTTGCCAGTTGACATGAAACCGGTACTCGCTTGAAGTATAGGCGGTCAGGCTGTTTTTTCAATTTTATTGCCTATCGGAATGCTGCTGCGCTGGGGTAGGACAGCGCAGGGCGCCCAGACCCACGGTACTGCTGCCTTTAGCGAACCTACACCGTGCGATTAATAAGCGCACGGAGTTCGCTTAACGGGCGGGCGTTGAGCACGTTTTGTTTTTCCAGCCAGCCGCGACGCGCTTGTCCGAGACCAAAGCGGAGATTTTCGAATTCAAATGTGCTGTGCGCGTCGGAGTCGATGCTGACCAGGACTCCCTCTTCCTTTGCCATCTGGCAATAAATGTCGAGCAGGTCGAGGCGGTCGGGGTGCGCGTTAAGTTCAAGGAAACAACCGCGTCGTCCGGCTTCGCGAATAATCCTCGGCATGTCAATATCATAGGGCGGACGCTGATGGATGATTCGACCGGAAGGATGGGCAAGCATGGTAAAGTGCGGGTGCGACATTGCGCGCAGGACCCGTTCGGTTTGCCTTGCTCGCGACAGTTCGAATTTGCTATGTATTGCGCCGAGCACCAGATCCAGTTTGGCCAGGACGCGGTCCGGCAAGTCCAGACTCCCGTCTTCCAGGATATCCACCTCGATCCCCTTGAGCAAAGTTATGCCTTCCAGGTTTTCGTTAAGCGCATCGATTTCGTCGCATTGTCGCGCCAGGCGCAGAGGATCAAGACCCCTTGCGACAGTAAGGTGGCGTGAATGATCGGTGATCGCAAGATATTGCAGACCATGCGACCGGCCCGCGATTGCCATCTCAAGCAAGGTATTGTGGCCGTCGGTAGCACTGGTGTGAACGTGCAAATCACCTTGCAGATCGCTGAGTTCCAGCAAATGCGGGAGCCGGCCAGAACGGGCTGCCGGGATTTCGCCGCGGTTTTCGCGAAGTTCCGGCGGAATGTAGGACAAGTCCACGGCACGATAAACGGATTCCTCGGTTTCTCCGGCGATGCGTGTTTTCCCCCGATACACGCCGTATTCATTGATCTTCAATCCGCGCTTCTGGGCAATTTGCCGGACCGCGATATTATGTGACTTGGAGCCCGTGAAGTAGTGTAGCGCGGCGCCATAGCTTTCTTCCGGTACGACCCGCAGATCGACCTGCAAACCGCATTTGAGGAGGACGCTGGCACGCGTCGGACCTACCATGAGTATTTCTGCAACCTCATCATAGGCCGTAAAATGCTGCATCACATTGCTACCGGGCGCAGCGGTGACGATGATATCGAGGTCGCCTACGGTTTCGCGCATGCGCCTGAAACTCCCCGCGACCGTCACCTGTTTTATGCCAGGCACGGCCGCAAGATAAGGCCGTAATGCTTCCGCATATTGTGCCGCCACCGCCAGCTTGAAGCGACGGATCGGGTCAGTATGAAGTTCAACGGCCTGGAGAATATTGAGTTCGGTCTTTTCGCCGAACCCGGCCAAGGTGCGGATGCGGCCCTGGCGCGCAGCGGAGTAGAGCTGTTCGACGGTTTGCACATCCAGATCGTGATAGAGGTGCCTCACCCGTTTGGGACCAAGCCCTGGAACCCTTAACAGTTCAGTTACGGCCGGCGGAAGCTCAGTGCGCAGACTGTCCAGTAAAGCGCAATGGTCGGTGGAAATAATTTCCTTTATTTTTTCGGAAAGATCGTGACCTATACCGGGGAACCTTGTCAGATCCTCGTCCTTTTCAACCATTGCGTATGCTTCGGCGGAAAGCTCGCCAATAGTCCGCGCCGCGTTACGGTAAGCGCGGATGCGAAACGGATTTGCTCCCTCTATTTCGAGTAGATCGGCAATCTCTTCAAAGATCGCGGCAATATCGGCATTATGGCTGGGCATGCAGCTCGTCCACGTTCGATTTTTTTAACGCGGCGGGAATAAGTACGCAGCGGCGGTTTTGACTTTACCGCTCCCAGTTTAGTCTATCCTGTTAATCATGGAGGCTATCGTAAATCCGAAACGCGTGATCGCTGGCGGAACAATCCATCGCGGCAACTTTTCTCTGTGCACCTATAATAAATAACTGTACGGAAACACGCATGGGAGTGAGGATGAATTCACCAGTACCGCATGCTGAGGGCCTCGGGCCGGGTCAAACTCGGGGGTATTTCGAGCACGACGCCGATATGGGCATTATGGGTTGGGGCACTACTGTTGAGCAGGCGTTCGAGGCAGCGGCACAGGCGGTGTTTAGCATCGTAACCGACCTGGACTCGGTGCGCGCGTCGACTGCGGTCGCGATTGAATTTGAAGAAGCCGATCCCGAGTTTGCCCTGGTCACATGGTTAAATCTGTTGTTGGGGAAGGCCCGAGAGCTTGGCATGGTGTTTTGCCGTTTCCGAGTGCAGCATCAGGGCAATCATTGGCATACGGAAGCGTCGGGCGAGAAGTGGCGTCCGGGCCTGGAGCGCGGTGTCGAAGTAAAAGGCGCTACGCTGACCATGCTGTCAGTCAAAAAAACCGGCGCAACGTGGGAAGCGCGGTGCGTGGTCGATGTATGAGACGTGCAGCGCAATTATGTCGCTGGTACATAACGTCAACTGAACAATAGCGCGGGCGAACGTCATGAATCTACAGCAGCTACAGCAACTGCAGCCCTATCTCTGGAGTCTGCCCCGGGTACCAGGCGAGAAGCGGGCAGACGTTTTGCTCTACGGAAGCGCTCCGTTGCTGGTGAGCATGGACGACAAGGTGCTGGAGCAGATTGCCGATGTCGCCGCCCTGCCTGGGCTGGTTGGCGCTGCCATGACCATGCCCGATGCCCATTGGGGCTATGGGTTTCCCATCGGCGGCGTTGCCGCGTTCGATGCGGAACGCGGTGGAGTGATTTCCGCCGGGGGAGTTGGGTTCGATATTTCCTGCGGGATACGCTGCCTGCGCAGTAATCTTGACATAAACGATGCTGCGCCCGAGTTCGCTCGCCTCGCAGATGCGCTATTTCACGCGATTCCGGCTGGGGTTGGCGAAGAGGGCGAGATCAAGCTGACCCCAGCGCAGCTCGATGAAGTGATGCAAGACGGCGCGCAATGGGCAGTCAACCAGGGTTACGGCAATACCACAGATCTGGATTACATAGAAGAACGTGGTCGCGTCAATGGCGCGGTTACCGATCATGTTTCAGAACTCGCTAAAAAGCGGCAGCGTGGCGAGATGGGCACACTTGGCTCAGGTAACCATTATCTCGAAGTGCAAGCGGTGGAACATATTTACGATGCTACTGCCGCGCAGGCTTTCGGTCTTTCCGAAGGACAAATTGTCATTTCAATACACTGCGGTTCACGTGGCCTCGGGCACCAAATCGGAACTGAGTATATGGTCCTGCTGGCCAAAGCGGCCAACCGGTTCGGCATCCGTTTACCCAACCGCGAACTGGCCTGCGCACCGATCAAATCACCGGAAGGCCAGCAATATACCGGTGCGATGAACGCTGCGATCAACTGTGCGCTTGCCAACCGGCAAATTCTTACTCACCTGGCGCGCACCACCTTTATACAAGTGTATCCCCATGCCGAACTTGAAACCCTGTTCGATGTTTCGCACAATACCTGCAAGATCGAAACGCATGAGATTGACGGCGAATCCAGGGCTCTTCACGTGCACCGCAAAGGCGCCACGCGTGCGTTCGGTCCGGGGCACGAGATGTTGCCGGAGCGTTATCGCGCCGTGGGTCAACCGGTCGTCATCGGGGGCAGCATGGGCACGGGCTCGTACATCCTGGCCGGCGCCAGCGGAAACCCGGCGTTTGCCTCGGCCAGTCATGGCGCCGGCCGGGCCATGAGCAGGCATCAAGCGTTGGCACGGTGGAAAGGCCGTGCGTTGATCGATGAACTGGCGCGACAGGGCATACTGATACGGACCCGATCCATGCGGGGCGTAGCGGAAGAGGCCCCCGGCGCATATAAGGATGTTGACCTTGTCGCCGAGGCGACGGAACAGGCGGGGCTGGCGCGGCGAGTTGCTTTCCTTCGTCCAAAAGTTTGCGTCAAGGGATGATTTCGAAATGGCCATGTATCAGCGTATCCTGGTGCCCATTGACGGGAGTCCAACTTCCCAACGGGCGTTTGAGGAAGCGCTTGGCCTCGCCCGGCAAGCGGGGCAGGGCACGCAACTGGAATTGTTGCATGTTGTCGAGATAATCCTTTTTCCCGACAGTGAAATTTATTTCAACTATGCTGAGCTTCAGAAAATCATGAGAAGCAGCGGCGAAAAAATACTGGCGGAGGCCGAAAAAATGGTCCGGCAGGCGGGTGTCGCAGTGCAGAAAAGATTGCTCCAGGCTGATGGAGAACGCATTGCCAACGTAATCGTCGAAGAAGCCCGGCGTTGGCCCGCCGACTTGATTGTCATAGGCACCCACGGCCGTTCCGGTTTCAGCCGTATTCTCTTTGGGAGTGTGGCCGAAGGCGTTGTGCATACCGCTGATGTCCCCGTGTTATTGATCCGCGGGGCATAATCCGCGTCAAATCGAAATTTGTGCTCACATCGTGAAAGTCCTGTCCTATTTTTTCAAGATAGGCCTTGCAACGTAAACATTGGAGGATATCGTCATGAAATTGCCACTGCAGATTACCACGAGGGACGTTCCCCATTCTGAAGCGCTGGAGGCTCACATTCGTCAGAAAGTGGAAAAGCTCGACACGTTCTACCCGAAAGTCATGGGCTGCCGAGTGGTGGTCGACGTTCCGCACAAGCATAAACATCAAGGGCGCACCTTTAACGTGCGTCTCGATATTACAGTGCCTGGCAGGGAACTGGTGGTGAATCAAGCGCATGAGGATGTATATGTCGCGGTCCGCGACGCCTTTGATGCGGCCAAGCGCCAGTTGGAGGATTATGGCCGGCGGCAGCGCGGCGATATCAAGGCGCACACACCGGTACTACATGGGAGGATAGTGCGTCTCATAACCGAGGAAGGCTACGGATTTATTGAGACTCCAGAAGGAGAGGAACTCTATTTTCACCGCGATAACCTGGCTGAAAATAACTTCGAGAAATTGGAGGAGGGCAGCGAAGTCAAGTTTCTTGAAGATATTGGTGGCGAGGGTCCTCAGGCGAAGCGTGTAAGCGCTGGCAAGCGCCACATCGCGGAGGGCGAAGCAGAACAGGAGTGATGAGTCCTGGCCGTTGCGCTCTTCGCCACGGGGCCTCCTGCTTTTTCTCTGTTCCATGAGTGCCCAGCCTGATTCTCTGTTCCATGAGTGCCCAGCCTGATTCTCTGTTCCATGAGTGCCCAGCCTGAGGCACTTATGCTGACGCTGGTCACGCGATTCTCATGGTGCCGGCGTCGATACCGAAGTTTCGGTCGACAGCACAAGCAGAGAGTAAATTCCAATGAGTAATGGTCGGCACGCGAAAATCGGTCTTCAGGCTGGCGATGCTTTGATTCTGGTGGACGTGCAAAATGACTTTCTTCCCGGCGGCAGTCTCGCTGTACCTGCCGGGAACGAGGTCGTCCCGGTGCTAAATCGCTATCTCGCGCTATTCCATTCACAGCGTTTGCCTGTTTTCGCCACCCGCGACTGGCATCCCCCCGATCACTGCTCCTTCCAGCGTCAGGGCGGTCCATGGCCGTCCCACTGCATTGCGGCGACCCAGGGCGCGGCCTTTCCCTCCAGCCTTCACCTTCCCGCTGATACTTTTGTCATATCCAAGGCGACCGCGCGGGAGAGGGATGCCTATTCGGGCTTTGATAACACCCAACTCGATTCCTTACTAAAGTCCGCCGGCACTGTGCGCGTATTCATAGGGGGCTTGGCGACGGAGTATTGCGTGCTCAATACCGTGAAGGATGCGCTGCGTTGCCACTACGCGACGTTTGTTCTCGAGGACGCGATCCGCGCCATTGACACCAGCCTGAACCACGGCGGCGCCAGTGAGCAGATGAAAACCCTGGGCGCGATTCCCATCCACCTTGAAATGCTTAACGCATGAATCCCGGTTCCAGTCCGCTTCTGACCGACCATTATCAACTTATGATGATGCAGAGCTATCTGGAGCGGGGAATGGAAGAAACCGCAGTATTTGAGCTTTTTGTACGTAAGCTCCCGTCGTGCCGTAATTTCATGGTCGCAGCGGGTCTGGAGCAGGTCCTGGATTTTCTGGAGAATCTTACGTTCTCTCCGGACGAGTTGGCATGGCTGGCCACGCGTTTTCAACCTCATTTCATCGATTATCTTGAACGGTTCCATTTTAACGGGGACGTTCATGCCATGCCGGAAGGGACTCTTTTTTTTCCGGACGAGCCCATCCTGAGGATAACCGCACCGCTGCCACAAGCCCAGCTGGTCGAATCGCGGGTCATGAATCTGCTGCACTTCGAGACCATGATCGCAACAAAGGCCGCGCGCTCGGTGCTGGCGGCGCCTGGCAAGCTACTTGTGGATTTCGGCATGCGCCGCGCTCATGGCGCTGAGGCGGCTCTCCTCGCCGCACGGGCGAGCTACCTTGCCGGGTTTTCCGGCACTGCCACCGTGCTGGCGGGGATGCTGTATGGGATTCCGTTATTTGGCACCAGCGCCCATTCCTACATACAGGCCCACCCCGATGAAGCTATGGCGCTGGAGAACTTTGCCCGTTCCTACCCGGACAACGCTGTTCTGCTGATCGATACGTACGACACCGAAGCGGCTGCAGCCAAGGTGGTGAGCTTGGCTCGCAAACTGAGCGCAGATGGGATAAGCATAAAGGGTGTGCGGCTGGATAGCGGCGATCTTGCCATGCATGCCCGGCGCGTCAGGCGGATACTCGACGAAGGCGGACTGGAAGATGTCGCTATCTTTGCCAGCGGAAACCTGGATGAATACCGTTTGGGTACGCTCGTGTCACCCGCTGAATCGCCGGCCGCGCCAATCGATGGTTTTGGCGTGGGAACGGCGCTGGATGTCTCTAGCGATGCGCCGTCGCTCGACTGCGCCTACAAGCTACAGGAATACGCCGGCAAGGCGCGCCGCAAGCGCTCGGAAGGAAAAGCAACCTGGCCAGGAAGAAAACAGGTTTATCGCAATTACGATGTCTCCAGCGGCTATATCTCACACGATATCGTCACGCTGGAGGGAGAAGATCGTCACGGCGGAGAGCCGCTCATTGTCCCCGTAATGCGGAGCGGAAAGCGTATTAACGGCAGTAGCACGCTTGACGAAATGCGTAAACGGGCGTTGGCTGGCTACGCCCGTTTGCCGCAGTCTTTGGCGGCGATCGATGCATCGTCGGCTTACCCGGTGGAGATTTCCGCACCGTTGCGCGCTCTGGCGAATCAGCTGGATGTGGATACGGGGGCGCAACCGTTTCAGGCACCAGCATCATAATGTCATTATCAAATCTCACTCGCGTCGCACTAACGGTCCGGCATCGGACAATTCGCTCGGATTCATCCACGGAGGCATGGCGGTAGGCATGAGCTTCGCCTCCATGGATTCGAGCAGAGCGTTGATCCGGTGAGTTTGGCCCTGAAATGCCGCGAGAAGCGTATGTAAATTTCGATTTGGTTCCACGTTTTTGAGCTCTAGCAGATGCAGCACAAGCTGGGTCCCAGGCTAACTCCCCGCACCTGTATTCGGAAGCATACGTGCCGGAGACCCGATGGAGCGACCCTGTCCGCAATGGGCAGGAATGCGATCCCCAATCATTTATTCCAGTTCGACGCGTAGCCCAAAAAGACGGACAACGCAGAGCTCATCTTCCTTTATCAGGGGTATCCTGATTCCCACGGGAATGGATGACAAGCAGATTGGCATCATGCGTGACAATTCCCAGCAGCGCGGCGCCCAACACCCGGTCTATAGTGCACCAATACTCCTGGAACGGACCGTATGGATCAGCTACAAGTACAGTACGCTTCAGCCGGTCATAGCCGGTCAATACAACGAAATGCCCAGCCTGAAAGCCTCGCACGTCATCGGGTGTATCATCCGGTCCATATTCTCTCGGAGCGCGGTAAAGGTAGGTGGAGCTCAATTCGGTCAGAATAGGCAGGCCACGGCGCAAAAGGCCATGGATGAGTGATTGCGAGAGGTCGATAAGCAGCAACCGCCCACCCAGGCGGAGGAACTCCAGATAGCCTTCCGTGGCATGCCGCAATCTTGGTTCCGTTTTTAGCTCGCGCTGGAGCCTTAGCCGTTCGGCGATGTCCACGCCCGGAGCGAACCAGGTCGGATCGAAAACCATCAGGTTGTAGGTATATATCGTGGCCTGGAAACCGTTGCGCATGGCATCGCAACCCAGAAAAACTGCAGAGGTGCCACTGTCGCTATCCAGTTTCCGGGTTCGCGTTATGACACTCCTCAGCGTCTCCGTCTTTCCCCAATAGTTATACATTGCATGCAGGCAGGTCGGCCCGCATGTCGTTTCATCCGGCTGAGGCAGTGTTCTGACTGGCAAGCGTACTGTTGTCCTGAGCATGGCATTGATATGGGCTGACTGGGCTGGTGAGGTAATTCTGGAACTCGGGACAGCCTCCTGCACGGTTTCTTAAAGAAAGGTTAGCACGGAGATGGGGCAAAGTGGAATGCCGTTCCCGTGAAATATAAACAAGAGTTGATCGCTGATGCGAGAAGAGTTCGATAGTTAGGAAGGGGGTCTAGGGCCTCGTTGACGTTTTAGGATGTGGTTGGGTTCATGTTATTTTTCGGACGGATCAATCGATCGAGCTTTTCCCACTCGGGGGCATCAATGTCAAACCCCTCTCCTTCATTCAGGAACGTTACCGCATGGGCTTGCTCTGCCGGTGATAGCACTTCCTGTTTTGACTGCAACGACTTAAGTACCGCGAGATCTGCTTCGGAAGCATCCTTCAACTTGCATAGCCGCCGGCGAATGCGCGTCGTCAAATCGATCGCGCTGGCTTGCAGCGAAGCAATGGCAAACGGGGCCTCGAGTTCATGCGCGAGTCCGTGGAAATATTCGCGTTCGCTCTGCCTCAGAAAGGCGGCATCCACAATCACGGTATTGCCCGCCATCAGCAGTTCGCGCGCGAGTTTGTGGAGGCGCTCATAAGTATGTTGTGTCGCGCTTGCAGTGTATATGGCATCGCCCGATTCGCGGCTGTCCGCCAGCGGCGTGAGCCCAAATAGACGTTTACGCTCCACATCGGAACGGATGCGTATTGCCTGGAACCGTTCCAGCGCTGTCTGCGCAAAAGTTGTTTTGCCTGACCCGGGTAATCCATGTGTAATAATCAGCGCGGGGCGGTGCCACGCGAGGCGCTCCCCAGCAAGAGCAACAAGACTGAAGCAATTGGCCAATGCGGCCGTTCTTGCTCGCTTACGCAAGCCCGTCTGCTCCGCGCGAATCGCGCTGACCATGGCGCGCACCACGGCGCGGTAGGCAATATAGTAACGCAGCAAGCATACCCCGCCGTAATCTCCAGTAGACTCCAGGTAAGCGTTCAAGAAACGGAAGGCGAGGTCAGGTCGCTGGTAGTGCAACAGATCCATGACGGTAAATGCAACTTCATTCATTAGGTCAATCCAGCGCAGCGACGGGTTGAACTCGATACAGTCGAAGGGGATGGGCTGATTGCCGATGAGTGCGATATTGCCGAGATGCAGGTCACCATGGCACTCGCGTACAAAACCCTGCGCGTGGCGCTGTTCAAGGCGATACTCGCATTTGCCATATTCCATTTCCATGGCATGACGCAGCGGGGTCACCCTGGTTTCATCATCGTGACTCGCCAGTGCACCTTGCAAGCGCTCAAAGCTTTTTGATACTAATGAATAGGTGGCCGCGGCTGTACCAAACTCAACTGACGCTTTCGCCATTGGCAGGCCGGCATGAAATTGGGCGATGGTGGCCGCGAGGCTATCCATATGCGAGGGTAGAATCTTATTGCGCGCGGCGAGGCGATCCAATTGTTTCAGGGTGGAAAAGCGCCGCATTCGGACAGCATATTCAATCGCTGGCAGCGTGCCCAACTGGGGTATTTCCGGCGTGCCCCCGATGGGAATAACATCGAGATACAGCCGTGGCGCCAATCGGCGGTTAAGTCGGATTTCCTCGTCGCAATAATCGAGGCGCCTTGCCAGGCTGGTAAAATTGAGGAAGCCGAGATCAACCGATTTCTTGATTTTGTACGCGTAACGTCCCGCCAGGAGCACCCAGGATATGTGCGTTTCAACCAGTCGCACCCGTTTCGCGGGATGGGGATAGCGCTCCCCATCCAACAAGGCAGTGATCAGCCTGCTCTGCAGACCGTCATTTACTTGCGGAGTAGGAGAATGGGATTTTGAGCACTTGACCATTGCTTTCAGCAAGACACCGACCATGCCGTCGCATGATAGCTGGAAGAGCGACCAGTCGGATTCTAAGGAAACTGTTCAGCGAACATCGCAAGGAACCCCTCCAGCGCATCTGCGGGAAGCCGGTTAATACCCGCCGCGGCCCGGCGCCCTCCACCTGTCTCAAACTTGAGGCAGAGCGTATCGGCACCCTGCGGATTGGTGATCGGGGCGCGCACGCTGACCGTATAACCGCCATACCGATTCGATGTGATCACCGCATGAGCGCTCATCGGATTATCGTTCGCCAGTTTGTTCGCGAAAACACCGTTTACCCGCCTTGCCCACGCTTCATCGGGTAGCATATAGGCCGCGTGATGTCCGCCGGCCTGCAGGGGTCGAATCGGAGCAACCATGCTGATATCGTGATGAAACCCAGCCGCAAGCCGGTCAAATGCTGGTGACCTGGCAATAAAATCAAATGGATCGGGATATGGCCGCATTTCTTCGTACAGCTTGCCCGGTTCGAAATGCAGATCTTGCAGACGGTCGCCATAACCATTGTAATTCAAGTACTCACCCAGCGATGCCAGCTTTTCTGTTTCGGGTTCCGAAAGCCCCGCATCTTTCGCAAGGGCGCGGCCGCTCTGCCCAAGATTATCCCCAAAGGCGGCCACGATTGCCCATAAGCGGTAGTGCCCTCGCAAGTACCGATCAACCAGGATGCTAGTGCATACTTGCGCGGATAAGTCGATATGGGCGGCAAGATTTTGGTGCAGCGGTATTTCACCTGCATAATGGTGGTCGAAATACTCGACGCTTGCTCCCGCCTCCAGCAAGCGCATGAGCCCCTTTCGGTTACTGTCGAGCGAGATATCGAGTACGGTTACCTGATCACCCATGCCGGCTTCCACCCGGTCAAGCAGCTTGATGTCGCGCTTGACTCCGGTAACCAGTGTGGCCGGCGCCGGGTTTTCGAGCCGGAGCTGATGCAATGCACATAAGCCGTCGGCATCGCCGTTAAACACATCATAATTCATGCTGGTTTCTCGGAATTCGACTCAATAATTTTCAAATAGTACGCTTGGTAAATAGCAGGTATTAACAGGAGAAGCGTATAGCGCCGCAGGAGTCGGAATAGCGGCTCCGGTTCGCATTGACCGCGGCGCAAACGCGCCTAGCGCAACCTCGATTAATAGTTCAGGGGTTCTTCCCATGAGAAAGCTGATATTTGCCGCCCTGATGTTTTTTATAAACCGCGGAGCACGGGCGGAACGTGTAAGCGAACTTACAGGCGGCACTAAGAGGCAAGGAAGCAGCTTACACCGCTAATGGGCAGGGTACCAGAAGGTTCTATTGTGGAGGCTGTGCCACTTTTTCAGGGAGCGGCTGCATTGAAAGTGTTTTATTTTGCCTCAGAATTTCCTCTATCTTATCGGCTGTGACGCCGGGACTAAACAGATATCCCTGCATTTCATCGCATTCAAGCGCGCGTAGAAGCGCTGCCTGCTCATGGGTTTCAACCCCCTCCGCGATTACCTGCAGATGCAGGGAGTGCGCCAGAGATATGATGGCGGAAACGATCGTAAAGTCATCGGGATTTGTCGTCATATTGATAATGAAAGCGCGATCGATTTTAAGCACGTTCACCGGTAATTTGGCTATATAGTTGAGCGACGAATAGCCAGTCCCAAAGTCATCTATCGCAACTTCGATATTCATATCGCGTATGCGCCTGAGCTTTTGAATATTCGCTTCAATGTCCTGCATGATCACACTTTCGGTAATTTCAAACTCCAGGCCGATCTCGATGTTTTGGGCGGCGTCCAGGACGCTTGCAACCATATCGACGAAATCGCTCTGCTGTAGTTGAATCGGCGAGACATTCACTGCAATTTTGGGGGGATTCAACCCCATGTTTTGCCATTTCCTGTAATCCGATATTGCCTTGCTTAACGCCCAGCGGCCTGCCTCCAGGATCATCCGCGTTTCTTCGAGCAAGGGAATGAAACTGAGCGGCGGTATAAGGCCGATTTCGGGATCACGCCAGCGCATCAATGCCTCCAGGCCGCTGATTTTTCCAGTTCTCAGATTAATTTTAGGTTGGTAGTGCAGCACCAGCTGTTCTTGCTCCAAGGCCTGTCGCAACTTGGTTTCAAGCTTGAGCTTCTCCGTGATGCGAGCGTTAAACTCGGGTGCATAAAACCGGTGCCTGTCGCAAGAAAGCTTGGCCCTTTTCAGTGCCGTTTCAGCGTGCCGCAAAAGCGTATCGGCATCCAGACCATCGTCAGGATAAGACGATGTTCCTGCTCTGGCTGAAACGTGCAGCCCCTGTTCGCCTATCGGGAACGGTTGGTTCTGGATTCCGAGCAAAACTTTGTCCAGAATATGCGCAATCGATGTACTTTCTCCTTGATGCATAGTGGCGATCGCAAAGTGATCTGCCGAAAGATGGGCCAGGATATCTGTTTCCGGGAGCAACTGCTTCAGTCGTTGTGCGAGCTGACGCAACAGGCTATCTCCCGCTTGGTGGCCAAGCGACTGGTTTATACTGCTGAATCGCTCGAGGTCGAGAATAATTACCGAAAGGACCTTACGACTGTGATCACTCGTCGCGATTCGCTGGCCGACACGATCGAGAAAAAGCGCTCGATTAGGAAGGTTCGTTACCGCATCAAAGAAAGCCAGATAATTGATGCGTTCCACCTTTTTCAAATGGTCCATGGCGAAAGAAATGTCGCCGGCCATTTCGTTTAACAGAGCCATTTCCTCCTCATCGAAAAACCCGATTTCCGGTGCGTAGAGCGCGAAGATGCCCACCACTTCCGCTTCCAGCGTTAACGGCAGCACCACCATCGAGTGATAGCCGCGCTCCAGCGCAGTGCTGTGGTCCGACTGCATCCGCGGGTCCGTAAGATCGTTGCAAATCGCTGGCTTGACCTGCTTTATCGCCTGCGCTATCAAGAATGAGTTTCCTGAAGATTCGAGCACGTTATCCAAACTGAGCTGTGACAGATAGCCATCATCTCGTCCGGCCTTTGCTATTGGCGTGACGTTCCGTGCCTCTGCATTGAACGTGCCAATCCAGCTAAACACAAATCGGCCGTGATCCACCGCGATACGGCATGCGTCATCAAAAAGCTCTTGTCTTCCTCTAACGCGCACGATAGTGGTGTTGATACCGCTTAACACGCTGTAAATCCGGTTGAGCCGGACAATTCGGGCCTCATACTCCTTACGCAGGGAGATTTCCACAGTCAACGCCTCGGTTCGCTGTGCGACCAATTGCTCCATGTTTTCATGCAGCCGGGCACGCTCCAGCGCAATGCTTACCTGCTGCCCGATGCCATATAACATTTCCAGTTCATTATCATTGAACGGATCTTGTTCGTTCCCCACCACATTGAGGATGCCTCGGTTCTGGTTACCACTCCGCAAAGGGACGCTCGCGTGGCAGCGGGGGCTCTCGGTATCCCCTTCGGGTTTCACAAGATACCGGCAACTGACAATGTTGGTGACCTGGCCCAGGTCCCCTGCGAGGAACAGGCGCTGACAGTCGCATCGTGCATCGGTCGTATTCGCTGCCACTAATGTTGCCGGGGCATTGCGCGCGGCAGCCAATCTGAAAGTATTGTCGTTTTCCAGGTAGATCCATCCGGACCGTAGCCCGGGTAGCCCCATGGCATACTCAAGCGCTTTTTCACAAACCTCGCGTTCAGTTACGGCCTGGTTCAAGCCCTCGGCGATGCGGTAAAGGCCGCTGAGTAAGTGATTAGAGTGAGCCAGTTCCAGCTGCCGCGCATGGAGTTCATTGTTGAGACGGATTGCATCCTCATAGATTGAAATCAGCAGATCCAATATCTGCTGGCGTTCGGCATTTATGAAATGCTTTTGTCCTCCCAGATAAATTTCCATTCCCATCTGCATTTTCTGATTCTTGCGTAATGCTAGATTCATAAGCAGATAGCTGATGCGGGAAAGGAGATACTCGTTTTCATAAGGCTTGCGGATGAAGTTATCAGCACCGCATTCCAGCCCTTTCATGATATCCCTGATGTCTGACAGCGAGGTGAGCAGGATGACGGGTATATCCTTGAGCTCTTCCGCCCGTTTGATTTCGCGGCATAGCGTGTATCCATCCATCTCGGGCATCATCACATCGCTTACGATAAGCGTGGGTTTGTGCCGCCGAGCCGCTGCGAGGGCCTCCTTGCCATTTGCCACGGCTATCACGGAATAGCCGTCCTCCTCAAGCAGGTAACGCAGTTTTTCAGCCTGGGTCGGGCTGTCCTCCGCAATCAAAATCTCGGCATTGATGGGCTTACTTTGAATATCGCACGCCACGCTCTGATTCTCCCCTATGATTCACAAGATTTGTTAACGCCGTGGCAATCTTTTCCAGCGGGAGGATCAGCATCGCTGCATCCAGCCTGATTGCCTCACCTGGCATGCCATGCACTACGGAACTGTCCCTGTCCTGGGCAAAAGTAATGGCGCCACGCTCCTTGAGTAGCTTCAGTTCGCTTGCTCCATCGCGCCCCATTCCCGTCAATAAACCGGCCACAGCCTCGGCTCCGTAGATCTCGGCAATAGCACGGAAGAGGTATGAGATCGAAGGCCTTAACCCATGCTCGGGATCATTTTTTGTCAGAACAATCTTTCCCTCGCGCTCTACCTTCATCTGGTGCTCATCAGGCGCCACATAGACATGTCCGGGCAGCAGTGATTCGCCGTGTGTTGCGACATGGACGGGTAGGCCCGATGAAGTCGCCAGCCAGCGGGCGAATCCGGTGATAAACCCGGGAGACATGTGCTGGACGATTAAAATTGGCACAGCGAAATTTCTGGGAAGTGCCGCCAGGATCGTTTCGAGCGCCGGCGGTCCCCCGGTGGAGGCACCGATGGCTACAACTCTTATTTTGGCCGATCCTCGCGTCAACGCCACGTTTGCCGGTCGCGGAGCCGGCGCGGCAGCCCGGTCGCGCGGCCAGCGACGTATTACCTTAACTTCTGACATCAGCTTTACAGTCTGTAGCATGTCTCGCGCCATGACCTCATGATCGGGATGGCCGATGCCGGCCGGACGGCGCAGCACTGCCAGCGCGCCTGCGTCCATTGCCTTAAATGTTGTGGCGACTTCAAAAGGATCTTCGGTACCGCTTACGATGACGATGGGCGTGGGATCGGTTTCCATGATCAAGCGCGTGGCGTCAAGCCCGTTCAGTTTGGGCATGTGGATGTCCATGGTGATAACGTCCGGCCGCTGGCGCCGCACGACATCGAGCGCTTCCTCGCCGTCACATGCTGTGCCGACAACGCTGATGCCAGGGTCGGAGCTGAGAATGTGTACAAGGAATTCACGCACTACGGACGAGTCATCCACTACCAGAACTCTGATCATGAAAGCGCAGACGACGTGCCGATAAGCCGCCGAATAACCTCCAGCAGGTTGCTCTGATCGAAATTGCTTTTCACAATGTAGGCGTTGGCGCCAGCATCAATCCCCCGCTCGCGGTGTTCACGTGATTCCAGTGCCGTGACCAGCACGACGGGTAGTCCCGCAAATTTCTTCTCGGCCCGGATTTGAGCCGTGAGGCCAAAGCCATCCATGCGTGGCATTTCCACATCGGAGACGACCAGGTCAAATGAGCCCGTCTTAAGGGTTGTGAAACCATCCACTCCATCCACGGCTGTGGTGACACGATAGCCCCCCGACTCCAGGATGTTTTTGAGCAACACGCGCGAAGTAATAGAATCCTCCACCACCAGAACCGATTGTTTTTTTGCTTTCTCGTCCTTTCGGGAAGGTATCGGGCGCGCACTCTCCTGGGCTGCAGGGGGTCGCTTCACAGCCGATTTGAGTAAATCGGCTGGGTTGAGCACAGGCGCCATGCGGCCGGACCCGAGGACGCTCGCTCCCGCGATATTTCGTACCCGGACCAAAGGCCGAACCAGTGCTTTGGCCAGCACCTCTTGTTCACCTACAATCGCTTCGACTAAAAACGCCACGCGAAGGAGACCGGACCCAAGCACTACGGCGGTTACACTGTCCGTTGGCTCGCCGGGTGCGGAATGACGGGGTAATTCAAGTATGTCGCTCAACCAGACGAGTGAGATCGGCTGTTCATCCACCAGGATGGTGGTTCGGTTCTCCACCGTTCGAATTTCTGTATCAGGAACCCGAACCACTCGCTCAACGCTCGTTGAGGGAATAACAAAAAGTTGCTCGCCAGCATGAACGAGTAGTCCGCGGAAGTTTGCCAGCGTTCGCGGCAACGAAATATGGAAAGCAGTCCCAGCACCGGGTATCGACTTTATAACGATGTTCCCACCCAGATGCTCGACCTTTTCATGGACAATCGCAAGGCCAAGTCCCCGCCCGGATATATCGGTGACCATGGGGCTGGTTGTGACGCCCGATTTAAAGGCCAGTGCCGCCACTTCCAGTTCACCCAACTGCTCTGCCTCCTCGGCCGAGATAACGCCGAGCTTGCAGGCTACAGCTTTAACCATGGCGAGATCAAAGCCGGCCCCATCATCCGTGACGAGCAGCTCAACCGTACTGCTGTCTTTTTGCGAACATGCTAACGTGATTGTTCCGTGTGGTGGTTTGCCCTTGCTTACTCGCACCGCGGTTGGCTCGATACCGTGATCAATGCAATTACGCACGAGGTGGATAAGCGGATCCTTCATCTCTTCCAGGATGTGTCTATCTATCTCAAGCTCGCTTCCCCGGATCGTCATTTCCAAGTTTTTACCCTGATCGCGTGCCAGTTCTCGCGAGAATCGCGGGAGAATCTGAAGCAACGACGCGAACGGCAGTAATTGCATCTCCTTGACGTCTTGCCGCAGGCCGTCGGTAAGGCTGGTCAGCATTCGCTGATCCTGCTCGGCCGCGCGTTGCAAGCGTGCAAGCTGATCCTCGAGCATTTTCATCTGGACTTGCTCGGCATCGAGATATTTGAGGAGCTTTGGAAGCTCATGCGTCCTGATTGAGCTGTTGCCATTCACGGCAGTATGCGTAAGTTCACGATCAACCACTCTCAATACCGGTTGGATTTGAAGCCGCTGTTTCTTCCATGCTGCGAGTGTGGTGAATGCGTGCCCAAGTTCCTCGGCGCGGTGACCTACCGCCAGGCACGGCAGCAACAGTTCCTCAACCTGGCGCATGACTGTGTCCAATTTTTTTGCTGAGACCCTTACAGTAGCGGGTGCCCGGCTAGGTGCCGCGCCTAATACCTCTCGTGTATCGACGTCGGTTGGTGCATCCTCCGAGGACGGGAGCACAGGCTCAGGTGCCGTCGAAAATTCAGGCAGCGGCCTTAGCAATGCCTCATTAATTTGACAAACGAGTGCGCCGATCAGAGGTTTAAGGGCGCCCTTCTGGCCGTCATCGATGGCAAGAAGCCGCTCTACGGTGTCGGTCCCTTGGAGTAGCAGGTCGATCAATTCTGGCGAGATGACCAGGCGCTTCGCTTTCATTGCTGAAAACGCATTCTCCAACGAACGGCAGACTGCCTCGATGTCCGTGTGATTAACGGTTCGGGCAGCCCCCTTTAAACTGTGGGCGGCCCGGAAAATCGTCTCAACAAGTGCAAATTGTTCCGCCAGTGGTGTTTTTTCCAGGACCAGCAGTCCCGAAGACATTGTCTGCAGATGCGCATCTGCTTCAACGCGAAATGTGATGAGGAGCTTCTTCAGAAGCACATCATCCTTGCTTGTCATGAGCGTCTTCCATTCTTGATCTCACCTACTAACGCCCTCAGCCGGGTCCCCATGTCATGGAGTGCCTGTGCAGCTTTCTCCGCCTGCCTGGTGCCCGCTACGTTCTGTTCGCTCGCCTCCCTGATATTGTTCATCGCCACTGCTACCTGATCCATGCCGACCATCTGCTGATGGCTGGACGCGGCGATCTGGGTCGCTGCCTGAGACGCTTCGTTAATACTGGCTGACAGCAGCCTGATTGCCTCATCGGTTTCGGCTGATTGTTTCACGCCAGCTTCAACTGCCTTGTTGCCCTGTTCGGTGGCGAGAACGGCGACGTTGGTTGCCTTCTGAATATCGCCGAGAATAGTACGCACCTGGCCGGTTGCCTGCTTTGATTGCTCGGCAAGGCTTCTGATTTCATGTGCCACCACGCCGAAACTCTTGCCTTGTTCGCCCGCCCGGGCGGCCTCGATGGCGGCATTAACCGCGAGGAGATTCGATTGCTCAGCCAGGTCGTTGACGGTGGCAATGATCTGGCCGATGGCATGGCTCTGCTCGGATAACTGGACAATGCTTTCCGCGATGGAGCCCATCTGCTCCCTGATGCGGTGCATCACATGAAGAGCTTCCTCCACCGATTTGCGTCCTGCCTGGGAGACATTCGACGCTTTCTGCGCGCTTTCTGAAACATACTTCGCCTTTTGGCTTGCATGCTGGGCGGTTTGCTTGACCTCTTCCACCGTGGCGGTTGTCTCGCTCACTGCGGCTGCGGTCTCGGCTGCGCTTGACGCTACTTGGGTGGTCGTGGCGAGAATCTCGGCTGAGGAAGATGACAGCTGAGAGATATTTTCACGAAGTTCGCGTGTAATAACACGGCTGAGATGGGTCCCGATCGCCAACCCGACAATAACGGCAAACAGGGCCGCCACTATCAATGTCAGCATATATGAACTTACCTGCTCGGCAAGTTCAATTCTTCCTTTATCCAGTAGCTTCGCTTGTTGATCGTAGAAACGCGTGGCCTTGTCGATGAGTGCGATGCTGCGAGGACGGAATTCCCTGATCGTAAAGGCGAGTGCTTCTTCGTTCTTTGCTTCCAGTGCCAGTCGTACCGCCTGTTGTTGAGCCTTCTCCGTTTGCTGCTGGAGCAACTGAAGGTCGTCCAGCAGGTCGCTGCCTTCCCGCCCAGCCATCAGGCTGCGCATTCTTTCAAAAATTTGCTCGTACTTGCGGTCAATAGCATCTAGAAGATCTTGATTTGTCTTTAGTAGTTCCGTTGGATACAGCAAAATACCCCGGACATACGTCTGCTGGGCAAAAGTCGCGGTGCGCAGTTCATTGGCGGCCTCCAGGAGTCGCTCGTCGACATTCAGAAAATGGTTGTATCTTGCTTGGGTCTGTTTGAGCGAATAAAAAGAGACGCCGGTTACCAGCACGAGCAGTGCCAGAATGATTGTGTAGCTGCCGATTATTTTCTTGCTGATGGTCATATTTTTCCAGGCCTGTACTGCAGCTGCAGCGTCTTAATGGCATTTTGGTCGACGCCTTCGCGGATCGGGGATTTCGTCCAGACTGCTACTCTGCGACTTGCTCCTGCACGAGAATATTTTCTGACGCCAAAAGCTTTTCCGCATCAAGAAGGGTGACTCTCTCAGGTGTGACACCCTTCAGATAATCCTTTCGCACGCCTGTAAGTGTGGGGAGTGAGGACTGGACGTCCCTCAGCAAGAAGTTGCGTACGCCGACGATCTCATCCGCCAAAATGCTAAAGAGTATTTTTTCCGATTGCAGCACGATAATCTTGTTGAGATCGGTTAACCCTTTTACGGGTAATTCGAAGAAATTCTTGAGGTCAAGGACGGGCAATATCGCGCCTCGCAAATTAACAATGCCAACCACGAAAGCTGGTGCGCACGGCAGCGGTACAAGTTGCTCCAGTTTGGCGACCTGCCGCACATAGCGCGTCTCAACCGCATAGCGTTCGTAGGCAAGCGCGAATTCGAGGACCTCGATCGCGTCTTCGGCGTTTTCCGGCTCTGACCGTTCTTGCGCGAGTGTCAACGCTCTTGCTTGAAGAGTCCGCTGCGTTTCTTCCACGGACGGAGTCCAGACTCTTTCGAGCGCGGTACGCGCAGTCTCGAGACGCTGCTCGACTTCATTGAAATCGGTGTACCCCGATCTCTCGTCTTTTTTTGAACGGATGCTTGGTTTTTCGGTCACTGTGCTTCTCTGTCCAGCGATACCGGCAAGATACTCGAGCGCGCGGATGTGATAATGTCCGTAAGCCGTCGGGCAGTCAGTCCGTTCGATTCCGGTAGAAGTTCATCGTATGGGCGCAGCGAAAGTAGCGCGAGGGCATTGTCGAAATGGCGTTCCGCCTCCCCGGTCCGGTCATGAGACATACAAAGGTTGCCTAGCGCAAAGTGCGCGAGTACGAAATCGGGATCGAGATAAAGAGTTTTTCTCAGCAATTGCATTGCCGTGGTGCTTTGCCCCAGCTCCTGATTTATTGTCGCAAGAAGATAACGGGCTGCCGGGTTCAGTTTATTGACTGCGATTGCCTTTTCACACCAGCTGGCGGCTTCGGCGAGTTTCCCCAGATTGGCATAAGAGCGCGCGGTATCGCAGAGCATCTCGAATGTCTCGTCATCCTCCTTACTGGCAGCGCCGCGCGGTTCTGCTGCTTGATCGGGCATCGCTACCCTTTCTATCAAGTGTTCTGTCGCTACGCTTTCCGAGAACCGTAGCATTTTCTCATCCTCACCCAGCAAAAATAGCGGCAGGGCTTGAGCCTGCGAGTTTGCGGCGTCTTGTTGCAAAACGGGCGTCCAGGTTGAGTGATCGTCGATGGTCACCGATGGCTCGGCGATTGTTGCCTTTTGGTAGAAAATTGCAGTAGGAAAGGTAGTCTGTTTGAACTGCGGAAACAGGTCGCGTCCCAGCTCTACGGGGCTCAGAATGAGCCATCCGCCATTGACGAGCGACCGATAGAAGTTCTTTCCGATCTTCATTACGCTATCAGGGCTGAAATACATCAGCACATTGCGACAGAAAATCACGTCCATCGCATCGGCACCATTGATGATGTCGGGATAGATTTCTTCGGCCAGATTGAGGTAAGAAAACGTCACCCGTTTTCGTATATGGGGCAATATCTCGAATTGCCCATTTTTTCTGCGTTTAAAATATCGCTCTTTGATCCAGGGCGGGGTGGCGCGAAAGGACCATTCGCCGTATAAACCCTTGGCCGCTTTTTCCAGGAATGCCGGGTTAATATCGGTCGCCAATATTGTCGCGTTGGCATCCGCGGTATGTTGGCTCAGGCGATCGAGGAGTATAGCGATCGAATAGGGCTCTTCGCCGGTGCAGCAGCCTGCGCTCCAGATGCGTAGCTGCCGGCCGGAACGTGCACGCGCGCGCATCAATTCCGGCAAAATACACTCCTCAAGCACATCAAAAGATCCGGTCTCGCGAAAGAAGTACGTTTCGCCCACGGTTAGATGACCGGCGAGTATTTCGAGCTGTTGCCGCGTAAGAGAAGCGGATAGGAGTTGGCGGATGCATGATTCCGCATCAACCGTCCCAAGCGCAGGCGCAGCGGCGGCGATACGTCGCTCAAGATCACCCCAGCTTTTCGCCGGGTAGTACAAGCCCATCTCTTTTTCAAGTAATCTGCTGAGCTGGGAAAACAGTGGATGGGCGAGAGCGCTCTGCATACTTGTCTTAGGAAGCAGCAAGGGCCAAATCCACGGACGCCTCTTCTTCAAGTGAAAGAAATTTGTCGAGGTTATGGATGAGGATCAACCCATCCTCAAACTTTATAATGCCTTCAACGTGGGTGAGTCCCGGGACGATGCGCTGAGCGGGAATCAGGTTATGCTCGGAACACTCGATAACGCCCGTTACTGTGTCTGCCACCAGCGCTACAGAACGCCGTTCGGTGCGTGCGAAAATAAGACGATCTGACAGGGAAATTTCCCGTTTCGGCAGATTAAAACGCCGGCGCATGTCAATGGCCGGTGTGACCAGACCCTCCAGATTGACTACGCCGAGCAGAATGTCCGCCGCGCTCGAAATCGGTGTGATATGGACCATTCGCACGACTCTGTCTATCGCGGACAGACGCAGGGCATAACGTTGATCGTCCAAAAGAAAAACAAGATATTGGTGAGTCATATTTGTGCGGGCATGAGTTTTTACACAATACGGTTCCTTGCACTAACGACTTGGCAGGCAGGAAAGTGAGTGTCTGTGTAAGGCCGATGCGCAAATATCCTGTACGAGCATGTACGGATGTATGGCTATGAGACAACAAAAGGAAAATCCTGGATAGCTGTAGAATCTTACAGGTCAGTATGAGATATCCGGCAGGATTCTAATGACGTTCGCATGGACTTACACGAACTCAGGAACTGATCCTTTGGCTTGTCGCACTTTTCGTCGAAAACAGCTCAGATGGGCGTCCAGACAACATCTGGAGCCGCTATGTTACGATTTGATCGAAGATGTGTGCCGTGGAGGTCGAGTGAAGAACTTGGCATAGGCAAGTCCGTGACGTAACGCTGATCGTCATAAAGATGGATCGATAGCATTAGGAGTTAACAGGCATCCTCAAAACTTCCGGTCCGAAATCGAACCCATCCTGCGGCGTTGGAGTTCTGTTAACTATCGTGCATTCTCGTAAATCATGTAATTCTCTGGAACGCCACCAGGTCCCATGCTGAGAGCGGGGACTTAAACACCCCTTGAAATCGCTTTATATGCTTGTGTTTCGTTATGGCGAATATAATTTTTTGGATTTATCGAAATGGACTTTTTTAAGAATCAAAAAAGTGGATCAAATTGCCTCCGGCCCTTTTAGCTTTATACATCGCCATATCAGCCCGCTTGATGATTTCATCCACCCCGGCCTGGCCATTGAGAAACAATACCACACCGATACTCGCGGTGCACTGATGAGTGACGGTTATTTCCTCGTTATCCTCTCGTTTAAATTTCAGTACGTAGGATTTGTCCAGGTGGGCGCGAATTTTTTCTGCGACGATGGAGGCTCGTCTGGTAGATTCGCTTCTGTCCATATCCAGTCGGCTAAGTATCACTCCAAACTCATCGCCACCAAAACGCCCAACGCTATCAACTTCACGCACACAACTGCTAAGACGCCGCGCCACCTCAATCAGCAGCAAATCGCCCATGTTATGCCCGTGCGTATCATTAAGTGATTTAAAGTTATCTAAATCGAGATACATCAGGGCGCTATAGTAACTACTACGCGTGCTGGCGAGCATTGTTTGCCCTAATCGTTCGCTTAAGAGCCGACGATTGGGTAGCCGCGTTAACAAGTCATGTAAGGCCAGATTGAGAATTTCTTCTTCTGCTTGCTTGCGCTCCGTGATGTCGCGCGCAGCGACGAATACCCCTTGTAGTCTTCTATCCCGGTCATAGAAAGTGGTCGCATTGTAAGACACTGCTGTTTCCTTACCATCTCTCGCACGTGCAGTGAGTTCATAGTTAGTGACCTTTTTTTTGCTCAGCACCAGCTTGATACTCGCCTCGGCCCGCTCCGGATCAGTGAAGTAATTCTTGAACGGCGCCCCGATCAGCTCGTCACGGGTGCAACCTGTGAGCGCCTCCATCTGTTTGTTGACGTCGGTGATGATACCGGACGGATCGGTGGTCATCAGCGCGTCGATGTTGGATTCGAATAAGGAGCGAGTGTAGAATTGATGATCGCGAAGACGCTGACCCAGCTGCTTTTGCTCTGCCTCGATCTGCTTGCGTGCGGTGTTGTCGGTGCCGATCAACAGGTAGCCGATGATTCCATCTTGAGCGTCCCGCAGGGCGGTCACCGATACGACCGCCGGGAAGCGGCTGCCGTCCTTGCGGATGTAGGTGAGCTCGTAGATGTCCTCGATGCCGCGTGAGGCTTTGAACACCAGAGCCTCGAAGCCAGGCGCAATCGGGGTATCGAGTTCGAGGCTGAGTGCTGTCGCGCGCGCGATCACTTCCTGCGGATCGGAAATGTCGGCCGGGGTGATCTTGTTCACCACGTCGGCGGTTGCGTAGCCCAGCATGCGTTCCGCGCCGACATTGAAGATCTGAATGACACCGTCCGTGTCTGTGGCGATACTCGAGAAATTGGCGCTGTTGAACATCGCGCTCTGCAGGGCTCCTGCCTTGAGAAGCGCCTCTTCCGCCTGCTTGCGTGCGGTGTTGTCGGTGCCGATCAACAGGTAGCCGATGATTCCATCTTGAGCGTCCCGCAGTGCGGTGACCGACACGACCGCCGGGAAGCGGCTGCCGTCCTTGCGGATGTAGGTGAGCTCGTAGATGTCCTCGATGCCGCGTGAGGCTTTGAACACCAGAGCCTCGAAGCCAGGCGCAATCGGGGTATCGAGTTCGAGGCTGAGTGTCCTCGCGCGCGCGATCACTTCCTGCGGATCGGAAATGTCGGCGGGCGTTACTTTGTTCATTACGTCGGCGGCCGTGTAGCCCAGCATGCGTTCCGCGCCGACATTGAAGATCTGAATGACACCGTCCGCGTCTGTGGCGATACTCGAGAAATTGGCGCTGTTGAAAATCGCGCTCTGCAGGGCTCCCGCTTTAAGTTTTGGCATGACTAACCTCTGATAACAGCCGAATTAGTCTAATGGATAAGGGCGGTGCGTTTGGTACCTGCCAGAGCGATGTTTAAAGCGAAATACGACTTTGTCGACAGTTGGGGTTCCATTGGCAGTATTGTATTAGTAGCAATACAATTACAACATACCAGGATATTTCTGAATAGCTGTAAGATTTAACAGGTTAGATAGATGGGGTATGGTCAGATAACCTAACCTGGCCCTTGGTGGTTTGGATAACCCTATCTTGATGATGGCGGAAAGCTTCGCATATGTTGCCGCGCAAGACTTGGTTGCCCATGGCTTTGTGTAAAAACGATGGATCGTCCCGCTGTTTACAGCCTCCATCATTGCTTCCAGGTCGGTACAGCCGGACAAAACAATCCGAAGCGTATCGGGATACAGTTCCTTGACCCGGTCAAGGAAAATAGTGCCTTTCATGGTGGGCATGCGCTGGTCGCACAGAATGACTTGCACCTGATGCAGTGCCAGCAATTCAAAACCCTCGGCGGCCGGCGAAGCGCCACTCAACGCCGAGGCGATCTCGGGATGCAGCAAAGGAGCCTTGCGTGTGCCGGTATAACTAACGGCTACTTTTGCTTCGAGATAAATATTTAGTGATTTCGAGAAATGAACGGACGCTAGCCAGGATACCTTAACCTAGCTGGAAATATGCGTAAACCAGAATTCGTCCAAGTTGAATATAGCGGGGCGGGTATTATTAATGAGGGAAGGTATGTTCAGACCAGCGAGGGTATCCCGTTCTGTGAATTGACGAGGTTAGGCCATTCGTAAGCTGGGTTTCGTTATCTTTGAGCGATTTTTTTGATCTTGATGTGGGTCAGAATGTAGATAAGATAAGGTGTACTATAAAAACACTTGAACTTCAAAAGGATAACAATATCGGTGGCGGAGAGAGAGGGATTCGAACCCTCGGTACGGTTTGAGCCGTACGCACGCTTTCCAGGCGTGTACCTTAAACCACTCGGCCATCTCTCCTGTTGGGAATCCCAGCCGGGGGTACCGGCAGGGGCGCAAAGAATAAACCAGAACGGCGTTTCCGGCAACTTTTCCGGTAGTATAACGGAAAATTCCAGCTCATCCGCACGGCCATGGCGATGTTAAGTCGATCCGCTTTTCGAACAATATTGAACAAATACGGGGGACCGTCATGCAAATAAAATCACGCATTCGCACCATCGCTCACTACCCCCATGAAGGCATCATGTTTCGCGACATTACGACCTTGTTGAAGGACCCGGTGGGGTTGCGGGCAACGATCCAGGAGATTGCCAAGCGTCATAAGGAAATAAAAATCGATAAGATCGCGGGGATCGAGTCGCGCGGTTTCATCATCGGAGCGCCGGTTGCTTACGAGCTCGGCGTCGGTTTCGTGCCTATACGCAAAAAGGGAAAGCTGCCGGCGGAGACCCGCGGGCGTGACTATCAATTGGAATATGGCAGCGATCGCATCGAGATTCACGTGGACGCGATTCAGAAGGGCGACCGCGTGCTTCTGGTGGATGACCTCATAGCGACAGGGGGAACGGCGGAGGCCGCCGCCGCGCTGATACAGGACATGGGCGGAGAAGTGGTGGAATGCTGCTTCGTCATCGACCTGCCCGAAGTCGGCGGCAGGTCGAGGTTGGTGAACCAGGGGCTTAAGGTGTTCTCGCTATGCGAATTCGAAGGTGATTAGAACCGGAAGTTATACTGGACATAAAACAGATCCGGCGAAACGCGGGGCGCTGTCGCTTTCATAAAATCACCGGCAAACAACTTCGAGTAGCCAACGAGTACATTGTGATGCCGGTCGACGTTAATATTGAAACGGAAGTCGATTTCATCACCAACATAGCTTCCAGCCTGTCCCGTGGGGTCACGCAAGGTAGCAAGTCCCGCGGCGTTGTACAGAAAATCTTGCTTGTTCGCCAGATAGAAGCGGTGGTATTGCGCGGTGAAATTCGCCCAGGGGAACGGGTGCAGATTGAGTTGGGCGTTGAAGTCGTGGATATTTTGACGGCCCACGCGGTCTATCCAGCCCATGTAATAGTTGCCGAAAGGAAATAGCTGGTTGAATGTGGTGCGGTCCCCGTCGGTCAGGTTGTTGTCCCCGGAAGCGAAGTCATAGCGCAGCCAGAACTGAGGATTTAGCGGAACGCCCTTGAAATGGTATCCGGCACCCGAGGCGACGGCAAAAGCCGAGAGATCCTGGTTGGAGTATTGCCCGAATTGGTACATGCCTTCCAGTTCATACAGAAACTGGTTGTAATCGCCTGCGATACGGCTGCCGAGGGTATGCGTGATTGAATCGCCCCTGAGGTTGTTGCTGCCGATTGCTCTATTACGATTGTCGTCCAGACTCAGGAAATAGAAATCTGCCAGCTGGCCCTTCATGGGGCGGTACGTTCCCCACAAGCCGAAGAATTCCTGTTTTTCATCCCAGTTGTCGAAGCTGTCTCTTTGAGTAACCATTGGCCGGACCCAGAAGGCGTCCAGATCGAATGTGGGCGTGCGCCAGAAGCCCTTCACCCCCTGGAAGGTGCGGCGCGTATTTACCCAGTCCAGGGTCGAGATCAGCCGTTGCGATCCATACAAGAGTTCCTGACGGCCGAAGCGGATATACGCCGGCGCATCCTTAATCGTTGCCACCTTGACGTCAGCAAAAAGGTTAAGCATGTCAGTGTAATTGACATCGGTTGGCTGGGGTGTCAGCGCCTGCCCAAAAGTACGGGCATCGATGAATTCCGCGAACAACCGGACCTTGTCCTGATACCAGAAGTCAGCATGGAACCGGCTCCGTATCATGTGGTAGTTGTCGCTCGTGTTAGTCAGGCGAGCATCCGACTCCCGCATGTAGCGGTACCAGAAGCTGCCGCCAAACGACAGGAGAAAATCATCCCCTAAATGAATGCGCTTAAAGGGATCGAAAAGATCGGGCTCATACCCCGGTTTTTCCATATAGCGGAAATCAAGATCAAAGGCCGGCGTCGTCATCAGCGCATACGGGGCAAATGGCGAAACCGGCGGAGCGTCGCGTTTTTTTCCGGTAACCTGATCCTTTAAGGTGTAATAGTTTGGTCCCGATGGCGGCATCGTGAACATGCCTGGCCGGGGCGGCGCTGTTACTGGCGGAACCTTGGACCAGTCAACCTTTGTTCCCGGGGGAGGCGTTGCGGCTCCGACGGGCGGTGCGGTGGTCGGGGCGACCGTCGTGTTGCCTGCAGGAGGGGGAGGCGGGTCCGCTGCAAAAACCTGGATCGCAAGGCCCAGAGCACCTATGCCGATACAGAATTTAGACAATGAACCGGTTGGGCTAATCTCAGACCTGGTGCGAGATGTTTTTGTGTGGGGGCTGGCGACGGCTGGTGAAGCCGGACAACTGGGCAGGTTCATAGCAGGGTCCCTGAAATTTTATATAATTCTTGGCAAAAAAATTTGCCGGGAACTATAGCAGAATCAGGATGTCTTTTGAACCCGCCAATTGTTGATAGCTGTCAGCTTTTCGGCCCCTTTATGGCATTTTCAGCAGGGCCGTCGATCCATAGGGGCACAGTGGCTGCCGTCGCCTGCGCCCGTGCATATCGGATCCGGGCTAACGGTGGAATTTCCCCTCGCGTTCCGGTTGATAAATTACTTCAACTATCCGTACTTTAATCGTGCCACCACCCGGACGTGGCCACTCGATTTCATCCCCGGTGGAGAGACCGAGGAGTGCACTGCCGACCGGTGCGAGGATGGAAATGGTATTGCCACTGCCATCCACATCCTTTGGGTAGACGAGGGTCAGGCAGAAATCTTCGCCGGAGGTATCGATGCTGAAGCGCACTGTCGAATTCATGGTCACGACGGTTGGCGGAATTTGCTCGGGCTCGACAACGTCCGCGCGGTCGAGCTCGGCACGGAGTTCATTCTTGCCTGGAAAGGCATTGGCTGGATGGGACTCAAGCAAAGTTTCAAGCCGTTCCAGATCCTGGGATGTCAATACAACGCGGGGTTTGCGATTCATTTCAACCTCGTTCAAGTCCGTGCGATTGTGCTATGCGAATAACGGCATTGCCGGAAAGCTCAGATTGGGTCTGGCTGGGGGTTTGTCGGAGGCCGCAGATTTTTGCCGTTCGCTACAGGGGTACTACCCGAGCGCGATGGCCAAAGGGGAATGCTGCATGGCGAAAAGAATCGTATTCTACATCAAACGGCATGGAACGGCCATCCCGGGAGGGGTCGCGCCGCTCGGAAGTGAAAACTGGCTATAAGAGAGACACCCCGCTTTACCACCGACAGACCGGATTGCAATGCTATCCGGACAGGGCGGGACAATGGCTTTGCATTCGTCACGCTTGACCCGGCAATTTCATATATTTCGCGATACCAACTATACTGAAAACCAGATATAAACCTCGACCGGTCTGTCCACCACGCCCTTAATCCAGAGGCTATTACCAGCGGACGCTTACGTTTTTGTAATCTTTCGGAGGAGCCGTTAATGACAAATATGCAATCCCCAACCATTTTCAACCCCGCCGTGTTGGTCCCGGTTAACCCGGCAATCGAAAAATACATGCGTAGTCTGGTAAGCCAGACTACGGATCATCCTGTACTGATCGAGATGGAGGCTGTCGCCGAGAAAAATAATTTTCCAATAGTCGGACGATTGGTGGGCGTTTTTCTTCAAACGCTGGCGAAGACGCTGAATGCCGAAAACGTATTTGAATTCGGCAGTGGCTATGGTTATTCCGCCTACTGGTTCGCGAGAGCAATTCCTCCTGGCGGTAAGGTGATTTGCACGGATGGCGATTCGCTCAATAAAACCAAGGCTGAACAATACCTGGGTGCTGCGGGTCTAATGGAGAAAATTGATTTCCGGGTCGGTATCGCCCAGGAGATATTTGCGCAGAGCGACGCACTGTTTGATATCTGTTATAACGACGCGGACAAGGGTGATTATCCCGAGATCTGGCGCATGGCCAAAAACCGGATTCGTCCTGGCGGCCTTTATGTTGCCGATAATGTCCTATGGCATGGACGAGTCGCAGTCGAACGGTATGTCGACATTGTGCCCGGTTGGACAGAGGCAATACTCGAGCATAATCGTCTCATTTTCGATGACCCGGAATTTGATGCCTTCATCAACCCTACTCGCGATGGCGTGGTCGTGGCGCGCAAAAAACTCCCCGAATGATCTGACTGGCAATATCTTGCCTTTCTGGGTGAGGCGTGCAAAAATTGCGTATCAGTAATACCTGACTGTACTTCGAGTTGGACGTTTTCGACCAACAGGTACGGTTGCTGTAAAGTGAAACTAGGGTTCCGGCCTGCTCTCCTTAGCGGAGAAGAAGGCGTCTGGTCCGAGAGTTTCCGGCTTCGTCGTGACGAGGCTCCACGGAGGGATAAAAGCCCGGGAGATAATGTAGGACATACATTGACTCTTGGGTTTGACCCAGCCGATTTCAAAGGAGACCTTGTTCATGCATTTCTCTTCCGTACCTTCTACGTTTTTCTCCACGCCCCGTTCCGGCTTCTGGCTAATCGCCTTCAGGGGCACATCTTTACCGCGCCGGGGGTCAGGCTTCTCGCGCAGTGAACGAAACCCGTCCCCGGAATTTAGCCGGAAGGGATCGCCATGTCGATAAAGCCTTGCCCGGAGAATTTTCCCGAGGTCATTCCCTCGTTGGCGTCAGAAACGGGCGATAAGCTTCACCGCAGCATGAGCGTCTGGAACAGCTTCACTCTCGGTTTTGCGGTTGTTTCTCCGGTGGTCGGCCTTTACGCGATTATCAGCGTACAGACCGTGGTCACGGGGGGCGGCTGGTTTGCCGCGCTGGTTACGTGTCTGGCTATGCAATTACTGGTCGCCACCGTTTACGCCGAACTGTCGTCACAGTTCCCGATCGCGGGGGGGGCATATAAATGGACGCATCAGTTGGCTGGTGCGACTGCAGGGCAATTCGCCGGCGTCATTTATGTGAGTTCGACTATCGCCATGCTAACCACAACTGCTTATACCGGCGGCGTGTGGCTATCCCTGTTTTCTGGCTTGCCCGCTGAGACAGGCCATGCTTTAGTCATGTGGGGAGCCGTATTCCTGCTGCTTTGCACCCTGGTCAACGTGGTTAACGTCAATATTTTTAAGCTGGTCATCACGCTTGGGGTTTATGCCGAAGTGGTGGGATCGCTAGGTGTGGCGCTCCTGCTGTTTCTCTTCTTCAGGCAGCATTCGTTCTCGGAATTGTTCCAGCATCTCGGCACCGGAACCGCCCCCGGCGAAACCGCGGCGTTTCTTGCGGCGCTTGCTATCGCAGGCTGGGCATTCATCGGTTTTGATGCATGTTCGACAATCGCGGAGGAAACCAATGAGCCCAAGCGGATGGTGCCGCGCGCGGTATTTTTATCGTTGTGCGTGGTGGGATCAGTCGTGCTCTTCAATTCCGCCGCGCTGACGTTGGCATTCGACCGGGATACGCTTCAAACCGCGAGCAACACATCTGATCCAATCACTCCCGTGATAGTCAGCAGTTTCGGCCACTGGGCTGAGAAGCCGTTTCTAGGGATTGTGATGGTTGCGTTCCTGGCTTGTGGCGCGTCAGTGGTGAAATATACCTCGCGCATTGTTTATTCAATGGCGCGGGAAGGGAACATGCCTGCTGTGTTAAGCAAGCTCGCGCCGGACAAGACGCCCCGTAAGGCGGTGCTGTTTACCGTCTCGCTGGCCGGACTCGGATTGCTGTTTGGGCTGAACGACGGCGCGGTGGCGACGGTAATAGCGTTCGGGACCGGAGGACTCTATGCCATGTTCTCGATGACCACAGGGGTGGGGTTGTATACCAGGCTGACGGGTCGCTGGAACCCGGCGCTGGGCGAGCTCAAGCTCGGTGGGTGGGGTTTGGCGATCAATACGGTGGCTTTTCTCTGGTCTGTGTTCGAACTCATTAATATTGCATGGCCGCGCCCCTATGCGGTGTCGCCCGCCGCCCCATGGTGGCAGCTTTGGGCGGTACCCCTCGTGCTGGGCGGCATCGTCGGCGTGACGGCGTTGTACATTCTGGTAAACAAAATCCGAAAAAAAACGGCGCCACGCAAGATCGCGCCGCAGTAAGCACGGGTGATGGCTGTCACGGCTTATCCAGATCTCCGGAACGGCGTAAAAATTGACCTGTCGATCGAATTCCGGACCCTCTTGAGAAAATTTGTGAATCATAAGAAAGAAAGGAGAGAAATATGAACCAGCCGCACGCACTTCTTTGGGACCAGTACATTCCTGGCGGATGCCATTGGTCGGGCATTTTGCGCCGAGGCTTGACGCTGCGTTTGACGGATATTAATGGCGGGGCGAATGCCGCGGTACTGTTTTTTAATCCTGAAGAAAAACTGGAACGGTACAACATGGCGGATACGCTGAAGTCGCAGCACACGTTCCGCTTGACGAAAGGACATGCCTGTCACTCGGACATGGGTCGTATTTTCTGCTGCATTACCGAGGATACCGCGGGGTGGAACGATACGGCGTGTGGCGTGAGCGACACCTCATTGGTACGTGAAAAATACGGCATGACGCGCTTTCAGGAACAGCGGAATGAGATGTTTCGGAGTGGGCTGGATGGCATGCTGATTGAGCTCGGCAAGTGGGGGCTCGGCATGCGCGATCTGGTCGCCAATATCAATTTCTTCAGTAAGGTTACCGCCGATGCAGCGGGCGCCGTGACCTTTCACTCGGGCAACAGCAAGGCGGGGGATTATGTGGACTTGAGCTTCGAGATGGATACGCTGGTGATCCTTTCCTCCGCACCGCACCCACTCGATCCCGCAAAGCTTTACCGCCCGGGCGCAGTCGGACTGGCAGCCTTTGCCACGCCACCGTCAACGGCGTCGGCGTGTGCACGCATCCCGGAGAATATGCGCGCATTGCAAAATACTCGACATCTATATGGCTGTGATGGAGGTGCGGCATGAGCGCAACACAAGTTGTCGAAAGCAGGCTTGATCCCGAGGCGGCGGTGGTGGATGAGATATGTCCCGCGGGCGAGCCCTGGGTCAAGCTGGTGATGCAGGGACAAATATTCCGAATCGTGGATTTGGGTGGGAATCAGGCGGTGGATACGCTGTTCTACAATGCATCGCGGGTGACCGAGCGATATAGCGCTACAAATACGATTCGCCGCCAGCAGATGCTGTATCTCACCACCGGCAGCATGCTGTACTCCAACTGCGGGAATGTCATGCTCACCATCGTGGCCGACACATGCGGGCGGCATGATACGCTGGGTGGGGCCTGCGCGGCGGAAAGCAATACGGTGCGGTATGGGCTGGACAAATTTCCGATGCACAGTTGCCGCGACAACTTCCTGCATGCGCTCGCTCACGATCCCGTATGCGAGCATCTGGGTATGGGCAAGCGCGATCTGCCCAGCAACATCAATTTCTTCATGAACGTGCCCGTTGGCGAGGAAGGCGGCCTGGAGTTCGTCGATGGCTTATCCGCGCCAGGCAAGTATGTGGAGATGAAAGCGGAAATGGATGTGGTGGTGCTCATCTCAAATTGTCCGCAACTGAACAACCCCTGCAACGCCTACAACCCCACGCCGATCCGGTTGCTGGTCTGGGACGATCCAAACGTGTGATGTGATGGATGGCAAGCCTGCCATGACTGCATAACTCAGGAATAAGGTATGTTCGAGAAAGTTTTGATCGCCAATCGTGGCGCCATCGCCTGCCGTATTATTCGCACGCTTCAACGCATGAATGTGAAAAGCGTAGCAGTCTATACTGCGGCTGATGCACTGTCGCGGCATGCGTTGGAAGCAGACGAAGCCTATTGCATTGGTAGCGGGGTAGCGGCGGATAGCTATCTGCGTGCCGACAAGATTCTGGAACTCGCCCAGCGCACGGGGGCGCAAGCGATACACCCCGGCTATGGATTCTTGAGCGAGAAGGCGGATTTTGCCGAACAATGCAGTGCGCACGGTATATGTTTTATCGGCCCGAGTCCGAAACAAATGCGTGATTTCGGCCTGAAGCATACGGCAAGGGAACTCGCTTCGCAGAACGGTTTGCCGCTGCTGCCCGGGACTGGCTTGCTCGCCGATGTGGAGGAGGCATTTCGCTACGCTGGGCATATCGGCTATCCGGTCATGCTGAAAAGCACCGCCGGAGGCGGTGGCATTGGCATGCGCCTGTGCTGGAACAGGGATGAGTTGAGCGGAGCCTACGAATCCGTGAAATATCTGGCACGGAATAATTTCAGCGACGCAGGACTGTTCCTCGAAAAATATATCGCGAATGCCCGTCACATCGAAGTGCAAATTTTTGGTGATGGCAAGGGTGAGGTGATCGCGCTGGGGGAGCGCGACTGCTCCATGCAACGGCGCAATCAGAAGGTCATCGAAGAAACGCCGGCGCCAAATCTGCCTTCATCCGTGCGCAAGGCCCTGCTGGATGCCGCGGTTCGTTTGGCCAAGTCGGTCAATTATCAGTCCGCCGGGACGGTGGAGTTTATTCTGGACGCATCCACGGATGAATTCTATTTTCTGGAAGTGAATACGCGTCTGCAGGTTGAACACGGCGTGACCGAAGAAGTGACCGGCATCGACCTGGTGGAGTGGATGGTCCTGCAGGCGGCGGGAGACTTGCTCCCGTTGGAGTCGTTCAAGGTCAAGCCGGGTGGCGCGTCGATTCAAGCGCGTGTGTACGCGGAAAATCCCGCGAGGGAGTTTCAGCCTTCCTGTGGCGTGCTTACGGGCGCCTTTTTTCCAAAACCATCCGAGGCGCGTGTTGAAACCTGGGTGGAGCGCGGGGTCGAGGTTTCTCCTTTTTATGATCCGATGCTGGCTAAAATCATCGTGCATGCCGCAGATCGTGAGGAGGCCATAACCCGATTGCATGCTGCGCTGGATGCGACCTCTCTGCACGGCGTCGAAACGAATCTCGACTACCTTAAACAGATTCTCCGCAGTACCGCATTCCAGGCTGGGCGCCATACGACCGCCTTTCTGAATGGCTTTCATTACATTGCCCATACCATCGATGTTCTCAGTCCGGGCGTGCAGACCACCGTGCAGGATTACCCGGGGCGAACCGGTTATTGGAGCGTGGGAGTGCCGCCATCCGGACCCATGGATGGCTTGGCGTTCCGTCTGGCGAATCGCCTGGTCGATAATGACAGCGGCAAGGCTGGGCTCGAGATTACGCTTGCGGGCCCGACGCTGCGCTTCAATTGCGATAGCGTGATCGCAATATGCGGCGCGCCCATAGACGTGCGGCTGGATGGTGAGCCTCTTGTGCAATGGCGAGCGCACGAAGTAAGGGCTGGCGCAGTGGTTCAGCTCGGGAAACTCGTGAATCACGGTTGCCGGTCTTATCTGGCGGTACACGGCGGTTTTGAGGTTCCGGATTATCTGGGAAGTAAATCCACCTTTACGCTCGGTCAGTTCGGGGGTCATGCGGGACGCGCGCTTCTGACCGGTGATGTGCTGCATATCGTCGAAGCGAGGTTGCTTCCCGACTCCCCCTCTCGGGCGGCGTTGCCGGATGAACTGGTTCCCGATTACCGCGACAGATGGGACATTGGCGTGCTGTACGGCCCGCATGGAGCGCCGGATTTTTTTACCGAGGAGGATATAGAAACCTTTTTCGCCGTTGACTGGGAGGTGCATTACAACTCAAGTCGCAGCGGCGTGCGCCTCATCGGTCCCAAACCCCAGTGGTCGCGCAGCGACGGCGGCGAAGCGGGGTTGCATCCGTCAAATATACACGACAACGCATATGCGATTGGCACGGTCGATTTCACCGGCGACATGCCGGTGATTCTCGGGCCGGACGGCCCCAGTCTTGGCGGCTTCGTTTGCCCGGCCACAATCGTCCACGCCGAACTATGGAAAATTGGGCAACTCAAGCCGGGCGATAGCGTACGCTTCCGGCCTATGTCGATGGATCAGGCACTTGCCCAGGAGAAACTGCAGGAGATGGCCATCAGGGACCTGAGGCAGACGCAAGCCGCAACGGCTGCGCCTGAGGCAGGGTCGGCGGCCACTGCAACTCCGGTCCTGCACTTTACGCCGCAGAGCAGCGGACAGGTACAGGTGATTTACCGCCAGGCAGGTGACAAGAATTTTCTGGTGGAGTATGGGCCGCTGGAACTTGACCTGAATTTGCGCTTTCGCGCCCATGCGCTTATGCAATCGTTGCAGCACTCGGTAGATACCCGGGAACTCGAGGGCATCCTGGATCTGACGCCAGGCATCCGCTCGCTGCAAGTCCACTTTGATTCAACACTGCTGTCGCGCGACAAGCTGCTGGACATCCTGTTGGCAACAGAAAAGAAATTACCGGATATAGAGCACGTTGAGGTCCCGTCGCGCATCGTGCACCTCCCGTTATCCTGGGATGACGGGGCAACGCGGCTGGCAATCGAGAAATATATGCAGTCGGTGCGAAACGACGCGCCGTGGTGCCCGAGCAACCTCGAGTTCATCCGAAGGATCAATGGGCTGGACAACATTGAAGAGGTGCAGCATACCGTTTTTGAGGCGAGCTACCTGGTGCTTGGATTGGGCGACGTATACCTCGGCGCGCCTGTCGCCACGCCGGTGGACCCGCGCCACCGGCTCGTTACCACGAAGTACAATCCCGCACGAACCTGGACGCCAGAGAATGCGGTGGGCATAGGGGGCGCGTATCTCTGCATCTATGGCATGGAGGGCCCGGGCGGATACCAATTCGTTGGGCGCACCGTGCAGATGTGGAACCGGTATCGTCAGACAGCCGATTTCGCAGGCGGGAAACCCTGGCTCCTGCGTTTTTTCGACCAGATCCGTTTTTATCCGGTAAGCGAGAGCGAATTGCTCAAGCTCCGCAGCGACTTCATTACCGGTCACTTCAAGCTGCGCATCGAAGATACCACTTTCAGTTTAAAACAGTACAACGCTTTTCTCAAACAGAACGCGGCGTCGATCAGCGCCTTTAAGAAGAGCCAGCAGGCTGCGTTTGAAGCGGAGCGCGAACGGTGGAAATCCGAGGGTAAGGCTGAATACATCAGCGAGATCGTACTGGAGGAAGCGGATACGCAGAGTGAGCTGGATCTGCCTGACGGAGCACGCGCCATTAGCGCACACGTTACGGGCACGGTGTGGAAACTCCTGGTGCAGAAAGGCGACTGCGTGAAAGAAGGCGATACCGTTCTGGTAGTCGAGTCCATGAAGATGGAATTCCCGGTGGCCGCTCCGGTGGCGGGCAGGGTAGGGCAATTATTTTGCAAAGAAGGAGCGCACGTCTCCGCCGGGCAGATGCTCCTTATTGTTCAAGAAGAATGAATATGGATAAACGGCCGTCACCCGGATATCTGGGTGATATCGAAACCCTCCTGAAACGCTATGCGAGCGGCGAACTCACCCCGAGCCGGATGGTGGAGACGGTGCACCGGCACATCCGGAATAATGACAACAGCGCCTGGATATCCATAATGCCCCTCGAGGCGTTGCGCCAGTATGCGTCCGCAATGGAGGCGAGGGCCGCGGAAATGGACGCCCTGCCGCTGTACGGCATTCCCTTTGCAATCAAGGATAATATTGATCTGGCCGGTCTCCCAACCACGGCGGCCTGCCCGGCGTATGCCTACACGCCGCAAAAGAATGCAACCGTGGTGCAGAGATTGATCGATGCCGGCGCGATTCCCATCGGGAAGACCAACCTTGATCAGTTCGCCACTGGACTGAACGGGACGCGGTCGCCATACGGCGCGTGCCAGAACGCATTCAACCCGGATTATATTTCAGGCGGATCAAGCTCCGGCTCGGCAGTGGCGCTGGCAAAAGGAATGGTGTGTTTCAGTCTCGGAACGGATACGGCGGGTTCCGGCAGAGTTCCCGCGGCTTTCAATAATTTGATCGGGTATAAGCCGACCCGGGGCTGGCTGTCCACAAGGGGCGTGGTGCCGGCCTGTCGTTCGCTCGATTGTGTTTCCATCTTCGCCTTTACCGCCACCGATGCCCGTCGCATTCTGGAAGTATCCGCCGGGTATGACGAGGAGGACGTTTATTCTCGCCAGAGAAAGGAGCATGTTTTCGATTTCAGCATTAGCGGCCGCCGCTTCCGCTTTGGCGTCCCTCGCCAGCATCAGCTTCAATTCTTTGGTAATCAGGACGCTGCGCGGCTGTTCGGTCGGGCAGTGGCAAGCATGGAGGCGCTGGGTGGCACCGCTGCCGAGATAGACTTCGCTCCGTTTCTGGAGACCGCGCGCCTGCTCTACGAAGGTCCGTGGGTAGCTGAACGTTATGCCGCAATCAGGGATTTTTTCGACTCGCACAGCGATCAGGTGGTTGCACCTGTGCGGGAGATCATAGGAGGCGCCAACCGTTATTCGGCAGCGGATGCCTGTGAAGGCGAATATGAGTTGCGCAGGCTCAAGCGCGAGACTGAGCGGATATGGACGGAGGCTAAAGTCGATTGCCTGCTGACACCCACCGCAGGAACGATTTATACGATTCGTGCGATGCAGCAGGATCCCGTGCGGCTCAATGCGAATCTTGGTTACTACACCAATTTTGTCAATCTTCTCGATTACTCCGCCGTCGCCGTGCCGGCTGGGTTTCAAAATGATGGGCTGCCCTTTGGCATAACACTGGTGGCCCAAGCTCACCGCGACATCCCGCTGCTACATTTAGCGGAGCGCTTGCAACAAACCCATGCGCTTCCACTTGGCGCAACGGGCATGACCTTGCAAAAACCTTCGTCACCGCAAAGACCTTCAACACCTTTGCCAAACGACTCATCAAAGCTGACGGGTTGTGCGAGCCGGCAGCCGGGCTGGGTAAGGGTGGCTGTGTGCGGAGCGCATTTGTCCGGCCTGCCGTTGAATGGGGAACTGACGGGCCGCAATGGAAGGCTCGTGACCAAAACCACGACCTCTTCAGACTACAAACTCTACGCCTTGCCCGGGGGGCCGCCGCATCGTCCAGGATTGGTGCATGTTGAGGCGAATGAGCCAGGAACGTCCATCGATGTCGAGGTTTGGGAGATGCCCGAACGCGAATTCGGCGGCTTTGTTGCTGGCATCCCGGTCCCGCTCGGTATTGGGACCATCACGCTGGCGAGCGGTGACGCGGTACAAGGCTTCCTGTGTGAGCGTTATGCAATTGCTGGTGCGATCGATATCAGCCGCTACGGAGGCTGGCCGAGCTACCTGAGCAGTCGCGTACTGCCCGAAACGCTAACTGACCGCTAGATTGCCAGGGATGGCACGTCCGAATTGGCGTGACGTAACATAACGTAACGTAATGCACTGTCCGCCCAAGCCATACCTATTCAAGTCCTGCACGGATGCGACAAGTGGTTGCGTTTGAGGCGCGCCCCGGTCTCGCCGCGGGTCTGCCAAAGCGTGCTCGAATCGCAATTTAGACGGTCAAGGGTTCTGTTTTTCACATTCTTCAATCAATACCGTTGTCGTTTTTTGACGACAACGCTTGATCGTGTTCAGGGCGTTACATTAATGCCTAAAACAGGCGATAAGCAGTCGGCAGTGTCGTTGTGAGGCGACACTGTGTATTAGTATTAAGGCTCAATAGCTTAGTCGCCCTAAGTCTCTTGCTCAACAGATTTGTTGTCGCGCTTGTTGACGACGGACATCTCAGGTCAGGGGTAGTGGCGTGACGATGATTTATAAACAACCTTAAGTAAATTTAACGACATAGGAAGATTGGCATGGTAACTGCTACACCACAAACACGCAGCGTGCAAAGCAAAGCGGAATGTCTCAAGGTTGAGTGAGAGGGAGCAACCTGATTCCGAACAATAAATACTCTGTGCCTGCGATCAGGTTCTAAGCGAACCTGATTCGCCAACAGTTGCGAACTGCAATCTTTAGTTAAACTCACTCTCAGGAGAACTTCACATGGCTATAGCAACTTTAGATATCACAGCAACTCTGGGTCGCGGCAAGAACGACGATCATAAGGACGACTATAAGGACGACAACAAGAATAAGAAGGACGATCACCGGAATGACGATCACCGGAAGGACGACAAGAACGCCAAGAAGGACGATGACGACAAGAAGAAGGATGATCATCGGAAGGACGATGACCACCGGAAGGACGATGACCACCGGAAGGATGACAAGAACGCCAAGAAGGACGATGACGACAAGAAGAAGGATGATCATCGGAAGGACGATGACCACCGGAAGGACGATGACCACCGGAAGGACGACAAGAACGCCAAGAAGGACGATGACGACAAGAAGAAGGATGATCATCGGAAGGACGATGACCACCGGAAGGACGATGACAGGAAGGACGACAAGCATGCCAAGAAGGACGATGACGACAAGAAGAAGGATGATCATCGGAAGGACGACGACGACAAGAAGGACGATGACAGGAAGGACGACAAGCACGCCAAGAAGGACGATGACGACAAGAAGAAGGATGATCATCGGAAGGACGACGACGACAAGAAGGACGATGACAAGAAGGATGACAAGCACGCCAAGAAGGATGACGACGACAAGAAGGACGATGATCGGAAGGATGACAAGAAAAATGATTACAGGGACCAGAACGGGAAGGATTATGGCGAACGGGAAGACCATGACAGCTACGCCGATCACAACTACAGTCACTATGGCAAATACATAGTTGGCACGAGAGGCGACGACAAGCTCGAGGGTGGGAACGGCAACGACTTTATCGATGGCCGCGGGGGTGATGACAAGCTGTTTGGCAAGGGCGGCAACGACACGATCTTTGGCGGCAGAGGCGATGACAAAATCGAGGGCGGCAGAGGCGATGACAAAATCGACGGCGGCAGAGGCGAAGACACCATCGTGTTCAGCGGTGTAACCAAGTGGTCCAACGGCTTCGACAAAATCGATGGCTTCAAGTCAGGAGAAGACACCCTGCAGTTCAGCCTGAAGGACGTCAATGACGCGATTGAAGGCCGCCGCAACGATTTGAAGAAAGGTGAGCTTGACGACGATAATTTCGCCAGCAATAAGTGGGGTAAAGCGGAGGATAAGGACGATTTCTTCGTTTACAACGAAAAAACAGGTGTTCTGTCGTTCGATGCCGACGGTAAGGGCGGACATGGCGCGACTGACCTGGCTAAACTGGTCGGTGCGCCGGAGCTCGACGCGAGCGATATTTTCCTGGCGGCGTATTAAGCTAGGTGCCCATGCGAACCGTACTGATTTTGTTTACGTGAGCATGGATTGGTAAATAGCCACTAATGCCCCGCAGAGTAAAATCTGCGGGCATTTTTTTTGGTCTCGGCGCTAGCCGTCGGGAACGGTACCAACGGCCTGTAAGATATCGGCATTCTCCTGGGACCGCACTATTACCTGATAACTGCGGAATCTACCGGTGCATTACTGCTTGACCCTGGCGGAGCCCAAATCCGCTCAGAGAGCGGCTTGATTCTTTCAACGTAACCCGTTGGCTTGCTCTTCAATACGCCGTGCTACTTGAGCGGAGACTTGATCGGGGGCCGACGCTATTGATCAGAAAACCATAGCATCGCATCTGGCGGGTCAGCTGATCGACCGGAAAATATTCCTTATCCCGAGGGTCGCGGGACAATATCAATACCGCCCATATCCGCGTGGAAAATCTCTTCTGCTCGAGCAACCGATGCCGGGCATAGGCAACCTGCTCTTGCGCACGATAAACAGGAGCGTCGTCCTGATAGCGTATTTAGTTTCCATCGTCCGCCGGAGATTCCTGTTTGAGATTCGGGGTTACCCCCGGGCACGTTCTAATTGGAAAGGTATCAATATGGCCGATTATTTCGGCGAACAGTCGCAATACGTTTGAGCTTTTATGGGCATACGCTCGCGAGAAAAAGCGTAGCCCACTAACGTTACCTTGCAAAATGCAAGTAATTAAACTACATTATAATTCTTTCTACAGAGCGTTCTCCATTACAAGCATGCCTGCGAAGCCCCCAACTTCAGACCCTACAGACTCACCTGGCACTCAACCGACGCAGGAAGAACCGTTCTTGCGGTCTGTTTGTCCCGTTACAAACGCGCTGGATATTTTTGGCGACAAGTGGACGCTGCTGATTATCCGGGACCTGATGCTGGGCAAATGCCGTTACCAGGATTTGATAGCCTCGCCGGAGCGTATTGCCTCAAACATACTTGCCGATCGGTTGAAGAAAATGGAGGGCGTCGGGCTGGTGGTCCGGCGAGCTTACCAACATAGGCCGGTGCGCTACGAATATTTCCTTACGGAGAAGGGCAAGGACCTGGGGCCGGTATTGGAAGTCATCGTTAAATGGGGGAAGAGGCATTATCCTGGCACAATGATTTTTCCCAAATTTGAGCGGGATGAGCCTTGACTCACGGGCGAGCCGGCGTTCCTGTCAGGCAGAACAGGCCCTATTTTCGCTTAATGCCATTTTTGAATTTTTATCTTATATCCGCCGCCAGGATTGCCGGGGCCGGATCAGCCGGCGTTTAGCTTGACGATGATGATTCAAACCACCGATATTCCGGGCCGCGAACGCAAATTTAGTAATACGGACCGATAAAGGTTGCAGCCCTGTTAAGCTGAATCCATTCGCTGCTTGTATCTCATATTCCCAGAGCCACCAACATAACGGCCGTCGCGACTACATGAACCTATTCAAACTTTCATTGCGGATGCTTCGCCGCGATTGGCGCGCAGGCGAATTGAGGGTACTGGCTTTTGCGCTCGTCATTGCAGTGGGGGGAATGACCACAGTTGGATTTTTTGCTGACCGCGTGCAGTTGGCCCTTTCTCGTCAGGGTAACCAGTTGCTGGGGGCCGATCTGATCATTTTCTCCGATCATGCGCTTCCCCCGCATTATGCCGCGGAGGCGAAACGTCGCGGGTTGAACATTTCCACCGCGCTCAAGTTTCCCAGCATGGTCGCGAAAGGGGACAATAGTCTCTTGACAGAAATCAAGGCCGTGACTGAGGGTTATCCATTGCGTGGCGATCTTCGCATCAGTGAGCATTTTGGCGATGCCTCGGCCCAGACTGCCCAGGCTGCCCACTCAATTCCCGCGTCCGGCTCGGCATGGGTAGACGAGAAACTAATGGTACGCCTTGAGTTGAAACGGGGCGAGATGATTGAAGTGGGGGCGGCGACCCTAACGGTTGCCGCCCTCATAACCCAGGAGCCTGACTATTCCATCGGCTTTATCAATCTCCGACCAAGGTTGCTGATCAATGCGGCCGATTTGCCGGCGACCGGCCTGGTGCAGCAAGGCAGCCGGATCAGCTACCGTCTGCTGGTTGCGGGGGAATCCGGCGCAGTGGAGCGTTTCCGCAGTTGGGCCCAATCGCGTTTGATGCTTGGTGAACGAATTGAAGGCATACGCGACGCCCGCCCCGAAATCAAAGCCGCATTGGAGCGGGCGGAAAAATTTCTAAGTCTCGCTGCTCTTGCAAGCGTCGTGCTGGCGGCAGCCGCGGCAGCGCTCGCCGTGCGCCGCTTCACCCAACGCCATCTGGATGGCTGTGCCGTAATGCGGTGTCTGGGTGCGAGTCAGTCAGCGATGTTGCGCCTGTACCTTTATCACTTCCTTACATTGGGGCTGATCGCGAGCGGCATTGGTTGCCTGCTCGGCTTCATCGCACAGCAGATGCTGACTTTCTGGCTTTCAGGCTGGGTGGAAGCGGAGTTGCCCTGGCCGAGCATATGGCCAGCCATACATGGCCTGCTGAGCGGGATGGTGTTATTGCTTGGTTTTGCACTGCCACCCTTGCTCAATTTGCGCAGCGTGCCTGCCTTGCGGGTCCTCCGGAGGGATATTGGCTTGCCGAACAGCTATAGCATAACGGGATATGTGCTGGGACTGGCTGCATTATCTGCGCTTTTTCTCTGGAAAGCGGGCGATATACGCTTGGGTGCATCGGTCATTGGCGGCTTCACTGCCGCCATAGCAGTATTTGGATTAATCGGGTTCGTATTGGTTAACGCCCTGACGCACATGCGTAGCCGGACAGGGGGTCCGTGGCGCTACGGCCTGGCAAGCATCCGGCGCCGAGCCACTGCCAGCGTAGTACAGGCAGTTGCATTGGGGTTGGGGCTAATGGCGCTGCTCGCGCTGACACTGATTCGGGACGACCTGCTGCAAAATTGGCGCACCAGCCTGCCGCCCGACGCGCCTAACCATTTTCTGGTCAATATTCAGAAAGACCAGCTACAGCCGCTGGCGGAATTTTTTATTCGTCATAAATTGGCGCAACCGCCGATTTTCCCGATGGTGCGGGGTCGCCTGACTGCTATCAACGACAAGCCAATTGCATCCGAGGATTTTGTGGATATACGCGCAAAACGCCTGGTGGAGCGGGAATTCAATTTGTCATGGGCCGACAAAATGCAGAGCGATAACCAGATCGTGAAAGGCCGGTGGTGGAAAGAAGGGGACAGCGGGAAAGCGATACTGTCGATGGAGGAGGATATCGCGAAAACGGTTGGGATCAATATAGGCGATGTGCTCACATACGATATCGCGGGCAGTACATTCTCCGCCGAAGTCACCAGCTTGCGTAAAGTGAATTGGGACTCGTTTCGCGTCAATTTTTTTGTAGTGACACCACCGGGCGTGCTGGAAAATTACCCGGCGAGCTACATTACCAGCTTCCACCTGCCGCCGGGGTCCCTGGATCTGACAAACCAACTGATCAAAGCCTTTCCGAATCTTCTCGTTATAGACGTGGCGTCTATTATCACCCAGGTCCAGAAGATGATCGAGCAGGTTACCCAGGCCGTGGAATTCGTGTTTCTGTTCACGTTGCTTGCTGGACTGGCGGTACTGTATGCGGCAATCGTGTCTACACAGGATGAGCGCATTCATGAGGCTGCCATTTTCCGTACCCTAGGGGCAAAGCGGGGACAACTTGCGCGCGCCTGGGCAGCCGAATTTGCTATTCTTGGCGGCTTGGCCGGGCTTTTCGCTGCGGCAGGCGCGACTGCCTTGGGCTATGTCGTCGGTGAATATGCGTTGAATCTGACTTACACCTTCAATCCGTGGATATGGCTGACCGGTTTGGCTGGCGGCGTGGTCGGCGTGACGGTGGCGGGGTTGATGGGGACCCGTTCGGCGCTTTCGACGCCACCGCTGCTGACATTGCGGAACATTTGATGAGCGATTTAGGCTCGCCCCGCTTTTCCTGACGAAATGGAATTAAAAGGGCCCCGTCGCATCGCTCATCTCGATATGGATGCGTTTTATGCGTCGGTCGAGTTGCTTCGCTACCCTGAGTTACGCGGACAGCCTGTGGCGATCGGTGGCCGAAGCGATGAAAGCCCGGTGCTTCTGGAGGACGGCACTCGCCGTTTTGTGCGGCTGCGAAATTACGCCGGCCGTGGCGTTGTGACTACTGCAACCTATGAAGCTCGCGTTTTCGGGGTTTCCTCCGGCATGGGCCTGATGAAAGCTGCGCAATTAGCGCCGGATGCAATTTTGCTTCCCGCCGATTTCCGCGCTTATCGTCATTATTCACATCTGTTTAAAGCTGCGGTTGCCAGTATCGCGCCCCACATCGAAGATCATGGCATTGATGAAATCTACATTGATCTGAGCGGTCTGCCCGAAGAGTCGGGGACGGTTGCCCTGCGTATCAAACAGGTGGTGCGGGAAAGCACGGCGCTTTCCTGCTCCATAGGCATTGCGCCCAACAAACTGCTAGCCAAAATCTGCTCGGACTTGAACAAGCCGGATGGCCTCACCATCCTGGACTTTACAGATATTCCTGAACGGATCTGGCCTTTGCCGGTCGCAAAAATTAACGGAATCGGCCCCAAGGCAAACCAGAAGCTGGCGGCCCTGGGCATTACTACGATTGCCGAACTGGCCGAGGCGGACCCCGGTTTTCTTCAGTCAAACTTTGGCCGCAGCTACGGTCGCTGGCTGCATGAGGTCTCGCACGGGATCGATGATCGCTCGGTAGTTACCAATGGGGAGCCCAGGTCGATCAGTCGTGAGACAACATTCGAGCGCGACCTTCACGCGCGGTATGATCGCCACATCCTGTCGGAAGTCTTTACCTCACTTTGCGGCGGGGTGGCGCACGACCTCCAGCGCAAAGGTTATGTCGGCCGAACCATCAGCATCAAGTTACGCTATGACGATTTTCACACCGTGACCAGGGACGTTACATTGCCTTTTCCAACAGCCGATGCTATCGCCATTCGGCGCGCGGCCGAGGACTGCCTCCGACGCGTGCCGCTCAAGCGAAGATTGCGTCTATTGGGCGTGCGCGCCAGCTCGCTATCGTCGGGCAGCGTTGCAGAAAGCGGGCCCCTTCCGCGGCAGGAACAACTTCCGCTGGCGTTGGGGAACCTCTGAACAAGTCCCCCCGAGGATGGGATGTGGTTTTGGGGGCGTCTGCCTTGTCATGCTCTTGGCGAAGGGATCCACTGTGATGTTGCCGAACTAAGCCTCAGGTGGCGGTTTGTTTTTTCGGAGCCAACGAAAAAAGAAGACATAAATGAACGCGGGGATAAACGGAAGAATCCAGGGTAACATCTGCGAAAGCAAGGCAGCATAGAAACTATTCATGTAGCGCGCGTTGGCCGAAGCGCATGCTTCGGCACCAGGAAGGCGGCAGGCCAACTCGATTTCCAGCGATACCTGAGCATGGGCGCGCCAAAGCCAATACGACATTGAGGCCGCAAAAACGATCAGCAGCAGCATAAACGGTGTTATCCAGCGTTCTTGTCGCGATGTGGGTTGCATTTTGCTATGGTCCGCAATTGTGGATACGCGAATCCCAGCTGGGCTCAGGGGAGGAAATCGCGTACCGAAATGATTATTCACCTTGTTCCAGCGCCTCGTCCGGGCGAATGATGTGCCCCGGCTCAAACGTTGTCAAGCGCACCCGTCCAGTTCTCAGGCGTTGCGGAAGCGCGTATATTTCAGGATCAGGATGACCAGCAGTGGCAGTGCAAACCCGATCGCGGTCACTAAAATCAATAACAGTCCCAGTTCGCTGTAATCTGCAGGAACGACGATCTGACCCGTTTCGGGGTCCTTTACCTCGCGAGTCACGACGAAGATCTGGTTCATGTACTTCGTTGCAAGCTGCGAAGCGGACAGGGCGAGGTTGGTGAACGACGCCATCACCGCAAAAAAAGTCGCTTTTAGATTGTCTGGTGCCGAGTTGGCGATCCAGGCAAGCATCGGAATCATCGCGATCTGCCCGAGAGGTGATTCCAGCGCGGTATCGATCACGGCAATAAACCGCGCATCCACGACGCCGCCGGTCAGGGCAGCGGTCCACTCATGCAGTCCGAAATACATGCCAATGGTCGGCAGCGATAGCAGTGTCCCTGCCACGGTTAAAAAACCTACGATGTACGCAATTGAGCGTTCGGCCATAAAGCGGCGGAAAACAAACATTCCGAAAAGCGTCAGAATCGCGCCTATTAGCGATAGGGTGGCAAGGAATTCCTGGTCGAAACCGAGACTATCGATCATCCACCATGTTGAGCCGGCGCCCGGCCCCGGTATGGCGCGGAACACAAATATGAGAACGGCGGTGCCAACAAGCACGTTCCGCGCTTCGGGTTGCAGTTCCCCCGTCAATCGCCACATCAGGAATAATACGATGGCCATGGAAATGGCGAAGATAATTTCCTCTCCACCCGAAATACGGCTGAGGCCGACGCTCAGCGATACTGCAGTAAAGGCCAGTCCGCCGCCCAAGATCCACCAGTTTACCGGTGGCGGTATGGTGTCTGCGCCGAGCATTGCTTCACTTTCTGCACGGCTGTGCCCTTGCGCCATAAACCGCGCCAAGTCCCGGCGCCTTAACCACGCGGCAAACACAACCCCGCACACTGAAACAAGCGGAATGATCAGGGCGAGTTCGTAGACATATAAATAGGCAGCCGCTTTCTCCGACTCGGGCAGCTCCCCCACGCCTCGCAATACGAAAACGTTAACGACGGAAACCAGTATCCCGCCCGTAATGATGGCGACTCGACCCAGGGTCTGCATGGTGACGTGCATGGACTTCCGAGTTTCCGGCGACAGCGGCTGGCCATGCTCATCCACTCGCGGCACTGCTTCCACCGTCATCGCATCGGCCACTACGTCCTGAAGTACGTAGCCAACGGGCGCTAGCATTGCAGCGGCTATGTACCATGCTTCAACTGTCGCAACTGCCCGCATGGCCTCCGGATGCCCGAGAAGGCCGATCATGATCAGCACGCTCAGTGTGATCAGACCCGCGCCCATGTACACGAGCAAGCTTTTCCAGCGCCACAGCAGGTCAACCAGATGACCTAGCGGCATCTTCAGCGCCCACGGCAGCATCATCCAGAACCCAAGTGCCGCCAGAAACTCGGCGGAAAGTCCCAGCCGCTCCTTGACGTAAAATGTCCCTACAATCGCCGTGAGACCGGAGATGCCGGCCGCGGCGTAAACCATCAGCGGGGGCAGGTACGACAACCGCATCTCCCGCCCGAGCGCGAGGATGTTGGCATCGAGCCAGCGGCCGACCGTCGAAACAAGACCGGTGGTAGGTGTTACGGTTGCCATGAAGTCGGGTTTCGCATTGCCGTGTTACCGATTGGGAGGCGTGTGGGATGAGTTTTTAGCCGCCGCTAGGACTCACCTTTACCTTGCTTCTACGGTGGCGATCCGTCGCTACAATACTGAGCCCGGCTGCGGGTCAGACAAGCTGATCTCTCACGTGATTCCAGTAAGAGGTTGCCACAAACGCGTTCGCGCAGGTTAAGGTCGTGATTGCCATCACCCGATATACAACGCTCCGGGGTACCTTGACATTCACCGCAGGGTTCAACAAATCCTCAGCTGCTGCGACTCGCTTCAAGGTCTCCCCGGCCAATATTATCGGCCAGATGCAGGCCAGCCGCTGGCGGATTTCAGAAACGGGGATGGCCATGGTATAGGTCCAGCCTTCATCCAGGTGTTCCATCGCCAGCGTGATAAGCTTACGCAGAACCGGCCTGAACCGAGGCAGATTAGCTTCGACCAGCAGATCCGCTGGTTTCAACCCTGCTTCCGTGAGCAGCGATTCCGGCACATAACAGCGCCCATTTCGCAGATCCCGGGCGATATCCTTGACGATATTGGTAAGTTGCAACCCTTTGCCGAACCTCACGCCGACGGCCGACATCTCATCGACATTCCACCGCTCCATTCCCGGGCGGTGCGCGCAGACCATCCTGGTCCAGAATTCGCCAACACATCCCGCGACATAGTAAGTGTACCGGTCCAACTCGTCCAGTGTGGAAAAAGCAGCGAGCTGTCCGCTTGATTCGGCGTGAAAGCGGGTCAAATCCATCTCCATGCCCTGCGGCAGCACCGTCATCAACCACTGAATTCGCTGGCGGTCGTCGCTGGGGAATCTTTCATACACTTTGAAACAATCTTCCAGCTGTTGCAGCAGAATGCTTTCCCCGGAATCCTTCTGATGAGGAACGAGAGCTGTTTGAATCTCTCGCACTGCCTCCCAGTCAATCGCGTCCGTTTTAAATTGATCCCGGAACTGATTCAGGTATTTCAGGCGTTGCGCACGGTCGATCAGGTCCGTGTCGGCAATGGTATCGGCTGCGCGCGCGAACAGATAGGACAAACCCATCTGATCACGCACGCCATCCGGCAGCACGTTGAGCGTGAGATAAAACGAACGGGAAACCTGCTTCAGAATCCCGTGCAGGAGTTCATGTGAGGCGGCGTACGTGCTCAAGGATAGGAATTCCGAACTGCTAACGTGCCGAACAATACAGGTTGCCGAAGCTGAAGGTCAAGAGCTGTCCATAGCTGGTAAGCGTCATCGCGGTATGGGGAGTAGCGAAAGAGGCTGCTGGGATGGCGTCCTTTTGACGAGGCGCCGTCACAACGGGCAATGCGCTCTGATTGCCCACGCCTCGATTGGCGCATTGGAATATGTCCTATTCTAACGGCTTACGATCGGGAAATATAGTTTCGGGGGTGAAACGGGAAAAGACGGGGCAAGCCGAGACTCTGCTTGAGGCGGGTGGATGGTCCCCCCACCAGAATTGGGGGGAAACATGAATATTACTGCTGGAGCCGCTTGCGTCGCGCCCGTTCGTGTCGAGCCGCCAGACAGCTATCTCTGAGAATCACAATGGCATCGCTGGCGCCGCGATTTTTTGCCGGCGCCGGACCCATGCGGAAACCAAGGCCATGCCCGCCAGCATCATGGCCCAGCCCTCCGGCTCCGGTATGGCGGAGATCATTCCTATCTTGCCGCCATCAAAGCTCACCAGATAGAGGTTGCCAAATCCATCCTCGCCAAAGGAAGTAATGGATCCGGAAATACCGGTCGGAGAGATGAGTTCGGCAGTGCGGTCGGTAAGTTCAGTAATGCCACCGCCTTCAGTGAAGCGGAAAGAAGTGACTTTGTCGGTTGCAAGGTCCGCAAAAAAATAGGTTCCCGCCAGTCCGTCAATCGTCTCGCCACGGTATACGTAACCGCCGATAACGCCCGCACTGCCTTCGTTGTTATATTCGAAGATAGGTGGCGTATGATTCGGCACCGGAGGGTCATCCGGGAAATTTACTAGAGTACCCTCGAACTTGCGCCAGCCATAGTTGGCTCCGGCTGCGCCGATATTGATCTCCTCGCGCTGATTCTGACCAACATCGGCGATATAGAAAGTACCGGTTTCCCGATCGAAGCTGTCGCGAAATGGGTTGCGTAAACCCGAGGCATAAATTTCAGGGTTGCCGGTCGTGATGTTGCCGCTTGGGATGCCATAGCCGTATTGGGTCGGGTCGGCAGGAAAACGATCAGCCGACACATCGACCCGTAAAATTTTGCCGAGATTCTCATTGAGATTTTGCGCCCGATTCTGAGGATCATTGGCAGACCCGCCATCCCCAGTCGCGATATAGAGGTTCGTAGCTTCTCCCGGGCGAAAACCGATCCATCCAGCCTTGTGATTGGCGAATTCAGGCTGCGCGACGGTCAGGATTGTCTGGGCCGTAGCCGTATCGGCGACGTTGGGTAGTGACGCGCTTGCCTGATAAGTCGCTACCACAGTATCAAGTGTGGTCTTATCTATGTAATCTACATAGAAGCGCCGATTGGTCTCAAAGCCGGGATCAAACGTCATGCCCACAAGGCCGCGCTCGCCAGTAGTGTCGACCTTGGCCGACAAATCAAGGAACGGAGTCGGCAGCACAGCTCCGTTTTGCAAGACTTTGACCAGGCCGCCCTGCTCCACGATGAATAGCCGCGAATCTCCGTTGGGCGCGGTCGCAAACAAGGGCCGATTAAATCCGCTGGCAACGACTTCAGTTTTAAGAGGGGGAATTGCTGCGGATACGAGGTTGGTAAAACCCGCGGCGAACAAGGTAAAAATTATTTTTTTCATGATTGTTCCTTGATTCGAATTTATGAGTACCTGCCTGTTACCTGAGGGTAGCGGCTGTGTCCATAGCGTTGGCGACTGCGGTCGCGTGCCCGCAATCTTCTCACGCTATCTTGGGCCATTTGTTATGGCGGAAGATATGGGGGAATACAGCTCAGGCGCGTCCATCTTCGTTTTATTACAAAACCCGATCGGGTTCTGTGCGGTGGCGAACTTAAAGCGAATGGTTCGGTCGCTCCATGTAGAGCCGGTTTTCCCCGGTAAATCGCCCATGAAAAAGGAGTTAGTGGGGGCGCCTGTGAAGGGCGGCATAACGGGTTTACGCGCTCTCTAGGTGAATTACGCACTCCGTTGGCAGGATAGAGCAGGCAGCAGAATTGACGTCATCCGTAAATCACTGCAGAGCGGCTGTGTAACCCGGGTCATCGCGCCTTTGCGGTCGGGCGGAGGTATAGCGTTTGCTCGGGGGGCCCTGGGAGAAATGGAGTCTGTTCGCCATTAACCCAGCTGGCGTGCCCACTGCCGTAATAGGGGGAGAGAGGATGTCCACTCTGGCCGCCCGGCATTGCAAAATAGCCCTGCTCTTCACGGCCCGGCGACACCGCGAAACGGTTGGAAGCGCCGAAGTCGGGTGATTGCACCCGTGGCATCTTGCTGTCCCCAGGCAATTCGACCCGTGGCATATCGAGCCAGTTAGCGATCGGCTCGGGCAGGGCGCGGCTGATGGGGTGGCGGATGTTTGCCGTATTGTGTTCTCCCCAAGGGCGTGCAGCGATGCCGCCAGGTTGCTGTTGCATCCGCTTCGCTACATTTTTGGCGCAGGCGCGCAGCAAGGCTTCCCAGTCAACATATGGTGACGGTAACAGATGCTGGGGACGGTGCTCGATCAACATCCATACGGGATGTTCGGCCTGATTCAAGATCGGCATAGCAAAGGTCTGATGTTTTTGCCGGACCGCTGCTTCAAAGCCCTCGAGCGCGCGGTGGATCGCCTCCTGACGGAAGGCGCGCACAAGGCGGTATGAAACAGAAGCCGTAGAGGCGTGTCCATCCCAGTCTCGCAGCGCTTGCTGCATCTCGGTGCGCCAAGGCGCTGCTTCAGCGCGGCTCAGGGTCTGGTCCAGAAGTTCTCGCCACCGGTTCAGGAATAGCGCGCGGTCGTCGAGCTGAAGTTCCAGCATAGCAGCCGGGGTGAAGTGCTCACGTTCATACAAACCGTCGCGTATTTGTTTCGCACGCGCGCCAAGATCATATCCGCCATCGCCAAGTCGTTCGAGCATAAGCCCTTCGACAGAGCGGGCATTGGCGCTCCACAGGCGCCGTGTTGAGGGGGCCAGAATGAGTGGATATTGCGCTGGAGTAAGCCAGCCCTGCCATCCTGTGTCCGGATGGCTCCAGTCCGCGGGAATTGTTGGATCGTATCCGCCCGCTCGCGCCGGGATGCGTCCCGCGATGGTCCACGCAATCTTCCCCTGCTTGTCCCCAACGATGAAATTCTGCGCCGGGATGCCCGCGTTGTGTGCAATTGAGACCGCTTCGTCGACAGTTTCGGCCTGCTCCAGATCGGTAAGCGCCATATTCACGGAACCCGGCCGATGGGCGGTCCATGCCTGTGCAAGTGGCGTCCCGTCGTGGTCGGTCGATAGAATGGGACCCCACTCGGTCTCGTAAATATCGAGCGTTTCATCCTGTGCTCCACGCACATGCAAAACTTCGTGGTGAACGGTAATAGCTTTCCATCCAGTTGCGCTTCTGTAGCGCAAGGCGTCGGTTGGATGGCGTGCGACACGAACCCAATCTATAAAATCACCGTAAGTATTGGTAAAGCTCCAGGCAATCTTGCGATTGGAGCCGACGGTGATTGCCGGCGTACCGGGAAGGCTGACACCGATGATGTCGTTCATGAGTCCGGGGTCGCGGGAATTGGGATAAATCAAGCGCGTGCGGAACCATATATTAGGTACACGCAACTTCAGATGCATATCGTTTGCGATGAGCGCAGCACCGCCGGCGAGTGGTCCGGCCACCGCAAAACTATTGCTGCCCGGCAGCTGATCAACGGACTCATCAAGAGGTGGTCCGTTTTTCGGGGATATGAGGGCAGGGTCGAGCTTGCGAAGATCGAGTTCGTCAGGAGACGGGGGTTCGGGCCACTCAAGCGCCGCCCCGATCAGCGGCGCATCCCATGAGCCACCGCTTGCTGTCAGGAAACGGTAGGCGCTTTCAGGCAGTGCCGCGCGCATGGCAGAGAAGGCAATTTCGCGCGAGTCATTGACATCATTCAAGGTAAAGTACATGGACTTCACGACCAGTATACTGTCTTCGCTGCGCCATTCGACCGGACGTGTGCGCGTCAGGAGATACGGAAAGGGACGGATGGCAAGTGCGCCCAGACCTTGATTTACCCCGTCACGATAGATGTCCAGCAGCTGTCGCTGTTCGTCCGGCAACGCGTCCAATATCGCCGCGGCGCGTGAGCGCATGCGATGTCTTCGCGCCTCCCGGTCCGACGGCAGCGCTGCTGGTCCAAATGTCTCGGCCAATTCGCCGGCTGCCCGGCGCCGCATCAGATCCATCTCGAAAAAGCGCTCCTGGGCGTGGACGTAGCCCAATCCCCAGATCATTCCGAACCGATCCTGCGCGCGTATCGTTACAGTGCCAAGGCTGTCGCGTTCCACAGTTACAGGTTCAGTCAGGGCGCTGACATTCACAGTGCCGCTGTATTCCGGCAGGCTGCCGTGCAGTAACAACCAGATGGAGCCGGTCGCCAACAGCGCCAGCATGAATACCGCGAGTACTAGCCTGTATCCGGTGCGAAGCGCAGTAGTCATAGCGGATAAAAGAGATCGAGCCCACGCAGTGCCGCTGGATTATTGCGGACGGATGGTGGCCGAGTCTGTCGGTCTTTGCACCGGCAGGATTTAACGGAGGAGGTGTCTGGAATTTTGCAGCTTTTGCCGGATGAATTCGATACGTTTACGGTTTACGCCGAGATCAGAGCTTCCCAGCCGCGACGCCGATCGTACCTGAATGACCCCCGCAGCCAAATCGAACCAGAACTCCGCGTCGTCCACGTATTTCATTAGACGGGTGGTGAATTGTGCGTACAGGTAGCCGGGTTCCTTCTTGACTATTTTTGCGCCATCCATCGCCTCCACAATGTTGGCGATCCGGTCCAGTGCAGCCTCCTCGGGTTCGCCATTAGCTGGCAGGGGTGCGATATCCGCGTAGCTGCGCTGTGGGTGATCAGGGTAGAGCGAAGCCTGGCTGGAAACACTGTTAGGCGTTTTCGAGGGCGGTTTGAGCCTCCCTTCATGCAAACCGAGATCGGTAGGCGGAGTGCCTTTTAGCAGCCCAAGTTGACCGGCGAGTAAGCCCGCAATAACAACGAGGGCGACGATGATGATCGCCCACTTGACCATCACCATGCTGGAGAAAGCTGCCCAACGATGTGACAGGAAATAAAACCGACTCGCACCTTTGCCGAAGTGGTGATCATGCTGATTATTCCGTCAATCGTTAAAGGAGGCATGCAGACTGGATTCAATCGTCCCGGCCGCCGCGTCAGCTCATCATTGGCAACCGTTATTCATACTGAGCTACTTGGTCTTGCTATTTGCCAATATGAATTCTGCTAGACGTTGTGCGGGTTCACCCTTAATGTTTGGAAAGGCGGGCATTCCCATGCTGCCTTTATGAACTTTCCCGATGATCGCATCCTTATTCGCCATTGCTGTGTTTAAAGTCATGACGTTGCCAGCCGCTTCCGGTTTGTGGCATTTCGTGCAGTTTGCATAAAATATGTCTTCTCCGCTAGCGCTCTCGGCCGGCGTATAGTTATCTGTCTTCGAGCAGCCAATTAAACCCGCAGATGCAACAGCGATTAACAATAAGGTGATTTGCTTCATTTTATGCTCTGCTCCGATTTTTTTTACAATATAAACCAAGTTTCCAGGGCAGCATTATATCGCCCCAAGGACGGTTGAGGTACTTGTATATGATGGGACAATCAGTTGAGGAACTCTCGACTCGAAGGCGGATCAGTCTGCTTGCTTAACTCTTTGCCGGCAGGTATCCAAAAAGCCGAAGTGCAAGCAGAACCGTGACGGGAAGATAGATAAATACGCCAGTTGTTCCCAAGAGAAGTTCTCCGATCCAGAAGGTTACGGCGAGATTGAAGATCAATACGCCGTAATAAAGGCCGCACCCGAGAAGCACCGGCAAAGTTACGTGTGGAGACGCTGCTCCGGCTTGGCCAAGTCTGCGATCCAGTGGAAGGTATGCTCGGAGCGAAAGCAGGCCAACGACAGCCCAGCCGATGTAGTTTGCTATCGGAACCCCGAAGTGCGTACCGGGTTCCGGGTAGTAATAGATGCGGCCTAGAAACCATCGTTCTCCCTGAAGAGCGATTGGATCAATGATAATGTCGATGAATGTAAAAAAAAGTATTGTAAGCACCATCACCGGCCACCCGGTTCTCGTAGTGAGCGGGAACTCCAGTCTGATTATCGGAACGCTCCATCGGGATTTCTGAGTACTCGTGGAAGGCAGGATAAAAGCCAGCGACATGCAATAACTGGCATAGAGAAGGAAAGGAAACGAGAGCGAATCCATGAAGGGCACATCAGCGATGTACAATTCCTGCCCGGCTGTCGAACCCGTATAGTGATACCAGCCGAAGGGGATACCAGTGCGGGTGGAGGAGAACTCACACAAAAATGCCACGACGTAGGTGATTCCCCAGAAGCAGATCGTCCGCCGCCAGCCAATCAGCCGACTGGCCGCGAATAGAAACGCAGCAAGGAAAATGAAAACATAGGGGCGAAGAACTATTGTGTTAAGTATAAGGCTGAGATATTCCATCTAATGTTCCGTCAATTCCGTGGATGGGAAATTCTGAATCACCAATAAACTTGCAGTGCACGGCAGATCGCTTGTGTTGTACGTATTTTGGACGCGCTGCTCTTCATGCATCGGGTTGAAAAACGTTCCTAAATTGCCGTAAATCATGGACGAGAGGCACTTTTCCAGCACGCGCATTAAGCCATAAAAGCAGCCAATTCAGAAAGCTGTTAAATGCTCTTCTTGCGCTGTGTTTGTTTACAACAGTAAGTACCTGACTACATGCTATTTATAATTATTTTATCGTGAGGCGTGTACTCAAGCTTTTCGCTTTCACGGTTCTAATCCTGCTTCTGGTTGCGCTTTCTATCGCAGCTTTCCTGCTCTACCGGGAAGCGGAAACGTCTGCGTATCAGGCGCGTCATCTGACGACGTTGCTTCAGGACGTGCGCTGGGAAATGCAACCCGGGCGAAGCGATTTGCATCTCTCCCAGGCCGGGCCGTACGATATCCGCCTGGGCTATAGCCGACTGCCGGAGTTGCTCCAGAGTTTGACAAAGCATGGCTTCGAAGTACAGGCTCAAGCGCGAGTATCGCCGCGAATGCAGGAACTGGTCGAACAAGGCTTGTTCATCCCTTACCCGGAGAAATCCCAGGCAGGACTGGAAATTACCGCAGGAAACGGGAAGCAATTGTATCGCGCCAATTTTCCGGGCCGCGTCTACGATCATTTTGAATCGGTTCCGTCAGTGGTGACCGACAGCCTGCTTTTTATCGAAAACCGTGACTTGCTTGATACAGCCCATCCAAAAAAGAACCCGGCTGTCGACTGGACTCGGTTGGGGAAAGCAGTGATGGATAAGTCGATCCAATTTTTCCGAGAGGAACATGATGTGCCCGGTGGAAGCACGCTTGCCACACAAATCGAAAAATATCGCCATTCCCCCAATGGCATGACGATGAGCGCAGAGGATAAGCTTCAGCAGATGGCATCCGCTTCAGTGCGGGCTTACCTGTATGGAGAAAATACATTACCGGTTCGGAAGCAGATCGTAGTCGATTACCTCAATACGGTCCCGCTTGCGGCCGCTCCCGGATTCGGAGAAACGAACGGACTGGGAGATGCATTGTGGGCGTGGTATGGCATGGATTTTGATGAAACCAACCACATCCTTCATTCACGCTTCGTTCAAGGAGACGCGCTTGTCGAGACTGCGCTACGTTATAAGCATGTGCTGAGTCTCATGATCGCCCAGCGGAGACCTTCCTATTATCTGCTTGCTGGCCGTAAGGAACTCGCTGAGCTTACCGATAGCTACCTTCGAGTATTGGCTCAGGCTGGTGTGATAGAGCCCGGCCTCACTAATGTCGCGCTCAAACTACCGTTGCGTTTTCGTGATACCGCGGCGCTGGACGAAGCGAGGAGTTTCTCGGCGCAGAAGGCGGTGAATGCTGTTCGCGTGCGTATTGCCACCCAGCTCGGGTTGCGGCGATTATATGACCTGGATCGGCTGGACCTTTCAGTGCAGAGCACGCTCGATGCAGACCTTCAAAAAAAGACTACCGATCTGCTGCGCAATCTCAAGGACAGCGAGTATGCGCGGACGGCGGGTCTCTACGGACACCGCATGCTGGAGACAGAAGACCCTGGAAAAATCATATACAGCTTCACGCTGTCGGAATTAACCCCCCAAGGCGCCAAGTTCCGCATCATGGCGGACAATTTTGAGCAACCGTTGGATATTAACCAGGGCACCAAGCTGGATCTGGGTTCAACGGCAAAGTTACGTACGCTGGTGACATACCTTGAAATTATCGAAACACTGCATGGAAAATATGCAGGATTGGCACCAAACGCGTTACGAAAACAAGATATTGATCCGAGCGACGTTCTCAGCCGCTGGGCAGTCGGCTACCTGTTGCAGGCCAAGGACAAGAGCCTGGCCGCAATGCTGAACGCGGGCCTGGACCGCAGGTATTCCGCCAGTCCCGAGGAACGCTTCTTCACTGGAGGCGGACTGCATGTTTTTCATAATTTCAAGCGGCAGGATGACCGCCAGATTTTAAGCGTGCGGGAGGCGACACTCAATTCGGTCAATCTGGTATACATCCGCTTGATGCGCGATATCGTGCGTCATTACATGTTTCAGGTCACGGGTTCGTCCGCAAAAATCCTGAAGGACGTCAGGGATACCGGCCGCGGGGAATACCTCAGGCGCTTCGCGGATAGGGAGGGGAGGGAATTCATCCACCGGTTTTATCAAAAATATAAGGGAAAAACAGCGAACCCAGGCCCGGCAAGCGAGATATTCTTTGCCAGCTTTCGGCACACACCCCGGAGGTTGGCAGCCGCGTACCGCTATGTTTACCCGGCGTCTACGTTCTCACAGTTTCAGGCATTCCTGACCCAATACCTGCCCGGTTCCAAAGGCCTGACATTCGCGAAGCTGCAAGACCTGTACGACGAATATGCTCCGGGTAAGTATTCACTTGCGGATCAGGGCTACATCGTGACAGTCCACCCACTGGAATTGTGGCTGGTTCGCTACCTGATTTCGAACCCTCATGCTCAGTACAAGGATGTGATCGAGGCCAGTGGAGGCGAACGGGTAGCTGTCTACCAGTGGCTGTTCAAGACGATACACAAGAACTCCCAGGATGTCCGAATTCGCGGCCTGTTAGAGCTTGAGGCCTTCCTGGAAATTCATCGAAGCTGGAAACGCCTGGGCTACCCGTTTGATTCGCTCGTGCCCTCGCTTGCGACAGCGATCGGCAGTTCAGCTGATCATCCCGCTGCGCTGGCGGAACTGATGGGTATCATCCTCAATAATGGGCTTCGCGTACCTAACGTGCTGATTGAACGCATGCGCTTTGCAGCGGATACTCCGTTTGAAACCCTTGTCGAGCGAGCTCCCGTTCGGGGTGAACAAATGTTTTCGCCTGAGCTGGCCGCGGCGTTGCGGAGCGTTCTGGCGGACGTTGTGGAGACGGGTACAGCTTCCAGGCTTGCGCGGGCGATCGTAGAAGAGGATGGGGCTGAAATGCTGATCGGTGGAAAAACAGGAACCGGGGATCACCGCCATATTACCTTTTCGTCGCCGGGTGTCATAAAGGAATCCCGTGCTGTCAATCGCTCCGCAACGTTTGTATTCTTCATCGGGGATCGCTTCTTCGGGACGATGACTGCGTTTGTGCCGGGTGCAGAAGCGGCGAACTATACATTTACCTCGGCGCTGTCCACCCAGGTAATGAAACACCTTCTACCTACCCTGAAACCACTGATAGATAATGCTCAGCCCCTGCCCGAACAAGGCTCAATGGTGCGGGCATCGTCTAAAAACCGCGTGCCAAAAGAAACCAAGGAAAAAAGAGAAATGAGCTCGAGCTGAGAGGGTGATGCGGATGAATACAAGTTGTATCGAGGCCACGTCGCGCCAAGCGATCAAAGATTGCAAAACTGATAGCGATTCGGCATTTCCAGGGGCGGGTCCGGTGGTTCACAGTGCGTGTGGGGATGTGTGGCCTGGATATTCGTGCAGATACCATCCTCAGTCATCGCTATTGATCCATTGGAAAAAAATGATAATGCCTAGAATCAACCCGAGGGCGAGAATCGCTTTAACGAACTCTTTGGCGAACCAGAACACCATCGATTCATATAAATCCACGTTTATCCTCTCTATCTGAACAAGTTCTTTCAGGCGATACCATACCAGCCGAGGTAGAGTCAGGCTAGGGGCCGGGGGGGTACTCCCCGCCGTATCCAAAGTCCTTTGGCGACGCTCTGAGCCTACCGCAATCGCCGTTCGCCGACAGGCAGCCGGACTAGCGATCTCCGCGAGAGCCAATTTTACCAGCTCATTTACTACCTGAGCGATCCGCGCACGTCTTGTTCAGATTCTCCCGGATCTGTTTACTTTCGGAACCACCACCAGAGCAGCAACGATAGAATCAGAGATACCAGCAGACTGGTAGTCAGCGGAAAATAGAAGCTGAAATTCTCCCGCTCTATGCTGATATCTCCAGGGAGCCGGCCAAACGGCAATTTAGATAACCAGGGCCATGCCAAGCCGGCAACCAATAGCAATATGCCGAGCAGGATAAGTATACGTTGCATAGAAATGTGCTGATTCCCGGTTGGCGAGAGAACCATGAATCCTGCCGATAAGCGTAGGCGGTTTATTACCAAAGATCAATTTTGCATCACATTCCGTATTGGTGATCCCGAATAAAGCCGCACTGCTTTCCCGTATTTTTCTCTGTCGCGGCTTCTCCCCGTTCGGGTTCGACTGGGAAAATAAAGTTCCCAGCCTCGAGGTCGGTCCAGAGGCCAACCTCACCCTTTATGATAATTGCGACTTTCAAGACCAGGTTAAATCCATAGACGCGAAAACGAACGCGCCCGAAATGTCAAAACAGATGGGATTTTTTTGACAACTTCAGATCAATGATGCTGAGATGTATCTGAGTCCTGGAGCGTTGCCCGAGGGACCGCAAGGCGGGAGGGATCGGGCAGTGCAGGAGCTCGCGGCCGCGGGGTTCGCCAGATGAGCGCTGAAGTATCGAATTCCTTAAACATTTGAATCTTCGCTTTCGTGGCCATTCGCGCAGCGTCATTCGGGGAGCGTGGCTCGCTATTGCGTCATTGCTCCAAACTGTTTCGACGGAACGTATTCGTCACGGCCGGCACCAATCCAGAACGATGTGTTTGAGAATATGCAATCGCCGGTGAAAGAAATGTTCGGCTCCTGGAACGACAACGACAGGTAATTCCTGAGGAGCTGCCCACTCCAGCACAGACGCGAGGGAGACTACGTCATCCTGATCGCCATGAATGATTAGAACGCGTGCGGGCGTCCCTTCGAACTGTTTGACGTCGCGGTGGGCGACGGGTGGAGCGTTCAGGCGCTGAACCGCCGGCGCCACCATAACCACCGTTTGCGGCTTGAGGTGCTCCGCGGCGTATGCCTGAACCGCGCCGCCGAAAGAAAACCCGGCCAGCAGTAACGGCGGCGGGGCGCTAAAACGATCAGCAAATCTGTTTTTCGCCGTTTCGACCACCGCAAGCACGTCTTCCACTTCACCCGAACTGGTGTCACCCGCGTTAATGTCACCTTCGCTTTGTTCCACGCCGCGAAAATTGAATTTGACTGTAATAAATCCTAAATCGAGAAATGATTTGAACAGGGTATGTACTACCTTGTTATTCATGGTTCCGCCATACAGCGGGTGAGGGTGTGCAATCACGGCGATACCGCGCGGCAAAGGCGAACTGGGCTCAGCCAGAATCGTTTCAAGCTTGCCCGCGGGCCCATCAGAGAATATTTTCTGAGTACTATGCTCGTTCAACGGTACGCTCAGCCAGTTAAATAGGGTCGTGTTGTCGTTCCGCCCCGATATGCGGTCGACTTGAAAAGAGGGATTGACTCGAGATGGGGTTAGGTGGCCGGGTGCTGGGTTACTTCAATGCGCGTGATCGCGTGAATCTTCAAGCCAGGCGATACCGTGCTCTCAGAGAAATATGTAGAGTTACCGAGTGAAAGGTATCCGTCGTGAAAAGACTCGATCAGATTCGCAACCGTTCCACGACACGGCCGTTTTTCAGGTGCTCCTCAATAATCTCGTCAATATCCTCCTTATCCACGTACGTGTACCAAACGCCTTCGGGATAAACCACAATCACGGGCCCTTCATTGCAGCGGTCGAGGCAGCCAGAATTGTTGATGCGTATTCTTTTGCTTTTGCTATCTAGCCTCAACGCCTTGACGCGTTCCTTGGCGTAGTCGCGCAAAGCCTGGGCGCCAAAATTGTTGCAACATAATGCGCCTGCCTCGCGCTGGTTCACGCAGAAAAATACATGCCGCTGGTAATAACTCATAGGAATAATTGTGCGTAACATTCGATATGAACGATAAAACGATTATACGGATCGTCAATGGCTATCTCAACTTGATTTCAGTCCACAAGCGGCTCAGCAGGCGCCGCTCCTTTCGGTCAAGGTCTCGCAACATTTCCAGGCGGGGGAGCAATTCGGGACCGGGAAATATCGCGGTGTTGGTTGCAAGTTCCGGTTGAACGTACTGCATCGCGTCAGCGTTTGGGTTGCCCGAACCCAGGTGGTTGGTGAGTTCGGCGGAATTTTTTCCTTCCAGCATGAAATTGATGAATTGATGGGCCAGGTCGGGGCGGTTTCCACTTCTATGCAACACCATGCTGTCGAGTGCAAGAACCGCGCCCTCATTTGGAGTCGAGTATCCAATGGTGAATGCTCTTCCGGTTTTTTTTGCATCAAGCGCCGCCTGAAACATGTCATTGGAATACCCATGCGCTACCCATAGGTTTCCCGTGGCGAGTTCCTTGATATAGCTGGTATTGCTGAAAGCCGCCCAGTAGGGCTTGGCGCGAACGATTAAATCTACTGCTTCCTTCCAATGCTTTTCATCGGTGTCATTTATCGAATAGCCAAGGTATTTAAGCGCCGCGGCCATCAATTCACGCTGGCTGTCGAGCACGGTCACGCGCCCCTTGATCTTTTCGAGATATCTTGGTTCGAAAATTATTGCCCAGGTGTCGATAGGCAGGCCCAGTTGTTTTATTTTTTCCTGGTTGAAGCCAAGCAGGCTGATTGTATAGGCGTAAGGGACGGAATACCTGTTGCCGGGATCGAACGGCGTATCGAGGTATGAAGGGTCGATGTTTTTCAGATTCGGCAATAACGACTTATCCAACGGCTTGAGGGCGCCTTGCCGAATCAGGGTGTCCATCGCATTGCTGGTGGGGACGATGAGATCGTAACCAGTCGCGCCGGCTGCGAGCTTTGCCAGCATTTCCTCGTTGTCGGAGTAATAATCCTGAGACAATTTGCAATCGCAGAACTTCTCGAAGCGCCTGACCGTTTCGGGTGCGATATAGTTATTCCAATTGAATAGATACAGCACATTCCCGTCTTTTTGGGGAAAAGCGACGTTCTCATTCTGACCGTTACACCCGGAAGTGAACGCGATTAGCCACGCGAGCATGAAAATGAGCGGCGCCAGAGGCCGGTAGAAACGTGCGGTGCACATAACTTAGCGCGACGTTTTCATTTCGCTCGATGAAGCCCGTAAGTCGAGCCTTGCCGCGATAATGATCATGACCAGGGTAAGCAGCATCAGTAACGTGGAAATTGCATTCACTTCAGGCGTCACCGCGACCTTTATCATGGTATAGATCTGGATGGGCAGGATGGGTTCGCCAACACCCTTGGTAAAGAAAGTAATGACGAAGTCATCTATCGAGAGTGTAAACGACATCAGGGCTCCCGCCACCACCGCCGGGGTGATAAGCGGAAGCGTAACCAGGCGGAACGTTTGCCAGGAGGATGCCCCAAGATCTCTTGCCGCCTCAAAAAGACTCTCGTCCATGTCCTGAAGCCGTGCCCGCACGATAATGGCGACAAAGCCGATGCAGAATGTGGTGTGGGCGATAATGATTGAAACCATGCCCAGCGTTAAATTAAGGACTTGCAAAAAGAATAACAGCAGCGCCACGCCGAGAAGGATTTCAGGCATTGCAACCGGAGTGAAGACCAGCACCGGCAAAACTTTAAAGTTGTATCGATGGATTGCCAGGCCCGCCATCGTGCCCAGTACGGTGGCGCTGAAACTCGCGCTTAGCGCGATGATCAGCGAATTCCCGGCCGCTGTTAGCATCTCGGAGTTATTGAACAACGCCTTGTACCAGGACAAAGTAAAGCCGACCCATTCAGCATTCAGTCGGGAGTCATTGAATGAATACACGACCACAATAACGAGAGGAATATAGAGGAAGGCGAAGACCAGCGCTGCTGCCAGCCCCAGCCAGATATCGCCGCGCTTCATGCTATGCCCGCTGCCCGGTAGCGGGTCGCGCGAGCCATGTGGCCAGTGCAGCGACAGATAGCACTGCCAGCGTTAGCATGATTGAAAGCGCCGAGCCGAATGGCCAATCGCGGGTGCCGAGGAATTGATCCTTGATCAGGTTGCCGATAAGAATATCACCCGTGCCCCCGAGTATGTCGGGAACGGCGAACATGCCTAACACGGGGATAAATACGAGTGCGGAGCCTGAAAACACACCCGGCAGGGATAGGGGCCAGGTGATCCGCCAAAACCGCTGCCAACTGTTCGCGCCCAGATCCTGGGCTGCGTTCAGAAGCGACGGGTCGTGCTTCTCCAGGTTGGTGTAAAGCGGCAGCACCATAAATGGCAGATGCACGTACACCATGCCCACCAATACCGCAAATGGCGAAAACAGCAGTGTCACTGGTCCAACGCCGAATACGCCGAGAATCCCATTAACAAAATGGCTGAGGGCGGATTCAGGCCCGAGAATGATCATCCAGGCATAAATACGGATAAGAAAATTGCTTGCGAACGGCAGGACCACCAGCAGGACCAGCAGGTTACGGAAACGTTGTTCGCTGCGCGCGATCAGCACCGCCAACGGATAGGCCATGACGAGACATATCGACGTGGTGGCCGCCGCCACGCCGAAGGATTTAAGGAAAATTTCCGCGTAAAGCAGGTCGCTGAAGAAGAACTGGTAGGCTTCCGGCGTGAAACCATGCTCGCTATCCAGGTTTCCCGCAGGCGCCGCGAGGGGGGCCAGGCCGCCAAACTCGCCCGGGAAGCGGAACGAAGTCAGAATCATGATGAGACTGGGGCCGACAAAAAATACTAACAGGAATAATAGCGGGGGACCGCCGATCAATAATCTGGCGGCGCGGCTTTCCCTGGTTTCTCCCTTACTCATGCAAAAAAATTCCTGCGTCATGACGCCACGAGACCGCCACGGCATCGCCAACCTCGTAAAACTTGGCTCTTCCCGGCGAGGAATTGGGCAGTAACGCTTCGATATACGCCCCGTTGGAGAGCTCGACGATATAAGTCGTGACATCACCGACATACAGAAAATCGTGCACTTTGCCCGGAAAATGATTTTTCAGATGAGGTTGTTCCGAAGGATGCGATATTCGAACCTGTTCAGGCCGAATTGCAATCAAGCCGTTGTCGCCTGCTTTCACCCCATCTTTACCTGCAGTGATAACTTCCCCTAATGCAGGGATCTCAAGTTTCAGATAAGACGGCGCGGCTTCCAGCACCCGTGCGCTCATCATGCTGATCTTGCCAATGAAATCCGCTACGAACCGGTTTCCTGGAAAACCGTAAATTTTTGAAGGCTCGTCAACCTGCTCGACGGTGCCACGGTTCATCACTGCTATACGATGCGACAGCGCCAATGCCTCATTCTGCGCATGAGTTACAAAAATGAAAGTAATCCCCACTTCTTTCTGAAGATTGATAAGCTCGATCTGCATTTCCTCGCGCAGCTTTGCGTCGAGCGCGCCCAGCGGCTCATCCAGCAACAACAGCCGTGGCCGATTAACCAGACTTCTTGCCAATGCGACACGCTGTTTTTGTCCTCCCGACAATTCATGCGGAAAACGGTGGCCGAAATTCGACAAGCGGACTCCGTTCAACGCCTCGCCGACTCGGACTTTTATTTCCGGTAAAGCCTTGCCCGCCATCTTGAGCGGAAACGCAATATTGTCTGCAACCGTCATGTGAGGAAAAAGGGCATAGGTCTGGAATACAGTATGAACAGGCCTTTTTTCCGGCGGCGTACCAACCAGATCCCGGCCGTCAAGCAGGATTTGTCCCGAGTCGGGAAGATCGAAGCCAGCTATCATCCGTAACAGCGTTGTTTTTCCGCAACCCGACGGACCAAGAAGAGTGAAGAATTCGCCCGTCTCAACGGTGATCGTCACATTATCGACGGCGATATAGCTGCCAAAGCGCCGAGTAACATTACGGATTTCCAGTAGCGCCATCGTCGTGCCAACAAAAAAACGGGGATTTTACCAAAATTCACCCTGTCTCAATGTTTGAGATATTCTGGGGACGGGTCAAGTGGGGAACGTTCTACGATCGGTGCAGCTATCAAAGAACGATGGGGCGGTGGCTGAAGTTTTACGCCGCCGTAATAAAGGCTTGGAGAAACGGACCAAGTTGTTCTGTCACCATAACCATAACTGCCACAGCAGCAGCACTGCCAGCAAGACTGCGAGCATCGCCAGCAAACGACTCTGGCGCCGCTGTTCAATGAGCATCTCGCTGATTTTTTCATCCATCGCCTGCGCGCGATCGTCGCTTAAGGCGTGGTGCAGCAGACGTGGAAACTGGGGGAATATGACTGCCCAGCTTGATGCCTCCTTGTTCATGCGGCGGCTGAATCCACGCCAGCCGAGCTGATCAGACATCCAGTTTTCCAGATACGGTTTTGCGGTAGTCCACAGATCGAGATTGGGGTCGAGATCGCGCCCAAGTCCTTCGATATTCAACAGTGTTTTCTGCAGCATGACCAGCTGAGGCTGAATCTCCACATTGAATTGGCGTGAGGTCTGAAACAGTCGCAGCAATACGCGGCCGAAAGAAATTTCGCTTAGCGGCTTATCGAAAATCGGTTCGCATACAGCGCGGATCGCGGTTTCAAAATCATTAACGCGAGTGTCTTTCGGCGCCCATCCCGCTTCAACATGGGCTTCCGCCACCCTTTTATAGTCGCGCCGGAAGAATGCCAGAAAATTTTGCGCGAGGTAATTCTTGTCCTCGTCGGTGAGGGTACCCATGATGCCGAAATCCACCGCTATGTAACGGCCATCGCTACCCACGAAAATATTGCCGGGATGCATATCGGCGTGAAAGTAGCCATCCCGGAATACCTGGGTAAAAAAGATTTCCACGCCAACCCTGGCAAGTCTCGGAATATCGATACCCTGTTCGCGCAGCTTCGCCACCTGGCTGATTGGCGTTCCTTTGACGCGCTGCATCACCATGACAGTCGAATAGCAGTAATCCCAATAAACCTCTGGTACCAATAATAGCGGCGAGTCGAGAAAATTTCGTCGCAACTGGCTGCAGTTGGATGCCTCGCGCATCAAATCCAGCTCATCGTCCAAGTGTCGCGCGAACTCGGTCACCACCTCCCTCGGTTTCAACCGCTTGCCGTCGGGCCACAGGGATTCAACCAGCAACGCACCGGTTTCCATTAATGCAATGTCGTGTGCAATCACGGGAGCAATGCCGGGACGAAGCACCTTAACCGCCACCTCTGTGCCATCGTGAAGTACCGCGAGATGAACCTGCGCGATCGAAGCGCTCGCTACCGGCTCGGCATCGAAGACCAGAAAGACTTCATTGACGGATTTCCCATAAACCTGCTCCAGGGTAGCCAGCGCGATGTTGGAAGGAAACGGAGGAACCTGATCTTGCAGTTTAGCCAGCTCGTCCGCAATATCCTGTGGCAGCAAATCGCGCCGGGTGGAAAGCATCTGGCCAAATTTGACAAAAATGGGACCCAGGGCCTCCAGCGCCAGACGAAGGCGTTCACCGCGAGCTTTGTCCAGCCGGCGCCAGAACGTGGCGAGTTTGACGACTGGCCGTACAAAGCGTAGCCGCTCATGGGCAAGAAAAAATTCATCCAGGCCGAAACGGAACGCTACAGTCAGAATTGTGAGAAGACGAAGAAAACGCATTTATTCTAATGACGGCAGTTCGTCTGTAGTTAAGCACCACTGAACAAATATAGCGACCGGCGATTAACCTTAATTTGCCAGCGCCTGTCCCAATGTAACCCAGCGGTGCGGCAGGGTCTTCTCAGTTGTGCCAGTTGTTATCGGGGTCTTTTCATGAGCGCATTCACACGTTTGTCCAGATTTAAGGCGGCCTCTTGCAACGCGCTTACTTCATGGACGAACTCATACATGTAAAAGGGCTTCGCGAGCAAAGGCCGTTCTTCGGTTAAATATTCCAGCGACATCTGCAACAAATTCCGGATGGTTTCGGTGTGCCAATGCGCTAGACTTTGACCCGCCAGAACAGCGCGATGCGCGAGGATATCGCCCATAATGCCGCTCAAATCCTCTTCAAGGTTCCAGCTTAGATTTTTACCAATATGTAGGATCTCGTCAGCGAACGCGCCATCGCCAGAAACCCGGACGCTGCGAAACGCGTCTTCGTCACGGGCAAGCAAACGCGGCAACAACACCGGGTCAACTGTGAGAATCGCGTCATCGCGAGTATTGCTCGGGGCAGTGGACACCTCGCCGCTGGCTTTTATGGTCAGGGCGAGGTCAATGAAGGGAGGAAGACGAAAGCGCGCTGTCTTCCCGGCATAGGCCTGCAGCCTCTTGCGCGCCCAGCTTTCCCCATGCAGCAAGTGGTTGAGCGGGGCTATCGCGAGGGAGGCCAGCATCGCGGCTCAGATCAGGAGACTTGTTGAATGCCCGCCAGCAGCCAAACCGCGTCCGGATCCTTAAGATCCTTCTGCACGTGCCAGATCTCATCAAATGGTTCCGGCGAGGAGTTGGGCGCTTCTCGAAGCTGTCCGTTAAACCTGACACTGGCAATGGCCGTGTCATTTTCCGTTACTACTTCGAGCACGTCCGCATTGATGGCCATGACCTCGGTCCTCTGTGGTTCGCCGCCGCGCTCATTGATCTGCATGCTGATTTCCGCGAACATTTGCGGAGTGGTGTATTCGCGAATATCGCTCAGGTCGCGCGCGTCGTTGGCTGCCTGAAGCCGAATAAATGAGGTTTTGGCATTGCGCAAGAACGGCTCGACCTGAAAGTCTGCCGGAATATTAGCTGCGCTTCTGGTAACAGGAACCGCTTGAGCTGGCGTTGTTGCTCCGGCTGCTGATGTGTCTTCTGCGGGCGCCCCAGTTCCCGGGGCTGGGCCGGTGCTGCCGGTTGTTCCCATACCTGAATATTGCATCGGACGCGCCGTATTTTCCTGCCGGGGTCTGCGCAACATGCGGACCACGAAGAAAATGGCGGCCATCAGCGCTGCGAGCATCAGCACATCCATCATTTTAATGCCCTCGAATGCGCCCCCCATGAATAGCGCCGCCAGTAATCCTCCAGCGGCCAAACCAGCGAGAGGGCCCATCCATTTGCTTCCACCCGCGGCTGCAGGCGCCGCCGCAGCGGCTGGGGCTTGCCCAGGCTTGGGAGCTGCTTGCGGGCTGATGGCTTCCCGTTGCTTGCCAATACTCTTACCGCCCCCGAAGCGTTTTGCTTCGGCATCGAAGGCAGCCAATCCGAAGCTAAAAACAGCCAAGGTCAGCAGGGTGAATAATTTCTTCATGATGGTCTCCTTGCAAACGTTGAAGAAAGCAGTATAACACTATCGAATCTACTGATATCTCATAAATTGAATCGGAAAACCTATTTGCGCGCAAGTTCCCAACTGCAGTTTGTAATCACGTACCGAGTTTGATAAGTAATTGAATAAATGGACATCTATGGCCGGAGATTTCCCGTCTTAATATCGACGACCGTTTGAAGAAACTTACGTCAGCAGCGCTTGCCATCTGTCCGCCGGATATTCATGAAGTTAAGCTTGTTCCACCTTTCTTGTTTCTTCCGCTAGTCTACCTGGAGGGTTGAACTTGCTATCGAACGCATCGGCTCACAGTGGCGTTGGGCACTGCGGCCATTATGTTGGTCGGTCCTGCCATCCAATTTCCTTTTTTTTTCGGCGCAGGTCTTGCCAATTTTCCGTTCGTGCCGCTGCGTATTCATTAAACTGCCCTGTTGCACGCAGGGCGCCCGTACCCTCGCCATGCAGGAATGCGAAGTGCTTATCATATGATAAGCGCCGCACAGATGACCGTATGCAGCCTGTGCTTATACTTCTTCCTTCTCCCGTTCAGCTCGTTCAAGCTCCCTCCAAGGCAAAGCAGCGCAGTGAGTACTGAATGACGAATGACGCGAGGTCGATAAAGGAAAGCGGTTTTCCCAAAAAAGATACTTCAGCGCAACACCTGCAGAAACGTTTCAGATAAATTCAGAGGGCACGCTTTGCCCGAATCGGTGTTACGTGAAGAAAATTGAACACATTCTCGTCGCTACAGATTTTTCGCCGCGGTCGGACAGAGCGGTTCGCCGCGGCGCGCAGCTGGCCAAGGAGTACGGCGCAAAACTTGATTTGCTGCACGTCCTTCCCATCCTTACATTCGAAGCGCTCCGGCGATTGAAGATCGATATCCCGTTGGAGACGGAACAGCAGCTCTATAATCACGCCAAGGCAACGCTGCAAGAGGTGGCAACTTCGTTGTCCAGCGGGGGCATAAGCGTGATGCATCACGTTGCGATCGGTCAAGCGCACGTGAAAATCAATCAGTATGCGAACGCGAATCATGCCGATCTAATAGTCATCGGTGATCAAGGGGAAACCTTCGCTCGGGAATTCTTCCTTGGGACAACCGCGTCAAAAACCCTCAGCAAAGGATTTCGTCCGCTGCTCGTCGTAAAACAGGAACCGAAAGGGGAGTACAAGCATGTATTGGTACCGATGGATTTTTCGCAACCATCGCTCGATGCGCTTGAGGTGGCATTAAAAACGGGTACGCGAGCGTCGATTTACGTGTTGCATGTAGCCGAGGTGCCGTTCGCACACCGAATGAAGCAGATCGGTCTCAGCGAGGAACGTGCTGATCTCCATCGAGACAATTTATTAAGCCATGCCCGTGCGGAGATTGAAAAGATAGCCGAAGGCTGTGCCCGAGGTAATGCCCAGGTTACTTTCATTGTCGAGCAAGGCCGCCCACGTGCTGTCATATTGCAGCAAGTCCGGGCTCTCCATATCGATTTGGTTGTCATAGGGAAGCGCGGCGAGACGGAATTGGATGAAGCACTATTCGGTTCGGTTACCAAGCATGTTCTCTACGAGACTTCGTGCGACGTCCTGGTGGTTAGCTCCGGGCTGCTGAAACAGTCGGAAAAGGATGACCTGGGCGGCAAGCATTCGTGATTATCCTGACTGTTAACACTGGCAGTTCATCGGTCCGCCTGGCGGCATTCTCCAGTGATAGCGGCGCGCTGAGCGGATTGGCAAATTCCCGTTACGATCTGTCGGGCAGCGAACCCGAGGTCATGCTGAAAGCATTCCTCGAAACGCATGGGCTGGCAGAAACAAAACTGGCGGTGCATCGCGTGGTGCATGGGGGGATGAACCTCACTGCGCCGTGCCTGATCGATGAGGAAGTGGAGCAGGAGATCGGCCGCGTTGCGTCGCTCGCGCCGCTGCACAACCGCAATACGCTACGATGGATACGTGCAGCTGGCGGTGTGCTGGGGAGGGACGTTGCCCAGGTAGCGGTGTTCGATACCGCGTTTTTCAGAGCTCTGCCCGAAGCCGCACGCATGTACGCGCTTCCGCACACGCTTGTCGAAAAGCATGGGCTGCGCCGCTACGGTTTTCATGGGCTGGCGCATCAGGCCATGTGGCGGAGCTGGCAGGGGTTGCAGCCCGGCGCCGGTCGGGGAGGGCGCATCATTTCACTGCAGCTCGGGGCCGGTTGCTCAATCACGGCGATAGAGAACGGGTCGCCGCGTGACACTTCCATGGGGTTTTCCCCCCTGGAGGGGCTAGTAATGGCCACGCGCTCGGGGGATGTCGATCCCGGCCTGATTACGTTTTTGCTCCGCCAGGAAAATTTAACCGCGGAGCAGCTGGATGAACTCCTGAATCAGCATTCCGGCCTTTTGGGATTGTCCGGGATCAGCGCCGACATACGGGAATTACTGGGGTCGCCCGACAAGCTGGCACAGCTGGCATTGGATGTGTACTGTTACCGGGTGCGTAAATACATCGGTGCCTACCTGGCGGTGCTGTCTGGCGCCGAGGCAATTGTTTTCGGCGGAGGAGTCGGAGAAAACGTACCGGAAGTGCGGGAAAAAATACTCGCCGGCATGGAATGGTGCGGCATCGAAATCGATTTAAACGCAAATCGGGATGCCCACGGATTATCGCGTATCAGTGGCGAGAAAAGCCGGGTGGCGGCGTGGGTTATTCCTGTAGACGAGGCGGCGGTTCTAGCGCGCGAAGGGACCGCGTTGATGGCGGCAAAAGGAGCCTGAAGGAGAATCGTTATGAATCAAGCTGAACCCAAGACTCAATCAGTGGACAAACCGCTTTCCGAAGATGAATTGCGCAGGATCAATGCCTATTGGCGGGCTGCAAATTATCTTTCCGTCGGACAGATATATCTTCTCGACAACCCGCTACTCAGGGAGCCGCTTACGGTCGCGCATGTGAAGCCCCGGTTGCTCGGGCACTGGGGTACCACGCCGGGGCTCAATTTTATTTACGCGCATCTGAATCGCATCATAAACAAATACGATCTCGATATGATCTATATAGCGGGGCCGGGTCATGGTGGCCCGGCGATGGTGGCCAACACGTGGCTCGAAGGCAGCTATAGTGAGTTTTATCCCCATATTTCGCGCGACGCGATCGGCATGAAGAGGCTGTTTAAGCAGTTTTCGTTCCCCGGCGGGATTCCCAGCCATGTCGCGCCGGAAACGCCTGGTTCGATTCACGAAGGCGGGGAGCTGGGCTATTCCGTATCTCATGCCTTTGGCGCCGCTTTTGACAATCCGGATCTGGTCGTGGCGTGCGTGGTCGGTGATGGCGAAGCTGAAACCGGCCCGCTCGCCTGCGCCTGGCACTCCAATAAATTTCTCAACCCGGCTCGTGATGGAGCGGTGCTGCCGATCCTGCATCTGAACGGGTACAAGATAGCCAATCCCGCAGTGCTGGCTCGCATCAGCCACGACGAGCTGCAGGATCTTTTCTTCGGTTATGGTTATCAACCCTATTTCGTCGAGGGGTCGGATCCGGCGCTCATGCATCAGCAGATGGCCGCCGCGTTCGATCTCGCTGTTGATCAGATTCGAGCGATTCAGCGCGAAGCTCGAACCAGCGGTCAAACAATGAAGGAAATCACATATCCGCGTTGGCCCATGATCGTTCTGCGCAGTCCGAAGGGATGGACGGGACCGAAAGAGGTCGACGGCAAGACGACTGAGGGTCTCTGGCGCTCGCACCAGGTGCCGCTTGCAGAGATCGGCTCAAATCCGCAACATCTGAAGCTGTTGGAAAGCTGGATGAAGAGCTACAACCCGGAGGAATTATTCGATGAGAAAGGCGCTCTCCTGCCGGAATTGGCGGCGCTCGCGCCCCGTGGCGAGCGCCGTATGGGCGCAAATCCCCATGCTAACGGCGGCCGGTTGCTGAACGCATTGGAAATGCCCGATTTTCGCGATTATGCCGTCGCTGTACCAGGGCCAGGCGTAGTGGTCGCCGAAGCAACGCGCGAGATGGGAAAATTATTGCGTGACGTAATGAAGCTCAATCTCGGCAGCCGTAATTTCCGGGTGATGGGACCGGATGAGACCAGTTCGAACCGCCTCGATGCGCTGTATGAGGTGACGCCCCGCACGTGGGTGGGGCAGAACTTGCCGAGTGATGAAAACCTTTCCCCGGATGGAAGGGTGATGGAAATTCTCTCGGAGCATACCTGCCAGGGCTGGCTTGAGGGGTACCTGCTTACCGGACGGCACGGTCTTTTCTCATGCTATGAGGCATTTATCCATATCGTTGACTCAATGTTCAATCAACATGCCAAATGGCTAAAGGTAACGAAGGAAATCTCTTGGCGCGCCCCGATTGCCTCGCTGAATTATTTGCTGACGTCACATGTCTGGCGTCAGGATCACAATGGATTCTCGCACCAGGACCCGGGCTTCATCGATCACGCGGTAAACAAAAAAGCCGATATCATCCGGGTTTATTTGCCGCCGGATGCAAACACGCTGCTGTATGTTGCCGATAAATGCCTGCGCTCGCGTAACTTTGTCAACGTTATCGTCGCCGGTAAGCAACCGGCATTGCAATGGCTGGATATGGACTCGGCCATCAAGCACGCCACTACCGGTATTGGGGTCTGGGGTTGGGCGAGCAATGACCAGGACAGTGACCCGGACGTAATAATGGGGTGCGCGGGCGATGTGCCGACACTTGAAACCTTGGCGGCAGTCGATCTGTTGCGGCGTCATATCCCCGAACTGAAGATAAGGGTGGTAAACGTAGTAGACCTGATGACCCTCCAGCCCCGAACGGAACATCCGCATGGGTTATCCGATGATGACTTCGATTCGCTCTTCACGGCTTCCCGGCCAATCATTTTTGCCTACCATGGCTATCCCTGGCTTATCCATCGTCTGACCTATCGCCGCAACAATCATGAAAACCTGCACGTGCGTGGATACAAGGAAGAAGGAACGACCACCACTCCGTTTGACATGACGGTTCTGAATGATCTTGACCGCTTCCATCTGGTAATGGACGTGGTCGACCGCGTGCCCACGCTGGGCTCAAAGGGGGTGTACCTCAAGCAGCTGATGCGCGAGAAGTTGACCGAACATAAGCAGTACATCGTCGAATACGGCGATGACATGCCCGAGATACGCGACTGGCACTGGCCTTCCAGTTCCGGGGGCCAATGATCGGTCTATGTGATAAGGCGGAAACGCGGCAAAAGTGACGGATGGGATGGATGCTTATCTTGGAACCACGGTTCCCGCCTCTATATTGCGAGCAAAATATCCTTTTCATCAACACCCAGGCGCAAGCACGTTTGCTGAGTTGGCGGAGAGGTACGGATGATATTTATCCTCAATCTCATTGCGCTCTATTTCGCGTTTACATCGAATCACACGGACGGCGTGTACTGGGGCGCCGTCCTGCCTGCGCTATACGCTATCATTGTGGCGCCCCACGCGTTGATCGGCAGAACCGACATACCACTGCCAAGGATAGCGAAAATACTCGCTGACAAATGGGAAAATGCGGAGGATCTGACGGAATATATCGCCAAATACTGGATGGCGCTGGCCTATCCCACCACTTCATGGAAAAAGCAGAGGAACAGCGTTATTCTCTACCTGACTTCGTTTCTGCTGGGTGTCGTCTATTTTGCCAAGGAAATGTTTGCGGGCGGTATCTTCATGTTTGTAGTGGGATATATTCTCTATCAAATGAGTCTTCGAGTGGACTGGCCGAGGTCCGTCTATACGAGCCCGGAATTCAGGGACGGGAGCGACAATGAATTCGCCAGAAAAGAATGGGAGCTTGCCGCCATGTCGATTGTGGCATTTGCCGATCTATACCCGGATGACAAGGCACTTAACAATTCAGCAAAAGAAATCTCGGAAGATGCGGACGTAAAGCCGTTGCTCACAAGATACCGACACGAAGCGTTTGGGGGAGCGGGGTAGAACGGCCCCGCAATTCGTTTTTGGCGCTTTTGGCGCCTCCGCCGATCGTACAGCGAACATTCAAAGCTTTCCGGTCACCTTCCAATCGGCTGGCAGGCAATGCCCCAGGCTGGTTAGGTATCCCCGCTTGCCTACCGACCGCTTGCTGCAAAAGTGCCACAGCGAGGCATCGGCGTTGCCCGCTAATAAATCTGTCGTTTGAGTTTGCCTGATGCAGCACGGCCGTAGCAAGCTCGTCGATCGATTTGGCTGCTAGAGGCATCGAGATAGGGAATTCCTTCGCGCCGCTCAGCTTTTTCCGCTGCGCGGACTTCGTGTTCGCAATTCCTGAGCGAGGCATATTCACTGTCGGGCTTGCGCTCGCGTCGCATCTGATGCAGGCATAGCTGTTCAACCGTAAAGCCGAACAGCTTGCTGCGGTTGTTCCTGATCTGGGACGGGTCCGACAGAAAGAAGCCTGCTGGCGGTGGCTGTGCCACTTTAATTGACATTTGTTTTAACTCACCGATAATGTAAAGAGGCCCTGAATGGCTCTCAAGCCCGCAATAACAACGTTGAAGCCATAGCTGAGTGTCTGAAGTGCACACGGGGCGCCCCCGGGATTTCTTCTCAGGAGTCGGCCCCCCCGGGTATTCTCCCCAGCGGGCATGGGTCCGCGTCCGGCTTTGCCCGACCCGAGCCTCATTAGTTCCTTCCCCCGCTTTTGGGCATCTTTGGGAGTCATGGCCGTCCAAGTTTTCCAAGCTGTTCCTTGCAGGCTGATGTCAGCCTGGTGCTTTTTCGGGAGTACGGCAAAAAAATCCTCGCGGAAATTAGGCTCTGAGGAACGTTGCGCCTGAGGTCCGCCGCAAGGGGGAGAACGCAACATTGCTTCGACCACCTCGTATCTCCGGCTTATCGATATATCGATTTGGGCCTCGTTTGCCAACGGAACGTTTGCAACGATTTTATTTAAAAGTTTCTATAATGAAAATAACGTATCGTGGCAACTAACACAACCGTACTCGCGAACAGGAGCAGAAATTGACTGATTCACAATACGTCGTCTGGTTCGATGAGTTGCGCATGACGGACGTAGGCCGCGTGGGCGGAAAGAATGCGTCGCTGGGCGAAATGATCAGCCAGTTGACAAAGGCCGGGGTGCGGGTTCCTCACGGCTTTGCAACGACCGCCGATGCCTATCGTGAGTTTCTTGCCCAGGGAGGTCTGGCACAGCGCATCGAACGGATACTCGCCACGCTTGATACGCGAGACGTTAAAGCACTGGCTACTACTGGCGCGCAAATCCGGGCCTGGATCGTGGAAACTCCGCTGCAGCCGCGGTTGAAGCAGGAAATCACCACTGCTTACCAGAAAATGCTGCAGGAAGCGGAGTCCAGCGAAATCTCCGTGGCGGTGCGTTCTTCCGCTACCGCAGAAGACTTGGCGACCGCCTCCTTCGCAGGCCAGCAGGAAACTTACCTGAATATTCATGGACTGGACAATTTGTTAAAGGCGGTCCAGGACGTGTTTGCCTCGCTCTACAATGACCGGGCAATTTCGTACCGCGTCGACAAGGGTTTCATCCATTCAGAGGTGGCTTTATCGGCGGGCGTGCAGCAGATGGTTCGCAGTGATATGGGTGCTTCAGGCGTGATCTTCACTCTGGATACCGAAACAGGATTTGATCAGGTGGTCTTCATCACGGCTTCATATGGCTTGGGGGAAACCGTAGTGAAGGGTGCGGTCAACCCGGACGAGTTCTATGTTTACAAACCCGCACTAGCGCAGGGAAGGCCGGCGATTCTTCGACGAAACCTGGGTTCCAAGCTCATCAAAATGCAATATGCGGCAAGCGGCGACATCGGCCGTACGGTGGAAACCCTGGAGGTGGATCAGGCTGCGCGTAGCCGCTTCTCCGTGACCGACCGGGATGTAGAGGAATTGGCCCGCCATGCGGTCGTCATCGAGCGGCACTATGGCAGGCCCATGGATATCGAATGGGGCAAGGACGGCCAGGATGGCAAACTCTACATCCTGCAAGCGCGGCCCGAGACAGTGCAATCCGCGGCAAAGGTGAATACGCTGCGGCGCTACCGGTTGAAAAGCAAATCGGAAATACTGGTATCCGGGCGCGCCATCGGCCAGAAAATCGGTAGCGGTCCGGTCCGGCTGGTTCTGGACGCGAGCGAGATGTCACGCGTGCGAGAGGGAGATGTGCTGGTGACCGACATGACCGATCCCGATTGGGAGCCCGTCATGAAACGTGCATCGGCCATTGTGACCAATCGCGGCGGCCGCACCTGCCACGCGGCAATTGTTGCGCGCGAACTAGGGATCCCGGCGGTAGTCGGTTGCGGAAACGCTACCGGTACACTGGCTGAGGACGAAATGGTGACGGTGTCCTGTACAGAAGGGGATACCGGCAATATCTATCGGGGGTCGCTGGAAATCGAAGTGATCGACCTGGCGCTCGAGAGTATGCCGAAGCCGCCAGTCAAGATCACCATGAACGTGGGCAACCCGGACCTGGCGTTTGGTTTTCAGCGCATACCCAACGATGGCGTTGGTCTGGCGCGGCTGGAGTTCATCATCGCACGCATGATCGGAATACACCCCAACGCTGTGTTGCACTATCCGGATCTACCCCCCGACCTGAAGCAGCAGGTGGAAAATCAGAGTGCGGGTTATCCCGATCCTGTCAGTTTTTATGTTGAGAAACTCGCCGAGGGTATCGCCACGCTAGGTGCGGCATTCTTCCCAAAGCCGGTTATCGTGCGCCTCTCGGACTTTAAATCCAACGAATACTCGAGCCTCATTGGCGGGCTGCAATACGAGCCCAAGGAAGAAAATCCGATGCTGGGATTTCGCGGCGCTTCGCGCTACGTGGCGAAGGAGTTCCGCGAGTGTTTCGAACTTGAATGCCGGGCAATGAAGAAAGTCCGAACCGAGATGGGCCTTACCAATCTGGAGATCATGATACCGTTTGTGCGGACGGTGACCGAAGCACGCCGCGTAGTAACCCTGCTGGAAGAAAACGGCTTGAAACGGGGTGAGAACGGCTTGCGGCTGATCATGATGTGTGAAATCCCATCCAATGCGTTGCTTGCGGATCAGTTCCTCGAGTACTTCGACGGTTTTTCCATCGGGTCCAACGACCTGACGCAGCTCACTCTCGGGTTGGATCGGGATTCCAGCCTTGTTGCGGAATCCTTCGATGAGCGCGACCCCGCGGTCAAGGCCCTGTTGCGGCTCGCAATTCAGGCATGCCGTGGAGCGGGAAAATACATCGGTATTTGTGGACAGGGGCCGTCCGACCATCCCGACCTGGCACGGTGGCTTATGGAAGAAGGCATCGGTAGTCTCTCATTGAATCCTGATACGGTGGTGGATACTTGGCTTTATCTTGTTGAGGAAGCTAAAAAAAAAGGCAGCATTTCAGAACGAGGCGCTTAACTTGAACTGCTTTGTATAAGGATCGCAAATGGCAAAGAACAGGATTCCGCAGCATATCGGCTTCATTCCTGACGGCAATCGCCGCTGGGCATTGAATCGGGGCCTCCCAAAAGAGGATGGATACACTTATGGTATTGGGCCCGGAATAGCCTTGTACGAAATATGCAAGGAGCGGGGTATTCCGGAAGCGTCTATTTATTGTTTTACGCAAGACAACACAAAGCGGCCGACCCTGCAAAAGCTGGCATTTACTGATGCCTCAGTGGAATTCGCTTTTGAGATCGAACGCCGTGGCGCGGCGCTGCTTGTGGTTGGCGATGAGCGCTCTGCGCAATTTCCCAAGGTGCTTGAAAAATTCAGGACGCGCCAGGGAAGCGGCATGAAGGTCAATCTACTCGTCAACTATGGCTGGGAATGGGACTTAGGGGGGCTCAAGAGCGGGAACCTGCATTCAAACGATGTGTCACGCCTGGACCTGATCGTGCGTTGGGGAGGGGGCCGCCGCTTGAGCGGTTTTCTTCCGGTACAGTCGGTTTACGCGGACTTTTATGTGAGGGACGAGTATTGGCCGGACTTCGAGCCTCAGCATTTCGAGCATGCGTTATCCTGGTTCCGGCGGCAGGACCGGACATTTGGCGGTTAATAGTTCGCATAAAACGGGATCGCTCCCTGAAGCGGAAATAAAGACGGACGGAGTCCGGGCAGGCTCCGTACCACCCTCATCCAGGTTTCTCGCCCCCCAAACACCCTTTTTGTGCGTTGTCGTACAGTATAGTTTCAAATCCATGGGTAGCATTTCCAGACAGCAATTCGCTGATAGACAATAAGGAGCTATCCATGAAATACCTGTCCATCATGAATAGTAAAACAGTGCAGCCACTGCTCGCCGCGGTCCTTTTAACCGTCGCAGGATCGGTTTATGCACAGATCAATGTGCCCGGCCAAGGCGACGCCATGCAACGGCCTTCCGATTCCATGCAACCGCCGGTAACGCCAGGGAAGCCATTTGAGAAAGGCACGACCAGAGGGGAAGAAGCGGAAAGGAAAAACCGTTTCGAAAGAAATCAGAGAGAATCATTAAGCGAAGGAGAATATCGAGAGCATCGCAAGGAAGGTGTCTACGATTATGGCACCGAAAAAGAGCGCGGGTCTGCACCAGCGTCGGGGACAGGTTATTGACAAGCTCGCATCAAGTCTTCTTCCAGCCCTTATATCCCTACCATATCACTTCCGGCGTCTCCGTTCATTAATCCATCGAGACGCCGGCAGCTCATTCCCTAATCTTTTTTATCCGTTTTAACGCCCTGACCCGACCGCACCTTTGCGCTTATGGTTCGGTTTGCGTTCTCGATTCCACAGTTTTGGCACACCCCGGCTTTTACAGCCAATCCCAACCAAATGTATCGTGGAAGTTTAGAGAATCTATATTCAAGCCATTGTCTAATGAAGAATCGCGCTGACATCAGAAGGGCTTGCTTGTTCACTGCTCATAGGCCTTCCTGTTCTTTAGCGGTCGCATTTCCTGTGAATCCCCGTTACTAACCGCCTTCGGTTCGAGTATCCCTTCGAAACCGGTCGGTCAGAGTGCGATTCGTAGCTGATCGCGGACCACCATTTCCCCGCCGTATTTTCCATGGTTCCGGGTTCACAAATCCCTCACATCGATATGACGTCTTCCTCACATTTTTCACACAATCATCACATTGTTGCAACAAGTTCTTCACATGGACTATGGCAGTCTCCATACCATGAGATCCAAAAAAGCGCAAGCGGCGTATTGGCGGTCTTGAATAGAAAAAGCTCCGCAGAATCATGGTATTACAATAATAAAATCATTCGGGGTTGGGTGGCCATCGCAAAGCTTTAAGCAATTCATGGCCTTATTCGTTGGGGACATAAAGGAGGTGGTGCTATGAAGCAAGTGTTTTTTCATAGTCTGATTGTGTGCTTTTTTCTCCCATTATTGGGCGTTATTGTATTTTCGCTTAATAGTTTCGGCCTCCCCTTGATGGAGCAATATCAGGACAGGTCGATCAAGTTCTTCATAGCATTTCCCTACTTCCTTCTTCTAATCGCCGCCCTTTATGGATCTGCCTTAATCGCCGAGCGCCTGTCCAGTCGCCTGGCTGCCAAATTTGGAGAACCGGTCGACGATAAAGCCCAGACCGATAGTTGGGAGAAATTCCTTGATCCGAAACGCATAGAGCACAACCGCTCAGTTGTCATGAAGACGGCGGACGGTTGGCTTAAAGATAATATGCTGGCGAGAATCATTATCGGCCTTATTATTGGCGCGGTGATCGTCATTTAGTGAATGGGCGGGGTCGACTGATCAGCATACCGGCCAGTGATTTTCTCAGAAATGAGAAGGGGGATGTAAGTTGAGTGCAAGCTGAGCATAAGTCCCTTATATTCAGTATTTCGTTTTGCGTTTTTGGAAAAAGGCCCGGAATTTCATTCCGGGCCTTTTTCATAACCGGGGCAGTTACGTATACAATTGTTCTTGTAGCCGCATGTTTAGGCTACTCATCCGTATGTTCCCTTCATTAGCCGTAGTACCTTCTTCGGTCGCATCGTCCAATCTCGCGCTGGCGTTTCCGGTTCTTGAAATAATCTCACCCATATCGCTCCGTCGGTTAATTGCAAGTGCCCGGGCGGTTCCCCGCATAGACAGTACGATTATCAGGTAACAACAGCAGTCGCTATAGCTGAACTTCGATTTTTCTTGTGGCGGCGATAAAATGGACGAGTCGATCACAAGGAGAATAACGCGGTTTGGCGCCTAATAGCAGTGGGCCGCGGCGGAACCTTAGATTTCCAAGAATCCATGAATGAGGGAAACGATGTCTGATGCAGAAGATCCATCTCGTATTCTTGAGGTAGGCTTTGGTTTTTGGGGTTCGAAGGTTCTCCTCACGGCGGTTGAATTAGAGCTTTTTACGATACTGGGCGATGAGGCCATGACCGGCATAGCCTTGGGCAAGGCGCTAAACCTCCATCCACGCGGCATCTGGGATTTTTTCGATGCGCTCGTGGCACTTGGTTTCCTGAACCGGGCGGGGGCTGGCGCAGCAGCGGTTTACTCTAATACCGGGCAAACAAGCCGATTCCTGGACAAGAATAAAGGCGAGTACATTGGCGGCATACTGGAAATGGCCGGCCAGCGCCTGTTCAGATTCTGGAGTGATCTCGGACCCGCGCTCAAGACCGGCAAGCCTCAGAACGAAATCAAGCACAGCCAGAAACCCATGTTTGAAGTGCTTTATGAAGACTTGTCCCGGCTTGAACAATTCATGGGGGCAATGCGCGGTATTTCGCGAGTTAACTTCCAGGCGCTTGCGCAAAAGTTTGATTTTTCCCGTTATTCCACGTTGTGCGATGTGGGGGGCGCGACGGGATTGCTTTCAAGCCTGGTCGCGATACAGCATCCCCAAATTAAATGCACGAGCTTTGATTTACCAGCTGTCGAGCCTATCGCCAGGAAATGGATCGAGCAGGCGGGGTTAACTGACCGGGTAGAGGTTGTATCGGGAGATTTTCTGAAGAACCCTTTGCCGAAGGCGGATGTCATCACCATGGGGATGATTTTGCATGACTGGAATCTGGAGAAGAAGAAACACCTTATCAGATTGGCATACGAGTCAGTGCCGGAGGGAGGCGTCTTCGTCGCCATTGAAAACCTGATCGACGATGAGCGGCGCACAAACGCGTTTGGGCTCCTGATGTCGCTAAACATGCTGATCGAATTTGGTGATGCGTTTGATTTCACCGGGGCGGATTTTTGGGAATGGTGCCGGGAGGCGGGGTTCAAGCGCTACGAGATAATGCATTTGGAAGGCCCGTGCAGCGCCGCAATTGCATATAAATAAATACGCGATCTCGAGCGGATGACAAAATCTATGACAAGACTCCTTCTGATCTTCCTAAGCGTCGTCTCCTTTTCGAACCCGGCCTCGGCAATTACCGAGTCGCAGCGTGAAAGGCTGGATCAATTCGCGCAAAAGATCCTCGAAAAGAAGAAGACCGCCGCGGGATACCCGGTCAACCAGGACACCTCTTTAGGCGATTTTTACGCGTGGTACATGAAGCACGAAATGTATCGCGTGGCAATGAACAACGTTGGAGATCCATACAAACAAAGTCCTTATACTTTGAATACCCATGAGTTCGAGCAGGAAGTGGTGAATTACTTTGCCAAGCTGTATGGGTTCAAGGAGGGAGACTACTGGGGTTTCGTAACCGCCAGCGGAACCGATGGAAACAACCACGGAATTTATTTCGGGCGTAAATACCTGGAATCGAAGTCATCCGTGAAGCCGATCATTTATGTATCCGCGGAAGCCCATTACTCGATAAAAAAATTGGCCGATGTCCAAAATACCGATCTTCGCCTGATCAAGGCGACGGATATGGGCCACATGAATACAGCCGATTTCGAGAAACAATTGGACCCGGCACGTCCGGCTCTTGTGGTTATCGCCATGGGCACGACTTTCAAGGGTGCGATGGATGACCAGTCGGCCATCCGCAAAATACTGCGGGGAAAGCACCGCGGGCCCGCATACATTCACTCCGATGCCGCGCTTTTCGGTGGATTTCTCCCCTATGTAAATGAAGAGGCTGCGCAACTCGTGCATCAGCAGGCACAAAAATTCGACTCAATCGTGGTCTCAGGGCACAAATTCTTTGGGTTTGACGAACCCATCGGCGTGTTTATTTGCACGCGTGACGCATTTAAAAACCTGAATCCCTTTGATGTGCCTTACCTGGCTGGGGCGGTTCCGACCATTACCACTTCGCGCAGCGCCCTCGGCCCTCTCAAATTCTGGTGGAAGATCAATTCAATCTCCCTCGAAGATTTCCGGACGGCCGCCCGGAATAGTATGAGCAATGCCGAGTATCTTTTAAAGAGCCTCGGAGAAGCGGTATTCGGGTATGGAAAAACCCTTACTCAAATACGCTTTTTTTTGAGCGACCGCCCGAACATTTGATGAAAAAATACGATCTGGCACCGGACGAAGGCGCGCAATTCGGAAAAATCGCTCATTTTGTCGTCATGCCCCACGTCGATCGAAAACTCATGGACAGCTTTGTTACGGATATGAAGGGGTGGAAAAGCACTATTTTACAAAAATAGGTGCACCAAACGCCCGACTGTTGCCGAGCAACTCGGCACATGGCGTTCGAGTTCCGTCGATAACGTACGGGCCGATGAGCCAGGTGCGCTACAGCAGGGCCCGAGCGTTTACATCACCATAAACCACCGATTAAATATTCCAAATAGCGAAATCAGTCCAAGAATCAACACGATAAGGGCTACCAGCGTCATGTCCGTTTTCATCACTATTCCTCCTCTTAAATTGAAATTTCGCAGGGTACGGTCGCGTTAGCAATACAACCATAGTCTGGACATGGTTTTAAGTCTAGTCCATATTGTGAGAAGGGGTATTTTTATTTTAAAAGTTATTTGGAGCGTGAACGTGAAGCAAACGTAGCGGAGTTCGATGGGAGGATTAAATGGAGATATGGCCCAAGAACTACGATGCAGCAAGAGTGTTAATTCTGGATAAGGAGGTACGTACGGAAGGAACCATGCTTATCTCGATAGAGTATGACGGTGGCAATGTATCAGAGCCCGTTTTCAAAAAACGGAGAAATTGCCTCACGGCGGACCAGCGTTGGTGGTTACGTTATCGTGGTTGATGGGCAGCCATTTGTCGCGGTGGAGTCTGAGCTGGACGCGGCTTGATTTAGCGGGCGGGGTTGGCCCGCCTTTTTTCGCTTGGAGGTACAAAAACCGTGAGAATAATAACAACTGCGACTTTCGCCTTGGCGGCCGTACTAACCACTAATGCCTTAGCGTACGACCTTCAACGGAGCATGGGGACGAGTGGGAGCAACGGCGCCAGCTTTCAGAGATGCAGCGGATCGATCAAGGCAATCGGCAGAGACAAATGGAAGCGGACAATTATCGGCCTGGGTGGCGATGAGGGGCTCGTTTATGCCGAGCTTAAGTTAGCGGAATTTTCAAGTACCTTCGCTGCATTCGCAAGTGTCTGTGCTGCTGCATTCGACGGCTGCGGTTCATTTAGTTTGTAATCAGCCCATACCCGGAATTGTTTTGTTCTTGCCGCCATATATCCGATGCTCCGCAGAACCAATGGATCCGTTGGTGGCCCGACACTGGCGTCGATAAGCCTATTGAACAGTTTCTGATGGCTACCACCCCCGTTATTTCTGGGTTCAGGGAGGGGAAATTTCTCCGCTATTTCTTTGGCCAAATGGTAAATCGCGTAATAGCCTCTGTTGACAACGGCTCGTTGTCTTATTTCTTCTTGATTGCCCTCATCTTCGTTTATGCTCTTAGCGTGTTCTAGAAGATCTAATGCAGTGTTAGACATTCACAACCTTTGGCACGGAAGAAAACCCGACGTGTACAATAGTGGCCGGAGCATCCGGCATCATGCTGAACAATCGCTCGGCATACTCCCAGTCGAGATCGGCAACTTCGCTTGGCGTTGCTACGATAGGAAGATTAACTGTAATGGTACCATCGCTTAAATATGGATGAATCTCAGATGTGCTAGCGGCGATAAGCTTCCGTTCACGCAATAGGTCCCCGGCGAGATCGATCATCCCAAGTAATTGCTGTTCTTGAACTTCGTTACGGGCAAGAATGTTCTGAATTGCCTCACTTAAACGAACTGCGGGTGACAACATAATCTCAGCCTTTTCGTGAGCAAGTCTATTGAATCGCTGAAAATCTAGTGCTTGAAATAAACAATAGCACTCATAAGGATCAGACTCAAGGAAATGATAGTCCGGTACCTCGTCCATAAGCTCCCGCGCTAAAGAAAATTTTCCAAGTTTGAGCAAGGTCTTAACGTGGTGAAGATGCCAGTGGGGCTCGGTAGTGAGTTTGAGGCCTGTAGCACCAGCATAGATCGTGTTTTCTACATCTCCTGTTAAACAGTAAAGTGATGAGAGGTAGAGCCAATACTCAACTATATCAATGTTTTTATACGCGTCTATCCGCTTCCTAAGCCGCGCCACGAGCAAATTCTCCATCAGAAGATGCCCCTTTTTGCGGATCGCATTTAGATCGTTAATGAGATCATCTGTTGCTAGAGCGGGAATGGGCATAATTTAACAAGTAAGCAGCTCAGCTATATAGCTAAGCATGTTTCGTGCCTAGTATTTAATTCTTGCAGACGCAGTAGGTTACTTTTTATTGCTTAACACGTTGTAAAAAAATCCGGCAGTTCTACGCAAACGCGATCTCAAGCCAAAAGCGCAGTATCCCAAATTCTCCCGTAATGCTCCCGCTTGAGCTTAGCAATGTCTCCGTCAAGGCGGATAAGATATGTGGGAGAGCTTCTTGCCGCATCCTTAATCGACTGGCCAATTACCCATACGGTACTCGTGTCAAGTATCACCGCCCGGTCGTGTAATTCCTTGCTGAGACGAAGCTCAATCGACCCGCCGTACGTGTTAATGAAATCGTTCACCGCGCCTTTTAAGGCGTGTATATATTGTGTCGGCTTTCCGTCCCGCTTTGCCTTCACGAGTAAATAAACCCCGACAGAAGGCAACACTTCATAAAAGTATTTATGGAACGAGTCCGCGTCCATATAGGGATCCACTATCAGCAACGAGGTTTTTGCGGATAATATCTGTTCCCTCACAGCCCTGAAGAAGTCATAAACGGCGCCAGGAGCGAAAACTTCACCCGAACTAGCGGGCACCTGCAACTCAAGATCGGCAACGGCTGCATACAAGCGGGTATAAATACCGACAAGGCTCCCCGCGGCAAGAAATAAAGGATTGAGGGAATTTATTTGACCTTGCAGCAAGATTCCTTCCGAGCGGTTCCATCGGCTAACCAATGTAACAGCTTTGCCTAGCCATTCAAGCTGAACAGGGGAATCGATCCTAGAAGAGTAAAAATCTGGCTTAGCTTCCAGATGTGCACGTAAGGCCGAAAGCAAAGCTTGTGGTCCCAATTTTACCTAAGATTTACCTAAAAGAAGAGATGGTGCCGCATGTCCGGATCGAACAAACGACCTGCCGCTTACAAGGCGGCCTACTTGTTGCCTAGGATGTTGCCTATTTCATCCTCGTGTAGCCTACGATTACTATAAGTCTTTGATTTTTTGGTGCCGACACCAAGAATCGAACTCGGGACCTTCTGATTACAAATCAGCTGCTCTACCAACTGAGCTATGCCGGCGTGGTGCAATTATAGAGACTGCGAAGGAGGGGGGCAAACTGTAGTGCGGGGAAACGGCTGGAGTTACTTGACGACCTGGAAGCGCCGTTTTTTACCTGCCGCAGATGAACCTTCCTGCGGGGAGGGCTGCTGTTTTTCCGGCTCTTCAATATTGGATTCATTTTGGGCCGTGGGAGTCTCTTCCTCCGGCGGAAAAAGAATACCTTTTGACGTTTCCTTGGCAAATATTCCCTGAACCGCGCTGACCGGTATTGAAACTTCGCGCGAGACACCGCTAAACCGGGCGGAAAACTGGATCACATCATCGCCCAGGGTCAGGTGGTGCGCCGCATCATGACTCACGTTGAGTATGATTTCCCCGTTTTTTACAAACTCTTCGGGCACGCGGGTCTGCGCATCCACCTTAACTGATAGGTAAGGGGTAAAGCCGCTATCGGAGCACCATTCATAGATGGCCCGGATCAAATATGGCTTGGTGGACAGTTCTCTCATTTGCGCATCGCCTTCTCGGAAGCTGTCAGGGCATCGATAAACGCGGGCCTGCTAAACAGTCGTTCGGCAAATTTCAGCAGGGGCGCGGCCTGCTTGGGTAGTTGAACGCCATAGTGATCCAGCCTCCAGAGCAATGGCGCGATGGCGACATCGAGCATGGAAAATTCATCCCCAAGCATGTATTTCTGTTTGGCGAATACGGGCGCAATGACTGTCAGGTTATCGCGGATAGTCGTGCGCGCCTTTTCCACCGCTTTTGGATTGCCCTCCTCGACCGCATCAATATGGCAGAACAATTCCTGTTCAAAACGGTGCAGAAAGAGCCGTGCGCGGGCGCGCATGACAGGATCGGCCGGCATCAACTGCGGATGAGGAAAGCGGTCGTCAATATATTCATTGATGATATTGGACTCGTACAAAATAAGGTCGCGTTCCACCAGCACCGGCACCCGGCCATAGGGGCTCATCACGGCCAAGTCTTCCGGCCTGTTGTGCAGGTCAACATCAATAATCTGAAAATCCATTCCCTTCTCGTACAGCACAATACGGCAGCGATGGCTGAACGGGCAGGTTGTTGCTGAGTACAACGTCATCATAGATTGTTACTTTCCGGGCGTGATTGGGAGAACGTTTTTACAGATGAGAACAGTTTAATGAATATCCTTCCAATATTCACGTTTAAGCGCATAGGTCAACCCCAACATGGCGAAAAGGAAGAGCATCACAATGATTCCTACTTGCACCCGCTTTGTCGCCGCTGGTTCACCCAGGTAAACCAGGAAATTCACCAGGTCCGCCACATATTTATCGTATTCGATTTTCGAAAGCGCCCCTGGTTTGTCCAGTTTCAGTTCTTTTAGTTCATGCTTGCCGCCATGGCCATCGTCAACCATGTTTACCGCAACCGTTTGCTCTCCCTGCAATTCGTACAGCACATGCGGCATGGCAACCTTGTCAAACAGGAGATTATTCCACCCGGTAGCTGTGGAGTCATCGCGATAGAAATTGCGAAGATAGGTGTACAGCCAATCGGGTCCCCGGGACCGGGCTATGACCGACAGATCGGGCGGGGCCACGCCAAACCATTGCTTGGCTTCTTTCTTTTTCATCGCGACGGTCATAAGCTCGCCCACCTTCTGACCGGTAAAGATCAGATTATCCTTGATCTGACCCTCGGTGAGGCCAAGATCACGGAGACGGTTGTATCGCATGTATTCGGCGCTGTGGCATGTCATGCAATAGTTGACGAAGACCTGCGCGCCGCGTTGGAGGGAGATCTTATCGTTCGGCGCAAGCGGCGCGCGATCCAGTTTCAATTCCGAACTGCTGGCGAATGCGCTCAGCGGCACCAGCCACAACATACAAAAAACAACGGCAATTTTTCTCATTCTGTCACTCGCGTCGGTTCAGGCTTGGTTTTATCTATCTTGCTGTACCACGGCATAAGAATGAAGAAGGCAAAGTAAATTACCGTGAATATCTGCGCGAGCACTGTGTAAAGAGGCGTTGGCGATTTCGTGCCGAGCCAGCCAAGCACCAGGACGCTGATAACGAAAAGCGTGAGGGCGATCTTGAAATAAGGTCCCTTGTAGCGAATCGACTTAACCGGGCTGCGGTCCAGCCAGGGCAACAGGGCAAAGATGGCCACAGAACCGCCCATCAGCACGATGCCCCAGAGTTTCGCGTCTATCCAGAGGAAGTTGACCGTGACTGCCCTCAGCATCGAGTAGTACGGAGTGAAATACCATACCGGTGCGATATGGTCTGGGGTCTGCAACGTATTTGCCGGGATAAAATTGTTGTACTCGAGGAAGTAGCCGCCCATTTCGGGCATGAAAAAGATGATGCCGCAGAATACGATCAGAAATCCCACAACCCCGACAATATCCTTCACCGTGTAGTAGGGGTGAAACGGGATGCCGTCCACGGGAACATGCGTTACAGGGTCCTTGTTTTTCTTGATTTCAATACCGTCCGGGTTGTTCGAGCCGACCTCGTGCAAAGCCACGATATGGACGAACACCAGTGTCACCAGCAGGACCGGCAGCGTGACGACGTGATAGGCGAAAAAGCGATTGAGCGCCGCGTCAGACAACATGAAATCCCCCAGAATCCAGTTCGACAGGGTGTGACCGATGACCGGAATCGCGCCTATCATGCTCACGATCACCTGCGCGCCCCAGTACGACATTTGCCCCCAGGGAAGGATGTAGCCCGTAAATGCCAGCATCATCAGGATGAAGAAGATACCCATGCCGATCAGCCACAGGAGTTCGCGCGGCTTACGGTAGGAGCCGTACATCATTCCGCGGAACATGTGCAGATAGACGACGACGAAGAACATGGACGCGCCGGTGGAATGCATGTAGCGGATCAGCCAGCCGAAGTCCACATCCCGCATGATGTATTCCACCGATGCGAATGCCATGCTGGCGTCCGGCTTGTAGTTCATGGTGAGGAAAATGCCGGTGAGAAGCTGATTGACCAGCACGAGCATTGCGAGCGAGCCGAAGTAATACCAGAAATTAAAGTTCTTCGGCGCGTAGTATTCGGCAAGATGATACTTCCAGGTGGAAGTCAAAGGAAAACGCGCGTCTACCCACTCCAACATGGATTCCAGTCGCTTGCTCATTATGCGGACTCCTTGCTATCAGATCCGATCAACAGACGGTTGTCGCTTAAATACGTGTGGGGAGGAACGACAAGATTGGTGGGCGCGGGGACGTGCTTGTAGACACGGCCTGCAAGGTCGAACTTGGAGCCGTGGCAGGGGCAGAAGAAACCGCCCAGCCAGTCGGCGCCCAGGTCCGCAGGGGCGATATCCTTGCGGTATACCGGCGAACATCCCAAGTGGGTGCAGACGCCTTCGACGACCAGATATTCCGGTTTGATCGAACGCGCATCATTCTTCGCGTAGGGCGGTTGCTGAGGTTTTTCCGATTTGGGATCGGCCACCTGGCTATCAAGCTTTTTCAGAGTAGCCAGCATTTCTGGGGTACGGTTCAGCACCCATACCACCTTGCCGCGCCATTCGACCAAAAGCAGCATGCCGGGCTCAAGCTTCGTGATGTCTACCTCGACCGGCGCGCCTGCCGCCTTCGCCCTTTCACTGGGCATCATGCTCATCACGAAGGGAGTCGCCACGCCAATGCTGGCAATTCCGCCCGCAATCGAAGTGGCGGCTATGAGAAAACGCCGTCTGCTATTTATCTCTTGTTTTTTCTCAGTATCTGCCATATTTTGCAGTCCCCGTTTGTTGGTCTGGAACTGTTCTAAAAAATTTTGAAAAACTTAACCATTTTAACATAGTATGTATTGGAAAATAAAATATTCCTGCGAAAAACTTACACATAGAGCAGGATGAGGGTACAGCAGATTCAACTTTCAGATCAATGAACTGGGCACGTCTTCCCTGTTTTTCGCTCCCGTTTTCAGCAGCACAATCCGGAGTAACCTCCTCTGCGGTGGAACACGCCAAATCACCCGGAATAGCATCGCTAAATTCGGAAAAAAACAGTACTGGGACGAATAATGGCCGTTTGAACCAAAAAGGGGGTGGCAGGCGCCCGGCGCAGGTCGCGGCCATTCTGTTTTTCGAGTGAATAATTATGAAACGACCGATTGTTAATTGTCCGCAATGCGGCAAGATTATGGAGTGGGATCCCGCAAACCGTTACCGTCCATTTTGTTCCGAGCGTTGCAAGTTGATCGATCTCGGGCAGTGGGCATCGGAAGCGTATCGCATCCCGGAGGTGGAAAAAATGGAAGAAGATGAGACCGGCGAAGACGAGAAATAGCCGCCGGGACGATACGGGTCAGCGGTGAATGCCGCGCCATCGGTTCATACTGTGGCGCGTGAACAGGTCGTAACAGTTTAGCGGCCCATCGCCCTCATGATGGCTATACCGTGGGCGCCATGTTCCCATGCGGTGGTTAAATCCTCCTGGCGTAATCCGCCGAGGGCATATACCGGGATGGAGCAATCGCGGATGAGCGCGGCGAACTTTCGCCAGCCCAGCGTGGGGATGCCGGGGTGGCTCAGCGTGGGCAGTACCGGAGCAAGCACAGCAAAATCCAGTCCCAACTGCTCGGCTCGGGCAAGTTCCTCAGCGTTATGACAGGACGCGCCGCACCATTCGGAGTTGGGGCGTGTCTCAAGATTCATCAGTTGTGCCGACGAAAAGTGAACCCCATCTGCGCGGGCGTCCGGATAGAGGTTTTCATCGCTCCCACTTACGTTCACGAGCACTGTGGCATTGTAACGATGGGCAAGCGCAACTATTTCGCCGGTAAAAGCATGCAACGCTTTCTTCGTCATTGTTTTCTCTCGAACCTGCAGCAGCCGTACCCCGTCTTGCAACGCGCGCTCGACCCGGTCCAGCGTCGTTTCCGTTCCCCACTCGGCGGCATTGGTAATCGCATAAACCGCCGGTAGACGAAGTGCCTGCAGTATCGGGGCGTTGGCTGGAAGCATAGGTTCCACATTGACATTGCCCGCGGATTGCCACGACAGCTCCTGCTTCTCGCATGGCCGCGGCTCGCCATGCCACGCGACGACACGGTAAAAGCAGAGGCGTACCGTGGCATGGCTGTAGGTGAAGATACGGGTTATCCATGGATACGCCCGTTGAACATGGATCGCCAGTTCCTCCAGCAACTCCCGGTCGAGGGCATGCCTGAGCGGTTCCCCGGCATTCACCTTTCCGCCGGGAAATTCCCAGTAGCCTGCATAGGGCTTGGCCTCCGGCCGGCGGGCGAGAAGAAAACTTCCGTCTGGGCGGGTGATGACCGCGACCGCTACGTCAACAATTTTATGAGAATGAGGCATGGTGGAGTAGGGAAACAGTCATCAGATAGCGGAGATCAGCTTTCTGAGTTCGCTAAGGGAGCGTTGCTAACGCCACGCTCTTGCGCCGGTTCAACCACATTCCCCGCCGGAACGAAGTGCGAGAATGAGAAAAAACGCTTCCCTGGCGTTGAAGGCCGCGCGGAGGCAAAGGAAAAGGCAGCCCGAAAAGAAGCTCAAGCCCGCGGGCGTTTTTTTCCTCACGTCATCAACTATCCTGCCTCTCGCTGACGCTGGATTTTTGTTTTCCTGCCCAGTCGCGAGCGAACTGCCATGCGACGCGTCCACTACGCGAGCCGCGACCCAGTGCCCATTGCAGCGCGGCTGTTCTTGCCCGGAGATCCAGTTCCGGGATACCGAAATGAACAAACCACTGCTCGACAATGTTCAGGTATTGATCCTGATCGAAGGAATGAAAAGATACCCATATCCCGAAACGTTCTGATAGAGAACTTTTTTCCTCCACCGTTTCGCTGGGATGGATCTCCGCGCCGTCATGCCGGGTATCCAGATTGTCCCGCATGAATTCGGGCATCAGATGACGGCGGTTGGAAGTCGCATAGACAAGGACATTTTCGGACGCGGTAGCAATCGATCCGTCCAGCACTACCTTTAACGCTTTGTAGCCGGGCTCATCCGATTCGAATGAAAGATCATCGCAATACAGGATAAAGCGTTCAGGGCGATGGCATATCTGCGCCACGATATCGTGCAAATCAGTGAGATGATGCTTTTCCACTTCGATCAAACGCAACCCCATGGGCGCGTATTTGTTCAGCATTGCTTTCACCAGGGATGACTTTCCGGTTCCGCGTGCCCCCGTAAGCAAGACGTTATTGGCGGGATGGCCTCGCACGAACTGACGTGTGTTCTGATCCACCAGGTTTTTCTGCCTCTCGATGCCCCGCAACGCATCGAAGGTGATGTGATGAGGCTGGGTGATGGGTTCGATGAACGCCTTATCGCCGTGTTTACGCCAGCGGAATGCCAGGGCGGCCTCCCAGTTCACGTCTGGCTGAGCCAGCGTGAGGAGTCCTTCCATACGGGAAAGCAGGGTTTCAGCCCGGTGGTAGAGGTTATTCCAATTATTCATGGGCAGGGGGAGTTATTCCATATGGCATGCACTCGCCGAAGGACGCCAAACGCCCGAATTATGGCGCGTTCCGGTCCTTTTGCTATGTGTGCTATCGTACTGAACCGCTCAGCTAAACGGGCCATGATTCGCTTGTTGCGAGGCATGGACACGGAGCGATCTGGCTCCATCGTAACAAAAATTGCCAAGAAGAAGCAAAGAAATGGCCCTTGCTGGTCTCTGATGGGTTTGCGCAATCGGAGAGTATCCGCTTTCCAGTACTTCATTCAAGTTTCAACAAATTTTGGAGAAAACATCATGAAAAATATACCCACGAACAAATCAATTATTTCTCTCGCAATAGGCTCGGCTTTTGTCGCAACGCTGGGATCCGCTCCGATCGCTTCTGCGAATGAAAGCCCTTTCACCGTGCAATCGCTGGGTAAAGGCTACATGGTTGCGGAGTCTCACCAGTATGGCGAGAAGAAGGACGGGTACGGAGAGAAAAAAGATGGCTACGGCGGAAAGAAAGATCGGGAGGGCCGCTGTGGGATGTCCATGGCCGACACCGACGGTGATGGCAAGGTGAGCAGGGAAGAACATGCGCGCCATGCAGACAAGATGTTCGATATGATGGACAAAAACAAGGATGGTTATATCGACAAGGATGAAGCCAGCGCGATGAGGAAGAAGCACGGTCATGGCCATGGTCAGTCCCGCGGAAATGCGTCCGGAGATCGGTCCGGCTACGGCGAAGGGCAAGGGCCCGGATACGGCGAAGGGTATGGAACGCGGTCGGGCGATCGCCAGCTGCAACACATGAAGCCGATGGACGAATAAGCATGGTCTTCGGCTGCTACTGTGGACAGGCCTGTGGAAACAGCCTGGTTCCAGATTGAGGTTAAGGGTTTAAATGTAGGGGCCGCGCATAAATTGCGCGGCCTCAGCCTTACACTTGAGAATCGCGTTGTGTCGCCGGTGGTATGGCGCCGGCGCTAGCTTCGATAGCTGGCATTGATCTTTACATAATCATAGGATAAGTCGCACGTCCAGACGGTAGCGGAAGCATCGCCTCTGTTGAGTACAACGCGCACTGTGATTTCCGATTGCTTCATCACACGCTGTCCATCCTGTTCCCGGTAGGTCGAAGCCCTGCCGCCGTTCTCCGCAACCAGCACATCGTCGAGAAAAAGCTGCAACTCATTCACATCGAGGTTTTCAATGCCCGCATAGCCGATGGCGGCGAGGATGCGGCCGAGATTTGGATCGGATGCGAAAAAAGCCGTCTTTACGAGGGGTGAATGCGCAATGGCGTACGCGGCTTTGGAACATTCATCCGCTGAGCCTCCCCCTTCCACCTGGATGGTGATGAACTTGCTAGCGCCTTCTCCGTCCCGCACGATGGCTTGTGCAAGCTGTGCCGCAACTTCGGTTATGGCGTCTCGCAATTGTGCAAATTCAGCGCTTTCCCTATCTCTAACAGGGGAATTGCCTGCAAGGCCGGTTCCCATCAGAATAAATGCATCGTTGGTTGAAGTGTCGCCATCTACCGTGATGCGATTGAATGAGTTTTGCGTGGCATGACGGGCGATTTCCAGCAACATCGGCTGACTTAGTGCGGCGTCGGTTGCGATGTAACTCAACATTGTCGCCATGTTGGGGTGAATCATGCCTGAACCCTTGGCAATGCCAGTGATGGTGACAGGTGTATCCTTGAAAAAAATTTGCTTCGACACTGCTTTTGGTACGATATCTGTCGTCATGATTGCTTCCGCGGCAGCGAGCCAGTTGTCCTCCCTGAGGTCCGCTACGGCTGCGGGCAACCCCGCAATAATTTTCCCCAGCGGCAAGGGTTCCATGATCACGCCGGTGGAAAATGGCAGCACTTGGCGGGTATCGCAACCGAGCAACCGGGCCACCTCAGCGCAGGTGGCGCGGGCGTCCCCAATTCCCGTTTGACCGGTACCCGCGTTGGCATTGCCCGTATTTACTATTAGCGCTCTTATCGCGAATTCCGGTATGGAAAGATGTTCCCTGGCGATTACAACCGGTGCGGCGCAAAAACGGTTTTGGGTAAACATCCCCGCAACATGAGTCCCGGCTTCGAGGGCGATAACCAGCAGGTCTTTTCGGCCGGGCTTTCTGATCTCCGCCTCGGCAATGCCCAAGGTGACGCCCTTGATTGGAAACAGTTGTGCGGGTAGTGGGGGTTTAAGGTTAACTGGCATAACGATGTGCTATCGGTTCTCGACCAAAATTAGGTAATATTGTTTTTCGCGCTTGTCCTCAAGCACGAAAGAGCGCGTTATCTTAACTCATCTCCCTCGCGTTTTTTAATTTTTACCCTGAATGAATATCGATGTTCCTGTATAACGCAGCTTTTCACTCTGTCATAACATTAATAGCTCGTCAGTTTTTTCCGAATTTTTCGTAGCACAGGAATCAACCCTGTGAACTTGTGACGGCCGCTTCCTGCCCTGATAAAAGAAGGGGCGGCAAAAAATTGTAGACGGTATGGGAGAAACGCATGAATTGCGACAAAGAACTGGATGTGCGGGGCCTCAATTGTCCCTTGCCCATCCTGCGGACCAAGAAATCACTGGTGGACATGAACACCGGCCAGGTATTAAAAATAATGGCGACGGATCCCGGCGCCGTAATCGATTTCCAGGTATTTGCCGATCAGACGGGTAACGAACTGATCTCGTTGTTCGAGTTGGCTGGAGAATTTACGTTTTACATGAGGAAGAGATAGGAATATTCAACTCGCAAATCGCATGAAACCCTCCTGATAGCCCAGCGTAAAACCGCCCCGATCATTCCGTCGTCGTCCATGCTCACGAACAGCCCGGATTCGGCGGCTTATAACTTCTAAATAAAAGCGCTCAAAGCGCGGCGCATGCATCTGCCGCAGCCACAAATTTTCGGTACCGTGCCAGCCACGGCAGCGGGATCGGGCATTCGGAAGGATTCCGACTTACCGCGTCCGCCGCAACCAGCGCGCCAAGCATGATCGAACGGCCGCAATTGTCTCCCCCTGCCCGAATGTTTGACTCCACTGCGGTCCTGTAGTCAGGCGCACGCTGCGCGATATGGAAAATAAGCGGCAAACCCTCCGCGACGTGACATGCAGAGCCGAAGCGCTCTGCGGCCGCAATGCTGTCGAGCTGTGGCATGGCAAGCGCTTCTGCAAGCAGTGGCTCCAGGGGGCTTCCTGCGAATGATGACGCTTCGTTTAATGCCTGCGCCAGCGGGGTGCCGTGCAACAGCTTGAACAATGCCGCCGACGCACAGCGTGCTGCCGACACCGCCAGTGCATTATTGTTTGTCACCCGCACCGCTTCTTCGACACGAGCCATCAGCTCCTCCAGCGTTCCATCGTGCGCCGCGACGAGTGACGGGAGTGCTGCCAGGGCAGGGTGCTGATCATCGTCGGCGCCCGACGCGGCCGGAAATTCGGCCGGTTCCAATGCTGACAACGTACGCAAGGTGAGGCGGGTGGGTGAATCAATGTAACCGACGTACTCGCCGCCGGGGCCGAAGTGCGCCCGATACTCGGACTGATACGCGATGCGAGCGAAGGTGCCGTGCTTCGCCAGATGCTTCAGCATCAACAAACAGGTCTCACCATAGCTGGTACCGTCCCCAGTTGTCTTAAGACGATGGGCGAAGTAGCCCTTTACCCCGGAATAGTTATTCGCATCAGGCTGAAGGAACACCAGTCCTTTGACCGACTCAATCTCTGCAATGCGGGCGGGATCGTAGATCCAATGCAGACCGAGCGAAGCGGAATCGGCTACCAATGCACCCAGGACGGTGGCGCTATTCTGATTCTTCATTTTTCCGACTCCTTTCCATACCGGAACGACCTGATGTAATCTATCGTTTACCTAGTCAATACTTTCCATCCGCCCGGATCTCTTCCTCTGGCGGCAGCCTGCGAGCCTCGTCTTCCAACATCACCGGAATGCCATCCCTGATAGGGAAAGCCAGACGGTCCCCCTTGCAGATCAGTTCGTTTTCGGCTTTTCTATACAGCAGGGGTGCCTTGCACAACGGGCACACCAAAATATCGAGCAATTTCATATCCATAGTACGGTCCCCAGTGTAAAGGATGGGTTTAAATACGTGTCATTGGCACAGGCGTTACGTGAAACGCAAGTAACGGTTATGCACATTTTCATCGATAAAAGCTATGTTGCACCCGATATCCGGCGGATCGGGCTCCAGCTTCAGACTCCGGGGTTGCTGGCTTCCTACTCCCGAGCCGATGTTGTTCAGCTGAGCTGCTCCGCCGGCGTTGTTCCCTTGGTGCGACGAGGGACACGGTGGCTTCGCAGGTGCCTTACCTGGAATTCTGAGTCGTGAAAGTGATGTGATTGTATCCCGCCAAACGTGCTGCTTCCATCACCGTTATTACGGACTGATGTGTCGCTGCCGCGTCGGCGCCGATGACAATGACCGGGTCAGGCCGATTCCCGGCTGCCTTGCGCAGGTCCTCGCTAATCTGCTCCGCGCTGGGGGACTCCACCTGATTACGATTGATCGTATAGCTCCCGTTGGCGCTCACCGTTATGTTGATGACATTCGGGGACTCCGTCGCTTGCTGCGATGTTGCCTGAGGCAGGCTAATCTCGAGTTCCGAGAATTTCGAGTAGGTAGTGGTAATGACCAGGAATATCAGAATGACCAGCAATACATCAATCATCGGTACCAGATTGATCTCCGGTTCTTCTTTTTTCCGTCCGCGCTGAAAATTCATGGGTATTCAGTTTTCCTGCTTTACCGATCGTCAGCCCTGCCGCTCTCCGTGAACGATTTCCACCAGTTTTAGTGCCTGCAATTCCATTTCTACCACCAGCTCGTCTACCTTGGCGCGGAAATGGCGGTAAAAAATCATGCTGGGGATGGCCACCAGAATACCGAATGCCGCATTGTAGAGCGCTACGGAAATCCCATGGGCGAGTTGGGCCGGGTTGCTGTTACCAGCAGGAGAGCCTGTCCCGAAAATTTCAATCATCCCGACCAAAGTGCCAAACAGTCCCATCAGGGGGCTCAAAGACGCAATGGTGCCAAGGGTGGTGAGGTACCGTTCCAGGTCGTGAGCAACGGCACGGCCGGCTTCCTCGATTGACTCTTTCATGATCTCCCGGGTACTTTTGTCATTTCTCAAGCCCGCGGCAAAGATTTGACCCAAGGGCGAGTGTTGTTGCAGGCGTGCAAGCATTTCGGGCGTAACGCCGCTGTTGCGGTACTCCCGCACCACTTGGGGCAGAAGATCCCTCGGCGTCACCATGCTCAGCCGCAAGGCCCACAAACGTTCGCCTATAATGCCGAGAGCAACGATAGAAGCTAATATGATCGGCCAGATCGGCCACCCGGCAGCTTGAATCAACGCGAACACCGACAATCTCCCGCAGCGCACAAATCAGAGCCGTAAATGTATCTTGCCCCTGTGATTTCAGCAAGAACGGCAGGGCTTTCTTTTCCACAATTGCTGTGGATAAGTTTGTGGGTAATATGGCGGCAGGACCAATAAGTCGTCCAGCCATAAGAACTTTTTCTGATTAGATTAATTTTTAAACTTCTATATAAACATTACAAAACATGTACTTATCGATTAATCTCTGAATTCCGGCGGTTTCCCCCGGAGAATCATGCAATTTTCGTGACAGATGTGGATTATTGTAGAATGTCAAGATGAACCTGTTTCTGGAAATGGAAATCGCTCGGGCCGTCCTGAGCGTAAGCGAATTAAACCGTAGCGCCAAGGACTTGCTTGAGCGCGCATTCCCATTGTTGTGGGTCGCGGGTGAAATCTCGAACATCAAGCGCTATGGCTCCGGACATTGGTACTTTACGCTGAAGGACGCGGATGCCCAAGTGCGGTGCGTAATGTTCCGGGAAAAAAACCAGTACCTGGACTGGCAGCCCACAGATGGCATGCGAGTGGAGGTGCGAGCGCTCGTGACGTTATACTATGCTCGCGGCGATTTTCAGTTGAACGTCGAGACCATTCGTCGCGCCGGACTCGGCGCGCTGTTCGAAGCTTTCGAACAGCTGAAGGCCAGGCTTGGCAAGGAAGGACTGTTCGACTCCGAGCGCAAGAAGCCTTTGCCCCCGTGCCCCAAGCAGATTGGAATCATTACGTCTCCAGCGGCTGCTGCGCTGCACGACGTGCTTTCGACCCTGCGGCGTCGGATGCCGTCGGTGCCGGTGATCATATACCCCGCACCGGTCCAGGGCGCGGGCGCTCCCGCAAAAATCGCCGCAGCTATTGAAAAGGCGGAAAACCGGGCTGACTGCGACGTGCTCATTCTATGCCGTGGCGGTGGCAGTATCGAGGATTTATGGGCGTTTAATGAGGAGGTTGTGGCCCGGGCGATTGCCGCCTGTTCCATTCCCATTATTAGCGGTGTGGGGCACGAGACCGATTTTACCATTGCCGATTTCGTGGCCGATGTTCGCGCTCCCACCCCAACGGGAGCCTCGCAACTGGTCTGTCCCGATCGGGAAGAGTTGGCCCGGCAGGTTGGAACCCTGGGCGCTCGCATTCATCGCGCTGTGCAACGCAGTCTTGAAAGCCGCATGCAGAGTGCTGATATGCTCGGCTGCCGACTGGAGCACCCCGGTAAGCGGATCGATGGCCAGCTTGCGCACTTGCAGCGTGTGCGCGAGCGGCTGGCGGGCTCATGGATGCGCAGGACCGAAAGCAGCTACTGGCGTTTACGCGAGCTTAGCCAGCGGATAACGATGGCCCGCCCGGATGTTTCCCTGATGACCGAACGCCAGCGTGAACTTCAGTTGCGCTTGCGCCGGGCCACGAGTGTTCGCCTGGATACACTCATGGTGGGTTTGCAGCGTCAGCGTGCGCATCTTGCTCATCTGAATCCCGAGTCGGTTCTTGAGCGCGGTTACAGTATCGCTTATGACGCTGACGGTGGCGTATTGCGAAGTAGCGACCAGATTGAGGTCGGCGATAAAATAAGGGTAGCGTTCTCGAAAGGGTGGAGCAGAGCGCGCGTGACAGAGAAGGGCAGCTAGGGAAACCGTAACTGCTGATCACTGGTGGACATTTAGGCCTCGCTGATGCAGACTTGAATGTGTCAGAGGTCGTGCATGTTCCGGGATGTCCAGTTTGCTGTTTTCCCCCATATCCCTGAAGTCCCTGATATCCCGGCGACTCATTCTTTTACTCCTCTCATCATGAAACGTAACTCCTCATGTCAAGAATCTTTTTATCGCTAGGTGCTATTAACGCTTTTATTTGCGTGGGTTTGGGCGCTTTCGGCGCGCATGGCCTGAAGCAAAGGCTTTCCGTCGACATGCTTGCCGTGTATCAAACAGGGGTGCAGTATCATTTCTATCACGCACTGGGTCTTATTGCGGTGGGACTCATACTGTTCCACTATCCCGGGTCCAGACCCGTGGCTATATCCGGATGGCTGATGCTTGCCGGAATCATCCTGTTTTCCGTAAGCCTCTACGCGTTGAGCCTCACCGGGTTGCGCGGGCTCGGTGTCATTACGCCGTTTGGCGGCCTCGCGTTTCTCAGCGCATGGGCGATGCTCGCTTATGGCGTGCAGGCCTCGAAATAGGGCACCGTAGCTTTGGCCTCCTTGTGACGCTTTATAATTTTTTCGCTCCTTGTCCGCGTGGGCTGGAGCCCGCGCTCATTACTGAGTTGGAGAAGCTTGGCGGCTCATCTGTCCTCGGGCGCGACGGCGGAGTGCAGTTCCAGGGAGATTGGCTGACCTGTTACCGCGCTAATCTCCAAAGCAGGATAGCCAGCCGCATTTTGTGGCAGGTCGCGAATGAGCCTTATGCCACTGAAGCGGACGTGTATGCCGCAGCCCGGGCATTGCCGTGGAGCCAGTGGTTTAGTCAGTCTCTCACGATCCGGGTCAAGGTGGCGGCGATAAGATGCCCCTTACGTAGCCTCGACTTTGTTACTCTCAAGATCAAGGATGCGGTTTGCGACAAATTTCGAGAAACGACCGGAGGGCGTCCGAACGTAGACACGGTGCAGCCGGACATGCGGATCCACGGCTTCCTTGATGCCCGGCGATTCTCGTTGTATCTCGACACGTCCGGTGACGCACTGTTCAAGCGCGGTAACAGAAAAAATACCGTCGCGGCTCCGATACGGGAGAACCTTGCGGCGGGAATCCTGCATCTGACGGGTTGGAAGCCGGGCGTTCCGCTGCTTGACCCGATGTGCGGCAGCGGCACATTTCTACTCGAGGCGGTCCAGGTCGCGCTGAACATTGCGCCAGGATCGGGACGGCGTTTTGCATTTGAAAAGCTGAAGAATTTTGATGCCCAGCAATGGAAGCAGCTTAAGGAGGAAGCCCTGGCCCGGCAAAGGCCACTATTGCGCCAGCCGATATTCGGCAGTGATCTGTATGGCGATATCCTGGCCGCCGCGCGGGCGAATTTAGCTGATGCGGGATTTTCGGAGGCAGTTTCGCTCAAGCAGGCAAACGTGCTGGAAATGGCGGCTCCCGCGGCCGCTGGGTTCCTTATTACCAACCCGCCGTATGGGGTGCGCATAGGCGAGCAGCAGCAGCTTGCAGAGTTTTACCCTCGGCTGGGGGATGCGCTGAAGAAGAAATTCAGCGGCTGGAGCGCATATATCCTTACCGCCGACCCGCTTCTGCCAAAATTAATCCGGTTAACAGCCTCACGGCGAATCCCTTTGTTCAATGGCGCGCTGGAATGCCGCTTGCTGGAATACAAGATGGTTGCTGGCGGGATGCGCAGGGTCAAAAATCCCCCGGCCTCGCCGGCCGCTACCCCTGGTCTTGAGGTCAACGATGGATAGTTACCGTCGAACAAACAGGGCGGGAAGAGGGATATTTTTTCTGGTATTTCTGGGTTGTATTGGCCTGATCGGTTACGCCCTCTATCTACAGTTGATAAAAAATCTGCTGCCTTGCCCGCTTTGTGTAGCTCAACGCATTGCATACTGGCTGGTCGGCGTGACAGCGCTGTTGGCTTTTTTCCACTCGCCCGGAGCAACGGGTAGCCGAATCTACCACGGTCTGTTGGCGCTCTTTGCTTTCGGTGGAGCAACTGTCGCGTTGCGTCAAGCCTGGCTGATACGCTATCCGGAGGCCTTCGAATGCGGTATCAGCCCGGAGGAAAGATTTTTGAATGCATTGCCGCTTGCCCGCTGGTGGCCAAGCATGTTTGAAGCAAACGGGGATTGCGCCGATGTGACCTGGAAGTTCGCTTCGCTTACTCTTCCGGATTGGTCGGCTATTTTTTTCATCATTTTTGGCGGGTTGGCTTTATATGGTGTCTTTTCAGCCAGGCGCCGTCGCCGCTGGTGAAGCTGATCAACAGTGGGCGGAGTTCTCCTTCTCAAATTCTTGCCTCTTTGAAAAAACGGAGGTTGCGACAATTAGCTTCAGTTTCTTCATCGATTGATACCGCCGCCTTCTTGAAAACTGTACTTGAATCCCTATATATGAGCCATCCTTCTCATCAGTAACAGGAACGCATCTATGAAACGAATTTTTCTCTTTGTTGTTACGAACCTGGCCATTCTCCTGGTCCTGAGTATTACCCTGCGCCTATTGGGCGTAGACCGCATGCTGGACGCGCAGGGCGGGATAGACTTTAACTCGCTGCTGATTATGGCGGCTGTGATAGGGTTTGGGGGTTCGCTGATTTCTCTCGCCATGTCCAAGTGGACTGCGAAACGCATGACTGGCGCGGTAGTGATCGAGCAACCATCCGATCCGACCGAACGCTGGCTGGTGGAAACTGTCCGGCGACAGGCCGAGCTTGCCGGTATTGGAATGCCTGAAGTGGCAATTTATGACGCGCCCGATGTGAATGCCTTTGCGACCGGCATGAACCGTAACGATGCGTTGGTGGCAGTGAGCACGGGCCTGCTTCAGAACATGCGCAAAGATGAAATCGAAGGTGTGCTGGCGCATGAGATTAGCCATGTTGCCAACGGCGATATGGTGACGCTCGCGTTGATTCAGGGGGTGGTTAACACGTTCGTGATTTTTCTTTCCCGAATAATCGGACATTTTGTGGATAGGGTGGTATTCAAAACTGAACGGGACTATGGCCCCGCTTTCATGATTACAAGCCTTGTGGCCCAAATGGTACTGGGGATACTGGCGAGTATGATCGTCATGTGGTTCAGCCGCCACCGCGAATTTCGAGCGGACGCTGGCGGCGCGCAGTTGGCCGGCCGGAATAAGATGATTGCTGCGCTGGAGCGACTGAAACAACGGCACGAGCCATCGCAACTGCCGGAAAGGCTGGCGGCATTCGGGATTTCTGGAGGAGAAGGCCGCTTTAAAGCCTTGTTCATGTCGCATCCTCCGCTTGAGGAGCGGATTGCGGCGTTGCGGGCGGTGGCCTGATTCTGATCCGTAAAAGGTATTAAAGAAGATATTTAAATTAAAAGAGGCGGGGGCATGTAATGCCCCCGCCTCTTTTGTTTTTTCTTATTCGCTTCGCTCTTTTCGAATGAGCTTGTCCTGGCCTCATTCAGACATGGCGCAATGCTTCGACTTATTCGGTATCTTCGTCTTCTTTTCTCTTCGGCGGGTTGCCGTCGTGTACCAGATTCCGCCTCCGCTGGAGATATGCTTCACGGATGAATTCATATTTATCCAGCGCTGCTTCATCTACCGTTTTTTCCGATTTAAGCAGGCCTGCCCGGGTATCAGCAGCGCGGGTGGATCCAACTATGGGCCCGATGAACGGCGCGACGAAGAAGCTGCCCACAAAAACAGGATCGGTCGCTATATCAAGCACACGACCTCCTGCGTCTCGCGTTGAACTGGGGCCAAGGAAAGGAAGAACGATGTAAGGCCCGCTTGCGACTCCGTGGTACCCGAGGGTTTGGCCGAAGTCTTCATCATGTTTCTCCAAGCCAATGCCGGTGGCCACGTCGGCCACGCCGGCCAAGCCCAAGGTACTGTTGACTATGACGCGCATGCTGCTCGTAAGCGCGTTATTGAACTTCAACTGTAGAAGATTGTTGAGCGTGACCGGGATATCATTCAAATTGGAAAAAACGTTTCCCACCGCTATTTGAAGGGGATCAGGCATCACCCATCTATAGCCGTTGGCGAGCGGTCGGAAGACGTAATCGTCAACCTTCTCATTAAAGCCGAAAACCTTGCGATTTACCGGCTCCCATGGGTCTTCTTTACTGCGAAAAGTTGCGGGATCCGCGGGCGCGGCATTCTTGAAGACCGGTCCGTCGAACGATTCCGACGCATCTTTCCGATTGTTGTCAGCCTTTACGCCTGTGCTGGCGGGAGCACTGGTCGTCGCGGGACTATTCGAAACGGAGGAAGCACTTGTCGTCGCGGGAGTAGTCGTAACGGCAGCAGCACTGGTCGCGGCGAGGAGAGTGGCGCTCGTGGAGTCGCTGGTACTCGCATTGGCGGGAATGCTCGTGCTAGCCGAAGTGTTCGTATCGGCCGTCGCGCTCTTATTGGTGGTAGCGCAGCCATTGAGGAAAAACCCCAAGAGTAACGATAATAGAATAGAAGGTTTGACGGTACGGGTCATATTCGAATTGATCAAAATTTGCGGTTAGGGGGAGCAAACGGCGACATTATATTGGCTAATTCACGTGCGGAATACATTTTTTTTCACGCTCGAAGAACACTGCTCAGGTTGTTCCGCGTCTGGCAAAATCCTTCAAACGGAAACCGAGCAGCCACAGCATGAGGAAATAGCTTATTCCTCCCGTTGCCACCACGGCTCCGAGCCGTAGCACACGGTCCGACGTCGCGCCTGCCAGCCATGAAGCTTCGGTACCTGAGCCAAACCAGAGTACCGCACCCATCGTCGCCAGCGCCAGCGCTATCTTTGCCATAAAAATGGCCCACCCCGGCTGTGGCTGGAATATTTGATGGCTGCGAAGTTTATAGTAGAGCATTCCTGCATTAAGGCACGCACCTAAACCGATGGCCAGCGCCAGCCCTGCGTGCTGCAGCGGTATGATGAACGCGAGGTTCATCAGTTGTGTCGCGGTGAGCGTTATAACGGCGATTTTTACCGGAGTCTTAATATTCTGCCGCGCATAAAATCCTGGAGCCAGCACTTTCACCAGGATAAGCCCCAGCAGCCCCACACTGTAGGCAATCAACGCATTCCGCGTCATCCACACGTCGTTGGCGGAAAACTGGCCATGATAAAACAGTGTGCTGATAAGCGGCGTGGCAAGTATCGCCAACGCCAGCGCCGCCGGCAGCGTTAACAGCATGGTGAGGCGCAAGCCCCAATCCAGCAGCCGCGAATATTCAGTGGTGCTGTTGGTCGCATAATACCGCGACAGCGACGGCAGCAATATGGTCCCCAGCGCAGCCCCCAGCAGCCCGGCGGGAAATTCCATCAGGCGATCAGCGTAGTAAAGCCAGGATACACTGCCGGTGATAAGAAACGAGGCAAATATCGTATTGATTAGTAGGCTAATTTGGCCGATCGATACCCCGAACACTGCGGGACCCATTTGCCTGATCACGCGCCATGCACCGGTGTCGGGAGACCTGAGGCGCGGCCTCGGCAGTAATCGGATGCGCATAAGAAACGGCACCTGGAAAGCTAGTTGGAGCACGCCGCCGATTAACACAGCCCATGCGAGCGCCATTACCGGTGGGTCTATCATGGGTGCGAGCCAAATCGCGCAAGCGATGAATGAGAGATTCAGCAATGCCGGCGTTAACGCCGGCACCGAAAATTTGCCGAACGTATTGAGGACCCCTCCCGCGAGTGATACGAGCGAGATGAACAGGATGTAAGGAAAGGTAATACGCAATAGTTCGATCGTCAGCGCAAATTTTTCAGGGGTCGCGGCAAACCCTGGCGCGCTCACATATATTATCCACGGGGCAGCAATTACGCCCAGGAGCGTAACCAAAAAAAGGACGATAAATAGCAGTGTGGCAACGTGGTTGACCAGCTCTTGCGTCTCACCGAATGAGCGGCGATTGTTGTATTCAGCGAATATCGGCACGAATGCCTGTGCGAACGCACCTTCCGCAAACAATCTTCGCAGCAGGTTGGGTATGCGAAAGGCGACAAAAAACGCATCGGTTTCGACGCCGGCCCCGAAGATACGGGCAATAAGTACGTCTCGTACGAACCCGAGGACACGCGAAATCAGCGTCATCCCGCTGACGGTAGCGAGGGCTTTTAGCAAATTCATGGAGGGGTATGTTAACCTGAATAGTACGGTCCATTTGTCCCGGGTAGAAAATTCAGGCGACTATCGCGCGAGCGAGCTGCAGAATGGCACGCCTTCCTGTTTTTCCTTGCAATATGCCGGAAACGTCCGTATCATTTCGCAATTTTCAGCACCAGATAATTCAGGAATTTTCATGGCTAATAGTGCACAAGCGAGAAAGCGTGCCAGACAGAACGTCGCTCAGCGCGACCGTAACATGAGCCTGCGCTCGCAATTGCGCACCGCGATCAAGCACGTAAGAAAAGCGCTCAGTTCTAGCGACAAATCCAATGCGCAGACTGTGTTCCAGGAGTCCGTCGCTATGATCGATTCAATTGCTGATAAGGGCATCATCCATAAGAATAAGGCTTCGCGCCATAAAAGCCGCTTGTCCGCCGCCATCAGGACGATGGCCTGAGCAGTAAGTTTTCAATAAAAAGCCCGGGCGTTCCCCGGGCTTTTTTATTTTCCTGATTTCTTCAGATTCGGGTTCGCTCACGGTACATTTCCGGAGGGCTCGAGACGGTCTTTCTTGAAGACCTCTGTTAGTGGGGATACCAGGTCCATGGGTATTGGAAAAACGATGGTATTGGATTTATCACTGGCGATATTAGTGAGGGTCTGCAGATAGCGAAGCTGCATGGCACCGGTGTGCTGTGATAGGATTTCTGCCGCTTTCGTTAATTTCTCGGATGCCTGAAGTTCGCCTTCGGCATGTATTACCTTTGCACGCCGCTCGCGCTCGGCCTCAGCTTGGCGGGCAATGGCCCTTATCATCGATTCATCGATATCCACGTGCTTGATCTCGACATTGGCGACTTTGATGCCCCAAGCATCGGTTTGAATATCCAGCACCTTCTGAATGTCCATGTTAAGTTTTTCCCGTTCAGCCAGCATCTCGTCAAGCTCATGCTTTCCAAGTACAGAGCGTAGCGTGGTCTGTGCGAACTGACTGGTCGCGGCAAGAAAATTTTCTACCTGGATAATGGATTTTTGCGGGTCAACAACGCGAAAATATACGACGGCGCTGACTTTCACCGAAACATTGTCGCGTGAGATAACGTCTTGGCTGGGTACATCCATAACCACGGTACGCAGATCAACTCGGACCATCTTCTGGATACCAGGGATAATGACGATGAGTCCAGGACCTTTTACCTTGTAGAAGCGACCCAGCAGGAACACGACACCTCGCTCATATTCGCGCAATATCCGGAACGTTGTTAACAGTGCCACAAGGAGGATAATGACAACAGAGCCGAAAGTGGTGAACATGATTGTCTCCTTTGGGTTATTTCTCTGCCGAAGTTACGATTAAAACCAATCCCTCCATTCCCACTACGCGTACCTTCTGCCCTCGGAAAAGACGCTGCGCAGAACGGGCGCTCCAGAGCTCACCATGAACACGAATCATGCCCTCGTCCAGGATATCCTCCAGAATTTCTCCTTCCGCTCCAATCAATTCCTCCCTGCCGCTGACAATCGGGCGCCGCCGTGCCCTGAGTGCCATGCCAACGACAAAAACCAGGAATAGCACACTGACCATGGCTACCAAGGCAATCAGGAGCCAAGGAATGCCGTAGCCGGGCATATCACTGTCGATCAGCATTAAGGAGCCCACGACGAAGGCAACAATTCCGCCGATCCCGAGCGTACCGAAGCTTGGCAGAAAGGCCTCCGCCACCATGAACGCGATGCCTAGCAGGATTAAGGCAAGACCGGCGTAACTTACCGGCAACAACTGAAACGCATACATGGCGATCAGAAGACAGATGCCGCCCGCGACCCCGGGCAATACAAAGCCGGGATTGGAAAATTCGAAAAATAATCCGTAAATGCCTATAAGCATCAGCACATAGGCCACACTCGGGTCGGTGATTATCGCCAGGAACCGTGTGCGCCAGTCGGGTTCTACTACGCGCACCTCGGCAGACGCTGTATCAAGAATAATCTTTTCTCCACGTATGTCCACTCGCCTGCCATGCACCTGTTTCAATAGATCTGCCACATCAGTGGCTACATAATCGATGACTTTAAGTTTTAGCGCGTCGGCCGCCGATAGGCTTACAGCTTCTTTCACTGCCAGTTCCGCCCACTCCGCGTTCCGATCGCGCATTTGTGCAAGGGCGCGAATATATGCTGCCGCATCATGTATTGCTTTGCGCGAGATTGCACTATTTGCAGGAGTTTTCTCATCTTTCGATATTTTTCTGTCGCTGCTGTTGTTCGATGGCGTTTCAGCCGGTCGCGGTGCAGATTTTGGCTTGGTCTCGGGCTCAGGCTGGGATTCCGGCATACCTCCAATCTGTATTGGTGTGGCAGCGCCCAGATTTGTGCCCGGCGCCATCGCCGCGATGTGGCTGGCATACAGGATATATGTTCCGGCACTGGCAGCCCGAGCTCCGCTGGGTGCCACAAAAACCGCTACGGGCACGGGCGACGCAAGAATGGCGCGTATAATCTGCCGCATTGAGGTGTCTAGTCCACCGGGCGTGTCCAGTTGCATTACGACTAGGGGTGCACCTTCAACCGTGGCATGCTGCATACCCCGCTCGATAAAGTCAGCGCTCGCAGGAGCAATAGGACCGCTCACGGTCAGTACTACGACAGGTGCAGCAAGAACCGACACCGGTAGCAGAAGTATTGCTGCCAGGCTGTGCCGCAAAAAACCGGTTACCCGTTTCATGTCTCAAATATAGACGGTTTTAGCCTCGATTGCGTTCGGTGGAACAGGGTCTTTCGCTGTTGCAATCAGGATTGTTTTAGCGCATAAAGCGCCTTCCATCGTAAAAGCACTATTTCATGAGAAAACCAATAAGCCGAATACTGATCATCAATGATGAAAAGCTGATATTGAAGGAACTGATCCGGGGGTTGAATGCTGCCGCGAAATCTCTGGAGAACCCCTTAGGTATCAGTTTTGCGGGCGTCACTACGGCGCGGGAGGCGCTGCAGGCCATCCAGGACGACGGCGACATTCAGTCGGTGCTGGTGGATGACACGCTCTACACCCTGAAAAACGGCGAGAAGGGTTCCCGCAATCTGCAGATGACTGCACTAAAGCTGGTGCAGGAGATCACTCGTTTTCGTCCCGAACTGGATATTTACATATTAATTGCTCAGGAAAATGAAGACGAAGTGGTGGACGCGCTCTTTTCTGAAACCGTGGATGGCTATTTCTATCGCGAAGAGCGCGATTATCGCGGTATTTACCGCATCCTCAACGCCCAGCTTCAGGAAAAAGCACGCACGCCATTTTATGATCAGCTCAAAAACTACGTATTGATGGCAAAGGATGCCTGGCACACACCGGGACATTCGTCGGGGGATTCGCTGCGTGACAGTCCTTGGGCGAGCGATTTTTACCAGTTCATCGGTGAGCATATATTCAGGGCTGACCTGTCGGTCTCGGTGCCAATGCTCGACTCCCTGATGGAACCTTCAGGCGTAATTGCCGAAGCCCAAAAGATTGCAGCTAAGGCATTCGGGGCGCGCCGCACCTTTTTCGCCACTAACGGCACCTCGACGGCGAACAAGGTCATTTTTCAGACACTGCTCGCACCGGGCGAGAAGCTGCTGCTGGATCGCAACTGCCATAAATCGGTGCATCACGGCGTGGTGCTATCCGGTGCGCATCCAATCTATCTCGACTCGTCGGTCAACAAAAAATACGGCGTTTACGGCCCGGTGCCGAAAAAAACGGTGCTACGCGCCATCGAGGAAAATCCGGACGCGCAGGCACTCATACTCACCAGTTGCACATACGACGGCTTGCGTTATGATCTTCCTCCCATCATTGAGGCGGCGCATGCAAAAGGCATCAAGGTTATTATCGATGAAGCCTGGTACGGCTTCGCCCGCTTTCACCCGGCCTTTCGCCCCACTGCGCTCGAGGCGGGCGCCGATTACGCTACCCAAAGCACGCATAAAGTACTGTCGGCTTTTTCGCAGTCGAGCATGATTCATGTGAATGACCCTGACTTCAACGAACATCTGTTTCGTGAGAATTTCAACATGCATACGTCGACGAGCCCCCAGTACAGCATGATCGCCAGCCTCGATGTCGCCCGTAAACAGGCAATGCTGGAAGGGTACAAACTTCTGTCGCGCACGCTGGAACTGGCAAAGGAAGTCCGTGAGCAGATTAATTCCACTGGGGTATTTCGCGTGCTGGAGCTTGCTGATCTGCTGCCGGACGAAGTAAAGCAGGACAATATCCAGCTTGATTCCACCAAGGTTACTGTGGACATCTCCCGCTGCGGCTTTACCATAGAAGATCTGATTCGTGAATTGTTCGAGCGCTATAACATTCAGGTAGAGAAATCCACTTTCAATACGCTTACGCTGCTTCTTACCATCGGCACCACCCGCAGCAAGGTTTCGCGTCTTTATGATGCATTGATGCGCATCGCGCGCGAAGGCCGAGCCCCCCGGCGCCTCTATCAGATTCCGCAGATCCCGGGCTTTACTGATCTCAAGTATCTTCCGCGCGATGCTTTCTATTGTGGGGGCGAACAGATGCCGCTGCTGGACGAACAGGAGCGGATAAACAATGAGCTGAATGGCAGGGTTTGCGCGGATCAGATCACGCCGTATCCACCGGGTATTCCTGTACTGGTGCCCGGACAGAGCATTACGAGCGAGGTCGTGCAATATCTCGTAAGCATGTTGCGTTCGCAAAAGCGCGTCGAAGTACATGGCATTGTTTATGACGGCTACCTGCCATGCTTGCGACTACTGACTGCCGCTGAGGAAAAAGGCTTGAAAAAGCTGGTTAAATAAGTAAATATACCAGAGTTTACAACACAACCATTCATCGGCGCACGGCGGCTTATGCCGCCGTGTCCCTTTCTGACCCTGGCTAACAAGGGTAATCCTTATGTCCAATGTAATGAACACCTACCTGCGTCTCCCCGTTACTTTTGCCAAAGGCGAAGGCGTTTGGCTCTGGGACCAAGAGGGTAAGCGTTATCTCGACGCGCTGGCGGGTGTTGCCGTGTGCGGGCTCGGGCATTGTCACCCAAAACTTGTTAAGGCCATTTCCAGCCAAGCAGGCACGCTCATCCATACTTCCAACCTTTACCATATTGCGAAGCAGGAACAGTTAGCGAGCAGGCTCGCCCAATTGTCGGGCATGGATAACGCGTTTTTCTGTAATTCGGGAGCGGAAGCGAATGAAGCCGCTATTAAGCTGGCCCGGCTGTACGGACATGGCAAAAATATAGATTTGCCGACAATTATCGTGATGGAGAGATCCTTTCATGGTCGCACCATGGCGACCTTGACTGCCAGTGGAAACCGCAAAGTACAAGCGGGTTTCGAACCGCTTCTCACCGGGTTCGCGCGCGTTCCCTACAACGATCTGGAAGCAGTGTCGCAAGTGGCGGTTCACAACAAGAATGTTGTGGCGATTCTGGTCGAACCTTATCAGGGAGAAGGCGGGGTCAACGTCCCGCAAGCAAACTATCTGCAAGGTTTGCGCCATCTCTGCGATCAAAACGGTTGGTTGCTGATGCTGGATGAGGTGCAATGCGGAATCGGCCGTAGCGGCAAATGGTTTGCCTTTCAACACAGCGATATAGCGCCGGACGTGGTTACGCTTGCCAAAGGGTTAGGTTCCGGGATGCCTATAGGCGCCTGTCTGGCGAAAGGTACGGCGGCGGGCGTGTTCAAACCAGGCAATCATGCTTCTACTTTTGGCGGCAATCCACTCGCTTGTGCTGCCGCACTCACCACGCTTGAAGTGATCGAGGAAGAGCAGTTGCTCGAAAATGCGTTGTTAATGGGCGATTACATGCGAGCCATGCTTAAAGCACAACTGACGGGCCTTGCAGAGATCAGGGAAATTCGTGGGCAAGGGTTGATGATTGGCATTGAGCTTTCCAGACCGTGCGTCGAACTCGTCAAAGACGCATTGGAAAAAGGCCTCCTCATTAATGTGACTTCCGACAAGGTCGTGCGTCTGTTGCCACCGCTGGTGATTCAAAGGGCAGAAGCGGAACTGGTGGTAAGTACTTTATCGGGTATCGTGAAGGAGTTTTTGATGACTTGACTGACTCTCAGTCGGAAAACGTGAACCGTAAAGATGTCACGTTTTCGAGTTTTGATCCAATCCATGGCCAAGGCGTTATGCAGATCAAGCACTTTTTGCAGTTCAACGATTTTTCCCGAGAGGAATACGAATATCTGTTTGAGCGAACGCGCTGGATCAAGCATGAGTTCAAGCAATACCACCGCTATTGGCCTCTGGAGGATCGTACGCTTGCGATGATTTTTGACAAGCACTCGACCCGCACCCGGTTATCGTTTGAAGCAGGCATGCACCAGCTGGGCGGCGCCGCCATCTATCTTTCCACCCGCGACACTCAACTTGGACGAGGCGAGCCTGTGGAAGATGCGGCGCGCGTTATTTCCCGCATGGTGGACATCGTGATGATCCGCACTTATGAGCACGAGATCATCAGGCGTTTTGCCACTCATTCCAGGGTTCCCGTGATCAATGGACTAACCGACGAATATCACCCATGCCAGATCATGGGAGATATTTTTACCTTCATTGAGCAACGTGGGCGTATTTCAGGCAAGACCGTGGCGTGGATCGGAGATTCAAATAACGTCTGCAACACCTGGCTTCAGGCGGCAGAAGTCTTCGATTTCAATGTGCACGTGTCGACCCCTCCGGGTTACGAAGTTGAACCGGAACGCGCCGGACTTTACGGCACGAGCCACTACGAGGAATTCGCTGATCCGCACGATGCCGTGAAGGACGCCGACCTGGTGACAACCGACGTCTGGACGAGCATGGGGTTTGAAGCGGAAACCGAGGAGCGGAAAAAAGATTTTGCCAATTTCCGGGTAGACGCGGAAATGATGTCCTGTGCCAAGCAGGATACATTGTTCATGCACTGCCTTCCGGCGCATCGCGGCGAAGAGGTTGCGGCTGAGGTGATCGATGGTCCGCAATCAGTCGTATGGGAAGAAGCGGAGAACCGGCTGCATACACAAAAGGCATTAATCGAATATTTATTGTTGGGAAGATTGAAGGAACACGAATAGCGCGGAGTTATTACGCGTTTTACGCATCCAACTGAGAAGCAGGTTTTACCGTAAACGAGTCAAAGCATGAACATAACAACCAACATCGATATGCCTGAAATAAACAAAGTGGTGCTCGCATTCTCCGGCGGGCTGGATACATCCGTGATCCTCAAATGGCTGCAGGATACCTACCGCTGTGAAGTGGTCACGTTTACCGCGGATATTGGTCAGGGCGAGGAGGTTGAGCCCGCGCGGGCGAAGGCCGAACGGCTGGGTGTGAAGGAGGTCTTCATTGAGGACCTGCGTGAGGAATTCGTCCGCGATTATGTCTTTCCCATGTTCAGAGCCAATACCGTATACGAGGGCGAATATCTCCTCGGCACCAGTATTGCCCGGCCACTGATAGCCAAGCGCCAGATCGAGATCGCTCGCGAAACCGCCGCGGACGCGGTTTCTCATGGCGCGACCGGAAAAGGCAACGATCAGGTGCGGTTTGAACTTGGCTATTACGCGTTGCAACCTGATATTCGCGTGATTGCGCCATGGCGAGAATGGGACCTTACCTCCCGTGAGAAGCTGTTGAAGTATGCTGAAGCGCATGGCATTCCAGTCGAGATGAAAAAAAAGGGCGGCTCTCCCTACAGCATGGACGCAAACCTGCTGCACATCTCGTATGAGGGCCGCATTCTGGAAGATCCCGCGCAGGAGCCCGAGGAATCGATGTGGCGTTGGAGCGTGTCGCCGGAACAAGCGCCGGACGTGCCGGAATACGTTGAACTGGAGTTCAGGCAAGGCGACATTAGCGCATTGAACGGGCAAAAGCTCTCGCCAGCTCAGATACTGGAGAAACTCAATCAGTTGGGGGGCAAGCACGGCATCGGGCGCCTGGATCTGGTCGAGAACCGCTACGTAGGCATGAAATCCCGGGGTTGTTATGAGACTCCTGGCGGGACCATCATGCTGCGCACTCATCGTGCAATCGAATCGATTACACTCGACCGCGAAGTTGCCCATCTCAAGGATGAGCTGATGCCGCGCTATGCCGAGCTGATCTACAATGGTTATTGGTGGAGTCCCGAGCGCAGAATGATGCAAACCATGATTGATGCGTCCCAGGTGCACGTCAATGGCTGGGTACGGGTAAAGCTATACAAAGGAAATGTTATCGTAGTGGGACGCGACTCTGAGACGGATTCGTTGTTTGATCCCAATATAGCGACCTTTGAGGAAGACAAGGGCGCGTACAATCAGGCTGATGCCGCTGGATTCATCAAGCTGAATGCGCTGCGGATGCGTATTGCAGCAACCTTGAATCAGCGCGGATGATTCACCATCAACGTTTCGCCTGCTCCACGTCAGTATTTACCGGGAGACTTGCTCATGCCATCGTTCGATATCGTTTCCGAAGTCGATAAACAGGAAGTCAGAAACGCGGTTGATCAGGTAAACAAAGAGGTGGGAACACGGTTCGACTTTAAAGGTTCAGACGCTCGTGTGGAACAGGCAGACTATGCGCTCACCATTTTTGCAGATGATGAATTCAAGCTGGACCAGGTGCTTGACATTCTGATGGCGAAGCTGGCGAAGCGCAATGTCGATGTGCGTTGCCTGGAGAAGGGGGAGTCGGAGAAAATCAGCGGTAATAAAGTCAAACAGCAGGTTACGGTCAAAACCGGGGTGGAAAGCGAACTGGCGAAAAAAATAATCAGACTCGTCAAGGATAGCAAGCTCAAGGTTCAGGGCAGCATCCAGGGCGAGACAGTGCGTATTTCAGGGGCAAAGCGCGACACGCTGCAGGAAGCGATACAGCTGGTCAAGAAATCTATATCCGAATATCCGCTTCAGTTCCAGAATTTTCGTGAGTAACTGGACCAACCTGTCGGTAATACTTTAAGCCAAACCCGAGATCCATCGCTCGTATAAGCTCCGCGCCACGTTATTCAATCGGTTTACTCGCTCGATCAGGTTTCTCTGAATTGCCTCCGGCGATTGCACTGATGGAATATTGCTGGTGGCGATTTCCGCCGCCCCTGTCTGACACCAGGTTTTTACCATTTCTTCAGTCATCTCGACATGGCATTGAAGCGCAAGGTGCCTGTCGAGCGCGAATGCCTGATTTTCACAGCAGGGGCTGGAAAGAAGAAGGGCGGCGCCCGCCGGAATGGTAAATGCTTCCCCGTGCCAGTGGAATGCCTCGAACCCCGTCACCTCGCCGAACCATTCGCGTGCGGCGGCGTTGTCCGCGACGCGTACCTCACCCCAGCCGATTTCCTTGACCGGGCTTTGATGCACCTCTCCGCGGAGGGCTTTCGACATCAATTGCCCACCAAGGCAATGGCCCAGCACGGGGACATTATTCGCTACTGCTTGCTCAATTAGAGCAAGCGCTGGCGCAATCCACGAAAGGTCATCATTGACGCTCATCGGTCCACCCATGAATACGAGCCCGCTAAAGCGGTTGGGGCTTGAGGGAACGGTTTCGTTGGCGTCGATTCTGACGAGCTGCCAGGGGATAGAATGGGAATCAAGAAATGCGGCGAAGTAACCCGGACCTTCCGTCGGAAAATGTCTGAAGATGGCAACGGGTTTCATGCAAGAGACCGTTTCGAGCCTTACGCGTTAAGTAACAAATAAAGCTTTTGCTTTAAGTCGCCCTCAGATTGTTTGGTTTCAGATCACGCGAAGGCCCCCGAGGCCCAGGTAGTTCGGCGCTTGCAGTTAAGGGAATCTATACACCCCGCCGCCACGGCGCGATGGCTGAGTCCGGGATTATTCTCTGACCGGTGACCCTTACGCCATCAAAATTGGCCGTTTCATGGGCTCCAATCAGGTACGTTCCCATCTCGACCTGAACCTCCACTTGACCGCTGGCTACGGCAATGCTGCCCCCGGCAGGGGTTTTGCTGACACTGAAACGAGTCCCGGTATCCCTTATGTAAGTGGTGCCCACTTTGAGTTGCAATTTTCCGGGCCCCTCGCCCCGTACATCGAAATAAGCATTGCCGCGCAATAGCTCGATACGAGGGGGATCGGTATTGCTGACGGTAACGCTGCTATCGGCGTCAAGACTGATATCAATGTTTGGCGTAGCGGTAACCGTGATGCGTTGCCCCGGTTCAGTTTCGTGTAGCCGGGTGCTCAGGGGTTTCGCGATGAACCATGAGATTAACCCGAGGCTCACCGCCGCGGCTACTATGGAACCATGCACGAGGAAACGCTGCCAGACAGGGGGACGACCTAGGGTAGCCATACGTGCGAGTCCCCGGACATATTCCTATCCCATTCGTGGGACCGGATCGCAGTATTTAAATTTTCAGCTGCCGACATCGTGTTCCGGCTATATGGTGACATGGGTCCTATGGTTTTGACGGATCGGTAACAAACCCGATTCGGACGAGTCCGGCTTTTGCCGCGATGGACATCACACGTGCCACATGCTCGTAATGCACATGCCGGTCAGCCCTAATATGCAACTCGATGTTGGGGTTCTCCTTGGCCGTCGCGGCAAACCGCGGGGCCACCTGGTCCATTGTAACCGGCTCGCCATTCCAGTAAAGGGTCGAGTCCTCACGAAGAGCAAATTCGATATGATCCGGTTGAGTGATATTTGGATTGCTCGACGCTTTGGGTAGATCCACCTTAACCGAATGTGTCAGCAACGGCGCGGTGATGATGAAGATCACGAGCAATACGAGCATCACATCCACCAGCGGCACCACGTTGATTTCGGACAACGGTGGCGGTCTGTTACCACTATTCATCGTGCCAAATGCCATTACAACCTCCTTTCACCGGGCACAACTGCGGGCGCAACGACAGGCGCAACAACGCGTAGCTGACGTTCGTCGCCAGCAGAGCTATTGGTTTTTGCTCCCACCGTAATGAGTACGAAGAGGTCGTGAGCGAAGGCATCCAGACGTGCCAGCCAGATGCGATTGCGCCGCACGAAGGTGTTGTAAGCCAGCACGGCCGGAATCGCTACAGCCAGCCCCAGCGCAGTCATAATCAATGCTTCACCCACCGGACCAGCCACTTTATCCAAGGTACCCTGACCGGATAGTCCAATTTGTATCAGGGCGTGATAAATCCCCCACACAGTACCAAACAAGCCGATATAAGGAGCGGCCGACCCCGCCGAAGCGATCAGTGTCAGGCCGTTTTCCACGCGAGTTGCCTCCTGATCGAGTCCATTGCGCAATACGCGGGTTATAAATTCCCCCGCTCCGCCTCCTGCCGCCAGCTTCTGCAAACCGTGTTTTTCGGAATCGGCGGCTGCATCCATCGCAAGGTGTGCAAGTTGGGCAAATGCGTTATCGCGCGAGCCATCATTCAGTGTCGAGTTGACCTCCTGCAAAGAACCGGCGCTCCAGAAGCGTTTGAGAAATGCATCGGCACGCCGCCCGGCGAGAAAATTCGAAATACTCTTTGTCAGGATGAGGTACCAGCTCGCCACCGAAAGCATAAGCAGCAGCAGGAGTACGCTCATGCCTACGCCATCGAGCTGCGTGATGAAATTCGAGAAGCCTAGACCTTTTTCCATTGAATCAATCTCCTTGCAATACAAAGTTGAAGGGTTGCAGGGCAATAGCTCGGACGGGCTGGCCATTGCGCGTTGGTGGGTTGCAGCGCCATGTTTTTACCGCTGCCATCGCTGCTTCGTCGAGACGCTTGTAGCCACTGCTATTGGCGATCTGCGCTATATTAACCTGACCGCTCTCGTCCAGTTCCACTCTTAATACCAGCTTTCCTTCCTCCCCCAGTCGCCGAGACAAGGGGGGGTAAACAGGCGCATTCAAATGGGGGCAGGCAACGGAAAGCTCCGAGGATAGCGTGACTGGACCGGCCGGCATCTGCGGAGCGGCCGGCGCTTCCGGCGCCGCTACCGGTTCTGGCTCGGGATCTGGTTGGAATGACAGTGCTACCGGCTCACTGGGCGCGACCACCGGCGCTTCCGCGACTAGCTGGCGTGACTGTGGCTTCTTTGCCGGCTGAGGCTTGGGTGTTGGGGGAGGAGGGGACTCAGGCTTGGGCTCTTCTTTCGGTCGCGCTGCAGGGATAAAGTTGACGAACACCGTCGCCAGCTGTTCCGGGGGTGGGATCAGCTGCTGTTTAAACAAGAAATATAGCAGCGCGCCATGAGCCGCGAGCACGAGCATCAGGCTGGGCAAGAAAGCAGGATTGCGATTGATGACCATGCTCAAGGTGTCGGCCCGGCTACGGCGGTGCTAGCCAGCCACTGTTCAAAAAATTGCTTGCTGACCAGGCCAGTCTTGACGTCGCGCTGGTGTTTCCGGTCATAAAAATAGGTTCGTGGCACCTCCCCATACCAGCGGGCATCAATTTCGCGACGCAGGCGTTCCGGCATATCATCCGCAAAAACCCATTGCTCCACTTGGCCCATGCCATGGGCTGCAGCCTTTAAGGCCAACTGCGGTGCATCACTTATGGTGTCTGTGGCAACGAGGACCACGTCCAGATTGGGATGGCTACGACGGAGCTCACTCAACGTTTTCAATTCGGTGGGACAATATTGACAGTCAAGCGACCACAAGACGAGAATGAACGGTTTGCCCTGGCGAGCTGCAACGACCTGTCCCAGACTTCCCTGAGTAAAAGGCCGGACGGCTTCCGCTGCAACCGCAACATTCACGCAACAGAGCATGAATACAAGAATAACGAGTCGCAACATTGTATGATCCCAGCCGTACATAAACTGTTCTCTAGAGCCGGAATTTGTCGTTGAGTTACTCAGCGTTGACATTTCGAAATGTGAATCTAATTGAGAATCAGTTCCACTCAGAAGGTGCAATTTTACCATGAAGCTGCAAACCTACGTAAAGTGCGCGCCGTAAAATATATTTTTTTGCCAATCTGCTATCTGATATAGGTCAGAAGCATGATAGGCGGGTGGGAACATAATCACAATGCGGCAAATTGTCGCAGGACGCGTCGAAACGCCGATATGTGGAATTGTCCTTATGACTAAGTTCTCGCTGTTTGGTTCGAACAAAACCCCGGTGTTTACCTGCCGATACGATACGGCGGTTGGGATGCCAGAATGAGAATATATGGCTATCATTTCGTGCGCGCCGAGTCGCTGCTCAAGGATCAGCGGGATGCAAGGAAGTATCAGTTCGATAAAGTTGACTCGATCCAGCGAGCGATGCTGTGTCCGTTTCCAGCCGAAGTTTCGTCCGGTCGGATTTTTGTTAACATTGCTGTAGACGTTACGTCGGTTTTTTCCGTATTTTTGCGATAGGCATTTGTCCTGGCTACTCAACAGGAACTTTCTAATTTTCTGGCTGAAACCGAGCGGCGCGCGTACAAGCAGGCGATGTTCGCGGTGCGTGACGAACATTTGGCCATGGATATTGTTCAGGATTCGATGACGAAGCTCATTGAGAGTTACTCCATGAAGCCGCCGGAAGAATTGCCCCTGTTATTTCAGCGTATACTTCAGAATACTATTCGGGATTTTTACCGCCGGCAAAAAACCCGCTCCCTCTGGACAACGCTGTTTTCGTCATTCCTGCCTGCTCATCAGGAAAAAGAATCCGAAGATTATGACCCGTTAGAAACTTTGGAGTTGGAAGGGTTATCTAATGCAAATGACCCCCGTAAATTACTGGAACAATCCCAGCTTATCGGTTTGCTGGAGAAGGCTATTGAATCGCTGCCCGCACGTCAACGGGAAGCGTTTCTTTTGCGTTACTGGGAGGAGATGGATGTTACCGAAACCGCAAAGGTCATGGGGTGCTCTGAAGGAAGCGTGAAGACACATTGCTCCCGTGCAACCCATGCACTTGCTACGCTGCTGAAAAAAGAAGGAATTGAGTTATGAGCGAAGACGAAATAGGGAAGAACGTTACGCGCCTGTTGGATCACGGCTTGGACAATCTCAAGCAGAGTACATTGAACCGCCTTCAGGCGGCCCGCAGGGCAGCCCTCGAAAATTATCATATGACCGAGGCAGAGGTCGGCGTGGGCGTAGGTCAAGGCGCTTCCGCACGGGGCGGGCACGAGTGGCAGCTTAAAACGCCCAAACTGTTATCGGCCATTACGCTGCTGCTTGCCCTCGCTGGGGTTGTCTATTGGCAGACGCTGCAGCCCACCGATGAAAACGAAGAAATCGATATCATGCTGCTGGTCGATGAACTACCTGTGAATGCGTATCTGGACAATGAGTTAGATGCATGGCTCGATCCTTCCTAGCGGTCGCGTTCTGGCTGTGCGTTTCGTTCTCCGTGTCCGCTTCAGCCACAGCGGCCAAACCTTCGTGGGATGAATTAAAGCCCCAACAACGGGAGGTCCTGGCTCCACTGGCGCAAGAGTGGAACAATATGGACTCTGCAAAAAAGAAGAAATGGCTAGGCATTGCCAAGCGTTACCCGGGAATGACGGCTGAAGAGCAGCAACGCACCCAATTGCAGATGCGCGACTGGTATTCTCTTACTCCCGAGCAGCGCGAGTTGGTTCGCGAGAAGTACAAAACGATTAAAAAGCTCCCGCCAGAGAAGCGTCACGAAATAAAACAGAAATGGCTTGAATATGGGCAGACCTCCTCTGGAGACCAGGGCCGGGATTAGCGGATATATTTCTGCCTCGGCTAACTGGCAGGAGGACAACTATGAAGGGGGCGATCTATGAATAAGGGCGAAAGCGCGCTCTGAATGAGTTCCGGAACGATAACGGCGTCTGCGCCTGGATTTTTGCGGCGGCTGCTGAGCATGGTTTATGAATTGCTGATACTGGTGGCAGTTCTATTTATCGCCAGCTTCGTTTTTCACCTTGTGTTTCAGGATACAAGCTCTATTCTTTTCCGCCCCGTGTTTCAGATTTATCTCCTCCTGGTCGCCGGAATTTATTTCACGTGGTTCTGGACTCATGGGGGACAAACACTGCCCATGCAAACGTGGAAGCTTCGCTTGGTAAGCGCCGATGGGCATCAGCTTTCTTTGAAGCAGGCGATCGCACGGTATTTATTTGCTGTGATTGGCTTTTTTTTCTTTGGTTGCGGAATTCTTTGGGCGTTCTTCGACCGGGACGGCCTTTTTTTACATGACCGATTGGCCGGTAGCAGGATCGTTAGAATAGAGGGATAGGCCTTCGCGGCTGGCCGTTGGGCCGATGCTTGGTGCTCGGCACCATCATATGAAATACACCGGGGTGTCACCGAGAGGTAAGGTGCGTTCCTTCGCGGGCGGGGTCACCTGAAGATCAGGGGGAGCTTGTTTCTGAGGTTTGGTTCTGGGCTTATCCTCAAGGCGTATTGCGTGACCCCCCTCGATCACAGCCCTGGCCGCCCCCAGATCTGCGTCAGGCTTTCTCAAGCAGTTCCGCCTACCGTTAACCCATCTATACGCAGCGTCGGCTGGCCTACTCCCACTGGCACGCTTTGCCCTTCCTTTCCGCAGGTACCGACGCCGGGATCGAGCGACATGTCGTTACCTATCATCGAAACCCGCGTAAGGACGTCCGGACCATTGCCGATGAGGGTGGCTCCCTTTACCGGATAGGAAATCTTACCATTTTCGATCATGTAAGCTTCGGCAGCCGAGAAGACGAATTTCCCGCTGGTAATGTCCACCTGGCCGCCACCGAAATTGACCGCGTACAAGCCATGTTTAACCGAAGCGATAATCTCCTCAGGGCTCCGGTCGCCGTTTAACATATAGGTATTTGTCATGCGCGGCATGGGAATGTGAGCAAATGACTCACGTCTGCCATTCCCGGTGACGGGAACATTCATCAGTCGCGCGTTCAGGCTGTCTTGCAAGTAACCCTTGAGTATGCCGTTTTCGATCAGCACTGTGCACTGAGTGGGGTTTCCTTCGTCATCAATATTCAACGATCCGCGCCTTCTCGCAATCGTGCCGTCGTCCACTACGGTCACGCCCGGGGCGGCGACCCGTTCGCCGATGCGTCCGGAGAATGCGGAACTGCCTTTGCGGTTGAAATCTCCTTCCAGTCCGTGGCCTATAGCCTCGTGCAGCAGTATTCCCGGCCAGCCTGCGCCCAGAACGACCGTCATGGTGCCGGCGGGCGCAGGTTTTGCATCCAGATTGACGAGGGCTTGATGCACGGCTTTCGCGGCGTAATCCCGCAGTACATCGTCGGTAAAATAAGCATAGTCAAAGCGTCCTCCTCCTCCCGCTGCGCCTTGTTCGCGCTGCCCATTTTCCTCGGCAATGACTTGTACCGAAAGTCGCACCAGCGGGCGTACATCAGCCGCTACAAGACCATCGCCGCGGGCGACGAGAACTACCTCATATTCTCCAGCCAGCGATGCCATCACCTGGATGACACGTTTATCTATTGCCCGCGCATACCCTTCGAGCTTTTCGAGCAATGCGACCTTATCGGTGTCATTAAGACTGGCAATGGGATCCTGTGGCAGGTAGAGTTCACGCCCCTTGCTGCGCTTCACTGCTTGTACCGATTGGGTATCGCCATGGCGCGCGATGGCGCGGGTGGCCTGAGCCGCAGATGCCAAAGCAGGCATACTGATATCGTCAGAATAGGCGAATGCTGTCTTATCGCCACTTACGGCGCGGACGCCGACACCTTGGTCGATATTAAAGCTGCCGGACTTGACGATGCCTTCTTCTAAGGCCCAACCTTCAGCGCGGCTGTATTGGAAATACAGGTCGGCATAGTCGATGCGGTGCGAGAGCATTTGACCGAATACCGTCTGTAATGCGGCTGTATCAATCTCATGAGGCATCAATAAGCAACGGTTGGCCGTGGCAAAAAGATCCTCGGGTTGGGTGACAGGTTCAGTGGTCATATGTCAGTGTACCCATTATGGGGGGAAAAATTCAACAGTGATGGAGGGTTCGATGATTCAACGCCGGCAAACTATTGCGCAAGCTGGCCTGGTAGTCAGGATTAATATCCGCCGTCACCACCCCGGATCCTCGGGGAAGACGATTGAGGATCACTCCCCAGGGATCGACGATCATGCTGTCCCCGTGTGTCTCGCGCCCGTTGACGTGATACCCCCCCTGCGCGGGCGCGACGACGTAGGCGAGATTTTCGATCGCGCGAGCACGAATCAACGTTTCCCAATGCGCCTTCCCGGTCGTTGCGGTAAAGGCTGCCGGGGCAAAAATGATATCCACTTGCCCCATGGATCGGTAAAGCTCGGGAAAACGGAGATCATAACAAATGGAAAGCCCCATGCGGCCAAATGGCGAGTCGACGACAACGACTCCACAACCCGCTTCGATCGTTTCTTCCTCGGCATAGCGTTCGTTGCCAAGCTCCAGGCCAAATAGATGAATTTTGTCGTAACGCCCAACCTGCTCGCCTTTGTCGTTATAAACGAGGCAGCTATTTCTCACCTTATCCGGTCTGGAGGAAACTAATGGTACCGATCCACCCACTAACCAGATACCCAGGCGCCGAGCGATTTTACTCAGGAATTCCTGTATCGGCCCATCGTTAAACTGTTCGCGCGCCGCTACTCTGTCGGCATCGCTCATTCCCATCAGGCAAAAATATTCGGGTAGCGCCACTAGTTTGGCCCCTTGGGCAGCCGCAATTTCCAGCAGGCGTGCAGCCTCTTCCAGATTGCCCCAAATATTCGGCCCTGCTGTCATCTGGATTGCGGCGACACGAGTGAAGCTCCCGCGGGTCCCAGTTAATTCAGGTTCCTTACCAACCGTCGAGTTATCAAGCATGTTCATGAGCTACTTCATCGCCAGCAATAATAAGACTAAGATTACGTTTTTATCCGCAGCCGCAACGTAAGTGTCAGGGAAGCAAGGGTAACCGAAAATGATGTATTTAGGAACCTCTGAATAAGCCCTTCGCGGGCGCGACAGAAGCTCTGCGGGCGGGATCTGCGAAAGGCGACAACGCTAATGGCTGATCATGGCTGGCCCCTCCGCCAAGAGCCCCGCCCGTCCGCCAAGAGCCCGGCAAAGCAGGGCACCCGCAAGGCTTGTTATAGTGCAAACCGTTCCACTCCTTAAATCACAGATCAAACCATGATGTGCGCAGGATGTGGGGCCGCCTTGAAAGCCTCCCAATCTTACCAGCAACGCGCACCGCTAGGACTTGGGGACAGATTTCTTTATATTCCCCTTCGAGACTCCTTGTCGTTTGTAGCGGAATCCGTCGATCCATCGCAGCGAGAGACACGGTTTTAGTGTGCGCATGCGGACAAGAAGTTCTATTGTTCGTGTTTGACCGGTTCTTGTTCCTGTCGCATTATTCTCGCGACAACCGGCTCAGTCCAGCTGCCGGTAATGTCGTATTCTTTAGAAGTGGCCGGCTTTTGCAATGCTGTGTTTGCAATTACGGATGCCATGCCGACCACCGGGGTGGCTAATCCATATGACGGCGTCACCTTTATATGCAGCTTTTGAGTTTCTGCTTCGAGATTCATCTCTCCATTCATAAAGATTTTTACGGAGGGCCCTTCGATCCGGAGGTCATCGGTCGTTGCTAGGCCACGCCTTATTTTTACCCCACCTGAGATATCATCAAACCCCAAACCCTCACTGAACACATCATGAAAATCCAGCGTAATCCTTCGCGGCAGCGCTTGGAGATTGAAAATACCGAATAATCGGCCGAGACCGGGTTCGAATTTTGGGAACTGTCCACGCTTTGCGTTCAGCTTGAAGGTTCCTGACAAGGTGGAGTAATCGATCGATAGTGGGTTACCGTGCCACGACAACACTCCCTCAAGCCTGCCGCTCCCACGCCTCACTTGGTCGGGAAGGCCGAGACGGGTAAGAAAAGTTCCGATATCGCTGGCCTCCAATATGAGATCAGCCTGTACCCGTGGGGCGCCAGTACGATTCTGCCAGAGGCCATGAGCGGTAATCGAACTGTCGGGACTGCTTACATGCAGTTTCTCCACGCGCCAAAAGTTTTCCTGTTGGCCAGCGATCAGTTCCAGTCTGCCGAGTTCCTTATCGCCCATAAAAAACGTGTCGACAACAACGTCGAGTGCAGGCCACGTTTTGCTTTGGAGCCGCTTTTGCGCCTCTACGCCGGATCTTGAAGGAGATTTAGCAGGGATTGCCAGCCTGTGCAATCTTGCGGTCACCGTGCCGTTGGCGGACGGATCCCATTTGACATCACCGTTGATCTCGTTCCCGACCACAGTCGAATGCCATGCGCCTTCTTTTTTGTCCGCGTTCAGCATCAGATCATGGAAGCGTTTACCCAGAAAGTCGAGGGTGCCGACATGCACTTGGATGCCCGCGAGATTGGACGAAAACTCCGCCTCGTCCTTGGATTGACCGAGGAGACTACGCCATCGATCCAGGTTGAGTGTCGGCAATGCGCCGTTTACAAATATTCCTGCTTTCTCGGTGGGGCGTCGGGATGCTGCACCCAAGGTGATTTCGCCGGTATCAACACGATAATCGCCTGCGCTATCACGAGTTCGGGTGATTTTGGCGTTCGCAACGCTTCCATAGCTGACGATGAGGCGATCCCTTTCGGGGCTTGTGACTGTACGCTCAAAACGAAGTGGCACAATATCCGCGGCGGCCTTGGCAAAAGGCTCGGGTAAATCGGAGGTGAGACCCCGTAGTGCCGATTCAACCGAAGCCTCCACAATTTTGTTGCTCAGATGGATCGAGGCCCGCCAATCCGTGCTGCCGCGTAAATATTGCACCCACGGCTGTGGAGCATGTGCCAGCGGGTCTCGGGAAGGCGAAGCCAAATTATCGAGGTCAATCTTCCCGAGGACAGATAGGCGCACGCTTCCATCCGATGCATTGGCTGAACTGATAGCAACCGGTCCCCCGAGCAGTCGCGCCGTTATATTTTCTATCTTGAGTCCGGATTCATTAAAAGCCATCACGCCGTTAATTTTCGTCAGGCTCGGCATCCTTGGACCCGGATCGAGCTGATTATCCACGAACTCGTAGTTGCCGCTCAGTTTGACCGGTCCGGTCCGTTGCAGGGGCAGATCAAACTGCACTGCCAATTTTCCATTTCCGGAAACGGGAATATCGTCGGCCAAGGTGCTCTGCCCCCCTTTCGCCATTGTTTGGGCAGCAAATTTTATAAATTGCCGCGTCGCGCCACTCGCTTCAACTTCGCTGTGCAGTACCGCATCGGGGTCGGATATGTCGGCAATATGAAAGCTGGCTTTGGTAACGGTAGCGCCTAATACACTGGCTTGAGACGCGTCGAATTCCATACGGCGGCCATGAACCTTCACATTTCCCCATATATTCTCTATGCGCGGCCATTCAGGAATGTTTTCGAGGATTAACCCCGAGACTTTCGAATTTAGCGTGAAGATTCCGTCATTTTGACCGAAGGGAAAGTCGGCAAGATTTCCCCGGAGATGTAGCCGGGTATCGGAGAATTGTCCCTCGACGATTGCATCGCCAAACCACTCAGGAAAGTAACGCGTTGCGAAGACGGGTAAATATTCCTTGAAGTAGTGCGCATCGGCACGCGTCAGATGACCGGTCATATCTATAACGCCAGGGCCATCGCCCGCCCCCCAGTAATTTCCGTGGGCTAATCCGGCAGCGTAGGCATTGAAGAAGGAAATATTACTGAATTTGAGTGCAATGGAGTTGTCGGTGGGCAACCTGCTCCAGCTCGCCTGACCAGTGAGCTTATCCAGCTTCAACGGCCTATGAAACACATCCTGCCAATCGACCGTGGCATTCTGGGAATTGAGGTTAAGGGTACCGGCCCGCTCGGTAATGTCGAGATTGCCCGTGATGCCATCAAATGCCGGTAGCATTTCGGACTTTTTCATCCCAAGGTTGGCAAAATGTCCCTTCGCGCTAAAACTTGACGGTCCCGACAATTCGTCCACCCACTTTGCCCGCATATAATGCAACTCGCCCCGCGGGGAGAGTTTTTCCAGTTTCTTGCGCAGTGTCTCGCCCAGCGGCAGATATTCCGCGAGGTCGCCCAGGATTCGCAGGTTCAGCCTATCTATATTTAATATTCCGCTAGCAGGATTGCCGCCGCGACGCGGAATCATCCGTAATGAAAAATTGACGGGTTGGGATTCGGGGTTATGGCGCGTGGCAGCACTTAAATTTTTTGCGAACAACTCGAAACCACCCGCTCCGCTGCCTATCTTTTGCCATCCCACTCTTCCGCGCACCCGCATAAGGTTTAGTTCGGGCAAATCGGGAGCCAGCTGTGTCTTGACCTGACGCAAACGCATATCTGCTGTCAATCTCGTCATATCCAGCCCTTCGATACTCGCCCACATTCGCAGCGTTCCGGTACCGTGATTCAACTGGATTTCCTCGGGGAAGGGCAGCCAGACACGCCACGCGGCAATATCCGCGCGGTCGATTTGTGTAAACAGCCTGCCTCGCCATTCTTCGGGGATATCCAGAGATTCTCCAAACAGATCCCCCCGCAGATCGAGACTCGCTGCAAGTTCGGCTGGGGGGGTGGCGCGCAACCCAAAACGATGGTGGTGGCCCCGATTTTCAAGGCGCAGGTTCACCAGCAGTTCCAGTTCGGGCGCGCCACGATAGTCATCCTGCCAAAGAATACTGGCGTTTTTGATAATGACGCGTCTCTGGTTTAATAACCAATCGGAAAAGCCATTTTCGCTTCCAGTCCACTCTTTGTTGAGTGCGAATCCTGCTACATGAATGACACCCGAGGGATCGCGACGCACAACCAGGTCGGGTTGGTCGATCTCCATTTCGCGGAAGTGCAGGTTTCCATCGAAAACCGAGCGCCACGAGAGCGTGCCTTCCAGGCGGTGCAGCAGCAGCATGACATCGCCCTCTTTGTCGTGCACTTGTATGGCGCGCATCACCATATGAGGGCGAAGTCCGTCCCAGTTCGCGCTGATCTCGCCTATTGTGAGACGCTGCCCAGACGCTTGGCTGATGGCCTGGGCGATATTCTCACGGTATTGCTCGATATCGGGGAGTAGCCAGTAGCGAAATGATAACAGTAGCAGTGAAACGGAGGCCGCGATGACAATCAGGACCCATGTCAACAGGCGGAGCAAAAAGTTGCCAAATCCCCCGAGACGTGACGTTACCGAAAAATTCAATACTTATTTCCAGTTATCTACTTTGAGAAGGGCACCATTAAGTACCATGCGGCTGAGCCTGTTCAAGGCACACGATAAAACGGTTAGACAGGCTTGGCAGGCTTTGTTCAGTCCCGCGTTCGAATGAGGATATACCATTCAATTATACCGGCGGTATTTTTTACTCATTCCAGCGCCGAATTCCGCGAGCTAGCGAACAAATGGCCGCAGCGTGTACGTTCGGCGCCATATGCGGTTCAGTTTGCGACTCATTTAGGAACTCATGTGACAACTGAGTGATAAAATCGTAATGATGACAAGCTGTCAGACAAACCCAAAAAACGTAGTAGCTTAGTCTACGATAACGAGGAGTGCAATGCAGCGAGCGTATATGTTCACCCGTACACCGAGCAGGGGCTCTCGCAAGCCAGTGCGTTGGAAAACCGAGGGCGAAACCTTGGAGTCGCACGCCGTGAATGAGGACTTCGCATGGCGGGTACGACTGTAGCGAAGGTGGGCGCGCCACGCTTTGCTTTCGTTGCCTCAATCCTGACCGGACCGCACATACGCTTCTCCGCCCTTCAGGTGCCCCCATCCCACGATTCCGTCGTTGATCATGGGCGAGTTGTCCAACGTACCGATAACCATGCAAGCCGATTTCCCGGGCAAAAAAATTGATTAAGTCTGCCCTGCCATTCAGCCGCTACCTGCAACGTTTACTGGAGAGTGAACCCGAGTTATTGCCCGATCTGGAGCAACACTTGGGTCACCCGTTTCTCCGGGACGAGATGCTCGCTTTTCTCAACGCTAACGCAAACAACACGAGAGATGAAGCGGGGTTGCACTACATCTTACGGAGCTTGCGCAAACGAGTAATGTCGCGTCTGGTGGTGCGTGATCTCGGCGGGCTGGCTAATCTTAAGGAAGTGATGACGACAATGACCGATCTGGCCGAAGTTACCATCGCGTCCGCACTCGAACATCACCGGCAGTGGTTGACTGATCCCGGCCGTTTCGGCCAACCCACCAGCGGGGGGAACAACAGCTCGAACCAGGGACTGCTGGTCGTCGCCATGGGGAAGCTTGGGGGGAATGAACTCAACGTTTCCTCAGACGTGGATCTGGTTTTTATATATCCGGAGGACGGCGAGACCGACGGTTACCGGCGTATCTCAAACCAGGATTTTTTTTCCCGTCTCGGGCGAAAACTGATTGGCAGCCTAAACGATATTACGTCCGACGGATATGTTTTTCGCGTCGATATGCGCTTACGGCCTTATGGCGAAAGTGGCCCGTTGGTAATGAGCTTTGCCATGCTAGAAGAGTATTTTATTGCGCAGGGGCGGGAATGGGAACGGTACGCGTGGATCAAGGGCCGGGTCATAGCCGGTCCTGTAGCGGCAAGACAGCCGCTTGTGGAACAGATAATGCAACCGTTCGTGTTCCGGAAGTATCTGGACTTCGGCGCCTACGAATCCATGCGGGCTCTTCACGCGCAAATCCGGCAGGAAGTGAACCGGCGGGAAATGCATGAGAATATCAAGCTTGGACCGGGCGGTATCCGCGAGGTGGAATTCATTGCGCAGGTATTTCAACTCATACGTGGCGGACGCGATATCGATCTTCGCATCCAGCCGACATTATTGATATTGCAGCGTCTGGGAGAAAAACAGCATCTGCCGGAAACAGCCGTCGCCGAACTGTCGGCCGCCTATTCCTTTCTGCGCAATCTCGAACACCGCTTGCAGTATCTTGATGATCAGCAGACCCAGACCCTACCTGATGATCCGGCGGATCAGGCGCTGATAGCACAGTCTATGGGCTTCCCGGGGTATAACGAGTTTTTGCAGCGGCTTGAGAGTCATCGCGACAATGTTACTCGCCACTTCGAGAAGATTTTCGCACCGCGGCAGTCCAAAGCCCCCGATATGCTGACATGGTTGTGGCAAGGAGAAGGAGAGGGCGGGGAGATTGCGGCCGAGGCCCTCTCCACGCAACTGGTCAAAATGGGGTTTGCCAACCCAAAAAACATGCTGGACCGTTTGAGCGAATTTCGTAAAAGCGCCCGGTATCGACAACTGCCAACGTCAAGTAAAACGCGAGTAGACACCCTTGTACCACTTCTTATTGAAGCGGCAGCCAGATTCCCGTCCGCTGATATTACGCTTGAGCGTTTGTTGGGATTGCTGGAGAACGTGAGCCGGCGTGCGGCCTATCTCGCACTACTGGGGGAGCATCCCCAAGCGGTGGAACGGGTAGCCAAGCTTGTGAGCGCGAGTCAATGGGCGAGCGAATATCTTGGACGCCACCCGATTTTGCTGGATGAGTTGCTTCACCCCGGTGATGTCAAAAGCGCGCCCGACTGGTCCCGATCCAAGACCAGGTTGATTCATCAATTAAAGGACGCAGGTGGACCTTCGGGCGATGATCTCGAGCAACAGATGGATGTACTGCGCGACTTTCATCATTCCCGGATATTCCAATTGCTGGCCCAGGACTTGGAAGGAATGGTCCCTCTGGAAACGTTGAGTGACTATTTGACCGATCTGGCGGATCTTATGCTTGAGAACGTGTTGCGACTGGCATGGGCAGGGTTGAGGAAGAAGCACCGGGAGGAACCGGCTTTTGCAATTGTCGGCTATGGCAAACTGGGTGGCAAGGAACTCGGTTACGTGTCGGATCTCGATATCATTTTTTTGTATGACGATCCTCATCCTGATGCGCCGGAGATATATGCGAGGCTGAGTCAGCGCATCAACTCCTGGCTTACCAGTTATACTTCAGCTGGATTGTTATATGAAACCGATTTACGCTTGCGCCCCAACGGCAGCAGTGGCTTGCTGGTGAGTTCGATCGAAGCTTTTGATCAATATCAGCGGAAGCAGGCATGGGTCTGGGAGCATCAGGCGTTAACCCGGGCGCGTTTCGTAACTGGTGATACTCAAGTGGGAAAAACGTTTGAGCGTATCCGCGACGAGGTTCTTCGCCAGCCACGCGAACTGCCGGCGCTCAAGCGCGACGTGCTGGCGATGCGGCAAAAGATGTTGGAAGCCCATCCCAATTCAAGCGGACTTTTTGACGTAAAGCATGACCGTGGCGGTATTATTGATGTTGAATTCGTCGTGCAGTATCTGATTCTGGGTTACGCTTGCGAGCATCCCGGACTGACTGAAAATATCGGCAATATAGCCCTGCTAAAACTGGCATCAAATCTGGGGCTTATCCGTAGGGAAACCGGCGAAAGGGCTCTGAGTGCGTACCGGGAATTCCGGCGCGTGCAACATCGGTTAAGATTGAGCGGGGACGCAAACCTGACGGGGCCGGCCTCAACGGGTAACAAATCACAAAAATTTGTGCGGGTCGAAGTAGAACAGTTTGGTATCAGCATCGCCGCAGTGCTGCAGCTATGGGGTGAAGTGTTAACCCCTTAACCTTCTCGCCTCTCGCATCGATACGTCATCTGGTCACAAGTTGGCGGACTCCCGTTTTATTCTTTTACTACCGCATGCCGGATTTTCTCGGTCGGCCGTGCTCAATACCATGGATTTTCGCTCTCCCGGCTTCCATGACCGGCATGTTGCTGTGCGCGCCTTGACACCCATTCCTGCCCCCGCTGCGCCATTTTTAGTTGAGAAATGCGTTAGAATACGCGGGTCCCAATCCTTTCCGGAGTTTGTGAATGTCAATGGCTGACCGCGACGGTGTAATCTGGAGCGATGGTAAAATTATTCCGTGGCGTGATGCGACTACACATGTGCTTACACACACGCTGCATTATGGAATGGGTGTGTTTGAGGGCGTGCGTGCTTACGAGACACCGCGGGGGCCGGCGATTTTCCGCCTGAAGGAGCATACCAACCGTTTGTTCAACTCGGCGCATATTTTCATGATGAAAATGCCCTATGACCAGACAACTCTGATGCAAGCCCAGCTGGATATGGTAAGGCAGAACCAGCTGCAATCATGTTATATCCGCCCAATTGTTTTTTACGGCTCGGAAGCCATGGGGATTTCAGCTAAAACGCTCTCGGTGCATATCGCCATCGCAGCATGGCCATGGGGCGCATACCTTGGCAGCGATGGTCTGGAAAATGGCATTCGAGTCAAGACGTCGTCGTTTACGCGACATCATGTGAACGTCAATATGTGCCGTGCCAAGTCTGTCACGACCTATGCTAATTCCATACTGGCCCATCAGGAGGTAGCTCACGACGGATATGATGAGGCGCTTTTGCTGGATGTAGATGGCTACGTGGCGGAGGGAGCGGGGGAAAACATATTTATTGTCAAGCAAGGCAAATTGTATACTCCCGACATGACTTCGTGCCTCGACGGCATAACCCGTGCTTCTATTGTAGAACTGGCGGGAGAGATTGGAATTCCGGTAATTGAAAAGCGGATTACACGCGACGAGGTGTATTGCGCAGATGAGGCTTTTTTTACGGGTACAGCGGCGGAAGTAACGCCCATTCGGGAACTGGATAACCGGAAAATTGGCAACGGAACGCGCGGCCCCGTTACGGCCCGACTACAGGGCATGTTTTTCGACTGCGTCAGCGGCAAGACCGACAGTCATGCTGACTGGCTCACGTATGTTTGATGATCCACTCTATGTCATCCAAATAAGAAAATAAGGAAATAAGGGAATATCGATGCAGAATCAGGCCACCGATAACAAACAGCGTGAAATTGAGGTTACTGCCGATGATTTACCGCTTCACTGCCCCATGCCATCCATGCTGTTATGGAATTCGCACCCGCGCGTATTTCTGCCGATAGAAAACACGGGCGAGGCGCTGTGCCCATATTGCGGAACGCGCTACGTGCTCAAGGGCGGGGCGGTTGCAGGTCACCATTAAATTTTCCAGCTTGGCTAACCCTTGTAGATTGTGATTTTACCAAGGGATTCGCTATTCCTTCATGCCCGCCCGCCTTGTCTGCCCACCAGTCGATCCCTCCACAGCCTATCGGAGGCTTTTTCGTTCTGGAGTACCGAGCGCTATTGAAAGGAGCGCGTATTGTCCCGTCTGAATTGGCGGGCTCACTATTTCCATATATATCATGCATAAACTTCCGCACGAAATCTTCAAGGCCTATGACATCAGGGGCGTTTTCCAAAAAACCCTAACCGCAGAACTGGTTGAGGCTATCGGACACGCTATCGGCTCTGAAGCGCAGGCGCGCGGGATCTCATCAATCGCGATCGGCCGGGATGGCAGATTATCAGGTCCGGAGCTTGCAAATGCGCTGGTGAGAGGCCTGCAAAAGAGTGGAGTTGATGTAATAGACGTGGGCATGGTTGCTACCCCTATGCTCTACTTCGCCGCGCACACACTGTGCAATTATTCTGGTGTCATGGTGACTGGCAGTCACAATCCTCCGGACTATAATGGTCTAAAAATGGTGCTAGGTGGTGAAACTTTAGCTGCAGAGGCGATCCAGGGCTTGCGCGCGCGCCTCGAAAATGATGACTTCACATACGGTAGCGGCGAGTATCGCGAGCACGACATTGCTGAGACATATCTCCGGCGCATCACTGCAGACGTACGGCTGAAGCGTCCTATGAAAATAATAGTTGATTGCGGCAATGGCGTGCCTGGCGCGTTCGCACCCACGCTATATCGCAGACTAGGGTGCGAGGTAACCGAGCTGTTTTGTGAGGTCGATGGTACTTTTCCTCATCATCATCCAGACCCGTCCGTACCCGAGAATCTTAGAGACCTCATCCGTGCGCTTAAAACCACCGACGCCGAATTAGGACTTGCTTTCGACGGTGATGGTGATCGCGTGGGGGTGGTTACCAAAAGCGGCGCGATTATTTATCCGGACAGGCAGTTGATGTTCTTGGCGGCTGATGTATTGTCAAGAAATCCAGGGGGGAAAATCATTTTCGATGTGAAATGTACTCGAAATCTGGCACCGTGGATTCAGCAACACGGCGGCGAGCCCATCATGTGGAAAACGGGGCATTCGTTTATCAAGGGGAAATTGAGAGAAACCGATGCGTTGCTGGCCGGGGAAATGAGCGGCCACATATTTTTCAATGAACGCTGGTATGGATTTGATGACGGCCTTTATGCAGGCGCCCGTCTGCTCGAACTACTCAGTTTCCACGCAGATATCGACGAGCAATTCGCCGCAATTCCCGACGCGCTGAGTACGCCGGAGTTGCAGATCAGATTGAGCGAGGGAGAGAACTACGCGGTTATCGCACGACTGCAAAATACTGCGCGCTTTGATAACCCTGAAAACATTGTCACTACGGATGGATTGCGGGTGGAGTATAAGGACGGTTTCGGCTTGGCGCGGTCATCGAATACCATGCCCGTGATCGTGCTCCGCTTTGAGGCCGACAATGAGACCGCATTAAAGCGCATACAGGAGGATTTTCGTAGGGTCATTTTACAGGCTAAGCCGGATGCAGAATTGCCATATTAACGTGATTGAATGAAAGGAGAGGTCGCTATATTTCTGCCAGTGCGACGTATCGGCTTTAATTGTCGCCGAACCGTGCAGATGAGTGGAATTATTTGGAAAGGTTCCACCGCCGTCGGGCGTATGGAGTATGGAAAAACATTATTATTGAATTGTGATGATGAGCCTGGGAGAAATTAAAAAAGTTAATGTCTTGTTTGTTTGCATGGGTAACATCTGTCGTTCACCCACAGCGGAGGCCGTATTCAGACAACAGGTCAAAGCCGCTGGCTTCGAGAAAATGATTTACATCGACTCGGCAGGTACACATGATTATCATATCGGCGCACCGCCGGACGAAAGAGCACAGAAAGCGGCAGTACGCCGCGGTTATGAAACAAACGACCTACGCGCTCGCCAAGTAAGCGAAAAAGACTTCGATTTTTTTCATTATATCCTGGCGATGGATAGAGCCAATCTTGCTGTACTCAAGCGTGAGTGCCCTCCTGAACACAGCCATAAGCTTGCGTTGCTGATGCAGTATAGCGATAAATTTTCGCATGATTTGGAAGAGGTGCCTGATCCCTATTTTGGGGGAAATCAGGGGTTCGAACACGTCTTGAATATGGTGGAAGACGCGGGGCGCGGATTGCTTAGCCGGATCCGCCAGCAACTGGAACACGATCCGGTACAGCACGGTACTTACCGTTAAATTCATTTTGCGCGCTATGCGAATCACGTGGACGAGCGTTCGAAAATTGTCCGGTGGGCTCTGACTCTGAAAATCGCGGGAGTCCATGTCCGCGCTTTTTCAGAGGTCCCTTAGGATGCAATCTTCACTTATGCGTTTCGACTTGCACTAACGGCTCATCCGGTTCCACGGCCGGAGCCGATGGAACTCTTTTTCGGCGACGTTGCGGCAGTAACGGTTCCTCAGCTGAACCCTGTTCGACGGGCTTTATTTTTTCGGGAATAGTCTCAACCATGACGAGACCGCTCGCGACCAGATCCAGGGGTTCTATTACCGGGGGTGGCTTGGGAGTAGGGAATTCTTGTCCTTCCGTTGTGTAAGGATGTTCGGCAACTTGCGTTGCAGGTTTTTCCTGCTGTATTCCGATTGCTTCGACTGCTTCGACTGCTTCGACTGCTTCGACTGCTTCGACCGCTTTGACTGCTTCAACCCTTTCGACTGTTTCGACTGTTTCGACTGTTTCGACTGTTTCGAGTTTTTCTGCTTTTTCAGTCTCAGCAGGCTCAAGCAGCGTTCCTGAACCAGAGACGGGAAGGCCTGGAGTGAGCTCGGGGGCAGGCTCTTGAACAGGTTCCTCTCGGTCCGACCCAGCTTCACGCCCGCCTGCCGGTTCTGCCTGTGCCGCGTCAGAGGCTGCCGGTACAATTACATCCACAGCCTCCTCTACGGATAAAGATTCAGAATGGGGGCTGACTTCTTGGCCGGAAAGTGTCATCTCCTCTAGCGATAGAGGAGGAGTCAGAGCGACTGTTAAAGGCTCCGGGGGTGGTGCGGAAATGATTGCCGGCACCGGACCTGCATCGATTACCTCGGCCGGTTTACCTTCTCGCGCAGGCCGATCCAAACGTTCGGCTCGTTCGCGCTGTCTTCCCCCACGACGCCGGCGTCGCCCCCCTTCTTCGCTTTGCTGAGAGCCTTGTAAGCCCTCCTGAGCAGCAGGCTGTTCCTCTGCCGGCAATTTGCCCTCGGAACGTATCTTCTCGTCCCGCGGTGGACGTGGATGTTTTTTTTGCGCGAATCGTTCACTCTGCAGTTTGACTTCGGTGCGCTCGGGACGCTGAGGCACCGCGTCATGGGTTGAGCCTAAAGCATCGTCCGCGTTGATGCTTCGTTCGCCCCGGTGATCGCCCACGCGTTGGGGAGTCCGCAGCGATTTCTCATTTTCCTCGCGCCCTTCGCGTCCACGTTCTCGCCGTACTCGTCCGCGCTCCGGCCGTTGCGCCACTGTAGTGGCCGGAGCCGGCCGCACTTGTTTTTCCGCTCCCCCCATTTGCTTGAACCAGCCGAATATTTTATCCACAAAGGATATTTGCTCGGGTTCGTATTGCGGTTTTGGCGCTCGTATCGGCGCGGGTTGTGACGGCGTGATACCCCGCACCGCTGCTTGTTGGCGAACTGGCTTGGCTTCTGGCGCAATTGATGGCAAAGCAACGTCCTGAGCCGGTTTTTCTACCATCTGATAGCTGGTTTGAATTTCGCTAAGCTTTACATCGTCATGACGCAAGCGAGTAATGCTGTAGTTCGGCGTTTCAAGATGAACGTTCGGGATCAGTACCACATTTACTTTTAATCTCGCTTCAACTGCATGGATTTCCGACCGTTTCTCGTTTAGCAGATAGGTGGCGACGCCTACCGGCACCTGGGCATGAAGTACGGCGGTATTCTCTTTCATCGCTTCTTCCTCGATAATCCTGAGGATATGCAATGCAGAAGAGTCAGTGCCGCGAATATGACCGGTCCCGTGGCAGCGAGGGCATGTGATATAGCTGCCCTCGCCCAGCGAAGGACGTAAGCGCTGGCGTGACAGTTCGAGTAAACCGAAGCGGGAAATTTTGCCCATCTGAACACGTGCGCGATCATAACGCAGCGCTTCATGCAACCGGTTCTCCACCTCGCGCTGATTGCGCGCTACTTCCATGTCGATGAAGTCGATCACCACCAGTCCGCCCAGATCCCGAAGACGCAATTGCCGTGCGATTTCATCTGCAGCTTCAAGATTCGTATGGAGTGCGGTCTGCTCAATATCTGAACCGCGAGTGGCTCGTGCAGAATTTACGTCCACGGACACCAGCGCCTCGGTGTGATCAATAATGATTGCGCCGCCGGAAGGCAGCGTGACCTGCCGCGAATAGGCAGTCTCGATCTGGTGCTCGATTTGAAACCGGGAGAATAGCGGAACATCGTCGCGATAGAGCTTGACGCGGCCCACGTTAGCGGGCATGACATGGCTCATGAACTGGCACGCCTGTTCGTAAATACTTTCCGTATCAATCAGGATCTCTCCGATCTCCTGGTGAAAGTAATCACGAATTGCACGTATTACCAAGCTGCTTTCCTGGTATATCAGAAAAGCGCCGCTTTGACTTTTGGAGGCGTCTTCGATGGCGCGCCAAAGCTGGAGCAAATAATTCAGATCCCACTGCAACTCTTCTTCGCTACGACCTATGCCAGCAGTCCGAGCGATAATACTCATGCCTGCGGGGATACTCAATTTCGACATGACATCGCGCAATTCAGCGCGATCTTCCCCCTCTATTCGCCGCGATACCCCTCCACCGCGAGGGTTATTGGGCATCAGGACCAAATAACGGCCGGCGAGGGAGATATAGGTGGTAAGAGCGGCCCCCTTCGTTCCACGCTCATCCTTGTCCACCTGAACGATGAGTTCCTGGCCCTCATGAAGCGCATCTTGAATGCGGGTTCTCGCCGGTTCTGCGCTTTCCTTGAAGTACGAGCGGGATATTTCCTTGAATGGAAGAAACCCGTGCCGTTCGCCGCCATACTCGACAAAAGCGGCTTCAAGGCTGGGCTCAAGACGGGTGATGACTCCTTTGTATATATTACTTTTGCGTTGTTCCTTGCCAGCAGACTCAATGTCAAGATCGATCAGCTTTTGGCCATCGACAATAGCGACACGAAGCTCTTCCGGCTGTGTCGCGTTAAATAGCATGCGTTTCATTATATGCCTCCCGCGCTCTGGTCACGGGTAGACAGCCTACGCGCAAGGGAAACAAATATCCTTACACGTATAAGAGAATATTTAGTCAGGCAACTTGATCATGGTGTCGGGCTGCGTATAAAAGATGACGATGACTATTTCTCTGGCTTGTCACTGAGGCCCTGCTTTTCTTGAAGCAGAACCTGGAATTAGTTTCAATCAGGTTTCGACTATGGCAGCCCGCGAACAGGCGCTACGAAACTGAAAACTGAAATCGACGTGTGCTTTGAGCGCGTAAATCCATTACTATCGCTACTTTATTGGTGAGCGACTTTAACCAGATTTTCGGAGTCGGCTCTTGTCCATGTGGGACAAAATCCCATCAACAGCGCCATTTTGCGCACCGGATAAAGGATAGGCTGGAACTCCGATTTGGTAAGTATAAGTAGAATTAAGGATTTAGGCAAAAAAATTCCACTGAGTGCTGCGGTCACGGAAATTATAGGTGAGGACAGCAAGGGTCAGCGTATTGACAATTTTTTGATCAAACGCCTTAAAAATATACCCAAGAGCCATATCTACCAACTGCTGCGCAGCGGGCAGGTGCGGCTCAACAGTAAGCGCACTCGCCCTGAGCATCACCTTCAATTAGGCGATGCCGTTAGAATTCCCCCGGTGAGAATGGCGGAAAGGAGTTTTCCGCTAGCGAAGAAAGTAACTGCCAGCGGGTTTATTCGTTTCAATATTCTGTTTGAGGATGAGGCACTGCTTGCCATTAACAAACCGCCTGGCGTCGCGGTTCATGGTGGCAGCGGGGTGAGCTTTGGGGTGATTGAACAATTGCGTGCCCAACACCCGGAATGGAAGTTTCTGGAGCTTGTTCATCGCCTCGACAGGGAAACATCCGGCGTTTTACTGCTCGCCAAGACCCGCCCGGCGCTGGTTGAACTACATGGGCAGATTCGTGCGGGGGCGATGATAAAACGCTACCTGGCGCTTGTGAAGGGTAAGTGGCGCAACCAGAGACAGAACGTAAAGCTGCCTCTAAATAAATATCTCACCGCGGCGGGCGAAAGACGGGTGGCGGTAGCCGACGGCGCCGGATCAGAGGGAGTGCCAGCTCATACTGTTTTCAGCCTCAGGAAGGCCTGGCAGGACTTCAGCCTGCTGGAGGCGGAACTAAAAACCGGCCGTACTCATCAAATTCGCGTTCATCTTGCTTACCTCGGGTTCCCTATCGCGGGTGACGACAAATACGGGGATTTTGCCTTGAATAAGGAGCTGGCCAGACGGGTTCCGGGGCCCAGTCTTAGTCGCATGTTTTTGCATGCTCTCACGGTTGAATTGACTCATCCTTTAACGGGCGAGCGGCTCTATTTGGAAGCGCCCCTGACGGACGAACTGCAGCGCTTCCTGCTTGGACTGAATTCCAACTGAGCGACGTTTGTTACCAGCAAACCCTGGCTGGATGGAAATACTCACTTAATGTTGATCTTACCCGCCCGCGTCTCTTCAATATCGCACTCATGGTGCGATATCGAATGGATGTGCGAAAATGAAGAAGAAGGGCACGACCGAATTGGTTCCCGAGGCTGTTTTGCAGGTCTGGTACCTTACTTTACTTGAAGGATTGAATCATTATGGCTGATGCGGAAAACCGGACGGAAGGATGGGAGAAGCAGGTACTTGAGAAGCTGGCGCTCGCGTCTCTGCAAGAACATCGAAGAACGCGTCAGTGGAGTATATTTTTCAAATCTCTTACTTTCATCTACTTGTTTATTCTTTTGTTTCTCGCTACGGATTTGTTTACCGGTGATGAGATGTCGAGGGTCCGCAAGCATACCGCCCTGGTTGAGTTGCGCGGCGTGATTTCCCCTGATAGCGTGAGTAGCGCCGATAATGTTAACGCGGGCTTGCAACAGGCATTCAAGGATGCGAAGACTCAGGGTGTGATTCTGCGAATCAATAGCCCCGGTGGCAGTCCGGTGCAGGCGGGCTACATCAACGATGAAATCCGGCGTCTGCGCGCCGAGTATCCTCAAATTCCGCTTTATGCCGTCATCGAGGATGTTTGCGCCTCAGGTGGTTATTACGTGGCGGCCGCTGCCGACAAGATTTACGTGGATAAAGCCAGCGTCGTCGGCTCGATCGGGGTGCTAATGAACGGGTTCGGTTTTATGGGTGCGATGGAAAAGCTCGGTGTCGAGCGGCGATTGATCACGGCAGGGGAAAACAAGGCCTTTCTTGATCCTTTTTCTCCGCTCAATTCGCAACAGGAAAAATATGCTCGGGAAATGTTGAGCGATATCCATGCGCAGTTCATTCAAGTCGTGCAGCAAGGGCGAGGCGCCCGATTGAAAGAAACGCCTGAAATGTTCAGCGGCCTCGTCTGGACAGGTCAGAAAAGTATCGAACTTGGACTTGCCGATGCCATGGGCAGTGCGGAGTATGTCGCGCGGGAAATCATCAAGGCCGAACACATTGTCGATTACACAACCCGGGAAGGGTTCACTGAGCGATTGGCGAGGCGTTTTGGCGCAGTGGCCGCAGAGACGCTGATCAGTACCGGATTCGGCTGGGGATTGAGATAGGCTTTACCTTTCGATGAGGTAGAGAAGCGAAGGGGTCTGGCCGGATCAAGCCACGTACGATACCAGGTCGGGTTTGAGCGCTGCGGCTGGGTCTGCGGGCGGTACCGTCTTCGCAGCCCCATCATTCTTGAGCAACGTTGTTATTCATAAACTGCCGTAGAGGATGTCTCCAGTTCTAGCCGTGCAGGAGGAAAACGGCGGGCTGATTATGCAAATCCGGCAAGGCCTGTTTCCAGTCATTAATTGTTCTGGTAGAAATATACTCTCCCGCCAAGGTGAGATTGGACGCGACGCAGAGGATCGTGTCGCCCCGACATGCATGCAAGATGGACTCCAGCAGTTTCTGGTTCCGATATGGCGTTTCAATGAAGATCTGGGTTTGGTCGCGAGCAATGGAGTCTTTTTCCAGCTGAACCAGCTTTTTGGCACGTCGGTCGGGCTCCACTGGCAGGTAACCGTGAAACACGAACCGTTGACCATTCAATCCGGAGGCCATCAGCGCGAGCAGTATCGAAGAGGGCCCGACCAATGGCCTTATCCGGATATTTTTTTGGTGAGCGAGCCGCACTAAACCCGCTCCGGGGTCGGCTATCGTGGGGCAGCCGGCTTCCGATAACAGTCCGGTGTCATTCCCTGTGAGGACCGGCGCAAGTAGCTTTTCATACTCTGTGGCGCGGGTATGCTCATCCAGAACCTCCATTTTGATTGTCTGTATCGGCAAGACACAACCAATTTGTTTCAAGAATTGCCGAGCGGTTTTTGGGTGTTCGACGATGAAATGGCCAAGCCCTGCTACACATTGTCGGACCGCAGGAGGGATTGCCCAGGCGATGTCCCCCAAACCAAGCGGGGCAGGAATGAGATAGAGAATTCCGGCGTTCACACTACCTCAATCCCCTCGTGTACGAGCATGTCCGACAGCGCAATCAACGGTAACCCGATCAACGCGCTGGGGTCGTCACTTACGATACGTTCGATTAATGCAATACCTAATCCTTCGGCTTTGGCACTTCCAGCGCAGTGATATGGCTGTTCCTTATCCAGGTAATTATTAATTTGCCGATCACTCAATTGACGGAATTTCACGTGGCTTGGGACAAGCCGGGTCTGGAGGCGGTCTGTCTGGCTGTTAAGCAGGCTTAGCGCGGTGAAAAATACGACTTCTTTTCCGCGGACATGCTGCAGTTGGCGCGTCGCATTCTCTCGATTCAGAGGTTTGCCGAGCTGAATGCCTTCCAGGACCGCTACCTGATCCGCGCCAATTATCAGTGCACCGGGATGAGTAATCGCGACTGCTCGAGTTTTCGCGGCGGCCAGGCGCAAAGAGGTAACATCAGGGCTCTCGCCTGCCAGGGGCGTTTCTTCTATATCTGGATTGGCGATTTCGAATGGAATCTGCAGCCGTTGAAGCAGTTCGCGTCGATATATCGAACTGGAACCCAAAACAAGCTGCTGGCCGATTTGTTGTGTTTTCAAAGCTTGTTATTGGAGATTTTGACACTCGGGAGCAAAAAATATATTATGCTCGACGTATACATGGCTTAAAAAAATCAAATATCTAAAGTGCCCGTTTGTCAATTGTATCTTATAAACATTATTAACGGGATGTTTGTCATCACATTGATAATTAGGTAAAAAACTGAAGCGGGGAAGCCGCGCGCAGAGCAAGTGCCCCTCAAGTTGATTTTGTAATATTCTACCTTTATGCCGGAAAGGCTCATCATAGATCCTGTCGATTTTGCCCATCATGCGGAGACGCATCATGGTAAAATCGCACTTTCCGAGTTTGAACGGTTACACGATTATCTGGCCGCGAATAGCGGAGAGTTGCAGTACGGCGTTACCGGCGGCGTTGATAAAGACGGCAAGCCAGTCTTGCAAATTTCGGTGAGAGGGAAAATAACCCTTCGCTGCCAGCGCTGTCTAGGTGATCTCGGGCATGTGCTCGATTTGAGCACAGTGCTGCTGCTGGCACAAAATGAAAATGAGCTTTCGCGCCTGGACGAAGATGAATCAGCTGATTGCATTTTGGCCACGCGTGAAACAGATGTTCTGGGACTGATCGAGGACGAAATAATTCTGAGCCTGCCGATTTCTCCACGGCACAACGAGGCTGAATGCTCGTTTGCCGCCCTGGATGGCCAGGGTGGTATAGCACGCGACAAGCCGCTCGCCGCATTAGCGGGGCTGAAAAAATTGCATTAAATTTCTTTAGGAGTTGAACGTATGGCAGTCCAACAAAACAAAAAATCTCCATCCAAGCGCGGTATGCACCGCTCGCATGATTTTTTGACCAGTTCACCGCTAACGGTGGATACCGGCACGGGTGAAGTGCATTTGCGCCATCATATCAGTCCCAACGGTTACTATCGCGGCAAGAAGGTCGTCAAGACAAAAGAAGATTAATCATTTCGCCCCCACCGTTCTGAGGCTGCTAGAAGCTTATCCCTGCCTTGAGGGCGCTCAAAATTGGATATTACCGTAGCCGTAGATTGCATGGGCGGCGATCATGGCCCGCAAGTGACGGTTCCCGCAGTCGTCGATTACCTCCATCGTAATCCCGGAACCGACATTGTTCTGGTAGGGCTGCCCGATGTTATCGAGTCAGAGTTGAGGGCCCTCAAGGCTACGCCGAATCCGAGGTTGAGAATTCAACCCGCAAGCGAAGTGGTCGGCATGGACGAGTCGCCAGCGCTTGCGTTACGCGGCAAAAAAAATTCCTCGATGCGAGTTGCGCTTGATCTGGTCAAAAGCGGCGCGGCTCAGGCATGTGTCAGCGCAGGTAACACCGGCGCATTGATAGCGACCTCTCGGTTTGTTCTGAAAACCCTTCCCGGCATCGACCGCCCGGCGCTCGCCGTCGTGCTGCCGACGATAAGAGGACATACCTATGTTCTCGACCTGGGCGCCAACGTCGATTGTAGCGCGGAGCACTTGCTTCAATTTGGCGTAATGGGGGCTACGCTCGTCGCTACTGTGGAGAACAAGGAGCGGCCCAGCATCGGCTTGCTTAATATAGGCGAGGAAGAGATCAAAGGTAACGAAGTGGTAAAGCAGGCCGCGGAACTGCTGCGTGACAGCGGCCTGAACTTTTACGGCAACATCGAGGGTAACGATATTTATAAAGGAACGACGGACGTGGTTGTGTGTGACGGCTTTGTCGGCAATGTGGCATTGAAGACGTCGGAAGGGGTGGCGCAAATGCTCTCCACCTTCCTCCGGGAGGAGTTCAAAAGAAACCTCCTCACTAAATTTGCTGGACTCGTCGCGTTACCGGTCATCAAGGCATTCAAACGTCGTGTGGATCACCGTCGTTACAATGGCGCGAGCCTGCTGGGATTGCGCGGCATCGTCATTAAGAGTCATGGCTCGGCTGACCGTCATGCGTTTCGTTTTGCCATCGCACGAGCGGTGGACGAGGTTCGTGGCGGAATGCTGCGCCGAATGAGCGAAGGCGTGGCGCAGTTGCCGGATCATCTGAAAAATCCATCAGCAAATCCCGGACCGTTGACCGCAGCGAGTCCGGTATGAGGTACTCGAGAGTCATAGGAACAGGAAGCTACTTACCGGAAAAAGTCCTTACCAATCAGGACCTCGAGCGCATGGTGGACACGAGCGATGAGTGGATACGCACTCGTACCGGGATTGCGCAGAGGCACATCGCGGCGGACGATGAAATGGCGAGCGATCTAGCGCTGAAAGCCAGTCGTGAGGCGATAAAGTCGGCGGGGATTGGCCTGGAAGAAATCGATCTGATTATCGTGGCTACCACGACGCCGGATGTGATTTTTCCAAGTACGGCATGCATTCTGCAGAATAAACTGGGTGTCGGAAACTGCGCGGCATTTGACGTGCAAGCGGTATGCAGCGGTTTTATTTATGCGCTAGCCACAGCCGATATGTTTATACGCGCAGGAAAATGCCGTTCGGCCCTTGTGGTCGGCACCGAGATCTACTCGCGCATACTCGACTGGAGCGATCGCAGCACCTGCGTGCTGTTCGGTGATGGCGCTGGCGCCGTTGTGCTGAGGCAAAGCGACACCCCTGGAATCATTTCCAGCCATTTGCATGCTGACGGCAGCCACAGCAGTATTCTTTCTGCACCCGGCAGTATATGTGGGGGTAAGATTCAAGGTCGGCCCTTCGTCGTGATGGAAGGAAATGCGGTTTTCAAATTTGCGATAAAAGTGCTTGAAGAGGTAGTGCAGGAGGCCCTCGCGGAAAACAATTTACAAGTCTCGGATATTGATTGGCTGATTCCTCATCAGGCCAATATCCGCATTATTATTTCCACAGCAAAAAAATTGGGCATACCGATGGAAAGGGTGGTTGCCACCTTGGACAAGCAGGGCAATACTTCCGCTGCCTCTATTCCGCTGGCGCTGGATATCGCCGTACGCGACGGGCGTATCAAATCCGGTCAGCGGATCCTTCTGGAGGGCGTGGGGGGTGGGTTCACCTGGGGGGCAGTATTGATGATTTGGTGATGAATTGCCTAGGCAAGTCACTAAACCGGAATTCCAGATCGAATAATTTCCTGTTGGAAGTCCGGATATTTCCGTCAAAACCCGTCGCGCTGCTGGGTCAAACGGCATTAGAGGCAATCAAGTTCCAGTTTGTCATTATCCATGTGGTTGAAGCACCATGAATCCATCTGCCAATCCCGTAGGCTCATCTCGTTAATATGCTGACAGCAACGGAACATCCCCTGAAATTCGCATGTGTTTTTCCTGGTCAAGGATCGCAATCGCTAGGGATGATGGCGGGTTATTCGGATTTCCCCATCGTGCGTGAGACATTTGTGGAGGGCTCCGATGTTCTTGGGGAGGATTTTTGGGCGCTGATTAACGATGGTCCGGCCGATAAACTTAACCTGACTATTAATACCCAGCCCCTCATGTTAATCGCCGGCATTGCAGTATATCGCGCTTGGCAAAGCCTCGGCGGACCTGAGCCCATGTTGTTGGCTGGCCACAGTTTGGGCGAATACAGTGCATTGGTCGCGTCCGGTGCCATGGAATTTGTCGACGCACTGCCATTAGTGCGTTTTCGAGCAGAGATAATGCAACAAGCAGTACCTGAAGGTGTTGGGGCGATGGCTGCGATTCTGGGCTTGGCTGATGAGGTGGTGAACGCAGTCTGCGAGGAGATTTCAAATTCTTCCGACGGGGAGTTGTTGGAACCAGCGAATTTCAATTCTCCAGGTCAGATAGTGATCGCCGGTCACAAGGGGGCTGTTCTGCGCGGGATGGAACTGGCGCAAGCCAAAGGCGCAAAACGCGCAATAATGTTGCCGATGAGTATTCCCTCGCATTGCTCCCTGATGGTGGCAACGGCAGATAAGATGCGGCAGCGGCTCGAGTCAGTTGCATTGAGATCTCCGCGGGTACCGTTGTTACATAATGTGGATGTGCAGCCGCACGAAAATGACCGGGATATAAAAAATGTCTTGGTTAAGCAACTGTTCAGTCCGGTGCGCTGGACAGAAACTATCTGCTCTTTGGCCGCAGCTGGCGTCGGATACGTGGTGGAATGCGGACCTGGCAAGGTTTTGTCGGGTCTGAACAAACGGATACATTCGAATTTGCACAGCCTGGCGCTGACAGACAGTGCGGCGCTGCGGCAGGCAGCAGGCATATTTGTCTAGTTTTACGTCCGTGAAGTTTTCCTGCGCAAATGGTTCTTATTGACCCTAATTGAACAGACTGGAGAATAATGCTTCAAAATCAAATAGCGTTTGTAACCGGAGCCAGCCGGGGCATCGGGCACGCCATCGCACTCGAACTGGGCAGCAGAGGCGCCACTGTTATTGGCACTGCCACTACAGAGGATGGCGCTCAAATCATCAGTAATTACCTGCAGGAAGCCGGCGTCAGCGGTAGAGGAATGGCACTGAACGTAAATAATCCCGCTCAGATGGAATCCGTTCTTAAGGTCGTGCACGAGGAATTCGGAGATATTACAGTATTGGTTAATAATGCAGGTATTACCCGCGACAACCTGCTTCTTCGGATGAAGGATGAAGAATGGGACGAGATTCTGGAAACTGATTTGAAATCAGTGTTTCGTTTGAGTCGCGCGGTGCTGAGAGCGATGATGAGGTCTCGTTTTGGCCGCATCATCAACATTTCTTCGGTCGTGGGCGCGACAGGTAACATTGGACAAAGCAATTATGCTGCCGCCAAAGCCGGACTCATTGGCTTCAGTAAATCGTTAGCGCGTGAAATAGGAAGCCGCAACATTACAGTTAATTGCGTTGCTCCAGGTTTCATAGCAACCGACATGACCCGCTCCCTCACCGAAAAACAGCAGCAATACCTTATGCAACAGATCCCGCTTGGCAGACTGGGTCAACCCGAGGATGTGGCATCAGCCGTTGCATTTATCGCTTCACCGGCCGCGGGCTATATTACGGGGGCGACGCTTCATGTTAACGGTGGTATGTTCATGGATTAAGGGCTTACCCTTATATATCACCCGTTAATATCTTGCGTTACTCAGCACTCAGACTATCGCAGCCGATGAGCCAGCAGGCTTTTTGCTGTTGGCAGGTGCTGCGATTTTATTAATACCGAAAACTTGCTAGAATAGCGGCGTTTTTCTTACCGGAGAAGAGGTAACTAGATGGAAAATGTAGAACAGCGTATAAAAAAAATCGTGGCTGAGCAATTGGGCGTTAATGAGGCCGACGTCAAGAGCGAGTCTTCTTTCGTAGATGACCTCGGTGCGGATTCGCTTGATACCGTGGAACTGGTCATGGCCTTGGAAGAAGAGTTTGAATGTGAGATTCCCGACGAACAAGCAGAAAAAATAAATACCGTTCAACAAGCCATAGATTATATCAACGCTCACACCAACTAATATCTACTTGCTTCGCGCATACCGAAATCGGAGTCATCTTGTCCAAACGTAGGGTGGTTATCACCGGGATGGGCATCATATCGCCCGTGGGTAACACCATTCCAAATGCATGGGCCAATGTTCTTGCCGGAAAATCGGGTGTTGGACGTATCACGCGTTTCGACGCTTCCGCATTTGCTTCCCAAATTGCAGGGGAAGTGAAAGATTTCGATGTTACGGATTATCTCTCCGTAAAAGATGCGCGCCGGATGGACGTCTTTATACATTACGGCATGGCAGCGGCGATCCAGGCAGTAAAAGACGCTGGTATTGAGGATGCTCGGCATGATGCCGAGCGGATCGGCGTCAACATTGGCTCTGGTATTGGCGGGTTGTCGATGATTGAAGCTACGCACGACGCATATCACAGTGGTGGCCCGCGCAAAATTTCGCCTTTCTTCATTCCTAGCACGATTATCAATATGATTGCCGGAAATCTGTCGATCATGTTTGGCTTCAAGGGGCCGAATCTGGCTATCGTCACTGCCTGCACCACCGCGACCCATTGCATTGGCGATTCCGCTCGCATGATCGAATATGGAGATGCGGACGTGATGGTCGCCGGTGGCGCCGAGTCATGCGTTACACCCCTCGCCATCGGTGGCTTTGCCTCGGCACGCGCGTTGTCCACTCGCAATGATGATCCCGCGACCGCCAGTCGTCCGTGGGACAAGGACCGTGATGGCTTCGTTCTCGGTGAGGGCGCGGGAATACTCGTTTTGGAAGAAATGGAACATGCAACACGCCGCGGGGCGAAGATCTATGCTGAGCTAGCAGGCTTCGGTATGAGCGCGGATGCCTATCACATGACTGCCCCGTGCGAAGATGGAGAAGGCGCCGCGCGTTGCATGACCAATGCTTTGAAAATGGCAGGGGTAAATGCGACCGAAGTGGACTACATTAATGCTCATGGCACTTCGACGCCACTCGGCGATATTTCGGAAACGATAGCGGTTAAACGCTGTTTTGGTGATCATGCAAAAGAACTGGTGGTGAACTCTACAAAATCCATGACCGGCCACTTGCTTGGCGCGGCAGGCGGAGTAGAGGCCATTTTTTCCGCTCTCGCGGTATACCATCAGGTTTCGCCGCCGACAATCAATATCTTTGACCAGGATCCCCAATGTGACCTGGATTATGTAGCAAATGCTGCCCGAGAGATGAAGATTGGCGCCGCAATGTCGAACTCCTTCGGCTTCGGCGGTACAAACGGGACGTTGATTTTCCGCAAAACGTGACTGTTATCACCAGAGACCCCCAAAAACCCATTGGGGCGACGGCGTCATGATGCGGAGGGGGTGCGTCAAAAGTGTAGGCGCCAAGAATGCAGTCGTAGCAAGGCGTTCCCCAAAAAAGAGGCAATCCGGGAGGGGAACGGCGCCGGTGGCGTGGCGGCAGCATTCCATCACTGCCCGATTTTCCTTCACGCAGTTGGGGAAAGGCTTTACAGCGGTCCGTCTGCCACGGGAACTCGTGCCAGAGAGGTCCAAAAGGAAAGCCCGAACCACCGAAAGTTCATCCACTGTTCGTTCACAACGGTTTTACGTCTCTCATCTCCACGGGCGCCGGCAGCAAAAAAGGGGCCCAGCTTATCCAGATCGTAACAAGCTTTGTGGCTATCGCACTTTCGAGGGTGGGTTTGTTTTAGAGCATTCCGCCGAGCACCCGGGCTTTCGCCGAGATTTGCATGGTAATGCACTCTCTGAGGGACCGGGACACAGGCTCCGCTACCTATGCGCACCTTAAAACGCCTGATCGTCGCCCTATTTATAGGCATCCTGCTGGTTATAGGGTGGCTTGCCTACCAGTTCACTGCTCCCGTTCGGCTTCCGGTCATTCCATACGAGTTCTCGATTAAGCAGGGCAGCAGCTTAACCAGCGTTGCAAATCAATTAGCCAACGCTGGAATTCTGGGTGATGCGCGGCTATTCATATTGTTGTCGCGAATCAAGGGGCTTGCCTCGTCCGTAAAGGCGGGCGACTATGAGTTGGCTGCGCCCATTTCACCACTTGAGCTGCTTGAACGGATTACGAAGGGTGATATCACTCAAAGCGAGATAAAATTCATAGAAGGCTGGACATTTTCACAACTCAGGCAAACGCTGGATGAGCATCCCGCGCTGCGGCACGATACCGCCAACCTGAGTAGTGGTGAAATCCTGCAACTCATCGGTGCTACCGAAACGGCGGCGGAAGGTTTATTTTTCCCGGATACCTATTTTTTCGCGCGGGGCAGTAGCGACACCGCAATTTTGAAGAGAGCCTATCGCGTGATGAAAAATCATGTTGATAGCGCATGGGACCAACGTGCGGCCGATCTGCCGCTGAAAGCTCCGTATGAGGCCCTGATTCTTGCCTCAATCGTTGAAAAAGAAACCGGCAGAGAGAGCGACCGTGGCATGGTGGCTGCCGTATTCGTCAATCGGTTGCGGTTTAACATGCTGCTGCAAACTGATCCCACAGTCATTTATGGGATGGCCGACAAATTTGACGGAAACCTGCGTAAGAAAGATCTTTTAACTGATCAGGTATACAACACCTATACGCGTCGTGGTCTTCCTCCAACTCCTATTGCTTTACCTGGTTTGGCCTCTATCCACGCTGTGCTCAACCCTGCGAAGACGGATGCGCTCTATTTTGTTGCAAAGGGGAATGGTGAATCTCATTTCTCCACAAATTTAGCAGATCATAATCGCGCGGTATTGAAGTACCAGAAAGCACCGAATGCAGCACCAAGGGCAGTAAAGTGAAACCCTTCATATCCACTCGGGATAATGTGCCGGCGATTTTGCGTTAGGGCTGGCCGATCAAGCTCGATGTGGGGGAGATCGCTTGTACGCTTACGTTATGAAAGTATGAATTGAACATTCCCCCCTAGAAAAGTAAAATAGCGCCCTATTTGATAATAAACAACAAAAAAGAACAGGCAAGATTGCGTTCTTTTTTCAGCCGATGCTGGGAAAAGCCAAAGATCCCCGACTTTTTCTCGTCACCCCGCTAATTTTTAGTTAATTCCAACGGAATAGGTAAATGAGCCATACATTATATGAAGCTGCCATCGTGCGCGTACAGCGCTGTGAATTAGCTGTACCCGGTTCAAATCCGGGGATGTTTGAAAAGGCGATGAAAAGCGGTGCGGATTTTGTTTTTCTTGATCTTGAAGATGCCGTTGCCCCGGACGATAAACTCTCGGCTCGCCGGAATGTCATTGAAGCACTCAACGATCTGGACTGGAGGGCTCATGGAGTAACTATTTCCGTGCGTATAAACGGGCTGGATACACAATACATGGTTCGCGACGTAGTTGATCTGATCGAAAAAGCGGGCGACAGGATCGATACCCTGTTGGTCCCAAAAGTTGGCGTTTACGCGGATGTATATATGGTGGAGGCGATGCTCAATCAGTTGGAGATGCAACAAGGGCTCAAGAGCAGAATAGGTGTCGAAGCATTGATCGAAACAGCCTTAGGTATGGCGAATGTAGACGATATTGCCCGGAACGGGGCGCACGGCCGCCTCGAAGCGCTGCATTTTGGCGTAGCCGACTATGCGGCTAGTAACCGGGCCCGCACTACAAATATCGGTGGACTGAATCCCGACTATCCGGGAGATCAATGGCATTACGCTATCAGTCGTATGACCGTCGCCTGCCGTGCCTACGGCCTGCGTCCCATTGATGGCCCGTTTGGCGATATTAAAGACCCCGATGGCTATAGGCTGGCAGCAAAAAGGGCCGCTGCTCTGGGTTGTGAGGGAAAATGGGCCATACATCCCTCACAGATCTCCCTTGCGAATGACGTGTTTACGCCGCCGGCAACGGAGGTGGAGAAGGCGCAACGTATTCTGGCCGCGTTGGAAGAAGCGGCAGCTCAAGGGAAAGGAGCGGCCGCGTTGGATGGGCGTCTCATCGACGCTGCTTCCGCGAGGATGGCGAATAACGTGGTTAAAATGTCGGAAGCTATCGGCGCCAGAGGCTAGTGCTCTGTTCAGAGCCGCTTTCAAGCGGCTTTTCTTTTATCTTAATCACCGGTTGAGTCAGAGTAATATCGCGAACAACGTCGAACGCAGCCGCTGTCTTCATGCAGCAGGATCGAGTGGCGCTGGCTCGGCAGCGGGCGGGATAGTTAATTGAACATCCATTGAATATCTATAAACGAATAAGGTGATGCATTGGATATACACGAGTATCAGGCAAAAGAGATTTTGACGAAATATGGCGTAAAGATCGCAGAAGGAGGTCTGGCTTACAGCCCTGAGGAGAGCGTGCAGCGGGCCCGGGAGATCGACGGAAATGTTTGGGTGGTAAAAGCACAGATTCATTCCGGCTCGCGCGGCAAAGCGGGCGGCATCAGGGTATGCAGATCGCATGAAGAAATAAAAGCGGCCGCAGAGGAATTACTCGGCAAAATTTTGGTTACTCGTCAAACGGGGCCAATGGGTAAGGTTTGTTCACGGGTTTATGTCGAAGCAGGAACTCAAATCGCGAAAGAAATGTATCTCTGCTTTCTCATAGATCGCAGTTCCGAACGAATTGTCATGGTGGGATCCGCGCAGGGAGGAATGGAAATCGAGGAGTTGGCCCAAACCGATCCTGACGCTATCAAAAAGATTTTTATTGAACCCGCGGTTGGTCTCCAGGATTTTCAGGCGCGCGAGATGGCTTTTGCCTTGGGGCTGGAATCGACACATTTGAGTCACGCGGTTAAAACCATAAGAGGTTGTTACCGTGCCATGCGTGACCTGGACGCAAACATGCTCGAAATCAATCCGCTCGTTGTCACCGGGACCGGTGAACTGATCGCGCTCGATGCGAAAATGAGCTTCGATGACAACGCCTTGTTTCGGCGACACGAAATCGCTGAGTTGCGGGACAAAACCCAGGGGGATACGCGCGAAGTCGCTGCTGCTGATCATGGCTTGAGTTATATCGGCCTGAACGGCGACATCGGTTGCATGATCAATGGTGCCGGTTTGGCGATGGCCACCATGGATATGATTAAACTGGCAGGGGGAGAGCCGGCAAATTTTCTTGACGTTGGAGGGGGTGCGTCGGCTGAGCGTACGGAGAAGGCCTTTCGTCTGGTTTTGGCTGACAAGGGCGTCAAAGCAATGCTGGTCAATATATTTGCGGGAATAAACCGTTGTGACTGGATCGCGGAAGGCGTCGTGCATGCGGTGAAGAATATCGACATGCAGGTCCCCCTGGTCGTGCGGTTGTCGGGCACCAACGTTGCCGAGGGCCAGCGAATCATTGCTGAAAGCGGGCTGCCCATCATTACAGCGGGAACATTAGCGGAAGCGGCCGAGAAGGTTGTTCACGCCCGTAACGAAGTGATTGCGAAAGAGTGTGAAGGAAAATAAATGGCAATCTTAATTGACGAGAGTACACGTATCGTAGTTCAGGGTTTCACGGGCAAAACCGGCACCTTCCATGCGCAGGACATGATTAATTATGGTTCCAATGTGGTCGCTGGTGTGACTCCTGGCAAGGGCGGACAGCAGCACTTGGGGTTGCCGGTATTCAATACGGTAAAAGAAGCGGTGCTGCAAGTCGGGGCAGACGCCAGCATTATATTCGTGCCACCGGCCTTTGCCGCGGATTCAATTATGGAAGCGGCTGATGCCGGCATCAAGTACTGTGTGGCGATCACCGACGGGATTCCAACGCAGGATATGATGACAGTTAAAAATTTTTTGCGTCGCTTTCCTTTCGGAGAAAGAATGGTACTCACCGGTCCAAACTGTGCCGGTACCATTAGCCCAGGCCGCGCGATGCTAGGAATCATGCCCGGCCATATCTATCTTCCAGGTGATGTTGGAATTGTTGGCCGCTCGGGAACGCTCGGGTATGAGGCGGCCGACCAGATGAGGATGTTGGGTATCGGAATCTCGACTTCGGTTGGTATCGGCGGCGATCCCATTATCGGCAGCTCGCACCGGGATATCCTTGAAAGATTTGAAGAGGATCTCTATACCAAAGTAGTGGTTATGATCGGTGAGATCGGAGGCCCGCAGGAAGTAGAAGCCGGAATTTTTGCCAAAGAACACATGACGAAGCCCGTGGTCGCTTATATCGCCGGTTTAACCGCGCCGGAAGGCCGTCGCATGGGACATGCTGGTGCGATCATTTCCTCGGCCGGTGAAAGTGCCGCGGAAAAGGTCGCTGCTTTAAGGGATCTTGGTGTAACCATCTCGCCGACCCCTTCTGCCATCGGCGACACAGTTGCGGCAGTGCTGGCCAGGATGTAGAGTGTGATTAGAGGAGGGTGATAGCCCGAACTGCTTGTCCGGTGCGCTGTTAAAGCGGAGGCTGAGAATGGCATTTGGCTGGATGACTGCGTTAAAAATAATTCCATGGGGAAGCGTACTCGAATCCGCGCCCCATATTGTCAAGGCGGCGAAGCAACTTTTTTCTGCGGTAAAGACTGATACGAGCGGTTTTTCGGCAGAGCGCGGCTCATCCGGCGATGATGGAACGGTGAGCCTGGAAAAGTTGAATAAGCGTACGCGCCTTATCGAAGCAAAACTCGTTGAATTGAGCGATGAGCAGAAATCGTCAGCGGAATTGATCAAGTCGCTTGCTGAGCAAAATGCGCTTATCGTTGACGCTATCGATGTTTTCCGGGTTCGCGTCAGGATATTGCTTATTGCCTGTATATTTCTGATCACAGTGCTGTGTGGCCTGATATTCTGGCTGGTGATTAATAAGTGAACGTCCTTTGAAATGGCCATGTGGACGAGGTTTTAGCGTTTGCATAGAGGACGATGGCCTGTGTAATTCTCCTGTAATTTTCTTGACACAACAGGGGGATGCGGGTTAGGCTATGCGGCGTTTTAGAGTAGGCTGGGATTGCCCTGGGGGATTTATTGGGCGGACCGGATTGAAATAGGGATGGACCGCGTGCCGGTAATAATAAGATCAATAAGATCAGGGGCGGCGCCGGTAAGTTTAAGCAAAAAAAATTACTACGGAAGATAGGAGAGAAGAGATGGCATCGAAGCCTTGGCTGAGGGTGGTTACGCTGGCATGTGGAGCGCTGTTGAGCGCGACT
>NZ_QAOU01000004.1 GCF_003050965.1 Nitrosospira sp. Nsp2 | reverse complement strand
CATAATTCTCCGTGGTGTTAAATTGGCGAGCTGTTTAGTCTCGTGACAGCGCGACGTCGTCAGCTCATCTAAGCGGGAAACGGGCGGCCAGGGAGCACTATGCGTTGTTTAACTCTGTGAAACAATTGGACTAAGGTACGACATCATCACAACTGGCATCCGAGAAAATCGACGTAGCGTAGGAGGCTGATAAGATGGTGCGCAAGTAAGAGGTGCGGGCAGCAGGTGCGCAGCGAAATGCCCCGTGGAAAGGGGTTGAAACAAGCAAGAAGTAACGCTGGCCAGGGCCAAAAACAGTATGGAGACGAGGTGTGAGGATCAATACGGAATCGATATTCGAACTTGCCCTTTCCCAACTCCTGGAATAAACCCCCAATACAATCGAACTCGATCTTGCCATTAAGGTGGGCGGCAAAAGCCAACTTTTCCTTTCGACGCGGCATGTCCACTACAATGTCTGAAACACTTAAAAATTCTTGCCACATCAGCTACAGAAACCTTCCTTCGATCGTTGTCACACTTGTAGGTGTCATGTCAATCTTCGTTAACCATGGAAAACAGGCAAAAACCGCTTGGCAAGGTCAGTAAAACCACCTCATCCGTGCGGCGTAAAAAAGACCCTTATACTGACTTATTAAGCGAACTAGCCGAATTGCTCCACTATCTGACGATAATGGAAAGCGAAGCCAGCGAAACGCTGGGGAAGGTAGATCCGCGCCATCGCGTCAGTGCGGCAAATCTGATTCATTATCTCGGCTTAAGCCGGCGCGACGTGCGCCCCCTGCAGGAAAAACTTGCAGCGGCTGGATTGTCGTCAATGGGGCACGCGGAGTTCCATGTTCTAAGCAACCTCAAGGCAATTATTATTCTGCTGGAGCAGGCGCTTAGACAGCAGGGACAGCCAACGCTTTCTTCCATCATGGATTCTTCGGCGATGGGCCCCGCACTGCTGGAGACCAACACCAACGACTTGCTTGGCAAGCCCCCAGCGCAAAGGCGCGTGCGTATTTTGGTCACGTTGCCAGGCGCCGCCGCGAATGACTACCTCTTAATCAAGGACTGCTTTTTCAGGGCATGGATTGCGCGCGTATCAATTGTGCGCACGATGACCCTGCCGTCTGGTCGCGCTTGATCCGTTCAAATCAAACGCGCACGTCGTGAAACAGGGCGCCCCTGTCGTATTCTGGTGGATCTGGGCGGCCCCAAACTGCGCACCGGGGAAATCGGGCTTGGCCCGGCAGTACTTAAATGGCGGCCGAAACGCGACGCCTATGGAAAAGCGACGGAGCCCGCACGTACCTGGGTATACCCAGAAGGCGATGCATCCTCCTGCCCCGCACATGCGCATGCCTATTTCCCGGTCAAAGGGGACTGGCTGGAACAGGTAACGGCGCATGACAAAATCGAATTCACCGATGCCAGGGGCGCACTGCGCCGCCTTCACCTCGTCGGACAGGTCGGCCCCGGCTACTGGGCGGAATCCATCCAGACCACCTATGTCAAACCCGGCCTGAAGCTTTTTCTGCTGCGAGTGCCCGTACCGGGGCATCCCCGAGCGGCAGGCTATGCGGGCAAACTTTGCTGATGTGCGGGTGGACAGCTCTGTGCGTCCAGGTAAGCAAGGCTCGCTCAGCCCTAACCGGATGGCAGCTCCTAATTCCAGGCATCTCAACAAAAGCCTCCTGCTGGGTGCCCTTTAATGGGTGAAGGCGGCAGGTATTGAACCCGAACCCAACTAATACCGCGTCATCAGTGAAAGAGTAGAACCTTGGTTCATCTAGTCCAATGTGGGTTAATACTTCAAAATACCGGCATTTGAAGCATTTAAAAACCGCTCCCCCACCGGTGCTGGTAAGCGATCCCGATAATATCGAGGTTAGCTCCGCTTTGGGCCGAAACAACCGAGCTGCCGTAGAGCTTGATAGAATTCTGACGATTGATTGGAAACGCCAGGCTCGCACCCAAGCGCGAGGTCTGCTGCATATCATCGTTTCTCCTGCCGTCCATCGTGGAGCGGGCACCGGTAAAAAACGTCGCATCGAGAGAACCCCAGATGCCGGAGGATCCGAAACTGTAGATCAGATGGCCCCGCGCAGCATAGAGCGGATCCCGCTCCAGGTTTCTACCCTGGAAAGGTTGATTGTTATCAGTAAAAATATATGCGCTTGCAGCAAGCTCAAGTGTGACGGGCCCCAACCTCTTGGACAGGCCAATTTCCGGTTTGAAATACCAGCGGTTAGTGCCGATATTCACGAGCCTTTGATCATCGTATTGCCCTCCTGGTGCTGAAACCGCCAGACTTACTCCCAAGATGGTGTCCTGTTTGTAATTAGCGAATTCTTTGACTGAAAGAGCCGGGGCTCCAAGGAGGTTCACGTAAAGGCGAACAACAGGATCGCTAAATCCACCGACTGCCCTGCTTCGCGGCTCCCCTGCTACTAAAGCCTCGCCAGAGAACCAGGCATGAGGAACGATGATGTCGAACTTACCCGATTTCCCCCAGATATCAAGCGACCTTGCATAAGCGAAGATGGAGGTATGAACTTGTAGTTGAGCATCTTTAATCGGCACCGCCGGAGAGAATCCCACGCCGCCGTTCATAAAGGCGTAACCTGCAACGATAAAGTTCTGCCCGACAGGAATATTGGAATAGGCTCTGGGTTCGAGATCGGCTGCACCCACCTTCGGCGCTATCGCTGTGAAAGTCGCCGCTATTAATAGCTTGCCAAACCGCACTTGCGCGAATCTTAAGAAGCAGTCGCACATGTTCAGGGTGCTGCGCTCGATAAGATAATCCAACCCATTTTCATCCGTCAGTTCTTGGCGTGCAGCGTACTCATACCAGGGTAATTGATACCGTTGGCATACGAATTTATAAGAAAGCACAAAAGTTACTAAGTTGTGCTTGTGCGCCCGTACCAGAGACGGATGTTTTTATTCATATACCGTCATCACCCGGTAATCAAATCGTACAGGTCAAATTGAAAACCGGTGTGGTAAGCGTGCAGGGTGACCCGACGTTTAGCTGAACCTTAGTTAACTTCTAGTTAGATTTAGCTAATATGATAAGATTCCAAAGCTTGGTCACAACCTGGATTACAAAAGGCATCGCGTGTCGCTCGATCTGGATTTAGAGAAGATAACAATCGCATGCCCTCAGTGTTCGGCTAATTTTGAGGAAACGATCTCGCGGCTGAAGTACGAACCGAAGCTTAGCTGCCCTCATTGCAAACACCATCTGGGCGTGAATCTTCTCGAACTGCATATCGTTCTGGAGTCGGTTAAAAAATCCAGTGATGATCTCCTCAAAAAGCTGGTTAGCCGCCCCAACGGTAAAAACTAAGTCGAGTATTAGCGCACCGCGCATGAGAACAGCTCGCGTGACCAATATCTAATCTTTTTGCCTGGCTGATCGAATCAGTTGCCGGGAACGCGATTCCCATCCTTACAACTGCCCTGTTTCCAAACCCGCCTGATTCTTCCTTTGCCCCTGCTGTTCACTAGCTCGTAAGTATCGGCAGCACCTCCGTTTGTTCCCACCAGCTCTCTGCCTCGCATCAGTCTGGATCCCGCAGTGGCTCGTAAATTTCAAAACGATTTGACTATAAAAGAAACGCTGCTATGAATAGATCGGGGGCTCACAGAAGCTGAGCCTTTTTTCACTGCAAAACAATGATTGCAGGAATTCGCTCTTGCCGTCCTCAATACTGTAAGGAGGGAACCATGAAACAGCAGCTGCGCGTGCTCGGCGTTTTCGCCGCATTGATGGGTTCGTGGGCCATGGTCGGTCCTACCGGGATTATTCCTGTATCCCAGGCAGAGCCCGTTCAGCCCTCAAAGACAATTAAAACGGAATACCAGTACGCGGCCAAAGTTGCTTGTTCGCTTCTGCTGCCACATCAGGATGGCACGTTGGCACGGGGGACGTATCGCACCACGGTCAATATACACAACCCGACGGACAAGAAAGTCGCCGTAGCCGCCAAGGTGGCGCTGGCGACGCAGTTTGGTTCGGACCCCGGTCCATTCGGCGTCACGCCATTCAAGGAAGCAGTGCTACAGCCGGACGGCGCGGTGGGGGTAAGCTGCTTTGATATCGCGGGCTATTTTTGTCCGATTGATGGGGTCTGCGTCGATTTTGCCTTCCTCGAAGGATTTCTGGTCATTAAAAGTCCGGTCCCATTGGACGTTGTAGGGGTTTACACCGCCCGGCATACCGATGGAGAAGTGGAATCCATCGACGTGGAAACGGTACAGCCGCGGCAAATTCGAGAGACGGTCAATATTGGAGCGGCAGAGCCCACCAAACCCGGGGGTGGAAAACGCGTCGACTACCCGCCCAAGGGCAGCTCCGCATACGGGGATAAGGAACCCAAGCAAATGTGCGGCGGAATCGCCGGGTTTAAATGCCCTGCCGGCAAAACGTGCGTGAATGATCCCGCGGATGATTGCGACCCCACTAAGGGCGGAGCCGACTGCAGCGGAATTTGCGTCAGCTCGCCTGAGGCCAGGTAGCTGCGCAGCGTTCACAGGGAATATGGCGCTCCGGCCCGGTCCTGGCTTGAACAGTAAATCGGCATGAGTCGGGTTTACGATGTGATTGTCATTGGCGCGGGGCCTGCCGGTTGCGCGGCAGCACGCACCTTGGCCAAATCCAACTTATCCGTTGGCCTGTTGGATAAAGCGGTTTTCCCACGCGACAAAGTCTGCGGGGACGCGCTTATCCCCGACGCTTACCATGCACTAAAAAAACTCGGTCTCATTGAACGTGTGATCGATATCTCTTGCCCCGTCCGAGGAATGCGTCTGACCGGCTTCGACGGCAGCAACGTGCTGGTCCGGGCAGCAGGCGCGTGCGTGCCTCGTCTGAAACTGGATGAGTTACTGTTGAAGAGCGCGATTGAAGCAGGCGCGGAGTTTTTGTCTGGGCATGAGTTCGCTCGTATCGCTGACGAGGATGGAAAAACTTACTGTGTCGAATTTTTTAACGGCAACGATTCGGTCATTGCCCGATCAGCGTGGGTTTTGCTGGCAACAGGCGCCGCTATCAAGCCCATCCAACAAGCTGGCCTGTTGCTTCGAGCTGAGAGCCGAAGCGTTGCCGTTCGTCAGTATGTGCGCAACGAACGCTTGGCAAAGGATTTCAATGAACTGGTATTTGCCTTTGACCGTACCGTAAAGGGTGGCTATGGCTGGGTTTTTCCCGGTCCGGATGCGATATTCAACATCGGTATCGGCTTCTTTGGTTCAGCGCACAAGCACAGCAACCCCCGCCGAGCCTATGAGGGATTCGTAGCCCAATTGCCCCTGGCACGGGACTTGATTCGAGATGGCACAATCCTGAGTCCTCTTACAGGCGCGCCGCTTCGCACCGGCTTGGCTGGGGCGCGCTTCGCTAAAGGCGGCCTGATGGGTATTGGAGAATGCATCGGTGCGACTTTCCCGCTGACGGGCGAGGGAATTGGGAAGGCAATGGAAACAGGAATGCTTGCCGCCAGTGCAATCATCGCCCAATCCTCTTCGGGCCGCGGGGCGGTGGCGGAAGCCTATACTCAAGGCATAGCCGGTCTACAGCCCAAGTATGACGTTTATCGTAAAGCCGAGTTCATGTTTAGCTGGCCGTACCTGACCAATAAACTGGTGACGCACGCAGATAACAGTCTCTATATCCGCACCAAGGTTGAAGGATTGTTCAACGAAACCACTGACCCGGCCTTCTTATTGACGCTCTCGGGCTGGCGGCAAATTTTATTTGGTAGCGGCAATGAGGTGCAGAACGTAAGGCCAAAAGACAGAATTTCTTAACGTGCGCTTCCACCGGTTTCTGTAACGAATCCAATATCCGAAATGGGAACTCGATACGGAAACGTGTACTAACGCCGCACCAGATCTAAAGGAGGATCCGATGACCGATGCACCAGTAGTACTTGGCGTGAATCGCACGCAGGATGCAAGCATATGCCTGATGCGCGGATCACAGGTGGTGTATGCGATACAAAAAGAACGGCTTACGCGGGAGAAACACCACTGGGGCAAGCTCGACGACTTCCGTAATATATACATGCCGCATCTTCCCGATCTGAAGAGGCCGATTGATGTCCTCGTTGAGTGTTATTCTTCGGACACGGAGATAAAAAATCTTTCCGCCTACGAGCAGGAGCTGGCTGAAACGTTGACCATCTCTCCCGACTGCCGCCGGGCTCGCATCTCGCACCATCTCGCACACGTCTATAGCGTATTCCACCCCTCCCCATTCGAGGAGGCGGCAGTAATGATCATCGATGGCCAAGGCAGCCCGGTTTCCGAGTTCACCGAGAAATGGAGCGGCGCCAAAGACGTACCCTCGAACTGGCGGGAGGTGTCCTCGTTCTACCGATCTGATCGCCAACACGTCGAATGCATCGGCAAGCAATTGTGGGATCGCAACGAGCGACGCCTGGTCGGGCTGGGCATGTTTTACTTCCTGCTGACACAAACGATTTTTCCGGGGGAAGGCAACGAAGGCAAGGTAATGGGCCTCGCCCCGCACGGCGATCCGGATGTGCTTGGCCTGCCACCACTCGATGTAGACGGTGCGCAAGTGACCATTCCCATGCGTTGGATGGAAACCCTGCGAGAGCGCGAACGCTTCCGCTATACCGGCGGCGATCGTTCTCGCTTTACGGATGCTGCCAATCTTTCTGCCGCAGGGCAGCGGGCGTTCGAAGAGGCCGTGCTGGAAGTCGCCCGTTGGCTTCACCACCAAACCGGTGCGGAGAATCTTTGTTTTGCCGGAGGTACCGGGCTTAACTGTTCAACCAATGACCGGCTGCTGCGGGAGACGCCTTTTCAGCGCGTCTTCATTCCACCAGCGCCGAGCGATGCCGGGACGTCGCTTGGGTGTGCAGTATATGGACTGAATGAGCTTGCGGGCATGCGCTGCGACTATCGTTGGGAAAATGACTATCTCGGACCTGAGCCGCAACTAGCGGACATCGAGGCTGCTTTAAGCGAGGCCGATGACCTCATCGTCGAGCACATCGAAGGACCTGCCGACCTGTGCACCCGAATGGTCGACCTGCTGTGCGTCCCCAAGGTGGTTGCGCTGTACCATGGGCGTAGCGAGTTCGGGCCCCGTGCGCTTGGCCATCGCAGCATTCTCGGAGACCCGCGCCACGGCCATGTTCGCGACTGGATCAACTCCAAAGTCAAGGAGCGCGAGTGGTTCCGCCCGCTGGCGCCGGTAGTGCTGCTTGAACGCGCGGAGGAATTCTTCGACATCCGCCGGCCCTCCCCCTTCATGCAATTCGCGGCGCCGGTCCAGCCGCAGGCAGCGCATATCATCCCTGCTGTCACGCATGTCGACTGCACGGCGCGGCTGCAGACCGTGGGCGAGCACGACGATCCATTCCTGCGCTCGTTGCTCCAGGCATTCGATGCACGCACCGGCGTTCCGGTAGTACTCAACACATCCTTTAACCGCAAGGAGGAACCCATCGTTGAAACACCGGCTCAGGCGCTGGACTCGTTTCGGCGGACGCCCATGCATGCGCTTGCGATGCCACCCTATCTGATACGTAAGCGTGTCGAACCAGAGCCGGTCGCCCCTATCCCGTAACGAGGAGAGCACGTGTGATCCATGGCTATCCTGCCCGCGCAGGCGTGGCGCCCGGAGAATCTTTGGTGCTGCACATCTCAACCGACGCGGCTCGCTTTCGCGTGCTCTTCTACCGTTGGGGCGAGCGCTTGCTGCTCGTGCATGAAACGAGCTGGCTGGCGGGCAAATACGCGTTACCGCAAAGTGCGGCGGACGACTGGCAATGGCCGCCGTATGAGTTCAAGATTCCGCATCATTGGCCTTCAGCGGTGTATATCGCCCATCTGGAGGAATCCGGCGGGGGCGGTATCGATCTGGCAAACAAAAGCGCTTCAGCCCTGTTCATCGTGAGTGGCAAGCGACGCAGCAAGCTGCTCTACAAGATTCCGCTTGCTACCTACCACGCTTACAACTGCACCGGCGGAGGCTGTTTTTACATCAATCCGCCGCGGTCTCAGGACCCGGCGGGGGCGAAACTATCGCTGCACCGTCCGGGCGGAGGCATTGGGGGCGAGACCTGGGGCGCTCTCGACTACTACGACATGAGTTCGCCGCGCCAGACCTTTGCGCATTGGGATGCACGTTTCATTCGCTGGCTCCTGCGGAACGGATATTCACCGGAATTCTGTACCGATTTCGATATCCATGCGGATCGCGATCTGTGTAATCGTTATCGCCTTCTGCTCAGCGTTGGGCACGACGAATACTGGAGCGAGCCGGCGCGCGACCGGGTGGAAGATTTCGTATCGAAAGGCGGGAACGTCGCCTTCTTCGGAGCCAATCTCTGCTGGTGGCGCATTCATGTCGTCGACGACGGAACTGCGATCGTGTGCCATCAGGGGGGCCCTCATGGCGCCTTCGATCACTGGTGGCCGCAGACGGGCGCGGCGCGTCCTGAGGATGCGCTCACTGGAGTCAGTTACCGGAATGGGGGCGGCTGGTGGGACGGCCCACGCCATACGGAGGGATTTATCGTGCAGGATCCCGAGCACTGGGTATTCGCCGGGACCGGGCTGTCCCACGGTAATTCATTCGGCAGCAATACCTCGCCGCCGCTGGTCGGATACGAATGCGACGGTGCACCATTAGAGAGCTTCGACGGGACAGCCGGACTTGCCGTTCTTTCTTCAAACGCGCACCTCACAGGAACGCCATCCGGGTTTCGCGTCCTGGCCGCAAGCTTGCTCGATGGCGACTGGCAGGAACGCCCACCGCGTGAAATGTACCCGGCAGGTGCTGGCATTCACGCGGCAACCATGGGGATTTTCGCGCGAAACGGAACCGTGTTCACCGCCGGAACGACCGACTGGGCGCAGGTGCTCGAGAATGCCCAAGATCCTCACGTCGACAAGATCACACGCAACGTCATTAATCGGTTGCTCGACAAGTGAGCTCCGGCCCCCGCACGACGAAAGTATTTCTGCATCTGCTCCGATTCGAGCGAAGAAGCAAGTCGATACGGGGTGACCAGGGATTCCTCTGGGTAGATCGGTTTAAAGCAGCTCACGGCTGGGCAACGTGGCCGCCTCTTCGAATCAGAACGTACCTGTTCCGTCCGATTTCAGACGTATCAAAACCTCACTGGATAGTCCCCTTATTACTATACTTACTACAACAGCCCGGGCTCGGTACACAACCATAAGAAGGAAAAATGATGCAGCCACCATACTCTCCATCGGTCAGCGTAGTGATTCCCACTTACGAACAAGCAGGGTTCATTCGCCGCGCGCTTGACAGCTTGCAGGCGCAAGTCCTCACTGATTGGGAAGCGAGCGTAATCGACGACGGCTCGCGGGATGCAACCGCGGAGGTAGTCTCCAAATACTTGGGCGACGTGCGCATCCGTTATTACCGATTGGCAAAAAACCAGGGGCTGGGCCATGCCTTGAATGAAGGCATTACCAAAGCGAAAGCGCCGCTTATCGCTTACTTGCCGAGCGATGATGTCTATTACCGCGAACATCTGCATAGTCTGAAGACATGCATCGAGATACAGCCGGAAGCCGTGTTAGCTTATTCCGGTATCCGCCACCATTACAATCGGCAAGCGAGCGGGCAGATTGCCGGATTTTCCTTGCAACTGGTCCAGTGCATGCACCGTAAAACGGCAGCGCGCTGGTTGGAACGCCCGGAAGTGGAATCGGATGACCTGGAGCGACTCTACTGGGGGCTGCTGCGGCCCCTCGGCGCTTTTGCCGCCAGTAACAGCATTACCTGCGAGTGGGTATCCCATCCGATGCAACGGCACAAGATCATGCAAGAGCCTGAAGGCGGCATCAATCCCTTTCGCTCGCACTACCGGGTCGAAGAACCGCTGCGCTTTCATACTTCGGTAGGCCATTCGATTGATGAGGTGGACCACTATCGAAGGATGCGCGAAAGGCCGGATACGCCCCCGGCCTGCGATGGACTGAAAATACTTCTGGTCGGCGAACTGGCGTATAACGCCGACCGCGTACTTGCACTGGAAGAGCAGGGGCACAGGCTGTATGGCTTGTGGATGCAGAATCCGCACTGGTATAACACCGTGGGACCGGTGCCTTTCGGACATGTCGAGGATTTGCCGCGAGACAACTGGCGCGGAGCGATAAAGCAGCTCCAGCCGGATGTTATTTATGCGTTGCTCAACTGGCAGGCCGTGCCGTTCGCACATGAGGTATTGATGGCGACCCCTGGCATTCCATTCATCTGGCATTTCAAGGAAGGGCCATTCATTTGTCTCGAAAAAGGAACTTGGCCCCAATTGATCGACCTGCATCAGTATTCGGATGGGCAGATCTTCTCAAGCCCGGAAATGCGAGACTGGTTCGATACCATCGTTCCCGGCCTGTCGCTGAGCAAACCAACCCACGTGCTGGATGGCGACTTGCCAAAGCGCGACTGGTTCGATTGGCCGCGCACACCACTGCGTTCCTCAACCGCCAGCGAGATTCATACCGTGTCGCCCGGCCGGCCAATCGGCCTCCACCCGCATCATGTGGTGGAGCTCGCAAGACAGGGCATTCATCTGCATTTTTACGGAGAGATAACCCATGGACAGTGGCTCCAGTGGATAGAAAAAACTCAGGCCATGGCGCCTGGGTATCTGCATTTGCATCCCAACGTAGACCAAAGCCGTTGGACCACGGAGTTTTCGCAATATGATGCGGGATGGCTACACCTTTTTGACAGCGGCAATGGAGGTGAAATCAGGAGGGCAAACTGGGATGACCTGAACTACCCGGCCCGACTCAGTACCCTCGCGGCAGCCGGGTTGCCGATGCTGCAGAAGGCAAATGACGGCGCAGTCGTCGCTACACAAACATTGGCGAAGCAGCTTGGCACCGGAATTTTTTTTGACACGATGGATGACCTTGCCACGCAGCTACGAGATCGTGAGCAGTTGCAAATCATCCGCGAGCGGGTTTGGCAGCAACGCGACCTTTTCACGTTCGACTACCATGTGCCAAAACTGGTTGATTTCTTCCGCGGAGTGATCGGTTCCGCATCCAGTAAAACGGAGCGGGGCCGGAGACTGGCATGAAAGCGTCGAATACCCCGACCAGATGAGGCCGTCGATACTTCTGGCGATTTGCTTAAGGCACGCGGGGGTTTCGTCCCTCAAGCAAACGACTGTCATGCTGTTTCTCTTGCCCAATTCAGAACTATCAGCCTGTCGCTGTCGGCTATACCGACGAACGTCTAATAAATGTTTCCGCTTGCGTAGTGGCAAGAGTTCCTGTTACGACGGTTAATTTCAGTGCTGGGGTAAACCCAGCATTTCGGGCACCGGGGGTACGAAGTTACCGACGATTCGAGGGATGACGATGACCTGCCGCTACTTGCGTTTTGCATTTTTGTCTTTTTGCCTCCCCTACATGACAAAATAACAAAAAAAACGGCCGGAGATAACCCCGGCCGTTTCGTTTTGGGCCTAGGACGCGAGTCACTGGGCCTAATGGTCTTTCTTAATCTTTATGTGATTCTTGACCTTCGTGACACCTTCAACAGAGTGCGCGATCGAATGCGCTTTATCAATTTCCGCTTGGCTTCTGGCTGTGCCGCTCAGCACTACTACACCGTTCCGATCTGTATCAACACTGATACTCGTCGCGCTGACATCCTTTTCGGCGGCCAGCTTGGTTTTGATCTTGCTGGTAATCACCGAATCCTTGACAAATTCGCCCACACTTGAATCAGAGTCGTGATCTGCGGCAAAGCCCGCAACAGGCGCTAATAACGTCCCGATCATAAACACACTCGCCAAAAGTTTAACTGTTTTCATTTTCTTATCCTTATAGATGATGGAGTGCCTAGGATGCAATTTTTCTCAAGCTCTGTCTGTACGGTTACATACACAGGGGCCCCATCTCGTGCCCTACCCGACGCTACTAGCTTTTAGCGTGGGAAAAATATGTGTCGTGAAATAAGTTAACGAATCAGGAAAAAAGGAATTTGCAAAGAGAAAGAGGGGGATCTATCGGAAACTCGGGGCTGATGCAAGGCATCCATGTTAGGGCGCTATATCGCCCCAACGGGGGGAGTAACGGTAACAATAACGGAAATGTAACGCCGGGAGATAGGATAAGAGCAGAAGATGCCCACCGGGCTATTTGGAAGCCTCTGAACAGGCCACCGTTAAGTTACTGCAGGTCTGAAACTCGGTAATTGATTTAAAGGTTCGCCGGTTGTGTCACGATAATTACCGCTCTAACGCGGACAGATGGACCGCGTTGCTCATCCTCCAGGTCTTTCATTGATTTTCCCTGTTTTTATCTTTGAGAAACGCTGCTCCATGAGGGTCGGGGCTGGGTCATCCCGGGTCTGGACTCGCCCCCTTTTTTCTTTTGATCTATGTACCCGGTCCCCATCTCTTCTTTCTCTTTGGGACATGCCCTAATATTTATCTTTTGGACCCATTCTTTTTGACCCATCCTTACCCTTTTCGGTGGAGCTTTTTTCGGTGTAGCCTTCCCCCGTGTGGCCTTTGATTGGGTCGTCCTTGTCGCTATGGTCGGCGGGGTTCTCCTTACCGATTCGTTTTGTTGAACCCGCCTTACTCTTTTCGGTGGAGCTTTTTTCGGTGTAGCCTTCCCCGGTGTGACCTTTGATTGGGTCGTCCTTGTCGCTATGGTCGGCGGGGTTCTCCTTAGCATGGCCGCTTTGCCCGGAAGAACTGCTACTTTGGGCATGCGCAATGCCAGAAACTCCCAAAAACACGGTACAGGCAAGAATCAGCATGGATGCGGACGATCGCGTAGTGCATATAGATGAGAATTTCATGATTGTTCCTTTTTTCATCCAGCAATATTGCTTGTCATGAGATTATTGATTCCCCTCCCACGCTTCGGTGCGGTAACCCACCATATAGAGGTTTTCATGGCTTTTTCCTTTCGCTATGTAGCGATATTGCTGTGATTATTTAATAGGCACCGCCTCCGAAGGCGCAGCGGAACTTTGTTTAATCTTCTTCTACGATAATTCTCGCGTCATAGCAGATCTGCACGAGGAGCCGCCGACGCCCTGCTCGGCGGCAACAACCGTGGCCCAGCATCAAGTGGGTTTTTACGGCGACGCTCCAACAATGGTGGAATCTGCTAGAGGAGGTAATGACACATTGCGAGGGGACAACAACAGGCGGTGCTCCACTCACGCAATCACGTCTAAGCTAGGATTGAATCCCGAGACGGGCAAGCCGTCGACACCGACCACTTTTACTTGAACGTCATCGCCACCATATACGTTCGCGGTTAGAACTCCCGTGAAAGCATCATATGACAACTGGCCCGAACGGAAGCTTTGATTCCCTGCCGCCAACAAGTTCACATTTGCATCAATTGTGGAAAGGTCGATCTTATCCCCTGGGATTAGGTGACGAAGCGGTCGGACCAGAGGGTCCCACTCCCATCTGTCTTTACTAAAATCAGTGATGGTATCGTACTGCCCTCCCGCAGGGCTCTCACTGACTGAATCGAAATCAAACTTGTCTGCTCCATCCCCCCCTTTAAGAGTGTCTTTTCCCGGCCCGCCAGCCAGGGTATCGTTCCCGGTCCCACCGTAGAGATCATCGTTGCCGGGACCACCGTAAAGAGTGTCATTTCCACCATAACCGTAAAGTTTGTCATTTCCCTTGTAACCGGAGATGGTGTCATCGTTTTTTGTGCCCTTTAATGACGGAAAGAATTCCTTGTGGCGAAAGGGGGGCCAGGGGTCGATGGGGGGCAAGGGGTCGATGGGGCGGAAGAGTTCGACGAGGGGCCGGGGATCGGAGGGGCCGAGGTCGATGGGGGGCAAGGGGTCGATGGGGGGCAAGGGGTCGATGGGGCGGGGCGGGATGATGGGCCCATCCTTTACCCACTGCCACGTGTCATTATCGTTATATTTTGTCCCATGTATTGTTGCCATGATAATTCTCCTCATTTGAGATTAAAGACAGCGTTCAATTACGACGCGAACCCACGATAACTCCGGCTCGCAGGATGATCTGTGCTAAACACCACACGAATCTTATGGCTACCTGATGAGGTAGCGGGCTACTCGAATGGTAGTTAGCGGATAAACCCCGAGAAAGGGTTCCAAAACGGCATTGTTGAATCCGTAGGTGCTTCATCTGGCACTACGCGGCTTTCCCTTTCATTTATTCACATAGAGGATTAAAAGTTCCGTTCTTCCGCCCTACAGCATTGCCTCTAACTCTGACACTGTAAGGGGGTATAAGAACGATAATCCTATAAGTAGGGGTATATCGGGGAAGACCTGACATCGACGCTAATAATCCCTGAAGATTTGTAGTATCGTTTCAAAATTGAGATCAGCCATATCGAGCTCTGCTCAAATGCAAGACTTCAACTCAGCATTTCGATTCGCAATCATCGCAACATGCACTTTCTACGTGTCCGTAGCACAGGCGGAAACGTTTAGCGGAAAGGTTGTGGGCATAGCAGATGGCGACACCTTGACAGTTCTTACCGCATCAAGGCAGCAGCACAAAATCCGGTTAGCCGAGATTGATGCGCCTGAGAAAGATCAGCCCTTCGGTACCAACTCCAAGCAGTCACTCACAAACCTGTGTTTCGGCAAGGAGGCAGAAGTCATTCCACGAGCATCAGACCGCGATAAACGAACGGTCGCCCGTGTTAAATGTGCTGGCTTAGATGCTAATGCAGAACAGGTTAATCGCGGCATGGCTTGGGTATATCGAAAATACGCGAGGGATAATAAACTTTACGTCTTGCAGCACCATGCAAAGGTAGCAAAACGTGGCCTGTGGAGTGACCCGTCCCCCATCCCACCTTCGGCGTGGCGACACCAACGTAGACAAATGTAATTCATGTGCGGCAGACTTAAACAATCGGAAACGCGGCGGTACTACGCTAGCCCCCTAGGTGCCGAACCAGCGAGCATGTTGAGCGGTTAGGAGACGCATCCCTTCTACAATACCGCCCCGGTCAATGTCCATGGATGATTTGCTTCACGACTGCGAATTACTATTCATCGGTGTGACCCGGGGCTATAGGACCTCTAAAGAGGCGGCTGAGAAAAAGAAACCGTGGATATGCGCATGGGTAGAGAAATCGCTAACAGGACGATATTTCCGGCACTTGTTTCGGGAAGGGCGAGCAATCATTCCTGCCGGGGGGTGGTATGAACGGACCGTTGAGAATGGAAAGAAGCAGCCTTGGTACATTACGTGCAAAGTGAATAAGCCTATTTTCATGGCAGGGTTGAATAACTTAAGACCATATATCCACCAGACCGTTGAGGTTGGTTCGTTATCGTTACAGAAGTTTCAGGGGCGGGAATGGTAGATATTCATAACCGTAGGCCGGTTGTGCTAACGCCGGAGGATGTGTGGCGGTGGATGAACTCAGAAACGCCAGTTGAGGAAGCCGCGCGTATAGCGCGAACAAGATCAATACCTACACAAGAGTTCATGTGTGGAAAGTGGACAGGGCAGTAAATCGGCCTGATCCTGGCAACAACGGGAAGCATTAACTAAGACCTATTGCTCTGGGCTAGAGTTAAGGCTTTTTGCGGAAGGCTTGTGGCCCACAGAAGACAAAAGGCTTACGCACTTTAACGCAATCGCCTGATTCGTTGGTAGCGAATCCCAGATTCGAACTGGGGACCAACGGATTATGATTCCGCTGCTCTAACCACTGAGCTAATTCGCCACGTATTAAATCCTTCTTACTATCAACATCTTACTGTGTGAAGCAAGGTGTATTATAACATTAAAGCAAAGTTGTGAACTAGATGGAAGTGTGAACGATTGTGAATGGAATGTGAATGGAAAGTAAGGTGTATTAGATGTATAGCAAGGGGTAGAAGGGGGTGAGGGGGTCACTTTATATAGTGCATTGCACCTAAATATTTTCTAGCAGAAATGTTGAGAATCAAGGCTAGCTTGCCTAGCTATCAGGGCTGATATAACTATCAGCTTGTCTGAAACCTTCTACGGATGACGTGTTATAGAATCAGGAACCAGACGAACAGGATCGATATTTTTATAGCGACCGTCAGATCAGTCAGGCCTGTGGCGCTACCCTTCTTTCTGTGAGGCAAGACTTCTACTTGCCTTAATCAACCTTCTTTCATCCCTTCACCTTCCGGTTCGCAGCAGATACCACATGTAGTTTTAGAAGGATGAGCCGCGTCTATTGTCTGGCCTATCAACCTGTTTGCTGGCGATGGCGAATTTGATGCGATCCGCATCATATGAAATTGATGAATCTTTATATCAGGTGATAACCGGCTGAAGTCATTCGGTAAAATATTTTTGCACTGGGTAACAAAATGGTTGCACTAATCTGCTCACAGTACTACTATTAGTTCACCAGAAGGATAAAAATACTAAATCTGGTACATTGTATATCTATTATTGAGCATCTAACGCATGGGTATAGCCATTTCGCATATAGATGAGGAAATAAGAAGATGGGACTTCCTGCACATCAAATAGCCGACTTGGCGGAAAGAATGGGGAGAAAGCCATGAGAAGATAATCTGCTCATTTGACACAAGCCCTTCGGTCAAGTGAGCATAGATAAGGCCCTTGATTAGCATATCCTTGGCGGGGTCACTAATCAAAGGCCGGTAGGGGCCAACAGCCCTAATACAAACATGTCTATTGGCAATCGAATAGTGACCCAAACACTTTTCACAGTCAATAGGCCGTCTAGTACTTTTTCCTAATAGGAGAAATACCTTGTCGATCTATCTAGTGACGTATGACTTGAATGCCCCCGGCAGGAATTATGACCCAGTCCATGTTTACCTGAAACGCTTCACGCACTGTAAGAAACTTGAGTCAGTCTGGCTTATCGAAACGGGATTACCTATTGAAGAGATACGTGACGCATTACGAAGGCTAATTGACACGAATGATGTGGTATTAGTTGTGCGTCTTATGAAACAAGGCGCATCCGTTAATTATCCTTGCATGACATGGCTTAATGAACCAAGTCGATCTTGGTAATAATGTTAATAAGTACCGACTGGATAATGGAGGGGGAATCTAATAACCTCCCCCTTCGCGAATCTGATTTTTGACCGGTGTTGGAAGTATGAGATTACTGAAGATACGGCTTTGATTGATGCCACAAGACCGGCAAGACAACAAGGCACTGGATTTTCAGTTAAAAGCTTTTGCATAGCGGCTGCTTCATACGCCTGCACATAACAAGTACGAATAATTGCACTGGTATCCATATGGCGAACTATATTGATAAAGAAATATTATCTGAAGCATATTCCCATTTTGAAATAGACATATTTAACGACAAGGAGGCGCTAGCCAAATTAGAAAAAGATTTAACGTCTTATTTTTTGGAACGTGCTGAGTATGTGTTTGGGAAAGGGGTGAGAGTTGAAATAGAATTTGAGGAAGGAAGTCTTCGAACCAAAATAAAAATTGTCGGTAGCGCAGCGCTGATAATTTATGGGTTGATGGCAGACTTCGGAGGATTTACTCAAACAGTTGGCCAGCTGGCTAAGGAGTCAACAGTTCTTGCACAAAACGCAAACTTTGAACTGGCATTTAGAACTAAAGCTGCTTATTGCGAAAAGATTTCCGTAGAAAAGCGACGAGGTGTATTTGGCAAAACCAATGACTTGCTTGCTGAGTTGGATTTCATACGCAATTCAATAAGCCGGTACGGTATACCTACCCCCGCAGTGTTGGAAGATTTCCATAGTCTAGTTAACCGGTTATATAGTTGGCATAACAAGGCAGCAAACATGATCACTAAATTGGAAAGTGAGGAGTCAAAGGCTTGTATTTCCGCTGGACTGCTTGAAGAACTGGAAAAGTTTCCTGCAAGCGTGCCGTGGGAAGATGAACTCAAAACGGAAAGTTTTCGTGCTTTAATCTTGCGATCTGATCCTGACCTGGCGGGCAGTGTAGCGACTGAAGTATTGCGAATGAAAGAAATTGTAAAATTTATGCGTAGACATTACAAAGATATTGTTGAGCAATACGCGCCAGTGCCTGCCTGATAGATTTGTAGAGTCTTTCCGGTGCCAGTGTTCTTAACGTGATCCTGTACCCCCGCATAGGAGCTGTTAATACATCTTACTGAAACGCATCAGGAAGCCCTACAATCGATTTAAATAGCACTGTCACTCATCGCGTCGTGTAAGTGTTGCTCGTAAGTCTTCTTAACCAGAAAGCTGTCATGAACGGGCAAAGCCAATATGTTTTGTTTCATCAGATTCTTCAATACCTTTTCACACAGCCAAGAATCCGTGTTCTGTAGCATCAGACCAAAAGGAGGGTTATAAAAGAAGTCAGATATTAACGGGTGTTCTTGTTCAATCCGATGTAACAGATCAGCCGCACCTTTCAAATGGAACTCACTCCTAATCGTATTGATAGCCTGCTTCCTAGATTTACAATTGAATAGACACAGGAATGCCTTCTTCACATCCCCCCGTTCACACCCCTCAATTGTGTAAGGATCAAAGGCAAGTCCCCAACCCACTAATGAATATGCTATGGCTGGATGTAACGCCACATAATCCTTCTCAACTACAGCCTCCCCATCTAATTTCAACTTCAATCTATCTTCTTTAGATAGCTGTTGCCAGAAGCCCCCATAGAACCTACCACCCCCTTCCTCATTAAAGACACGTCGCATCGTCGTAGCAGTCGGATCAACTTCATACCTCAGTTCTACATCATCTGTATTAATTGCAGCAGTGCGTACCATATTGTTATATTCCGTTAAATCTTCCCGCATTCCGTTGGTGAAACGATCATCTACGTAATCTACTAGCCTTCCAGAAGCATCCTTCTTAATAATGGTCTCCTCTTCCGGTACTTCTGGATTTCTAGTTATCTGCCTCACATCGAACTTAGAAATAAGACTAAGCAGTTTGTCGCTGCATTTAATCCGGGTCTGGTAGCCCTTGTTCGTCGTTCGATCATGAAAACCAATCTTCTGGTCTATGTAACCCATTTCAACTAAGTCATCTAAGACTCCCATCAGCAACGAATGCTTCAGGAACAACTTCCGGTAGCGCGTCCCCTTTTGGTAGTCTTCTTTTCGTCTACTAATAGCCCGCCATGGATTATTGGAATACGTTGAAGCGATCCATAGGTCTAGGATCAATCCGTCTAGGTGTTGTCGCACCCTTCCTGCTTTCCTGACTTGCTGTTGTTTACTTCTTCGTAATTCTAGGACTTCATTGAATACCGCCTTTAGCTGGTCAGCCATTGGCGGATAGTCTGATTTCCTATGAACTTGGAATTGTTGTGCTTCTGCTAATGAGACGGTCATCTTTTAGCCATTTATCACATATCGTTGGTACGCTTTCTAGAACTTCTCTTACTTCCCTAAGTGTTTCTAACAAGCCCCTTAGCTTGTCATCGTCCCGCTGATTGTCCAATTAATTATCCCTTTAATTAAAGATCGGATTACGAGTTGCACCTTTCATTGGTGATTCAATTAATGTATCGAAGATGTTGGTCTGTTTTAGTGGGTTACTGATTAGGTCTTTAAATGTGAAGCCACCACTGCCACCTTTAACTTCCCCTATGGTATTACCCCCTGCCCACGAAGTAGCAGCTTGCTTAGTACCTCCCATAAAGCTATTAACACCACCGGCAACCTGACCTACAGCACCAAATATGGACTGCCACATTTGGCCTTTCTGTCCGGCATTAAAGAAGTCAGCTTCGGCTTGTGCAGACCGTTGATTAATCATTGATAACTGTTGAGAGAATGAGGACATCTGCCCCAAAGTTCCTAAATTAGCCCCCAATCCTGAAGTGATGCTAGAAGTAGCACCAGATAAACCACTAGTACCACCAGTAAATCCTACCCCGGCATTACTAGCACCAGCGACGACATTCGCGCGTCTTATTCTTGCTTCACGTACTTGCTGTACCCTTTCACGTTGGTTCAATACAGCTTGTCTAGCTGTTTCTAATTGATTCATTTCCTGCTGTGCTGCTACTTGCCGTTGTACGGCCTTCTTCTGTTTCTTGGTAGCAGCCATACCCATCATGGTGCTACCTATTGTGGCCCCGATGCTTGCTAAGCCGGCAACTACAGCGATGGGCATGGCACTGCCTCCTTACGTTTAACCCCATACGTACCCACCACCGGATCAGAAGGGAAGGCGTCATATGAGAATTCTAGAAATCCATTTCCTTTCGTTGCCTGTTCAATTAGATGGGGATAAGTAACCAATTGGCTTCCAACACTTTTTAGGTCGATCAATACGCCACAGTCAACCACACCATATTCAGAAGGGTGAGCCACAGCGTACAAAAGCCAGTCCGCATAATCATCCGTCTGTATCTTCTCCAGTTCGGTTGGTCCAAACCTGCTCACATTCCTTATAGTGAAACCTTCAAGGAAATAAGGTTTGAATTTAGCGTCACGGATTCTGTAGGAGATTTTCATCCTCTCCACATCAATCCACTGATCGATTCCCAGCTTACGATCCTCACTTAAAGATGGGGTCTTAAAGTAAACCGATAGAAGCTTTGGATCACTGAACAGAATATTGCACGCTACTTGCGACATGTGACTGTCGTACTGATCTGAAAACTCCCGCTGATTCAAATAGCGTTTGTTGTGTAACGAAAGTGTGTTACTCATCCTAATAGGTCCCTCATCATCTTTTCTACTTCTGTTAGTTCCTTCCTTTGCGGCCGGGGTCTGAACCTATGAAGACTACAACTCACCCTGGAACAGACTTCTATAAGCTCAGCAGAATCAGCTTTATATTTAACTGATTCCTCCCCAACACAACTTTTACATTTGGCGTGGATCGCGTCTTTATACGCTTTGACGTTCATGGGCTACGTTCCGATTGCCGCGCCATGCGTGAACCGCTTTGATGTGATGCTTTTTCATCCATCGACTGATGTGATACTGAGACCAAACGTCTTTACCATTCCGAAGGATTCCTTTCTCATTTAGGATGGCTGCAATAGCTCCCTGACTGTACGTCTCACCTAACTTGCGGATCAAAGCAGCTACAGACTCATTAACTTGCAGGCTGGACTTCTTGTGGAAGTTATCCTCATCTCGTCCTGTGACTAATCGTAGGTATTGCCCATCCTTCCTTACTCCCTGAATGTCATCCATTACTTACCCCCATTCTTCAGGTGATATGCAAGTCCTAAGGTCTGAATGTCGCGGCGACGTTGCGCTTGTACTTTCGTATCGTAATAGGACTGGACGTCGCTTCGTCTTAGCTCATCATAAAATTGCTTGTTACGTTCATGTAATGGCTTCGATAGAATTTGGGTTACTTTCCCATCCTGAACTTTCTGAATAGCCTCCCACGCCTTGTATTTGGCTTCTTCTTCGTAAGTTTCACGTGCGGCACGTATCTGCATCTTGGCCTGCTGGGATTGAGCCTGCATAAGCATCCGCGACCAATCCGGCTCAGCAGTAGCTTCTTTATGAAGATCATGAAAGGCATTCCGCATACCCTTCACTTGTTCCATTACGCTGTTGTGCTTTTTAGCTAGGAAAGCAGTTGCTTCGTTGCTGTGATGTTCTTGATTGAATATTGAATCGTCTTCCATTTACTTACTCCTTTTACATTTAAAGTTTACTGTGATACTATTACTATTATTGGATAACTATATTGACATCTTATGCATATAGTATATCACAAAAAGTGCTTGACTTGCAAGGAACTAGCACGTCCTAATCATGCGGTTATATAAATTATTGAATTAAAAGGATAGTTATTGTTCTGATGCGGTATCACATACGATTGAAGATGCATATGTAATACGCTATTGATGCAGTAAAGATGAAAATAAATAATAAAAAAAGGGCTATATTGCTATAACCCTTATCCCTATTACCTTTCAGAAGATTGGCATGTGATATTTATGCTGGTAGGGGCATCTCAGCGCCCTACCCTATATCAGAATATCTTAAAGGACGGTCAGATTGACCATCTAATTTATTAATAAGGACATTAGGACTGATATGAGTATATCTTCTCAACATCTGAAGGCTTTTATGTCCAGTCACAGCAGAAGTTTCGATTACATTCATCCCTAACTCAAATAATCTAGATGTAGCTTCATGGCGTAGGTCATGGAAATGAAAGTTATCCATACCTGCTTTCTTCACAGCAGTTTTAAATGCGCCATTCATTGCATCACTTCTAGGCTTCCATTTATAGAAGACACGCCTATCGGCAATATGCTTAGGGATAGATGAAAGGACTTCTATTGCCCTTAGTGATAATGGAATGGTTCTAGCTGTTCCATTCTTAGTGTCCGACAGGACTATGATACGTTTCTTAATATCAATGTCTGTCCATTCCATATTGAGTAGCTCAGACAGTCTCATAGCAGTTTCTATAGCTAATACTACTATTGGATATAGAAGGATGTTCTTAGACAGCCGACAGGCATTTAATAATCTATCTTCCTCATCATCTTCTAGTCTTCTTGTCCTAGCATTATTGGCTGTTGGCTTCCTAATTAAGGAAACAGGGTTAGTGACGGGTATGCCCCATTCTTTCAATGCGATGGTATAGACGTGGCTTATCAGTGCCAGTTCTAATCTCAAAGTCCCAGCGGAACATCTTTTCAATAGTCGGTCATCCCTATGCTTCGCAAAGTCCTTCCCTTTTAAAGAAGACAATGATCTTTTAGCTAAGGGATGCTTAAGCCATTGTGAAATGCGTCTTAGTTCCTGATCCTTCCCTTTCTTCTTAGGGGTAATCTCATCCCTATATCTAATAAGGGCTTCACCTAATGTAGTGTTGTCTGCGGAAGATCGGTTTACATACGACCCCCTATCCATATCAGATTCGATAGAACGAACCCAGACATGAGCATCTTTCTCATAGGTGAATGACTTGGATATAGAAGGATGCCCTTTGCGACGTACCTGGGCATTCCATTTACCGGAAGATAGCTTACGAACTGTTGCCATTTAAACACCTCATATCCATGTGAATGTGAATGAGATGTGAACAGCAAGAAAGGATTTGAATGTAACTGATTGATGAATAAGGTGGAAGTTATGAGCAGCCTGCCTATTATGATTCCGCTGCTCTAACCACTGAGCTAATTCGCCACGTATTCGCTAAGGAGGCGAAATTCTGCCTTTAGCAAGGCATCATGTCAAGATTAACACCGGGTTAGCTTCGTATCCTTATGACGATATGAAGAAAAATTCAAATTTAGACTGAGCTTCGTCCGTATGAGGAACCTCCGTCGCGAAATCTGCCACTCTTCATCCCCTGGATTCAAAGCCGGGTATAATGCTTTTATGAAATTCGATGTCGTTATTATTGGCGGCGGCCTGGTTGGGGCAAGCTTGGCGCTGGCTCTCAAAAACAGCGGGCTAAAAATTGCGTTGGTGGAATCTCGTCCACCGATGCCGCTCCCTGAGGACGAAAGCTGGGACAGCAGAATTTACGCTATCAGCCCGGGCAGCGCCAGTTTTTTGCAGGATCTCGGCGTGTGGCAAGTGCTGGACGAGGCCCGGATTACCCCTGTTTATAAAATGGCTGTGTTTGGCGATGACAATGCCGCTCGTCTTGATTTCAGCGCCTACGATATCGGCTATCCGGAACTTGCATTCATTGTGGAAAATCGCCAGCTCCAAACGGCAGTATGGGACGCACTGAAGCGCCAGAAAAAACATATCAAGATGTTCTGCCCGGCCCGATGCGCATCGCTGGAATGGACCGAATCACACGCCGAGTTACATTTGGAAGACGGCACCCTGTTACAAGGTTCCCTGGTTGTCGGCGCCGATGGTTTGAATTCCTGGGTGCGAGAACAGGGAAAAATCGAAGTTTCGCGCCATCCCTACCAGCAGATAGGCGTGGTGGCGAATTTCAGCACGGAACGGCGTCACCATAACATTGCTCATCAATGGTTCCGGCGGGATGGCGTGCTGGCCCTGCTGCCACTGCCGGGGAAGATGGTATCCATGGTGTGGTCGTTGCAGGAAGAGCAGGCCCGACCGTTGCTCGATGCGCCTGAGGCGGAGGTATGCACTCAGGTCAGGAATGCCGCAAGTAGGGTGCTGGGGGAGATGCAGCTTGTGACCCGGCCAGCCGGATTTCCGCTGGATTTTGTGCATGTGAAGCAACTTGTACGGTCGCGGCTTGCGCTTATTGGCGACGCCGCCCACGGTATCCATCCACTTGCAGGGCAGGGCGTCAATCTCGGCTTGCGCGATGCGCGCGAACTCGCCAACACTCTCGGGACGCGCGGGTTGGAGCCGGACTGTGGGGATTACCTGCTGCTGCGCCGGTATGAGCGCGCCCGTAAAGAAGACATTCTCGCGCTGGCACTGGTCACCGACGGCCTGCAGAAGTTATTCGCAAATTCCAATCCAACACTCGTCCGTTTGCGTAATCTAGGGTTGGGAATTACGAACCGCCTCCCGGTAATAAAAGACCGGTTGATGCAGCATGCGTTGAGTTGACGCCGAAGTAGCAACGCAATAACAACCTCAAAATATCCACTTAACCGGAGCGATGGTCATGCGTTTGAAACTCGTTTTCACTGCCCTGATATTGTGCTTACTCGCGGGTTCGGCTGCTGCTGATGAAGAAGCTGTAAAAAAAGCCCTGCAGACAACTTTCTCCGGCGAAAAGATAGAGAGCGTTAAAAAAACGCCTTTTTTGGGACTGTATGAGGTTGTGGTGGGAGGAGAACTTTTTTATACAGACGAAAAAGCAACTTACCTGTTTTTCGGGCATGTGATTGATCCCCAGACGAAGCAAAGCCTGACCAGCGAGCGTCTGCAACAGATCAAGGACACGCGCCGCATCAGCATGGACACGCTTCCGCTGGATCAGGCGATTAAAGCGGTAAGGGGCAACGGGAAGCGCAAGCTGGTCGTTTTCTCGGATCCGAATTGCCCTTACTGCAAGCGGCTGGAAAAAGAATTGGCTAATGTGAAGGATGTGACGATCTACACCCTGCTTTATCCGGTGCTCAACGGTTCGCTGCCAACGGCCACGGCTATCTGGTGTTCTCCCAATCGGCTTAAGGCCTGGGATGACTTTATGCTGAAAGGTGCCGCTCCCACCGGAAAGGATTGTGATACGCCGATTGAAACGATTCTTCAGGCGGGCCGGAAGAATGGGATAAACGGTACACCCACGCTTATATTCGCGGATGGGTCAGTAATCCCTGGAATGATCCCCTCCGATACCATCGAAAAGAAACTGAATGCCGCAGGCACAAAATAACCGTGGCGATGTCATGCCCAATGAGTTCAACAACAGGTTTTTTGCGCTACCGGCACCAGCGGCAAGTCTCCCTGCGACACATAACTGGCGGGCATTAATACCCACATCTTGCCCGTTTGTCTCATCTTTCCTGCCTGATTCGCCGCATCCGGCCCAAAGCCCCAGAAGAAATCGGCCCGCACGTTACCCTTGATCGCGCCGCCTGTATCCTGGGCCACCATCAACCGATGAAGGCGCTTATCGGTATTGGGCCAGGTCGTAGCGAGAAAAACAGGTGCGCCCTGCGGTACCACGCGAGGATCAATAGCAAGGCTTCGACCCGGGGTGAGCGGTACGCCGAGGGAGCCCAGCGGACCTGTCACGTTAGCGGGCAGCTCTCTAAAAAAAACAAAGCTCGAGTTCTGCTGCAGCAGCTCGGGCAATTTTCGCGGATTTTTTTGCCCCCACGCCTTGATTCCCTGCATCGACGCCTTGTCCAGCGCCAGTTCACCGCGCTCCACGAGCAATCTTCCAACGGATTTGTAGGGATGGCCATTCTGATCGGAGTAGCCCACCCTCACGATTTCACCATTTTCAAGCTCCACGCGGCCCGAACCTTGGATTTGCAGGAAAAACAAATCGACTTCGTCATCTACCCATAGCAACTCCTTCCCCTTCGGCTGCCCCGGACCACCTTCTATTTCAGCCCGGCTGTAGTAAGGCACCACTTTGCGTCCCTGCAAGCGTCCGCGCAACCGCATGTTTTTTAGCTCCGGGTATACTTCTCCCAAATCGATCACCAGGAGCTCATCAGGGGTGGTATATATCGGATACCTGTAACGCTTTGACTGCTTGCGGCTGCCCTTCAGCAGGGGTTCATAATAGCCCGTGATGAGTCCTTCCCCGCTACCGTCCGAATTCAACACCTGATGCGGAACAAAGCGGCTCTCGATGAATTGCCTCAAAGTAACGCCATCCTGCGCTTGCAGTGATTCAGCCTGGACACAGGTTTCCTGCCACAGCGGCTTGTTTTTCAGAACCGCGCAGCTGCGGAGAAACGCATCCCATGCCGGACGAATATCGTCCTCCGCCCAGCCGGTCACCGAATTCCAATCGGTTGGTTGGAGCACGACCACCGGCGCGGTTTCAACCGGCAACGGCGGAACGGGCTGGGGTGCCTCAGTGGTTCTCTTCGGCGCCATTGTACAAGCCTGGAGCAACAGCAGCGAGGCGATAGCGAATAAAGTTAATTGGTTTTTCATCCCGTTTTGTTTAAAGTGGCATCTCATAAATATACAGCAACCTCGAAATCATGTGGATTTTACTCCTCGAAGCGGCCGTGGCCCTGTCGCTGCTGATTCTCATTGTCTGGTGGACTAGACCCCCGAGGGCGCGCAAAAATGAAGATGAAAATGATAAGAATGATGCGGAGCCCAAGTAGCGCCCGTCGCACACTAACACCTCGATGACTCTGGCTGGGCTAAGCTGGAAGTAGACGCGACTTCCCCTCAAAAAAAGCGCGGATAACGCGACGCAAGGATGTTGTGGTCGCGATTCCAGCGGCAGTTATCCGGCAACGGTTCGATGGATTGTGAAACATCGGAAGCCGCCACGTAACCCCGTTCAAACCCGTTGTTCCTGACTTTCCTCATAAATACAGTGCGAGTCGGCGAGTAATTTGGCAGAATGCTCACCTTGGGAAAATGGTTTTGTCACACAGGGGAATCCAATGAAGTATCAAAGTTTTCAAGAATTCTGCACTTATATTGCGAAACGCAATCCCGGCCAGCCTGAATATCTGCAGGCGGTTGCCGAAGTGATTGAAAGTCTTTGGCCTTTCATCACGGAACATCCCCGGTATGCCGAGCATGGTCTTCTGGATCGCCTGACAGAACCGGAGCGAGTAATCATTTTCAGGGTTGCGTGGGTAGATGATCACGGCGATGTCAATGTCAACCGTGGCTACCGAATTCAGCATAGCTCATCCATCGGTCCTTACAAGGGAGGCACGCGTTTTCATCCTTCCGTAAATCTCTCTATTCTGAAATTTCTCGCATTCGAGCAGACCTTCAAAAATGCGCTCACCACGCTTCCCATGGGGGGCGGCAAGGGCGGCGCGGATTTCGATCCCAAAGGCCGCAGCCAAGGCGAAGTGATGCGTTTCTGTCAAGCTTACATGAGCGAACTGTTCCGCCATATCGGTTCCGATACCGACGTCCCCGCCGGTGATATCGGCGTGGGCGGGCGCGAAGTGGGATTCATGGCCGGGATGATGAAAAAGCTGTCCAATCGGGCGGACTGTGTATTTACCGGAAAGGGTCTGAGCTTCGGCGGATCGCTGATCCGCCCGGAAGCCACCGGGTACGGAACGGTTTATTTCGCCGAGGAGATGCTCAAGCAATCCGGCCGTTCTCTCGACGGGATGCGGGTTTCGGTGTCGGGCTCGGGAAACGTGGCGCAATATGCGGTGGAAAAGGCGATGGCGCTTGGCGCCAAAGTCGTCACCGTCTCGGATTCCAGCGGCACAGTGGTGGATAAGGAGGGCTTCACCCCTGAAAAACTGGCTGAGTTGATGGAAGTCAAGAATCGCCTTTATGCCCGGATAACCCACTACGCCGAACGTGTGAAAGCGGAATTCTTGCCCGATATGAGCCCGTGGCATGTGCCGGTGGATGTCGCCTTACCCTGCGCGACACAGAACGAACTGAATGAGGAGGATGCCGCAACCCTGATTAAAAACGGAGTTATCTGCGTTGCCGAGGGCGCCAACATGCCATCGACCGCCGAGGCTGTGAAATGCTTTGAACGCAGCGGAATTCTTTTTGCACCTGGCAAAGCCAGCAATGCGGGCGGCGTAGCCACCTCCGGTCTGGAAATGAGCCAGAACGCCATGCGGCTTTCCTGGCCCAGGGAAGAGGTGGACGCTCGATTGCTTGAAATCATGCAGGCGATACATCGCTCTTGCCTGCAATATGGCCGGCGCACGGACGGGACGGTCAGTTATGTCAACGGTGCGAACGTGGCCGGTTTCGTAAAGGTCGCCGATGCGATGATCGGTCAGGGTGTGGTCTAAACGATCCTGATTACCGGGATAGAGCGTCCGAGGTGTCTCTGGACGTATCCCGGTCTGCCCGAGCCGAAACTCCCCATACTTCGGCCAGCCTTTTTGCTGCCAGCATAAGCGTTAAAATTACCGTATCCAGACCGTTTTGATGTTAACGAACTCTCGTATGCCATGGTACGACAACTCGCGGCCAAAGCCCGAATCCTTGATGCCCCCAAATGGCAGGCGGGGGTCGGACCGGACCATACCGTTGACAAAACTGCATCCGGCTTGAATTTGGCGCGCGACTTGTTCGGCATGGTCAGAGTCTCGGCCCCAAATACTTGAACCAAGTCCGAAACGGGTGTCGTTGGCAATATGGATGGCTTCCTCTTCATTTGCTGCAGGGATTACAGTAGCCACGGGCCCGAATAATTCTTCATTATAAGCCCGTGTTTTCGCGGTTACCCGGGAGAGTATCGATGGCGGGTAAAACGCCCCGTTTCCGTGGACCGGCTCGCATCCAAGAATTGGCTCCGCACCTTGCGCAATTGAATCGACGACTTGCTCATGCAAGTCTTTCCGCAGATCAAGCCTTGCCATTGGACCGAGCTGCGTTGCGTCACTCATCGGGTCGCCCATCTTCAGTTCCGCCGTTTTCTTAATGAACAGCGACAAGAACTCCTCGGCTATTTCCGCCACCGGGATGATGCGCTTGGCGGCAATGCAGGATTGACCACAGTTCTGGAAGCGCGATTTCACCGCAAAGCTGGCAGCGATATCCAGATCCGCATCTTTTAATATAATAAACGCGTCCGAACCGCCGAGTTCCAATACGCATTTCTTTAAATGCTGACCGGCATGGGAAGCAACTTTACGCCCTGCTGCCTCTGAGCCGGTAAGCGTTACCCCGTGCACAAAGGGGCTCGCGATAGCATCCGCCACATCGGAAGCTTCGATCATGAGCGTGGTAAAAAGATGCGGAGGAAATCCGGCGTCACGGAACAGCTGTTCCAGCGCCTGGGCGCATTGCGGAACGTTGGACGCGTGTTTCAGGACGCAGGCATTGCCCGCCATCAGGCTGGGAGCAGCGAAACGCATGACCTGAAAAAAAGGAAAATTCCAGGGCATTATGCCAAGTACGACGCCTAGCGGTTCGTAGGAAACATAGCTTTTGCCGGCGTCAGTCTGGACCCTCTCGATCTGCATGAAGTGCTCCGCATGCACCGCATAATAATCACACGCAAGTGCGCACTTCTCCACCTCGGCCCGCCCCTCGCGCAATGGCTTGCCCATTTCGGCGGCCATCAGCACGGCATACTCATTGACCCGCTCGTGCAGCAGCATGGCGGCGCGATTCATGCGGTCCGCCCGTTCGGGTAATGTGGTCAGCGCCCAGGTCCGTTGCACACCGTCCGTCTGCTCCAGAACAGATGCGAGATGACGGCTGTCCCAACTCGCGTAGGTCTTGAGCGTCTCATTGGTGGCGGGGTTTAAGCTGATATACGGCATGATGTGCTATTCTTTAACGGACGTTTTAAAGTTGAAGGGGCAAGAGCGGGACGGTTGAATCTTCACTTCACTTAGATATAGCAGGTTATGAAAAAGTTGTTTGCAGGTTTATGGTTGGCAGTTTGCGCCGGAACCCTGACAGCTGGGCAGGACGACGACTTCCTTGCCCTGCGGCAGGCGTTCCAGGCGGGTAATTCCGTGCGGGTAGCGACATATGCTCAACGTCTGAAAGGGCATGTACTTGAACCATATGCCGCCTATTACCAGTTGCGTCCCCAGCTTGAGAACCCATTAGTGGACCCCGGCGCGATCAAAACGTTTCTGGAACGCTACAAGGATACGCCGCTGAGTGATCGGCTGAAAGCCGAATGGCTGAAGACATTGGGCAAAACACAGCAATGGGCTTTGTTTGCAGAAGAGTACCCGGGTTTGACGAGCACGGATATGGAACTGACCTGCTATTCCCTGCAGCAGCGCCTGGCTGCATACGATGCCAGCGCACACACCCAAGGCCGTCCCCTGTGGTTTAACCCCCGCGACCTGCCGGAAAGCTGCACCCCTGTATTCGAAGCGCTTGTAGACAACGGAGTGCTAACCATAGACGACGTATGGGCTCGACTGAGACTGGCGCTGGAAGCAGGCAACGTAAGCGTGGCAAAGCGCATCAATCTGTACCTTCCCGAAGATCAAGGGCTCAATGAACGCAAGCTTGCCGCGGCCACAGACAATCCCCTGCGCTACCTTGAAACACATGGAAAGAACTTAAAGACTCGCGCTGACCGCGAAGTTGCAATATTCGCACTGCTGCGGTTGACCCGTAGCGGTCCCGACCAGGCTTACGCCTATTGGCCAAGGATACGGGAACAGTTCGATGAAGCGGAACATGCTTATTTCATGGCCCAGCTCGCAGATCAGGCGGCACGGAGATTGAACCCCCGTGCCTTAAGCTGGTTTATGGAGTCGGCGAGCAGTAGTACACCCGTTGCGTTATCCGATGCGCAGCTCGGCTGGAAAACCCGCGCGGCTCTGCGCGCAGGCGACTGGGACTTGGTACTGGACACTATTGAAGCCATGTCAACCCAGGAACAACAGGCCGGAGTATGGCGTTACTGGAAAGCACGCGCCTTGAAGGCGAAGGGCAGAACACCCGAGGCGAACGAGATTCTTGCTCCTTTAAGCAACGAACATAATTTCTATGGTCAACTTGCGGAAGAGGATTTGGGATTAACGATCGGCGCTCCGGCAGAGTCATACAAGGCCACGCGGCAGGAGATGGCCGCAGTCGAGCGATTGCCCGGAATCCGCCGGGCGCTTGCGCTGTACCGCCTGAACCTGCGGACGGAGGCCGCACGCGAATGGACCTGGGTAATACGCAATTTCGATGATCGCCGCCTGCTGGCGGCGGCCGAAGTGGCCAGCCGGAACGGGATTTACGACCGCGCTATTTATACGGCGGACAGGACCGTGGAGTATCACGATTTCAGCCTGCGTTTTCTTGCTCCTCATCGCGATACCCTGCGCAACATCCTGAAACAACAGGAACTGGACGAAGCCTGGGTTTATGGCCTTATCCGCCAGGAAAGCCGCTTTGTGAGCGATGCACGATCCAGCGCCGGAGCGATGGGCCTGATGCAGCTGATGCCAGCCACGGCAAAATGGGCCTCAAAAAAGGTGGGAATAAGGAAATTTCAGGCTGCACGCGTCACCGAGGTCAACACCAATTTAATGTTGGGCACCTATTATCTCAAGCACGTCCTGACCCTGTCCGGAGACCAGCCGCTGCTCGCATCCGCGGCCTATAACGCCGGCCCCAGTCGCGCGTGGCAATGGCGGGATGAAAAACCGCTTGAGGGAGCCATTTACGCGGAAACCATCCCCTTCAGCGAGACCCGTGATTATGTAAAAAAGGTCATGAGCAACTCGATGTATTACGCCCGAACCTTGGGACATCAGATAACGGCCCTGAAGAACCGACTAGGCATCGTCGCGTCCCGTTCCGGTGTTGAAAAACTCGCGGAGGGTGAAAACACGCCATGATCATCAATAATGTGTGCATTTTTGGCGGCAGCGGTTTTGTAGGCCGTCACCTCGCCAACGTTCTGACGGACCAGCAAATCCAGTTGCGTGTTCCCACCCGCAATTATGAGCGGGCCAAGGACCTCCTGGCTATCCCTACCGTGGATTTGGTGGAGGTGACAGCTTACGACGACGACCAACTCGACCTGCTCCTGATGGGCATGGATGCGGTCATCAACCTGGTGGGCGTTGTCCACGACGATTTTCATAACGCGCACGTGGAGATGCCGCAGAAAATCGTGGCCGCGTGCAGACGCAACGGCATCGGGCGGATACTGCAGATGAGCGCCCTGAATGCCGGCCCAAACCAGCCCAGCGCCTATCTTCGCTCCAAAGCCGAGGGCGAACGGATCGTCATGACATCCGGCTTGGCTGCCACGAGTTTCAGGCCCTCGGTCATATTCGGGCCGGGGGATTCTTCAATTAACCTGTTTGCGAGGCTGGGTCGGCTGCCGGTATTGCCCCTGGCATTACCGGATGCGAAATTCCAGCCGATCTTTGTCGAGAATGTGGTTCAAGCATTTACGTTGAGTCTTGATGATCCGAAGACTTTTGGCCAGAGTTACGATTTGTGCGGTCCGAGGTGCTACAGCCTGCGGGAATTGGTCGAATATTCGGCGCACGTCACCGGACATGACCCTGCAATTGTCGGCCTCAATGACGTGCTCTCCCATCTGGAAGCGGCAGTGATGGAAATCCTGCCGGGCAAACTCATGAGTGTGGACAACTACTATTCCATGAAAATTGACAACGTATGTGATTGCGCCAAACCCAGCAATTTCATGGAAATATGGGGCATCCATCCGACGACGCTGGAGGAAGTGGCGCCGATATATCTGGCTCATCAGACCCCGCGTGAAAGGCTCGATTGCCTCCGTCACTGGTCAGCCGGACGTTAACCCACGTCCATTGGGAAAAACGCGTCCTGAGAATTTCCATTACAAGAGGTTTCCGAGTACGCCATAGAGCCCCAGCTGAACGCGCAGAAGAAAAAATTACACTCGCCACCTCAGATTGTTAGCGCTGGTAAAATTTCTTGAGTACCTCGTTTCGCTGACGAGATTAGACTAGATTAGGATTGATGTAGCCCAATAATGAAAACTTACCTTGTTGGCGGCTCGGTACGTGACGAGATTCTTGGCCTGCCGGTTTTCGATCACGATCATGTCGTGGTGGGTTCGTCGCCTGACGAAATGGTGCGGCTTGGCTACCGGCCGGTAGGAAAGGATTTTCCGGTTTTCCTCCATCCGGTAACACAGGAACAATATGCCCTTGCCCGCACCGAGCGCAAGGTTTCGCGCGGATACAAGGGCTTCGAAGTTTACGCTTCGCCCGAAGTGACATTGCAGGAGGACCTGGCGCGACGCGACCTCACTATCAATGCCATGGCCAAGGATCAGGATGGCAATATCATCGATCCTTTTGGAGGAGTCGCCGATCTCGAAGCTGGCGTGCTGCGCCACATCAGTCCGGCTTTCACCGAAGATCCCGTGCGGGTACTCCGAACAGCCCGTTTTGCCGCTCGTTTCGGTTTCCGTATTGCGCCCGAAACGCTCGCGCTGATGAGCGAGATGGTTCACAACGGCGAAGTGGATGCCCTGGTACCCGAGAGGGTTTGGCAGGAGTTTGCGCGCGGCTTGATGGAACGGCGACCTTCGCGCATGTTCTATGCGCTGCGCGAGTGCAGTGCATTAACCCGGATCATGCCCGAGGTCGATGAACTCTTCGGTGTGCCCCAACCGGCGAAATATCACCCCGAAATCGATACCGGGGTGCATGTCATGATGGTAATCGATCATGCAGCGGCGAAAAATTATACTCTACCGGTGCGGTTTGCTTCGCTTACCCATGATCTCGGCAAAGGCACCACGCCACCTGCGGAGTGGCCTCGTCATATCGGTCACGAAGCGCGCAGCGTAAAACTGGTGGCGGGTTTATGTGAGCGCGTCCGTGTACCTAACGATGCGCGCGATCTGGCGTTGTTGGTGGCGCGCTACCATGGCGACGTGCACCGCGCAGCTGAATTACGCGCGGCTACTATCGCCGACATGCTCCAAAGGGTGGATGCATATCGCAAGCCCGACCGCTTCGAAGAATTTCTGCAAGCTTGCTCATGCGATTTCCATGGCCGCCCCGGCTATGCCGAACGTCCATATCCTCAGACGGAGCGTCTGCAACAGGCATTCGAGGCAGCCAGGAGGGTTGATGCAGGCTCCATTGCCGCACACCTGAACAGAACCATCTCCGACCCCGCCCGTTTGCCGGCAGCGATCAATGCCAAGGTAAGCGAAACGCGCATCGCCGAAATCCGCAACCGGTTAGGCACACCGCTGCCCGAAGGATCTTGAGGATTCTGCAGGCTTGCGACAGCTGGAGTAGAGCGCACCCCATTATCCGCATTCCAAACCCACTGTCGCGCCCGCGACGACTTGTTCAGATGTTTCTCAAGTGTGGCAATATCCGGATATGCCGCGCTTCTCAAAATAGCGTTGATGGTATTCCTCAGCGCGGTAAAATTCGCCGGCGGGCGAGATTTCCGTCACGATCGAGCCCTGCCAACGCCCGCTTTGCTCCTGCTTCTCTTTGGAAAGTCGCGCCGCAGCCTCCTGCTCGGGCGTATAAAAGAATATGGCCGAACGATACTGAGTGCCGATATCCGGGCCCTGACGGTTGAGCGTGGTTGGATTGTGGCTATTCCAGAACGCAGCGAGCAAAGCGTCGTAACTGACCCGAGACGGATCGTATTCCACCTGCACAACTTCCGCGTGGCCGGTATCTCCAGTGCAGACATCATGATAGGTCGCGTTTTTCCAGCGCCCTCCGGAATAGCCGCATATTGCCTCGTGCACACCCTCGACTGCCCGAAACGCAGCCTCCACGCCCCAGAAACAGCCCGCACCAAAAATCGCTTTTTCTGTCATCGGTAACACCTCTTTAAGTGTATTTTTACGTGACGTTCAACATTAAGCTCACTCCCTCTGCTCCGGCCCATTACCAGCCCATCGCCCACCCCAAACCGAACCCCGGTAATTCGTTTTGCTGTCACCGGGGCTTGCGCGGAGCATTTGCAAAGAGGCGATCATAAAGAAAATCGGGCAGCAGTTTCAGAACACGCGCCACGATTGCCATCTGCCAGGGAATCACCGCAAACGATACCTTGTTCTCAACAATGGTGATGATTTTTTCAGCGGCGACTTCCGCTGTCAGGATAAAGGGCATGCGGTAGGGATTATTTGCCGTCATGGGGGTTACGATATAGCCAGGGCAAATAGTAATGACGGACACACCGCTACCGTACATCTCCACCCGCAGGCTCTCAAGATAGCTGATGGCGGCGGCTTTGGAAGCCGAGTAAGCGCCGCCTCCCGGAAGACCTCGATAGCCGGCCACACTCGCAATGCCAACCAGGCTGCCGCGTCCGGCTGCCTGCATCGCGGCAAGAAACGGCTGGAATAGGTTGACCATGCCCAGGACGTTAGTCGCCACGATGTCCTCGAACACTTCATTATCCTCGGCATAGGCGGTTAAGGTCCCCCGGCTGATACCGGCATTGGCGATAACGACGTCGGGACAACCGTAGCGGTGCATGAAATCCTCCCCTGCTGCCCGGATTGCTCCCGCATCGCGAACATCAGCCGCATAGATTGACGCACGCGATGATTCCGCGGCCAATGTCTCCAGCAAGTCACGCCGCCTTGCAATCAGGCCAAGCGTGGCGCCCGCTTCGGTGTAATGTTGTGTCAGTGCCCTGCCCAGCCCGCTTGTCGCACCGCTAATGATGACCTTCAATGGCACTCGCCGAATTAACCAACAGATTCTCTATGGAAGGTATTGCTGGCCGATTGACAAAAATGCTCAATCGATCCTACCCGTACGTCTTCTATTTCTTCCTTTCCTTGCCCACTTTTTCGATCAATTCTTCCATTGTCCGGATCGTGTCTTCCGGCGTGCTGCCCATCCTTCCGCTGGTAAGGTATTTTCCATCCACCACCACGGCCGGAACCCCCGTCAATACGTAATCCTTGGACATGCGCGTGACGCGTGTGACCTGGTTCTGAACCGCGAACGAGTTGTAGGCATCGATGAATTTCTGCCGGTCGACCCCTTGTTTGGCTATCCAGTCGAACAGTATCTCGTCCCTGGTCAGATCGATCTTGTCACGGTGAATGGCATCGTAGACTTTGTCGTGCAATTTATCACTCATTCCAAGCGCTTCGAGCGCGTAAAAGGTTTTTGCGCCCGGGATCCAGTTTGCGCGAAAGACAGCGGGAACATAACGGAAGCTTACATCGCCAGGCATCCGCTTAAGCCAGGCCTTGATCCGCGGGTGGAGTTCATAGCAATGCGGGCAGCCGTACCAGAAGAACTCGATAACTTCGATGCTTTTTTCATCCGCCGGCTGAGGATGAGACAGGGTCGTGTAATCCCTGCCTTCGACAATTTCAGCGCGAGCGCTGGAAATAGTCGTCAAGCTCATGCCTGTCAGTAAAAGAATTGCCGCTAGAATCCGCAATAAATTCATCGTTTTTCTCCTTGAGATAAACAGGACCCTGAACCTGAAAACCATATGCGCCTGAGCGAAGTCCGGGATGAAATGCACAAAATTCGGCTACAAGAATGCGATACCGTCCTTCGCTGCGTACCTGCCAAGAGCAAGTAGCAAATCCGCAGCCGGTCTCTCGGGGTGGACAAGTCAGCTGGCATTTCGTGGTATCGCGTGGATCATAAGCCAGCAGCCCGCCGCACCTGATGCTCATCCAGATTCTACCAGCATCGTGGTTTGGTGGCGCACTCGCTCCGAGAGTTAAACATGCTGGTATTGCCCGGCTGCGATTGGGGTACTCCTGCTACTGCACTGCGTCGTTTACTTTGATAATACTGCTCGGAACGCCATTTTGTTGAAGGGAAGCGCGCACCTTGTTCATGTCGTCGGTGCTGGAAAAGGGTCCCACGCGCACCCGGTGCCACATGCCTTTCCCTGCCAAGTCCGCAGCTTGAACGGTTGCTTCGACCCCCATCATTGCAAGTTTCGCTTTCAGATTATCCGCATCCTCGGACTTTTGGAACGAGCCAGCCTGCAGGAAATACTTTTCGTGGACAGAGGGCCGCTGCGCCGGTTGCTTGAGTTGCTGATCCGTTACAGGTTCCTCGCTGCCGGGCAGTATTTTGTAGAATTCAAATCGGGGCTTGCCATCCGGGGCTTTGACGCCGCCTTCTTCACCTCCGGCGACTTTCTTCTCGGGTTGATTCACGGCGCCCATCGTCTCGGTGCTGCGCGGCCTTTCGTGGGAAATAAATGGGCTGGGGCTCTTATTGATATACATCCACGTCCCGATCGCGCTGAGAAGACCCAGCGCATAACCGATAAACACCCCCAGGAGCAACGCATTCTTATCTTTGCCGAAAACCGAAGAGTTTGGGCGCGTTTTGTAATCGCGACTCATAAAAAGTCAATCATGGGGCATCCTACATTTTCGCGGGTGCGCTTACACCGAGCAGTTTCAACCCGTTGCTCAACACCCGTCGTACGGCGGCCACGAGTCCCAGCCGAGCGAGCCGGAGCGGTATGTCCGGAACAAGGAAACGTGTTGAATTATAGTAACTGTGAAACTCACCTGCCAGTTCTCTAAGATAGAACGCTATCAGATGTGGGGAAAGCTCCCTCGCCGCCGCTTCCACCATTTCCGGATAATCGATCAGCTTTTGCAACAGTGACAGCTCCACGACGCTCGCTAACGGGGACATATCCGCCCCAGCCAGAATGGCAGTGTCTTCGCCCCACTGCTCCAGCACGCTGCAAACTCTGGCGTGGGCGTATTGCACGTAATAGACAGGGTTATCGTTGCTTTGCGACTTGGCCAGGTCGAGATCGAAATCCAGGTGCTGATCGCTTTTTCGCAACACATAAAAAAAACGCGCTGCATCGTTGCCCACCTCCTGGCGCAACTCCCGCAAGGTGACAAACTCGCCGGCGCGCGTCGACATCGGGGCCTTTTTCCCGTCTCGGTAAAGTACCGCGAACTGCACCAAAGCGATCTCGAGCTTGCTCGGGTCGAACGCCATTGCCTGCAACGCGCCTTTTACACGAGCGATGTAGCCGTGATGATCGGCTCCCCAAACGTCGATGACACGTTCAAACCCCCGCTGGAACTTGTTGAGATGGTAGGCGATATCGGAAGCAAAGTAGGTGAACTGTCCGTTTTCGCGCTGAACCACCCGGTCCTTTTCATCGCCAAAATCGGCGGAACGGAACCACTTCGCGCCATCCTGTTCGTACAGGTAATTTCCTTGTTCGAGTAGTTGAACCGTGTTTGTAACCGCACCGCTATCGAACAACGATTGCTCTGAAAACCATGTGTCGAAAACTACGCCGAATTCAAGCAGGTCGTTGCTGCAATCGCCTAATTGCTCGGTCAGCACGAAATTGTGTATATAAGCATAGTCCTGTCCCAGCAATTTTTTGGCGTTGGCGATCAAGGCATCGAGCATTTCCTCGGAATCCTCTTCCGCGGAAATGCCTTCATACAGCAAAGCGGGCGCATGTATATATCGACCCGCGTGCGCCTTATGAATCAACCGCGCCATGTCGCGCACGTATTCGCCCTGGTACGCGTTTCCGGGAAAGTGGATGGCGAGACTGTTTAGTTCCAGATAACGCAGCCATGTCGAGAGCGCCAGAATATCCATCTGCCGGCCCGCATCGTTAACGTAGTACTCGCGGGCGACGGAGTAACCGGCGGCGGCGAGTACATTGGCAAGGCTGGCCCCAAATGCCGCCCCTCGTCCATGCCCCACGTGCAGCGGCCCGGTGGGGTTGGCCGACACGAACTCCACCTGGATTTTTTTTCCGGCACCGATGTTGCCATGACCAAAAGTCTCACCGGCGCGCAGGACGTACCGTGGAAACTGCTGTTTCACGGACGTAGTAAGAAACAAGTTGATAAAACCCGCTCCCGCGATCTCGATTTTTTCCAGATAAGGCGAAGCCGAAAGCGCTTCGACAAAGGATGCGGCCACGTCACGCGGACTGCGGCGTAGCGACTTGGCAAGCTGCAGGGCGAGATTACAGGAATAGTCGCCATGACTTGCCTGCTTGGGACGGGAGAATTCAATTTCAATGTCAGGGCTGGACGGCGCCATGCCGCTCAATACAGGGCGCAGGAGTTCGGTAAAGTGGTACTTGAAGTTTGGCTGGAGTGATGAATTCATGGCTGCGTCTTGCGGGGGCGCTCAGATTTATGCAGCCGTTATTATAACGACATCGTATCCGTTACACGGAGTTTGATCGCAGGTGAAGCAATCTTCCAGAAACAAAGGGTGATAAAGCCGACAGAGAACGAAACCAGAGTGGTTTCGCTCGAACGATCAGAGCAGTCACTTGAGTTTGCAACGTTTACACATCACGAACAGGCTTCAGAGTTTCTAGAATACTATTGCTCAGCCGAGCTTTGCGGAAAGTAGCCGTTTACCAGCGCAATTGCAGGTAGCCTTCCGATTCAGAAAACTTAAAACGCACGCGATTCGCGCCACGGCGTATTCGCGGCTGCTGCGCAAATGGTTGGAATGGGCCGGCAGCGGAACGGGATCGTTCGATACGCAAACGCGTTTCGCGTGGCGAAAAAATATGGAGCTCGAATTGCCCAGGGCGAATTTCCCGCAAATAAGGCGCAAACGGCTGAGATAGGGGTTCTCCCACGAAAACGCCTTCGCCCGGCCAGGCGACGCTTTTCCAGTAAGCTTCAATTGCGCTTGCGCCAAGCGCGTAGTGAAACATGGCAATGCCCGGAAACGGAAACTTCTGCATATGGTTGCACGGCTCTACCACGGTGCCGTAACTGGCGGTCGCACCGGCCTCCAGCCAACGCAAGCTGCTCATCTGGCCGAAGCCCGTCAACTGACCGCCAGTAGACGTCAAGTGATCCGCCAGCGCTCCGGGCAGGAACGCTAGTGTATCAAGCTGCGGCACATGTACCCGGCCGGTAAAGTAAAAGAGAATATCGCGGCGGTCCGCAATTGCTTCGCTTTCGACTATTTCGATGGGAAAAACACCGTCCAGTTCTTTCGCGGCAAGGTCGAAGTTGACCGCCCGAACGCTACGTGCCTTGTCAGCCGTAATGACCAGATAGGCACGTCCAGCAGGGAAGCTGTGGTCGGCGGCAACGCCGCGGTCGATGAGTGTCTTGACCTGTTGAAAATCAATACCTGCCAGCATCATGGCTGGCCGCAATTCATAATCGCTGGCAGGATAATGGCTGGGGGAGTTGAAATAGCGGCTGGGTTGAGTCGGGCCACAACTGGATGAGCAGTAGCGTTCATCAAAACCAAACGCCAGTGCCGAGGTCAGAGACATGCAGGCGACCCGGTAGGGAACGGTCCACGCTACGGCATAGGCCTGGACGTGAGCAGGCGTCGCCCGGTCAATCTCCACCTTTAATTGCTGAAACTCGTCGCTGGAAAGCGTGTCGCGGCCCGGGGGGAACCGCAAATGAATAATGTTTCCTGGCGGGATATGACGCACCTTCTGGTAATAATCCGCGATTTGCCTGGATAACGGGTCGCTATCGTTGACGATAACGGCAAGGTCATCCGCGGTCAGCCCGGTGCGTGGCAGCTGAATTCGCGCTTGAGGGTCGGCCGCAACGGGCGCAAACATCAGCACTAGCAGCAGTGCGACGCCAAGCTGTGCCAGGAATCCTGCCCCGATCGGGTTTCTGCAACCAAATCCGCATAGCGCCATCTGAACATTTACTGCGGCCATATACTGATATTGCGCCACGCTTGAGGCATCGTCAACTGATGCCTGAAACTGGAATAGAGAGGTGTTCTCGTTCCATTTAGCGTCTGCAGCTTTTGTCGTTATGCATCATAATGCTTGCCGGACAACGGTCCACCCACCACGCCCATGCTTTCTCTCCACGATCTTCTTTACCGTCGGGCACGGGGCGTACCCGTAACCAGGCTGCTGGTAGTTATCAATCTGGTTGTCTTCCTGGCCATGCTGGTCGGCGGCGCCGGCTTATGGCATTCATCGAACAGCGTGCAATTGGCGTGGGGCGCGAACTTTGGCCCGGCTACTCAGGATGGAGAGTGGTGGCGTCTGGGTACGGCCATGTTTCTTCACTTTGGCGTTATCCACCTGGGGCTGAACCTTTGGGCTCTCTGGGATGGGGGCCAGCTGGTCGAGCGGATGTATGGGCCTGTCCGCTTCACTGCCATCTACTTCGCCAGCGGTCTGGCGGGCAATCTTCTGTCGCTGGTGGCGAATAAGGGATTAGCCATATCGGGCGGCGCGTCGGGGGCAATTTTCGGAATATATGGTGCCCTGCTGGTATTTCTCTGGCTCGAGCGCCGCAACATCCATCCCCACGATTTTCGCTGGTTCTTCTGGGGAGCGGCCGGTTTTGCAACCGCGAGCCTCGTTCTCGGCTTTTTGATCACCGGCATCGATAATGCCGCACATATCGGTGGTTTTCTGACTGGTACGCTGGGCGGCGTACTGTTTGCGCCTGCTGCTGAGGCAACCGGGCATGTATCCCATCGCAACCGTTTGGCTGCAGGGGCCGCCCTCGCGATAGCGATCGTTGCCCTCACTAGCCAGATCCCCGCCCCTGCTTACCGATGGAGCGAAGAGCTGCTGACGCGCAAGGAAATTCGGGAATTCCTGCGCGACGACCGCACGATCAGTCAGGCCTGGCAGAAGATACTGGATGAGGGCAAAGCGGGGAAAGTTTCCTTCGAGGAACTGGCGGGACGGATCGACGCCGCTGTAAGCGATCGTTACGAAGAAAGCTTTGAGCAGCTTTCCCAGCTTCCGGTCAATCCGGCGCTGCCTTCCGCAGCGATGGCGGAAAAGCTGCGCGATTATGCCGAACACCGGCTGGATGCATCGAGGATACTGGTTGAAGGGTTACGCGCCCATAATCCGCAACAAATTCGCGATGCCCTGGAGATGGCACGAGAACCGCCGCAGTCCAAGCCCGATGATACTGGTGAACTCTCCGACCGCAGCGTGCCGGGCAAGGTCAAGCGCTAATAGGAAGAGTCGCGTATGGCCCCGTTCCTCCATGGGCGGTAATTAATTACACGCTGAATTACCGCGCAGAAGTAGCAAATCACGCCAGCTAATAGTCGGTCTCACTCCCGCAAAAAACCTCTTGCCGCTGGTAACAAAATGGTTGCACTAATCTGCTCACAGTACTACTATTAGTAAACGTTGAGCAATTTTAATACTAGATGTAGTGGTTGGACGATAAACATCGTTCAGCTTCAACCGCCGGGAAATCGCCCTTTCCCATATAGATTAGGAGGTTCCAAGATGCAGCTTGCTACAGATCATACAGCCCGCCCGACGGTCACCGGATATGAGTTTTCTTCAGCCCTCTCCGGCCAGGATTCGCGCTATTCCCAATACAAGATTATCCGCCGCAATGGCTCCGTGGCCGCGTTCGAGCCCAGCAAGATTTCCATTGCCATGACTAAAGCATTCATAGCCGTTAATGGCGGCCAAGGTGCGGCTTCCGCCAGAGTGCGCGAGGTAGTGGCGCGACTGACCGATGATGTGGTGAACGCATTGATTCGCCGCCAACCCTCGGGTGGAACCTTCCATATCGAGGATATCCAGGATCAGGTCGAGCTGGCATTGATGCGTTCGGGAGAACACGATGTCGCCCGCGCTTATGTGCTTTACCGCGAGGATCGCGCGCGGAAGCGGGCGCAACAGAAAGAAATGGCGGCCGCGGAAGCAGCCAACGTTCTGAATGTACTGGAAAACGGCCATAAAACTCAGCTGGATACAAACCGGCTGCTGACGCTGATCGAGTCCTGCTGCGAAGACCTGGGGGACGTGGTGAACGCTCCCTTGATACTCAAGGCCACTTTGAAGGATTTGTACGACGGTGTCCCGATGGATGAGGTTCGCAGATCGCTTGTCCTGTCGGCGCGCGCGTTAATCGAAAAAGAGCCTGCGTACAGCTACGTCACGGCGAGGTTGCTGCTGCACAGTCTCCGTTTTGAGGTGCTCGGCGAAGAGGCTCTGCAGCAGGAAATGGCGGAGCGCTATGAGACATATTTCCCCGAATTCATCAAGCGCGGGATCGAGGCCGAGTTGCTGGATGAGCGTCTGGCCCAATTCGATCTGCCACGTCTGGCGAAGGTGCTGGATTCAAGCCGCGACCTCAAATTCGGCTATCTGGGCCTGCAAAACCTGTATGACCGGTATTTCCTGCACGTGCGCGAACACCGCATTGAACTGCCGCAGACGTTCTTCATGCGTGTGGCGATGGGGCTGGCGTTGAACGAAATCGACCGGGAAGGGCGCGCCATCGAGTTCTACCACGTGCTGTCGAGCTTCGATTTCATGAGCTCCACGCCGACCTTGTTCAATTCCGGCACCCGACGCTCGCAGTTATCTTCGTGCTATCTCACGACAGTGCCTGATAATCTGGATGGTATTTACGAATCCATCAAGGAAAACGCGCTGCTGGCAAAGTACGCCGGGGGGCTGGGGAACGACTGGACGCCAGTCCGCGCAATGGGCGCGCGCATTAAGGGCACCAACGGTAAATCGCAAGGCATCGTACCGTTTCTGAAAGTGGTATCCGACACCGCGGTCGCGGTGAACCAGGGGGGAAAGCGCAAGGGCGCGGTCTGCGCCTATCTGGAATCATGGCATCTGGACATCGAGGAATTCCTGGAGCTGCGCAAGAACACCGGCGATGACCGCCGCCGTACTCATGATATGGATACGGCCACCTGGGTTCCCGATTTGTTCATGAAACGAGTGATGGAAGGAGGTGAATGGACGCTGTTTTCTCCATCCGATGTACCCGATCTCCATGATAAATACGGCAAGGAGTTTGAAAAATCTTATCTTGCCTATGAGGAGAAAGTGGCGCGGGGCGAGCTAAGCCTGCACAAAAAGATTCCCGCGCAACAGTTATGGCGCAAGATGCTCAGCATGCTCTTCGAGACCGGCCATCCCTGGATCACGTTCAAGGACGCCTGCAATGTTCGCTCCCCTCAAAACCATGTTGGCGTGGTGCACAGCTCCAATCTCTGCACCGAGATCACACTGAATACAAACGAGCATGAAATAGCCGTGTGCAATTTGGGTTCCGTCAATCTGGCCGCCCACATCAATGATGGAGGTGAACTGGACGCAGGCAAGCTCAAGCGGACAGTACGCACCGCCATGCGCATGCTGGACAACGTGATCGATATCAACTTCTACGCCGTGCCGAAGGCGCGCAATTCGAATCTCAAGCATCGTCCGGTAGGACTGGGGATCATGGGTTTTCAGGACTGCCTGCACATGATGCGCATCCCCTACGCTTCTAACGAGGCGGTGGAATTTGCCGATCACGCAATGGAAGCGGTCGCCTACCACGCCTATTGGGCTTCGACCGAACTGGCCGAAGAGCGCGGCCGTTACGCCTCTTACCGGGGCAGTTTATGGGATCGCGGCATTCTGCCTCAGGATAGTATCGATCTGCTGCTTGAAGAACGGGGCGGATATGTCGAGGTAGACCGCACATCCACTCTGGAATGGGACGCGCTGCGCGAGCGCATCAGGCAGTACGGCATGCGTAATTCCAATTGCCTGGCGATTGCGCCAACCGCAACCATCTCGAACATCGTGGGTGTTTCCGCGAGCATCGAACCTTCCTTCACCAATCTGTACGTCAAAGCCAATTTGTCCGGTGATTTCACCACCGTACACAAATATCTGGTATACGATCTGAAAAAGCTGGGGCTCTGGGACGAGGTGATGCTTTCTGATCTCAAGTATTTTGATGGCTCGTTAAGCAGGATAGACCGGGTACCCGCCGATATCCGCACTCTATATGCCACCGCCTTCGAGATCGAACCGCAATGGCTGATTGAAGCAGCTGCACGGCGGCAGAAATGGATCGATCAGGCGCAGTCGCTGAATATTTATATGGCGGGCGTTTCCGGGAAGAAAATCGATGAGACTTATAAACTGGCCTGGTTGCGCGGCCTGAAAACCACCTATTACCTGCGCTCCTTGGCAGCAACGTCAGCGGAAAAATCGACTATCGAGGCCGGTTCCTTGAATGCAGTGTCGGCGGAGGGGAACATGGCTGGCATGAGCGCGATGGTGCCGGCCACCGATGTGAAGCTTTGCGCTATCGATGACCCAGGGTGCGAGTCATGTCAATAAACAGAAACAACAGGAACGTGATCAATTAAGGAAAAGGAGATAGCGAATGCTGACATTCGAGGATGAAGCAGTACAGCCGGGAATGCCCCGAATAGATGTGCGAGTAAACGAGTTACAAAACGCATCCCGGCTGGGCCTGGATGCGGAGGGCGGCCTGACTGGCATGAAGAATACCGGATCGGAAAATGGCGCGAACGCGGGACAGCATTCCGCTCCGGTCGGGAATACCGTCCGCCGCGTATCCGTAGAGGATAAGCGGATCATCAATTGCCAGGCCGATGTGAACCAGTTGGTGCCGTTCAAATACAAGTGGGCATGGGACAAGTATCTTGCTGCTTGCGCCAACCACTGGATGCCGCAGGAAATCAACATGAGCCGCGACATCGCTCTTTGGAAAGATCCAAATGGACTGACTGAGGATGAGCGACGCCTGATTAAACGTAACCTGGGATTCTTCGTTACCGCGGATTCGCTGGCTGCCAATAATATTGTGCTCGGTACCTACCGGCACATTACCAATCCGGAGTGCCGGCAATACTTGTTGCGCCAGGCATTCGAGGAGGCGATTCATACGCATGCTTATCAGTACATCGTAGAGTCGCTCGGACTGGACGAGGGTGAAATTTTCAATGCCTATCATGAGGTGAAATCGATCCGCGATAAGGACGAGTTTCTGATTCCGTTCATCGATACGCTCACCAACCCGACATTTAAAACCGGGACCCCCGAAACCGATCAGCAATTGCTGAGAAGCTTGATCGTATTCGCCTGCATCATGGAAGGCCTGTTCTTTTATGTGGGTTTCACGCAGATACTGGCGCTGGGAAGGCAGAACAAGATGACGGGTGCCGCGGAACAATATCAATATATCTTGCGGGACGAGTCGATGCACTGCAATTTCGGCATCGACCTCATCAACCAGATAAAAATGGAAAACCCGCATTTGTGGACCAAGGCGTTTCGGGAGGAAATCAGCGCGCTGATGCAAAAAGCGGTGGAACTGGAATACCGTTATGCCGAGGATACGCTGCCGCGTGGCGTATTGGGCCTGAATGCGCCCATGTTCAAGGAATACCTGCGCTATATCGCCAACCGCCGCTGTCAACAGATCGGCCTGGATATTCTCTACCCGGGGGCCAGCAATCCGTTTCCGTGGATGTCGGAAATGATTGACCTGAAAAAGGAAAAAAACTTTTTTGAAACCCGGGTCATCGAATATCAAACTGGCGGCGCGCTCAGTTGGGACTAAATTGACGCGGTCTACGCCCCAAAACTCAGGATCGGGAAAGGAGCGCCCCCGACGACGGGGCGCCGGGTGTGCCTTCATCCGCTTGTCCGTTGGCCTAGATCACGTGAAATTCTTTTATTTCGGCGCATGCGAATCAAGGTAGAGGTTGAAAATCCGTAGAAGTCAGAATTGCGGACATTTAATCCGGAGGTTGAAATGGTGACCAGCAGAAAACCTGCAGCAGCCAGGTCCGCTGACAAACCCAAGTCCCTGGGAGAAAAGGCGGACAAGAAGGGAGTTACGACTCAAAAAACGGTAGCAAAGGGATCTGCCGAGAAAAAAACAGAGAAAACATCCGAAAAGAAAGCACCGGCTTCTGCTTCCACGGCGAAAGGGACAAAAACGGCTAAGCCTGCGGCGAAGCCATTGGATAATAAAAAGGCCCCGGCGAAGAAAACAGCAGCCACAGAACCGGCGGGAAAAAGAACTGCAACGAAAACCGAATCCCCTCGGGCCGATCGCCCAACCTCGGCGTGGCCGCTTCCCTCTTCAGACTCGGAATCTTGAGTCGGCGGCTCAACTGGCCAAGCACCAATGCCAACCTTTTGCAATTAAAAAAACCATAAAAAAACGATAGCATTGACACTCTATCGTTTTTTTTTGTGACGTGGTGGTGAAAGCGCCCATGTCACCTACAACTTGTCTTTCACGGGCCCAACGGAGAATGTACGCCAGCCTTGGCGTTCCCATCAAGATACTACTTTTAGCTAACCTGGGTTTTGCCGCGCGGGCCTCTGGCTCGCGCGGCATACCAAACTCGTTTTTATTGGATCAGCCGAGCTAGCGGTTTTGGAGGTTCGCCTGTTGCTCTTTCTTCTTTTAAGATCTCACAAATTACCATTCCTCTTTCTCCACCATAGCTCCTCGAAAATACAAAGACCCTCTCTAAAAAATATTCCTGAAAATAGACGATGCACCTTATCTGTTCGATAAACGCATAACAACACATGACAATATAGAACAAATAAACGCAGATATCGTTTAACTATATAACAAATTTACGCTGGTAAAATTTTACGGACGAGGTTAACATTCACCTGAGTTCAATCCCTAAATCGTAGTGGAGGTAGACATGGTTCATACAATTCCACAAACGTCGCGCGATTACGACACCACGCGTATTATCGAACGTCCCGATGGGTTTTACTGGCTTGATGAGACGGAGAGCGAGAAGGTTTTCGGTCCCTTCCCCACGCTGCTTGAAGCCGTTCAGGACATGGAATACAACGCTGAATCGGATTATGAACCGGGTGAAACCCTGGAGCAGGCGGAGAATGAGATCGGAATCTCCGACTGGATAGACCCTGAAACGGGGCAACCCGGTGAAGAGTCCTTCCGACTCGAGAACTGAGCATCACCTGTCGGGCCCGCAGTTTATCGCTCGATCTCCTTTTCCAAACCCTGGGCGTCCTCCATCGCTGTCTACCTGAATTGTGCGAAGGAAAAGCCACACGACCAGGCAACCAGAGCCTCGAGTAATGGGAAGGATAACTCCTCGCGTCCTCCGTGAACGCGAATGACTCGTCCACTTTCCCTCGCGCGGAACTGATTGGCGAGGTCGAATTCACCGAAGCGTTGAGTCAGCGTGTGAGCCACCTCATGTGTTTTTTCCAGCCCGCATGAACTACCGCGAAGAGCGGGACACCATGGGCACGATGCAGGTACCCGCAGACGCGCTTTGGGGTGCCCAGACCCAGCGTTCCTTGCAAAATTTCCGAATCTCCGGCGAACGTATGCCGATCGCATTGATCCACGCGCTTGCGATGGTGAAACGCGCAGCAGCGAAGGTGAATTGCGACCTTGGCCTGCTTGAGGCGGAACGCGCCAATGTCATCATGCAAGCTGCCGATGAGGTCATCTCCGGCTGTCATGATGCAGAATTTCCGCTGGTGGTCTGGCAGACCGGCTCAGGCACGCAGACCAACATGAACATGAATGAGGTGTTGGCAAACCGCGCATGCGAGTTGCTCGGAGGAGGGAGAGGGACGGAACGCAAGATTCATCCCAACGACGATGTGAACAAGGGGCAGTCTTCCAACGACGTGTTTCCATCAGCGATGCATGTCGCGTCGGTACGCGCCATCCATCAGCAATTGATACCCGCGCTTACGACGCTGACGGCGTCGTTGGCCGCCAAGGCAGAGGAATTCGCGCATATTGTCAAAATTGGGCGGACCCATTTACAGGATGCGACGCCCCTGACATTGGGGCAGGAGTTTTCGGGTTACGTCTCGCAGCTGGAACATGGGCTTGAGCACGTGCAAGCAACACTTCCGCATCTGTACGAGCTGGCGCTGGGTGGAACGGCGGTGGGCACGGGATTGAATGCCCACCCTCAATTTGCGGCGCGCGTTGCGGACGAACTGGCACGCCTGACGGGCCTGCCTTTTGTTACCGCACGCAATAAATTTGAGGCTCTTGCGTCCAATGACGCGCTCGTGTATTCCCATGGCGCACTGAAAACCCTGGCAGCCTCCTTGATAAAAATCGCCAACGATGTCCGCTGGCTCGCTTCGGGACCTCGTTGTGGCATCGGCGAGCTTAAGATTCCGGAAAATGAGCCGGGCAGTTCCATCATGCCCGGCAAGGTTAACCCCACCCAGTCCGAGGCAATGATCATGCTGTGTTGCCAGGTAATGGGTAATGATGTCGCGATTAACATGGGGGGAGCCATGGGAAATTTCGAGCTCAACGTGATGAAGCCCCTCATCATCCACAATTTCCTGCAAAGCGTGCGCCTACTCGCTGATGGAATGATGAGCTTCGACGAGCATTGCGTGAGAGGGATCACGGCCAACGTCGAGCATATCGAAGAGTTGACGCGCAATTCGCTGATGCTGGTTACCGCACTTACACCCCACATCGGCTATGACAAGGCAGCAGAAATAGCCAAGAAAGCGCACCGTGACGGTACCAGCCTGAAACAGGCCGCAACGGAGCTGGGATATGTCACAGCGGAGCAATTCGAACAGTGGGTAAAGCCGGAGAACATGGTGGGAACTTCCAAACAAACATGAGTAATGTTGTTCGGCATCTTTTTTTTCCCAATGATGCGTCCATATCTCCGCTTGCCAAGACGCCGCCGTTGTTTGAACGTTTTTTTCATCAACCCGGCGTACCCGACAACCGGAAAGCGATTGGCTGCTGAGAATGAGTTTCGTGCTGCAGTCAGCGCGTCCTAAGGTCGGTCTTGTCCTAACCGGCGGTGGCGCGCGTGCGGCGTATCAGGTAGGGGTAATACGCGCCATCGCGGAAATGCTGCCGGATAAGGCGCCGAATCCCTTTCCTGTCATTTGCGGAACCTCCGCCGGCGCAATTAATGCCGTCAGTTTAGCGCTTTCGGCACGTAATTTTCATGAAGGCGTGAGACGTCTTGCCTCGGTGTGGGAAAACGCGCATGTAAACCAGGCCTATCGCTCTGATCCCGTTGGCGCATACGGAAACGCCGCTCGATGGTTTGCATCCTTGCTATTTGGTGGTCTGGGAAAACGCACGGCTGTTTCCATCTTGGACAATTCACCTCTGGCTCAACTACTCAACCAAAGTTTCCCGCTTGGGGGGATTCGGAAAAGTATTGATGCAGGCGCTCTGCACGCACTGGGGATCACGGCCTGGGGCTACACTTCGGGACAATCGGTGACCTTCTACCAGGGGGTGGACAGCATCGCTCCATGGAAACGGCATCGCCGCATTGGTATCTCAGCGCGCATAAAGGTTGATCATCTTCTAGCATCGTCGGCTATTCCACTTCTCTTTCCAGCCGTAAGGCTCAACCGGGAATATTTTGGCGACGGCTCCATGCGGCAGCTTGCACCGATCAGTCCCGCCCTGCATCTCGGCGCGGACCGAGTGCTGGTGATTGGGGTGCGGAAGGCTGTCGATACGCAACCCGAACGCGTTAAGGTGGACAGTTATCCGACCTTGGCGCAAATCGGCGGTCACATCATGGGAAGCATTTTCCTCGACAGTCTGGAAGTCGACCTGGAGCGCTTGCAGCGCATTAATAATACGCTTCGCATGATCCCGGAGGCGAGTCTGAAGAATCATGCGCTGCGGCCCATAGAATCGATGGTGATATCGCCAAGCGTGGAAATTAACGAGATTGCTGAACGGCACTCTCACGCGCTACCGGGCACGATGCGACTTTTCTCTCGGGCCATCGGGGCGATGAGACGCGATGGCTCGGCACTGTTGAGCTACATTTTGTTCGAGGAACCCTTCTGTCGCGCCTTAATCGAATTGGGTTATCACGACACCGTTCCAAAACGTGATCAAATTCTGCGGTTTATTGGCGCCGAGGCGGAGGATTGACTGGACGCTGGTATAATCGTGGTTGCGCTCCCCCGGGTTTTGGGGCGTGACGATCCAGCCTTCATTTCGCGTCCACATCATTTCAGAGATCACGTATGGACTTTGCCAGTCCGGAGTTTTGGGTCGCGGTACTTCAAATCATCGCGATCGACATTGTTCTGGGTGGTGATAACGCGGTAGTTATTGCGCTTGCTTGCAGGCACTTGCCGGAGAAACAACGGAACCTAGGCATTTTCTGGGGGGTATTCGGCGCGATCGCGCTGAGGGTAGTCCTGGTATTTTTTGCGTTGAATTTGCTGGCGATTCCCTTCCTGAAAATTGTGGCGGCGATGCTGCTCGTGTGGATTGGAACTAACCTGCTTAAGACCGAGCCTGAACATGACGGACACGCAATTGCCGCGAACACAACACTGCTCGGTGCTATCAGGACTATTATTATTGCCGACGCGGTGATGAGTCTCGATAACGTCGTTGCCATCGCTGGCGCCTCGCGGGACAGTATAACCCTGGTGGTTATCGGACTGATCGTTAGTGTGCCCATCATCGTTTGGGGTAGTAAGGTGGTCATGAAACTCATGGATCGCTTCCCGGTGATCGTGGTAATAGGCGCGGGATTGCTCGGCTGGATCGCGGGGGGGATGAGCGTAACCGACGCGGCCAGTAAGGAATGGGTGAACGCAAATGCAGCTTTTCTGAATTGGGGGGCGCCTGCTATTGGCGCATTACTGGTGATCGCTACCGGCAAGTGGCTGGCGGCAAGGACGCGGGAAAAAACGGCACGTATTGTCGATCTGGCAGATGACGCAGATAAACCTTTGTAGTGCGTCAACCGCTCGCGGAAAGGAGACAAGATGTTGAGATTCCTTTTTCCGGTTGATGGTTCCGATGCTTCCAATAGAGCAATTACGGAATTCATCGCACGGTTGGATTGGTATAGGCACATCCCCGAAATACACCTGTTGAACGTGCAATTTCCTCAGCGCGGAAACGTACCCCTTTTCATCGATAAGGAAAGTATCGACAGGTATCATCGGGAGGAGGGGCTGAAAGAGCTGCAGGCGGCACGTGAATTACTCGATCGGGCCGGGCTCGTCTGCCATTACCACATTGCCGTGGGAAATCCGCCGGACGTGATTATGCAGTATGGGAAAGAAATGGGCTGTGATCAAATAGTGATGGGGCCGCGTGGCCTTGGCGCAGTTAAGAGAATATTGCTGGGCTCTGTGGCGAGCAAGGTTATTGAGCTTTCGACCATACCAGTATTGCTTATCAGATAAACCGCATGGCGAAGTAACGGAACAGTATGCGTTTTAACCGAAGGAGTTTTATGAGGACGAAGCAGGATCAGCGGGGCTTAACGTTAATCGAAACAATGATGATGTTGGCGGTCGTCGGCATCCTGGCAACCATTGCCATTCCCCCAGCTTACCAGCTTTACGAGGATTCCCAGGCTCGTGCACAGGTGACGGAGGCAGTTAATCTTCTGGATAGCGTAAAATCCCCTATAACGGGGTTCTACTCCGAAAACGGAAGATGGCCCACACAATCGGAGTTTGACGGTCTGATAACGGATCGTAGCGGAAAGTATGTTGCAAGCCTGACGCCTGTAACCTTGCCTTCCGGCTTCCAGGTAACGGCGACCTTCAAGAATAGCGGTGTCAGCCCCGGGCTTCTAAATAATGACAGTGGCCGAACCCTGGTGTTAGCCACAACGGATGGCGTCAAATGGGTCTGCAACGACAGCAACGACCCTGCAGCAGGGGTCCCGGGCCTGCGTCCGGGCACCCTGCTGCCGCAACACCGCCCCGCGTCCTGCAAGTAACATGAAGGTGGCTTGCCTCAGCATTACCGCACCGCTACGGACCGCAGGCCCCTTATAGTGGTGAAGGCGGGCAATCCGCTCTCTTATCAAAAAATAAGATAACCGGAACTCAAAATATGAATGAATGGACAGACCAAATAGCTGGCTACTTCGACCGCGTACCCATGTGGCCACTGGTGTTGCTTGCCATTGGCATCGTTTTCGCTGGCATCTATGAGCTGTTCACCCGCAAGCGACGCGCAGACGCAGCCGATGAATTTCGTGCAGCTATTCTCTCAACGCTTTCGGGCTTGTATCCCGAGCCCACCAGATGGCCTAAAAGTATCGATATGTATCTATCTGCCAGGTTGCCGGTAATGCATGAAATCATCGAAAGCTTTCGGCCCAGTGTCCCGCAGAAGGATATTCCGGCATACAACAACGATTGGGACAATTATTACGACTTCTGCGCGGAGGTGACCGACGATAAATGCGTTGAGGCCGAGGCGAATCCCAGCTTGCCGGATCCCAAAAAAAAATTCCATGCCCTCGTATCCAGTCTTTTACGTTATGCCGATTGATTTATCGGCATAAATTTGTAGGCAGCGGCAACGGATACTCCAAACACAGCGTGCGCCGCAATCGTGATCCAGTCACGGACCGCCGCAAACCAGGGAAATACGGCAGTGATGCCGTACATATTAATTACATATAAAATCAGCCCGAACACAAGCCCGGAAAAAAGAGCGAGTATCGTGCTTAGCCGGTGAATTGCAAGAACCAGGATCAGACTGTATGCGACGGAAAGTCCAACGTGGATAACAGTCGCGACGATCATTATCTTCAGATCAAACGTTGAGGGTGGCGGCAGAACTTCTGGTCCCATAAGGATCGCAGCGGTCAAACGTGCATCCCGGTACAATATGTTTGGCAGGTCATCCGTGAATGCCCACCACAAAACGATCTGAGCAATCGTAGCCACTACCCCGGCTATTAAGCCGGCGGTGGCCGCTCGCATCCAGCTCAAAGACATGTAATGAAAGTCTCAACCATTTGCGCTAGTGTCACACAGTAAACGGGACCCTCTAGGTCTTGAACCAGCACGAGGGTATAGCGGTCGGCGGTATAGACGGGTTGGCCTTCCAGTTTGAGCGGGGATCGCCTTGTAAAATCCGCTGCTTCGGCCCGATTCGTTCTACAATGATAGCAAAACAGTGGTTGGAGGATAGCCTGGCGCCCTAATAAGACGCCCGGAAACATCAGAAAAATACTGAACTCATCCAGGAGAGTACGAACTTGCATATTCTTAGGGAAGCGCACTGGGTCGGATGATCTCAAGTGTCACCAGAAACGAACCCGGAAGCGAGATTTTCAAATCGGATGCTGTATTCAATATACTGCAGTGATAGCCAATCCGCACATTCATGCAAAGCGTCGACCTGACCCATCATTTTCTGATTGCCATGCCGGCTATGGCAGACCCGTTTTTTTCCAGGACCCTCACTTATATTTGCGAGCACAGCGAGCAGGGAGCATTGGGTGTCGTTGTCAACCGCCCGATCGATCTTACTCTGAAAGACCTCTTCGATCAGCTTGGCATTTCTTCCGATGGCGAGGGCGCACAGGCAGTGCCTGTCATGTTCGGTGGCCCGATCCAACTGGACCGGGGCTTTGTGCTGCACCAACCGGTGGGCAACTGGCAGTCGACCATGGTTGTCAATGAAGACGTCGGACTGACAACTTCGCTCGACATTATGCGAGCAATAGCAGATGGCGAAAGCCCAACAGGATTACTGGTGGCGTTAGGCTATTCGGGATGGGCCCCGGGCCAGATAGAGCATGAATTATCACTGAACGCTTGGCTGACGGTGCCCGCTGCGCCCAGCATTATTTTCGAACTGCCGGCTGAGGAGAGGCTAGCAGCCGCGATGCGGTTGCTCGGCGTAGACTTCTCAAGTTTATCGGATGAAGTGGGGCATTCATAAACCGCGCTGGCATCAATAATACTTAAGTCATGCGGGATCAAGCCGAACAACTTCCACCGGTTCCTAATGAGACCGGCGCGTTTCGCCGTGCCGGGATGATTTTGGCATTCGATTTTGGGGTAAAGCGTATCGGCACAGCAGTGGGGAACCTGGAGCTCAGCCTCGCGCATCCACTTTCCACCATTGGCAACGAGAGCAAGCGCGCATGTTTTGCGGGCATCGCCCAGCTCATTGAGGAATGGCAGCCGGTCCTCCTGGTGGTTGGCCTGCCCACCTACCCCGATGGCGGGGAACACGAATTGACCCGCAGAAGCCGTCGCTTTGCGCAACGACTGGAAAGGCGTTATGGGATCGAGACACTACTGGTGGATGAGCGCTACACCTCGACCAGCGCGAGCAATGCGTTACGAGAAGCAGGTGTTAACGGGATTAAACAGAAACGCGTAATGGATCAGGTGGCGGCCCAGCTGATATTGCAAACCTATTTTGACAACCGAGATGCAGCTACCTGACGCAGAACAACTACTGGTCCAATTAACCGATCGCATCCGGCATGATATTACTCCGGGCACCGCGCTGGTGGGAATCCATACCGGTGGGGTATGGCTAGCTGAGCGGCTACATCAGGACTTGCAGCTTCCGCTTGCATCAGGCGCGCTGGATGTGTCGTTTTATCGGGATGATTTTGCCCAGATTGGCCTGCATCCACAGGTCAGGCCCTCGGACATTCCCTTCACGGTGGAAGGCAGCCATATTATTCTGGTAGACGACGTCCTCTATACCGGTCGCACCATCCGGGCGGCAATCAATGAATTATTCGATTACGGCAGGCCCGCGAGTGTCCGGCTAGCCGCCCTGATCGACCGCGGGGGCAGAGAACTTCCCATAGCCGCTCAATACGTTGGCGCCATGCTCGACATTCCCGCAGATAAAATGCTTGCGCTGGAAAAAGCCGCGGATGGAGTATTAAGCCTGAGCCTCTATAGCAAGATTCGGAACGATGGGTAACAACCCGCAACTGAACAAGACAGGGCAACTGCAGCACCTCCTCACTACTGAGGGGCTGCCTGCCCCCATCCTGCTCAACATCCTCGATACCGCAGAATCCTTCGTCGGGGTTACAGAGCGCGATGTTAAAAAAGTACCCTTACTACGCGGCAAATCGATTTTCAATTTATTCTTCGAACCCAGTACCCGGACCCGTACTACCTTCGAGATCGCGGCAAAGCGGCTCTCTGCCGATGTAGTCAATCTCAACATCGCGGCCTCCTCTCAATCCAAAGGAGAGACGCTGCTGGATACGGTGAATAACCTTTCTGCGATGCATGCCGACATGTTCGTCGTGCGCCACGCTCAGAGCGGAGCGGCACACTTGATAGCGCGCCATGTGCGACCCGAGATTCATGTCATCAATGCCGGGGATGGACGGCACGCCCACCCCACCCAGGGATTGTTGGACGTGTTCACTATTCGTCGTTACAAACGTGATTTTCGCAGCCTGCGCATTGCCATAGTAGGCGACATTCTTCATTCACGTGTGGCGCGTTCGCAAATACACGCACTTACCACGCTCGGCGTCCCGGAAGTGCGGGTCATCGCGCCAAAGACATTGCTGCCCTCGAAGGTTGAACGTCTAGGGGTACATGTTTACCATGATATGGCGCAGGGACTGAAAGATGTGGATGTGCTCATGATGTTGCGTCTGCAAAATGAGCGGATGCTAAGTGCACGCCTCCCCAGTACGGAGGAATATTTCAAATATTACGGGTTGACTCAGGAAAAACTTGCGCTGGCGCGGCAAGATGCAATCGTTCTGCACCCGGGCCCAATGAACCGCGGCGTGGAAATCGATTCTGCCGTTGCTGATGGCAGGCAATCCGTTATTCTGCCGCAGGTGACCTTCGGCATTGCGGTAAGGATGGCGGTCATGTCGATTTTGGCGGGAAATTGAGGGCTGGTATGAAGCTCGTCATCAGGAATGGCCGCGTCATCGATCCGAAAAACGGCTTAGACATCGTAATTGATGTGTCCATTGACGCCGGAAAAGTTGCTGCTTTGGGCCCCATCCCTGCCGATTTCAAGGCCGATTGCGAAATCGAGGCGAAGGGACTGATCGTCTCCCCAGGCCTGGTGGATTTATCAGCAAGACTGCGTGAACCTGGTTTTGAATACAAGGCGACGCTGGAATCTGAAATGGCAGCCGCGGTAGCCGGCGGTATCACCAGCCTGGTGTGTTCGCCCGACACCGATCCCGTACTGGATGAACCCGGTCTGGTGGAGATGCTCAAACACCGTGCCCGTAGTCTTCATCAGGCCCGCGTCTACCCTCTGGGGGCGCTTACGCGAGGATTAAAAGGCGAATGGCTGACAGAAATGGCCGAATTACGCGATGCGGGGTGTATTGCGTTCGGGCAATCGGACATGCCGCTTCCCAACACGCGCGTCCTGTTGCAAGCAATGCAATACGCTTCGACGTTCGGGTTCAGCGTATGGTTGCGTCCTCAGGATGCGCATCTCGCGGACGGCGGGGTGGCCCATGACGGTGAAGTAGCGACACGGTTGGGTCTGGCGCCGATTTCGGTATGCGCCGAGACGGTAGCGCTTTCAAATATTATTTTGATGGCGCGCGAAACGGGAGCCAAAGTTCACCTGTGCCGAGTCTCGAGCGCAGAGGGTGTCGCCATGGTTCGGGCGGCCCGCGGGCAAGGGTTGCCCATTACCTGTGATGTAACCGTCAATCACATCCATTTGTCGGAAATGGATATCGGCTACTTTGATTCCAATTGCCATCTTGTCCCCCCGCTGAGAGGGTTAAGCGATCTGGATGCGCTTCGTACCGGATTGCTGGATGGCACGATAAACGCGATCTGCTCCGATCATGCGCCAGTGGACGAAGATGCCAAGTTGCTGCCATTTGCTGAGGCCGAGGCTGGCGCGGTAGGCCTGGAATTGCTACTGCCGCTGACCTTGAAGTGGGCAACGCAAATGAAGATTCCGCTGGCTGCCGCGCTGGCAAAAATTACGGTAGAACCGGCACGCATACTCGGTCTGGAGACGGGCCATCTATCGCCAGGCGCACTTGCTGATCTGTGCATCTTCGATCCAGGCCAATATTGGACGGTGCAGGCGTCAGAACTTAAAAGCCAAGGCAAGAATACTCCGTTCCTCGGTATGGAACTGCAAGGCAAGGTAAAATACACCGTGGTTGATGGTAACATTGTGTATGAGGGGTAAGACCCTGGACACGCATTGCATGCATAAATATGGACACTGGGCTGGCTATTCCCGACAATATGATGAATCCACTGCTTGATTTTTCCGGACTGCCGCGCTTTACGGACATTCGAACCGAGCACATCGCTCCCGCGGTAGCGCAATTACTAACCGAGAACCGCACGCTCGTTGCCAGGGTACGCGAGGATACCGCTCCGCCGACGTGGGACAATTTCGTGCAGCCTATGACTGATGCGAACGAGCGCCTGTCCCGCGCCTGGGGACAGGTTTCGCACGTGAATGCAGTGGTTAATAGTCCGGAGCTACGCGAGGCCTATAACGCCAGTCTACCGCTAGTCACACAATATTATGCCGAACTGGGCCAGGACCAGGCGTTATTCGAAAAATTCAAACAGCTGCACAACGGAAAAGAGTTCGAGAATCTGAGTAGCACTCGGAAGAAGATTATAGAAAACGAGTTACGGGACTTCCGCCTAGGCGGCGCGGAGCTGCCGCAGGAGAAAAAAGCGCGATTCCTCCAGATTCAGGAGGAATTATCTGCGCTCGCTTCCAAGTTCAATGACAACCTGCTGGATGCCACCAACAACTTTGTATTACACGTGGAGAACGCCGACGAGCTTACCGGCATACCCGAGGATGCCCTCATAACGGCAAGGGGACTCGCGGAGCGGGATAATGCCGCGGGCTGGAAATTCACCTTGCATGCCCCGTCATACATGGCCATCATGCAATATGCCGACAACCGGGCGTTGCGGGAAAAGATGTATCGCGCCTACTCCACCCGCGCCAGCGAAATCGTGCCATCGGGTTCTGTCAAGGCTAGTGCGGCTAATCTCGATAATGCGCCTCTTATTGCGAAAATACTTGAACTTCGCCAGGAAGAGTCGAGGATGCTGGAGTTCGATTGCTACGCAGAAGTGTCGCTGGCAACAAAAATGGCTTCGACGCCAAAACAGGTTCTGGAGTTCCTCGGTGACTTGGCGACCAAGGCGAGACCCTATGGTGAGCGCGACCTGAAAGAGTTACAGCAATTCGCCGCCGACAAGCTGCACCTAGATTATCTGGAATCGTGGGATCTGGCCTACGCAAGTGAAAAACTTCGCGCTGAACGGTACGCATTTTCCGAACAAGAAGTGAAGCAATATCTTCCCGAAACAAGCGTCTTGCCCGGAATGTTCAAACTGGTGGAGAACCTTTACGGTATCACCATCGCTCCGGCGGATGAAGCGGGGATTCAGCTGTGGCACGCGGATGTAAAACTTTTCAATATAACCGCCACCGACGGAGAACTGATCGGGCGATTCTATCTTGATCTTTATGCGCGGCCCGGCAAGCGCGGTGGCGGATGGATGGATGACGCGATCAGCCGTCGACGCGTTGAGGCCGTGGATGCGAGCGAGCAAGGGATCCAGGCGCCTGTCGCCTATCTCAACTGCAATTTTTCAGGGCCTGTCGTAGTTGACGGCCACGTCCGCCCTGCCCTGTTTACCCATGATGAAGTGATCACGTTATTCCATGAATTTGGGCATGGTCTCCATCATCTGCTGACCCAGGTGGAAGACCTGGGCGTTTCCGGCATACATGGAGTGGAATGGGATGCGGTGGAATTACCCAGTCAGTTCATGGAAAATTTTTGCTGGGAATGGGAAGTGCTGGGCAATATGACCAGACATGTGGATACCGGCAAGCCCATTCCCCGCGAGCTGTTTGAAAAAATGCTGGCGGCCAAGAACTTTCAGAGCGGCCTTCAAATGCTTCGTCAAGTGGAATTCGCCTTGTTCGATATACGCCTCCACTATGATTTCGATCCGAGCAGAGGCAAAACAGCGCAGCAATTACTGGACGAAATTCGTGCACAGGTAGCGGTGATCATCCCCCCCGAATTCAATCGCTTCCCCAACAGTTTTTCGCATATTTTCGGCGGCGGCTACGCCGCCGGCTATTACAGCTATAAGTGGGCAGAAGTATTGTCGGCGGACGCCTACAGTCTTTTCGAGGAAAGTCACGCGGGCCAAGTAATTAATGCTGATACCGGTACGAGATTCCGGAACGAGATCCTTGGGGTGGGAGGAAGCCGCTCTGCACTGGAGTCATTTATAGCCTTCCGCGGACGCGAACCTACGATCGATGCTCTCCTGCGTCACAATGGGATGATGCGGGTCTGAAACTGGCGTGAGCCGGTTAGCATCGGGGAAACGGCAATAGATTGGCGGAAGTATAATAATGCGACCGTCAACTAGGCACATCTGTGAATGACAGTTGACGCAGCGCGTTTGAGTTGAATCAGGGTATCCCGAACTCATACAACATTAATCAGGCGCTTCCAGCGTGACAAGCAAGCCATAACAGATAATATTTTATATCGCTGTCGATAATAAGGAAGGAGAAAAAATCAAATGAAATGTTTCAACGGGATTCTTTCGGCTGTCGCGCTGACAGCAATACTGGTGGGTTGCGCGCAAGTGCCTCCCGCTCCTCAGGTTCAGAAATACAAGGATGGGGAATTACCCCTTCCCGCAGCGTATAAGAGTTGGCCGAAATTCCTTTCCGATATTCAGCGCGCAGACAACAAGCAAGTCCGGGAAATCTATATTAACCCGATTGGACACAGCACCAAGATGGGCGATTCCTTCCCCAACGGGACCATTTCCGTGATGGAAATTTACAAGGCGCGCGAAGCGGCCGATGGTTCTCCCTTGAAGGGGCCAGATGGCAAATTTGTAAAAGGTGAATTGCTGAAAATAGCGGTGATGGGGAAAGGTGCCGGATGGGGTGAAACCGTTACTCCTCCAGAACTTAAAAATGGGGACTGGATCTACGCGATGTACATGGCCGATGGAAAAACCAAGGCTCCAGATGATACTGCCACATGCCGCGCCTGCCACTTGCCGCTGAAGGACAAGGATTATATCTTCCGTTACGACGAGTATTTTCAGAAGCGCGGATAATATCGTGATCGCTCGTTACGCTTGCTGCAAGCCAATCGCAAGCGTAACGCGCCTGCGACCTCTCGCATACGCTCCGCGATAACACCCACCGGGGCGTCCGTCAAACCCTCTTGAATAGATAACGCAGCATGGATACTGCGCAGGAGCGGACGGATGACTGCGTGTCCGTGCTCGGATTACCAGTCGAGTTGGCGACTGAGCGTGGCACGAGACCTTAGTGGCATTCTCAGCTCAGCCTACCGTGGCATTGTTTATATTTTTTTCCTGATCCGCAGGGGCAGGGATCGTTACGGCCGATTTTTCCGCCTTGACGAACAAATGGTTGCAGCTTTTCAGGACGCTCTTGAGCTTCTTTGTCCTCCTGGGGCTCCTCTTCCCCCAGCGCCTCTTCGTAGGCTGCGTGATGGTATTGCACGTTGACCGGCGGCGACTGCATCTCAGCCACTGCTTCCACTTGTTGCTCGCTTCGTATCTGGACGGTCATGAGTATCCTGGTAACCTCTGCCTTGATCTCCTCAAGCATGCCCGTAAAGAGCTCAAACGCCTCGCGCTTGTATTCCTGTTTCGGGTTTTTCTGCGCATATCCACGCAAATGAATACCCTGGCGCAAATGATCCAGGGCAGCCAGATGCTCACGCCAGTGCGTATCCAGGCTCTGCAGCATTACAGCCCGCTCGTACTGATGCATGATTTCCACCCCGACCTGGTCCACCTTGCTCGAATAGTGCTGGTCGGCTGCGCCGATAATCCGCTCATGAAGGTTCTCCTCATGCAGGTCGGAGTCTTTTTCCAGCCACTCGTGCACCGGCAACGACAGTTGATATTCGGCGGTTAAAGCTTTCTCCAACCCCGGAATATCCCATTCTTCTTCAACGCTCTGCGACGGCACGTGAAGAACGATGAGATTGCGCAGCATATCCGTACGCATCGCGGTGATGGTCTCGGAAATATCCTGAGACTCAAGAATCTCGTTACGCTGCTGATAGATCACCTTGCGCTGATCATTGGCGACATCATCGTATTCCAGCAGTTGCTTGCGAATATCAAAATTGCGGGCTTCCACCTTTCGCTGAGCGTTTTCGATGGCGCGGGTGACCCATGGATGTTCGATAGCTTCCCCTGGTGGCATATTGAGCTTTTGCATGATGCCAGCAACGCGATCGGATGCGAATATGCGTAGAAGGGGGTCTTCCAGGGAGAGGTAAAAACGGCTCGAACCCGGATCGCCCTGACGGCCGGCGCGGCCTCGGAGCTGATTATCCACACGACGGGATTCGTGCCGCTCTGTGCCGATGATATGCAAGCCTCCCTGCTTCAGCACCTCTTCGTGCAGCAGCTCCCATTGCCCCTGCACCTCTGCAATACGCTCGTCTTTATCCGCGTCGCTCAAATCGCTGTCAGAACGAAGGCGCTCAAGCTCGGGTTCCGGATTGCCCCCAAGCACGATATCGGTACCCCGGCCGGCCATATTGGTGGCAATCGTGATCATCTTTGGACGTCCTGCCTGAGTTACGATCTCCGCTTCCCTCGCGTGCTGCTTTGCATTTAGCAGCTGGTGCGGCAAGTTGTCGCGCGTCAGGAGACTCGACAGCAATTCATTGTTCTCAATCGAGGTCGTCCCAACAAGAACCGGCTGCCCTCTCTGATAGCAGTCCTTGATGTCTTCGATTATGGCGTTGTATTTCTCATCCATGGTTCGGAAGACCTGATCCATCCTGTCAATCCGTACCATGTCACGATGCGTTGGAATAATGACGGTTTCCAGCCCATAAATCTGCTGGAATTCGTAAGCCTCCGTGTCCGCCGTTCCCGTCATGCCGGCCAACTTCTGGTACATGCGAAAATAATTCTGGAAAGTGATGGAGGCCAGGGTCTGATTCTCTTTCTGGATCGGGACCCCTTCTTTGGCTTCCACTGCCTGATGCAACCCTTCGGACCAGCGCCTTCCCGACATGAGCCGGCCAGTAAATTCGTCAACGATCACCACTTCGCCATTCTGTACTACGTAATGCTGATCGCGCAGGAACAATGCGTGCGCGCGCAATGCGGCGTAAAGATGATGGACGAGGTTGATGTTTGCGGGGTCGTACAGGCTGGTGCCCCGCGCGAGCAAGCCGCTTTGGGTAAGCAATTTCTCCGCGTGTTCGAACCCTGCCTCGCTCAATAGCACCTGCTGGGCCTTTTCGTCGACACTGAAGTCGCCGACGCCTTTCTCGGTTTCCTGCCGGACAAGTTTAGGAATGAGCGTGTTCATGCGCACGTACACGTCGGTATTGCCTTCCGCCTGGCCTGATATGATCAAGGGCGTGCGCGCCTCGTCAATCAAAATTGAATCTACCTCATCAACGATGGCGTAGTTGAGCATGCGTTGCACCCGCTCGACAGGATGGCTGACCATATTGTCCCGCAGGTAATCGAAGCCAAATTCGTTATTGGTGCCGTAGGTAATGCCAGCGGAGTACGCAGCCTGCTTGTCGCCATGGTCCATCTGCGAAAGGACTACCCCAACGCTGATACCAAGAAATTGGTATATGCGCCCCATCCATTCCGCATCCCGCTTGGCGAGGTAATCGTTGACCGTGACAAGGTGAACGCCCTTGCCAGCCAGCGCATTGAGATATACCGGCAAAGTCGCCATCAATGTCTTACCTTCGCCTGTTCTCATTTCGGCAATTCTGCCGTTATGTAGCACCATGCCTCCGATCAACTGCACGTCGAAGTGGCGCATGTTTAAAACACGTTTGCTCGCCTCGCGCACGACCGCGAACGCTTCCGGCAAAAGAGCATCGAGGCTTGTGCCGTCGGTGATGCGTTGTTTGAACTCTTCGGTCTTTGCGCGCAGCTCTGCATCCGTAAGGGACGCAGTTTTGCCCTCCAGCGCGTTGATTGTTGCAACAGACTGGAAATATTGTTTGATCAGCCTATCGTTACGGCTTCCGAAGACTTTCTTTAACAAATTGTTCAGCATGAAATCGGAATATTCAATTAAACGACGTCCAAAAAATAAGGGGTGAGGTTTTTGGCCTCACCCCCGCAGAGTATTCATCCGGCTCAACCGGGCATCTTCAAGAATCGGGATGGATTTTGCGGTAAGCCCCTGTGCCTGACTTCAAAATGCAAATGCGGACCGGTAGAACGGCCAGTGCTGCCCACCTCTGCAATTTTCTGTCCCCGCACCACTACCTGGCCGACTTTGACCAAGCGCCTGGAAGCATGCGCGTACCTACTGACGAACTCATTACCGTGGTCAACATCGATCATATTACCATATTCGGGATGGTAGTCGGAATACACCACCACGCCACTCGCCGCAACCACAATCGGAGTTCCCGTCGTGGCCATAAAATCAACCCCCTCATGAAACGCGCTACGTCCTGTGAAAGGATCGATGCGCACTCCAAATCCGGAGGAGTACCACTTTGCCTCGATCGGCATCACGGAGGGAAGCATCTTCTTCTTGAGCCTGTCCTGCATCAAGACCGAATCCAGTGCGCCGAGCTTGTCGCTACGGTCATCTAAAATAGCAGACAACTCCTGGATTTTATTGCCCATCTCTACAAACGACAGATCTTGAGTCGGAAGAGTGGGGTGCGCTCCGCCCTGCCCCGGGCTTTGATTGAACAAGAATTCCTGTGGCTTCATGCCGGACAACTCTGCCAAGCGCGCGCCTACGGAATCAAGACGCAACAGTTGCGCCTGCATCTGGCCCATCCTGATAGCCATTGCATTCAAACTATCGCGCAAATAAGACTGGGCTTTCTGATGCTCTTCCTGATGTACGCTTAGAACAAGCGACCTGAACGTGGGACTATCGAGTTTGTCAGCATAGCGCAGGGAGAGATAATTCAACCCCATCGCCAATAACACGGAAGACGAAATGAATGCCGCTGCCAGCAATACAAAATGCTTCGTTGTTAAGGTCAGAGTTCTGGCTTTTGCCAAATTGTTGGAAATTAGAATAATATTCATCTCATTCCCTAAATTATGATTCAGCCATGGCCGCGCGCAAAATCAACTTTTACCTCGGGTCCTTGAGGCTGACGCCCGAGCATCAACGGGTGTTTAACTCGACAGACAAGCTTATCGCGATGCAACAGGTATTCATGAAAATTGCCCCGCCTCAACTGGCTCAGCGCAGCGCCTTAGGCGCGTTCGTTGACGGAGACTTGACCATATACGCCCGAAACGGCGCAATTGCAGCAAAGCTCAGGCAAATGCTGCCCTCGTTATTATTAAAATTTCGGGCGCGGGGTTATGAGGTTACTGCAATTCGGATTGCGGTGCAAGCAAATTACCATAGTACTATCGAGCCTGATGTAACGGTAAAAACACGCCAGATGGGCCGGGCAGGCGTCGAAAGCCTGGCTAATCTTGTCGTAGCGTTGCCCCCATCGCCCTTAAGAACCGCGGTTGCAAGATTACTGAAACGGCAAGCCAAGAGTCCGGAGTAAGCCTATCGCGTCAAGAACTCATCCCGACACGAAAACGCAAGCGACCCCGCGGCCGACATTCATCACCTTCCGCTAACCGCTACGCGGCTGCAAACAACCGCTCATACTGATTCTAGTCGGCCTGCTTCCTCAGGAAGGCTGGAATATCCAATACATCCACGCCGGATTGTTTCATCGCCTCAATGGTTGCATCACGCCGCCTGGGTGTCCGAAACGAGGCTGGGGCATCGAGATCTTTCCAATTCATGCCATCTGCAAACGCGTTATCCGTCCCTGTGCGGGTGTGAACGACGCTAAACGGCTTGGACTGGGCGCGATTGACTACGCCTCCCAGCCCTGTCGCCACCATAGTCACCCGCAGATTTTCCTGCATATTCTCATCGATGACCGTGCCGACTATCACGGTCGCGTCTTCGGCGGTGAAGTCCTTGATGGTACTCATCACGTCGTGGACCTCCCGCATCTTCATTGCCGAGCTCGCGGTAATATTGACCAATATTCCTCGTGCACCCGAAAGATTTACGTCCTCCAGAAGGGGACTGGCAACCGCCTGTTCCGCAGCCGCGCGTGCGCGACCGGGGCCCGCGGCAAATGCGGAGCCCATCATTGCCATCCCCATCTCTGACATCACGGTTTTTACGTCGGCAAAATCGACGTTAACCAAGCCCGGGCAGTTGATGACCTCGGCGATGCCGGCCACTGCGCCATACAACACGTTATTCGCGGCCTTAAACGCGTCCAGCATGCTGATATCCTCGCCAAGCACGCTCATCAGCTTATCGTTGGGGATCACAATCAACGAATCTACATGTTGGGACAATGCATCCATGCCGACCTGGGCCGCCTTCAGACGCCGTCCTTCGAACGAGAACGGTTTGGTGACTACCGCTACCGTCAGAATGCCGAGCTCCTTAGCCACCTGCGCGACCACGGGTGCGGCCCCTGTACCGGTCCCGCCCCCCATTCCGGCGGTTATAAACAGCATGTCCGCCCCTTCAATCAACTCGGCAATGCGGTCGCGATCTTCCAGCGCTGCGTTGCGTCCAACTTCAGGATCGGCGCCCGCCCCCAACCCTTTCGTGATCGCTGACCCCATTTGCAGCAAAGTACGCGCCTGGTTGCGTTTCAGCGCTTGAGCATCGGTATTCGCGCAAATGAATTCCACGCCTTGCACGCCATTCTGGATCATGTGATCCACCGCGTTACCGCCGCAACCGCCGATACCGATGACTTTTATAACCGCTTCCTGTGTTTGTGTGTCCATGATTTCGAACATGACGCCTCTCCTTTATTAAATTGGACCAACTGATCCGTACCTATCCAAACCTTCCGTTTCTGCCCGCTCGCCGCACCCGCCCTATGCGAAGGCCTCACCCGCCCCCTGCACAAAGTAGACTGCGTTTAGAAATTAACCTGAAACCAACTCCTCATCCTTTCCAAAATCCGCTTAAAAGAGTTGCCCTGCAATCTTGTGTGCTGATGCCGCTGAAACTGCTCCATGCCAGCCACAATCAGGCCAATACCGGTAGAGCAACGCGGCGTGAGCACGACTTCTTCCAAACTGCCGTGGTAGTGCGGCAGACCCAGCCGTACGGGCATATGGAATATCTCTTCACCGAGTTCCACCATTCCCTGAAGGGAACTGCTTCCGCCGGTAATGACGATCCCGGATGAAAGCAATTCCTCAAAACCACTGCGGCGCAGTTCGGCCTGAACCATTGAGTAAAGTTCTTCCACGCGCGGCTCAATGACTTCCGCCAATGTTTGTCTTGAAAGCTGCCGAGTTCCGCGGTCTCCCACGCCCGCCACTTCAACCATTTCGTGGGGGTCTGCCATTCCCCGCAGTGCGCAGCCAAAACGGCATTTGATATCCTCAGCGTCCTTTGTCGGGGTCCGCAGCGCCATCGCGATATCGTTGGTGATCTGGTCCCCGGCAATGGGGATCACGGCCGTATGGCGAATCGCGCCGTGTGTGAACACGGCGATATCCGTGGTGCCCCCACCAATATCCACCAGGCAGACGCCCAGATCTTTTTCATCTTCGGATAGCACGGCCATCGCCGAGGCCAGCGGCTGCAACACTAAATCGCGTACTTCGAGCCCGCAGCGGCGCACGCATTTCATAATGTTCTGCGCCGCGGACACGGCGCCTGTCACGATATGCACCTTTACTTCCAGTCGAATCCCGCTCATGCCGATGGGCTCTCTTACATCCTCCTGCCCATCAATGATGAATTCCTGATTCAGGACGTGGAGAACCTGCTGATCATTAAGTATGTTCACTGCCTTCGCGGTTTCCATTACGCGTTCGACGTCCTGCCGGGATACTTCCTTGTCCTTGATGGCCACCATTCCATGCGAGTTGAAGCTCTTGATGTGGCTGCCGGCAATGCCGGTATAAACCTCACGAATTTTGCAGTCCGCCATCAGCTCCGCCTCTTCCAATGCCCTCTGGATCGCATTCACTGTCGTTTCGATATTGACGACCACGCCTTTCTTCAGACCCCGGGAAGGGTGACTGCCCATGCCGATCACCTCATACCCTCCCTCGGGTTTCACTTCCGCGACGATTGCCACAATTTTTGATGTGCCAATGTCGAGGCCCACAATCAGGTTTTTTGTTTCGTTGCCTCTACTCATCTACATCCAGAGCCTTAAATCTGCTGCATTCAATAAACCGACCGGGTTTCGCTGGCAAGCCACCCGTTCATCGCACCGCAAAGCCGTTTGGATAACGCAAATCCACATAACCGGGTTGTGGATTTAATTGTCCGCTGCTCCGGGGATACACTAGAACGTACCGCTCCAACCGGGCTTCCATCTGCTCTCGACCAAGCTCTACGACGGTTCCGTTATCAAGACGAAGCCGCCAGGCACGGCGGGGGGAAAGCTTGATTTCCCGGATACTCTGTTGAAGTGGTTGCAGTAATCCGCTAAACACAGTGTGCTGCCGTAACATTTCAAGCGGACTGTCGCCGGGACCCTCAAACAGCGGCAGTTTCTCATCCGAGACGGCATGAAACAGCTCCCCATGCACGTTTACTGTTGCGCTGCTGCCCCAGCGCGCCAGCGCAACATGTTCCTCAAGCGTCACTTCCAGGCTCTGCGGCCAAATGCGCCGCACGGCAGCGGTCCGGACCCAGGGTAACTTTGTGAATGCGTTTCGCAACGCGTCCAGGTCAACCGTAAAAAAATTTCCCTTGACTTCGTGGCGGACGACCGTCTCGATTTGCTCTCGGGTTACGTGTCTTAAGCTGCCATTACGACCGTTGCCGCCTTTGCCACCAGCCCCATCGCTACCGCTTATATCTATTTGCTTGAAAGGGAAAACGGGTAAATTCACCGCCCACTGGCTGATGTAATAAGCCGACGTCAGCGCAGCCGCGACGATCAGCACGTTCGATATCAGATCAAGTGCCTGATGGTTATCCCACATGTGCAAGCTCCAGTATCTGAAGCACTAACTCATCGAATGAAATTCCGGCCGCTTTCGCCGCCATCGGCACAAGGCTGTGGTCAGTCATGCCGGGGGACGTGTTAGTCTCAAGAAAATAGGGCCGTCCTGACTTATCCAGTATCACGTCGACCCTGCTCCATCCCTCGCAACCCAGTACGCGATGCGCACGCAGCGCCAGCGCCTGAATCGCCTGCTCCTGGATGCTGGATAAACCGCTGGGGCAGAAGTACTGGGTCCGGTCAGAAATATATTTCGCCTCGAAATCATATAATCCACTTTCGACTTCGATTCTGACGAGAGGCAGCGCGACATCTCCCAGAATCGCGGCGGTCAGTTCCGTGCCCTCGATAAACTGTTCGGCAAGTACCATTGCGTCATGTTGCGCCGCAATGCGCCATGCGACGGGTAAATCCTTTTCGTCTTCCACTTTGCTCAAGCCAATTGTCGATCCCTCGCGCCCTGGCTTTACGATCATGGGCAGGCCAACCTCCTTTACTACCTTGCCAAAATCACTCTCTTCGTTAATCAGGATATGATGGGGAGTGGTTATCCCCGCAGCCTCCCACAGCAGTTTTGTACGCCATTTATCCATTGCCAGTGCGCTCGCCATTACGCCGCTACCCGTATAAGGGACGCCCATGAGTTCCAGTGCGCCTTGTACAGTGCCGTCCTCGCCATAGCGTCCATGCAAGGCAATATGTACCCGATTGAATCCCTGCTCCAGAAGCGCCTCCATACGATGCTCGGAAGGGTCAAATGGATGGGCATCGACACCACAGCGCAGCAAGGCGCCCAGCACAGCATGGCCGCTTTTGAGCGAGATCTCGCGTTCAGCCGAGCGCCCCCCGAGCAGAACAGCTACTTTTCCAAAATTGCGATTACTTTCCATATCGTTCGTCCTGGACAAAACAGGAGCGGTATCGTGAACTCGGCACCATCATACGACCGATCCGATAATCCGCACTTCCGGTTCAAGCTCGACCCCGGTCTGCTCTTTCACCTTGCTGCGCACCGCCCCTATCAACGCTTCGATATCTGCCGCCGAGGCGGCCCCGGTGTTGACAATGAAGTTCGCATGCTTGGTCGAGACCATTGCTCCGCCAATACGAAAGCCCTTTAAACCGCACGACTCGATCAATCGGGCTGCCCAGTCTCCGGAAGGATTGCGAAACACCGAGCCGGCATTGGGCAGGTTTAAGGGCTGGCTATTGATACGCATTGCGAGAAGATTTTTGATCTTCTGCCGCGATTCCCCCTCGTCTCCGCTCGCCAGTCTGAACCATCCACCCACAAACCACTCCTCACCTGGAGAATCTCCAGTTATCTGCTCGTTCTGCTTCCCTAAACCCGCTCCATGCTTCAGCGCCACGTGCCGATAGGCGATCACATAATCGCCGACCTTTCGCGTGCGTAATTGTCCGTCCCGGCCGAGGGTCTGCACGTGCTCGACAATTTCCCAGGTCTCGGCGTCGTAGCACCCGGCATTCATTGCCAGGGCGCCCCCAACCGTACCCGGGATGCCCGCAAGAAATTCCGCGCCTGTCAAACTGTGCAGGGCAGCGAACCGCGCTACTTTTGCGCAGGCTACGCCAGCCCCTGCGTAGATCAATGACCCGTCCTTATCCCGCCGCTCCAGCCGCAGTCCATTAAGCCGCGCGTGCAATACCACCACGGTGCCCCTCACGCCACCGTCGCGCACCAGCAGATTACTGCCGAGTCCGACAACATATATCGGCTCATCGCGCGGCAAGCCGCGCAGGAACTCGGTAAAATCGGCCAGATCGGCGGGGATATACAAGCGTTCCGCTTCCCCGCCTGCGCGCCAGGAAGTATATTTTCTCATTGGCTGGTACACGCGCATCTCGCCGCGAAGCGGCCGCACACCAGGGATTAAATCAATTTCCGACATATCCATTTGCAATCCAGGAGTTGTTTCTGCCAGCGGGTCAAGCCGGTCTTTCATCCGTTGCGTCCACCGTCCCCTCGTTTCTGGCGCCAGACTCTCTCAGTAAGTTAGGCGCAACGCCGCCAACCGACCCTGCCCCCATCACCAGCACCACGTCGTTATCCTGAGCCACGTTATGAATGTTGAAGGGCAACTCGTCGACCGTTTCGACAAAAATCGGCTCCACTTTGCCTTGTACTCTAAGCGCCCGGGCGAGCGACTTGCTGTCCGCTGCAATCAGGGGTATTTCGCCGGCGGGGTAAACCTCAGTCAGAAGCAGCACATCCGCACTTGATAGCACTTTGACGAATTCCTCGAATAAATCGCGGGTACGGGTATAGCGATGTGGCTGAAAAACGAGTACAAGGCGGCGACCGGGGAAAGCACCCCGCACCGCCGCGATGGTGGCGGAAATCTCTGCCGGATGATGTCCGTAGTCATCAATGAGGGTAAAGCTTCCCTCTTCGGTGGTTCTGTTACCAGATAGGTTGATTTCGCCGTAACGCTGAAAGCGGCGATCAACACCCCTGAAACCTGCCAACGCCCGAACGATGGCGGGGTCAGGCACACCCAATTCGTTGCATACCGCGATGGCCGCGAGCGCATTCTGCACGTTATGCAGCCCCGGTAAGTTCAGCATCACGTTGAGCTTGCGGGTTTTGCCGTTCACGCCTATCAACGCAGCAAAATGCATCTGTCCCTCGCTGTGATGAATATCAGCGGCACGGACCTGCGCGTTATCCGATAAACCGTACGTGGTAATGGGCTTGGTAATGGCGGGCATGATTTCGCGCACTTGCGCGTCGTCCACGCACAACACCGCCATACCGTAAAATGGCAGATGTTGTACAAAGTCGACGAAAGCCTGCTTGAGCTTGCTAAAGTCGTGGCCATAGGTCTCCATGTGATCGGCGTCGATATTAGTCACGACGGCTAATACAGGTTGCAGATAAAGAAAAGAAGCATCGGACTCGTCGGCCTCGACCACGATAAATTCACCCCGGCCCAACTTGGCATGGGAGCCCGCCGCTTCCAACCGCCCACCGATCACGAATGTCGGATCCATCCCTGCTTCCGCGAGAACACTGGCAATCAGGCTGGTGGTTGTGGTCTTGCCGTGGGTTCCTGCAATGGCAATCCCCTGACGAAGCCTCAACAACTCGGCCAGCATGATCGCGCGGGGGACTACTGGCACGTTACGCTCTCGTGCCGCGATAACCTCGGGGTTCTCAGGCTTGATTGCAGTCGAAGTTACGACCGCGTCTGCGAATTGCACATGACTGCTTGCGTGGCCAATGTGAACAGTGGCCCCAAGTTTTCTCAAGCGCTGCGTGGTGGTTCCGTCCCACAGATCGGAGCCACTGACCTGATATCCCAGGTTAAGCAATACCTCTGCAATCCCGCTCATTCCGGAACCGCCGATACCGACAAAGTGAACACGCTTTACCTTATGCTTCATAGCGATAAACCATGCAGCGCGCGGCGATGAGTGAAAAAGGAAAAACGGCGGTATTATCGGTTTCCAGCACAGTCATCATCTCGTTATCATTTTCATGCATTCGTCCGCCACCACCCTGGTCGCCTCCGGTTTAGCCAGTTCACGCGCGTTGATTGCCATTTCCATGAGCGACTCCCGGCTCAATCCCATCAGTAACTCCGCAAGGACTTGTGGCGTCAATTCGTTTTGCGGCATCAGTACCGCCGCGTTCCTGTCGCTGAGAAATTTCGCATTGCACGTCTGGTGATCGTCCACCGCGTAAGGAAAAGGCACCAGAATGCTCGCCACGCCGGCGGCGCTTAGCTCGGCCACGGTGAGCGCGCCCGCACGACAGATCACAAGATCGCATTCGGCATACCGCGCCGCCATGTTGTCTATGAACGTAACAAGTTCGCCTTCCACTCCCGCTTCGGCATAATTCTTTTTCAGTGCTTCCAGGTGCCGGTTCCCAGCCTGATGCGTCACAGACGGCCGCGACGCTTGGGGAATGCGGTTCAAAGCCTGCGGCAAAATGGTATTGAGCGCCTGGGCGCCGAGGCTGCCACCAATCACCAACAGCTTCAGTCTACCGCTGCGCGCCGCGTATCTTTCCGCGGGCGAGCGCAATTGGCTGATTTCGTGCCGGACGGGATTACCCGAAAATATTACCTTTGCGCCGCTCTTGATCACGCCCGGAAAACCCAACAACACTTTGTCCGCAACATTCGCCAGAATCCTGTTGGCAAGCCCGGGAATCGAGTTCTGTTCGTGTATCAACAATGGCTTGGCCAGCAATGACGCCATCATTCCTCCCGGAAAGGCGGGATAGCCGCCCATGCCCAACACAACGTCCGGACGCACTCTGAGTATTACCCTGGCGCTTTGCCACAGCGCCAATAATAGACGCAGCGGCAACAGGAACCAGTTTCGGATACTTTTCCCACGCAAACCCGAAAAACGGATTGTTTCCAGGTCATACCCTTGCCGCGGCGCGAGCGTTGTTTCCATTCCTCCCTCGGTTCCGAGCCAAACGACACGCCAACCCGCTGACTTCATGTAATCCGCTACCGCAAGCCCTGGAAACACATGTCCCCCGGTTCCGCCTGCCATAATGAGAATCGTATTAGTCACGTCGACGTTGCATTAATCTGGATAGTTGAGGCGCATTTCTGCCGGTTCTCGTACCGCATTTTCATACCGGGAACCCTTTCGCCAATTGCCTGTTCTCCCAGTCCGCACGCATGAGCACCGCGAGCGTTATACAACTGGCGACGATGCTGCTACCACCGAAACTCATGAACGGCAGCGTCAACCCTTTCGTTGGCAGCACACCCATATTCACGCCCATGTTGATGAAAGCCTGCACACCCAGCCAAACACCAATTCCTTGCGCCGCCAATGCGGAAAAATGCCGTTCTCGCGCGGCTGCGTGCCTCCCTATGACAAATGCGCGTATCACCAGCGAGGCAAACAGCGCCACCACTGTTGCGACGCCGGCGAACCCAAGTTCCTCCGCGATTACCGCAAGCAAAAAATCGGTGTGCGCTTCCGGCAAGTAAAACAGCTTCTCCACGCTGCCACCCAAGCCGACACCCAGCCATTCACCCCGTCCGAATGCAATCAAGGCATGACTCAACTGATATCCCTTCCCGTAGGGATCGTCCCACGGATCCATAAATCCGAAAAACCGTTGCATGCGATAAGGCTCAATCCAAATCAGGATCAACAGAACGGCAATCAGGAAACCGATCAGCCCGGCGAACAGCTTCAGGTCCATTCCCCCCAGGAACAATATGGCCATCATAATGGCCGTTATAACGACGAAAGCGCCGAAGTCCGGTTCGAGCAACAGCAATCCGCCTACTACCAGCACCATGATTAACATGGGGAGAAATCCCTTGCGAAAGCTGTCGAGATGATGCGCTTTGCGCACGGTATAGTTGGCCACGTAAAAGACGATGAACAGTTTCATGAACTCTGATGGCTGGAAATTCACTATCCACAGCGATATCCAGCGACGACTGCCGTTTACTTCATGTCCTACCGCCGGAATCAACACTAGCGCCAGCAACGCGACGCCCAGCAGGAAGAGTGGAAATGAATATTTCTGCCACAGGCGCATCGGAACCTGAAAAGTCACCAGACCTGTCAGCAGCCCCACTGCCAGATAAGCGCCATGGCGGGCAAGAAAATGGGCAGGATTGCCATTCGTGCCGCGCCCGGCTTCGGCAATGGAAATAGAAGCGGAATACACCATCACCAGCCCCAGGCTCAGCAATAATATTGCGGACCAGATCAGTGACTGATCAAAATCAGGCAGGTTTTTTTTGCTGCGAATATCGTATTGAAAGATCATCAGTTAACAGTCGTTTGAGCCGCGGCCGTTTTTCCGGCCTGCAGGCTCCGCACCGCGGCGATGAATACCTCGGCGCGATGAGCATAATTTCGGAACATGTCCAGGCTTGCACAGGCAGGCGACATCATTACCGCGTCCCCCGCGCGCGCCAGCTCGAAGCTTTTTTGCACCGCCTCTTCCATTGTTTTCATGTAATACAGCGGCACGCGGCAATGATCGATGGCGGCGCCGATCTTGTCCGCGTCGCGCCCGATCAAGACTACCGCCCGTGCATGCCGCGCGATCGGTCCGGCCAATGGTGTGAAATCCTGGCCCTTGCCATCTCCGCCAGCAATCAAAACCACGCTCTGCCTCATGCCGTCCAGCGCCGCGACCGTCGCACCTACATTGGTGCCTTTCGAATCGTCATAAAACGTGACGCCACCCAAGGTCGCTACCTTTTCCATTCTGTGCGGCAAGCCCTGAAATTGGCGTAAAGCACGCAGCAGGGGCGGCGATGGAAGGTCTACCGCCCTGCATAGCGCCAACGCAGCGAGCGCATTGGCCACGTTGTGCAACCCGGTGACCCGAAGCTCACTGCTTTGCATCAGGCGCACGCCTCCCTGTGCCAGCCAGATACTCCCGCTCTCGTGCAACAGGCCAAAATCGTTATCGTTCGATGGCTGATCCAGACCGAAAGTCATCTGCTTACGTTCGGCGACCGCCATTGCCCGCACCACGGGATCGTCGCGATTCAGAATCTGAATCCCGCCCCCCTCTTTGCCCGCAACAGGGGTGCTCGTGAATATTCGCGCTTTTGCGGCGGCATAATCCTGCATTCCGAAATAACGATCGAAATGATCTTCGCTCACGTTCAGTACCGCCGCGGCGTCCGGTTCAAGGCTTCGCGTCGTTTCGAGCTGAAAACTGGAAACCTCCAGCACCCACGCCTGAGGAAGCGTCCCTGAATCTTCGCGCCGCATCAGGGCATCCAGTACCGCTGGACCGATGTTCCCGGCCACCTCGACATCCAAACCCGCTTCTTTCACCATTGCACCGACCATTGCGGTCACGGTCGTCTTACCGTTGGAACCGGTAATGGCAAGTATTCTTTGCTGCGAAGTGCCCGGTAGCCGGATTGCCGAAGCAAAAAGCTCCATATCACCCATGATAGGTATACCGGCCTGTACCGCCTGCTGCACGACGTGCTCCGCCATGGGCACTCCCGGGCTGATAGCAATGAGGTCTATGCCGGCAAATGCTTCGGCGGGATACCCGCCGGTGAATATGCGAACCTGCGGCAGAATCCGTTTTAACGCCTCCATACAGGGCGGTACGGCACGGCTGTCAGCGGCACGCACCTCCGCCCCCCTGCGCGATAACCACTTCGCCATCGAAAGCCCGGTCTCGCCCATTCCAAGCACAAGTACTTTTTTCTCTCGAAAGCTCATATGCCTGATTTCATCTCAACTTCAACGTGGACAACCCAAATAACACCAGCATCATGGTGATAATCCAGAACCGGACTACTACCTGGTTTTCTTTCCAGCCCTTCAATTCGTAGTGATGGTGGAGCGGCGCCATTCGAAAAATGCGTTTACCGACCAGCTTGAACGATGCAACCTGCAACATCACCGACAAGGTCTCGACTACAAAGACGCCGCCCATGATGACCAGTACGATCTCCTGCCGTATTATCACCGTCACAATCCCGAGGGCGGCGCCCAGCGCCAATGCGCCCACGTCACCCATGAATACTTCCGCGGGGTAGGCGTTGAACCAGAGAAACGCGAGTCCCGCACCAGCCAGCGCACCACAAAATACCGCCAGCTCACCGGCCTGGGGGATGTGCGGAATACCGAGATATTTCGCGAACACGGCATGCCCCGCTACGTAAGCGAAGATGGCAAGAGCACTGCTTATCATTACCGTGGGCATAATGGCGAGGCCATCGAGGCCATCGGTAAGATTCACTGCATTGCTCGTGCCTACGATGACGAAATACGCAAGCGCCACGAAACCGGCGACGCCCAGGGGTATCGCCACATGCTTGAAGAAAGGAACGATCATCGTCGTCTGCGCCGGCAGCTCTGCCGTCAAAGCGAGATATAACGCCACCGAAATCGCAATTGCTGATTGCCAGACCAGCTTGGCCCGCGCGGAAAGTCCCTTCGGATTGCGATATACCACTTTGCGGTAATCGTCCACCCAACCGATCATTCCGAAGCCAAGCGTGGTCACGAGTACAACCCAAACATAGCGATTGCTCAGATCGGCCCAAAGCAGCGTGGTAACGGCAATGGATACCAGGATTAAAGCGCCGCCCATTGTTGGCGTACCGGCTTTGACGAGATGAGTCTGTGGCCCGTCATCGCGTACCGATTGGCCGATCTTATAAGCAGCAAGCTTGCGTATCATGGCTGGGCCGACGATGAATGAAATCGCCAGACTGGTCAGGGCGGCGAGGACGGTGCGCAACGTAATGTAGTTGAACACGTTGAAGATACGGATATCCTTCGCCAACCATTGAGCGAGCTCTAGCAGCATGTCAACCGCCAGAACGAGGCATTGCTCATCAGCATGTGGAAAGACATCAATTGACGCGGCTCCGTTATCATCCGCACGTACTCGTCATTTAAGAGGTTATAACTCAACTCGCTTAACCACCCGCTCCATTTGCATGAAGCGCGATCCCTTTATCAGCATCGTATCGCCAGGCGCCAGCAGACCTTCGACTTCGGCAATCAACTCCTCGATTTTCTCGAAATGGCGAGCGCCCGCGCCGAACGCGGCCACCGAATAGGCGCTCAATTCGCCCATGGCTATCAAGTTATCGACACCGGCAGCACGCGCCTCCGCCCCTATACGTTCATGGAAACCTTTCGCAGCCGCGCCCAGTTCACCCATGTCACCGAGCACCAGTATCTTCCTGCCCGCCGCTTTCGCCAGCACGGCCAAAGCGGCGCGCACCGAATCCGGGTTGGCGTTATAGGTGTCGTCTAGCAAGGTTGCCCCGTGCAGGCCCTCCTTCTTCTGCATGCGCCCCTTCACCCCGGAGAAAGCACTCAACCCGGACATAATCGCCCCTGCGCCAGTTCCCAGGGCTACGGCTACTGCGGCCGCGGCCGCTGCATTTTCCACGTTATGCTTACCCGGAACCTGTAATTCCACGTCTTGAACCCCATCAGGGAGTAGTAGCGCCACGCTGCTCCCAAAGGGACCGGGCTGGTAGCGAGCAGTCACGGCAGCCTTTTGCTCGAGACCGAAATCCATCACTTTTCGGTTACCGGCGAGCCCACGCCACAGCGCCGCGTGAGGATCGTCCGCGTTTATGACAGCCACGCCTTGCTGATCAAGTCCCTCAAAAATCTCCCCCTTGGCACGGGCCACCGCCTCCACTGAACCAAGCGCTTCGACATGGGCGGCCCCCGCGTTGGTGATCAACGCCACGGAGGGTTTGGACAGACCGGTCAGATAGGCGATCTCCCCGGCATGATTCATGCCCATTTCGATCACCGCGTATTTGTGCCCCTTACGCAATCGCAAAAGCATTAAAGGCACGCCGATGTCGTTATTGAGATTTCCTTCGGTCGCCAGTACGATGTCGGAGCCGTTTCCCTGCCCAGGCTCGTCCGCGGTCTGGCGCAGGATAGAAGCGACCATTTCCTTTACCGTGGTCTTGCCGTTACTGCCGGTTACCCCGACAAGCGGAATCCCGAAACGCCTGCGCCAGTACCCGGCAAGCCGTCCCAAAGCCGATCTCGTATTGTCCACCAGTATCAGCGGAATCCCCGGCCGCGGGTTTCTCGTCCCCCAGTCCCGATGCACGATGGCTGCCACTGCTCCCTTTTCGATCACGTCGGCAACGAAATTGTGACCGTCAAACTTTTCCCCCACCAGCGCGATAAATAAATCGCCGGGCATGACTGCGCGGCTATCGGTACTGACTCCGTTAAACCATGCGTCTTCACCCAACCACTTTTCTTGCAAAGCACGGGCCGCCGCCTGGACGGTCATCATGTGTTGGCCATTGCACTTTCGAGCAGAGCCCGTCTTGCGACCTCTCCATCGTCGAAGGGAAGTCTTTTTCCGCCGACTTCCTGATACGCTTCATGCCCTTTCCCCGCGATCAATACGATATCGCCTCTTCGCGCGCGATATATCGCCCGATTGATAGCCGACGCCCGATCCTTTTCAATCTCGTAACGTGCGACGGCGCCCGACGCGATTTCACGGATAATGACATTGAGGTTCTCCTCCCGCGGGTTGTCGCTGGTAATGATGACCTCGTCCGCGAGTCGCGACGCCACTTCACCCATCAACGGCCGTTTCCCGCTGTCGCGCTCGCCCCCGCAACCGAACACACAGATCAATCTCGGCTTCCGGAGTTGTGTTCCCGCACCCCACCCCGAGCCGGCTTGAAGAATTTCGCGCAGCGTGGTCAATACTTTTTCCATGGCATCCGGGGTATGGGCATAGTCCACCACGATCAAAGGTCGATCACCGCCGCCGATTTGATGCATCCTGCCCGCTACAGGCCCGGCTTGCTGCAGGGATCGCACGGCCTCTTTGAATTCAATGCCGCTTGCCAGCAAGGTCGCGAGTACGCCCAGTAAATTGGATGCGTTAAAACCTCCTATCACGCCGGTTTTAAATTCCAGAGGTCGGCCTTCGAACTCGATATCGAACGCAAGCCCGTGGGGACTTACCTTGAGATTGCGCCCTTGCAATACTTTGAATTTGTCCCGCGTGCGCTTCGAATCCTCCAGCCCCGTGAAGCCGTAGCCGATGACCTGGGTGCCGCTACCGGTCATACGCTTGGCCAAATCAATGCCGAACGCGTCATCAAGATTGAGTACGGCATACTTGAGTCCAGGCCAGTAGAACAAACGCGCTTTGGCGGCAGCATACGCCTCCATGCTCCCGTGATAGTCGAGATGGTCGCGCGAAAGATTGGTTAGCATGGCGATTGCGAATGTCACGCCACTGATGCGCTCCTGCGCAATCCCGTGCGATGACACTTCCATTGCGGCGACACGAGCGCCACGCGACAGCAGTTCCGCCATTTTACGCTGCAATAACACTGCGTCCGGTGTCGTGTTGACGGTGGGTTCGAGCTCTCCGGGAAAGCCGACTCCCATTGTGCCGATAACCGCGGTTTTCGTGCCCAACGCAGTCATGGCCTGAGCGATCCAGTGGCTACACGAGGTCTTGCCGTTTGTTCCGGTCACACCGATAAGCTGTAATTTTTGCGATGGATGATCGTATACGTGATCAGCGATCATGCCCGCCTTCGCGCGGAGGTCGGGTACGCTCAAATTGGGGACCTTCCATCCGGGATTCCATTCAAAACCGCCACTTTCCCAAATGATTGCTTTTGCCCCCGCTGCGATAGCCTGAGGGATAAACTTGCGGGAATCCTGCTTGGCTCCCGCATAAGCGAGGAAAGCATCCCCCGGCTTGATCATGCGGCTGTCGGTCGACAGGTTGTCAATTTTGACACCCATACTGTCCAGCCGGTGAAAATCAAAATACATGCGCGATCCTTCCGGAAGCAGGTCTTCGTTTGACTGGAGAATCATGCATCACCCGGCGGTTTCGGCGCGGCAGTAAGCGACACAACGTTGGTCACGGGCGCGTCATGCGGCACATTCAGCATACGCAGAGCACCCGCCATGACACGACTGAACACTGGCGCCGCTACCGCGCCACCAAAATATTGACCAGCAGACGGCTCATCCAGCATCACGGCGATGACAAAGCGCGGATTGGACGCCGGTGCGTAGCCGACGAATGTCGACAGATAACGGTTTTTTGCATAGCCGTTGCCCTCCAGCTTGTGGGCCGTGCCGGTCTTTCCCGCCACCCGATAGCCGTTGATCCGGGCTTGCGTCGCGGTGCCGCCCGGCTGCGCCACCAGTTCCAGCATTTCGCTCACGGCGAGCGCCGTGTTGCGGGAAATCACGCGCTTACCTTCCGGCACATTTTCAAGCCTCAACAGGGACACCGGTTTCAACTCGCCTTCTGCTGAGAACAGGGTATAGGCACGCGCAAGCTGCAGAAGACTGACGGCAATGCCATGTCCGTATGACATGGTTGCCTGTTCGATAGGGCGCCAAGTTCGATAGGGTCGGAGCTTACCACTGACCTCGCCGGGAAATCCTGACCCTGTGGGCGTGCCAAACCCCACGTCGTTGAGCATCTCCCATAACGTTTGCGGCGGTAGTGACAAGGCAATTTTGGCTGAACCAACGTTACTCGATTTCTGAATTACTTGCGACACAGTCAGCGCGCCTTCCTTATGAGCATCACGTATGGTCGCCTTACCGATGGTGAACGTCCCGGGAGCCGTTTCCAGAACGGTATCGGGCTTTATTCCCCCTGTTTCCAGCGCCGCCGCAATTGTGAACGGTTTCAGGGTCGAGCCCGGTTCAAATTCGTCCGTAAGCGCCCTATTACGAGCTCGCCCGCCCTTCATGTTTTTCCGGTTGTTGGGGTTGTATACCGGCAGGTTGACGAGCGCCAGAATCTCGCCCGTTTTCGCGTCCAGCACTATGATCCCCCCAGCCTTGGCCTTATTGGCTTCTACTGCCTGCTTCAATTCCCGGTACGCCAGATATTGAATTTTGCCGTCTATGGACAAAGCAACATTCTGCCCCGGCTTGGGGGCCCGGATACTTTCCACATCCTCGACAATTCGTCCTTTCCGATCCCGGATTACCCGACGGCTGCCAGGCTTGCCCGCGAGCTCATCCTGCCACGCCAGCTCTACCCCCTCCTGTCCCTTGTCGTCCACATCGGTGAACCCAAGCACATGCGCAGTCAACTCGCCGGCTGGGTAATAGCGGCGGTATTCCCGTTTCAGAAACACACCGGGTATATTAAGTTCGACTACCTTGGACGCAATATCAGGCGACAAGTGCCGTTTGAGGTAGACAAAGTCCCGCCTTGAACCGGCGGACGACCCGGGCTGGCTGGCGCCGTGCTGCGTTACGTTTACACGCTTGCGAACTTCACCTACATCCAGATCGATCAGGTTTGCCAATTTTTTCATCTGCTCCGGCGTCGCATTCATATCCTGAGGGCTGCACCATACCGACTCAACCGGCGTGCTGATCGCAAGCGGTTCACCATTGCGATCGGTAATCATTCCGCGATTAGCATTCATTTCCAATACGCGGCTGTAGCGCGACTCGCCCTTCTCTTGCAAGAAGTCGTTGTGTATCCCCTGCAGATAAGCGGCTCGCCCCGCCAATCCCGCCAGACTCAGCACCAATAGCGCCGCCAGTAGACGTGAGCGTCCCGCGGGCAGCACAACATGCGGCAGGTGCCTGGCCTTCACTTTGGCGTTTCCAAAGAAGCAGCTGGATCGGCTGGCGCGGTCAGCGAGATAATTTGCACTCTTGACGCGTCCGGCAGCCGCATGTGCAGCTCCTCCGTAGCGATCTTTTCTACACGTGTATGCATCGCCCAAGTGCTCTGTTCAAGCTGTAATTGTCCCCACTCTACGGTCAGCCGCCGCGCCAGCGCCTGTTCATTTTCCAGTTCTACAAAAAGCTTGCGCGCCTTGTGCTGTGAAGTCACAACACTCAGCGCGCAGGCGATGAGGATCAAAGTCAACAGAATGTTTATTCTGGTCACATCAGTCTCTCATTTAACCGCGAACACTCTCATGCCAAGCTTCAGCTATGTGGTGTTCAGCCGCTCCGCCACCCGCATCACTGCGCTGCGAGCGCGAGGGTTTCTTGCCAACTCTTCCGCAGTCGGACTGACCGCCTTACCTACCACGCGCAGCTTGTGCCGGCTTAGACGCTGCACTTCTGTCGCCCGCAGCGGCACTTCCTTCGGCAATCTGTCGGCGTTCGCCGCCTCACGCATAAAACGCTTCACAATTCGGTCCTCCAGGGAGTGGAAACTGATGGCAACGAGCCGCCCGCCGGGCTTCAATACTTCCACGCATTGCGGCAGGACCAGCGACAATTTCTCAAGCTCCTGGTTGATATAAATCCTGATAGCCTGAAAAGTGCGGGTCGCCGGATTTTGCTTACCTTCCCCCTTGCGCGAACGCACCGCGGATGCCACGATCGCGGCAAGCTGGTGTGTAGTGGCGATGGGCTCCCGCGATCGAGCCGCAACAATCGCTCTTGCAATCTGTTTAGCAAACCGGTCCTCTCCATAATTTCTTATCACCTCTTCCAGATGAGCTTCAGAAGCAGCGGCGAGCCACTCTGCGGCGGTCTGTCCCTCGCTCGTATCCATTCGCATATCTAGCGGACCATCCAGGCGAAAGCTGAAACCGCGATCCGCTTCTTCAAGTTGTGGTGACGACACTCCCAAATCGAGCAATATCCCGTCCACCCGCTCCACATCTAATTGCACCAATATCTCCTGTATCCGCGAAAAACTGCTGTGGATCATGCGGAAGCGTTCGTCCCTAAAAGCCTCCCCTGCCGCCCAGGCCGCCGGGTCCCTGTCAAACGCTATCAGCCTTCCGTATTCTCCCAGTTGCTCCAATATCAACCGGCTATGTCCGCCACGGCCAAATGTTCCATCAACATATGTCCCTCCTGGCTTGACTGCCAGGGCATCCACCGCTTCCTGCAGTAACACCGGCGTATGCGCTGAGGCATCAACCACGGCTTACAGCGAGAAACCGTCAAGTTCCGCCGGGATGCCGTCCTTGAAAGTGAGCGCATTTTCGATTTGCTGATTCCATTTCTCGCCGTCCCACAACTCAAACTTCGCACCTTGTCCAACCAGAACCACATCTTTGGTCAAGCCCGCAAAATGACGCAACGGAGGCGGCACGAGAATACGGCCCGCGCCATCCATGTCCACGTCGCTTGCATTGCCAACGAGAAGACGTTGCAAACTGCGTGTTTGTGGATTAAAGCTGGAAAGACTGTTGAGCTTTTGCTCAATCGGTTCCCACACGGAATGCGGATAGACGAGCAAGCACTTGGACGGATCGGCGGTAATGACCAGGCGGCCCCCGCAAAGCGATAAAAGGTCTTCGCGGTATTTTGCAGGCACCGCGAGTCTACCCTTGTTGTCGAGACTGATAGGTGTCCCACCGCGAAACATTGTGCTCCCTTATTTGCAGGATGAAGTTACCGGAAAACTTCCCCCACTTTTTCCCACTTTTGCCCACTGTAAATAAAAAAAATAGCAAAGTCAAGGATAAAAGAAGGGTTTTTGATTGACGGGACAATGGGTTAAACAGATCAATGCAGGAGGCGCAACCACAATTAAGGGCGGAAATCAGATGCATAGAACTTCGGCAAGGGGAAGGACGACCTGCCTGAGGAGCGATAGAAGTCCCTGGTACCGGATGAGCACATGCCGAGCAGCACGCGCAGAGGTATGAAGGACTGGCTGAGCAGTTTGGAGGCAAAGCCTGCCGATCGCTTGTTGCCGCGATGACGCGCCTGCCAGGTCGCACTTCGCCATGCGGCATAAGCAGCAGCCCGGCAAAAAATGCCCGGTCAAATTCGTGAGCGATGGGCGGAAGAAACAAATCGGCAGTAGCGAGTCCCCTGGTTCGCCACGGCATTGGCCCTCACTTCCGGGAAATCGATGTCACCCCGGGCAGGCTCTGTATCAATCCCAGAAGCCGGCTCAACTGTGTCAGACCTGTGATCATCAGGGTAAAACGCATGACAGCGGTATGTTGGTGACTTTGGGTACGAGTGGCGGTCACATTTATTTTTTCTCGTAGCAGAATAGTCGAGATATCGTGCAGCAATCCCTGCCGGTCAAGGGCTTCGATCTCAACATCCACCTCATAACCTGCACTTTTTGACATATCGGCCGCGCCCCACTCCGCTGTGATAATGCGCTCGGCGCTATCTCCAGCCAATCGCGACAAACTGGCGCACCCCTGTCGGTGTATTGTGATACCGCGTCCATGTGTGATAAAGCCGACGATGGGGTCGGGTCGCGCTGGCTTGCAACATTTAGCCAGAACGGTGAGCAGTTTATCGACACCGGCAACGACGATACCTGTCGGCGATGATGAAACGGGCATGGTGCTGGCGGGCGCTTCGGAACCTTGAGCTGCCGGGGATGGGATTTTCTCGCCTAGAAAATTCGATAATTGCCGGCTGCCGATTTCGCCTCGAGCGACCGCAGCCAAAAATGCATCGAGTTTGGGGAATTTAAATTCAGCAGCAAGCTTGTCCAGCCCTAGCGCAGTCATGCCATGACGCTGCAATTCCTTCTCCACCAGCGCCCGGCCCTGGGCCAATAAAGCTTCACGCTCTTGACCGCTAAACCATTGCCTGACTTTTGCTCTTGCCCGCTGGCTTTTGAGATACCCCAAGGCGGGATTGAGCCAATCACGACTGGGGGCGCCCTGTTTGGCCGAAATGATTTCGACGCGTTGCGCATTGTGCAACTGGTAGTCGAGCGGCACCATGACACCGTCGACTTTCGCTCCGCGGCAGCGGTGGCCCAGATCACTATGAATATGATAGGCAAAATCCACCGGCGTAGCGCCTTTCGGTAGAGCAATCACCCTGCCCTGCGGGGTCAATACATATATTGAATCCTCGAACAGCGCAACCTTGAAATGCTCGGCCAGTTCGCCCGCATCCGCTACATCGTTCCTCCATTCGAGGATTTGTCTTAACCAGGCGATTTTTTCATCATACCTGGAATCTCGTTTTGCACCCTCCTTATAGCGCCAGTGCGCGGCAAACCCCATCTCCGAATGACGATGCATTTCGTATGTACGGATCTGCACTTCAACCACCTTGTCTTCAGGGCCGAGCACGGCGGTATGCAGGGATCGGTAATCATTTCCTTTCGGTCGCGCGATGTAGTCGTCGAACTCCTTCGGGATGGGGATCCAAAGATTGTGCACCGTCCCGAGCACGGCATAGCAGTCTTTCACATCCTCCACAAGAACGCGCAAGGCGCGGGAATCGTGTATTTCCTCGAAGTCCAGTCCCTTGCGTTGCATTTTCCTGTGAATACTATAGATGTGCTTAGGGCGTCCGGTAACCTCAGCCTTGATTCCCGTCCGCCGCAATTCACCCTGTAATTTCGCCACCACCGTGGCGATGTAATCTTCGCGGACGCGGCGAGTCTCTTCCAGCAAACGGGCGATTTTTTTATAACGTTCCGGCTCGAGTATCCGGAACGAAAAATCCTCCAGTTCCCACTTTATCTGCCACAGCCCGAGGCGGTTAGCCAATGGGGCAAATATGTCCATTGTCTCGTGCGCGATTTCCGCTCTGCCATGAACGTTATTGGCAGCAATATAGCGCATCGTTTGTACCCGAGCCGCAAGGGCAATGATAACGACGCGAATGTCCTCCGCCATTGCGAGAAGCATTTTGCGCAATGCCTCCACTTGCGCGCTGCGGTCCGGAACATTGCGGGCTCCCAGCGTATGGATGCGACCCATGCGCGCAACGCCTTCCACCAGGTGAGCTACCGTCGGATTAAAAGTCGCGTTCAGCTTCTCCTGGTATCCATCCAGATACAGCGGTACGGAATGCAGGATGCCCGCCATAAGAGTATCGGCGTCGACCCGCAACGAGGCAAGAATCAACACCACGCCGTGCATGTGCTCCGCGGCGGGCTCACCGGTGAGGAGCAATTTGTCTGCATAAAACGGTTGGGAAAAGTCGAGGGCATGGCCGAATGCTTCCACTTCGGCAGGAGAAAAGATGGGTGGCAACGTATCCAGCCATACGGATGCGTTCCACTCGTCGGTTACGAGCGGAGCAGCCGCGGAAGAAGAATGAGAGGCCATTGAGCCCGAGTCCGATGCCGCGTTGCCCATTATTAAGTTTACGTCTGTCCTTTTGATGAACGATCAGAACCGATTCTGAAGTCTTCTGCGAGACCCAACAACGAAATCCAGAATCGTCAAGCCGCTATGATGGGATGTCGTGCCAGTAGCGACGGCGTAGCGAGCGAGCGGTTTGCACCGTAACTTCGCTATTTGCAAAGCGCAGCGATACCGCCCCATCCGTATCGCTCCGTAGCAATCGACTTCCGATTGACTTATAACGTTCCGCCACTTCGTTCTTCGGATGACCAAAGCGGTTACGGTAACCGACCGTGAATATTACCAGTCTGGGATTCACCCGGCTCACAAACTCAGTGGTCGAGGAAGTTTTACTGCCGTGATGGGGTGCAACCAGGACCGTCGCGGCTAGCGCATCCCCGGCACGTTCGACCAACTGATATTCGGATTTCTTTTCGATGTCGGCCGGCAGCAGTACGCTACCGTGCGAAGTGGTGATTTTCATCACGCAGCTCATCGCGTTGGTTTTAAGCTTGGGATTACTGTAGCTCTGATCCGGTGGATGTAGCATTTCGAACCTGACGTCATCCCATTGCCACGATTCTCCCGCTCGACATTGATGCGTACTGGCGGCAGCCAACTGTATGGGGTGATCTTCCTTTAAGGATGAAACCAGCCAGTCCACCGGTACTGCCTGGAGCACGGACAATGCGCCGCCACTATGGTCGGCGTCGGCATGAGTCACGATCATGGCATCAACACGTTTCACGCCCTCGCCCCGAAGGAAGGGGATAATAGTGCGGTTACCGCTGTCCGCGTCCAGATTGAAGCCCGGTCCGGTATCGTACAGCAGGGCATGATTTTGGGTGCGTGCGACTACCGCCAATCCCTGACCTACATCCAGCACCGTCACCCATAATTCACCTGGCGAAGGATTTTGCGGGGGCGTTAGAAAGATCGGCAGTAGTGCGACTCCGCCCAGCCAGCGAGCAGGGAATCCCGAGGGAAGACCCAGCCCCAACCTTCCGGGTAGCAACATCCAGCAAATGCCGGCCATTCCAGCTGCCACTGCCCAGGCAGGCGGCGCATGCTGACTCCAGATCGCTTGCGGCACATCGCTCATCCACTGCATTAGCTGCATGCATCCGCTTAGTACCCAGTGCGCCGGCAGCACCATGAAATCCAAGGGAGGTAGTGTTGCCAGCAGCGTAAAGGGAACCACTACCAGGCTGACCAATGGAATGGCGATCGCGTTGGCTAAGGGTGAAACCAGCGATACTTGCTGAAACATCGCCAACAATAGGGGTATCAAACCAAGGGTGATAGCCCATTGCACGCGCGTCCATCCGCTCAGCCAGTGCGTCCTGCCGATCCTTCCGGCAGATACAAGCAGAATGACCGCAATGGCCCCAAACGATAGCCAGAAGCCCGGCGAGAGTACTGACCACGGATCGATCATAACCACCGCCAGTAATGCCCAGGCCAACACTGCGCCCATGGAAATAGAACGCCCCAGCCATAAAGCAATGGCGATCGCGGCAAGCATATAAACCGTTCGCTGCGCGGGCACCGCGAAGCCCGCGAGAAGCGCGTAACCCAGTGCGGCCGCCAACCCGGCCACGGCCGCGGCTTTACGGGCGGGTATCCGTAACGTTAAACGGTAGCTCCTGCGCCATAGCCCGTAGAACAGCGAAAATATCAGGCCCGATACCATTGTCACGTGCAGCCCCGATATACTCATCAGGTGATTCACCCCCGTGCGGGTCAATATCTGCCACTGCTCTCGCGGAATCGCGCGTTGATCGCCAACCGCCAGCGCAACCAGGATACCTGTATATGCATGATCTGGGAGAATAGCCAGGAAACGCTCCCGGACTTCCTGGCGCAAATGCTCCACCTGATAAGCCGGACGATTGACCATCTGCTCAAGACGCATATTCTCATCACTTTTACGCACATAGCCGGTAGCGCGTATGTTGCGCTCGAGTGCCCATTGCTCGAAGTCGAAACCGTGCGGATTGTTGGTGCCGTGCGGACGCTTGAGCCGTGCCGTAAGCTGCCAGCGTTCTCCGGCACCGATTTGCGGCGGCGCCACTTCAGGATTGGATGATCTTCCACCTTCCTTATACCAGGCTAGGGAAATGCGCTCGGGAACGCGAGCATCTCGCGTCAGCACTTGCTCGACGTCAAATGCAAAACGAACGCCGCTTTCATTCGCCTGCGGCAGCTCCGCAACCACGCCGACCAGCCGGATATCGCGCCCCTCCCATTCGTGCGGAAGTGCATCCGAGATGCGCCACTGCGCTAAAGCGGCCGCCCAGAAAAATCCGCTACCCAAGAACAGGATGGCTAGCAGCGTTCTACCTATAACCGCGAGAAGAGTGGTCTGATAGCGAAGGAGAAAAAACACGGAGACGGCGAGCGGCAGCAGCGCTCCTGCCCAGAACACTTCCGGCAGTTCGGCCTGTTGCTGGAGCAGTATCACTCCCATGGCAAACGCCAGAAAATACCCTTGCATTATTTTAATTCCTGCGTTTGAAGCCGGTACCGAAGTGATTGAGAATGGTTGGTGCAGAAAGAAAGCCTTGATTGGGGGCTGCCCAATCGCCGCAGCGCGGGTGATAATGTTTGCAGCGCGAAGTTGGATTTACGTACACTCTTCTTGTGCCTCGAAAATTTTTCAAAAAATACCTGCCATCTCACGAGACCGTCCGCCAGAACCGCTTTGTCGGAATTTTCGGAGATTGGCTGCATCACCATAATCTGTGGCATCTCAATCGCCGCTCGGTGGCGGGTGGCGTAGCGGCAGGGCTGTTCACCGGTCTGATTCCCGGCAGCAATCCAGTCCAGTTCTTTTTCGCCGCTTTATTCGCTATCGTTTTCAAGGTAAATCTACCGGTAGCGATAATAACGACGCTGTACTCCAATCCCTTTACCATTTTGCCGATCTACGCCGCAGCCTATGCCCTGGGGGCGTTCGTTACCGGCAATGGCGCCGGCACCCTTCCCAAAACCGAGTTGCACCTGATGGACAAAAGCATCGGCGAGTGGATACCCACCTTGGCGGATTGGGTAGTCTCGCTGGGCAAGCCGCTACTCGTGGGTCTGGTCTTGCTGGCGCTGCTGCTTTCGATTGGCGGCTATGTGCTGGTGCGAGGGGGGTGGCGGCTATATACAGTCTATGAATGGCGCAAGCGCGCGAAACGCCGCAGGCCGAACGTCGGAAAAGACACGGAATGAGACCGGGAAGGAAATCTGATTCGCTATTGCTCAGCGGGAGCGTAGATCGCCGTAATGCGAATTCAACTTGCGGCGGAGCCCGTCACTACCCTGCCAACATCCCGTCTTCAAGGTGCAATGTGCGCCGAGCCTTTTTGGCCAGTTCCGGATCGTGGGTAACAATGATCAGACTTGCGCCCATACTGCGATTAAGTTCGAGCATCAAGTCGAATACCTCGCCAGCGGTGCGGCGGTCGAGATTCCCGGTGGGTTCATCCGCGAGCACGCAGGCGGGACGGGTGACCAGCGCCCGGGCAACGGCGGCGCGCTGACGCTCGCCCCCCGAGAGTTCGCCAGGGGTATGGGTGAGGCGATGGCCTAGGCCCACCTGCTTCAAAACTTCCGCAGCGCGCTCGTAGGCTTCGGTATTGTTCATGCGGCGGATAAGTAGCGGCATCGCAACGTTTTCAAGCGCGCTGAACTCTGGCAGCAGATGGTGAAACTGATAGATGAAGCCGAGCGACCGGTTACGCAGCTTGCATCGTTCTTCCTCGGGGACAGCCGCGATGTCGTGCCCCATGATGCGTATTTCACCGCCGGTCGGCGCATCCAGTCCACCCAACAGATGCAGAAGGGTGCTTTTTCCGGAACCGGATGCGCCGACAATCGCCACCGTATCGCCCTTTGCCACATCCAGGTCTATCCCCATCAGTACGGGCACTTCAAGCTTTCCCTGATAGTAACTCTTGCGCAGGTTGCAGCAGGAAATGATGCGCTCATTCATACCTGAGCGCCTCGGCGGGGTTGACCTTTGAAGCACGATAACTCGGATAAAGCGTCGCAAGCAAAGTAAGAACAAACGATACCGCTGCCACCGCGACTACGTCGGCGAGTTGAAGGTCCGAAGGGATTTCGCTTATGTAATAAACTTCCGGCGAAAGGAACTGGATGCTGAACACGCGCTCGATTGCGGCGATCACCACCTCAATGTTATATGCCAGCAGCACGCCCCCGAAGACTCCCAGCGTCGTTCCAAGGACACCGATCAGGGTGCCTTGCACGATGAAAATCTTCATTATGCTGCGCGGACTGGCGCCAAGCGTGCGTAAGATGGCGATATCAGGCTGTTTGTCGGTTACTGCCATCACCAGCGTGGATACGATATTGAACGCCGCCACCGCGATAATGAGAGCAAGGATAAGCGATAGCATCCGCTTTTCGATCTGGATCGCGCGGAAATAGTTGGCATGCTGCCGACTCCAGTCGCTGATGTATACTTCCGTGGAGATCATGGGCGCGAGTTCCTGGGCAACTTGCGGCGCATGGAACAGGTCGCGCAACTTGAGCCGGACACCGGAAACCTCATCATCGCCCATACGGTACAGCTTTTGTGCATCCGCCAAATGGATGAGCACCAGGCCGGAGTCATACTCGATATGCCCCGCCTGGAAAATGCCCGTAATCGTGAACTGCTTGAGGCGCGGCAAAATGCCTGCCGGCGTTACCTGCCCTTGAGGCGAGATCAATACGATCTTATCGCCGGTAAATACGCCTAAAGCCCTCGCCAGTTCCCGACCAATGACCATACCGAACCCGCCGGGTGCGAGACTGGTGATTTCGCCATCGACCATCATACTGGCGAAATCAGCTACGTCGTTCTCCATTTCCGGCAACACACCTCTCACCGCAACGCCGCTGACGATTTGATCATGCGACACCATGCCTTGTGCGCTGACATAGGGCGCCGCTGCTTCCACCTCCGGATGTCCGAGTGCTTCCCCCGCAACATGCCGCCACCCCGTGAGCTTGCCGTCTATCCCACTCACCTGGATGTGAGATGCCACGCCGAGAATTCGTGTCCTGACTTCTTTTTGGAAACCGTTCATCACCGACATGACGGTAATGAGTGCGGTCATGCCCAGCGTAATGCCGAGCAGGGAGATCAGGGAAATGAAAGAGATGAAGTGATTACGGCGCTTGGCACGGGTATAGCGCAAACCAATAAAAAGTTCGTAAGACGACACGGATCAGCATACCTGATATCAAATGCAATCCCGAAGTGTGCCACATTCCACGAAGGCTTGATAGCCAGCTGAGCCATGACTCAAGCCACGTGCGCCTTCTTTGCGACGGAAACGCGTATATCTCGAAACGACCCCACGATTTAAAACTCACCTCTCAGGCCGGCCACCAGGGCTCGTCCCGGCAGCGGTGCAAAATCCTTCAGGAAGGAGGTATGAACCCGCATCTCTTCATTAAGAAGATTCCGGCCTTGAAGGAAGATTTTGATGCCATTCGATCGCGTTTGCTTGATTCGGTAACTCAGCTCCACATTTAAGAGAGTGTAACCGGGCGTGCTGCTTTCCAGCTCTGCCACGTGGTTTTGGCGCATGACCCGAGTTGCGCTTATGTTCGATGTCCATGGCCCGGTCCGATGATTGAACTCCACTCCAAATCGCCACGGTGTAAGTCGCGGCACATTTCCCCCACTATCCAGTTTTCCACGTACATAATCGGTAAAAAGGCGTAAATTGATTTCGTCCGGTTTTATGGTAAATATCGCTTCCGCTTCTGCTCCGTAAAATCTGGCTCCAGCCTGTGTAAAATTTTGCACCAGAAATTCACCATTGGGATCGAGTGTTCCCGTATCGTCCGCACGATCGGCCACGCCATCACCATTAATGTCGGCACTGCGCACAAAAATATAGTTGCTGATCCAGTTATGGAATGCATTGACTTTCCAGGTCACGGCACCGGTGGTCTTGCGTAGCGCAAGGTCGATATTGCTGGTGGTCTCGCTGCTCAAGTCACTGTCGCCCGTCTGAAAGGTGGCCGTGCCATGGTGCGCACCTTTTATGTACAGTTCTTCCGTTGCCGGCGCGCGTTGTCCCCGGATGGCTGTAAGGCCCAACCCGTAGCCTTCCATGAATTTCCATAACGCGCCCGCGGATGCGTTGTAGAGTCCAAATGAGCGCGAGGGGAGAAGGTCGCCCTTGGGGTCCTGCGCAGCATACTCCCCCCGTCCGCCGAGTTCGAGGCGCCATCGGTTCCAGTTGCGCTCTTCGATCAAAAATACGCCCACCGAATGCGATCTGGTAACAGGTACCACTGTCTCCGCGCCAAGGGCTGAAAAGTGGCGATCGCGGAACTGAACGCCTATTACGCCCTTCCAGTTCGCCACGGGCTCATGCAAGAGCTCGGCACGGCTTTCGAGTGCCTGATTCTTAAATCGAGTTGCAATCTCTCCGGTGCGCTCGATTTCGGCATGCTTGTAATCGTTGTATCCCATCCGTACTTTCAGCTTCTCGAACCCGGCAATGGGCTTGTCCAACTCACCCGAGAAATCGTAGCGGGTCTGCTTGAGATCGATCCGTGCGCCCTCAGGACCGGGTATGCCGTATTTGCTTTCCAGGTGGGCTATCGATCCACCCAAGAAGCCCCGCTCGCCCACGAAGGATGCCCCTCCGGACAAACCACCCGAATTTACCGCGCTGTTTTCGACAATGCCTTTTCGGCTGGTCGGATCGCTCTCATTGGCTCGGCCCGGAATATGGTAATCATCGGTCTTACGCTTGAAGCCGCCAACGCTCCATGACATCTGCCTCATGCTCCCAGCCGCATTGAAGGCACCGGTGCGTTCTTCCGTTGCAGTATTTCCCCGGACTTCAAAGTCTCCTTTTGGGGATTTGAACAACTGGTTTGGGATACGCATATTCACGACATTGACTACTCCCCCCGAAGCACCGCTGCCATAGAGCAATGTTGCCGGACCCCGCAAAATCTCGATCTGAGAAGCATTGAGCGATTCCGTCGTTACCGCATGATCCGGGCTGATGGAGGAGATATCCATCGTGCCGATTCCGTTCTCCAGCACCCTCACCCGCGGCCCATCAAGGCCGCGAATGATGGGACGGCCGGCTCCCGGCCCGAATGAGGTCGACGCGACGCCCAGTTCGCGCGAAAGCGTATCGCCCAGGCTTGCTTCCCGCTTGCGGCGCAGATCATCACCGCGCAACACGGAAACAGGTTGAGCCATGTCCAGTTCGCTACGATTCTCAAATGGCGTCGACGTCACCACGACGGGCGTTAATACTTTGTCCGCCCCGGAACCCTGAGCTTGAGCAGAGATTTGGAACAGAGCAAACACAATCGCGGCAGGCAGCTTCCAGCTAAGGTTCGCGCTTACGCGAGTCCTGCGCAGAGTGGTATTGCCTGCGATTCCTGTCGCGCCGGAGCAAGGCAGATCCGGCGGATTACAACCTGAATAGTTCATGCCAATTCTTCAGAAAATTAACGGCAGATCGCGTGCGAACACTTCACGTGGCAAGCCACATGGGTGAGCAAGGATAGGCAGGCAGGACCTAAATCGGGATTAGACCGGCGTGAGCCGCCGGGATAATGACTATTCGATCAGGTCAGCCGCATGGAAAGCGAGGGATTACGCTAGCGGGGGTGCGCGGGTGAGGTAGGGAGAAGAGAAATGGGGGACAATGAACAGCGCGGTGAGGTGCGGTAGCGGTTGACGCGCGGGTTGGGCGAAGAAACAGAATGCCAGAACAGGAAGGAGAATGCCCAATCCTGCCAGAGCGAGGCAGTCGAGACAAAACCTGTCGCTGTCGAAACCCGCGTTCGCATCCGCTTCGGCCACGGACCCGCTGACTTCCTTGCCGCCATCCGGCTCGGAAATGCCAATGGTATTAGCGGGCGCAAAGTGCGTAAGCGCATGTGCCGCCTGAAGAACCGGCACCAGCGATAACGCCAGTAGCAATAAAAAAAATAGCGCCTTAACGCCCTTACGCAAAATCATCGCTGATTCTTTCACCAATATCCCGCTGTGCTCCGCAATCCCGGTGTGCTCCGCATTTATGAATCGGACCGTTCAGGTACAGTCAGCGCATAATCCTTTCACTCTCAGGTCAACTTCCTGCGAGCGATAGCCAGCTGGGAGCGGACGGTCGTACTCGGCCTTCATATCATCGAGGCAGATCACGGTCGTGCAGCGTGTACATTCAAAATGCGCATGGGGGTGCGGATGCGTATCGAGATTCGCGCGGAAACGCCAAATCCGATCGGCACTCACGACCCTGTGCACGAAGCACTTCTGGTTCAACCATTCAAGCACGCGATAGAGCGTGACACGATCCAACCTCTGGTTGCGGCCCACACGCTCTTCAATTTCGTGGTGTGTAATTGCCCGCCGCTCCCCCAGCAGCGCGGCAAGGATATGTACCCTGCCAGACGTCGCCCGCTCCCCGCGGCTGCGGATCATCTCTTCTGCTTGTTTATGCAGTTCTAACATAAATGGTAGTATTGCAACAAAGTTGCATTCAACTATAACCGAATGATCTCGAGGGCGCAATGCCGTACGATGATGGTGCAGTCATACATGAGAAGAACGTTGAGAATGAATTGATGCCTTCGGGCTTGCCGAACCTAAGCTAAATGACCAAAACAGCTGTTGTTCTTTTTTTGGCGCTCGCCAGCATTCCAATTGGCTCTTCATCTGTTTTCGCAGCCGCCACCTATACCTTAAGACCGGACAACTACCTTGTCAGACTAAGAGTATTGGAGCCGGGCGCAAACGTCCGGCTCATGCCGGGGGAATACAGGGACGGGCTGCCCATCCAATATCTTCGCGGCACCGCCGAAACGCCGATTACTATCGCTGGACCCGAGACAGGTCGGCGGGCCGTTTTTTTCGCGCGACGCGGTCACAACACCGTTAGTATCGTCAATTCGAGTTATGTCACACTCAGGAACGTGGATCTGGAAGGGCAAAACCTGCCGGTGGATGGCGTGAAATGCGAGGGGCACGCCGACTGGGCGCACCACATCACGCTTGACGGGCTGCGCGTGCGAGGCCACGGCAACAATCAGCAAACGGTGGCCATTTCGACGAAGTGTCCGGCATGGGGCTGGGTGATTCGCAACAGCGTGATCATGGGAGCGGGAACGGGCCTCTATCTTGGCAATTCAGATGGTCGGGCGCCGTTTATTGCAGGGTTGATCGAGCACAATCTTATAGCCGATACAATCGGCTATAACTTGCAAATAAAACATCAGCAACCGCGGTCGTTGTTGCCCGATATGCCGGGCGGCAACAATGCAACGATAATCAGGCACAATGTCTTCAGTAAAACCAACGGCGGATCGAAAGAGACAGCAAGACCGAATGTACTGGTCGGGCACTGGCCGCTTGCGGGACCTGGGTCAAATGACCGATATCTCGTATACGGTAATTTCTTTTATCAGAACCAGCACGAGTCGTTATTCCAGGGCGAGGGAAATATCGCGTTATACAATAACCTGTTCGTTAACCATTTCCACGACGCAGTCCGCATCCGGCCACATAATGACACAGTACGCACGATATCCGTGTTCTACAATACCGTTGTTGCAGCCGGCGCGGGGATTGTACTCGTGCGCAAGGCGGAAGATCCGCCTTATCAACAATGGATAGAGACCAATGCGGTGTTTGCTCGCATACCTATAGCGGGCCTCGCCAGTGAAGGCAACCTTGTGGGTAGATACGCGGAAGCGGCCGAGTATCTGGCCAGGCCCCACGCACCTTTGGGCGAACTGAATCTGCTGCCAAACGCGCGGGCGAACAGGGGCAGCGTCCCTGCGGCCGACCGTTCGCCCTTTCGTACTTTCCCCGAACGTACTTTCCCTGAAGCCGAGCTGGATTTTGACGGCGATTTGCATGGAACGGCAGAATGGGGCGCTTATGCAATCACTAAGAAACGGCCACGCTGGCTCCCGACACTGGAGATTATCCCGATGCGTGCCAAGTAATGATGGGCTTCCCTTCCATTCTCTCCTCAACAGAAGCTTCTGACTGATGCGGATTCTCTCGGTCATCCTGCTGTTAATCGCCTATGGGTCGTTGTATCCCGGCAATTTTTCGGCGCCACGGGCAGGTACTCTCCAGGCGTTTCTGACGAATTTCACCTGGTTTACTTCGATTGGAGATGTGCTGGGGAATATCGCGCTCTTTTTTCCACTTGGAATCGCAGCTGTTTTATTTTCATCGAGCAGGCGCCCCAAGGGTACTCATTTTGGCGTAGCGCTTTTATTGGCGTTCATCTTTTCGCTCGCCCTCCAGTTAGCGCAAGTCTGGCTGCCGTCGCGTACCGCGGCCCTTGCCGATGTACTCTGGAACATGGTCGGTATGGCCTCAGGCATGATCGCGGCGAATCTTGTGGCAAAGCGGGTACACACTAGCGCCCACTCATTGAGTTATTTGACGCTTATACCGCTATCCATATTAGTGTTGTGGCTGCTTAACGAATCGTTGCCCCTTGCACCAACGCTGGACTGGCAAAAAATCAAGGATGCGTTAAAGCCATTGCTCGAGTTTAACTTCAGCCTCCCCAAGAGCCTGATGCATGCAGCCGGCGTAGTGGCGGCAGGCACGGCCTTGATGGCGTTGAGAGCGCAGCCTGCTTTATGGTTGGGGGGCGCGCTCATTGTAGTTCTTGCTGCAAAGCTTATCGTCGTGAATCTGTATTTGGACGCATCGGCCCTGGTTGGCATGGTTGCTGGATACGTGTTGTTCGCTTCAATGCTCCGACTCGGCCACTCCAGAAGAATTTTTGAAGCGGCGTTCTGGCTAATGTTGATAGCCTGGACTGCAATTGAAATTACACCGTTCTTCCTTACCCGTAGTGGAACGATCAATATCATTCCTTTCGCAACCATGCTTCATGGATCCATGGAATCCGGTGCGCACGGATTGGTTCGATCGTTATTCATTTATACGGCTCTGCTATGGCTTGGGCATAAAAATGGGATGGATACGAGAAAGACCATAGTCGGGCTGGTTATATGGTCGTGCTTGATCGAGTTGAGTCAGATGGCATTGCTGGGCCGTACCGCCGATGTGACAGAACCGATACTACTGATGCTGGTTGGCTGGGCATTAGGCGTCGTGCAGCGCCACCAGCCCCAAGTCGAACCGGTGGCAGAAACAACCCTGCCTCAGCTCGATGATACCGCAGTGACCACTGCAAAGATGAGCGGTAGACGCACTCTTACTTCCATTGCGCTGGGAATGGCGATATGGGTTGCTATTGCATGGCTCGTTACGCGGTCAGAACTTACCCCATACAATGTCCGCGAACTGGTATACCAGGGGCACCCCTTTAGATCACTGGTATTACTTGCAACGCTTTTTTACTGGTCGATCGGTTTTCCCGTATTCATCGCGCGCTGGCTGACGCGAGGAGGAATGTACCTGCTCAGCTTTCTGCCCCTGGTATTGCTGCACGGTCTGGTCGCGTGGCTACTGATCGTATCCGCAGTGCCAAGCGAAAGCATCCATGATATTGTCGGGTCGCCCGTGCTGGGATGGCCGTGGAAATGGGAATTGCTCGGGCGTTTTCTGGCATTGTTCTGCATTTGGAGCGTAGCGGCCACCGCAGGCAGCATCTTGGCCGCAACCGGAATACTCCCGGATGCCAAAACTTCGCTGTTGGGGTGGGTGATTGGTGCCTGCCTCGTTGTGCCGGTTTCGTATTATGTCGTCGTGTCGCAGGCATCGACCGATAATCTGGTTGAGCTAATAGCCAACAATGGCAGCTTAGGCTCCTTTTTGCTCATTGGCTCCGCCCTCGTACTGCTGCTGTTTGGCGGAACCAAGGTCGCATTGGCGTTTTCCCTTGGGGCAGTGCGGGCAGACAAAGCAACCATGTGGGTGCTAGGCGCTGGAGTTTCAGCATACCTGGCACTTCATTTCGGCCTGGAACAGATCATCGTCAAGTACGGCCAGGTTTTCTCCGCATTGCAGTTCTTGCTGAGTAGCAACCGTGAGAATCTTGCCGGAACGGGTGAGCTAATCGTTCGATATGCCATACTTTATAGCGGTCTCCTCGCAGCCATCGTCATGGTACAAGGTCCGCTATGGCGTTGGGTAATCCTGGCCCCACGGCATGATCGGATTGCGCGGGAGTATTTGCAGGACTCAACCGGGTCAAGCCATACGCCCTCGCATCCCTCGCACTTCCCGACCTCAGATCAATAAAGTGCCGGTTCCAGCAGCCCAGTCGATCCCCAATGGCGGGTTTGACTATCTCTGGCTTTCCTGCTGCGCAGGCGAGGACTGCACCGAGATAAAATCGCACTCGAGCGTGTGACACGTCAGATCAAGACACAGCCCCTTACCTGATGAGTATGGGACGAAATTCAGGCTTTCGAGCACTTGCTGGGCCGGAATATTGCGCCCGGTAGGCTGGAAGTTGACCCACAGGCTCTGCGGCTTCCGACCTTCCAGCCCATTCACCAGGTAATTGAAGAAAGCCTGTTCAATAAATCTTCCTTGCACGCGGCAAGAGAGCATGAAATCCTCAACGCGTATTTCCTCCTCGGAGAACCGTACAAGACAAAAACCCACCGCGCCATAAGAACCATAATTGTCAGTACACCGGAGAACGTATTTGCTGACCTCGTTATCCGCAAGAATGGGGAGTATCTCGCTCCTGAGGTACTTGCGTCCGGAAAAATTCAACTGGTTGGTGCGCTGGACGAGTTCAGACACACGGTCAAGATCATCGTCGGCATAAAGATCCACGAACAGTTTTATTCCACACGATGCCAAAAACGCAAGGTAGTCCGAACCAAATTGGGACGCGCTCTTCTTGCGCACGAACTCCTCCCGGTAAAACTGGCTGCGTTTCTTGGCCTCGTCGCTGACGGTACCCTGATAGCGTGGGCTTGAGAATAGCTGATCGATATCAGCTGCGTCCACGCAGGCAACGCCCTTAAGGGCGCGAGATACTTCTTCCAGTTCGAATGGGTTGTCGTCAATAAAAGCGAAAGTATCTAGACCTATATTGAGCTGCTCTGCAATGAGCCTGATGTTCTCGCTCTTTGGCAACCAGTTAATCTGGGGATACAGGAAAAAGCCCGCTATATCTAACTCTTCCAGACGTCTCCAAGCACTCGGCTCGTCGTTCTTACTGGCGATACTCAGCAAAACCCCCCGTTCATCAAAGAAACGAAGCAGCTCAAGCACATTCGGCCGCAGAGCCACTGCTTCGTTCTCAAGCAATATGCCATTCCACATCGTATTGTCGAGATCCCACACCACACACTTGATCTTCAGCTGACCGGGATTAGCAATGGTTGCAACCTTGCGGTGAACGACAAAATCGGCAGTAAGAAATACGACGCGCGCAACGCCTTCGCCATCGGGGATGATGTTGACATCGAACGGCAGACCGCTATCGGTGACCTTTGAAAAGTGTTCGCGCCCGAATTCATGGCGGGAGTATCCTGGTGGCAGGATAACCGATGACCTGAAAGGAGGGGGACGTGTCCCGGCATGCAAAGCCTTGCTTATCCCTGCCCCAACCATCATATTCAGTTGCATGCGCACAGGCACATCCATAGGATTGTAGACTTCGAGCAGGAAGACGTCAGGCTGTTGCCTGGAGATGGAATTCCTTCGGTGTAGCCAGCGGCCGAAACGTTCCAGAAGCGCCTGTTCCAGATACGACCAGCGACTGTCGCGTGTCAGCCGGTACATCCATGTTCCGAACACATTGGCAAGCGGGGCGGACAAGCTGATCATGCGCTCGATAAGAAGAGCCGCGCCTGCAGGCAGCATCAAGGTGTTTCCGCGCGCCTCGATTTTGCCCCACTTCTTGAATGCAACCTCTGCTCCATAACCACGAGCAGAAGGAAAGCTGCGGTTGCGGTACATTCCGTAGGCCAGGCGTCTGCAGCGGCTGTCCGGCCTGCTTTGATAAAGATCGCAGGAGGTGAAACAGCTCGGCGCCGCGCACTCCACGCAATGCTCCCCCCACATGAGCAAAGACATTTTTGCAATGTCATCAACGGGATCATACGTGGATGCCGGAGCAAGCCCCCGATCCACATGCAGATGCTCCTCGTATTTATCGAATTCGAACATGGCTCACGCTAGCGGCTTAGCCGGCTACCCGGTTATCCTGCAAATAAACGATTTTCCAAGCGGAGCATAGTCCATGTAGGGAATGACGCGAACGCGCGCCTGTTTTTGCAGAAATTCCGCGAGGGCCTTTTGTTCGCCCTGCTCAGGATCCCCCTTGTAGTTGTAGAAGTCATCGAAACAGATGATGGAACCATTGACGAGATAGGGTTGGATGAAATCAAGCACCTGAATTGTAGAATCGTATAGATCGCAATCAACGTAGATGATCGCCGCGTTGCGTCCCGAGAATCGCCTCCGTGTCGCGTCGTTCAGGCTCTCGCTGTAAAAACCCGCCACCAGTTCGTATTCTTCCGGTTCAAACCCTCGAGCACGGAGAATTGCCTCAAATTCCGGTCGTGTGCAGGCGAACTGTCCCTTGTACCAGATATTGTCGGGATGTTCCCCGATATCAGGCAATCCCTGAAAGGAGTCAAAGCCCCATAATTTCATGTCGCGCCGGCGGTAACGGCGCATCATCCGGTGTGCGTAGCCGAATGTTTTTCCTCGCCACAACCCGAACTCCAAATAATCTCCCGGGACCTGATTAATTTTTGCAAATTCAAAGGCCTGGCCCAGCATTCCAAGTTCGGTCATCCGATTATCTGACCGGCGATCCATCACCTCTATTACCCGAGCGACCCATTCGGCATCTACTACCTTTTTTAATAATTCTTTGATGGCCATACTGTCCTTACCGTTCAAGGCATTATTATTCAAGACTCATTTGAGCAGCCCGTAAACGCTGCTGTACCTGTAACTCCATTACTTCGCGAAAATTTTAACGTGGGTGTTATTTTACCCGCCGGATCGAATCAATTTTTTGACCATCGTTTTTATACCGAGCTGATGAAGCGTGTCACCGATTGATTTGCTGAAATCATCGAATGCTTTTTGACTGTGTAGCAAAAAACTGTTGCGTAAGCTGGTACGAAGAAAAAAAACGTTCGCGCATTGAATGTTATGGGTAGCAAATAGTTTCTTGTGCTCCGATTGACCTTCGGTAAAATCGAAGAAGCGGAACGAACGTTCCTCAAATAAATGCTCCAGTGCAAGCCACTGCAAAACCGTGCCAACCGAGTAATTCATGTAGGCAGGATCGTACCCAAGGAACGCGTAGATCAACACCCCATTATCGATTGGGCAGTAGAGGTACGAGACCGGCCGACCCTGATGGAACAGGATAAAGCCGCGCACTCGTCCCTCTCGAGCGAGCCGCTCCACCTCATCCAGAAACTCCGCCGTATCCGGCAACCCCGCATCCAGCAACTTTTCCTGATATGTAATTCTGGAAACAGCGCGAGCCAATTTATAGAACTCGGGCATTTCCTCTGGGGCCTTATAAACCCGCCAGGAGATCCCTCCTCCGCAGTATTCCGCATATTTCCGGACCTTGCGATTCAACGTTGAGCGCGTCTTCGACGAAAATTTGTTCTTGTACTCGTCGAATGACTGGCGCATGTCAATGTAATAACGCGCGTACTGGGAGGGCACGTAACATAGGAACCCTTGCTGTTTTCGAAGAACTGGCTGCCTGCCGACAACACCCAGCGATCGTATCAGAAAACCCTGGCTATCGGCTGGAAGGGCCTCTGTCGGGGGCTCCGGCTCTGCCACGGGAGGAACCTCATCATCCAGCGATACTTCCCGGACCTGTAACCATAGCTCGGGCGCAAGCAGCGTCTTATCCCCCAGCCGTATCTTGATGGGCACCGGGCGACAGCTCCAACTCTGGCTCAACGAAACCCTCCACGCAGGCCTTGCTCCAGCATTCGCAGGCCGGTTTTCCAGAGTGGCGAAGTGAGCGGAGCGGGCTGTGAAGGTACCAGGGCGGGAGCCAAATTGCGGAAACCCCGAACTCGAAAACAATCCCGATGGCGATCCAGAAACGAGCATAGTTTGCGGAAGCGCGCGACCACGATATCGTCCGGGCCATCCATGCTGCGATTCAGAAATTCGAAGTTGTGGAAGAGAATGACAAATGCCTTGCGTCTCGACTCCAGCGCCTGCCAGAGCAGGCCTTCCATCTCGCGATACGAACATGCCGTAATTTGAGCATGACGTAGCTTGCGGGTGCCGCCCTGAAAAACCGTCATCGGATACTCGTAAACGCCCTCACATTCCATGGGTTCCACCAGCGGAATTTCGGGGCTGATTCCGCTATCCGGCCCGAACAGGCTAGCGTTATAGCTGCTATCGAAAGCGATGCGGTTTATTGAGAGCGCCTTGAGTGTTTCTCTGTTGAAACCAAAGCTGCCGGCACGAAACGCGTTTATGCTCCCCCCGCCAGCGGATTCAATCAATTCTGCCCCTGCCCGGATGAGTACCGTTTGTTCCTGTAGAGAAAAGTAGCGCAGGAATTGCCTTTTACCTGTAATGCCTTCAAGCAGGGGTTCCGTCGATTCGTCAACCCATTCCGTATGCAGGTGAAGCTGTATCTCATGAGCCGGCTGGCGCACCAGACCGAGAATTTCCGCCAGGGGCGCCGAACCGAATCGGGTCGCGAAAAGAGGCTCAACAAAGAAAACCGCAGTAAGACCGTGCTCCTGTAACAACCGTAATTGAAATGGCAATCCATAATCACCTTTAGACGTTGGCCCGTAGACGTAACGCTTAAACGCGTCAGGAAACTTGGCGTCGATATTATCCCAGCCGTCACACCATACCTCTACGTCAACTGTAAGGAAAACATCCAGCATCAGGACCTCGGTTCAGCCGTTATCTCACGTTAACCAAAGCAGGCAACGAGGCTGCGGCAAGACCATAAATGCCCCAGCGGCATTTCGCTTCTTTTATAGTCTTTGCTTGCCCGCCTATGTGTCCCTCATGCATCTTTACGCCACCTTGAGGTTTTTGTTGGTCGAACGCGGCTGTTCGCCGTAGAGAACGTTGCGCAGGAACGATTGAAACATGAGTAATGTCCACAGCGGCGCACTATGATCGCGCCGGCCTGACTGGTGCTGATCCAGCATCTCCTTAATAACGCTACTGTTAAAAAAGCCGCTATCGGACAAAACCGGGTCCATCAGGGCATTGTTCAATCTCTGGCGTAACGGGCCGCGAAACCAGCTTGCCAACGGAACCGCAAACCCCATCTTGTCGCGGTAAAGCACGTCATTAGGCAAATAAGGTTCGAGTGACTTTTTGAAAATATATTTTCCCTCATGCCCCTGAAGTTTCAACGACGCTGGAAGCCCGGATATCCACTCGACCAGGTTATGGTCGAGCAGCGGTACCCGCACTTCCAGGGCATGAGCCATGCTGGCGCGATCTACCTTGGTGAGAATATCGCCGACGAGGTAAGTTTTCATGTCAAGGTATTGCACGCGGGACAGCGCGTCCTCCGCGGGGCATTTAGCCGCATGCTGGCGAAGCACCTCGACCGCTTTGTAACCTTGCAGGTCCCGCTGGAAGGAGGGGCTGAACAAGCGCTGGCGCATGCCGTCCTTCATAATGGATACACCGTGAAAGTATCCTTCGACCGAATCACGGCCAAGCGCTTCGAAAGTGGATTTCGCGCGTAAAAACCTTGGCGCCCAGTCGGCCTTTGGATACATCCCTCCCAAGAGGCCGAATAAGGGCTTGCGAAGTCCGAGCGGAAGCATGCCGCGCATACGCTCTTCATAAAGATGCCATCGATAGCGGCGATACCCAGCCAGGTTTTCATCGCCGCCGTCCCCCGACAGGGCGACAGTTACACGCTTTCTTGCGAGCCCGCACACGCGGTAAGTCGGCATGGCCGAACTATCGGCAAACGGCTCGTCGTACAGAAATGCCAGCCTGTCTATGAGGTCGAAATCATCCTGGTCCACCTGCTCCACATAATGATGGGTCCCGTAACGATCAGCTACTTTCTGTGCGTACTGGGACTCATTGAACGCAGGATCTCCGAACGAGATCGAGCATGTATTGACCGGTTCTGGCATAAGACCGGCCATCATGGCCACTACGGCGCTTGAGTCGACCCCTCCCGAGAGGAAGGCACCCAGCGGCACCTCGGTCATGAGATGTATCTTTACCGATTCGCGCAACCGGACAACCAGCTCTTCCTCCGCTTCTTGCAGACTCATCGCCGGGTGCGGGATAAATGGCACATCCCAGTATTGGTTCGGACGCGCCATGCTTTGCCCAGTGCGCAATTTCAGGGTATGCCCGGGAGACAGTTTGAAAGCCTGCTTGAATATGGTCTTTGGTTCGGGCACATAACCATAAGCAAAATATTCTTCTATCGCTTGCGGATCCAATTCGCGGGCAAAGCCAGGGTGAGCAAGCAGGACCTTGAGTTCCGAAGCAAAAATAAACATCCCGTCTTTAAGCAGGCTGTAGTAAAGCGGTTTGATGCCGAGCCGGTCGCGGGCCAGAAACAGCACCCCCCGGTTCCGATCCCACAGGCCGAAGGCGAACATCCCCCGGAAGCGGTCCACGCACTGCTCGCCCCACTCTTCCCACGCATGCACAATGACTTCCGTATCGCAGTGAGTTCGAAACACATGACCCGCGGCGCTCAATTCCTTGGCAAGCTCCTCGAAGTTGTAAATTTCGCCGTTGAAAACGACAACCACTGTACCATCCTCGTTGAACAGTGGCTGTTGCCCGCTGGAAATGTCCATAATGGAGAGTCGACGATGACCGAATCCGATACCAGGCTCTGTGTGCAATTCTCCCTCATCCGGCCCGCGGTGAACCTGCATCTGATTCATCCTCGCCAGCAGCTGGCGCTCGATTTCTCTTTTTCCGCGCGTATCAAATAACCCAACGATTCCACACATGCGATTTGCTTTCCCTTTCGAATCTTCCGCTATACGCCCAGAGCCTTGTCGTAGACACGGATATAGCCTTGTGTCATCGCCTCGATGCTGAAGCTCGTCTCGATTTGTTGCCGCCCGGCTCGGCCGTGACTTGCGAGCATATCCGGGTTTCGGTAATACCGTAAAATCGCTCTCATCATCGCATCCGGCTCATCCGGAGGGACGAGTATCCCGGTGACGCCATCCGCGACCAGTTCCGCATTTCCGCCTACCGAGGTTGCCACTACGGGCAGCCCCGTGGACATCGCCTCAAGTATGGTATTGGAAATGCCTTCACCCAACGAGGGGAGCACAAACACGTCCATCGCGCGCATCAGTTGCGGTATGTCAGCGCGCTCACCAGGCAGCCAGGCAAGCGCCTCGACGCCCGCGCTACGCAACATCTCAAGGCACTCTGGCCGCGAGTTTCCGTCGCCTACGATTAGGAGGCGCAGTTGCACTTGGGCCGCCGGAACCTCTTTCAGTAGCAGCAGAAAGGCCTGAACCAGACTGGGAAAATTTTTCACGTCTGTCATCCTGCCCACACTGCCGATGACAAACGCGTTTCTCGCAAAAAATCCTGCCGGCACATCCGTTAAATGAGTGCCCTGATCCTGCGTTCGGTCGCGCGGGTGAAAACGCGTGCTATCAACGCCGTTATAGATCTGGTTGATTCGATTGGGCAGCGCGCCCACGGTGGTGGCGAGCCAGCCTTCCAAGTCCCTGCTGACGGCAATGAAATGACTTACGAACGGGCGGATCACTTTCCGCAATAAATTATATTTGCGGTTTTTCCCGTACAAATCAAACACGTCCCGGCCGTGCTCCCCGTGCACTCTTACCCGCGCGCCGGCAATCGCGGCAATGACCTGGCCCTCCATCGTGCCGAGGTTGCGAGTATGCACGATATCGGGTTTCAGACGCCTGAGGGTTTTGAAGAGATTAATGTAAACGGCAAGATCGTGCCCCTCGCGCTTGTGCAACGCGACGATCTCCACATTCTCCCTTGCGATTCGGCGACGGAAATCCGAATAACCTTTCAGACATATGATCGCGTGGCGATAACGGTCTGGTGGGATATGATTGATCAAGTTGACAAGTCCGTTTTCCAGCCCACCCACTCCCAAGTGATAAATGACATGTACGACCAGCGGCGCCTGGCCAATGTCCTTGGTCCCACCGGGCAGGGGGCTAGCGACTGGATGCATGCTCGAGAGCCCTGGTTATCGCCGGCAGCATCTCATTCATAAAATCCCGAAGAACCGGGACAGCTTCATCCGGTGTTTCTTCGTAAGGTGCGGCAACCAGGATTTCTGCTCCATCATCGCCCCTGCCCAGAAGTTTTCTCTTCGCGAGGATCATTTTGGCCAGATAGGGATTGGCAGTAACTTCGTCACCGAGCCAATACCACCTCCATACCAGCAACTTTGTTGAAGGCGAGTCCAGCCGATTCTGCTTCAAACCCATTTGAACGGAACGAAAGGATACGTCTTGAGTGTCTTCCCTGATATGGCGCCAATGTGACCCGGACTCGGGTACAAGCACATTTTGCGAGCTGATCAATTCAGCGCCCTGCTGCTGATTGCGGTAATAACTGATATAGAGGCCTACTGAATCTGCACCGTGCCGGTAGCTTTGCCTCAGTTCGGCAGTCGCTCCAACGTATATAGGCTTCCAATCGGAAACGTGATCCTGGCCGCTCCGCCACCTCTCAGAGATCTCCGCTATTTTTATTTCCCGGTCGAGATTCCCCTGGGAACTGTTATCCAGATAAACTGCAAATAAAGGCCAGATAAACGCGACGGCAAGGATTCCGCTTGCGGCGATAGCAGCGCTTTTGGGCGAACCCACGCTACTGTTGGCAATACGGCCTTGCCGCGAACCGGCAACAACATCTCTTTCGTCATCCTCACGCCAGAACGAGCCGATCCAGAACAACAACATCATCACAAAACCAAAGAAGATCCAGCCGTAAATGAGGTGATCGACCCCTACCGCCAAGGTCATGTCGCTCAAATGGCCGGTCATTACAATCAGATAGGCCCTGATGCCGTTGGCAATGATCGGCACGATTACCGACAGTGCAATGAAAGCCAGTCGGCGCGCAAGGCTTCGATAAGTCAAGTAGGCATAGAGGGTGCCCAGGGTAAAAGAAGCGATCAGATAGCGCAAGCCGCTACAGGCTTCAACCACAGACCAGTTCCCGCTCGGGATGGTAAAAAAACTTCCCTCCCGGTAAACCGGAATGCCCGTCAATTGCAATGCCTTTACGGTAAAGTCGGCGGTGAAATCTATCAGGGGAGCAATCAGCGCGTCGCCAAACGGTACGGCAAGCAAAAGATACGTCAGTGGAAAGGCGAGTGCCCGGACTATCGAGCTCCCCAGAATGGTCCATACCACCGCTGGAATCATGGTTATCAGAAAAAATTGCTCGAACACCAGAACACTGGCGAGAGTCGCGAGCAACCAGCTGAAACCCAAGGAGGCAAGCACCAGTAGACCGAGAAGATTGGGCTGAGGAGAGAAGGTGCCGAGATATTTGCGTTGCCCCCAGATCAGGTATGCGCTGAAGGGAAAGATCAGAAAACCATGAGCGAAAGTGTCGGACCGTTCCCATATCTCGACCATAGACCAGGTGGTCTTGTAATAGATACCCAGAAGCGCGGCCACCGCAAGGATGGTGAGCACTGCCGAGAATTTTACATTTTGCTGGCCCAGCGTTACCGAATGGTGGGGAAGCTCTCGCGGTGAGTGCGCGCTCATGCGACACCATCTCCGGCAGATCCGAAGTTATTCTGCATATAGCCCGGCAATTCCGCTGTTGTATGGGTGGCCGGTGGCTGGGATAAAAGCGCGGTGATTCGCTCCAGATTTTTCTCCCAATTATATGTTGCGAGAACTCGGGCCCTGGCGGCCTCTCCAATAGCATGTTTCAGCTGGGACTCGGCTCGCAGAAGGGCAATAACCCTGTCGGCAAACTCGCTCTCGTCATCAGCAACCAGCAACTCCTCGCCGGGAATAGCGGATATTCCCTTCGCGGCCTGGGGGGATGCGACAACGACTTTTTCCATAGCCATGGCCTCCAGCACTTTATTTTGAACGCCGCGAGCAATACGTAGTGGCGCTACAGCGAGTGCTGCGTAGGCCAGATAAGGCCGCACGTCCGGCACTGATCCGGTCACGGTCACTCCCGGGAGGCTATCCAGAGCCCACACTGCCGAGGTCGGGCGTGCGCCGACAATGTAAAACTCAACCTCAGGCACCGACGCCTGGATGAGTGGCAGGACACCGCGTGCAAACCACTCTACTGCGTTGGCGTTGGCCCAGTAATCCATGGCGCCGGTAAACACCAGAGGATTAATTCCGCCAGGATAGGGATTGGAATAATTGTTTGCGGGTGAAAAATAATCGGAATCTACGCCATTATTGAAATGAAATACCTTGCTTGCGGCTTCTGGCGCCAATTGCCTGAACAGACCGGCCTCTGCCTCTGAAACGAAAGTCGCGCAGTGGAAGTCTTGCGCTATTCGACTTTCGTAATCCAGCAGTAACTTGGACTCCCGAGCATATATCCAATTCATGGGCCATCTTGCCGTAGCCGCATATTGCTTCCACTTGTCCGAATCGATATCTACAAAGTCGATGACGCGGCGTGCCCGGTTCGCGTGAGTCACATACTGCGCCATAGCAGAGGAAAAAATCAGTATGTTCCTGATGGGGTGGCGTTCGAGCACACTGTTTACCCACTTCTGGAATCGGTTGTCAGCGTAATAAGGCACGGTAAGAGGCTGGCCGGAAATCAGGCCGTAAGCGCTGCGTAAACGAGCAACGGTAGGGCGAAGATTGACGAAGCAGGTCTCCTCGCACAGCGCCTTGACCGTATCGACGTATTCCAGGTCTTTCTCGTCATCAACAAAGGTGCCAAGATGGATGCGGTAGCTCTGGCTCAGGTGCTTGAGCAGGTGGTAGGACCTTATCTTGTCGCCCTTGTTGGGGGGATAAGGGAACCGATGAACGAGATAAAGGAGTTCTTCCATCGGCCTAGCCCAGATTTCTTACGATGTGAGGGCCGATAAGATTCGCCACAGGCAGCGGCAGCTTTTGCCAGGCGTTGATGAACATCCGGTACTTGGGATTGAGCGGGTTATGATCCGGCACTGCTCCGGCACGGTGCAACTGGTATTCATAGTGTAGTGGTTGCGGCTCAAATCCCCAGTTCCTCTTGAAATCGAAAGAGCCGGTGTTGCGCTTGCTGCGGCCGAAATCAAAGATCCTGTATCCTTGTTCGCAAGCGCGGCGCATCAACTCCCAGTACATGAAATCATTTCCCGCAACTTCACGCGCCTCGGGTGTGCCACCTCCGTAGTAAGGCAGAACTTCATCGCGAAAGTAAAAACTCATCACGCCGCTGACGGTACGCCCACCTGTGGTAATGATCATGAGTTCGCAATGCTGCCCGAAAGTCTCCTTTAGCAACCGGAAATACTTTTTGGAAAATACCGGCGTCCCAAGCCTGTGCACGCTCGCTGCATAGGCCGAAAAAAAACGTTCTATGTCCTCGTCCAAGACACTATCCAGCCCGGCCTTGATACCCTTTCGCACCATTGCGCGCTGCTTGCGCGGGATAGCCTGCATATTTTCTTCGGGTTCCGGCGCCATCTCTTTTCGGAACGTGACGTAGAGGTCCTTCGCGGGCCATTCGGAATGAAATGCCTTCAAATTCCGGTATTCCAGGTAGTCCACTTTCAGCCGTGAAGCAAGCGCTTGGGCCGCGCGGTCCAGTACTTCGCGCGCCGATTCCGAGATGGCGGCGATCCCGCCATACACGCAAAATGGAAGCGAGCTTAAGGAGTGGCCGAAAAGAACGCTTTTGATCTCAGCCAAAGGGAGTACACCTTGAATAACGCCCTCTGATTCTGCGTAGAGAAACCAGGTCTTATGCCCCATGGCGCGTTCGATGACCGTTTGCCAGCCAGCGCGGTGAAAGAACGTCGCTTCCGTACAGGCGGAGATAACGAACTCGTCCCATCTTTGCGCATGCTGCGGTTCGAGCAAATGTACAGATGGGACGCACGCCTGAAAGGAAAGCCTACCGTCGGCCTGGGGTATCTCATTCATGCAGCTCATGCGCCTTAATCCAGGAATATTCGATCGATGCGATCCCACTTGAAGTCGCGGGTCAGGGCCTTGATCCTTTCTTCCATACGATGCAGATTGTAATAGTGGCGGAAGCGCGTTTTGATGCTGATGGCCTTCTGTCGCGGCTGCTGATGATCTATTTCCCAAGGGTGGAAATAAAAGATGGCAGAGCGTTGCTCCAGCCGGTTCAGCCTCTGGAGAAACCACCTTGATACTGGATAGGGCCAAAGCCTGAAGTAACCGCCGCCGCCGGCCGGAATATTACGGCTGAACAGGCGCATCGTGGTTATCGGCAGTTCCAGTAACCCGCCGTTGCCATGCGGATAATAAGCAAAGCGAGGGGCATCCGGCATGCCGTAATGATCGTGCTGCACAGGGTAGATACTGGAACTGTAGCGGTAGCCGGACTCTTCGAGCACACCCAGCGCCCATTGGTTATGACGCCCTATGGAAAAACTGGGTGCCCGGTAACCGAGCACGGCCTGCCCGCCGATACCCTCAAGGAGGGCTTTGCTCCGGGTAACGTCATCCCGGAATTCATTGGGTGCCTGGTCAGACACTCGATGATGGGCCCATCCATGGCTTGCGAGTTCATGGCCATTTGACACAATGCGCCTGACCATGGCCGGGTAGCGCTCGGCGATCCATCCTAATGTAAAGAACGTCGCTTTAGGATTTTCATTATCCAACAGTGCGAGAATGCGGTCGATGTTCGATTCGACCCGGCAGGCTATGGAAGGCCATGCCTCCCTTGGAATGTAGGGAGCAAAAGCGGAGACCTGGAAATAATCCTCCACATCCACCGTCATTGCATTGCGTATCGGCGCCGGATTCATTGCATACTCTGCATTTGGAAGAATAACGATCAGGTTGTCGCGGTAAGGCGGAGGGGGCTCGCGCGAGCTAAAGTCAATTGCCTCGAGATGCACATTAGCTCTTGTCCTTCGCGGAATGCTCGACGCTCGCCAGGGAAACTACCTGCTTAACCAGTTCCAGCGTGGAAACGACGGAATCTTCCAGGACGGCAAGGCGCTCATCCATGCTTTTCAACTCGCGGAGCGACTCGTCCGCTCGCCGCTCGGATGAAATGAAATCAACGCTACCCATAGCTGCTGCAATCGGTGCCTCGAATTCCTGCTGAATATCACTGACTACTTCACTTACCTCAGCCTCGCCAAAGTGATGCAATTGCTCCAGACAACCCATCAGCAGCAGGCGGTCACACACGGCATTGATCCTCCTGGGTATACCGTCGGCGTAGGCATAGATCGCCTCGAACGCTGCCTCATCGAACGAAGGGTCGCCTTCCCAGCCGGCAGTCGTCAGTCTGTGCTCGATGTAGGATCTGGTTTCAGGCAAATCCATCGGGCCAAGATGATAAGTCGCGGTGACACGTTGCCGTAGTTGCTCCATGTCACCGCTAAGCAGAGTTTTTCTGAATTCGGGCTGACCGAGCAGAAAGGTTTGCAACAGCGGCTTGTCCTCGGTTTGAAAATTGGAAAGCATGCGCAATTCCTCCACGGTGCGAGGAGAAAGATTCTGCGCCTCATCCACTACCAGAAGGGCGCGTTTTCCTTCCTGATCGCACTTGCGAAAAAACTGCTCAAGCCCTATCAGGAGCGAGGCCTTTCCCCGGTTTTCATGAGGCAACCCAAATGCTGCAGCTACCAATCGTAGCGTGTCATCCGAGTCGAGGTGGGTATTTACGATTTGCGCGGCAAGAATCTCATCGGACTCAAGCTTACGGAAAAGATTGCGCACCAATGTAGTTTTACCCGCCCCGACGTCGCCGGTAATCACGATAAATCCTTCCCCCTGAGACAGCCCATATTCGAGATACGCCATGGCGCGGTTGTGCCCCTTGCTGCCGAAGAAAAAATTCGGGTCAGGTCTCAGTTGAAATGGCTTGACTCTGAAGCCGTAAAAGGAACGGTACATATTTCCCTAAAAGCTCATATTAAGGGATGCTGTTACCGCATTTTCTCGGTAGTCTCCCCCTGGTTGGTTGGATGCCCGGCGATTGTGCCTCGCTTCAAGTATGGCAAAAAGATTAGGCCTCTCTTGCAACTGTCTAACGACGCTGAAGCTTGCTAACATGAGGTCGTCGTCTCTATTAGCCCCAAGAAAACTGAATCTCGTATATGCCAAGTTAAAATTAGCCCGGTTACGCTGAGAAAGCCGGTAGCTCCATAGCACATTGCCACCGGTTTGCCGCGTATGGTTAAGCAGGGACAGATCTGCCACGCCGGGCAGCACCTCATCTGCTATTGCCGCAGAGAGCGCTTGTCGCGTCATATTGAAACCTCTCACGACAAATGTATTCCTGAGACCATTCAGCGCGAAGGAAGCCTGAAAGCGTTTCTGCAAAAAGAGTCTGTTCGTCAGAAAGTTTGTTGGGTCAAAAAACGAGCCGGACAGACCCATGCCAAGGAGCCCGCCACTGCCTTGCTGGATGAGCCCTGGATTGAGGCCTGGATTTTGCGCCGTGATAAGTTGATTGAAGCCTCCTGCAAAGCCGGCACTTCCAAAGCCGGTTTGAGCCCCTTGCTGGGCCTGCTGGTTGAACGTCGTGATATTTTCATCATAGCTGGCATCCCACACCGTCAGGCGGGTACGGTAGCTTGCCACCGCATTGTAGGTGTCACCAAAAAATCTTTGACCTCCGGTTAACGCAATATTTGTCCTTTCGTTAGGCTGCCACATAAAACCTACGCTCCAGGTGGGGCTGGAATTCTTTCCACGAATTGAAAGAAAAGTGTTTCGTTCGTAGCCGCCGGTTGCTGTCAATGAGAATTGAGGCGTAACCGCATACCGCAGATTGGCAAAAGACCGTTCCAGCTCAGCCTCGCGACCAGACCGGGTAAATTCAATCGTCTGGTTGCTGTAATTCAGACCCCAGGCGAGAATTCTAAAAGCGTCTCCACTATTTATGTTAGCCGTATAAGCGTTCGCACTGCTGTTGACAAAGGAAGTATTTGAAGTTACCTCGTTATGCAGGAACCGTACCTCGCCCGTGGCAAGATTCCCAAAACGGTGACGAAGATAGGGACTGACGCTGAGAGTTCTTACATCGGCTCTGTTGCCGGTAGCATTTACGTTACTGATTGCCTGGGGTCCAAGCAATGAAATATTTTGCTGGATGATCGAAGCTCTGCCATCAACAAAGAAGAGATCCTTGATCAACTCCCCGGTCCCAGCCGCGTTCAACTGGTGCCGCATGCGCGTCAGGTTACCATTCTCGGCGTAGATCAGGTTGTTCATAGTGTAATCAAGGTCGACGTTAAAGCGGCGCGCCTGCCCTCTGATGAATACTCCCGGATTGATCTGGGTAACGAAATCCTCCCCTCCCTTTCCCGTCGTTCCGAACCCTCCTCCTCCTCCGAACCCTCCTCCCAACCTTACATTGTCGGTATAGGTTTCGCTCAAACTCATACGTGGGAGCACTCTCCAGTCTGCCGCCCCGGCGAAAGGGGCGAACAATAGCATCGCCACAGCGCCAAATGCGGCTGCGCACGAGCCACTTCGGCAACGCTCATCCTCAAGCGCTTTCATGATAATAGCTGCCGTAATATTCCCCGCCAGAAAACGATCTGGCCTTGTTATAAATCAGATTTACCACGTCGCACGATTCTATCTGCCGGAGCGTTTCTTTCACCACCTGTTGTGATGTTGTTTCAGCCTCCACCACCAGAACGATCTGGCCCATCAGGCTGGCAAGGACGCGCGCCTCGCTTGTGAGCAGGAGCGGCGGGGAATCGAAAATAACGACGCGATCCGAATAACGTTGCGCAAGTTCCTTCAGCAACTCGCCCATGCTCTGGCTCGCCAGGAGCTCGGTCGAATGCGAGTGGCGCCTTCCCGCTGTCAGCAGAGTCAGCTTCTCGATATCGGTCTTGATCAGAACATCAGCCAGATCGAGGTGATCGTCAAGAAGAATATCCATGAGGCCCCTTTCCGTGCCAAGCCCCAGAATTTTAGGCACTGTGGGACGGGCGACATCGGCATCCACAAGCAATACCGTCCGATCCATCTCCATGGCAATGCTCATCGCGAGATTGACAGTGCAAAAACTTTTCCCTTCTCCGGCAAGCGCGCTCGTGACCATGATCAAATTGCCGTTTTTGATCATGCCGGGTCCCTTGTTGAAGGCATTGGTCAGTAAGGGGCGCTTGATCACCCGGAATTGCTCGGCTATCTGGGTTCTCCCCTGGTCCGGTGTGACAATTCCATAATCCCGCATTTTTGCCTGATTTAGCGTGATTCGCCTGGAAACAGGGGCGGGAGCAGATGCCGGCGCTTGGTCTTGCGAATGATCCGCAACGTCCTGATTCTCAGTAGTATTGTCGCGCGCGCTGGATGCAGGAGGCGGATCGGCGGGCACATCGAGAGCAGCCGGTTTGACTCTTTGTTTTCCTTCTGCTTCGAGCTTGCCTGCGGCTTTTTCAATAATACTCACGCTTTCTCCAATATAACTGACTACGTCGCCCTATGCTGACCTATGTGGCGAGACTTCCTTCAAATCCGGAAAACTGTTCCCCGGTTTTGCCCCGATCCACAGGCAAAACCGTCAGCGGGACGCCCTCGAAACTCGGACTGGTGTGTGAGGAACCGCGAAAATCTGAGGGCGAATCCAAGAGTCGTTAGTGCAAAAGGGCCTCGATTGCAAAAGAACCCCTGTTTAAACGACCCTTACCATCAACACCCCATACAAACCGAGTAACGATAGCAAAGAGAGGCCAAAAGCGTACAGCCGCTTTCTGCGTTTGCTTTTCTCCTGACTCGTCCAAATCATGGGGATCGAACCGAGTATCGGTCTTCCCGTTATCTCGCGCAAACTCATCTGACTATGGAAAGTAGGCCGTATCTGGCTAGCGATGAATGCTATCCCAATCCCCACTACCAGCGATCCAAGAAAAACCAGCGAAAAAAGTTTGCTGCGATCTGGGCCTGCCGGCAGATCCGGCACGGTAGGCGGGTCGATGATCCTGAATGACATTAAATCGGTAGCGGAACCTAGTTCCCCCGAAATCTTGGCGGATTCGCGTCGTTCAAGAAGCTTCTCGTAATTTGCCTTGTTAACCTGATAATCACGATTCAGCTGCGCGAGCTCTGCCTCGACCTGGGGCACCGCATTGCTTAGCGATTTCAAGCGCTCGTAGCGGGAAGTATATTCTTCTACACGAGCCCTCATCGAAGCCACGTCGGCTTCAGCTTCCGCGAGCGCGACATTGAGCTGCTGCAGCATGGGGCTGTAATTCTTTCCAGGGTCACTGCTGGGTCTTACCAGTTTGGCTTCTTCTTTCTTACGCTCCTCAAGCTGCGCGACCAGGCGCTTGGCGGCCATGATATCGGGATGCAGTTCGGTAAAATTCATCCTGAGTGCATCGAGGTTTCGGTTCAACGCATCGATACGGGAGTCGAGCTCCACGTTCACTATGGATGAGGCCGAGTCGTTCTGGTCTACCAGGAGAACGGGGTCATCGCCCGCGATTTGCCTTCTTATCGCATCGCGGGCCTGCTCCGCCTCCCGTAAATCCAGCCTGGTTTTATTGAGATCTTCGGTAGCCTTGCCCAACTGCGCGTAATAATCATTGCCCTGCTGGGGCAGCATACCGATGTACTTCTGCTTGAAGGCCTTCAGGTTATTCTCGCCGACGACCAGTTTTTCTTCGTAACTCTGTATCTGCTCATCAATAAAGCGAATGGCTGAAGAAGAATCCTGCTTGTCACCGAGCCCGCCCTCGACAAAAATGGTCAGCAGAGATTGAACGACGTCTTTGGCCAGCTTCGGGTTTCGGTTGTTGTAATGAATGGTAAAGAGATTATCGCGGCCAGTCGTGCCCAGCTTGATTTTCTCCATCAGCTCCTTGACGAGCTTTTCCTGATCCTTTACATCCTTGGCCTTGATATCCAGATCGACCATGCGGACCACCCTCTCTACATTGGGCCGGCTGATCAAGGTACGGCTCATAATGGAAACCTGCTGTTGCAGGTCCGGAGAAATTGTCATCCCGGCCATTAATGGCTTCAGGACATTTTGTGTATCCACGTAAATCCGCGCCGAGGCCTGGTAATCGTCCGGTAATTTATAGACTACAATCCATCCCCCAATCGCTACAATCCATGCGGTGGCCACTGCAATCCAGCGGTATTTCCATACCCCCTTTAAATACACCAACAGCTGGGATGTAAGTTCCTCCATGTTTCAAATGATCCTTAGAGAGCTGCCACCCGCCCGGGGCGGTAAGATAATTGAAAACCTACTCATGTAATCACTTGGTAGCGAAAAATGGGAAAACCATATAGACACACCTCAATGGTCAGCTTGTGTACCAATGATCCCGTTGGCCTTGGCAAACTGACGACAATAAATCATCTTCTTCATAATCAGTTCTCCCCGTCTAATCCGATAATGGTGTAATAAGCGGGAATCGCAACAGAGGAAATGTCTATCGCTCCCGCTTTAAAACGGGGACCAGCTATTGCAACAAAATCAGAAAAAGCTCTCCGGTATGACGAGCACGTCACCCTGGCGCATGGGCACATTAGCCGTGATGTCTCCATCCCTGATCAGGTCATCCAACCGAACGCTGAACTGCTGCTGTTTCCCATCCACATTACGAATAATTCGCGCCTTGTTGCCTGCGGCGAAATCAGTCATACCGCCGACCTCGATCAAGACATCCATCAGGCTCATCTCTTCGCGGTATGGAAGTGCTTGGGGTTTTGAAGCCTCGCCTATAACACGGATCTGTTCGCTGTAAGGCCCGACGAAGTCTGTCACGACTACTGTTACGACGGGTTGCTGAATATATTTAGATAGCGCTTGTTCGATGTCGCGGGCCAATTGAGTCGATGTTTTCCCGCTAGCTGGAAGATCCTCCACCAGCGGAGTCGTGATTTTTCCATCCGGCCGCACGGGCACCGCCATGGAGACCTCAGGATTTCGCCACACAATGACATCCACCATATCCCCCGGGCCGATGAGGTAATCGTGTCCCACATAAGGCGTGCTATCGGCGGTGAGGGGCGGGTAAGTCTTGCAGCCGCCAAGAGAAAGGATGGGAAATACGACAGCAAAACAAGCCAGCCATTTCATAACACCGATATGCAGAGCGTTCACGGAATTCCTCTATGCGATTGTGGGAGATGCGGTGGGGGTTTGCGGGGACAGTTTGATTTTAATTAAAAAATAAAGATGCTATAACTCGTAATCCCTGTCAAGACTGTATTAACTCATGCGCAACGAACCACCAGGGCGTTGCGAAATGGCATCCATATGTTTTTGTTTCAATAATAACATTTACGCCGACCGAATGGTTTGGTCACGTGCTCCGGTTGTAGTCCCTTCGCTCTTCTCATCAAAGAAAAACATCCATCTGTACAGGCGTGTTGTCGTGTCTGATTTTCCAAACTGGATGGGTCCGCATCGTATCAACTCCAGTACCAACGGAAAATTGGACTTTAGTACACTCTCTTCCATCGGTCTATAGACCGTTATGGTGAAGTGTATCCCGTCGCTTCGCTTGGCCGTCTCATGAAATGCTGGTTAAACGCGGCTGTCTTCATGGCTTTGCAGCGCCCACCGCACATGTTCGCGCACAAGGGGGGAAGGATCGTCGCGCCGAGCCTGCAAGGCGATTAGCACAGCCGGGGATGAGGGCGCGTTGCCTAAACCGACGGCGAGGTTGCGTAACCACTGTTCGTGTCCGATGCGCCGGATCGGGCTCCCAGCTAACTTGGCATCGAACTCCTCGCTGTTCCAAGCAAATAATTCAACCAGGGAAACGTCGTCAAGTCCGTTGCGCACCGCGAAATCGGCCTCCCCGGTGTGTGCCGCGAATTTGTTCCAGGGACAAATAAGCTGGCAGTCATCGCAACCATATACCCGGTTGCCGATCAATGGTCGCAGCATTTCGGGAATGCTGCCTTTATGTTCGATGGTTAAGTAGGAGATGCACCGCCTTGCGTCGAGCCGGTAGGGGCCAACGATTGCTTGCGTAGGACAGACGTCAATGCATCTGGTACAACTTCCGCAATAGTTAGCCACGGAATTATCCAGCGCCAGAGGCAAATCAGTATAAATTTCGCCGATAAAGAACATCGACCCCGCGTCACGGGAAAGCAGCAGCGTATGCTTCCCGCGCCAGCCGACCCCGGATTTTTGCGCCCATTCCACTTCCATCACCGGGGCGCTATCTGTGAAAACACGATAATTGAAGGGTGCCGCTACGGTCGCGATTTTGTCGGCAAGCTTCTGCAAGCGTGCGCGCAACACCTTGTGATAGTCGCGTCCAAGCGCGTAACGGGAGATAAATGCCCTATCGCCATCCTCTATCACAACCCACGAATCTTTCGCCTCAGGCATATAATTCATGCGTACCGATATCACGCGCAACGTGCCGGGAACGAGCTCGGCCGGCCGCGTGCGCCGGGTGCCGTGTTTCCCCATATAATCCATCTCGCCGTGATACCCTTCCGCCAACCATTGTTGCAGCCCCGTTTCGGATTGGGACATATCGGATGTAGCGTCCGCGATGCCGATTTCCTGAAAGCCCAGCTCCTTGCCCCAGGCTTTAACTGCTCCGGTAAGCTGCGCGGGGTCGCGCACGGACTCAGGGGCAACATCCTGTGGCAAATTTTTGGTCATCGTGTTTCCCATAATTCACATCATACCGACTCTACCCTCATACATCACTCCGGATGCAGCACGTTACCCTTACTCTTGCCGACGAAACCGCAACGCTCCTGCTTGGTGCAGAAATCGCAGGTATATTGCACCCGGGCCTCGTTATTTTCCTTCGTGGCGACCTCGGCGCGGGAAAAACAACCTTCGCAAGGGGAATCTTGCGGGGGTTGGGCTATCAGGGAAAAGTAAAAAGTCCCACCTATAATTTAATTGAACTTTACAAAATTTCTAGGTTATACTTGTATCACTTTGATTTTTATCGGTTCGAGGACCCGGCAGAATGGGAAGATGCCGGTTTCCGCGAATACTTTGATGCGGCCTCAATCTGTCTGGTGGAGTGGCCTCAAAACGCGGAAGAATTACTGCCCCCAGCGGATATGACGTTTCTCTTCCACTTGTCCGATACGGGCCGCAACGTCGAAATTAGTGCAGACACGCAGGCGGGTAGGCTGTGCTTAAAACACTGGCAAACGCTAAGAGAGTCCTGACTCAGCGCTTGGGCGCGCAGGCATCCGGGGGCAACTTCGGGGGCGGCGTATGCGCGAAATAACAGACCACGACGGCTCCTACCGTTCACGCGGGCTCATTTTGCTGTCAATGGCAGCGCTCGTGCTTCTGTCGCTCGCTAATTCCGCTTTTGCCGGCACGCCGATCAGTTCTGCCCGCGTCTGGCCGGCGCCGGAATACACGCGCCTCACGTTGGAATCCGCCTCGCCTATACAATATTCGGTTAGTACGGTGAAAAATCCGGATCGCGTGGTCATCGATCTCGAGCGCGTCGCGCTCACAACAGAGCTTGAAAAACTTCCCGCCAAGATCGACGCTGCCGACCCTTACATCCAGGCCGTGCGCATCGGCCGTTACAAGCCCGAGGTCTTGCGACTGGTCCTCGACCTGAAAACCACGGCCATGCCCCAGGCATTTGTGCTCAAACCCGTGGGGGACTACGGCCACCGGCTTGTGCTGGATATTTATCCTGTCGTGCCGCCTGATCCGCTGATGGCGCTCCTGAACCAAAATGCCACTGCAATGGTAAGGGATGAGCTCAAAGCTGATACCGCTCCCAGCGTCAAGCCGCCGCTCAAGCCTGCCCGAGGCACGGAAAGCCCTCGGAAGAGCAAACCTGAAATGATGAGGCTTATCACGGTCGCCATCGATCCCGGGCACGGTGGCGAAGATCCGGGCGCTATCAGCCGCAGTGGCACACATGAGAAAAACATCACACTGGCGATCGCGCGAAAACTAAAGGCCAAAATAGATAAGGAGCCCAATATGCGGGCAGCGCTGACACGGGATGGAGATTACTTTATATCCCTGCCGATGCGACTCGTTAAGGCTCGACAGTTAAATGCCGACCTGTTCGTGTCCGTGCATGCGGACGCCTTTATCAAGCCGCATGCGCGAGGCTCCTCGGTTTATGCGCTCTCCGAACGGGGCGCGACATCCGCCGCCGCCCGCTGGCTGGCAAAGAAGGAAAACGAGGCCGACCTGATCGGCGGGGTCAATCTGGATATAAAGGATCCCTATCTCAAGCAAACCTTACTGGACTTGTCGCAGACCGCCACCATCAATGACAGTCTTAAACTCGGAAAGGAAGTGCTCCTTGAAATTGGTGATATCAACCACCTGCATAAGAATGACGTGGAGCAGGCAGGATTTGCCGTGCTCAAGTCTCCGGATATTCCTTCCATTCTGGTAGAGACTGCGTTCATCAGCAACCCGGATGAAGAAAAGAAATTGAAAGATACCGCCTACCAGGACAAGCTGGCCGAGGCCATACTCGCCGGCATCAAACGCTACTTTGCCAGCAATCCTCCGGCGGCGCGTTCGAAGATGGTGTCGCTGGAATAATTGTTTCGTTGAGCCACGGCGAGCAATTTGCGCGCGTCTTCCTGAAGGGTTGATAGCCGTAGCACGGCTTCTACGCCATAATCGCGGCGATGAGTTACGTTATATTCCCGCCGTGGTTACAGAAGATCTCTCCAAATTAAGAATTGACCGGGCCGGCACTGCCGATATCAGCAGACGCAAGCGATCCCCGCGTCTTCTGGCTGGGTTGGCGATCACTGGCGCCATGGTGCTGCTCGCGTTTTTCTACTTCCGCAGCAGTGGGGCAGTCGAAGTGGAGTCCGCCACTGTTGCCACTGCCTTCCCGTCGCAATCGTTCACGTTACTCAATGCCACGGGATACGTGGTCGCGCAGCGTAAGGCAGCAGTGGCGTCCAAGGCGACAGGACGAGTCGAGTGGCTCGGCGTCACAGAAGGCAGCCGTGTGAAGAAAGGCGAGATTATCGCTCGACTGGAAAACGCGGATGTCAGCGCGACGATGGAGCAGGCAGCGGCGAATATAGCCGTAGCCCAGGCAAACCTGCAACAGGCACAGGCAGAGCTGGTCGATGCGCAGGGAGTGTTCGACCGCAACGGTGAACTACTCGCAAAAGGGTTCATTTCGCAGTCCGCATTCGATATGGGTACCGCCAGGTTCCATAAGGCGCAAGCAGCCATCCGCGGTTACCAGGCTTCCATTAGCGTAGCCGAAGCAAACTATCGCGCAGCGCAGATCGCAGTGGAACAAACGCTGATCCGAGCGCCATTCGAAGGGGTTGTGCTCACCAAGAGCGCGAACATAGGGGATGTGATCACCCCCTTTTCTTCCGCCCTAGACGCCAAGGGGGCAGTGGTAACTATGGCTGATATGGATACGCTTGAAGTGGAAGCCGACGTCTCGGAATCGAATCTCTCCAAGGTAAAGCTTGAGCAACCCTGTGAAATACAGTTGGATGCACTCCCCGATCTGCGCCTGCGCGGTCTCGTGCAACGCATTGTTCCGACCGTGGACCGGGCAAAAGCCACGGTCCTGGTAAAAATAAAGTTCATCGATCACGACCCCCAGGTCCTTCCGGAAATGAGCGCAAAAATTGCCTTTCTCGAAAAGGAAATGCCGGCTGAGCAACGCGCTTCACGCACTGTGGTACACCCCGATGCGGTTGTCCAGCGAAACGGAAGGAGTGTGGTCTTTATTATGAAGGAAGGAAAAGCGCTGGAAACCGCCATAGAAACCGGTGAGAAAATCGGAGATATGGTGGAGGTTCGGCAAGGCCCGAACGCCGGCGATAAGGTCGTACGGCGGCCCCCGGGTAATCTCGACAACGGAGATAACGTCAGGACCGCAGCTAAATAAAGGTGTTCGGCCGAAAATGAACGCTCTTCCCCCATCCCTCGTTGAGATCAGGCACCTTACCAAATCCTATCGCCGGGGCGGGCAAGTGGTGCCTGTACTGACCAACATTTCTTTTAACATCAGGGCTGGTGAATTTATAGCCTTGATGGGACCCTCGGGATCCGGCAAAAGCACGCTGCTCAACCTGATCGCCGGCATCGACAAGCCCGATAGCGGCTCCCTGAGGGTGAACGGAATCGATATTGCGGCGCTTTCAGAGGGCGAACTGGCCGACTGGCGAGCTGGTAATATCGGCTTCATTTTCCAGTTTTACAATCTGATGCCGGTGCTGACAGCATTTGAGAATGTCGAGCTGCCGCTATTGCTAACCCGACTTCCCCGCGTTCAACGACGGGAGCGCGTCGAATTGGCATTGTCGATGGTGGGACTGACAGACCGTATGGAGCATTATCCATCGGAGCTTTCTGGTGGGCAGCAGCAGCGGGTCGCCATCGCGCGCGCCTTCATCACGGATCCGGTTTTGCTGGTCGCGGATGAGCCTACTGGCGACCTCGACCGCGCATCCGCGGATGATATTCTCGCCATGCTGGCGCGACTGAACAGTGAACTGGGTAAAACTATCATTATGGTTACGCACGACCCGCACGCAGCAAAATCAGCCCATCTTATTCGACATCTGGACAAGGGCGAGCTGGACGCGACACTTGAACATTAAGGAACACCGTCGTATCTTTTTTCTTGAGCCATTCCCTGCAAAGACGCGCTGTGCCAATGTCTTCCGGAAATGCACTTTCTAAAGCTTATCTTACGGAACACGTTGCGGCACAAGCTGCGCACCGGCTTGACCGTCCTGGGCCTGGTGGTGGCGATACTCGCTTTTGGCCTGTTGCAAACTGTAGTCGATGCCTGGTACGCAGGCGCGGAAGGCGCTTCATCCACGAGGCTGGTGACGCGAAACTCCATTTCCCTGGTGTTTCCGCTGCCGATCAACTACCAGGAGCGGATCCGCAGCGTATCGGGGGTGACAGGCATCAGCCATGCAAGCTGGTTTGGCGGCGTCTACGTAACCGAGAAAAACTTTTTCCCGCAGTTTGCCGTAGATGCAAGAACGTATTTCGACCTTTATCCGGAATATCTTACTCTTCCGGGGGACATGAAGGCATTCCGCGCAGACCGTAAAGGCTGCGTGATCGGACGCAAGATCGCCGATACCTATGGCTTCAAATTAGGCGACACTATTCCTCTGCGCGGGACCATCTATCCAGGCGCATGGAGCTTTACCGTGCGCGCAATTTATGACGGGGCCGAGGCGGGAACCGATACTTCACAGCTGTTCTTCCATTGGGATTATCTCAACGAAACGATGAAAAAGGCAGCGGCTCGCCGGACCGACTGGGTGGGGGTATATGTAATCCAGATTGCCGACCCCGACCGAGCGGCGGAGATATCGACCGAGGTAGATGCGATGTTCAGAAACTCGCTTGCAGAAACCCTTACCGAGACGGAAAAAGCATTTCAGCTGGGCTTTGTAGCGATGACTGAAGCGATCGTGGTCGCAATCCGCATCGTTTCGTTCGTGGTGATATTTATTATCCTGGCGGTAATGGCGAATACGATGGCGATGACCGCACGCGAACGTATCAGTGAGTATGCCACGCTTAAGGCACTGGGATTTGGCCCGCGTTTTCTTATAGGGCTGATCTACGGCGAATCGATGGTCATTTCCCTCGCCGGAGCAGTGATAGGAATTGCGCTTACTTTCCCTGTGGCCGACCAGTTCAGCAAGCAGATGGGCACGCTGTTTCCAGTATTCGGAGTATCCCTTGACACGGTTTACATGCAGATCGTCGCCGCGACTGCGGTCGGTCTGGCCGCCGCGGCACTGCCCGCAGCCCGGGTGGCCCGCGTATCCATTGTAGAAGGCCTGCGTAGCATTGGCTAAACTGAATCATGATGTCAATCCCCCTGTCATATACATTACGTAACCTCGCAGCACGCAAACTAACGACGCTTCTCACTGCGGGGGGCATGGCTCTTGTCGTTTTTGTATTTGCGACGGTGCTGATGCTGGAAGAGGGTCTGAGAAAGACGCTGGTGGAGACAGGCTCCGCCGATAATGTGGTCATCACCAGGCGCTCCGCCGGCACCGAAGTGCAGAGTCAGATCGACCGCGAGCAGGCCGGGATTGTGGAAAACCAGCCGGAGGTAGCCTACGGTGTAACCGGCACGCGTCTGGCCTCAAAGGAGACCATCGTCCTGATTTCACTCAAGAAACGCGGTTCGGACAAGGCGTCTAATGTATTGATCCGCGGGGTAGGGGAGAAGGGTATCGAGCTGCGTCCGCAGGTACAAATCGCGGAAGGTCGCATGTTCCGTCCTGGTTCAACGGAAATCATCGCCGGAAAAAGCGTCGCGGAACGCTACATTGGCGCAGGCGTTGGGGAAACGTTGCGCTTTGGGCAGCGCGAATGGACAGTGGTCGGCATCATGGATGCAGGCAAAACCGGGTTTGATTCTGAAATATGGGGAGATGTGGATCAGTTGATGCAGGCGTTCCGCCGACCGGTATATTCTTCGGTGATTCTGAAGCTGAACGACCCGGGGTTTTTTTCAGAACTTAAGACACGCCTCGAGAACGACCCCCGGCTTACCGTAGAAGCCAAGCGGGAGAGCGTGTTCTACGCGGAGCAGTCGCAGCTGCTGGCAAACTTCATTCGCTACCTGGGGATGATATTGTCGATCATATTTTCGGTTGGCGCCATTATTGGCGCGATGATCACTATGTATGCCTCAGTTGCCAACCGGACTACAGAAATCGGTACGCTACGTGCGCTCGGGTTCCGCCGCAATAATATCCTCTCCGCTTTTCTCGCAGAAGCATTAATGCTCGGGGCGGTTGGAGGAATCGCCGGATTGATATTGGCGTCGTTCATGCAATTTTTGACCATTTCCACCATGAATTGGCAATCGTTCTCCGAACTTGCATTCAGCTTTACCCTGAATCTAGAGATCATCGTCAAGTCGCTGGGTTTCGCGCTGATCATGGGTTTTGCCGGCGGTTTCCTGCCGGCCGCGAAGGCTTCGCGTCTCGCTATCGTCGATGCGCTGCGGGCAGCGTAAGAACTAAAAAAGCGTACGTCCGGCACCGTTTACTTTTTACGCACGTCCTCTATGGTTCCGATATGAAACCCCAGTTGTCCCCGACGACGCTCATCGAAGTAACGTTTGAGGGGCTCGCGGATAACGCGAAAGGCCAGCGTATCCCACGGAATCTCGGATTCGGAAAAAAGCCTGACGTCGAGGCTTTCGATTCCCGGTTTAAAATCCAGATCGAGCAGCCGTGCGCGAAAGAGCACATGCACCTGATCGATATGCGGCAGGTTATAGATAGAGTACAGGTTTCCTATGTTCACACGCGCGTTGGCTTCCTCCAGCGTTTCGCGTGCCGCGCCCTGGGCCAGGGTCTCGGCATTTTCCATGAAACCCGCGGGCAGAGTCCACAGGCCCCGACGCGGCTCAATAGCTCGCACGCACAAGAGTACCTTGTCCTCCCACTCCGGGATACAGCCTACGACGATCTTGGGGTTCTGATAATGAATAATGCCGCACGCGGTACAGACATAACGCGGCAGCGTATCGCCTTCAGGTACGCGCAACTCCACCCGGGTGCCGCAAAGACTGCAATAATTCATGGGGCGTGTTTGTGGCTAAGAAAAGAGAATCAATTTTGCGGTTAAATAGTGACGCATGCAATCTGAGCAGCTCAGACCATGATCATCTGCTTATATCCTTCCTGAACGGAGAACTATCGTTCAGCTCATCGAGGTATCGATCGATGCCATGCGCTTCCTGCTCTACATGATGGCTGATGGCCGAGGCAAATTGGGGATGCGCGAGCCAGTGAGCCGACCAGGTGCGAACGGGAAGAAAGCCTCGGGCAAGCTTATGCTCACCTTGAGCGCCGCCCTCGAACAATATCATCCGGTTTGCAATACAGTATTCGATGCCCTGGTAGTAGCAGGTTTCGAAATGCAGTCCTGGAATGTATTGCGTAGTGCCCCAGTAACGCCCATAGAGCGTCTGAGCATTATATAAATAGAAGGCCGCCGCAACAGGCTTTCCGTCATGCAACGCCAGAACCAGCAACACATTCTCCGGCATGCTCTTAGCCAGCCGCGTAAAGAATGACAGACTAAGGTACGGCAGTGAACCGTGCTCATTATAGGTTTTATTGTAGCAGTCAATAAAAAACCGCCAGTGCGCGTCCGTTGCCTCGGTTCCGGAAAGCCATTTAAAGCTAATTCCGGCCGAATGAATTTTATTGCGCTCCTGGCGGATTCTTTTGCGTTTGTCATGACTCATTTCCTTCAGGAATGCCTCGAAGCTTTCGTACCCCTCTCCGGGCGCATTCCTCCAGTGGAACTGTACGCCATGCCGCAGTATCAGTCCCGCTGCCTCCATTTCACGCGCTTCATGCTCTTGGGGAAACAGGCAATGAAAAGACGAAACACCCGTCTCAGCGTTTCCTTGTTCCGCCATTTTCAACAGGGTCCCGATGAGCATGGAGCGATACTCCGGACGCTCGGCCATCAAGCGGCGGCCGGTCACCGGGCTGAAAGGCACCGCGCTCAACAGTTTGGGATAATAGCGGTAACCATGGCGCTCATATGCGTTGGCCCAAGCCCAGTCAAACACATATTCGCCATACGAATGACTCTTCAGGTAAAGAGGCACGGCCCCGCGAAGGGCGCTTCCTTCCCACAATGTGACAAATTGCGGTAACCATCCCGTATTTTTTGAAGCACAGCCGGTCTCATGCATTGCGGACAGGAATTCGTGCCGCAAGAACGGATCGTCCCCTGCCAGCCTGTTCCACTCGGAAGCGGAAATTCCCTCAAGAGAATCGACTATCTTTACCGCAATATCTGAAATCATGAAGTTTGCGCGCTTGCGTCGGGCAGCGTCGCGTCGCCGCTAAAGATGGACCGTTCTGGTATTATCTGCCAGATTGCCAACACAAACATAGTGGAATAGACATAGCTCCCGCATGAAACTCGCCGTTGCTCAAATCAATTGTGTGGTCGGCGACTTGGGCGGAAACACGCGCAAGATCCTCGATTACGTCAACCAGGCACAAAATGCGGGAGCGGCTCTCGTTGTTTTTCCCGAGCTAGCCCTGTCCGGGTATCCCCCGGAAGACCTGTTACTGCGCAATGGGTTCCGACGCGCCTGTGCGAATGCGCTTTCGGAGCTCGCCGGAAAAACAAGTGGCGTAACACTGCTCGTAGGCCATCCGCACCTTACCAGCAATAAGCTCTACAACGCGGCTTCGGTAATACGCGACGGTAAAATTCTTGCGACCTATCTCAAGCATCTGCTTCCCAACGACAGTGTCTTTGACGAGCGGCGCTATTTCGATCCCGGTTCGGATCCCTGTGTATTTGAACTTGAAGGTATAAAATTCGGGATCAATATATGTCAGGATATATGGCAACCAGGCCCTGCCATTCGCGCGAGGGCGGCCGGAGCAGATGTGCTGCTGGTGCTGAATTCCTCTCCTTACCATATGCGTAAGCTGGATTTGCGCCACCAAATCGCACGCCAGCGAATTGGCGAGACGCCGATTCCTATCGTTTACGTCAATCTTGTCGGGGGACAGGATGAACTGGTATTCGATGGTGCTTCGTTCGCCATGAATGAAAAAGGTGAGCTCGTCCATCAGCTCAACGAGTTCGTGGAAACCCTTGGTCTGATCGAATTCCAGAATAAGACACCAATGCCGGGCGAGGCCGCGTCGTCAGGAACGCTGGAAGCGAGCGTTTACAAGGCACTGTGCCTCGGGGTCAAGGATTATGTTGATAAGAACGGAATACCCGGGGTATTGCTGGGATTATCAGGCGGAGTCGACTCCGCGCTCACGCTCGCGATTGCCGTGGATGCGCTGGGCGCGGACAGGGTGCAAGCCGTAATGATGCCATCGCAATTCACTGCCGATATCAGTGTGACGGACGCGCGCGTAATAGCTAAAACATTGGGCGTACGCTACAGCGAATACCCCATTGGCCCGATCTTTAGTGAATACAAGGGCGCGCTTGCAGCCGAATTCTCGGAATTGCCCCTCCCCGATGGGCCCGACCTCACTGAAGAGAATCTGCAAGCGCGCATACGCGGCAACCTGTTGATGGCGCTATCCAATAAATACGGCTCAATTGTGCTGACAACCGGCAACAAGTCGGAAACTGCTGTAGGCTACTGCACGTTGTACGGCGATATGGCGGGCGGCTTTGCGGTATTGAAAGATGTCAGCAAAACCATGGTGTACCGCCTTTGTCGCTATCGCAACACGGTGGGCAAGGTCATACCGGAGCGGGTTATCAGCCGCGCGCCCTCGGCCGAGTTGCGTCCTGATCAGACCGATCAGGACAGCTTGCCGCCTTACGAAATACTCGACGCCATCATGGAAGCGTATGTGGAGCATGATCTGACGCTTGAGGATATATTGAACAAACACTTCGCTGAAACTGATGTGCGGCGCGTGATCCAGCTAATCCGACAAAACGAATACAAGCGCCGCCAGTCGCCACCCGGCGTGCGTGTCACGCCGCGCGGCTTTGGCAAGGATTGGCGCTACCCGCTCACGGCACGGTATCAAGACAATTTTTAGAATTCGTTTACGATTACACAGATGCTGCCATTTATACGCCATATAATCAGCTCGCGGAAAGGACGAACGCATCGCGCCTTATAGCCGTGCGGCGTCAGTGGCGAACCGATGCCCGCGCACGCAGACGGTGCGATCGGTTTCCCACATCATCGATCAAAAGGAACGTTTGATGAAGAAAATAGAGGCTATTATCAAACCCTTCAAGCTCGACGAGGTATGCGAGGCTCTCAATGAGATCGGCATCACGGGGCTGACCGTTACCGAAGTCAAGGGCTTTGGCAGACAGAAAGGCCATACCGAGCTATACCGAGGTGCCGAATACGTGGTGGACTTCCTCCCTAAAATAAAGCTCGAAATCGCCGTGGTTGAAAGCTTGGTGGACACCGTTATCGAAACGATCACCAACACTGCCCGGACAGGCAAGATTGGAGATGGCAAGATTTTTGTAACAAGCATTGAGCAGGTGATAAGAATACGAACGGGTGAGACGGATGAAGCGGCCATCTGACTGCATGCCGCTTTTATACACTTGTATACGCATACTGTCCGGTAAGAAAGTATAGTTCTTGAATGGTGAAGTGGTTGAATCCGCTTTCCCTGTCGTCTTTCCCCCCAAAAGTCCCCTACCGCAATTTTGCTTTCTGCTCCAATTATCGTTTAATTAAGTACATTCGACGCGAGTCATTCCCATCTCGGCAGTTCCACCCGGCAAAGTGGAACTTCGCCCGCGGATTGCTATCTTATCGACATGAAGTTCCGCCCCTTTTTGGCTATTCTGCCCATGCTATTCGCGGCACCGGTTCCGGCCGCAGAGTTGCCGGAACTGGGCGACGTATCCCAGACTACGATCTCCCCGCGCCAGGAACGAGAACTCGGCCTTAAGATCATGTCGGAGATTCGCGCCGACCGCAGCTATATGGACGACGCCGAAGTAGCGGGCTATCTTGCCAATCTCGGAAATAAGCTGATTCTCGGTTCCAATGAGGCTCACCCGGACCAGGAATTCGAGTTTTTTGCTTTGCACGACCCAACTATTAATGCATTTGCACTCCCCGGTGGCTTCATGGGCTTTAATAGCGGGCTTATCCTTGCGTCGCAAAGTGAATCGGAACTGGCTGGCGTGATGTCGCACGAAATTGCGCACGTCACCCAGAAACATCTCGCGCGCATGATCGCCGGTCAAAAGTACAATATGCTGAAATCCCTGGCGGCGGTAGCGCTGGCCGTGCTGGCGTCGCGCTCCAATCCGCAGGCTGCCCAGGCTGTTCTGGTCGGATCCCAGGCCGCCCAGATTCAGTCCCAGCTCAATTTCACTCGTGACCATGAAAAAGAAGCTGACCGCATCGGGCTGAGCATACTCGTCAGCGCGGGACTCGACCCAAACGGGATGACGGAATTTTTCGAGCGTTTGCAAAAGGTTTCGCGCTTTCACGAAAATGGCGCGCCCTCCTACCTGCGTACGCACCCTATTACCTACGAACGCATCGCCGATATCGAAAACCGGACGCAGAGCATGTCCTACCGGCAAGTGCCCGATAGCCTGGATTTCCAGCTGGTCCGCGCGAAGCTGCGGGCTTTGACTGAAAAGCCGCTTGATGCGGTCAAATACTTCGATGCCGCGCTGCGAGAGAAACGTTACAGCAAGGAGGCCGTGGAACGCTTTGGCCTCATCCATGCACTGTTGCGTGCACGGGACTACACGCGCGCCGACAGCGAATTGTCGAAGCTTTACCAAAGTCTTGAGTCGGACAGCGCGGATAAGACTCCGCTGGAGAATCACCGCCTGGGCAAGGCCATCCGTATTGAACGCAAAACGTCCCAGTCGAATGCCATGATCGAAACACTCGCGGCACGCGTCAAACTCGCCGCCGGACAGAAGGACGAGGCCTTTGACATTTACAAGGAAGCTCTGCAAACATTTCCACAGCACCGAGCCCTGCTCTATGACTACGTGGATGCGCTTTTGCGGAATGCCGGTGCTGAGGCGGCGCTCGAGTTTATCAACCAGCAGTTGCGGTTCGCCCCGAATGACATACGCCTTTATATGCTACAGGCCCAAAGCTACGAAGCGTCAGGAAATCTAATTGCGCAGCACCGCGCGCTGGCGGAAGTTTATTCGCGGCAGGGCAATTATTCCGCTGCGGTTGAACAACTGCAGATTGCGTTGAGAAACAGCGACGCTGACTTTTATCAGGCTTCCAGCGCGGAAGCGCGTCTCAGGGAATTACGCGAACTGGCTGCCGATCAGGCCAAGTCGAAATAAAATAATAACAATACGGTGCGCGTTAAAAAACCCTTTTTTCGAGCAGCTCTTCTTCAAATATGGCTGCAGGCCAGACCGTGCCGGGGCGCCAGTCCTGGCGCGGCGTACCCCCTCGGCTGTGCGAATTTCATAAATAGCTCATACTCAGGTAACATTCCGGCTTTCGTCTCTTTCATCTCTTTCATCTTTGTCCCGCCGGGTAGCCGGAGCTCCTCATTCAGGTATGGCCTTTAATTCGCGCCGCCGGGTACTCACCCTGATTTTATTGCTGCTGCTTGCGGCTGCTGGGCTGTGGTACTGGACATCGAAGCCTGACTCCCGGCAGGAGCGATACAAGACGCAAGCGGTCGACCGGGGCGATATCGTACAAGGCATATCCGCGAATGGCACGCTTAACCCCGTCGTGCTGGTCAACGTCGGTACACAGGTCTCCGGCACCGTGTACAGGCTTCACGTTGATTTCAACGACGAGGTCAAGGCTGGACAAATACTGGTTGAACTCGATCCATCGCTGTTTCAGGCGCAATTGCGACAGTCGGAAGCCAACTTGGCGAGTGCCCAGGCCGCACTTGAGCTGGCAACAAATAAGATGAAACGCAACCGCGCGCTCAGTGAGCGGGGCTTCATTTCTCCCGACGCGCTTAATGACTTCGAACAACAACTGCACGCAACCCAAGCCCAGCATGCATCGAGCAGGGCACAACTCGCGCGCGATCGCACGAATCTCAACTACAGCGTTATCCGCTCGCCCATTTCGGGAGTGGTGATTGCGCGCAACGTGGATATCGGGCAAACCGTAGCAGCGAGTTTCCAGACCCCCACGCTGTTCCAGATCGCCAAGGACCTGAGCCAGATGCAGATCGATACAAGCGTCGCGGAAGCCGATATCGGTCATCTCCGTCTCGACCAGACAGTACATTTCACTGTGGACGCGTTTCCGGAACGTGAGTTTACCGGCACGGTAAAACAGGTGCGCCTCAATCCCACCATCCAGCAAAATGTCGTCTCCTACAACGTCATTGTCGCGGTACCCAATGATGACGGCGCGTTGCTGCCCGGTATGACCGCCAATGTGCGTTTTGCTGTTAATCAGAAAAAAGACGTGCTGCGGGTCCCCAATGCCGCGCTGCGCTACAAGCCGGGCGAAGACGTGGATAGTGGGAAGCCCGCTCCACGGCAACCAGGTAAACACGCGATTTATCTGCTGGAAGGTGGCAAGCCTGCCCCCATCCATGTAAAGACCGGTATTACGGATAACACCTTTACCGAACTCGTCGAGGGCGAAATCAGGGAGGGCGATAAAGTGGTCGTCCGCGATGCCGGAGACAAAGACAAATCCGGTAGTAAACTTAAGTTCAGAATGTTCTGATGTCGTCACCTCAGCGCCAGACTCTTCAAGATTGCCTGATCCAGGTCGAAAACCTTTCCAAGATTTACAGCCTGGACACCAGCGGCAGCACGGGCACCTCAGTCAACAGCCAAGTGCTTTTCGATGTGAATCTCGTCATTCCCCGCGGCCAATTCGTTGCAATCATGGGGCACTCGGGTTCAGGGAAATCGACTCTGATGAATATGCTCGGCTGCCTTGACACTCCTACCAGCGGGCATTACTGGCTGGATGGACGCGACATCGCATCCCTCTCGGATGATGAACTGGCGCGTGTGCGCAATCACAACATTGGTTTTGTCTTCCAGGGATTCAACCTTCTGAAACGCATGTCGGCGCTGGACAACGTCGCGACCCCGCTACTCTACGCGGGTGTGAGCCGCGCCGAAAGCCGCAAACGGGCGCTGTCCCTGTTGGATCAGACCGGCCTTGCGAGATTTGCCACGTATCAGCCCAACCAGCTTTCAGGAGGGCAACAGCAGCGCGTGGCTATTTGCCGTGCTTTGATAAATAATCCCCCGCTCATTTTGGCGGACGAGCCCACCGGTAATCTCGACACCCAGACAAGCCGAGAAATCATGACGATTTTTCAGACACTCAACCGTGAACACGGCATCACGGTCGTGCTCGTGACCCACGAAGACGACGTTGCCGCCTATACCCAGCGGCTGGTTCGTTTGCAGGACGGGCGAATCGTGCATGACGAGATTCGGGCGGCATGAGCCTTCTCGCGGTCATCGGGGAAGCGCTGCGAGCATTGCGGCTCAACCGTCTCCGCACCGCCCTGACCATGCTTGGCATGATCATCGGCGTCGCCGCTGTGGTGTTGATGCTTGCGGTAGGTCAAGGAGCGCAGACCACCGTGAATCAGGCAATCAGTTCGATGGGCAGCAATCTGCTGATGGTCGTTCCCGGCGCCACCTCTTCAGGGGCGCTGCGGTCCGGCGCTGGAGCGGTGCAGACACTGACGATGGGCGATGCGCTGGCCATCGCCCATCTCCCTTCGATAAAGGCAACCGCGCCGATCAACGTGGGAACCGCGCAACTGAATTACGGGGCGAATAACTGGAGCACCAGCGTGACCGGGGTTACACCCGACTATTTCGTCGTACGCGACTGGGCAGCAGAGAATGGCGCCTTGTTCACTGAAGCTGACGTGCGTTCCGGAACGCGGGTGGTAATTCTTGGCCAGGTGACCGCAGAAAACCTGTTTGGGGATGAAGACCCGACCGGCAGGACCATACGCATCAAGAATAGCCCTTTCCTTGTGGGGGGCGTGCTTACCGCAAAAGGGCAAAGCCTGGATGGCCGCGACCAGGATGATGCGGTGTTCATCCCCCTCACAACCGGCCAGCGCCAAGTCTTCGGCAATCAGTTTCCCGGAACGATACGTTTCATGATGGCGCAGGCACAATCTGTAGAGGTCATGGATGAGGCCGAGACCGAAATGAATCGGCTTTTGCGCCAGCGCCATCGGCTCACAGAGGGAATGGAAAACGATTTCACGGTGCGGAACATGGCCGCGCTTGCCGCCGTAGCCACGGGGGCCGCGAAGGTCATGTCGATCATGCTGGGGGCCATTGCATCCGTATCTCTGCTGGTGGGTGGCATTGGCATCATGAATATCATGCTTGTATCGGTAACCGAGCGAACTCGTGAAATAGGCATTCGCATGGCCATCGGGGCCAACCGCCGCGCCATCCTCGCGCAATTTCTGCTGGAGGCCCTGGTTATCTGCATCCTCGGCGGTCTCATCGGTGTTGCCTTGGGCATCGGCGGCGCGTGGGCAGTAAGTCTCGCGACGGATATGGTGGTGGTGATCACATTGGGCATGGTCGCTTTGGCGTTCGCCTTTGCCTCCGCGGTTGGTATATTTTTCGGCTTTTATCCGGCGAGAAAAGCGGCCGCTTTGAGGCCGGTCGAGGCGCTGCGGTATGAATAATAGTGAAGCCCCCACATTGTTAGCTCATAAAACTACGGGACTTTGCAAGTATCCGGCTGACCATTCCTGTTTAGCACACTATTCTTATCAGCACCAATCCGCTGCATCGGCATTGCGCTTCCAGCATTCGACGAGCAGAATGTCCCCGTCCAGCAAGCATTTCGCTTGTACATTGCGTTAAGTGTGAGGTGTAAGACATGCACTTTCAGGGTCTAGTTACGCCAGCAACCGTTCTGGAAGAACTCGTTCGCTATGCGCAGGCGGAGCCTGAGGAGACAGAGGGATTTCGTGATCTGAAGCAGGCTGACGAGTTGTGTCCCCGCTTCTTAGAAAAAACCGAACGGATACTTGCCGCCTTCAAAAAATACGTGCCGCTCCGCTATGACGTCCATAGCCCTTGTGGTGCACACGGTCCAGGCGCGGACATCGTCGTCCGATATTCAAGCGAAAGGATCTCCGACGCGGAGGAGCGGTACATCGTCCTGCGGGTCGAGTCGTTTGATGAACATGAAGGGGATGTTGATTTATTAGAGAAGATAAAAGCCGATATTTCGCGAGCAGAAAAAGTCTACGGTGAGCGCCTCACCCGATACTACGTCTTGCTTTGTGCCGACCAACGCAAGCACGCGGAGCGGGTTCGAACTATTTCCGCCGAGCTCAAGACGGACAACACTGTTGTTACGGTGGTCGAACCGGGGTACGCGTGGTTCTTCTTTGCCATGGAAGACGCCATGATTGACGCGGTGAACGACAAGCTACTTTATTCAGAGGATTACGTGCGATGTCAGGCGAGGGAAGAGGTCGCAGGAATCGGTAAAAGAAAGCTGATCCTGTTATTGTCGTGCCTGATTCACGCCATTGAGGTAAGGGGCGAATTCACGGTATCGGATGACTTCCTGATGCAAGACGATCATGTACATGAATTTGAGGCTGACGATCGTGAGGGCAAAGGCCAGTTATCCGAAGATGTGGCTGCAATGGAAGGAACCTTCTTTTTTCGCGACGCCGACGTGGACGGATTCGGAATTTATCAGGACAGCGTGTCTGCCATTGTAGCGATGTACTACGACGCAAAGGTCCGGTATGGGCATACCGGTGACGACGCGGTGCATTACCTGCACACATTTCTGGAGCAAAGTGCCTGGAGCGCCTGAACCACATTTGCGGTACACGCGAGCCAGGCAGGCGTTGGTTGATCTGTATGGGTCGGTAGCGTGAACGAAAGAGATGATCGGTAAATATTACTCGCCCTCACATTGACCGCGACTGAGCGCGGAGCCGAGCGCAAGTGTCGTAACCAATCCGGTGAAGGAGTGGGAACCAATATGGAACCAAGACTGCTAAGCATCAGTTCGTTGACTTGCGCAGGGCTGAGTGAAGACATTGAAATGCCCAGAGATAAAGAGCTTATTCCCTCTCTTTGGACAAGGCTCCAGTCGAGAATCCCGGAAATATCAAATAGCTGTGGCCCGGCAATGGGCGTTGTCTCCCGCTCAGGCAAGCTCGGGTGTGTCCGCTACGCCGCGTGTATTCAGGTTTCCAGCCCAAAAAACGTTCCGGATGGCCTGGACATTATTACCGTACCCGGAAGCGATTACGCTGAATTCGTACATGAAGGCCCTGTTTCCGATTTATTCAATACGTGCGATCACATTTATCGTTCCTGGTTTCCGGGCTCGGGGCTTTTACCTGGGGACGGACCAATGGTTGAGGTTTATCCTGAAAACTTTAGAAGCGACGTACCAAATCCACAGATCAGGCTCCTGGTTTCTGTTAAAGGTAGAACGTAGAACGGGAGAAACGGTCGCGGAGGGCGGGGGGCCATAGACCGCGGTTAAGCTGTCTGGATAAACTAGCAGCGAAACAAGCTCGTCAGGCTATCCAACCCCGACCCGGCCTGAGGTAATGGCAATGCGACGAAAGGTTGTACATCGGGCGAATAGGAGCAAGGCATCGCTCCAACGCGGCCGGGAACCCCTCGCAGGAGCGATGCCGTGGACTTGCCCCACGTGCCATAATGAAGTTCTCACACCCTTTTGCCCGACATGCGGTGAACGTCCTCTGAACGAGGATGACCTCAAGCTCCGGGGCCTATTCAGGCAATTTTTCCATGCTCTTAGCAGCATAGACAGCCGTCTCATTCGCAGTTTTCGAAATTTGGTGAGACGCCCCGGCCTGCTGACGCTAGCGTATGTGCAGGGACAACGTATGCCTTACACAGGGCCGATCCCGCTGTTTTTAGTTGCAAACGTGATCTTCTTCGCGATGCAGTCGTTGACGAACACAAACATCGTCTCCTCCCAGCTTGACTCCCATCTTTATAACCAGGACTGGAGTATCCTTGCGCAACGGCTGGTTTCGAACCACCTCGAAACAATGCACATGACAATGGAGTCCTACGCACCCATTTTTAATGAAGCAGTAGTAACCAATGCAAAATCTCTTATTATCCTGATGGTAGCCCCGTTCACCCTCCTGCTGCCGGTAATGTTTTTTCGGGCAAGGCGGCCGTTCGTTGCCCATATCGTTTTTTCGCTACACCTCTATACTTTCCTGCTGCTACTATTCTGCGTGTGCATCACTATTGCCGCCGTAGACGTGTTGTTCGGGGGGGCCGGTCTGAATTCGGCTCCAATGGACAACGTTTTGTCCCTCTTAAACCTTGCCGCCTGCGCCGTGTACCTGTACATCGCTACGGGGAGAGTCTACGGAGGGAACGGCATTATGCGAGCAATTAAAATCGCAATACTAGCCCCAGCCGTTGCAACTATTTTGCTCGGCTATCGCTTCGTGATTTTTCTGATTACGCTGTATAGCACGTAGTAAGAAACGAGGGAAACTTGAAGTATCGTGGTTTAATACCTGGAATAACTTCATACGAACTCCAAACTACTCCACGATCGCAATTTCGGGAAATCCCGTGGCGTAACGAAATCGGCGCCTTTCTTTTTGGAGAGCGCCATGATACACAAGTCATTGCAGGGCAATGATATGGAGGATGGGGCCGCGTAATCACGGATGTTCGTCGCAATCAACGACACTAGAAAATCCGAATCAACAGTGGGCAGGGTAAAGTACCGATAAGGTGTAGAGAGCCGTTATTGGCTCTCCGTCCTACTGTCCCCTTTTGTATCCCATCATTCCTCTGGGCACTTCTGCATTGACTGGTACCATCGAAAAGAATATTTCGACGAGCATTCAACCCTTCCTGAATGAATACTAAAGTCCGATTTGTCAGGGCCGTTTACCTTCAGGCGCAAGAGCGCTGGAAATTTTGTTTTACTAAATTCATCATCATAACTGTCGCCACAGACTGGAATAATAAATCGAAACCGATTCCAGGGAATCTGCCATGAGGTCGATTACGGATTGGATCAAGATTACATTCGAGGTGGCCCATGCCAGCCACAAAACCATAAGATCTATGGAAGGGATCCGCGGCTTTGCTGTGTTTCTCGTTTTCCTTGTTCATTACGTTACGTTGATAGATCCCTGGCTACTTCAACACTCTGCAGCAGCCCAGACTGCGGAACATCTCCGACGCATCGGAAACTTAGGCGTTGATTTGTTTTTCGTTTTAAGCGGATTTCTGATTTATGGCATGCTGATCGAGAAACCAAGACCCTTCAAGAATTATTTAGCGAGGCGAATTCAGCGGATATACCCGACATTTACTGTCGTTTTTATTATTTATCTTGCGTTATCGATGGCGTTCCCCGCGGAATCAAAGATCCCTGGAGATCTAAGCGACGCTGCGATTTTTATTGGCCAGAACTACTTGCTCCTGCCCGGATTGTTTGACGTCACACCCATCATTGCGGTGGCGTGGTCATTGAGTTATGAGTTTTTTTATTATCTTGTCATTCCCATATTGATAACCGCGTTATGCATGAGATCATGGCGCTCTCAGTATCGGTTATTATTTTTTTTAATAGTTTCCGTAATTGGTTTCGGCTATTTCTCGTTATATGGCGGCCCTATCGGACTGCTTATGTTCATTCCTGGCATACTCGTCTACGAATTTCTTGAGAGCAAATCGATTCGAGACCTCCCCCCAATAGGATTGCCTGCCTTATTTCTAGCCATTGGCGTTGCTGTGGTTTTAAGCGACCTTGGTACGAATGGATGGTGGAAATACGCCTTGCTTTATATCTTGTTTTTTGTTTTTTGTCTTGAGTGCTTCCTGTTCTCCCGCCTTACCAGCCGAATTTTCTGCAGTTCCCCGCTACGATGGCTCGGCAACATGAGCTATTCCTATTACCTTATTCACGGTCTTTCGCTAAAAGCGATTTTTTTGCTGCTGAGTAAAGTGTACCCACCCGTTCAGGACGGTTCGCTAATGTTCTGGATGATTCTGCCCCCCGTTTTCTTTTTGACGCTAATTCCATCCGCTGTTTTGTTCATATTTATTGAAAAACCCTATTCTTTGACGTCAAGGCCAAAAAGCAGGTTACAGGAACGGAAGGTGCTGACCGCTTAGACATATTTTTTGTGGACAGACCAACATTAACGCGCCCAATACCGATGACATCCGGCTACCGCAGGAAATGATCATTCCACAGTGACAGATTTGGCGAGATTTCGCGGCTTATCAACATCGGTGCCTTTTTGCAGAGCGACATGGTAGGCAAGCAATTGCAGGGGGATGGTGTGGAGGATGGGGCTGAGTAGTCCCGCGTGTTCGGCGAGGCGGATTATATGGACGCCCTCGCTTTCCTGTATATGCGAGTCGGCATCGGCGAAAACGTACAGTTCGCCGCCGCGGGCGCGGACTTCCTGTAAATTGGATTTGAGTTTTTCCAACAGGGTGTCGTTGGGGGCGATGGCGACCACCGGCATTTCCTTGTCCACCAGCGCCAGCGGGCCGTGCTTCAACTCGCCGGCCGCGTAGGCTTCGGCATGGATGTAGGAAATTTCCTTGAGCTTGAGCGCACCTTCAAGAGCGATGGGGTAGTGCATGCCACGCCCCAGGAACAGCGCATGACGTTTTTCCGAAAACCGTTCGGCCCATGCTTTCACCTGCGACTCAACCTGGAGCGCATGCTGGAGCGCAACCGGCAGATGCCGCAGCGCAACGATCATATCGCGCTCGCGCTCGACCGACAATTTATTGCGGAGCTTGGCCAACGTCATGGTGAGCAGCATCAGCGAAGCCAACTGGGTGGTGAATGCCTTGGTGGAGGCGACGCCGATTTCCGGGCCGGCGCGGGTAAGAAACCGCAGGTCCGCCTGGCGCACAATCGCGCTTTCCGCCACATTGCAGATAGCAAGGCTGTAGCGGTGCCCCAATTGTCTGGCGTAGCTGAGGGCGGCCAAAGTGTCGGCCGTTTCTCCGGATTGGGAGATGCCCACCACCAGCGTGTCGGGCCCCACCGCCGGATTCCGGTAACGGTACTCGCTTGCAATCTCGACATTGCAAGGTATCCCCACCACCGTTTCCAGCCAGTAGCGCGCTACCAGCCCCGCGTGATAACTGGTTCCGCACGCAAGTATCAGAATGCTTTTGGTATTGTTGAAAATGTTCTCCGCTTCGCTACCGAACAGTCGCGGAGAAATAGACTGAGCATTGACAACCATTTCGAGTGTGTTCGCCACCACGCCCGGCTGCTCGAATATTTCCTTTTGCATGAAATGGGCATAAGGTCCCATTTCTACCGCTTCATTGGTCAGCTCGCTCTGCTGCACGCTGCGTGAAACTTCCCGGCGCGCGTTGGCGTGAAAACAGTTGACAATGCGGTACCCGTCGCGGCGTATTTCAGCCACGTCGCCCTCTTCCAGATAGATCATGCGCCGCGTCACCTGTAGCAGCGCCGAAGCGTCCGAGGCCGCGTAATTGCCGGAGTCACCCAACCCAAGCAATAACGGGGCGCCGTTGCGGCAGACGATGATACGTTCCGGCCGCGCTTCCTCCATGACAGCAATTGCGTACGCGCCCTGCAACTCGCCAACCGCACGGCACACGGCCTCGAATAAATCCGGATTTTCCTTGAGATGCGAAGAGATAAGGTGAGCGATGACCTCCGTATCGGTATCTGAGGTGAACGTGTAACCCTCGTCTTGCAAACGCTGGCGCAGCATCTCGTGATTTTCGATGATGCCGTTGTGCACTACCGCCACTTTCGACGCTTCGCCGGAAAAATGTGGGTGAGCGTTGCGTTCGGACGGGGCGCCGTGGGTAGCCCAGCGAGTGTGGGCGATGCCGGCCTCGCCGCTGGCGCTCTGCTCGTCGGCCAGCTTGCTTAGCTCGGCAACGCGCCCGGTGGTACGCAACCGATGCAATCCGCCGTTGTTGAGGGCGATGCCCGCGGAGTCGTACCCGCGGTATTCCAGCCGCCGCAGACCTTCAAGCAGGGTGGGAACGATATTGCCATTCGCGACCGCACCAACTATTCCGCACATGAATTAGCTCCTTCCCCGCCGTTCGGCGAGGAGTACAAAGATGGTTAAAAGGCTGTCCGCCCTGCGCTGCATTTCTAGCTTTTCGGTTTTTTCACAGGGCGCTTCCATCCCTCAATGCTCATTTGCTTCGCGCGCGACAGGGTAAGGGTCTCGGGCGGCGTATCCCGGGTGATGGTCGAGCCGGCGCCAATGGTAGAGCCTTGCGTGACCTTGACCGGCGCGACCAGTTGAGTATCTGAACCGACAAAAACATTGTCTTCGATGATGGTCTGATGCTTATTCGCGCCATCATAGTTGCAGGTGATGGTTCCCGCGCCGATATTTACGCGCCTGCCAATCACCGCATCGCCAATGTAACTCAGATGGTTGGCCTTGCTGCCGGCTGCAATGGCGCTATTCTTGACTTCAACGAAGTTGCCGATGTGAACCTCGTCGTCAAGCCGGGTTCCGGGTCGAATGCGGGCATAGGGACCGATACGGCAGTCCTTGCCGATTTCAGCGGCTTCGATCAGACTGAAGGGAGCGATCGCGGACCCGGCTTCGACCGTGGCGTCTTTCAGTATTGTGTAAGCGCCCACTCTCACGCGGTCGCCCAGCTGCACATCACCCTCGAAGATACAGCCGACGTCTATCGTTACGTCCCTGCCGCACGAAAGTTGACCGCGAATATCGATGCGAGACGGATCGGCCAAGGTCACACCCTGCTCCAGTAATTTCCTCGCGTACTCCCCCTGGTAGATGCGCTCAAGATCGGCAAGTTGCGCTTTGCTGTTGACGCCGGTGGTTTCCCAATCATGCGCCGGCTGCGTTGCCTCTATCGTTATGCCATCTCTTACCGCCATTGCGACCACATCGGTAAGGTAATACTCTTTCTGAGCGTTATTGTTTTCCAGCTTATGCAGCCAGCCGGGCAAGTACCGGTTTGGAATTACCATGATGCCGGTGTTTATCTCACGGATTTTACGCTGGGATTCAGTCGCATCTTTTTCCTCGACAATGGCGATTACCGCGCCCCTGTCGTTCCGCACAATTCGCCCGTAGCCGGAAGGGTTGGTGAGCTCCACCGTTAGCAGCGCGAAAGTTTCTCCCGCTGCCGTCGAAATGAGTTTTTTCAGGGTTTCAATGCTGGTGAGCGGGACGTCCCCATATAACACAAGGGTCGCCCCCTCCTCGTCGAGATGTGGCAGCGCCTGCATTAACGCATGCCCGGTCCCCAATTGCGGTTCCTGCCGCACGCATATCAGACCTTCACCGTCAACTGCTTTCGGCACAGCTTCCCCACCATGACCGTACACCACGCATATTTGCTGGGGAGATAAAGCCCGCGCCGCACCGAGCACATGCGCAAGGAGAGGTTTACCTGCCAGCGGATGCAGCACCTTAGGCAGCGCCGAATGCATGCGCTTGCCAAGTCCGGCAGCAAGAATAACGATATTCAGTTTGGACACATCAATGAGGGCTAATTAGAGATTCGTGACCGCGGCGTTCTTTTGTCGCAGGCGCGCCTGCGGCGCGCTAATTGCCGGAAGAAGCAAGAGCATTGACAGCTTCAAACCAGCGGCTTGGATAACGATAATTTATCACATCGCGGACCACGAAGCCAAGGCGACAGCATGTTGGGCGTTCGCGAAGGAGACACAGCTGCAAGTATTCCATCTACGATGCGAGACGCCATTCAGCGATCAGGGCATAGCAATAAAAAAGGGCGGTCGAGGCCGCCCTTTACCGAACGCGGATAGTTAATGTCCGCGTTTGCGCAGTTTTTGAATCGCCGCCAGCTGCGCGATCGCTTCGGCCAGCTCCGCCTGAGCCCGCGCGTAGTCCATGGCGGAAGATCGGTCTTTCATGGCTTCCTCCGCCCGTTTCTTGGCTTCGCTCGCTTTTGCTTCATCCAGATTGGCTCCGCGCACAGCAGTATCGGCCAGAATTGTCACTACATCCGGTTGAATTTCGAGCATGCCGCCGGAAACATAAATCAGTTCCTCTTCTTTCAACGGCGCTTTGATACGCACAGACCCCGGCTTGATACGTGTCAACATGGGCGTGTGCTGCGGGTAGATGCCCACTTCGCCGCCCTCGGCGGGCGCGACCAGAAATTCAGCCGGTCCGGAGTAAATCGACTCCTCCGCACTGACGATATCAACGTGAAACACGCCCATTTTAGTTCCCATTCATCATTATCGCCGGCTTGCTGTTACTCAAGCCGGATGATCTTGTCTATTGTAACGTCTTGGCTTTTTCGACCGCTTCGTCTATGCCGCCAACCATATAAAATGCCTGTTCCGGCAAGTGATCGTATTCTCCGGCAACGATGCCCTTGAAACCCTTGATCGTCTCTTTAAGCGAAACGTATTTACCCGGCGCGCCGGTAAACACTTCGGCGACGTTAAACGGCTGCGACAAGAAGCGCTGAATCTTGCGCGCCCGCGCAACCGCAAGCTTATCTTCAGGAGAAAGTTCATCCATGCCCAGAATGGCAATAATATCGCGCAATTCCTTATAGCGCTGAAGCGTTTGCTGCACTGCGCGTGCGGTCGAGTAATGTTCCTCGCCGACCACAAGAGGATCAAGCTGACGGGAAGTCGAATCGAGCGGGTCGACGGCGGGATAGATCCCGAGCGAAGCGATATCTCGCGACAGCACCACCGTTGCATCCAGGTGGCCAAACGTGGTCGCAGGCGAAGGATCGGTCAAATCGTCCGCGGGCACATAAACCGCCTGAATGGACGTAATGGAGCCGGACTTGGTTGAAGTGATGCGCTCCTGCAGGCGTCCCATCTCCTCCGCCAATGTCGGCTGATAACCCACCGCGGATGGCATCCGACCGAGCAAGGCGGAGACTTCGGTACCCGCCAGGGTGAAACGGTAGATATTATCGACAAAAAGCAGCACGTCGCGGCCTTCGTCGCGGAAAAACTCGGCCATGGTCAGACCAGTCAATGCCACCCGCAACCGGTTCCCAGGGGGTTCGTTCATCTGCCCGTAAACCAGCGCCACCTTGTCCAGCACGTTCGATTCTTTCATTTCATGATAGAAGTCGTTGCCTTCCCGGGTCCGCTCGCCCACTCCGGCAAATACCGAGAATCCACTGTGCTCGATAGCGATGTTGCGGATCAATTCCATCATGTTGACGGTCTTACCCACGCCAGCCCCGCCGAATAATCCGACCTTGCCGCCCTTGGCGAAGGGGCAAACGAGATCGATGACCTTGATACCCGTTTCCAGCAGTTCAGTGGATGCGGAAAGCTCGTCAAATGCCGGCGCCTTGCGGTGGATCGACATTGTCTTTTCGGCACCCACCGGTCCCATCTCATCGATTGGCCTGCCAAGCACATCCATGATCCGGCCCAAGGTCTTGGTGCCTACAGGAACCTGAATCTGGTTGCCGGTATTCGTGACCATCATGCCGCGACGCAGGCCGTCTGAAGACCCAAGCGCAATTGTTCGCACTATGCCATCTCCCAATTGCTGCTGCACTTCGAGCGTCAGTTCGGTTCCCTCAAGCACGAGCGCGTCATACACCTTGGGCATTTCCTGGCGCGAAAACTCGACGTCCACCACGGCGCCAATACACTGGACAATTTTTCCCTCGTTCATGTTGTTCCTTAAAGTACTGAATCAAAATATTTAAACCGCTGCCGCGCCGCCAACGATCTCAGACAATTCCTTGGTAATGGCAGCCTGGCGGGATTTGTTGTAAATAAGCGTCAATTCATTGATGACGTTTCCGGCATTATCCGAGGCGGCCTTCATCGCCACCATTCTCGCCGATTGTTCCGACGCCATATTTTCAGTCAGGGCCTGGTATATAAGCGCCTCCACATACCGCACCATGATGTCGTCTATCACCGGCTTTGCTTCAGGCTCGTAAATGTAATCCCACAGGCCGCGCTGGCCGGTCGGGCCGTCACTCGTTTTCAGCCGCTCGTCGGAGAGCGGGAGCAACTGCTCCATCACGGGCTCCTGCTTCATCGTGTTGATAAAGCGGGTATAGAACATGTACACGCGATCGAACCGATCCTGAGTGTAACCATCCAGTATGACTTTCACCGCTCCTATCAGTTTCTCAAGGTCGGGCGTATCGCCCAGGCCTATCACGTGCGAAATGACATTGGCGCCAAAGCGATTCATGAAACCGAAGCCCTTGTTTCCAATGCAACACGCTTCGATCTGCTCGCCCTCTGCTTCCCACGCCTTCATTTTACTGACAGCCATGCGCAGCACATTTGTGTTAAGCCCGCCGCAGAGACCCTTGTCCGATGTAACAACGACAATGCCGATCCGTTTCACTGTATCGCGGGCGATCAGAAACGGATGGCGGTACTCAGTGTAGGCCCGGCTCATGTGTGCAGCCACGTTGCGTATCTTGTCGCCATAGGGACGCGCTTTTTTCATGCGATCCTGCGCTTTGCGCATTTTCGATGCCGCCACCATTTCCATGGCGCGCGTGATCTTTTGCGTATTTTTTACGCTTTTGATCTTGTTCCGTACTTCCCTGCTGCCGGCCATCGGTTAGTACGTTCCGTTCTTTTTGAAGTCCTGTATCGCGGCGTCAAGTTCCTTTTCGGTCGCCGCGTCGAGATCCTTCGTGGTTTCGATCTTATCGATGATCGCGGGGTACTTACTGCGAATGTAGCCTTTGAGCGCGGACTCGAATGCCAGCGCGCGCTTTACTTCCACATCGTCCAGATACCCCTTGTTGACAGCAAACAGCGTGATCGCCATTTCAGAAACGCTCAAAGTGGCATATTGCGGCTGTTTCATCAATTCCGTCACCATCTTGCCGCGTTCCAGCTGCCTGCGGGTCGCTTCGTCGAGATCAGAGGCAAACTGCGCGAACGCCGCGAGTTCGCGATATTGAGCTAACGCGAGACGAACACCGCCGCCCAGCTTCTTGATAACCTTTGTCTGTGCTGCGCCACCCACACGTGATACCGAAACACCGGCGTTGATGGCGGGGCGAATGCCGGCGTTGAACAAGTCGGTTTCCAGAAAAATCTGGCCATCGGTAATGGAAATGACATTGGTGGGCACGAACGCCGTAACGTCGCCAGCTTGTGTTTCAATTATCGGTAGAGCCGTAAGCGAACCCGTCTTGCCCTTTACTTCTCCATTTGTCGCTTTCTCCACATAAGCCGCGCTAACCCGTGCGGCACGTTCCAGTAGACGCGAATGAAGATAGAATACGTCGCCCGGATACGCTTCCCGTCCGGGCGGACGGCGCAGCAACAGCGAAATCTGGCGATAGGCCCACGCCTGCTTGGTCAGGTCATCATAAATGATGAGGGCGTCGCGGCCGGAATCGCGAAAGTACTCTCCCATGGTACAGCCGGAATAAGGCGCAATAAATTGCATGGCCGCCGATTCAGAGGCGGTGGCAGCCACGACGATCGTATATTCCATCGCCCCGTGCTCTTCGAGCTTGCGCACCACATTGTTGATGGACGACGCCTTCTGTCCGATCGCAACGTAGATGCACGTCATGTTCTCGCCCTTCTGGTTGATGATCGCGTCTATCGCCACGGCCGTTTTGCCGGTCTGACGGTCACCAATAATCAGTTCACGCTGCCCCCTCCCGACTGGAACCATGGAATCAATGGATTTCAAGCCGGTCTGCACCGGTTGGTTCACCGATTGACGCCAGATCACACCCGGCGCAATTTTTTCGATGGGTTCAGACCGCGAGGTATTTATCGGGCCCTTGCCGTCGATCGGCTGCCCCAGGGCGTTTACCACGCGGCCTATCAATTCCTCACCCACCGGCACTTCTAGAATGCGCCCCGTGCACTTGACGGTATCACCCTCGGTGATGTGCTCATATTCCCCCAGAATAACCGCGCCGACGGAATCACGCTCAAGGTTAAGCGCCAGGCCGAATGTATTGCCGGGAAACTCAAGCATCTCGCCCTGCATCACGTCGGAAAGACCATGAACCCGAACGATACCGTCGGTGACCGACACGATGGTTCCCTGGGTGCGGACTTCAGCGGCAGTCTCAAGCCCCGCGATTCTGCTTTTAATCAGTTCACTGATTTCGGATGGATTTAAATGCATTTCAATAACTCCTAGCTTTTTAGTGCAACAGCCATGGCTTCCAGTTTGCCCCGCACGGAGGCATCGAGCACTTCGTCCCCGATTTCAACTTTTACCCCGCCTATCAGTTCGGGGTCGACGCTAACCTTGGCCTCTATTTTGCGCTTGAATTTTTTTTCGAGATGAGCCACGAGATCACCCAACTGGGCATCGTTCATGGGAAACGCAGAAAGGATTTGGGCGCCCAGCACGCCTTCGTGCTGTGTCTTCAGCTGCTCGAACATTTCGCTTACTTCGGGCAAGATTTCGACCCGCCCGTTTTCAGCCAGCAGTAAAATGAAATTGCGCCCTTCATCGTTGAGCCTGTCCCCGCAAATGCCGAGGAGCAGCTCGCCCAACCGTCTGGGTGGTACCTTCGGATTACCGATAAGCGTGCGAATTCGCTCATCCGCGACTATTGCAGAAGTGAGTTGCAGCATATCCGACCAAGCGGCAAGCTCATCCTTGGCCTTCCCCAGTCTAAAAACAGCTTCGGCATAGGGCCGGGCGATCGTGCGAGTTTCAGCCATCGCTTACAGCTCTGCCTTGATGGAAGCAAGCAGATCCGCGTGGGCGTTTGCATCCACTTCCCGCCGTAGAATTTTTGAGGCACCGGCCACCGCCAGCTCTGCCACCTGCTGCCGTAAGCTTTCCCTGGCGCGGAACACCTCCTGTTCGACCTCCGCCTTGGCGCCGACGAGGATACGATCACCCTCGTCTTTCGCGGACGATTTCGCTTCCTCGACAATCTCGGCGGCGCGCTTTTCCGCCTGGGCAATGATATCGGCTGCCCGCTGCTTCGCGTCCCTCACCAGATCTGCGGATCGATGACTTGCCAACTCCAGGTCGTGCTTGCCGCGCTCGCCTGCCGCCAGCCCATCGGCAATCGTTTTCTGCCGGGTTTCTATCGCGCGTAGCAAAGGCGGCCATACGAACTTGACCGTGAACCAGATAAAGACGGCGAACGCCATTGCCTGGGAAAAAAGCGTAAAGTTAATATTCATCGCTAGCCTTTGATGAGGTACCGGGTGCTTAAACTATTACTTGATGACCGCCAGCAAGGGATTGCCGAACGCGAAAAGCATTGCCAAGCCGACACCGATAATGAACGAGGCGTCGATCAGCCCGAGCAAGAGGAACACTTTGCCTTGCAGTGTCGGAATCATTTCCGGCTGACGCGCGGCGCCTTCCAGGAAGCTGCTGCACATGATACCGATACCAATACAGGCGCCCGCTGCGCCAAGGCCGATCATCAGACCGATACCAATGCCCGTGTAGGCCTGAATCATCGCCAAGTATTGCAAATTCTCCATCTCGTTTTCCTCTCGTCGTGGTAGTAAATAGTAAACTGGTAAGCAGTAGCGTGAATCAGTGCGATTCGTGCGCCATGGAAAGATAAACCACCGTCAGCATCATGAAAATAAACGCCTGCAATGTGACGATCAAAATGTGGAAGATAGCCCAGCCCGCACCAAGCAGCGTGCCAAAGATCGTTCCAGCCAGGCCAGTGGCGGCCCACATGCCGATAAGCAGAAATATGATTTCCCCGGCGTATATGTTTCCGTAGAGACGCAGGGAATGGGAAAGAGGCTTGGATACGTATTCGACCAGGTTGAACAGGATATTGACCGGCCACAATAGGGGGTTTTTGCCGAAGGGCGTGCAGACGAGCTCATGTGTCCAGCCGCCCAGCCCTTTGACCTTGACGTTGAAGAAAATCATCAGCAGCCATACCGAAAGCGCCAGCGCGAAGGTGGTATTTATGTCAGTGGTCGGTACGCTGCGCCAGTTGTGAAGCCCCAGCAACTCATATACCTTGGCCATGATATCGATGGGCAACAAGTCCATCGTATTCATCATCAGAACCCAAACAAACACTGTCAGCGCCGCGGGTGCGACAAAAGCATGGCGATCTCCATGGAACGTGCTTTTGACCTGCTCGTCGATGAACTCGACTGCCAGTTCGACAAATGCCTGACGTTTGCCCGGAACTCCGGAGGTCGCGCCGCGCACCACCCACCACAGAAAACCAAAACTCATAATGCCGAGCAATACCGACATTACCAGCGTATCAACGTGCAGCGTCCAGAATGCGCCATCGCCCAACGAACTGGTCAGGTTGGTCAAGTGGTGCGACATGTACGAGGTCGGAGTGAGTTCGGTGCCTGATGCCATCTGTTTACCTATTCAAACTGTTTAATTCCCGCAGCCTTCTGGTCATCCGTTACAAACAAAGCCATGCCAAAAATTAAAACGGTAAGCGCGAATGTTCCGATAAACCCTACCGCGACCACATCCTTGTACAGGGTCAGGACAAGCCAAAGCAGGATCACCATGACGAGAATCTTGACCGCCTCGGCTTTCAATGCAGTGATTAAGACCCCGCCCGCAGTGGCGCCCTGGTAGCGCGAAACGATCGCGGAAAAAGCCGCAGCCGAAATAATACTCACTACCCCGCCCAGCAACGCGGAAGCCGCGCCATGAAAGCCCCACAATAAACCAAGCGCCAGCACCATCGCCGTCGTGATAATCAGTTGCCAACGCATGACGATGCGTACGGGCTTGTTTCGTATCCAGGGCATTTATTGGCTTCTGTCGGAAAGCGTCAGTCGAAAAGCAACTGCTTAGCGTGACATTGGGCTCGCAGACGTGCGTTTGTCTGTTCTTGGAAGACCTGGTTTTCGTTCCTCAGCCGGTGCCGCGTTCGGTTCTTCTTTCATGCCTCACTGAATCATTAAATCCGGCGCGGCCATTTTAAAACAGGCGGATTCTAATCTGCCTGAGCACATCAGTCAATGAAAAGTCGCCGCCGTGCCCCGGGAACGCCGCTAATTCGCGTAATATCAGCCGGGGATTTAACAGGATCAGATGTAGCCGGCAGCGGCCGTCGGCGATGCTCGTTACGTTGAAATAGCGCCGCCTGAATTTGCCGTCTGTTTGCCGTCTGTTTGCAGCCTTCGGCAAACGCCTACCCTGCAAAAACATTCGCCAGCAGGAAAGATAGAAAACGATCCCCACTGCTTGCCAGTCCCTTAAATTGGTTCAGGCCCAAGTTTGAATACTCAGGTCGTGATTTTTCTATACTGTCCCTATCAGCAAGCCTCCTGCCAGTCGGTGCCACTCAGCTTTACGATAGCACTGCGCGACTCTAACGCAGTTGGATTTGAACAGGAATTGAATGAAAAGCGCTCCATTTTTGATCCGGCCGACCGTGCTTGTTGTGCTTCTTGCCGGGCTCGGTTTGAGTCCGCAGACACGCGCCGACCCCCTGGAGGTACTGTGGTATACCTACGCTGCTGCCGGTTCCGAGTATCGTCAAAAGATTTCACAACTATCCCGCATGGTCCATACCCTTCCTCAAAGCGACGGGTCGGGATGGAACCTGACGTACTGGCACGCCGGGGACCCTGCGCCGGACTTTACCGCGTTTGACGTCCTGGTTATCGAAAGCGGCGAAGCCTTCCTTACCGGTCCGCCCGATGGGCCACCCGCCAGGCCCGACTTCAGCGGCATTCTCGACAATAAAACAGCCCTAGAAGCGGCGCGTGGCGGCCGAGCCTTCATCACCACTTCAGATGCTGATTTTCATGCCATCCGTGGAGACGCGGGGAGCGTTCCGGTTGACCCGGACGCCCCCAACCGCGGTGGCAGATGCGTGCCCGCGATAACCGCGCCCGAGTGCTGGGATGGAGCCCTCGGTCATGCGGTGAATGCAATAAACTGGGCGGGAAACGGCAACGGGCTGGGAATTGTCTCGTTTCTGGATGGGGAGTTCGAGGGCTCCTTCTGGTGGACCCATCCGGACTCGTTCCTGCGCGACGAACTCGATGGATATATCGATTATGCCGGGTCCGAGCAAAACCCGATCATTAACTCCTGTCAGGCGCTCCACCCTCTCAATGCCGGGCTGACATCCGCGGGGCTCTCGAACTGGACCAATTCATTCCATGCAACTTTTCTTCCCATACATGGTTACGCACCCGTTGTCAGCTCAAGTTTAAGGCCGGGCTCTGCCGTTGCGATTGCCAAGTCAGATGCGTGGCTGGATCCCTGGAACAGCGTAACGTTGCTCGGCGTGGTTGGGGAAGAGGAAGACGATGAATGCGCTAGCCCTCAGGCAACGAGCAGACAAAATGAGCTTCAAACTGGCGAGGCGGGCGATGTCGGCGAAGCCGCTGACACAGGCGCGCCTTCATCGGGAGCTCGATAAAACTCAACGAAGAACCGAACCGGGCCAAGAGGTTCCACGCTGTGCAGTACCTCTGGTATGACAATCCCGCCATTGTCGGGCGACAATTCCACATCGACGCCCAACGGGCCTACCCGATAGCGGAGCCTTCCCTCTTCCACCACGATCTTCCCCCACACCCCCGTTTTGGTTGAGTGGTCCTTTCTCAAGCCGAGTGGAAGCGATTCTTCGGTAAAGACAGAGGTCCGCTTGTAAGGAACAAAGTTGCCCGGCAGCTCGAATTTATCGCAACGTATGCAGTTGAGCATCTGCCCGATCATGCCGTTACGGCCTTCCTCCGATGTAACCCATGGACGATTGATGAATGGCGGGTTATGACGCACGTGCTGCGGGTGCCCGCAGTTGAGAATCGCGATTGGCTCGCCTTCGCTATCATGTCCAAACGCTATAATCGGTCTTTCCATAGAATTACCCCATCAGTTGCAATTGGTCGGAACCCCTAGGCCGTTTCCACGGCCGTGAGCATATTTTGCGCCATTCGCAGGGTGAAGCGCAGTTCGCTCCGGTCCCACGGCGTAAACCGCGGCAACTGGTATACGTCGCTGCCCGGCGTCGCCGTGCCGTGAGCAGTCGAAACCGCCGCGTCAAAACCCAAGTGTTTCACCATTTCCGGATGCTGACGCATGTAATCGCGCTCCGGCTTCCCGTTTGGGTAAGCGAAAATCCGCACCGGACTTCGGATGATGCCTTCCAGCATTTCCTTCCCATTCGCTATTTCCGCACTGGCGACGCTGTCTTCCGTACGCGCCAGGATGGGGTGATTCACTGTATGTCCGCCGATTTCCATCCCGGACGCATGCAGCGCCCTGAGCTGATTTGACGTCATCATGAGATTGTCTGGTGGAACTGCCGGGATAAGCGCGCACATTTCATCCACTTTCACCTGCCGCGATTCCATCGGCAAATACTTCAGTTTGTCTATGAGATTGGCGATGGCCTCGCGGCGTTGAGGAATGCTCCCAATCTCGAATCGTCCAAGATCAATTTCACTCAGATCGAGGGACTCTCCAGGCGCGCGACGCACAAGCTCTATGACTGTGTCGTTCCACATCCGCCCGCCGTCAAGGAAGCCTGCCGCTACAAAAAAAGTGGCGGATAAGCCGTGCCTTTGCAGAATCGGCAAGGCGACCTCCGCATTGTCCGCATACCCGTCGTCAAATGTAATGCAGGCCGCACGGGGAGGCAGTTTTCCCCGATTAAGGCCGCGCACCGCATCCGAGAGCGGAATGACGTTGAAGCATGTGGCAAGCTGCCTCAACTGCGCATCGAAACGCCGGGCATCGCATTCGTCTGGAAACAACGGGTCCGGTTGAACCGCCACGCGATGATAGATCAGTATGGACAGGCGGCCCTGCGAACCGCCGCGGGACAGGAGCTGCAATAGCGAACGGGTCAGCAACAAAGCCTCCGTGTGCGCGTGCTCATGGGCTGAATGGCTCGTTCCAGGCAGGGCTCATGCGGCGGTATACAAGCCGCGATGAGCCATCGCCGTCGGGGCGCGAACAAGCCTGGGCAAATCCCTCCGGACAGTCATGCCGCTAGCCCGAGTCCCGTGCTACGGGCTGGGATTGCGAAGGGCTCAGCTGCCCAAACTGACCCGCAGAACCCGGGCCTTTATTATCGACGACCGAAGTAGCCTGTTTCTTCAGTTCCTTTTCAACCAGGACTCGGGTGATTACCATCGCCGCCATGAGGTAGTAAGGCACATCGAAATACAGCAGGCTTAGAAAGGTGCCGCCAACAGCAAAACCGATCAGGCTCACCTGGATCATTCTCGCCAGTGCGAACGCCCAATGGAGCTCTTTTCGCTTGGCAGTGTTGCGAATAATCCACGTCCCGGTTCTCCAGGTTAGCCATCCCAATAACAGGTAAAGCCCGAGGCCAACAAAGCCATGCTCTCCCAGCGCCTGGAAGTAGATGCTGTGGGCCGCATGCAAATCTTCGGGATTTGGGGCGTACATATAAAACAGGTCTTCGGTAATGATTTCAAACCCGCCACCGACGAACGGCCGCTCTTTAGCCAGGTTGTACGCCATCCACCAGGCGTTGAAACGGCCTTGAACCGACTGATCCTCCTCATACGTGTTGATCGAATCCATTCTTGTCGACCATTCCTCGGGCATGAACGCGACGGCGGGCAACATAGCAACAATCACGAGCAGCGCGATGCGGAGCTTGTTCTGACTCTTGAGCCAGAGGAATCCACCCATCGCCACAATCGCAAGCAGGGCGCCGCGAGAGTACGATCCCAACGCAGCAATGGCGCATAGCACTATGGCAACCGTGAGTGCGAACCGCACTCGTTTATCGGTGTAGACCATCTGCAGATAATGCAAAAGCGGAATAGTCATGATCAGCGCGAGCGCGATCTCATTGTTGCCTTCGATGAATGTGCTGTTGGGTCCCCAGACCATATCCGTTCCCCCGGTAACGATCGTGAAGATTCCACCCTTGACACCGTAGTATCCGACGGATCCCACTATTACGAGGATCAGGAGATGGACCTGTTCCTTGGTTTTTACCAGCATGAGTGTCACGAAAGTCATGAGCATGATTTTCATGACCTTGTTCCACTGGACCAACGACTCTTCCGGCATCAGCGCCGCCGCCGTGGTAACGTTCATCCACAGCACGAAAGCGATAAGCGCCCAGGTCACCGAAGTAAGGGGCAGGTTTTTCGGATCCCTCGTTAAAAGAAGGCTGATTATCGTCGCACCGCCAATAATGGCGGCAAACGGGAAGGTGGTCGCGAATCCCCAACCTTGAGTGTGCGGATTCATGACGCTGATCCAAACCCACATCATCACGCCCACGTATGGCTTCTTGAAGATGCGAGGCAACAAGGCGAAAACGATAATGGTAACGAGAATGTCTCTCATGCTTCGCTCTAGCTTAGCTCCTTAGAACCGTGTAGTGCATTAGTGGGTAAAAGCAACGTCGATTGCCCGGCCACGAGCCGGAAATTATATTAGTCTTCACTCAAAACCATATCGCCATTTTTACCCTTGACCCCATGCCCGAAGCGAGCACGTAAGAGGATGTTTCTATCCATCGCTGTTCTGCACTCCGCTGAAGATATTGCGCTGCCGCAGATAGCCGATCACCCGCTCCACGCAGTCCTCGATCGGCCACTCGCCGGTTAGAATCGACAACTCGGGATTGAGCGGCGCTTCGTAAGGCGAGGAAATTCCGGTAAATTCCTTTACCTCTCCTGCCCTGGCGCGTTTGTAAAGACCCTTCACATCGCGTTGCTCGCACACGTCCAGGCTTGCATCACAAAAGATTTCGATAAAGTCGCCATGAGGAAAAATGCTTCGCGCGCGCTGACGGTCGATGTGAAAGGGGGAGATGAACGCCGTCATCGCAATCACGCCAGATTCAACCAGCAATTTCGCAGCCTCGCCGATGCGGCGGATATTTTCCGACCGATCCTGGACGGAAAAACCAAGATCGGAACACAGGCCCTGGCGGACATTGTCGCCATCCAACACGAAGGTGCGGCAGTTCATGTGATAGAGCCTGTCTTCCACCGCGTGCGCCAACGTGGACTTACCCGAACCTGAAAACCCGGTAAACCATAGCACTACTGAGCGATGCGTATTCAATCGCTCCCGATGCGTACGCGTTATGGTGGCGCGATGCCACACTGTATTGTTGCCGCCGTTCATGTTCTGCCAAAAGCCATACTTTCCTCTATGCAACTAACGGATCGAAAGACGCAAAGTTCGATCTATCGATTGATCGTCCTTTTTAAAATCAAAGGTGGAGATGGTTACACTGTTAAAATTGTTCATCGAAAATGGGTAGTGCTGCACGGAGCGGAGCGAAATTTTAGCACGAAGGGTGGAAATGCAAGTTTGTTCCAGGCGGGCCCTGCTGCGACCGGTAAAATGCATTATGGCAGCAGGACAGAACTGGCACAATTGGACTATTGGGCAACATGCGGGATATAAGCCGATACGTCCCGTTACTGACGAGCCGGCATATTCTCGCTATAAGATACCTGGAGTCGCCAGTGGTGATCCGGGGATGGGTGAATAAAGTTGAGCACGCTCTTTCGCGCCGCGCCTAAATGTTTTGAGCAATCCGGCCGTTCTGCCTGAAACAGACCCGTTGCCGGGTGGCCGGGCTATACGGAACAGAGTAAAAAATACGTGGAGAGTTGGTGAAGGACAATAATGCACTGATCATTCTGGGCATGCACCGAAGTGGAACTTCGCTATTGACAGGTTTGCTCAGCCAGGTGGGCGTAAAAATGGGACGAAGCCTGTATGCGCCACAGCAGGGGGTCAACGAAAAAGGGTTTTGGGAACATGAGGACATCGTCGACGCCCATGATGAGTTATTGCTAAACCTGAACTCCCAATGGGATGACCTGTTGCCCCTGGCCGATACCCTGGGCGAGAAATGGTGGGAAACAGATCTTGTCAAACCGTTTTCCAACCGGCTGATCGGTCTGGTGGAGCGGGACTTCAAGGATGCGCCTGTCTGGGCGCTCAAGGACCCGCGCATGTGCCGCTTGCTGCCGGCGTGGCTCCCCATTTTTGCGACTCGGCAGATCAAGGCCACTTTCATCTGCATGAACAGAAACCCGTTTGAAGTGGCAGGGTCGCTTCAGAAACGGGATCACTTTTCCAGGGAAAAAGCGCTGGTGCTTTGGCTGATCCATTCCTTGACGGCGGAGCGTCATTCGCGTGGGCTGCCAAGAGTATTCATCGATTTCGACCAGGTTGTAACATACCCAGTCGGGGTGTTATCAAAGATAGCGCAGGAAGCCAGCCTCGTTTTTCCGGTCCCGGTGGGTGAAGCAAAGAAAAAAATCGAGGAGTTCGTATCTCCTGGTCTTCGCCACCACAAAGCCGATACGCTGGAACCTCCGCAGGAAGGGCTGCCGTTGATGGCTTACGATCTGCACCGAATATTCAGCGACGCGGCTGCCGGGCAAGAGATTCCATACTCAGCGGTTGACCGCATCGCTGCCGATTTTGCCGCCTACCAGAAAAACTGGAGCGTTGAATTGGTGGAGCAGATCCGCTACCTCAATCAAGAGCGGGCCGATTACCGGATCAAGTTTTTCCGGATTTATAAATCGTGGAGCTGGCTAATGATTAAACCGGTCTGGCTGATCGAAAAAATGCTACGCAGATATTGAATATCCCATCCGTTCGACATTCGCGCCTTGTCATGCCCCTGTCGTGCCCTTGGTCACCACTTCGGCCTCCATCCCAGCAGCGCTGCAGGAATAAACGCAAGGCTTTTCCAGTTGAGCGGATAGCGTGACCAGGCTTTGAGAAAAGCGCGGTTAGCGGTCTTCAGGTTCCCGGCGGAGAGGTTGTGAAGGCCGTATTCCGAATGATAGCGCGCAATATTCTCGTTGAATTGGCGCTTGGTGATGCAGCGGCCATCGCGACTGCAAAGTCCCCACTTCGCTGCCGCTTTTGCCAGCAACTCGGTGCGATAGTCTATGCTTCTGGGTACGCGGTTTCCCTGGCGGGGATGCTGGCGATAAAGGGTGAGTGGCCTTTTCAACTTGATGAAAGGGTATTCGCGCGAAAACCGCAACCATAGGTCCCAGTCTTCGCTGTAAGGCAGGGACTCGTCGTAGACGCCGCACTTGTCGAACACTTCCGCGCGGATTAACGCCGCGCTGGTCAAAACCCAGCAATCAAGCAGAAGCTGGTGATATATCCACCCTGAGAATTGTTCATCGGTGCCGTCAGGAAACGAGGCTTGGTCAAAGCTGTTGTGATGCGGGAAGACTCCGTCTTCGCCGGGATGCCACCAGATGAACGAGCTGTAAACCAGGCCGACTTCCGGGTGCCGATGCATCTGCTCCAACTGTAACGCAAGTTTATTTGGAAACCAGTAGTCATCATGATCCATGAGGCAGATGTACTGACCCGTGGCCTCGCGTATCCCATAGTTTCGCGCCGCGCATACGCCTGCGTTTTTCTGGGTAAGCAGCCGGACTGGCGTCCCATACGACAAAACGATATCACGGGTGCGGTCAGTCGATCCGTCATCCACAACAATGAGTTCAAGGTCGCCGAACGTCTGGTCGAGAACGCTGCCGATTGTCTCGGCAATATAAGCCTCACAGTTGTAGGAAGGGATGATGACTGAGATAGCGGGTTTGGGGTCAGCCATGCTAAAAGGCTTCTTTTCTCGAAAGGTGAAGGTCGAAATCACTATATACTCAACACTGAATCAGTCACAAGTCAACGTTATAATCACGTTCCCTCCGTTCCCCGCGGAACACGCGCGGCTAAGTAACTACATGGGAAAGCCGTAATCCCTACCTCTACCAACAAAATGAAGAATATTGGCCGTGGCCAGTTTTAGAGTAGCGCTCGCTTATTCCTACCTGAACAAATACCTGACACTCGTCATACATTTTGTGACGACGATCATACTGGCCCGTCTGCTCACTCCCGCGGATATCGGCATTTACACGGTTGCATCCGTATTTGTCGGGCTGGGCCACTTGCTCCGGGAATTCGGTATCAACAATTACATTGTCCAGGAGAAGGATCTAACAACGGACAGAATCCGGGCGGCCTTTACCCTCAACCTGCTGTTCGGCTGGAGTATCGCGCTGATTCTTTATTTTACTCGAACTCCGATAGGGAATTTTTACGAGAGCGAGGCGGTGCGAGAGGTCATCGGTCTGTTGTGCATCAACTTCCTGCTGGTTCCGGTGGGCGCGATCACCTTTGCCTATCTCCGGCGTGAGATGCGCTTTCAACATACGATGATCATCCAGGTCGCCAGCGCGATTGCGTCGGCGGCAACGGGCATCACTGCCGCTCTTGCGGGCGAGGGGTATCGCAGCCTGGTATGGAGCGCTATTGCCGGTACGCTGACCAGCGTGATCTTCACGCTCCTGTTCCGCCCGCCGGGCGTGATGCTGCTCCCTGGCTTGCGCGAAATCCCCCATGTTTTCGCCTTCTGCCGTTATGCCGGGTCGAGCGAAATCATCGTCCATGCAGGCCACACCGCGCCCGACTGGATACTGGGAAAAGTGCTGGATATGGGTGCGGTAGGGCTATACAGTCGAGCCTTGGGAACGGTCAACATCTTCAACAAGGCGTTTACCGAAGGCCTCTGGGGCGTCATTCTGCCCCATTTTTCAAAACAGCATCGCGACGGGAAAATCGACAGTGACCAATATCTTTTCCTAGTCGCCTGCATCACTGCTGTGGCGTGGCCTTTCTTTGCAACGCTCGGCATACTGGCCGAACCAGTGATACGGATCCTGTTCGGCGAAAAGTGGCTGGAGTCGGTGCCGGTCCTGCGCATTCTCTGCGTCTACGCCATTCTTGTGTATACCACTTTATTGGTGGATCAGATGCTGATTTCCTCGGGACGGATACGCACCTCTTTTAGAATTATGGCTAGCATTCAGGTCGTAACCGTTATTGCTGTGTTGCTTACGGCGCGGCACGGCCTGACCTCGGTGGCAACGGCAGTAGCCGCCGTAGGCGCGGTTCAGCTATGTATTTACCAGATCGTCAGCCAAAGGCTCCTGCAAATTCCGTTTGCCTCCTTCAGCCGTATTTACCGTAAGAATATCCTGCTAATGATTGTGGCGGTGACGCCATCTCTTGTAGCCGTCCTCACTTGGGGTAACACCGCGCTCTCTTTCATTCCAAACTTTATTGCACAGGTTCTGGTGACCAGTTTGATGTGGATGGGAGCGATCTGGGTGTTAAAAACCCCGTTACGCGACGAACTTGTGTTGGTGCTACGGCATGTAAAGACATGGTGGCGGACGGGTACCAGTGGATCGTAATATTGAACACTTACTGTTCGAATGAAATTGACGTTCGAAGCTTTCGGAATTCGCGATGAAACGTCTTTTTACGATTTTTTACAGAAAAAATATTGTTCGCTAAACCAGTGACATCGAAACCGATGTTTCGTTTTTAATCGGTAGCAACTAGGATTTATGACGAGCCATAAAGACCAGCAAGGATTGCTTTTTAAGTTATTTCCAGAATTCACTCGTAATATGAGATACATTCAATTCCTTTTAATTGTTCAACTCGAAGGTTAATTCTAAAGCCTCCTGTTAATCTGTAAAATTATGCGAATAGCGCGATATGAGAAAACCTAACGTTCTAGTATCGGTATTGAACTGGAACGGGAAAGATAAAACAGTTGAATGCCTGAGGTCTCTTTTTAACTCAAACTATCAAAATTTTTCTGTGGTGGTTATTGATAATGCATCACACGACAACTCTTCAGAAACTATTACCAGGTTATTTCCTCAGGTCAAGCTAATCCAGAATTTTAAAAATCTTGGGTTTACTACCGCGCAAAACCAGGGTATCAACTTTGCTATAGACAATGGTTATGAATATATTTGGATCCTCAATAATGACACCATAATTGATCCCAAGGCCCTCGGCCTTCTTGTGGCCGAAATGAATTCGGATTCAGCAGTGGGTTCAGTATCTCCTGTGCTTATTGAAAGTGAATTCCCAGAGACCCGACAAATTCAATTCTGTGGGTGTGCGATAAACTGGAAGTTTCAATATTTTGAGAAATTCAAACAACTTCACGATGCATTGGTGTCTCAAGAGAAAAGCCCCGAGAGCTTCTGCCTTTGGGGTACTGCATTACTTGTTCGAACATCAATTCTGAAACAACTTGGTGGGTTCCAAGAAAAGTTTTTTGCATATTTCGAAGACGTCGATTTTTCTGTCAGGCTAATCCGCGCAGGGTTCCGTAGCAAGATAGTTCCTGAGGCAATAGTATTCCATGCTGGAGCAGACGATCCAGCTAAACGCCCTCCATACTATGTGTATTTAAATACGAGAAATAAATATTTTTTTTGGATGAATCACTTGCCACGAAGACAGCGTTTCAGATTTACAAGAAATTACGTGGCGGGGGCATTATTGCTGGCATCCTCGTGGCATGCTATTAGCGATAGCCAGAAGGAAACTGCCACACTATTCGCCATCTGGGATGCTCTCTTAGGACGTGGTGGGATGTGGAAGGAAGACCGGAAGGTGCCGAACTGGCTTCCTTCACTCCTGCTTTCTCATCCATACATTTGGGCTAACCTTCTACGCGGGAATTTCTATCTCCTGATTCGACAGGCTCTACAATATTTATTTTCTCGTTCCAACCAACAAATTTGATGCTCATTCGTTTCATTGTTTAACACTAGGTGACTAGGACGCAGTGCTCCCCGGTGGGAAACGAATGTCTTAGGATTTATAAGCGATAGGCCACTCTAACTTTGGTAAAAGCTAAAAGCTACGCGGCAAGCACATCACTCTCCTCCGAGCGCCCATCCACTTCCGGCCCAGACGCTGCTTGCCCGCTGCTCTCCTCGTCACAAAACTCGTCTTTAACGACATCAAGGTAAGATGTCCCGAGCTTCAGGTCGGGTTCCAGATAGTTTCCCTCCGCCCATTCGTTCCACGCCTTTATGAAAATAAGCCTGTGCTCCAGAGGTGTGCCGTCGGTAACCTGCAGGGCTTTTTTAGCTTGAATGCGGAATAGCTCAGGGGTGGATCCCTCCAGCACCAAACCATTTTTTCCGCTTCTCGGGCTGTTGTCCCAATTTGGCACGAGGCAGGGATAGTTTTTGATGCCGGGCTCCACCTCGTGGATGAAGTCCAGCACTACGTCTCCATACTTGAATATCGCAGGCCTGCTCTTCGCATTCCGGTAAAACAATTTCAGCTTCTTGATTGGCTGCCGCCAGCTATACCAGGTGTCTTCGATGGACGGCAGATTCGGGCTCACCGAGGCATCCAGGTTATGCCTCTGAGGGAACGCGGGGTCCTTGCTAACGCCAACGAGGTGCAGTCCCTTCAACCCTTCCTTCAAAGCCATTTCGCGCCAATAGTCGGCCACGCGCTCCAGGTCGGGTATTTCCTTGGGGTTGTATAGCAGGAAAACCGGCTTTCCGTCCAATGTCAGGTAACGCCGGTCGGTAAACGCCGGCAATAGGGAATAAAAATGCGCCTGATGGTCGGCGATGCCGGGGTACGTCTGTTCGATCAAGACCCTATCTGAACAGCCGTGCCAAACGCCAGTCCAAGTCTGGTTCGCCCAGCACAGGCAAAAAGGAAAATCCGGCTCGCCTGATCTCAGTACCTCGTTGAATGGGCGTTCCAGAATTCTCCGCCCCCCAAACCAGTAGTGATAGTAGCAGAATGCTTCAACCCCATATTTCCGCGCCATTTCCGCCTGCGCCACCCGTGTTTCCGGCACGCGCAGGTCGTAAAAACCCAAGTCCGCGGGAACATGAGGCTGATAGTGGCCAGGGAACATCGGCTTTGCCTTTGCCACATTTGTCCACTCGGTGAAGCCCTTGCCCCACCATAAGTCATTTTCTGGAATAGGATGAAATTGTGGCAGGTAAAAAGCTATTAGCCGCGCCAACCTGTCGTTCCGGCTTGCATTTTGAATATCTTGCATGGGATATCCCAATTTCTGTTCTTTCAGGAAGAGAGCGCTCGCTCCGGGCGAGATTGTTCTTCAAACGTATTGTGTTCGGTGACGAAAGTGGGCGAGGAGACTAATTGAACAAAACGATAGAATATCCAATGTCACTTCGAACGTCCGTTCGCTAATTCACATATAGCCGTACTGACTGTAAGGATAAGGATGATCATCACGGCTGAATTCTTTCAGAGATGGGAACGAATTCTTACGACGCGAGGCGAAACCAAATCGTGCTCCTGCGTTGCGCTTCTTTGTATCGTGGAATAAGCTACCGCGTTGATTTCCCCGAAGCCTTTTGCGAGACGTTTATGTCTGTCCCTTATAGAACAAGAATTACTGCCGTTATCTATGAGTAAGTTCAATAGAGCTGATACCCAAAACCCTTACCTAATCCTCGCTCCTTGCACTAAATCCAGAACTCAAAAAAACAGTGAGCAATTGAACCTCAACCAGTTATGAAAATCGTCGCAATACTAGCCAGCTACAATGAGCAGCGATTCATCCGCGCCTGTCTTGAACATTATCTTCACCAAGGGATAGACGTCTATTTGCTGGACAACGACTCAACCGATGACACGCTCGCCATTGCCCGCGAATACCTTGGCCGCAATGTAATCGGCATCGAGCGAATCCCTCGCCACGGTATGTACCAGTGGCAGAAGATATTGATGCGCAAGGAGCAACTGGCGGACGAGATCGAAGCCGACTGGCTGATGCACGCCGACCCGGATGAGATCAGGGTTGCGCCCAACTCCCGGCAAACGTTGGCTGAAGCGCTAGAAGAAGTGGACGGAAAAGGCTACAACGCGGTCAACTTCATGGAGTATACGTTTTTACCGGTCCGTGAGTTTCCGGAGCACGATAATGCCGAGTTTCAGAAAACGATGCGATGGTATTATCCGTTTGCACAGCGTCACCCTCACCGACTGAACGCCTGGAAGAAACAGCCCCGGCGCTGGCCCGGCACAAGGAGACTCGTGAGTGAGCTGGTGCACAACCGCCGCTGGACCGTCCCATCGGTGAATTTACGCGACACCGGCGGTCACGTCGTCCAATTTGAGGGCATCCGACCTTATACCGTAGACTTCAAGCTCAAACATTACATCGTGCTGAGCCTTGAACACGCAATACAGAAATATGTAAAAAAAGCCTTTGACCCCAAGGAAATAGCAGGGTCCCACGGCTGGCGCGCGACCGCAAAGGCGCACGAGTTTCTTCTGCCTTCCCAATCTCAAATGCGCCTTTACACGTCGGATGACGAGCTGGATGCAAGCGATCCGCTTGTCGAGCACTTGCTTGTGCAACAGAATTAACGCGCATCCGCCGGACGAGAGGCTCATGATATGAAACGGTTATGAAACGTAACGCGGTTCTGTTCAGCAGCCACCTCCTGGGCGAGACGGTGCTTGCAAGGCTGCAAAAGCTGCGCGCAGAAGTGCCGGAAGATCATGACGTTTTCTTCTATTACGATGAAACCAGGCTGAGCGAGGCGGAAGTGTCTCGCCGTGCGGGACAGGCGCTCCCCCACGGTAGTCACGATTGGCCGCAGTACAAGCGCCCTTGCCGCTACTTTCCGGACAAGATCCCCGGCAATGAGGACGGCATGCTTCTCAGCGCTTTTCATCGCCTGCCTGCTTACGACAATTACTGGTATCTGGAATACGACGTCGTATACTCGGGCGATTGGAAAAGCTTCTTTCAGAGTTTTGCCGGTAACACGGCGGATTTGCTCAGCACCAGCATCGCGCGCCACGATCGGATCCCGGACTGGCCGCTGTGGAAGTCGCTTGAATTGCCCGACGAGGTCGAGTTGCCCCAGCAGCAATGGCTGCGCTCATTCAATCCCATCGTGCGGTTCTCGCGGGCTGCTCTGGAGACCCTGGCCTCCGAGTACCGGGAGCACAGATGGGCGGGGCATTCGGAGTGCGTGGTTCCCACCGTACTGACGTATCGGGGATTGCGGATAGAAGATATTGGAGGCGATGGCGAGTTTGTGCCGCCGGGAAGAGAAAACCGCTATTACCGCAACAACTGGCTGGACAAATCGCTGACCCCTGGAACATTCGTGTTTCGCCCGGCCATGACCGCGCCCGGACCCGAGCCAGACCTCCTGTGGCATCCGGTAAAGGATACAGATCATAGTACCTGGGACCGGACCTCGGAACAGCCTACGTTACTATCAGGACGGCTGCGAGACTTGCTCAGGCGACTTTCGGGTCGGGTGTAGTGAGAAAACAGGTCTGTTCGTCTAAGCTGGATTCCTGAAATAAAAACACGCCTGATCGCCGCGGCCACGCTCATTGAGGTCCTGGCTCTGCTGCTTGAAAGATTCAATCTGTGCTTGAGTGAAAAAACTTGTCTCGCGGTTTATGACGTAGGAGCGGGAGTCCTTTAAGGAAATCCCTTGCATATACTGTTCGCTACAGCAAAACTGTAACTCATCTGAATCGAAGACGATTTCGTTTAACCGCAATCCGGCACGTTCGGCAAGTATTTCCATTCCGCGAACCGAAGGAATAACAATGTGACGAGGCGCATCAATTTGAAACCAATGTACCCCGTAGCGCTCCCAGGCATAGCAATTTGCGACAGGAATTCGAATAAGGATAGTCCCACCGGGGCTGCAAAGACGCTTGAGTTCACACAGCGCCCCTGCAGGGTCGAGCATGTGTTCCAACGAATGGTGCAGCATTATGAAGTCATACTGACCAGTTAGTTTGTTTATTTCAGTCCGATGAATGTTCAGGCCCGGGAGAGTTTTTTCCTGAAAGGGGTCAACGCCGGAGAGATTTGAAAACCCCTGATACTGCATATTCTTGAGCAGGAGCCCGGGACCACATCCAACATCCAGTATGCGGGAAGCAGGTGTCACACCCGCCTTCCGGAACCATTCCCACGTGTACCCAAAGTAATCCTCGCCGATTTTGCTCGCGAGCCAACCCAGCAGATTTTTACCATAAAGCAAATAAAGCACGCGCTGTTGTTTCAAAAACAGGCGTAGTGGATTCGGCCGCACATCCGCTTCCGATTGATCTGAAATTGGACCGAGATAACCAGGGGGGTAATATCGGGATAAGTCGTCTGGCACTTTCGTGCCTTGTAACGTAGCGCACGACTGGCATTCAAAATAAGTAAATTCTTCCCGAGTGCCATAGAACATCTCAAGGACCTTGAATTCGCGGTTGCCCTGTGAATTGCCGCAAATTCTACAGTCGAGAGATATTGACATAAGTTGAAAGCCGATGAGCCACTTTTGTTTTAAATGCGATCATTTTGCAGAGCTAAGCCACGGCTGACCCCACGAGGCGCCGCATATCCTCTACGGCGATTATAGCCCTGATTCTGAGAGCGGCAGGAAAATCGTATACCGCTCGCAAGCGGCGTGCTCTCCTTATCAGCGCGGCTGCAAGGCTTGCTCCGGCGATTTTCGGGTCGCACGTAAAGAAGCAACGTGGTTCCGAACGTCGCGACGAGTTGTTGTTTTCTCAAACTCGATTCCGCTGACTGCAAGCAACCGCCCCCTGCTTAATCAGCAGATCGAATAGACACGCGGTCGAGCTAAGAAGCACTCGCCACCAGGGCAAAACGCTCGTATCGCGCGTCCTCGAAAGCATTCCCGGACAGCAGGTTCATCAAGCCAAACTTCCATGGAAAAGCAGCAGGCTTGATCCCGTCTATGCGTTCGACGCGATAGCCGCTCTCGGCAAAGAGGCGTTGCATGCTTTTCTTGGTAAAGAAGCGCAAATGGGTTTTATCCAGCACTCCGTAGGGCGCGTATTCAAAATCGGCTTCCTGCAATAGCTGTTTTATCACATGGAAGTACCGGAGATTGGGAATGGAGGCGACGACCGTCGCGCCCGGCGCCAGCTTAGCCTTGAGTTGGCCCAGCACCGCCCATGGATCAGCCAGATGTTCAAGCGAATCATTGAAAACCGCGCAATCGAAGTATCCCTCAGGCAGGCTCGCCAGAGAATCCTCCACAGTTGTGTTAATGACCCTTGTGAGCCGCCCTCGGGCAACTTCGGCTGCATCCTCGAAGGGTTCTACCCCCCAAATTTCCAGTTCCCTGTTGTCTCTTAGCAGATTCGTGCCGAATTTCCCCTGAGCACACCCTACGTCGAGGAGGCGTTTAATCGATGCGGGGACATAATCGGCCATCTCGTCACGTCCTTCTTCGTAATAGAAGGTTGATGGGGTCGAAGATGTGTTTTGCTCATCACTCATTTAGCACCTCAGCATAATGGTTCCACTCGCCCCAGGCTGAACTCGTTAAGGCCCTATCATTTTCCCGGTCCCCAAGGTGCGAATATTTATTGTTAAAGGAACGCAGGATCATCCGCGGCGCCTACAACCACCGCTCAGCAAGAAGCTCTCGTTGCCCTGCTCCCAGCGTCGGGGAATATTATCCCGTTTACCAGCAGGCCTCCGGTTTATTTCACATCAAACATCTGCGCGACCGCCGCAATCTCATTTTAGCTTCCGACGCATTACTTTCAAGACGGCGCCACCTTACTTACAACATAGCGAAATTTGCCCGATTTTTCCGACGGGATCTCCTTCACCTCTTTGACAAGGATTTCCACTTCCTGACCCAGCCTTGCCTTGAAACCCTGAACAATGTTGCCGACCAGCTCGCTGCCGAGTCCATCATCTGAAACCACCCACACGCACGTGAGATCAATGCTTTCCTGTGTAATCTTGAAATTTCGAATCTGCGGCAAGTCACGCAGGATATAGATCAGGGCCAGACCGTGCATGACCGTTCCATTTTTTGCCACCAGGAAATCCGTGCTGCGCCCCTGGATCTCCTTGAGTAGGGGAAGGCCCCTTCCGCAACTGCAGGATTTGCTATCCAGTACGCCAATATCGCCGGTGCGATAGCGGACAAACGGATAGGCGCCCGTAGCCAGATGGGTAACCACAATCTCGCCCGCCTGGCCACGCGGTAGGAGGATGCCCCGCTGATCGACGATTTCGACGATGATATCCTCGGCGGTAATGTGCATGCCCCCTTGCGGACATTCATGGGCAATGAAGCCCGCATCACGCCCCCCATAGCCATTCGCCACCGCGCATCCGAACGTTTTGCCGATCTGTTGGCGCTGCTCATCGTAGAGCCGTTCAGAGGTGACAAAAGCAACCCGAATGCCCAGATCATCCATTGGCCGCCCCCGGGCGTCGGCATGCCGGGCAATATGGGACAGGGCGGACGGGTAGCCGAACAGCATTTTCGGGCGCGTAGCGCTTATCTCATCCAGAAACCGGTCCAGTTTTTCTTCCGACATCTCGAAGGCGGGCAGCAGCCGCGTCCTCAGCATACGATCACGAAGCGCACGCAGGCGATCCTGCGCGCCAAGCTCGATGGGTGAACCCCAGATCACGACCTCGGGGTCGCCAATATCCACATTCCACCAGCGGGTTGCGCGCCACTTGGCCGCGACGTCGTGGCTTACGCGCTCCTTACCGATGTAAAAGACCAACGGCTCGCCGCTGGAACCACCAGTATTGAAGCGTGTCAGGTCGGTTGCATTCTCCGCCTTGAGCGCATCGCTGCTGGCACGGATCGCGGCTTTATCAAGAAGAGGTAAACTTGCTAGATCCGCCAGCGAGCGGATGTCTTCCACCCTGAAGCCAATATCGGAAAAGAGTCTGCGGTAATAGGGGACGCGTGCCTGTGCGCTCGCAAGCAAGTGTCGCAACCGGGAAAGACGGAGTTGCTCCAGATGGCCCTCGTCCCACCACTGCGATATTTCCATCTCCTTGCGGATCGCGACGCTATCATGCTTTTTAATGAGTTCGTGCAGCGGAAAGAAAACGCCGGATACGAGTGCGGTGTACAAATCCCTTCTTGACGAACCGGGATTCATTTCGCGTCCGCCATCGAACGGCCAGTCTTCGCCAGGAGCCTCTTATAAACACTGAGCAAACGCACCCGCACGTTCGGCCATGTGTACTGACGTACCGAGTCGATGCCGGCCTGCCTTATCTCCCCCGCCTTGACGGGATTATTCAGCAACGACAGGATCGCCTCAGCCATAGCTTCCGGGTCCTGCGCGGGTACCAGCAAGGCAGTTTTCTCATGCTCGACCAGATAAGGGACGCCGCCCACATTCGTCGTCACGACCGGCACACCGCTTGCCAGCGCCTCCAGCACCGAAATCGGCATGTTATCGGCCAGGCTCGGGTTGATCATCACATTCGCACTGCGGTAGAGCACAGCCATGCGTTCATTGTCTACCCGTCCGGAGAACACCACGGCATCCGTTATTCCCAGTCCTGCGGCAAGCTGTTCCAGCGGCTCCCGCTCTGGTCCGGTACCTGCCAGCGTCAGCCTCGCCCCGGGATATGCGCTGCGGACGATGCTGAACGCGCGCAAGGCCGTGGCGTTGTCGTATATGCGCTCCAGATTGCGTGTGACGATAAGGTGCGGGGAATCCGTTAGCCCCAAGCTGCATTGCCGCGTGTCGGCTTCAAAACGGCTGAGATCGATAATGTTGGGCACGATGCTGGTAGAGAAGCCGCGCTTCCCGAACACAGCTTCAAGAAAACCGGAAGGAACGATAACGGCGTCAGCGCGGCTCAAGCTGGGCTTTACCCAGGTAAAGGCTTTGTCGAAGAACACATCGGCCTCTCCACCGCGATAATTGACAATAACCGGTATGCCTCTCAGCTTCGCTATCCAGATCGCCGGGGCGGCAAAGAGATGCCATGACCAGCCGGAGTTGGCCATTACGTGAAACAACTGGACCCGCCCAGCCGATGTCCAGAGGTTAGCAAGGTAGGGGAGGAGCCGGAACACTGCCCTCACCCCCTTTAGCTGGCCGACCCAGCCTGGGCGGTAAGGCGGGTTGACCTGTATCAGATCCACTTTAAAGCCTTCCTCGCGCAGCAAGTTTGCCAGCTGCAGCGTCTGGTTCGCCATCCCGCCGGAAGGCGGGGGAAGCGGACCGACCAGGCCGATGCGCGCGCCCGGTACGCTCATTCCTGCACGTCCCTGTGAAGCGCCATGTGATAGACGCCTTGGTAGCGCGCAACGCTGCCTGCCCAGCTGCGTTGCGTTTCAACAAAGCTTCTGGCAGCGTCGCGCAATACAGGCCAGCGCTCAGGCTGGGCAAGTAGCTCAAGTACTTTGGAAGCCAGGGCGCCGGCATCGTCCGCCTTGAAAAGGACGCCGGTTTTATTGTCCTGAATCAATTCCTGATGGCCGCCTACATCTGATGCCACAACCAGCCGGCCCTGCGCCATCGCTTCCAGTGGTTTGAGCGGCGTCACGAGTTCCGTGAGCCGCATCCGAAGCCGCGGATAAACAAGCACATCGATCAAGTTGTAATATCGCTGCACCTGTTCATGAGGAACGCGTCCCACGAAGACAACCTTGTCCTCAACCCCCAGTTGCACAGCAAGGTTCTTTAATTCGCTCTCCTCCGGCCCGCCGCCAACAAGGAGAACACGGACGTCGGGGCTGCGTGACAGCATTTCCGGCAAGGCGCGGAGCAGGAGGCTCAAGCCCTCGTAAGCATAAAAGGAGCCGATAAAACCTAGCAGCAGCTTACCTTCGAGACCGAGGGCCCGCGCAAGCGCCGGATCGGCGGGGTTGCCCACGCTGAAATTCTCGATATTCACGGCATTGGGAATGACCGTAATCTTCTCCTTGGAAATGCCCCGCGCAACGATGTCTCCCCGCAGCCCCTGGCAGATAGTGGTAATCGCGTCGACCTGGGTCAGCGCATAAGTCTCCAGGCCGCGAGTAAGGCGATAGCGAGGCCCCCATTCGCGGCTGGTGCCGTGGTCTACCGCCGCATCTTCCCAGAACGCTCGGACTTCATACACTACCGGGATGCTCATAAGACGGCCCACACGTATTGCGGGTATTGCATTCAGGACCGGGGAATGGGCGTGCAGGATGTCGGGCTTGACGCTCGTCGCCACTTCAATCAACCGGTGCGTCAGCCCATCCATGACCGCGAGCTGGTTCAGGACCGGCAAGCGCGACATCAGGCCGGTCGCGACCGGGGTGCGATAGAAATGCCACCCGTCAATGTCCTCCTCCAGTGCGTCGCAATTTTTCTGCTTGGAACTCGTCAGGTGAAAAGTCTCCCATCCCAGAACGCGCTGTTCCTTCAGGATCGAGAGCGTGCGGAAAGTGTAGCCGCTGTGTAAGGGAATGGAGTGGTCGAGGACGTGAAGTATGCGCATAGGTACTTCGATCAAGTGTACGTTGGCGACGAATAGCGGCGCGGCCGATGGTGGTGATTCCTTAACAGCTCTTGTCGTTCCTTTGCCGAAATCCAGGATTCTGCGGAATATTCAAGCGTGGCGTCATTCTATTTCGCTAACTTTTGCTATGGACGCTATCTTTAACGGAATCAATTGCACGAAGCTGTGCTGGTCTTTCCATGCCGCTCAACGCAAGCCATTTGGCTCGCCCGCAGGCAATCAGATAGCATTAGCGCCGATACCCGCAAGGTGGGCTGATATCGTTGTTGGGACCGTTCGTAAGCTCAGCTTTTGGCTTCCGGGGCATGCTTGAAGGTCCAGTAAGAATTCAGGAAATAATTTATGAGCATCGCAGGCGCAATCCCTATGAGCTGATGAACCGCTGGAGCCGTCTCAGGAAAAAGTACTGAAAGCACTACGAAAGTCGTGTAGCTCACTCCCAGGGACACAAGCGAGACCATATTGAATTTCAGCCCTTTTATTCGGACGTGGTCCTGGGATTTTCGCAAGCGAAAGGTCCAGTAGTTGTTCAGGAGGAAATTCGTGATGATGGATACTTCGATCGAGATGGGGGAGGCAATGTATTTATTGACGTTCGCTTCAAGAAGCAAGGTAAATATCCCGAGATTCACGATGACGCCGGACAACCCCACGACGGCGAATTTGATAAATGTCTTGGAGCTGTGCAACCTGATCCACCAGGCATTGACGATAAACTCGATAATGTCCGAAATGCCAAGCTTGGACTCTCCTTCGGTACGATCAATGAAATCCACTGGGACTTCCTTGATTTTCGCACCGAGCGACACGGCCTCATGAAGCAGCGCCACCTGGAAGGCGTAGCCCTGGACGCCGAGATCATCAAATACGACTTTTCTTAGCAAAGACGTTTTGATCGCCCTGAACCCCGCCGTGCAATCATGAATCCTGTACAACCCCGCGATGTACCGCCCGACGATATTGCCGCCCAGGGAATTCAAACGGCGCATCAGTCCCCACTCCTTCGGAATCGACCCGCCTTCTACATAACGGCTGCCGATCACGAAATCGGCCCCCTGGTCAATCGCGTCCATCAGCCGAGGCACATCCTCGGGCTTGTGAGAAAAATCGGCATCCATCTCGAACACGACGTCGGCATGGAGCTGATCCATTGCGTGTACCATGCCGCGAATGTAAGCCGCGCCTAATCCGGCCTTCTGCCCCAGCAGCAGATGCACGTTCGGATACGTGGCCTGCTTCATCCGCACTACATCGGCGGTGCCATCGGGAGAGCTGTCGTCCACTACGAGGATATGCAACTCATGACCGAATCCACGCGACTGAACTTGTAGCGCATCGATCATCCTTCCGATGTTGTCACGCTCGTTATACGTCGGCAAAATAATTACTACCTTCGAAGTCGCCATGGGCTGCACCATAAACTTATTCTTTAGTTCGTTGCTCTGGATTTTTAAGGCGGCGGCCTATCGAGGCTTACTGAAGGGGTTTCCGTTTTTGATATCCCGGAGGACAGAGCGGGTACTGGAAGCGAGCGTACCCTGGACAAAGGCCGCTCATTTACCGTTTTCCTAAACTGGTCAATCCCGGAAGGGGATCAACTTGACCGAGCGTGATCCCTACCGAATAGTACCCATGACTGACAACGTTCGATCAGGGGAATAATCTGGACAAGCATGAGTTTGCTAATATAGCATAACGCCATGTTGCAGTCGTCCTGCCTCCTCTAAACCGGCTAAGTTGCCTATGCCCAGCATAAGTTGATGAACTCGGGCAAACCGTGGCTTGAACTCCACTTGCGCAATTTTCGCATCTGCGAGAAAACGCGTAGCCCGGGGCTATTCGTACCGACTAATTGAACCCTGAAAGACAGCGCGTGACGCTCGGTTCCCTCACGCTCCGCGCGAGGTAATCTGCAAGGGACGAAACCGGCTGCCGGGCTCGCACCAATGATGAGATTGTTATAAAACCTACCCGGGCCGCCGGTTTGCGACTCGATTGCCGCGCTCGGCGCGACAGACTGCGGGAATACCGTGATTCATCCCGTTCAAGCAAATCTAAAATATGGAATTAAAACAAATGAAGCTGCGGAGAAAAGCCGGTAGGCGTTCTCTCCGCTCCCCTGCATAGCGACCGTTTAAGGCGTCTGTCCGTTAGGACAGTCGCACTCCGCGCCGGCGGATGATCCCTCCGATGATAGCGAGTCCGGCAAGGAACATTGCATATGTTTCCGGTTCGGGCACAGCTGGCGCGTTCAAGGCGCTCATGGGCTTATAAAGCCACACGCCGGTGTCCCAGGCGCCACTGTTGGTAGGGGCAAATTCATCCAGGGCAACGAATGCGCCAAGGTGGCTGTCATACTGCCACTTGCCGAGGACGCCGGTCACAAAGCTCCCGTTAGGATGCGCCAGAGTTGAGCTTTCGATCTCTGAAACAGTCCAGGTAGTGTTGGAGCCGATATTCCCATTCGCGTCGGTAAGGACATGGGCCGACCACACCGAACCGGTGGTATTGCCATCCCAAAGGACGATGGTGTCATTGTTGGGGTCATACGCAATGCCGTACCACGAATGGATTTTAAAGTCGCTCCCATCCTGGTTAACCAGGTTAATTCCGATATCCTGATTTGCCGAAGGATTGTTGGCGTTTGCCCTGTCCAGATCCCATATCGTGAGATCGGAAGTGTAAGGTCCAGTGACGGCAGCCGTTTTGATGTAAAGGTTGTGGTCAGTATCAAGCGTGGCGGCGCCCTGGTATCCCGCTGTATTACGCGCGATCCCGATTTGCTCCCAGGTATCTTTCCCGCCATTCCTTACATCGCCGAGCGTATAACGATAAAGCGAGGCAAACCCTGATGCATTCGCGTCCGCGGTAAGGTAGACCACGTCCTTCCCATTTTCCGTACGATAGGCTGTAGTTCCGTTGATATACCCCGGGGCTTCAGTGCCAGTCCATTGCCCTTGGCGATCGATCCACATATCCCCGTTCTGCGCTGGATTGGCCGTATTCCAGCCCGAATCGAGTGTACCCCCGACCTTGTTTGCGTCGGCCTTCGCCGGATCCCACAAATACGGTCCCGCGCGTCTTATGTTACCGTCTTCCGTCGTCCGAAAAACGCTGCCGGTGCCGCTGGCGGCTCCTCCAAATGTCAGGAACATGTCGTTGACCGGGAGATAGATACTATTGTCGTAGGTATGTGCCGACTGGGGCGCCGTGCCGCCAAGGACCATGCCTTGGGCATCCGTCCGGCTTGGCAGGGAGCCGCGTCCCCACGCACCTGTCACGCCGTCCCACACATACATTTCATTCCCGGTGTAATTAGCGTGACCGCCGCCCCAGAGCATCAAGTCGCCGCGACTCGAGTCCCAGGCAAAAGAGCTCCACGCCCGAACGACGGCTCCGGGCCAGCCGTACTGTCCCGGCACCGCATCGGCCCCGGTCGGCCATGCATCCCAAAAAAGACCAGTGCTGGCCTTGACCCAGCCGCCCTCGGGTGTGGCCGCCAGCAGCGAAGACAAGCGTTCGAAGGAATCGGCGTGAGCCTGGGCCACCAAGCCGGGGCAGGAGCCGATCATCAGGAAGGAAGCGAGCGCAAAGTGCGAGGCGCGCAGTTTTCTCTTGTTAACAGCAGGGTTTGCATTCTCTCTCACGACACTAAAATTAATTTTTTTCATGTTTTTTCCGTAACAAATGGTTGTCATCTTTTAATACCCGAACATAGCTCCCCTCACCGCACGCTCCCGTCGGTTACGCCACGCTGCGGCGCTTGAGTACGGGCACGAAGTTGCTTTACCTCGCAGGCATTGCCCCCTGCGGCAAGCCTGCCAGGAAATTGTTGCTGAGGTTAACTATAGGTGAAGCGTACAGGGAAGTGCCTTTAAAATCAAAGCCAGTATCCTGCCGAGCACCAGCGCCCGCTAGCCGGTAATCGATAGGCACTTCCGCTCGCCATGTTACCGAGTTTTCATGCCGTTCCAATTGGACTGAAGTACAGCCTCAAAACCAATCGCTCGTACTGACGGCGTGTTACTTGAAACTCATCCCTTTGAACACTTATAGTAAGATGCCGTGTTTTGGCGCCCCAGCGTGGGGCGGCCGGAGAAAGTTGGCTCAACTCGGCTCTAACGCTTCAAGTTTTAGGTCTTGGAAGAAGGGGAGGAGCGGTTCAGCCATTCCCGCAACAACAGTTGGGCAACCGGACTGGTTCGGATTAAACTATCCGCCCTTGTAGCCACCGCACTAAATCCGGGGCTGATCAATGCGCCTCATAAACGCAATGGCATCGATAACGCAACGAAAAAATGAGTTTTATGAAATGGTGCGGCAGTGGGGCTGGTTCAATGTCAGCCTTTTCATACTCAACAAATTTTTCGTCATGGTCTCGAACGGAGGCCTGCGGTTATATAAGTATCACCTGGTCGCGCAGCCCGTGGGCCAAACTCCCTTGCTCCCGCCGCGCAGGGGAAGGAATATTGAGGTCAGGCTGATCCATGAAAAGGATGAGATTATCGGACAATTTCCGAGGCCCGCTGCAGCGATCCAGGCTCGGTTTGCGCAAGGAGCGCAGTGCCTGGTCGCCTCTAAGGAAGCGCAATTTATGGGCTTCCTTTGGCTGTTACTGGGCAGTTATCAGGAGGATGAAGTACGCGCTCGCTACATACCGCTTCCTGAGGGAAGCACAGCCTGGGATTTCGACGTGTACGTCGATCCCGACTTCCGTTTGGGATTTACTTTTCCCCGCTTATGGGATGAAGCGAATCGATTCCTGCGGGAACACGAGGTTTCGTGGTCGTGTAGCCGAATTTCGGCCTTTAACGCGGGTTCGCTTGGCGCCCATGCGCGACTGGGGACCACATCGCTGGGTAGCGCCATCTTTTTTTGTGCCGGCCCGTGGCAGATAACGCTGGCCTCTGTATATCCCTATTTTCACCTATCCACACATTCCGGTTCATTTCCGGAGTTTCGGCTGAATACCCAGGGCCTGGGGCATATACCCGGTGCCGAGAAAGACAAAACCACCATGGAGTAATCATGCAGCATCTTCAAGAAGTAACAAATATACTGGCCGATGTGTTAAGCCTCGGCGAACGGAAGAACTCGCTTTCGGCAGACTCTGACTTGTTGGGTAGTATTCCGGAACTGGATTCGATGGCAGTGGTAAACGTAATTACTGCTTTGGAAGATCACTTCGGCATCACTGTGGACGATGACGAAATCAGCGCGCAAACTTTCGAAACGGTAGGCAGCCTCACCGGTTTTGTTGAGCAAAAATTGGCTGAATGAAAAAGTTATCTCCGCGCAACGTTCCTGCTGAGCCTTTTTTTCTGCGGACCGACTGCGGGAGACGTTTCTGCCTCTACCATGCGCCTCATGCGGAAAAGGAGTGCCGGGGAGCGTTCATATACGTTCATCCCTTTGGGGAGGAGATGAACAAGTCGCGGCGAATGGCTGCGTTGCAGGCAAGAGCTTTTGCTGCCATGGGGTTTGGCGTATTGCAGATAGACCTTTTCGGCTGTGGGGATAGCAGCGGCGACTTCTCGGATGCGCGCTGGGAGATATGGAAGCAGGACCTGGCCGTTGCCAGGACATGGCTCGAAGAGCGCGTTTCGACACCCGTCAGTCTTTGGGGCCTGCGCCTGGGCGCGCTGCTCGCGCTTGATTTTGCGAGGAGCGCAAAAAAAAAAGTCGCCCAGATTATTCTATGGCAACCAGTCATCAGTGGAGAGGCGTTCCTGACCCAGTTTCTGCGGTTGAGGTTGGCTAGTGAAATGCTGGCCGGGGATCGAGACAAGACTGGCGGAACCAGCGCCTTGCGCGCTAGCCTGAAAGCGGGGATGCCACTCGAGGTGGCCGGCTATGAACTCGCACCCGACCTTGCGGGTGCAATTGACAGCCTAAAAGCGGCGGAACTAGTGGTAAAGAACAGCCCGGTCCACTGGTTCGAGATCGTGGCCGAGCCCGGGCGCACCATGACCCCTGCCGGATCAAAAGTGGTAGGCGCCTGGAAGCAAAGCGAAGTTCAACTATTCCTTCACCTCGTGCCTTGTTTGCCGTTTTGGGCAACACAGGAGATTGCCGAGTGTCCCCAGCTCGTGTCAGCCACCACAAATGTCATTGCTACCTGATACAAATGTAGAGGAACGCCCTCTGGTCGTTGAGTGTAACGACGCGTGGCTGTATGGAATGATCAGCCTGCCTGAGCAGATCGGTTCCAGGGGCGTACTGATACTGGTGGGCGGCCCGCAATATCGAGTTGGAAGCCACCGCCAGTTTACCTTGCTTGCGCGCAACCTGGCCGCCGACGGCATTCCCGTTTTTCGTTTTGATTGCCGCGGAATGGGTGATAGCGAGGGCGACCCGCGGGATTTTGAACGGCTGGAGGATGACCTGCATTGCGCCATCGACAGGTTTCTGCAGGAGTTGCCCGCTCTTGATGAGCTGGTTATCTGGGGATTATGCGATGCAGCATCGGCTGCGCTTTTCTATGCACACCGGGACCCGCGCGTAACGGGGCTGGTACTGTTGAACCCGTGGGTAAGAACGGAACAAGGCGAGGCAAAAGCCTATCTGAAGCATTATTACCTTACGCGTTTTTTTAACAAGGGATTTTGGGGCAAGGTGTTGAGCGGTCGGTTTGATTACTCGACCGCCACGCGTTCTTTTACCCGGACGATCGCTCGAGCTGCAGCGGGAAGAAGAGCGAACGAACACGGACAGAAAGAACCTGCGCGCACTGGCGAATCGTGTGATCCAGCTAACCTCCCCGACCGGATGCTCGACGGGCTCCGCCGCTTCAATGGAAAAATACTTTTGATCATCAGCGGCAATGATCTCACTGCCCAAGAGTTCTCCGATCTCGTTAGCGCCTCGCCTGGCTGGCAACGCTTACTCGCTGCTCCACGCGTATCCCGGCATAATTTACCTGAAGCCGATCATACATTTTCACGTCGTCTCTGGCGTGACCAGGTGGCCGACATAACCAGGAACTGGATTCGCTCCTGGTGATTTGACCTTTAACAACTACTCGGAGCTCCCTTAATTGAATTGTCGAGGCAGACTGTTCTGTGATGAGGAGGTTATATGAGAAACATATTCGGCATTGCGGTTTTAATAATTATGACTGGCGCAGCGGATCTTCATGCACGAGAGGTTCCTCCCCATTGCGGTAATCTGGCGGCCCCTGGGACTCAAATCTACGACTACACCAATTCGGAAGACAAGAAGATGCTTGCGACAGTCGAGGCATTCCATTTCACTTCCGATGTGGAAAATTTACGCGCGGGCGCTACCGGGACAATCGGGGCTGACTTGAACTACACGCTGCTGATGTTCCCCAATCACCACCGGGCACTGGCTGCGATGGGAAAACTGGCCCAGCGGGAAAAGACGCTGAAACCGAAAGGCGCGCAATTTTCCATCGAGTGTTTTTTTGATCGTGCTATCCGGTTCAAACCCAACGACGCCATGGTACGCATGGTATACGCAACTTATCTTCTACAAGCCGCGCAAACTGACAGAGCTACCGAGCAATACCGCGTGGCCGTCGATCTCCAACCGGAAGACCCAACCATTAATTACAATCTTGGCCTGCTCTATATGAAAAAGAAAGATTATGCGCAGGCTAAAACTTATGCGAAAAAAGCGTACGACCTGGGTTTTCCGTTACCCGGCCTGAAAAACCAGTTGATCCAGGCTGGAAAATGGGATGATTGACCTGAAGGACCGCCTTACTTCTTAAAATCGCGACTTCTATCAGGGGCGTACGGTCGTATCAGGCCGTTTTTCCCGGTTTTTCTTTTTCAGGCTCAAGATGAGAAAGATACCATTCCATTGCCTGCTCAAGCCCTTGATCAATACGATGAGTCGGCTCGAAGCCCAGCATTCCGCGAGCCTTGGAAATATCAGCCTGGGAATGCCGGACGTCCCCCTCCCGAAAATCGACGTACTGCGGCTTGTGGTTAACCAGATCGGGAAACTTGTCTAAAAGCAAATCACGGATCATGCCGTAGAGTTGATTCAGGCTCGTGCGTTCATTGAGCGCGACATTGTAGATCTGATTAACCGCTTCGCGATTTTCCGCCAAAGCTGCAAGGAGATTGGCCTGAACGACATTTTCTATGTAACAGAAATCCCTGCTGGTTTCACCATCCCCGTTTATGAATACCGACTGGTTGCGCACGAGCGCAGCGATCCAGCGGGGTATCACTGCCGCATAGGCCCCATCCGGATCCTGACGAGGACCGAAGACATTGAAATATCGCAAGCCGACCGACTCGACGTCGTAGCACCGTCCAAATACCTCGGCATAGAGTTCATTGACGTACTTGGTTACGGCATATGGCGAGAGTGGCCGGCCGATAACCGACTCCACCTTGGGTAAACCGGGATGATCGCCGTAAGTGGAACTGGATGCCGCATATATGAAGCGCTGTACGGGAGCGTCCCGCGCCGCCACTAATAAGTTCAGGAAACCGGAAATGTTGCTGTCGTTGGTTCGTATCGGGTCTTGTATCGATCGTGGAACGGAACCGAGAGCGGCCTGGTGTAATACATACTCCACACCGTTGCATGCCTGCCGGCAAGTTTCCAGCTCGCAAATATCCCCCTCAATGAAGCTGAAATTGGACCAGGCCGCCTCCCCAACCGCTTCCTTTACCTGCCCCAGGTTGTGACTGTGCCCGGTTGAAAAATTATCGAGACCTGTCACTTTCTGGTTTAGCTTGAGTAAGGCCTCCAGCAGATTTGAGCCGATAAAACCGGCGACTCCCGTGACAAGCCAGTGGTATTGGCGTGTTAGCAGGTGCTTCAGAGTGTATTGGTATCCGGTCATATCAGTGCGCGATTATCACAATCTCCAGACATTCAAGCCGGCCGCGCGAAGCGCCTTGGAGTCAAACTGAGATTTCACATCGATAAAGCAGCCTTTGCCAGTGACCTTGGCCTGAAAGTCGCTGAGGGGCCTTTCCACGAATTGCTGGTGCGGGACAGCGACAATGATCGCATCTGAACAAGGAAGGCTTTCCCAGGACTCGAGCTCCACGCCGTACTCATGGCGAGCCTCTTCAGGGCTTGCCACAGGGTCATGAACATGAATGTCGATGCCGTAGGACTTGAGCTCGTTGATCAGGTCAGCGACCTTGGAGTTTCTCAGATCAGGACAATTTTCCTTGAAAGACAGCCCTAGCACATTCACACGGGCACCCTTGACATTCACATCAGCCTTTATGATGTGTTTTATTGTTTGCTCCGCCACAAACTTCGCCATGCTGTCGTTGATACGGCGGCCAGCCAGGATGACTTGCGGTATGTAGCCGATCATCTCGGCCTTGTGGGTAAGGTAGTACGGATCTACGCCAATACAGTGCCCCCCGACCAGGCCTGGCCGAAAGGGAAGAAAGTTCCACTTCGTGCCGGCGGCCTGCAGGACCTCCAGCGTGTCAATTCCCAGCTTATCGAAAATAATCGCCAATTCGTTCATCAATGCGATATTAAGGTCTCGTTGAGTGTTTTCGATCACCTTTGCGGCTTCAGCGACTTTAATACTCGATGCGCGGTGGACTCCCGCGGTAATTACGCTTTCGTATAGCACGGCGATCTTCTCCAGCGTATCTTCATCGTCGCCCGACACAACCTTGAGGATGCGGGTAAGCGTATGCTGCTTGTCGCCCGGGTTGATCCGTTCAGGGGAAAACCCGACGTGGAAATCCGTTTTCCATTTCATGCCCGAATATTTCTCAAGCACCGGAATGCAGATTTCCTCGGTTGCTCCAGGGTAAACCGTGGATTCGTAAATCACGATCGCCCCTCGTTTCATATTTTTTCCCACAGCTTCGCTGGCACCCACCAGCGGCGAAAAATCGGGTTGATGAGCGAGATCTACAGGCGTTGGAACAGCAACAACAATGTAATCGGCGCCAGATAACTCAGCCGGGTCGCTGGTTACAACAAGTTCCCGCGCGGCTCGGAAATCATCGGAGGACACTTCTCCAGTAGCGTCTATGTATCGTTTGTAACTTTCGACCTTGGTTCGCGAAAGGTCGTAACCTATGGTCTGCCGTTTCTTACCAAATTCGACCGCGAGCGGTAAACCAACATACCCTAGGCCAACTACAGCAACTACACTCATACTTATCCTCTTCGTTTAGAATTAATGGCACGTCAATTCCGGCGCACCGGTATCATCAGCCAGAATTCTTGCAAAAAATACTGTACCAAAGGGCAGTTCCCGTACAGTTTGTGTCAGCATATCATACCGAGTAATGAATGCGAGATGGAGTAGCGCGCAAAACCACGCAAGTTACGGTAGCGCCTGTGATCCAGCCGACATCGCGATCAGGAACAAGAAGGCCGAGGTCGAACCGGCCCACCTATATTCCTACAATGCCTTGATTGCTTGGAAAAACATGGATATAGTAAAGCACTGCCCACTCTCCGCCCTGCCGCGTCATTATAGGCAGCGAGACGATTTTTGCCATCACTACGCTTTACTGCCGAGGGCGGTCACACATCAGCCGGAATTGAACGATAACGGTATGGTGTCGCTCGCTGTTATCGGGAGAAAGCAACCCGTTGTATCCAGTTTCCTAGTACTCCGGACGAGCTATTGAAAACCTGCGCTTATCTGTCCGGGTGGTCTTTTAAAAGTAACCGCTAATACAGAGAAGAGGATTTGAATGCGTAACTCAAGCAGGGCTGGCGCGAAAAGTAAAAATCTGGCGGGACTCATGATCTCCGCCGTTCTGCTTACCGGTAGCATAGCAGGCTGCGGAAAATCGGAAGATCCCCAAACTTTGGTCGCGGATGCAAAGCGCTACCAGGAAAAAGGGGACAATTCAGCTGCTATCATCCAGCTTAAAAACGCTCTGCAAAAAAACCCGGACGATCCGGAGACGCGTTACCTCCTGGGTACGATCTATCGCAAGACGGGTGATCTGCAATCGGCGGAAAAGGAACTTCGCAGGGCTTTGAACCTTGGGATTGACCCTGGGAGGGTTGTTCCTGACCTGGGGAAAACCCTTTTGGAGCTGGGCCAGTTTCAACAGGTACTTGATGAGACGAAATCCCTTTCTGATACGAGGACTTCTGCGGAAATATTAACGTTGAGAGGGCGAGCTTCACTCGCGCTTGGCAAGGGTGAAGACGCGAGGGAGCTGTTCAGGCGGGCGCTCGAGGGTAGTCCTGATTTTTCGGACGCCCTGGTGGGTTTGGCCCAATACTCGCTTTCGAAGCAGGATCTCGACGCGGCAACTCAATATTCTGAACAAGCTGTGAACGCCGACCCGAAAAATGCCGATGCCTGGCTTTTCAAGGGTGACCTGCTCCGCGCCGTGGGGAAAGTTGACCCGGCCCTGGCAGCGTACGACCAGGTTGTCAAACTAAAGCCGAATAATGCTCAGGCTTTTTTGAACAGGGCATTTATTGAGACCAGCACGGAAAAGTTCGAGGGAGCAAAAGCCGATATCGAAGCTGCCCGTAAAATTGCACCCGGCAGTCCGCTGGTCCTCTATGCCCAGGCGCTGCTCGATTTTACCCAGGGCAACCACGCGGCCGCATGGGAATCGCTGCAACAGATACTCAGCAAAGCGCCTGGGCACATGCCTACCGTATTGCTTGCTGGAGCCACGCAACTCGCCATGGGCTCATTGCCGCAAGCGGAACAGTATTTGAAACAATACCTGGAGAAGGACCCCAGAAATCTATACGCGCGCAAGCTCCTGGCTACCGCATTGCTGAAAAACCGCGATACGCAGCGAGCCCTCTCCCTCCTGACCCCGGCACTCAGAGATGGGGTGGACCAGGATCCTCAGCTATTTGCCCTGGCAGGGGAAGCTTATATGCAGGCCAAGGAGTTTTCCAAAGCAACCGAGTATTTTGAGAAAGCAGTCAGGATCGCTCCCAAGAGCGCGATGCTTCATACCGCGCTGAGTTCGAGCAAGATGAGTCAGGGAGATAACGCGCGCGCCATAGCTGAACTGGAAATGGCCACCAAGCTCGACCCAAAATCATCTCAGGCTGGCATCCTCCTCGTGATGACCCATCTCCGTCTTAAAGAGCCCGAGAAAGCGCTTCAGGCAGTAACAACGCTTGAGAAAGAGCATCCGGATAATCCAGTGGTCCAAAACATTAAAGGGGGTATCTACCTGAGCAGGAATGATCCCGGTAACGCCCGCTCCAGTTTCGAAAAAGCCCTTTCGCTGCAGCCAACATACTTCCCGGCGGCAGCCAATCTTGCCCAGCTTGATCTGCGGGACGATAAACCCGATGCGGCGAAAAAACGCTTTGAAGCCATACTTGCCAAGGACAAGAAAAATATACAGGCCATGGCTGCGCTTTCCGCGATCGCATTGAACCAAGGCCAGACAAAAGAAGCGACTTCGTGGCTGGAACGGGCCGTTCAGAATAATCCTGACGTGCTTGAGCCTTCCCTGCTGCTGGCAGGACATTATCTCCGTGTGGGGGAGAAACAAAAGGCGCTCACCCTTGGCCAGAAGCTTCAGGGCGCCAATCCCAGCAATCCCGAGGTGCTGGATGTGCTGGCGCAGGCGCAATTTGCCAACAACGATAAAGCCGCCGCTTTGGAGACTTATAATCGGCTCGCCGCGATACGGCCGAATTCCCACCTCGTCCAGTTCCGAATCGCGGCGATTCATACCGCGGCGGAGAACTTCCCGGCCGCGGGCGATGCGTTGAAGAAGGCTCTCGCGTTAAAACCGGATTATCTCGACGCGCAACTGGCACAGATGGGGCTTGAAGCCCGCCAGGGGAATACCGAGAAAGCCATTGCAATCTCGCGTCAGATTCAAAAACAGCATCAAAAATCTCCGGTAGGTTACGTCGCGGAAGGTGATCTGCTCATGCAGCAAAAAAATCCCGCATTGGCCGCGAAAGCCTATGAACACGCGTTTGCCATCAGCAAGAACCAGCCTCTGATGCTGAAACTGCACGCATCGCTCAGTCAGGCGGGACGAGGCAAGGAAGCCAACTCCCGATTAATTCAGTGGTTGAAGGAGAACCCTTCCGATGTACCTCTCCGGATGTATCTCGGGGAAGTGTATCTTGCAGATGGTCAAACCAGATCAGCTATAGAGCAATATCAGACTGTACTTCAACAAAATCCGAAGTATATGCCCGCGATGAACAACCTTGCCACCGCATACCAGCAGGAAAAAAACCCTCTGGCCCTGGAATATGCGGAAAAGGCTTATCAGATTGCGCCTGACAACCCCGCCATCATGGATACGCTGGGATGGATACTGATAGAACAGGGGAATACTGGACGAGGGCTCCCGCTCTTGCAAAAGGCAGTTTCCCTCGCGCCTGATGTCGGGGAGATTCGCTATCATTTCGCCGCCGCCCTGGCCAAATCAGGCGATAAGGCGAAAGCACGTAAAGAACTGGAGGCACTGCTGAGCAATGGCAAAAACTTTCCCAGCCGGGAAGAGGCCAGAACGTTGCTTAAACAGATGCACTGACCGGTTGCCCGATAAGCAAGCCACGTTTAGCGCCAATAGCGCGTTCGATTAAGGCTGAGTCTGCAGCGGGAAAGAGCGGACGCTGTACGTGCCACGCCGCGCCCAGCCTTTCGGTCGCCCCCTTCGCCTCAGTCGGCCTCAGTCGCTAGCCCACGTTTCGCTGCCGCGTAACGGCTTCTTCCATATCGACCGTGTCAGTTGGTGTCGCGACGGCGGTGGGCGCACCAACTGTGCGGCTGGCGGTAGAAGCCTCGCCCCAGATACGCTGCAGCGAGTCCCACATCCCTGTCCGAATCGTGCTTAGATACAACCTGTTATCGCTCAACCCATTCGCGAGGCGGCGCTGAGCCTCTCCAAGATTGTGGTAGGGCAGGCTCATGAAAAGGTGATGAGTGGCATGATAGCGCAAGCCCACCGGGGCCCATAAGCCGGTAAGAAAATTGCCCGGAACGTTGATTGAGTCGAGATACTGCTCATGGAACTCCATCGGTTTGTCGCCGGGATTGCGGTAAGCGTGGGCACTCAGCGTACGCAAAGAATTTACGAGAAAGATGAACATTGCGATTACGTACCAAAGGACGAGCGCGTTAAAGGTGAGAACACCCACAGCAATGCACGCCACGGCTGCTGTTACGAACAGGAAGGCGCCAAATTCTTGCACCTTCCAGTACTTATCATTGCGAATCGCGTTCTCTGCGCGCTTGTAATTCATATCGATGGTAAGAGAGGAAGCACGCTCCCAAACCAATCTGCGCAATGGCGGAATGAGATAAGACAGCGGAGTCAGTAACAGAAAGCGGATAATGAAGAAGAGCGGCAAAAGAAACGAGAGCATTACGTAACCAATCATGACGATGGGTTTCATTGTTGCAAACGGGACATATTCGCCATCCTCGGCCGTACCATAAACATCGCGCTTGTGGTGGTCGCTGTGAACTCCGTCATAGGTAAAGGAAGGAATCAGTAGCGGTATGCCGCAGATGACATTCCACACCAGGCGGAATAACTTGAATGTGCCTTTTTTAAGATGCGCCAGCTCATGAATGAAAATACCGGCGCGATAAAAAGCGAGCATTGCGACGACCAGGCCGGGAAACTGCCACAGCGAAAACAGCGGCATGGACAGGATGGAGATAAAAACGATCCAGCCTAACGATATATGAAAGAGAAAATCAGCCCAGTAAATCCACGGGTTTGGCGTCATGAGGTCACGCACGAGGTTATGAGCTTCACGCAAGGGAAACTCAATCCCAGCTGGTGTTTCGCTATCCCGGATGCTCATTTGATGTGGTTCATCGGTTGAATTAAGATTTTATTCCAGTCTGAATATCAGGCGTACAGCTCGGCTTATCAGTAACGGACAGCTGGCCTTTTCCGTGCCCCGGTGCCCGACAATCGGAAGCAAAGACCACCCATCAATCGAATAATTCAGCATCCATCAGTTTGGGTGCAATTTTATCCTTTGCCGAAATGATGGGTGGTGCATCGGCTTGAATCGGCCATGAAACAGCTATGGTAGGGTCGTCCCAAAGAAGGCCGCGGTCAAGGTCGGGGAAATAGTACTCTGTCGTTTTATACAGGAAATCGGCACTGCTGCTCAGTACGTAAAAGCCATGGGCAAAACCTGGCGGCACCCACAACTGACGATAATTGTCTTCAGTCAGTTCCACCCCTACCCACTTGCCAAATGTCGGAGAGGATTTGCGAATATCTACGGCAACGTCGAACACTTCGCCGCGAACGACTCGCACCAGTTTGCCCTGGGGTTGCCCAATCTGATAGTGGAGTCCCCTCAGGACGCCTCTAACCGAGCGGCTATGATTGTCCTGTACGAATTCTACGTTAAGCCCGGTGGCTTGGCTGAAATCTTTGTGATTGAAGCTTTCAAAGAAAAAACCGCGGCTATCACCGAAAACCCTGGGCTCGATTATCAGCACGTCGGAAATGGAGGTAGAAATCACATTCATACGATTATCCGCTCATTAAGTAAGCGCAGCAAATACTGGCCGTAGCCGTTTTTACCCAGCGGCTGAGCCAGTTTCTCAAGCTGCGCGCTACTGATAAAGCCCTGACGATAAGCGATCTCTTCCGGGCAGGCTACTTTAAGACCCTGACGGTGTTCGATGGTTTCGATGAAATTGCTCGCCTCCATTAAGCTTTCGTGTGTTCCCGTATCCAGCCATGCGTAACCGCGGCCCATAATTTCGACATTGAGCTGCCCTCGTTCCAGGTAAATACGGTTCACATCGGTAATTTCCAGTTCGCCGCGCGCCGAGGGCTTGAGCGTGCACGCGATATCCACCACTTCGTTGTCATAGAAGTACAAACCGGTGACTGCGTAGTTGCTCTTGGGATGTGCGGGCTTTTCTTCGAGCGAAGAAACCCGGCTGGCGGCATCAAAAGCGACAACACCATAACGCTCTGGGTCCTGGACATGGTAAGCGAATATCGTTGCGCCGCTCTGCTTTTCCATGGCGCGACGGAGTTGAAGATGCAGATCATGGCCGTAAAAGATGTTATCGCCCAGCACCAGTGCGCTCGGATCCTTTCCAATGAAATTCTTGCCGATAGTAAACGCATGGGCCAATCCATCAGGCCGGGGTTGCACCGCATACTGGAGGTTGAGCCCCCATTCCTTCCCATTTCCCAGCAGCTGCTCAAAACGCGGGGTATCCTGCGGGGTGGAAATGATGAGAATATCGCGTATACCCGCGAGCATAAGGGTGCTCAGCGGGTAGTAGATCATCGGCTTATCATAGATGGGCAGCAATTGCTTCGAGACAGCCTTTGTCACAGGATAGAGCCGCGTGCCCGACCCGCCCGCTAAAATGATTCCCTTACGTTGAGTCATGTTGATCTCTCAAAAATTTCGGTGAGCATGCGTGCCACGCCCGTTTCCCAAGGCGGCAAAGTCAGATCGAAGGTATGACGAAGTTTACCGGTATCCATACGCGAGTTTCGGGGCCGTTTGGCAGGCAGGGAAAATGCGCTGGTTGGCACAGCGACGACGTTCTCTGGCGTAACTTTAAGCACGACTCCCGCGTGACGTGCGTAATCAAGTACGAAGCGCGCGTAACCGTGCCATGAAGTTTCTCCGGCGGCAACGAGGTGATAGATACCCGATACCGCGTCCATAGCCCCATGTCGCACCGCCGCGCGAATGGCGTGCGCGGTGATGTCCGCCAGCAGATCGGCACCAGTCGGCGCACCGATCTGATCCTCAATAACGGTGAGGCGATCGCGTTCCTGAGCCAGGCGTAACATGGTTTTTGCGAAGTTCCCGCCACGCGCAGCGTAAACCCAACTGGTACGAAAGATAAGGTGGCGGCAACCGGAATCGACAATCGCTTTCTCTGCTTCCAGCTTGGTCAAGCCATATACGTTCAAAGGCCCGGTTGGATCGGTCTCGCGCCAGCGATGAGTTCCATTCCCGTCGAACACGTAATCGCTGGAATAGTGCACCAGCCAGGCGTCGAGTTTGCGCGCCTCTTGGGCCAGCACGGCAGGCCCATGCGCGTTGATGGCGCGCGCTTTCTCCCGCTCGCTTTCAGCCTTGTCCACCGCCGTATGAGCGGCAGCATTCACGATCACGTCCGGGGCCACCGCTCTAACCGTGTGAGCAATCCGCTCAGGGTACTCAAAATTGCCGCAGAGTTCGCTGCTACCGGAATGGAGGGCCACCAATTCGCCGAGCGGGGCAAGGCTTCGCTGTAGTTCCCACCCGACTTGCCCGCTTTTACCGAACAACAGAATCTTCATCCACTCGTCCTTGATAATGCGTCGCAACCCAGGCCAGGTATGCCCCGGACTGAACATTTTCGACCCAGGAAGAATTATCCAGATACCATTGAACAGTTTTACGGATACCCGTTTCAAAAGTCTCAACGGGTTTCCAGCCCAGTTCACCCTCGATTTTGCTCGCATCAATCGCATAGCGGCGGTCGTGTCCGGGGCGATCCGCGACGAAGGTGATCAAACTCCGGTACGATCCGAAAATCTGAGGTCTTAAAGCATCCAGAAGTCCGCAGATACTATTCACGATTTCAAGGTTGGGTTTTTCGTTCCACCCTCCTATGTTGTAGATTTCCCCGGGCACGCCCGCTTCTAACACGCGAGCTATGGCCCTGCAATGATCCTTTACGTATAACCAGTCGCGGATCTGCTGTCCGTCGCCGTACACCGGCAGAGGCTTGCCGGCTAGCGCATTGACGATCATGAGTGGAATGAGTTTTTCCGGGAATTGATATGGACCGTAGTTGTTAGAACAATTTGTAGTGAGTACAGGCAAGCCATACGTATGGTGATATGCGCGCGCGAGATGGTCGCTGGCGGCTTTACTCGCCGAGTAGGGGCTGTTGGGCTGATACTGATGTGTTTCCGTAAAAGCGGCCTCACCCTTTGCTAATGAACCATACACTTCATCCGTCGATACATGGAGAAAACGGAAATCCTGCTTGGGTTTTCCGTCTAATCCGTACCAGTAGGATCGAATGGCTTCGAGGAGTCTGAAAGTTCCGACGATGTTGGTTTGGATGAAGGTTTCCGGACCGTGAATGGATCGATCAACATGGCTCTCGGCCGCAAAATGCACCACGGCGCGCGGTTGGTAGCGTTGAAGCAGTTCACTCACCAAGGCAGAGTTTCCGATATCTCCTCTGATGAAGATGTGTCGCTCATCTTCAGCAAGCGTAGCCAGATTTTCCATGTTGCCGGCGTAACTGAGTACGTCGAGATTGACCACACCTTCCTCGCATTGTGCCAACCAGTCTAAAACAAAATTTGCGCCAATGAACCCAGCACCCCCCGTAACTAAAATCATGTATTACCCCTCAATGAAGAGACCAGTTGACGCATTATGATTAGAACGCTTCATCTCGTCCCAGAAATCGCCATTTCCCTAAGGGCAGTTCACGCAATTTGACATTTCCAATTCGCACCCGCTTTAAACCGGTTACCTTTAGCCCAACCAGCTCACACATGCGGCGAATCTGCCTCTTCTTGCCTTCTCGCAAAATGAATCGCAGTTGGTCTTTATTTTGCCATACCACCCGCGCTTGCTTTAGTACTTCACCGTCCAGGCTCAGACCGTGATTCAATAAAGTAAGCCCCTGCACGGCTAATTTCCCCTCGACACGCACCAGGTATTCCTTCTCAATCTCCGAGCCTTTCCCGATCAGCTGCTTGGCTATACGGCCGTCCTGGGTAAAGACAAGCAGTCCCGAGGAATCGATATCCAGGCGGCCTGCCGGCGCCAGGCCTCTTAAATGCATGGGATTGAAACGCTGCGGTGCGCGATCCCCCGGGAAGCGGGATCCCTGACTAATCAGACTAATTGCCGGCTGATACCCGGGTTCTGGCTGACCCGATACGTAGCCTACGGGCTTGTTCAGCAGTATTGTGACCTGTTCCAGCTGTTGCGATTGCGCCGCCTTATCGAGTGTTATCTTCTGCAGTGGGCAGATTTTTGTACCTAACTCAGTGATTCGCTCGCCGTCCACGAACACCCATCCCCGTTGAATGTAATTATCTGCTTCTCTGCGGGAACACAGTCCTCGTTGAGACATCAGCTTCGACAGCCGGATTTTTTCCATGTACCTCCGCAAGCTTTTGGATGCCTGGTATTTCCGGCGTTTTCTTCCCGTCGACTTTCATGGCGAAAAGTAGATACGAATCGTCTTACTTCCCGCGATTTTAAGGGATACGGGCATTATAATTTGAACCCTTGCCCAGTTTCAGATAAAATTTGACTTGGTATTTTCAGGCGCGTAGCTCAGCTGGTTAGAGCACCACCTTGACATGGTGGGGGTCGTTGGTTCGAGTCCAATCGCGCCTACCAATATTCTCTGCTTGCGTAAGCTTTCATATTCTAATCGTCTTGCCGCAAAGCCGCGTCCTACCTGTCTTTAAACAACTCGCTCGCATTGGTCAGCAGCCGCTAATCAAAAAATCGCGAGCATTTGCGGAGCGTTTCTCGCACGTGCTCGTTCGAACCACTTCAGCTTGCACTAGCTATCGTGGAAATAAAGAACGATGGCGAAGGCTTTGGGGAATACTGAATTTCGCAAAAGGAAGCGAGGAACAATGGCAATAAAAAACGGCCTCTTTTGGAGGCCGTTTTTTATTGCCCGTGGGGGGAAACAATCTCCCCCCGAGCATGAGTCGAATTACGAGGTCTTGCGGTTGCTTCTGCGCCGAACAACAGCACCCATCAGCCCCAGACCAGCGAGCAACATGGCATAAGTCTCTGGTTCCGGAATGGCGGCAGCCATTGCGCCAGCATAGATTGCTCCGGCCGAACCGTTCGATATCCCAGTAACAGTGATAAAAGACGCGCCGGACAGAGGTTGGTCATAATTTAAGGTAAGAGAGTCACCTGCTCCTGTACCTGCGCTTGATCCCAGCAGCGTATCATCACCCCCACCTACGACTCCGTTAGCCCCGGCCGAAAAAAGAGACAGCCCGGTGAGTATACCGTCGAAGTTTACACCACCTACGGTTAGCGGAACATCTACAACCGAGAAACTCGAAGCAATCGACTGCGAACCGTCAAAAGTGAAGATATCGCTAAAGGCCACGCCGGTTCCTGACACTGTACCGCCAAACGTAGTGGGGACAGTATTCAATGTACCCAGATCCGTTGTGGCGGCGTTTGCTCCAACGCTCATGCCAGCCAGCATCGCGGCGACGAAGGTTAGCTTCATCGAATTTTTAATCATTTGTTACCTCCATTAATTGTCACACATAACTAACCTAACGCTTTCATAACAGGACGCAACGTTAATAGGATGGGAATAAAAAACGGCCTCTTTTGGACGCCGTTTCCTACCACCCGTGGGGGGAAACAATGTCCCCCCCGAGCATGGCTCGATTTACGAGGTCTTGCGGTTGCTTCTGCGCCGAACAACAGCACCCATCAACCCCAGACCAGCGAGCAACATGGCGTAAGTTTCCGGTTCCGGAATGGCGGCAATTGCGCCGGAATAAATACCGCCGTTACCACCGTCGGTAACCCCGGTAATTTGGATATATGCCGGACCGTTGATGGCTGAGTCGTACGACAACTGAAGCGAATTGTTGCTATTGCTTCCTTGATTCCAGATTGCCGTCCCCAGCATCTGGTCGTCCGAGTTACCCACGATTCCGTCCGCGTTTGACATCAATGTCAACGTGGCCAGCGCGGTGTTCCATTCCCCGCCGGAGAAGCTGAGCGGAATATTCACGACGCTGTAACCCGAAGCCGTATTGCCCGACTCCAGAGTAAAGGTGAAGAGATCGTTAATACTTGTACCGGATCCACTAACAACGCCCGAAAACGTTGTGGGTGTACCAAGCGCAACTGTACCAAGATCGGTCGTCGCGGCGTTTGCTCCGACGCTTGCGCCCGCCAGCATCGCGGCAACAGCAGTTAACTTCAAAGAAGTCTTAATCATTTTTTACCTCCTTTATAATTGTCTAAACATTACTACCCTGACACTATCATAAAATACAGCGTCATTAAGATCGCTTGGTTAAGTCAGGTGAGCATAGTCACTTCACTTATTTTACAAGCACTTATAAACACCGAGACTCCAAGTAAAGAACCCCGACGTTCTTACAGCCTACTCTCAATTGCAACAGGGTCAATAGACCGTTCGGCCTAGCAAGGAGCATCCATCCATCAGCTCATCCTCGGGCGCTGCCTGGAACGACGATGGGGCCTCTTCCTATCAGAATGCCGCTTGTACGTGTTGTTCGGCTCGAACAAGTACGCAAGTGACAGTAGTAGCCTTTTTCAATCAGCCTTCATAAACACGGCTGGGAAACCCGAGGCCTCAATGCTCTCACAGACTACTCTCACAAGGAAAACGGTCAATAGACCGTTTGGGCTAGCAGAAACACATCGTCAGCCAAGGCAACGTCCTTTGGAAGAAAGTGTTAAGCGGAACTGCGTTGCCCGATAGACTAGGGACTGGAAGAAGCAATGCGACGGTGTAGCGGTGCGCAGGCGAAGCAGTTCGAACAACACAGGAGGAGAATGGACCGAAGACTTTGAGCCCTACTCTGCTCCAAATTCGGATGCTGGAAAACTGACACGAGCGGCTCTGTCCTCGCAATGCAGTTTGCAGTGAAGTACTGGTCCAACCTTTGACCGAGACTAGTCTGGCGGCCCATTAAACAAGCATGGGATTGAAGGACAACAGAGAGCGGTGGACGGACCCGACGTGCTGCCTCTACGCTAAATTTGACCGCCCATACACATCCTCAAACCGAACTATATCGTCCTCCCCAAGATAGGAGCCCGATTGAACCTCGATCATCTCAAGGGGTACACAACCGGGATTTTCCAAGCGGTGGCGCGTACCCAACGGAATAAAGGTCGATTCGTTTTCGGATACAAGATAACTAGTGTCACCACGAGTGACTTGCGCGGTGCCTCGCACCACAATCCAGTGCTCGGCGCGGTGGTGATGCATTTGCAGCGATAATGCCGCACCCGGCTTGACAACAATGCGTTTTACCTGGAACCGCTCACCGGAATCAACGCTATCGTACCAACCCCAGGGCCGGAAGACCTTACGATGCAACTCCCCCTCGGGCCGACCTTCCCGTTTGAGGCTGTCAACGATTTTCTTAACGTGCTGAGTATTGCTCATATGGGACACGAGAATGGCGTCGGGCGTTTCAACCACTACCATATTGCTAATTCCCACGCATGCCACCAAGCGATGCCCCGCCATGACGAGTGTGTCACGGCAGTCGTGTAACAGCACATCGCCTTGGGTGACATTGCCCTCATGATCCTTGGGCAGTACCTGCCACAGCGAATCCCAAGCTCCCACATCGGACCATCCCGCCGATAAGGGAATAAACGCGCCCTTAGGCAACCTAATGTCGTTAGCGGTTATGCGCTCCATCACCGCATAGTCGATCGAATCGCTCGGACACCGCATGAACGCTTCCTTGTCCACGCGTAAAAAGTCCCCATCAGCCGATCCTCTATCCCAAGCCGCACGGCATGCCGACAAAATATCCGGCCGGCAGAACCCAATGGCCGAAAGCCACACAGAGGCTCGCATCATAAACAAGCCGCTGTTCCAAAAATAGGAGCCCTCGTCGAGATAAGCCTGCGCGGTAGGACGATCCGGTTTCTCCACAAATCGTGCAATGTTGCGCGCCTCACCCGCCCCAATCCGCTCGCCCGCCTGGATATAGCCGTAACCTGTCTCGGGCGAATCGGGGGTAATGCCAAAAGTGACGACCACACCTTCCTCTGCCAGTATCATGCCTTGGCGAACCGCCGCCTGAAAAGTTGCGATATCGGAAATTACATGGTCTGCCGGCATCACCAGGAGCACGGGGTCATCTCCGGAACGCACCGCCGCAAGAGCAGCCAGAGTTAGCGCAGGCGCCGTGTTGCGTCCAACCGGTTCAAGCACTATTGAGCCCTTGGTTTCCATCAACCGCAACTGCTCAGCGATGACAAAACGGTATTCCTCGTTGCAAACTACCAATGGTACTCCGAGTTGCACGTCTGTCATTCCCTCCATGCGCCGCACAGTCGCCTGCAAAAGGGAATCGTTTCCGATCAGGGGTAAGAGCTGTTTTGGATACTTTTCGCGGGAAAGAGGCCAAAGGCGCGTACCCGATCCGCCGGATAGCACCACAGGAATTAACGATTGCATGTGAATTCCATCAATGAGAGCGAGGTGATGTTATGTGCATGGAAATTAAACAGCACTAAGGCTTGAATGAAAACTGGGAGACTGACCTTGATCGCATTTTTTATCTCAGTCTTCATACCCGTTAGGATTTGCACTTTGCCAGCGCCACGCGTCGGCGCACATTTGTTCAAGGCCGCGTTCCGCGCGCCAGCCCAGCAAATCATGCGCAAGTTTAGGGTCCGCGTAGCAAGAAGCAATATCACCAGAGCGGCGCGGAGCAATCCTGTAAGGGACGCGCCTGCCGCTTGCCTTTTCGAAAGCATGCACCATATCCAGGACGCTATAACCCGTACCCGTGCCAAGATTTACAGTGAAACAGCCGGTCGACTGTTGCCCGGTCGAGTCAGTCGTCGCGTCCAGCGCTTGCAAGGCTTTGAGATGGCCCAAGGCCAGATCGACCACATGGATGTAATCGCGCACTCCGGTTCCATCCGGGGTTGGATAATCGTTGCCCCACACGTTTAGGGCATCCCGTCGACCTACCGCCACTTGCGCAACGAATGGCATCAGATTATCGGGTGTACCGAGCGGATCCTCTCCGATCAAGCCGCTGGCATGTGCCCCCACCGGGTTGAAATAACGGAGTATCGCCAACCGCCAGGAAGAGTCGCTTCGGTATAGATCGCGTAAAATCTCCTCCACCATCAATTTGCTTCGTCCATAGGGATTGGTGGCGGAAAGAGGATGGTCCTCAGTCAGGGGGAGCCGCTGTGGATCACCATAAACGGTTGCGGAGGAACTGAAGACCAGTTTTTGCACTCCTTGGTCTCCCATCGCTTCAAGGAGCCGGAGTGTGCCGACGACGTTATTATCATAATAAGTCAGAGGCTGCGTAACAGACTCTCCCACGGCTTTGAGGCCGGCGAAGTGTATAACCGATGTTGCCCTGCTGTCGCGCAGCGCTGTAGACAGCGCAACGCGATCGCGGCAATCGCCCTTTATCAAGCGGAGCTGTTTGCCGGTAATCCGCTGCACCCGCGCCAGGGCCTCGGGACGACTATTACAAAGGTTGTCGAAAACGACAACTTCAAAACCCGCGTTCAGCAATTCGACGCAGGTATGCGAACCGATGTAGCCCGCTCCGCCCGTCACGAGAATAGTGGTCATACGCTATGAAGATCTCAGGGATACCAATTTGAGCATAGAGGCGAATTAAGTTCCACCCCAATAGTTATTCTCGATTTCATCGATCACATCTCATCTTTTTTAAAACGCGCCCAAGGATTCAATGCTGGGCTTCGTCAACGCCCAGTTCCCTCGCTAGAATCCCCACAATCCGCTCGGCTGCTTTTCCGTCCCACAGATGCGGGCGACGTCCTTGCTTGCCTTCGCCGCGCAGCACCTTGCGCACCTCGGCAACGATACGGGCCGGATCAGTACCCGCCAGCACATTGGAACCTTCATCTATCGTCACCGGGCGCTCTGTGTTCTGACGAACAGTAATACATGGTACCCCGAGCGCGGTGGTTTCTTCCTGCAGACCGCCGCTGTCGGTTAACACGACAGCGGCATCCTTCCATAGATTGAGAAACGCCATGTAGGCCTGCGGCCCCACCAGGGTGATGTTCGGCCCGAGATCGATTCCAAATTTTTCAAGATTTCCTCGCGTACGCGGGTGTACCGGAAATATCAACGGTAACTCAGCCGAAATCTCCTTCAATCCTTCGCATATCTTCGTCATCGTATACGCCGTATCCACGTTGCTGGGGCGATGCAAGGTAACTACTCCATAACGTCCGCCATCCGCCATGGTGGCGATTTTGAAACCGGATGTGTCAAACGCGGCAGTATCTTCCTGCTCCAACTTCTTTGCCTGATACAGTAAATTATCCACCATCACGTGCCCCACATGGTGAATCGCGACGTCTCGCTTGCCCTCGCGTTTCAGGTGCGCAACCCCACTCGGTTCTGTAACAAAAAATAAATCAGAGATGCTATCGGTAACCAAACGATTAATCTCTTCAGGCATGGTCATGTCGCCGCTACGCAACCCGGCTTCGACGTGTGCCACTGTAAGATTTGCCTTTTTCGCAACAATTGCGCACGCTAACGTAGAATTCACATCCCCCACCACAACCACAGCATCGGGCCGATCGCGCTGGCACAACTCCTCGAAAGCAACCATGATTTTGGCGGTCTGCTGAGAATGGCTACCGCCGCCGGCGCCCATAAAGGTATCCGGCGCGGGAATGCCCAATTCCTCAAAAAATACATCATTCATTTCGCGGTCGTAATGTTGACCCGTGTGAATGATACTGTAGGTAAAGCCGCCATGGGCGTGCAGCGCCCGTACGATGGGGGCGATTTTCATGAAATTCGGCCGGGCTCCCGCGATCAGATATATTTTTGCCTGTTTCAATCTCATGTCTTTAAAGTTGCAAATATCACTAATACCAAAAATACCCGCCACTGACCTGCTTAGCTCTCCATCACAGGCTTAAAAGGCCCATTCGAGATTAGAGCGAGATCGAATATTAGTTGAGATAACCTCCTACTACCCATCCTGAAGCGGATACTGTTCCCAAATTAAATCCAGTCACTTGCAGTGCTTGAGAAGATTGACCTTTAAAGGATGTACGGAAATTATCAGACGGACTATTCATGCGCTGCTTTTTTTACCTCATCAATCGCATCACGATAAATGGTGACAAGCCGCTCATAATTACGACTGGCAGTATAGCGCGCTTCGTAGCAAAGGCGAGCCCTCCGACCCATTGCGATCATCTGTTCCGGGTGTGCCAGCGCCCACATTATCTTATCAGCCAGGTCGACCGGGTTCCCGGGCTCGAATAACAAGCCGGTCTCGCCATTCTCTACAAGTTCGGCAAATGGCTCGATACGACTTGCAATAACCGGGGTTCCAGTGGCAAAAGCCTCCAGAATAACCAAGCCAAAGGTCTCAGACATGCTCGGCACTACTAGTACCGCGGCACAGCTCATCTCGTGGTGCACATCTGACGGCGACAGATGACCTAAAAGTCTAATACCTTCCACTCTTCGTAATTCTGAAGCTTCGGGGCCCTCACCAGCGACACGCAAATCGACTTCTGACAGTAAAGCTGCTGCGCTAGCTAACGTTTTCACCCCTTTTTCTACCGACAAGCGCCCAACGAACAGTAGTCCTTGGCGGGGCATGGGGAGTGGCGGTGGAAAATTTACAAAATTTGGTTTCACTATGACGCGATCTTCCGGTAATCCACCTTCGATGAACTTCTTACGGCAGAATTCGTTTAGCACAATGTAACGCGTTACCTTGGTGCGGTACGTACCCAATCCGCGATGCAGTGCCAGCATTCCTGTCGTCATCGCAGAGGCCGCCCGCGAGCCTCGGAAGCATGCGTGTGCCACTCCGCGCCATGGTAAGCGGCCCAAACAGTCCTCACATGCACTCCCTTCGCGCAGAAACACTGCATTTAGGCAGATAAGTCGAAAGTTGTGTAGGGTCTGCACGATCGGCACTTTGGCTCGGGCGGCGGCCCAGTAAAGAGAAGGCGAAATCAGGGGAAAGGTGTTGTGTGCATGGATGACATCGGGACGGAACTGTACAATCAGTCCAGCTAGATCGCGTGTTGTCCGCGTTGACCAGAGCACTTGCCGCGCAAGCGATATTGACGGGATGTCGGTAATTTCGTCGTTGGTGCGAGAGTAAACCTCCACTATATGGCCATGTGAACGCAATAGCGGGACTTCAGACTCAACAACGGCGTCTTCTCCTCCCCGATGCTTGTAGGCATTATGGACGATGAGTATGCGTTCCTTCATTCTCATCGTCCTCTCAGAGTGGGTAATTCCAGGCAGCGCAAAACACCATCTGCAAACTTGCGTGCCATATTCCCTACCGTATATTTTTGAGCGCTCGTTTTGCAGCCGATCGTCAGCAATTCGATCGCCGACTCATCCGCCAGAAGCTTGGACACGGCCTCTACGTAATCATCCAAGGAGGTCGTCGTCATCAATCCGTTTTCGCCATTAGTCAAATAGGCTATTTCCGGACCGTGCCCCCTACAACTTGTTGTTATCATTGGAACACCTGCGACAAAGGAGTCAAGGATATTTAAGCCAACGACGCCGGGATTGATCATTACTTTTGCTAACGCCAGCACATCTGCTTTGGCTTGTCCCTTGCGCACCCCAAGATACTTTGCCCACGTATGCTTCGCACAAAATTGGTCGACTAAATGTTTTTCCGATCCTGAGCCTACTATCAAAAACTCGAAATCCGGCATGCGATGATGAATTCTAGCTACTGCGTCCAGCATAAATTGGATTCGTTTTTCCGCGTAAAACGAACCGATATATATACCAACATTTTCGCTTTTCAATCCCAACTCTTCCCGCAGCTGCCTCAATGCTTCCTGCTTCACCCCTCCGACCATATTCGAAAGCTCGACGGTATCAATAGCGTTGTCCAACACCGTGATGCGCTCCCGCGGAAAGCCGCTCTGCTCGATTAATGGCACGCTAATGTTCGTATAACCGAACCACCAGTCCGCTCTTTTCGTGGCAACACGTTTATATCTCTCCCGAAGACTATTTGCGTCAGCTTGAAGATTACCCCCGTGGCCCCAGAGGGCGAGGCGTTGGCGTTTATAAAGATATTGGGCAATCAAGTTATAGATAAGCTTGTTTTCTGAGCTGAGCACGGCAATGTCAACTTCTGCCAGTTTGTGTCCGAAAGGCTGCCAACAGATTCTCTCACCAAAAAAATAGCGCGTTTCGAGGCCTTCTCCCCAAGACAATGTTCCCGAATCGTCTTTACCACCTTCACTCGGTGCAGGCTGTCCATAGACAAGCTTTAATTCACAGTCTCTTTCGCTGAGTTCTTTACGAAGTGCTTCAAAAAAAGCAACCCGATAATGCGTCAAGCGGCGCTGAACAATTAATGCGCGGTAGCGAGTACGCTCATTCATGATTGACATATGTGCTTATCACGTTGGTGAGCCCCTTTATGGGAGCGAGAAAGGGGGAATCAGATCGGAAAACAGAGACAGGTCGGGCGGAAAGCGTGGTGTTGAGCTTACCGGAGAGTGGTGAGACTTTGAAGGATGCATACCTTTTTGATATTAGATTGCCCGGCACCACTAGGTGAGATTTTTATAACGCTATCCCGCAAAAACTATATCAGCGTTAGAGTATTTGCTTGACGCAATCCAATACCGTCCGCCACTACGGTGGCGAACGAACCGCTTCGGCGAGGCCTCGGTAAGGCTGCCGATGTGCCGATGCGCTCTTTTAATTGGAAGTTACTAGCACATTGTATTCGAAAATTGGCTAGCACCATAAGTCATGCTTCTCTAAGAAAGTATCTCTGTCGCCATCTCATTAAACTTGCTGATACCAGCTGATGAGATTGCGGGCTTAAAAAAGCGAAATATGGCGAACGAGCCCCTCAGAAAAAAATAGGCGAGAATTCCCTCTTTTCTAAGCTACAAACATTTAAAAATTATGTATAGTTCTGGTAGAGTTAACTTTTCATAATTTATACCGTAAGAGATGTAACGTATTTTTAGTCTGTAAAGGGCAAACCCCGCGAAAGCGGGGGACGCAAAGTCATCGGTCTACCGGGCGTAAGCCCCATGACGGCAGGACTGCCAGATAACGCGACTCGTTTCACTGCTTCTTGCAGTAACCGGGTATTTGTCGACAAAACTAGATGGGTTGGATTGCGGTTCCGTTTTCCCATCTGGTTTCGTTCGATGCCTGCGTCATCACGCAGTTCGGCCTCGCTCTAGAGGAGGAACTGAACGTGAAAACCAACAAGCAGCCGCCAAAATCTGTCTCAGGGCAGCATTTTTTCTGGCTGTTCATCGCTCGCCAATTTGCAGTTATTCGTTCCCGGCTCATAAGTCGCCGTCGAGGGACGGACTTTGCTCGCCTTTACTGTTTTGAAAAAGCTTGGGCATTTGCTCCCAAGTTTTTCAAAAGCAGGGAACGGCATGAGGCCATGTCGAACTTCCACACCAAACGCAATGCCGTGTCCGGCGTTTGCATCGACACGAGGACGACCTCGTCACCGATCGTGTGCCAGCGCTATGAGGACAAAAAAATGATCGCATCTACCCCTGAAAGACACTTTTATATACCGCGAACGAAAAAAATCATTATGAACATTATCAAGAAACTCATTGTTATCTTTATTCTTGCTACTACCCATCAGTATGCTCATGCGACAACTTATTATATCGACTCCGAGCTCGGCAACGATATGTGGTCCGGGAAAATGAGGGCCAAGACAGCAGGTAATGATGGTCCTTGGCAAAGTCTTAATCGTCTGACGGCTGCGACGCTTTCCCCAGGGGACGTCGTGGAGCTCCAGTGCGGGAGCAAATGGATACAGACACTTCGACTCAAAAGCTCCGGGACACCCGAGCTACCGATTACTATTCGTTCAGCATCCTCTGCCTGCAGTACGCCACCGTCTATTGAGGGCAGTCAGCGTATCGACGCACACGGATGGGCTCGCGAAGGTGATGCTATTTTCAACTCTTCCTGGCCGGTTCAAAAGTTTCAAAATGGAACTCTTGCGGCGGGCGTGGAGGGCTGGACGTCGTGGTCGGCCTCATCAGACCAGAAACTTGTGTACGAGAATAACTGCCCTGACTCTCCGGCTGGTTGTGCGGCTTTTACAACCAGTATGAAGCCCGGCAGCATTGCTATCAGCAACAACTTTCTCGTTGAGGCGGGGGTTTCCTATAACGGCGCAATCACACTAAGGATTCCGAAAGGAATCAAAGTTGCCGTATTGGTCAGGCGAGGCAGCGCACCTTATGAACCCATTTCTGCTGTGTACTGGATAACTGGAAACGGTTCGTGGCAAAAATCCAGCTTTGCCTTTACCACTCGGTCTACGATATCCAATGCGCGACTCGATATTGAGGTCCAGTCCGAGGGGGTAAAGCTTCACTTCAAAGATACTAGTCTCAAGGCCGCTTTTATGCCTCCCCTGGGTGCATGGATCGGCGATCTGCCCTTGCTGCCAGCATATCACCCCAATCGGGGGCATGACACTGAACGCCCGGATTCTGTTTACGCTGTCGCGGCGTCAGATGCGAATGCCGTGCGCACTCCTTACGGCGGCGCCGGAAGCACCTATCTTGAAATCGATTCTGACCTGAAGTTACCACAGGGAGTCATGCCGAGGCCAGGGAATCGGCTGCGCATACGCTCCGCACCGTGGCGAATCGATGAGGTAACCATTACCAGCATTTCAGGTAACCGGCTTAACTTCACGCCAGCGACAAGCTATCCAATTCGGAAAGGACACGGATACTTTCTTCTTGATGCAACCGGGACCTTGGATTCCCCCGGCGAATGGCTCTACGATGCCAATAAAACGTCCGTCTCTATCTGGACCCCGGAAGGAAACGATCCCGCCGGGCAAATTCGCCTGAGCGTGCTTGAAAAAGGCATCGATCTATCCAATCGTTCCAACATTATCCTCCAAGGAATAAACTTGCGGCGCACCGGTCTCGGGATTGACCTGACCAATGCGAAGAACATCACGATAAAGTCGGTTGGCATAACGGACACGGTGGGGCAGGGCATATTCACCCATAATTCCAGCCAAGTTAACATTACCACGAACCGGATATTGCGTACCGGCGGAGATGCGATATCCTCGTTTACTTCCAAAGCTCTCCGTGTGACAGGAAACGACATCAGCGAAAGCGCGGTCACAATGATTGGCGACCGCGTCTGGAGCCTCCCCGCGCCGACTCAGGCAACTGTGCAGGCCGGTTCAGCCGCCACGATAACGGATAATCGTATCAGCCGGTCAGGGGGAAATGGTATCTGGACACTTGCAGATGGCAATATCGAAAAAAACGCGGTTTTACATAGTTGCCTGCTGCTCAACGATTGTGGCGGTATTTACGTCAACGTAGGATCCCCCAACACAAGAATTGCTTCGAATCTGGTTGAACAGGTCTATGGCAATGCTGACGGGGTTATTGATACTCGGATACACTCCGTCGGCATCTATCTGGATGATCTCTCCACTAACATGAAAATTGAGAGTAACAGTGTCGCATGGGCGGAGTTTGGCATACAGGTACACAACTCATACAAAAATAATGTCAGCAGTAATATGCTTTTTGGAAATCGTCAGTTCCAGATTTTAATGCAGGAACAAACGAAGCGTTTGCGCGCAAACGGTGATATATATGGGAACAGTATCGACGATAATACGCTGATCCCTACGACGCCGGTTATTGGCTTGATGAAACAAAGCAGCATAGGGGAGACAGGCGACTTCGGGACCTTTGAACGCAATCATTATTCTGCGCTTCTCTCCAGTCGTGTCATTGGTCAAAGTGACTCAAACGAGCCTTACACAGAGTTGCGTTTTGAAGAGTGGCAGGCCACGTCGGCTATCGCAAATATGGCGCGCGATGCCAGTGGGAAAGTTCATAATCCCGTCGGCTATGCAGCTACTAAAATCACCGGCGTCAACATCGTGCCCAACGGTAACCTGGTCGCTGGAAATGCTGGTTGGTCGACGTGGAATCAGACAGCTCCACTCGGAAAACTCAGCTTTCAAAACTGCGACTTGGTTGGTCCTTGTTTATACCGCTCTGAAGGAGCCTCAGACGGACTTCTCTCATCCCCAAATTTTTCCATAAAGGGGAACGTCTGGTACCGCGTAACCTTTGATATCAGAACTGATGAAGTCGGACAACCCTTCGAAGTTCTAATCAGGCGCGATGGCTGGGGCACCAACCTCGGATATGAAACACTTATGGGTAAACCTCAATCCTTTACCGGCAGCCGCGGATGGAAACGATACAGCTTCACCTTTAAAACTACTAAATCTATTACGGCAGGGGACCCCATGACGGGCGAACGGGGTGCGCGCGTGGATTTTCAAAAAATTCCCGCAGGAAAATCACTATATATCGCAAACCTCGAAATTGTTCCGATCGCGGCGCTGGAATCAGCGCTGAGCCTCCGGCGCATTAGCAACCCAGGCAGGAATGCAGATGACATCTCGTGCCCCGATGAGGTTAGCGCACCGGAGGCATGCGCGAATTACGTGAGGTTCTCGGATCAGCAGCCCGTTTCCTGGCCTGTTAATCTACCTCCACTTGGCACCGAGATCTTTTTCACGCGAGACCCATCCCTTGTTGATAGCGATGCAGATGGGGTTGCTGATATCCAGGACAAATGCTCCCAAACATCCGCAGGTGAGATTACAGATGCTGCGGGCTGCGCGCTGGGACAATCACCAGGATGAGCACAACTTAATAAGGGGCGGCGCCTGTTATGGCGCCGCTCGATTCGCAAATTGCATGATAAAAAGGGGAAACCACGGCGGCTTAACGGCGGCGAAAAAGCAACTGGCGAGTTGCCAGGAAAATAAAAAGAGTATTCGTCACGAAATAACGTTTCCACAGGCGACGTGGCTCGCTGAGCAAACGGTAGAGCCATTCCAGGCCACTTCGTTGCATCCATGATGGCGCACGTGGGGTGGTTCCCGCATGATAGTCAAAAGCGGCGCCCACGCCAATCATCACAGCGTTAATACGACCCCGATGTGCCGCCATCCATTTTTCCTGTTTCGGACAACCAAGGCTCACCCATACGGTGCCCGCGCCCGATGCGTTGATACGGGTCACATCAGCTTCATCTTCTTCCTCTGTCAGCGCACGAAATGGTGGAGACCAGCTTCCAGCAACACGCAAGCCGGGAAAAGTCTTCGCGAGTCGATGCTCCAGGATTTGAAGAGTCTCGGGGGTACTGCCGTAAAGATAAATTGATTCACCCCGGGTTGCCGCTTCGGCGCAATATCGCCACATTAAATCGGGACCGTTAATCCGTCTTTGCAGGGGAACACCGAAACGCCGCAACATCCATGCGACGGGCTCGCCATCTGGGGTCGCCATATCTGCGTCATTCACCACCTGCCCGAAAATAGGATCGTACCTGGTGGTTACAACTGAGTGAACGTTACAAATGCATACGTAACGGCTTTCGTTAGCCTGCGCCCATCCGTTGATCCGCACGATCGCTGATTCCCACTCCAACACGTCAATGGGCGTTCCCAGGACGAGAATTGTGCGTCGGTTTTCCATCAACGAAGTCGACCGCAGAAACGTTGGCTATGCAAATGCTGGCAGAGCTTCGGCGCGCGCTTGCCCGGTTTTTCCCGGAATCCGCTCTTTGGATAATTCTCTCCAGGCAAGCGACTTACGGAATAAAGGGCGTTGTCGAATATTATCTGACGGTTACTCTTATCTCGAATAACGTGCCTTCTACTTAGCAGACCAGGATACTTCATCTTTCACGCCGTCTTTTTTAACAAAAGTGCAAATCCAATTATTCTGATTCTGGGAGCAGCGCACCTGTGATGCGCCGAGCAGGCGATCATATGCGTTGCGCCACTGCTGGACAATAGGCTTGGGACTTCCAGAGTGAGGATCGATGAAGCCAAGAGCGGATTTATTATCCCATGCGTACCAATAAAAACGATCAACCCCTTCAGCTTTGGACAATGCGAATGCTTTGAGCACAAAGTTCGTGTCGTCCGCTGTGATCTTCTTGTAACCCCTTACCATTGGATGATCCGAGGAACCATCTTTACTATCGAATCGCCAACCCGTTTCCGTATTCCACAGCGGCTTTTCGCTTACGCCATTCTTATTCATCACACGACGCACGTCACGAATGATGGGAACCATTGCCTCGGGTCCCGATTGGGTCACGTAAAAATGATGAGCTACCACATCAATACACTTTTTCCCTCCAGAGGCAAGAAAGCGGTCGAGGTGTTCAATATGATCCTTCGTCCCGGTGGATGCCGCCGGCGACACAACTTTATTCGACTTATCGATGGATTTCAATATCTTGAAGGCTTCACAAGTCAGGTCGACAAGTTTATCCATGCTTCCGGTGAAATGTGGCCTGAGGTTCGGTTCGTTCCAGATTTCATAGTTTCGGATGCGTCCTTTATATCGCTCCCCCACTGCCCTGACATAACGGCGCCAATCGTCCATCGTGGCAGGTTCACTGGCATTGCCGGGACTATAGGCGCTGGCTTCGCTCGGGCGAGCAGCGGCCCATCCCGGCGTGTTAGCCAAAGGTAGTAAAATATCGACGCCCCGCATTTCGGCCATCGCAATATACTTATCAAGCCGAGAGAAATTCCATTTCCCCCGGGATGGTTCAAGTTCGGCCCAGGTTACGTTCGCATCCCAAAGCCTCCAACTCCCAAATGGAACTTCCGGCCATGCCGTGCCCCGATCTGCTCGGTGAATATGGAGACCAAAAAATTCTTTTGCGATTGCATCTGATTGGGCGCTTACGCTTGCGCTGGATAAACATGAAATTACAACTGTGAATAGTCCCATTGCGATAACCGGCTTCATCGTTTAGCCCCCCTGTTAGTTAGGCCTTTGATCTAAACAAATTGCAACTGTCGGGAATTAGCTGCGTCGATCTTGAGCGGCCAGTGCTGGCAATTCTGCTCGCCGACGATATTCCCCTTTAATAGTAGACCGAATACGCGCTCGTTGAGGCAGAATGAGTTATCCGGCTCGACCGTATCTCTCGTTCGACGCACTCAATAACCTCTCCAGGTAAATTTGGTCAGCGCTACCACCCTGCCCAGGCCGCCCATCGCGCGCCACCACAGTCTCACTGCACGATGGAGACCGAAAGGAGTTGCGGCAATGCCAGCAAGGCCACAAATAATAAATACGCCTCCTCCCATCAATGCTCTGACAGCCTTTACGGCTACGGATGACGGATGGGCCCGCCAGTAATTCACCGACCCACGAAGCCGCCGTTCCAACATCCATTTCGGCTGCTGTCGTTCGAATGGAACTACTTCATACGCTACTGCTTCGTCACACCATTGAAATTTCGCTCCCCGATCCTGCATCCGGGCAAAAAAATCGTAATCCTCGCCGCCGGTATTTGCCAACCTCGTGTCGAAAGGCGGCGCAAGAAGCTGGAACCAGCTTGCTTTTACAAGAGCATTGCCAGTCCTGGCCTCCCGGGCGTCGATGGCCGTCCCGGTCACGTGCCGCGGACGATCATAAAGCCCGCTGCGTCTGGCCCAGGATTGGGAACCTTCGGGAAAAGCGGGTACCACCGGACCAAAAACAGCGTCTGCATCCTCTAGCAACCGAGTTTTCCAAAGTAAGTCGAGCCAATCCTTCGTAGCGGTTTCGTCATCATCGATCCATGCGACAAAATCTCCGGTAGCAAGCGATGCTGCGGTGTTGCGCGCAAACGAAATCCCTTTTTTCGGCTCCACTGTATAGCGGATGCTGAAAGCAGGATGCTGCTGTTTCGCCCTGTCGATAATATCGGACGCACTGCCGTTAGGATCGTTATCCACAACGATTATTTCGAAAAGCCCGCGGAAGCTTTGTTGTGCAAGACTATTTAGAAGCAGTGCCAGCAAGTGAGGTCGCTGGTAGGTACATACACAGACGCTTATTGCGGGAGGTCCAATGCGATCAGCTGGCTGGTGGGTGAATGATTGCGAAATACCATGATGCATTTTTATTCAACTTTCACTCTTGAAGTTGGACCGGACCTTAAAAGCACTTTAAGTTCAACCCTGCCTCGGGTCGATAAGAGACAAGATAAGGTTTGAATCAAAGGCGGTAGCCATACAATCAAACCGTTGGTTTACTGCTACCAAATGAATATGTTACGTCTAAGCAATCGGTTCAGTCTGGCCCGCTCGTCTCCATTAAAAGGCTTGAGGAAATATGACACGAGCAGATAAAGGCCGCAGCCCAGCGCGGCGTAAAGGAGCAGCTTCAGTAATCCGTGCATTGGCAATGCGTTCTGCATACTCATTTGTTGTATCACAAGGAATGACAACAAAGCTGAGGCGGAGAGCTTAATGAATCCTGGCATATCGGGCCGATATGCCGTGGTTCGAACCAACGCGCCGATAAGTACCGTGTTGAAAATGAGCTGGCCGACTAACATGGCGACGATCGGTCCCCAGAGGCCCAGGCCCGACTCGACGAGCACATAGGCCAGCGGCAGCGATAAAACTCCCAGTGCGCTTCCCCAGAGGCAGAGCGAACTCATGTTGTTGGCGACCGCCACTGTTTCAACAATGTGCCGCTGACTAAAGGGAATGAGGGTTAACAGCAGCCCTGCCAAGTAATATCCACCGCTGACAAACTTGCCACCACTTAGTAGACTCAACAGTTCATCGTTTACCAACCCGACGAATACCAGGACGGGCATCAGCGCGAACAGACTCAGTTTGCCCGCAAGATTAGCGTTTCGGGTCAACTCGCCAGGTCCGCCTTCGCCCACGTAAGAGGCGATTAATTTTGGCCGAATCAGGCTGAATAGCAGTGAAGCGGGCAAATAATTGGCAATCTGCGTATATAGGCTGCGTAAGAAGCCGAATAATGCGGTAGCCTCTATACCGATATAACGTTGAATCAGAAACACGAAAGCCTGCGGGCTATAGGTCATCGTAACGAGATGATTGAAATACATATAGAACGCGATACGCCACCTTTCACGCCAAATGTCCGGCTGCCAGTCGTTCTTACCCGGCAAGTCGCGGTGTGCGTGCAGGTATCGGGTCAATGCGCGGATCGCCACGAAGATGCCGAATAGCGATGCCGCTATTTCGATCAGTACCACAGCGTGCAAGTACACTGGACCCTGGAGTACCGTTATACTTATAAGAAGTAGCATGACCAAGTTGCGGGCGACTAAACTGATTTGCGCAGATCCCTGCTGTAGCAAGGGGCCGAGAATGTGGTCCCTTATATTCCGGCCCGTGCCCTCCATGATCACCACCAAAAGGTATAACCTTGCGGCAGCGGTATGTTGCATAAGTTCGAGAGATTCCAGTGCCCATGGCATCACCGCAAAGAGCAACAGAGATCCCGCTACCAAAAAGGCGACGAGGCGGCCAACTAGCTGCCACACGAATTGGCTCAGTTTGTTACCGCTGGCATATAGCCGAAACTCAGGCAGGTACCGTGCCGCCACCCAAGGCAGACCTAGGGAGGTAATGGCGAGCATAAGTTCCATTGCGCTCACGAACGCAACGTAAGCGCCATATTCCTCGGTCGAGAGCAACCGCACCAGCCAGAGCAAGAGAATTACAGTAAGCAGAGCGGAAACCGCCTTTCCGGCAAGGAAGTGCGTAGCGCTGCGCGACAGCGCTGCCCTGGAATATGGCGAGACACCCATCAGCGGCTTTTGTCGGGGAGAACACCATGCGTACGATGTAACCGCGCGAGATAACCGAGCAAGACGACAAACACGATCTGAAAACTCAGATTTTCGAGCAGCGATGAACGAAAGAAAAGATAAACGGCGAATAGCGCCAGCGCTGCCTGAATCGCTGCAACATCGGCCCGCATCGTCGGGTCCGCGAGTTTCTGCTGCAACCCGACCGCGGTTCTCCAGGCCGAGACAAAAATAGCAACGAACAGACCAACCCCGAAAATACCCACGTCCCAAAGCAGGCTCGAAGCGGTCGTCAACCCGATTCCGTGATTTGGGTATCGCATCGCCACGTGTCCACCAGCCTGATTATGCGCACTGCCCAGGCCGTTTCCGAGCACAAATGAAATTGGATCATGCGTACCCTGTTGCTTGGCCCAAAAGGTTATTACTGTGGTTCGATTAAGGTGATACTGGCCATAGCCCTTGTCATAAATATTGTAGTCGAGGTAATCCTGAATCTGGTCGTCCAGGTGTCTTTCCGACAAACTCACGTAAAATAAACCTGCAGCTGCGGTAAGCAGCACACCAACAACAAGACCAGCCAGCCCATAAAGAGGGCGGGCGATCATTTCGCGACGGTAGAGAACCAAAAACATTATTGGAAGCAGAACCACTACAGCCTTCGTCTCCCCCAAAAACAGCGGCGTTAGTACCAGCAGCGCGAGCAGCGTTATGCGACGGGGGGGCAGCGTCTTCTCCATTTGCTGTGCGAGCAGGAATGCCAGCACGATGATAAGGAAAGTGGCCATTTCCCCGCTGGCGCCACCACCGTAACGCATTGCACCGAAGGTACCTGCAACAACATCGAGTGGCACAATATTACGTAATCCCTCCCGCAGGGGGACGAGAGCGATGAGTTCGTAAAGCGCAGCGGGCAACTGCAGCAGCGCAACGATCAGAAGAAATACGCGCCACCGCCGGACGTCCCGTTCAATGAAGGGAAACCAGCACAAGGCGAACAGGAGGCCCCACATCTGAAAATAGCGCTTGAAGCCACCGGAAAACTCCCCTATGGAGTACCACTGGATAAAAGACACGAGGACTGAATAAACGAGAAAACATAGAGCGAGCCAGACGAAGGCCGGAGTATTACGTCGGGCGCCCGGCGACGTGATGGCCGTAAAGAATGCCACCATCATGAGGAAAAAACACAGAATCGAGACGCCCCAGGAAGCTTTTGTAACGATTCCTTCCTCGCTAAAAAGAGGAAGGAGGCCAGTCACAAGCAAACCAAGCGACAACACCAGCCAGACAATCCACGCTGGCCGTGCAATCAAAAATACCCCTACGAACAGGGCAACGGCAACACTGATAAGAGTCGGGTTGGCCGTAACCGAAACCAGGCCAAAGAAGATGGCTAATACCCCGGCTGCCAGCACGACAGCAACAGGTCCACTCCGTCCTGCTGGGCTGAAAGATGAGTTCATTTTACGTATTGGACCGATAGCGCAGATGCATAGTTATCTTACCAATCCGATCCGATGTGGGCGAACCGACCTGTGTCAAATGGAGATAGGCTCAGGAATACTTACCACGAAAATCCTGGTAAGCATTGACCAACCCCGCTTCCAAGGAAGTTTGAGCGCGCCAACCCAACGCATTCAGTCGGGAAACGTCCATTAGCTTGCGCGGAGTTCCGTCCGGCTTGGAGCTGTCGTAAACTATGGCGCTCGTGCAACCAACCACCTTTTTAATGGATTCCGCCAGCTCACGGATTGTCTGGTCCGTGCCCACTCCGATATTGATGAGAGGGGGCATGAACACCCCAGTCGCCGCCTCATCACTTCCCAGCAGGGAATCGAATCGCTCCTCGGGAAGGTTCATGAGGTAGATACAGGCATCCGCCATATCTTCGCTATACAGGAACTCCCGTCGGGGGGTACCGGTACCCCAGATAGTCACAGGAGAATTCCCCGCCATCTTCGCCTCATGAAACTTGCGTATTAAGGCAGGAATAACGTGACTATTATTGAGATCGTAATTATCACCGGGGCCGAAAAGATTCGTCGGCATGGCCCCCAAGTACTTTGTGCGGTATTGCCGATTGTAGCTCCAACACATTTCAATACCAGCAATTTTGGCAATCGCATAGGGGCGGTTGGTCGATTCCAGCGGACCGCTGAGGAGATATTCTTCCTTCATCGGCTGCGGAGCCAGCCTGGGATAAATACAACTTGAACCTAGAAACATCAGTCGTTTTACACCGCTGCGATAAGCTTCGTGAAGCACATTCGTCTGAATGGCAAGGTTATCGCGAATAAATTCTGCCGGGTATGTGTTATTGGCGTAAATTCCACCTACTTTCGCAGCTGAAAGGAATACGTATGAAGGGGTTTCCCGCGCGAAAAATTCCTCGACAACGCGTTGCTTCGTCAGATCTAATTCAACGTGGTTGTATGTGATGAGATTATTGTAGCCATCAGCGGAGAGCTTGCGGAGGAGGGCCGACCCGACGAGACCACGGTGACCCGCGATATAGATTTTTGCATTTTTATCCATCGCGATCCTATTCGTGATAGTCGTATGCAGAAAAACCATGTTTCTTCACGAGTTCGTCTCGCTCAGCACTTTTCAGGTCCTCACGAACCATTTCACTTACGAGTTCCTGGAAAGTAGTCTTCGGCGTCCATCCCAGTTTTTTCTTTGCCTTGGTTGGATCACCAAGAAGAGTTTCAACTTCGGTCGGCCTAAAGTATCGCGAGTCGATCCTGATAATTATTCTGGATTCGACATTTGCGGAAGCTGAAGCGACCATTCCAACCTCATCAGGTCCCTTCCCCCTCCATGTCAGCCTCATACCCAGCTCTTGGGCTGCCGCATTGACAAAATCGCGAACGCTATACTGAATACCCGTCGCGATAACAAAATCTTCTGCCTGCTCCTGTTGGAGCATTAGCCACTGCATCTCAACATAATCGCGGGCGTGACCCCAATCGCGCAGCGCATCAATGTTTCCCAAATAAAGACAGTCCTGCAAGCCAAGTTTGATCCGGGAAAGTGCTCGGGTAATCTTGCGCGTCACAAAAGTTTCGCCCCGGATTGGGCTCTCGTGATTGAAGAGTATGCCATTACACGCATATATCCCGTAGGCCTCTCGATAGTTAACGGTAATCCAGTAGCCATAGAGCTTTGCAACCGCATAGGGGCTGCGAGGATAGAACGGTGTAGTTTCCTTCTGAGGCACTTCTTGCACAAGCCCATACAGTTCGGACGTGCTGGCTTGGTAAAATCGAGTTTTTTTCTCAAAACCAAGGATGCGAATCGCCTCGAGAATGCGTAATGTGCCAATCCCATCAGCGTTAGCCGTATATTCCGGGGTTTCAAAGCTGACCGCGACGTGACTCATCGCAGCGAGGTTATAGATTTCATCCGGCTGAACCTGTTGAATGATGCGGATCAGATTGGTTGAATCAGTCAAATCACCGTAGTGAAGAACGAAGTTACGTTGTGAGACATGCGGGTCCTGATAAAGATGGTCGATTCGGTCGGTGTTGAAAAGCGAGGTCCGCCGCTTGATTCCATGAACCACGTAGCCTTTGGTGAGCAAAAATTGGGCAAGATAAGCGCCATCTTGTCCAGTAATGCCAGTAATCAGTGCGATTTTTTTTTCGGGGGTAGTCGAGCTAGAGATTGCCATTTAATTTTTGCCTGTATTTAGGCGTTAGGGCACCGAGCATCTGATCGGCAAATCGCGCCTGCACCGCAAAGGCGTGGGACGCTTCCGGGTCGATAGAGGAAACCCTGATCAGCAAGCCATCGGGTATTTTTCCGTTCAGGCCGTAACCTATCTCAACAAGTTTCTTCTCGATTCCCCCCTGGAATACCTTGTCGCCAACCGTTGTCCAGTACGTAACCGGTTCGTTGCGCTGGCCCAGATTGGTCAGTATCCGCGTGACTGGAATTGATCCATTTTCCGTCGTGAGCGTTCCTTTTTCCTTTCCCGTCAGCGAAAACCCCTGCGCAGGGTAACAAACTTCCGGATAGTGCAGCTGCATGGCGTCTCTTTGATCATCTCCATATGCTATCGCGAGCATGATTCGATAGCCATGGTTATTAACGTAGGTGCGATTGAGGGTCTGTGTATAAATTTTTTCAATCATTTCCTGCTGCTGCGGGTCAACCATTGGCACTGGATTTTCCTTTTCCGCGTGCCATTCCCCAAAAGCGCGGGGAATTATCGCTTCGAGGTCAATCGCCGGCTCATATGTCGCGACCTTGTAGGTGGGCCGCAAGGCCAGCGCGAGCCCTGAAGCCGCGAGCATTAGGACGAGCAGAATGAAATTTTTTATCCAGACATTCATGGGCTCAGGTAGGGCTTGCCGTCCCACTCTTATGCCGCAACCTGATGGCAAGTTGAAGGAGGGAATCTACACCAATAATCAAAAGCAGCGCGCTGAGAAAAAGAACCATGCCGGCGAAACCGTGGAGAAAGCCTTGCCCTGCCTCATCCCCGAAATGATAAGTGATCAAAGTCAGGATCATCACGCGTATGACATTTGCGGTAAAAGAGATGGGCACGATCAGAATGGCAAGAGCAATGTTGCGCATGACGGAGTCGTGCCGTACTATGTTGAGGTAGAGCAATCCCAGCGCTTCCAGCGTAAAAAGCGTGTGAAGCCCGGCGCATGCATCCGCAACCAGTAACTTATACTGCCCGATCTGCAAAATCACGCCGGTACGCGCGATTGGGTAGTCAGCCCAGAAAAGTATGTTTTCAGCTACATAGGAAACCGCCATTTTCATCGGCATGGTGAGAAAATCAACCAGCGGGCCGGGGAGCGGAATCATAAAAAGCATGAAGAAGAGAGGGAACCACTGTGCTTTAAGCGCTTTCCCGCCACGAATGAGTAGTAATATTCCGGAAAACAGCCAAACGACCGAGCCAATTTCAAAGACCAGAATATCCTGTGAACGGCCCAGGATATAAAGTATTAAACCGAATATGAAAAGCGGCCAACCAATCGAGGGAGTGCCCGACTGGCCTTCGCTCACGAGCACCATTTCCGGCCACTTCCGATACATAAGCCAGCACGCGATTCCTAGTACGATGGGGCCGTGCGCTTGCTGATCGGTACTCCAGACGCCCCGGAACAAATCAACCAGGCTCGGAAGGTAAAGTACAATCAACCCGGTTATTATAGGTAACCAGATGAGCAATTGTCTGCGCCAGCCCGCCGATGCGTCCGCTCGTCTGTTGAATGCAGTTGGTGAATTGATGCTCATTTTAGTTTTAACCCAACGTAACAGAACTTGTAGAGGTGCGGCACAACACCGCCGCAACCCGGCTTGCTCGCTTTGAAGTACGTTCTTCAGTGAGATTTGCTATCCGGCTGTATCGTCCTTTACTTAATTGCTTAAAAATCATTCAGTACTGAGCCCACCAGCATCGTGCGCGTTTGTTCAAGACTGCGGGCAAGACTGACGATGTCGGGTACGGAGCTGCGATTTTTGCGAGCCAGTATGAGCGCCGCGGATGCGCCAACAGCAAGAGTCACTGCCTCAGCATGGTGGTTGGCAGCGGGGGTATCGACAATAACAATGTCAAAATCTTGAATAAGTGTCTGTAACAATTCGGCAAAAACGGGGCGGCCGATCAATTCCTGCGGATTGGGTGGCACAGCGCCAGCAGGTAACACCGAAAGCCCATGGAGTGGCGAAATCCGGCTGATGACCTCGGTCCCGTTCCGGCCCGCAAGCATACCTGAGAGGCCCCCACCATGGCCCAACTTGAATAACTTATGCTGGCGCGGATTTCGAAGGTCAGCATCGATGAGCAGAGTACGTTCCCCGAGCTGAGAGAATACGATTGCCAGGTTGGCTGCGATAAAGCTTCGCCCCTCGCTCTCGCCCGGGCTCATGATGGCAAGAGCATTGCGCCGCGTCTCGCCGTTGAACCAGCGCAACATCAGTTGGCTGCGTAGCGCTCGCAACTTCTCAACCGCGGGACTGAATGGCTCATAGGCAGCTATAAGATCATGATGCAGGCTGGTGTCTGTTTGCGGAAGGTAAAGATAATCGAACTGACGTGAGAGTGCGAAGCGAATGTCCTCTTCCGTCAGGAGACCAAGTTTAAGGCCGGTGTCGCCAAAACGCTTGTCCTGCTCTATTTGTAGCCGCAGGATACGCTCAGCGTTTTCGGAAGATAAACGTCCGCTATCGACAAGAATGGTACCGATTGAGCTATGGCTCCCGGCACCCAACTGGGTTTTACCGTGAACTTGCGCATCACCCGAACTTGTGGTCTGCTGCCGCTTAATACTTGGAAAGGTACTTGTAACTGGTTTCATGGCTGGGTTCCGGTCAATGCTCGGGGACTTCCATTCCTATTGCTCGTCTTGGCGCACTACGTCCCAAAAATCTACCTTTTCTGGTGCCCGAAGGAGATCGCGTTCCGGCAATGGAGATCGTAGCTAACACTGGCAGATCCATGACTTGGGTTAGATCTTCCACCGAGCGCACGCGGCGATTCATAAGCTCAAGCACCACCGCCACACCTACCGCAAGCAATGTACCCAGGAATATGGAGATCAATACGTTGAGTAGAATCCGGGGTCGTGAGTGTTCAATGGGTATAGAGGCTGGATTCAGTATCGCGATATTTGTTTGGACCGAGAGACTCTCAAGTCTGGTATGAGCAGAACGTTGGCTCACCGCCTCAAAGTTGCGCTGGGCAGCTTCAACGTCGCGCTGCAGGACACTGATCTGGTCGCGCTGTCCGTTCAGCTCAAGCACGTATTTTTTGTGCCTTTCAATCGCTTCCAGCAACTCTTGCTCCTTCCGTTTGCCCACTTCGTAGGAGGTGCTGATGCTATTGTGGATTTGCCGCGTCTCACTGGCTAGCCTGTTTCTAAGCGATGCGAGCTCCGACTGCGCCCGTTGCGTCTGCGGGTGGTTTTTACCGAGATTCACGCTGCTTTCCTGAAGCTTGGCGTCAAGGCGGGCTATGTCAGATTTTAGGCTGTTGATCAATGGATTTTGCATCACTTCCGCCAGCGTCTCCGGGTTTTCAGTAGATCTGCGCTTGCTGCTGCTGTCGGAGGTTTGTCCCTGCACGATGGTCAACTGCGTTGAAAGCTCGTTGAGCTTGGCAACCTCATAGTCCAGGCGCTCCTCGGTGGCAATAACGCCGGTTTCCTGCTGATGGGCCGAAAGCGCCTGACGGGCTTTTTCCAGTTTGTCCCGGAGGGCTTTTGTCTGGTCGTCAAACCAGCTCGCGTGTTGACGGGCCGGATCGACCTTGAGTTCGAGATTTATGTCTATATATGCCTGTGCGAAGGCATTAGCCACGACCGCAGCAAAGCTGGGGTCGGCACCACTGAACTCAATGTTGACGACATTACTATCGCGCGAGGGTTTAACGTTTAGTTTTTTCTTTAACAACTGAGCCAGCCACACCGTTAAATCACCCTCACCTTCGGTCGCCTCCTCCCACTGCTCGCGGATAGCCGGGCTTTCATCCATGCGTAACAGTTTGACCACCCGTTGCGCCACTCGATCACTGTTTATGATATCGATCTGCGTCGCCATATATCCTGGAGTAAGGGATCCAGGCAATACCATACCGACGAGAGGATCGGGTGACTTAACGTCGATCACAACCGCTGTATAGGCTGTGTATTCCTTTGGCAGGATCAGGCTCACCACCAGTGTCGTACTCACGACGAGAAGAAACGCGAGGAGCGCTACTTTCCGGTGGGCCCGAAGGATAAGCAGAAATTGTGAGAGTGTCATAAGGTTTGGCTACTGGTTTGCTACCGTTTAGAAAATACTTTCCCGCACGTAAATGATGTCATTTGGCTGTACGGTATCGGTCATCTCCGGAGAGAGTTTTTCGACCACACCGTCCGCGTTTTTCCTATGCAACCGCAGCCGCCACTCACTGCCACGCACGGTGTGCCCCCCACCTTGGGCAAGGGCCTGCTGGATTGTCATTCCCCGTTCGATACGATAGGCGCCCGGACGCTGAGCTTCACCATAAATATAAAAGACCGGCGCGCGATGGACGTAGATCACGTCGCCGCCTGCGAGAATGATATCCGCATCGGATCTTTCACCGAGGTAGAGCTCCGCTATATCAATCACCTTACGGAAGGGCTTCCCGTCGCGCGAACCAATTACGATGGCTGAATCATCCCCGGTCGGGGTGATCCCTCCGGCCATGGCCAACATATCACTCACGCGGCTGAGGGTTTCAAGCGGAAACCGGCCCGGACGGTTGACCTGCCCGAGTACGCTCACCTGATTTCCGCGCATTTGCAGGAGAATAATGTTGACCTGTGGTTGCCGAACGAAACCGCCATTCTTTAGTGCGTCAGCAACTTTCTTTTCTGCGGCAGAGATAGGGAGACCGCCAACGTCAATGTTGCCAATCAGGGGATAAGTTATCACCCCGTTCTCGGAAACGCGCGTTTCGGTAGTGAGGTCAGGATTCTGGAAAACCTGAATACGTAGTACATCCCCAGGGCCAAGCGGATAGTCGTGATTCCCCTCCGCAAAAACGGTCGTCGCCAATAGGGCAAAGAAAAGAGTCAGTATCCGCGTCAGAGCTTGAGTCATGGATGTCAAATTTCCCTTATAGATATAATAATTGGACAGTTTCACTTTAAACCGGCTACGCCTCTCTCGACTGACCCGCCGGGGGTAGAAGCGCGGGTTGCCATACCAGGGTCTTTTGCCTCGGTGGCCTGGGGTCCGGCCGCAGTTTGCGGTGTGTCAGAGCCAGCGAATTCCCCCATGTAGGTAATTTTAGCGTTGGCCTTAAGGGTTTTAAACTCCTGTTTGGCCATCTCGGCAGCGCGTTGATTGCCGAGAAACTGTTGGATACGGGGTAGTGCCGCCTCTTCCGACACCGGCGCCGATTGCGCACCAGCAAGCCTCATCACCGTCACTGTCTGGGGGCCTTCCAGAACCAGACTCTGCCCGGCCTTGAGCGGGTGTATTTTCGGTAGCAGTTCGAGCGGAATTTGTTCAGCCGATCGGGTAGCGCTACCCGCCGCAAATTTTATGCCCCTACCTTTAAGCCAATTGGCAATCTCTTCCATCGGCTTTCCGGCCTCGACCATTCCACGCAACTCGGCGGGAACCCCGGCAGTTGCCGGCATTACGATTTCCTGAATGTTATAAATGCGGCGCTCCGCGAAAAGTGGCGGGTTTTCGGCGTAATATTTCTTTGCTTCTTCAATAGTCGGCTTGGGGGCAGCCGCAGTAACTTGCTCCACATAGGCGCGGGCTAGTATCTCCCGGCGAGCATTCTCAAGAGCGAGGAGTACCTCGGGTGACCGGTCCAGCTTCTTTTCCGTAGCTTTCTCGACTGCGAGTTCCTGATCAACCAGTCGATCCAGAACTTCACGGCGGATTTTGGGCGCCGTCTCGGCACTTGCAGCGCCCGCTCCCGGGGTCCGCGTCAATACGTAATTAAGCTGGTGAACAGAAATTTCGCCTGAATTAACTTTCGCGGCGATTTGTGTCGCGGGCTTCTGCTTTTCAGCCTCTTTGCTACCGCAACCGGCAATCCCAAGCGCGACCAAGGGAATCAGCAGTATAGATATTATATGGTGAGCGATGTTTCGCATTTCTGCCTTCTTTTAATGTAAAAATATGTGACGGTATACATTGCGACTTAGCCAAAGCTGCCTTCCTGCCCGAGAAAAGATAGGTATAAAGCAAAGAGCGATAACGCCGACTCCTGACAACCACTGCGGGACTGGTGCCAGTAACGGCAAGCCCACAACAAAAAAGGCTATTAAAATGATATACACGAGATAATAAAAGTCGTCAATGAACCGGTCGGCTGACTCAGCCTTGGTTGAAAGCGGCCGATTTTCCCCAGCGTGAAATGAAAACAAGCTCACCATGCAAATTGTTTTTGTTATTAACACCGCTCGTTCACCCCATCACCGCTAAAAATTAAGTCTTGCCGAGACGCTCGCCGCTGAACTGTCGAAATTGAAGCCTCTATGGTCCGAGGAACGGTGATCCCGCTGTAGTGCGCCACTAATAAAAAGTGCCCTCAACGGCTGCCAGTCCACCGCTATCATGCCCGAATGCGATGTATCCGTACGATCCCCGCCCGCGACAAATTGGACGGCCCCCAAATGATCACGCAGAATGAAGTCGTAACGCAGGCGCAATGCTACTTTTTCCGTGATCTGCCATACCGGGGCGAAAAAGACCCGGTTCGCACCTACATAACTGCTGGAAAACGGTTGAAAAAATGGCGAACCCACAAAGGTATTCGGCGCTAGCTGAAAGTTGAGCAGGTCGCGCGCCCAACCGGCGACCACCCGAGTTTTGCCCGTAACAGCCCAGTTAAGGTTGAAATTGCCCACGAAGCCCTCGAAATCCCTTTCGGGAAAGTGAGCATGGTGACGTGCCAAGTGACCCACGCGCGCATCGATCGAAGTCTTGCCGGTTACGGGCCAGATAAGCCGCAACTCATGCTCCATCTCGTTGAAACGGGTATCGAAGAGCTGACTCTGTATCGGCTCTGGTCTTTTAAAGAATTCCCCATGGCCATGTCTGAACTTGTACGTAAGCGAACTCCCGGAGGGAAAGGCATAGCGTAGTCCCCCATCGACCGAGAGAACGCTGTTGTCAAAATCCTGCACGAGCGTCCTGCTGTTCGTCCGGACGTCATAAGCCACCCCACCTATCAGGCGCCATGCGCCATCCAGCTCGAAAACCCCCTCAAACCGGAAATTATTCTCAATACGCAGATTTCGGTTAGTGGAGTTAGCGAACCCGGTGAGATCGGCGAAGTTGTTCAGCGCTTCCCGGTGGTTCCCCATCAGCCTCCCGTAAAAAGAGGGGGTCAGATACCAGTGCCAGGTGGCTGTGCCGTTTTTTGCCAGAAAATTGAGGTAATCGAAATTATGGTAACGATTGTCAACAAGACTGCCATTAACCTCGAAGCGCTGCATGGAGTAAAACTTATCCCAAGTTAGCGTGCCCGTTGTGGTGATGATGAGATCGGATTTAGTGTCGCTGCCGACGATACTCGCGGGAACGATGTTTGATAAGCGAAATACATTGGTGTCGTACAGGAACGTACTCCCCCCGGTGAGGTTGAGCGTATCGCCGCGATCAGCTACAGCATATTGCGCGAGCATCGACAAGCATACAAAAGCGGGAATTCCAAACCAACGGCTATGACGACGGGGACGGTTCGGCGGCAATATTATTTTCATTATGTATTTTCTGTTCTTGGCCGCAGTATCACAACGGTATCACCTTTTAAACTTTTCAGACAATAGTTCCTAGGAACCATTGTAACAGGCTAAAAGCGCGGGACCGTGCGCGAAATGAGAAGTCACTGAACATCTCTCGGCCAGGGTCCAATCCCGCTCCGCCACATCCTCGCGCAAGCGGGATTGTCGACCGCGCCCTTGCCTTTGATACCGTTTTAACTGAATGATGATTCGCAAGCGTTTGACTGCAGCTCATTGCTTATTGCATCTTCCATTTTTTTGCTCAAAATACGTCCGCTGCCAGCTTGTTCAAGCTGCTATCAATAAGCAGCTCTATCTCGCAATACTATCAAAACCGTTTTTAAGATAATGTGCAGATCAAGCCGCAACGACCAGTTACGCAGGTAATCAAGGTCATGATCGATACGAGCCTGCATTTTATCAAGGGTGCGAGTTTCGCCCCTGTAACCGTTAACCTGAGCCCATCCAGTGATTCCAGGCTTGACCTTGTGGCGGATCATGTAGCCCTTTATCAGGTTCCGGTAGATCTCGTTATGCGCGACCGCATGCGGTCTTGGCCCGACGATGCTCATGCGGCCCTGAAGAACGTTTACAAACTGGGGCAATTCGTCCAAGGAATTTCTGCGCAGAAAAGCCCCGAAACGGGTCACGCGGCTGTCATCCTTTTGGGCTTGCCGGATAGTATCGCCATCCTCGCACACGCGCATCGATCGAAACTTATAGACAACAATTTCTTCCCCATCAAGTCCGTAACGGCGCTGCTTGAAAATGATTGGACCCCGCGAATCCAGCTTAATAGTCGCGGCGATAAGCAGCAGGAGGGGAGAAATCAGAGCCAGGATCAGCAGCGACAGAACGATATCGCTCACCCGCTTGATCAACCCGTTTGAGCCTGTAAAGGGAGATTCACAAACCGAGATTACAGGAGTGCCGCAAACCGTTCCGCTCCTGCCCTGAATAAGGTCGGTAATGAACATGTCGGGCACAAAATAAATCGAGGCAGTAGTGTCTTTCAGTTCGTCAAGCACGTGGAGAATGCGAGGCTGCGACGCCATTGGCAATGACAAATAAATGTACTGGATGCGGTTTTCTTTTACAAAATAAGGAAGCTCCCGCAATCTCCCCAGCAATTGTCCATGTTCAGTCTCATATAATCTGCTTGGATTCCGGTCGTCGAAATAGCCGGACAACTCGATTTTGGAATACCGCGTCTGTTGAATGCGACTCGCCAGCGCGACGCCCTGCTCATTCATGCCTACTATGATGGCTCGCTGCGGGGGTCCTTGAAGCATCAACAGATATGGCGCTGCGGTGCGTAATGCGAGGTGCACGCCAACCTGGCTTAAGGGGGCAACCCAAAGCCAGGTGATCAATGTCTGGCTGGAGAATTCGGCGATGTATCCGGTTGCAAAACCAAGAAAAAAAAGAAGCAACACGACCCAGAACCAGCTGTAGAAAACGTCGACGATAACTTCCATGATGCTGGATTGCAGGCGCGAAGTGCCGGGGAAAGTAATCGAGAACACGATCACCGCCAGAATCAGGTAGGGGGGGAGCAATTCTCCTTCAATGCTGACGCTTACAAGCCAGAGTGACAGCGTAAGTGCGGCAGGATCGAGGATAGCCTCAACGGCGCTCAACATATTGTTACCAAGCGGCCCCTTGGAGTGTCCGGAGGGAACCGTCGAAGCAGAAAAGGTCGGATTCGCTTCAGCCATGACTCGGACTACGCTCTATTTTGGAAACAGCTTGCATCCGGTTATAGACGTCCAGCTTTCTGAATATTTGGTGCAGATGATTTTTTACCGTGTATGAACTGATGCATAGAATGCTTCCGATCTCAGCGTTTGTTTTGCCCTTCCTTACCCAATCCATGATTTCCGCTTCGCGATCGCTTAGGCCGTAGTATTCGCTGCCACGTGAACTCGGCAGGAACGGCACCTGAAAAGAAGAACTTGTCAGAGGCGCAACCCGACGCAACGCCGAATCGAGATACGGCAGCAGAATCTCGATTGTGCTGAGCGTTGAATCGTTGAGTTTGTCTTGAGAGCTAAACATTATGTAGAGGCATTCGTCATGTCCCCGTTTATCGCTAATGCCATGCAAGCCGTAGGAGCGCATGTTTTGCAAAGCCTTGCCAAACGAACATTGCAGAGCATTGTACTCAGGAAGAATGCCCAGTTCATCGACACTCGATATAAACGGGGTTCTCCCGACGTCGACCCAACGATTATAAAGCCCACGAACCAATGGCGAAAGACCGGCCGGCTCGGAATGCGCTGTTCTTACTCCCGGCAAAGCGGAAACAATATCATACCGTATAACATCAGAGCTGAAATCGCCCCACGCGACCAGCATGATTTCATGCGGTAAATAGTGCTGCATCTCCCCCTGAAGCCACTTCAACAGGTCGAAATGCCGGCGTACGGCCACGCCTTCCTGAATTATACGGAAGTAACGCTGGAGATGATCCGACGAAAGTGATGAGAACAAGCCCATGTTGTGATTAAGACGTTTGCTTAGCCAGCTTGAACAGTAAATTGAAGAATCACCCACCTCAGGCTCGAGGGCGACGAACCCTGACCCAGTCCATGCCCTGACAGGGCAACAACGCTTCCCACGACATATAAGCCGCCGCGGCTACCCGAATGTTCGATGACCGTTCGAGATCTACGTCTATGGACAGGTGCCAAGTGCATATCGGCCGCAGAATTATCGAGCCTCTTACTCTGAGCAAAATTGCTGAATCAGATCAAATGACTCTGAAGCGGCGATATTATTCATTGCACTTCTCTGAAAGTTGGGAGCCGGGGCCATGAAAGCTGCGCAGGGTCAGAGGTCGTATATAGTGTGTAGTAATGTAACCTATGCTTGTTGCAACTTAATTTCATAGCCTTAAAACAATTGCGCTTAAGAATCCACGACAACTTCCTTCTTGAGGGGGTATTAGGATCAGGTTGAGTCGGGTTTAAAGCCGCCATGATTCAGCGTTTCTCCTCGCCGCATTCCAGCATTTAACTCACTGGTTTTTTGTTTTTTTAGAGATTGGCTTCTTTAGAGAGGCTTGTCTGTACGTTATCTAACATAATTGCAAATAACCTATATAGGACGAGCCTGACCAGGATTAGCAGACGTATTCACCCTGTTTTTTTAAAGATGAGGATGAGTAGATTGACGCAAGGGATGGGGGGAGCCAGGGGAGAATCGCAGCGGCGTTCGCCCGGTGCTATCCTCTGGGGGAGGGAGACGACGGGGCGGGTACAACCGGAGTATTGTAGAACGACGCAAAATGCGGTAGCTGACGGGGGCTACACCCTGGTGTGACATTGGTAACTCCTTGAACCTCTACAATCGGCTACTCGTCTTGGAGGGTCGTGTGCTCTTGTTATGGGGCGGTCGGCTTCTGCATAAACTGCCTGTGCATCACTATCACGATGTACCTGAGCTATACGCTCTGCTTCGTCTAAAACCAAGCTTCAACAGCTCCACTGTGCCGTGCCTGTCTTCTACATAGTCTTGACGAAGGACTTCTCTAAAGGGCGCGGCTGTGCTCTTGGTCGTACTTGGTGACTCCTTCTTAGCTTGAGCTATGCGGTCCTTGATGATTGCTAACACCTGGAACTTCCGACTATTGCCAACCTTCAAGTCTGAAGTACGAGAGGACCCTGTTAAATATGTTCCTAGGGGATGTATGAGCGACGCGATACAGTGGCTTACCCACCCGATAGTGGCCCGCGTCGCCGAAGGTATTTAGCACCCATACGAAGGGCCATAGGCGCCAGGTTGCAGTGGCCAGTAAGTGTGCCACAATTCTTAAAGCTAAGGATAATGCAGAGGAAAGAAGTAATTGGGGTGGCTGATGGGGGGCAACACCTATATACTGTTACCTAGTATCCATGAGGGTTACACGATGGGTGTAGGTGCCACCTGTAGGGGCCAATTCTACTTCATCAATTCCCCTTAGCTTGAGCCTGCCTAGCTATCATATGGTCTAGCTCTGCATCTAGGAGGGCCATTTCTGCTGAAGCTCGTGCTTTCTGCTGCTTCAGGTCTGTGTCATTCTTCGCCACCTGCTTTAAATTACCTACCCTAGCTTCTGCTTGTTTTCTGCCAAGAATTTTGTCCTTTAGGGCCTTACCCGCTACCTGCCGGGCTTGCTCATCTGCGTTCTCAGCCCGCGAACGTAAGATGATAGGAACTATCACCTCTTCATAGTTTTTCTGCCAAGCAGCGTGCTCTGCCATTCGAGCGCGATGGGCGGTTTCAAACTGCTCCATCTCTTTAGCGCTATAAGCTGTGGGCTGGGGTGTGCCGTACATCTGTTGGTAGGTGTCGCCTCCTCTATCACGATGATGTGGGCGCTTTTCCCCAATTAGGGGGATATCTAGACGCCCTTTCCCTGTGTCCACTGATGGGTTGAATAATCTTCCTGCCCCATGTGGAAAGGTGTAACGCGGCTCTGCATCTATCGTGGTTACACCGAAGGCGTGATGCCGAACAGTAGAGGTGTTCCCCCTATTGTCATACCAGCTTTCTACACCTCCGAAGTACTGCCTCCCCTCCGCATGGTACCCACGAGGGCCATTGCAAGAGGTTTCCCCACCGAAGTATGTAGTGCAATTAACCTGGGCCGACAGAGGGGCTGAAGGAAGAAATGAAAGAGAGAGGAGCAGGAAGAGAGATAGGCTTTTCATTCTTATTATTCCTTTTTATATTGTTGTCTCATCTACAGCCTTAGATACTACTCCCACCGTTAACGATGAGCTAGTTTATGGGTGAGGATTTGTAGGGAATGGTCAGTAATAGCGTTTTGGCGGCTCACAATCAATTTAGCGATGAATTTGACACCTCTGCCTTAGTGTCGTATCTCTAGCTCATCCTAGAGGTTTCTGATGAGTCACTGTCTGAGGCACTTCAATGTTGCGGATGGGTTGGCCGCAAAAGGACCCCCGAAGTTTCCATAGAGGAAAGCCTAGGGGGTCAAATTCAATCAGTGTGATGCAACAAACGCGCTAGCTATCGAGCCTTTCTAGAATCCCGCGACTGTGCGGCCCTGAAATAGCGAAGATGGTTTTCAAACTCTACCGGGTCAGTGAGTAGTCCCGCGTCACTTGCTGCCTTCAGTTCCTCCAGCGTGGAGTAGCGGAGGGAGCCAGCCATTTCTACTTCCTGATTGACCCTCGGGTCCTTCCTCCTATCCAGAAAGCGGGTAGCTATCTCCGATGCTAGCTCTTGAAGCTCATGTGGTTTCTTAATTTCACGGGCGCGAATAGTGAACTCCTTGCGGGCTGTAGCCATTTGTTGCCGTGCAAATTCGGTACCTATACCCATAGGGTCTAGTGGGGAAGCTTGGGGGCGTAATACTGTTTCAATGTACGTTTCCCCTGAGCGGAAGTCCTGAGTTCGATAGATGGAGTTGGCTGCGGTCTGCCCTGCTGCGGCTGCTTGCCGTGCATCATTCGTCACTTGCCGCCACTCTGTCATAAGCGAACGCTTCTGTGCTGGAGTAATGTCAGCCTGGACTATCTGCTGTGGGCGTACCTTGCCGGTATAGATACCCTGCTGAAGTGTGACCTCATGGTCCTGCTGTTCCGCTGACGCTTCCCTTTTAGATGCGGCGTTAATCTTGGTGTCCCAGTTAATCAAGTCTGATGCACGGCTGAATAACCCCTCACTGCGAAGCCTTGAGTACTCCATTCTTGCGGATGCGGGGTCGGTGTCCATCTTGAGGAATACGTCGTAGAGGGCTGTATCCTGCTTATCCTCTCTCTCCTTCTTTAGGCTTGCATCTGCTTGGCTACGCTTCTGGAGATAAACATTCTGAGAGTGAATCTGTGCTTGGTCTATCTTCTCTTTCCACGCGGGAATGTAATACATACCTGGGGTACCGTCAGGCTTGGGCTTCTTCAATGCTTCATAGATTGCATAGTTTCCATCGTCCCCAATACGTTTCATGGAGGCAAAGAGAAGTTCATTAAACCGGCTACCTGAGATACCGAATGCATCCTTCAAGTCCTTGCGGTGGGTATCAAAGACCACATCAGGGATAGCTTCGCCGTTCTCCACGTAGGCTCTCATGTCCCTGTCCAGCTTTACCATAGCGTTAGCTTCAGTCTTGGCTACTAATGCCTCGCTACGGTGCTTGAGGACACCAGCCTGGACAGCTTCTATACGCTTAGGGATTACCTGGTTGTACCCCTCAAGGTATGACTCATCAGTTATTCCCTTCGTGTCTTGGGAAAAGTGGTCCTTGGTAAACTTATTGAGGTCCCCTGTATCCCAATCGAACTCAGTTTGTATCCTGTTTGTGAATTCATTTGCTGCTTGTTCAGCACCTATTTGCCCGGCTTGCACCATGTATCCGTGCTTGAAGTACTCTGGGGAACCAGGAGGTATATCTTTCCCTTGAGCTTTGGCAGCAGCACCAGCGGCTATCTGCTTTTCGTTGTCCTTTGCCTGTTCGAAGCGTGTAGCGTAGGCGTACTGCTGAAGGGAGGGGCTGATGGTGGCAAGCCCGTGTATCAAGCCGTTTAGCTCGGGGTCTACGGCGGGGGTTACTAGCTGGTTCGTAGGCTGTGCAACCACCTGGGTAACTCGTGGAGCTGAGATGGGGGTTAAGACTTGTCTCGTGTCTATGCTCGTTCTAACTTCTCGGGGCATTGGGGTATATCCTCAGATATTGGGGGTGAGTGCTACTTTAGGTGTTACGCGGGGGGAATTGACTAGCGCCCTCTAAAGCTATCCTTTAGGGGTTTCTTCCTGCTTGTCTTCGGGGAGAACGTGGTGCTTGAACGTGGCAGTGCGAGCTTCGATAATGCTGGAGAGGCCACTGAGGGCTGAGGCTGAGACCTTAATGTATCGTTGTGTAGACAGAATACTTTTGTGCCCCATAACCTTCTGCAAACGGAAAGAATCGGTCCCAGCATTTGCCAGCGTGGAACCATAAGTGTGACGGAAGGCATGTAACACAAATTCCTTATCATGCTCCAAGCCCATCTTCTTACGAATCCTTCGCCAGATATGAGAGACCACGTGAGCATTCAAAGGCCAAAACACTGGAGTCGTATTGCGCCTCTGGAGGATTGCTAAGGCTCTGCCAGTAAGGGGTACAACTCTGTCATCTCCCGACTTGGTGTCCATTACGAGCACAGTCCTGTTATGTATATCCAAGTTCCTGGGCAGAATTCTGAGGGCTTCAGAGAGTCTCAGGCCAGTGTCAGCCAAGACAATGATAAGTTCAGCCATTGCCGCCTCGTACGGGCTGCTTTGGATACACAGGGAGACAGCCCAAGCTTCCTCTTCGGGAGTAATCAACCTCCTCCTATCATTCTTGACCCTGTATCTGATGAGTTTTGGTTTTTCCCCACTGTACTTTTTCCATTTAATGGCTTCATCAAACAGCACGGAAACTAGGGATAGCCTCTTGTTTATCGTGGAGGGTGTCTTACGCTGGCGCTTAAGTTTCTCCCCATACTGAAGGAGGAGTTCGTCGGTAATCTTCGAGAGGGGGCGCTTGGCTCCGAAGTGGGCCACAACTTGGTTATATATCGCTTCGATAGAGCCTAAGCTTTTGGCGGACCTCCAAGAGTCCCTTACCCGTAGAGCATGTTGAAATGCCTCTGAAAGGGTGATTCCTCCTTTGCGTATGCGGTCGGTAGTAGCTTTAGCATCGTATCTCAGCTTTATCTCTAGAGCCTTGGCCTCTGCCCAATCAGCGGTATGCAGGGACTGTCTGATACGCTTCCCATCGGGGGTTCGGAAATCACACCAATAGGTTCCCTTCTTCCCCGTGGGCTTTATCATGTCTACCCTTTCATCAATTCCCGAATAACGTGGGAGCGGATCGGGGGGAGCATTGCTCCCTCAAGATGGCGCACCAGTTCGTGCCCTCGTGCAGTCAGCTTAGTTATTCGCCTGCGGTTATCAAGGGGGTCTAGTGTCATAGTGATAAGACTGTACCCTTCCTGCCCATGCGGACCTTCTCGCAGTTTTTTGAGATTTCTGCTGGCGGCCGCTTGGGTGAGTCCTATTTGCCGTGCTAATTCATCTACTCCGGGATTTCCCTGGGCGGCGATGACTAAGAAGGTCTGCACGGTCTGTATTTGCACATCGGGTTGTTGGGTAAACTCTTTGAATGCGTGAAGGGCTGCTGAGAGAGTATTTAAAGCTACTAGCATAATATGGGGTCCTTAAAAGAACAAGACAGGTAACGAATAGGTTGCTGTTAACGAAGTGTTTTCGCCTCACCGAATAGTGTGATGAGGTTAATGACAAGGTATGGGAGGGGTGATATTCTTTATTAGAATCGCATATGGGGGAATGGAAAGTTTAGGGGGAACCTGCTGTGGTGCAACAAGGGGTGTATGCTTTTTTGAAAGGGTAACGTTGACGCTACTTCCGTTTCATTTATTGCTTTAGCTAATCGTTATTAGTGTCGTAGTAACAGATGAGCAGTTAATAATTATTTGGACATTCGAGGGGGCCAAGACATGAGTAAAGGGCGAGACAGAACCGTATCCCAGCAACCGGATGGAACCTGGGAGAACAAGCGTAATGATGCCGAGCGGGCTTCTAGCAAACATGCAACCCAAAAGGAAGCTATCGGAGCAGCAAAGGGAATGCTAGGGAAGCAAGGCGGAGGAGAGCTAATCACCAAGGGTGTAGATGGGAAGATACGAAGCAAAGACACCATTGCCCCAGGTAACGACCCTAACCCCCCGAGAGACAAAGAGCATTGATGTGATGCTTTGCTATGGAGGTCTCCGAAAGAAGGGAATAGACTGAATCGACAGTAGGGCACCTACAAGGCCCTGTAGTGTACCGTGGTTAGCATTGGCTACCAGTCTATCAAACTCAGGCTGTAGCTCTTCCTAGGTTAACCTGATGAGTCTGAGGGTGGCTTTAGGGGAACCTGAGGTGCCGCAGTTGCGTATTACCCCTCTCAGCCAAAAAGCCCGGAATAGAGATATAGACTCATAGACAACTGAGCTAACACTCTAAACCGGGCTAATTTGTGCAGCAAGAGGGGCAGTACTTCCTGGTTGTACTCAATGGGGGCTGACTGCATTGCCTACAAAGAGTGGATAACAACCAAGCTTGCCCCTCAGGGCCACTATTAGCTCTCGCAAGAGCAGATAGCTACTTCTCATAACACACTAGGTTGATTCAGAGCCTAGCGGCCTCTCCATCGCGGGAGGACTTTGTGGAAACATTTAGTACCCTCTGGGTGACCTGGGTACGCATCGCTAGCTCAGGTATTAACCAGAGGTAGCCTGTAGGGGTACTCCCATAGACACCTGTATTGAAGGTATCTATGTAAGGAGTGGTATTAGGGGCACTACCAGCCTCCTGTAGTCCCCCTCTAGGCAGAGCTATCAGGTGACGGGGAGTTAACTAGAGGGTGTTCTACAGGTGAGACGGTGAGGACAGTACCCACTACCTTACCTACCACTAAACCTTGGCATCCCTACTAGGTAACTTATAGGTACCTAGTGAGTAAACTAATAGATACCCTATAGGTATATAACTATAGTTGACCCTGGGGTAGGGCTGCTATGCGAGAGTGAGGTTATAGAATTGATTATTGCCCTAACCCTATGTGAGCTAATGAGAATACCTTGTTTAACAGGGGTGCTGGTAAGAGTGGCATTATGAGCACATAACTGGGATAGAAGTACTGAGTCTCTTACCCCATTTACAGCTTCAATCACTGTTGCCCCTCAGGTTACCCACCCCGCTTACCGCACCTATCTTGTAGGGGAGCATGGGGTGTTACCCTGAGGTTTCCTTGCTAGGTTCACTTAGCTTTGGTGTATCTAGGGTAGCAGTAAGTATCTAGTACCTCGCTATCACCCCACAGTCTCCCTACTGGTTACCCTGAGGTACACTAAGAGTTATACCAATAGGTTACCTTACTATATATCTCACCGGGGGTGGGGCTTGTGCGAGAGTGGGGTTTTAGAATTGATTATTGTTCTAACCCCATGATCCACCGCTAATCACACCGCTTGAACCATCATTTTATATTATGCTGCCAACATGGAAGAATTGGTCGGTAATGCCTTAAGTTTAGCCCTCCCTGATGTGACCTTGAGGGAGCTAGGTGTTGTTATCTCCCAAAGGGGTCCACATAAGGATTCGTCCTGGACCCCACGTTAATCTCCCCACCTCTACCCCCGCTGTATCCTGGTGAGGGAGCAGAGGAGACACTAGGGGCAATACCTGTAGGGGCTACCACTGTGGTGTATCCACCAGTGTGCCTCTGGATGGTGGCTCTGTTCCCTCGGTTATCATAGGACTCAGCCAGTCCCCCTTGGTATTCTCTCTGTGACGACTGGTAACCCCTCGGTCCACTGCATTCTGTGAGGCCACCTTGATAGGTGATACAGTCTGCGTAGGAAAGCGGGCTGGAGAGTAACAGAAGGGTGAGAGCTACGTGGGGTTTCATATGGCAGAGTCCTTATAATTGTTGTTGTGGGAGAAGATTCGTAGCTCGACAGTATGCTCCAATCTTTGACCAGTAACACGCTCCCTCTTACAGGGTAGCCATGCCATGCCGCGTTCTGTGACGGACCCTGATTCTCTCCAATTCAAGTAGCTCAGGCAACCTAGCAACACGCCACAATGGCTCAGGTTGAACGATAAGGGGCTGAGCCATGGATAGGTATTGATTTGAGGCGACAATCGATTGTAGGGCAACCTTAAGCCCATGCTGAGCATTATGGCCCCAAGGTGACCTGTTGCCCTTGTATCCTTAGCATCCCCGCTTAGTTTCCCCTCGGGCGTTTCCCCCTCACGCTGGCTGTGCCACCTTACTTACCGGATCAAGGTAGTTGTATAGTGTTTGCCGGCTAATCTTGAGGTCCTTTGCAATACGTGCTTTTGGCACACCAGCTGCTACTCGCTGCTTAATGTCCTCCACTTGTTGAGAGGTGAGGCTCTTGGTGCCACCTTTATACACACCCTTGGCTTTGGCTATTGCTATCCCCTCACGCTGGCGCTCCCTGATCAACGACCTCTCAAACTCAGCGAACGCGGTAAGGATGGTAAACATCAAGGTCGAGCGAGGGTCATTGGTGGCTGCATCGAACGCTAGGCTTTCCTTCATGAACTTGATGGATACACCCTTCGCGTTCAGCTCTCGCACAATCCTAAGCATATCCTCGATATTCCGAGCCAAGCGGTCAAGGCTATGTACTACTAATGTGTCTCCTTGTCGAAGGTAGGTCAACGCTGCCTGAAGCTCAGGCCGATTTGTATCCTTACCGCTTGCCTTATCCGTAAACACTTTGTCGAGCGTCATGCCCTCCAGTTGCCTTTCGGAGTTCTGATCTACAGAGCTGACTCGGATGTATCCAACAGTTTGGTGCTTCATGGTGGCCCCTGGTGATTAATGTACAGTCAGAGTTTAAGACCATAAGACACAACTGTCAATACCACCCCCATTTATACCCTGGTTGTACACCTTTCTGACTGTACAAAATGGGTACACCCTAGATGGACACTATTCCCTCCAACCTCAGTGATAAGGGATGGGCTGGATTAGCGTATCCTTGTAGGCTGGCTACTGTCATTAATCAATGCGGGTGAGAAGAAAATGGATGAAGCAGCAGACGAACAGAACAATTCTGCAAAAAGGCTTTTAATTCTGATGAAAAAGGTTTTAGAGAAATCTGATCAGATATCTACAGTACAGGTTTGGGCACAAGTTCTTGGGCTTGACCCTGCGGCGGCGTTAGAGGACCCTCATGATGTGTTGGAAAAGCTCGGACTGGTACGTATCGAGATTAACCGCGCAAGGACATTAATGGGAGAAACACAATTTTCCCCAGAACTATATATGCCTTACCTGGATAGGGTTAGGAACGTGGTTACGGTAGCAAACATATCTGCGCCCTGGTCTAATTATAAGGGCAATATTCAACCAGATACTCTTCTCGCGCTTGCATACTGTTCGGAAATTCTTAAACCAGAACCTCCGATTTCCTTAGCTGAATTACAGGATGTATTGGATATGTTGCTAAAGCTGAGGGCAGAGATTGAAACTGCGTCATATTCTCCTGGAGTTAAGGATTTTCTGATGAGACAGCTCGGTATTATTGAAGCCGGAATTCGCGACTACCCAATAAGCGGTGTTGGCTCAATCAAAAACGCGTTTCGTAGTGGATTTACAGACATGGGTTCTCATAGTGACCCGCTTGAGGACCCCAAGGATAAGGAGGGATATTCTAAGGTTATACGCGCTTGGCAACGATTTAGGGAAGGCACCAAGGCATTTGTCGAAACTGACAAGTTTGCTATCGCACTAATGAACAGAATTGAGCAAGCCAAGCCACTACTTGGTTGGCTAATAACGCCCCTGTCATAAATAGAACGAAAGGAGTGGCTTTAATACGAGGTGAGTCGGCACATGTAAAGTGCTACCAGTTTCTAGAGGGGGAGCGGGAGAGCTGACTTTTAAGCTCCCCTGGTATAGCCGTATATCGTGATTAGTGTGAGGGGAAACCAGCAGTATTCCAAAAGCGCTCAAAGCTACCGAAGCGGATATAGAGGGAGGAGAAGCCGGAAACTTCTAAGGCGAACTTCTTGGTAAACGAAAGGGTGAATGTTGCCATGATGTGTTTCTCCTTAATGTTACTGGCGCTCTGGCGAAATGCCGCACTCAGTGAGAAGCGAATATAGACTCAATGAATCTATTTGTCAACAAGTTTCTTGCTTGGATGTTCTCCCAACTTAATTAGTAGCAACTCCCAAGCAGCCTTCGGCATTTCCCTATGGTTTACTCCTCCCTCGGGTGCGCTCCAGTTGTGCCAAGCACGAAGTGAAGCATGCACCAGGGAAGCAGCCTTCTCCCTACTAATGCCGTGCTTCTTAAGTAGAGCTCGTATCTCCTCGGGTGTCGGCTGTTTCACATCATCAATTTCCATACTCATTTCCATACGGGGTGTCCAATTAATGATGAATTGTTGCAATGTAAAGCAATGTGTTTACCGCAATATATTGATACTTACTATATGTGCAGCAAACTAGAGTGTCAACGTAGACAAGACATGTAGCAGCACTAAGACGATAAGTAGAGCAACGTAGAGCAAATGTAGACGATACGGGGACAAGGCAGAGTAACAAGGAAAGTAACGCACGGTAGACAACACAGCGGAGGATTGTCGATAAGCTACTGAAGCGCTACTAGATCAAGACAAAAGTCATTGCTAAACCGTCATTGGATCAAAAGACAAGAGAAGGGGACCAGGAGGGGGGAAACGCTTGGAGCCGAGACGTTGGGTACCTACTCGGAAATTTGGGGTAAAACTATTTAGGGACCCGATGGAACCAATGAGGGTGGGCACTGACCCTCAACTGATAATCTTTTAGAATTCTGGCAATATTTGCGCGATGCGGTGGAAACCTTCTTTAATCTCAAGTTTTGCGCGGCACATATCTAATGGGCACGAGTAAGGGTTAAGGATTCGGGAAGCGCCGGAGATAGCTGCCACTTCGTTTCCACACGTAATTGTTGTATGTTATCGTCGGGCGTGGAAGCCCCGAAATCCCCTAAATCCTCCTCCCCGTACCATATCGCTATGTCCGCAAACTTAACTATTTTGGCGTCAACAAAGTCGTAAACCTCCACTTTTAATGAGTTGCCCTCTATTTCTCCACGCAATAACGCGGTGTAGTAGGCGGGAATTCCCACGGGTAGATCACTCGGTTTCCACTTTCCTACGTACGAGGACGAAATCAGTCCATCTACTGTTCCATCGTTAACCCAAAGCTCTATGGTCAGTGAGTTCGGGGGAGGGGGGCCTGCATTGCCATGAGCATTATCGCTCCATTTTCCTGTCAATTGCTTGTCCAACCATGACTGATACAGAACGCTCTTAACGGTCTCGCTTATAGCGCCCGGAACTTTCGGAAAATTTCGAATGGCATCAGGACCGGCGATAAAGATAGCGGTAACTACTGGAAGGCCAGCAACTATTATCCAAGCTACCGCACGTGCAACTCGCTTTAGCCAATGTAGGGCCGGTTTCTCACTCAATGGGATTTCATGGCGCGACTAATGGAAAGAAACAATTGAAACATACTCCTTCGCAAAATCAATTATGTTCAGCGTAACCTTCCACTGCACGGGTTGCTGTGGTCCGTAGAGGTAAATGACTGGATTCAAGTAAACCTGCCCGTCCGCTGTATCATCTAAATCCCCACGAATTGCATCGGCATGAAGGATTTTGTTACATGCTTCCCTAACTGTTAATGGAGTACTAATGGCAGGGTATTTGAGATTCTTCAATAATGTCCCGCAGGACCGGCTCGGTGGTACGTGGTCCCTTTTGCGGTTGTCGATTATGCGGAAAGTAATGGCTACAGTAAGCAATATTCGTGTAATTTCGCCTTCCTCGCACGCCTGTAATGCTTCGATGGGTTCCCAACTCTCGCCAATACCTGTACGAAGTTGAGCAAAGCTTTTACTTGAAAGGAATATTGCAACCAATCGATGAAGCTCAAGTAGAACCGTTTCTGGATTCGGACTATGTCCGCTATCTTGCGGCGTGGTGCGCTCAGCCATTCGGTATTCATCCCGGTTTGGGGTGATTCTTATATTATTTCAACAGGCCAGTGCTACTGTCAAATAACCGCTAGCGCTACTTTATCAAGCCATACTTTTATGTAGTCCAGCACGTAACCCAAGCCGTAGGTGTCGGGCAAATCCACGCTCCCCCAGCCTCCTACAGCATCTTGCATAGGTTCACGTGCATTAGCACGTCACAGGTATTAAGGCTTTCTCTACGACTTCACCGTAGCGGAACCCCATCGCCACTTCTCTAAGACCCTTCTCACCCCTCCCTTGGCTATAGACAGTAAGTATCAATCTTCCCACCTCATGCCCTACATACCGCTCTATCTCCATGGGGGGAAGATTCAGGTCCAGGGCAGTCGTTATAAAAGACTTACGAGCACTGTAGAGCTGTGCTGCTGGCGGTAACCCTAAGCTAGCCTTAATCCTTCCAAACATCTTCCCATAGTTTGCTGCTGGGGACTTATCGGCACCCCCAGGCTTCACCGGGAAGATGAACCCCTTGTGCCCCTCCCTAACGTACTTCCCGAGTATGGAGAGGAGAACAGGGTGCTCTACAGGTAGCCTTCTGATTCCCGCCCTGGTCTTGCTAGAAGAGATTGAGATACGCCTCTCAGCCAGGTCAATATCAGCATGAGTTAGGCTGCAAAGCTCTTGTGGTCGTGCTCCAGTAAGGAGTAGACATACGAATACGTCTTTGTGCCACGGCTGTGGATACGTGGCATTCAACAGTATAAGAATCTCGGCTTGGGTAAACGCTCGACAGGCTTCTGTAGAGCCTCCCTGGATGTTGAAACCTTTCCACGGATTAGTGCCCTTAGGAACAATCAGACGCTCAGCCATGTATGTCCACAGACCCCCTAGAGCGGAAAGCTTATCCCGGATGGTGTTGGGGGCCAGCTTGGACTTCTTGAGGGAATCAACATAATCCCTTGCCTGGACATCGGTTAGCTTTAGAGGAAGGCTATCTCCCCCCAGGAACTCCCGTAGGCCCTCATAGGCCTTGCGGCGCTTGAGTCGCGTACTCTCTTTTGTAACAGTAGAGCTAAGCCACTCCTCTGCTGCTTCGGCTAGTGTTGGGGCTACCGAGGTTGCCTCGTCGTGAAAAGCCTGTGCGACACTAAGCCCATGCTGACGCTCTATGCTTTCTGCTTCGTCCCCAGCTAGAAACTGAAGAGCCTCAATAGCGGACAAATCGTTTTCCGCGTACGCTTCCCGAAGAGCTTCCCGAAAGATGGTCGCTTTGCTTTTAGTGGTACTTGGTGAATCCTTTCGAGCTTGGGCTATGCGGTCCTTCAGGATTGCAAGCACTTGGAACTTCCGGCTATTAGCAACCTTCAAGTCTGAAGTACGAAGGGACTCTCTTAGGTGTGTTCCTAGGAGGTGTGTGAGAGTGCGTGGCACAGTGACTCGTACCCACCACTGATGTCCGCGCTTCTGAAGGTATTTTGTATCCACGGTTGAGATGTGTAGGTGCCAGACTGTAGGGGCCAGTCAGTTTACCACAACCGTTAAATCTAGAGATAATGCAGATAAAAGAAGTACTTGGGGTGGCTGATGGGGATCGAACCCACGACAACCGGAATCACAATCCGCGTAATAGGGTATTTTTCTGTGTTGATTGCCATTCTGCAAAATCTCTCTTCCCTTGTTTTTCAATCAGTTGATCCGTTTTCGCTCATCCGTTGTGTTGATCAATATTCCGCTATATACTAAAAATCGGGTTACAAATCGGTTACAAATTTCATGGCGAAGGTGAAACTCACCGCTGGAAGGATTGAAAACTTCCAATGCCCTAGGGACAAGCAGCAAGCCTTTCTTTGGTGTGACGAGGTACACGGCCTGGGAGTGCGGGCAACCGCCGGTTCAGATCGAAAGCGGTACATTTTCCAATCGAAGGTTAAGGGGCAGTCCATGCGCGTCACTATAGGCGACGCGAGCGCATGGAGCATTGCTGATGCACAAAAAGAAGCCCGCAAACTTCAGGTGACAATAGACCAGGGCGACGACCCGCGCCAGGTGGAAGCTGATGAGGAGGCCGCAAGGGTATCAGCAAGGCTGGCTAAAGAGGCTCAAGCTGCCGCCCTGGTTATGCAGGAGGCCCGTGAAGCGGTAACGCTTGGTATGGCATGGGATGAATATTTGAAAGCCCGCAAGCCGTTCTGGGGCGAGCGTCACTATGCCGACCATATAGAGGCCATGCAAACTGGCGGGAAGACAAGGAAACGAAGCGAAAAGCTGACCCAACCGGGCGCCCTTGCATCACTGGCCATGGTTCGACTTATCGACGTAAGCCCTGACCTGGTGACGGAATGGGCAAAGGTGGAAAGTAAGCAACGTCCAGGTCGAGCCCGCCTTGCCAGCCGCCTGCTGTCTGTTTTTCTCACCTGGTGTGCAGAGTATCCCGCTTATCGGGAGCTGGTGACTGGTAACGCTGCAAGAAACAAATCCATCCGCGAAATATTAGGCAGACCGCAGAAGAAAGATGACGCGCTGCAACGCGAGCAACTGCCGGCATGGTTTAAAGCCGTAAGACAAATTGGGAACCCTGTTATTTCGGCCTATCTGCAAGCCCTGCTATTGACCGGTGCACGCACGAATGAGCTGACCGCTGTTCGTTGGAACGATGTTGATTTCCAATGGGGCAGCATGACCATAAAGGACAAGATGCAAGGATTGCGCGTTATTCCCTTGCCGCCCTACCTGGCGCATCTGCTGGCCTCATTGCCACGTCGAAATGAGTATGTATTCTCAAGCCCAACAGCTGCTTCCGGCCACTTGCAGGACCCCCATGATGCGAATTACAGAGTCTGTGCTGTTGCTGGCGTGGAAGTGACACTGCACGGCCTGCGTCGCAGCTTTGCTAGTCTGTGCGAGTGGATAGAGATGCCCGCCGGGATCGCTGCACAGATCCAGGGGCATGCGCCACAAGGGGTACGGGAGCAGCACTATATCCGGCGGCCGCTTGATCTGTTGCGCAAGTGGCATGTGAAAATTGAAGCATGGATATTGGAACAAGCCGGGATTGAATTTGTCCCGGTGCAACCTGATTTACAGGTAGTGAAAAACACCTGACGATTAAGCTCCAGACTATCCCGACGGGGAGAAAAGCGGAAACCTTCACCGCCTGTCTGGCGCCCCTATTCGAAGGATGACACCTGAAGGGGTGTTTCATGAGTCGATTTGTTCCCCGTGAATTGCGTGCGATGGTAATGCGCGACCTCGCCGAATTTGTGCCAGCAAATTATTATGGCGAACTGGGCGAATATGATATCGAAACCGCGATTCTCGATCATATGCTTGGGCAAAAGCTCAGCTATTCCGCTGCCTATTCCGGCATCCCTAAAAGAAAGCGCCGAGCTAGCGATTTGCTTGTGCATTTTGGCTATTATCGGATGTCTACTTTCTGGGTAAATTCGGATAGGAAATCCCCTTCTTGGCTAGAATTTTTTGGGCCAAAAGCCAAGACTGCAGCTGGGTTAGAACATTTCAAAAATTCTTTTTTTGGTGATGCAAGTAGCCTGGTCAAAATGGAGGAAGATTTTCCCAGGCGTGTGCGGGAATATGCTGCCTGTCTGCCAGCTGATGAGAAAGATGGGGTACTAGCTTTTATAGAAGAAAGAGATCCGGAGGCCGCCCATATTGGGAGTACGGTGCAGAACTTGCAGCCCGTTGTTGTTCACTGGAAAATGCGGATTCAGGAGCAGGCGGCCTTCCTCTGGCGAAAATACAAAGCAATGGGCTCCAGTCCAACCAAAAACAGCATTAAAGGAGATCTCGCAAAGTGGTGCAGGGATAATAATGTCATATCTAAGTCAGGAATAAATCCATCAGAAGACTATATTTACCGTCACGTTTTAAGTGGATGGATACCCCCTACGGATTAGGCAAAGTAGGCAAGTTCAAATAGGCAAGTTCTTGCCTAACGCTATCATCCCCCGAAACCCGCACAGCTTCTAGCTTTGCGGGTTTTTTATTGCCCGTTGACTTCCGGTGGTTGCCCAATCGTGATTGAACCATTATCAACAACGCCGAAAGGCTAGAGGTGGTTCAACATGGAAACAGAAGTAAATCAACCCTTCACTCCGCTCGCGCTTGAGACGCGATCGGCAATCCCGACCGATGCCGCAGCGCATCACTTAAATAGAAAGCCGCAAACGCTCCGCGCCTGGGCATGTCTTGAGAACGGCGCGATCCGCCCGATCCGCATTAATGGACGTTTGGCTTGGCCCGTTGCTGCAATCCGGGCGTTGCTGAATGGTGATGCGCAATGAGCGCCCCCGAGATCGATTATAAGCAGCTGGGAATGGATTCATCGCTGTACGCAAGCGAAGAGCTGGAAAACGCTGCGAAGGTTTTGGCCGTCATGCTGGAAACGATGGGGGAGCCGGAGCGCGAAATAATCAGGAAGTATCCCGCTCTTGTTGTCGGCCTGGCCAGGCTCACCCATGCTGACGCGCTTGCTCATGAGGTCCGCCTAAAGGCTGCCTTAGCCGAGGATAGGCCGGAGCCGACCGAGCGAGAAAAATCCATTATCTATCGCGCACTGGAAGCCGATCTGCTGTTTGGCGATCATCGTCCGGCACATATTGAGGAAATGGATGCAGCCCTATCGCGGTTTAAGAAGATAGCGGGGTTGTGATCATGCACCTCACGTCGTCCAAAAGCTTGACATTCGCATCAGGCCGGGATTATGCTCTTTGCGCGGGTGAGGTTTCACTCGTCGGATTTAGCAGTCCGGAGATAAGGCGCGCAGCCGCCTTGAGCGGCATTTTTATGCGCGTCATTCCTGTCCATAAAGTTTATGGGCGGTGCAGTTGGGAGGGAGAAATCCCTGCCGGTCCCTTATCCCGGTCTGCTAACCCGTCTGTCACCGCCCACCCTCATTTAGCAGTGAGGGCGCGGTTAAACCGCATGATAAGGAGCCTTACCATGAAACGCACATCCAAGGGCGCAGCCGCGTCCACTGATAAGCCCGTTCTAAAACTTGTTTCATCCTCAATAGCCCGAGTCACCCGATCAGCGCCACCAGGCGATGATTCGTCCGACGCCTCCAAAGCCTGCGCAGATGAGTTGCGTTATTTGCTTGCTAAAGCCGAGCGCGGCGAGCTGGTCGGAATCGCATTCGTCTACATGACGAGTGGACAATCTTATGGCACTGAAGCCGTGGGGCGTGCGTACGACAGCCCTACATTCACCCTGGGAATGCTAGGAGTGCTGAGAGCAAAACTGGAAAAACAGGTGCTGGGATGAGTGCCGAAAAATTGCTCTCGCTTCTACACAACATCAGGCAAACCGGGCGGGGCCGCTGGATAGCACCGTGCCCGGCACATGACGATCGCCGCCCCTCCCTGGCGATTCGTGAGCTGGATGATGGCCGCGTGCTCATCCATGACTTCGCAGGATGCTCTACACGCGACGTTCTCGCTGCGGTAGGGCTAACCCTTGAAGATTTATTCCCCGAGCGCCAAGGAGGTTACACCGGCGCGAAGGAGCTGCGGCCATGGGCCGCAATCGATGTATTGCGCTGTGTTGCCTTCGAGGCGCTGCTGGTGTCGATATCAGCGAACAACATAGCGAAAGGCGGAACAGTTTCGGAGTTTGACAGGAAGCGGTTATTTGTCGCCGCTTCCAGGCTTCAGGCAGCTGTGGAGGTGGCGAATGGCGATACGTAACGATAGCCAGAGCATTGAACGCGGCGCTGCTGCCCTCGATAAAGTGTCAGCGAAGGGAGGTGCGGCCAAGTCTCCCGCGCCGCAACTGGTCGAAACACATACTCCCCTGGCACCGCCTCGCATGCACGAGGATGGCTTCCCTCCCCTTGTTCATGATTTTGTCGAGGCAGCATGCTCCAACAGCGAAGCGCATCCCGTTGCCGTGGCTGCAAACGTCCTGGGCTTCTTGTGCTCGATGATTGGCCGCGCCATTTTCCAGAAAATCGGGGACGCTGCAATTCATTGCAGACCGTTCCAGATCATCGTGGGCAAGAGCGGCAAGGCCAGAAAAGGGACGGCGGAAACCACGGTGCGAGAGATATTCCGGCGTGCAGATGAAATCCTTCGAAAACGACAAGGGAACAATGACCGCCTGCGGATTCACGCCGGCGGTCTTTCCACTGGTGAGGGGGTTGCCTGGGCAATACGCGATGCGCGTGAGGCTGACGACAACGGTAAAGGGGCCGATGCTGGCGTGGCGGATAAGCGCCTGCTGGTTATTGAAAGCGAAATGGACAACACGCTCTCGCAGCTGCGGCGCGACAACAACACGCTATCGGCCACCATACGCAATCTGTTCGACGGTCGCGATATGGAGCCTCTTACCAAGACTAACCAGACCAAGGCCACGCGGCCCCATGTCGTCATCCTGGGGCACATCACCAGCCATGAACTCCGCGAGAAATCGACCGATAACGAGGTGGCAAACGGGCTGCTGAATCGCTTCATGATGCTGTATGTGTACCGTCCTAAACTGGTGCCTCTACCAGAGCCAACGCCGGAAGAGACATTGAACCGGCTGGCAGCGCGTGTAGCGGATGCCGTGCTGGTAGCAACGGGCGGCGATCTCCATGGCAACAATACGCGCGAGGTTCGTCTCAGCGAGGCCGCACGCGAGTTATGGATAGAGCAGTACCCACGCCTTACCCGTGATAGGGATGGCAAGGGCGGTAGCCTTCTGGCGCGATCCGAGATGTATGCGCGAATGCTCGCAATGATCTTTGCTGCAATGGATGGGCGACTGGAGATCGAGCCACGCGATCTATGGGCGGCCATTGCCTGGGTGGAATACTGGCACGCCAGTGTCACGTATATCTTTAACTGCCAGGATGATGAAGGCGGCATCGATCCATTTGTCGCTGAGGTATTGGAACTCATCACACAGCGGCCAGGCATTACCCTCAGTGCCCTCCAGGACCACTGGAACCGCAAGCGCATCAAGCAGGTGAAGCACGCGCTTGAGGTATTGCTCAACCTTGCCCCGCCACTGGCAGAGGAACGCAAGGACAGCACGTCGGGTGGCCGTCCTGCATTGAGATATTACGCTTATACGAAAGGGTGAGATAAGTGAAGAAAGCCTATACATGCGGGATACAGACGAATATTAAGCGTGAGATAACAGTGAGAAAAGGTGAGATAACTATAAATAATATAAATCACTTTATATATAAATCACCCTTTTATCACACTTACCAATCGGGCTCAAACCTAATAACCACGCCATTTCTCCCTTATTTCACTTATCTCACCCCTATGTGTATGTGTGTGAGTGGAGGGAGTGGCCAGCGAGCATTCATGGGTCCTTCCAGAAAAAATTTTTGTCGCGGCACTCACGGGCGCGAAAAAGCGCTAGTGACTGACAGGTCATGGGGTGGTCACAGTGGGGTGGTCTGTAGGGTCAATAAGGTGGTCGTCGGGGAGTTTTTCGGATGAGCACACAGAATTTTCAATCTAATCCATGGGGGCAGCTCATGGTTTCCCCTTCTACGGAAGCAACCACACAGCGAGCACTGCCGCCTGAAGTTGAAGGGCACATCAAAGCGTTAACCTCGCGTGATGAGGACGCACTTCCGGCAAATACCCTACAGTGGCTTCGAGCGAGTTTCCGGGAATACGTAAAAGGATTAAAGCGGCTTGATGAAGTGATGGGGCTTGCTCCTTCTGCTTCACAGCGCAACTGGCGGACCATTGATCGCCTGGACCTGCGTAACGCTTGGCTCGTACGTGCCTTCGAGCTGCTTGACGGTCCCAGTGCATACAATCGCTGCCGCCAGTTGAGTGATCAGATCCACAGCTTTCAGGAAGCCTTCTGGCCAGGGTTGGAAGACCGCGAAGCCCCGCCGCAGGAACTGACGCCCTTTCGGCAAGCCTTGTTCTTCGCGTTTAAGGCAAGCCCTGGGGAAGTCCCGCAAAGCTGGCGCCGCTTGAAGGAGATCGTGCAGAACCCTCCGCCAGCTGCCGGAACCTCTTCCATCTTGTGGCACGTTCAGGCCGATACGTACGATGAGTCTCGATCTACCAAGATCGATCCTCAAACTACTATAGGAAAATCGAATATGACATTAGGACATTTGGCAGTCTTGGCGCTTCACGCCTGGAAAGGCTCGCCAGTACTCCAAGAACGTCACCAAGGCGATGCCACGGATTATTGGCAACGGGTTCTACGCCAGGCAATGGACTGCGACGAAGACGAGGTACCGGGTTTGATAACTGAGGTGCTTAGCGTGGAACAGATCAACAGCGCGCTGAAATCAGCGGGGGTGAAGAGCCTATGAACCCGCAAACTGAACTCTCGGGCCGTCCCTGGGCCTTGCACAGGGAAACGTTCGAAAGCCTGATACGTAACGTCAGTGCTGCCGGTCCCGGCCTCAAGTCTCCCCCTGGGGCGACCAGGAGGCGCACTGAGGGCGGCGTAGCGGTAATAGGTATTACTGGCGTTATTACGCCACGCGCAAGCCTCTTCAATATGCTTTTCGGTGGTACCGATGTGGAAACCATCAAGGACGAGCTGGGCTACGCCCTGGCAGATTCTTCAGTCAGTAAGATCGTGCTCAATGTTGACTCGCCTGGCGGTGCGGTACCGGGGATATCTGAGCTGGCAGACCTGATTTACAGAGCAAGATCGATCAAGTCCATTGATGCGCACGTTTCCGGAATGGGAGCCTCTGCAGCGTATTGGCTTGCATCCGCCGCAAGCAGCATCACCATTTCCGACACGGCAAGCGTAGGAAGTATCGGGGTGGTCGGAACCATTATTGATGATCGAGTGCGCCAAGGGATGGAAGGAATCACGTTTCATGAAATCGTATCCTCCAATGCGCCGAGAAAAAGACCCGATCCATTAACTCAGGAAGGGCGCGCCGTCTTGCAGAGTGGAGTTGATAGCCTTGCAGCAGTGTTTACCGCAAAGGTCGCAACCTATCGAGGCGTATCTGAAAAGAAAGTTAACTCGGACTTTGGACAAGGCGGGATGTTGGTAGGGGCTGAAGCTGTCAGGGCGGGTCTGGCTGATCGGATCGGCACTTTCGAGAGCGTCCTGGGCGCACCTGGGGCGGCTCCAGGCGCTGGCCAGGGGGCCGCTGCGGTTTCTAAGGTACCAGCTGGGCTATCTGTAGAGGACTCATGCGTAATGCAATGGCGCAACGATCCCGCAATACGCGCTGAGTTTCCGACGTTGGAAAGCTTCACCGCATACACGCGAGCAACCGGCGCAGGGCGCTGCAGCATTATCGCTGGCCGGGTAACTCGCGGTCGCTAATCAACTTGAAACGACAAAGGACAATTGAAAATGTTTGACTTTTTGAAAGTAAAAACGACCCTCGCTGACGCGCGTAATGAATGCAAGGGAATGCGAGCCACAATCGCGCACAACAAACTGCGGATCGAGGAACTCAAGAATCTGCCTCCACCTCGCGAAGAGCTGGCGGACCTGCTTGTCGCGCGTATGGATCGGATTGCAGCCCGCTATCCGCAAAAGTTGGCGGGAGCGGTGAAGCTTATCACTCAGAATCCTTGTCATGGCAAAGACGCGGGTTGCTACCATCAGGGCCACAGAGGGAAGATGGGAGGGCTTAAAATCCTATCAGCATGTGAACACGACGAACAAGAATCTACTGTATATGACCTCGAAGTAGCGTTATTTTGGATGCTGGGCGACCAGCTAAAGGCTGGTCTCCGGAAAGCGGTACAAGAAATGGAATACCCTGCCATTGTTGGGCCGGCAATGCCGAAACGCCTGGCGGAGATCGACAAGCTCACGAAAGAAAACGAGGAGCTAGTGGCTAAGGTGAAGGATCTCGAACACGAGCTGGTGCGCACGGTGGATCCCAACGGCTGACCTGGCTAGAGCAGAAACGCATACAAAAAACCCTCATCTTCAAAAGATGGGGGTTTTTGTTTGTCCGGCAAAGTGCAGACGTCTGCAATTTCTATTAGGGGGGATTTGCAATCAAGGAAGGTCTGCATACAGTTGAGCTAACTCAACAATACTGTCACTCAGCTAGATATTTTAATGGCTGTGTTGTATCGTCAGTTGCTTGTGGGGCCAACGGAAACTTGATGTGATGTGTACCGACGTGGTATTGCAATGGAGCTTTTCTCCTTCCAATTACTTCAAAAAAGGTTTCAATGCTTCATGCGATGGGCATACGTTGAAGATTGCCCCTGGTAAAGTTGAAGCACTGATTGATGCCGAGACTTATGAGTCGAATCCTTCTCTTCGCGGGAAATTACATAGCTGTCTGAATATTATTTTTTTGGCCCAACATTTCTCAACTCATACGGCCTATAAATTATCTCAACCGACCAAAGTAGTTGTACATCAAAACGGACGAAAAGATTATTTTGTTGAGCTGGAACCGGCCATCATTAGAATAACTGGCGGGTCAGTCGATTTCCAAGTGACTGACAAAAACGGAAACGTCATTTCAGATTCGGCCGCCAAAAGTCTGCAGATAATGGAGCAACTGCGGCAAGGAGCTCTCGCACACGCTTCTGATGAATTGCTCCTCAGGCTTCTACAAAGCTATGACGCGGCGGTGAACGACCCTAACAATGAGTTGGTCCATCTTTATGAAATACGTGACGCACTCGCTCATAAGTTTGGCACCGAGGCCAACGCCCGATCAACTCTTGCTATCCCTAATTCGATCTGGTCACGGTTGGGACGGATTTGTAATAATGAGCCGCTAAATCAAGGTCGGCACCGTGGTCAAAATGCGCGGACGGTACTTAGAGATGCAGGAGCAGATGAGCTGGCTGAAGCAAGGGGGATCGTGCGAAACATGATCGAAGCTTACCTTCGATACCTACCGAGTCGGTAGTGCTATAAGTGGCTCGCCAGCCGAAGCTGTACGAGCCACTGAACTGCCGCCTTACAGCTTCGCTAGAAACACCGACACTGCAATCGCCAAAGCGAACGCAGCAGCAGGCGGGAAGCACGCGAGAAATATCGCGAACAATCCCGCAAACGCCCCCATGCGAAGATGTAACGCTGCTGAACGCGTAAGAGTTGGTTTGGCCATAGGCCTCCTGCTCAAACTGCGCCAAGTCTCTTAGAGAGTCAGGTATTGGCGCATTCAGACTTTGATGCCATTTTTGGTTTAGCTGCAGTCAACACGGCGGCACCAACCCGACTGCTCGGTTTATGCAATCGAGCATGCTCGATTGCACGAGTTCTTACAAAATCAGGTTACAAATCGGTTACATCTTGAAACAACTGCCAAACGAAAAAGAAGCCGGGTTCTGTAATGCTTTGTTTTAATGGGGTGGCTGATGGGGATCGAACCCACGACAACCGGAATCACAATCCGGGACTCTACCACTGAGCTACAGCCACCGTTTTAAAAGATAACCTACAGCGTTAATTTCAGGTGCCATTCCGCAAAACCGTATGGCGTGCCCGACAGGAATCGAACCTGTAACCCCCAGCTTAGAAGGCTGGTGCTCTATCCGGTTGAGCTACGGGCACCACTCAAGTCGGATATCAGCCCACCAGATTGCATGAATGGTCGGGGTGGAGAGATTTGAACTCCCGACATCCTGGTCCCAAACCAGGCGCGCTACCAGGCTACGCTACACCCCGGAAGGCGGATAATACCTTTACCCCCCTAAAAGGTCAATTTTGCGCCGCTTGGGCCGCTTTCATCCGTACAGAGCGATACGGCTTGCCGATATGGCTCGCGTTGGGCTGAGAGTTAACGGCGCCGAAGAAGCAGATCTGCAGTCAGGGATTCTCTAGCTTGTCCCGTTCGATCAATGCGTAAGCGGAATGATTATGGATGGATTCAAAGTTTTCCGACTCCACCACGTAGGCGTTTATACGCGCGTCCCGATTCAGCACTGCAGCCACGTCACGCACGACGTCTTCGACGAACTTGGGATTATCGAAGGCCTTTTCAGTAACGTACTTCTCGTCTGCACGCTTGAGTAGTCCGTAGAGTTCGCAAGATGCCTGATCTTCCGCCACGTGTATCAGATCTTCAATCCACACAGAACTAGCGGGAGAGACGGAAATCGACATATGGGAGCGCTGGTTGTGGGCGCCGTACGCGGACACTTGTTTTGAACACGGGCACAAACTCGTTACTGGTACCACGACCTTCAAATTGAATTGGTAGCTTCCTTCGTGAAGTTTGCCTGCGAAAGTTACCTCGTAGTCCATCAGGCTTGTTATGCCAGTAATAGGCGCGGTTTTGCTCATGAAATAAGGGAAGGTCATCTCAACCCCTCCAGAATCTGTTTCGAGCTTCTGTACCACTGCATTTACGATACTCTCGAATGATTTCACGGAAATGACGCGATTATTGCTGTTTAAAATCTCTACAAAACGGGACATATGCACGCCTTTGAGTTGATGCGATAAATTGGCGTGCATATCGAAGGTGGCGACGACATGTTGCGTGCGCCGCCCTTTATCCGCAATTTTTACAGGATGACGAATAGATCTTATCCCCGCTCTGTTAATAGCGATACGGCGACTATCGAGCGCGGCTTGGACGTCCGCAATCGGGACATTGACTTCGTTCATGCAGTGTTCTGGAACATGGCGGTGGCGTAGCAATCCATGCTATGCCGTCCGCAATGTGTTGAATTAGACTTCGATGAATCTCGCTCTGACGGACGTGACGATGGATGTTTTATCCAGTCCGCAGTCGGCAAGCATTTGAGCAGGATCGCCTTGATCAATAAACGTATCTGGCAAGCCCAATTGCAGCAAGGGGATTTTGAAGCCAGCACTCGCAAGTGATTCCATTACCGCGCTGCCCGCGCCACCCATGGTTGTATTCTCCTCCACCGTTACCAACAAATCGTGGCTCAGCGCAAGAGAAGCGACCAGATCATTGTCCAATGGTTTAACAAAACGCATATTTACAACGGTAGCGTTTAATTCATCGGCCGCTTCAAGGCAAGGTTTAAGCATACTGCCGAACGCCAGCAGAGCGATTTTTTCTCCCTCGCGTCGAATTTCGCCCCGCCCAATAGGCAGCATTCGCATTTGCTTCTCGGCAGCCACCCCCGTTCCCACACCCCGGGGATAACGTACCGCGGTGGGTGTGTCCATCTGAAACGCGGTGTAGAGCATTTGACGACATTCATCCTCATCAGCAGGGACCATCACCGTTATATTTGGAATACAGCGCAGATAGGTCAAATCAAAACTGCCGGCATGAGTGGGCCCGTCCGCCCCCACCAACCCAGCCCGATCTATGGCAAACACAACGGGGAGGTTCTGAATAGCGACGTCGTGGATCAACTGATCGTACGCTCTTTGCAAGAAAGTTGAATAAATGGCCACGACGGGCTTCAGTCCGTCGCATGCCAGACCTGCTGCGAACGTGACCGCATGTTGCTCTGCGATTCCAACGTCGAAATAGCGGTCGGGATATTCCTGCGAGAATCTTACCAGGCCTGAACCCTCACGCATTGCGGGAGTAATCCCAATCAACCGCTGGTCCAAGGCCGCCATGTCGCACAACCAGTCGCCGAAAATCTGGGTGTAGGAAGGCTTGTTTGAAGCTTTGGGAATAATGCCCGCCTGTGGATTGAATTTGGTGACCCCGTGATAAAGGATCGGATCCTCTTCTGCCGCCTGGTAACCCGCGCCCTTTCGGGTTACGACATGAAGGAATTGGGGACCATCCAGATGCTTGATGTTGTTAAGTGTGCTTACAAGGACGTCGAGATCGTGACCATCAATGGGGCCTATATAGTTGAAACCGAATTCTTCAAACAGCGTGCTGGGTGTGACCATGCCTTTGACGTGTTCTTCCGCGCGCTTGGCAAGTTCCAGCACAGGTGGTACCACCCCCAGCATCTTTTCGCCGGCACGCCGGGCGGTGGCATAAAACTGCCCGGACATGAGCTTCGCAAGGTAATTGTTGAGGGCGCCCACAGGCGGTGAAATGGACATGTCGTTGTCGTTCAGAATCACCAGCAGATTGGTGTTCATGGCCCCCGCATTATTTAGGGCTTCAAACGCCATGCCGGCGCTCATGGCGCCGTCCCCGATGACCGCAACCACGCATCGGTCCTTACCCTCGTGCTGCGACGCCACGGCCATTCCCAAGGCAGCGCTGATAGACGTGCTGGAATGCGCAGTACCAAAAGCGTCATATTCGCTTTCATCCCGTCGCGGAAAACCGGCGATACCGCCATGCATACGCAATCTGCTCATTCCTTCACGGCGGCCGGTCAATATCTTATGAACATATGTCTGATGGCCTACGTCCCATACCAAACGATCGTACGGCGTGTTGAATACGTAATGCAGGGCTATGGTCAATTCAACGGTGCCCAGATTGGACGATAGATGGCCCCCGGTTTTGGCCACGGATTCAACCAGAAATTGCCGTAACTCCTCTGCGAGCTGAGGCAACAGCTTGCGTTCCAGCAAACGTAACTTGGAAGGGTCGGTGACACTATCAAGCAATGGATACATTTAAACCTTGGAGAATGGAAATATTCTTTACCTTGGGATTGCCAGCTTAAAATTCGCGCTGGATAATGAAGTCGGTAACCTGTCGCAGCCGGTCCGCCTTTTCGCCAAAACCTTCCAATGACTGGTACGCATCGCGGCGTAACTCTTCGGCCAGGTCGCGTGCCTGACCGCGCCCAAGGATGCTTACGTATGTTGGTTTGTTATTGTCAGCGTCCTTGCCGGCAGTTTTACCTAAAGTTGCTGTGCTCGCCTCTGCATCGAGCACATCATCCACGACTTGGAAGGCCAAGCCGATACGTTTGGCAAAGTGGTCCAGGCTCGTCAATTCACTCTCTTTCAAGCCGCTTCCACAATACGCGCCCAGCATGACCGCGGCGCGAATAAGCGCGCCGGTCTTATGGATATGCATAAATTCGAGCTCCGGCAGGCTTAACGTGGCCCCTACGCTAGCCAGGTCAACCGCTTGACCGCCGGCCATACCCCGCGAGCCGGCCGCTTGCCCCAGGTGTTTTATCATTTCCAGTTGAACTTGCGGGATATCTGCCACGGTATGCTCGGCCAGCAATTGAAAAGCCAAGCTTTGTAAACTGTCCCCAGCAAGCAGCGCGATAGCCTCACCGTATTCGATGTGACAGGTCGGTTTGCCACGCCGCAACACATCGTTATCCATACACGGCAAATCGTCATGAACCAACGAATAGGCATGAATCAGTTCTACTGCAGCTGCGGCGATCGTCACGCGCTCTTCGGCTGCGTTGCTCAGCTCTCCCGCTGCAAACGCGAGTAAAGGACGTACCCGCTTCCCACCACCTAGAACAGTGTAGCGCATGGCGTCGTGCAAACGCTCGGGGGGGACATTCGATGCGGGGAGCAGGATCTGCAGAGAAGCTTCGATGCGTTCCTGTCGGCTTCTCGCCCAATCCTGGAAATCAGCGATCATCAATACCGGATGGGGAGAAATTTTTCAATGTATCAGCCTCAAGAAGACGCACCTGTTGTTGCGCATCCTGGAGCTTGGATTGACAATATTGTAACAGCTCCATGCCTCGTTTATGAGCAAGGAGCGAATCTTCCAGTGGCAATTGTCCTGCTTCCATTTCGCCCACGATACTTTCAAGTTCCGTCAAGGCGGCCTCAAAGCTCGCCGGAGGCAAAAATTTGACGCCGTTGGAGGGGTTTGTCATGATAAGCATGATGTTACGAAAGACGTGAATTGCCGGGAAACTGCAAAAATAACGCAATTAGCTGGTATAGGTCAATTAAATCCATGAAACTTTCCCTTAACCCGACCCTCCTAGTCGGGATTATAGGCTTTCCAGGAAAGAGAGCGTGCTGTTTCTGCTAAGCTTATTGCACTTCTTGAGGCTTTTCGTATATCAACTGTCTTTTTTGCCCCTCGAAAGGTCTTACGTATCGATATGTCCCACTTAGTTGATCTCTCCCAATCGACACCCACGCAACTTCCCGTCGGCTGGTATCTCGATTCCGATATTCTCGATTTAGAAAAACGCATCTTGTTTGACGCCGGTCCGGGCTATATCGGACACGAGATTATGGTCCCTAATATCGGCGATTACTACGTCCCGGAATGGATGAGTCACGCCAAGATGCTGGTCCGTAACCATGATGGTATCGAACTATTGTCTAATGTTTGCCGCCATCGGCAATCTTTGCTCCTGAAAGGGCGGGGCAATACCAGGAACATCGTTTGTCCGATACACCGCTGGACTTATGATTTGACCGGCAAACTGCTGGGTGCGCCCCACTTTGCGCAAAATCCCTGCCTTAATCTCGGCACTACACCGTTGCAAAACTGGAACGGGCTCCTGTTCGGGGGAAAGCGGAATGTCGCGCGCGATCTGGGACAGCTAGGCGTTCTGAAGGATTTTGATTTTTCAGGCCACGTCCTAGAACGAGTGCAGGTGGAACAATATGCCTGCAACTGGAAAACGTTTATTGAAGTGTATCTGGAAGATTACCACGTTGAACCCTACCACCCCGGTTTGGGGAACTTCGTCAATACCGCCGAACTGAGATGGGAATTTGGCGAGTGGTACAACGTCCAGACCGTCGGCGTCAATCATGGTCTCACACGCCCTGGTACAGCGGTCTATGCGAAGTGGCAGGAGCAACTCCTGCGCCAGACGGCAGGAGAGGTGCCGCGGCAGGGTGCGATATGGATGCTTTATTATCCTAACGTCATGCTTGAATGGTATCCTCATGTGCTGATTATCAGCACGCTGCATCCGGCTGGAACAGAGCAGTGCGTTAATGTAGTGGAATTTTATTATCCAGAAGAGATCGCTTTGTTTGAGCGGGAATTCATCGAGGCGGAACAGGCCGCCTATCATGAAACAGCCGTCGAAGATGATGAAATCTGCAGGCAGATGAGTGAGGGACGCCGCGCCCTGCATGAACAGGGAATGAGCGAAACAGGTCCGTATCAGTCACCGATGGAAGATGGCATGGTACACTTTCACGAATTTCTGAGACGTGAAATCGACCCCCATCTTTTGTAGTGGTAATAATTGGCCCATGTACCCTCGTTGAGATTGATCCATGATTACCATTCAAGAAGCCGACAATCTGATCAGCGTTGCTGTTTTTGGTGAATTCACTTTGGCAGATTTTAAGGAATTCGAAGAGCAGGTGCTCTACAAATCCCGTGTGGACAGCAAAGTGGATGTACTGTTTGATTGGCGCGACATGCTGGACTACACCGTCGATGTCGCATGGGAAGATATCAAATTTATTCGCGAGCACGGCAACGATTTCAGGCGGATTGCGATCATTACCGATAATCAGTGGCGGGCCTGGGCTGCATGGGTCTTCAATCTGTTTGTTGATGCAGACATCAGAGTCTTCAGCAACTACGCAGATGCGAAGGCATGGCTGGAAGCTTAGGTCATTACTGAACAAGCCTCTCATACCGGCACTCATGTGCCAACCCTTGGCACTCTCGCTGGGGAAGCCCATCCCCAGCAGTAACTCCATAGAGGATTGCGTAATTTAATTCCGCGTTCTCTCGAACAAATATCCCAGCGAAAGAACCTTCACTAATAAAAGGAAGCAAGGGGATGCGAAGGCGTTAAAGACACCGGCGCAAAGCTGAAACTCAGCCGGAAATATCCCGCCGCGCAAACCAGCAATAGGTGAATTAGTAACTGTTGCAAAAAAGCCACACATTTCTAACTCGTTCTCCAAAATTTCTTTATATTGGCTCACAACTCGTACAGAATGGAACCTGTCGCCCATGCAAGCCGTAAGGAAGAGTCTCCCGGTCATTTCATTGTCATTTTCTGTCGGTGGAAACCTGCTATTTTCAGGGACTTAGCTTGGATATGGGCATGCGCATGATGTTGTGTTGCCAACGTGCGAGCTAATGTAATATTAGCTCGATGATAATTAGTTAATTACTTTTATTGTTTTCCGAGTCTGGTTTTTCTCACTCCAGGCATTTCGAGCCAAGCGGTAATGATTGCGACCAGAATTAATATTGGTTTGACCGGAATCCTTTACATTATAAAAAGATGACTAGTACGATTAATTTGGAGGGGAAGACCTTGAGTTCAACAATAGCGAAGTTGAACGCTCCGCTACCGCAAGCGTTTAACCCTCGATTATCAAGCGAATCAGACATATCGCTAACGCCAACGCCAACGTATAACACCCAGGTTCAGAGATTAGCTGACTTCGACACACTGACCGCTGCGTTGGAATACGCTGCGTCCGGGACCGCTGGGTATAACTTTTACGATGCCAAAGGCAACCTGCGTTCAGTCCTCCCTTACCACGCCCTACGGCAAAATGCCCGTACCTCCGCCCAGCGCCTTAGTGGGCTTGGACTTGCGCGCGGTGAGCGGGTGGCTATTATCGCCGATACAAGCCCGGAATTTGTCGAGTTGTTTTTCGCCTGCCGTTATGCAGGGTTGATTCCTTATGCGATGCCCGTACCAGTCAACCTTGGTAGTCATGCCGTATATGTTCAACAACTTCGGGGAATGCTAGAGGCTGGCCAAGCAAGTGCGGCCGTAGCTAATACCGACTACATTGGCTTTTTGCAAGAGGCTGCTGAAGGATCGCAACTATTGCGCTGGTTCGGCACGCCAGAACAGCTCGAGGATTTTTCGGTTCCCGATGTAGCGTTAGAGTCAAACGTTCCTGACGAAATCGCGTATCTGCAATTTACGTCGGGGAGCACACGTCTTCCGCGCGGAGTGGTCATTACGGAGCGCGCCTTGATGAGCAATCTCCAGGGAATTGTCCGTCATGGATTGGAGATACATTCCGGCGACCGGTGCGCGTCGTGGTTGCCTTTTTATCACGATATGGGATTGGTCGGCATGGTGATGGCGCCGATGGTTGCCCAAGTCTCGGTCGACTATCTGGCCACCCGGGATTTTGCGATCAGACCTCTGCAATGGCTGCGGCTGATTAGCCGAAATCGTGCAACCGTCGCGTTTAGCCAGCCTTTTGGCCTCAAGCTTTGCACGTTGCGCGTTCGTGATTCGGATTTGGAAGATCTTGACCTTAGTAGTTGGCGTGCGGCAGGGGTAGGCGCCGAGATGATTCGCCCTGATACCTTGCGAAATTTTGCAGAAAAATTTGCACCCGCCGGGTTCGATGCACGCGCTTTTCTTCCGTGCTATGGATTGGCTGAATCAACGCTCGCAGTAACTTTTTCTCAAGTCGGTGAGGGTTTTGATAGTTTGCGTGTTGATGCCGGGACGCTAGTTGACAAAAAAATGGCGGTTCGGCTACAAGCAGAGGGACGAAAATTTAGCGAGTTCGTCAACTGTGGACGCCCCTTGCCTGGGCACACTGTGAAAGTGGTTGACGATGCGGGCCTGGAGTTGTCGGATCTCAGGGTAGGGAGCGTACTGGTGCAAGGCAGCAGTATCATGACGGGTTACTATAATAACCCGGAAGATACCCAGAAGACGTTAAAGCCTGGCAATTGGCTGGATACCGGTGATCTGGGGTTCGTGTTCGAGGGTGATCTATACGTTACGGGGCGTCGTACGGACGTTATTATCGTTAATGGGCGCAATATTCGCGCCCAAGACATCGAAGAACTCGCGGAACAACAACCTGAAGTTAGGACTCGGGAAGCCTCTGCCTTTGGTATAACCGATGCGAACGATATTACAACAATCGTTTTGGTCATCGAGTGCCGTCTTACATCTGTAACAGATAGACAGTCCCTTACCGGTCGCTTGCAGCGGCTCGTTTATATGGCATTCGGGGTTAATTGCCTGGTTGAATTAGTGCCTCCGCACACGTTGCCGCGGACTTCATCCGGAAAGCTATCGCGTTTTGCAGCCCGCCAAGGTTTTATACAGCGGACCAATTTGGCAGACCAGCTATCAGCCGAGTCTGGGGACAAATAGCGGGGATATGTCTGGGTCATGGGTGGCAGTAACCGGTGCCACCGGCTTTATTGGTCGTGCGTTGTTACAGTCCTTGATCGAGCAAGGATGGAAAATCAAGGCCCTTACAAGGTATCCTCAGGCAGATGATGAATCCACGCAATGGATAGAAGGCGACCTGAATAATTCTGATGCACTGAGTAGGCTGGTCAAGGATGTGTTCGCCGTTGTACATTGCGCTGGCCAGGTTAAGGGAAGGTCGCTTGAAGATTTTATCCATACCAATGTTGAAGGCACGGGTAATCTCTTGCGCGCTTCCGCTCAGCAAACTACGCCGCCCCGCTTTCTCCTTATCTCTTCCTTAGCTGCCCGAAATCCCGAACTCTCCTGGTATGCGACCAGCAAGCGCATGGCTGAGCTATTGGTCGTCAACCACTCGCCGTCCCTTCCGTTTACGATTTTTCGTCCGACTGCTGTCTATGGTCCGGGTGATAGGGAAATGAAGCCTTTATTCAAGGCGACCCGCCTTGGGGTGTTGCCCATGGTTGGAAAGCCAGCGATGCGTTTCGGATTATTGCACGTGAGCGACCTGGTTGCGGCTGTGCTGTGCTGGCTTTCAAGCCCCGTTCCCGTCCAGGGCGTGTACGAGCTTGACGATGGAATGCCAGGGGGTTATGACGGCAAATCCGTGGCGGCTATTGCCCAGGAGGTTTGGGGCCGTCCGGTACGCTGCGTTTTTCTGCCTGCGTCACTTGTCTCGCTGGTAGCAAACATTAATTTATGGGCGGCCCGCTTTCTCCGTTATTCGCCAATGCTAACCCCTGGAAAAGTGAGAGAACTGCAACATCCGGACTGGGTGTGCAATATCACTCCGCTAACTCGTGCGCTTCCTGATTGGCATCCGCGTGTCCGGTTGCGCGATGCCTTATCTCAGGCAATATAGTTCTAAAACGCAATTAGTTGGGATTCATTCATGGCAAACAATTACGACGACATTCTGCAGAAGCTGCGCGAGCATCTAAAGCAATTTTGCCCGCCTGATATTGAAATAACACCTGAAACTGATCTCATTAATCAGCTTGCCATTGATTCTGTCAAGCTCTTGAACCTCGTTATGGAAATTGAAGACGAGTTCGATATTTCCGTTCCCCTGAATGCTCTCGCAGATGTTCAGACTGTTCACGAACTCACAAACTTGATTCATCAGATAAGATCTGCCCAACAATGAGCCTGCTAGATAAGCTTGATGCTGTTGCTGCCGCAAGAAAAGCGCTCCTGCCAGAAGGGGTCGAAGTTTTTGGAACGCCCATAGAAGAGGTGTATTCATCGACGGCGGCAAAGATCGGCGATCGCCGCATACTATTTTTGGGCACGAACAACTATCTTGGACTCACCTTTGCGCCACAATGCCTGGAAGCCGCTCATAAGGCGATTGATAGTGAAGGCACAGGTACCACCGGTTCTCGAATGGCGAACGGTAGCTATTCCGGGCATCGAGCGCTAGAGCGGGAGTTTGCGGAGTTTTATCGCTGCCACTCATGCATCGTCTTCACGACCGGTTACCAAGCCAATCTGGCCACGATCTCCGGTCTCGCAGGAGCGGGGGATGTCATTCTGATCGATGGCGACTCGCATGCGAGTATTTATGATGGGTGCCGCTTGAGTGGCGCTGAAATTATCAGGTTTCGCCATAATGATACCCAAGATTTGGAGAAGCGCCTCCGCCGTTTGGGAGATCGTTCGCGCTCAACTCTCATCATCGTTGAGGGTATTTACAGTATGCTGGGGGATCGAGCGCCACTGGCGGAGATTGTCAGGTTAAAAACTGCGTACAAAAGTACGCTTCTTCTGGATGAGGCCCACTCTCTGGGCGTTCTGGGCAGAATCGGGCAAGGCTTGGTCGAAGAAACCGGGCTTATTGACGAAGTCGATTTCATCACCGGCACTTTCAGTAAAAGCCTCGGCAGTATTGGAGGATATTGCGTCAGCAATCACCCCCAACTTGATCAGTTACGCTATGTCAGCCGCCCTTACATCTTCACTGCCTCCCCGACGCCCGCTACCATTGCATCGACTCGGGCAGCACTCAAATTGCTGCGTGAAGGTGTAGAGTTACGTCGACAGCTCTGGAGTAACGCTCACCAGCTTTACACCCGGCTAAAGGAGCTCGGCTATCAGCTCGGCCCGGAACCCAGCCCGATTATCGCAACCATACTGGATACACCTCAGCAAGCGCTAGCGCTATGGCGGGGCCTGCTCGAACACGACATTTACGTCAACCTGATATTACCGCCAGCCGCGCCCGACGGGAAGTCGCTGGTGCGTTGCAGCGTGAGCGCGGCCCATACTAGTGAGCAGATCGACTATGTAAGTGAGGCTTTTGCCGGGTTGCGAAAAACTATTTTTCAGTAATACCCAATCACCCGTTCCTCTCTACAGCTAATCCACTTACAGCTGCTTATAGAGAATGGACGGTCCGGACCTTTACTTCACAATAAGTCTCGCCGCTGGGCTGGCTCAGATTTAAATGATCACCAGCCCCGTCTGGACTGACGTTTAGGACGCCTTCGGGCTTGGTCGCCTGCGCGACCACAGGAAGGCGCCAATGCCTGCCACGCCTACCAAGAGGGCTATTTCCGTCACACCGATCCCGCCCCCATGGCTGCCGTGACCGCCTCCGCCTCCGACGTGTATCGGAATCCGCACTGCCGTAGTCATCTTGCCGTCTTTCTCCGTCTCCAGCAACAGTGCGTATTGGCCCAGATCCTCAAGATTCGCTCCAAAGGTAATACTTCCGGACGGATATGCCTTGGCAGGCAAAGACACGATCTCGTGCCCCCCTTCCCCATGCCCTTCCATTACCAGACGCACCGCGATGGGGATCTCGCGCGAGTCCGGATCTGTCAGATCAACGGTGAGATGCAATTCCCCAGGTTCCGGAACATGATCACAAAACGCATGAGTTGGCGGTAGCGCGCCCTTGGGCTTTTCATAAGCACTGAAGGCTACAGGAAAAGCCCCCGTTTTGATGGCGCAGTCTCCTGAATGATGACCTTCGTGGGCCAGCATTAGCTGCGCATGGGTGGGCAGAGTTGCCATTGCTATCAGCGTAGCGCATGCCAGTCTAACGATCCACTCAACAGTTTTATCCATGATGCCTCCAGTTTCTAATCCGCAAATCAAATTAATCGTACGCCCATGGCGGGAACAATCGCGGATTGTATAACAAACTATCGGAGAATAGAAACAGAGTATACCCAAGCTCAACCTGGGATAAAGCGTTGACGAAAATGGCCCCAACGTAAAAATCGGCGTTTGCGCGCGTACTTATCGAAACGCGATTGAAGAGCGGCCATAAGCTTGCCTGTTGCCTATTCTTCCTACACGACCGGCATTTCATTCAGAGCTGTTAATGCCCGTTTTGGGACGCGACAGCAGTATTACATCGCGACTGGACGCACCATGGACATGTAAATTGTAAAGCTGTATAGTTGCCGGGCCTTCGCTCTTAAGGGCATCTCTAAAAATTCGAAATTCGCGCATACCTCGTTGTCGTTCAGAAAAATGTTTTTCTCCCCCTGCGAATATATATTGCCTCAGCCTTTTTGCGGGATGATGGCGTCTTGGCGGGCGCGATCGTCGGCAGGCGCTATTGCGCCTGCGGGGTTTGAATTTTTAGAGATGCTCTTCAGAAAAGGGTGAGCAGTCAGGATTGAACGGCAGATGGAATGGCGCACAGGATGATGCGCGGTGATAAACAATATATGGAGGGAAGACATGGACAAAGTTGTTCAAGGGGTTGTCGGGTTGGGATTGCTGTGTATGAGCGCTGTCCCGGCCGTAGCGGCGACCAACGTTTCCAAATTACCGGTGGTAACCCAGGAACTGGTAGCGCCGCCCTTTGCGCCCAAGCACGACCAGGTGGCCAAGGGTGGACCCAAGGTAGTCAAGATCCGCATGGAGACCATCGAGAAGCTGGTGGATGTTGCACCGGATGGCACCAAGATGTGGGCGCTGACGTTCAACGGTACCGTTCCGGGCCCGCTGATTGTCGTGCATCAGGATGACTATGTTGAACTGACGCTGGTCAACCCCAAGACCAGCAGCATGTCGCACAATGTTGACTTTCACGCCTCCACTGGCGCCTTGGGCAGCGCTGGCCTGACCCTGGTTGCACCGGGTGAAGATGTGGTAGTGCGGTGGAAAGCCACCAAGCCTGGGGTATTTGTCTATCACTGCGCCCCTGGCGGCACCATGATCCCGTTTCACGTCATCTCCGGCATGAATGGAGCCATCATGGTATTGCCGCGCGATGGCCTGAAGGATGCCAAGGGCAAGCCTGTGCGCTATGACCGCGTCTACTATGTCGGCGAGCAGGACCTCTACCTGCCCAAGGGTGCGGATGGCAAATTCAAGACCTATGGCTCTCCTGCCGAAGGCATGCATGAGATGCTTGAACTGTCCAAGGGACTTATCCCGACCCATGTCGTCTTCAATGGCGCAGTGGGTGCTCTGACCGGGGATAATGCGCTCAAGGCCAAAGTGGGCGAGAAAGTGCTGTTCGTTCACGCCCAGGCCAACCGCGATTCCAGGCCTCACCTGATTGGTGGCCATGGCGACCTGGTATGGGTTGGCGGCTCATTTGCCGATACACCGATTACCAATCAGGAAACCTGGTTCGTTCCCGGCGGTTCTGCAGTGGCGGCGTTGTATGAATTCAAGCAACCCGGCCTGTACGTGTACCTCAGCCACAACCTGATCGAGGCGGTATTACTGGGTGCGGCAGCGCACATGAATGTCGAGGGTAAATGGGACGACGATCTCATGATACAACTCAAGAAACCAAACGAGAATTCAACCCCGGCAATGGATCACTAACAGCAAAGCTTAAGCTCCAAAAATGAAAAGCGGCTTCAACGAAAGTTGAAGCCGCTTTTTTTTGTAGGAAATGAGAAAACAGAATGAAGCTGGCCGATAAGCCGGGTTCTGTCATGGACAGTCATTCCTCTAGACGCACGGTTACCCGGGCGCTCAAGCGACCTACCCGCAGGCTCAGCGAGCAGCATCATCGCCTGCCTATTTGGTCTTGCTCCGGATGGAGGTTACCGCGTTTCACCGTAACTTAATACGCTCGTCTCTGTGGCCCTGTTCCTCGCCTCGCGGCGGCCGGCCGTTGACCGGCATCCTGCTCTTTGGAGCCCGGACTTTCCTCCCCCCGCCTCTCTTATCGAAAGGCGGGCAGCGACTGTCTAGCCAGCTTCGAGGGGGATCATATCCCAACCAGAGGGGATGAGCAATCTCCCAGAACCCGAACTCCGCTCTGTATTTGACTGGACGGCGGAAACGCGCCAACCCTCGGTCACTCGCGTTCGCTGATATTCGAGTATGATTAAGTATTTGCCTTGGTGACCGTATGAACATGCGCATACTGCTCGTTTCGGGACTGGTCTTCATCCTCACCGGTTGCGCAGCACTCAAGCAAAGTGAGCCACTCCGAATTTCCGTGGCTGGAATGCAGCCCCTGGAGGGTAAAGGCATGGAGGCGCGCTTCGCGGTACAGCTCAGAATTCAGAACCATAGTGACAAGCCACTGGATTATGACGGTATTGCACTCGACCTGGATTTACGCGGAACCAGTTTCGCCAGCGGGGTCAGCGACCAGCGCGGCGCCATACCCCGCTTTGGAGAAACGGTAATTACAGTACCCGTAACCGTCCCTGCGACCGCCATTCTGCGTCATGTGTTTCAGATGGCCACAAGCGAGCGAACCGGTGCCATGACCAAGGTCGACTATCAGTTACGTGGTCGACTGGGCGGACCGGGACTCGCCGGTGGACGCCGTTTCGATTCCACCGGCGAACTCACCTTGCCTGCCGCCCGGGCAGCGGACATGCGCCCAGAAGAGCAATAACCTGGCCCAGCAGCGTTAGGTCAAGTTCGATAGAATGCCACCCCTGAATCCAGCGGCTACGGTAATCAAACCGGTGGATCACCGGCGCCGTAACGCGCACGATATGTTTCCAACGCAGGCAGATTGTGCGCCAGATCCACTTCATTCCTGAGGTATCTTACGATGTCGTCCAGACTGACGATGCTTGCGACTTGAATCCCATGGGACTCGTAAACTTCTTGGATAGCCGAGAGTTCGCCATTCCCACGTTCCATCCGATCAAGGGAAATGATGACGCCACTTGGCGTAGCGTGGGAAGCCCGAATATACCCAACCGATTCGCGCACCGAAGTACCGGCGGAGATCACATCATCCACGATCAGCACCCGCCCCGAAAGCGGCGCACCCACAAGGTTTCCACCTTCCCCATGATCCTTTATCTCCTTGCGATTGAAGCAGAAGGGATAGTTGTATCCAAGCTCCGCCAGCCCAATTGCTACCGCGCTGACCAGCGGAATGCCCTTGTAGGCGGGCCCAAATAGCATATCGAACGGAAGCTGGGCAGCTAAAATCGCTTTGGCGTAAAATTGCCCCAGCTTTCTGAGAGAGTCGCCGTCATTGAATAATCCGGCATTAAAGAAATATGGCGATAATCGCCCTGCTTTGGTTTTGAATTCGCCGAAGCAGAGCACATCTCGGCTGATAGCAAACTTGATAAACTCCTGCCGGAAATCTGACATGGCTATGACAAACCGGAAAAAAACGACGTGCGGATTATAACGCTTAACGTAAATGGCGTGCGCTCTGCCGCAAGCAAGGGGTTTTTCAGGTGGTTGCCCATGCAAGCGGCCGATATTGTGTGCGTGCAGGAGCTAAAAGCTCAGGCTGGAGATATTACCGGCGAAATTGCCTCGCCGGATAGGTACCAAAGCTACTTCCACTGCGCGGAAAAGAAGGGATACAGCGGTGTCGGAATATATGCGCGGCGTCAGCCGGATAATGTCATGGAAGGAGTCGGCGTGCCTGAAATAGATGCCGAGGGGCGCTATTTGCGAGCCGACTTCGGTCCCTTGAGCGTGATATCGATCTACTTTCCTTCCGGTTCCAGCGGCGAGCACCGACAAGCCGCCAAGTTTTTTTTCATGGATCGGTTTTTTCCTATGCTGCGAAACCTGGCAGACTGCGGCAGGGAGATTATCTTATGCGGCGATTGGAACATTGCCCATAAAGAAATTGATCTGAAGAACTGGCGTTCGAACCAGAAAAACTCAGGCTTTCTGCCGGAAGAGCGCCTCTGGCTTAGCGAGGTCTTTCAGGACCTCGGATTTATAGACATATTCAGGCGCATCAACCAACAGCCGGAGCAATATACGTGGTGGTCCAACCGAGGACAGGCTTGGGCAAAGAACGTGGGCTGGCGCATTGATTACCAGATTGCCACGCCAGGAATTGCCGCCAGGGCTACTGCAGTCTCGATTTACAAAACGGAACGCTTCTCTGATCATTCACCTCTTATTATTGACTACGACTACGACCTTTAATCTGCCTCACGTATGCGAGGGCAGGCGTTGCCGGAAGCAATGCGCGAAAGGCGACTACGCGAATGGCTGATCCAATGATCGGTCCCTATCTAGGAGCGTGACAAAGCAGGCCGCAGGCAAGCCACGTCGCTTCGCCTTGCAGCAAAATCGAACGCGACATGCGTGGGGCGTTGCGCTCCTTGGCGCCTGTCGACCAAGAGAACACGACCGCCTGCACGGGACGTTGGGCAGCTGGTGATCATCCCGATTTTACCCGCAGCGGGCTGTGCGGAGTACTGTTCAGGGTTCCTTAGCTACGCAATCCGAACAATAATTTTCGCCACTTGAGCCGCTCTCAGGTAACCAACTTATGAAATGGACCACAACGTCTTCGCGGCGCACAACTGGACCAAGAGTCTGCGATACGGGAGACTCATATTTACCTCCCATAGTTTCTCCGCACGGCGGTGAACCTTCTGTCAACAGTGTGCTGGATAGCTCCTGCGCCGCCCGAATACGCCCTCGACGATAATGTCAACGGCGCTGTCCAGCTGGCTTCACGCTTTTCGCATATACACCCACCCGCGGGTGTTGGGTATGCTATCGCTTGGTTTTTCGGCCGGATTACCGCTGTTGCTGGTAATGGGCACCCTTTCCTTCTGGTTACGAGAAGCGGGAATCGATCGCTCAACTATCGGTCACCTGAGCTGGATCGGGCTGGCTTATGGTATTAAATGGATGTGGTCGCCGCTGGTGGACCGCCTGCGACTACCACTATTAACCCGCCTGCTGGGGCGGCGGCGTGCCTGGCTTCTACTATCTCAAGTTGTTATTGCCGCCGCGTTGGTGGGCATGGCGTCGACTGATCCGGTTGAGAACCTGACCCATACCGTATTTTTCGCCCTGGCAGTCGCTTTCGCTTCAGCGACTCAGGATATTGCGCTTGACGCGTATCGGATCGAGGCCGTAGCACCGCGGCTTCAAGGAGCGATGGCAGCCACCTATCAGGCCGGTTATCGCATGGCGATGATTCTGGCTTCTGCTGGAGCGCTTTGGATTGCCGCAGCGGTTGACCCGTCAGCCACCACCTATGTCTATGCTCCATGGCGTACCGCCTACCTCGCCATGGCCGCATTTATGGCGGTCGGGATTGTTACGACGCTCATCATCCGCGAGCCGGACGTTCCCGTTAACCGCCTGATCTCGGAAAACGAAGATCGCGCCAGGGAAGCCATTGCGCACTGGAATCTGAACGTCCGGCTCGCGCAACTGTTAGCCTGGCTGTATGGCGCAGTGGTGGCGCCGTTCCGGGACTTTATCGTGCGTCATGGTGGACACGCATTTCTGATCCTGGGCCTGATTGCCATGTACCGAATTTCGGATGTGGTAATGGGTGTCATGAGCAATCCTTTCTATGTCGATATGGGATATACAAAGGATGAGGTCGCGACCGTCTCCAAGGTTTATGGCGTCATGATGACGATCGCCGGCGCGGCCATAGGCGGGGTGCTGATAGCAAAAATTGGCATCATGCGCACGCTCTTTCTGGGAGCGGTGTTATCAGCCACGACAAATTTGCTATTTGTCTGGCTCAGCCAACGCGGCCATGACCTGACAGGACTGATATTCACCATCTCTGCCGATAATCTTTCGGGCGGAATCGCTTCTTCCGCCTTTATTGCCTATCTCTCCGGACTAACCAATTCGGCTTATTCCGCTACGCAATACGCACTTTTCAGTTCGGTGATGCTGTTATTGCCAAAATTTATCGCTGGATTCAGCGGAGACTTCGTCGATGCCTACGGTTATGCCAGCTTTTTTACCGCCACTGCGCTACTGGGCGTTCCCGTGCTCGCGCTGGTATGGCTGGCCGGCCGGGCGAGATTCGAGTCCGCTAAGCCCCCTGATATAGCCTAGTGCGTCCACTACTTCTGCTGTTCAAAACGGTAAAAGGCTAGCATCCCTAATGAATTTGGTAGCAGGGTAATTTGACGCCCCCCATTCATGACCCTGCGTTCGAGAATGCGCGCGCCGTGCTGGCGACAGAATTCTTCAAAGTCTCCAAGCGTGCAGTTGTGAATGTTCGGCGTGTCAAACCACTGATAGGGCAGCGTTTCGGACACAGGCATGTGGCCAGCCAAGACTTGCAATCGATTTCTCCAATATCCGAAATTGGGAAACGAGACGATTCCTTCCTTGCTGACCCGCAACATCTCTTTAATGATGCCTTCGGTATGTTTTACCGCCTGCAGGGTTTGTGACAGAACTACGTAGTCGAACGAATCCGATTCAAAACTTTGCAGCCCTGACTCGAGATCACTCTGAATTACGTTTACTCCATTACTGAAGCAGGCCAACACATTCGAGTCGTCAATTTCCACCCCATAGCCGCGAATGTTACGAGCATCGCGTAAAAAACACAGCAGCGATCCATCCCCGCACCCCAGGTCGAGCACTTTCGCGCCCGGTTTCACCCACTCTGCAATGACGGCGAAATCCGGCCTGGAAACGGGAGACGAGGGCACAGTCAATTCATTCATGCCTTCAAAATTCTGCTCGAGAAGGGGCTGCGTAACGGGAAATTGTGTCATCTAGCAATATTGTCCATGTATGCCCGCACCAGTTTGTGATAATGACGGTCTTCCATCAGGAAGGAGTCATGTCCGTGACTGGACGTAATCTCTGCATAACTGACGTTAAGCTCGTTATCCAGCAATGCTCTCACGACGGCACGCGAGCGCTCGGGCGAAAAACGCCAGTCGGTAGTAAAAGAAAGCACCAAGAAATTAGCCTTCGCCACACGAAATGCGGCACTGAGATCGTTATTGTGCTCGAATGCGGGGTCGAAATAATCCAGCGCCTTTGTCATCAACAGATAGGTGTTGGCGTCGAACTGGTCAGCAAACTTGTCACCCTGATAGCGGAGATATGATTCTATTTCAAACTCCACATCGTAGCCGAACGCAAGCACGCCGTTACGCAACTCCCGCCCGAATTTGGCTGCCATGGAGTCATCCGACAAGTACGTAATATGCCCCAGCATGCGGGCAAGCCGAAGGCCCCGGCGGGGCACTACTCCATGCGAATAGTAGTCTCCACCGTAAAAATCCGGATCGGTAATGATTGCTTGGCGGGCGACGTCGTTGAACGCGATATTCTGGGCGGTCAACTTCGCGGCAGCGGCAATAACCAGAGCGTGCCGCACCCTTTGGGGAAAATCGAGTGCCCACTGCAATGCCTGCATACCCCCAAGACTGCCACCCGCCACCGCGGCGAACTGTTCGATGCCAAGATAGTCGGCTAGCCGAGCCTGCGCCTGCACCCAGTCTTCTACCGTAACCACTGGAAAGTCAGCGCCATAACATTTGCCGGTTTTTACATTGATACTGGCGGGGCCGGTTGAACCATGACACCCGCCGAAATTGTTCACTCCAATCACGAAAAACTTCTCGGTATCAATGGACTTGCCGGCGCCAATCATGTTGTTCCACCATCCCACGCTCTTGGGGCTGTCTTCATAAACGCCCGCCAAGTGATGATTGCCGGATAGCGCATGGCAGATCAGCACGGCGTTGGACTTGGCCGCGTTGAGTTCACCGTAGGTTTCATATACCAACTGGTAGTTGTCGAGTACGGCTCCGCTCTTCAAGTGCAGAGGTGCATTGAAATGGGCGATTTGCGGTGTAACGATACCGGTCGAATTAGGATCTTGCATTAACGTGAAAGCGTTTTCTTCAGGAGTGTTGCCGGTGCTGTATATGCAAATTAAACGGTGTTTTGGGGCGGCGCTCAAAAAAAATAACAATAAATGGTTTTGGGTTTTTTACTTTTACGTCATCGAGCTGATATAAGGCAAATAGTATGTGATAGTCCGGGACGACATGTGACCGGCAATTATAGTCAAACAAGCCCTAAAAAATCCAACTGCGAGCACAAGCTCACCAATTTCACTGGCCGGCGAAAAATGTTGCATGCATTGCCACTCGCGCAGTCGCGCTTTTTTTCGCCGCAGAGACAAATTATCAGCGGGATGTCAGCTATTCAGCTTGGCGAGTAACGTGTGCGTTCTGTCCGGATCATCGGCTTTAAGAATCTTTTGTGCCAGCGCGATGATATCCGGCAGATTAGTTCTTAAGACTTCTCGTTTCACCGTGAGCAGTTGTGCCGGATGCATTGAAAACATTCGGAGCCCAAAACCCAGCAGCAGCCGGGTAAACACGATATCCCCTGCAATCTCGCCGCACACCGCTACGGGCGTTCCCGTTCGGTTGGCACTTCTTATGATATGAGCCACCAGACGCAGCACTGCCGGGTGCAACGAGTCGTAGAGATATGCCACGGTGTCGTCAGCACGGTCTATCGCGAGCGTATATTGAATCAAATCATTGGTGCCGATGGACAGGAAATCCAGCTTGCGCATGAACATATCCAAACACAGCGCTGCCGCAGGAATTTCTATCATTCCACCGACCTGGATCTTCTCATCGAAAGGAATCCTGTCGTTACGCAAGCTTTGCTTGGCGTTCTCTATCAGGTGCAATGTCTGGGTGATTTCTGAAATGCTGGAGAGCATCGGTACCAGAATACGAATCTGCCCGTACCGCGAGGCGCGCAAAATTGCACGTAGCTGCGTATTGAACATCTGCGGTTCAGCCAGACATAACCGTATTGCGCGCAACCCCAGCGCTGGATTCGCGGCCACGCGCTTGGCGCTGTCAAGATTTTTGTCCGCACCCAGATCGAACGTCCGAATCGTAACCGGTAAACCCCGCATTTTACGCGCTACGATGCGGTAGGCCTCGAATTGCTCATCCTCGTCGGGCAAACTCGCGCGATTGAGAAACAGGAACTCGCTACGAAACAGACCGATCCCGGTGGCCCCGTTTTCTTTTACTTGTTCAACATCCTGGGGTAATTCGATGTTTGCATATAACTCTATCACTGTGCCATCAAGTGTCGCCGCAATTGTAGTTTTAAGGCGCTTCAGCTTCTGCTTTTCTAGTTCAAGCTGGCTCTGACGCAGCCGGTACTCCGACAATACGTGTTCGTCGGGATCGACGATCACTACGCCTTGTCCCCCGTCTACTATCAGAACGTCATTGTCGCGGATGAGTCGGCGCGCAAGGTGAAGTGCCACAATGGAGGGGATGTTAAGACTGCGCGCGACAATTGCCGTATGCGACGTCAAGCCTCCCAAATCGGTAAGGAATGCGGTAAATGCATGCTGCTTATACTGAATCACATCGGCGGGACTCAAATCATGAGCAACCAGGATGCTGTCGCCGTCCCGCTTGGGTTGCACAGGCACATAACCGGGGTGCCCCAGCAGAACTTTCAGAACCCGCTCGACTACCTGAATCACGTCAGTTTTCCGTTCGCGGAGATACGGATCCTCAATCTCCTCGAACTGCGCCATAAGCACTTCCATCTGCTGTGTAATAGCCCACTCGGCGTTACACTGGTTTTGGGCAATGTACGTTTTGGCCGCGGTGGAAAGCGTGGGATCGTCGAGGATCATGCGGTGCAAATCGAGGAATGCGCCGTACTCCGCAGCTGCCGGACCGCTTACTACCGATGCATGTAACGCCTCAAGCTCTTCACGAACGGCGCTGAAAGCGGTGTCGAGCCGGGCTATCTCGTTACTGACCTGATCCTTCGGCACCGTATGATGGGCCACTTCCAGAGCAGCGTGGGAGGCGAGATGGGCACGCCCTATCGCGATGCCTCCGGAAACACCCACCCCATATAACGCAAAGCTCATTCACTTTCTCCAAAACGACCCTCGATCAGGCTGACCAGCGCCTGCATCGCTTCAATCTCGTCTACGCCGGTCGTTTCTATTCCCAACGTGACCCCCTGGCTTGCCGCCAGCATCATCACGCCCATAATGCTTTTCGCATTAACTTTGCGTTCATTTCTCGACAACCACACGTCGCTGCGGTAGCGGGAGGCAAGCTGCGTGAGCCTTGCCGAAGCACGCGCATGCAGCCCTAATTTGTTTTCTATCTTCACCTCTTTATACTGCATCCTGCGCTCCTGTCGGAGAAAGACGGATAACACCATCCCTGGCGCCGTTCAATGCCTTCTCCGCTACCATTGCCAGCGGTTCATTGCGGTACGTAAGGGCCCGCACCAGCATCGGCAGGTTTACCCCGGCGAGACACTCCACTCGGCCTGGAACAACCAACCGGGTCGCTATATTGCAAGGGGTGGCACCGCAAATATCACATAGCATCAGCACCCCATCTCCAACGTCGAGCTGTTGAATCAATTTTCGTGCCCTCTCTTCGGCAACATCGGGATCGTCCTTGGTGGTAATACTCAGCTCCATCAAGCGGGGCGCTTTATCTCCCAGCACGTGATTAGCGCAATGCACAAGACTATCGCCGAGACTACCGTGAGAGATAATTAAAATTCCGATCATGTTGGAAACGGACTCCTTCCTATATGAGGTAAACCACGTCAGCTAAACATTTCTTCGAGCGCATCCATCATCATCCCCGCGGCGTTGAAACCGGTCTGGTCCTCGATTTCCCGCATGCACGTCGGGCTGGTGACATTGATCTCGGTGAGATAATCCCCTATCACGTCCAGCCCAACCAGCATCAAACCGCTATCCGCCAAGACCGGGCCCAACGCATCTGCAATTTCCCGATCGCGTTCGGTAAGCGGCTGCGCGACTCCCGTAGCACCCACGTTGAGGTTGCCACGCGATTCCCCCGGCCGGGGAATGCGGGCGAGACTGTAGGGCACAGCTTTGCCTGCTATGAGCAAAATACGCTTGTCACCGCGAGTGATTTCCGGGACGTACCGCTGAGCCATAATCGTGCGCATGCCGTAATGGGTCAAGGTTTCTATAATTACCCCTATGTTGTGGTCCGCGCGGTGGATGCGAAACACACTCGCCCCCCCCATGCCGTCCAGCGGTTTGAGCACGATATCGCCGTGTTCTTCAAGAAAATCGCGGATCAGGTATTCTTGCCTGGTGACGAGCGTAGGGGGGGTGTATTGGGAAAACTTTGCTATCGCGAGCTTTTCGTTATGATCCCGCACCGCCCGGGGGCTATTGATGACATGAGCACCGGAATTTTCGGCTAATTCGAGCAAATAGGTACTATAGACATACTCCATATCAAAAGGCGGATCCTTGCGCATTAACACCACGTCAAACTGCCGCAGTGGAATTTCCTCCGGCTCATCGACACGATACCAGCGACGTGCCTCATCTTTGTCCCCGGTTAACTCCAACGCGCGCGCGAGTCCAAACGCTTCCCCCCTGCTCCACGCCAAATCGCCTTGTTGCATAGCGAAGAGCTTGTGGCCGCGGAACACCGCCTCGCGCATCATGGCAAAGCTTGAGTCTTTGTAAGTCTTGATTGAATCGAGGTGGTCGAGAATAAAAGCGAGTTCCATCACCATGAGCCTCCCCGGTTATTATCCATTTATGGCACGAGTATGCTTTCCCCAACCAGGGCAACGCGTGCGCCTCCTGCAGCCATGTGAGCCGTCTCCTCCTGAACGACAATTTCTAAAACTCGTGTCGCTCGGTGTAAACAGAACTCATCGCCACAAAAGGGTCGTATTGACCAATGCATCGCAAAGACCCTCAACTGAGCTTAAAAGTGGGGGAGGAAGCTTATCCTGCTTCGCATATTCAATAATGGCGCTAGTGGGGATCGGGCTTTTTTCCAGCTCCTGCACCGCCGCCAGCAACGCCAACCGGGCTATTACGCCGTAAGCGTAGAACAGGTTGGCTCCGCAGCCCGGCCGCGGCTCCCGATGCCGCAACAGGCATGTGTCTTCAAAAGCGGGCGGCACGAACTGCATACCCAGGGCATTAAGGTTTTCATCGATACCTCGGCCTTTATGTACCCTGTAGAACCCGCCCACGACGTAGCGATCTACCATATATATATGACCGGTTCAGCGACGGCTTCGTTGACCCGTTCGAAGGTGTATACCCCTTCCTGCACCATCACTTCTGTCACTTGCAAGCCTTCTTTTACTACTGCCATTTTGTTGCGCTGCCTACGGTTGAGCGTACGCACTTCGGCACCGTCCTTAACCGTCATAATGCCCATTCCATAAGTGCCGGCGTCAGCCTTGACAATGACGAAAGGGTCCTCCTTGACGCCGTATTCGGCATATTTTTCGCGAATATCACGCAGAATTTCATCCACGGTGCTCGCAACGGAATCTTCACCTTTCTTCTCGCGGAAATCGATTTTTCCGCACGAGGCAAAGTACGGATTGATGAGCCATGGATCGATGCCAATCAATCCGCCGAATTCGCGCGCCACGTTATCGTAAGCGCTGAAATGCCTGGATTTGCGTCGTGCCGCCCATCCCGCATTAAGGGGGGATGAGTACCTGCTCGAGGTCTTGCAGAATTGCCGGCACACCTGTCGAAAGGTCATTGTTAAGGAGCACGGCGCATGGGTCGAATCCGTCCAGCATAAGGCGATTGCCCTGGCATTGAATCGGTTCCAGCGTGAGCTTGCTCCCATCCCCACCCTTGATCTCGGTCGCCTCCGTAATCTCCGGCAGCAGCGAACCGATACGGATATCGACCCCCCATGACGCATGATGGCAACTAGCGTGGCGACGTTCTCCAGATAATAAATACTTCGGGTGTGACTTTCGGGAATCAGCAGGATGCGACGCGCCGCTGCGCATATTTTCTCAACCGCCGCCAGCATTGCCTGTACACAAAGCGGCATGAACTCAGGGTTGAGATTATTGAAACCACCGGGAAACAGGTTGGTGTCCACGGGCGCCAGTTTGAAACCGTTGTTGCGCAGATCGATCGAACAATAAAATGGCACCGCGTGCTTCTGCCATTGATTGCGGAGCCAATGCTCGACCGAAGGCATCGCATCCAGGATGCATCTCTCCAAGTCCAGAATTGGATCGCTCAGGGCAGCAGAAAGATGAGGGGCAGGCATCTAATCAATATGACGTTAGTCGTGCTATGGCCATTGTAACATTAGGCGTTCTTCTTTCCGTGAAGTGGGAGGCCTAGAAAATGGTGAACGCTTTGGAAACCATTTTTCGTATCTGTAAACAACCCGTCAGTAAAGCATGCAGATCGAATCGGAGATAGGTTTACAGACCCAGGTAGTCAATTTATTTCGCTCACGGCGTAAATTTCCGGCTGAAACGACGCTTGGTATTTTTCCGGGAGCACGGCTACTGCTGCGGTCGCCTGGTCGCGGCTCGCATAAACGCCATATGTGACTCTAAATTTGGCCTTGCCGCCATTCGTTACCGGGTAAACATACAGATCGGATAAGTCCACCAAACTGCGGGCCCTTGAGAGAAATCGCTCCATTCTGTCGGGCTGCACGTTGTCGGTGGAAAAAAGCTGGATCGTGTAAGCGTCTCGAGCTGTCGTGCCGAACGCTTTTGCAGTCGCCTCAACGCGCTGCTCCAGCAACTCGTACCCTGTTAATTTCACTCCTCCAATAGAAGCTGTGGTGCTATGTTGCACAGCTGGGGCGGGCTGCTTGTCAGGAGTAGGTACCAGCACGTGTGCCTTCGTCTCCGCTGCGACATTGGATGGAACCACTGCAGCCGTGGCTGAAGGCGGAGAACTGGAAATGACACCTGTTACTGTTGACGGATAGGCGGAGGAAGGAACAGGGGCCAGAAGCGGCGCGGATGCGGACGCCTCGAACGGCACCGGAGCAGTCGCAGCGGAATTACTCGTAGCAGGACTTCGCAAAACATTCCAGCCCAGCAGGGCGGCCGCCGCCAAAGGCATTACGGATAAAACCGCCCCCGCACCGCCTCTGCGACGATCGGGCAAATCCTGCGCAAGACGCCAATTTCGCCAGCTAAGACCGTGCTTGATTCCTACATCCTTGATTGCTGCCTTGACGTGGCTTGCGTCAATTACCGGGCTTTGGTCGGCATATGCTACCCGAAGCGAATTGGTCGCAAGTACGTCCAATTGCGGAATACGCCCCCAGGAGGCCATCGTGATCAACCTTATGGCCCGAGGAACGAATATATCGGAACCACGATAACCAACTGCGCACAGCCGCCATGTCAGATAGTTCTTCACCACTTTAGCGGTAAATGGTTGCAAGGAAAAGTGATGAGTTACCTGATCCCTGACCTTGCGCATTTGTGGCAAAGCAAGCGTCTCATCGAGTCGGGTTCGACCGACGAGGATAATTCGAAGAGCCTTGTGACGCGACTGCCGTTCGGATAACGTCTCCAACGCTTCCAGCGTTTCCTCGGGCAACGCATGGGCCTCATCGATTAATAGCACGATCTGGGCGCCCATGGAGAGCATCTGGGTCAGCACGCGCTGGAGCTCATCTTCCGGTTCATTCATTCCATTCACAGCGGGAGCAGGAATGGCACGGCTTCCGCTTGATTCAAAACCCAGTTTTTCCGATAGGGTATGGAGGAACACTTCTCTGGACAAATTTTGTTGGGCTAAATATATGAGCTCCACGCTGGGGGGCAATCTTTGCATCAATAACCGGCACAGCGTCGTTTTGCCGCTGCCATCCTCGCCGATCACCTTTACAATGCCCTCACCTCCCTCGCCACGCGTAAGCAGGTAAATCAGCGCATCCAACGTCGCGCCCCGATTGCCTCCCTCGAAAAAAAAATTGCTGCCTGTCCGATGGTTGAATGGGTGTTCAGAGAGTCCAAAGTGGCTAAGATACATCATGCCTCGCATTCGGATTATCGCTCGGCGTCGTTTTGTGGGAAAACCCTTATACCGGTCCTCCCCGCGCGCAGCGGCCTGAGCAATTATTCACTATAAATTCAAAAACGGATATAGGGACACCTTTGCCGGGGCAAACGAGCGTTGACACAGCGAATGCCTGCCGGTGCATTTGCTTCAAGCTCGAGCTAACCCGGAACATAAACAAAATGCCTTGTCTTGATACCGGTGGGTGGAGTATAGTTCAAGTTCTGCCATATTTTTCCAAGCGGAAGAGCGCGTCAGTTATATCGTCGCCGCCGAAGGCGCAACCCCCCGGAATCGCTCAGGCGTAGATCACGTCGTTTTGATCCTTGAGAACTGCTTGCGAAAGGCAATCTGGAGAGTGCCGATGTTGCGTTCGGCCACCGAAGGGGCATACGGAACAGAACTTCCGAAATCTCTCAGGTAAAAAGGACAGAGGGGTGAAGTCATAAACATGACTTCACCCCTTTTTTTGAGGTATCGATCTTTGAAAACAACCGCTCTCAATCAAACTCACCGCGACATGATGGCCAAGATGGTCGACTTCGGCGGCTGGGATATGCCTCTCCATTACGGGTCACAGCTTGATGAACATCATAAGGTGCGAAGTGATGCGGGCATGTTTGACGTTTCTCATATGCTTGCCGTGGATATAGAAGGTCAAGACGCGCGTGCTTTCCTTCGACGGCTGGTCGCAAACAATATAGATAAACTGACACAGCCGGGCAAAGCACTCTACTCCTGCATGCTCAATCCCCAAGGCGGAGTAATAGACGATCTCATCATTTACTTTATGACGGAGTCGCATTTTCGCATGGTCGTGAACGCGGGCACGGCAGACAAGGATATGGCGTGGATGCAGGCCCAACGGGATGAGTTTGCGCCGGGGCTGGCGATTACTCCGCGTCGTGATCTCGCGATGATCGCGATTCAGGGGCCGAATGCCCGCGTCAAGGTTTGGAAGGTCATTCCCGGAGCGCAGGCCGAAACCGAACAGCTGAAGCTGTTCCAGGCAAAACTCGTAGATAAGTATTTCATCGCGCGTACTGGCTATACCGGCGAGGACGGCTTCGAAATCATGCTTCCGTCGACAGACGCGGCAGAGTTCTGGAACGCCTTATATGCCGCTGGTGTAGTGCCGGCAGGACTCGGCGCGCGTGACACGTTGCGGCTCGAGGCCGGCATGAACCTCTATGGTCAGGATATGGATGAAACCACTAATCCGCTGGAATCAGGATTGGGCTGGACCGTTGATTTGAAAACCGATCGCGACTTTATCGGTAAAAAGGCGCTTCTGGAAGCACCGGTAAAGAAGCAGCTGATCGGCCTCGTTCTGACTGATCGTGGCGTGCTCCGCAGTCATCAGAAAGTCGCAGCGACGCATGCGCAGAATGAAGGCGAAGGCGAAATCACGAGTGGCGGGTTTTCCCCCACACTGAACAAATCCATTGCACTGGCGCGCTTGCCGCTGAACGTATCCCCCGGAGACGAAGTACAAGTAGCAGTGCGTGACAAGGCACTGCGTGCGAAGATCGTGAAGTATCCGTTCGTGCGCAATGGCAAAATTCTGATGGATGTGGCTTAGTAGCCAACCTCTAGCCAATCTCGTTTAATTCTGGAGCGAAAACATGAGTATTCCAAGCAATTTCAAGTACACCAAATCCCACGAATGGGTGAGGCTCGAAGATGACGGCACCGCGACTGTTGGAATTACCCAGCATGCGCAAGAATTACTGGGCGATATGGTGTTCGTAGAAACGCCGGCAGTAGGACGTAAACTCAAGCAGGGTGAAGAATGCGCCGTGGTCGAGTCGGTTAAAGCGGCAGCAGATGCGTACGCCCCCATCGCGGGAGAAGTAACAGCCGTTAACCCAGAGCTTGAATCGGCCCCCGAGAAGATCAACGAAGACGCCTATGCAGCATGGCTTTTCAAGCTAAAGCCCGACAATGTATCTGATCTGGATAACCTCCTCGACGCCGCCGGTTATCAAAATCTTATTGAAAGCGAAGACCACTGATCATTCGCAAGGAAAGCAGGAACCGGACGGGCCCACGCCCGGGTCTGCACGCTTGCGCCTTTCACCCGTTTATTTTATGAGTTTCAGATCAAACCATGCCGTTCATTCCCCATACTGAAGAAGATATCTCCGCAATGCTCGCGAGCATTGGCGCAAACACCATTGATGAGCTGTTCGATGAGATTCCGCCGTCGCTGATAAGTGGGGGCCTGAAACAGGTCCCGCCAGGTATGAGCGAAATGGACATCACACGCTTAATGCTGGAGCGCGCGGAAGCGGATGGGCGTTACCTCAGCTTCATCGGTGCGGGCGCCTATGAGCATCATATTCCGGCGGCGGTGTGGCAAATCACGACGCGCGGCGAGTTCTATTCTTCGTATACCCCTTATCAGGCCGAGGCCAGCCAAGGTACGCTGCAACTGCTGTATGAGTACCAGACGATGATGGCCTCGCTGACTGGAATGGATGTGTCCAATGCCAGCATGTACGATGGCGCGTCTGCCCTGGCGGAGGCGGCATTGATGGCGGTGCGCTCCCACAAGTCGGCGCGTCGCATCCTGATTCCTGCTACTGTTCACCCTATCTATCGTCGCGTTGTGCGCGCGATTGTGGCGAATCAGGGCATTGATGTAGTTGAAGTGCCTTATTCGCGGCAGTCGGGCCAGACCCATGCGGATGCTTTGGATGAGTTTGGCAAAGAAGACTTTGCGGCGCTCGTCATCCCCCAACCGAACTTTTTCGGCGTGCTCGAAGATGTCGATGCGCTTACCGATTGGGCGCATAGCAAAAGTGCATTGGCCATCGGAGTCGTCAATCCGACGGCGCTGGCGGTCCTCACCCCTCCCGGCGAATGGGGCGAAAAGGGCGCGGATATTGCGGTTGGTGAAGGGCAGCCATTGGGAATCCCACTATCGAGCGGGGGACCCTATTTCGGTTTCATGGCCTGCAAGCAGGCGCTGGTGCGCCAGATGCCCGGACGGATCATCGGACGTACCAAGGACCAGGAAGGCAAGCCCGGCTTTGTGCTTACGCTTCAGGCGCGCGAGCAACACATCCGGCGGTCCAAAGCCACTTCCAATATATGCACCAACCAAGGCCTGATGGTCACGGCCGCCACCATTTATATGGCGCTGGTGGGGCCAGAAGGCTTGCGCCGAATCGCTACCCAATCGCATGCCAACACGCTTGCCCTGGTGGAAAAATTGGAAACGGTGGCGGGAGTAAAAAGAGTTTTCAACGGCCCGATGTTCCATGAAGCAGTAATATCACTGCCCGCTCCCGCCGGGGAGGTGCTCGACAAACTCAGAGGCGAGCGGATACTAGGCGGCTTGAACCTTGAGGACTTTTATCCGGACCTTGGCAGTGCGATGCTTGTGTGCGCCACCGAGACGAAAACCTCTTCCGATCTCGAAAATTATGCCGAACACTTGAAAAAAGCTATCAACGGCTGACCATATAATTTGTTTCGCTCTATCATCCATTAACCACCGAAAGCAAGGAGAACAGCATGGTTACTCTAGCCGGCAATCCCATTAAAGTCGAAGGTACTTTTCCGAAAGCAGGCGATAAAGCTTCGGATTTCTCACTGGTGAACCGGGACCTGAAGGATGTTACGCTGGCCGATTTTGCCGGCAAGAAAAAAGTACTCAATATCGTTCCAAGTCTCGACACTCCCGTCTGTGCCATGTCCACGCGCAAATTTAACGAAAAAGCCAGCAATATGGACAACACAGTTGTACTGATCATTGCCGCTGACTTGCCATTCGCGATGAGCCGCTTTTGCGATATCGAAGGACTGGATAAGGTTGTGCCGCTTTCAACCATGCGGGGGTCGGAGTTCATGAAAAATTACGGCGTCGCGATAACCGATAGTCCACTGGGCGGCATCACGGCTCGCGCTGTGATCGTGCTGGATGAAAACAACAAGGTAATCCATAGTGAGCTCGTGCCTGAAATCAAGGATGAGCCTAACTATGATGCGGCCTTGGCTGCCCTGCAATAATCGCCCGCATTCTACGCCCGATGTTTGAGAATTACCCTTGGAATAAAAGCTTAACCTAACCGCAAAACACATCTCATAATGCTGATATTTGAACATTCCCGTCCCGGACGGCGCAATTATTCCCAATCTCCACTCACCCCAACGCCGACGACAGGTATTCCTGAAATGTTGTTGCGAAAGGCGCCGCCGTTGCTCCCGGAAGTATCCGAGATGGATGCAGTACGCCATTACACCCGGCTATCGCAGAAGAATTTTTCAATTGACACGCACTTCTATCCGCTTGGCTCTTGCACGATGAAGTATAACCCCCGGGCGTGTAACTCTCTTGCGATGCTGCCTCAGTTTCTCGCACGGCACCCACGTGCGCCGGAAAGCACCGGTCAGGGGTTTTTAGCGTGCATGTACGAGTTGCAGGAAATCTTGAAAGATGTAACGGGCATGGCTGGAGTCAGCCTTACTCCGATGGCAGGGGCACAGGGTGAATTGATCGGCATTGCGATGATACGCGCTTACCATGAGGCGCGCGGCGATATAGCGCGAACGGAAATCATCGTACCTGATGCGGCTCATGGCACGAACCCTGCCACGGCCGTAATGTGTGGCTACAAAGTAGTTGAAATAGCCACCGACAAGGAAGGCGATGTTGATATGGACGCACTGAGGGCAGCGGTTGGCCCTCAAACAGCGGGACTAATGCTGACGAACCCGTCAACGCTTGGGGTGTTCGAAAAGAATGTCGCGGAAATGAGCAAAGTCGTCCACGAGGCGGGCGGATTGCTGTATTACGATGGCGCAAACCTTAACGCTATACTTGGCAAGGTCAAACCCGGCGATATGGGCTTTGACGTCATTCATATCAACTTGCACAAGACTTTCTCCACGCCCCATGGGGGCGGCGGGCCCGGTTCTGCCCCAGTAGGGGTTGCTGAGCGTTTATTGCCATTTATGCCCGTGCCGATAGTAGCCATGGAGCAAGGGAAGTATCGATGGCTGACGGAAAAGGATATACCGAAGTCCATCGGCAGACTTTCGGCTCACATGGGTAATGCCGGTGTGCTGCTCCGTGCCTATGTCTACGTTCGCCTGCTAGGGTCAGAGGGCATGCATCGGGTAGCGGAATTCGCTGCGCTTAATGCTAATTACCTGATGGCGGAATTAAGCAAGGCCGGTTTTGAGATAGCGTATCCGACTCGTCGTGCCAGTCACGAGTTCATTGTCACCCTGAAAGACTTAAAGGAAAAAACCGGCGTAAACGCAATGAACGTTGCCAAGCGGCTGCTGGACAAGGGCTACCATGCCCCAACGACCTATTTTCCGCTCCTAGTGCCAGAGTGCCTCCTGATTGAACCGGCAGAAACCGAATCGAAGGAAACCCTTGATGCATTCGTCGGCTCGATGAAGGAAATCCTTGAGGAAGCTCACACTCAGCCGGATCTGGTAAAAAATGCACCTCACACCACACCGGTGCGAAAGCTGGATGATGTGCGAGCTGCGCGAGAACTGGATTTAGTGTGGAAGCCAGCTTAAGTTAGGGTCAAAACCAGTCCTTTTCTTCCAAGCCAACCCGAGCCCACTCATGCATACACTCATCTGCGGCTCTATTGCCTATGACACTATTATGGTGTTCAAGGATCACTTCAAGAACCACATTCTTCCTGAAAAGATCCATATTCTAAATGTTGCTTTTCTCGTACCCGATATGCGCCGGGAGTTTGGCGGCTGCGCCGGCAATATTGCTTACAACTTGCAAATGATAGGGGGCCACCCCTTGATCATGGCCACCGTCGGGGACGACTATTCGCCGTATGCGGGCCGCTTGCAGGATCTCGGGCTTGCACAAGATCACGTACGCCAGGTGAACGGCGCGTTCACGGCGCAAGCATTTATAACAACTGATCTCGCAGATAACCAGATCACGGCCTTTCATCCCGGGGCGATGAATTTTTCTCATGAAAATCATATTGCCGACGCAAACGATGTAAATCTTGGCATCGTAGCTCCGGATGGACGCGAAGGCATGGTGCAACATGCGCGCGAGTTCCATGAATCTGGCATTCCCTTCATGTTCGATCCCGGTCAAGGGCTGCCGATGTTTACGGGGGAAGAACTGCTGGATTTTATCCACAAAGCAGATTATGTCGCCGTTAACGACTACGAGGGCCAGCTTCTGCACGAGCGCACAGGGCGTTCGTTGGAAACGCTCGCGAAACTCGTTAAGGGCTTGATTGTCACGAAGGGCGCTGAAGGGTCCGTTATTCACGCTGATGGTCAGCAGGTCCAGATACCCAGCGCCAGGCCAGACAGGCTGGTTGACCCCACGGGTTGCGGAGACGCTTACCGTGCCGGGTTACTGTATGGAATCACGCATGATATGGATTGGCAGAGTACTGGGCAACTCGGTTCGCTCATGGGAGCTCTCAAAATAACGCAACGCGGCGGGCAGAATCATAGCTTCACCAAGGATGAAATAGGTCAACGGTATTTTGAAATTTTTGGCAGCCGCGTTTTTTAGCCAAGAGTATGGACCACTGATCCGCGACGATGGTTCCTGGTCGTCAGTACTTCTAACTGACTGCCAATAACATAGGGAGTCGTCAGGGAATCAAACCTGGTAGCCACAGAATTACGGGCGGAGATGGCGCTTCGCGCAACCCCGACGGAATGTCGGGACATCTCTGAACCTTTCCCACTCGCGTTCCTGCGAGAGCTATTGCCACGTCGATGCGGTAATATAGTGGCATGCCGACCTCTGAGACTAGCGCCACGACCCCTACCACCACTCATCATCTGACGCAAACTTTTCGTGCGGTCCGCTTATTGCTGCACATCATTTCCGGATTGATCCAGTCAGCTATCTATCCTCATCTCAACCAGCCATGGCAACGCCGCATGGCTAGAATCTGGTCCGCCCGCCTCCTGTCGATTCTAAGCATCCGGCTACGCTATCAGGGAACGCCCCCTCCCCCTGAAATACCGCGAGCGATGTTGGCGGCCAATCATGTATCCTGGCTGGACGTTTACTCTCTCCAGACGGTAAGTCCGGGCCGGTTCGTGGCCAAAGCTGAAATTCGCGGCTGGCCCCTGTTGGGCTGGTTAAGCCGAAATGCGGGAACGTTATTCATTGAGCGCTCGAAACGCAGCGACACCGCCCGAATAAACAAGCATATCGGCGAGGCGCTGGCAATTGGCGACCGGGTCGCGGTATTTCCCGAGGGCACCACTGGCGACGGCAGGGCACTCATGCATTTCCATGCCTCGCTCCTGCAACCCGCGGTAAACGTCGGAGCCATGTTGTACCCGGTCGCAATACGCTATACGAATATAACGGGGGAGATCAGCACGGAAGCGCCCTTTGTAAATATCTCAATGATGGAGTCTCTGCGTCGGATATTGAGGGAACCGTGGATTAATGTTGAACTGATTTTCGGTAATCCCATTAACAGTAGCGGGAAAAATCGGCGGGAACTCGCGCGCGGTGCGGAACACGCTATTGCAAGCGCCTTGTCGCTTCCTGTCCCCCACAAGGCACCTGGAACACCTTCCGATCGTCCAAGCGAACCGCAGTAAGGGTTCCACCCCACAGACAGCCGGTATCCAGGGCGAGCAGATTGTTTCGTAACTGCAATCCCAACGCAGACCAATGGCCGAAAATAATGGTAGCTTCGCGGCTGGCGCGATTCGGCGCCTCGAACCAGGGTAGATAGCCGTCCGGTATATCCTTGACCATGCCCTTGAATCTAAAATCCATTTTTCCGTCAGGCGCACACACACGCATGCGCGTCATGGCATTAATGATCACACGCAGCCGCGCGTAACCGGACAGACCCTCATCCCAATGATCCGGTTGATCGCCATACATATGGGCGCACAATTCATGAAAATCCTCGCCACGGATCATGGCCTCTACCGCCCTCGCAAGCTCAGACGCTTGGTCGATGCTCCACGACGGCAATAAGCCCGCGTGTACCATTGCGTAACCCCCCTCCACGTGCAGCAGTTTCTGTTGTCTCAACCAGTGGAGAAGCTCTTCTCTATCGGGTGCGCTGAGTATGTCCTGTATGGTGTCGTTCCGGCTCAAGGAGGAGCATCCTTCCGCCACCATGAGCAGATGCAGATCATGGTTGCCAAGCACCATTGTTACTGCGTCGGTGAGACCTTTTACAAACCGCAATACCCGGAGCGAGTTCGGGCCGCGATTGACGATATCGCCCACCAGCCACAGCCTGTCTTTCGTGCGGTCAAAGCCAATCAGATCCAACAGCTCCCTGAACGGCCGGTAACATCCCTGTAGGTCCCCGATTGCAAATATAGCCATATTGTTAAATCATTGACGGGGCGGACGATGCGTTCCATAGTTATATAGCCCGGGTGTGAGCGACGACCAACTGAAAACCCTAGCGCTATTTTCGGACAAAAGCAGGCCGACCCCCACCTGCACAGATGTGTTCAAATAACAAGGACAATACCAGCGCCAGACTGTGCGAACTCGGGATTCTCGACCCTCAGAGGCTCATTTCGACTGACTCACCATATAATCGACCACTGCCTTGACCTCGGCATCGGATAGGCTGGCGTTTCCACCCTTGGGAGGCATCGCATTTTTTCCCTTGAGCGCGCTATTGTAGAGCCCTTCGCTACCGGTCTTGATTCTCGCGGCCCATGCAACTTTGTCACCAAGTTTGGGAGCACCTGCGGCACCGCTGGCGTGACACGCCGCGCAACTCGCCGTATAGATCGACTTGATTCTCTCCTCCCCAGCCTCCGCGGGTCCCGCTGGCGCTTCTGCCGACAGCGTCGCTTGACCCGATGCTCCCGTTGATTGGGCCTCAGCCTGCGGCGTCGATTCGTCTGCTAACACCAGTTCACCCACCGGCTTCAGGCGCTTAACCACGGCTTCATTCGAATAAGCTGGACTATTTGGATCGATTGGTTGGTCGCCTGTCACATATTGTCCCAACAGCATAAAAATTGTGACGGGAAACACAAAAGCCGCTACAAGCGCCGTTATCAATTGGCCCGGTGTTCTGATCGCCGAGGAATGATCTTCATCTTCTTCGCTGTTGCTCACAATAACTCCCCAAAAAAAAAATGGTTATTGTATAGGTTCGGGTCTATTGACGCAAAAGGCGGCTTGATTAGGTTGGACGGACGAATCAAAAAAAGCTATCCTATCGCTGCTTCAAAGTACTACCCCATCAGCACTTTCTTCGCGCCCATAGCTCAGATGGATAGAGTACCGCCCTCCGAAGGCGGGGGTCACACGTTCGAATCGTGTTGGGCGCGCCACCTAATCAAAAGTTATCTTCCTGCGAATCCCCTTCGGATTGCACCCGTCAGTACCGGCCAGCACGGCCGCTAATAAGTTTTTTGTTACTATCTCGGAAATGAAACCCGGGAGCGAAATCTGGAAGCCTGTTTTGCTTTTTACTCCGCTTCCTTTGGTCTTAATTGGCGCAATTTCCTCAACCTTTTTTTAGATACTCTTCAATTGCGCTACGCGACAGGCGCCGGTCACTACTTGCAAATATTAACTCAAGGCACGAGCTTGCCGCAGACATCGCTGAGTCTTCCGTTGAATTTACGGCCACGGACAGTCCGTATGATTCAAAACACCGCATTAGCGAATTAGCTGCATACCAATTCGCAGTAGCTGGTTTTCTTCCTGCATTGCCAGTACCTGGCTCCTTGTCAAGCACTCCCGCTATTTCCTCTATAAGGTAGCCAAGCAATGTCCTCAGATTTTCTATTACAGGCGGGGAATCTCGTCTATAGCTGAGGCCCCACAATGCCACGTTCACGCCTTGCGGAATATTTTCGAGTTTTTCCGCCAGGGAAGTCGCATTCTGCTTCAGGTCGTTAAGTGTGGCATTGAACTCGCCAGCGCTCAGCTCGTCCGGCTCGCTCCTACAAAGAAAACGATAGACCGTAGCAATGCTGCAAATATCATTTACGAAAGCATCGTCGTTCTTTATGGAACGCAGCATCGCGACTTGCGATTCGTCGAACTGAATATCTTTCACCTGCTCGCCAGTTTGGCGCTCAACACGAGGCTTAGCTGTTGCCATAAGTGCCCTCCGCCTTATTTCTTTTTAACGGGAAAACCTCTGTGAGTGCGTCTTGCCAAGTGACACCCGCCCGCCCGCAGTAACAATAGCTGCGGCGCGTTCTGCTTGGCCGCTTCACGTATGATAAGCCAATGAACCTGTTTCTGTTCAGCTGATATTGACTATGCCTGGTAATAGCACAACCAGGTATCGCGTGTATGCAAAGGTCAAGCGGTAGTATGGATATACTACAATAACTTCGACGTGGCGTAAGCGCTAGCGCTATTCCATCAAGAGTAAACCGCTGAGGCTCGCCTCCCGGCGGAATCGCGATGGGAATAGGGTTGCGTGGCCTCCTTATGCGGGATAGCGAACGGACGAAGCTAGCCAAAAAGTAAAATCATAAAACTTGCCGTTACAGGGATGGACTCCCGAAGCCGTTAGCGTTCGCCCTTCGCTATGTCATTGTTTTTATATAAGCGGCTATATTTCATGTTTCTGCATGCTCTGCCGTTGAGATGGGTGATACCCCTGGAGCAAGGTGATTTTATACTTTAAAACCATATGTGTCCCAAAGGCGCGCGTCAGCGATTTCTTATTATTCGTGCACCGTCCGGGTTTTAACCGAGGATTCCGCTATCATTCCACCTTATTTCTTGTATTCTTAATGGTGGGTAGCATGTCCATCACGGGCGGCGCAACAGCGGCTGGATTCGCGTTACAAAATCAGAACGGCGCCGGGACAGGATACGCCTACGCAGGAGCAGCGGCAGTAGCGCAGGATGCTTCAACTATTTACTTCAATCCTGCCGGGATGACCTACCTCGCTCCTGGACATCACATTTCTGGCGCCGGGAGCTTACTCGCACGATCATTGAAGTTCAAAGACACGGGTAGCGACCCGCTACTGGTCTACCCGGTCGGCGATAATGGCGGCCAAGGCGGAGGCTGGGCCGCCGTTCCTGCTGTTTACTGGAGCATGGCAATCACGCCCGCGATACGCGCCGGCCTGGGCATTTCGCCGACCTTTGGCAATGCTACCGAGTGGAGCAATACTTTTGTTGGCCGCTACCAAGGGATACATTCAGAAATCAGTAGTATCAACGCCAATCCCAGCATTGCCTGGCGGGTAAATGACATGATTTCGCTCGGCGCCGGTCTTAATGTCGTGCGGTTTGACGCGGATTTGCGCAGTATGACACCGGCAACTTCCATGCTGCCCGCTCGAGTGGATGCTCAAACACGAGTAAAAGGCGATGATATAGGGTTCGGCTATAATCTCGGCGCAATGTTCCAGCTAACGCCGGCAACGCGCATCGGTCTGACGTACCGGTCAACAATAGACCTGAAAGTCAGGGGAGATGCCGAGATTGCTGGTAACAAAATACCAGCATCTGTTTCGGTTGAGCTGCCCAACACGGTGTCCGCAGCAGTGTCACACATGGTTAATGACCGACTCCAGCTTCTCGGCGATTTTACATGGATGGGCTGGAGTCATATTCCCGCGTTGTCAGTCCAGAGCCGCGCTACCGGGTCCGTTCTGTCACTTGAGCCGTTGGGTTTCAAGGACACCTACCGCGTGGGTGTGGGGACCCAGTATCAATACAGCGACACCCTCCGGCTACGGGCAGGATTCGCCTGGGATCAGTCGCCAACGCAGAAGGCGGCGGACCGAACTGTGCGTCTTCCTGACTCTGACCGCTTCTGGCTGGGAGTGGGCGTCAACCAGAAGATTAGCAAGAAAACATCTATCGACCTAGGATATGCCCATATATTCTTCGACAGCGCCGAGATAAACCGGCCCACGAACAATAACCCGGCGCTTCAGATTGTCCGTGGCTCGTTCAACACGTCGGTGCACATCCTTTCCGTTCAACTCAACCATCAATTTTGAGCTCCGTTTGGCGTGATCCATGGGCGCGAGCATGAGCCGAATGCCAAGCCCAGTCGAGGTAGCCAGCCCAGAATCGGTTTAAATTTCGACCCGCGCACCCAATTCAAGAACCCGATTTGCGGGTAACTTGAAGTATTCTGCGGCATTGCTGGCATTGCGCGCCATTGTTGCGAAAAGCCGCTCCCGCCACAGCGCCATCCCGCCCCCAGGACATGGGACCACAATTTCACGGCTAAGAAAGAAAGATGTTTTCAACGGCTCGAACTCAAGTCCATATCGCTGGCACTTTTCAAGCACAGCAGGTAAGTTGGGTTCATCCTTGAAGCCGTATTGGACCGTTATCTGGTAACAGTTTCCTGGCAGTGATTTTACTGAGACGCGCTCTTCTTCAGGAACCCGCGGTGTTTCAAGGTAACTCACGGTCAGGAACACCACGCGCTCATGCAAGACCTGATTATGCGCCAGGTTATGTAGTAACGCATGGGGCACTCCTTCCGGATTTGCGGTCAGAAAAATCGACGTTCCGGATACGCGCGCAGGCGGATGTGCAATCAGTGATTCCAGGAATGGCAGGAGCGGTATGGCAGCCGAACGCAAGTGCTCCACCAGAATTTGACGCCCGCGGTTCCAGGTTGCCATGACAAAAAAGATAACGGCGCCGATCGCAAGGGGAAACCAGCCGCCCTGCGCGATTTTAAGCATGGTGGCAGCGAAAAACGCGGTATCGATCGTCAAAAAAAATCCGGTCGCTAATAGACTCAGAATCAAAGGGTAGTTCCAGGCATAGCGCAAAACGAAAAACGTCAGTATGGTTTCTATCACCATGGTGGTAGTGACGGCAACGCCGTATGCCGACGCCAGACTGGACGAGGAACCAAACCCCACTACAGCCATCGTCACGGCTGCGAGCAGAGTCCAGTTGACGAAGGGGATGTATATCTGACCTATCCTCCGGTCTGAAGTGTGCCTGATCTGCATACGCGGTAGAAATCCCAGCTGGATTGCCTGCTTGGTTACGGAAAAAACGCCCGAGATTACTGCTTGCGAGGCGATAACGGTGGCGGCAGTGGCTAATCCTACCGCGGGGTACAGCGCCCACGAGGGAAACAATAGATAAAACGGATTTGAAATGGCTGACGGATTCGCCAGCAGGAGCGCCCCCTGCCCGAGATAATTCAGCGTCAGCGCGGGAAGGACGCACACATACCACGCCAGGCGAATGGGTTTCGCGCCAAAGTGTCCCATGTCGGCATAGAGCGCCTCTCCCCCTGTAACCGCGAGCACTACACCGCCGAAGGCAACAAACGCGAGCCATCCGTTATTCATGCAAAATGCAAGAGCCTGCAACGGGCTAAATGCCTCCAATATCCCGGGCGCGAGGGTGATGTTTGCCAGTCCGGCGAGACCCAACGTGCTAAACCATATCAACATCACCGGCCCGAATACTGCGCCGATCCCCCCTGTACCACGCTGTTGCACGAGGAATAGCGCGATCAGTACGGCTAGTGTAATTGGCAGCACGTACGGCTGGAGGAGCGGCGTCGCCACCTCCAGCCCTTCTACCGCGCTCAGGACAGAGATGGCGGGGGTTATGACTCCGTCGCCGTAGAAGAGGGCTGCACCAAACCCGCCGATGAGAAAGAGCCCGCTGCGCAAACGCGGACGGCTGGGGACCGACGAACTTGCGAGTGATAACAACGCCATGATGCCGCCCTCGCCACGGTTGTCTGCGCGCAGGATCAAGCTGATGTACTTGACAGACACCACAATCATGAGCGCCCAAAAAATGAGCGAGATGACGCCGATGACGTTGGCTTCGTTGACAGCAAGTCCGCGGACCGGATCGAAAACAGTCTTCATTACATACAGCGGACTTGTTCCGATATCCCCATAGACCACGCCCAGCGCAGCCAAGCTTAATAAGCCGAGAGATTGGTGGCCCACGCCCGATTCCAGCTCCGTGTCTTGGGTCGTCATGATCGTCCAGGAATTGGCAAGTTTATCTTGCTGCGGAATGACAAGGAAAGATAATACATAGAGGAAGAAGGCCCATGAAATCACCGAGACCGTAACGTTCGGTGGCGGGCTGTTCTGTTCAGGAAATCCGGGAGTTTATGCCTTCGCACCGCACTCCCTCGATGCCTGTGTGCGGGCGTGCTTTGCCGACCCAGCAATCGGACAGCACGTAAGATATTGTACACGACCCATTTAACAATGACACAAAGGGATACTCCGCGGGTCCAGCAGCACAATTCCTACCGCTATTGCGCGTAAGCACTTATGCGTATTGGACATGGGATTCTGGTGAAACATGCGACTGCAATGTTCCGTTTGTGTGGGTTACCGTACTGATTGCGATGGTCATCGGCCCTATTCTTGTCGGATCGGCGCGTCTTGGAATCGTGAGATGAATCGGCGGCGTGCCCTGAACTATTTTGGCATTTACTCTTGGGGGAAACGATCATGAGCTACGAAAATCGCGATCTTTATGGCATGTACAAACGCTACGACAAGAAGGGGCCAGGGCCCCGCCTGATGGGCGCCGGCACGCTCATTGGGGAGGATGTGTACAATCATAAGCACGAAGATTTGGGTGACATCGAGGAAATCATGCTGGAAATGGATAGCGGCAAAGTTGCCTACGCCGTGTTGTCCTTCGGCGGCTTGTTGGGCGTGGGCGAGAAGCTCTTTGCGGTGCCGTGGAGTGCGCTGAAGCTGGATACCGAGAACAAGCGATTCATTCTCAATGTGGATAAGGAGCGCCTCGAAACTGCTCCCGGCTTTGCCAAGGATAACTGGCCCGACATGACGGACCTAAGCTGGCAGAACACGATTCATTCCTTTTACGGAACCAAATCCTACACAGAACCTGCGACGCAACCCGAGGACACGCCGGACACCCCATATGAGGACACCCCCTACACCATCACGCAGACGGCCAATCCCAATTCCGGGCGAGTCACGTAATTCCTTGGGCGTTTCGGCGTGATCGGGCCGGGGAGAATCGGACGAGATATCTCGGATTTCGGTTCAGAATAGTGCCGTCGCTTGACGGCGTTGGCGCCTCCTCGTGGCTGCTTAATCCCAGAGTTCTTCGGGAACGGGCGTAGCCTCTATCCATTGCGGGGGCGGAGCCGGACATGAGCTACTGAGGGGAAGCCACACGTGACACGCATATCAGACGAAGTGTTAAAACATGGGTTGCTGAACGCATCCGCCGGTTAAGGTCAGTGGGATGCTTACGGAGAAACCCCTCGCTCTTATCACTGGTTCGGAAGGCAGAATCGGTAAGGCAATTGCGGCAGAGCTGGGCGATGACTATATAGTTGTCGGTTTCGAGCAGAAATGTGACACCGACTCAAACTGCATTGCTGTCGACATCTCATCTGACGAAGCCATGTCCAGAGCGTGCGAGCAATTACGCCATGGCTACGGGTCCCGAATTTCATAGGTCATTCACCTGGCGGCGTTTTACGACTTCTCCGATACGCCAAATCCCCTGCATGAAGAAGTCAACGTAAAGGGAACGTGGCGACTCCTGAAGTCACTTCAAGCGTTTGACGTCGAGCAGTTCATTTATGCCAGCACGATGCTGGTGCATGCTCCGACCGCGCCGGGCTTGCCTATAACGGAAGATGGAGCCTTGGAGCCTAAATGGCCTTATCCCGAATCCAAAGCCGTAGCAGAAACTGAGGTAAGCATTCATCACGGCTGCGTTCCATTTGTAATAATGCGATTAGCGGGGGTGTATACCGAATGGGGGGAAGTTCCGTCATTGAGTACCCAGATTCAACGCATTTACGAGCGCCAGCTGCAAAGCCATGTATTCCCTGGCAATCCATCCCTGGTCAAGCGTTTGTACATATGGATGACGTCGCGCACGCATTTCGCCTTGCTGTTGATAAGCGCTCGCAATTGCCCCAGGAAGCCAGCTATTGATCGGTGAACCGCGAACAGAAAGCTATGAAGGACTACAGAACTTGATCGGGCAGCTCATTTACGCCGAACCTTGGCCCACCCATCAGGTACCAAAACGGTCGCCGTGGCGGGCGCCTGGCTGCAGAACAAAATGGAAGATGTTATCCCCAATGTAATAGATCGGGGAACCGAACCATTCGTAAAACCTTTCATGGTGGCGTTATCGGATGATCACTTTGAACTGGATATTCGCGCGCGAGGCGACTTCTGCATTGGAGACCAGCGCATACGTTACGCGAGACGTTACCGGAGATTACGGAACATCTGAAACGCAGCCCCGAGGCGTGGTACATCCGTAATAAAATTCCGCCGCCTCGATGGCTTGAGGATATCGAAAAAAGTGCTGTTCCCACTACGCTCCTGATTGCACAGAGTAATAAGAAAGAGCTTGATGAACATCGGCAAACGCTGTGGTGTCACTTCGCCAACATAGGACTTGGGTTATGGTTGCTATCGAGTCCGTTTACTTTTGGGCTCGCCGAAAACTGGATGGAATCCGGAGCCATGGCATCTCCAACTCAGCGCGGCCTGCCTCTGTTGGACACGTGGATGACGGCGAATGATGTCGTTACCGGACTGTTAATCATTCTCTTCGCTTGCCTTTCGATCGCGCGTGACTACGGCTGGGCGCGCTGGATAACGGCCCTACTGGAGTCTGGCTGTTTTTTGCCCCCCTTTTCTTCTGGACAACGAGCGCCGCGACGTACGCCATCGACACGCTCGTGGGTATACTCGTTATATTGTTTGCGGTAGTGATTTCTCCACCGCCCGGCGTCAGTCCTCTTGCACGCATGACAGGGCCTGATATCCCGCCTGGCTGGAGTTACACTCCGTCGGGTATGATTAATCGAATACCGATCGTGGCGCTTGCGGTTGTAGGGCTGCTCATCTCCCGCTATATGGCCGCCTTTCAACTGGGTCATATAGATTCCGTCTGGGATCCGTTCTTTGGCGATGGAACCGCGAAGATCATTACTTCGGAGGTGTCTGAAGCATGGCCCGTGGCTGATGCGGGGTTAGGCGCCGCAGTCTATGCGTTGGAAATCGTAACCGGTGTCATCGGGGATAAGCGGCGTTGGCGCACCATGCCGCGGGTAGTTCTGTTTTTTGGAATATTGATCGTACCGCTGGGTGTGGTTAGCATTTTCTTTATTATTATCCAGCCTATTGTAATCGGTACTTGGTGTACCTTGTGCCTTGTCGCGTCGTTGGCAATGCTGCTCCAGATACCCTATTCGTTCGATGAAATTCTTGCCACGCTGCAGTTTCTAAAAGACCGACGGCGGCAGGGCAAATCTATTTGGCATGTCTTATGGCATGGAGACACCATGGAAGCTGGCAGCATGGACGAGGCGAATGAATTTGGCGGATCGTTTACAGCCGTGTTGCGCCAGATACTGCGGACCGGCGTTCGTTTTACATGGACCATGGCCGCAAGCATTGCTATCGCCATCACGTTGATGTTCTCGCGCGTCACCTTTGGTACAGCTGGGGCTGCTGCGGACAGCGATCATGTGATCGGATTGCTTGTAGTGACGTTTTCGATCATGGCATTGAGCGAAGTGGGACGCCCGCTTCGTTTCGCCAACGTCCCCTTGGGAGCTTGGCTGATTGCGGCGCCTATCCTGTTAACGGGTTATTCCAGTCTTGCTGCAACTGCGAGCGTTATCTGCGGTGTGCTACTGATTCTGCTCGCGCTGCCCCGTGGCCCCATTGAAAGTCGTTATGGCGCCTGGGATCGATTCATCCTGATTGTTGATGCCAAAAAATAGCATGGGCCCCGTCAGCCGACAAGATCGTGCGGGCCGGTCGTTGTCCGTCATACCAGATCAGGCGATATGACCGAGCGCAGCAGCAATTCCGCTGATAATTCCTTTTGTTTGTGACTGAACCACCACACAGCGCCCTTTCGCATACTCCAGCCTTGGGGCGATCCAGACATGAGTAGGGCAGCGACTTCTCCGAGCGTTGGTTGGTGGCCCACGATCAGGACCGCGCCTTTGCCCTCGGGCCAGCCGGCCGCAGCCAGGAGCGCTTTTGGATGCGCGCCCGGCCCAATTTCCTTAAGCGTCTCAAATTGGTTACTCAACGCCGTGGCGGTCTGCTGGGCCCGCGTGGCCGGGCTGACAATCAAGCGAGTATGCTCAGGTAACCTGGGTTTGAGCCATTCAGCCATGAGCTGCGCCTGCTTTTTCCCCTTGCCGGTGAGTTTACGAGAACTATCGGGCGCACCCTCCTCAGCCTCGGCATGCCGCCATAAAATGAGTTCCACCTTTCCTCCACGTAGTTGAAGTGAAGCAGCTGTTCCACATCTGAACATATTCATTATAGAGTATAAAAGGACCCTGCTCGTCTGCGGGCCAGCATGGGGGTGAAATCATACTACGCAGGAGTTTCGGGAATCAGCGGCGGGGATTACTATAAACCCGAATTCGGGTTAATTGTTGCGTTGGGGTTCGGGTTTTTAGAGGTTCGAAGGGTTGGGAATGGGGCGAGAGGAATTTTCCGGTCTACTGTAACGATCGGACCTGAAAGGGGAGGATGTGGAACGGCGGGCATCTCGCCCGCCATTTCTGCGATTAAGACTTCAGCGCGGACATCGGCGCGCCGAAATTGATATGGAAAGGCGCTCCATTGATTACCAGCGCTGGGACGGATTTTACGCCAGCGGCTTCAGCGTCAGAAATCCGGTCCTTTTGTTCGCCAAGATGAACAAGTTCAACGTCGTAACGGTCCGGGTCTAAAGCATCTGCAATCTGCCGCTCGGCGTCCACACACACGGGACAGCCAGCGTGATAAAAGGTAGCGGTTGTTTTCATAAATCTCTCTCCAATAAAATGAAAATGTCGGTGGGGCCTACCCACGCCGCGCAAACGGTTAGCCGGAAGCGCGACAGCGAGATTATAAACGCAGCCCTCCCCTTGCGCCAGCAGACAATTGGCTTCCCTGCGGAGTATCTGGGTGGCGAGAAAGCGGCGCGCCAGCTGCAAGGTTCGTTGATTCGATACTTTACACATATAAAAGTTGACAAAGTAAGGAGGGGTTGGTAAGCTGTGTCTCAGGTGGGGCGATGTTTATACGTTTCTATCGCTAATAGATTTCCCTAGTATAAAACCAGACTTTCCCCAATATGCCGGTTGCATTAGCTGGATTAGGACGAAACTACCCGTATCCCATTTGGATTATTGCGATCATGAAGACAAATTTAGCAAATATTATGGCTGCGTTATCAATGGCAGGCTTGCTTGCTTCGTTGAGCCCTTTTGCGGTGGCGTCGCAACCGGTTGGAGCTGCTGAGATTCGCGCGGCGGCCGAGAGCGCCATTACGCAAAGCGATCATGAGGCCGTGGCAAAGCAATATGAAGATGCCGCAACGGAATTGCAGGCAAAGTTAGCGGAAAAAATGGAACTGCTAGAACACTACGAGGATAAAAGTTATCTTTTTGGCAGGCAGGCTCAGGACCTGAAATCGCACACCCAAGCATTAATCCGCAATTACGAGAAGACTGTCAGGAAAAACCTGCAAGCTGCCACGATGCATCGACAGATCGCTGCAAGGCTAAAAGACAGTCCTGTTTCCGCCGAAGCTCGGACTCCTGATGCGCTAAGTGGACTGTAGCCGACTCTCGGTAGACGATTCGGAAATGCTGGCTGTAATAGCTTATTACCAATTAGATGCTAATCGCAACGGGACAGGAAATCATGAACGTACTAGAAGACATTTCTACAAATGGCAAGACTGGGTTGACCCCGCGTTTTGGTAGACACAACGAGCATTCTTTCGAAGTGCCTTTGGCATGCTGGCTGTTCCTTTCTGCAACTATTGGCTTTACGTTGTACGCGTCGTTGATGTCCTTTCTCTCAACAGGCCGTTTTTGGCCGGTGATTTTTATTCTGGTACTTTTTCTCTTTCTGGGAAATTCTTATCTGAAGATGAAGCAACGCAAGCACTGGGCTGTTTTCCTGGAGCCCTATGCGTTTTCCTCCGAACTTAAGAGTGAGATTGCCGAGCGCTATCTGCCCGCCGAGGACCATGTGGTTTCACCCAGGCAAAGGCTGGGGCAGCATTTTAGGTTAGAACGGGATTGTGGCGTCTAGGGAGAATAGAAACTGATCCTTTCTCCCATCAAACGGCCGGAAAGCCATATCGATGCCATCGGCACGATCGTAACGGATGTTAGGGCGAATATTCACCTTTTGCATTGACTTCCAGTCAATCCGCAACCGCTTGGCGGGTTTCCAGTTCATCCCTAGCGTGACCGCATAGTAATCGGCCGGCGCGCTGATGAAAGGGACGTTTCCCGCGTAACTGACGCCCCTGTTGTTAAGCGCGGAAAGTATGCGGTAGGGTGAAAAGACACGCCAGCCATCTCGATCATTAAACCGCTCCGCACGTACGCCGATGGAGAGGTCAGGGAGAAGGTCATAGGTTAAGTGTGTGTTGATGCTATACCATTCCGCATTCTGAATCCCCCCGGGCAGATTGATATTAGCCGCCCAGCCGTGCGTATGGTGCACGACCATATGGGTTCTGGGAGTGATCCGATGCTGCAGGACCACGCTATACATGAGCCAGGGGTCATTTGTTGCTGTGCGACCGTATGTGCCACCAACGGTGGCCGAGCTTCTTTTATCGTCACTGCTCCAAAGGAGGGCACCTAATGCACCCCAATTGTCCAGCTGTTTATCAAATCCGCCATCCCAACCCCCGGTTGCGCTGCCCGTGGTTGCGGCACTTATAACCGACCAATTTTGGTTGACGGAATAATTCGCCATCAATCCCGTATGCGTAAAGGGCTCGCCGCTGTTAAGGATATAAGCACGGGTATAGAAAAAGTTATCGGGAGCAGGAACGGTTTCATAACCAAGTGGCGTATAGAAATGTCCCGCCTTAATATTGAGGCCGTTACCAAGGGGCACGTAAGCCTCCACATAAGCCTGTGGAAGGGCTATGCCATAGGTGCGGGTCGATTTACAGCACAAATTAAGATCCCACTCGCCCCTGTCGGTCGGTGCGCCGGTATTCTCATCGAACGCGGAAACGCCGAAAGCCTGAGCATAAATGGCGTCCGTGCCAAACAGAAAATCGAAACGGCCTCCGATGTCCCATTCTTTGCCTGTTGACACCACCGGCCGCTGTAAAAATACATTGAACTGGTTTAACTGGAATCGGTTGGCCCGATCGGCGAAGGTAACGGTTCCATTGAATCCATCCGACGGGTTATTTGCGTTATAGGTAGTGCCGCCGTTGATCCAGCCGCCCAATTCGAAACCGCTTTCCTTGAACCGGTTGGTTAAGTTGTTGGCATGCACATCACTTACGTTGAAACTGGCGAACAATAGGAGACTTATCGCGGCAAACAACGCCTCGGTTTTGTTTATTGCTGTGCTGTTCATTTATCTAATCCTTTGAAAGGCTGGTAACATAAAGATCGACCTTGCAGTTCGAGATAGTCATATCGGAGCAACCTCGGCTTTCTCTGGAATGAGCAAATTTGTGCGTAAGCTTCCCGACGTCAATTGCTCGATGCCGATTTGTTTTTATAAAGCCGGCCATCTAGTTCTTGGTTGTGTGGCATGGCGTAACCGAATCATGCCTCTGGAGAGCAAAAAAAAAAACGCTGATCGCTTAAGGGTTTTTACAGTTGAGTTTGTTGCTATTGTGATTTAGCCAGAGCCTCTGCGTAAGGGCATCTGGTCAGTGCTAAGGCCACCATCGCGAACATATTGCGGCGTGTTGCAGGCGATTATCGAACTCAATCATAAGATCGGCAGCGCCCAATAATCCATCACGAGTAGTAAATGAAAATGATTGTGTATGCTATTAACGTGGCAGCCGTTCTGGCTGCTTTTGCTGCAGGCCTTGGCATCGCATATGCAGATGACCATAGCAAAAAGACTTCTGAGCATCTGGAAGAGGCCATTAGAAGCGGTAAAGAAGGCAGCACTCAAGGCGTGGTCAGCCATACCGAAGAAGCCAAAAAGGAATTGATAGAACAGAATAAAGAGCATCCTTATACCCACCTCCAGAAGCCTATTTACGGAGAGCATGAAAAGGCAGAACACGACAGGGAAGTCTTCGAGGAAATGGACCTTGCCATTGATGAAGCCAAGGAAGGGCATTCCCAGCAAGCTGTCGAAGCTCTGGAACGGGCGTCCGATCATTTAAGGGAGAAAGAGCACGCAAAATGAATGGGAAGCGGCATGAATTGGCGGGCTATGATTGACTGACCGTCGTGGCTACACTCGCACAAGAATTCTGGCCTGGTCCACCAACAGCTATCGGGCTTGCGCTGCGCTCGAGCAGCAACCAGCTTAGCGCTGAGGGTGGAACGTTTGCACGGTCGGCAGGTTCATCCAGCCCTTGTTCCCGCCGCTGCGCCTATTCGACCGCATAACCCACGACGATCAGGGTAGCCGGACCGCACGATTACCGGCAGGCGCCCATAGATTGGCTGCATTAATGCGTTGCAGTCTATTGTGATCGACTCTGCAAAAATGTAGCCGGCGACAATGTTGGTCCGCGAAACTTGCCTTTAAAGAAAGGAGTTTTGCATGAAGAAAAACCGCTTGCTGTGGAGCAGATCGTTGCAGTGCTGAAGGAACCTGAGGGTGGGATGCCGGTGGAGGGAGGTGAGCCGCGGGTCGGCTTACGGAGCAAAGGTTTTATGGCTGGAGAAAAGCAGTGCGCTGGGCGGGTACCTGCTTCCATCCCGCAATGATTGAATCCGTGACTCGTGCGTCTAACCCTTTTCTCTCAGTGACGATGGCAGTCATAGGCTAGCTCCGCTCCATTGGTGGAAAGCACTGAGGAATTAAAGTAGTTATAGAATTTTCGCCTTGTCTGGATTCCTCTTAATCTAATCGGGCTTCAGGGTTAGTGCGACTGAATATATTTTGTTTTTGCTCTGCCCGCTGATCTCTGCCGCAACTTTCACTGCCTGTTTTAATGGTAAATCTTTTAGTAACAGCTTTAAGGTGCGTAGAGTCTGGTCACTCAGTCCGCGGTATGGAGCAGCCTCGGCTCCGGAAAGAATGAGAACGAACTCGCCTCTCTGACGGTTGGGATCAGCCTGGAGCCAGGCGACAGCGTCGCCGAGAGTACAGGTATGAATGCTTTCGAATAATTTCGTCAATTCCCGCCCGATTGCGAGCTGACGATGTGCGCCGAACACATCGGCGAGGTCAGAGACGGACTCAAGTATTCTGTGGGGCGCTTCGTAAAAAACTACGCTGTGTGGATATAATTTAAGCTCTTCCAGTTCCCTCCGCCTCGGTCCGGGACTAGCGGGCAGGAAGCCATAGAAAAGGAAGCGCGGCGCGTGAATGCCGGATGCCGATAGCGCACATATTGCGGCGTTGGCGCCTGGGACGGGCACTACGTTGTATCCTTTCTCCCGCACGAACTTTACGAGCGTCGCCCCAGGATCTGAAATTCCCGGGGTGCCCGCGTCAGTAACGAACGCTACTGTCGTCCCGGTACCTAGTAGATTGACAACCCTTTCGGCAGCCTTCATCTCGTTGTGCTGATGCACGGCAATCATTTTTTTTGTGATCGAAAAATGTGCCAGGAAGTGGCGTGTAGTGCGGGTATCCTCGGCGGCAACCACGTCGACGGCCGCGAGCACATCCAGGCCGCGCAGCGTAATATCGCGCAGATTGCCAATCGGCGTGGCTACGATATATAGGGTCGCCGGCGTAATTGTATTAGCTGGATGCATTATTGAGGTTCAGCTTATGGCTAGGGCCCGGGTTGCGGTAAAATACGTTTTTGCCCCTTCCTCTGCGCCGGTTTTCTCAGTTTAAGGTTGCGCGCGGGCACTAAGGAGGTTTGCTGGATTGACCGGTAGCGATGCGGAGCGGTGTGCCGAGGAGTTTCTCAAGCAGCATGGTCTTGTATTGGTTCAAAGAAACTACCGCTGCCGTTTTGGCGAAATTGATCTTATCATGCGCGACAGGTCCGCGCTGGTGTTCGTCGAGGTTCGGATGCGCGCAAGCGAACTTTTTGGTGGCGCAGCAAGCAGCATTACGGTGTTGAAGCGAGAAAGAATAGTTCGCACCGCGCGGCACTATCTTGCCTCGCTGAGGGTCGAGCCCGTATGCCGGTTCGATGCGGTGTTATTGTCCGGTCGCGAGGGTGAGGAAATCGAGTGGGTCAAGGACGCTTTTGGCGAATTTGGCGAATAATGTAACGTATTGGGGGGAAACATTGTTTTTATGTGCGAGTCATCAAATGAGGGGTTTAATGCGGAATTTATATCGGAAACCGATGCTTTTACTCTTGCTGCTGCTGCCTTTTTTTTCCGGCTGTGCGCTGTTGGTCGCAACCGGGGTAGCGGGTGTTGGAACGGGGGTGGCGGTATCTCAGGATCGACGTACTGGCGGTATGTTCGTCGAGGATCAGGGAATTGAGTTAAAGAGCGACCGTCGCATTAGCGAAAAAATGGGAAGTAATGTACATGTCAATGTTACGAGCTTTAACCGTAACGTACTTCTGACGGGCGAGGTACCGTCTGAGAGTGCAAAAAAAGAGATTGAACAACTGGTTCGGGATGTGGATCACGTGCGTGGCGTAACGAATGAAATTACGGTGGCGCCGGCGAGCTCTTATACCTCGCGCAGCAACGATGCGCTGATTACGTCTAAGGTCAAGGGCCGTTTCATGGATGGAGGGAGGTTCCAGATTAACCATGTGAAAGTCGTGACCGAGGACAGCGTGGTTTACCTGCTTGGGATTGTAACGGCTGATGAAGCGGGGAGCGCGGTGGATATCGCAAGGTCCACCAGCGGGGTACGCAAGGTCGTGAAAGTATTTGAATATATGAATTGATTTACTACCGCTCGTTGACGGCCCTCGGCGATCGTCGGTGATGGTCAGTTAAGCCAAACACTCTGCTGAGACAGATGCCGTTTTCGGGGCGGCCGTTCATCTTAGCCGGCGTGCTGATTGAGGCTGTAGCTGTTGATGGGACGCTTTTGGAACCCGTGGATGCCGATAAGGCGAATTGATGAGACGTGGCGTGGTTCGCTTAGTTGGCGGCCGCGATTTTGTCGGTTGCTCCAGGAACTCATATGCACGGGCAATGAGCGCCCATCCGCCGTTCTTTCAGGCCATTAAAGCCGTTACAAACACCTTTTCTCTTGTTGTTTGGATCCCCCATGCTCTCGCCTGATTTTGTCGCGCGGCTACGCAGCTTGATCCCGACCGACCGGGTATTTACCGACCCGGTCGACTGTTTTGCCTACGCGTATGACAACAGCCGCAAGTTTTTTCCTCCCGATTCGGTTGTATTTCCGGTCACTCACTTGGAGGTACAGGCGGTTTTGTCGCTTTGCAATCAGTATAAGGTTCCGGTCACCCCCCGTGGACGGGGAACAGGCACGGCGGGGGGCAGCCTGCCCGAGCGAGGGGGGATTGCTTTGTCCCTCGAACGCATGTTGCGGATCATCGCGGTCGATCCAGCCAATCGCGTAATTGTGGCGGAACCGGGCGTCCTGAACGATTCTATACAGGAGGCGGCACGGCCTTATGGTTTTTTTTGGCCTCCGGATCCATCGAGCGCGGCCTACTCAAGTATAGGGGGTAACCTCGCCACCTCTGCAGGCGGGCCTCACGCCGTGAAATATGGCACGACGAGGGATCATGTGCTGGGACTTAGGGGCGTAACAGGCGGTGGGGAGAGGATCAGAACAGGTTGCTATACGACCAAAGGTGTGGTGGGTTACGACCTTACGCGACTGCTGATAGGGTCTGAAGGGACCTTGGCGGTCATCACCGAGGCGACGCTCAAGCTGACGCCCCTCCCTCAGGCGCGGGCCGGCGTGACGGCATTTTTTGCGGATCTATCGAGCTGTGCCGCGGCGATCGTCCGCGTGATGGCACTCCCCCAAACGCCTAGCGCGCTTGAATTTCTAGATGCGGGATCACTCCAGCTAATACGCAGCCACTTTCCGGATATGGTGCCAGCCGCGGCTGCTGCAATGCTCATGATCGAAGTCGACGGGTCGGAGCAATCCATTGCTGAATCCCGCACTGCGGTTCTGCAAGCCTGTCGTGATAAGGGGTTGATTCAAGGCGAAGAGGTCCAGGACGCGGCTTCACTGTGGGCTGCGCGCAAGGCATTGTCCCCACTGTTGCGCGATATTGCGCCAAAAAAAATCAATGAGGACGTGGTGGTTCCGGTTTCCGCATTACCCGTTTTTCTCGATGGATTGGAACAGCTAAGTTCCAAGTACAGCGTTGCGAATGTTAACTTTGGTCATGCCGGCAACGGCAATATTCACGTCAATCTTCTCGTGAACCCGGAGTCTCCCGATGAATTGGCGCGGGCGGATCGGTGCTTGAATGAGATATTTGATCTTGTAATCCGCCTTAACGGCACCTTGTCAGGAGAACATGGCGTGGGGAGCGAAAAACGGGCGTACATCGAAAAGGAAATCGATCCGCCAACATTAGCGATTATGAAGGGAATCAAGAAAGTGTTTGATCCCAATAACATCCTCAATCCAGGGAAACTGTTTCCTTAGGTGGAGGGGGGCAGGTCTTAGCCAGACCGTAATAGCTCCGCGAGGTCATGAGCGAAAACTTCGGCGCTTTTTTCGTTCGTTACATAGAGCCGCAGGCGTCCGTTGGGATCGTAAATATATGTGCCGGTTGAATGGTCGACGCTGGGATGCTGTGGCATTGCGGCCATTTGCTTCTGATAAAACGTTTTGAATTCGCCGGCGGTTTTCTTTGTAGTTTCGATGTCGCCCGATAGGCCGAGGAACGTGGGATCAAAACTCGAGACGTACTGCTTGAGGAGTTCTGGGGTGTCGTGTTCAGGATCTATGGTAACAAATAGCACCTGGACCCGCTTGGCATCATCACCGAGTCTGCGCATGGCCGCAGCGATATTCGCCATTGTCGTTGGGCACGCGTCGGGGCAATTAGTGTAGCCAAAAAATATTACGACCACCTTACCCTTGAAATCCGCTAGCGTTCGAATGGCGCCCGAATGGTCGGCGAGCTTGAAATCAGCACCGAAGTTGGCGCCGGTGATATCCGTTGAAAGAAAAACTGGTTTGGCAGTATTGTTACATGCTGCTAACAGGCAACCCAGCAGAACAAGCGCGGCGGCTCTGGCCGCCGCGCTGTGGACTCTACGAAGCGCCATAGCGCCACGAGTTAAAAACGGACGTAGTGGTCAACAAGCAGTACCACAAACAGTGCCGCCAAATAAACGATGGAATAGCGAAATGCTTTTTTAGCGATCTCATCACTGTAATTCAGGTAGATTCTCAGAGCGTAGTAGAGAAATATGCCATCCAGAACGGCTGCGCCGGCGAGATAGATGAGCCCGCTCATCTGCGTCGCGTAGGGCATCAATGTTACGGCAATGAGTATCAGGGTATAGAGAAGAACCTGCAAGCGGGTATACTTCTCGCCATGAGTAACCGGAAGCATCGGCATGCCTACTTTAGCGTATTCAAGCTTGCGGTACAGCGCCAATGCCCAGAAATGAGGTGGCGTCCATGCAAAAATGATGAGAAACAAAAGCAACGCGTCGGCGGTTACTTCTCCCGTTACCGCAGCCCATCCCAAAACAGGCGGCATAGCGCCAGAAGCGCCGCCAATAACGATGTTTTGTGGGGTCATCGGCTTAAGTATTACGGTATATATAATCGCATAACCGACAAAAGTACCGAGCGTAAGCCACATTGTTAACGGGTTCACCAACTGATGAAGCATCAGCAGCCCGCTTCCACCGATCAGTGCCAGAAAAAAAAGCGTCTCGGGGGAGGTTACCTGCCCGCGCGGCAGCGGCCTGCCACGCGTGCGCGCCATGACGGCATCAATCTTCTGCTCCACCAGACAATTTACGGCTGCCGCCGCGCCTGCTACCAGGGCGATTCCAATTGTTCCGAATATCAGCGCGTTAAGCGGTACAGCACCCGGCACGGAAAGAAACATTCCGATAAACGCGGTGAACACGATAAGGGAAACAACCCTGGGCTTGGTCAAGCGGTAAAACTGCTGCACACGCGAGGCGGTTTGTTGCCAGGCGATACTAGTAGTAGCCATAACCTTCTCCTAATTCAATACAGGCCTACACCTGTGTTTAACCCGTTTTTAGGCTGCGGTCGAAAACTGAAACTCGAATTATTGCGTTAATCCCCAATTCGTTAGGCAATGCGCTCATTTCAGCGGGCCTAGTGTTTTTGATCGGTCCCCATGGCATGCTCGAGTTGAGAAACTTTCAACAAGCGCTTGATATCTTTCGCCATCTGAGCGGGATCGGGGTTTTTTGGAAAACGCATCATAAGATTTCCGATTGGATCGACGAGGTAAATATGATCGTGCTGGGAACCGACGGCCGGAATTTCCGGGAGCAGATCGCTGCCTTTCGCATTGATCAGCACCATTCCATCGAACTCCTTCACAAGTTCCGGCGCCGGAGCTTCCCCGTCATCGATCAGCCATAACCTTTCCAATCGATCTTTTTCCTTGTGTTGTGTTAAGCGCACCTGACGCATGTAATACAACTTTTTCTGACACTGGTCATCGCATTTCCCGGAATCCACCATCACCATCACCCACTTTCCGCGAAGCTGGCGGATGCGAAAAATAGTTTGATCAGCCTGATTCAGAGCTGAACCCGCCAACGGCTTGACCTCAAGCAGCTCTCCATAGTTAACAGTATCACCCGGCCGAACACCAAGAAAATAAAGCGTATAGGAGGCGATAATTGGCGCGCACAACAGGACGAACAGTAAAATCAGTGTGCGTCTATTTTTTTTAAGACCGCTCTCGTTTGCCACTTAACACCAGATAAATTATCAATACGCCTAAAGCCATCGCAAACCACTGAACCGCGTATCCAAGATTTTTGGCGGAGCCTGAATCCGGACGCGGCCACTGCCGAACCAGACCGTCCTGCACGTCGTCCTTTTGCAGGATCATTACAGGCTGCAGGGCCAGCCCAGTCGCACCCCGATATCGATTGAGATCAAGATTTTCCCAGACCCTTCCGGATACCATGTCCTGAGACAATTCGAGCGTTTTCTGCATTGCCGTTGTTGCAATACCCGAGACAATCACCGGTCCGGGGGGCGTACGTACCTCGGGCAATTTGCTTCGATCTCGATCTGCAGGCGCCCAGCCTCGATTAACCAGGACATGCATGGAGCTTGTGCCTATTCTCAGCGGGGTGACGATTTGGTAACCAGCCACACCCTTATAAATCTTGTTATCAAGATAAATGGTATGCCCCGACACATACTCCCCGCGCGCCTCCACTTGACGATATTGAAAATCCTCAAGTTTCACCTCCGCGGAAGGGAGGGCAACCGCGGGCTCCCGCGAAAGATGATCCAGTCGTTCCTGTCTGGAGTCCTTTTCCTGGGCGCGCGAAAGTTGCCAGTTGCCGAGTTGCACCATGATCGTGATGACAACCGCCGCGACCACTGTTGACCATAATCGCGGCTTGAACCGCCAGCCTGAAATAGTCATTGGATAGTATGCAGAACTCGGCTAAACTTAATTCCAGACCCCGATAATTACAGGAATATATCGTGAAAATCGCAGCCGTACTGTTTCTATTCCTCATACTCGGCAGCTTGGCGTCGGCCTTGTACTACATGGTAAAGGATAAGGGGCATGGTACCCGCGCCGTAAAGTCCCTCACCCTTCGCATCAGCCTGTCGCTTCTTCTGTTTACCCTGCTAATGCTGGGAACCTATATGGGTTTCATAACGCTTTAGCAGGGGTGGCGGCTTGAATTTCTATATGAGCCAGTACACAAAAATAAACAGTCCCAGCCAGACCACATCAACGAAGTGCCAATACCATGCGACGCCCTCGAAACCAAAGTGGTTCTCTGGGGTAAAGTGACCCGCCATTACCCGACACCAGATGACCAGCAGCATAATGGAGCCCAGCGTCACATGGAAGCCGTGAAAGCCCGTCAACATATAAAACGACGCGCCATACGCTCCGGTAGTCAGCTTGAGGTTGAGATCTGAATATGCATGACCGTATTCGTATGCCTGCAGACCGACGAACAGAAAACCCAACGCGAAAGTGAGAAACAGCCCCAGCTTGAGTTGCCCGCGCTTGTTCAGCTTCAATGCCCAGTGCGCCCACGTCACGGTTACGCCAGATGTCAGCAGTATCAGGGTATTGATTGCCGGAAGTCCCCATGGGCCCATCGGCATGAACTTCTCGCTGATGCCCGGACCGGCCGTGGGCCAATCGCCAGTGAAGTCCGGCCAGAGAATTTTATGCTCCAGATCGGATAACCAGGGAATCGAAAAGATGCGCATGTAAAACAGGGCGCCGAAGAAGGCGGCAAAGAACATGACCTCGGAAAAGATGAACCAACTCATCCCCCAGCGGAAAGACTTGTCCACCTGCTGGTTATACACCCCTCCCTCACTTTCGCGAGCTACAACGCCAAACCAGCCGAACATCATGTAGATGAGTATGGCGAATCCCATTGCCAGCAATCCATATCCCAACGGTAGTTTGTTGACCGAAAATGCGGCACCGAAACCCATAAACAACAGCGCAATCGACCCTGTGATAGGCCAGCCCGACGGCGCTGGAACATAATAGTGACCCCCTTCTTGGCTCATGCTATTTCTCCTGCGTATGATTTAATTAATCTTTAACTTGTTACAAACTTAACGAGCAAAAACACAGCGAGAACAAACAGGGCCGCACCGATAATTCCGGCGATGATGACCTGTCCCATTGTCAGCGTCGCTGCATCGTGGTCGTGATCGCTCTGTTTCCGAACTCCAAAAAAAGCCCACGAAACAGCCTTCATCGCTTGAAAAAATGTTGCTTTGGACGGTTTTTCCTCGTCGTCTCTCAACGTTGACTTGCTCGGCTACCCATCACTTGCGGCTCGATCACTCCCAAGTTCAAAAAACGTGTACGAAATGGTCACCGTGTTGAAATCGGCGGGCAGGGTCGATTCAATCATGAATTGAACCGGCATCTGCCTGGTCTCATTTGGCTTTAACACCTGTTTGCTGAAACAAAAGCACTCCAGCTTTTTCAAATGCTTGGCAAGCAATTGCGGACTGTAGCTCGGTATCGCCTGACCGTTGATCTCGCGGTCCGAGTTATTCTTTACCTCGTACATAACCTCAACCAATTGGCCTGGGTGCACGCGTATGTTGCGTTGTAGCGGCTTGAATTCCCAAGGTAATCCGCGGATATTTGCGTCCAGGTCCACCGTCACCCAGCGGGCGGTATCAACCTTGACTTCTTCCGCTATCGTATCTGCCTGCAATAAATTATTGATACCCGTGACTTCACAGATCTTTTCATAAAACGGCACCAACGCGAAACCAAAGCCAAACATTACTAAGGTAAAAATCAATAGCTTCTTTAGTATTACCGAGTTGGCGTGAATCGTGTTCATTTCCAGTTCTTGAAGAGAACACCCACAAATATCGCCGTCACTATGGCGAACAGAAAGAGGGCGGTTTTGATCGCTCTGCGCCTTCTTTCTGCTTCGTTCGACATTATCAACCCTTGCTACTTAACAATTGGAGGGGTCGTAAAGCTGTGATAGGGAGCGGGCGAAGGCAATGTCCATTCGAGCGTCTTTGCTCCTTCCCACGGTTTGGCCGGTGCTTTTACGCCACCGCGGATGCACTTCAAAACCACGTAGAGGAACAGGAGCTGAGTAAACCCGAAGCCGAAGGCGCCGATACTGGAAATCATGTTGAAATCGGCAAACTGCAGCGCATAGTCGGGAATACGGCGTGGCATTCCTGCCAAGCCCAGGAAATGCTGGACGAAGAAGGTGAGGTTGAAGAAGAACATTGACAACCAGAAATGCCACTTGCCCAGGGTCTCGTCATACATGTGCCCGGTCCATTTCGGTATCCAGTAGTAAACCCCACCGAAGATCGAGAACAACGCGCCCGAGACCAGCACATAGTGAAAGTGCGCGATTACGTAATAGGTGTCCTGTACTTGAATATCGATCGGCACGATCGCGCATATCACGCCACTTAAGCCGCCGATGGTAAACAGGAAAATAAAACCGATGGCAAACAGCATGGGCGTCTCGAAAGTCATGGAACCTCGCCACATGGTTGCGGTCCAGTTAAACACCTTCACGCCGGTCGGCACCGCAATCAGCATAGTGGCATACATGAAAAACAGCTGGCCAGTGACCGGCATGCCAGCAGTAAACATGTGATGCGCCCAGACGATGCAGGACAGAATCGCGATGGATGCCGTGGCGTACACCATTGATGAATACCCGAACAGAGGCTTGCGCGCAAACGTGGGGATAATTTCCGACACGATGCCAAATGCGGGCAGGATCATGATGTAGACTTCCGGGTGACCAAAGAACCAGAATATATGCTGGAACATCACCGGGTCGCCGCCGCCGGCCGCGTTAAAGAAGTTGGTGCCAAAGTTCCGGTCCGTCAGCAGCATGGTTACCGCTCCGGCCAGTACCGGCATCACCATGACCAGCAGATAGGCTGTGATCAGCCAGGTCCAGACGAACAAGGGCATTTTCATCAGGGTCATTCCCGGCGCCCGCAGGTTGAGAATGGTGGTGATGATGTTGATTGAGCCCATGATGGAGGAAGCACCCATTATGTGGAGCGCAAAGATGGCCATATCCATGCCCATGCCCATTTGTACAGACAATGGCGGATAAATCGTCCAGCCGCCTGCTGGTGCGCCCCCAGGTACAAAGAACGAGCTCATGAGCAGCAGCGCCGCCGGCGGCAGCAGCCAGAAACTCCAGTTGTTCATGCGCGCGAAGGCCATGTCCGGCGCTCCGACCATCATCGGAACCTGCCAGTTGGCGAAGCCTACGAACGCCGGCATGATGGCTCCAAACACCATCACCAGGCCATGCATTGTAGTCAGCTGGTTAAAAAACTCGGGTTGAACGATCTGCAATCCCGGCTGGAACAGCTCGGCCCGAATAGTCAGCGCCATCACGCCCCCGCTCAGGAACATGATGAAGCTAAACCACAGATACATCGTGCCAATGTCTTTGTGGTTGGTGGCGCCCACCCAGCGCATCAAGCCAGTCGGATGATGGTCGTGGTCGTCGTGATGTCCTATATCGTGATCTACTGCTGCCATGATTTCCTCCTGATGCTATTTTCTTAACTGGTTGATTTCGGATGGTTGCACCAGATCGCCTGCCGTATTGCCCCAGGCATTGCGCTCATAGGTGACCACCGCCGCGATTTGCACGTCCGACAGGTGCTTGAATGCCGCCATCGCCGTGCCAGCCTTGCCATTCATGACGATGTTGATATGCTCGGCCTTGGGCCCCGTCGCGATCTTGGAGCCGTCCAGCGCCGCAAATGTGCCGGGTATGCCCTTGCCGTTGGCTTGGTGACAGGCCACGCAGTTGGCAGCGTAAGCCTTCTCGCCTTCGGCTTTCAACTCATCCATCGTGAATTCCTTGTTGACATCCACCGTCGCCGCCGCCAATTTGGTCTTCTGCTCGCTCACCCATTGGGCATACTTTGCCGGCTCCACCGCTTCCACGATAATCGGCATGAAGCCATGCTCCTTGCCGCATAGTTCGGCGCACTGCCCGCGATACGTGCCGGGCCTGTCCGCCGTGAACCAGACATCGCGAATGAAGCCGGGAATGGCGTCCTGCTTCACGCCCAGCGCTGGTACCCACCAGGCGTGGATCACGTCGTTGGCAGTCAGAAGTACGCGTACCTTCTTGCCCACCGGCACCACCACGCGGTTGTCAACTTCCAGCAGGTAATTCTCGCCCTTGGGTGCGGCATTCTCGATTTGCGCCTTGGGGGTGGCAAGACTGCTCAGAAAGCTGATCCCCTCCCCTTCACCCGTCAGGTAGTCGTAGCCCCACTTCCACTGATATCCCGTCGCCTTGATGGTGATGTCCGGGCTGGAGGTGTCTTTCATGGCAATGATGGTCTTGGTAGCAGGGTAGGCCATGCCAACCAAAATGAAGATGGGAATGATGGTCCAGATGATCTCGACCGTGGTGCTGTGATGGAAGTTTGCAGCCGGGTAACCCAGCGACTTGCGGTGCTTCAACACGGAGTAAAACATTACCCCAAACACGCCGACGAATATCACGAGGCAGATCCATAACAGCATTGTGTGCTGGTCATATATCTGCTGCGCAATAACCGATTGCGGTTCGGGCAGGTTCAACTGGTAGGGATCGGGCGTCGCCGCCATCCCCAGCCCGCTATACAGCCCAGCCGTCACTACCCCCACTATTCTTGCTGCTGCTTTACTGCTCATATTTCCCCCCAACTTGATTACTGATTACAGTACGAGCCACTAAATCCAAATTCCACGATATTGACCGGCCCTCTTGGACTGACTGACTTTCCGGTCGCCTCCGATTCCTCCGAACTGCTGATTCGGCGCGGCCGTTCTTCATGTCAGACGCAAAAATAACCACGTTGCGAATGTCGTTAATTGTGTTATTCTATGGGCTTATGTGAATACCAAACGCTAAGAATAAACGCATTTCCATAAGTTCAAAGTTTCAACTAAAAAAAAAATATGCGCAACCATCATCAACAGCTAAAAAATCGGATTCCCCATCCCACGAAAAGTAATACGAAGTTGGAGACCACGACTACAACATCCGCTGACACAATTAATCCTATTTATGCACTCTGATTGCTGAATCCGGTAAAAATCGCAAATCGCATAAAATCGGAATTCGCCTGAAACCCATGTATCTCGCCTGATTCAGGCACTTATTAGTCCTCGTTTACAGCTTCGGCTGCTTCCGCTTTTCCCTCTTTTCTTCGTTATTCGTTTTAGTTATTTGACCCGTGAGCCCCTACCAAAACAGGCCGGAATTCTATCACAGCAAAATTAGCCGTACAAGAAAGAACACCATCTTTATTAATCAAAATTAATAATGCCCCTATTCTAAAAAGCGGTATTTTTCCCTCTTGAAAACGTGGTGATTTTACCCTAATGGAATTATGGGTAAGATCGTCCGGGAACGAAAAATTAACCGTGCGTCATGTCCCACCCCGCCTCCCCGTAAACGGGCGTTCGTATCGTTGGACTGCAGTTTCAGAGGACCAGGGGAGTGAGGTGGTACCGAACCAACCGGACATGAAAAACAGCTGGAACTTTGCCCCGACCGCACGCTGACGCAAGGCGATACACAACCGGGAGCGCGTTGCTACATTTCTGGGGCATTTCGCCGCCTTATTGGTAAAACCTTTGGCTCAGTAGCGCGGAAAGTTCACAAGTAATTGAGCCAGAACACCCAAACCTTGCTCCTTAGATGGTGCCTGAAGCAGTCGCCGGGCAAACCGCCTTGACGAAACGGCCGAGTTTTGTCTATTATGGCATCGCATCGCTATGATAAAGCTACTGGGATTTTGGTTATTAATTAGGGGGTTGCGATATTGTTGAAACAACAGGTTTTAAAAAGAATATTTTTAACCCTGCTTCTGGCCGGGGTCTCGGGGATGCATGCACAGACGGCTACGGCCTCCGATCATAGCGATTCCCACCCCGGCAAGGAGTATGCGATATTCAATAACGTCGGCGACCTGGTTCGACCGACCGATTACAGAGAATGGATTTTCGTTGGCGCCCAGGTCACGCCGAACGACATGAATGACGGGAAACCCGCGTTCCCGGAATTTCATAATGTTTACATCGATCCTGCTAGCTGGGCTCATTATAAAAAGACCGGGGTATTCCGGAGCGGCACGATTATTGTGAAGGAATTGGCCAGCGTTGGCACGAAGAGCTCGGCAAGTGGCAATGGATACTTCCAAGGGGAATTTCTCGGTATCGCGGCAACAGTCAAGGACAAGAAGCGGTTTGCGGACAAGCCCAACAACTGGGCCTATTTCGGCTTTGATGATAAGTCAAGCGCCGCGGCGCAGCGGGACGACGCGTGCGCGGCCTGCCACAAGGCCAACGCCGCTGAAGACATGGTCTTCACCCAACACTATCCCGTGCTGCGCGCGGCAAAAGCCGCGGGCAAGCCCAAATAACAGGAACGGGAAAGAACGATACGGGCGAGAAGCCTGCGCGTGTGGTAGGCGTGGTAGTTCCGAAAGCGCGCGACCTTCTCTGCCTTAGGTACCTGCACCCGACTTGATGCTCAACCCGCTCAAGGCCGGGTGCTTTTTTTCATCCATCTTTTTCTTTTCAGGATATCAGAATGAAGGAAACCAAAGATGCCCTCAGGGCAAGCATGGCTCCCGAGTTGCAGACATCAGGCTGGCTTAATACTCCTCAGCCTATAACTCTTGATTCGCTACGCGGCAAAGTGGTTGTGTTGCATACCTTTCAGATTTTCTGTCCGGGTTGCATACAGATGGGAATTCCCCAGGCACAGCGAATATCCCAGGAATTCGATCCGAACCGGGTTGCGGTGATCGGAATGCATACTGTTTTTGAACATCATGAAGTCATGGGTCGTGACGCGCTTGAGGTATTTGTATACGAATATAGACTGCGCTTTCCTATCGGGATTGATAAGTACGATGGCCCGGCACAAGGCGTACCCCTCACGATGCGCGCTTACCAAATGCAAGGAACGCCAAGCCTTGTTCTGATCGATAAGGGAGGGCGCATTCGCTTGCATAAATTCGGTCACGTAAGCGACCTAACGCTAGGCTTTTCCATTGGCGCCCTGCTTTCCGAAGAAACGGACGAAGCGCCTGACGTGACGGCAGACCCGGGGACGGATGCGGGAAATGCCGCATGTGACGAGGACGGATGCAGCATCTGATCGGTTCTCGCGAGGACGAGATTCAACGGTGCGTCTCTTTGTCATGTAATAGCCGCGATCTGCCCCGACCATACGCCAATCCGCCGCAACAGCAGGCTTCGGCGGTGAAATATAGCACCGCTTGTGGCAGCAAACCCGCTGGCTGCCCTCTCTCTTCCCCTGCTTGAGACTAAGAGCGCTGTATTAATCTCTGTCTGACTTGTTGTCAGGGTTAACGCGCTCCGCGATGCTCTTGAGAGCATCCGCAGCGACTTCACGCATGAGATTGGTGATGGCGTGGGTCAGTTCTATGCCCGCCTCAAGTTGTTGGTGTCCAACTGAAGTGATCTGCTGATTAAAAGCCTTAAGGGTATCCTTGAGCTGCGCGCCGACAGCGGTTCCATTCCGCTTAGCGTGCAAGGCCAAATCGTGCAACGTTTCACTGACCGCTTTCTGAGCAGTTGAAGCAGAACTCTGCAATATTTCCAGAAACAGACTCTCAATGCTTTCGAGGTCTTTGCGCACGCGCATAAGCTCTTCATTCGAGAACTTCTGTGCCCGCCCCGCTGCTTCCTCCAAAGCCAGTTTCGACGCTTCAGCAAGTTGCGCCAGCGCGGCGTCCAGACCGGCCACCGCGTCCCTGGTCGATTTCAGCACCATTTGCGCCTGTACCGGGGTCTGTTGCAATTTCTGCTCCGCCCCTTCACGAGCGCCCTTAAGTACAGCTGAGATAACATGCCGCAGTGATTCGTGATCTCGATGTTGCTTGCGCAAAGCCCTTATCGTCAGGTCGTGCACGTCCTGCTGAACATTGCTTCCCTGGACAACAGTATTTCGTATTTCCGCTTCAAGCACGGAGGTGTCCGTGCTTGTGCCACCGCCGACTTCACCGCCAGTTGCGCTCTGCATGATAGAAACACTCCTTTGTGATAAGAATCATTGGATGTGATGGAAGACGTCACCCCACCGCGAGCTTTTCCAGCCCATCCATGTAGGACCGTAAAACGTGGGGAACCCATACGCTCCCATCAGCCTCCTGGAAATTTTCCAGAATCGCCACAAGCGTTCTTCCCACCGCTAAACCAGAACCATTCAGTATATGGACCAGCTCCGGTTTACCCCTCTCGTTGCGAAAACGCGCCTGCATGCGCCGCGCCTGAAATGCTTCGCAATTGCTGCAGGACGATATTTCGCGGTAGGTATTCTGCTCCGGCAGCCATACCTCTACATCGTATGTTTTCGCGGCTGAAAAACCCATGTCAGCGGTACAGAGCAACATTATGCGATAAGGCAGCTCTAGTTTCTGGAGAATCTTCTCGGCGTGGCCGGTCAGTTCCTCGAGCGCTTCGTAAGATTTCTCCGGGTGCACGACTTGCACCAGTTCGACTTTGTCGAACTGGTGCTGTCGAATCATGCCGCGGGTATCTCTGCCGTAGCTTCCCGCTTCGGAACGGAAACACGGGGTATGCGCGGTGAGTTTTATCGGCAACGACTCAAGCGCGACGATCTCATCGCGTACGATGTTACTAAGCGGAACTTCGGACGTAGGAATCAGATACAACGATTCATCCGTGCGCGAAGACGTACCCCTTTGGTAATGCTCGCCTGCTAGCGCTCGTTCGGCCGATCCTTCTTTCATCTCAAAACCGAACCGTTGGACCTTGAACAGGTCTTCTTCGAACTTTGGCAACTGGCCTGTGCCCCGCAGACTTTCACCATTGACGAGATACGGCACGTACGTCTCGGTGTAGCCATGCTCACGCGTGTGCATGTCCAGCATGAACTGCGCGAGCGCGCGGTGTAGCCGGGCAAGGGGACCCTTCATCAGGCTGAAGCGCGCGCCGCTGAGTTTTGCGGCAGTCGGAAAATCCAGAAGACCGAGATTTTCTCCGATGCTGACATGATCTTTAACCGCGAAATCAAATGTGCGCGGAATACCCCAACGGCGCACTTCGCGATTATCGTTCTCGCTGTCACCCACCGGCACGCTGGCGTGCGGCAGGTTGGGAACCTGCATTAGCATGTCGTGTAATGCGGCTTGAGTCCGTTGCAGCTGCGTTTCAGCCAGATGCAGCTCTTCCCCAAGATTAGCCACGTCGGCGAGAAGATGGGTAATATCTTCCCCTTTGCTTTTCGCATTGCCGATCTGCTTTGACACGGCATTGCGCCGCGCTTGTAGTTCCTGAGTATGAGTCTGGAGACTTTTACGCTCGGCCTCCATGGTCTCGAATTCTATGATGGGAAAGCTATGGCCGCGCGTGGCAAGAATTCCGGCAACGCTTTCCAGGTTTGTGCGTAATAACTGAATATCTAACATCTAAACTCCAACAATCGCATGCCTAATGCCCCCAATGCAAAGGGCGGCCATTGAGCGGTCCATAGCTTTAGCTTTTACGGCTTTTTCTTTACCTGATCATCCAGGGCGCGGAGATGCGCAAGCCTTTCCGCTATTTTACCTTCGAATCCCCGCATCTGCGGTTCGTAAAATTTAACCTCTGGCATATCGTCTGGGAAATAATTTTCTCCTGCAGCATACGCCTCGGGATCGTCATGAGCGTATCTGTATTCTCGGCCGAAGCCCAGCTCCTTCATCAGTCGGGTGGGCGCATTGCGTAAATGCTCAGGTACAGGGCGAGATTTATCGCTGCTGATGAAAGCGCGGGTTTGTGTGTAGGCAACGTAGGCGGCATTGCTTTTAGGCGAACAGGAAAGATATACCGTGGCCTGCGCCAGCGCCAGTTCGCCTTCAGGGCTGCCCAGGCGTTCGTATGTTTCAGAGGCATCCAACGCTACGCGCAAGGCGCGCGGATCTGCAAGACCAACGTCCTCAACAGATGCACGAATAAGCCGTCGGGCGATGTAGCGCGGATCGGCTCCACCATCTAACATTCGGCACAACCAGTAAAGCGCAGCATCGGGATTCGAACCACGCAGTGATTTATGAAGCGCCGAAATTTGATCGTAAAACTCGTCGCCACCTTTATCAAACCGGCGAGAACCGCGAGAAAGCGCGTTCCGGATAAAATCCACGCCGACGGTCCTGATTCCGCCAATAGCCGCGGCAGTCTGAATCTGCTCCAGAAAATTGAGCAGCCGCCGGGCGTCGCCGTCTGCGTATCCGATCAATAGTGATCTGGCATCGGCCGGGAACTCCAGTTCTTTCAGCACGAATCCCGCGGCACGCTCAAACAGGATGTTGAGTTCACTTTCGGATAAAGGGGTGAGCACATACACCTGCGCACGCGACAACAACGCGTTGTTAACCTCAAATGAAGGATTTTCCGTAGTGGCCCCGATGAAGGTTACCAGCCCTTGTTCCACATAGGGCAGGAAGGCGTCCTGCTGGGATTTGTTGAAGCGGTGTACCTCATCCACGAACAGGATCGTATGCCGGCCGGATTGTTGCAGTACGGCGCGTGCGCGCTCAATCGCTTCGCGTATATCCTTAACCCCTGATAACACCGCAGACAGAGCAATAAATTCAGCATCAAACGCGACCGCCATGAGTCGGGCCAATGTGGTCTTGCCAGTGCCGGGCGGCCCCCACAGAATCATCGAATGCAGCTTGCGGGATTCAAAAGCAAGGCGTAACGGCTTGCCAGGACCAAGCAAGTGCTGCTGTCCGACCACATCTTTCAATTCCCGCGGACGCAGCCGTTCCGCAAGGGGCGCAGCCGGTTGCGGCCCTTCAAATAAATCACTCACTGATTACGTCCGCACCAGGGGGCGGATTGAATTTAAACAATTCCGGCGCAAGTCTTGAGTTTTGTTCGAGGCCAGCAAATACCAGGACCGTAGTCTGCCCAAACTGGTCGTGGAGTTCCATTGCTTTCAACGCCCCCTTCCGCGTGAAACCCAGGCGAACCCATTCAAAAGTGCTTTCTTTGGCTTTTGGTCTTGCCTCAAGCCATTCCGTATCTCCCTGTAAACCGAGTTCCTCAAGATCAAATTCCGTTTCGATGTTGCCGCTACCCGCAAGCAAAGCGGCCGGGCTGCTGCCAATAGCCGCGTCGAGCTTACGCACGGTAACCTGGTTGAGATCCTGGTCGTAAAACCAGATGCGGGCGCCGTCACCGACGATCAGCTGCTCATACGGCTTCTCATAAATCCACCGGAACTTGCCCGGCCGTTCAAACTGCATGATCCCACTTCCCTTTTGCACCACGCGCGCATTTTTATCCAGAACTGTCTGTGAAAATTCCGCGCGGACCGTACGAGCGTTCTGAATGAAGCTCTTCAGGCTGTCGATCGCCCCCGCCTCGGCAATGGAACTGGCTAAACAGAAAAGTAATATGCAGCTTCTTTTAACGAAATTCATGTTGTTCCCTGAAAGAAGAATGTTGCGGCAACGAGTAAGCGGCTTCCCCACGGTTTGTGACAGGATAAGCGGCAATACCCAGTTGCTGCACGATATAGTTATGTACCTATAGATTAATGCAATTTTACCGGCTTCCGCACTTGCCTGCTGGCATTAAAAACCTTGCTGCGTGCAAACAAAAACGCCAGTGGACGCGTCTCGGCGTCTTGAAAGAAGTTTTATGGAGGTAATAATTGCGGGGCTCAAGCTCACATTTTTGTTGGCCGGAGCCAGCGATTGTTATGCTGTAAATCGCACTATTTGATAACCCACACCCAGATCTAAAGTTGATCTTTTTCAGAACGCAACTGTCTTATATTAGCCCTGATGAAAAAGGGGTTGTAATTATCACGAACTTGCTATAATTAAGAGCGGTCTAAGAATCGCTGGCGGTATTGCCCGCCAACAATCGTTGGAAGCTATTTCTGTACTCTCATTATTAGTAACAGGAGGAAATGAATATGGCAACAACCTATGAAACGTCGAGCACGGCGAAGTCGGGAGGACGTGATTACGACATGTCGCTGTGGTACGACTCGAGGTGGTACAAATTTGG
>NZ_QAOU01000003.1:449975-473861 GCF_003050965.1 Nitrosospira sp. Nsp2 | reverse complement strand
AGGCAATGAACAGGCTCGCTATTCACATAACGCTGCTCGTTCACGCCCCAGGCCCTGAGCTGCGCCTGCTCGCCTTCGGTCAGAATATCGATGTCGCCAAGGCTGCGTTCAGGATGCTCGGCCAGTTGCTGAAGAAGATGAAGGTAGTGCCCGCCCAGTCGCCTGATGGTCTCCGGCTCGAACAATTCCCTGGCATAAGTCAAAGTGGCTATCAGCTGGCCGTCCGGCTGCTCGATGGTGTCCAGAGTCAATTCGAACTGGGCCGACTGCTCACCCAGCTCGTGGTTTTCCACAGTGAGGCCAGGCAAGTGCTCCAACGCGCGGTAGTTCTCGCGCAGATGGTTGTACATGACCTGAAATAGCGGATTCTGATTCAGGTTGCGTTCGGGCTGCAGCGCTTCAACCAGTTGCTCGAACGGCAAGTCCTGATGTGTCTGGGCGCCAAGCGCCGCTTCACGGGCCTGGTCGAGAACGGCTTTGAGCGGCATGCGACTGTCGATGCGGTTACGCAGCACCTGGGTATTCACGAAGAAACCGACAATATTCTCTATTTCAACCCGATGACGGTTGGCAATCGGAACGCCAACGCGAATGTCGTTCTGTCCGGTATAGCGTTGCAGCAATGCATGGAAGCCCGCCAGCAACGCCATGAAGAGGGTAGCGCCCTGGCTCTGGGCCTGGCGCTGCAAACGCGCAACCAGCGCGGCCGGTAACGCGAAAGCATGACGTGCAGCACGATAGTTGGCCACAGACGGCCGTGGATGATCCGTCGGAAGCTGCAATACGGGATGCTCTTCCCCTAGCTGGCTGCGCCAGTAGGACAGTTGCCGCTCCTTTTCTCCCGCTTCCAGCCAGTTGCGCTGCCATATCGCATAATCGGCATACTGTATCGGGAGCGATGGGAGAGAAAGTTCCTCTCCATCTCCACGTCCCTTGATCCGTGCCCGGTACTGGGCAGCAAATTCGTCAATTACGATACGGTTTGACCAGGCGTCCGATATGATGTGATGCATCACCACCACGAGAAGGTGGTCTTCCGGCGCAATGCGGATGAGCGCAAGCCGCAGCAGCGGACCTTGTGTCAGATCAAATGGCGTGCCATTTATCCTGCTGGCTTCCTCATGCGCACGTGCAACCCCTTGCCCAGCCGGCAGGCCCGACAGGTCAATCACGGGAATATCGACCTTCCGTTCCGTCTCAATGACTTGCTCGGGCAGCCCTTCTGCATTCGCCCGAAAAACCGTGCGCAGCGACTCATGCCGCGATACCAGCGCCTGGAAGCTCCAAACCAGCGCCTCCATATCCAGCTTGCCCACCAATCGTAACCCGCCGCTCAAATGATACGCAGTGCTCAATGGCTCCAGCTGCCATAAAAACCAGTGCCGCTGCTGCGCGTACGAGAGTGGTACGGTTTCAGAGGGCTGGCGCGGCGAAATGGCGAACTCGGAACGCACTGGCGCATCCGCGCCGCCGAGGCGCAGCGCAAGCCTGGCACGTTGTTCGGGGGTCAGGCGTGCGCGCCTCTGTTCAAGATCGCTACTATTCATGACAGGTGAGGCCTTAACGCGGATCCGGGAGATACCATCATCCTCACAACGTTCCCATCCAACATAAGCTGGCCGATCATGAGCACTCGATCTCGTCAAGCAATTTCGTTTCAACCAATTCAGCCAGACCCGCAACCGTGGGAGACCGGAAGAAATCCGCAGGGTGCATGTCTACTCCAAAAGCCGCCCGAACCCTGGAAAGCAGCTGTATACCCAGCAAGGAATCGCCGCCCAGCTCAAACAAATTGTCATGAGTGCCCACGGCGATCAGCCCGAGCAGACTCTGCCAAATTTCGGCGATACTCTTCTCCAACTCAGTGTCGGGAGAAATAAAAATAGTCTGTAATGCCGGCCTTGGGTACCTCCCCTCCTCCGCCTGCTTTTCGCTGGCGGTGAATGCAAAAGGCTGTGCTATCAGATCCTCCTGAGTCTGGCTGAGCCGGGCATTCAAATCGAGGGTGGAGACAATTACCTGGGGCCTCACCGCACTGCTCACGATGCGCTCGAAAGCTTCCACACCCTCGTTCGGGGCAATTCCTACTCCATCCGGCAGGGCCATGCTTGCGGCCATCCCGACTTCGCGCCAACTGTCCCAATTGACCGAGATCACCGGTGACTCGGAGTCGCGATAAGCAGCGCGGGCAACGGCATCAAGGTAGGCATTCGCTGCACAATAATCCACTTTGCTGAGACCCCCCGCTATGGATGCAAGCGATGAGCACAGAAACATGAAGTCAAGGGGTTCATTCTTGAATACGGCTAGCAATGCATGTGTTCCCTGTAGTTTGGGTGCAAATACCGCCGCAACCATGTCCTCTGTTTTTGCCGAAATCAACCCGCTGCCGACTTCGCCGGCTGAATGAATAACGCCATGAATGTTGCCGAAGCGCTGGCGTGCCTGAGCAACAGCCGCTTTCAGCTCGGTCTGGATCGCGACATCGGCTTGCAACACCAGCACTTCCGCACCGAGCGCCTCCAGTAGCAAGACCTTCTCTATCTTGCGCCGGGTTGAGTCCGCCTTCTCGGCGGTTGAGAGGACCTTCGGCCAGTGTTCCCGCGACGGAATGTGAGAACGCCCCAGGAGGACCAGTTTCGCTTTCTGTGTGCGGGCCAGATGTTCGGCCAGCGTCAGTCCGATACCGCCCAGTCCGCCGGTAATGAAATAGACGCCGTGCTGTCTCAGGCGCGTTTGAGCAGACGGAAGGCACTTGATTGGTTCAAAGGTCTGGACCCACCGGTGCGGTCCTCGGTAGGCAACTATGGATGGGACGTAATCCGCTTGTGCCTCGGCGAGAACCTGTTTAACGAGGCGCGTCTTCGCAGCTTCATCAAAAGCCTGCAATTCGACATCGACCACGCGGCACGTTAGATAGGAGTATTCCTGGGGGATAACTTTGCATGGGCCGAGCAAGGACGCTTTTTCCGGACTAAGTTGTTCACTGCCGGTTACATCCTCCAACTGGTTGGCAATAACGGTAATTTCGACCTTTGCACCAGAAGCAATAAGCCCTTTAACGCTCTCCAGAGCTTGTGCGAGGTAGAACAAGCTAAAGAAGTTTTTCGTCAGACTTTCTGCATGCGACCGCACCTCGCTATCCGCCGTCATACTCCAGAGATGAAAGATGTGGCCTATGGTTCTGCCGTCATCCCGCATGGCGCGCAGCAGCAGATCATAGTCTTCGCGTTGGCCAGGCCGCACCGTATAGTGATCCTTATTCTCGCGCCGAAACGTGGCGCCAGGGGAAATTACGACAGGCTCGATACCATCGGTTGACAAATGCGTGATCATCCCGCTACCAAGATGCTGCTCATCCGTGAAAATCGCAACACACCCGGTCCGGTCTGTTAATGCGCGAACCGGCATGGCATCGCTCTCGCGCCGCCACGAGGGCGCATAGAACCAGTCATCGAGAGAACGGGCGTCAGGTTCAGTCCGCCCGTCCCCGTGCAACCCATCTTGACTCGAGGCTTTGTTGCGGACTTCGTTGCTCCTGCCTTCGGGTTTGACCCAGTAGGACTGACGTTCGAATGGATAGGTCGGCAACGGGACTCGGTGGCGGCGCTCATCGGCATAGAAAGCGTCCCAATCGATGGGCACGCCACTTAACCATAGTTTGCCAAGGCAAAGGTAAAAGTGGCTCGGGGCCAACTGCGCTTTGGCCGGGTGCGGTAAAGAGGACAGAACAAGTTGTTCCGGTTTCGCGTCGGGATGACGCTTTGCAAGCGTCGTCAGCGTTTCGCCGGGCCCAACCTCCAGCAGGATCCGGCCCGGATTGCTCAGCAACTCACGCAGGCCGTCACCAAAACGCACCGTTCGGCGCAGGTGGCGCCCCCAGTAATCGGGATCCGTTGTTTCCTGGGCGGTGATCCAGTCCCCGCTAACGTTCGACAGAAAGGGGATTTTGGGCTGACGCAATTCGGTCTTGGCGACCATATTCACAAAAGCGGGCAGCATCGGCGCTATCATGGCAGAATGAAACGCATGAGAAACATGCAGCCTGCGGGTAACAATCCCTCTATTTCCAAGTTCCGCTTCGACAGCTTCAATTGCCTCCGTTAGACCCGACAGGACGCAAAGCTCGGGCCCGTTGACGGCTGCAAGATCACAATTTGCATTCAAATAGGGCGAAATTTCCGCTTCCGGCAACATGACCGAGAGCATGGCGCCGGTTTCCATGCGCTGTAACAGGCGCGCCCTCAGCGCCACGAGGCGGAGCGCGTCCTCAAGGGAGAACACATCCGCCAAGCACGCGGCCACGTACTCTCCGACGCTATGCCCTATCATTGCCGTCGGGATGATGCCCCATGACATCCACAGCCGGGCCAATGCATATTCCACGACGAAGAGCGCGAGCTGTGTCACTTCGGTTTGTGCGATCCGGCCCGATGCCTGCGCCTGATCGTCGCTGTCTGACCTTTGATACATCAGCGTCAGCAGATCGAAATCAAGATACGGTTTCAGCAGACCGACACAGCAATCGAATTCCCGGCGGAAAACGGGCTCGTCATGATACAAGTCCCGAGCCATATCCACATATTGGGCTCCCTGACCTGGAAAAAGAAAAGCCACCTCGGGCTTTTCAAGCTTCGCCTGGCCGGTGAGGAAACGATGCGGATCCTGGTTTTCCAAGACGCTGATCGCATCATTTCCGTCACAGCAAAGCGCGACGGCACGATAGGGGAAGCCTTTTCTACCGGTCAGGAGCGTGTAGGCAACATCAGCTAGCGGTAGCTCGGGACGAGTCGAGAGCCGGTTGCCCAAGCGGGTGACCATTGCCTCCAACGCACTACTGCTGCGCGCCGAAAGCGCAAGAAGCTGATTTTTCCGGGAAGGGCCTGATGGTTCCTGCGGCGGAGACTCTTCAATAATTGCGTGAACATTTGTTCCGCCAATGCCAAAGGAGCTTACACCGGCCCGACGCGGAGTTGAGCCGCTCGGCCAAACCTTGCTTGCTGTATTGACGTAAAATGGGCTCGACGAAAAATCGATGTGAGGATTGGCCTGCTCATAATTGAGGCTGGGTGGCAGAATTCGATGCTTTAGCGCCAGCGCGGTTTTGATAAGGCCGGCGACCCCTGCTGCTGCGTCCAAGTGACCAACGTTGGTTTTTACCGAACCGATGCCGCAAAAGCCACGCCGTTGCGTACTTTCACGAAACGCTTGCGTCAATGCCGCAACCTCGATCGGATCGCCCATTGCAGTTCCGGTGCCATGAGCTTCAATATAACTGATCGTGTCCGCCGGGACGTCTGCGATCGCCTGCGCGGCGAGGATTACTTCGGCCTGTCCTTCGACACTGGGCGCGGTATAACCAACTTTGGCCGAACCATCGTTATTCATGGCCGAACCTTTAATCACCGCGTGAATCGTGTCGCCATCGGCCAGGGCGTCCGCGAGCCGTTTCAGCACAACGATTCCCACTCCGCTTCCGATAACGGTACCAGCCGCCCTTGCATCAAAGGCACGACAATGCCCATCGGGTGAAAGGATCGCGCCGGGCTGGTAACGGTAACCGTCATCATGCAACTGATTTACCCACACCCCGCCGGCCATTGCCATATCCGCCTCGTGATTCAGCAGCCCGCGGCTTGCCATGTGCACGGCTGCAAGCGATGTCGAGCAAGCCGTTTGAACGGTAATGCCGGGCCCGCGCAGATTGAGCTTGTACGAGACTGTGGTCGTCATCGAGTCCTTATTATTGCCGTTCATCAAGCCTTGCAGTGAGGAGATGTCCTGCATGTCCGAGAAGCGCCCATTGGGAAACAGATTCAGCAAAAGATAAGTGTTTACCCCGCACCCTGCGTATACGCCAATGGGAGCACGGTAAGTCGAAGCGTTATAGCCCGCATCTTCCAGGGCCTGCCAGGCTACTTCCAGGAAGAGCCGATGCTGGGGGTCAGTTTCTGCCGCCTCACGCGGCGTGTAACCAAAGAACGAGGCGTCGAACAGGTCCACCCCTTCCAGATGGGCACGAGCTTTTACGTAGTGTGGATCATCCAGCGCCTTGGCTGGGACGCCGCGAGCAAGCAATTCCTCCTCTGTGAAGAAGGTCACTGATTCCACCCCGTCTCGCAGGTTGCGCCAGAACGCGTCGACATCGTTTGCACCTGGGAAACGGCCTGCCATCCCGATAATGGCGATATCAAGCTCGGCTCTATCCAATAACTCTTCTGGATGTTCCATCAATGCGTCCCCCCTGCTCTATGCTTCCGTTGAATAAAAGTGCCCCGTTGCCGCTGCGCCCGCTCCTGATGACGCAGCAAGGACGAATTCTCTGCACGTTCCTCGCCGAGAAACCTCGCGAGGCTGGCAACCGTGGTGTGTCGGAAAAGTTCGATAATGGCGATACGAGTATTCAATTGCTCTTCCAGCCTGCATTGGACTTTGATCAGTAGCAGCGAATGGCCGCCAAGGTCGAAAAAATTGCTGTGCAGCCCGACTCGTGGAACCTCGAGGATTTCCGCCCAGGTTTCGGAAACCATTTTTTCGATCTGAGTGATGGGCGCATCGTAATCCTGTTCCTCGAATTGCTCGGGCAAAGGTAAGGCGTTCCGGTCAACCTTGCCGTTGGGGCTGAGCGGGAGGGCCTCCAGGAACACGATTGAACTGGGGAGCATGTAGTCCGGGAGAACGGCGCGTAGCGCTGTTTTCACTGTGCCCGCGTTAAGCAGCACGCCTGCATGAGCCACTGTATAAGCGATCAGTCGGGGGCCATTGCGGCTTTCCCGCACTACGACTACCGCGTCGCGCACACCGGCCTGCGCCAGCAACTGGGCCTCAATCTCTCCAAGTTCAACGCGGAAGCCACGAATCTTGATTTGTTGGTCAAGCCGGCCAATGTATTCCAGTTGTCCGTCGCTCCGCCAACGCACCCGATCGCCCGTCCGATAGAGCCGGCCTCCTCCCTGACTAAAGGGGTCGGGAATGAATCGATCACCTGTAAGTGCCGGACGATTGAGATAACCGCGCGCCACACCCATGCCCCCTACGTAAAGTTCGCCTGCCGCGCCTACGGGCGCGAAATTAAGTTCGCTATCCAGCACATAAAGGCTGCGTTGGCCGACCGGGCGCCCTATGGGCGCGTAATCTCCAACCGCGCTTGTTTTGCCATTACTTATCCAGGCTGCCGGCGTAATAACGGTTTCCGTCGGACCGTAGGCATTGACAAGCCGAACCTCCGCGAAAACCTCCCGCGTCGCGGCGAGGTCGGCGGCGAACCACGCTTCACCCCCTGCGATGCAAACGCGAACAGAAGATTTGCCTTTGGGCACTAACGGTAGAAGCAGACGCAAATAAGCCGGAGGCAAGTGCAACGTTGTTATTCCCTGCGTAGTGATCAGATCTGCAAAACTATCGGTTGCAAGGCTGCGCGTGGATGACAGTACGAGCGTCCCGCCGCCGCACAAGGGGGTCATCCATTGCTCGGCGGCAGCATCGAAGTTCATGGAGAAAAACATCAGCTCCCGGTCCCCTGGCCGAACGTCATAGAACTGCTTAATTGCGTCCAGATGCATTGCCAGAGGACCGTGTGTAACCGCAACACCTTTAGGCCTGCCGGTCGATCCAGACGTATAGATAACATATGCGAGGTTATCGTCATGTAATCGAACCTCGGGGTTGGTGTCTATCCCCGCGTTCAAATCAAGTGTGTCAAGTTCGAGCACTTCCAGGTCGGTGCAATTCGGAATGCGGGCCCTGACATGGGCTTGCGTCAACAGCAACTGGATGCCGCTGTCTTCCATCATGTGGCTTAGCCGCTGCGGTGGATAATCGGGATCAAGCGGCACATATCCTCCTCCGGCCTTGAGGATGGCGAGGAGGCCAATAATCATCTCGATGGAACGTTCTGTCGAAATACCCACCTTTGTTTCTGGCCTGACGCCCATTCCAATCAATTTATGCGCCAGTCGATTCGACCGGCGATCCAGTTCTGCATAGGTAAGTTTGATGTCACTGAAGACCACGGCGGTGGCCATCGGACATTCCTCCGCCCGGCTCGCTATCAGCTGATGCACGGCTTGTACCGGCACGAAGCTGGAATTATTCGTTCCCCAGTCCTCCAGTTGCAGCTTATCGCGTTCACTCAGTAGCGGCACATCTCCTACTGCCTGCTCAGGGCGTTGTGCGAATGCCCGAAGCACATCAATGTAGTGCAGGCCCAGCCGCCCCATCGTCGCGGGGTCAAACAGCTCGGAGGCATAGATGAAACTGGCACGTACGCTGCCGTCCGCTGACTCGACTGTTTCCAGCGTCAGTTCGAACTGGGCTGCCTGCTCGGTAAGCGGGTAATCAGCAACCTTCAACCCCGGAAGTTGCTGGAGCTTGTGACGATTCATCACCAGATGGTTGATCGTCACCTGAAAGAGCGGGCTATGGCTTAAACTTCGCTGCGGCTGCAATGCTTCTACCAGTTGCTCGAACGGCAGGTCCTGGTTAGCTTGCGCATCGATAGCAGCCTCCCGCGCCTGATCCAAAAGCTTCGCAAGCTTCATGCGGCCATGTAACCGACTCCGCAATACTTGCGTATTGACGAAAAAACCAATCAGGCCCAAGGTTTCCAGCCTGTTACGATTGGCCACCGGCACGCCCACACGAATATCCGGCTGCTCGGTATAGCGGTAGAGCAAAGCCTGAAAACCAGCCAATAAGGTCATGAAGAGCGTAGCCCCCCGTTCTTGGGCCAGGCGGCGCAATCCATCTAATACATCCTGCGGCAGATCAAAGGAATATCGCGCAGCCCGGTAATTTGCTATCGGCTGCCGAGGATTATCCGTGGGAAGAGTCAACACCGCGTCTTCATTACCCAGGTAGCCCCGCCAGTAAGCTAGCTGCTTGTCTTTTTCTCCAGCTTCCAGCCATTCTCGCTGCCATGCAGCGTAGTCGGAATAACGGATGGGCAACCTGTCCAAGTCTGCCGTTTCACCTCGAAGGCGGGCGACATAGCCCGTGGCCAACTCATCGAGCATGATCTGCATTGAAGCACCATCGGAGATGATGTGATGCATCACCATCACCAGAATATGTTCATCCTCTGCCGCCCGTATTAGCGCCACGCGCAGTAGCGGGCCTTGCGTGAGATCGAAAGGGGTTGAAACAAAGCGATCCGCCTCTTCCGCAACTCGCGCTTCTCCCTGCAAGATAACTGTCTCCCTTAGGTCAATAGACGAGATAGCGAACGGCACGACTGGCCGGACCACCTGCTCCGCCACGCCATTCGCTCCCGGGCGAAAAAACGTACGCAAGGAATCATGCCTGCGAATCATATCTTCGAAACTTGCTCCCAACGCCTGCGCATCCATTGATCCCGAGAATCTCAAGGCGTGTTTGATGTGATACGCGGTGCTCGACGGGTCCAACTGCCAAAGAAACCATAGACGCTGCTGCCCGAAAGACAGGGGCGCAGCGTTAACCGGACCGGTGCTGGACCGGGTGGGCAAAATACTGACAGTCGCGCTGTGCAGGGAGGCGCCGGTGGATAAAATACGGTTGATTTCGGTCGCACACTCATGCAACCGGGGATTCTCGAATAAACCGCGGGGAGGAAAATTGATCTGCCAGCGATCGGCGATACGTGCGGCGGCTTGCACGGCAGCAAGCGAGTTGCCGCCGCTGGCAAAAAAATGGTCCTCGCGCCCCAGCCCTTTTCGGTTCAGAACCGTGTCCCAGATAGATATCAGCGCTATCTCAGTTTCATCAAGCGGGGCTTGCACCGGATGGGCGCCACCCCCGAGAACGAAACCGCCAAACTCATAAATGGCATAAGCATTCAATGTGCGCTCGCGCCATCCCTGGCGACAGGCGCCACGTTGCAATTTTCCGCTGGAAGTCTTGGGCAATGCACCGGGATTCAGCAGCACGACCACCGACAGAGGCTCATGGCAACTTCCACTGACTGCTTCGCTCAATGCTCGCACCAGGGCCTCGACGGGAATAAGTTTCTGCATACCGCGGGATATTTCAACTGCGATCCCAATACCCTCTCCCGCCTCTGTTTCTACCGCGAATGCAGCGACCCGCCCCTTCCGCGCGGCCTCGACCTCTTCCTCGACCACCTGTTCAAGGTCCTGCGGGTAAACATTCTGGCCGCGAATAATGATGAGGTCCTTGTGTCTACCGGCAATATAGACTCGTCCGTCGTGGATAAAGCCAAGATCCCCCGTGCGCAGCCACCGACTGTTGTCCTGATGGACAAAAGTTACTGCCGTTTCCGCGGCCCGCCTCCAGTAACCCTGAGTAAGGCTTTGTCCCCCTATCCAGATCTCACCGACATTGCCGTCGTCCAATTGTGCCAGGGTCTCGGGCTCGACGATCCGGACGGTATGGCCGGGTACCGGAATTCCGCAAGCCACCACCGGCAGTCCCTGCTCCGCCACCTCGGCTCTGCCTTGCGCCAGCATCTCGGCGGAAAAGCGATGCGCCTGTGCACCATCCCCACGGCCGCCGCCCGTGATCAGCAGGGTCGCTTCTGCCAAGCCGTAGCAGGGATAAAGGGCCTCTGCTGAAAAGCCCACTGGGGCAAAACGTTCACCGAATGCGCTCATGGTGCTGAGTCTTACGGGTTCCGCCCCACAAAAAGCAACTCGCCAGCTCGACAAATCAAGTTCCTCCAACTGAGCGTTCCTGACCCGCTCCACGCACAACTGAAAGGCGAAGTTCGGTGCGCCGCTGACGGTAGCGCGGTGACGAGAGATCGCTTCCAGCCAGCGGACCGGCCTCTCGATAAAAAATTTTGGCGTCATCAGCACGGCAGGAATGCCCCGGTGGATGGGCTGCAGCAAACCGCCAATCAGACCGAGGTCATGGTAAAGCGGCAGCCAACTCACGAATGTATCCTCGGCGCTTATCGACATGCTCTGTTCGAAGGCCCTCGCATTCACCATTAGATTCCCATGGCTGACCATCACCCCTTTTGGCGTAGAGGTGGAGCCGGAGGTGTATTGCAGGAAGGCGATATCCTCTTTCTTCGGCATGTGTTCGCGCCAGGCCCCGGCGTCATTGGGCCGCACGGCGTCCACCGCAAGCACCGTGGCGAAGGAAAACTGGTCTATGGCCGCATTGCCGATCAGGGGCATGAATTCGCTTGTGGTCAGAATGCAGCGTGCCTCCGCGTCGGACGCGATCGCGAGCAGTCGCGCCAGGTGGCGCTCCCGCACCGCCTCGGGGGGAAAAACGGGCACGGCGATCAGGCCCGCATAAAGGCACGCAAAGAACCCAATGACATAGTGCTCGTCATTTTCAAGGAGTAGCAGCGCGCGTTCCCCCGCTGCAAATCGATCTTGGAGGGCTGCAGCCAGCGCCCGGACATGCTGATCCAATGTTTTATAATCGAGCTTTCTCTCGAGGACATCATCATCCGCCTGTTGCACTGCGATCAACGCCGTATCGCCCGGGCGCTCTGCTGTCAGCATACGCAGGTGCGTAACCATGTCGCGCGGAAACCCGCGCAGTGAAATCAATCTTGCGTTCATCGTAACCCTTCCCTTAAGGTGGCCATCGAATCCCCTAAAGCGCTGGCGCCTGCGGCGATAAGCGGGATGTAAGTGGAAATCAAACTGATCATGCAAATTTGGACCAGTCCATCCAGTACTTAACTGGCTTCCAGTCTTGAGCCTACTGTCTGCAGAGCAACTGGAGAGCTTCTGGCGCACTTCCCGTCTTGTCGACTTTTCCATGCGAGTGCCGCAGCATAATTATTAGGCGCCTTGATGGGCCAAGCGCTTACGTCCGCCCACTCTGGCTGGTCATGCACAATTTCATAACCCGCGTTATCGCGAGGAAGGATCGAAAGCACTTGCAAGTGCTGGGAAATCCCCAGCCCCAGCGCCTTAAGCACCGATTCTTTTGCAACCCAGCGGTCAAAGAACGCTTCAGTTGTCTGCAGTCCGGAGCGGCGCTCAAGCGGTGAAAAGACGTGCATACTCAGCTCTTCGATATCGAGGTCGCGGTCGCGACACTCGATATCCACCCCAACCTGGCCGCTCGTTGAAAGTGCGATCAGCGCGAAGCATCCCGAGTGCGAAATATTGAATTCCAGTCCCCAGTTCCCGACCAGGCCCGGCTTTCCATAATCGTTGACGAAGAACCGTAGCTTGTCCGGCAGCACGCCCGTCCGGGACGACAAAATTCGCCTGAGCGCCGCCCGCGCCATAACTGAACGAACCCGGTCTTCGTGCCTGCGGAACCGCAACGCATGTGAGCGCTCATCGCCATTTAACAACGCCAAATCTCGCTTCGATAAAGGCATGTTCAAATCTAAGGGGAGCAGCCACACTTCGATGCCAAGGGGAACCGTCTCAGGCAGAGGTAAGCGCCGCATCGGATATCTCGACGGTTTCACCGGCCAGGCGTTGCACCAGGGTGGAAAGAAACGCCTCTTCCTGCTGCCGGATAAAGAAGTGGCCCCCGTCAAACCAATTCAGGGAAAATTCCGCGGTGCTTTCGTACCGCCATGCTTCCAGTCTGGATGGGAGAATCTCATCGGCGCGTCCGCCGAAAACGTGAATAGGTATCGATAGCGGGGCTGACGCCTCGTAGCGGAAGCTTGCGCAGACACGAAAATCCGAGCGGAGCAAACTCAATGTCATGGAAAGCAGTTCGGGATTCTCGAACACCTCCTCGGGCGTTCCGTTCTGTTTCCGCAATTCGGCGACAAGTAGCGCAGCGGAGTCTCTGTTGGCATAACGCCTCCAATCCTGTTGAGATGGGGCGGCGCAAGCCGATACCAGCAATGCCAGGGGCATCTGCCGCTTTCTCATGCGCAGGCAATGTGCAATCCGGTACGCCAGCAGGGCCCCCATGCTGTGTCCATAGAGCGCATATCGCTGCGGGGGATCATTCTCCAGTTCATCACACAAGCGCGCAGCCAGCGCATCGAAGCCCTCTTCGGTCGACTCATGCAAGCGTCCACCACGGCCAGGTAGTTCGACCGGCTCGATCTGCACCCAGGCCGGGAGTCTGCGGCGCCAACGTAGGTACGTGACCGCACTTGCGCCAGCACAAGGCAGGCTGAAAACAGTAAGGGAAGGGGGCATTATCGCCCGTCCGCTGTAGACGGTCCGTCCATGAAGCGCCTCAGACTGAGCGGACGCATATCGGTCCATGTCTTCTCGATATATTCAAGGCAGGTTTTCTTATCGCCTCTTATTCCGACATCGTTCCAGCCCCCTGGAACCGCCTTCCAGTCCGGCCAAATTGAATATTGCTCCTCATGATTAACCAGAACTCGAAAAGTCCCATCTTCGCGGTCAAAACAACTCGTCATCACTTTTTCCTTTTAAGCAAGTAATTCCAATCGAATGATTAGGAATGAGTCTTAATCGTATTTAGCTAGACGAACGAGGATGTGAAGAATTCAGAAATAAATGGGTGAGGTCTTGCGGGAGCGGCGAAATAAACTCGCGAGGAGGCGCCGGGCCGAATCTCATTGCTCATCCAAGCACGCTAACCTGGCAGCTTTCCCAGGTCATAGGGTGCTTGGGAGAACGCGATCAACAATCAGAATGATAATTTATCCGGCGAAACGGTCGGACGATGTTGGGGTGACACTATTCATCCCCTGAAGGAGGATTGGAGGGTGGGACCAGCCCGGTGAGCAACCAGACACGCGCAGCCTCTTCATAGGCCTCCCGGTGAGACGGGTGCGCCTTCAGCCACTTCGATAATTCTTTCAGATCGGCCGGGTTCATCGTTCCGTGGGTGCGCATTACCCACTCGACCGCCTTTCGCCACACCTGATCTTGCCATTGCGGATCTGTCACAACATCTACGGTTACAACGATTGGGGTTCGATTATCCGAGCCTTGGATTCATCGATTTCGGTCCGCCTGCGACGGCCAAAACGGGATCAGTATAGCGGATCGCGGCAGATTGGAAAACGCGATTAGGAACGAAGAACAGCGCGGCAATGATCCATCGCTTCGTGAATCAGGATATTTACCAGAGATGTCGAGATATTCAGCTCCGCGGCAATGGTACGATGGGTTTGCCCTTCCAGCCGATGGAGTTCGAAAACGCGCCTCGTCCGTTCCGGAAGTTCGGACAGGGCTGTGGCAATCAGCGTAAGGTGCTGACGACTGATTGCGATAGCTTCAGGCAGTCCGGTATGAGCAGCCACATGAAGTCCATCATCCTCAGCCTCGAAAAGATTCATTTCGAGCGAAAGACGCCGATGATGGTCGATGGCCAGATTGCGCACCATCTGGTACAGGTAGGCCAGCGGTTGCTTGATATCAAATACCGCAGCCGCTTCTGAAACCTTGAGGTAGGCGTCCTGCACCACATCTTCGGCACGCTCGGGATTTCCCAGAATCTTCAGCGCCGCCCAGCGCAATTGCGACCGATGAGCCATGAATACTTCCCCCAGGTCAAGCTGTTTCTCAACAGTCATCCCCCGCACTCCTGCAAAAGCTTATAATAACAAAAACGAGAACGATTCGTATTATCATATAATAGTTTTTCTTTTACAATATGGATAAGTCCGGGTTCAGTTGGGATCGAGCTTTTCCAAGGACAGTTCCTAATCAACGCAAAGTATGGAAGGTATGAAGTGCCACAGCTCCTCGCGCTAACCCTTTTGTCGATCGTTCTGGTATGCGTTGGCGGCTGCTGGACAATACCGCAAAGGCACGTCTCGGATGTTGGAGCCGCAATTCCTGCGGAATGGGGCGCAAATCATGAAATCTCTCGACCGGCACCCCAACATTGGGTGGAAACATTTGCCGACCCCAACCTGAGCGCACTGGTGCAAAACGCTCTGGCCAACAACTACGACCTGAAAGCAGCGGTGACACGGCTGGATGCCGCCATTGCTCAGGCTCGGATCGATGGGTCCGGTCTATTTCCTCAAATATTCTTCACCTCCGATCATCAACAAGTACAGGTTAGGGAAGCAGGATTCGGGTCAGCAAGGTTCGGCGTCTTCGATGCCATCTTCAGCCTCAGCTGGGAGCTGGATGTATGGGGCAGAATCAGGAATGTCAGGCAGGCCGCCCTTCTGGAGGCCGGTGCGGTAGCGTCGGATCTTAACGGCGCGCGGCTTTCCCTGGCGGCGAGGATTGCCCAAAGTTATTTCGAGCTGACCGAGGCGAGGCTTCAGTCAGAGGTAGCGGAGCAGTCGGTCAAAGACCGGCGCACAATTGTTCAGCTTGTACGGGGACGTTTTGCGCGGGGCATAACGAACGCGCTTGATTTGCGCCTCGCGCTTACCGACCTTGCCACCGCCGAGGCGGAGCTCTCGGAGGCCCGCAACCAGATCCAGTTGGTCAACCGCCGGCTTGAGGTGCTGCTTGGTCGTTATCCGGCAGGACGCCTAACTGAAGCTTCGGTACTACCGGAGCCGCCATCGGGTCTCCCTTCTGGGTTGCCGTCGGAACTACTGGAGCGGCGGCCCGATCTTGTCGCTGCTTTCGACCGCCTGGTAGCAGCCGACTCCCGAGTGCAAAGCGCAAAAAAACTTCTCTTGCCACGGATCGTCCTAACCGCCGCGGGAGGCACGCGCAGCACAGCATTGACCGATCTGGTCGACCCCCGCGCGCTCGCCTGGAATGTTGTAATAGGCATGATGCAGCCCCTGTTTACCGGCGGCCGCATTCGCGGCGAGATTCAGCTGAACGAGGCCCGTGCGGAGGAAGCGCTGAACCTTTACAAAAGCACGGCGCTAAACGCATTTCGCGAAGTGGAACAGGTGCTGGCTGCAGATGAATGGTTGCGGGAACAAGAAAAGGCATTAAGGCAGGCCGTTGAACAAACAGAGGCGAGCCGCAAGCTGGCCGTCTACTCCTACCAGCTTGGTATGATCGAAATTCTCACGCTGTTGGACAGTTACCGCAGCACATTGAATGCGCAAAGCGCTCATATTTCTGTAAAACGGCAGTTGCTGAATAACCGAATTAATCTTTTTCTTGCATTGGGAGGCGGCGTTTGATAACAGAAATCTCTGAACCCAACGACTTTTTTAGCAGGAAAAAAAAGCGGTCCAGGAACGCGGCGGCGACGAAGATTCATTGCGGAAGAAAGGGTAGGACAAACATGGCCGGCTTTACCATTAGCCACCGGATACCTTGCATGCGCAGCGGTCAAGTGTCCGTAACACTGGTCGAGCGTTTCAGGGACAACTCGTCCAATAGCTCCGCGAAAACATGCTGAAAAACTTTAAAAGCAAAGCTGCGCTGAAAATCATCGCCCCCGTTGTTGTGGTACTGACGGGTATCAGTATTTCGTGGGCCATCGTAGTCCACAAACCGCAGCCAACGTCACAAATACTAAATGATGAAGCGCCGCTGGTGCAGGTCGTCAAAGTTGAACCGCAGACCGTCAAGCTGAACATCCGCTCTCAGGGCGTGGTGGTGCCTCGCACCGAGATTGATCTGGTGCCGGAAGTAGCCGGCCAGATCGTTCAACTGCATCCGAGTCTCGTAGCGGGAGGATTCTTTGAGCCTGGGGATGTACTGATAAAAATAGATGCGCGCAACTACGATTATGCAATCGCTGAGGCGCATGCCCGCATTGCCGAGGCGGAACGCCAAGTCATGACGGAAGAAGCGCAGGCGGAGCAGGCTCGCAACGAATGGCACTCGCTAGGAGAAGGAGAACCCTCGGCTCTGACCTTGCGCCAGCCGCAATTGGCTGAAGCACGTGCAAAATTGAAAGCCGCGGAGGCCGATCTGACCAAGGCCCGCCTGCAGCGTAGCCGATGCGAGTGGCGGGCACCCTTCGCCGGAAGGGTCAGGGAACGGCATACTGGTCTCGGGCAATATGTTCAACCAGGTGAAAAACTGGCGCGCATCTATGCCATTGACGTCGTCCAGGTGCGCCTGCCCTTGGCGACCTATCAGTTTACCTACCTTGATCTGCTGCTGGACCACCGGAAAAGCAGTTCAGAAACAGGTCCCAAAGTCATTTTTAGCACCCACTTCGCGGGGGCGATGCAGTCCTGGGAAGGACACATCGTCCGCGCTGAAGGCGCCCTGGATGAAGAAACGGGCCTTCTACATGCGGTCGCGGAAGTAAGAGATCCGTATACGGTAAAAACAGGCCAATCCCCGCTTATGCCCGGGCTGTTCGTAAATGCCGAAATCGAGGGTAGAGATCAATCCGATGTATTCGTCCTGCCCTCCGGAGCAGTCAACGCCTCTCATGAAGTGTTATGGGTTGATAGAGAAGACCGCCTGCGGATCCGCCGGGTAAATATCCTGCGCCGGGAGCCCGACCGTGTCCTGGTAAAAAGTGGTCTTGACACTGGAGATCGCGTCGTCATCTCCGGGATTCAGGTGCCTGTGGAAGGCATGAAGCTACGGCCGGAAATCGTGTCACCCGGATTGACGTCCGCGAAGACGCTGGCGGATACGTCGAAGCCTGACCAAACAATGTGATGAATTTTTTCTCCCTCTCCCCATGTCACCTCCCCTCGCCGCGCCCCTGCGAGGAAAAACCAAAGTGAGGCCGATACTTTCTACCGTGCCCGCCTCCGGCTTGGTCGCCTGGTTTGCTTCTAATCCGATTGCCGCCAATCTGCTAATGCTACTCATCCTCATCGGCGGTGGTGGCAGTCTGTTGCTCATGGATAAGGAAGTATTCCCTCGATTTACGCCTCACCAGATCGATGTCAAAGCTGTCTATCCGGGAGCAGGTCCACTGGAAATCGAGGAGTCAGTTTGTGTCCGGATTGAAGAGGCCATTTACAATTTATCTGGCGTAAAGCGACTTAAAACGGAAATCATAGAAGGCGAATGCACCGTCAAGGTCGTTATCCTCCCCGATCACGATAAAAACCAGGTAATGAACACGATTCAGGGACGTGTTCAAGCCATACCCCGTCTGCCCAAGGGGTTGGAGAGGATCGAGGTTCTTCCAGGTCATCGCATCGGGGATGACGGCGTTATCTGGGTAGCATTGCACGGACCTACCGATGCCCTTACGCTGAAGCGTCTTAGCGACCGTATTCAGGGCGACCTGTCGCAGATCCCGGGTGTTACTCGCGCGCACAACTACTATGACCTTCCCTATGAACTCGCTATCGAGGTTTCATCCGAGCGGTTGCGCCAGTTTCGTGTATCGCTCAACGAAGTCACCGAAACGATAAGGCGCGCCTCGATAGATCTACCCGGCGGGGTAATAAAAAACCCGATGGGGGAACTGTTGCTTCGCGTCAAGGGTAAAGCGCAGGACAACGTCTCAGTCGGAACCCTGGTGGTGAAAACCAGCACGGACGGCAGCCGGGTACTACTCCGTGACGTGGCAGAGATCAAGGACGGTCTCGAGGAGCGCCTGTCGGAATGGCACCATAACGGAGAGACTGCGCAGGGCTGGGAGGTTCATGCCGAACGAGATACGGTTGAAGTGGCACGGCGGGTCAAAGCATACGTGTCGGAAATGCAAACCCAGCTGCCGCCTGGAATAGGGCTTATTAGCTGGTGGGACGATTCTCAAGCCTACGAGGAACGCATCGGAACGCTGCTTGAGGATGGGCTGACCGGCTTTGTGCTCGTTTGCCTGATATTGACTTTATTTCTCGATTTCAAGGTCGCCATCTGGGCGGGTATCGGCATTCTGACGTCCATTTTTGGCGCATTCTGGCTCATGCCAGCGCTGGATGTGTCACTCAACATGCTATCCCTGTTCGGCTTTCTTCTGGCTATGGGTGTACTCGTAGATGACGCCATCATTATCGGCGAATCCATCCATGCGAAACAGGAAGCAATAGTCGTTCCCGGTTCGTCGAAACAAGGAACTGAGGCAGCGTTCCTGGAAGCCGGCAAAAGCAAAATAGCGTATCTTGAGGCGGCGATTTCCGGTGCCCGCGAGGTTTCCTTGCCGGTAATCGTCGCTGTCATGATCGTTCTCGTCGCCTTCCTGCCCGGCTTGTTCCTGCCGGGATGGGCTGGCCAGATGATGAAGCCCATCTGCCTGGTAATGATTCTCACCCTCGTGTTTTCACTGGTTGAAGCACTTCTGATCTTACCTTCTCATCTTGCCACGCCCCCCAAACCGGTTGCGCTTACTCCACTGGCGAAGGTGCGAGCCAGCCTTAATCGCGGCTTAAAGCGTTTCATCCATGGTGTTTATAGACCTTTGCTGGAAAAAGCCCTGGCTTGGCGCTACCTCACCATTGCGACATTTGCCGTGATCCTGATGCTGGCCGCTGCGTTGGTCGCGGGCGGCTATGTCCGGCTTTCCCTACAGGCTGATGTAACGAAAGACAGCTTCTGGGTCGCTCTGAAATTACCCAAAGACCTTCCGTACAGTGAAACCCGCCGCATCGCAGAAAAAGTGGAACGGGCACTCCTGGAAGTTCGAGACAAACTGGACAGGGAAGCCCGAATTCGCGATCCTCATATCCAGCAAAGCGTCATCGTCGGAGTGGAAACCATCATCGCGGAACACGAGGCCGGTTTCTGGACGGAACTATCACCCACGGGACGAAAACATATTGTTGTGGAGGAATTCGTGCGCGAATGGCGGAAGCGCATTGGAGACATCGGCCGCGCCAAGATCGAGTTCCTGTATAAAGAGGGCGACCTCCCCTTCGATATGGAATTTGATCTGGGACACTCCGACCCAGCTGTTCTGTCCCTGGCGGCCGCCCAGTTAAAGCAAAAGCTGGCGGGCTACCCTGGCGTATATGATGTCATAGACTCGGCCGAGCCCGGCAAACCGGAAGTTCGTCTTCGAGTGAAACCGGAAGCGGAACACCTGGGCCTTCGTCTGGAGGATCTTGCCGAACAAACGCGGCACGCGTACTACGGGGATGAAGTGCACCGGTTCCAGAGGGGTCGTAACGAGGTAAAAGTAATGGTGCGCCTGCCTCGCAACGAGCGGGATTCCTTGCATGGCCTGTCCAGTCTTCCCATACGACTGCCCAACGGGGGTCAGGCACCTTTGGGAACCCTTGCCGAAATCGATCTCGTACCCGGCCAGTCCATGCTGATACGCCAGGACCGGCAGCGTATTCTCAAAGTTCAAGCACAGATGGATTCCAAGTTGACGGACCTCAATGCGCTCCACGCCAGTTTGGCCGCTGAAGAAATTCCACAACTCAAACGGCAGTTCCCCGGGCTGGATATCAATATCGGCGAAGAACGCCAGGAACAGGAAGATACTGCCCGCACCCTGATATTCTTAACCGCGATTGCTTTAACCTTAATCTATGCCTTGATCGCGATTCCCTTCGAGTCTTATGTAAAACCGCTCATCTTTTTAATGGGAGCCCCGGTGGCCTGGGCAGGAGCAGTGTGGGCACACTGGCTGATTGGCCTGCCGTTATCCATGGAATCTTTGGTCGGCATGATTGCGGCGAGTGGCGTGGTTGTAAACGACAGCCTCGTGCTCCTGGATTATGTCAAGCAACGAGAAGGGGCAACCGACGTATCTATGGCAGACCTCATCGTAGAAGCCTGCACCGCTCGGTTCCGGCCCATTCTGTTGGCCTTCCTCACTAATTTTGTGGGGTTTCTCCCCATTCTGCTGGAAACAAGCGAGCAAGCCCAGTTTCTGGTCCCGATGACCTTATCATTAACAGTCGGCCTGTTGATTGGAATGACTGCCAGCCTGATACTGACCCCGGTCAGTTACGCTATTTTAGATAAATCCCGACTTGGGTTTAGCCCAACTTCTACCGTACAGCCCAGGTAGCCCAGGTAATTCGATGCAAAAACTTGGTGCGTTCATATATTCTAGGAACGCTTATAGGAGGCCGAAACCCATGCCAATAAAGGCTTTGCGGGAAGCAATTGCCTACGCTGCTTTATCTGTAGCTTTGTTCCCAAGTGTCGTTGTAGACCCATAACTAACTCCCTTTTTGCAAGTTATCCAGAATTCCGAAAGGATTCAAGAATTAAGAACAAAAACCAGAACCAGCAGGGCCGCCCCCATACCCAGGAAATATGAAATGGCGACAAGTTTTCCTATTTTCATTATCGTCCTCTGTCGTTAGTTGAGCACAGGTATAGTAAAAGTACGAACAACTGTGAAAAAATTGTAACTTATTTGTTAGCTCTTTGTGAAGAGAGTGCTTTCTTGGCAACCAGACCAGATTCCTTCTCTATTGATCCGAAGCTTGCGTAACAATCGCTACATGAACGCAAAACTAACCTCTTTATGCGCCCTGGCAGACAGGAAGGTTTCATACGAAGACCTTCATCAAGGACACTGGGAACTGGAGGACCAAGAATTACCACATCCTGTTAATGCCAGTCCTCCAGCTCCTTGCCCGTTATAATGGTGCCCCGATTAACTAATTGGAAACGGATTAAAAACATGACTAAAAAAGAACTCGTTGATGCACTGGGTGCAAAGACTGACTCCAGCGGCGCTGCCGCCGACCGCGCGGTAAGCGCACTGGTGGAAATTATTTCCGATACGCTGAGAAAAGGGGATTCACTGACGTTGCCGGGCTTTGGAACGTTCGAAGTACGTGAGCGTGCGGCACGAACTGGCCGCAATCCCAGGACCGGTGAGGAACTGAAGATTGCCGCATCGAGGGTCGCAGCATTCAAACCAGGTGTAGCGCTTAAGGCGGCGGTCAATGGCGGCGGAAAGTAACGACCACCGGCGGTAAAGCGCCATCAGTTTCAGGCGCTTCCGCTTATAGGCACTAGCAAGTGCTTGCCGTTGTTGCTCGGATCTGCCCGGTTCGCCGCCCGGGTCAGCTTTCCACCACGCGAACTGTCTGTCGGAATTGATCGGGTCTGCGCGATATGCGCGGCTGCCGACTGCCGTTTGGAGCAGCGCCAACCAAAACCGAACATGAGAAGCGCCAGGTTAATGGTTCAGGAAACAACATCAATGGTTGTAAGAGCGGCTTTTATCAGTATTATGAAATAATGAAAAAAATTTGTTCAGCCTCAAGCATTATGGAAGCGCAGATCATGCTCGATCTGCTCGACCACAATTGTATCTCGGCGAAGCTATTTAATGAGCATGCTCAGGGGGGACTGGGGGATATTCCGTTTACCCACGGTTATCCGGAGGTGTGGGTTATTCGGGATAGCGATTTTGAGCGGGGGCAAGCCATTGTTAACGAATTTGAAAAAACCCCGGTCGAGACCCGAGTAGTATTCTGCCGCGCGTGCCATGAGGAAAACCCGTTTAATTTTCAGGTTTGCTGGCAGTGCGGCGCCGGGCTTGAACTGCCATCATCGCGTGAAGGAAGGGTTTAATGATCATCGTGGCGGTGAGCGGAGTGCGGCCCTGTGCTCATGTTGGTATGCTGAGCCGCGGCCTCGCATGCATGATTACCGAGGCTGTTTCTTTCCATTTTCAGCCGACCATTCAGACCAACCCCTGCCGGGAACTATCCCCCTGCCGTCTCTGAGCATGTGCCGGAAGCACCTTCCAGTCAGAGACTTCTCAATTCGGGCGCTGTCCATAGTTTCTTCTTCACGAATAAGGCCATTACCATCGATGAGCTTGCGGACACTTGCGCCATGCTATTCGCGTTCTTGCATTCGGCAGCGGATAATAGATTCGTGGCCATCGTGGTAACTTTGCTGTCAGATTGAATCGAAACCACTACAGCTTAACGTACTATTTTTTCCAAGTTCTGAGACTACGCAGGTAGATTCGAATCATTTTTCCTTCAATCCTCTACCCGTTTTACGCTGAAGCTCATCGATTTTCTTTGACGCATCCGATTTGGATAGATTTTCATCCATTTCTTCGCCAGCCTCTTCGCTTAACGTACTTAGATAAGACTTTTGCGCACCGGTCATCGGTTCATCACCGGTCGTCCAATCGTCTGGATCTTTAACCATATTGCTGTTTTCAGCTTTATCCTGAATTTGCTTTTCCATCAAATTCTCCTAACCAAAAAAATCAGAACAAACCCACTAGGTTCGACATCAAGAACTTTATAAATATCCCCCTGGTCAACACCTAGCGCTTCAGCGAAATACGGCCTTGTTTAAGACTGCTCAAACGTACCGTACATTGCTATTTTTCCGCCATTGCCAAGTGGAGTAGGAGAACGTTTTATAGAGGCGCTTTGCGTTGATGCAGAGCACAGGGACAAGGGCGGACGATTCTTTGTTTCTTGTGAAAAGTCTGCTCAGGTTATTGAAGCTCTAGTTGATGCGTCTAAACTAAATATGGCGAGCATAAAATTAACCGTTAAGGCACCCACGCATCGCAAATGTCTAGTAGAACCAGTAATCGACAGTTTTAGATTTGACTCAAATGAAGGCGGTAGCACTCGCTAATCGATTCAATCCTGGAGTAACTTCTAATATTATGAGGACTAAAAATTAGAAGCACAATTATCCCTTGCAGGATATTCGTGGCGATTTTTTTCGGGTGGCGCGCCAGCGCAAGCTGGGTGTGACTTAGCAAAGGTCATCGAGCTTGAGCAGGTTTTCAGGCTCGTCAATATTCTGCTGGGGGAAGGCGCCCCGTCTAATAGATCGGGGCGCTGGCTCTGGAATTACAATCTCAAAGTCATCACATCACCCAGTCGTAGACGCCGTTGCTCGCAAAGCCAATGATGTCCGCGCGGCTGTCGCCGGTAATGTCCTCCACGAAGCGCGGGTAAATGTTGTTGTTGGTCCAGCCGCCCGCAGTTGTACCAAACTCGGCGACAAGCAGCGTTGGTGCCTGAAAGGTGCCGTCGCCATTGCTGATCGACGTATACACCCCTGTGCTTGCGAAGCCGACGATATCGGCGCTGCCGTCGCCCGTAATGTCCTCCACGAAGCGCGGGTAAATGTTGTTGTTGGTCCAACCGCCCGCAGTCGTACCAAACGCGGCGACACCCAGCTGCCATGCCTGAAAGGTGCCGTCGCCATTGCTGATCGACGTATACGCCCCCGCGCCTCCGAAGCCGACGATATCGGCGCGGCCGTCGCCCCG
>NZ_QAOU01000003.1:0-449929 GCF_003050965.1 Nitrosospira sp. Nsp2 | reverse complement strand
CCCGCAGTCGTACCAAACGCGGCGACACCCAGCTGCCATGCCTGAAAGGTGCCGTCGCCATTGCTGATCGACGTATACGCCCCCGCGCCTCCGAAGCCGACGATATCGGCGCGGCCGTCGCCCGTAATGTCCTCCACGAAGCGCGGGTAAATGTTGTTGTTGGTCCAGCCGCCCGCAGTCGTACCAAACGCAGCGATACCCAGCTGCCATGCCTGAAAGGTGCCGTCGCCATTGCTGATCGACGTATACGCCCCCGCGCCTCCGAAGCCAACGATATCGGCGCGGCCGTCGCCCGTAATGTCCTCCACGAAGCGCGGGTAAATGTTGTTGTTGGTCCAGCCTGTATTTGTACCAAAACCACTGACGCCCAGTTTAATTGATGGCATATCTACCTCCAATTCTTGGTCGCACTACATATGGATAATGCCAAAATAGCCTAATGCATCCGCTTAGATTGAGCCTGCGGAATACCAGCAGAATCAATGGTTACGAAGAGCACCTTGCCTAGAACTCTGTGCCCGAACTCAACTTATAACCATCCCTCTTGAAAAGATCTGGCTGCGTTCAATGCAACCACCTCGCAGTCACAGCCTAATACAAAGTATCGTGGAAGTATGTGAGAAAACGCACTGCGTCGCTTAATAAGCTGATGGTAGGGAGGATGGTTAGGCCAATTCACGTCTCACTGCTTTGAGGTCGCCCAATCCGATACGGCTACTGGGCGAAAGTAAACAAACGATTAGGACAAGTATTGATGCGGGCAGGTGCGGTTTCGCGAGAAATCCCTGGTCATACAGGACGAAGGCTGGAGAACAGCCTGAAAGCGCTGCGAGTGGAAAATGTACCGAGATTCAAACGTGCGAATCTTAGGAGAATTCGGGACCGGTTCGGCATCGTCATGCGGCGTGCCGTGGCTGGAGCTGGAAGAGGCAGCGTCCATTGCCAAGCAGGTCATGAGTTCGCGCTCATTCGGGCGAAGGGTAGAGAGCCTGCAGGAGCTCAACGAAGCGATCAGCTATCATGCTGCCAATGCAGCACAGCGCCTGCGCAAGCAGGGCCTGTTCGCGAATGCAGTTTCAGTATTCATCCAGAACAGTCCATTCGACCAAGCTAAGTTCTACGGCAGAACGGAGACTGTTGTTCTGCCTGCGCCAACTGAATGCAGCATGCAGGTCACCAACGCGGCACTCTGGTTGTTGAAGAAGATGTACCAGTCAGAAGTGTATTACCAGAAGGCAGGCGTGATGCTGTCGGACCTGGTTTCGGAAGAAGGCCAGCAGACAGACCTGTTCGCATACTCATCAGCCCACAACAAATCGGGCCGGCTGATGAATGCGGTGGATCAGATCAACAGCAAATACCGGCGCAGTACCATTCATCTGGCGTCTGAAGGAGTCGACCGAACCTGGGCTATGCGCCGCAGCTTCAAGAGTCCGAACTACGCGGGAGACTGGAATGAGTTGCCGGTGGTGAGCTGACGCCAGGAATAGATGTTCTATATGGAAGGCAGGATAGCGGCTTCCAAAACTCAAACGCCGCGTTTAGATAGGTAGAGATCGCTTGAAGTTAGTTGCTGCTTTCTACACGTTAGTGGCGTAATTTACTTCGTTGTCTGAGCCTTTATATCGCCAGCAATCAATGCACGATTTTTTTCCGTAAGTGTTTGGAGTAATTTCTCCACTCCACCCTCGCGAACCTGGCTATTGAAAGTACTACGATAATTGGTCACCAAACTGACACCCGCTACCGTTACATCGTAAGCCTTCCAGCCATCGGCGGTTTTTGCCATGCTGTAGTCAATTGGTACAGGCTGCTGGCCCTGACCTCGCAGTACCTGGGTCCTTACTGTGGCATCACTATCATCCGTCTTGTTTTTAAGCGGTTCAACCGTAATAGTATGGTCACGATAGGTAGTAAACGCGTTGCAGTAGGTGCGCACCAGGAGGGTCCGAAACTCTTTAACCAATTGTTGCTGCTGCTCAGGCGCAGCTTTAGACCAGTTCTTGCCCATTGCGAGCCGGGTCATCCGCGTGAAATCGAAATGAGGCAGTATTTTGGCTTCCACCACCTCGAGAAGTTTGGTTTTACTGCCAGCCCTGATATCCTTGTCCTGCCTTACGATGGTAAGCACTTCCTGTGCGGTGTTGTCTACTAAAACATCAGGCCCAACAATTTCCATTGCCCAAGTAGGAAGTGCAGGCAACGACGCGACAAGCATTACAAAAATACCCAAATATTTTTTCATGAGCTTATCGTGGTAATTATGATGGCGCTAAAAGCGGCGATGTTATTGGTGGGTCCACATTGATGAGGCAGTACAGCTAGCATCTGAGTAGCTCGTCAAGTGTCCTGTCTGCCCAGTTCAGTGGCGATGGCATGCTCGTGGTAAGGCTGTTTTTGCGAGAACATCTCAGGATTCTGTCGCCAACAAGTCTTCGTCCGCCTCAAGGCTTGCGCTTCTTGCGCTCGGGATGTGGCGGTATAACGTAGATGCGGCCACGTTCAGCCGTCGGGCAACAGCAGCAACAGTGATATCGCAATCCTTCAGCATCGCTCTGGCGGCCTGTAGGTCCTTGGCGGAAAGGGCGGGCGGCCTCCCACCCACACGACCTCGTTCCCTAGCGGCTCTTAAGCCCGCCGTTGTCCGTTCGCGGATGACGCCTCGCTCGAACTCCGCCAATGCAGCAAAGATATGGAAGACGAGCTTGCCGCTCGGTGAGCTGGTGTCGATCGGATCCTGCATCGACTTTAGCCCTATCCCACGGTCCTGAAACGATTCGATTGTCTCGATGAGCTGTTTCAGGGACCGGGCAAGCCGGTCAATTTTCCACACAACCAACGTATCGCCCTTGCGCATGTATCCAAGGGCGGCTTTCAGCTCTGGCCGATCCCGTTGTGCGCCAGATGCTTTTTCCTGAAAAATTTTCTCGCAGCCCTCCTCATTCAAGGCGTCCAGCTGCAAAGCCAGATCCTGCTCCTGAGCACTTACTCTCGCGTAGCCAATTTTCATCTCACTCCTTCTACAAAACGTTATTCTCCCGAAACTCATCTCAACTATAGCTTATAGGAGAGATATTTTCAAGAGATAGTTTTGGGAGGTAAAAAGATAGTGAAACCAGAAAATGTTTCTGTCAGCCTGTTATCTCCGAAAAACGACCCTTTTTGAGTGGGCAGATCTTCTGCGGGCCTCAGCCCCGTGCGAGCTTCCCTAATAAGAAGGGTTGAAGCTACATCTGATAGTGGGAAAACGTTCGTGGACTGAATTTTCCGTCTCAGAGCAAAAATGTCACAGATAAACTTGAGGTTTAGGGCGCAATGGGGCGAACCGATTGATGCGTCTTACCACTCTGCAGGAGACGCGACACAGTAGCGGGATGTAGGTTGAATAGTCGATCGGCACCCGGCGCATAAGGTGTATCCCTAATTGTTGCGCAATCTTGATTACCCGATCGAACAGCCTGGTCAGCAGCGACAATCGCCTTCAGTTCGTATGCCATAATATGTCGCAGAAGGCTACAACTCAGGCAATATAAAAAAGGAGGATTCATGGGAATTCTGTCGGCGCTTATATCCATTTTCACAGGCGAAAAACCGCAACAGCCTGAGGCTGCAATGAACTTGGGGCCAAAGCCGGGCTTAATCGCTACCATAGATATCCCGGGCCAGCAGGAGAGAGATGCTCTTGTTTCCAGCGAGGAAATAGACGCCGTTGTTGCTAGCTACGCCTACGTCTTGAATTCTAAACCGGCTATGCCCAAAGCGGCAGGACTTTGGTTTGATGCAAGCGTCCAGAAGCGCCGGTTGAAGAATGGTTCAGACAAGTGACTGATTGGCTTACCCCCTTCGTGCCGCACCACCTTGCTGCGAACCCTGGCCTTAACGAATATCACCTTTACGGCCCCAACTCGTCATCAGGGGTTGCCAAGTTCTTCCGAGCACGGGTGCGTGAACTAAAAAAAGCCAAACAGGATTATGAATACGAATTATTGGCCCTTTACGGTGCAGCGGCAATGGGGTCTTTGTTCACGGCCCTGAAGTTCTGTGACGTGCAAGGAGCCTACGGACATCAGGTTGCAGCTTATGTAGCCATATCTGATTTAGCGGACATTAAGGTTGACTACCGCCAACTGGGCTATCACACAATGACTGACCTGGGTAAAACAGATGTCAAATGGCTTATCGTGCGCTTCGGAGAGCCCGCAGAGCATCAATCCCTAGCGGGGCCCTACTCAAATGTCGTACGCAAAGCAGTAGCCCGGTACTGCTGGTCTGAACTTGCCAATCAAAACGGTCCTAGAAAATCCTTGGGCATGCCGGAATTGACCCTTCCGGAATGGTTAAGAGAGCAGGTGAAGAGGTACCTTGGCTATGCCAAAGAAGGTCAGGCGCGGATTGTGAAGGTACAGGAGCAGCAAGAGGCGTTTGAGGCCAATTTCAAGGTAATGATGAAGGCCCTGAGTGGCGATTTTGCTATTGTGGACATCGAGACGACTGGCCTGAATGCGGGATCAGACGAGATTATTGAAATCGGTGCGCTATTGGTCGCACCTGGATTCGTGGCTGCAGGTGAATTCAGCACGCTGGTGAAAGCGACCCGCCCAGTACCCAGGAACATTACACAGCTGACAGGAATTGAGCAGACACTCCTCAACAGAGAAGGCGCGTCCCTACGTGATGCTATGGAACGTCTTCAAGCCTTCGTAGGCAACCTTCCTGTCTTTGCTCATAACGCACCATTTGACCAAGGGTTTCTGGCGTTCGCCGCCACGCAGTGTGGGACTAGCTTTAGCAATATCATGCATGACACCATTAGTCTGTCTCGGTGGGCCTTTCCTGAGCTTGATTCGTATAAGCTCATCAACGTGGTAAAACATGTAGGCGCCGAGGCCTTGCCAAACCACAGAGCAATAGGAGACGCGAAGGCTACGTTGGCCATTCTTCGAGCTGCCAGTAAGGAATTGGAAGTGTAACAAAGCTATTGTTTATCCCTATTCCGCAAAGTTTTTCCAAAAGAGGAAGCATGAGTAATGAAGGAACGAATACTAGCCTGAATCAGATGATCGCTGCCTATTGGGTAGCTGTAAGGGAAATTGCCCTCAAGGATCGGATTGACAGCGACGATAAGACTCGATTGTCCAAAATTCTTCTTGAGTACAGCGCTGCTCTGGGCGCATCGGAAGATGTAAAGGTCAAAATGGTGCAAGAGTTCAATAGAATCCGTGAACTACAATCTAAGCAAATAAATTCTGATTAAACAGGAGGGGGCGTGAGCGAGGATAAAGCATACGCTATAACGATCACAATCAACGAGCACAGGGATAAGCTTGCTCGTTGGCAGAGAATTCATGTGACGCCGGAAATAGTCGAAGATGAAGCGGTTTTGGGGTCGCTTTTAGCTCTTACGGCGAAGAAGATGATAAGGGATATAGAGGAAAATGGTGATGAGGTCAGGAAGAACCGTTTATGATCTTATGCGATATCGCAAGACATGAAGCATTCGGTTAGCCCTCATTTTGCATATGCTTGTGTTATAGCGTGATTATTCCGCTAAGAAGCCATCCACCGGGGTGGCTTTTTATTGCCTGTCGCATGCCTAATCGCCCATAACCGCGCAATATGTTCCGTCGCTTCTCTGCTGCTGTAGCATCCTCTGGTGACGCTCTTCCTCCCGTTTTTCGGCCCGTTCCATCATCTCCAGTTGTTGTTGTTGCAAACGTAACTGCATTCCGCGGTTTAGACTGTCGGCAAATCCGCTGGCAAAGCCACCATAGGCCCAAACGGGGGGTGATGGAAGTGATGACCAGGAGAGTTGTTTGAAGTTATTGTTTAACCATCTGTTCCTGTCAGAGTCATCTGGTTTCGCAGATCAAAGAGCTCGGGGGCTCGAGACGATCCGTGAGTGAGTTTTTCTTGCAGCAGGGTTGGCAAGGCCAAGATAAATGGGATAATCATCCCCCGCCAGAATTTGGGGACCAGAATGACCGGGGTGGCGGTAGGTCTCCACTAATCATCGAGACTAAGGAGATCGATCAATGAAACGTTTCATTGTCGTGCCTATTACTTGTGAGAGATTCTAGTCCTTCATCCAAAAAGCCCCATATGAAAATGCGAGCTTAACCGTTATTGCTTATCCCCGGTAGCCGCCAAAACTTAGAAATAGGACCGCTGTTGAAGACTGTTAATCCGCAGGGTCCCACGTTCGAGCCTTGGTCGGGGAAGCCAAAAATCAATATAAGCCGAGGTAAAGAGTGCGGATACAACTCTTTGCTACCATATTGCTACTTTATCCTCCGCGAGCCTGAGGGTTAAGGTAAGCGATTTGCTGCCCCAGATACATGTAGGCACCAATCTTAGACCAAGATGCCCCAACCCGTCCCCCCTCATTTCTCCGTCGCTTCCGCCCTTGCTCTTCTCAGCTTCTTCTCCCCTCGGCCCGCGTTTTCTTCGGCGTCCCTAACGTATAACTCCGCTTCAGATTGAGCGGCTGAGCTGCCTTTGTCGGTGTTTGGCCTGCCGCCGCCCTTCGCCTTGGCTGCTTTCCTCTCGTCCAGCTCCTTCCTCTTCTTGAGAACGTGTTTCGCCAGGGCGATTTTTCGCTACCATCGCCAGCATTTTGCCCCTCTGCTCGTCCGCCAGGTTCTCCAGTGGAGGATGTCATTTTTGAATGTAACAAACCTCCTAGTACTTCAGTCCAATTGTTCGCTCAACAATAAGAGCTCTACAATTAAGGGAGAACTGGTGACGTGATAGCAATGTCAAGCGAGTACACCAGCTGCTCAAAGAGCCGAATTAACACTTGTTTGGGAGACAACACTTGTACGAGACTATCGCAGTCGTGTTCGACTTTGACGATACATTGGCACCAGACAGCACGTCAGGCTATTTAACTGAAGCGGGTATTACCGATCTGGCTTCCTTCTGGAAGAATGAAGTAGCCGTGCTCACCAAAGATGACTGGGATCCCGTTCCAGCATATCTTTTTAAGATGATTGAGGCATCGAACAGTAGCCGCATTCCTAAGATTACTAAAACCAGTTTAATGGAATGGGGCTCCCGCCTACCTCTTCATAAGGGGGTCGAAAGTATCTTTGGCCGTTTAAGGAGTAGTGCGAAGGAAGCTAATTCGCGTTGTTCACTGGAGTTTTACCTAATTAGCAGTGGAGCAAACCATTCGACGTGAACAAGAAGCTAAAACCCGAGCAGATTCGGGTGCCTATTAAAAACATGATTTTTGTAGGTGATGGCTATACCGACATTCCGTGCTTCTCGCTCGTCAAGAAGCATGGAGGGGTAGCCATCGCAGTGTACGACCAAACCAACATTGAGAAGGGGGGAAATGCGTATCAGTTTGTTCAGGATGACAGGGTCAGCAATCTACACTCGGCAAACTTCTCTGAAGGATCTGACCTCTCAAATTTCCTTACAATGGCCGTGAGGAACTTGGCGACCGACATCGCGATTTCAAGCGGTACCTATCAGGGCTGACTCATTTATCCCAGTAAGCATCCAGCACAGCCCAGTTGAAAACCGCCGCCTATAGCGTCCGTCTCTATGCCGTCCCCCTGCCGCAATTCCTGATCCCTTACAACTTGCAGAAGAGATTCGTCGCGGGTTCAAACGAAAATCGGACCACAACAAATCCGAGTCGCTCGTGTGTTTTGTCATCGTAGTGGTAGCCAGTGACGTCATCCCCAAAAAGCAGGGAAGTTCTAAATCAGAGTAAAGTCGCATTTGGCTCCCCTATTGAAGGAGTTTAAAGCGGCCAATGCCTCGCACCAGACTCAATCGAAAAGCAGCTGGCAGGCACACCAGATGGAGAGTCTTCGGCTATAGAATTTGACATCATAGGAGCCGGTTTTTCGGTCCCGCTTGCCCTTGAGCGTGCCGGGTCCGGGCGGACAACAGTGCGCGACCCTGGGCATCACCCAAGCCAGGTTTTTCCCGTGCTGCAATTCCACCACGGGGTGCTTTACCCCCGTGAAGGGGTCCCCTCATTTTCCGTGCAATAAGTGACGCCAGGAAAATCGCACCCAGCCTAGAGGGATTGGTGCAATGCATTGAGTCTAAATGGGTTTCTAATTCACGGTTTTATCGCCGGAAAAGCCGTATCGATAATAGAGCGATATACCACAATGGCAGCGAAAACCGTCACCTATTGTGCGTCTTTCCAAGCAACCAAGAAGCAGAAGAAGCATTTTATTATCGACAGCTTGAGCACTCATGCCACGTCAGCACTTGATCTCGCGGCTACTAAATATCGCGAAGACTACCGCCGTTAGCTGAAATTAAGCACCTTTCGTGCCAAAAACGGGCATTACAGATTAAACAGCAATACCCATATAATCAAGATCATACAAAATTGCCCCCCGCGTCGTCACTCGCTTTGCGTACCGTCACTTATTGCACGGAAAATGAGGGGACTCTGACAAAGGCGACCCTCATCTACCGCCGAACCAAGAATCTGCGTGCCGTTCAGCTGCTGTTGGGTATACCACACTCGAGAGCACCGCTCGCTATCTCGGCATCGAAATTGACGATGCGCTAGAGATATCGGAGAGACGGAAGTCTGATCCTGGCACCGGCCGGTCACGTTGTGCAATTCGTGGCCGGTCGCCATTTTCCCAAGGAACGCAGGATCGAGTGTACGCGGGGAAAACGGAGGTCTGGGGCCAAGTGCAAAGCAGCCGACCATTATTGCCGCTATTCACCGAGCAACTGTGACGCTCGGTAGTACGTCGGCCTCTTCCGATAGTATGCATCAAGAGACATGCGCCCAAGCATCGGTTCCAGCCGTTGGGCCTGTCCGGTGATCCTTCATCCGCCGCTATGTGTCTATGGCGCTGCATAGATGCGCGATAACGGTGGGGCCCAAGTTATGCTCATAGAGCCTCCGTCACGGTCAATATGGGTAAGCGCCTGTTGGCTCCTACTTGCCAATCTGCTCCAATGCTGCCATCCAGTTCTCAACATGATAAGCGGAAGCCAGCTTACCGTTTTTCACGGTGAATATATCAATCGCCATTGTGCTAAAGCTCTTACCCGTCGGTTTAGCTCCCCAAAATTCCCCTTGGGGTGTCCCGGTCGCTTTGCCACGCACCACGATTTGATCGCCGAAGGTCTGGATATCTTCAGTTGTCCAGTGCAAATCTGGGACGGCTGAGCCTATCAACTTAAATACTTCGGCTAGCTGGTCGCGCGTAAGCCAGTCTTCGTTTGTATGATATGACCTATAGTCAGGAATAGTTGCTTTGGCCAACAAGGTGGCCACATCTTTCTTGGTGGGTTCGTTTAGCGCGTCATACAGCGGCGCCACGATCATTCGCGCTTGCTCTATCGTCAGCGGTGGCGCTGCGGCGGGTTGATGACTTGGCTCAGCGAATGAAGTGCCAAACATCGGCAGGCCACTTTTAGATTCCTCCTTAGCAACTTCGTCTTGCAGTACATCCCAATGCTCTGCGAGGCGTCCGCCTTCCATCCTTACAATGTCGGCAGCAATCCATGCGCGGGAGCGGCCGTGTCCGGCAAACCGGCCATGCAGCATCACGTAGTCGCCATCTGCGATGATATGCGCATTCTCATAACGCAGTGTATCCGGCAGGCTTCGTATCAAATTGAACAAACCGTCGCGCCCAGGCGCTATGTGAGCGCTATGTTGGATATAGTTCTCTGACCAAAACTCCGCAGCTTTCGCGTAATCACGCTTGTTAAAGAGCGTATCGAATGCTTTCAGTACTAGCGCTTTGTTTTCTTCAGCTGACTTTATACCCATGTCCCCTCCTGATTTAGCATACCCGTAAATGAATCTGTGGCTGTTGGCATTGAATGGCTGGATGTTTCGAAGGTAACATCAACACGCCGTTGGAACTGGCAATTCTTAATCAGGCCGATCGCTCTACCTTCGTCATTGATGTCACTGATCGCGTACCTGGTTTGGCGGACAGAGCAGCCCATCTGAAAGAACAAATGAAGAATAAAATTATTCGGAACCTTGCCTATGCACATGAGCATGGCACCGATAGTGAACAGTTCAGCAACTGGACCTGGCCATACTGAGTATTTCTAAATTGGAGCGAAAATCATGAAACGCGACACGTACCAGGACGCTTCTGAAATCGGCGCGAATAAAGCTGCGCCGCCAGATACCAGTTCTGATGTTCGCCTCGGGATGCTGGCAACATCGCTGAAGCAGGCGGTCCTTGATCACTTGTATTATTCCGTTGGCCGCTTCCCAGCGGTGGCAGGTCCAACTGATTACTATCGTGCGCTCGCGCTTGCGATTCGTGATCGAATGCAACATCGCTGGATCAATACCACGCAGACCTATTTCGACTTGAACCCCAAGATTGCCTGTTATCTATCGGCCGAGTTTCTTATGGGCCCTCATCTGGGCAACAATCTCGTAAATCTGCATCTCGGGCAGGAAGCGCGAAACGCGCTGGCTGATCTCGGCTACGATCTTGACACCATTCTCGCCTGCGAGATAGAGCCGGGCTTGGGCAATGGCGGGCTGGGTCGGCTTGCTGCCTGCTATCTTGACTCGCTGGCGACCCTGCGCTACCTGGCGATCGGTTATGGCATTCGCTATGAGTTCGGTATCTTCGAGCAGGAGCTTCGTGACGGATGGCAATCCGAAATTACCGACAAGTGGCTGCGTCAAGGCAATCCATGGGAGATCGCCAAGCCCCATATTTTCTATTATGTCAATTGGGGCGGTCGCACCGAGTACTACCAGGATGAGAGGGGTTGTCAGCGCGTGCGCTGGATACCTTACCGAGTGGTGAAGGGTGTCGCATACGATACGCCAATCCAGGGTTACGGTGTAAACAACTGCAATACGCTGAGATTGTGGAGTGCCGAGGCGGTGGAATCGTTCGACTTCCAGGCATTCAACGTCGGTGATTACTATCAGGCGGTGAACGAAAAACTGGTCTCGGAAACGGTGACCAAGGTACTTTATCCCAACGACGAACCGGCGGCCGGCAAGCGGCTGCGGCTGGCGCAGCAGTATTTCTTCGTGACCTGCTCGCTGCAGGACATGCTGCATCTGCTCGACTTGGCCTATATACCGGTCGAAAGTTTCGCCGAGCGCTTTGCCATACAGCTCAACGACACGCACCCTTCCATCGGCGTGGCAGAGCTGATGCGACTGCTGGTTGATGAGCGGCGACTCGACTGGGATGCGGCCTGGGCCATCACCGTGGCAAGCTTTGGTTACACGAACCATACCCTGCTGCCGGAAGCGCTTGAAACGTGGCCGCTCCCCATGTTTGCCGAGTTGCTGCCCCGGCACCTGGAAATCATCTACGAGATCAACCGTCGCTTCCTCGACGAGGTGCGTTCACATTTCCCCGGCGACGAGGCTCGCGTAGCGCGGATGTCGCTGATCGGCGAGGAAGGCGGCAAACGGGTGCGCATGGCTCATCTTGCTGTTGTTGGCAGTCATGCCGTCAATGGTGTCGCGGCACTTCATACAAAACTGCTCGAGGCAAGTATACTCAAGGATTTTCACGAGCTCTGGCCGGAACGTTTCAGCAACAAGACCAACGGTGTCACTCCGCGCCGTTTCCTGGCCCTGTCAAATCCCGGCCTGCGGGAATTACTTGATCGTACGCTCGGCCATGAATGGCTGACGGAACCGGACCGACTGCGCAAGCTCGACGCTCATTCCGATGACGACGCCTTTCAGCGTGACTGGCGTGCCGTAAAATTCGGCAACAAGCAGCGCCTCGCGTCGTATATCCATGCACGCACGGGCATTGAGATCAATCCCGCCTGGCTGTTTGACATTCAGGTGAAGCGTATTCATGAATACAAGCGCCAACATCTGAATGTTTTGCACATTGTTACCATGTATCGCAGGCTCAAGGAGAACCCAGCGCTGACAATACCACCGCGGGCCTTCATTTTCGGGGGCAAAGCGGCGCCCGGTTACTTGATGGCCAAGCGCATCATCAAGCTCATCAACGCCGTTGCAGAGACGATAAATGCCGATCCAAATGTCAATAGGCGCATGAAAGTTGCCTTCATTCCGAATTTCAATGTCAAGAATGCGCATCTCATCTATCCGGCCGCCGACCTGTCAGAACAAATCTCTACGGCCGGCAAAGAAGCATCGGGCACGGGCAACATGAAGTTCATGCTCAATGGCGCGCTCACTATTGGTACGCTAGACGGAGCGAATGTCGAGATACGCGAGGAGGCCGGAGCAGACAACTTTTTCCTGTTCGGCCTCACCGCTGACGAAGCAGAAAGTATAAAGCGCGCAGGCTATCGCCCTCGTGATTACATGGCGGGCAATGACGAATTGCGTGCTGTGCTGGAGCTCATCGGCACAGGACACTTTTCGCGAGGAGATGCCGAAGTATTTCGCCCGTTGGTCGACAACCTGATCCATGATGATCCTTTCCTCGTGTTGGCCGATTACGCTGCCTACATCGCCTGTCAGGAACAGGTCAATTCAGCCTGGCAGGACGCGCAGAACTGGATGCGGATGTCTATCCTCAACACCGCGCGCAGCGGCAAATTCTCGTCCGACCGCGCCATTACGGAATACTGTGAGGAAATCTGGAATATTAGACCGGTGACTATAAAGAACTGAGCATTTGCGAGCTCAATAAGTGGCTATTAATGCCCAACCCCTCGAAAAGTAAGAAAGAGCCAATATATAGAATCCTTTAAGCGACTAGCGCATTCGTTGAGGTAAGGCGGCTATATCGTATATATGGCCCAGGGCGAGCGCGGGTCAATCCGTATTGCTGGGGATCTTCATTGAAAGTGTCATGCTCCTTTGGGTTCGATACCTTTGGCCTGAAGCGAGCAAAGCGACCTTGAGCAACTTAAGGTCGATGAAGTAAGGACTATGCGGTCTGCACGTCAGGCAGTTAGTGAAGCCAAACAACCGAGAAGCACCGCCGCTGTGGGACGGACGTACCTCTACGGACTGATGTGGAGCTTTAGAGCTAGGGATTGGGAGTTGCAGACTCTATGCCCTATTAAAAACCCGGTACATCGACCGGTGATTAAAGCTTGTCGAAAAAGAGGTAAACTGCCGCAATCCGACCGTCCCGGGCAATGATGAAGTCAGTACCGGCGTAAGCTGGCGGATCACCAGGGCGGCCCGACCCCCATTGGACTCGCCCGCTATTGCCCACCTCCTCGGCCTCGGCTTTCGGCTGATACTGAAAGTCAGGGTGAGTAGCCTTGATCTCGCCCGCGATTCGATCGATCTCGTCGCGACCTCGATAGACCCCTCCCTTGGGATCGTAGAACACGCAATCTTCGGTGAAAACCTCATCTATCGCTGCCCGCCGGCGAGCCGGGTCAATCTCGCCGAAGACGTCGTGAAGATTACGGGTCAGCAAGGTCGATATGCGGTAGGACATGGCTGTCGCTTTCCGCTCTTTGGACTGTGTGCTTGCGCTAGCGTATCAGGTAGCCTAAGCCTCACAAATCCTCAATAGCATATCTCGTCAACTATATTGGTATCAAGATAGTTGATGACACCCGGAGCGGGCTTCGGTTCTCCCTTCGTCGCTGTGCTTTGGACGGGGATTTTCGCTGGTGTTCGGCCAGCCTTTGCCGGATTGTTCCAATCGCGCTTGCAGCGACAAGCCTGAGTAGTCATTTTGAATCATGTTCTGAATAGGAGGCCAGCTATGAAAAACGATCGAACGATTCTCATCACCGGAGTGACAGGCAATCAGGGCGGTGCGGTCGCGCGGGCGCTGCAGGGCGCCGGAGTCCATCTGCGCGGCCCTGACGCGAAAGCCGGACAGCCCGCGGCGGCGGCGCTGTCACGCCAGGACATCGAGATCGTCAAGGGCGATCTCGATGACGAGGCGACATTGCGCCATGCCTTGGCCGGCGCCTGGGGCGTCTTCGGCATGCAGAACGCGGGAGAGGCGGGCGTCGAGCGGGAAGAGGCGCAAGGCAAGCGTCTTGCGACGCTGTTGCGCGAGGCCGGCATCGAACATTTTGTCTATACTTCTGTGGGATCGGCGGATAAGCAGACGGGCGTCCCTCACTTTGACAGCAAGTGGCGCATCGAGGAAACCGTGCGCGGCCTCCGCTTCCCCTCGCATGTGATCCTGCGTCCGGTGTTCTTCATGGAGAACCTGCTGGCGCCCTAGAGTCTTCAAGGCTCCACGATAGCTCGGCGTTCGGGCCGGATACGAAGCTACAGATGATTGCGGTGGACGACATTGGCTGGTTCGGCGCGGGGGAGTTCACTGACGCAGCTGCTCTGAACCGCCGCAAGATTGCTCTCGCCGGTGATGTACGAACGATGGCGGAGGCGGCGGAGATTCTGACGGAGGCGCTGGGGCGGCCGATCGCGTTCGCGCGGACGCCAATCGAACAGGTCCGGCAGTACAGCAAGGAGATGGCGTTGATGTTCGAATGGTTCGAGCGCGTCGGCTACAGCGTCGACATCGCCGACCTGGAACGCGAGTTCGGGCGTGCGCTCACGAAGCTCCCCGACTGGGCACGCCTCCACACGCGACCAAATGGACGCTGAAAGGAGAAGCCCCATCTCTAAAAACAGCCCGCGAACATTCCTAATCGGTCGTCTTCAACCGGTGAGATCAGCGAATTTTTGAAGTGCTTTCTTCAAAGGAAACCCATGATGATCGTTTCAGTAATCGTCGGCAGCACACGTCAGGGCCGATTCTCCGAAAAGCCGGCTCAATGGATTCTTGAGCATATTCGTAAACGGGAGGGGATTGAAGGGCGGCTTCTTGATCTCCGCGACTTCCCCATGCCGTTCTTCGACCAACCCGCGCCACCAGCTATGCCGGGCCGGCCGCCCTATGAACACGACATCGTACAAAAATGGACCGCCCAAATCGCGGCCTCGGATGGTTTTGTCTTCGTTACGCCGGAATATAACTACGGCCCCTCCGCCGTGCTGAAAAACGCGATCGATTGGGTCTATCCTGAGTGGAATCGCAAGGCCGCTGCCTTTGTGAGCTACGGCAGCGCCATGGGCGCACGCGGCGTCCAGCAGCTCCGCGAAACGATAATCGAGCTTCAAATAGCGCCGATTCGACAATCTGTCCACATCCCTCCTGCAACGCTTTGGGCACATTTCCAAGGCGGGGATGTTGCGAAAGGGCTCGCCGATTTGGAGAAGTCAGCCAACATGATGATCGACGATCTACTCTGGTGGACCTCAGCTTTAAAGGCAGCCCGAGAAGTTTGATTGCGACAGCATGAAGATCTCGACAAAGACACACGAAGGACACATCGCCTTGGTGACGGGCGCCGCCCAGGGTATCGGACAAGCGATCGCATTGGCATTGGCGGAACGAGGTGCGCAAGTGATTGCGACGGACCTCACGCTCCCGCACCAGACCGTGGACAAGATCGGCCGATCGGCGCACGCGTTTCAACTTGACGTGACGGAGGAAGAGGACTGGCGTTCGGTATCCCTTAAGAGCCGCGATATCGGCGAGGTAGATATCGTTGTAAACAATGCGGGTTATTTTCCAAATCGCTCTATCGACGAACTGGACTTGCCGACGTGGCGGAAGACGATGGCCACGAATTTGGACTCACACTTTTTAAGTGTGAAGTATTTCTTACCAACGATGAGGAAGAAGAAGTGGGGCCGCTTCGTCGGCGTATCGTCAAACATGGTTGGCCTGGCCATACCGGGCATGAGCCACTACATTGCTTCAAAAATGGGAATTATCGGATTCATGAGAGGGCTGGCCAATGATGTGGCAAACGACGGTATTACCGCGAACGCGGTTTTGCCGGGCCTGACGAATACAGCGGCAATCCGACCTCAGTCGGAAGACCAGAAGCGCTCCACGTGGGAACAGCAGGCGATCAAGCGGCTCGGGGAACCCAAGGATGTCACTGGCGCAGTTCTATTTTTGACAAGCGACGATGCTGCATTCATCACCGGGCAGGTTATAGTGGTAGACGGAGGTCAATATCGCATCGGGTAGCGCCTGGCGTAGCGTTTTGAAGGCGCGCTCTCGCAGGCACATTTTGTCAGCTGTGCGTGACTGGGTGGATTGCCGATCCATCTGCCACAAGGCGATGTCAATGGCAACAGGTTGGACGTCCCTATTCTATTATTGATAACGTTTTATCAATAATAAAGGATACGTTAGCTTGTCCCAATTCAACGCCTCATAAAAGAGCTATCGACGGTAACAAGAAAGAAAAGAACCGGCTCTCGTTGCTACTCTCCACCCGATCAATCCAATTTCGCTCCTAGCTCAAGAGCATTCTCATAAGTCCTGACGTCCTATGGAATGTCTATTGTAAAGATTTTCCTTGGCCTACTGCGCTATCAACTGCAATGCTTCCGCCATGGCTTTCCGCGACGCTGCGAACATATGGAAGGCCTATACCCCAACCATACTTATCTCCTTTTTTTTGCAGCAGCCGCTCTGTGGAATGTCTGAAATATATCTTCAATGTGTTCGGGGGGAATAGGTTTTCCTTCATTATGTACACTCAGTAGCATGCGCTCATTTATCAAATCGATCTTAATCCGAATAGGGGTGTCGGGGCGGCCGTATTTCACAGCATTGCTAACAATATTTTTCAATTGCCCTTTTCATTGCCTCGCGGTCCCACCAGCCTCTGACCATACTGCCAATAAATTGAAAGCGTGGCCCATGCGTTTTTGATCGGCCACCACGCCGGCTTGACGCACCTCCAGATAAATCATGCCTGCCCATAGCGACGGTGCCCCTCTGCCAATGCTACGATGCAACAGGTCGATAGCGATAGGCGCTGGCACTCATGCCAATTACCCGTAATGCCCGGCGTGCGCTTAATCCTCGGCCGGTCATATGGCGCACCAGGTCACGACGTGACGGTGCGCTCACCACTTTTTTCGCAGGGTCTCCTTCGTGATCTCGCTTTCCAGCATCGACTCGGCAAGCAGATTCTTCAACCGCGTGTTCTCGGCTCCCAACTCTTTTAGCCGCTTCGCATCGGAGACGTTCATTCCCCCAAACTTGCTGCGCCAGAGGTAATAGCTCGCCTCAGAAAATCCATGCCGACGACACAACCGCCACCGGCAACCCAGCTTCGGCCTCTCGTAGAAATCCAATAATCTGTTCTTCCGTGAATCGCTTCTTCATTCCAATCTCCCTTGCATAAGATTGGACTCCAAACTCAGCCGCTACTCAAATTCGGGGGACATCGGGTCTACTCCTAATACTAGGACTAGGGATTACCCGCCGTCACAGAATTTTGGCTTAACTGAGGCAGAACTATGGACCCACTTCCGTTCGCAACACTTGTGTCTCCTATACTGCATGGTGACAACGCCATTTTTAATCACACTATAGGAGAACAGAATATGAAAATCGATCATATCCCCAGTTCCCATTATGAGCACCTTACACGGGATAACGCTGTACTGCTCATTGTCGACCATCAGGTGGGCTTGTATACCGGGATTCGTGACATCGATACGATGCAGTTGAAACACAACATTATCGGCCTCGCGAAGGCTGCCCAAGCGCTCAAGATTCCGATCATTGTGACGACTACTACTGAAAGAATGTGGGGGCCGATGATCCCGGAACTGCAGGAAGCGCTGCCCGGGAATCATCATATCGAGCGGACGACCGTCAATGCCTGGGATGACCCGCGCGTCGTTGGGGCGGTGAAGGCAACTGGTCGCAAGAAACTGGTCATTAGCGGTATCTCGACCGACGTCTGCTTAGCGTTCCCAGCGATTTCCGCCTTGACCGATGGCTACAGCACCTACGCTGTCGTCGATGCTTCCGGTAGCTTCACTAAGGAGCAGTCGGACCTCGGTGTGATGCGAATGGTGCAAGCCGGTGTCATTCCGGTCGGATATTCGAATGTGGCTGTCGAGATTCTGGGCGACAATGCGGCTCCCGAAGCGTCGGCTGTTTATGGGGCATTGAGCATGCCATTTGCGGGACTCGTCTACAACCTGAACGAGTACTTCTCGCACAAATAAGTGCACATTCGATTTTGGCTCTGTTTAAGGGGAGCACATCAGACGCGTTCAGGCTCCGCAGTCACGCTCATTGCCGCACGGAGGGGATCAAAACCGTTGACTCAGGACGTTGCCGTTATCATATCGCATCGTTTACTGGCGCTGGTGCCGGTCGAACAGGTACGCGTTACTTGCAGGCATTGATCGGTTTGACCAGGCCAATGTCCTCAGGATTCGATACCGAGAATCGGCGTATCCAGAGCCTTAGCCGCCTGCACGGGATTGAAATATTAGCGTAGGAATGCGATTTTTCCGTCTGAAGCCCACAGAAATAGCACATAATTCTGGACATTAGAGACGTCCGGTAGACTTGATGAGTGCTTCTGCACTGAATTCGGCGACCGCCACTCCCGAATCAGTTAAAGCGTAGACCTTGGTGTTGAAGAAACGGAAATTTTCTACTGCCTCCAAGAACCAGGTAACATGATTCATCACCTCCTGTGGTCCCGTCAGCCGTGCTGGATGATCAAGGGAGGGCGCATAAGGTAGCTCCCACATGAGATCATCAGCGATCAGTGTCTGCCATTGCTTGTTGTTCCCGACAAACGTCTGGATATGCTGATGTAATAGGTTAAAAGCTGTCGTCATCTAATCCCCCGCCCGGCAAAAAATTGCCGCCACCAATCCGGGGGCGTTACCCGATAATTGCTTTGGGTTCCAGATATGCCTCCAATCCAAACACGCCGAACTCCCGCCCGTAACCCGACTGCTTGAAGCCACCGAACGGGGCCAGTGGGTCATGGAACTCGCCATTAATGCACACGCGGCCAGCATCAAGCTGGTTAGCGACACGGTATGCGCGCGCTTTGTCGCCTGCGGTGATGTAGGCCGCCAAGCCATAGGGGCTGTCGTTGGCGATGGCAACTGCGTCCGCTTCGTCTTTATACGGGATGATCGACAGCACGGGGCCAAAGATTTCCTCTTGTGCAATGCGCATGGAATTCTTCACGTTGGTAAAAATGGTGGCTTTGACGAAGTTGCCAGCCTCCAGACCAGCTGGCTTGCCCGTGCCGCCAGTGAGCAAGGGGGCGCCTTCTTCAATACCGATACGGATGTAGTCCTGCACGCGCTCGAATTGCTTCTGGTTGACCATGGGGCCGATGGTGGTGTCTGCATCCTTCGGGTTGCCGACTTTCACCGTGCCGGCAATGGCGGCCTTGGCGAGTTGGTTCACTTCACTCAGACGATTTTCGGGCACCAGCAGACGCGTGGCAGCCACGCAAGCTTGCCCGCTGTTCATGTAGGCTGCAAGAATGGCCTGCGGAATGGCGGTGGCGAAATCTCCATCCTCCAAGATGATGTTAGGTGATTTGCCGCCCAGTTCCAGCGTTACACGCTTCATGCTGTCCACTGCACCTTTGGCGATGATCTGCCCACCCTGGTGGATCCGGTAAAGGTGATCTTCGTGATGCCTGGACTGCGTGTCATTTCCGCACCCACCACATCACCCGTACCGTTGACGAAGTTCACCACACCCCTAGGCAGTCCCGCTTCGTGAAAGCATTCCGTCAGCTGCGTTTGCTGTGCGCTGAATTCACTGGGCTTGATAACGCAGGTGCAACCCGCGGCAATGGCTGCCGAAACCTTGGTGGCAATGAAGCGCTTGCTAGAGTTCCACGGAATGATGACGCCCACCACGCCCACGCCCTGCAGGCGTACCCGGGAATGGCCGACCTTTGGCTCCAAGTCAAAGTCCTTCAGCAGTTGCGCCATGGTCTTGAAGTCGTCCACTGCAAGGTCGATCAGCAACGAGGTGAAATATAGTGGCAGCCGTATTCGTCGATCATCACATCGATCAATTCCTGCCGGCGGCGTTTCAGAATCTCGTGCATTTTTTCGAGATAGCCGATACGTTCTTCCTTGCTGGTCTGCGCGAAGGTCTTGAACGCCTTCTCAGCTGCAACGATGGCGTTTTGGGTATCGACTTCATCACCCAGCGTCACTTGCGCTACCTTCTCATTGGTGACAGGGCTGAGCAAATCCAGCGTTCGGGTGCCGTGTGGTGTAACGAATTCGCCGTTGATGTAAATCTGATTAAGTTGTTTCATGGTGAGGATTCCTTCCAGTTTTGCTGAGATCAGGTGTTGAGCATGAAGCCGGCCTCGCCTGCAAACGCCACGGATTCGGCAAGTTCCTTTTGCGCTTCCAAGGCATTCAGGCTGCCCACGTAAGCCCGCATCAGCCCCTCACCCTCCGCGCAACCTCTAACTTGAAGCTGGCGTCAAAACTGCCTGTATGCCCCCTGTTTCATCTTCAAACTTCCTCTCAAAGTGAATAATCCACTCATCGAGGTGTCTCCGCCAATTAAACACTACAATATCTATTTTGCCCGCCGCTTAACAGCATAACCATACTGGATAGGCCATTCGGGTTCTATCCCTAACGTGTGTTGCGCCTTGAGGGCCCAGTAAGGTTCCCGCAGTAACTCACGACCGATAAAAACGAGATCCGCTTGACCGCTGGTGATGATCTCATCCGCATATTGCGGGTCGGTAATGAGTCCGAGTCCGCCACCCCGACGTTACCTCGATTATAAATAAACAATAGCTTCCTCAAAAGTAAGCTATTGTTTTATTGTTGCCGACACCAAACGTCGAACTCGGAACCTCCTAATTACAATTCGATTGCTCTGCTGGACGCTCTATTCCAACAATAATTAAGACGGGTAAAAATACGGGTAAAAATGTAATGGTAAAAATCATAAATTCAGGAGTGCTGTTGGTTATACGCCAGTTTACGATGCCCCCTCCCTCCCTAAGCCCCTCGCCTGCTCGAAGCTCCCAACGAAAAATTGGAACCACACCTTGATATCTTGAGAGGCGCTCTCCGCATTTTTTGCACTGATCGAGCACCCAAAGAGGTAGCTGACGCAGCGCTGGTATCCTTCTCCGGGGAAGTGGTAAGTCGGTAGTGTGATAACGCTTGTGTTTTAAGCTAGACTTGAGACAGCTTCTCGACCAAGGGTCATCTCAGCTAATCGCGAAGAAATTGGGGGGTTGGATGATGGGTTAAAAAAATAACCCACTTAACCTATTGTTTTTATAGAGAAACTGGCGGAGAGGGTGGGATTCGAACCCACGTGCCAGGTTACCCTGACCATCTGATTTCGAGTCAGCGCCGTTATGGCCACTTCGGTACCTCTCCGTTGTGTCTGCGACCGCAATTTTACCAGTTTATCCCCGCTTTTTCTCGCACTCGTTCGAGACAGTTGTCAGAATGTTTCCCGATTATGCTTGTCTCTCTACAATGCGCATGTTTCTCCGGTTGCTTACTACCGTCATCGCCTGCGGCCTCTTGCTCACCGCCTGTGATTCGTTCGAAAAACCGGTGTTGCCGTTGGGCCAGACTGATGAGCTGATAGTCCTCACCGTTAACAGTCCCGACACTTATTATGAAAATGCCGAAGGCAACTATGCCGGGCTGGAATTCGATCTCGCTTCTGAATTTGCACGAGATTTGGGCTTAAAAGCAAGGTTTAAGTTGGTACCAAAGCTGGACCAGACTATTTTGCCCCTGGAAAAGCAGCGGGCACACTTCGCCGCCGGGTTGAACATCAGCGCCAAGCACTCGCAGCGCGTGCATTTCGGGCCAGCCTATCAAACAATACAGCCTCAAGTGGTCTACAACACGGATTACCGGCGGCCAAAAAGTATTCAGCAGTTGGCCGGCAGAACGATAGAGATCGCAAGCGGAACGAACCATGCGGAAGCGTTGAACAGAACCAAACTGCAAGTACCCAGGCTGAAATGGACTGAGGTGGACATTACTCCCGAAGACTTGCTCGCGAAACTGGCCGAGGGAAAAATCGACTACGCGGTAGCGGATTCGACTCAGATCAATCTGGCCAAGAATTTTTATCCCAACCTGGATGTGGCATTTGATCTCGGCGAACCCACCGGCAGGGCATGGGCTTTTTCGTCCTATGCAGACCCTGCTCTGCTGGACAAGGCGCGCGAGTTTTTTAACCGCATCGAGCGGGACGGCACATTGATGCGCCTGCTCGACCGGTACTATGGTCATGTTCAGCGTCTGGAACAAACCGACGTGAGCGGCATTTTGGCGAAACGCCGTACTCTGCTGCCGGATTTACGCGGCTATTTTCACGATGCCGAGGAATTAAGCGGAATCGACTGGCGTCTGATTGCTGCGCTGGCCTATCAGGAATCGCACTGGAATCCGATGGCGGTCTCGCCCGCGAATGTGCGCGGCATCATGATGTTGACGGAAACAACCGCGGACCGGATGAACGTCACCGATCGCCTCGATGTGCGGCAGAATATACTTGCAGGGGCGCGTTACCTCCGGGTGCTGAAAGATCGGCTGCCGCCACGCATTACCGAGCCAGACCGTACCTGGATGGCGCTCGCCGCCTATAACCAGGGCTCCGGACATCTGGAGGATGCGCGTATTCTCGCTCAGCGCCTTAACCTGAACCCGGACTCGTGGCTGGACCTCAAAAAAACCCTGCCATTATTGAGCCACAGCAAGCATTTCTCCACCCTGAAGCATGGGTTTGCGCGCGGCGGAGAAGCGGTGATTTTGACGGAATCCGTTCGCACCTACTATGCTATCCTGCAGAAATACGAGGGTGCGCATACATGGGGTTTGCTGGCTGGTCATGATCCCGGTCCAAGCGAGACGAAGAGCCCGATTGCGACAATATTGAATTTCATTTCCCCTGAAACGGCGCCTGAGCCGGCGCGGTGAAAATTAGCTCTCCACTCGTGTTCCTCGTTCATGCTGCGCATAATAATGGTTGAGTCGTTGCCGTAGTCGGGCTATATTGAGATGGTTAAACCCTAACCTAACCACTTTTCACCAATAAAATTTGGGAGGATGTCATGACTTTACGCTTAGGCGATACTGCACCTGATTTCGAGCAAGATTCTTCAATCGGCAAGATCAAGTTTCATGACTGGATAGGCGACTCATGGGCGGTGTTGTTTTCGCATCCCGCCGATTACACGCCTGTTTGCACCACAGAACTGGGCATGACTGCCAAGCTCAAATCCGAATTCGAGAAGCGTAACGTCAAAGCGATCGGATTATCGGTTGATCCGGTGGAGAAGCATGCGGGATGGATCAAGGATATCGAGGAAACACAAGGTTGCAGCGTGGCTTTTCCGATCGTTGCGGATGTGGATAAAAAAGTCGCCGCCCTCTACGACATGATTCATCCAAACCAGTCCGAAACGATGACAGTGCGTTCGCTCTTCATCATTGACCCGAAAAAGAAGGTGCGCCTCATCATCACCTATCCCATGAGCACTGGGCGCAATTTCGACGAGGTTCTGCGCGTTATCGATGCGCTACAACTGACTGATAACTGCTCAGTCGCAACCCCGGCCAACTGGAAAGATGGCGATGACGTCATCATCCCGCTCACCATCCAGGACGAAGCGGTGATCAAGCAAAAATTCCCGAAGGGTTACAAAGCGCCGCGTCCCTATCTGCGTATCACGCCGCAGCCGAATAAATGAGATAGGGCATGTCTTGAGACTTGACTGCTAAAGCGCCGGGTTTCGGGCGCTTTTTTTTATATGAACTACAACACAAGGCGCCGCAGGGCTTCCTCGTATTTTTCCGCGGTTTTGGCGAGCACCTCCGGCGGCAGCGCGGGGGCCGGCGCACTCTTGTTCCAATCCTGTGTTTCCAGCCAGTCGCGCACGAACTGCTTGTCATAGCTGGGCGGGTTGCTCCCGGGCGCATACTGGTCGGCAGGCCAGAAGCGGGATGAGTCGGGCGTGAGCGCTTCATCTATGAGATAAAGCCTTCCCGCTTCGTCCTGACCGAATTCGAATTTGGTATCCGCGATGATGATGCCTTTGGCGAGTGCGTAGTCTGCCGCCTCTGTATAGAGTGCGACCGCTTTGTCGCGCACCTGCGCAGCAAGTTCCTTGCCCAGCAATTGCTCGGCCCGGGCAAATGGGATGTTCTCATCATGTGCGCCGCGTGCCGCCTTGGTCGATGGGGTGAAAATCGCGCCCCCCGGTATTTTCGCGGCTTCCTGTAATCCCCCCGGGAGCGGAATTCCGCAAATCATCCCCGTCCTTGTGTAATCCTTCCAACCGGACCCGACAACATACCCGCGCACGATCGCTTCTATTGCCAAGGACTTCAGGCGCTTCACCACAAACGCCCGCTCCGCCACCTGCTCGCGTTCGCCGTCCGCGACCACCACTTCGGGCGGGATACCGGTAAGATGGTTGGGAATGATATGCGCAAGTTTCTCAAACCAGAAATCGGATAAAGCGGTCAGCAGCCTGCCCTTCCCGGGGACGGGTGTCGGCAGGACCACGTCGAACGCGGAAAGCCGGTCCGTCTGGATGATCAGGAGCTTGTCCTCGTCCACCCCATAAATGTCACGTACCTTGCCTCGGTGCAGAAGCGGCAGGCTTCGTATGTTGGTTTCAAACAGTGCGGTTTCCGTGCTCACGATTTTTTAACTTATATCCGTGCCCATCTAAGGGCGCTCATCGAGCGATTGCTTGATTTCTAGTGCAAGCGACAACGCTGCTTCAGCCGTTTCATCCAGAACGGTGTAGTGCCCCATCTTTCGTCCGGGTCGTGCTTCATACTTCCCGTACAGATGCAATTTCACGTTGGAAAACCTTAGGACGCGTTCCCACTCCGGTTCTCCCCTCTGCCAAAGATCACCCAACAGATTCACCATCACGGCCGCCCCATGCATGGCGGTGCTGCCGAGCGGCATGCCGCAAAGCACCCGCACCTGCTGTTCGAACTGCGAGGTGACGCAGGCGTCAACGGTGTAGTGTCCGCTGTTATGCGGGCGCGGGGCGATTTCATTCACCACCAGCTGATCACCAGCGAGCACAAAAAACTCCACGCATAGCACGCCATGATAATCCAGCTTCTCGGCGATGCTCATGGCGGTGCCACGCGCATGCTGAATCACGGCGGGCGCTAACCCGGCCGGAACAATGCTGACATCGAGTATCCCGTTGCGGTGGCGGTTCTCGGAGACAGGAAATGTGACGGCTGCGCCGTCGAATCCACGCGCCACAATAACCGAGACTTCACATTCCAGCGGCAATAGCCGCTCCAGCACGCATGGTTCCCGGTTAAGGGAGGTAAACGCGGCATCAAGCTCGGATGCGCTGGTTACTCTTACCTGGCCCTTACCGTCGTATCCCAGCCGGCTCACTTTCAGGAGTCCTGGAAACAAATCCTCCAGCCGCCCCGAATGCAGGTGTGACACTCCCCACACTGAGCCGGATGAGCCGGGTGAATAGGATGAGCCTTCCGAACTCTGCGCATTCTCAATGACGGCGTAGGGCGCGACCGCGAAGCCATTCGTCGCCAGAAAGTTTTTTTCCAGAATGCGATTTTGGGCAATCGCGACACTGTTGGCCCCGGGGCTCACCACACAGTGCTGAGCTAATATTTTAAGCGATTCAGCCGGCACGTTCTCGAATTCAGTGGTAATGGCCGCGCAACCGGACCCGAGCTTGCGTAATGCTTCATGGTCGAGGTAATCCGCGTGCAAATGCCGTTCGGCTACGCTGCTCGCCGGGCCGACATCAGACGGGTCCAGCACGGTCACGCGGTAGCCCATGCTTTGCGCCGCCATGGTAAACATGCGGCCGAGTTGCCCTCCGCCGAGAAGCCCCAGCATTGCTCCCGGCCTGATGCTCATGACGGGGGCAGCGGGGGCAGGGTCATTTCCGCAACGATTGCCTTTTGAGTTTCGCGAAACCTGGCAAGAAGCGTGGAAAGCCTTGTGTCTTCGACCGCCAGCAGCGCGACGGCAAACAGCGCAGCGTTGGCTGCGCCCGCCTCGCCGATGGCAAAAGTGGCAACGGGAACGCCCTTGGGCATTTGAACGATTGAAAGGAGGGAGTCGAGACCTTGAAGCTGCCTGGAGGTAACCGGCACTCCCAAGACCGGCAGCGTGGTTTTGGCGGCAATCATTCCCGGCAGATGCGCGGCTCCGCCCGCCCCGGCGATAATGCATTTGAGCCCCCGCCTGGCTGCGGTTTCCGCGTATTCGAACATGCGGTCCGGGGTCCGATGGGCCGAAACGACCTCGGCCTCATAAGGCACGTCAAAATCCTTCAGGACGCTAACGGCGTGCTTCATCACCTCCCAGTCACTATTGCTACCCATCACGACGCCTACCAGGGGATTGCTCATCTTTGTAATCTTCCAGTCTTAATGGTCAGAATCGCGAAGTTTGCCATCCTTGGAGGCCGCTTCCAGATCCTCCAGGTCTTCCAAATAGGGGTAACGCACGTGACCGTAGCGGATGACGAGCACCGCCACCGCGACGAGCACAATCGAGGCCGATACGCCCAATAGGCGGGTATTGTCCATCTCCTTGATGTCCACGATCACGTAGCGCGCCATGGCCACCATGGCGATATAAAGGGGAAACCGCACCGGGAGTTTTCCGGACTCGAAATACAGGCCCACCATTGTCAGAATTTCCAGATAGAGAAACATCAGCAGCAGATCGGCCAAGGTAACCCGGTCATTGCTGATCATCAGCATCGTTTCCTGATAGCCCGCGTATATTGTGGCAACGGCGATAACGATGAGCCCGGCGCTTTCAAAGTAATACAAGGCTCGACGTGAATAATTGGCGGCGCGGGGATGCAGCATGGATTTTTCTTATGAGGAGTAGTCAGAAATTGTAATTGGGCCGAACCTGAAACCAGCTTCACGCGACCGTAACACGAAGTTGGCTAGGTGACGCTAATACTACCTCTTCCATATGACACTGTGACAATTCGAGTGCGACAATTCAAATCTCTCGTCAGTTAAGATCAGGTGTTTGGTAACGCTTCAGGTTGAAAAACCTGCCAGAGAGTCCGGGTCCGCAGAGCGGACTTGAACTCAGCGGGCTTCCGCTTAAGTCTTCAACTTCATCAGAAGTTCGACATCCGCCCAACCGCGATTCGGCTGATCCCCCTTCAGCACCGTGAATGGTTGCGCTGGCTCACCGAGATCCGATAAAACCACGCGCGCTCCGGTGAAATCCTGGAAACGGGTGTAATCGCTGACGGTGACCACGGTGTCGAGTCCGGCGGCGAGCGCCGCACGTAATCCGTTTTCGGAATCTTCTATGGCCAGACACTGTTCAGGCGGCAGCCCCAAACGGTCAAGGACCCAGTGATAAATGTCCGGTTCAGGCTTCTTTCCGGGAACAATATCACCCGCGCCGATAACATCGAACCAGCCGGGAGAGTCTTCCCCCAAGGTGGACTTCAACAGCCCGGTGACATTTTCCGGCGTCGTCGTGGTCGCAATCGCTATTTTTATATTCGCTTCGCGCAATTGCCGTATGAGGCGGGCGACACCTGGACGTAACGGGATTCCACCGCGTTCCAGCGCTTCTACGTAATGCCTTGTTTTAACCTTGTGCAACCGGGCAATCCAATCATCAAGCCCACTCCTGGCCAATTCAGCGGGGGCGTGTTTGTCGATGAAATGGCGGATGCGCTCTTTTCCGCCGGTAATCGCGAGCAATTCGCCATAAAGTTCTACGCCCCATTCCCAATCGAGACCGAGTTCCCGGAACGCGGCATTAAAAGCGGGACGATGTCCATCGCGCTCGGTATCGGCAAGGGTGCCATCAACGTCAAACAATACTGCGCGAACGGCGCTTTTTTCATCTTTCTTCATAACAGAGTCTCGTTTTCGATGTGTATCTACGTGGCTATCGCGCCTGAAGGGCGATCCCGGCACCCGACTGAAGTTCTTCGCTTGGGGTCCCGCTGGCGCGCCGCAAGCGGTCCGCAATGGCGGCCCAGGCTGAACCCGCAGGGGGAATTTCCACCAGCAAGCGGTCCAATCGTTCACTATCCAGCTGCCGCAAGCTCGCATACAGCTGGCGCCCATAACTGACCGACTCCGCTGGCATGGAAAAATGAACCACGTTTTTATTTTTCGCGCCCCCACGCTGGCTCCTGTTTTTCAGAGACCACGTCACGACTGCCACCCGCGATCCGCCCGCTTCCAGTTCAAGGGCACGCTGCCATAATAACTCGGAGCGCCATAGTTCCAATGGCGTGGCGGGTGCGTAATGCGAAGCCAGCGCGCCGGGTACGCGTACTGTCCGCGCCAAAGGTGGCGGCATGACCACGGCTTCACCCAGTATTTCCGCCAACTCTTCCATTGGGATAGCGCCGGGCCGCAGAATGACAGGAGTCTTACCCTCAAACCCGACTATTGTGCTTTCCAGGCCGATTCTGCACGGACCGCCATCGAGAATCATGTCAACAGCGTCTCCCAGCTCCGCCCTTACGTGGGCCGCCGTGGTGGGGCTGATGCGCCCAAACCGGTTGGCCGACGGTGCGGCAACGGCGCGCTCTGGGCCTAGTTCGTGCAGCAGGGCCAGCGCAACGGGGTGATCAGGAACCCTCAATCCAACCGTATCCTGGCCCCCCGTCACGTTTGCCGGCACATGGCGGCTGCGCGGCAGTATCAATGTCAGCGGCCCAGGCCAAAGAAGCTCGGCCAGGCGCAATGCCTGTTCCGGCACCTCCCGTGCCCAATGGTTCAGGCGGGACGCACCGGCGAAATGGACAATGAGGGGATGATCCGCAGGCCGTTTTTTGATTTCAAATACCCGGCGCACGGCAGAGGAGTTGGATATTTCGGCGCCTAACCCATAGACCGTTTCCGTGGGAAATGCCACAACGCCCCCTTCTCTCAGCACGGTTGCAGCTGCTATTATTTCATCCTGCAGGCTATATGATTCCGCAGCAATCATCGGCGAACCATCCTTGCTGTCAGAACCGCATGATCGGAAATTTTCGACCATGGGCGGCCTTGATGCACCTGCGCCTCTTCCACGTGAAATCCGCGCACATAGATGCGATCGAGCCGGAATAGCGGTAGCGCGGATGGAAAACTTCGCGCCACTCTCCCCTCCGTGAGCTCGAAGGCTTCCGACAGTTCAAGCCGCTCAACCAGTACACGGCTGGCAAGTTCGCGCCAATCGTTGAAGTCTCCTGCGATAACCAGGGGCGCCTGTGGCGGCACTAGGCGCTCGATATGCTGTTCCAGTATCTGCAATTGCCGCGATTGCCCGCGCCTGAACAATCCGAGGTGGACGCATATGCAATGCAAATTCTCGGTCCAGCCGGGCAGGCTGATCTCGCAATGCAGCATGCCGCGGTTTTCGAACCGATGCGCGGAAACATCCCGGTTGTCCCAGCGAACGATGGGATAACGGCTGAGAATCGCATTGCCATGGTGTCCCTCATCGTAGACCGCATTTTTTCCATATGCGAATTCCGGCCACACCGAATGGGCCAGAAACTCATATTGAGGGTCGCAGGGCCAGTTGTGAAACCGCTCTGAATGCCCCTTGTGCTCACCCATTACTTCCTGCAGAAAGATAATGTCGGCATTAAGCGTGCGCAAGCTATCGCGCAGTTGATGAACCATTACCCGCCGATTGAAATGGGAAAAGCCCTTGTGAATATTGTAGGTGGCGATATGCAGCTTATTGACCATCGATGACCAGCCGGCTTAACGGAAAAACCCGGGTCGGAAGGTGATCCACATCGCGCCGTTATATCTGAGATTTCTGCTCCCTCCCCACAGAGGGGAAGTGCTGCGCGGTCTCTTCACAACGACACCTCAAGCATCCGCTCCAGGGCCAGCTTTGCCAGCTCCGCCTCGGCTGCCGGAACTCTGATCTGATTCACTACCTTGCCCGCCACCAGGTTCTCAAGCGCCCACGCCAGGTGCTGGGGATCGATGCGGGCCATGGTCGAGCACATGCATATTGTCGATGCCATGAACTGCACTATTTTCCCGTCGGGCTTGAACTCCTCGGCGATGCGGCTGACCAGATTCAACTCGGTGCCGACCAGCCAGCGCGTTCCCTTCTCCGCTTCACGAATGGTCTTGATGATGTACTCCGTCGAGCCCACATAGTCGGAATTTTTGCACACCTCGAAGCTGCATTCTGGATGGGAAATGACTTTTCCCTCAGGATATTGGTTGCGAAAGCGCAGTATGTGCTGCGGTTGGAACATCTGATGCACGGAGCAATGGCCCTTCCATAAAAGTATCTTGGCCTTCCTGATTTGTTCCGGCGTGAGCCCCCCCATTGGCTCATCAAAATCCCACACCAGCATTTCATCCAGGGGAATTCCCAGGTTATGTCCGCTCCAGCGTCCCAGATGCTGATCCGGGAAAAACAATACCTTCTCACGCCGGGAAAACGACCACTGCAATATCTTGGCAGCATTGCTGGATGTGCAAACGATGCCGCCATGTTCGCCACAGAAGGCTTTCAGGTCGGCGGCCGAATTAATGTAGGTGACAGGGATGACCGCCTCGTCGGGATCGAGAACCTCCGCGAGTTCGCGCCAGGCCCGTTCCACCTTGGCGAGATTCGCCATATCAGCCATCGAGCACCCGGCAGAAAGGTCGGGCAGTATGGCGATCTGTTCCGGCTTCGAGAGGATATCCGCCACCTCGGCCATGAAATGCACGCCGCAGAATACCAGATAATCCGCGTCGGTTTCGGCCGCCAGGCGCGAGAGCTTAAGGGAATCCCCGGTCAGATCGGCGTGTTTATAAACATCCGCGCGCTGATAATGGTGCGCGAGTATCACAGCGCGCCTGCCTAGCGCCGCTTTGGCCGCTGCGATGCGCTGCTCGCAGTCATCATCCTTCAGGTTGTCAAAACGTTCAAACGCGATGGCTTCTGCTGGCATGACTACTCCTGTTTTCGTCTATCAACACAAGTAAAAACACAGTATGAGACAAAAATGCTGAACATCAGTTCGTCCTGGAGCGAATCCTGGATGAGTTCCTGAAATGACGCAGCCCGCCAAAGCTCGGCTGAGGCTGGCAGGTAGGAGTCGGTCAGTGCTTTTCAGCGTGGCCTGTCGCGCCCTCAACCACAGCCAGCCTCCTTATCGCCTCCGCATTACTCGGGGAAAAAACCTTTTCCGCGGCCTCCTGCCAGGGCAGCCAGACAAACCCCAGGTGCTCTCTCGCAGCCACCGTGACGAGAATGGGTTCAGGCACCCGTAGGCCGAAGGCATGCTCGGTATTGCGTGTCACCTCCGGGGCGTAGCGCCACCGCCATTCCTCGTAAATGTCATATTCGTTCTGAATCCCCATGTCCGTCAGCTCGTAACGGCTGGCGTCCAGGCCCGTTTCCTCAGCCACTTCGCGTACCGCGGTTTGTTGAAGCGATTCGCCCTCGTTTTGGCTACCGGTTACGGATTGCCAATAACCGGGATGATCGGCCCGCTCAAGCAACAATACGCGCATATCGGGGCTATGGATGACTACCAGAACGGAGACCGGGATCTTGTACATTTTCACCGCAAAAATACCGCGAAAGATCGGGTTGAGAAGTCTTCGGTCTTCAGGCAGAACTGGTCCGTTCGCGGGTTAATTTAACGTTGAATCGTCTACATGTGGCGCAGCTTGATGTGCAGCTCCCGCAACTGTTTCTCGCCCACCGCGCTGGGCGCATGCGTAAGCAGGCATTGGGCACGCTGTGTCTTGGGAAAGGCGATAACATCGCGGATTGATTCAGTGCCCGCCATCATGGCAACGACGCGGTCAAGCCCGAAAGCGATGCCGCCATGGGGTGGCGCGCCATATTGCAGCGCTTCCAGCAAAAAGCCGAATTTTTCGTCTGCCTCATCAGCACCGATATTCAACGCGCGAAATACTTTCGACTGAATTTCCTGACGATGGATACGCACTGAACCGCCGCCAATCTCCGATCCGTTCAATACCATGTCATACGCCTTGGATAAGGCCCTCTCGGGATCGTTTTCCAGCAGATCCTCGTGACCATCCGCGGGAGCAGTAAATGGATGATGCAACGCCTTCCAGCGGTTTTCTTCTTCATCCCGTTCGAACATGGGGAAATCGACCACCCATAGCGGCTTCCACCCAGCTTCGGCGAGACCACGATCATGGCCGGCCTTTGCGCGTAGCGCGCCCAGTGCTTCGTTCACAACGTGGGCCTTGTCTGCGCCGAAGAAGATGAGATCACCGTTTTGCGCGCCGGTACGCTCCAGAACGATGTTCACCACGCTCTCAGGCAGAAATTTCAGTATCGGCGATTGCAAGCCCTCCACCCCTTTTTCAAGGGCATTGACTTTGATGTATGCGAGCCCTTTCGCCCCATATATCGCCACAAAGTTGCCGTAGTCGTCTATCTCCTTGCGTGACAGTTCGCCGCCACCCGGCAGCAGAAGCGCGGCTACCCGTCCGCCAGGCCGTTGCGCCGCTTCGCGGAATACCTTGAAATCCACTTCCCTCATTACATCGGTGAGCTCGGTTAAAACCAGCGGAACGCGCAAATCGGGCTTATCTGAACCGTAGCGTGACATGGCTTCTGCGTACGGCAGGCGCGGAAAAGGGTTCGGCAGATCGATATTCATGGCGCTCTTGAACACGCCGCAAATCATTTCTTCCATCAGCGCCATGATTTGGGCTTCGTTCAGAAAAGACGTCTCGATATCGATCTGCGTGAATTCAGGCTGCCGGTCGGCCCGTAAATCCTCGTCGCGAAAGCATTTGGTAATCTGGTAGTAGCGGTCGAAGCCGGCAACCATCAGCAGTTGCTTGAACAATTGCGGCGACTGCGGAAGAGCAAAAAAATGCCCGACGTTAACCCGCGACGGCACCAGATAATCGCGCGCACCTTCCGGCGTTGACTTGGTGAGCACTGGGGTCTCCACGTCCAGGAAACCGTGCTGATCGAGGAATACGCGAATCGCCATTGCTACCTTGTAGCGCAACCGCAGGTTTGCCTGCATTTGAGGACGCCGCAGATCGAGATACCGGTGCTCCAGCCTCACGGATTCGCTCAGGTTTTCATCGTCCATCAGAAATGGCGGAGTCAACGACGTGTTGAGAATTTCGATAGATTGAACCAGCACCTCAATCTCGCCGCTCACCAGATTCGGATTAACCGTCCCGGCTGGGCGATGCCGCACAGTGCCTGTGACTTTGAGAACAAACTCGTTGCGAATTTTTTCTGCAATCCCGAAAGCCTCCGCATTATCCGGGTCGCATACCACCTGCACCAAGCCTTCTCGATCGCGCAAATCGACAAAAATAACGCCGCCATGATCGCGGCGGCGATGCACCCAGCCGTAAAGCGTAATTGTTCGGTTCAGGTATTTGGTATCGATAAGGCCGCAGTAGTCAGTTCGCATGGCGAGTCGATCAGTGGAAAAGTAAGGGAATCAGGGTTTTTCGCTCGGCGTCGAATTGACGGTGTTGGCGCCATGCAGCAGCACCGCCTGCGATGGGGTAGGATGTTTTTTTCCGTTGCCGGGCGCGACGACGCCCATGGAAATGATGTACTTCAGCGCTGCGTCCACGCTCATGTCGAGTTCGATCACGTCGCTTCTCGGCATCATCAGGAAAAAACCGGAGGTAGGGTTGGGCGTGGTAGGCACATAAACGCTCACGTACTCGCCCTTGAGATGATTGACCACATCGCCCCCCGGCGACCCGGTCATGAACGCGATTGTCCAGGAACCCTGGCGTGGATACTGCACGAGCAGCGCCTTGCGAAAAGCCTCGCCCTGACTGGAAAACAGAGTATCGCTGACCTGCTTGACGCCATAATAGATAGACTTCACCACCGGTATGCGCCACAGCACGCCTTCCCAGAAGACCACCAGCCGCTGCCCGATAATGTTGGTGGTGGCGAGACCGGTCAGGAATACCACAAGCAGGGTCAGCACCGCCCCCATGCCTGGAATGTAGATGCCCACCAGGGTTTCCGGCTGCAGGCTGCGCGGAAGGAGCAACAGCGACTGGTCCATTGTGCTGATCAGAAATTTCAACGCCCAAGCGGTAATACCGAGAGGTACCCAGATCAGGAGCCCAGTGATGAAATAACGTTTCATGTATCGCAGCGGGTTAGTCGTCAACGCAGGCAGGGGATGCCGCCGGCGCAGCCGGGGTAGCGGTGTCGCTCTTCGCCGCACCTGTGTCGCTCTTCGCGGCAGCGCCTGTTTCGGCATCGGGTTTGGATTTAGGCTTTCCGCCATTCTTGAAATCGGTAGCGTACCAGCCGCTGCCCTTCAACTGAAAACCGGCGGCGGAAATGAGCTTGGCATAAGCATCGCTGCCACAGGCGGGGCAAGCCGTGATCGGCGCGTCGTTCACCTTTTGCAGGTACTCTTTTTCAAACCCGCAGGACCCGCAACGGTATTCATATATCGGCATGACATCCTCCAGCAAAAGCGGAATCGAGATAAAAAGGAATTATACCTTAACGAACCCATGAATAAGTTCTCTGCTGAGGACTCGTTCAGCAAAGGTTCCTTACCTGGGGCTAACCGCAAAATACGGGCCGTGAACGCGGTTACAAGTAGAAAGGGTAGAAAAATTACTAAACCAGCATCGCGCCTTCGCGGGACACGGGAAATTGTGCAGATTGATCGGGGATCGGGTAGAGACCAGCTAAGAACCCGGCTTAACTCACATTTATGATGAAATCATCACGGCGATGAGAGCGGAAGGGGTTCTCCTGGCAGAAACGGTCAAAGGCAACGTCCCCCGCTTCGGATTCCGAGCTGGCGTCAACCTCATAATCCGCCAGAACGCCGGTGAAATTGGGGTGAGTGTCGATCGAGGGGGCCACCGGGGTAATAAGAACCTTGTACTTCATACTATCCCTCCGTTTCATGTTTTAGTTAACTCATCTTTTACTCGCCCTTTAAAGAATAGTATGGGCCGAGCTTCTTTGCAGGCCAGTGTTGGCTAAAATAGATAATGGAGGAGTTACGATCAGCCGCGATCCGAATGCAGGACGACCGTAGTTTTTGCCTTACGTTGCCACAGCGCCATGAGTACGGCTTGTAACACCAGTTGCCGATCCTGGCAGTGGCTCATCGACCAGCCTACCAGGATGCCCGAGTACAGATCCACGACTATGCACAGATAAAGCAGCTTTCCTGGGTGCGCACATAAGTTATGTACGCCACCCACCGGGTGTTGGGCTTACTTGCTGTAAAGTCGCGCTGCAGATGATTATGCACATTTATCTTAAGACGTGATGGAGTATAGATATGATCGTCAGCGAAATTTCCGGCGTTAGAATCCTCAATAAGCCAAACGCGCGCGAAGCAACGCAGTTCATTAAAGATACCGAGAGTGGCTTTCTATTTGAGCACTCTACCAGGGTCTATTTTGGGGCGCCTTGGCTGGAAAGCGTAAGGGTCTGAGCTTCGATCCGGAACTTTTCTACACCGCAGCCATGTTCCATGATGTCGGCCTGACCGCCGGCTTTCGAGAAAGCCGGTTGCGCTTCGAGGTGGATGGCGCCAATACCGCGCGCGATTTCCTGCGGAGCCACCGCATTTCGGAAGCTGCTATCGAGAGAGTCTGGCTTGCGATCGCGCTGCACACGACGCCGGGAATTCCCGTGCATCTGCACCCCATCGCCACACTTACTGCCGCAGGCGTTATGATGGACCTTGTGGGCCTTGGCTATGATCAATTCACCCATACGCAGGGGAATGCTCTCGAAACGGCTCATCCGCATCCACCACGACTTTCGGAGGACCTTCTGCAAGCCCTTTACGACGGTCTGAAGCGTCGGCCTGAGACCACTCATGGCACCGGCCTCGCCGATGTGGTGGCGGACAAGGATCCCCATTTCCACCGCACGGACTTTTGCAGCCTGATGCGAAATTCCCGGTGGAGTGCCGGAAAATAACCTGGAGTGTCCGCTAAGGTGCGGAGCAATCCAACGTACTATTAAACGTTAAACCGGAAAAAGCAGCTTGAGTTGCCCGTAGTAACTCGCATTGAGGAGTTCCTACCGATTTTGTACCGGTTTTGGATTTCCCTCTGGTCAACTGGCGTATCGACAGAACTGACTCTAGTTATTGATTCATTCTTCTCGCGATATCTCCCGAGCTATTCACCTTCACGCTCACTCATCACGGCTCAGGCGAACGACATAGCTGAGTGTTTAGCCTTGTCTGTTAACACTATCTACTGAAAAACGGTCGCGATCAATCGATTTTTCGGGACGGCTCCCTGTCGTCCGGCAACGGCAACGGATAATGCTATAGCTCGTCAGTGGAATTTAACGGACAATAACAACCTTCCTCGGCTGAATGAATACCGCTTTACCGAGACAGAATACAACTTAAGGGAGACCGCAGCCGATGGCCCTACATCAATAGCCGTCCACGACAGCGGCCTCGAGCTCGTTGAGGCAGATTATTTATGCATTGGATAGCTCCTTCCGAAAAAGACTCCGCTTCCAAGTCGCTCGAAAAGCGCCCGTGGGATGCCGCCGACCAGTTCCGAGCCAATTCGGGCCTCAAGGCGCAGGAACATTCCGGACCTATCCTTGGCCTGGTCTTCCTGCGCTTTGCCGAAATCTGTTTCGCCCTCCAGCGCAGCAAGCTCGAAGGGGGCGAGCGCATCATCCCGCAGAGGTAGCCGGGTTGATGAACCCACCGCCTACCACGCCGAAGGCATCCTCTACCTCGCCCCTGGGGCGCACTTCGACTACCTGCTAACGCTGCCCGAGGTGGCCGACATCGGCCCCAAGGTGAATGGTGCAATGCGCGAGATCGAAAAGCACAACCTGCAGCTCGCCGGCTTGCTGCCCAAGACCTATAACCTCTTCACTAGGACCCGGCTCAAGGAGCTGCTAAAGAAGGTGTCCGAAATTCGCGCCGGCATCGATTTCGATGCCTTCGGCCGCATCTTTGAATATTTCCACGGCGAGTTCGCCTGTACCGAAGGACAGAAGGGCGGCGAGTTCTACACGCTGAGCAGCATCGTCAAGCTGCTGGCCGAGGTCATCGAACCCTTCCACGGCCGCATCCTCGACCCCGCCTGCGGCTCAGGCGGCATGTTCGTGCAGTCCGCGCGCTTTGTCGCGGAGCCCCAGAAGAACCCCGCTGCCGAACTCGCCATCTGCGGCGTCGAGAAGGCCGATGATACCAGCCGCCTATGCCGCCTTAACCTCGCCGTGCATAGGCTAGAGGGTGACGTCCGCCACGGTGGCAACGTCAACAGCTACTACGACGACCCGCATACCGCCCCCGGCCAATTCGACTTCGTCCTCGCCAATCCGCCCCTCAACGTCAACGCAGTGGACAAGGAGAGGCTCAAGGACATCGGTGGCGCTAGCGCCGCTTCCAAGGTTTGAGGGGCTGTGGACGAAAAACTCGATTTTGACGCAACCAAACTTTTTATAGCCCTCAAGTACCAGATACTGGTGGCAATGGAGTATTGCCACTCGCTTGAGGATGGTGAAATCCTATGGATTGAAGTCTTTGGTGACGTAACAGTCGCGGACAAAAAACAGATGGAGGTTAAGTACTATGCCGACAATTTGACCGATGGCCACCCTAACTTCTGGAACACGTTGAATAACTGGCTCAAGCCAGAGTCCCGATTTCGACAGTACTCCACCCTAGTTCTGCTGACGACACAGAGCCTCGGTGAAGATACGAGCCTGAAAAATCGGGGGAGTCTAACCGCTAAGCAAAGATTGCAGGTGCTGGAGGATATTCGCAGCAATTCGGAAGCAAGGCTGGCGGGGTCCGGCAAGATGACTGCTTCCAGGAGCTTAGAATTGCAGCGTAAAGTGCTTGCGGATGATCGCCGCGTAGATCTCATGGATGCACTCTCAAAGATTCAGATCGTCACCGACCAGTCGAGCCTTATGGAGCGCATCGCGCACTATAAAAAACAGCACTTGCGCGCCATCAGTGCTCATCACGGCGATGATTACATGAACGATATGTTCGGCTTTATGACCAGCCCGAGTTTCATGACCACTAGTTGGCAGATTACCAGCGAAGCGTTTACTGATAAGACTCGCGAGTTGACTTCACGATACATGGTGGGAACTTGGAAGTTTCCCAAAGTGGATTATAAGGCGCTAGAGCGCAAGGCGAGTGAGATGGATGTTCAAACTCGCCGGTTCGCTGAAAAGCTCAGTGAGATTGGTGCTGATAGCAGTATCCTTGAAGCGACAGTAGATTTGTTACATGCGCAACACTATATCTACGAGCTGATCAAGGATTGCACCGTTCCTCAGTCGGACATCGAGGACTATAGGCGCAATCAATACAGATCCCATATCAGTAGTTGGCGTAGTTATCTTGCCCAGTGCCCGTCTAGCCTGAGCATCATTGACCTGCACAAAAAGTCACAAGCGTTCTATTTTGATCGATGCGCGCTGCAGGTTGACCGGCTCTGTAGATACGACTACACCCCTATCGAATTTCGCAACGGGATATACCAGATGCTGGCAGACGAAGAACCGGGCACTCGGTCACAAGAATTTCATTGGAAGATGTGGGAATGAGCAGCAGTCCAATTGATCATCTATTTACGCTCCAGCGCACCCCATTCGCTCTGGCGCCCGTCATCCATCGGTTTTATGAGTTCTCGGACGCCAAGGAGCAAGACGTGCTGCTCAGTTATCTAGTGCTACCGATGGTGCTTTATCCGCCCATGCGCACTTTCTTGATGGGCGCCCGGGCCACTAGCTCGCTGAGAACGCTGTGTAAGGAGCAGAGCCGTTTAGTGGGCCTCGCGGCAAGAGTGCAGGACTTCAAGTCGCTAACCAATGCAGCGCTGCTGATCCTAACCGCAGAGCGCGGCATCAAGGTTGCCGACAACCTATCGGTGAGATCGATCGGGGAAGTGCGAACGGCCAACGCAAACAAAGAGCTCCTGGAGGTGGGGCAGAAGCTTGCCACGGTCTTTGCAGATGTAAACGTCGTTTCTATTTACAGGACGTTAGGGTTGAAATCGCTATGAAGTGCTTTGTGAAGTACATGGTGTGGTGGATAACGAGAACAAGCTCCACTACGTGCCGTTTCGGCCGGGGCTAAACATCATAACCGGTAAGTCGTCGACGGGTAAAAGTGCGATCATCGAAATCTTCGATTACTGCCTAGGCAGTACTGAGGATACTACTCCGGTGGGGGTGATTACGGATCGTTCAGAGCTGTTCTTCACGGTCTTCCAATTCCCGACGTATATGCTAGTAACGGCGCGTCTTGCGAAGTCCAACCGGTGTTTCCTACGGGAAGTGGTAGGTAGTGATTCCGACTACCTGTTGGGTTTACTCAAGCAACCGACAGCGTTCTTTGATAACCGCCATTTCATGCCCTTGGACGATTTCAAGAAGAGCGTAGGGCGGCACTTTGCGATAACAATGGAGAACATCGACGAGGACCCGTTCATCAAGGCAAGCGGTCGATGGAAAGCCGAAACCCCTTCGGTGCGTAGCTTCTCGTCTTTCATGTTGCAGCACCAGAACTTGGTAGCGAATAAGCACGCAATCTTCTATCGCTTCGATCAAAAATACAAACGAGACCAAGCGATTGACCATTTCAAGATTCTGATGGGCTTGGTGGGCGAGGAATATTTTGATCTGGCCAAGGACTTCGAACGGGCCAAGTACGAGCTGAAGAAGATTCAGACGCAGATTCCCCAGCAGGAGAAGCGTAAGGAAGACAGTATTAAGGAGAATGACCGGTATCTGGCTGAGTTCAAGGCTTTGGCAGGTGCTCCGTTAGTCGAGATAACGGCAGAGGAGATCTGGTCCAAGCCCAAATCGGTGTTGAAGATCATCTCGGGACGCTTGGTCAGGGTCCAAGTGCTATCGAACCAAGTTGAAATTCTGCGTGGGAAGTTGCTGGATGAACGGGCCGACATCCTCGTCAAGAAGCGTAAGGCGCAGGGACAGTTGCGCCTGATCAACGGTTCCATCAAGTCTGCGGTGCAATTCGGTTTGGATCTGACCGGCGATGGTATTCCCGACTCGACGGAATTGGACAAGTCCCATTGCCCATTGTGCGAAACTCAGACGTACGTCCCGGTAACCGAGGCGAACAAGCTTGCCGCTGCCATCGAGTGGTTGAATGATGAGCTGGAACTGTCTGCGTACGCGCGTGAGAGCTTTGTGAATCAACGCCGGAAAGTCGAAAGTGAGCTCCAAGAGATCAACGAGTAACTCAAACGTACCCAGGCTGACCTACAACCGCTCGATGAGGAGATTGAGAGGCTGCAAACGTCGAAGTCGATTGATGAGCAGGCCATGAAGGCAAAGCTGAAGCTAGAAATAGCAATCCAGCGGCAGATCGATAAACCGCTGTCGGAATTAGCAGAAGAGGAGAAACGCTGGAAGGAGCGGGTGAAGGTGCTTGGCGAGCGACTGGCGGAGTACAACGTCGCCGAGCGCTTGAACGGTCTACAAGACGCGATCAATACCAAGATGTGCGAGATCGGCGAATATTTCGATTTCGAGGAGACCTACAAGCCGGTCAACCTAAAGTTCGATCTCGAGTCATTTGATCTCTGGTACCAGCGTGACCCAAAGACCCGAGTTTACCTGCGCTCGATGGGTAGTGGGGCGAACTGGCTGCACTCGCACCTGGCATTGTTCATGTCGCTGCACTACCAATTTGCTGCGCGCTCAGACGAGGGCTGCAAGATCCCGCCAATCTTGTTTCTGGATCAGCCGACTCAGGTGTATTTCCCGGCTTCGCTGGATGACGGCGAGGCATTTGAGCCAACAGAGTTGGCAAAGCAGGCAAAACGGGAAGGGAAATTGGACACCGACCTAAACTCTGTGACCAACATGTTCACGCAGTTTGCTAAGTTCTGTGCGGAAACCGAGATGAAGACCGAGGTGATGCCGCAGATTATCGTCTCAGACCATGCAGATAATCTGGAGCTCGGGGAGGGCTACGTGTTCAAGGACTACGTGCGGGCGACATGGCGCGAACGAGGGTTCATCGCTGATACTTGATAGGCCTGAGTAGGACTAGCCAATTGGAGTCCAGCGATCAGTATGGCGACTGGCGCTGACCTATTGTTTCGACATGTCCGCTCTGGCCGATTCTTGCTACACGCCAAAACAGCCATTCCCACGAAAAGAAGTGAAATCTCTCAGTCCTTTCGGTATGGAGTTATTTGTATTCTCAAACATCGGCGAACATGATTGAACGTTAATTAGTCTGCTCAGACGTTAAACCGAAAATGCATCACGTCGCCATCCTTGACGACGTACTCCTTGCCCTCCAGCCTCATCCTGCCTGCCTCCTTCGCGCCCTGCTCGCCGTTGCAGGCGATGAAGTCGTCATAGCTGATGACCTCGGCACGGATGAACCCTTTCTCGAAATCGGTATGGATCACGGCAGCGGCCTGCGGCGCCGTATCACCCTTCGATATGGTCCATGCGCGCACTTCTTTCACGCCGGCAGTGAAATATGTCTGCAAGCCAAGCAACTGGTAGGCGGCACGGATCAGGCGATTTAGTCCCGGTTCCTCAAGATTCATATCCGCAAGAAAGATCTGCTTATCCTCATCCGGCATGTCGGCAATTTCCGCCTCCAGTGCGGCGCAGATGGCGACAACCGGTGCGCCCTCGCCCGCCGCGTACTCCTGCACGCGTTCCAGCAGGGGATTATTCGTGAAACCTTTTTCGTCGACGTTGGCAACGTAGATCGCGGGCTTGGCCGTCAACAGGCACAAGGGCTGCAACAGCTGCTCTTGTTCTTTGTCAAGCCCCAGGCTTCGGACAGGCTTCCCCTGGTCAAGGTGCGCCCGCACCATTTCGAGCAGCGCCACAAACTTGATCGCTTCCTTGACCCCCGATTTGGCAAGTTTGCTTTCGCGTTGGAGCGCTTTTTCCAATGTAGCCAGGTCAGCCAACGCCAATTCGGTTTGTATGGTTTCAATATCCGAAATTGGATCAACGTTGCCGGACACATGCACAACGTTATCATCGGCAAAACATCGCACCATGTTGATGATGCCATCGGTTTCTCGAATGGTAGCGAGGAACTTGTTGCCCAGTCCTTCCCCCTTGGAGGCGCCCGCAACAAGGCCGGCGATATCTACAAACTCGACAATGGCAGGCTGTATCTTTTGCGGCTTGACGATTGCAGAGAGTGCGGCGAGACGCTGATCGGGAACTTCGACAATGCCTATATTGGGCTCGATAGTGCAGAACGGATAATTTTCGGCGGCGATACCCGCCTTGGTCAACGCGTTGAAGAGAGTGGATTTCCCGACGTTGGGCAGACCAACGATACCGCATTTGAGACTCATAATTTAATCTGTTGTGAACGACTCGCTTTGGATCGATGTGACGGAACGAGGCGCAGCATGCCTCGAAGCCGAAAGGGAAGCGATGCGGCACTATTTCGCACGGCTTATTTTTCCTCTTTATCCTTGGTGTGCAACTTCATCATTGCAGCCTGGCAATTGCCTTGCGCGATCAGCGGCCAAACCTCCAGGCTGCGCTCGATCGCCTCGTCTATGAGGACCGACTCTTCTCTGCGCGGAGGCTGCAACACATAATTTACCACCCCGTTCTTGTCGCCTGGATGGCCAATGCCAATGCGCAAGCGCCAGAAATTCCGCGTGGCAAGATGCGCCGCGATATCCTTCAATCCGTTGTGCCCCCCCAACCCGCCGTCCAGCTTTAGTCTGGATGTGCCCGGCGGTAAATCGAGTTCGTCGTGGACCACGAGCATTTGCTCGGGCTCGATTTTATAAAAACGGCACAATGCGGCAACGGCGCGTCCGCTCGCGTTCATATAGGTCTGTGGATTGAGCAGCCACAGTTCGGACTCGCCTTGGCCGATACGTCCGCACAGGCCGTGAAATCTGGGTTCCGCTTTTAACGCAACGCCTAATTGATCGGCCAGCCGCGATATCCACCAGGTGCCGGCGTTATGGCGCGTAGCGGTGTATTCCCTGCCCGGGTTGCCAAGACCGACAATGAGTTTCATCAAACGCGACGAGTGAAAAAACCTGCGTTATTAAAAAGAAAACCCGCCGGAACCGGTTTAAGTCCAGCGGGCCCACATGAAAAAACGGCAGAGAAATCGCAGGTACTATTTCTTCTTCCCAGCGTCCTTTTTTTCGCCTTCCTTGGCAATACCCTCTTTCTTCTGCACAGTGGTTGGAACCTCCGTCGCAGCAACTGCGGCAGCCGCTTCGTCGGAAGCAACCGCGCGGGGAATGACGATGGTGGCAACCGGTAGGTTGTCCCCCTTTATAAGAGATGGAATTTCCACGCCCTCGGGCAGCGTCAGGTCGCTCAAGTGCAAGGTGTTGCCAGCAGCGAGATCAGCCAAATCAACCTGAATAAACTCGGGCAGATCCTTCGGCAAACAGGAAACATCGAGTTCGGTTAGCACGTGGCTGACGAGACCGGAGGAAAGCTTAACCCCTGGCGCAATATCCGCGTTAATGAAGTGCAACGGCACTTTCATGTGAATTTTTTTGTTGGGGTCGACGCGCTGGAAATCGATATGCAGAACCAGAGGCTTGAACGGGTGCATTTGGATATCACGCAAAAGCACGGTTTCTTTTTGGCCCTCAACCTCCATCGACAGGATGGACGCATGGAAGGCTTCCAGTTTGAGCTGATGAAAGAGGTTGTTATGGTCCAGCTCGATGGGCTGTGCCGGATTTTCTCCGCCGTAAATGATTCCGGGCACCTTGCCCGAACCACGCAGGCGGCGGCTCGCACCTGTGCCCTGCAATACGCGCTTGTTGGCGCTGATTTCGATCTGCATTATTTTCTCCAAAATGTGGATCACCCGCGACCAGATGATTCCGGTTATTAAAACTTGTAAAACTTACTTACGCTGTGAAAGCTGATTCCGGCAAAGAGCGGTATCCTTCTACTCCATGAACAGCGAACTTACTGAATCCTCGTTGCTGATCCTCAACATTGTTTCCGCCAGCAGACTCGCCACGCTCAACTGCTGAATGCGCACACAGGTTTTAGCATCCTCCCGTAGAGGAATGGTATCTGTAACCACCAGCTTATCCAGGGCGGAACTCGCAATCCGCTCCACCGCATTACCGGACAGAACCGGGTGCGTGCAATAAGCCAGCACGCGTTCCGCCCCATGCTCCTTCAGGGCTCGCGCTGCTTCACACAATGTATTGGCGGTGTCCACCATATCGTCCATGATGACACATGTCCGCCCCTGCACGTCACCGATGATATTCATTACCTTTGCAACGTTGGCCTTGGGACGCCGCTTGTCGATAATGGCGAGATCGCACTCCAGCCGTTTTGCCATTTGCCTGGCCCGTACGACCCCTCCGACATCGGGAGAAACCACCACCAGATTCTGAAAATCGCTTTTCCATAAATCACCCAACAGGATGGGCATACTATAGATATTATCGACCGGTATATCGAAAAAGCCCTGAATCTGATCCGAGTGAAGGTCCATGGTCAGCAGCCGGTCGATTCCGACAGTGGTCAGCATATTCGCCACAACTTTCGCCGTGATGGGGACCCGCACAGAACGCGGCCTTCTGTCCTGGCGGGCGTAGCCGAAATACGGGATTGCCGCCGTGATGCGGCCGGCCGACGCGCGCTTCAGCGCATCCACCAGTACCAGCAATTCCACCAGCGTATCATTGGTCGGCATGCAGGTAGATTGCAATACGAATACATCCTTGCCCCGGACATTCTCAAGGATTTCCACCATCACTTCGCCATCGCTGAAGCGCCCTACCGTTGCACGCCCAAGACGGATATTGAGATGCCGCACCACATCATGCGCCAGCTTGGGATTGGCGTTCCCGGTAAAAACCATCAAGCTATCGTAGGCCATGACTGGAAGTTTTAGGTTAAAAAGCTCTAAACCGGGAACCGGGGGGTGCAGGCAAATGACGCGGTTAACGCCATGTGATCGACTCGCCCCGGATTTCGAGACTTAAAACTGGCTGGGGAGGTAGGGATCGAACCTACGAATGCCGGAATCAAAATCCGGTGCCTTACCACTTGGCGACTCCCCAATATCACTGTTCCACAAAATCATGCAAGGGATGATGATCCAAACCCCGCGCCACGAAACCACACATACCGGATGGGAGCTGGCTTAGTGCCGCTCTTGCTGTGGGCTCAGCGGCGAACTCGGCAAAAACACAAGCGCCGGAGCCCGTCATAGCCGCCATCCGCGGGCTGTCAAGCTGCTTGAGCCATTCCAGGTAGCGCGCTACCTCGGGATAAAGGCGGCATACCACCGGCTCAAGATCATTATGCCCGTGCTCGACCGAAAAGGGCGGTATTTTGATTGGAATCGTGTTTCGTGTCAATTCCTTACTGCCAAAAACCTGAGCGGTTGGTACTTGGGCGGACGGCGTGAGGACCAGATACCAGGCCGGTGGCAGGTCGATGGGTACAAGTTTTTCGCCGATACCTTCAGCGAAGGCACTCTTACCAAAAATGAACACAGGCACATCCGCTCCCAGTTTGACCCCAAGCTGGATCAGCCGGTCCCGTGGCCAGTTCAGCCCCCACAAGCGATTTAGGGCCAGCAAGGTCGTGGCTGCGTCCGAACTTCCCCCGCCAAGGCCGCCTCCCATCGGGATGCGCTTTTCCAGAAGAATATCCACGCCGCTGGACACGCCACTCTCCTGTTGCAGCAAGCGTGCGGCGCGCACGCACAAATCCGTGTCTTCGGGCACGCCGGGTATGGGCGACAGCAGCTTCACGGTACCGTCGTGTCGCAGGACGAAATTCAGTTGATCGGAGAAATCAATCAGGCGGAAAACCGTTTGCAAAAGGTGATAGCCGTCCGCCCTGCGCCCTACAACGTGCAGGAACAGGTTGAGTTTCGCCGGAGCGAGGCAGGCAAGCCTGGACACCTTCGCATCAGTCATTAAGGGAAATCCAGGTATCAATCACGAGTTTTATTTGTAGGCCGTTGCGTGTGAGCATCAATAACTTCGGGAGGGCGACTTGTCCCTGCATAGCCTGCGATGGCGAGCCGGGAAAATAACTTGAGTAACCGATCTCCCATCCGTCCTGTCTGATAGCCACAACGCGCCCATCCGGACCCGTGTCTATCGCCGCTGTGGTAGCAGGAGAATTCGTGCCCTGGACCCAATATTGCAACCCCATCAGGGGCAAACGCCAGCCGAGCACCTGTTCCGTCAGGCTCTCCACATCGCTCGCGTAATAATTCTCCTGCTCCGAAGTGGCCAGATGAACACCTTCAGAAGTCCGCTGAATCTGTGCCAGAGTTTGCCCCAGCGGATTGAGCAGCAGGATTTCGTCGCGGCTACCGGAGTGTTGCCATTGCACGCCACCCGAAAAACTTTCTTTGCCGCCTTTTACCGACGCCCTGCCAACCAGCGCGAAAGCCGCCGACTGAGCATTGGCCATCTCTGCCACAGGCTCGGCGATGACAGTACTGATAGCCGTTTGCGGGGTAGGAGGGGCAAGAGCCGCGCACCCTGCAATAAATTGCGGCAGGAGAACGAGGCCCCACCAGCGAGCAAAAAAACGGTTTTTTAAGGGCAAACTGGCTCCGGTCAGGGTTCGAAACGGCTCTAGGCCTCCTGCATAAGCCATCTTTCCGCCGTGCTGCGCTACTTCATGAATTTCTTCATGGTACTGAGCAGGGCTTCATTGCCGGGATGGTTCTTTAGCGTCGTACGCCAGATTTTTTCCGCCTCATCCTTCGTTCCCTGCACCCAAAGCACCTCCCCCAGATGGGCGGCAATTTCAGGGTCGGGATTGAGCACGTACGCTTGCTGCAGGTAGCTGAGCCCCTGATTGATATTGCCCATACGGTAGTGTACCCAGCCGAGACTGTCCATGATGTAAGGATCGTTGGGCGAAAGCGCGATCGCTTTTTCTATGAGTTCCAGAGCCTCCGGCAGCCGATCGCTGTGCTCGGCAAGACCGTAGCCGAGTGCATTGTACGCGTGAGCATGATCCGGCCTCAACTGGATCAGCTTGCGCAAGTCCGACTCCATGATGTCGTGCTTCCCGATTTTTTCCGCCGCCAGGGCGCGGTCATATAGCAGGTCGGGATAGTCGGGGAGTTTTTCCAGGCCCTTGCTGAGTAACTGAAACGCTTTCTGATACTCGCCCGATTCCCGTAGCAATTGCGCTTCGGCAATCATCAACTGGGCGCGTTGCTGGTCATTCGTGGCCGGTAATTGCCTCAGGTGCTGCAGCGCTTCGTTCGTCTTGCCCTTTTTGCTCAGCAGGAGAGCATACTTGATTTGTGCCGGGATATACTGATTCCCGCTCGTCACTGAGCGGTACCACTCCATTGCCTGATCAATTTGCTGATTTCTTTCATGCAGGCCACCGAGATAAAAGCGCACCATGCCGGCATCGCGGTATTCCAGTTCCAGCGCTCTCTTGAAATTAGACTCCGCCACATCGTAGTCGCGCAACTCCATCGAGAGCAGGCCCACAGCCACGGCTACGTCCGCATTGTCCGGATTTTCCTTCAGCAAGCGCTGAAACTCGTCTCTCGCCTTGCTGTAATTTTTTTCCGCCAGCAGCAACCGGGCATAGGTGACCCGCGTATCGTTGGCTTTGGGATAATTCTTGAGATACTCTTCGTAAAACTGGAGTGCGCTTGCATTGGAATTACGCGCCAGTATTCGTCCTTGATAAATCGCGGCCATCTCCCACTCCGGTCGCAGCGCCAACGCCTGTTTCATTTCGGTCAGCGCAATATCGAATTCGTTGGCGAACCACGCCGCCTGGGACACGGCAAAATGGGCTTCCGGCAGCTTTGGATAAGGCGCGGCAAGTTGCTTGACCAACTCAAAAGTCGCGTTTTTATTGGGGCTGCGTACCAGCAGGGTGTTCAACTGCATGAAAGCCTCATCAATATTATTTCCTGCTGCCGCGAGAAATTTTTCGAGATGAGGCCGGGCTTCATCCAACCTGTCGGCACTTACAAGCAGCGCCGCCAGCGTCTGTTGGGCGGTTACCGATTCCGGACTGACCTCTACCCAGATCTGGGCTGCTTCAAGCGCCGGTACAGCCTGGCGCGACTGAAGCGCGATTTCAGTTGCCCGCTGTGCCACTCGCGGGTCCCGGGTCGTTCTTGCAAGCTTCAGATAGGTACGAATGGCGATTTCCTGGTCGCCACGCTGCAAGGCCGTTTCCGCCACCAGAAAATCAAACAGCATGGGTGAAGTCAGGTCCTGCACGGGCAGTTTTGGCTGACCAGCACGAAGCTTTTCCGCCCGCTTGTCCGCATTGATATCGGTTTTCGCCGGAATCTGCGCACAGGCAGCAAGAAAAAGCAGCGCTAATGCGCCAGGAATTCTAAGACTCATGGAAAAATCCAGACTAAGGTTCGAAAAGGGCTCTAACTGGCGGGATTGTCCTTCAGTACAGGGCACATATTAGGTATATTTTACGCTTATCACAAGTGGACACCGATACGGATGATCCTCCAGGTTTATAGGCAGCCCCCTAAAATCAAAGTTCCGCCCTTCGCTCTCGTAGTGAGCGCGGCAATGCGAGCAGGATGTGATAAATGAGCTCGATATGCTGTAAGTTGGACTCTTCGCAGGTCACGTCATGACCGCACAAATCAAGCCTGCCATTCTTGCTCGCGGCTTATCCCGCCAATTCGGCCGGCGTATAGTCGTCCATGATCTCGATCTGGAACTCGGCCATGGCGAAGTGCTCGGGTTTCTTGGCCCGAACGGTGCGGGCAAGTCGACTGTCATGCGCATGCTAACCGGCAACCTCGCTCCCAGCACGGGCAGTATCGAAATATGCGGGATCAATTTGATGGACAGGCCAGAAGAAGCCAAGATCCGGATGGGATATCTCCCCGAGACACCGCCACTCTACCGGGAGTTAACGGTGAACGAGTATTTGCGGCTTGCAGCAAAACTGCATCGTGTAAACACCTCAAAAGCTTCGTCCGCCCTCGACATGGTTACCCAGCGGTGCGGGCTGCGCGGCACAGGCGAACGCCTGATTGGCTTGCTGTCTAAGGGCTACCAGCAGCGGGTCGGAATCGCTCAGGCAATCATCCACGATCCAGATGTAATCATCCTCGATGAACCCACCGCGGGACTCGATCCTAACCAGATACGCGAGATCCGAAGCCTTATCCGTGAACTCGGCGCAGAGCGCAGCGTCATTGTTTCCACTCACATCCTGCCCGAAGTGGAAAGCATATGCGACCGCGTGCAAATTGTTAACGAGGGTCGAACGGTATTCACGGGCTGCATCGCGACGCTGAAAGAAAAAGGCATCGGCCTGGAGGCAGTGTTCCTGCGTTCCACAATGGGTTCGGACAGTTTTGAAGACGCCTGATCGGATGTTCACGATCGCTCAAAAGGAATTAAAAATACTGTTTTGCTCGCCGCTGGCCTGGGTGATATTGGCGCTGGCGCAGGTGGTCTTGGCATGGGTTTTTCTGGCGCATCTCGATACTTTTCTCCAAATTCAGCCGCAACTGATCAGGATTGCCAATCCCCCCGGGGTCACCGAAATGATTGTCGCGCCATTATCTGCAATGGCTGCCGTCGTGCTGTTGACCGCGACCCCGCTCTTGACCGCGCGCCTTATCGCCGAAGAACGCCGTAACCAAACCCTGACATTCCTGATCTCCGCTCCGGTTTCGATAAGCGACATCGTGCTGGGTAAATTTCTCGGGCTGATGATCTTCTTCAGCACCATAATTGCTTTGGTTGTCGCTTTATCCGTTTCGCTGCTATTGGGCGGTTCGCTTGATTTTGGCCTGTTACTGAGCAATATCGCCGGATTATGCCTGATATCCGCCTGCTTCACTGCTCTCGGCTTATATATCTCATGCCTCAGTGCTCAACCTGCCACAGCCGGTGCGGGCACGCTGGGCGTCCTGCTGGGCCTCTGGGTCGTGGATAATGTTACCGCCGAGAGCACCGACGGCATCGCCCGCGACCTCTCGCTGCTCGCTCATTATGCAAACTTCAATCGCGGCATGATCGACAGTTTTGATCTTGCGTACTTTGCGATTTTCACTCTGATCTTTCTGGTGCTGTCTATCCGCAGACTGGATGGCGAGCGTTTGCATGGTTGAGCCATGTCCGCGATGAACAGTAAGCGGCGCTGGCACTGGCTGGTGCAGAGTGGCCTGTTTTTGGCGCTGGTGGCCGCGCTCGCGGGTCTGCTGGGTTATCTGGCATGGGAAAACCGAATTCAGTGGGATGTCAGCCACAACGCGCGCAACAGTCTGAGCCCGGCCTCGATCGACGTGCTGAAAAACATGAACGGTCCCATTGCGATTACCGTTTATGCGACGGCACAGGATGCGCAACTGGGAAACATATCCAAGATAATTGGTGACTTCCTCGCGCTCTATCAACGCATCAAACCCGATCTGACCATTACTTTCGTTGATCCGGACGAGCACCCGCAGCGCGCGCAAGCAGCGGGTGTCCAGGTCAACGGCGAGACAGTGGTGGAATTTAATGGCAGGCAGGAACGTCTGGCAACATTCAACGAACAGGCGCTGACAAATTTACTGATGCGCCTGGCGCGCTTCGGCGATAAACGGGTAATGGGTCTCGCCGGACATGGGGAGCGCAGGCTCGACGGCATCGCCAGTCGCGATCTCGGAGAATTCGGCAAGCAATTAACGTCCAGGGGCTTCACCGTCCGCGTATACAACCCGGCGATTATTGGGCACTTACCCGTGGATACAAGCGTGTTGATTATTACTTCACCGCAAGTTGACCTGTCAGAGGGAACGGTAGAAAAGTTGCTTGTTTATGTCGAACGAGGTGGTAATCTTTTGTGGCTTGTGGACCAGGAACCGCTGCATGGGTTGCAACCGCTGGCTGAGAGACTGGGACTGACTCTGACTGCGGGAGTCGTGGTTGACCCTCAAGCCGAGCAATTGAGAACCCCTGTTACATTTGCGCGGGGCGCGAGCTATGCCCAGCACCCGGTCACCAATAATTTCGACTACCCTACCATCTTTCCCTTTGCCCGCCAGATTGCGCTCAATGAGAGCGAGGATTGGCAAAGTGTTGCCCTTGTGGAAACAGCGCAAAGCGGATGGGTGGAGACCGGTAAGCTTGATAGCGGACTCGCCTTCGATCCGATGTATGATGTAGCCGGTCCTGTCCCGATCGCCGCCGCAATGAGCCGCACCGTGCAGGACCACGAGCAGCGGATTGTCGTGATCGGTAGCGGCCATTTTCTTGCTAACGCCTATCTCGGCTACGGAAAGAATCTGGATTTCGGCATTAATGTCCTCAATTGGCTGGCGGCCGATGACGATCTCATCGCCATTCAGCCTCGAGCGACACTCGACAGCAATCTGCAGTTGGCCGAACCAGCGCTGACGATGATAGCCTGGAGCTTTCTGATCGTCTTGCCGCTGATTTTTCTGACAAGCGGCGCAATGATCTGGTGGAAACGGCGAAGGAAATGAACTCCCTGCCCTCCGTTTCAGCATGAAGAGAGGAAAGGCCGGGTCACTTGCGAACGCCGGCTGACCAAGAGTCCATGAGTTTAAGGACACTGCTGAGATGCCGCTCGAAACTCGGTTTACATTCTCAGTTTATATTTGCGGACTATTCACTTGCCTGAATTACCTGAAGTCGAAGTCACCCGGCGGGGGATCGTATCCCATCTGGAAGGCCGTCGCATAGCCGGGGCGCAGATAAGAAACCCCAATCTGCGTTGGCCGGTCCCTCCTGATCTGGACCAAACACTCCGGGGTGCGGAAATTCACCAGGTAACCCGGCGCGGAAAATATATCTTGTTGGATTGCGGCAAGGGGACGTTGATCCTGCATCTTGGTATGTCCGGCAGTCTCAGGTTGCTGCCGCCCAGCGCAATCACGCCGCCGGAAAAGCATGACCATGCCGATCTGGTTCTGGATAATGGCGTGGTTCTGCGCCTGCGTGATCCGCGGCGCTTTGGCGCGATACTCTGGGCGTATCCAGACGTGATGAAGCATGCGCTGTTGGCGCAGCTTGGGCCCGAGCCGCTCACGGAAGGCTTTACCGGAACCCTGCTGTACAGGAGAACCAGGGGGCGGCACGCGAGCATCAAGGAGGTGTTGATGAATAGTCACATCGTTGTAGGGGTGGGGAACATTTACGCTAATGAAGCGCTTTTTCGCGCGGGCATTGCTCCCACGACCGCTGCGGGCCGGCTGGGAGCAACCCGATGCGAAAGATTGGTGCAAGCGATAAAGGTCACGCTCGATCTGGCGATTGAAGCGGGCGGCAGCAGCTTGCGCGATTTTGTTGATAGCGGGGGAAATCCGGGATATTTTCAGCAGCAGTACTGGGTGTATGGCCGTACCGGCAAGCCCTGCCGCAAGTGCGGGACAGCCATCTCCCAAATAAGGCAAGGACAGCGCTCAAGTTTCTATTGTCCGCATTGTCAAAAATGAGCCAGAGGGAGTTCCGCATTTTCTCTGTATCGTGATGAACCTTTCTCACCCCTGCATCGTTTGCATCTATTGATGCTTATGCCGCCATCGGCGTATATCATTGCCCTCCAAGGTGCCTAATAAAAAAGGGATTACAGTGCGCATTACTTTTATCGGCGGGGGCAACATGGCTTCCGCCTTGATCAGCGGCCTCTTGCAGCAGGATTTTTCGCCCATCCAGCTTTGCGTCGTCGAAATAAGCCCTGAGGGACGAGAAAAACTACAGCATGCATTTAACGTGCAAGCGGTGGCCAGCCTTGCCCAGGGTGTAGCCCATGGCGACGTAATAGTCCTCGCTGTAAAACCCCAGCAACTGCCCACCGTGGCCCGGGAACTCGCTCCGCTGCTTGAAAACCATCTGATTATCTCTATCGCCGCCGGTATTCGCGCGGGAGACATCTCCCGGTGGCTGGCGGGTCATACTCGCGTCGTGCGGGCCATGCCCAATACTCCGGCATTGATTCGAGCGGGCGTTACCGGCCTCTACGCCAGGGCCGAGGTGACCGTGGAGGAGAAACGCAACGCGGAGGCCATACTTGGAGCGGTAGGCTCTGTGCTCTGGGTCGAGAGCGAGGAATTGCTGGACGCGGTGACCGCAATCTCCGGCAGTGGTCCGGCTTATGTATTCTATTTTATCGAGGCAATGCAGATTGCGGCGCGTGAATTGGGCTTAACCCCGGCTCAGGCGCGGCAGATGAGCGTTGACACCTTTCTCGGCGCGGCCAGACTTGCCAGTGAGAGCAGCGAAGATGCCGCCGTGCTGCGCGCCAGGGTCACGTCGCCCGGCGGCACGACTGAGCGCGCGATAGCGAATTTGGAGCAAGACGGAGTCAAACGCGCAATTGTCCGGGCAGCGCATGCGGCAAGCCAGCGCTCACGCGAACTGGCCGATGAGTTCGGCAATAAATAAAATCCATTCACTGTTGCTTTGAGGATTACGTATGCTCAACCAGATGCTTATATTTCTCCTCGACACCTTGCTGGGATTATTTTCTCTGGCATTGCTGCTGCGTTTCCTGATGCAGTTGCTGCGCGCACCCCACCGCAACCCATTTTCGCCATTCCTTATCGCACTGACCGATTTTCTGGTGCGGCCTGCCCGCCGCGTGATTCCCGGCTTCCGGGGAATGGATCTCGCCACTTTTCTGCTGGCATGGCTTATCCAATTACTCTTACTGGCGGGAGTTCGAACGCTGCAGGGTTATGACTTCAGCTCTTCTATCGGGATTGCCATCGGCGGGCTTGCGCTCCTGGCGCTGGTAGCGATTATCAAGATGACGATTTATATCATAATGGTAGCGATAATCGCGCAGGCACTACTTTCCTGGATCAATCCCTACAGCCCGCTGGCACCGGTACTCGACAGTTTCACCCGACCGTTTCTCGGAGCTATCCGCGCGCGCATCCCGCCAATCGCTAATATAGATCTGTCTCCGTTATTTGTTTTAGTGATTATTCAACTGTTGCTGTTTGTCGTAGCAGGGATGGAGAGACAAATCTCCCACCTGTTTTAACTCGGCTCTTGATTTAATCTCAAGTGAACGCAAACGCTTAACGCTCCCGTCCCTATCCTCGCAAGCGAAAATAGTTAAACCCACGTGAACAGTCGTAGCCACGCTATGTTAATGCATGACGTCATCTCCTGCGCATAACGCATGGTGTCGCAGCCATCCCCGCGGTGGCCGGCTTACCCTCATTCTGCACATACAGCCCGGCGCGAAACGAACGGAAGTAGCGGGATTGCATGGCGACGCGCTGAAAATCAGAGTTGCTGCGGCGCCGGTGGAAGGGGCGGCTAACGCCGCGCTGATGGCGTTTCTGGCCGAAGTATTTGGCGTGCCGCAATGTCAGGTGATACTCAAGCAGGGAAACAAGTCACGGCGCAAGGTGATCGAGATTAACCAAGCTGTAGGGGGCCCCGAAGTCCTGTTCCGTCAAATCCACGATGGGAATAAGAATTAATCCCCGCGATCATTTCATAGCGTTTCGGCATCCCTCGCGTCGGCGCCGAACCCGGCAATAAGTCCCGGCTTATTTAGCAATCGTAATACTGGGGACACCCGTGCGGGGTAAATCGGTAATCGTCATCTGAAACAACAGATACAACATCTGGAAGGCGTCGCGGTTCCAGCGGGCGAGCGGTCCGGTGGTGTTTACCGCGTAGTGACGATTATGCGAATGAATTGACAGATCCGCACCCGGAAGCGCCGAGTCGGAAACAACGAGTTCCATCGTGGAGACCGGGTTTTCGTTTCGTGCAATGGGTGGAGTGCGCGGGTCTCGCTCGACGTGGTACTCGGGCTCGTCGCCGAGGGAACGGCCGAGGAAGCCGAGAATGGAATGGAAGCTTCTCAGCCGGAAAGTTCCCCGAATGGGCCATTCCCCTCCTGAACCGTGGGGGCGGATGTCGAAGGCGACATCGTTGGTGTTCGTGTTTCCTGCCTCGTTGCTTAACCGGATGCGTTCCTCGGAAGGTAAGGTATTTGGATCATAATTGGTGATGAGGATCGGTCCCGGCACGTTTTTGCGAAGCGTATAAGTATTGTCCTGTTTGTTATAGAGGACAAAAAACTCTTTCTCCAGAACCTGAAAACCCTCAGCGGTAACTGCCCCGGCGGGAATGATCCACGTGCGTTCGAGGGTCAAGGGTTCGACATGAAGCTGGTTTTGGTCCTGGATAGCGGAAAGATGCAGCACCACGCGACGGAACATCTCATACCCCTGTGAATCGGAGGGCAGATTTCGATAGGCAATCCGTTCGGTGGGCTGTTGGAGGCGTACTTCCTGCGCCATGAGTCTCAGCAGCAGGTCGATGTCGTAGCGCTGACGAAGCAACAGCGTCAGCTTGGCTTGCTGAAACGGGGCTAGCAGCCGCTTGGTGAATTCTTCTCCTTCAATGGGGACAATGCTGATGGTGGGATTTTCAGCGACAGTGGCGCCAAAAATCGGCATCAATACTGCTCCGGCGAGCCCCCCCAGCGCAGGCGTGGCCCCGGCATTGAAGCGAAAATCGAAGGTTGCCGCAACGTTCGATACACCCGTGAAATGTAGGGGCTGGTGATGATGGGCCCGCGCGATATTCGCCAGCAATTGCTTGGATGCCGCACTCGTAATGGCCTCGTCATAGGCGGAGACTGCCCGGTTGAGTGCTATGGGTGATGCACAGCCGGACAACGCCATCGCGGAGATCAGATAAAGCAGCGCATAAAATAAAGGCATGTACCCTCTTTTCCAAATCCGCTTTGGGGCTATCAAACGAAACGACGCCAGGCGAAAGATAGCGGCTGAAACGGCCGACATCACTCGCTGCTTATATGAAGGAGCAATGCTTGGGCGTGCTCGGACAGTGTTCGATCCATCGTGGGGGACCAGCTGGAACTCCGCCAGCGCCTCTCTGGTCTATTACCTACCGGCAAGACGAGGCCATAAACCTGTTTAACCGTGCCAGTCATTCGATCGCTGCATCGGACATATGCCCAGCCTGTGAACTCAATGTCTCGATGATTGAGCCCCCTTGCTCTAGTTTAAGCGCTCGATTCAACTCGACATTTTGCACTAAATTGGGCGGACGGGCGATTTTTTGCTATATTTGCGCTATATTTTCAGGTGCGGCAACAGGGAAAGCCAGATCTGCAGAGAGGAGGATCACATGAAAAAGATTTTGATCTTGATCGCGTCCGCCTTCATCTTGACCGGGAACTGGACAGGGGCCTTGGCCGAAGACGGCGTAGGCAGCCCCGGCGATCCGGGAAAGGTCTCCCGCACCATCGAGATTACCATGGTGGAAAACCGTTTCAAGCCTTCTGAAATAAGCGTGAAACAGGGAGAAACAATTAAATTTTTGCTTAAGAATGAAGGCAAAAAGCAGCATGAGATGATGATCGGCTCACCTGACGAAATCGATGAGCATGGCAAAATGATGAAAAAACACCCTGAGAAGGAACACCATGACGAGCCCAATATGATCAGCGTCAACGCTGGCGACACTCGCGAACTGGTATGGCACTTCGCCGATGCGGGCACCGTCAGTTTCGCCTGCCCGTTGCCAGGCCACTTCAAGGGCATGAACTTTCCCGGCATGAAAGGAACAATCAACGTGGAAGCCAAATGAAAATAGCAAAACATGTATTACTAGCAGGATCCTTTCTCATCAGCGGTTTGCCGGCGGTCACGCAGGCCGCTCCGACGACGGTCGAGGTCTACAAAAGCGCCACATGCAAATGCTGCGCAAAATGGGTAGACCATATGCGCGCGCACGGCTTCACTGTGAACACCCACGATGTGGGTAACAAAGAGGCACGGGAGCGCGCCGGCATTTCTACGACGCTGGGTTCATGCCATACCGCCCTGATCGACGGTTATGCGGTTGAAGGTCATGTACCCGCAGCGGATATCAAGCGATTGTTGAAAGAGCGTCCACGGGCCATTGGCCTTACCGCACCGGGTATGCCCCATGGCTCTCCTGGTATGGAAGGCGCGCGCAGCGATCCTTATGACGTGCTGTTGATCAATAAACAGGGCGATACGAGCGTATACAGCCGCCACCTTCCTTCCGATCCGAAAGAATCCATGATGAGACTGAAATGAGAGGATTGCAATCTCCTCTCTGCTCTCGTCGCGTTGAATAAAAAGAACTTGGCCCGTCGCATTCGTTACATCCCGCCGACGGGCCAACCGTAAAGGCTATCCTCATGAACATTCGTTTTTTTCTGCTGATCGGCATGGCCGGAATTATTGCTGCATGCGGCGAGTCCAAGTCCCCCGCACCTTCAAAGGCCCCCGCAGAGACATCAGCGCCTGCAGCACCAGCGGTGCCAGCGGCACCCGCCCAGCCGTCCTCTTCCGCTGTCGAGTCGGAAACCACTGTTAAGGAAACGGCGCCTTCAGCTACTGCTCCGGTGGAACAGCCGAAAAACCTGGCGGCGCGTAAGCTGGATCCGGAAAAGATCAAGCGTGGTGAGGCTGTCTATCGTGCCAACTGCGCGAGTTGCCACGGGTCAAATGGGGAATCCACGCCAGGTTGGCGGACCCCCGGGCCCGACGGCAGATATCCGCCACCGCCGTTGGACGGTAGCGCCCATGCGTGGCATCACTCAACCGAAACGCTGGAAAAAATGATTCGGGAAGGTAGCCCAGGTCCCGGGGGCATGCCACCCTGGGATGGAAAATTGACGAATCAGCAGATCGATGATGTGATTGTGTGGATCAAATCACTGTGGCCAGACGACGTGTATGATATCTGGCTGAAGGAAATTGAACAAAAGCCGCAGCCGAAACAAAAATGATGCTAACCAGCGCCCTGAGTCGAAAACCTCTGTAACAAGGCCCATGGGATGGAAAACTTGTTCAGAGGTTTAACAACGCTTAGGCGGGCTCGGCTTTACGCACATCCTTCTCTTCCTTCTTCACGGCAGCTCGGGCTGGCAGCTTTTCCCGAATACGCGCAGATTTGCCCGAACGGTCCCGCAAGTAATACAGCTTGGCTCGGCGCACGTCGCCGCGCCGCTTGATTTCAATACTGGCGATCAGTGGCGAATAAGTTTGGAAAGTACGTTCGACACCTTCTCCACTGGACACTTTACGCACAGTGAAAGCGGAATTCAGACCACGATTGCGTTTTCCGATGACAATGCCTTCATAAGCCTGAATACGCTTGCGGTCGCCTTCTACCACTTTGACGTTAACCACAACGGTGTCCCCGGTGGAGAAGTCCGGGATTGTTTTACCCAGACGGCTGATTTCTTCGCTCTCAAGTTGTTCGATCAGATTCATTTTTCTACTCCTTAGCTTTTTTGCTTTATATTCCTCGGTTGCTGCTGCTTTCAATTGATTCCGTAGGATCGCTGAAATTCCTCCAGCAATCTTTTTTCCTCGCCGGTCAGGCCGCTCTCGACTTTCAACGCCAGCAAATCCGGGCGTCTCAGCCATGTCCTGCCCAAAGACTGTTGCAAACGCCAGCGTTTTATTCTGGCATGATGTCCAGACATTAACACGTCGGGTACCACAGTACCGTAGTAAACCTCGGGCCGCGTGTACTGCGGGAAATCAAGCAACCCGTTGGTGAAGGATTCCAGGCTGGCCGATTCAGGGTCCCCGAGCACGCCGGGCATTTGCCGTACCATACAATCTATCAAAACCATGGCGGCCAGTTCACCGCCGGAGAGTACATAATCCCCGATAGAAATTTCGTAATCCACCTGCCGCTCGATCAGGCGCTCATCTACGCCTTCGTAGCGTCCGGCAAGCAGTACGAGGGCAGGTAACTCGCATAACTCCAATACCACCTGATGATTCAGCGGGCGTCCCTGCGGGGAAAGGTACACCACCTTCGGGGCGCTCACGGTACCGAGGCTATTTACACTTTGGCGGCTTCTTGCCGCCGTTATGGCCCTTTCCAGGGGTTCCGCCAGCATCACCATTCCCGGACCCCCACCATAGGGTCGGTCATCCACGGTACGATGATTATCTTCCGTAAATTCGCGCGGGTTCCAGGTATGTAAGCGATAAATTCCGTTTGTGCTGGCCCGTCCGGTAACGCCGTACTTCGTAATCGCCTCGAACATTTGAGGGAAAAGCGTGACGACATCAAACTCAAAAGCCATGACTAGTAGTCCAGGCCCCAGTCTACCGTGATTCGCGCCGCCTTCAAGTCCACCTTGACAATTACCTCAGGAATGAAAGGAATCAGTCTTTCTGCGTCGCCTTCTCTCGGGCTTCGCACTTGAAGGACGTCATTGGCGCCGGTTTCCAGTAGCCCGGTCACGACTCCCAGCTCTTCACCAAGCACATTAACGACTCCAAAGCCCATCAGGTCTGACCAATAGTACCCCTGCTCACCGCTTTCCGGTAAGACTGGCAACTGGCTGCGAGGAACGCCAACCTGCAATCCCTTCAACTGCATTGCCGCTGTACGATCATCGTATTGCTCAAGTAAAGCAACCAGGATACTTCCGTGGACCTCGCTCGCAAGTACTCTATGCTTACGCCAATCGCCGTTGCCTGTGCCTAACCACCAGACCGGGTAGTCCAGCAACCCATCTACATTTTCGGTATATGGAAAAATCCTGATCCAGCCTGATACTCCGAAGGGCCCGGCAACACGGCCCAATACGACGATCAGTTCTGCTGGTTCGGGGGGTTCAGCTTGCTGCGGCTTTTTGCTTCGCGCCAAAATCTTTGACAAGTCTCGTCACAGTATCAGATAGCTGAGCACCTTGCGATTGCCAATATGTAACGCGATCCAGCTGAACACGCAACGCTTCTTCCCCTTCAGCCGCCCTGGGGTTATAAAAACCGATACGCTCAATAAACTTGCCATCACGGGCATTACGAGAATCAGCTACTACCAGGTTGAAAAACGGGCGTTTCTTTGCGCCGCCACGCGCGAGTCGAATAGTAACCATATGTGCCCTATGAGGGTTCAAAACCGAAAAGGGTGTGATTTTACGGCAATTTTTACGTTATTAGCAAGTTATAAATACCGTCCGCTCCGCTGACGAACGTGGGGAGAAGCCGACTAGAGCACATCCGTAGCAAAAGCAAAATTCGAGGGTCGCGCACGTAAGAACTGGTTCGAAGGTTCCCTACGATGGCGGACTTTGCGGGATGGCTGCGCGCCAGGCGACGGCGCACGCTGATCCCTTATACCTTATTAATTAGGAGAGCATTACAAAGCAGCCCCCCAGCGAAGGACTTGTTCAGAAGCTTCCTAGTGTGCCTGTTCCCAGTTGGGCCCGACACCAACCTCTACCAATAACGGGACGTCGAGTTTGGCGACGTCGCCCATAAGCTTGGGTAATTGATATTTGACCATCTCAAGTTCATCGTCCGGCACTTCCAATACCAGTTCGTCGTGGACCTGCATGATAAGTTTACTACGGAGGTTTTGGCGCATCAGCCAGCCGTGGACCGCAATCATGGCGAGTTTGATGATATCTGCGGCGGTGCCTTGCATTGGCGCGTTGATCGCGGCCCGCTCCGCCGCCTGCCTGCGCATGCCGTTGGAACTATTTATTTCGGCCAGCCACAGCCTGCGCCCGAACACGGTTTCCACCCAGCCCGTGTTCCTGGCCGTTTCTCTGGTGTCCCTCATGTAATTGGCGACGCCCGGATAGCGTGCAAAATACCGATCCATGTATGCTCTCGCGGCAGTGCGGTCAATGCCGAGCTGCGAGGCCAATCCGAATTCCGACATACCATAGATCAGGCCGAAGTTAATGATTTTTGCATAGCGACGCTGTTCCCCGCTTACCATTTCCAGCGGAATCCCGAACACTTCCGCAGCGGTGGCGCGATGTATGTCCTCGCCTGCCGCAAAGGCGTTGAGCAAGCCTGCGTCCTGGGAAATGTGCGCCATGATGCGGAGCTCAATTTGCGAGTAATCAGCCGAAACCAGGCAGCTACCGGGAGAGGCGATGAATGCCTCTCGTATACGGCGACCCTCAGCCGTTCGAACGGGAATATTCTGCAGATTGGGCTCATTGCTGGCAAGCCGTCCCGTCACCGCCACGGCCTGTGCATAATTGGTATGCACACGCCCCGTAGCGGCGTCCACCATGCGGGGGAGCTTATCGGTATAAGTCGATTTGAGCTTGGCAACGCCGCGGTAATCGAGCAGGACTTTTGCCAAAGGGTAATCCAGTGCCAACCGTTGAAGCACGTCTTCGTCGGTCGATGGCACGCCACCGGGGGTCTTTTTCAGCACGGGCAGCTTGAGTCTCTCGAACAGAACCTCCTGAATTTGCTTGGTTGAATTCAAATTGAAAGGCTGTCCCGCGATCGCACACGCCCGATCTTCCAACGCCAGCATCTTTTCACCAAGCTCGCGGCTTTGAACCGACAGTAGCTGCAGATCCAGAAGCACGCCGTTGCGCTCGATTTCAAACAATATTTCCATCACCGGCATTTCGAGCGCACTGTAAACATAGTCGAGCTTTATTTCCTCGGCAATTTGCGGATAAAGGTCCTGGTGAAGCTGCAGCGTAATGTCCGCATCCTCAGCCGCGTATTGCGATGCACGTTCGATGTCCACCTGATCGAAACATATCCGACTCGCCCCCTTACCGGTGATCTCATCGTAGCTTATCGTTTTGACATCGAGATGTCGCAAGGCCAGGCTATCCATATCGTGCGGCCGATGTGATTCGAGTACATAAGACTGTAACAATGTGTCATGTACTATGCCTTTCAATTGAATGCCATAGTTGGCAAATATATGCATATCATATTTGAGATTCTGCCCCAACTTAGGCATGGTCGAATCGGTCAACCACGGCCCGAGCTTGTCCAGCACCATGCCGATGGGCAATTGCGGCGGTGCGCCTGCATAGCAGTGCGCGAGCGGCAGGTAAGCAGCCTGATGAGCCTTGATCGAAAACGCGATGCCCACGAGTTGCGCCTGCATTGGGTCGAGCCCCGTCGTTTCCGTATCCAGAGAAACCACTGGCGCGGCATTTAGAAGTTCGATCCACTCATCGAGTTGGGAAGGGGTAAAAATAGTGTGATAATCCCCTCGCACGACATCGTGATATGTCCGCTTCGCGCTCGCCTCCTGGGCGTCCTCCGAGAATGCGATGCCGCCGGGCTCTTTTGCATCTGGTTCCTGCGTCAATTCGCGCAACCAGGTTTTAAACTCCAGGCGTTCATACAACTCAGCCAACTTTGCGGCGTCCTGCGGTTGCAGCGCAAGATCACGCAAGCTCATTGGCAATGCAACGTCGCATTTAATTGCGAGCAGTTGGCGCGACTGACTCAGCCAATCCAGGGCCTGGCGCAGATTGTCTCCTACGGCGCCACCGATTTCATTTGCATGAACGATAAGGTTGTCGAGATCGCCGTATTTGGTGAGCCACTTTACGGCTGTTTTGGGCCCCACCTTGTCGACGCCCGGGATGTTATCGGAAGCGTCGCCCACCAATGCCAGATAATCGAGCATGCGCATTGGCGCCACGCCAAACTTTGCAAGCACGGCAGCTTCGTCGAGCCTTTCGTTCGTCATGGTGTTGACCAGCGTGACTTGCGGGTTGACCAGCTGCGCAATGTCCTTGTCGCCGGTAGAAATGATGCAGCGCATGTGCTCCCGTTCGGCCTGTTTAGCCAGCGTCCCGATGACATCATCCGCCTCCACGCCTTCCACGATCAGCATCGGCCAGCCCATTGCTTTTATGCACTCGTTGAGCGGACCGATCTGTGCGGCAAGATCGTCCGGCATCGGAGGGCGATGCGATTTATACTGCGCATAAAGATCATCGCGGAAGGTCTTGCCTTTTGCGTCAAATACGCACGCGCTATAATCGGCTTGGTAATCCTTATGCAAACGGCGCAGCATGTTGAGCACGCCATAAATAGCGCCCGTCGGTTCATTGTTGCGGTTACGGAAATCTGGCAGAGCATGAAAAGCGCGGTACAGGTACGATGAACCGTCAACAAGCAATAGTGTTTCCATTTAAAACGTCCAAAGGTTTCCAATGAGCGCGGAAGATAAATTAGCCCATACAATGACAGCCGATTTCAGGGAAAAAACATGGTCGGCGAGGGAGTCATGGCGTGTGTTCGGGATTATGGCAGAATTTGTCGAGGCAACGGAACGCCTGAATTCGATTAAACCCGCAGTAAGTATTTTCGGTAGCGCGCGCACGCTTCCGGATCATCCTACCTATAAATTAGCCGAGCAGATCGCGCGTCTCTTATCCGATGCGGGTTTTGCGGTCATTTCGGGCGGCGGCCCGGGTATTATGGAAGCGGCCAACAAAGGCGCCTATTTCGGGGATTCGCCCAGCATCGGTCTCAATATCCAGCTCCCGCATGAACAGCGCCGAAATGCCTATCAGGACGTGAGTCAGACTTTCCGCCATTTTTTTGCCCGCAAGTATATGTTCGTCAAATTGGCGACTGCATACGTCGTCCTGCCCGGTGGATTCGGAACTCTGGATGAACTTATGGAAGCACTCACGCTGGTGCAGACCGGCAAGACGCGAAGAATGCCTATTATTCTTGTCGGTTCGGATTTTTGGCGGGGCATGCTGGATTGGCTCCGGCAGGTGCTTATTACCGAAGGCGTGATCGCGCCGGAGGACATGGACTTGATGCAGGTGATTGATGAGCCCGCGGAGGTTGTGGATGCGATATTCAAGTATTATGAATCCCGCGGGTTTGAACCGTCCGCAGCCGAACGGGAGGTCCAACTCAATCTATAATAGAGGTGACATTTCGGATAGAATGGGATATTGACCCTTACCCTGCCGGGAGGCGCCATGCGTCGCATCGTTCTTGCACTGTTATTGAGCGTTGCATTACCTGCAGCAGCGCAGTCCAACCAGCCCAAGGACCTGCGGCCGCTGCCTGAAGTGCCGGAACCACCAGCGTTGCCTTTGCCGTCGCCGGGCGCCGGGGATGAGGACGACCCTTCGCTTGAGCCGCAAGTTACCATTACCAAGCGAGGTGAGGACAAGATCGAGGAATACCGGATAAACGGTCGCCTCTACATGATCAAGGTAACGCCTCGTATTGGTCTGCCGTATTATTTGATAGACAATCAGGGCGACGGCACGTTTTCTAGCCATAGCACCGGCGGCCTTGATCAGAACGTCCGCCCTCCAATGTGGGTGATACACCAGTTTTAAATTTTCATAAAGGGCAGCGGCAGATTTTCATCTGTTAGACTTCTGCCCTCCCTTTTTTATCGCTCATGTCCGTTTTCACTACCGTCACCCCACATCAGCTTTCTGCCTGGCTAAGAAACTACTCCCTCGGTACACTCATCAATCTGGAAGGTATCTCTTCGGGTATCGAAAACACCAATTATTTCGTCACCACCAGCCATGGCAAGTACGTTCTCACTTTATTCGAAAAACTGACTGCGGCCGAGCTGCCTTACTATCTGAATTTGATGTCATACCTGTCACGCCGTGGCATTCCCTGCCCCAGCCCCGTGGCGGACCTCGACAATAAATTCCTCGGGGAACTGAACGGTAAACCAGCCAGCATCGTTACCTGCCTCCCGGGAAAATCGCAGGAACAGCCCACTGCCGCGCACTGCGCGGAGGTGGGCGAACTGTTGGCAAACATGCATCTGTCCGGCATTTCCTACCCTGAAAAGATGGAGAATGCGCGTGGACCCAAATGGTGGAAAACCGCGGCAATCGATGTCATGCCCTTTCTCGCTGCGGAAGAGGCCGAAGTTCTCAAGGAAGAGTTGCGTTTCCAATCCCTCTATCGCCTTGAAAATCTGCCGCGAGGAGTGATCCACGCTGATCTGTTTCGGGATAACGTGCTGTTCAATGACGGGGCCATGGGGGGTGTCATAGACTTCTATTTCGCGTGCAACGACGTTTTGCTGTACGACCTGGCTATCACGGCTAATGACTGGTGTTTGAACGACGAGAGAGAACTGGACCCACGATCAACGCGATCGCTGCTTGCTGCCTATCATGCGACGCGCCCCCTAACCCTAGTTGAGCACAAGGCCTGGCCACTGATGCTGCGTGCCGCAGCCTTGCGGTTCTGGGTATCACGGTTACAGGATTTTCATTTGCCCCGGGCCGGAGAACTGACGCATGTCAAAGACCCTTCACACTTCCTGCACATACTGAAAAACCACGCAGCATCACAGTCCCGGTTGTTTGAGGTTTGGGTTTGAGCGCAACGGCCCCGTCGACGTTCCACCGGCCACGCTCTAACGGAGAAAAAAATGCAAGTCACGCAAGTCGATGCGAAACACGGATGGTTATGGATTGTCCACGGCTTCGCCCTGTTCCGCAAGGTTCCGTTGGGGTGGATTATTCTGTGCACCACCTTGCTACTCATCGCCGCAACCCTGTCGCTCATCCCTATGGCGGGACAATTTATATTTACACTGCTATCGCCGGTTTTTTTAGCGGGGCTGATGATTGGCTGTAGGAGCCTGGAACAGGGCGGGGGGCTCGAGTTTTCCCATCTGTTTGCGGGATTCCGACACAACACCGCTTCGCTGATTACGATAGGCGGAATTTATCTGGTGGGACAGGTGCTGATCCTGGGCGTATTCATGCTGGTCGGCGGTGACGTGCTGATGGGTCTGCTGCTGGAAGGAAAGCGAGTGGATGAGAATGAGCTGAAAAGCGTATCAGGGGACATGTTGTCAGCATCTCTTGTAGCGCTGACGCTGTCCATCCCGTTGATGATGGCTGCATGGTTTGCGCCTCTGCTGGTAATCTTTTACGACATGCCCCCGCTAGAAGCAATGCGGCTGAGCTTTGTCGCATGCCTGAAGAACATCGTCGCGTTCCAGATTTATGCGGTAATACTGGTGCTGCTGACGATCCTTGCTGCCATGCCCTATGGATTGGGACTATTTATACTGGTGCCGACGTTATTTACCTCGATTTACATAAGCTTCAGGGAAATCTTCGTAGACACGACCGAAGCAACGTAAGACAGGTTATCCTGTCCGGTTCAGGCCGGAGCCAATTTAGCGTATTCAAGCAACAGCCACTTGGTGCCGGCGCGACCAAATTTCACCTCGACGCGTGCGTCCGCACCGCTGCCCTCGCAATTGATGATCACACCCGCACCAAACTTGGCGTGAATCACATTTTGCCCAACTCGCCAACGGGCGGCGGCTGAGTCACGGGGAGCCGATTCCTGAGTTCGAATACCCTGCCTAGGCGAAAAGCCACTTGAAGCTGATACGCGATTACCAATGGCCGCTTTTTGCAGTGGCTGCAGCCACTTGAGCAGGCCTTCCGGAATTTCCTGCAAAAACCGCGAGGGAATGTTATATCGGGTCTGACCGTGCAGCATGCGGCTTTGAGCGAAACTCAAATACAACCGCCGCCGGGCCCGTGTTAGCGCGACGTACATTAAACGCCGTTCCTCTTCGAGCCCTCCTGTTTCGTTGCGGCTGTTATCATGCGGAAACAGCCCTTCCTCCAACCCGCTCAGAAACACACTATGAAACTCAAGCCCCTTGGCTGAGTGTACCGTCATCAACTGCAGCGCGTCTTCACCCCGGACAGCCTGGTGTTCGCCGGCTTCGAGGGACGCATGGTTAAGAAACAGTAGGAGGCTGTCGTCTTCAGATTCGTGCACGAAACTGGTAGCAGCATTGATCAATTCATTCAGGTTCTCCAACCGTTCGGCTCCCTCGCGTTCGCCGCGATAGTGTGCGCGCAACCCGCTGTGTTCAAGCACGTGTTCCACAATTTCCGGCAACGACAGTTGTTCTCGAACCTGGCGCAAGGATTCGACCAGCGCGACAAAACCTTCAACTCCTTTCCTGGCTTTACCGGTCTTCCGATCCATACCTGTTTCGGATGCCCAATCCTGCATCGAAGTCGCTGAGGCCCCGCATTTCTTCAACATCGCCGTCCATAGGCTCGCCCCTTGCTGCAGGGCATCGTCCTGAAGCTGCTCCAGACTGCGCAGACCGATGCCCCGCGTCGGGAAATTTACGACACGGAGTAGCGCGTTATCATCGTCGGGATTGGCTGTCAGCCGAAGATATGCCAAGGCGTGTTTGATTTCCTGCCGTTCGAAAAAACGCATGCCGCCGTAGACGCGGTAAGGCAAGGAGGCGTTGAACAGAGCATGCTCCAGTACTCGCGATTGCGCATTCGAACGGTAAAGCAAGGCTATCTGCGATAACGCCACCCCTTCCGCGCGCAGCGATTTCACTTCATTCAGGATAAACGCGGCCTCGTCGATATCCGTCGGTGCGTTATATACCCTGATGGGTTCGCCCTGGCCTTCCGCAGTCCACAGATTCTTGCCGAGTCGCCCTCCATTGTTGCGGATGAGCGTATTGGCAGCGTTAAGTATATTGCCGTGCGAACGATAGTTCTGCTCCAGCTTGATGATTTTCGGGATACCAAAGTCGCGCTCAAACTCCTTCATGTTCCCTATGTTGGCACCGCGGAACGCGTAAATACTCTGATCATCGTCGCCAACAACGAATACGGCAGTGCGCTCGCCTGAGAGCAGCTTCAGCCATCGGTATTGCAGTTGGCTGGTATCCTGAAATTCATCCACCAGAACATGATGGAAGCGGCTGCGATAATGTTCGCGCACGATTTCATTACGGCTCAATAATTCATAACTGCGAAATAGCAGCTCAGCAAAATCAACGACCCCTTCCTTGTTGCATTGCTGCTCATAAGAGAGATAAAACTCGGCCATCTTATGCGTAAAATCATCATGGGCTTCAACATGGGACGCTCTAAGCCCTTCTTCTTTCGCATTGTTAATGAACCACTGAACTTGCCGGGGCGGAAACTTCTCGTCGTCGGCGCCCAGACCCTTCAGGACGCGCTTGACGATTGCCAGCTGATCGGCGGAGTCAAGAATCTGAAACGCCTGTGGCAGTCCTGCGTCCCGGTGATGTGCGCGCAAGAGCCGGTTGCAGAGGCCGTGAAAAGTGCCTATCCACATACCGGCGGTATTGATTGGCAACATGGCGGAAATCCGGGTGAGCATTTCCTTCGCCGCCTTGTTGGTAAACGTAACCGCCAATATACCGTGGGGGCTGACCTGTCCAGCCTGTATCAGGTATGCGATACGCGTCGTCAGCACGCGAGTCTTGCCACTACCCGCGCCAGCCAGCACCAGCGCGGACTGGTGCGGAAGGGTTGCAGCTTCGAGCTGTTCGGGATTAAGTGCCGAAAGTAGAGAAGACATTGAGGCAGGCCGTCCGGCAGAAGGATGCAGGACTTATCATCAGCGAAGGTTGGGGAAGCGCTACTGAGATAACAGGTTTATAGTGATCCCGATAAAGTCAAGCAGCAGAAATTCGATGCATATAGTCCGGGAGCCGGAATAAATCACCAGAGCACGGAACTTATTCGGGCGCTCGAACTAGTAAGAAAAGCCGGTTCACGAGAAGAACGCGGCCACACGCCGACTTTGTGGCCACTCGTTTAGACTCGATTCGACTCGCTCTGGCTACGCGCTACGGCTTTGTTTCACCAGATCCAGAATAAGCGGCGTCAATATCAGCTCCATGGCGAATCCCATTTTCCCTCCCGGCACCACGATCGAATTCGGACGAGACATGAACGAGTTGTTAATCATGGACAGCAGGTAAGGAAATTCGACCTTTCTGGGATCGCGAAAGCGAATCACGACAAAACTTTCATCCAGAGTTGGAATGTCACGTGCCACGAACGGGTTGGATGTATCTACCGTGGGCACCCGCTGGAAATTAATATGCGTGCGTGAGAACTGGGGCGTAATGTAATGCACGTAATCGTGCATGCGCCGAAGAATGGTATGAGTGACTGCCTCTGCCGAATAACCACGCGCGTTCATGTCGCGATGGATTTTCTGGATCCATTCGAGGTTAACGATGGGTACGACGCCGACCAGCAAATCGACGTATTTTGCCACATCGGCCGTCTCGCTCTTCGCTCCCCCATGCAATCCTTCGTAAAACAGCAAATCCGAACCCGACTTGATAGGAGCCCAAGGCGTAAAGGTGCCCGCCGGCTGGTTGAATGGCACGGCTTCGTCGTCATTGTGCAGATACAAACGCGTCTCGCCTGTGCCGCTCTCGCCGTAGGTCTTGAATAACGCCTCGAGTTTTTCAAATTCGTTGGCCTCCGGCCCGAAGTGACTGATGGGATGACCGTTCTTTTTCTCGGATTCGACCACGGCTTTCTTCATCGCTTCACGATCATAGCGATGGAAGCTGTCGCCCTCTACCACCGCGGCAGTCAGTTTCTCGCGCCAGAAAATATGCTCGAAACTTTTTTTGACCGTCGACGTACCAGCGCCCGACGAACCGGTAACGGCGATGATAGGGTGTTTTTGTGACATACAACGCTCTCCTCAGGACAATAAGTAATGAATGTTATGTTTTTCTCGTCAATAAATACAGCTGAATTCCAGCAAATTTTTGGCGGCGTTTATGATACCCGTTTTCACCTCGCCTTGGGTTAAAAGATGCAACCTGTTCCGCGCGTTGAGGGCTTTGAAGAGGCCGTTGGTGAGGCGGAATGGAGGCAACAGCACCTTGTTTAGCGTTGCCAGTTCACGCACGGTTGACTTTCGAGAAACTCTGGCATAATATGCCCGGCTTTACTGAATCAGCAGGGATGGGCGTCGTGAAAACCTTTTCAGCCAAACCACATGAAGTAATCCGCGACTGGTTTGTGATCGATGCGGCCGACAAGGTACTTGGGCGTCTCGCCGCAGAGATCGCACATCGTCTTCGGGGCAAACACAAGCCTATCTTTACTCCCCATGTGGATACCGGTGATTTCATCGTTGTTATCAACGTCGACAAGCTTCGTGTCACGGGCGCCAAGGCGGAGAACAAGACATACTATCGTCATACGGGGTATCCCGGCGGTATTTATGAAACCAGTTTTGCCAAAATGCATGCGCGCTTTCCCGGCCGACCACTGGAAAAGGCCGTCAGGGGTATGTTGCCAAAGGGTCCGCTAGGGTACGCCATGTTGAAAAAACTCAAAATCTACGCGGGTGCGTCGCATCCGCACGCGGCGCAACAGCCGCGACAACTCGAAGTCAGGGCCTGATATTAATGAACACGACCTATAATTACGGTACCGGACGCCGCAAAAGCGCCGTGGCTCGCGTCTTCATCAAGCCGGGCAAGGGCTTGATAACGATTAACGACAAGCCGGTTGATGAGTTTTTTTCGCGCGAAACCGGACGCATGGTAGTTCGTCAGCCACTGGAACTCACAGGTAATCTGACAAGTTTTGACATTGTGGTCAACATTCACGGCGGAGGGGAATCGGGCCAGGCTGGGGCAGTGCGGCATGGCATTACCCGGGCATTGATTGATTATGATGCTTCGCTCAAGCCTGTATTGAGCAACGCTGGGCTGGTTACGCGGGACGCGCGCGAGGTGGAAAGAAAGAAGGTCGGTTTACGCAAAGCGCGCCGTCGGAAGCAATTTTCCAAGAGATAATTCTTCACCCTCGTCACAAAAAGCCGCCCTTTTCTGGCGGCTTTTTTATTTGTTACTTTATAATCGTCCCGGAGGATAGGGGAACGCTATGCTTAACGTAGGAATTGTAGGGGGAACAGGTTACACCGGTGTAGAACTGCTGCGCATTTTGGCCGACCACCCTGGGGTGAGCATGCGGGTGATAACGTCGCGCAAGGAAGCAGGTATGGGCGTAGCGGAATTATTTCCCAGCTTGCGAGGACGAGTGTCGCTAAAATTTAGTGATCCTGCAGAAGCTGACCTGGACAAATGCGACGTGGTATTTTTCGCAACCCCAAACGGTATTGCCATGAACCAGGCACGGCCGTTACTGGACGCGGGCGTACGGATAATCGATCTGTCTGCCGATTTTCGCATCAAGGATATAGCTGAATGGGAAAAGTGGTATGGCATGTCACACGCTTGCCCCGATCTGGTAGCCGAGGCCATCTATGGGCTGCCTGAAATCAATCGCGACAAAATCAGAGCCGCGACACTCATAGCCAATCCGGGCTGCTATCCCACAGCGGTGCAACTGGGCTTCCTGCCACTCGTTGAAGCGGGTATCGTTGACCTGGGCAATCTGGTGGCAGACGCGAAATCCGGCGTATCCGGCGCTGGGCGCACCGCCGCGGTGCATACGCTGTATGCGGAGGCCGCCGATAATTTCAAGGCTTATGGTGTTCCAGGACATCGACATTTGCCGGAAATCAGACAAGGTCTGTCGAATATGGCAGAGCGACCCGTTGGGTTGACGTTCGTGCCCCACCTCACGCCTATGGTCCGCGGCATTCACGCTACGCTCTATGCCCGACTAACCTCGCATACCGATCTACAGGCTTTATATGAAAAGCGCTACGCCGATGAGCCCTTTGTTGATGTGCTTCCTCCCGGCGCCCATCCGGAGACGCGCTCGGTACGTGGCTCTAATCTCTGCCGCATCGCTGTCCATCGTCCGCAGGGAGGCAACACCGCGGTAATACTGTCGGTAACGGATAATCTGGTCAAGGGCGCAGCAGGGCAAGCGGTGCAGAACATGAACCTGATGTTCGGCTTGTCTGAAACGCTGGCGATCAGCCATGCTCCACTGCTGCCCTGAGCAGCCTGTCCCTTTTCCGGGGTGCGACGGCGCGGGACGCGAGTCAGTGTCCAAGTTAATAGGACTGTAGCCCCGAAAGAGTCCAACGCCCACCAGGCGATCAAGTTGCAGTAAAATTGGAGGCGCATGGGGCAGCCTAAGCACTAAGCACTTGTTCAGCCTGAATCAGGTGTCAGGTAGACACGTGGCGCGCCTGCTCGCGATTTCCAGCTTGGCCGGCAATAGGCTCCACCGAGGATTTTTCAGGATGTTGGGGCATGATCAAATCGCTTAAAAAAAAGTACGGCATATCGGCGCCGAGGGTCGCAATACGTCCGCAGACCCCGGCCTATATGCGTTGGGTCGTTATCACGATTCTCGCCGTGCTGGCAGTGGGGCTATCCTTAGGTATGTATGAAGCGGGGCGCAGGTTTGCCGGCTTTGACAAGAACGAAACGGGTCATGACCTAAACCGTTTGTCGGAATTGAACGGCCGTCTGGAGCGGGATAACGAAGAACTCCGCATGAAGGTGGCGGGCCTTGACCGGCAACTGCAAATGGACCTGGTCGCTCGGGAAGATATCGCAAAACAGGTCAAGACGCTCGAAAACGAAAATATCCGCCTGAAAGAGGACCTGGCGTTTTTTCAGAACCTGGGTTCAGCCGGTGGAAAATCAGAGCAGAAGGTTTCGATTGGACGGCTGAAGCTGGAACGGGGCAAACTGCCCGGAGAATACCGTTATAGCCTGTTGCTGGTCCAAAACGGACCGCGCGCAAAGGATTTCCACGGAAGTCTGGAATTCGCGGTACATTTCCAGCAAAATGGGGAAAAGATGATGATCCCGATCGGCAGCGATAGTTCGTCACAAATGCTGGACATCAACTTCAGATTTTACCAAAGAATAGACAACACCTTTCATTTGCCCCCGGACGCCATCGTGGATAGTATGCAGGTAAAGGTGTATGAAAAAGGCGTGGCACAGACGAGACTGATGCAGACGGTAAACTTGTCACTATAGAGGAGGCAGAATGTTCGGAAATGGAAAAACCGAGAAACCGCAAAGTCAGATTGATTCGCTGATTGGGGTAGGAACCCACATCGACGGCAACGTCAACTTCAGCGGAGGCTTACGGGTGGATGGTCGCGTTACGGGGAATATCGTCGCGCTCGGCGACAAGCCCAGCACGCTCGTGCTAAGCGACCAGGCAGTCATAGAGGGGAAAATTATTGTCTCGCATGCCGTTATCAACGGAACGGTAACCGGCGCAATCCATGCAAGCGAATACATGGAACTACAGCCGAAAGCCAAGGTCTCTGGAGATGTGCATTACAAGGCCATGGAAATACAGCTTGGCGCATCGGTGGATGGGATGCTTCATCATCTGGATAATATCCAAGTCGACAATAAAGTCGTACCATTGATCCCCGCGAGCCAAAGCGAGTGACCTGTGCGCACACAAGTGAATAGTTGTCCCCCCTTTAACTCGACAAAAGATGTATATGAACGCACCAACCAACTCCAGCCTGGTTGCAGAAATGCAAGCTCCACTTATTTTTACTGATAATGCGGCAACCAAAGTCCGGCAATTGATCGAGGAAGAAGGAAACAATGATCTCAAGCTGCGAGTGTTTGTCGCCGGCGGGGGATGCTCCGGTTTTAAGTACGGCTTTACCTTTGACGAGTTAATCAGCGAAGATGATACGGTAACGGAGAAGAATGGCGTGAAACTACTCATCGATGCGATGAGTTTTCAGTACTTGGCCGGGGCCGAAATCGACTACCAGGAAAATGCCGAAGGGGCGCAATTTGTTATCAAGAACCCCGGAGCGTCCAGTACCTGTGGTTGTGGATCTTCTTTTTCAGTGTAGCCGATTATCAGTTCGCGTTTTTTACATAGCAAAACTGACAAAGTCGTCTTTGGCTGACCAGGTTTTAATTGGAGCAAAGTTAATTAGGGTAAATCGCCCCGAGAACTCTGGGACCGCTTGCGCCGGTTACAGAGGGAAGATTACCGGGCTCACCATTCATAGTCTGTTTTGCCAACCAGGCAAACGCAAATGCTTCCAGCCAGTCGGCATCAACGCCGATACTGTCGGTCAATTCCACCTTTTTACCGGTCATGGCTGCTCGAATCCGGTCAACCAGCGCTCCGTTACGCGCGCCGCCACCGCATAGATAAACTTCCGCCACGTCACGGAAATGAGCTGAGACCGATTCTGCAATTCCCCTAACGGTCAACTGCAGAAGGGTCGCTGCAACATCAGCTGGTTGCTCATCTCCGGACAAACAATCCTCCAGCCAAACTAGATTGAATATTTCCCTTCCAGCGCTCTTTGGGGGAGCAAGAGAGAAAAAAGGCAGGGTCAGAAGTTTGTCCAGCAGGGCCGGTATGACTCTGCCTGATGCTGCCCATGCTCCGTTGTTGTCATATATGCTGCCGATACTACGCAAGCACCACGCGTCCATCATGATGTTGCCGGGTCCGCAATCAAATCCGGTAACCTCGCCATCGGGCGGGAGGTCGGTTATATTGGAAATACCGCCGATATTGACGATAACGCGGTGAATTTCGGGGTGGCTGAACAGTATTTTATGAAACGCCGGGACCAGCGGCGCGCCCTGCCCACCCGCCGCAATATCGCGGCTCCTGAGGTCCGCCACCACAGCGATGCCCGTGAGCTCAACCAGTAGTGCGGGATTGTATAATTGTATGGTATAGCCGTTCCCTGGTTGGGGACAGTGCCGGACCGTCTGGCCGTGGCATCCAATCGCCGCCACCTCGGCTGCCTTTACGCTGCTTTCAGCAAGTAATGCCGCTACTGCGTGGGCATAATGATGGGCGAGCTCATTGCCCATCAAGGAGGCGCGATGCAATTCATCGTGGCCCGGCAGATGCAACCCCAGCAACCGGTTGCGGAGATCTGAATCGTATGGCCGGTAACAGGTATGCAGCAACGAAGGGGGTGAAGAGCCGAGATCCGCAAGCACTGCATCGATCCCGTCGAGGCTCGTGCCCGACATGATCCCGATATAGTAAGCGGTTTTCAAATTCTTCCGCCTAATGCCCGTTTTGCGCCAGGCGCCTAGTCGAGGAATGCGAGGCTGGTTCCACGAAGCATATCCAGCCGGGCCATCGACGATTTGGTATATTCGTAAAATGACGGCAGATGCTTGGGCGAAACCGGGTTCGCGGCAGGCATTGCCACCTTTGTGGGGTCCCGCTGTACACCATTGAAGCGAAATTCATAGTGCAGATGCGGACCGGTTGCCATTCCAGTCGCACCGACCTGGCCGATTACTTCACCTTGACTGACACGCTCCCCCTTGCGCAAACCCTTGGCAAAAGCCGACAAGTGCCCGTAAACGGTCGAGTACCCACCATTATGCTGCAAGATCACGACGTTACCGTAACCGCCCTGCCAGCCAGAGAACGCCACGGTCCCATCGGCCGCCGCCTTCACGCGAGCGCCGGTCGGCGCCGCGTAGTCAATACCATTATGCGCGCGCCATGTCTTGAGAATAGGATGAAAACGCGCGCTTGAAAAACCCGAACTGATGCGTGAGAACTCCAGCGGCGAGCGCAGGAATGCTTTTCGGAGATTCTTGCCGTCCGGCGTGAAATAGCCGCTTTCCCCGTTTTCAGGCGCGAAATAAAGTGCCCGATGAGGGGTTCCCTGGTTGATGAACTCTACCGCCAGGACTCGTCCGGGCCTCGCGGGCTCGCCATTGCCATATAGCGAATCGTATACCACGGTAAAACGGTCGCCCTTGCGCAAATCCCGATGAAAATCAATCTCGGATGCAAGAATATCAACAATCTGGGTGGCAACGCTGTCCGGCACGCCCGCGCTATCAATTGCCGCAAACAGCGAACTATTTATTACGCCGGATTTCATCTGGATGTGCGTCTCCAGCTTTGCCGGTTGTTCGCTTATCCGGAAGGCATCCCCACTTTTCTCCATCACCAGCTGCTCGCTGCCGCCCGGGAAATAGCGCAACAAAAGCAACTCGCCCGCAGCGGTACTCTGAACGTGGATGGTCTTGCCGGAGATGAGCTGATGCATGGGCTTGACGTCTCTTACGTCTCGCAAGAAACTGGCTGCGTCATGATTGTTGACGCCGAGACGGGACAGCAAGGTCGCGATAGTATCGCCGCGCTCGATTCGTTCCTGCCGCCAGAATGTCATATCCAGATCAGACGCAGGATGAACTTCGGGAAGTTCGAGGCGCAGGACGACCTGCTCCACGGGAAGTTCTTCGAATGACGTGTCCGGCGCTATCCCGAACGCTGCCACCATGCCAAACAAAGGAATACTCGATAACAGAATCAGCCAGCGCAATCTTCTTTTTGTCAAAGTCAACTGCTTTTCCGGCAAAACCCTGAATTTGTGAACCAGCATATTCTCCCTCATGCTTTAGTCCTAAATTTTAGCACAATAGATGCCACGCGTGAGGATAGTTGACATGCTAAAGGGGGTAAGACAGGCGGGTATGGATAGCGGCTTGCTGCGGGCCCCACCATACAGGGAACGCGCGAGGCGTAACAGATTTGGGTGCGTTTACCCTCCGAACAGGAGCTGCTTAACCGCGTTGTTCACGTCCCCTGTACAGGGGCAGCTATCGTATAATGACATCCCCTGCTTGCTAAAACATATCTTGAGGAACTCGCGGTACCCCAACAGCAGACTTTGGGAAAAAGTGGCTTTTCAAAGTGCGGTTCGCCTACTTCAACTTGCGGCACCCATGTGGGCTTGGCGTAATTTTGACTGCTTTTCATGCTCACCTCCTCTATCTTGGGAACAGTTCGTTCATGTCCACAGAAGATCTGACGCTTGATTTACTTGCGCATCATCCTTTTCCCCAACTCGCGGCCGCATTACGCGCACGCGCGGATTTCATCATCCCCGAGTGGGAAATTGCTGTGCGTCGCACGCTTCCTGCCGCGGATGAGCTAACTCTGCAACAGCTTCGGAATTCGCTGCCCTCAATCCTGAAAGAGATCGCCGCCGCGCTGGCCTCGGGCAAACCCCACGCTACCCGTGAATTGATCGAGGGCAGCAAAAGTCACGGGGTGACTCGGTTCCATGAACACTACAACATCCGGGAGTTAGTTGTCGAATATCGGCTGCTCCGCAGAATAGTCATCGAACAAATTTCAGAGGCACTTGGAGATGGCTTGGATGCACGCAGTAACGTTGCCTTGAATATGGCCATTGACACCGCCCTTCAAGTAGGCGTTGTCGCATTCACGGATCATCTTCGGCAGCGGATTAGGGCCTCTACCGATACGCAGTCAAAATACCTCTCCTTCCTGTCGCATGATCTGCGCAATCACCTCAACCACGCCATGCTTCATTTGCAGCTTCTCGCTGCACGACTGTCTCAAGCTCCAGAATATGCGAAGAGCGTAGAGGATATCGAGTCGATCAAGCGAGCCATCCTGCAGACGACGTCCGGTATGGACCAGTTGCTACAGGCAGAGCAATTGCGGCAGGATTGTGCCCCGATTAATCTTCAGCTCGTGGATCTCAAGCTTCTATTGTCAGAAGTGGCCAAACAGTCGCGGCATGACGCGCAAGCCAAAGGTTTGAGATTGGATGTCGACGTGCCCGAGGGCGCCGAGACAATGAGCGACGAGGGTTTATTGACGCTTGTATTACAGAATCTTCTGGGGAACGCCGTAAAATACAGCTCCAGCGGCATGATAAGAATCGCGGCCCGGAATAAGTCGAAAGGCAACGACACTGGCTGGATACTCAGTGTTAGCGATCACGGGCCAGGCATCGCGCCGGAAAACCTGAACAATCTATTCGATGCCTTTAAGCGCGGTGAAACCTACGGTAAACCAGGCGTCGGCCTGGGATTGACCATTGCTGCGCAAGCCGCCCGCCTGCTCGGTGGCGAGTTGGAGGTCGAGTCGAAGATCAATGCGGGTTCAACCTTTCGACTGGTGCTGCCGAGCTACGCCCCTTCTTCTGTCTGAACCTGTTTTAATCCTTTCGGTTTGTTGACCCGCCGTCAGTCCGATGGCCGATGGTATTGATACGCTCTTGTTCATACTTGTACTCTATTTTGCAAAAAGACGACGCACCCAGCGGGGCCGATATTCTTCCAGGGGCCATGGCAGCCGGCAGTGCGCTTGAGACCATGTTTTCGAGCCGTTCCCGGCGCCGACGCAGGGTGAAGCGGCGTGAATAAAATCCGCGTGCAACTCGTTCTCACGCTCATGCTCGGCGCACTGACTGTGCTCGGATTTGCGCCTTTTTACCTTTTTCCGATTCCGCTTGTCACGCTGGCACTACTGTGCCATTTGTGGCGCCGTAGCGCGACACCGTTTCACTCGGCTCTACTCGGCTTTTCCTTCGGCATGGGAATGTTCAGCGCGGGTGTAACATGGATTTACGTCAGTTTGCATGACTTTGGCGCAATGCCTGCGCCGGCCGCCGTGCTCGCCCTGTTGTTTCTGTGTGCCTATCTAGCATTGTTCCCCGCCCTTACAGGTTGGACGCTAAAGCAGTTGCGGATCGCTTCTCCTATGATCTGGGCGTTGGCGGCAGGCGCCTTATGGGCTCTATCCGACTGGTTGCGAAGCGTGCTATTCACCGGCTTTCCATGGCTGACGTTGGGCTACTCGCAAGTACCGCAGAGCCCACTGGCGGGTTTCGTCCCGGTAGTAGGCGCCTATGGAATCTCGCTCGTACTCGTTTGTAGCGCCGCGCTCCTGGGGTTGCTTTTCGAAAGCAAATTTCGCGGGCCACGCTACTTATTGCCCCTGCTGGCGATCTGGCTTGCCGGTTTCGGTTTGCGCCAAGTCCACTGGACTGAGCCCCAGGGCAAACCGGTAACGGTCAGCCTGTTGCAAGGCAATATTTCCCAGGATATGAAATGGCGCGCCGATCAGATCGTCACTTCGATGGATACTTATGCCCGGCTTGCAGAAGAGAGCAGGAGCCGCCTGATCATTACGCCGGAAATTTCGGTACCCCTGTTTCGTGATGAAGTGCCACCCGCTTACCTGGCGCAACTTGCCAACTATGCGAGACAGAACGACGGCGATATTCTCGTTGGTATGGTTGAAGCTCCGGGCGGAGGCAGCGAGTACTACAATTCCATGTTCAGCTTCGGTATCTCCCCGGATCAGAGCTATCGCAAGCACCACCTGGTTCCGTTCGGTGAATTCATCCCGCTGAAGGCCGTGTTTGGATGGGTCATCAATGTGCTCAAAATCCCCTTGTCGGACTTTTCGCGCGGCGGACTCGACCAGCAGCCCATGAACATCGCGGGACAGCGCGTAGCCGTGAATATCTGCTATGAAGACGTGTTCGGCGAGGAAATCATCACACAGCTACCGCAAGCCACCCTGCTGGCCAACGTCAGCAATGACGCCTGGTTTGGCCGATCCATCGGGCCGCGGCAGCACTTGCAGATATCCCAAATGCGCGCGTTGGAAACCGGCCGCTACATGCTGCGCGCCACCAATACGGGCGTAACAGCCATCATCGATGAACGCGGCGGCGTGCTGCAACAGGTGGAAGTCTTTACCGCGACCGCGCTACATGGCATGGCGCAGGGATTTACCGGCGCAACCCCTTATGTCCGCTTTGGCAACAGTCTGGTCTTGGGGCTGGCCGGGATAATATTGTTCGTTGCATTGCTGCCAACGTCCCGCGGCATGGGCAAAAACCTGTAAAATTCGCTATTGCTATCGTTGCAAAGTATGGCTCCAGCGCAAGCTGAGCAAAACCGCTGGTCTCTTACCGGTAAACGCACCGCTAATTGCATCCTGTTTTCGGCAACGGGCGGACTTTCAACGCCTCGCCTAAACCAATATAAAAAATATCAAGGTTTGATGCGCACTTTTCAGGAAATAATTTTTACGCTCCAGCAGTATTGGAGCAATGAGGGTTGCGCGCTCCTCCAGCCCTATGACATGGAAGTGGGAGCAGGAACATCCCATACTGCAACGTTTTTACGCGCGCTGGGCCCTGAACCCTGGAAGGCTGCCTACGTGCAGCCCGCTCGCCGGCCAAAGGACGGTCGTTACGGTGAAAACCCAAACCGGCTTCAGCACTACTATCAGTTTCAAGTAGTGCTTAAGCCAGCACCATCCAATATCCTGGAACTTTACCTCGGCTCGCTAAAAGAACTCGGACTGGATCTGAAACAGAACGATGTCCGCTTCGTCGAGGATGACTGGGAAAACCCGACCCTCGGTGCCTGGGGCCTGGGCTGGGAAGTCTGGCTGAATGGAATGGAAGTTACCCAGTTCACCTATTTTCAGCAGGTGGGCGGCTTGAATTGCAAACCAATCACAGGCGAAATCACTTACGGCCTGGAGCGGCTCGCGATGTATCTGCAGGGAGTGGAAAACGTCTTCGAGCTGACCTGGACCGAAGGACTCTCCTACTTTGACGTATACCACCAGAATGAAGTCGAGCAATCAGCCTACAATTTCGAGCATAGTAATGTGGATTTGCTGCTGACAGCGTTTGCCAGCCACGAAAGCCAGGCGAAATATCTGGTGGAGCAGGCACTGGCATTACCGGCCTATGAGCAGGTGCTGAAAACTGCGCACACTTTTAACCTGCTGGATGCGCGCGGCGCGATTTCCGTGACCGAGCGGGCTGCATATATTGCGCGAATTCGCGATCTCGCGCGCAGCGTGGCTCAAACCTATTACGAAAGCCGTAAACGCTTGGGTTTCCCGTTGGCGCCACGCACATGGGCGGAGCAAATGCTGGAGAGTATAGCTTGAGCAACGCAACCAAAAACCTGCTGATTGAACTGCTCGTCGAGGAGTTGCCCCCAAAGTCATTACGGAAACTCGGGAACAGTTTTGCCACCGAGCTGTTCGAGCAGCTGAAGAAAGACGGATTGTTAGCGGAGACGAGTCGTCCTATAGCCTATGCATCCCCCCGCCGGCTCGGCGTCCACATTACCGATGTCCGCTCCAGTTCGCCAGAGCGGGTGGAAAAGAAGAAACTCATGCCCTCGTCGATCGCATTCAATCCGGACAACAGCTGGAGCGAAGCGCTTCGGAAGCGTCTGGCGAAAGATCAGATTTATCCGGTGGACATCGAAAGGGGGAACTTCAGCCTGGTGCGATCGGTGGACGGCTCGACTGAGTATATCTACCTGGAGGGAACAAATGGGGGCGAGCCTCTCTCCCGGCTTCTTAACCTGTGCTTGATTTTCGTAATTAGAGAAAAACTGCCCATTGCGAAAGCCATGACTTATCAACGCGCGGATGGCTGGACCGATGAAACCTTCGTGCGGCCCGCACACGCGCTCGTCGCGCTGCATGGGGCGGATATCGTACCCGGCGTTGAAGCACTGGGTTTGACGGCCGGCCGGACGACAAAAGGGCATCGCTTTGAAGTACACGTTGAAACGGTGGAGTTGCGCGATGCCGACAGTTATGAACAACAACTGGAGATTGAAGGCGCAGTTATAGCCAGCTTTGAAAAACGCCGCAATGCAGTTATAGGACAGCTTCAGGCCGCGACGGCCGGACAAGGCCTGATTATGATTCAAGATGAAGCTCTGCTGGACGAAGTCACTGCGCTGGTCGAGCGGCCAAACGTGCTGGTGGGCGAATTTGACAGAAAATTTCTGGATGTGCCGCAGGAATGCCTGATTCTCACCATGAAAGCGAATCAGAAATATTTCCCGCTAATAGACGAAAATGGCAAGCTCTCTCATAAATTCCTTATCGTCTCCAACGTTCGTCCGGCTGATGCGAGCCAGATCATTACCGGCAACGAGCGGGTGCTTCGGTCCCGTCTGGCAGACGCAAAATTCTTCTTCGATCAAGATCGAAAGAAAACGCTCGCATCGCGTGTGGAAGGCTTGCGCAGGGTCGTGTATCACAACAAACTCGGTACCCAGGCGGAGCGGGTGGAGCGGATATGGGCCATTGCGCAGGCGATCGGATTAAAGCTGGGCGGCAATGAGCTCGCAGCGCAAGCGGGCGAAGCCGCGATGCTGTGCAAGGCCGACCTGCTTACTGATATGGTGGGCGAATTCCCGGAACTGCAAGGCGTCATGGGCTGCTATTACGCCAAACACGACGGTTTGTCGGATGATGTGGCGTATGCGATCGAAGATCATTACAGGCCACGCTTCGCGGGCGATGAACTGCCGCGCAATACGACCGGCCTAAGTGTAGCCTTGGCGGATAAGCTGGAAACGCTGGTTGGCATGTTTGGCATCGGCCAGGTCCCGACAGGAGATAAAGACCCGTTTGCGCTGCGCCGTCACGCATTGGGAGTGGTGCGAATCCTGGTGGAACAGGAAGTCCCGCTGCCTCTGGATACGCTGCTGCGGCAAGCGGTAAATGTCTTTAACCGAAGTATCAACGATCCTTCAGAAGCACTGAGTCGTTTTATCTACGAGCGGCTTCGCCACTATTTCAGCGCCGAGTCTTTTGATGAGCACGTGCTCGTATCAGGCAAGAGAGTTTACGTCGAACCTGCTGACCGTATTTTCTCTCCACAGCAGATCGATGCTGTGCTGGCCCTGCGTCCGCAATTGCTGAGCGACGTCAAAAAACGTCTTTACGCCGTTCGTGCTTTCGCTGCATTGCCGGAAGCGGAAAGTCTTGCTGCAACCAACAAACGGGTGGGAAACATCCTCAAAAAAGCGGATGCAAATATAGAAGCCGAGGTGGATGCGGGACTGTTGCAGGAGCCTGCGGAACAGGACTTGCACCGGGCATTGAGCCGGATCGCGCCCCAGGCCGAGGAGGCATTTGCAGCAGGCGATTACAGCACCTCGCTGCAAATATTGGCTGGACTGAAGGGCCCGGTGGACGGTTTTTTCGATCACGTGATGGTCAACACCGAGGATGAGTCGCTTCGTCACAACCGCCTCGCATTGCTTGCTCAGTTGCAGCAAGCAATGAACCGGGTCGCAAATATTTCCAAGCTGGCATGAAACTCGTCATTCTAGATCGTGACGGCGTCATCAATTACGATAGCGACGCCTTTATCAAGACCCCCGACGAGTGGAAACCCATTCCCGGCAGCCTGGAAGCCATTGCACGTCTGACGCAGGCCGGCTACAAGGTCGTGGTGGCAACAAATCAATCCGGCATCAGTCGAGGGCTTTTGGATATGGTGGCGCTCAACGCCATCAACGACAGGATGTGCAAGGCCGCCAATCAAACTGGGGGACGAATTGATGCAATGTTTTTCTGCCCGCACGCGAGCACCGACAATTGCAGCTGCCGCAAGCCCGCAACCGGGATGTTCAAAGAGATTTCGGACCGGTTCGGCCTAGAGTTAAACGGGGTGCCGGCGATTGGCGACTCGCTGCGTGACTTGCAAGCTGCGGCCGCAGTAGGCGCGGATCCAGTTCTGGTACTGACAGGCAAAGGCAAAAAAACGGCAGCTGCCGGTGGAATGCCGGCAAACACGAAAATATTTGCCAATCTCGCCGCCGCGGTTGATGCGCTGACGCAATGAATTCAGTTTTCACCGTGCTGCGCTCGACACTATACAGTTTGTTGCAGATCATCATCACTCCGCTTTATTTTCTCATCATATTGGCGGCGTTTCCCCTTCCACCGTTTCGCCGCTATCGGATCACTTCCGGCTGGGCGCATATAATGATGTTTCTGCTCCGCCTCATCTGTGGCATTCGCTATAGGGTTATTGGCACGGAGCATATCCCCGCGGTTCCAAGCATTGTTTTGTCAAAACATCAGTCTGCCTGGGAAACAATCGCGTTCCAGCAGATATTTCCACCTCAGGTGTGGGTTCTTAAGAAGGAGCTGTTGCGCGTGCCATTTTTTGGCTGGGGCCTGGCCTTAACCAGCCCCATCGCTATCGATCGAAGCTCCCGAAAAGCCGCGCTAAAACAGATCGTGGATCAGGGAAAAGACCGGCTGAAGCAAGGATTCTGGATAATAGTCTTCCCGGAGGGGACACGCATCGCCCCGGGAAAAAAGGGAAAATACGGCATTGGTGGCGCGTGGCTTGGAACCCATACCGGCGCACCCGTCGTACCGGTCGCTCACAATGCGGGCGAGTTCTGGGGCAAGAATTCTTTTTTGAAACTGCCCGGAACAATTACGGTAAGCATCGGCCCACCGATCAATCCTGCGGAGATGGAACCCGGCGATCTCAATGCCAGGGTTGAATCATGGATCGAAGCGGAAATGGCCCTTATTGGGGGCCGAACAGCCATAATGTAAAATGTATTTAGCTGTTTAGTTAATAACGTCAAGCATGAAAAAAGCTTTATCCAAGACACAAAAAGAAGGTGGGCTGAAAGCGGAAGAGCTTCGCAATATCCACCTGAACGGCCGCGAAGTGACGTATATCCTCATGCGCTGCAGGCGGCGAACCATTGGTATGAGGATCGATCGCAGCGGTTTGACTGTCCGCATTCCAGTCAGGGAAACTTTACAGTGGGTCGAATCGGTGCTGGAGAAGAGAGCCGATTGGATTGTTACCAAGCTTAACGAATGGAAGAACAGAAAACCGAGCGGACCGGCATGGGAGGAAGGAAGTATTTTTCTATTGCTGGGAGCGCCGTGGCGCGTGACCGTTACGACTGCTGGAACTGTGTGCATGGTCCCGCTGGATATCGGCGCCGGAGTAGAGGAAACACAGTTCAGATTACCCCTTCCATCCCTGCTTACCGCGCAACAGATAGAACGTGCCGTAATGGACTGGTATCATCATCATGCGCTCGAATGTTTCAGCAAGCGCATGACGCTGTACGCGCAAAAGCTTGGCGTTGCGCTGCCGCAGCTACGGCTCTCTCACGCCAGAACCTTGTGGGGAAGTTGCCATTCAAGGGGAGTGGTCCGTCTTAACTGGCGGTTGATCCAAAAGCCACTCGATCTTGTGGATTACGTCGTGGCCCACGAATTATCGCACCTGATCGAAATGAATCATTCCCCTGCATTCTGGCAAACAGTGGAAAGCATATATCCGGACTATAAGGCTGCAAGGAAGCGTTTGAGAACGCTTGGGTGACAATAGCACCCCGGGGTCAACTCGCGAAACCGCGCCGCACTGACGATCAGCGGCCATTTTGCCAAAAGTGACTGCTCCCCGATATATCGTGATCTTTATGGTATATTTTGTATTCTTCTCCGATGACGATACTCCATGCGCACCTTCTGCACCACCGTACTGATACTCCTACTGCTAAACGCGTGCGGCCTTAAGGCGCCGCTCTATCTTCCCCAGGAACCAATAGCACCGCAACCGCAGCAATCCCAGGATGCAGAGAAGCGGAGGTGAGCAACTCCAAATCCTTCAGCTATCGTAATGCGGCGCTGTATTGCGAGTCCGTGCCGCTTGACCTCATTGCCAGCGAGTTCGGAACACCATGCTACGTTTACTCGCGCCGGGCGCTTGCTGCCGCTTACGCGGAGTTCGACACGGCGTTTGCCGGGCGTGACCATCTGGTGTGCTACGCAGTCAAGGCCAACTCTAATCTTGCCATCCTCAATTTATTTGCCGGTCTTGGCAGTGGTTTTGATATTGTTTCGGGCGGAGAGCTGTATCGGGTATTGAAAGCGGGGGGCAATCCGGGAAAAGTAGTATTTTCCGGAGTGGGAAAACGGCCCGACGAAATGCGGGAAGCGCTGGCCGCGGGGATACTCTGCTTTAACGTGGAGTCGGAAGCGGAATTGAAGGTTTTAAATCAGGTGGCGGGAGACACGAATAAGACTGCGCGCGTGAGCCTGCGGGTCAACCCCGACGTCGATGCTAAAACTCACCCTTATATCTCGACCGGGCTGAAAGAGAACAAGTTCGGGATTCCGTTCGAAGAAGCCGAAGCGGTATATGTCTTGGCGCAAAGCCTTGTTAACGTTCGCGTTAGTGGATTGGACTGCCATATCGGCTCTCAATTGATTGACCTCGATCCTTTTGTTGAAGCCTGCGGCAAAATGCTCGGACTACTGGATCGCCTTGAAGCCCGGGGCTTACAAATCGATCACCTGGATCTAGGCGGTGGTTTGGGGATTTCCTATTCCCATGAAACACCGCCTCTCGCGCGGGAGTACGTCGCTGCGTTGTGCGCTTGCGTGAATCATCGCAGACAGCGCATCCTCATCGAGCCAGGGCGCGCACTCGTTGGAAACGCCGGTTTACTGCTTACGCGGGTCGAGTACCTTAAACATACACCCCATCGCGATTTCGCGATTGTGGACGCGGCGATGAACGATCTGATGCGTCCGGTGCTGTACGACGCGTATCACGAGATTCTTCCGGTATGTCGGACCAAGAGTGGCAGCGCCAAACCGTATCAGGTTGTTGGCCCCGTTTGCGAGACCGGCGACTTCCTCGGACACGACCGCAGCCTTGCGCTGTCGCAAGGAGACTTGCTCGCCGTCATGTCAACCGGCGCCTATGGCATGAGCATGAGCTCGAATTATAATACCCGCCCGCGCGCGGCCGAGGTGATGGTGGATGGCGAGCAATGCCATCTGATCCGCGAACGCGAATCCATGGAGCATTTGACCGCAGGCGAAAAACTTCTCCCCGCGTGATATATCTTGCCTAGGGCAACCAACGTTAGACGAGCCCAAGTTCATACAGGTCATTACTGCAGTTCATATTATCCGGAGGCCGAACTCTGGCTAGACCAGAAAAAGGGTGGCGAGACCCAGGAAAATGAAAAAACCGCCACTGTCGGTAACAGCAGTGATCAGCACGCTCGATCCCGTGGCAGGATCGCGGCCCAGTCTGTGAAGGGTTAGCGGGATCAGCACACCCAATAGTGCGGCCAGCAGCAAATTGAGCATCATTGCCAACGTCATAACCAGGCTGAGAGGTACGCTGCGGTAAATAAAGTAGGCAAACAAACCGACCACCCCTCCCCACACCAGACCGTTTACAGCGCTCACGGCAAGCTCCTTGGCGAAGAGCTTGCGCGCATTGCTCGCATTGACTTGTCCTAAAGCAAGTGCCCGCACTATCATGGTGATGGTCTGATTGCCCGAGTTCCCGCCAATCCCGGCGATAATAGGCATCAGCGCCGCCAGTGCAACCAGCTTTTCGATCGAATCTTCGAATATGCCAATGACGCGGGATGCAATAAATGCCGTTACCAAATTAATCGCCAGCCATGGCCACCGGTTCTTCAAACTCTTCCATACGGGCGCGAACAAATCCTCCTCTTGCAATAAGCCGGCCAAACTAAGCGCTTCGCTTTCCGACTCCTCGCGAATGAAATCCATCACCGCATTCACCGTCACGCGTCCCACCAGCTTATCCTCGGTGCCAACCACCGCGGCCGACACAAGGTCGTAACGCTCGAATGCCTGGGCCGCTTCGTGCGCCTTTTCATTCGGGTAAAGCATCACCATCTGCGTAGTCATTATGGAACCAACGCTCGCGCCGGGATCGTTAACCAGCAAGCGCTTAATCGGAAGTACGCCTTTGAGATGCTCGTTGCGATCCACCACGAACAGTTGATCGGTATGATCCGGCAGTTCATCCAAACGGCGCAGATACCGCAGCACCACCTCCAGGGTTACATCCTCGCGAATCGTAACGACGTCAAAATCCATTAATGCGCCCACCGAATCTTCAGCATAGGACATCGCAGCGCGTAACTTCTCCCGTTCCTCCATGGGGAGCGACTGGAACACATCATCGAGAACGTACTGAGGGAGATCAGGTGCAAGATCGGCAATTTCATCGGCGTCCAGCTGCTCCGCCGCAGCCAGCATTTCGCCGCTGTTCATGGTGGCGATCAGCGTTTCGCGTACCGCGTCGGAGACCTCCAGAAGAATTTCGCCATCCCGCTCAGCCTTGACCAAATCCCAGATCAAGAGACGATCTTCAAGCGGCATGGCTTCCAGAATGTAAGCCACGTCGGCAGGGTGCAGCTTGTCGAGGAGTTTTTGCAGTTCCGCGAGGTTCTGCTTATGCACCAGCGCTTCCACGAGTTCGTGGCGCGGCATTTGCTGCGTATGCACAAGGCCTTCCACCAGCTTGTGCTTGTGCAACAGATGGAGTACCCGTTGCAAATGCTCTTGCACGTTATCTGTTTCCCTGAGCTGGTTTGCTTCTGTCATACGGAACGCCTTTGGAAACTGCTGAACAAGCCGAACACGAATGTTACGGCGACCTTGCGGATGGAATGCGCTCTAGGGCAGAGCATTCCATTTCCCTTCGCAGACGCCTGAGGCGGTCCACCCCGCAACCTGCTATACCTGCCGGATTGCAATAAAAGGGGATACTCACCGCCGGCTTGCGCGCCTGATACCTCTCTCAAGATAAAACGCGGAAGCTTCCACCTCGACCGCTCAGAGGCGGTCTGCGAGCATGTGCGATTTTACCAGCACACCGCTCCGCCAGAGCTTATTCCAAGAGGCAGATGAGACAGGATTGTCCAACGCCGGAAAAGGGGCAAGTATTATGACAGGACGAGTAGCGAACTCAAAGGCGCCCCTGCACAGTGTGGCCGAAAGGAGGCAGGGCTTTCAGGGAATGGTTGCCGCTGGCATCCGGCGCAGGATGATGCCGGTTTTCTTCAGTAACCAGGGCGTGCTACGGTTAAGGTCATAAAAACGCGGGTTCGGAATCATGGCCGCAAGACGAGCCGACTGTTCCGCAGTCAACGCCGAGGCTGAAACACCGTAATAATAGCGGGTTGCAGCCTCCGCACCAAACACGCCATTGCCCCATTCAATTACATTCAGGTAAACCTCAAGTATTCTTCGTTTAGACATCACTTTCTCCAGCATGAAGGTGATGACGGCCTCCTGGAGTTTGCGCCACGGCGTTTTCTCTCCTGAAAGGAACAGATTCTTGGCGAGTTGCTGACTGATCGTAGAACCTCCGGCCACCACCCGGCCTCTTTGCAGGTTTTTCTGGTATGCCTTTTGAATAGCCTCGAAGTCAAACCCTTCATGCTCCGGAAACTTGCCATCCTCGGCCGCAATAACTGCTCGCTTGAGATTGTGTGATATTCCCTCGTAGGGCATCCAGCGCATGCGTAACGTCGCCGCGGGATTTTTCTGTCTTAGCGCGCTCAAACGGTCGCGCATGAAAGCGGTTGTGGAAGGGTTGTAAGCGTTCCAGTAAACCACGTGACCTAAAATCCACAACTGGTAACCGAGAACCGCTACCAGGAGAAGGAAAAAAAGACGCAGAAACCAGCGTTTGAGAAATCTCACGCTTAAGATTGTCTCGCGATTGACCTGAGCATTTCGATGACCGGAGCGGTTTTTGGCCTAATCCCTCGCCACACGAAAAAGGATTCGGCAGCTTGCTCTACCAGCATGCCCAAGCCATCGGCGAGCCGCGCCGCGCCCTGCTCCTGTGCGAATTTTAGAAAAGGCGTACGTCCGGCGCCGTACATCATGTCATAAGCAAGGGATTCGTCAGCAAAGACACCGGGTGGCAGCGCGGGTAGTTCACCCTTGAGACTGGCGGAGGTGGAGTTGATGACGAGATCAAATTTCTGGCCTTGAAGATCAGAATAATCGGCTGACACAATGACTCCATATCGCGAAAACCATTGCTGCAATTCAACCGCTTTTGGCCGCGTACGATTGACGATCACGAGCACGCGAGGCTGGTTTTGCAGCAAGGGCAACAATACGCCTCGCGCGGCTCCTCCAGCGCCCATGAGCAGAATCCGGGCCGATCTGAGCGGAAACTTCAAATTGCCTGCGATGTCCCGCACCAATCCCACGCCGTCGGTATTGTCGCCGAGAATCCCGTCATGACCGAGCGCAAGGGTGTTAACCGCCTGTGCAGCATCTGCCCGCTCAGTTAGCCAATTCGCGACCTTGCATGCTTCGAGCTTGAATGGAACAGTCACATTCAAGCCTTTACCCCCGCGCTGTCTGAAACTCGCAACGGTGGCCGCGAATTCATCCTCTGGAGCGAGTATTGCTTCGTAACGCATTTCCTGCCCCGTCTCTCGGGCGAACGCGGCATGGATAAGCGGTGACTTGCTGTGCACCACGGGATTGCCGATAACGGCGTAGAGATCAACGCTAGTCAAAGTAACCGAGTTCCGGATGAGGCGTCTATAAGCCGCCCTAGAGATTGCAGGTGGATTGCGGGAACATTACAGTGATTAAAGGTACAGCGCGAGGCGGTTCCTCACCCCGGCAATACGACGCTCATTCACTCGCCAGTTCGTCGGAGCGTGTAAATACCCAAGTGCGGGTAATATGCAGAACGTCGATATCCCTGCTAATGTCGGGCGGAAACGGAGCGAACCCATTTTGCCCAGCCAACTTAACAATACGTACCGCTGCTTCATCCAAAACCTTTTTGCCCGAGGGCCGGTTTATTTCAATCGATTCCAGACCGCCGTCAGACTTGATACCAACAGTAAGTTGCAGAGTTCCATAGAGCTTCTCCCTCTTGGCAGCCTCGGGGTAATTAAGATTTCCGATGCGTTCCACCTTAAGACGCCAATCTTCAACATAACGCGTAAAGCGGTAGTCCTGTGTACGCGTTCCGATGAATTTGCGTTTAGGCGGCTTTTGATGGACGCCATAATCATATGAAGCCCGGGCTCCTAGCCGGGCAATCTCGATGCTACGCTGAACCAGATCTGTCGTATCGAGGATGTTCTGATTCTCTTCCGACTGGGCAGCGAAAGGATCGGATGGATAAGCCTTCTCGTCACTATCGAGCACAGTCATCGGTTGCTGCGCCTGTTCGACTTGTTCCGTTTTTTGCATGGCTGGCTCCTCGTCCGCCATGTGCTCAGGCTTGGGAGAAATTGGATATGGTGTTTTGGCACGGCTGCGATCGGTATTGCGCCCCCCGTCCAGGTTGGCGCGCGCCAACGGGTCCATTTTATCAGGCCTCGAGATCGACTTGCTGTTTACCAGCACCACCTCCAGCGGGAAGGCCGCTCTCTCATTTTTTGATGACGGGAACTGGAAATTGATACTGAACAACACGACAGCGTGAAGAATCACGGAGAGGAATATTGCGACGTTCAGGCGCGACGAGGTCCTCGACATCACGCCGGGGGAGGCCTCGGAACCAAGGCCGGATATGGTCGGGGTGGCGCTCAAATCAGAAAGGAGTACGAGAATCCAGCGGTAGAAATGCCGTCATTGTAAACAATAACCGCCTGCTCGTCACAGCAAGCCAAATCTCACGGTTGCAATTTGCGCAGATATTTGGCGTGAAAGGTGAGTTCCAGCAAGTCGATCTGGGAAATCTCGATTTCAATATTCGTTTCCGGCGGTAATTCCGGCAGAGAGGATACACGCGCGACCAGCGGCAACCGATCGAACCTGACCAAATTTTCCTTCAACACCTGCCCGCTCGTCGACACCACGTTTTCCTGCAATAACCAGCGCAAGCACCAGTAGCGCTCCATGCTGCGCTGAAAATCGCCGTATATCTCATACGCGGCCTCAAAATCGCGCATGGACGTTTTCAAACTCTCGCTATCTCTTGCGTAAGGCGGAGATTCTCCACGTAACAAAGCCACGAGTTGCCGCTGGTTGATGAAATCGACATATCGGCGCATCGGGGAACTGATCCATGCGTACTGCGCAACTCCTAAACCCTGATGAGGGGCCGGAGAGGTGCTCATCCTCACCTTGCCGTTACCCTGGCTGCGATAGATCCCGACGACGCCGTGATTGGCAAGTTCCCTGCCCCATTCTGCATTGACATAAATCATCAGCTCTGACACTACTTTATCCATCGGCGAGCCGCGGCGCCGCTGGCTGATGGAAATGCGGTCATCGATAATGGCAAAATTGTAATCGATCTTTTCATTATTGCTGTCATTGGCCTTCCCACGCGCCGCCTCCATCTTGCATGCAAAATTCCATAACGCGAGCAATTCCTTACCGAACGGGTGATCGACGTTACCGGCGGCCAGACTCGATTCGTTGAAGTGCTCCTCCAGCGTGTCGTGTCTCAGGTTAGCGGCCACCCTGACCTGTTCAATGCGGCTGTTCGTCGCGGTAACTGTAAAGTCGTCGGCGACGTCCAGATACATTGAGAGCGCGGGGCACAACCTCTGCTCGCAAAGCGTGTAGTGTTGTATCACCGCTTCCGGAAGCATCGTGATCTTATAGCCGGGAAGATACACGGTGGATAAACGCTGCGCCGCTACGGCATCCAGGGGCGAATCCGGGGGAATTCCCAAGGTTGGGATGGCGATATGAATACCGACGCGGAAGCTGCCTAAAGTCAGTGGGGTGACCGAAAACGCATCATCAATCTCCGTGGTGGTGAGGTCATCTATGCTGAAGGCGGTAACATCCGAGATTGGCAAATCGACCGTGTCGAAGAGTTCGCTGGCATCGACGCTTCCAAACCCTGTGCCCGCGGGAAAATGCTCAAGCAAAAAACGGTTGAGGTGATAGTCATGCGTGGAAGGTATCGCCCCGCACTTTTCGAGCAGCTTGGAAACGCTCAGTTTGCCCGCGGCGCAAGCGGCATCCAGCGCCTTCCACTCGACGGTATTCTTATCGGGCCGGTAAAGCAGATTGAAGAGGGCGGGCTTGAATTCTTCCGGTAACGTGAAATTTTCCAGTAGCTGAATATAGCGCGCCTGCTGTTCCGCCTGAAGGCGCTTTTTTTCCTGGCTCGCGAGCGCCGCCTCAAGTGCTTTGGGTGGCGCAGCCTTGTATCGCCCGCGGCCCTTTTTATAAAAATACATGGGCGCACTGTGCAGCCGAATCAATACCGCCGCTGCTTCTTCGGGCGTAGCTGCATGACCGAAATAATCCGCAGCCAGTGTATCGCTGGCAAATTCGGCTTCGCTCTCGCAACACTCCCAAAGAAAGTTGGGGTCCAGATCTTCCGCTGTTTTTTGCGCTATATCCATAAACTCTGACAGGGAGGGTGCGTCAAAGCGCAGCAGCACTGAAGCCGCTTTTATTTTTGCGCGCTTGCCGTGAGGCGCCTCTACGTGGAGCGAGGTCGTATTATCGACCAGGATCGAGCCTACTTTGAAAGTGCCTTCCTCTTCGTAAAAAACGTTCAATGTTAGGAGAACCTGAGAATTTGAGACACAAGTTAAACTGGAACCGCCAGTTGACCGCACATTGACCACATATTGAGCAGTGAGCCACGAGCGCCAAGATATGAGCGCTGACCCGAACTGCGCTACCTGACCTCTACCTTTCTGATGAGTTTATGCTACAGGTAAAACTTCACGGTTGGGGAGCGCTAATACATCCCGACCGCCGACATGCTGCATTGAGGCGCAGGATTTGGCGAAAAGTTTATTCCAGCGATAAAATTATAGCCTGAACCATCCTCCGCGGGACCGCTCTGGCGCGGAAGACGTTTAGTGCATTGAATCTGGAACGCACCATGCCGTTGCGCCTGTCGGCGGAATCCGGCACCGCATGTCGGAGCGAAGGGAAATTTCCCTCCGTTGGAGTGTAATAAAGGTTAAAAGTTTTCCTCTTCTTCAGATTTATGCCAACCCAACCGTAAGCGAACTGAGACATACCGGGCTGCAACTCGACATTAAGCAACTGCTTGCGCTCTGCCAGAACTTTGACAACTCCGGGTATTCAACGCTCGTTGCTGAGCCCATCTCCCAGCAAAAAAACCACCAGGTTCCGACCGCGACTCAACAGTAAGCTTGGGTTAGCCACCTGATTTTCGCGAGGAATCCACTATAATGAATAAAAAACCATGCTCTTGCTCATCTTTACTCATCTCGGTAAAAAGGGGGTTGCTTTGAAACAGTATCCTGTCGCGTTGAATAACCGGCACGTATTTCTTGTTCCTTTATTATTAGTCGTTATCGCGCTCCTGCCTGCCTGTGCGGCGCTTGACACCGATCCGGACCGCGGGGCAACCACGGTGAAGCAGGACGTCTTTGGCGATCAGTTCGGCACAATCGAGTATCTCCCACAGAACTGGCAGGCTTCGGACAGTTTATGGTTTTATACGGTTACGCAGGGGTCGAATATGCTGCCCTACGATTTCTTCATGGTATTGGAAAAAAAAGGCGGTTCCGAGCCATTTCGATCCAACGAGAACATGAATCGTTACCGTTATCTCCCGCAGAAGCCGACTTCAAGCAACCCGGACGGACTGCCCGTCGGTTTCGTCAAGGACACCTACAAGGGTAAAGATTATATGGGATTGACATGCGCGGCCTGTCACACCGCACAAATAAACTACAACGGAAAAGGTATCCGCATTGATGGCGGGCCGGCAGGCGCTGACATGGAAACCTTCATGGCGGATATGGTGCGCGCGCTGAAAGCAACGCTCGAAAATGAAGATATCCGGAGTCGATTCGTAAAAAACGTGATGGCGCGTGGTGCATATAACGCCGAAGCCGACGTCAATGCGGACCTCGAGCGGTATACCCAGCGCCTCGCTAACTACATCACCATAAACTACAGTACGACCCATTACGGGTACGCGCGGCTGGACGCCTTCGGACGCATTTACAATCGGGTTCTGGAGCACATCATTACTCCTAAAGAGCTTCGAGAGCTGTTGCGCGATCCGAGAATAATAAGACCGGGGGCGATAAGTCCGGAAGAACTGGAAACGATTTTGGGTCACGATGGCGATAGCGTCCTGAATGGGGACGAGCGCGACCAGATCGTCGGCAATCTTTTGAAGGCTTTGGGCAAGAATAACGAGTGGGAATCGCTCGGACGCCTGAGGAAGAAGCTGTTCAACACCCCCAACGCACCGGTCAGCTATCCCTTCTTGTGGGACACGCCTCAGCATGATTACGTGCAATGGAACGGGTTGACAGAAAATTCAGGTTTAAAGGCAATCGGACGCAACGCGGGGGAAGCGATTGGCGTTTTCGGCACGCTGGACTGGTCAGAACGACAGGGATTTTCGATATCCTCTGTTGTTGCTGGGCAGGGCTTTTACGGTAACCATATCAGTTATAAATCGTCAGTCAATGTGCTTAACCTCCGCCGCATCGAATCGCGCCTATGGCAGTTGCAATCTCCGCTGTGGCCGGAGCACATTCTTCCGGCAATCGACAAGACCCGTCTCCCAAATGGCAGATCGTTGTTCAATAAACATTGCGTGAGCTGTCACACCCGAATCGTGCGCGATGACCCGGACCGCCGCGTAGTTGCACACATGGCACGGGCCAGCGATGCGGGCACGGACTCCCAGATGGCGGAAAACAGCGTCAATTACCAAGGTTTCTCAGGTATTTTACGCAACCAGTATGTGAACGTCAGTGTCGGCGATATCCTGATCGATCGGCGGGCGCCGGTGTCAGCCTTGCTGACCCGCGTTACTCAGGGCGTGGTCGCCACTCCAGAGCCGGACAAGTGGTTGTTACAGCGCTGGACCGAGTGGGCATATAATCTCGCGACTGGTTATCGTGATAATAAAATTAAAAACTCCATCAAGCACGGCGATTACGATCCCGACACCACCGCCAATCCGGTCGCCTCGTTGAAATCCTATAAGTCGAGGCCATTGAATGGTATCTGGGCGACAGCGCCCTATTTGCATAATGGTTCCGTACCCACGCTCTATGATTTGTTGCTGCCGAAGAAACGTCCGGGCGACCCGGACGGCGGAGAATACCGTCCTGACGAGTTTGAGGTCGGCTCCCGCGAATTCGATCCGGTGAAGGTCGGCTTCAAGAGCAGCGGTTATGGCGGCTTCGTGTTTAATACCCAGGGAATCAAAGACGACAAAGGAGGCTATACCAAAGGGAACAGCAACGCCGGGCACGAATACGGGGCCAGACGCGTCGCCAACGAATCTGATGGGCTAGTGGATCAAAAAATCAAAGATAAGTGTGCCGACGAAACCATCAAGGATGAGGATTTGGATGCGTCGATTAAAGACAAGTGCCTGTATCCCATATCCAGAGAGGACCGCCTCGACTTGCTCGAGTATCTGAAAACTTTGTGATTCCGATCAATTCGATTCTGTTTCGACTACCAAAACAAAACCACAAGGGAGCTACCGATGAGCACAAGCAATTACCTGGAGCAGTACGATGCCGCTTCCGACACCGAAAAGTCGGTGCTGGCCCGGCGCTGGATTGATACCGAACCTCTGCCGTTTTTCAAGGAATTACGTCAAAAGCGTCCCATCCTTGTGACCCCAAAATTCACACTGGTCACACGTTTCGATGACGTCAGAGAAGTATTGAGCATGCCCAAGGTCTTCACGGTAGAACCCTATGTTTCCAAAATGGCCGACTATCTGATGATGCATGACGACGATGCGCTGCATACGCGCGAGAAATCGCTGATGCAGTGCATGTTGAATCGAGACGATCTTCCGGCGGTGCGGGAAATGGTAGCGAATGTCTCCAAGGAGATACTCGACAATGCAAACGGCAACGTCGAATTGGTTAACAGCTACTGCCGCATGGTACCGGCGACGCTGGTGCGAGAGTATTTTGGCCTCACTGGAGCGAAACGACGCGATCTGATCGAGTGGTCTTACTGGAACCAGGTCGATACTTTTCACAACCAGCCTTTCGATTTGCTGCCCCCGGAAAAATCCCAGTACATTATCGACAAGCACAACGAAACCTCCAAGGAACTGGGCAAATTCATAGTCGAGCTTATCGCCCGCCGCACGCTCCAGGTCAAGGCGGAGGAATTGACCTTTTCCACCCTTGTGCGTCTCGATGACGACATCGTAACGCGAATGTTACGTACCGATTATCCCAAACAATTGGATTTCGACATCAAGCGCCTGGGTCTGAATGCCGGCGGCTTGTTGATCGGTGCCATCGAAACGACAGCGCAGGCAGTCGCTCAAATCGTGCAATACCTGATTGACCGGCCAGAATGGCTGGCGAAAGCAAAACTGGCGGCCCAGCAGAACTCCGCTGCGGAATTTGATGGCTACGTATGGGAAGCCCTGCGTTTCGTGCCCATCACACCTTACTTGTTCCGTACCACCGCAAGCGATTATGCGGCGGCCAAGGGAACCGACCATGAAACCGTGCTGCGTGCCGGCACCCACGTCTTGCCCGTTACGTTATCGGCCATGTTCGATGAGCGCGCGTTCGAGTCGCCAGATGAGTTTATCCCGCAACGCAACTGGTACAACTATTTTCATTTCGGCTTCGGTAGTCATGAATGCCTGGGTCGATACGTGGGCCGGGAAATGATTCCGGAGATGGTGCACCAGGTTCTTACCAGGGAGGGTATTAAGGCGAAGAGCCCAATCGATTACAAAGCCGGCCCCTTCCCCGAACAGTACGAGCTTTCCTGGACGACACAATAAAGCAGCAACCGGCTGGTCCTGTCGGGCCAGGCGGTTGATAGCAATAGCCTACTAGCCACTTAGGCACTGCCCCCGCCCAGCTATACCGCTACTTGGCGCCCGCCGCCTTGAGAAGCTGCACTAGATTTTGTTGACGGTATTTGGATGCCAGCATCAGCGCGGTAGCACCATTACCGGCCTTGGCGTTCACATCTGCCTTGCCTGCGATTAACGCCTGTGCCACGCCCGTATGCCCAATCTGCGACGCCAGCATAAGAGCAGTGGCTCCATTTTCCAGCCGCGCATTCACATCGGCTCCCGCGGCAATCAGCATCCGCACAACCTCCGGATGCCCTTCCTGCGACGCCTGCATCAAGACGGTGATGCCGTCGTTTCTTCTGGCATTCACATCCCCCTTGGCTGCAATCAAGTCTCTAACCACCTCGCGGTGACCGTTCTGCGACGCCCGCATCAACGCCGTAGTACCGTTGCTGGTCTTCGCGTTCACATCGGCTTTGGCTTCGAGTAACGCCTGCACAACCTCCTCATAGCCGCCTTGCGATGCCGCCACCAGCGCGGTCGTACCGTCGTGCGACCCGGCGTTTACATTCACCTTGGTAGCAAGCAGCGCCTTGACTCGCGCCAGGTTGCCGTTCTCTGCTGCAGCGATGAGCTCGCTAGTGCCCATACTGGCCCACGCACTCGCCGAAGCGAGGAATAACATCACTAGCGCGCTCAATGCGCGTGCGTATATCAACGGTCTGGTCACTTCAGTCTCCTTTATTCAATTATTTCCTGTTATTCTTGCCACTCGCCCGCTCGCTTCGGTTTTCACCCCAGCCCCGCCCATTTATATCGCTGACGGTGCGCTGAGGGCGGATTGCTCCCCGTTTGCGAAGGGGGAGAAGTCAGTCCAGCGCTTGATGCAGTTCGACAGTCCACAGCCGAACCATCTGGACTTACTTCGATCAAACACCAAGCCGGCTCGACCAGAGCCAGACCAAAGCTAAAACCAACGTGAACCATCATGTAATCCCGACCGATCACATTCGCTGGCAGGAACCTGTTCTGACCCGCTAATTTTGAGGAGATTCAATGCGTAAGGCCCTTCTTTCGATATCATTGTTGCTGGTGGCGTCATCAGCAAGCTCAGCAGAAGGGGTCCTACGCCCGGGACTATGGGAGTTGACGACGACGTCGCTTCTGCTGGCGTTTGTACCCCAGATTCCACCCGATACAATGCAAAAGCTGACAAGCCTGGCAAAGCAACACGGAATCGACATACCTGAAATCCAGAACGGAGCAGCCACGTCTAAAGTCTGCATTACCCCAGAGATGGCCGAGCAGGAACTCCCGGTCTATTTTCATCAGACCCAATTGGGGTGTAGTGCTCAGAATACGACCCGGACAGGAAACAGCTACAGAACAGACCTGGTTTGTGCGCATCCTCAGTTCAAGGGTAACGGAACGGCGGAGGGAACATTTACCAGTCCCGAACGCTTTTCAGGACAAACACAGTTTAATGGTGTCTTCCAGGGCAATCCTATCGACGAGCATGCGGACGTTACAGGCCGATGGATTAGCGCAAGCTGCGGCCCGGTCAAAGCCATTTACTGAGGCGCCCGATTCACCTGACAGGCAATTGTCTCGTCATTGCCAACGCTATTTCTTGTAGGACGCCGCGGCGTACCGGGATCGCTCCCCCGCCGTTTACCGCTGGCCGGGGTCCTAAATATCCGTGACTTCGCGCGTCATAGCCTCAAGCAGCCGTTCGTGAAGGCCCCCAAAAGCGCCATTGCTCATCACAAGCACGTGATCGCCTGGCTGAGCAGCAACGATGATGGCTGCGACCAGCTGATCGAGGTTGCCGTATACCGCCGCTCTCTTACCAAGCGGGACCAGCGCATCCCCAGCGTCCCAACCAAGATTTGCGTTGTAGCAAAAGACCTGATCCGCTGTCGCAAGACTATTCGCGAGACTGTCTTTCCAGACTCCCATTTTCATCGTGTTGGAGCGAGGCTCCAGCACAGCAATAATACGAGCGTTTTTCACTTTGTTCCGCAACCCTTCAAGGGTGGTCCGGATTGCTGTTGGGTGATGCGCAAAATCGTCATATATAGTAATGCCGTTCCTCACACCGCGCACTTCCATGCGGCGCTCGACGTTTCTGAACTGCCTCAGCGCATCGATACCGACATTGACGGGCACGCCGGCGTGACGCGCGGCAGCCAGCGCCGCCAACCCATTCATGAGATTGTGCTCACCGAGCAAATCCCATTGTAATAATCCCTGAGAATCACCCTTGAAACGAACGGTAATTCCGCCGTCGGGCAAAACGTCGCTTTCCCAGCCGCTCGCCACCCCTAACGTTTCAATCGGCGTCCAGCATCCCCTGCTCAATACCCGCTTCAGACTTTCCTCGCGCCCGTTGGCGACGATCAGCCCATTCCCAGGAATGGTACGGACAAAATAATGGAACTGCTGTTCAATTGCTGCGAGACTGTCGAAGATGTCCGCGTGATCAAATTCCAGATTATTGAGAATCGCCGTTCTGGGTCGAAAATGTATGAACTTGGAGCGTTTATCAAAAAAAGCCGTGTCGTATTCGTCCGCTTCAATGACGAAAAAGCCGGATCCGCCCAGTCTGGCTGACAATCCAAAGTTCCGGGGAATACCGCCGATCAGGAAACCCGGGCTCATCCCCGCGTATTCGAGTATCCATGCCAGCATGGACGTGGTTGTTGTCTTCCCATGAGTACCCGCAACGGCCAACACCCATCTTTCGCGAAGCACGTTGTCCGCAAGCCACTGTGGCCCTGAAACATAAGGGAGGTTAAGGTTGAGAATCTCCTCCATGAGGGGGTTGCCGCGGGTGACCACATTCCCAACCAGGAACAGATCCGGCCGGAGCTTGGCTTGGTCAGGCGAAAACCCCTCAGTCAACTCAATCCCTTGAGAGCTGAGCTGAGCACTCATGGGTGGATAAACACTGGCGTCGCTGCCTGTCACTTTATGGCCGGCCTCGCGCGCGATGGCGGCGACCCCCCCCATGAAGGTGCCGCAAATGCCTAGAATATGAATGTGCAAACCTTGACTCCTACTGCTCCCCAGCAGCTTTGTACGGTTAAAATTAAGTTTGTATGCGCACGACCGTGCGTATAGTTTGGCTTCCGTTTTTTGTTACACTTACGGCTTTGTTCGCCTTAGCCTACCACTTGGTGGCCAAGCTGAGCAACAAGCCCCAATGGAGGGCACCCTCGATTTCTGCAAATCCGGATCCGATACGCTACGTGCAGCGATGCCCACATACCGGTGACGCCACACCTACCAATCTGAAAACAGCGATGCATCCGTGCCGAGACGTCGCGCTTTTCCGGATACCTCTCCTCCCATGAAATCGCGTTTCTCCCGCCTAATTTGCTGGTGTGTTTTTCTTTTTTGCCTTGCATGCAATGCTCGCGCCGACACGCCATCATCTGACGCGCGACAACGGTCTGAGCGTATAACAACCCCGCCCGGCAAAGCCCAGGGCAATGAAAATAAACCGGTCGTTATCGACAACGAGCGCATTCGCGGCCGTCATGAATATGAGGTTCAGGCCCCCAGCGGGTCTGAATTACGCGGCGCCCCTGTTAACTCAGCCGGTCAGCCTCAGGACGGTGGTGGCCGGTCTCAGCCGAGGCAGAACTATACACCATCAACTGCGGCAAAACCCGGTGAAGCGGCCACAGGACATAAAGTCGAGGCTGGAAACAAGGAGGATCAGCGCGGACTTACAGAAGCTGAGGGTATAGCAGGACCGCACGCCGTGCAGGAATTTGAACCGCAGCTTCGGCCCGGCGCGACTTCGCCCGCGGGCATCGCATCGCCCGGCTTGAAGGACCGGACCAAAATGGCCACGCCCGGCGGCGTGCCGGAAACAGGGGGAGGTAAACCAGGATTCGCGGAAGCCGAGCACATCCGTGGACACCTTGAGCAGCCGGGCGACATGAAGCTGCGCCTTGGCGGCGGAGTTGAGCCAGAGACCGAGGTAAAAGTGGCTGCGCCCGTGGCAGAAAAAGTGAGTCCGAAGAGCAGGCCGGTGTTCGTGGCTGCCGACCGCCTGCAAGGACACTCTGGCAAGGAAGTCGAGGCAATCGGCAGAGCCGAGCTGAACAACGGCGATCAGCTCATCTCGGCGGATCGCCTGAAATATCGTCAGGACACGGAAGATGCGGAGGCTGAAGGCGGGGTTCGAGTGGAGCAGCGCGGAGATATACTTGAGGGTTCGAGGCTCAAATTCAATCTGGCCAGTAAAACCGGAGAACTCAGCCAGCCCAGCTATCAGCTGAAGGATGCCAGCAGCCGGGGCTATGCCGACATGCTCTTATTTGAAGGCGAAAATCACTACCGCTTCCGGCAAGCAAACTACACCACATGTCCTGCCGGCGACGATGATTGGCACTTGAACGTAGGTGACCTGCAACTGGATCACTCCAAGCGGGTCGGCACTGCGCGGAACGTTAAACTTACATTCAAGGACGTACCCATTTTATACACCCCCTGGATGAATTTCTCGTACAGCGGCCAGCGCAAGTCGGGCTTGCTCGCGCCTGTATATGGCACCAACGTACGAACAGGCCTCGAAGTCACAGTGCCGTTCTACTGGAATATCGCACCCAATTATGACGCGACCATCTCCGCCCGCATGATGTCGAAGCGGGGCGTCTCACTCAACAACGAATTTCGCTATCTGGGAGAGAAGTTCAGCGGCACCATACTCGGGGACATATTGCCGAATGACTGGGACACCCAAACGACCCGGTGGCGCACCTCTTTTGCGCACGATCACAATCTCGGCAGAGGCTTTTCGGCGCGCCTGGACTACAACAGGGTTTCGGATGACGCATATTTCCGCGATCTCGGAAACAACCTGAATCTAACCTCCCGCACCAACCTGCTGCAACAGGGCCTGCTTTCGTACAACCGCGGGCTTGGCGACGACGGGACGCTGAACGTGACCTCCATGGTCCAAAGCTTTCAGACCATTCAGGATCCCTTGGCCTCCATTGTTGCCCCGTACAAGCGCTTGCCGCAGATCGCCATGGTTGCGAATAAACCTGATATTTTCGGCATGGACCTGAATTTCATCGGCAGCTGGTCGAATTTCTCGCATCCGACGCTGGTGAGCGGCCACCGCGTGGTGCTCTTTCCTAGCGTCAGTTATCCGATGCGCAATGCATTTGGCTATGTGACGCCAAAGATCGGGATACACCACACCCGGTATAACCTGGACGCTACGGGCACCTCCCCCGAGGCGAGCCCTGATCGCACATTGCCGATACTCAGCCTCGACAGTGGTATTGCATTTGACCGCCAGATGAGCCTGGGTGGAGAACGGTTCACGCAGACCCTTGAGCCCCGGCTTTTCTATGTATATGTCCCGTTCCGCGATCAGAGTCAGTTGCCGAACTTTGACTCGGCCAAGACCGACTTCAGCTTCGCGCAAATGCTGAACGAAAACCGGTTCAGCGGCCATGATCGCATCAACGATGCGAATCAGCTCACCTTCGCACTTACCTCCCGTTTGATCGAGTCCGGCACCGGCAAAGAACGCCTGCGCCTTGCCGTTGGCCAGCAAATAAGCTTTATTGATCGGCGCGTAACACTGGACGCACCTGAAACTATTAACCGCAGACCGGATTTCGTCGCCGCAGTGACCGGATTCCTCACGCCGACAATCAGCACGGATTCGAGCGTGCAATTCGATCAGACCAGATTCGTGGCTGACGTGGTTCGTTCGGGCTTGAGCTATCGCCCGGAGCCTGGCAGGGTCGTCAATGTCGGCTACCGTTTTACACGGGACGTGCTGCATCAGGTGGACGCTTCGAGCCAGTGGCGATGGTCGGAACGTTGGCAGACGGTTGCCCGTCTGAATTACTCGTTGCAGGACCAGAAGATTCTGGAAGGACTGGCGGGACTTGAGTATAATGCCTGCTGCTGGTCGTTGCGGTTCGTGCTCCAGCATCTCACAACCGCCACGCAGAAAACGACCACGGCAGCTTTTTTGCAACTCGAGTTGAACGGCTTGATGCAAATTGGCTCAAACCCGCTGCAAGTGTTGCAGCGTAGTATTCCTGGTTATCTCAGAACCGGCAGCCAGGGAAGTAGCCCGCTGGAAGGCCCATAGAAAGCAAATCTTCATACGGCAGCACGCCGTTCCTCTGCTCAACGCTTAAACACATGGGCACGAAATTCTGGTTACGTCCTCCTGTTTTGCTGGCTATGCTGATTGCCGGGATGGCGATCGCCCAGCAGCCTGCCCATCCTGGCAGCATCCGGACCATAGATCATATTGTCGCCGTGGTGAATGAGAGCGTGATAACGCGCCATGAGCTGAACGAAATGCTCAGGGCCATGGTCAAGCAGTTAGAGAAACAGGGCGTGCAGCCACCTCCGCCCGCGGTACTCGAGAAGCAGATGCTCGATCGCATCATTTTGAATCAGGTCCAGTTACAGCTTGCCAAAGAAACCGGCTTGACGGTAAGCGACACCGAACTTGACCAGACCATCCGTCGAATCGCGCAGGAAAATAAGATGTCGCTGGATGAATTTCACAACGCACTGGAGCGCGACGGAATCAGTTTCAACAAGTTCAGGGACGAAATTCGCGATGAGATAATTCTGGTGCGGCTCAAGGAACGCGAGGTCACAAACCGGGTCAGCGTGACCGAGGGAGAGGTGGATAATTTCCTGCATACGCAGGAATCGTCCCCCAGCCAGAACGAGGAATATCGTATCGCCCACATCTTGATTATGGTGCCGGATCAGGCGAGCCCTTCCCAATTGCAGATGAGGCGGGAGCGAGCGGAAGCTGCCTTGACGCGCTTGAAAAGCGGAGCCGAATTTGCCCAGGTGGCGGCCGAGTTTTCGGATGCCCCGGACGCGATGGAGGGAGGGCTGCTGGACTGGCGTCCGGCGGCGCAATTGACCAAGATTTTTGCCGACGTATTGACGCCGATGAAGGCAGGCGAAGTGACTCCGCTCATTCAGAGCGCAAGCGGGTTCCATATTCTGAAGCTGGTCGACCGTCGCAGCCAGAACCAAGCGGTCACCGTGGTGGATCAGACCCACGCCCGTCATATTCTTGTCAAAATCAGCGAACTCACCTCCGAAACAGATGCCAAGCGCCGCATAATCGAGTTGAAGGACAGACTGGACAATGGGGGGGCCAAATTTGAAGAACTGGCCAAGCTCCATTCCGAAGATGCAAGCGCTCCCACCGGCGGGGACTTGGGCTGGCTCTCTCCCGGCGATACCGTACCTGAGTTCGAGCAGGCCATGCGCATCCTCAAACCCGGTGAAATCAGTGAACCTGTCCAATCACCATTCGGCTGGCACTTGATCCAGGTGTTGGAGCACCGAACGCAGGATGTAAGCAAGGAACGGCAGCGGCAAGCCGCGCGCCAGGCTATCCGCGCTCGCAAAGCCGACGCAGCATTTCAGGAATGGCTGCAACGACTGCGTGACCGCGCCTACGTCGAATACCGGCTCGAGGAAGGTTAGGATTGAGCAAGCCGTGAATATCATGCCCGCGGGCGCGCCCGCCACAGGCAGAAGGCTGGCTCTTACGACGGGAGAGCCAGCGGGAATCGGTCCGGATCTATGCGTGCAAATCGCACAACTGGATTTGCCTTTCAATCTGGTTGTGCTCGCCGACCGCGAACTGTTGCGCGCACGTGCGCTTTTACTAAAGCTTCCGCTGAAAATCACCGACTACGTCCCCACTGCCGGACTCGCGCATAAGCCCGAGGATAAGCCAGGCACTTTGCGGGTGCTGCACGTCCCCCTGACGGAATCTTCGAACCCTGGTCAGCTTGATCCGGTCAACTCCCGTTATGTGCTGAACTTGCTGGATCGCGCCATTGAGGGATGCAGCAATGGGGAATTTTGCGCGATGGTGACCGCACCCGTACATAAGGGCATCATCAATAACGCGGGGATCCCCTTCACCGGGCATACCGAATACCTTGCCCAACGGACAAATAGTCAGGCAGTCATGATGCTTGTTGGCGGCGGCATGCGGGTAACGCTCGCAACCACCCACCTGCCGCTAAAGGATGTGCCGGCCGCGATCACCCAAGCCGCGCTGGAGAGGAAACTTCGGACGATTCACGACGACTTGATCCATCGTTTTGGCATTGGCCGGCCTTGTATCGCAGTGGCCGGGTTAAATCCTCATGCCGGTGAATCCGGACATCTTGGCAGGGAAGAGATAGAAATCATCATTCCCTCGCTCGACAAGCTGCGCGCCCAGGGAATGGACTTGAGCGGCCCGCTTCCGGCCGATACCCTTTTCAATCCGGCAAAGCTGAAGGACTTTGACTGCATCTTTGCCATGTACCATGACCAAGGCCTGCCGGTATTGAAGCACGCCAGTTTTGGCACGGCAGTCAACGTGACCTTGGGCTTGCCCATCATTCGTACTTCTGTCGATCACGGAACCGCCCTGGATCTGGCCGGAACCAGAAGTGCCGATCCAGGCAGCCTTATCGCGGCGATCGAAATGGCGGCGACCCTCGCCGGAAATCGGAAATAGCCTGCTGCATGGACCGCCCGCCGATTCCGCCGCATCCCGCTTTCATATCGCCTGCAACAAAGTGACGCGCCACATTCCCCGCAAGCGCTTTGGCCAAAATTTCCTGGTTGATGAGCGCGTGATTGCGGATATTGTCAGTGCCATTCGTCCGGGAAACGACGATCTTCTGGTGGAAATAGGGCCCGGCATGGGCGCACTCACGCGGCCCCTGTTGCGATCGGTCAGTCATCTGCATGTGGTGGAGATTGACCGGGATATCATCGAACGCCTGCGCCGCGAATTCTCCGGGGAAAAACTCACCATATACTCAGGTGATGCGCTGAAGTTCGACTTCTCCACGATTGGTAAACATCTGCGGGTAATTGGCAATCTGCCCTACAATATCTCCACACCTATCCTGTTTCATCTGAGCCGATACGCGAACGGCATCAGCGATATGCACTTCATGCTGCAAAAGGAGGTGGTGGAGCGCATGGTCGCCGTACCCTCGTCCCCCGCTTACGGGCGGCTCTCGGTTATGCTGCAATGCCGCTTTGAAATGGAGCAACTCTTCATCGTTCCCCCGGAATCCTTCCGCCCGGTACCGAAGGTCGAGTCGGCGGTCGTCCGCATGCTCCCCCTCCGGCAACCGCCGATTGACAGCAGCAATGACAGTTTATTCACCGATATCGTCTCCGCCGCTTTCTCGCAGCGTCGCAAGACCCTACGCAATACGCTGCATGGATATCTGAAATCGGAAGACTATGCTGTGCTGGAAATCGATCCGGGACTGCGGGCGGAGAACCTGGCCGTCGCGCAGTTTGTAGCAATCGCTGACCACTTGAGCAAAAGGCTGGTTCTGTCGTAAACACATGCCCGGCAGAAGAATGCTACCAGATGAGCGAGTATTTACTTTTTCTGGAGCACGGTCACTTTATCGATCCGATCGTTCTCGTCGTAGCTGACATCGAACGCCATTTCTTCCCCTTGAAAAACAAGTTCGGTCGGCGTGCCGACCACCTCCCACAAACCCAGGGTAAAAACGTCAGCAACACCGTGAAAAACCGCCCTACCGGCTCTTGTCGCGGTACTGTAACCTTGCTTGAATGTGAAAATCTCGCGTCTCCTGCCGTCTTTCGTTTCGCTTACGGAAGGTGTGCCAAACTCTGCAAGGAGCATGTCTCTGGGAGTCCCCACCGAGAACAAGCTAATGTTTTTCTTGGGGGGCTGCTGAGCTAACGATGCCACGATGCAATCGAACTAATAATCACTTTAAATTCTGTCAAGTGCATGAGTATAATCGGGGCTCACGCTGAATAAAATCAAGCAAAGCCCCGAGGATCGCCCCCGCCAGACAGATCATGAGACCTATTGCCCCTCGCAGACTCCCACTCCTATTGGCAGCTTTTATTGCATTTGGTCTAGCGACTCCGGCGGGTGCGGAAATTTACTCGTTTACCGACGAAAATGGCGTCATGCATTTCAGCAACGTGCCGACGGATGAGCGTTACGTTCCGCTTACTGGGCCCAATGCCGGCGTCAAGAGAGCTATTACAGGTTCGAGCAACACCGCAGTCGAACCGCGTACCAAGGCTAAATATGGTGGCATCATAGAAGAGATCGCTCGAGCTTACGGATTGGAAAGCGCGCTGATACATGCGGTGGTGTCTGTTGAATCAGCCTACAGGGTCACAGCTGTTTCGAAGAAAGGCGCGGGTGGCCTCATGCAACTCATGCCTGAAACTGCGCAGCGGTACGGTGTCACCGACCGGTTCGACCCTGTGCAGAATCTTCACGGGGGGGCCAGATATCTGAGCGACTTGCTGAAGATGTTTAACGGCGACATGAGGCTAACGCTGGCGGCTTACAACGCCGGCGAAAATAACGTTCTCAAATACGGAAACCAGATTCCGCCGTTCCAGGAAACCCGAGCTTACGTGCCGAAGGTGATGGAGCTCTATCGCAAGTATCAGGCGAGCCCGAAGGCTATTCAACCGCGGCGTGGAGTATGAAAAGCTTCTTAGAAGAGAGTGAATCAGTGGACGTTTAGCTAACCCGGCTTTCGCGACACACAATTAGGACCGGTCAATAGCGGCAGAAACTAACACTAGCACTCTTGGCTCAGCCTGTCCCCATCATTGCCGCCTGCTTAATTCAGAACAGTCTGACCTTCTAGTCGCTTGTCCACATCGTAGTTGAGACCATTTTTCAAAATTCTGGATATGAGGAAATCATAATCCGGAAAAGGAAGCTATGAAAGAAAAGCTACTGTATTTTGTGAAACGTGGAAAGAACGCTGGAATTGTATTAACTCCTCATCTATACGAAGACGGGTTCTTTCGTGCATACAAAACCAACTCACGAAATGATCCAAACGGGAAAGAAGGAACACGGGTGACAAACGAATCCGACCTGATTTCGTTGGTTCGCTCGGGTTACCATGTCCGAATGAGCAATCCAATGAAAGGGCATGCTCCATCGACTGTAAAACCGGAGATTATTACCGAATAACGAGACTTAACAACTTCTAGCTATAGCCTCTGCCCACAGCGAAAAATTCAAGTCTAGCATCGAGCAATATTTTCCCTTCGCGCATTATTGTTCCAGCATATAAATAAGGTTATCCACTTTCCGCGATTTTGGAAATAAGGATTCGTTTCCGCTAACGTCCGGTGCAATTAGATGTCATCTATATTCGCTCCTATTTCGAGCCCCAGCGAGGCTGATCCTATTAATGTCCCGCTATTTTGGTATCAGCCGATGAATAGGATCAGCGCGGTTAGTTAGTTAAGGCGCCTCCTTAGGATGCCTGGTTGGGATGCTAGCCGAAATAGATCGCGCACGCATCGGGCTATCTTTCGATATTATTTCCGTACATGCCACTGGATTGTGGAGCTAAAAAGGAATCTCATCAACTGCCACATCCAAGGGAAATTCATAATCAAAGTTTCCCTCGGTCGTTACGAGTCGTACAAGAGTTCGCCCGGTCAGTCGATAAGAATCTTTGAATTCTTCACCTTCCGTCGCAAAAGCCAAGACTCGCTTTGCGGAAAACTTTAGCTGTGCCCAAGATTTCTTGTTAAGACGACGGACAGGAGGCGCAAGAAAATGACGAACCGGGAAATCAGGTACATCAGAATCTGTCATCGGGCAGTCTTTTCCATCTTGATACAACGTCCAACCCTTTTTAGAGTAAAAGTAGATGGCATCTATTTCAGCCGATGTATTTGTCGTTTCGTTATGTAAGTCAACCTTGAATTCCACAGTGCCCCACGCAACAAATTTCGACTTCTCGAGAAGTCCAGACGTTTCCTTAAAGCTAACCTTAATTCGACTCGACCGAATCGTGTCGATTTGAGCCTTGGCCCATGCCATTTCTTCCGTTAGGAGTGTCCGTAGTAAGCCAATAGACGAGCCGTAGACAATATGTCTGTGATGCTTTAGGTCAAATGGTATGTCTTCCGTACTTTGAGTGAGAAGCACACAGAGCTTACCCTTGGCATGAGCATAACCGACCTCGTAGAAAACATTTGGGTTTTGACCTGTCATATCTGCCACAACAAGATCGGCCAATTCAATCTGACGATAAATTCTTTCCAGGATTCCCTCCTGAAACATCTGCTCATCGACTCTCTCAGCTAAAATCCCAAGCGTGGTTGCTGGTTCCTTTATTCCCAACTTATATATATCGTTAAACGCCGTGTCAAAAGGCATTAGAACAAATGCAAATATCTGGTCATTAGAGTCCATTGTTATTTTTACCGTTACCTGACATTACGTGGAAAGCGAGCGTGTTAGATAGATTATCCTCGAGCTTCGGCTGGTCAATGAAGGTACGCCAAGCTAAGGATTTCCATGCTGAAGACGAGTTGAGGTATGCAAAAAACCAGATCAGTGCCTATCGTTCACATGGGGCTTCGTCAAAATCGGCCAGTTTGCCGGTCATTTTTTTGGCATATACAGATCCGTGATCGACCCTTCCGCGATTTCGGCGGCAAAAAAGATGGTTTCGGATAATGTCGGGTGCGCGTGAATGGAGAGGCCGATGTCTTCCATGTCCGCCCCCATTTCAAGCCCCAGCACGGTTTCGGCAATCAACTCACCAGCATTCACACCGACCACGCCTGCGCCGAGGATGCGCCGCGTTTTTTTGTCCAGCAGCAGCTTGGTCATGCCTTCCTCACGCGCCATGGCTAGTGCCCGACCGCTTGCGGCCCAAGGAAACACCGCCTTTTCGAATTCGATTCCCTGTTTTGCCGCATCGGTTTCGGTCAGGCCCATCCAGGCAATCTCGGGATCTGTATACGCCACGGAGGGAATAGTGCGCGCGTCAAACGCCACTTTATGCCCGGCGATCACTTCGGCGGCAGTCTTGCCTTCGTGCGAGGCCTTGTGCGCGAGCATGGGCTCGCTTGCAATATCGCCGATGGCGAAGATATGCGGCACGTTGGTGTGCAATTGCTTATCCACGGGGATGTATCCGCGCTCATTCACGTTAACACCCGCTTGTTCCGCTCCAATATCGCGACCGTTGGGGCGGCGTCCGACCGCCATCAGGATCCGGTCGTAAATTTGCGGCTCCGGTGCTTTGCCGTTTGGCCCGCCTTCAAAGGTGACTTTCAGCCCATCTGCAAGGGCCTCGATCGCCGTGACTTTGGTTTTGAGGTAGATGGCTTCGTAGCGTTTTTGTATGCGGCGGTGCAGCGGCCTGACAAGGTCAGGATCAGCGCCGGGGATCAACTGATCCATTAATTCCACTACTGTAATCCTGCTGCCGAGGGCATCGTATACTGTCGCCATTTCCAGTCCAATGATACCTCCACCAATGATAAGCATACGCTTGGGGATATCCTCCAGCTTCAGAGCTCCGGTAGAATCCATCATGCGGGGATCGTCGTAGGGGAAGCCGGGTATGCGCGCCACGCTTGAGCCTGCGGCAATAACGCAATGCTCGAACGATACAGTCTTCAAGCCACCGGGAGTCTCAACCTCGATCATATTCGGCGACGTAAACCTACCCGTCCCTTGCACAAGTTCCACCTTGCGCTGTTTTGCCAACTGCGTCAGCCCCTTGGTCAGCTTGCCGATAACGGACTCCTTCCAGGCGCGAAGCTTGTCTATTTCGATGCGCGGCTCACCGAAAACGATGCCCTGAAGCGCTGTTTCCTCCGCATCGCTAATAACCTTCGCCACGTGCAACAGGGCCTTGGAAGGAATGCAGCCCACGTTAAGGCAGACACCACCGAGCTTGGAATAGCGCTCGATCAATGCCACTTTCTTACCCAGATCCGCGGCGCGGAACGCCGCGGTGTAACCTCCCGGCCCGCCACCCAACACGACCAAATCCGCGTGGATGTCACCTCGCCTAACCGAAGGGGCGGGATGGGGCGCAGCTGATTCAGGGGTCGCCACGATTGCTGAAGCTTCCGTTTGCGGTTTTTCGGGTGCAAACTCGGCGCCAACCGCGGCTTGTTCTTTTGGCTCAGGCGCTACGGGTGTCTGAGCCGCCTGAGCAGACTGAGCCGCCCCCTCGGAGGCGGCTACCGGTTCGAGCATAAGGAGAAGCGACCCTTCCGAGACGGTATCGCCCACCTTGACGTGGATATCCTTCACTACCCCTGGTTGCGGAGAGGGAATCTCCATGGTCGCCTTGTCGGTTTCAAGCGTGACGAGAGACGTTTCCTTTTCCACGCTATCGCCCGGCTTTACCAATAGCTCGATGACAACCACATCCTTGAAATCACCGATATCAGGAACTTTTATTTCGATAAGCTGAGCCATGACAACCTTAAGTTAAAAAACAGAACCCGTTTCAATGCTGATGGCCCCGGTTACGCTTTATTGCCTGACGTGTCCGTCGCCTAGCACGATAAATTTCTGGCTGGTCAATCCTTCCAATCCCACCGGTCCGCGGGCGTGAAGCTTGTCTGTCGAGATGCCGATTTCAGCGCCCAGTCCATACTCGAACCCGTCGGCGAACCGGGTTGACGCGTTCACCATTACCGAACTAGAATCGACTTCACGCAGGAAACGGCGAGCACGGCTGTAGTCCTCAGTAATGATGGAGTCGGTGTGTTGCGATCCGTATATGGTGATGTGCTCGATCGCCTGATCAAGCCCGCTTACCACCCGCACGCTCAGAATCGGTGCAAGATACTCGGCGCCCCAATCTTCTTCCGTGGCTTCCTTCATTTGCGGAACGATGGCTCGCGACGCGGTATCCCCGCGCAGCTCCACGCCCTTGTCGAAATAGATTTTGCACAACGGAGGCAGCACTTTCTCGGCGATAGCCTGGTGCACGAGCAGTGTCTCCATGGTGTTGCACGTTCCATAGCGCTGGGTTTTAGCGTTGTCGGCAATGCGCAGCGCCTTGTCCAGGTCCGCCTGATCGTCAATGTAGACGTGGCAAACGCCATCCAGATGCTTGATGACCGGAATGCGCGCTTCACTGGCGATGCGCTCGATCAACCCCTTGCCGCCGCGCGGCACGATGACATCCACAAATTCTTTCATCGTGATGAGTTCACCTACGGCTTGGCGATCAGTGGTTTCTACCACCTGGATCGCCGTTTCCGGCAGCCCTGCCACTTTCAGCCCCTCCTTCACGCACGCCGCAATCGCACGGTTGCTGTTGATGGCCTCGGATCCGCCGCGCAGTATCGCGGCATTCCCCGCCTTGAGGCATAACCCGGCGGCATCAGCCGTAACGTTGGGCCGTGCTTCGTAGATGATTCCAATGACACCAAGCGGCACGCGCATCCTGCCCACCTGTATACCGGACGGACGGTACTTCAAATCATTGATTTCACCGACCGGATCAGCCAGTGCCGCGATCTGCAGCAACCCTTCCGCCATAGCTGCGATGCCCTTCGGCGTAAGCGTCAGCCGATCGATCATGGCCGAGTCCAAGCCGCGTTTACGGGCGCTTTCAACATCCATCGCATTCGCGGCCAGCAGCATTTGCTCATCACGCTTGATGGCCGCGGCCATTTGCGTGAGCGACCGGTTTTTTGCGGCAGTCTCCGCCCTTGCAACCAGACGCGATGCCGCGCGGGCTTCACGCCCGATTGATTGCATGTAAGTCTTGACGTCGATCATATCCATGTCACGGTTCCATTAAGACAGCGAATTATCAATCTGCGACTTAAGCGCGATTACGAGCTAGCGTTATCATACAAGCGCGGACAGCAGGGCAAAGCGAGTACCGACCTTCTATCGGGCGAGGCATAGGCACAGGCACAGCCACCAACCCATACCGCCGCAGCCCCAACCCATCCATTGCTGCCCCAACCGCTCTGAATAACGCGCCGGTCACGAAATCCACATTTTTGGATAACTTGCAGGAAGACGGCCGAGCAAGCGCATCATTGCTTGCGGCCCGCTATCGCTAAACGCAATCCCAGTTGCAGCAATTCATCCCAGGCATCGCCCTTCGCCGCACCCTTGCTGATCCTGTCTATCTTCGACATATGCAGCAGAGCCTGCAATAACTGTTTGAGCGTAAGGCGTCTTGCCGTGCTTTCCACTAATTTCTGCTGATCTACCCTGGCCCTGATCTGGTTCATCAAGTGGCTAACCGGACTCCCCGCATCAAGCCCCTTGCGAACCGCTATCACCGCGCGGATTTGCCCGGAAAGCGTAAACACGATGAGGGGCAACGCCGTACCCTCGCCCCGCAACCCTTCAAGTACGCGAGTATATCGTGCGGCTTCGCCTTCCATCATCGCGGCCGACAGTTTGTACACATCATAACGCGCCACATCCAGCACCGCATCTTTTACCTGCTCGAAGGACAATGGGCCCGCAGGATACAGCAAGGCCAGTTTCTTCAGTTCCTGATAGGCGGCAAGAAGATTGCCCTCTACCTTGTCGGCGAGAAACAGCAGTGTGTCGTTATCGGCACTTTGCTTTTGCATGCCCAGGCGCTGGCCGATCCAGACGGGTAAGCTGGCGCGTTCGACTGCATAGACTGGAATCGTGACCCCCGCGCCCTCAAGCGCCTTGAACCATTTTGTCGCCGTGCCTTGCCTGTCAAGTCTCGGCAGCGTGACGAGTGTGAGCGTATCCGGCGGCAGTGCCTTGCAATAATCCTCTATTGCAGCGCTGCCCTGGACTCCGGGCTTGCCTGATGGAATTCGGATGTCCATGACACGCCGTTCACCGAATAGCGACAAGCTGCTGCTGCACCGTTGCAGTTCAGACCAGTCGAAATGATGGTCTACGGTGAAAATCTCCCGTTCACTGTAGCCTTCACGCCGTGCCTTGGTCCGAATTGCATCAGCGGCCTCGATGCAAAGCAGTAGTTCGTCGCCAAACACGGTGTAGAGCGACGCCAGCGGTTTCTGCAGATGTCGAGGAAGATGCTCGGGGGTAACACGCATGATGTGCTTAAGATGTAAGCCTGGGCAACCGGTTCTCAGCCTTCGGCCGTACCAACCGCCTCAAGCCGCCGCAGGATCTGCGCTGCGGCATCGCTCTGCATTTCCCTGACGAGCATTGCCTCCTCCCCCTCTTTCGCCACCACTTGGGCGTCGGTAAAAGGAATAATGCGTCGCAGGGCAATCTCGTTGGCGGGGATGAGCTCCACCCCTTTAGCGTCTACTAGACGAAAGGAAACCCGATAGCGTAATTCGAATTCCCGTACCCGGCCGCCGCCGGAGACCGACATAATCTGTTTCTCGTTCACTGCGCTGATAACTTCCAAGGTGGCTTCAGCATTTTGGGGGTTATCCACGAGACGGGTACTGGTGCCAGCCTTGACGAAACGCCGCAGATCGGTACCAATAGGATTGCCTACAGGGAACGAGATAAAAAGGGTCTCAAATGGGAGTGTAGCCTGACCGCGTAGCTGAAAACCACAGGCGGCAAGGAAGAAACAGAACACGACGAGTACAATTTTTTTCATAAGAGCGTCCTCATGGGTCTAATATCTTTAGACAACGATATTTACCAATCTGCCCGGCACGATTACAACCTTTTTCACCGGCTGGTTCCCGATGAACTTTAGCGCCTGATCGTTTTCCAGTGCGAGTCGCTCGATAACCTGGGGCTGCGTATCTCTCGCTACGCATATCCTGCCGCGCAGTTTCCCGTTTACCTGAACGATCAATTCGATTTCATCCCGCACGAGGGCAGTGCTGTCGGCTTGCGGCCAAGCCTGGTCGAGAAGCTCTGTTCCCGGTTTAAGTTCGCGCCATAGCGCACGGCAAATGTGAGGAACGACCGGCGACAGAAGCAATACGATGCTTTCCATTGCTTCCTGCATTACGCTGCGCGCAGCGGGGCTGGAGTCCTGCAATTTGCCGAGGGCGTTCATGAGTTCCATGACCGCGGCAATGGCGGTATTGAACGTATGTCGCCTGCCGAAATCATCGCCCACCTTGGCAATAGTCTGGTGCAGTTGAAAACGCAGCGCCTTAAGCTCGGGGCCCAGTTCCGCCGGCCGCACTGGAGCAGCCACTGTGCCCGCCTGCACGTGTTCGTAAACCTGCTTCCATAACCGTTTGAGGAAGCGGAACGCGCCCTCTACTCCGGCATCCGCCCACTCAAGCGTCTGTTCCGGAGGACTGGCAAACATCATGAACAATCTTGCGGTATCGGCCCCATATTTTTCGACGAGCAATTGCGGATCGACCCCATTATTTTTGGATTTGGACATTGTCCCAATCCCGCCCAATTCAACCGGCTGGCCGTCCGCCCGCAGCACCGCGCCGATAGTCCTGCTCTGCTCGTCGGTTTGAATGTCCACATCTGCGGGATTGAAATAAACGATGCGCCCGGTTTCGGTTTTCCGGAACATGATCTCGTTCAGCACCATGCCCTGGGTCAGGAGATTTGCGAACGGCTCGTCAAACTTCACCAGCCCGAAATCACGCATGACCTTGCTCCAGAAGCGGGAGTAAAGAAGGTGCAGAATCGCATGTTCGATTCCGCCGACGTACTGATCCACCGGCAGCCAGTAGTCTACGCGCTCATCGGTCATGCGCGCGTTCTGATCCGCGCACGCGTAGCGGATGTAGTACCATGACGAATCCACGAAGGTATCCATCGTGTCTGTTTCCCGTCGCGCCGGCTGGCCGCAACTGGGACAGAGACACTCGTAAAACGATGGCGTTTTTGCCAGAGGATTGCCCGAACCGTCCGGCACAAGATCGTCCGGCAGCACTACCGGAAGCTGGTCATCCGGCACGGGCACGACTCCGCATGCGCTGCAATAAATCAGCGGAATGGGGCAGCCCCAATAACGTTGACGCGAAATGCCCCAGTCGCGCAGGCGGTAGTGGACCCGTTTCTCCCCCAATCCTTTCTCTTCCAGCGCCGCCGCGATTGCATCCACCGCCGCCTGAAATTCAAGCCGCGAAAATTCGCCCGAGTTAAACGTCAAGCCGTGCTCAACGTATGCCTGCGTGAGCGGAACGCTTAAATCGGAATCGGCTGGCCTGATGACGGGTTTAACCGGCAGCCCGTATTTTTTCGCGAACTCGAAATCGCGTTCATCATGCGCGGGGACGGCCATTACCGCACCCTCACCGTATCCCATCAGCACATAGTTGGCCACCCATACCGGAAGTTTTTCCCCGGTCAGGGGATGGATGACAAACAATCCCGTATCCATGCCTCTTTTTTCCTGAGTTGCAAGTTCCGCTTCCATCGTGGCTCCGAGATGGCACGCACTGATGAATTCACCCAGATCAGGATTGGTCTCTGCCGCTTGCAGCGCAACTGGATGTTCAGCCGCCACCGCAACGTATGTAACGCCAAGAAGCGTATCCGCACGAGTGGTGAAAACTTTCAACGCTTGCGGCATGCCGGACCCTGCATCCGCCGGGAACGTTACGTCAACGCCGGGGCTCTTGCCGATCCAGTTTGCCTGCATTGTTTTTACCCGCTCGGGCCACCCGGTTAACGTGTTCAACGACTCCAGCAACTCGTCGGCATACGCGGTGATTCTCAAGTAATACATCGGAATCTCGCGCTTCTCGACCAACGCTCCTGTGCGCCACCCGCGTCCGTCTAATACTTGCTCATTGGCCAAAACCGTCTGGTCGATAGGGTCCCAATTAACGATGCCGGTGGTTCGATACGCCAAACCTTTTTCCAGCATCCGCAAAAACAGCCACTGATTCCATCGGTAGTAGTCCGGACTGCAAGTTGCCAGTTCCCGGCTCCAGTCGATGGCAAGCCCCAGGCTCTGCAATTGTTTGCGCATGTACGCGATGTTGTCGTAGGTCCACCGGGCGGGTGGCACACCGTTTTGCATAGCCGCGTTCTCCGCAGGCAACCCGAACGCATCCCAGCCCATTGGCTGAAAGACGTTGTAACCCAGCATACGGCGGTAGCGCGAGAGCACATCGCCTATTGTGTAATTGCGTACGTGACCCATGTGCAGCTTGCCGGAGGGGTACGGAAACATGGACAGGCAATAATACTTTTGCTTGGCGAGAGTTTCATCGGCCTTGAACGCGGCGGTTTTTTCCCAGTACTGCTGCGCTTCCGATTCGATTTCCTCTGGATGATATTTTTCCTGCATAACTTCTCAGCTTTCCCGCCATAAAACCGAGAATTATACCGCGAACCAAAACACCGGACGGCATCCGTTTGTTTCGTTATCGATTTTGCCTGCGCCGGAAAAACCCCATGGATGAGATGACAGGCAAGGAGCTCGACCCGGATAGCGTTTGCAGCGTTCGAATTCCGAATGCCAATTGCGACGACTGGCAGAAAATTCGGCTTGGAACCGCGTTTACGGTAACTCGGGCTGAGCCGCCTACTGTTTACTGGTAATTGCTTATTGCTTATCGGATGACGATGGCCAGCTTGAAGTCGCCTCGCAGCAGATTGAGGATGATCCGGCCATCGCTTGACTGGAGGACCGAGAGGAATTCCTGTACCGAGCGTACTTTTTTGCGATTGACCCCGAAAATGATGTCGCCGGGCCTGATACCATGGAGCCAGGCCGGGCTATTCGCATCCACCTGGGTGACGATCACGCCTTCAATTTTTCCGCGCGCCCCGGTCTTGAAGTTTGCCACGGTTGCACCTGCAAGCTGGGGTACCGTCTCCGCCTCCGTGCCCGGAACCTCAAGCGGCGTCGCGATCTTGATCTTGGTAGTCAGGGTCTTGCCATTCCGCAGGATAGTCAGATTCACTGTTTCCCCGATCGGCATCATCCCGATCTTATTGCGCAGATCGATCGAACGTCTAACCGGGCGCCCATTCACTGCCGTTATCACGTCGCCGGGCTTAAGGCCAGCTTGTTCGGCTGGCGATTTGGACTCAACGGTACTGATAATCGCGCCTTCGGTAGAAGCGAGCCCCAGAGAGCGGGCCAGGTCGTGTGTAATATCTTCGCTACTCGCCCCCAGCCGCCCCCTTCGCACTTCACCAAAACGTACGATCTGATCCAGCACTGCCTTGACCATGGCGCTGGGCACCGCGAACCCAATACCAACGTTGGCGCCTGAAGGACCGATAATAGCCGTGTTAATACCGACCATCTCTCCCTTGAGATTGATCAGCGCGCCCCCAGAATTCCCCGGATTGATGGACGCATCGGTCTGTATGAAATCTTCATAACCCTCAAGATCCAGCCCGCTCCTGCCAAGCGCACTGACGATGCCGGAGGTAACGGTCTGCCCTAGCCCGAACGGATTGCCGATCGCGACCACGAAATCGCCCACATTAAGCAGATCCGAATCGCCGAGGCGCAATGCCTGCAAATTTTTTGCCTCGATTTTAAGCAATGCGATATCGGTGCCTGGGTCGCTTCCCACCAGCTTTGCCACGAACTGACGCATGTCCTTGAGCGTGACCGTGACCTGCTGGGCATCCTTGATAACATGATAGTTGGTTACGACATAACCGCTGGCGGCGTCGACAATCACCCCCGATCCCGCACTCTGCTCCTGTCGGGCGGCTTGATCGGGGATATTGAAAAATCGGCGGAAAAACGGATCGCGGAATAGAGGGTTATCCTCGATGGCCGAACGCGACTGCACCGAAATATTCACTACCGCCGGTGTCACCTCCTGCAGTAGCGGAGCCAGGGTCGGCACACCGTTTTTGCTGTTCGCAAAGGGTAAACCCGCGTGCGCGGGAAAGACCATGGCCAGCAAAATAACAAAGCTGACCTGTAACAAAACAACTCGGGACGCTTTTCTCATGTATTCACTCGGTAAAGCCTGCTTGGGGCACCCAATCAGCTGAAGCAGAAAGTCTGAGGGTCAGGCATTGAGACCCTTGCCCAAATTCAGTATTTCCTCCATCCCAGGCTCGAACGGTTCGGGGTCGAAAGCTCTATCGCCGTCCGGGAAAGGCTTGTTACCCGCCTTGAGCTCATTGAAATTGTAAAGTCTGGGATCGGCAAGATGAGACGGCTGGATATTCTGCAACGCGGTAAACATTGTCTCGAGCCGGCCCGGAAACTTTTTGTCCCATTGTTGAAGCATTTCCTTAACCGCCTGGCGTTGCAAATTTTTTTGCGACCCGCATAGGTTGCACGGAATGATGGGGAAATTTTCCATCTCGGCATAAGCCGCCAGATCCTTCTCCTTGCAGTAAGCCAGGGGGCGGATCACGATATTTTTCCCGTCATCGCTCACCAGCTTTGGCGGCATGGTTTTTAGCTTGCCGCCGTAAAACAGGTTGAGAAACAAGGTTTCAAGGATGTCATCGCGGTGATGCCCCAGCGCGATTTTGGTGGCGCCCAGTTCTCCCGCAACGCGGTACAGGATGCCACGGCGTAGACGCGAGCAGAGACTGCAGGTCGTCTTGCCCTCCGCGATTACACGTTTTACAACGCTATATGTATCTTGTTCGACAATGCGAAACGGCATGCCAATCGCCGAGAGGTATCGCGGCAGCACCTCTTCAGGGAAACCGGGCTGCTTCTGATCCAGATTTACTGCAACCAGTTCGAACTGCGTTTGCGCATGCGCTTGCAGGTTGCTCAGAATGTCGAGCAATGCGTAGCTATCCTTGCCCCCGGAAAGACACACCATCACCCGGTCGCCATCCTCGATCATGTTGAAATCGGCAATAGCCGAACCGACGAGCCGTCTTAAGCGCTTGTGCAGCTTGTTGACGTTATGCTGCTCTTTCCTGGACACGATTTCCATATTTGGCCTTATTGTCTGAGCCGTTGTTTACCTAGTTATCATAGATGCAAGACGTCCGTCAGGTCCAGCACCCCCACGCCGGTTCAGCTTGGGCTAAATTTTAAGGAAAATTTCCCCGATAGCAACCGTTTGTTCCAAGAACACTCCCGCATGTAGATGATCCGTTTACGGCATCCCGCTCCGCACAGCCTGTTAAGAAAACCGCATTAGCCGCCGAGCCATAAGTCTTTTCGCCTTAGATCTCGCGGCGGCGTCACGTTCGCAGAAATGGTAATGACTAAAAGTCAATTCATTACCATTATTTATTCTTTTTACATTTCCTGATTCCTGTCTATCCTTTCGGAAAAATCCTTCCGGCGTTTTTTGCGGCGAGTTCGTTAATTCATGAAATCAATTCATTTCCTAATGCAAATATGTCGTTTTCATTAGCGAGAATTTGCCCCCAGGATGCGAGTGCAGTTCGGTTACTTCGTTCAATTGAAATCAAGGAGTGTTTTAATGAAATTACATAAAATCAAATATCTCGCGGCCGCGGTGGCTCTCATCACCTCAAGTACTGCACTCGCCGCATTCGATGGCTCTGCAGGAAACAGTTCGGTATTGTTTAACGCTTATGAATCCGTAAGTGGTTATTCTTTTGCACTGGATACCGGGTTGCGCAAGGATGACTTCACCCCGTCTTTTACCGGCCTCTCGGTTAATCTCGCCAACGATGCAAATTGGAACTCTTTCCTGACGCATGTCGGCAGCGCACATTTGGCCGATATCAAATGGAACATCATTGCCGCGGATACCAATGCAGGATCAGTGGATCACGATCCTGTCAGCTATCTGACCACCGGACCCGCTGTTGGCGTTCCCGATGGTACGCGCAATGCCCAGCTTAATTCCTGGGGCGGCAATTTTAATTCCTTTGTCACCGCAAGCGGCAATTTTGGTGCCACGGGATTCGCAAGGGGAAATTCGACGGTTCATCTCAAAGAAGGTCCTGCTGATTATGCTTCGTACGAAGTCGCGCATGGATCCAGTTGGAATACGAAATCGAATTTCGATACGACCGCCGGATTGGGCGGCACGCTGAGTTTTTATGAGCTTACCAAAAATGGCGCGCCGGTCACCAACGTGGTGAATTCCCATCAACTGGGCACGGTAACGTTAAGCGAAGCCGGGGCGCTGGCGATTTCACCCATCCCCGAAGCTGACAGCTGGGCCATGCTGTTAGCTGGCCTGGCTCTGGTGGGATCAATTGCCCGGCGCCGTTCCCTCCGAGCGTCCTAAAACTCACTCTTTTCTCATTTAAAGAACCCGGCAGGTTTTGGCCGGGTCAGGGATGGCTTCGCCTGATAAATGAATAACATTAAGCAATCAATTTACTCTTAAAGGATACGCCATAATGAAAAACAAACTAAAATTCGCGGCCGCCTCTTTCGCGCTGGCTGTTGCCGGCCAGGCAAACGCGGTCGGCCCCACCGTTACGCCGGACCTAACTCTTTATGTAGGCGGGGGGGCGGAACAAAACAATGTCTTTGAAACCATCGCGAAGTCATTGTTCACGCCTGGCACCATAGACTATTACACCGACCAGGCAGATAACTCCAAGGGTAAGGCGTTCCGCGCCGTATACGGCAAGTTCTGCCATGCATGCTTCGCCGCTGCATCGGATGCGCACCGGGCTAGCCTGCGCAATTAAGGCTTTCTGCAGCTCAGGGAGTTTCAATTTTTCTGAATCAGAGCGCATCGTGCACGTTACCCGTAATCCCAGGTTCGCATCCAGGAACAACATGCAAACCGCTCCACATTATTTCGATCTCACTTTCTATATCAGAAAAAGCGATAAACAAATCGAATCTTATTAGTTCCCGTCATAAATGGGGACTGGTAACGTTCACCCTGGCCTCGCTTATAACGACAACTGGTAACTTTGCACTTGGGTTTATTGCTCTCTTTTGAGGGAAAAATGATTGCTATTACAAACATTGTTGAACTGGAAGATAAACATGAAGCGTTGGACTATGTTGGTAAACGCATTCCCGTGGAGATAAGGCAGCAAATACTGCGCGCGATTGCCAGCATTGAATACGGCTCGGTAGAAGTAATTCTGCATGACGGTAAAGTAATGCAGATAGAGAGCCGTGAAAAGATTCGTGTCAGCCATAAAGAGCCTGCTGTCAGGAAATGACTTATGAACTCATGTACCTCCAGTCACTGGCGTTTGCTTAAGTGGTGATCTAATGACGACAAAAACCCACCATGCAATTGGAGGTTAAATACGACAGGACAATATTGCGTCTGACCAGGAAGCGGAGGGGGCGATTAAGAATGATTCAGGAGCTACGATGAAAGTTTTTTGGCAAGTCACCCTTGCGTCCACACTCAGCATGTTAGCCGTCAGCTCGCTCCATGCAAATGACAGCGGCGATGAAAAAGAGAAGTCTCAGGTGACACCCTACGGCGCGCAGCAAATTTCTAACACCCGAGTGGCATCTTCCGGGAATCGATCGGTCGGGAGTTCGAGCGAAAACTTTAAATGGGCGATCCCGTCCGCTGAAAAACCTGCTTCAATGAATACCTCTGCTTCTAAAGAGGACGCAGGCAAAAAGTCTACAAGCTACTTCAGGCCGTCAAGCAGCTATAGCACACAGCCCGAATCTGATCCGCCCAGATATGTCCGGAATCTGAGCAAGACCGGCATTGAGGCTTTCAAGGACATCACATGGCTGGACGTGGGCCTGGATCACCGGACCCGCTATGAATTCCGCAGCAACGACATTAGGCGGACCGATCTCGTTCTCGATCAGCCTTTCCTGCTCCGTTCCAGGGCGTATTTAGGCATCAAGGAGATCTTGGACCCACTAAGAGGTGCAGTCGAGTTCCAGGACTCACGGCGTTATAACGGCACATTTCCTCACGACGATCGCGACTTTAACGATCATGAATTGATTCAGGCCTACGGCGAACTTTATTTTAAAGGCGCGCTAGGCGCGGATGACAGGAAGCAACAACGCCCACTTCGATTCCGGGCGGGCCGCATGGCATACGAGGCACTTGACCGGCGTTTTATTGGTCGCAACGAATGGCGCAACACCACAAATACCTTTGAAGGGTTCCGCCTGAACCTTGGTCAGGAAGTCAATGACTGGGAAGTCGATCTGTGGGCCTACCAACCCGTCAAACGCCTGCTGAGCGACTTTGACCAGCGTATCGAAAACCATTGGTTTTACGGCTCGATCGGCCACTGGCGCAAGTGGTCGGATGTCATTACGCTCCAGCCGTATTACATGAGTCTCATGCAGGATGGTAGCAAAGCGCCAGGTCAGATAGATCGCGAGATTCATTCGCCCGGCCTGCGTGGCTACGGGAAGATAGGGAACACCAACCTGGACTATGACTTTAACCTGACTTATCAGTTTGGAAGAAACGGTACGGAGCAACATGACGCGCATGGTTATACCCTTGAAACAGGGTATACCTTCAAGCACGACTGGAAACCACGGCTCAGCGCCTTTTATGGCTATGCGACCGGAGACCGTAATCCCAACGACAACGTGAACAATCGCTTTGAACGGTTCTTTGGTTTCGCGCGGCCATGGTCAGCAGACGACTACATCGTGTTCGAGAATATCAAGGCTCCAAAAATCAAGCTCGAGTTTCAGCCGGTCAAGGACTTGCGTATCGATGGCGGCTACGGCTGGTATTGGCTTGCGAGCAGCACGGACCGCTTTAATAACCTGCTCGACGGCAACACCAGCGCGAGGCGTAACCCCGGGTTTAATCGCGATGTGACGGGCAGAAGCGGCGACTTCATTGGCCACAATTTCGACATACGGGCGCGTTATAAGCTGACTGAGCGCATCGATACCACCATCGGGTACTCGCATTTTGTCAGCGGCAACTTCACGCGCCACAGGCAAGTGGCTGCGCTGGGGCGTAGCCCCCGAGGCTCGGATTTCCTCTACGTCGAAGTCGTCATCAGCGCCTTTTAAGTGAATCATTAGTTTGTTCCCAATTAATCTATCAAGGATAAAAAAATGAGATTGAAGACAGGCCTTTCGGGGGCCCTGCTGGTACTGAGTTTTATCACGCTCAACGCATTCGCGGAGAAACAGCTCTTAAACGTTTCCTATGATCCCACCCGGGAGCTTTATCATGAATTCAACGCCGCATTCGTGAAACACTGGGATGCCAAAACCGGGGAAAAGGTATCCATCAAGCAGTCCCACGGTGGCTCGGGCAAGCAGGCGCGATCTGTAATTGATGGCTTGGAGGCCGACGTCGTCACGCTTGCATTGGCAAATGACATTAACGCAATTGCTGAGAAAGCAAAGCTGCTCCCGGAAGGGTGGCAGAAACGCTTGCCGCAGAACAGTACGCCTTATACGTCCACGATCGTTTTCTTGGTGCGAAAAGGGAATCCGAAGGGCATAAAGGACTGGAACGATCTTGCCAGGCCCGGTGTCGCGGTCATTACGCCAAATCCTAAGACCTCTGGCGGCGCCCAATGGAATTACCTTGCAGCCTGGGAATTTGGCAAGCGGCACTTCGGCGAAGCCAAGGCGAAGGAATTTGTAGCGGATATCTATAAGAACGTGCCGGTACTTGACTCCGGTGCTCGCGGCTCCACAACCACCTTCGTTGAACGCGGTGTGGGCGATGTGTTTATCTCCTGGGAAAATGAGGCTTTTCTAGCGATCAAGGAATTGGGCCCCGGCAAATTCGAGATTGTGGTGCCGTCATTGAGCATTCTCGCCGAACCCCCGGTTGCAGTGGTAGACAAGGTGGTTGATAAGAAGGGTACCCGAGCGGTTGCTGAAGCCTATCTACAGTATCTGTATTCTGATGAAGGGCAGGAAATAGCGGCAAAAAATTTCTACCGTCCCAGCAATTCCGCCATTGCCGCAAAATATGCCAGCCAGTTCCCCGCAATCAAGCTGTTCAGGATCGACGACGCATTTGGCGGTTGGAAAAACGCTCACAAGATCCATTTCTCGGATGGCGGTACCTTTGATCAGATTTATCAGAAGTAGCACGAGCTATACGGAATACCGACTCATATGATCCGGAGGTAAGATGACTGCATTGGTAGTAGGTGGAGATTATATCGAGACACTGAGGCGAGAACTGCTCGCGCACGGATTGAAGCGTGTCGAACACTGGGATGGGCGCCGTCCCAGGTTTACCAAACGTGCAATTCCCCGCAGCGCGAGACTCGTGGTGATACTGTACGATTATGTGAGCCACAGCGTATCGAATGCGCTGAAACAACAGGCCACCAAGAATGGTATCCCGTTGGTGTATTGCCGCAGTTCCAGCCATGAATTGCGCCGGAAGCTGGAGGGACTGACGCTCAGCACCGTTCCCTGTCGCTGCCGCGACAAGATCAATGATGTGAGGAACTTCGTTAGGCATTGGTTCCGCGGGAATCATTGAGATCATCTTTACACTGGCAAGGGAAATATCCTAGATATGAAAGCAAGAAGCGCGGAGGGCGAATTGGTGCGCGTCCAGGCAACCACCGATTATCGGCTGCAGCGTTTGGAAGATGAGTGGGTAGTGGCCCACTTCGCTGAGAATCGGCTGTCAAGCGTGTTCCAGCCGGTGGTTTCAAGTGCATTACAGGTTATTGGGCATGCAGCTTTTATTCGATGCGAGCCCGACAATAAAAATATCGTTTCACCTTGGGATATTTTTTCGCTGGCAACAGAGGACTCAGCGCTCGTCAGGCTGGATCGGTTGTGCCGGACCGTGCATGCGCTGAATTACTTTGGCGCTGCTTCGGGGCCGGGGAATCTTTTTGTCAGCGTGCAGCCCCGTCTGCTTGAGAGTGTCAAGGATGATCATGGTAACGCGTTTGCAAAGGTGCTTGATCTCATCGGAATACCGGCTTCTCGCGTTGTCATCGAGATCCCCGGGGAAGTGAATCGCAACTGGAAGCTGCTGGCGCATGTAATCGGCAACTACCGTTCGCGCGGTTATCGGATTGCAGCCAATCATAGCGGCACAAGTGACAACTGGATGGCAGAATTGGGAAGCTTGTATCCGGATATTGTGAGGCTCGAGGCTTGGACGTTAGCAGGCCGTTACGGGACGAAAGCACTGCTCGACTCGATACATCATTTCGGTGCGTCAGTGCTAGTACATGAAATTGAAACAGTACAGCATAAGGATACCGCCCTTCAGGAAGGAGCGGATCTATTGCAGGGACGCGCCCTCGGGATGCCAGTGCGGGGGATTGAGGCGGCTATACCAGGTCTCCGGCGGACACAATACCTTGAATCGCCGGGAGATCATCGTCGGCCGTCGTTTAGAGGGACCCTGGATTGAGTAAATTTAAACAACACAGCGTTCTGCCGGGCTTCAATCTGGCGCTTGGGTTCACGCTGCTTTATCTTAGCCTTATCGTGTTAATTCCGTTATCAGCAGCATTTATCCGCACGTCAGCGCTCACATGGCCTGAGTTTTGGAATGTGGTGACGACTCCACGGGTAGTGGCGTCCTACAGGCTGACATTTGGCGCTTCTTTTGCCGCCGCGGCGGTAAATGCTGTATTTGGGCTGTTGGTGGCTTGGGTTCTGGTGCGCTATCGCTTCCCGGGCAAAAAACTGGTCGATGCGCTGGTGGATCTGCCATTCGCCTTGCCGACGGCCGTCGCGGGAATCGCCTTGACCGCGCTCTATGCAGGCAACGGTTGGATCGGGCAGTTTTTTGAACCCCTCGCGGTAAAGATTGCGTTTACTCCGCTTGGTATTTTTGTGGCGCTGACGTTTATCGGACTGCCCTTTGTGGTGCGTACTGTACAACCGGTGCTGGAAGACATCGAGTCTGAATTGGAGGAAGCGGCTGCCACACTCGGGGCAAACCGGGCGCAAACGTTTTCGAGGATCATTTTTCCCACGCTTTTCCCAGCGTTGACAACCGGCTTCGCGCTTGCCTTCGCTCGCGCCATCGGGGAATACGGGTCGGTGATTTTCATTGCAGGCAATATGCCTCTTGTCTCCGAGATTACGCCGCTCCTGATCATCACCAAGCTGGAGCAATATGACTATGCCGGCGCCACCGCGCTCGCGGTTGTGATGCTGGTGATATCGTTTGTCATGTTGCTCATCATCAACCTGCTTCAATGGTGGAGCCGTCGGCGGAGCGTATTGACGTGAGCACACTCTGATGAACGCCACTACGATCCCTGTACAACACGCTCCCCGGCCCACGGTGAGACCCGCCCAGGCAATTGAAGAGCCTGCGTGGGTCCGCTGGAGTTTGATCGGCATCGCGCTGGCCTTTCTCACGCTTTTCCTTTTCGTACCCCTGATCTCAGTGTTTTACGAGGCGCTTAAGAAGGGGCTGGACGTATACTTCGCCGCCATCACGGAGCCGGATGCGCTATCTGCCATTCAGCTTACCCTCACCGCTGCGGCAATCGCAGTACCGCTCAACCTGATATTCGGCGTCGCCGCTGCATGGGCTGTAGCAAAGTTCGAATTCCGCGGTAAGAATTTGCTGATCACCTTCATTGATTTGCCTTTTTCGGTCTCGCCCGTAGTTTCAGGATTGATCTACGTGCTCATCTTCGGGTTGCAGGGGTGGCTGGGGCCGTGGCTGGCCGAACACGACATCAAGATTATTTTTGCGGTTCCGGGCATCGTGCTCGCTACCATATTCGTGACCGTTCCCTTCATTGCACGTGAACTGATCCCCCTCATGCAGGCCCAGGGTACCGAGGAGGAGGAGGCCGCCGTGGTCCTTGGCGCTAATGGGTGGCAAATTTTCTTCCGCGTGACGCTACCAAACATAAAGTGGGGTCTGCTCTATGGCACGATCCTGTGCAACGCCCGCGCAATGGGAGAATTTGGCGCGGTATCGGTCGTCTCCGGCCATATCCGGGGGAGTACCAACACGCTGCCGCTTCATGTCGAGATACTCTACAACGAATACAATTTTGCGGCGGCGTTCGCCGTGGCATCGCTGCTGGCGCTGCTCGCGCTGGTTACGCTGGCACTAAAAAGCCTAGTCGAATCCAAAAAACATAATGACAAGGAAAATGGGAATGAGCATAGAGGTGCGTAATCTTTCCAAGAACTTCGGGAGTTTTTCTGCGCTTCGCGACGTTAGCCTCGAGGTCCGTTCAGGGGAGCTACTGGCGCTGCTCGGACCTTCCGGCTCTGGAAAAACTACCCTATTGCGCGTAATCGCCGGACTGGAAACTGCGGATGCCGGCCAGGTCTTGTTTCAGGGAGAGGACGCTACCGACCAGCATGTGCGCGAGCGGCAAGTCGGCTTTGTATTCCAGCACTATGCCCTATTCAGGAATATGACCATAATGGAAAACGTAGCGTTCGGTCTACGCGTGCGTCCCAAGAAATTCCGCCCCAAGGACGTAGAAATTCGCGAACGCGTGCATCAGTTGCTGAAGCTGGTGCAACTGGACTGGCTGGCAGATCGCTATCCTCATCAGCTTTCGGGCGGGCAGCGTCAACGGATTGCTCTCGCGCGGGCCCTGGCCGTTGAGCCGAAGGTATTATTGCTGGATGAACCTTTTGGCGCACTGGATGCTAGGGTACGGAAAGAGCTGCGTGCCTGGTTAAGAAGGCTGCATGACGACATGCATATCACCAGCGTGTTCGTCACGCATGACCAGGAAGAGGCGCTCGAAGTGGCCGACAGGGTAGTGGTTATGAATGAAGGGCGTATTGAGCAGATCGGGACACCGGATGAAGTGTATGAACATCCCGCGAGTCCTTTCGTTTACGAATTCCTCGGCAAGGTAAATTTGTTTCATGGCCGACTTCACCGCGGACGTGCCTGGATTGGAGGAGTAGAAATCGATGCGCCTGAGCATACGGAAGCGGAAGAGCTCGAGGCAATAGCGTACGTGAGGCCGCACGATATTGAAATCGAGCGGGTTTCCGCCCTCAGCCCGGGAGACGGCGAGGCAGATACGGGATTGAGGCTGGCCGCGGAGGTAAGCCATGTTCTTGCGATCGGCCCCGTCGTGCGTCTTGAATTGATGCGCGACGCCGGCACGGATATCGAACAGAAGGAGTTGATAGAGGTTGAAATCACAAAGGAACGTTTCAGGGAACTGAAATTGGTGCGCGGGGATCAGGTTTTAATAAAACCCTCCCGCGTCGATCTTTTTCCGCGCCAGATACACTAGGGAACCTCCGGACCAGATCCGCCAGACGCGGCAGACGACTGCCTTAGCGGGATGGGAGGCGCGAGAGGCGGGACGTAAATGGCTGATCGCTTCGCCAAGAACAGACAAAGCACACTCCCCAATGCGCCGCGCAGAGGACTTCTTCAGAGGTACTTTAAGATCCGCTCTGCGCCCTTGGCAAGGGACGTGCAGAGCGATCGACAAACCAGCCTCAGCTTGGGGCTGGGTGCCTTCATCGAACCCGGGGAGGCCCGGTCAGCGTAGCGGGAGCGATAGGCAATAAAAAAGCCCCGACTCTAACGAGCGGGGCTTTTTTATTGTAAGGTGCCTGGCAGTGACCTACTTTCGCATACGAATGCATACTATCATCGGCGCGACTTCGTTTCACGGCCCTGTTCGGGATGGGAAGGGGTGGGTCCAAAGCGCTATGACCGCCAAGCGTAACTCTTATCGTACCACAACCGAAACGGACCATTAGCCCGACGCTCGGTTATAAGCAACGATCTGGAAGAAGTAAATTGGGTTGATTGTATCTGGCAAACACCACTTTCTTAAGGTTATAGGATCAAGCCGCACGGTCAATTAGTATCGGTTAGCTTAACGCATTACTGCGCTTCCACACCCGACCTATCAACGTCGTGGTCTTCGACGAACCTTTAGGGGGGTTAAACCCCCGGGAAGTCTCATCTTGAGGCGAGTTTCCCGCTTAGATGCTTTCAGCGGTTATCTCTTCCGCACTTAGCTACCCGGCGATACGACTGGCGTCATAACCGGTACACCAGAGGTGCGTCCACTCCGGTCCTCTCGTACTAGGAGCAGGTCCCCTCAAACTTCCAACGCCCACGGCAGATAGGGACCAAACTGTCTCACGACGTTTTAAACCCAGCTCACGTACCACTTTAAATGGCGAACAGCCATACCCTTGGGACCGGCTACAGCCCCAGGATGTGATGAGCCGACATCGAGGTGCCAAACTCCCCCGTCGATATGAACTCTTGGGAGGAATCAGCCTGTTATCCCCGGCGTACCTTTTATCCGTTGAGCGATGGCCCTTCCATACAGAACCACCGGATCACTATGACCTGCTTTCGCATCTGCTCGACTTGTCAGTCTCGCAGTCAAGCACGCTTTTGCCATTGCACTATCAGCACGATTTCCGACCGTACCTAGCGTACCTTCGTACTCCTCCGTTACACTTTGGGAGGAGACCGCCCCAGTCAAACTGCCTACCATACACGGTCCCCGATCCAGATAATGGACCTAGGTTAGAACCTCAACAACATCAGGGTGGTATTTCAACGTCGGCTCCATGAGCTCTAGCGAGCCCACTTCAACGCCTCCCACCTATCCTACACAGACATTGTCAAAGTCCAATGTAAAGCTACAGTAAAGGTGCACGGGGTCTTTCCGTCTAGCCGCGGGGAGATTGCATCTTCACAAACATTTCAACTTCGCTGAGTCCCAGGAGGAGACAGTGTGGCCATCGTTACGCCATTCGTGCAGGTCGGAACTTACCCGACAAGGAATTTCGCTACCTTAGGACCGTTATAGTTACGGCCGCCGTTTACCGGGGCTTCGATCAAGAGCTTGCACCCCATCACTTAACCTTCCGGCACCGGGCAGGCGTCACACTCTATACGTCCACTTTCGTGTTTGCAGAGTGCTGTGTTTTTATTAAACAGTCGCAGCCACCATTTCTTTGCAACCCCCATCCGCTTCGCACGCGAGGTGCTACACGTACCGGGGGCACACCTTATCCCGAAGTTACGGTGTCAATTTGCCGAGTTCCTTCTCCTGAGTTCTCTCAAGCGCCTTGGAATTTTCATCCCGCCCACCTGTGTCGGTTTGCGGTACGGTCTTCATTCAACTGAAGCTTAGTGGCTTTTCCTGGAAGCAGGGTATCACTCACTTGGCGCCCCGAAGGGCGTTTCGTTATCACGCCTCAACTAAGCCGCCCGGATTTGCCTAGGCGGCACGTCTACACGCTTCAACCGGGACATCCAACACCCGGCCGAGCTAACCTTCTCCGTCCCCACATCGCATTGAACAAAGGTACTGGAATATTAACCAGTTTCCCATCAGCTACGCATTTCTGCCTCACCTTAGGGGCCGACTCACCCTGCGCCGATGAACGTTGCGCAGGAAACCTTGGGCTTACGGCGAGGGAGCCTTTCACTCCCTTTATCGCTACTCATGTCAGCATTCGCACTTCCGATACCTCCAGCAGCCTTCTCAAGCTACCTTCGCAGGCCTACGGAACGCTCTCCTACCATCTACACTTGCGTGTAAATCCCTAGCTTCGGTGCACAGTTTGAGCCCCGTTACATCTTCCGCGCAGGACGACTCGATCAGTGAGCTATTACGCTTTCTTTAAAGGATGGCTGCTTCTAAGCCAACCTCCTGACTGTTTTAGCCTTCCCACTTCGTTTACCACTTAACTGTGTCTTTGGGACCTTAGCTGAGGGTCTGGGTTGTTTCCCTTTCGACACCGGACGTTAGCACCCGATGTCTGTCTCCCACGCTCGCACTCTTCGGTATTCGGAGTTTGCCATGGTTTGGTAGGCCTAAATGGCCCCCTAGCCATAACAGTGCTCTACCCCCGAAGGTGATACGTGAGGCACTACCTAAATAGTTTTCGGAGAGAACCAGCTATTTCCAGATTTGTTTAGCCTTTCACCCCTACCCACAGCTCATCCCCTAATTTTTCAACATTAGTGGGTTCGGACCTCCACGAGGTGTTACCCCCGCTTCATCCTGGCCATGAGTAGATCATCTGGTTTCGGGTCTACACCCAGCAACTAAACGCCCTATTAAGACTCGCTTTCGCTGCGCTTCCCCTATTCGGTTAAGCTTGCTACTGAATGTAAGTCGCTGACCCATTATACAAAAGGTACGCAGTCACGGAACAAGTCCGCTCCCACTGTTTGTATGCATGCGGTTTCAGGGTCTATTTCACTCCCCTCCCGGGGTTCTTTTCGCCTTTCCCTCACGGTACTGGTTCACTATCGGTCGATTACGAGTATTTAGCCTTGGAGGATGGTCCCCCCATGTTCAGACAGGATTTCACGTGTCCCGCCCTACTTGTTCCAATCCTAGTTCCACACTCAAACTTTCGCCTACGGGGCTATCACCCACTATGGCCCGACTTTCCAGACGGCTCGGCTGGTTCGAGTGCTAAAAATTGGAGGCTGCTCCCATTTCGCTCGCCACTACTCTGGGAATCTCGGTTGATTTCTTTTCCTCTGGCTACTTAGATGTTTCAGTTCACCAGGTTCGCCACGCTTGGCCTATGTATTCAGCCAAGGTTGACCCTTGCGGGCCGGGTTTCCCCATTCGGACATCTCCGGATCAAAGCTTGTTTGCCAGCTCCCCGGAGCTTTTCGCAGGCTACCACGCCCTTCATCGCCTGTAATCGCCAAGGCATCCACCACATGCACTTATTCGCTTGATCCTATAACCTTAAGGGCTCGGAGTCAGAAACGGAACTATCAACACTGCCGTTTCCTCATCCAAACACCGTTAATGTTACAGGTGTTTGCTTGCATCGCATCCGACTAAAAATGCGATGCATCGATACAATCTAACCCGGTATTCCATTTTCTGAAGACGCAAGCTGATCAAAAGATCGTTACATCCCGTCGAGAACGGAATACTTTACTTCTTCCAAATTTTTAAAGATCGTCGGTGACAGACGGAATATGCTGAGAGTTTGACGCCCCCAATATTTTCCGCTTATTTCCGAAATACAGCCGCTGGCTAAAAACCAGAAGTAAACGCTTTCCGTTTACTTCTATTTTCTAAATTCTTACATCACTGCGTTCCAAATTGGTGGAGGTGAACGGGATCGAACCGATGACCCCCTGCTTGCAAAGCAGGTGCTCTCCCATCTGAGCTACACCCCCGTTAGCTGGTGGGTCTGGGTGGACTTGAACCACCGACCCCACGCTTATCAAGCGTGTGCTCTAACCAACTGAGCTACAGACCCGGAACAGAGCCTAGACGCGATGAATGGGCTTCTTTGCTTCGCCAGCCTCTATTCCCCAGCCCCTAGCCTTGCTTTATAAACAACCGATAGGTTGTGGGCGCTTGACGGGAATATCTCTAGAAAGGAGGTGATCCAGCCGCAGGTTCCCCTACGGCTACCTTGTTACGACTTCACCCCAGTCATGAATCTCACCGTGGCAGGCGCCCTCCTTGCGGTTAGACTACCTGCTTCTGGTGAAACCCACTCCCATGGTGTGACGGGCGGTGTGTACAAGACCCGGGAACGTATTCACCGCGACATGCTGATCCGCGATTACTAGCGATTCCGACTTCACGGAGTCGAGTTGCAGACTCCGATCCGGACTACGACGCGCTTTCTGAGATTAGCTCCCCCTCGCGGGTTGGCAACCCTCTGTACGCGCCATTGTATTACGTGTGAAGCCCTACCCATAAGGGCCATGAGGACTTGACGTCATCCCCACCTTCCTCCGGTTTGTCACCGGCAGTTTCATTAAAGTGCCCAACTGAATGATGGCAATTAATGACAAGGGTTGCGCTCGTTGCGGGACTTAACCCAACATCTCACGACACGAGCTGACGACAGCCATGCAGCACCTGTGTTACCGCTCCCTTTCGGGCACGCCCACCTCTCAGCGGGCTTCGGTACATGTCAAGGGTAGGTAAGGTTTTTCGCGTTGCATCGAATTAATCCACATAATCCACCGCTTGTGCGGGTCCCCGTCAATTCCTTTGAGTTTTAATCTTGCGACCGTACTCCCCAGGCGGTCAACTTCACGCGTTAGCTGCGTTACCAAGTCCGTTAAGACCCGACAACTAGTTGACATCGTTTAGGGCGTGGACTACCAGGGTATCTAATCCTGTTTGCTCCCCACGCTTTCGTGCCTGAGCGTCAGTGTTAACCCAGGGGGCTGCCTTCGCCATCGGTGTTCCTCCACATCTCTACGCATTTCACTGCTACACGTGGAATTCCACCCCCCTCTGCCACACTCTAGCCTTGTAGTTTCAAACGCAGTTCCCAGGTTAAGCCCGGGGATTTCACATCTGACTTACAAAACCGCCTGCGCACGCTTTACGCCCAGTAATTCCGATTAACGCTCGCACCCTACGTATTACCGCGGCTGCTGGCACGTAGTTAGCCGGTGCTTCTTCTTCCGGTACCGTCAGTTGTCACGGATATTAGCCGTGACCGTTTCGTTCCGGCTGAAAGAGCTTTACAACCCGAAGGCCTTCTTCACTCACGCGGCATGGCTGGATCAGGGTTTCCCCCATTGTCCAAAATTCCCCACTGCTGCCTCCCGTAGGAGTCTGGGCCGTGTCTCAGTCCCAGTGTGGCTGGTCGTCCTCTCAGACCAGCTACTGATCGACGCCTTGGTAAGCCTTTACCTCACCAACTAGCTAATCAGACATCGGCCGCTCCAAAAGCGCAAGGTCTTGCGATCCCCTGCTTTTCTCCAGAGAGATTATGCGGTATTAGCACACCTTTCGGTGCGTTATCCCCCACTTAAGGACACGTTCCGATGCATTACTCACCCGTTCGCCACTCGCCACCAGGGTTGCCCCCGTGCTGCCGTTCGACTTGCATGTGTAAAGCATGCCGCCAGCGTTCAATCTGAGCCAGGATCAAACTCTTCAGTTTAATACTGGTAAAACTCTCGCATGACGTATTCAGTTCTGGCGCTTATCTCGAGTGATCGAGAAAAAAACCAGAACCTTGTTACATTGTGCGAGCACATCGACTTTTGATTACCGGATATTTTCGACTCCGAAGAGTTGAATTTACCCGGCTGTCCCGGTCAAGTGCCCACACCTATCGGCTGTAAATTTTTAAAGAGCAGTGCTGGCAAACAACTTAAGCCAACAACGGGAAAGGCGGAATTATACAGATACTAGAAGGGCGGTCAAGAGTTTTTGTAATTCTTTCTTCCTGTCAGGTGACCGTCGCCTTCGGGAACTTCACTCTACCTACTGCTTCGACCCCAACGAAACTTACTCGACTTCGTCGGCGATCGCCAACTTCTATTCTATGTTTCTATTTTGACCGTAACACGACTTAAAAGTTTCGCCGCGACCGCCAACTTCGATTGCTCTCTTGACTGTGATTTAACTTAATACTTTAATCGCCAGCCAACGTCCTTCCATAAGTTGCATTCTACAGTACCTTTGGGTAACGCGCAGTTCTTTCGCGCCACTTATCGTACACGTTCCGGAAAAATTAGCTTCAACGTGTTCATATCTCGCTTAGGAGACGTTCGGAGACGGTCACCTTCGCGAATTTTCGCTTGCCCACCTGTACGATGACGGTTTGACCACTACTTAATTTGATAGTTTTATCGCAGACCTTTTCCCCATTCAATTTTACGCCGCCTTGTTCGATCAAGCGTAGCGCTTCTGTCGTGCTGGCTGTAAGCCCGGCCTGCTTGAGCAACTGGGCAATCGGTAATCCGCCCTTTTCGGCGTATAACAGTTTTTCGAGCATGTGATCGGGTAATGCCCCACGCTTGAACCGCGCCTCGAAATCCGCCAGCGCGGCTTCAGCATCGCGTTCGCTGTGAAACCGCGCCACAATCTCTTGCGCAAATATCACCTTGATATCACGAGGGTTTCGGCCCTGCTTCACCTCCCCTTGCCATTGTTGGACAACCCTGATGGGCTCAAATGAAAGCAACTCGATATAACGCCACATCAGATCGTCCGATGTCGACATTAGCTTGCCGAACATCTCAACGGGACTTTCGGTAATTCCGATATAGTTACCGGCTGACTTCGACATTTTATTGATGCCGTCGAGCCCCTCAAGCAAAGGCATGGTGATCACACATTGCGGCGGTTGGTTGAAATGCTTCTGCAACTCCCTTCCCATGAGCAAATTGAATTTCTGGTCGGTACCCCCAAGCTCGATATCGGCTTTCAGGGCCACGGAGTCGTAGCCCTGAATCAACGGGTACAGGAATTCGTGAATAGCGATGGGCTTGTTGCCTCGATAACGCTTGCCAAAATCGTCCCGCTCCAGCATGCGTGCAACCGTATGCGTGGCCGCCAGCTTGATCAGGTCGGCAGCCCCGAGTTTGTCCATCCAGGTGGAATTGAATACCACCTCGGTCTGCTCAGGCTTGAGGATGCGAAAGACCTGGTTCTGGTACGATTTCGCATTCTCGATCACCTGCTCGCGTGAAAGGGCTGGGCGAGTCGCATTTTTACCGCTCGGATCACCGATCATGCCGGTAAAATCGCCAATCAGGAACAGGGCATGGTGCCCCAAATCCTGAAAGTGGCGCATCTTATTTAGCAGAACCGTGTGACCGAGGTGCAGGTCGGGCGCGGTAGGATCAAATCCTGCCTTGATTCTGAGGGGGCGGCTTAAAGCCAGCTGTCGCTCCAGCTCGTCTTCCAGCAAAAGCTCACTGCAACCGCGCCTTATGATCTCCAGCTGTTCTGTAATGGGCTTCACTGAGGCGAGTCGCGCATGCTACCGGTCATTGTCTGCCGCAAAACCCCAGTTAATCAGTTTGTCCAGCACGGCATTCACATAATCCGGGCGGCGGTTCTGATAATCGAGGTAGTAGGCGTGTTCCCAGACGTCAATGGTCAACAGCGGCTTCAGCCCTTTCGTTAACGGGAGATCCGCGTTGCTGGTCTTAATTACCTGGAGCTTGTCCCCATCTTTCACCAGCCATGCCCAGCCGCTACCGAACTGAGTTGTCGCGGCGGTGGCCAGCTCTTTTTTGCACGCGTCAACGCTGTCAAAGGACGCCTCGATCTTTTGCTTCAGCGCCGCGGGGGGCTCGCCGCCGCCACTGGGGGAGAGACTGCTCCAATAGAATGTGTGATTCCAGACCTGCGCCGCATTGTTGAAAACCCCAACCTTGTCCGCCTTACCGGCCGTCGCGGCGATCACCTCCTCGAGAGACAAATCCGCGAGATCGGTACCGGCTACTAGCTTGTTGAGGTTGTCGACATATGTTTTGTGATGCTTGCCATAATGAAATCCCAACGTATTTGCCGAAATAACAGGATCCAGCGCGTCATCTCCATAAGGCAGAGGTGGCAGAATATGACTTCCAGGCTTTTGATTGCTCATCGTTTCGCTCCTTTGTGGTGACAATAAATCTGACCCGTTCAATTATTCATTCATGTGCAGGAAGAAATAGAACGATCGGATAGGGATGAGGGTATAACCATGCTTTGCTGGCACTCGCCCTGTTTCAGCTCCCGGAATCGGAAACGACATGAGCTAGTGACTGCTAATACAATAAATGCTGATTTGATTTAAAACCCAATCAGAGATCATGGAACAAGTATATCCGAAAACACCGGCTTCGATATATGGCACCGACAGCGGCATTCCAAGCACGCTTGCGTTACCAACAGTCGGTCTGGTTTGAACTGTGCTCCATGATCCAACTCCATCCATAATCTGGAATACTCATCGCAGGATCAGACCATGACGGAACCCATCATTACGTGTCCCCACTGTAAAGCCACGATCCGGCTTACCGAATCCTTGGCGGCGCCGTTGATCGCCGCTACCCGCAAACAGTTCGAACAGCAGCTTTTGCAGAAAGACGAGGAGGTCGGCCGACGGGAACAGGGAATCCGGGAAAAGGAAAGAGAAATTGCGGAGACCAGGCGCACATTGGAAGATCGGATAACCAACCAGGTCGCGGCACAACTGACAACTGAACGGAGCCGCATTATTGCCGAGGAATCCCGAAAAGCTAAGCTTCTCAATGCAAGCGAACTGGACAATAAAATACGCGAAATTTCGGACCTTCACGAGGTTCTTAAAAGCCGCGACGAAAAACTTGCCGTAGCTCAAAAAATTCAAGCAGATCTCACCAGAAAACAGCGAGAACTCGATGATGCCAGGCGTGAATTGGAACTCACGGTTGAGCGGCGCGTCCATAATGCGCTAACTGAGGTACGTGCCCGGGCTAAACAGGAGGCAGAAGATGGGCTCAAGCTCAAGGTGATGGAAAAGGACCAAACCATCGCATCCATGCAGCAAAAAATCGAAGAACTGATGCGCAGGGCCGAGCAGGGTTCGCAACAGTTGCAGGGGGAGGTTCAGGAACTGGCGCTTGAGCATTTACTCCGCTCCAGGTTCCCGCTTGATGAGATTCAGCCAGTGCCTAAAGGCGAATTCGGTGGAGATGTGCTGCACCGGGTTGTCGGCGGTGGAGGAAAAACGGGCGGCACGATTTTATGGGAGACAAAGCGCACCAGAAACTGGAGCGATATGTGGCTAGTCAAGTTGCGGGAGGATCAACGTGCCGCGAAAGCGGAAATCGCCGTCATCGTGTCTCAGACTTTACCAAAGGGGGTGGCGACCTTCGAAATGCTTGACGGGGTGTGGGTAACTCATCCCAGCGCTGCCCTGCCGGTCGCACTCATACTCCGCCATTCATTGCTGGAGCTCGCGCTCGCCCGGCAATCGTCCGAAGGCCTGCAAACGAAAACAGAGATGATCTACCAGTACCTTACAGGTCCGCGTTTTCGTCAGCGGGTAGAGGCAATCGTCGAAGCGTTTACCACCATGCAGGACGATCTTGATAAAGAACGCAAGGTGATAATGAAACAATGGGCCAAACGGGAAGAACAGATCATGCGCGTCATGAGCGCGACAGTCGGGATGTACGGCGACCTGCAAGGAATCGCGGGTAGATCCTTGCAGGAGATAGAAGGGCTCGAACTAAAAAGCCTGGACCTGACCGAAGACGAAGAAAATGGTGGGGACCCTGTCTTGGGAACGCTTCCCTTCTCACACACAAACGAAAAAAACTAGGTTTCGCAGAGTTCGACCATTTGCCTATCAGGATAGCGCTCCAACTGATATCTTTGCCACAACCGTGTTCCGATATGAAATGCGAGCATATCCGCGTTAAATTGCAACACTGGGTTACCCATCTCGCTGGTAGTCTGCCTAAAAAGGCGCAGCCATGTTTCAAACAATTCAGCCGTGAGCGCCGGCAGGGCAACGTGCTTTGGCATGGGCATACCGCGGAAGCGGTTCGTTCCACGCAGTTTCATTGACCAAAAATTGATCATCTGCACGAAATGCGCGTCCCAATCGGTGACGTGCGCCTCAAAGATCGGGCCTAGTGACGGATCGCGCCTGGCCCTGCCATAAAAAGCGTGAACAAGACGGGAAATCTCCTCTTCCGTGCATAAATCGGGGTCGGGGGCGGTAAACTCGAGTTGTGACATAGCGATGGAAGTCAAATAATATGTTTGACCGCAACATTGCGGCTTGGACTTAAGGTTGATGAACTGGGAAGATTCGGATATTCATACTGCACATCATCCGAACTTTGCACAGTATTTTATGTGATAAGATTGGTTATGTAAAGAGGTAGCGCGGCAAGCGGGATATCAAGGCAACGGCGAATCGCGCATCGTCAATACCGCTGAATTAGCCCAGCTGATGAGCCCGGGTGTGCGGCGATTTGATCGGATAGCACGAGCTGGACGTTGAAATACCGCGTGGAAAGTGGCTGTCGCAACTATTGCTTAAAACACCCCGTCCCTGGACACTCCTTCACATCTTAATATCGCCCGCAGCGTCTGCAAAGCTTCCAGCTGAATCTGGCGCACGCGCTCACGAGTTAGATCAAGGCTTGTGGCCAACTGTTCCAACGTTTGAATTTCGTATCCATTGAGGCCGTAGCGCTTTTCGATGATATAGCGTTGTTTCTCATTCAACCGGTTCAACCACTCGTGCACGCGATCTTTAATCTCGGACTGTTCCATCATGAGGTCCGGGCCGGGACTGCGGTCATCGGCAATGGCATCGCCAATGGAAAGTAACGGATCAACATCAAGCGGCGCGTCGAGGGACATCATACTCATGTTTAAAGAGAACATCCTCCGCACGTCCTTAACCGGCCGCCCCAGCAGATGAGCAACATCCTCCGGCTTGGGGTCCTTTCCGGTATGGGCTTCGAGGTGGCGTGCCGCCTGTAGAACAATATTCAGGTCCTTGATGACATGCACCGGCAGGCGGATGGTTCGCGACTGGTTCATGATGCAGCGTTCAATATTCTGGCGTATCCACCATGTCGCGTAGGTCGAAAATCGGAAGCCGCGCTCGGGGTCGAACTTTTCCAATGCGTGCATCATCCCCATATTCCCTTCCTCGATCAGGTCCAACAGGGCGACGCCGTGATTGGTATAGTGCTTGGCGATATTTACCACCAGCCGCAGATTGCATTCAATCATCTTCTGCCGGGCATTAAAATCATCCTGCTTTACCCGCCGGGTTAACTCTGCCTCTTCCTTCGGTGTCAAAAGGGCATTATTGCCAATCTCGTTGAAATAGAGTTGAGTCACGTCGGTTAGTAGGAAATCGCCAGCGTGCTCGGTTGCAGCGCTGGAAGGAGCTTCTGAAACGTCGAGCGCTTCATCAGCATCCAATGGTTCCGTCTTGTCGAAAGACTCTTCTTCGTCGGTAGAGAGGGAATTCATCATCATCCTTGGCTCATCCGGATATGCCAGGCAGATGCTTCAGCGGGTCCACCGGTTTTCCATTCTTCCGGATTTCGAAATGAAGCTTGACCAGATCGGTATCGGTGCTTCCCATCTCACCAATTTTCTGTCCTTTCACCACAGTTTGACCCTCCTTCACCAATAACTTGTTGTTGTGGGCATAGGCGCTGAGATACGTATTGTTATGCTTAATGATGATCAGCTTTCCGTAGCCACGTAATCCTGCCCCGCTATACACCACCTTCCCGCCAGCGGAGGCAGTCACCGGTTCGCCCGCTTTACCGGCGATATCGATGCCCTTGGTCGCTTCTGAAAATCCTTCCAGCAACTTGCCCTTCGTCGGCCAGATCCATTCAATTCGGTCTGGATCGGCAATAACCTCAGTCGGGGGTATTACGGTGCCCGTTTGTTTCTCAATCATTGGATCGACTTTTGCCAGCACAGTACGCGGCATGTCGGTCAAGCCTTTCAACTGCGCTATGGCCTGCTCTGAGTACGGTAGTTTGAATGCCCTGGGTTCGGTTTTCAGTTTATTGGTATTGGCCAGCGGCTTTGCTTCGGATGGGAGGCCGGAGTCCCGGGTTGCCGTGGGAGCAGAGGGCGGAGGAGAATCAGACAGCGAGAACAGCGATGGCCCGGCTTGCGCGTGGGGCGCAGACATGGAAAGTTGCTGGCCAATATGGATCGCACCGGATTCTGGAATGTTGTTCCACTCTGCCAATTCCTTGCGGTTGATGCCATGGTTGAGGGCGATGCTGTAGAGCGTATCGCCTTTCTGCACAATGTACGCAGTTGGTCGCTGAGCGCCCGCTTCGACGCTCGGCCCAGACTGGTCCCCCGCCGGTTGTGCGCCCACGGTCGCATCCATGACAGGCGCCGGATGCGGAGTGGATTCGCAGCCAGCTCCCAGCAGGCATAACACAAGGAGTGAACAACATCCGCTAAAACTATATCCGGCACGCGGCACAACATCCCGGGCGGGATCGGTGCTCAAAGGCGCCGTTCCAGCGTTTAGATGTGCCACACTAATTCTGTTATTCGTCATCTCTCGCCTTTATCCCGCACTGCTAGCGCTTCAAAATGCCTGGCAGCATCGGGACGAATCTGACTTCGTCCAGTATTATCTCAGTGTACCCATTCGAGTTGCGTTCGATAACGCACAGATATTGTTCCTGGCTTCCTTTCGGTAAAATCATCCTTCCACCAATCGACAATTGGTCCAGCAATAACGCGGGGATATGCGGCGTTGCGGCGGTGAGGATGATTGCATCAAACGGGGCCGATTCGGGTAATCCGAGCAACCCGTCGGCATGCTTGAGGCGTACATTGCCAAGTCTAAGCTCGCGTAACCGGGCACGTGCGCGTGTGAGTAATGGTCCGATTCGCTCGATGGAATAGACCTCGGCGGCAAATTGCGCCAGTATGGCTGTCTGGTAACCACAACCGGAGCCGAGCTCAAGCACCTTCCCCGGATTGGACCCTGCGCGCAGCAATTCGCTCATGCGCGCCACGGTGAAGGGGCTTGATATAGTCTGGCCGAAATTAATCGGCAGAGCGACATCATCGTAGGCGCGTGTCGCAAGCACTTCCTCGACAAAGATGTGACGAGGAATCGCACTCATTGCGGCAAGAACTACTTCGTCGACGATACCCTGGTTGCGCAGACGCTCGATCATACGGGCGCGGGTGCGCTGAGACGTCATGCCGATTCCGGAATGGAAGGTGTTCAACCGCGCAGCACCTTGAATAGCCGTGCACCTACGCACGAAACCAAAAAACGCTGTGGTGCTATTTCAACCACTCTTTTACCGCATCCAATTGCCCGTAGCGGGTCAAGTCGATTTGCAGCGGCGTCACTGAGACGCGGTTGCGCTTAATAGCCAGGAAGTCTGTGCCTTCACCTGCATCTTGCGCGGGCCCTGCTGCGCCCACCCAGTAGACCGTGTCACCCCGCGGCGTCTGCGACTTAATTACCGGCTCCGCCTTGTGCCGACGGCCAAGCCGGGTCACCTCGATACCCTGCAACTCCTCATAAGGAACATCAGGCACGTTTATATTTAGCAGTACCGGGCCATGTAATGCGTTGTATTGAAAGCGTTGTACTATTTCGGTGGCGATGCGCGCGGCCGCGGGATAATTTCCGGCGGAAAAACCGGCAAGCGACACCGCAAGCGCTGGAATTCCCAGGAGAAAACCTTCCGTGGCAGCTGCCACCGTGCCGGAATAAATGGTGTCGTCGCCCATATTCGCACCATCATTGATGCCGGACACGACCATATCCGGCAGCGTGTCGAGCATACCGGTAACGGCCAGGTGCACGCAATCGGTGGGGGTGCCGTTGACGTAGAAGAACCCGTTGTGGGATTTGCGCAGACTGAGCGGCCGATCGAGCGTAAGCGAGTTGCTTGCCCCACTCCTGTCACGTTCCGGCGCCACCACGACGATATCGGCGATAACGGAAAGCGCTCCCGCGAGACAGGCCAGGCCTGGCGCAAAATACCCGTCATCATTGCTGAGCAGTATGCGCATCCGGATAGTGCCCCAGGTGATTTTTTAGCTTATTGGGGGAATATGATAATGAGACATAGACATTATAGGGCCGCGAGGCGGAAAAGAACGCATCCGTGCGGCCTTATTGGTCGGGGCGAGAGGATTTGAACCTCCGACCACTTGCACCCCATGCAAGTACGCTACCAGGCTGCGCTACGCCCCGAGGTTCGAATTATAGCAAACAAGCCAGAAGCATAGGAATGCTATTAATGCTTCTTAAGCGCGACCGTCCATGACGCCACCAAGTGGAATCTCCCCGCTACCTTATGGCCGAACGGGCAGGAGGTCTTGCACCGCCGTGAATCTGAATTAACTTCACGTGATCTTCAGGAGCGAAGCAACGAGACTATGCTTTTAATTTCGCTCCGCAATAAAGCCAGATCGACGCTCGAGGAGAATGGCACAGCCGAGGCCGAAGCCGAGGTAACGATGTCTGTCTTCCCCTGGCCCAACCGGCCGCGAGCGCCTTGGATGGTGAAACCTTGTTCGTGGAGCAACTCGCGGATACGGCGAATCAGCAGCACTTCGTGGTGCTGATAATAGCGCCGGTTGCCTCGGCGCTTGATAGGCCTCAATTGCGTGAATTCCTGCTCCCAATAACGTAACACGTGCGGTTTAACCCCGCATAATTCGCTCACTTCGCCAATGGTGAAATAGCGTTTCGCGGGAATTGGCGTGTTGCTAGGCCTTGTGTTTTCCATGCTGGCTTTTCTCAACCATTGCCTTCAGTTTTTGGCTCGCATGAAATGTCACGACCCGTCGTGCGGTAATGGGAATTTCCTCGCCAGTTTTGGGATTGCGTCCAGGACGCTGGGGTTTGTCGCGCAGGTGAAAATTGCCGAAACCTGAAAGCTTAACGCCATCACCATTCTGAAGCGCGATGCGAACCTCCTCGTAGAAGGACTCCACCATGTCCTTGGCTTCACGCTTGTTGAATCCTACTTTTTCAAACAGCAAATCCGCCAATTCGGCCTTTGTTAAGGTCATTGTCTCTCCACCCTGTTCATTGCTTTCACACCTGCATTTTCAATGGTTGCGTAACACTGCGCCAAACTCGCCTTCGAGAACGCTTAACAGCCTTGAAACGGTCCGATCTGCTTCCGCATCAGTTAATGTTTTTTCAGTATCTTGCAATAACATGCGGAATGCAAGACTTTTTTTGCCGGCTTCCATGCCCTTGCCACGATAGACATCAAATAGATGAATTTCAGAAATCAAAGGCAATTTGTCGGCACGGACCCGATCCAGAATCGTCTGGACCCCGACGTTCTCCGGCACCACCACGGCAATATCGCGGCGAATGGGCGGGTACTTGGAAATCTCTGAAGCCTGCGGCAAGGCTCGTTCCATCAATATAGCCATCTCCAGCTCAAACAGCATCACAGGTTTGGACAAGCCAAGTTTCTGGCACCAACGAGGGTGGAGTTCCCCCAGATGGCCCGCGATTTTACCATCTACGCGGATCTCAGCGGACTTCCCCGGATGCAATGCCGGGTGAGACGCGGCAGCGACTTGGAGCCCCCTCGGCCAAAATAGCGCCTCAATATCAGCTTTCACATCGTAGAAGTCAACTTCTCGCGCGGGCGCCCCCCACTGTTCTGCCAACGCGTCGCCGTAGCAGAGCCCGCCGAGCTTTTCCTGTTGTACGATGGTGTCTCCCTGGGCCTCGAAACAGCACCCGATTTCGAACAGGCGCACCCTCGCTTGCTTGCGGTTCAGATTGAATTCCAGGTTCGATATGAGACTGCCGCACAGGGTGCTGCGCATTACCGCCATCTGGCTCGACAATGGGTTCTTCAACGCCACCGGCTCTTTGTTGGCGGCCAGCTCATGCTCCCATGCAGGGTCCACGAATGCATAATTAATAACCTCCTGATAATCCCTGGCGATGAGGAGTTGACGCACCTGTGGCAGCGTTTTTCGGGTTTCGGGTTCAGGCAGCATGCTTAACAGGGCGCGGGGCGCGGCGGCCGGGATGCTATCGTAACCGTATATCCGCGCCAATTCCTCGATCAGATCCGCCTCTATGCCAAGATCGAAGCGATAAGGAGGAGGCGTTACGTTAAAAACACCTTCTGCGCCTACGAAACTAAATTGCAGACGCTGCAATAGCCCCGCAATCGTTCTTTCTTCGAGATCTATTCCCAAGACTCTTTGCGCCCGAGTCAATCGAAGGGAAATAGGATCGCGCAGCGGCAACCTACCTTTTAATTCCGTGATCGCCCCGCTTTTGCCGCCGCAAATATCCAGTATCAGGCGGGTGGCGCGCTCCAGCACGTCTCGGGTCTTTGAGAAATCAACCCCACGCTCAAAACGGTACGCCGAATCCGAGCTGAAACCAAGGGAGAAGGACTTGCCAGCTATTACACCGGGACTGAAAAAAGCGCTCTCGAGAAATAAATCTTTCGTCCCTGCTCCAACTCCGCTTTCATCTCCACCCATAATGCCCGCCAGCGCCAACGGCTTGACTTCATCCGCGATCACCAGCATGTCTGGCTGCAGCACAAGATTTTCGCCATTGAGCAGCTTGAGCACCTCCCCCGACGTGGCATAACGAACATGAATGGAACCGGACAGCGCGCCTGCAATCCTGTCAAGATCAAACGCATGCAGCGGCTGGCCGGTTTCGAGCATCAGGTAGTTGGTAATGTCCACCACCGCGTTGACTGCACGTAATCCGCTGCGTTCCAGGCGACGGATCAGCCACCCCGGCGTGGGCACATCCAGGCTGACACCACGCACTACTCTTCCGCAATAAAGGGGACAGGCATCTGGCACATCCACGTGTATTGCCAGGGCCTCGTCGGTCTGATTCGCGACCGGCACGATCTCCAGAGGCTTGAGTCTTGCTGAGGTAACCGCCGCCACTTCACGGGCGATGCCGAGCAAGCCCAGGCAATCGCCGCGGTTGGGCGTCAGCTTGAGCGTAAGAATGCTATCCTCAAGCTCGTAGTAATCGCGAAAATCCAGCCCGATCGGCGCGTCAGGAGGAAGCACCATAAGGCCGGGCGCCATTTCTTCCAAGCCAAGCTCCCGTGCTGAACAGAGCATTCCGGCTGATTCGACCCCTCGTATGCGGGTCTGCCTGATCGCCATGCCCGGTAGCTGCGCCCCCGCCAACGCGCACGGCACTTTTATTCCAACTCGGACATTTGCCGCTCCACAGACGATTTGCAGCGTTTTTCCCGCCACGGCAGGACCTGCGTTCACTTCGCAAACATGAAGAAGATCCGCGTCGGGATGTTTGCGTACAGAAAGCACTTCCGCAACGACGACCTTATCGAAGGGGGGGGCAACCGGATCGATGGTTTCCACTTCGATGCCCGCCATGGTCAGCACATGAGCGAGACCACGGGTGGAGAGCGGCGGGTCAACGAAACTACGTAGCCAATTTTCGGAAAATTTCATCAGTCAGTATGGTATGCAGAGAAAAGCGGGATGTCGTCACTCCCAGGAGGACGACCAGCAGCGAACTTAGTTGAACTGTTTGAGGAACCTTAAATCATTCTCGAAAAATAATCGTAGATCGTTTACGCCGTACCGGAGCATTGCCAGTCGCTCCACCCCCAGACCGAATGCGAAACCGATATATTTTTCGCTGTCGATATTGACGTGCTTGAAAACATTTGGGTGCACCATGCCACAACCCAGCACTTCAAGCCAACCTGTATGTCCGCACACACGACAGCCATTGCTGCACATTACGCAGCCGATGTCCATTTCAGCGGAGGGTTCGGTAAAAGGAAAGAAAGACGCGCGGAAGCGCACTCGCAAATCTTCGCGCTCAAAAAAGTGTTTCATGAAATCGGCAAGAACACCCTTCAGCACGGAGAAATTCACATCTTCGTCAACCCAAAGTCCTTCCACCTGATGAAACATGGGAGTATGTGTCAAATCAGAGTCGCGTCGATAGACCCTCCCGGGCGCGATGACTTTCAGGGGGGGCTGTTTGCTTTGCATATAACGGATTTGAACCGGCGAGGTATGCGTGCGCAGCAAATTTCCACAACCTACATCGATGTAGAATGTGTCATGCATTGCCCTCGCGGGGTGATTCTCTGGAATATTGAGGGCAGTAAAATTATAGAAATCTGATTCAATCTCAGGGCCGGCGGCCATGGTAAACCCAAATGAGTGAAACAGCGATTGGATGCGCTCCAACGTCCGCGTGACCGGATGCAGTCCGCCCATCCCCAGGCCACGGCCCGGCAGAGTCACATCCAGCGCTTCACCTACCAACTGCTCCGCAAGCTTCTTCTCCCGAATCGCATCACGGCGCTGGTGAAGCGCCGCTTCCAGCTGTTCTTTTATCTGGTTGATGCGGTTACCTATCTCAGGCCGCTCAGCGGGTGGCAGCTTCCCCAGGCCCTTAAGCAATTCGGTTAGTCTGCCTTGCCGGCCGAGATAGCGCGCCTTTGCCTGCTCCAGTTCAACAGGGTCGTCTATGCTATAGAACAGCGTGACGGCTTCTTGCAGAAGGTCGTCCAGATCAATCATAAAAACCTTGGGTCGGAGAGTTCGAAGGGCTGCACAAGAAAAAAGGAGGCCAGGCGTCTCTGCCTTCAGCCTCCTCGCAGCTTTCTCGCAATTATGTTCTAGACAGCCAGACTGGCTTTTGCCTGCTCAACCAGTTTTACAAAGGCTGGCTTGTCAAATATCGCGATATCGGCCAGAACCTTGCGGTCTACCTCAATCGCCGCTTTTCTCAAGCCGTTCATAAATACGCTATAGGGCAACCCACATTCCCGTGCGGCGGCATTGATTCGAGCAATCCACAAAGCACGAAACTGGCGTTTCTTTTGACGACGATCCCGGTAGGCATATTGCCCCGCTTTCATCACCGCTTCCTTGGCTATGCGGTAAACGTTTTTGCGGCGTCCGCGATAGCCCTTCGCCAGATCCAATACCTTCTTGTGGCGCGCATGAGCGGTTACACCACGTTTTACTCTTGGCATAGTAATCGCTCCTTAGGCGTAGGGCATCATGGCGCGCACCGACGCCACGTCGCTGCAATGAACGCCGACAGTTCCCCGCAATTGACGCTTGCTCTTTGTCGTTTTCTTGGTAAGAATATGACGCTTGAATGCTTGCGAACGCTTAACGCTTCCGCCTGCGCGCACGGTAAACCGCTTAGCCGCGCCACTTTTCGTTTTCATCTTTGGCATTTATTACTCCTGTTTAACATGACGCCTAGGTGTTTCCCGAACGGAACCTTTAAACCCGGAATCACTTGTTTTTTGAATTTAAAACTTCGAACTCGTGGAGCCTGCCAATGACGTACATTACGCCATCAAGAATTCTTTAGCCGCGGACCCTACGATGGCGCCGGATTCCCGTTATTAGCAGGTGCCACATCAGTATCCGCCTCTGGCTTCTCTGATTTGGGCTTTGCTAACTTCACTTCTTTTTTACGCGGAGACAGCACCATTACCATCTGGCGTCCCTCCATCCTCGGAAACTGCTCCACCACGGCATAGGGTTCGAGATCCCCTCGCAAGCGCTCCAGCAATCGCACGCCGAATTCCTGATGAGCCATCTCACGCCCGCGGAAACGCAATGTGATTTTGGCCTTATCTCCTTCCTCCAGGAAAATGATCAGGTTGCGCAGCTTGATGTTGTAATCGCCATCGTCCGTATTGGGACGGAACTTGACTTCCTTGATCTGAATTTGCTTTTGTTTTAGCTTCGCCTCATGCTTTTTCTTGCTTTCCTGATAGCGAAACTTGCCATAGTCCATCAGGCGGCAGACCGGCGGTTGAGCTGTCGGCGCAATTTCAACTAGATCCACCTCCGCTTCTTCTGCCAAGGTGTTGGCGACCGCTAAGGAGACTATGCCTATCTGTTCTCCATTTGCACCAATCAAGCGCACTTCAGGCGCGTTGATCTCATGGTTGATGCGGGCTGCTTTTTCTTGAACTATAGTAACTCCTAAACTCGGTTAATAATCAATTTGTACCAGCTCTCAGGGAAATCTCTGTTTTAAGCTTTTCGGTCAATGCCTCCAAGGTCATCTGACCAAGGTCCGCGCCGGCCCGCGTACGCACAGCAACCGTTTGCGCGGCCACTTCCTTGTCACCCACGATAAGCTGGTAGGGTAGTTTCTGTAGACTATGCTCTCGTATTTTATAGGTTATCTTCTCATTTCTCAAGTCCGCGCACGCGCGAATTCCGCTATGCCTCAGCTCTTCCGCAACTTTGCGAGCGTAATCGGCCTGGCTCTCAGAGATATTCAGCACTGCCACCTGGTCGGGTGCAAGCCACAGGGGCAGGGCACCGGCGTAGTGTTCGATGATAATGCCAATGAAGCGTTCCAACGACCCGAGAATCGCACGATGAAGCATGACGGGAACTCGCCGTGAGTTGTCTTCTGCCACAAATTCGGCACCAAGGCGCTCTGGCATGGAAAAATCCAATTGCAGAGTGCCGCATTGCCACACGCGGCCAATGCTGTCCTTGAGCGAAAACTCGATTTTTGGTCCGTAAAAAGCGCCCTCCCCCGGCTGGATCTCCCAGGGAAGGTTTTTGTGCTCCAGTGCTGACTGCAGCGCAGCCTCAGCCTTGTCCCATTGCTCTTCGGAGCCGACACGCTTCTTGGGACGGGTTGAAAGCTTCACCAGAACCTCATTAAAACCAAAGTCGATGTAGACCTTCTGTAACAACTCAATAAATTTTACTGCCTCATCCTGGACCTGTGATTCGGCGCAAAAAATATGAGCGTCATCCTGAGTGAACGCTCGCACTCGCATAATTCCATGCAGAGCACCGGATGGCTCATTGCGGTGACACGATCCGAACTCAGCTAGCCGCAGGGGCAGATCCCGATAGCTCTTCAACCCATGCTTGAATATTTGCACGTGACCTGGACAGTTCATCGGCTTAACCGCAAATTCGCGCTCTTCCGATTGGGTGATAAACATGTTTTCGCGAAAATTTTCCCAATGCCCTGACCGTTCCCAAAGGCCTTTGTCCAGGACGGATGGCGTACGAATTTCCAGATAACCATGATTTCGGAATATCTGACGCATATACTGTTCAACCTGCTGCCAGATTACCCAGCCCTTGGGATGCCAGAACACCATGCCCGGCGCCTCTTCCTGCATATGAAACAGCTCCAACTGCTTGCCGAGCTTTCGGTGATCCCGTTTCTCCGCTTCTTCCAGTCGACGCAGGTAAGCATCCTGATCTTCTCTTCTCGTCCAGGCCGTGCCGTAAATTCGCTGCAGCATCTCGTTGTGCGAGTCGCCGCGCCAGTAGGCGCCCGCCAGCTTCATCAACTTAAACACCTTGAGCCTGGAGGTGGTAGGGACATGCGGTCCCCGACATAAATCCGTGAAATTGCCCTGAGAATAAAGAGAAACATCCTCCTCACCGGGTATAGCCTCAATGATCTGGGCCTTATAGTGCTCACCCTGATTTTTAAAAAAATTGATGGCGTCGGACCGATCGCAAACCTTGCGTTCCACTTTGAGATTGCGTGAGCTGATCTCCCCCATGCGTTTCTCGATTGCAGCCAAGTCTTCTGGCGTAAACGGCCGCGTATACGAAAAATCGTAGTAAAAGCCATCTTCAATTACAGGGCCAATCGTGACCTGCGCTTCCGGAAACAGCTCTTTCACCGCATGTGCAAGCAGATGCGCAGTGGAATGTCGGATTATTTCCAGCCCTTCCACATCTTTTTCGGTAATGATACTAATGTCGCTGTCGGTTTCGACGGGGCTTGAGACGTCCACCAGCTTACCGTTAACTTTTCCCGCCAGCGCGGCACGGGCCAATCCGGCGCCAATAGACGCAGCAATTTCGCCCACCGTTACTGGGTGCTCATACTTGCGCTCCGAACCATCCGGCAAACGAATGACAGTCACAGCTTCTTCCTCATACTTAAAATAAATCAAGCCTCGGCAATTTTTCTAATTTTACAGAGTCGCCGTCTTTATCGCCACCCGGAGCCCACCGGAACCCGGTCCCGACCTCTACGCCGACCCAAACTATAACAGTCAATCAAGTAATCTGCCAGAAGGCACCTTCAGGGATCTTTCGGCAACCTTTAGAAGCCTTTCTTGAAGGCGGCGATGGATCGCGAACACAGCTGTCGGGTGATTACCCGGTATGAACGCGGCGCTGAAGGAAGGGGGGAAGGAAAGGGGGGAGGGAAAGCGTGCGAAGCTTGGTCCAAGAGTAACTTGACCGCACACCCTGCACATGCCACCGCCCTGAACAAGGCGGCGGGGCATCTTTTTACTGGCGCTGCACGTCCGATTATAAGCCGGCCTCGCGCCTGAGCAATTCCTCGATTCTGAGGCCTACTTCGGACTTGCCGCCGAACACCGTTCCCAGCTTCTTTTTATTAAGATGCTCCAGGTTAGTCGTGTAGGCTTGATCCGGTAGTGGGAAGAATTTTACTTCTTTTACCAGCTTCGAGGCATTTTTCATGTAAAACTCAACAAACTGCCGAACTTCAGGTTTATCGGCCGACTTGATGTTCACGTAAATAAAAATAGGGCGTGACAAGGGCTGATAGGTTCCATCCTCCACCGTTTTCGCCGACGGCAGAACGGGCCCGTTTCCGCCATCGACGGCTATCGCTTTAACTTTTTTCTGATTTTCCACGTAGTAAGCGTAACCAAAAAAACCCAGAGCGCTCTTGTCGCTGGCGACCCCTTGTACCAATACGTTGTCGTCCTCGGATGCGGTAAAGTCTCCTCGACTTGATTTTGCCTTACCGACGATCGCCTCAGTAAAGTAATCAAAAGTGCCGGAGTCCGCCCCTGCCCCGTACAGCTTGAGTGGCTCGTCGGGCCATGCCGGGTTCACCTGGCTCCATTTGGTTATTTTTCCCTGCGCAGCCGGCTCCCATATTTTCTTTAACTCTGCGACAGTAATCGTTTTGGCCCAATCATTTTTCGGATTTACCACCACTGTGAGCGCATCAAATGCCACAGGCATCTCAACATATTGGACCCCGGCTGCTTTACAGGCATCCATTTCATTTTTAAGAATAGGCCGGGAGGCGTCGACAATATCGGTTTCACCACGGCAGAATTTTTTGAACCCGCCACCCGTGCCTGAAATGCCAACTGTCACTCTAACGGCACCCCTCTTTTCTTTTTGAAAATCTTCCGCCACCGCTTCGGTGATCGGAAAAACCGTGCTGGAGCCATCAATTTTTACAATCTCCGCACTCGCCAAGCTGATGAAGCTCATCAACGTCAGGAATACGGCGGATACTCCAGCCTTCTTATTGTTCGGCAATTTCAACATTTAAATCCCCGTTTGATTGATCAGATATTGTCTTTCGCGGGCTGCTATGCTACCTCACTAGTATTACCGTTTTGTGATATCACCCAGAACAGGGCCTAAGCCTGTTGCCGTCATGCTTGCTGTGACGGATATGATCCCCCGGACAATTCCCCACCGCTTATACGCTGAAGTCTGCATGTTGCCAGGAGGCCGAATGCGGGAGAACCTTCTGATTTTTGATTACAGGGCGCGCGACTCGTCACTTACTGCCGCATGGCTGACCACGTCGGCGATTTTCTCCGCCCAGAATTTCACTTTTTGCCCAGACTCGCCTTCCACCATCACCCTCACAAGAGGCTCGGTCCCCGACGCACGGAGAAGGACGCGCCCATTCCCAGCAAGGTCACCTTCAGCTTCGGCCTGTACCGCTTTGATCATGGCGTTAACCCGCGAATCGAACCCTTTCGGAACCTTGACATTGATGAGCTGTTGCGGATAAAGGGTCACGCTACGGGTAAGTTCGGCCAGGCTCTTGCCGGAGTCGCGCATGGCATACAAAACCTGCAACGCAGAAATGATGCCATCACCGGTCGTGTGCTTGTCGATGCAAATGATATGGCCTGAGCCTTCGCCGCCCAGTTGCCACTCTTTTTTTTGCAACAACTCTAATACATACCGATCGCCAACGTTCGCGCGAGCAAACGGAATATTTCGTTTTTCAAGACCCTTTTCAACCGCCAGGTTCGTCATGAGCGTACCTACCACCCCGCCCTTGAGACTCCCCTTTTGCTGGCGATGTCTGGCTATGATGTAGATCAGCCGGTCGCCGTCGTATAGAACCCCTTTTTTATCAGCCATGACCACTCGGTCACCATCGCCATCGAGCGCAATACCGATGTCGGCCTGGTGGTGCATGACCGCTTCCTGTAAGGAAGCGCCGTGCGTTGCCCCGCATTCGTGATTGATGTTAAGGCCGTCAGGCTGAGCCCCAATCGCAACAACGTCCGCACCCAGCTCATGCAGGACTGGCCCTACGATTTGATACGTAGCGCCATGAGCGGAATCAACCACTATCCTCCAGCCGCGAAGATCGAGGTGATTCGGGAAGGTGCTTTTGCAAAATTCGATGTATCGCCCTCGAGCGTCAACGACGCGTCGTGCTTTACCCAGTTGCGCTGACGGCATGCATCGGATAGGCGCATTTAGCCCCGCCTCGATCTCATGCTCGACAGAATCGGGTAGCTTGGTGCCTGATGCGGAGAAAAATTTGATGCCGTTGTCTTCAAATGGGTTATGAGACGCGGAAATAACAATTCCCGCCTGTAGTCGCAATGCACGGGTCAGATACGCCACCGCCGGGGTTGGAGTCGGCCCCGATAACAGCACGTCCACTCCGGCCGCGGAGAGCCCCGCCTGGAGCGCTGACTCAAGCATATAGCCCGATATGCGTGTGTCCTTCCCGATCAGTACTGCCGGGCGCTCCCCCTTGGATAGATGCCAATCGGCCGCCGCAAGTACGTTGCCGGCTGAATAGCCGAGATGCATCACAAATTCAGGGGTTATAGGCGCTTCGCCTACACGCCCGCGTATACCGTCGGTGCCGAAATACTTTTTTGTCACTTTCAAGAAAACCCGGAAAAGAAGTCAGAAGTTATGAAGAGTTTCAATGACTTTGCGACTGCTCGGCATCCTAATTGATCCATGGGACGTAAGTATTCTTACATCCCCGCAATTAAATTGGTAAATCCGATTCGGCTGCTTTAAACCGCCGAGCGCCGCAAGTAGAACTGGAAGTTCCATAACGTTACTTCACCGATCGAAGATGCATTTCGGAAAAAACTTCCGTTTCAAAAAACACCCCTTAACGGCAGTAACGCACTAGCCGTTCACGGTATTATAAACTGCCAACGCGTCCGTGGTGGCTTTAACATCATGCACTCTCACAATCCCCGCCCCTTTACTCACGGCGAGCAACGCTGCCGCAACACTTGCATGAAGCCGGTCATCTACCCCGGTGCCCGTCATCTTTCCCAGCATGGATTTACGTGACAATCCAGCCATCACTGGGACGCCCAGATCGCAGAAGCGATCGAGATGGCGCAGCATCTGGATGTTCTGGGTCTGTGTTTTGCCGAAACCAAAACCTGGATCTATTATCAACCGTTCATGCGGAACGCCAGCCTCCAGAGCGGCGTGAAGGCGTTGCAATAAAAAATCCCTTACCTCAATCACGACGTCATGATACTGGGGATTGATCTGCATACTGCACGGCTCGCCTTGCATGTGCATGAGACATGCCCCCACACCCCCGGCTGCTACGGCCTCAAGCGCACCTGGCGCCCGAAGCGCGTTGACATCGTTGATCATGGTCGCACCCGCGCTTATCGCGGCTCGCATCACTTCGGGCTTGGATGTATCGACGGAGACAGGATGCTTCATACCGACGAGGGCCTCCACTACCGGAATAACGCGGCGCATTTCCTCCTCCACGCTCACGGGCATGCTACCCGGACGGGTTGATTCACCGCCCACATCAAGCCAATCCGCCCCGTCTTCAACAAGTTGCGTGGCGTGCTGAAGCGCATGCTCGAACGAACTAAACAAACCGCCATCGGAAAACGAATCGGGCGTGACATTGACAATGCCCATCACGAGCGGGCGGCGGGGGACGCTAACGAATTGCTGCGCTGGCAACATGTGAATTTATACCCGGGATTGAGCTCGCTAATTAAAAAAGGCGGGGGAAACCCCCGCCTTTTTTATCTTTATCACCAAGTCGCAACACCGGATGGTCAGGCTTCCTGTGCTGGCGTGGGGGCAGCGGCTGGCGCCGCTGGCGGCGTATTATCCTTGGGAGGGGTCGATGTTGTTTTGGAAGGCTTCGGTGGCCGTGGCGCACGGCCTTCCATAATGTCACCGATCTGCTCGGAGTCTATGGTCTCCCATTCCAGCAGGGCTTTTGTCATGACTTCGATCTTATCCCGATTTTCCTCGATCAACCTGCGTGCCAGACTATATTGCCCATCAATGATACGGCGAATTTCGACATCCACCTTTTGCATGGTGGCTTCGCTTACATTCTTGTGTGTCGTCACTGAGCGACCCAAAAACACTTCGCCCTCGTTTTCACCATATACCATTGGGCCCAGCGAGTCGGACATACCCCACTGCGTGACCATCCGTCTTGCCATTTCCGTGGCGCGCTCGAAGTCGTTCGATGCGCCAGTGGTCATCTGCCCCATAAATATTTCCTCGGCGATTCGACCTCCGAAAAGAACGGCGATATTTTGCAAAATTTCCTCGCGATCCATGCTAAAGCGGTCTTCAGTTGGCAATTGCATCGTCACCCCAAGCGCGCGACCGCGCGGAATGATCGAGACCTTATGCACCGGGTCGGTCTTAGGCAACAGTTGGGCCACAACCGCGTGCCCGGATTCATGGTAAGCGGTGTTGCGTCGCTCGCGTTCGGGCATCAGGACCGACTTACGCTCCGCACCCATGAAAATCTTGTCCTTGGCACGTTCGAAGTCTTCCATGTCGACGAGGCGTTTATTGCTGCGCGCCGCGAACAACGCCGCCTCATTCACGAGGTTGGCAAGATCCGCACCTGACATGCCCGGTGTTCCCCTGGCAAGGATTTCGGCATGGACATCGGGCGCGATCGGCACCTTGCGCATATGGACATGCAGAATCTGCTCACGGCCCCGGATATCAGGTAGCGGGACGGTCACCTGACGGTCGAAACGACCGGGGCGCAGCAACGCGGGATCAAGCACGTCTGGCCGGTTCGTGGCCGCTATTACAATCACCCCAGCGGTTCCTTCGAAACCGTCCATTTCAACCAGCAACTGATTCAGCGTCTGTTCGCGTTCATCGTTGCCGCCACCTAGACCTGCGCCGCGTTGACGACCAACAGCGTCAATCTCGTCGATAAAAATTATGCAAGGGGCGTGTTTTTTGGCTTGCTCAAACATGTCACGCACGCGCGCGGCGCCGACGCCGACGAACATTTCCACAAAATCAGAACCGGAGATACTGAAGAACGGAACTTTGGCTTCGCCTGCGATAGCACGTGCGAGAAGCGTCTTCCCGGTACCGGGATTTCCCACCATTAATACTCCACGGGGGATGCGGCCACCCAATTTCTGGAATTTACTGGGATCACGGAGGAATTCGACCAACTCGGAAACCTCCTCTTTGGCTTCCTCGCAACCCGCCACATCAGCAAAGGTAACTTGATTGGTGGATTCGTCAAGCATGCGCGCCTTACTTTTTCCAAAGGAGAAAGCGCCACCGCTCCGTCCTCCTCCCTGCATTTGGCGCATGAAGAAAATCCAGACCCCGATCAGCAGCAGCATCGGAAACCAGGAGACGAAGATATTCATCAGCAATGACGGCTCTTCCTCCGGCTTGGCATCAATAATGACGCCTGCCTTGAGGAGATCGCTCACCATCCAAGGGTCGGAAGGCGTATATGTAACGAAGCGCCTGCCATCCGACTTGGTTCCCTTCAAGGTGCGGCCCTCGATGGTAACTTTGGCAATCCTGCCCTGCTTCACTTCGTCGATGAACTGTGAATATTCCATCGGCGCCTGTGCTGACTGCCGTGTACTGAACTGGTTGAACACAGTCATCAATACGAGGGCAATCACCAGCCAGATGGCCATGTTTTTAATGAGATTGTTCAAGTTAGCTCCTTGGCTTGCGCCGTCAAAATCCTTGAATGCTTCAATTCTAAACCCATTTGAAGATTTATAATAGCGATATGCCCGCTGCCCCCTTTGTGTTTTCCAACTCGGTCATTTTGTTTTCGGTGAGATTCCATCCCGCTTTCCCACTCCTAGTAAATAGAGTTCCGAACTGCGGTCGCGCGATGCTTCCGGTTTTCGTACTACCACCCGATCGAACGCCGCGCGCATGTTGCGTAAAAACTCCTCAAAACCAGATCCCTGAAACACTTTGACGAGAAAATTGCCGCCAGAGTTCAATCGCGTGATGCTGAATTGCAAGGCCAGCTCGGCTAAATAGATGCCTCGAGCCTGGTCAACCATTCCTATGCCGCTTATATTAGGGGACATATCAGAAATTACAAGGTCAACAGGACATTTTCCCAGACTTTCTTCCAATTGTGCCAAAACGGATGCTTCGGTGAAATCGCCTTGGATAAAGGTCACCCCGTTCAGCGGGGTCATTTCCGTTAGATCCACCGCAATCACTCTGCCGCGTTGCCCCAGCTTTTCCGTAGCAACTTGCGACCACCCCCCGGGGGCGGCCCCAAGGTCCACAACAGTCATGCCTGGCTCGAGCAAGCGATCCCGCTCCGCAATCTCGATCAGCTTATAGGCGGCACGTGAACGATAGCCCTCCTTTTTCGCCTGCTTGACAAAAAAATCGGTCACGTGCTCTCTCATCCAGGCTTTACTGGTTTTAGAGCGCTTCATCACGTAAAATGGGGTTTTTGGGAAATTTTATGTCAGAAGAACTTGCGCTTGCCCGCCGACCTGACCTGAAGGCCCGCGCTCACGCCCTGAAGCCGGTTGTCTGGATAGGCGCGGCAGGTTTATCGGAAAACGTAATTCATGAACTTGATCAGGGATTGAGAAGTCACGAACTGATCAAAGTAAAAGTATCGAACGATGAACGTCAAACGAGAACCGCCTGGCTGAATGAAATCTGCGATCGCCTTGGGGCGGCGCCAGTACAACACATCGGAAAGATTCTGGTAATCTACCGTCCCCAACCAGAAAAAACAATAGCGGCTGACCTCAGCCCTGTTCGCGAAGAGCGAAAATCGGGCGACACCAAGCGCCGTCGGCTCGCGCACAGCAAACGCCAGTGATCACACCGGCTTGGGATCCCGGTTGCGGAACTAAACATATTTCACATCCAGTATCTCATACTCGCGCACTCCGCCTGGCGCCAGAACCTCCGCCACATCGCCGGGATATTTGCCAATCAGTGCGCGAGACATGGGCGAACTGATCGAAATCTTTCCCTCCTTGATGTCCGCTTCGTCATCGCCAACAATCTGGTACGTGACGGTCGTCGCGCTGGCGAGGTCTTCGAGATCGATGGTCGCCCCGAAAACACAGGCACCGCCAGCGTCCAGTAATGCCGGATCAATAATCTGGGCGTTGGAAAGCTTGCTCTCCAACTCCGCGATACGCCCCTCTATAAAACCCTGACGCTCCTTGGCCGCGTCATATTCGGCATTTTCCGATAGATCACCGTGGGCACGGGCCTCGGCGATTGCTGCGATTACAGCCGGACGCTGCACGGTTTTCAGTTCGTGCAACTCAGCGCGCAGTTTTCCCGCGCCGATTACTGTTAATGGAATTGAGCCCATAGTCCTTTAGCGTTGTCCTTTTACGGTTCGTTTTCTAGTCGATGCGTTCTATCAGTTCGAAGGCTTATGACGCGTCTCTGCTAACCAAAACAGGATCGCCGTCGCCAACGCTACAACCTTCCCCCAGCGACTTTACCCTCAGCCATGAATGAAGTTTCTGCAAGCTGTAGGCTTCCAGCTCGCGCATATTCGCCATACCGATACAAGCAGCTCGCGCGCCCGCGAGCGTGGTGTAATACGTTGCCCTTGCCTGCAATACTGCATGACGTATCGAATACGAATCGTGAATCGCGCTCCGTTTATCTTCGACCGTATTTATGATCAAATCCATCTCGCCATTTTTGATCATGTCTACTATATGTGGACGACCTTCGGCCATCTTGTTTACCGGTGTAACGGTAAGCCCCGCCGCGTTCAGCACCGCGGCGGTCCCGCGCGTAGCATAGAGAGTAAATCCCAGTTGCGCAAGTTGGCGAGCGATCTCCACCGCCCGTGGTTTGTCAGCGTGGCGTACGCTTATAAAGACTTTGCCTGCGAGGGGCAGCTTTACGCCAGCGGCAAGTTGCGACTTGACGAATGCTTCTGCAAAAGTCTGCCCCACACCCATCACTTCGCCGGTGGATTTCATTTCCGGCCCAAGAATAGTGTCCACCCCGGGAAACTTGGTGAAAGGAAAGACGGCTTCCTTGACCGAATAATAGAAAGGAACAACTTCTTTGACAATACCTTGCTGGGCAAGCGTCATGCCTGTCATACAGCGGGCGGCTACTTTCGCCAGTTGCAACCCCGTCGCTTTGGACACGAAAGGCACGGTCCGCGACGCGCGCGGATTTACCTCCAGCACGTATACAGTATCGCCCTGGATAGCGAACTGCACATTCATCAATCCGACAACCTTAAGCGCGCGCGCCATTGCTGAAGTCTGGCGCCGCAACTCATCCTGCATATGCGACGACAAGCTGAATGGCGGCAGCGAGCACGCGGAATCGCCAGAATGTACGCCCGCCTGCTCAATGTGTTCCATGATGCCGCCTATCAGCACCATCTCGCCGTCGGAGACCGCATCCACATCCACTTCAACGGCGTCATTCAGAAAGTGATCGAGCAGAACCGGGGAGTCATGCGAAACCTTGACCGCCTCGCGCATATAACGTTCCAGATTTAGCTGCTCGTGGATAATCTCCATTGCTCTACCCCCCAATACGTAGCTGGGGCGTACCACCAACGGATACCCGATTTCATCGGCTGCCGCCAGGGCTGCACTTGCATCGCGCACGGTACGGTTTGGGGGTTGCTTCAATCCCAACCGGTGCAGCATTTTCTGAAAGCGCTCCCGATCCTCGGCGCAGTCGATCATGTCCGGGCTGGTGCCAATGATCGGCACCCCAGCTGCCTCCAGATCACGGGCGAGTTTCAGCGGCGTCTGGCCCCCGTATTGCACAATCACGCCTAAGGGCTTCTCTACTTCAACGATTTCGAGCACGTCCTCCAGCGTCAGCGGCTCGAAATAAAGCCGGTCGGAGGTGTCGTAATCGGTTGAAACAGTTTCCGGGTTGCAATTGACCATGATGGTTTCGAAGCCATCCTCGCGTAATGCCAGTGCTGCATGGACACAACAGTAGTCGAACTCTATACCTTGGCCGATGCGATTGGGTCCGCCGCCCAGCACCATTATTTTTTTTCTTTCACTCGGTAGCGCTTCGCACTCCTCCTCGTAGGTGGAGTACATATACGCTGTGCGAGTTGCAAACTCCGCCGCGCAAGTATCCACCCGCTTATATACTGGCCGCAGGTTGAATTGATGGCGTCGGGCGCGAACGGCCGCCTGCGTTGTGGTCATCAGCTTGGCCAGACGCCGGTCAGAGAAGCCGCTGCGCTTGAGCCTGCGTAGCTCGGGCGCGTCAAGCCCGTTCAGCACCTTTCCGGCGAGAGACTGCTCCTGCCTGACCAGATCTCCAATCTGGGCAAGAAACCACCGATCGATGCGGGTATGCTGATGTATCTCGTCGAGCATCATCCCGCAACGAAACGCGTCCGCAACATACCAAATCCGATCTGGGCCGGGATCACTCAACTCGGCGGCTATGGTATCAATATCGCAAGTTTTTTCGTCCAACCCGTCGACACCGATTTCCAGTCCGCGGAGCGCTTTTTGCAGGGATTCCTGGAAGGTGCGTCCGATGGCCATCACCTCACCCACCGATTTCATCTGAGTGGTAAGGCGATCATTTGCCTGTGGGAACTTCTCAAAAGCGAAACGTGGAACTTTCGTTACGACATAATCTATGGTTGGTTCAAAGGATGCCGGCATCGCCCCGCCAGTGATGTCGTTTTTGAGTTCATCCAGCGTAAAGCCTACTGCGAGCTTTGCCGCGACCTTGGCGATGGGAAACCCGGTCGCTTTCGACGCCAGCGCCGAGGAGCGGGATACACGTGGATTCATTTCTATTACAAGCATTCGTCCGTCGTGGGGATTGATGGCGAACTGCACATTTGAACCGCCCGTTTCCACCCCGATTTCGCGCAATACCGCGATTGACGCATCGCGCATGATCTGATATTCCTTGTCCGTCAGCGTTTGCGCCGGCGCGACGGTGATGGAATCGCCCGTATGGACTCCCATGGGGTCGAGATTCTCGATAACACAGACGATAATGCAATTGTCTTTCTTGTCGCGTATTACCTCCGTCTCGAATTCCTTCCAGCCAATGACGGATTCCTCGATCAGCAACTCCCTGGTAGGCGAGACTTCCAGTCCGCGCTCGCATATTTCCAGAAATTCCTCCCGGTTATACGCGATACCGCCTCCGCTCCCGCCCATGGTGAATGAAGGACGAATGATAGCGGGATAGCCAACCATCGCCTGTACCTGCAGCGCCTCTTCCAGGCTATGGGCGATGGCAGAACGGGCAGAACCCAGTCCGATACGCGTCATGGCCTGCTTGAACTTCTCGCGATCCTCAGCCTTGTCGATTGCCTCACGCGAAGCGCCGATCAACTCGACATTGTATTTGTTAAGCACGCCATTCTTTGCCAGGTCAAGAGCGCAGTTCAACGCTGTCTGGCCGCCCATCGTCGGCAGCAACGCATCGGGACGCTCAATGGCTATGATTTTCTCCAGCATGGGCCAGATAATGGGTTCGATATAGGTGACATCGGCCATTTCGGGATCGGTCATGATGGTGGCAGGATTCGAATTAACCAGGACGATTCGATAACCTTCTTCCCGCAATGCCTTACATGCCTGCGCGCCGGAATAGTCAAACTCGCACGCCTGGCCGATGACGATAGGGCCAGCGCCAATGATGAGAATGGATTTGATATCGTTACGTTTAGGCATAGCTGCAGGGAGTTATTAGGCGTAAAAACGCGGTGACATCTTGAGACACCAGCGAAAGTAAGTCCGCTTGCTTGTTTGCACGTTAGAGGCTGTAAGGAATTAAAAGCAGTGGCAATACAGGTTCAGCCAACGCCCGGCCATGGCCAATAACGCCTTCGCCAGTCTTACGGATCACTTCACATTCTGAAGACATCCAGTACAAATCCTTGAGGCTGGCAAAACGATACAAGGCGGTACAACTTGTGTTGCGGGCGACGCGTCGCCATCATCTAAGCACCGGCACACAGCAAGCTTCCCCGCGCCCGCTGCGCTTATAACTCCTCATCTAATTTTTCAGCGATTCGCTCCGACGTATGACTTACTTAGAAGAGGCGCCGCTTCCGTTCCCCATATCTTCTCCCGTCCTTTTCCGCTCCATCAATCCGATAAATTTATCGAATAGATAGTCGAGATCGTGGGGTCCCGGACTGGCTTCGGGATGACCCTGAAAACAAAAGGCGGATTGACCGATCAGTTCAAACCCCTGCAAGCTACCGTCAAATAACGATAGATGGGTAATACGCGCATTCTTAGGCAAGGAACTGCTATCAACCGCAAAACCGTGATTTTGACTGGTGATGAATATCTTTCCGCTATCAACATCCTGCACAGGGTGATTCGCGCCGTGGTGACCGAATTTCATCTTTACGGTACGCGCACCACTGGCCAATCCCAGCAATTGATGTCCCATGCAAACACCAAAAATCGGCAGGTCTTCTTCGAGCAACTTTCTGGTCGCCGTGATGGCGTAATCGCACGGCTCGGGATCACCCGGGCCGTTGGAAAGGAAGATGCCATCGGGCTTCAATGCGATAATCTCATCGGCTGCTGTCTGCGCGGGGAAAACAGTGACCCTGCAATTACGCTGCACCAACTTCCGAAGCATATTGCGCTTGACACCAAAATCCAATGCAACGACATGAAAGCGAGGGTTCTCCTGAGTCTGGTATCCGTGCCCCAGTTTCCATTCGCCTTCATTCCATTCATAACGCTCGGCACAGCTCACCACTTTGGCGAGGTCCATTCCCACCAGGCCGGGAAATGCTTTTGCCTGTTTCAGCGCTTCCGCTTCGTCGGGCGACCCGGCCATAATACAGCCGGCTTGCGCTCCTTTTTCGCGCACAATACGAGTGAGCTTGCGGGTATCGATATCCGCAATTGCGACTACTCCGTGCTGTTTGAGATATTCCGGTAAGGTCTGGGTCTGGCGCCAGTTACTGGAGGCAGGTGGAAGACTTCGAATAACCAGTCCTGCCGCATGTACTCTATCGACGTTGCCGAATTCCACATCATCATCGTTTGTACCCGTATTTCCGATATGGGGATAGGTAAGGGTTATTATTTGGCGGCAATAAGACGGATCAGTGAGAATTTCCTGGTACCCGGTCATGGAGGTGTTAAAGACCACCTCCCCCGTACTGATGCCGTCGGCGCCAATGGATAAGCCACGAAAGACTGTGCCGTCAGCGAGCGCAAGAACGGCATGCGTGGGTTGTGGCACGGAAAGCTCCTGGGGGAATACAGACACGGATTGAAACGGGACAAGATGCCGTCTGTTCCGTTTTCGAAAACCGAAATTATACGTTCAAAAGCGTCCTACTTCAATAAAACCGGGCGATATAGCGACAAGGATCATGGACAGACCAGTTGACGGGAATCAGCTGAAATGACAAACAGGAAGGGAAAATTGATCCCGGCCTACTGAAGGATAGACCGGTGTGAACTTCTTAGCGCAACCCGAGCACGTCCTGCATATCGAACAGCCCATTCTGTTGGTCCGCCAGAAAACGAGCCGCCCGCAGAGCGCCTTCCGCGAACGTTGCACGGCTGCCAGCCTTGTGCGAGATCTCAATCCGCTCGCCCGTACCCGCAAACATCACAGTGTGCTCACCTACAATGTCACCGCCGCGCACAGTGGCAAAACCGATAGCGCCGGTGGGACGCTCACCCGTATGGCCCGCGCGTTCATAGACCGCGACCTTTCCAAGATCTCTACCAAGCGCCTTTGCCACCACCTCCCCCATCTTAAGTGCAGTACCGGACGGGGCATCCACCTTATGGCGATGGTGAGCTTCGATGATCTCAACATCATAACCCTCACTCAACACCCGGGCCGCCATTTCCAGCAGCTTGAGGGTCACATTCACCCCCACGCTCATGTTGGGAGCAAATACGATGGCGGCATCCTTTGATGCGGCCTCAAGTTCTTCTTTTTGCTCGGGCGAAAAGCCGGTGGTCCCAATGACCATTTTGACCCTGTTCGCTCGACAGGCGGCGAGATGCGCCAGCGTTCCTTCAGGACGGGTAAAATCGATCAGCACATCGCTTACGCGAAGCGCGGCAGCCAAATCATCAGTAATATGCACATTCCCTGGGGCGCCTATTAACTCACCCGCGTTTTTCTTAAGGTAGGGGTTCCCCGCACGCTCCAACGCAGCAGTTAAACGCAGATCCTCCGCTCGCGCAATCGCTTCCAGCAATGCACGCCCCATTCGGCCGGAACTTCCGGCAACGGCGATATTCAATGTCTTCATCTGGGCTTAAATAACATCACTTTCAGGACGACGTCCCTACTCTTTTAGTTGGTCCGCTTCATTGGCGCCCCTGTCCGTCGCCTGTGATGGCGCCTGCCTGGGAACTCGTTTTTCCGGCGCCGGCGAAACTGAAGTATCGCTTCTCGGAGGAACGCCGTTCGAACTTGTAATACTGCCGGGGTCGGGACTTTTCTGAACTGGCGTTTCCGCTAAAACCGGAACCCCGCCTGCGTCCTTGCGCTCTTCTTTAACCAAGGGCGTCTCAGGCTCAATCGGCGCTGCGTGCTCGACTACAGGAGGCCGAATAAAAGCAGCTGAAGTTTTGAAACTGCCATCAATGCGTATCAGGTTGTCTTCGTCAAAAAACACGGTCAGGCGTCGCTGCTCAACCAGTCTACCTTCCTGTTCCAGGCGATACACGTAATCCCAGCGGTTGTTGTGAAATGCGTCGTTAATCATCGGCGAGCCCAGAGCAAAACGCACTTGTGACCTCGTCATTCCCGGCTTCAGTTTGTCGACCATTTCCTGGGTGATAACATTGCCCTGCTGGATTTCTATTTTATAGAGCAGGGATGGAACAGACGAACATCCGGCGAGCAATATCGCAACGACCAGCGTGAGTAGTATTGCGCGCATGCGGCAGCGTAGTGTTTCCAAAGCAAACCCAACGTTATATGATACAGCAAATAACCTATTGGATGACATCGCTATGAGCAAGCCAAACAATCTTAAAACCATGGGCTTGAAGGCCACGTTACCACGGCTCAGAATCCTGAGCTTGTTTGAGAGCAGCCCCGTCCGCCATCTCTCCGCAGAGGATGTTTATCGAACACTGATCAGTGAAGGCGAAGATATTGGTCTTGCCACTGTCTACAGGGTGCTCACCCAGTTCGAGCAGGCCGGATTGCTCGAGCGCCACCATTTTGAAGGCGGCAAAGCCGTGTTTGAGCTTTCCAGCAGCACGCATCATGACCACTTGGTGTGCTTGCAGTGCGGCAGGGTCGAAGAATTTTATGACGCCGAAATCGAGAAACGGCAAATAAAAATCGCCAAGGATCGGGGATTTGCCTTGCACGAGCACTCGCTTTCGCTTTACGCGGACTGCATCAAGCCCGCGTGCCCGTATCGAAAAACGGAAGAAGGCCCGGGTAGTGGGAAAAGTTGATTTTATACGCCGCGCCCGTATTTGACCGTGAGTCGTCAGCAGCAACTGACCCTGTTGAACGGGTAGATAGTCGATGTAGATCGCAGGATGGCGCTACGAAAATGCGCACCATCATTGTACTGAACGTGCTGTTCTCGTCTAGTCGTGCGTCAGTTGATAAATCCCCCGCCCCGACTCTTCACCTGCTACCACACTCTTGTCATGTTCGAGCCAGGGATCTCTCATAAATCCTCCATCTGTCCTGTCGGGGGGACACAGTGGGATTAGGAACCGACGCCGCGACCGGGCAAGGGCCGGATGCGGGACACTTATTCGGCAACTCTCCTGTCAAGGGGTTGACCAATGATTGCCTAACCGCTACTGTTCAGTGTTTCACTTAATATTTTGCTGCACCCTACATTGGAAATGAAGAAAGCATGAGCACGGAATTAACGGGCGCTGAAATCACGGTGCGTTGTTTGCAGAAGGAAGGGGTCGATTATATTTTCGGCTACCCAGGCGGCGCCGTGCTGTTTATTTATGACGAATTGTTCAAGCAGGACAAGGTCAAGCACGTCCTCGTGCGGCATGAGCAAGCGGCAGTGCACGCAGCGGACGGCTACGCCCGATCCAGTAACAAGGTTGGCGTGGCCTTGGTGACCTCGGGCCCTGGCGTCACTAATGCTGTTACTGGTATCGCTACCGCCTACATGGATTCCATCCCGCTCGTCATCATCAGCGGACAGGTGCCAACCCATGCCATCGGCTTGGATGCGTTTCAGGAGGTTGACACGGTGGGTATCACCCGCCCTTGCGTCAAACACAACTTTCTGGTGAAGAACATTGATGAGCTGGCAACCACCATCAAGAAAGCATTCTACATTGCGTCAACTGGACGCCCCGGGCCCGTGCTCGTGGATATCCCCAAGGATGTAAGTCAGCAGAAAGCAGCGTTTCTTTATCCGGACAGCGTCTCCATGCGCTCCTATAATCCCGTCACCCGCGGGCATGCGGGGCAGATAAGAAAAGCCGTACAACTGATACTCGAAGCGAAACGTCCGATGATGTACACGGGCGGGGGCGTCATCCTTAGCGATGCTGCGGGGAGGCTCACCGATCTCGTGCAGATGCTCGGCTTTCCCTGCACAAATACATTAATGGGTTTGGGCGGCTATCCCGCAACTGACAAGCAGTTTGTCGGAATGCTGGGAATGCATGGCACATACGAAGCCAATATGGCGATGCAACACTGCGACGTGCTCGTCGCCATCGGTGCCCGGTTCGATGATCGTGTCATCGGCAATCCGAAGCATTTCTTTAATGAAGATCGCAAGATCATTCACATCGACATCGATCCTTCGTCCATATCCAAGAGGGTCAAAGTCGATGTCCCGATCGTCGGTAACGTCTCGGACGTACTGGATGAATTGATAAAACAGCTCAAGGCGCACAAGGAAAAACCGGACCAGACGGCTCTTGACGCGTGGTGGACTCAGATCAATGCGTGGCGTGCCCGTGATTGCCTCAAATACGACCGTTCAGGTACAGTCACCAAGCCGCAATGGGTGATCGAAAAGCTCTATGAGGTGACAGGGGGCGATGCATTCATCACCTCCGATGTAGGTCAGCATCAGATGTGGGCGGCGCAGTTTTACAAGTTTGACCTGCCCCGCCGCTGGATCAATTCCGGGGGCCTGGGAACGATGGGATTCGGTCTGCCGGCAGCGATGGGCGTTCAGTTTGCGAATCCTGGTAACGTCGTCGCCTGTGTTACAGGTGAGGCCAGCATACAGATGTGCATACAAGAGCTGTCTACGTGCAAGCAGTACAATTTGCCACTCAAGATTATTAATTTGAATAACCGTTATATGGGCATGGTAAGACAGTGGCAGGAATTTTTTCACGGCAATCGTTATGCCGAATCGTATATGGATGCTCTTCCGAATTTCGTCAAGTTGGCCGAGAGTTATGGTCATGTAGGCATGAAAATTGAACACCCGCAAGATGTGGAAGGCGCCCTCAAGGAGGCATTCCAGCTCAAGGACAGATTGGTATTCATGGATTTTATTACCGACCAGACGGAGAACGTGTTCCCCATGGTGCCCGGCGGGAAGGGTCTTTCTGAAATGATCCTGGTATAACAAATGCGCCATATCATTTCTTTGTTAATGGAAAACGAAGCGGGCGCATTGTCTCGTGTCGCGGGGCTCTTCTCTTCCCGCGGATATAATATTGAATCCCTTACCGTCGCGGCCACGGAAGATTCCACTTTGTCCCGCATGACGCTAGTTACCACGGGTTCAGATGATGTGATTGAGCAAATAACCAAGCAACTAAACAAGCTCATCGAGGTCGTCAAAGTGGTGGACTTGAGTGATGGGGATCACATTGAGCGCGAACTGATGCTGATAAAGGTGCGTGCCCTCGACAAGGATCGTGAGGAAATCAAGCGGATGTCGGATATTTTTCGCGGCCGCATCATTGACGTTACCGATAAATCGTACACCATCGAACTGACCGGTACCGGCTCCAAGCTCGACGCATTTCTTCAGGCCCTCGAACGTAGCTCAATTCTGGAGACAGTACGCACCGGCGCCTCCGGCATAGGCCGTGGCGAGCGGATATTGAAGGTCTAGCAGGGGTCGTGCGCGCTGGGAAAAACCCGCTCCCCAGCGCTTCTACTGTCGCTTTCTAATTCTTTTAAGCATAAGGAAACCATGAATATTTATTATGATAAGGACGCCGACTTGTCCCTCATCAGAGACAAGAAAGTCACTATTGTCGGTTATGGCTCGCAGGGACATGCTCACGCCAATAATTTGAACGACTCGGGTGTAACGGTGACTGTTGGGCTGCGCAAGGACGGAGCCTCGTGGAGCAAAGCGCAGGCTGCTGGCCTTAACGTCCAGGAAGTGGCAGAGGCCGTGAAAGGAGCTGACGTAATAATGGTGCTGCTCCCAGATGAGCAAATCGCCGCCGTTTATGCCTCTGAGATCGAGCCCAACCTGAAAAATGGTGCAACGTTGGCGTTCGCTCACGGCTTCAACGTGCATTATGGCCAAGTATCGCCACGGGAGGATCTCGACGTCATCATGATAGCGCCAAAAGGGCCGGGGCATCTGGTGCGCTCAACCTATCTACAAGGGGGTGGCGTACCTTCACTCATTGCCGTGCATCAGAATAAATCGGGCAAGGCGCGCGAGCTTGCACTCTCCTATGCAGCAGCTAACGGCGGAACGCGCGGAGGCGTGATTGAAACTAACTTTCGCGAAGAAACCGAGACCGATCTGTTCGGCGAGCAGGTGGTCCTGTGCGGAGGTTTGACCGCTCTGATTCAGGCTGGCTTTGAAACATTAGTTGAGGCGGGGTATGCGCCCGAAATGGCCTATTTCGAATGTCTTCACGAGGTGAAACTGATTGTTGATCTGATCTATGAAGGCGGGATAGCAAACATGCGCTACTCTATTTCCAACAATGCGGAATATGGCGACATATCGCGCGGTCCGCGCATTGTTACCGAGGCCACCCGGGCAGAAATGCGCAAGATCCTGCACGAAATTCAGATAGGTGAGTATGCGCGCGAATTCATTCTGGAAAATCGGGCAGGTGCGCCGATGCTGAAAGCCAGTCGCCGCCTCGCTTCCGCTCATCAGGTTGAAACAGTCGGCGCCAAGCTGCGAGACATGATGCCCTGGATCAAAAAAAATAAGCTGGTCGATCAGGCGAAAAATTAAAAGAGGCAGGGGCGGCCCGACGCCAACCCGGGCCGCCCGTCCCTGTCCGCTCCTCAAAGCCAGTCTCACCCGTATTACAGTCCCGCCTTCTTTTCTGACGGATTTTTTTGGCTTACTGCAAACGCCGGGCCAGTGCCTTAGTCCGGCGGCCGATTGATTCGCTGGGCGCTTTCTCCGAAGATAACACATACCCGAAGCGTGACCTATTCACTGGGTAACGGGCCCCATGCTCTTGGGCATGGATACAGGGACTGCTGTTTACCATCGACCGATAACCGGTTAACATCAACCGGTCTCCTCCGGGATTGCATGAACGATGCATGATCCTCATCCACGCCTCCTCAAATCCAATCTCCGCCGGCGCGGCATATATCTGCTGCCTAACTTGTTTACCACGGCCGCACTGTTCGCCGGATTCTATGCCATCGTGCAGGCGATGAACGGGCGTTTTGAACATTCCGCGGTTTCCATCTTCATCGCGATGGTGCTGGATGGATTGGACGGGAGGGTGGCTCGTCTGACACACACTCAGAGCGAATTCGGCGCAGAATACGATAGCCTATCCGACATGGTTTCGTTTGGCGCGGCACCCGCGCTGGTGATATACGAATGGGCGTTGAAGGGCATGGGCAAGCTAGGGTGGATCGCGGCTTTCATTTATTGCGTCTGTGCCGCGCTGCGTCTCGCCCGCTTCAATACCAATATCGGCGTCGTGGACAAGCGCTTCTTTCAGGGCCTCCCGAGCCCGGCCGCCGCAGCACTCATTGCGGGCCTGGTGTGGGTGATGCTGGATTTTGAAATAGCCGGTACAGACATCCGCTGGCTTGCGTGGTGCATCACGCTATTCGCGGGTTTGACAATGGTGAGTAACATCCCCTATTACAGCGGCAAGGAAATCAATTTGCGTAAAAGCGTGCCCTTCATCACCGTTCTGCTGCTGGCGCTCTTTTTCTTTGTACTAATTCCAAGTCATCCACCCGTTGTCCTGTTCTGCCTTTTTTTCCTCTATGCGCTCTCCGGCTATTTCTTGCGGATGTGGCGATGGTTCAAGAAGAAAAGAACGACCATCGAGAGCCAATAACCTATGGCGCGACCTTCCACCCAGACCCTGACAGAACGCCCTGAATGGCAAGCCCTCGCAGGCCATTTCCCGTCGGTCAAGAATCTGCATCTGCGTCAGCTCTTCGCCGAGGATCCCCAGCGTGGTGAGCGATTTGTCGCGGAAGCCGCCGGCATCTACCTCGACTACTCCAAGAACCGGATTACCAGCGAAACGCTCCGACTGCTCGTGCACCTTGCCGATGAATGCAGTCTGCGGCAGCGTATAAACGCAATGTTCAGAGGCGAACCGATCAATTCCACTGAGCAGCGTCCCGCTTTGCATATTGCTTTGCGCGCGCCTCAGTCAGAGAGAATTGTTGTTGACGGCGTTAATGTCGTGCCGGAAGTACACAAGGTGCTCGACCGGATGACCGACTTCGCCGTTCGATTACGGGACGGCCAGTGGCGCGGACATACGGGGCAGCGAATTCGCAATATCGTCAATATTGGCATCGGCGGCTCGGACCTCGGTCCGGTGATGGCATACGAAGCACTTCGGCACTACGCGCTCCGCGATATGAACTTCCGCTTTGTGTCCAACGTGGATGGCACCGACTTCGAGGAGGCCACACGGGCGCTCGCTCCGGAAGAAACGCTATTCATCATCTGTTCCAAGACATTCACCACTGCCGAAACATTGGCTAACGCGCATGCAGCTCGTCAATGGATGCTTGATAAGCTTAAAGATGACCAGGCCGTGCGCAAACACTTTGTGGCTGTCTCGACCAATGCGGAGGAAGTATCCAAATTCGGCATCGATACAGCAAATATGTTCGGGTTCTGGGATTGGGTAGGCGGACGCTACTCGCTCGACTCCGCGGTTGGCCTCTCTACCATGATTGCAATCGGGCCCGACAATTTTAGGGCCATGCTGGCAGGTTTTCACGCGATGGACCAGCACTTCCTAACTGCTCCGTTCGACCATAATTTGCCCGTGCTCATGGGATTGCTCGCGATCTGGTACAACAATTTCTTCGGCGCAGCGTCGGTTGCCGTGTTGCCCTATGACCAGTACCTTAAGCGCTTCCCGGCTTATTTGCAGCAACTAACCATGGAAAGTAATGGCAAGCACGTTACGCTCAGTGGCGCTCGTGTTGGCTACGACACCTCACCCGTGATCTGGGGTGAGCCGGGTACGAATGGTCAACACTCTTTTTACCAACTGGTTCATCAGGGTACACGGCTGATTCCGTGCGATTTTATCGGCTTTTGTCGAACTTTGAACCCTCTCGGAAATCATCATGACGTACTGATGGCAAACTTGTTTGCTCAAACCGAAGCGTTGGCTTTCGGAAAGACCGAGGATGAAGTGAAAGCTGAGGGAACGCCCGACTGGTTGTGCCCGCATCGAAGTTTCGAGGGTAACCGCCCAACAAATACAATTCTCGCCGAGCGCCTGACACCCCACAGCCTAGGGGCGATTGTCGCCCTTTACGAGCACAGCGTTTTCACGCAGGGAGCAATCTGGGATATTGACTCGTTTGATCAGTGGGGCGTAGAACTGGGAAAGGCACTGGCTTACCGCATTATCAAAGAGCTCGAGCATCCGGATGTAAATTCGATGAAGCACGACAGTTCTACCAATACGTTACTGCGGCGCTATATCCGGGTTAAGAATACGTGAGCTGAACCAAGCCGTGAGCTTGAACCAGGACGCTCGTGGTTGAAAATCCCGCTGTTATAGCTATAACTACATAAACTACTCAAGTCGTTTGCCGGAAAGCCGAGGAGAATGCGTATCGAGGTTTAGCCTTTCGTAAGATATTTACTGCTTAAATAAGCACTGGGTTTGCTCTACAGGATCACTTCCATGAGAAATCAAACGCAATCTGATCGCATCTGTATCGCTACCCTTCGCAGTCTATCCATAGACGCTGTTGAGAAGGCGCGTTCCGGTCATCCCGGCACACCGATGGGCGCAGCCAGCACCGCATACTGCCTGTGGCAGTACTTTCTTCGCTATGATCCGGATGATCCCGAATGGCCGAACCGTGACCGCTTTGTGCTGTCGGCCGGCCATGCCTCGGCATTGCTCTACAGCCTGCTTTATCTCACAGAGGTAAGGGCCACGGGTCCTCATTACCAAGAGGCTGACAGGCAGGCGGTTACCCTTGATGATCTCAAAAGTTTCCGGCAAGCCGGCAGCCGTTGCACAGGTCATCCGGAATACGGCTGGACGTCTGGCGTGGAAACCACCACGGGACCCCTGGGGCAGGGCGCCGCAGTCAGCGTGGGGATGGCGATAGCCGGATGCTGGCTCGCAGCAACATACAACCGCCCCGGTTTCGACCTGTTTGACCACAACGTTTATTCGCTGTGTAGCGATGGCGACGTAATGGAGGGAATCAGCAGTGAAGCCGCCTCGCTCGCAGGGCACCTCCAGCTGTCCAATTTGTGCTGGGTCTATGACGATAACCGCATCACGATCGAGGGATCGACCGAGCTGACCTTTACCGAGGATGTGGCCGCGCGGTTCACCGGGTATGGATGGAATGTAGCGCGCGTCAGCGATGCCAACGATCTGACGCAACTGACGCGCGCGTACGAGACGTTTCGCGCCACACGTGATCGGCCAACGCTCATTATTGTGCGCAGCCATATCGGCTATGGCTCTCCGCACAAGCAAGATACACGCGAAGCGCATGGCGAACCGTTAGGCCCTGAAGAGGCGCGGCTGGCCAAGGAATTTTACGGTTGCGACCCCGATAAGCAGTTTCACGTTCCGGACGGCGTGAGGGAACATTTCGGAGCGTATTTCGGGAACCGCGGCCGGGCGGCCCATGCCGCCTGGAACCAATTGTTCACGGCCTATGGTTTGCAATACGGGGACCAGGCCGCCGAGATCGAGTGCATGCAAGTGCGTGGTATGCCGCAAGATTGGGATAAGGATTTGCACCCGTTTCCGGCGGATGTAAAGGGACTTGCAACGCGTGAATCATCCGGCAAGGTATTGAACGCCATTGCCCAACACGTAACGTGGCTGCTTGGCGGCGCGGCAGACCTTGCGCCCTCGACCAAAACCGAACTGAAGGGCGCATTTTACGGCGACTTTCAGGCGCCAGTGATCCCTGATAATCCGGAGCGCAGTTATCGCGGCCGCAATCTGCATTTCGGGTTGCGCGAACATGCGATGTGCGCCATTGCTAGCGGGATGAGTTTGTCGAAACTTCGCCCCTACGCCGCCAGTTTTCTTGTGTTTACGGACTACTGCCGCGCCGCGCTCAGACTTAGCGCCATGATGGAAATTCCAATCATCTATATATGGACCCATGATTCGATCAGTCTGGGGGAGGATGGGCCAACGCACCAGCCGGTCGCGCACCTGGCGTCCTTGCGCGCCTCGCCCGGCATGCTTGTATTGCGGCCAGCGGACGCGAACGAGGTGGTTGAAGCATGGCGCATGATCATGCGACAAAAGGAACGCCCGGTCTGCCTGATATTGACACGCCAAGCCGTACCAACGCTCGACCGCAGCAAGTACGCGCCCGCGAGTGGCGTATCCCGGGGCGCATATGTCCTGGCCGATACTCCCCATGGAAAACCGGATGTTCTGCTGCTGGGTACCGGCAGCGAAGTTTCACTTTGTGTCACCGCGTATGAACAGCTACAGTCGGAAGGAATCAATGCGCGGGTAATCAGCATGCCTTCCTGGGAGTTGTTTGAACACCAGAGCCAGGAATACCGCGACAGCGTTCTGCCACCCGATATTCTCGCCCGGGTGGCGGTCGAAGAAGCGTCGATTTTCGGTTGGGAACGCTATGCTGGAAACTCCGGAACGATCCTGGGCATGCGCTGCTTCGGCTTGTCCGCACCCGGGGCAATTGTCGCTGATCATTTCGGATTTACCCCCGAACGCGTCGTTGCGGCGGCGAAGGAACAAATCGCCAGGCACGCCGCGAGATAGTATATGGATATTGCGAGTGCATGCACTCGCAATATCCTTCCGCTGCGCCCACTCAACACATTATGGAAACTGACGATGCCGATCAGCCCTCTTGCGGGAAAACCCGCTCCTGCATCCATGCTGCTGAATGTTCCGCGGGCTGTGACCGCCTATTACACGCTAACCCCCGACGAATCCGAACCAACGCAAAGGGTCAGCTTTGGCACTTCCGGTCACCGTGGCTCCGCAACCGAACACAGCTTTAATGAATGGCACGTCCTCGCTATCACCCAGGCTGTTTGCGAATACCGCGTAAGACAAAACATTGACGGGCCGTTATTTCTAGGGATTGACACGCACGCGCTTTCGGAGCCGGCATATGCCAGCGCCCTTGAAGTGCTGGCCGCCAATGGCGTGGACGTCATGGTCGCAAAAAATGGCGAGTACACCCCCACCCCCGCGGTCTCTCACGCCATAATAAGCTTGAACCGCAGCCAGAAGCACGGGCTAGCCGATGGCATAGTCATTACACCCTCGCATAACCCGCCCGACAGCGGAGGCTACAAATACAATCCGCCGCACGGAGGCCCTGCTGGCACAGATGTGACGGGATGGATCGAATCGCGATCCAACGAGCTTCTCAAGAACAAGCTTGCAGGCGTGAAAAGAATCTCTTTCGAAAATGCGTCGCGTGCGTCAACAACTCACCAGTACGACTTTCTCAACAATTACGTGAATGATCTATCCAACGTAGTCGACATGGATGTGATCCGGGACGTAAACATTCGAGTAGGAGTGGATCCGCTGGGCGGCGCCGGAGTGCATTATTGGGCGGCGATAGCAGAGCGCTACGGACTGAACCTCGTCGTGGAAAACGAAGCGATTGATCCGACGTTCCGCTTCATGACTATTGACTGGGACGGCAAGATTCGCATGGACCCGTCCTCACCCTATGCGATGCAAGGTTTGATTGAGTTGAAGGACCGTTTTGATATTGCCTTTGCCTGCGATACGGATCACGACAGGCATGGCATCGTGACCCCGAGCTCAGGCCTGCTACCGGCTGATCATTATCTTTCTGTAGCTGTACACTACCTCTTTCAGCACCGTCCGGAATGGGATGCACAAGTTGCAGTAGGCAAGACGGTGGTCAGCAGCAGCATGATCGACCGGGTAACCGCCAAGCTCAGACGCAGTCTCTACGAAACACCGGTTGGCTTCAAATGGTTTGTGGCCGGACTGGGCGCGGGTTCGCTCGGTTTTTGCGGAGAAGAAAGCGCTGGAGCCTCGTTTCTTCGCCGTGACGGGAGCGTCTGGACGACTGACAAGGATGGGATCACCGCGGGATTGTTATCGGCCGAAATCACTGCCCGCACGGGTCGCGATCCCGGGGAGATATACCAGGAACTCGAGCGCGAGTTCGGAAAAACCGTTTTTGCGCGCGTGGATGCGGCGGCAACCCCAGCGGAAAAAGAAATTCTGTCCAGATTATCACCGGCGCAAATAAAGGGAACCGAACTGGCGGGTGAAAAGATTGAGAACGTGCTGACGCACGCGCCCGGGAACGGCACTCCCATTGGAGGCGTGAAGGTAATCGCCAAAAAGGGGTGGTTTGCAGCTCGTCCCTCCGGCACTGAGAATATTTATAAGATCTATGCCGAAAGTTCTCTGGGAACGGATCATCTGCACCGGATTCTTCAGGAAGCCCAGGCAATCGTTGGCGATGCGCTCGCCACTTTTGCCGAACGCGAACTCTCCTGACGTACGGGTATTTCCTGCCGATCTGTACTGGTTGAGGTAGCGATCCACCGATATATCGAGTAAAAGGAGGAGGCTGCGATGCACGAGATCAACGACCGCGCTGAACCATCCGACGCGCTGGTGCTGTTTGGCGCGACCGGCGATCTGGCCTACAAGAAAATTTTTCCGGCGCTTTATGCATTGGTGAAAAAGGGTTTCCTCAACGTTCCAGTGGTTGGGGTCGCGTCCTCACCGTGGAGCCTCGAGCAACTTCAGGAGAGGATTACCAAAGCCGTCAACCCATCCGGGCCCGCTGACAACCCGGATGCGCTTAACCACCTTCTTTCCCTGTTACGGTACGTCCGCGGTGATTACAATCACCTCGATACATTCAAGGAGCTCAAGCAGGTTCTTGGAGACGCCAAGCGGCCTGCGCATTACCTTGCCATCCCGCCATCCCTCTTTGAGAACGTAATTAGGGGGCTACACGCCATGGATTTGGCCACCAATGCTCGCGTCATTGTTGAAAAGCCCTTTGGACGAGACTTGGCCTCGGCGGGCGAGCTCAACCGCATCGCGCGATCCGTATTCCCGGAGGAATCGATTTTTCGCATCGATCACTTTCTCGGGAAAGAAGCAATCATGAATATTCTGTATTTCCGATTTGCCAATTCATTCCTTGAGCCGATCTGGAACCGACACTATATTGCCAGCGTCCAGATAACGCTCGCAGAGCATTTCGGAGTAGAGGGACGCGGTTCGTTTTACGAATCTGTCGGCTGTCTCCGGGACGTGATTCAGAACCATTTGTTCCAGATCGTTGCGCTGCTCGCCATGGAACCGCCCCCTTATAGCGGTCTCGGGACCGTGCAGGCGGAAAAAGTTAATATTTTCCGGGTCATGCGTCCGGTAACACCGGACGACTTGGTGCGCGGTCAGTATGAAGGTTATCGTGATGAACCGGGGGTAGCCAAAGATTCGGATGTTGAGACTTTCTGCGCCTTGCGGCTTTTCATCGATTCATGGCGATGGGAGGGCGTGCCGTGGTATTTGCGCTCGGGAAAGTTTCTCGCCGAAACTGCGGCCGAAGTCGTTGTCCAGTTAAAGCCGCCACCGCAAAAACTTTTTGACGACTCGACTTCCGACGTTTGCGAAGCCAATTATTTACGCTTCCGATTGTCTCCCATTTCCGCCGTTGCCATTGCGGCCCGGGTCAAGCTTCCGGGCAAGGAATTTGTCGGCAATCAACGCGAGCTCTGCCTGGTCGAAGAACACTTCGGGCGTGAATCTCCTTACGAGAGGCTCCTTCACGACGCTATGATCGGGGATGGGAGCCTCTTTACACGCGAAGATGCGGTGGATGCAGCCTGGGCTGTAGTCGATCACGTCCTCGCCGAACACCATCCGGTGACACCGTATGAACGAAGCAGTTGGGGGCCGCAGGAGGCGGACGAGCTGATCGCCCCGGATGGCTGCTGGCACAACCCTGATTCGAAAGTCTGATGAAAAACACATCCGTGGTTGCGCGATGCTAAAGCAAAATGATTTCATCGTAAATCCAGCGGCGAAACGCAGGCTTGACGATTTTTTGACGTTTACGCGACGCTTTGCTCACACAGGGCATGCTACCTTAAGCCCAGCAACGTGGTTCGTTTCATCTTTGGCGTCATTTGTTTTTTTCCTTCACGAGGTGCACTTTATGAAAAAATCATTTTTTAGACCGTTGAGCCTAGCGCCCCTTGCTTTGATCATTCCCTTGCTTGCACCGCCTGTGGCTCAGGCGGCGGGGGAGCTTCAGAGTCCCATCGACATTCGCCCGGAAAATTCGGTTTTCAGCGCGTTGCCCCCGTTGCAATTCAATTTCAATTCCGATACCGCGTTGAGCGTGGTCAACACCGGTTCTCCTGATCCGGAAAAATCCCTCAGGGCCAATGTCAGTTCCGGTGCTGGCAAGCTGACGGTTTCCGGCCATGAGTGGGACTTGGCTCAGTTTCACTTTCATACCCCAGCGGAACATACGCTGAAGGGGGTCGCTGCTCCGATGGAAATGCACCTTGTATTCAGCGACCCTTCCAGTAGTAACCTGTTGGTGGTCGGACGCTGGATCAATGAGGGGAGTGCTAACAGTGCGCTCGATCCGATTTTTTCCCATTTGCCCCAAACGACTTCAGACACACTCAATATCGATCACTTCAATCTGAATTCACTCTTGCCGGCCAATCTTGATTCTTTCCGCTACCCAGGCTCACTGACTACCCCCCCATTTTCCGAAAATGTGAGCTGGATAAACTTAGCTCAGCCGCTGGATTTGTCGAAGGCTCAGATTGACGAATTCCGCGCTCTTTTCCCGGAAGGAAATGCGCGCGATGTTCAGGACCTCCATGGACGGTTTGTGCAAACCGATGTGCCTGGGTTCGCCACTGCCGTTCCCGAACCGGAAACGTATGCCATGCTTTTGGCTGGGTTGGGCCTCATAGTCTGGAGCACAAGCAGCCAAACGAGACGACAGTCGAGGCGCATCGCGCAAAATTCCCCGCAGGTCGCCTGAATAAGGTGTAAGCCACCGAAGAGAAGCCCTCTGGATGAGAGGCGCTTCTCTTAAAGAGGTTCTCCCCAACTTGGGGCCGAATGTGCCTGCGCCATGTCAGGCCACGGTTACTATTGCATGAACCTTGGAAAGCCTTTATATTTGTTCCATGGAACATCCCAGCTGTTTTTCTCCTGCCACTTTCCAGTGGTACCGGCAGCAACTTTCAAGGCCGTTGCTGCGCCCCGCGCGCTAACTCTCCTCCCCTGCCCGTCCTAACGTTTTTCCCCCTCGGAATCTGTTTCTGGATTCTGTTTCATAGTTCGAGTATTCTTTCGGAAACGGAGAAAGCCTTTGAAAGAACATTTGATTATTTTTGACACCACGCTTCGCGATGGGGAGCAGAGCCCCGGCGCCTCCATGACAAAAGAGGAGAAGGTGCGGATTGCACGGCAGCTGGAACGCATGCGCGTGGACATAATTGAAGCAGGCTTCCCCGCCGCTTCAAATGGCGACTTCGAGGCGGTTAAGGCTGTGGCTGACTCGATCAGGGACAGCACGGTATGTGGCCTGGCCCGGGCAATAGAAGCGGATATCAAACGCGCCGGCGAGGCTTTGCGGGGGGCCAGTTCAGCACGTATTCATACGTTTATAGCCACCTCGCCAATTCATATGGAGAAGAAACTGCGGATGTCTCCAGACCATGTGGTGGAACAAGCAGTGAAAGCGGTAAAGTGGGCGCGTCAATATACGGATGATGTAGAATTCTCGCCGGAAGATGCCGGCCGCTCCGACATAAGTTTTCTCTGTCGGGTACTCGAGGCGGTCATTAACGCGGGGGCCAGGACCCTGAATATTCCGGATACCGTGGGCTACACGATGCCGGAGCAATTTGGAAAGCTCATCCACACCTTACGCGAGCGTATTCCGGCTTCGGACAAGGTGGTGTTCTCGGTGCATTGTCATAACGACCTCGGCCTGGCAGTGGCCAACTCGTTGTCGGCGGTCTCTCACGGCGCGCGACAAGTGGAATGCACAGTAAATGGCCTCGGGGAGCGGGCTGGCAATGCTTCGCTTGAAGAGATCGTCATGGCGGTGCGAACCCGACAGGATTACTTTGAGTGCGATACCCGAATTGATACGGTGCATATCGTACCGACAAGCAAACTCGTATCGGGCATAACCGGCTTTCCGGTGCAGCCCAACAAGGCGATCGTTGGCGCCAACGCATTCGCTCATGAGTCCGGTATACATCAGGATGGCGTGTTAAAGCACCGCGAAACATATGAAATCATGCGGGCTGAAGATGTTGGCTGGGGCGCGAATAAATTGCTGCTTGGGAAGCACTCCGGGCGCAATGCCTTTCGCAGCCGTTTAGCGGAACTTGGGATCGAGCTTGAGTCGGAGGAAGCGCTTAACACGACCTTCATGCGTTTCAAGGAACTGGCGGACAAAAAGCATGACATCTTTGATGAGGACCTGTATGCGCTGATTTCGGATGACGCCATGACCTTGCATGAACACTACAAGTTATTATCGCTGACGGCTCATAGCGAGACCGGGGAAATGCCTCACGCGAGCATCGTAATCGCCGAAGAAGGCAGGGAATCGCGTGCCGAGTCGGATGGCAGCGGCCCCGTAGACGCCACTTTTCGCGCAATAGAAAAGATACTGGGGAGTGGTGCTGAATTACAGTTATTCTCGGTTAACGCTATCACCAGCGGGACCGATTCACAAGGCGAGGTTACTGTGCGATTGCAGAAATCAGGCCGTATCGTCAATGGTAACGGCGCCGATACCGACATTGTGGTGGCCTCCGCCAAAGCCTATCTCAGCGCCCTCAACAAGCTTCACAGCAAGCTGGAGCGGGCTCACCCGCAAGTGTAAACAAGGATTTGCCCGGCGGAACACAATCCCCATCAACCCGACGGGATCGTGCTGTTCGAGGCAAGGGCGCAATGAGTTCTTTTCGCAATCCTATCAGGCAGCCTGACAACTCATGAAATCCTCCAGGCCTCTGGATTTCGCCAGCTATGTTCTCGCCCGCTTCGTTCAACACAACTGCACGCAGGTGGCCGGAAGCCTCACCTTTACAACTTTGCTTTCACTGGTGCCGCTGATCGCCATCGCATTATCGATCGTAGCAGCATTTCCCGCATTTACCGATTACTCCAGCCAGATAAAAATATTTCTTCTTACAACCATGGTGCCGGAAGCGGCAAACAAGGCGATCGCAGTCTACATGCAGCAATTTGCTGACAATGCGGTACGGTTGACGGCGATTGGAACGGCTTTTCTGGGCGCGACAGCGCTCGCGCTCATGCTCACCATCGATAAGGCACTAAATGCCATCTGGCGTGTGCCGCGGTTGCGCCCGCTCCTGCACCGCCTGTTGATCTACTGGGCCACGCTGAGCATCGGGCCGCTATTGATTGGCGCCAGCCTGTCGCTGACCTCCTGGCTGATCGGCGTTTCGATGGGTCTCGCTCAGGACGTTCCAGCCATCAACGTTGTGCTTCTGCAACTTGCGCCGATCATACTGACGAGTATTGCTTTCTCCATCGCATATCTCATCGTGCCGAACCGACTAGTTTCATGGCGCCATGCCGTCGCAGGGGGAGTGGCCGCAGCTGTGGGATTCGAAATCATGAAACAGGGATTTGCATCCTATGTCACCCACTTCCCCACGTATCAGGCTGTCTATGGCGCATTCGCCGCTATCCCCATTTTCTTGCTATGGGTTTACCTATCGTGGCTCATGGTGTTGCTCGGCGCGGTAATCGCCGCGTCGCTTTCAAGCTGGCGCTTCGGCGAGTGGCGGCGCGGCGCAACAGCTCAGGGTAAGCAGTTCTTCGACGCGCTACGCGTGCTGCAAGTGCTTGCAGAAGGATTTAGCAGCGGTAAAGTGGAAACATACTCCACGCTCCGCGAACGACTTGACCTCAGCTTGGAAGAGATGGAGCCGGTACTCGAGCTCATGGGCGGGGCGGATCTCGTGCGTCAGGTAAAAGGAGGGGGATGGGTTCTGATACTCGATCCCGCGAAAATCACGGTCGCTGATATTTATCGCCTCTTCACGTTTCGTCCCGAAGCCGCGCGCGCAGCCGCGGCCGGCAATGCAAGGCTGGAGCAGTTGCTTGACGAGATCACGGCCGGGATGAACGATAAAATGAATCTACCACTGTCGCGACTTTTTGCTCCGTCTCCCATCAATACTCCCGTGAACTAGAAAACGTCCTCTCTGGAAAAAATGATGCGCTATTTCGTTATCCTGTTTTGCATGTTGCTGTCCCTGTCGACCGGCGTTCACGCCAAAGGTTTTACTTTTACCGATCATACCGGCACAAAGCTTACGCTATCGGATTACAAGGGCAAGTGGGTGGTAATAAATTTCTGGGCGACCTGGTGTCCGCCCTGCCTGAAGGAAATTCCCGATTTGGTGTCACTCTACCAGAGTCGGAATGATGTAATGGTGATCGGTATAGCAATGGATTATAGCGATCCGAAGACCGTGCTGAAGTACGTCAAATCCATGTCCATCCCCTATCCCATTGTATTGGGGGATAGAAAGATCGCCGCGCAGATCGGTCCGTTGTCAATGCTTCCCACCACCTATGTATTCGATCCTTCTGGCAACCCGGCTGTTTATAAAGTTGGCTTGGTATCGCGCGAAAGTCTGGAAGAGTTCATGCGCGAGAGTTCAGCCACCAAACCACAAAGCACGGATAGGGGCCCCGCCGTCAAACGTAAAGAAAACTAACGTGGAAAATAAGCGTAGAGGACAGATCGCCTGTGCAAAAATCCTTCCCGCCCCTATTGCATCGACCCGCCTTAGCTATTACCTATTCTTGCTTTTAACAAGTCGACAATATTTCGGGAAGGGAGAGGAACCGCCTGAGATTTTTCGTCCCCGCGTCCCTGATACTCGACATATTGATCCTTCAGACTTCGTTCGCCGATGACAAGGCGATGCGGAATGCCGATCAGTTCCATGTCGGCGAACATCACGCCAGGTCGATCGTCCCGGTCATCAAGCAGAACCTCGATGCCGGCACTGCGTAGCTCCGCGTATAAATTCTCCGCTTCATCCTTCACCTGGGCGTTCTTTCGCTGGCCAATCGGAATAATGACGACTTGGAATGGCGCCATCGCCGGAGGGAAAATGATACCGCGATGGTCGTGGTTCTGCTCGATTGCCGCCGCCACGATGCGGGACACCCCGATCCCGTAGCATCCCATTTCTAAGAACCGTGGCTGTCCGGACTCGTCAAGGTAGCTGGCATTCATCGCTTCCGAATATTTTGTATGCAGCTTGAAAATATGCCCTACCTCGATACCGCGGCAGATTTCCAGTTGCCCCCGACCATCCGGCGATGGATCCCCGGCAACTACGGCTCGGATGTCGAACACATGATCGGGTTCTTTTGCATCACGGCCAAAATTGACGTTCATGAGATGGTAGTTCTCTTCATTCGCGCCGCAAACGAAGTTATTCATTCCCGCCACCGTACGATCGGCGATAACAGGAAGCCGAAGACCGAGAGGACCGATATATCCCGGAACGCAGCCGATTTCTGCCCGAATCTCTTCTTCCCTGGCCAACCTGAAATCCGAGAGGAAGGGGATTTTGCGAACTTTGGTTTCGTTGAGATGGTGATCGCCCCGTAAAAGCAATAGGTGCATTCCTCCGTTGGCGACAACCGCGATGGTTTTCACGGTTTGCTCGACAGGAAGGTTCAGAACCTCGGCAACCTCTTCACACGTTTTTCTTGCCGTTGTTTCCACCTTCCGCATGATGCCGTTGGCCACGCCCCGAGGCGTTTCCGGGGGTCTTGACTCAGCCATTTCAATATTTGCCGCGTAATCCGAATCTGGGCAGAACGCGATCGCGTCCTCGCCTGAATCCGCCAGAACATGAAACTCATGCGAACTGCTGCCCCCTATTGCTCCGGTATCCGCCGTAACTGCGCGAAACTTCAACCCCAACCGCGCGAAGATGCGGCAGTATGCCTCATGCATGACACGATAGGTACGGTTTAGGCTATCGATACCCGCATGGAAGGAGTAGGCGTCTTTCATAACAAATTCGCGCGCCCGCATGACCCCGAAGCGGGGCCGGATCTCGTCACGAAATTTGGTCTGGATCTGATAGAACGTCACGGGCAATTGGCGATAGCTCTTGATCTCGCGCCGAACAATGTCCGTAACCACTTCCTCATGCGTTGGACCGAAGCAGAAATCGCGTTGATGCCTGTCCTTGATTTTCAACATCTGCGGGCCGAATACGTCCCAGCGACCGGTTTCACGCCATAATTCGGCGGGCTGCACTGCAGGCATCAGAAGTTCTATTGCGCCGGCCGCTTCCATTTCCTCTCTTACGATATTTTCGACCCTGCGTAAAACTTTCAAGCCAAGCGGCATCCATGTGTAAAGGCCGCTACCGAGACGTTTGATAAGACCAGCCCGCAGCATCAGCTTGTGACTGGCCAACTCTGCTTCCGCAGGCGCTTCCTTAAGAGTGGAAACAAAAAAATTAGATACACGCATATGCTTCCCGATGTACGATTACTCGTCATAATTCTACTCGAAAAGCCCATACCCTTCTTGCTATTGCAACCGAATAATCGCCTCAGGTTGCATAAGGGGCCGACCGTTCGAGTGGTATCTGGGACATACCCACGTCTACTTCCTCATTTGAGCGTCCGCCAAAAGCCGCTGATTTGCCCGATAACAGCTTTCAATCTGCGATAAAATGTGGAAAAATCTTTTATTGTGATGGACCAAACGGGTGAATCGCATGATCGACCGTAACGGGTACCGCTCCAATGTCGGTATTATTCTGCTGAATTCGAAAAACGAGGTATTTTGGGGTAAGCGCGTCAAACAGGATTCGTGGCAATTTCCTCAGGGGGGTATTAAACCGGGGGAGAGCCCAGAGCAGGCGATGTATCGTGAGTTGACCGAAGAAGTGGGTTTGCATCCCTGGCATGTCGAGATTATCGGTCGTACTCGCGACTGGTTGCGCTATGAAGTGCCGGATCAGTGGATAAGACGCGACTGGCGGGGTAACTATAAGGGCCAGAAGCAGATCTGGTATCTGCTGCGCCTGCTCGGACGTGACTGTGACGTATCGCTGCGCGCAAGTGTGCGTCCTGAATTCGATGCCTGGCGGTGGAATCAATATTGGGTGGAACTGGACTCCGTAGTCGAATTCAAGCGCCAGGTCTATCGCCAGGCTTTAACCGAGCTCGCGCGCCTGCTGAACCGTCCGCCCGTTCCGCGTTGCAGCAACGACTACGGCTGGTCGGCCTACGGCAACCAGGAACAGCTTTCGCCCCGGCCCGTCAAGCGAGGTGAATGATGAGGCAGGCCTTTTTACTGTATGGCGCTTTTGGCTTTCGAGGCATGAATCGATCGATCTGAAATTCAGATGCGGGTGTTCGCTGCCATGATTGTCAGTTTTTCCATTTGTGGCGCACGTCCCCGCTTTCAGAAGCTTGTGCCACATAATGCGTCCTATGCGGGTTTGAGGAGCTCAGTCCGTGCATCGGCCGGCAAGAGCTATTTGCAAGTTTACAATTACCCAGAGGGTAAAATTTGTGAGGCGTAATCGGCTGCGCCATTACAGCCGCGTTTTTAGGGAGATTACCGATGATAAAGCGCGCATTGATCATATCGCTGCTATCAATTGGAACCATTGCCGCCCCAGGGGCCGCATCTGCTGCTGATGAGCCCATCCAGCCGATTCCGGCCGCCAAACCAAAAAATGAAAACATGGTGGAGCTGGGCAAAATGCTGTTTTTTGACCCCCGCCTGTCTAAATCCGGGTTTATTTCCTGTAATTCCTGCCACAATCTGAGCATGGGAGGAACGGATAACCTGCAGACTTCCATCGGGCACAACTGGCATCAGGGACCAATTAATTCACCGACAGTGTTGAACTCGAGCATGAGTCTTGCGCAATTCTGGGACGGTCGCGCCAAGGATTTGAAAGAACAAGCAGGCGGCCCTATCGCAAATCCGGGGGAGATGGCATTCACTCATGAATTGGCAGTGGATGTGTTACGGTCCATTCCTGAGTATCGGACTCGTTTTAAGCAGGTATTTGGCTCGGATAAGATAACCATCGATCCGGTGACCGATGCCATTGCGGCATTCGAGGAAACGCTGGTAACACCTGACTCTCGCTTCGACAAGTGGCTCAAGGGCGACAAGAGCGCCATTAACCAAACCGAACTGGCAGGTTACAAGATATTCAAGGAAAGCGGGTGCACCAGCTGTCACAACGGACCAGCGGTGGGCGGCGCATCATTCCAGAAGTTCGGCGTCCATGAACCGTATCAAACGAAGAGCAAGGCGGAAGGCCGTTTCGCGGTAACGGGCAAGGATGCGGACCGCTTCATGTTCAAGGTACCCACATTGCGAAATGTTGAGCTGACCTACCCGTATTTTCATGATGGCGCTGCTGCGACTCTGGAAGAAGCAGTGGATACCATGGGACGGTTGCAACTGGGCCGCAAATTCACCAAGGACGAAAATGCCAAGGTTGTAGCGTTCCTGAAGACGCTCACCGGTAAGCAGCCCGAATTCAAACTGCCTATTCTGCCGCCCTCAACCAACGAGACGCCTAGACCTAAACCGTTTGGTTAATACGACGCCTTCCACCACGCATCTTCAATCACGCCCAAGCTGCGCCCAGCTTGGGCGGCCTCAAGATACAGAAATAGTAGTAGCCTGCACACGTTCAGGTAGCATTGACAGTGACAGGCGTTGCGTTGCGTTGCGGCACAATAGCACCTGCAAAGCCATCCGTCGCCCTTACCTGGAGCAAGCCTGTCCGCTTTAATTTCGGCGCCGAAGCAGCAGGTTCCGAACGCCTTGTCTCTCGGATCATGGCCGGAAGATCCGATCGACAGTGGCGGGCTGCCCGGCTCTACCGGTCGGTGGCAGCCATGACAAAAACTTTATCTAATCCTCGCTGCCTTTCTGGGATTTTTCTGCTATTTTTCTTATATGTCCATGAGGTTTCGGTCAGTTCGATTTTCCAGCACATGCCTTGGGCAGCGGCTAATTGTCGAGCTTATTGGATCCACAAGACAGTTCTAAATCCTCCCCTTCAAGGAATATGGATTTACTCTAGAAAATCAAGTAGAGTTATCTCTTGAATAATCAAAACACGGAGTCATCAATGAGCGCTAAGGGGCAATTATTACAAGACCCGTTCCTTAATACGTTACGGAAAGAGCATATACCCGTATCGATTTATCTGGTAAACGGGATCAAGTTGCAAGGGCATATCGACTCCTTTGATCAGTATGTGGTACTGCTGAAAAATACGGTTACGCAGATGGTGTACAAGCACGCCATCTCCACCGTCGTTCCCGCGAGGGCCGTAAATATTCCATTCGAGGCTCCCGCTATACCTGATGCTTGACCAACCCGCTGGGCAAACGCTTAACACTCACACCGCGGTAAATGCCGCCGTACTGGTTAGCCTCGATTTTGGCGGCGGATACAGTGCCGAAAGCCTGGAAGAGTTACGTCTGTTGGCCACGAGCGATCAGCTTGAAATCTCAGCGATCGTCAAAGGCAAGCGGTCCAGGCCCGACCCGGCCACTTTTGCAGGTAGCGGCAAAGTCGACGAAATCACGGCGGCGGTGGAACAGACCGGCGCATCCCTGGTTGTTTTCAACCACGACCTCTCTCCAGCCCAGCAACGTAATCTGGAGCAGCGTCTCGGGCGCCGCGTCGTCGATCGCACCAGCCTGATTCTGGATATTTTTGCCCAGCGCGCAAAAAGTCACGAGGGCAAATTACAAGTAGAGCTGGCTCAACTTGAGCATCTCGCGACCCGTCTGGTGCGCGGGTGGACCCATTTGGAGCGCCAAAAAGGCGGCATAGGCCTGCGTGGTCCGGGAGAGACGCAACTCGAAACCGATCGACGCTTGCTCGGCAAGCGCGTTAAGCTTCTTAAAGAAAAGCTGGCGAAGTTTGAATGTCAACGCGCCCTACAGCGTCGTTCCAGGCAACGCGGGCAGGTGTTATCCGTTTCCATTGTGGGCTATACCAATGCGGGCAAATCCACTCTCTTTAATAGACTTACCCGTGCACATACATATGTTGCGGATCAGTTATTCGCGACCCTGGATGCAACGACACGCAAACTATTCATACCCGAGCAGGGATCTGTCGTAATCTCGGATACGGTCGGTTTTATCCGCGACCTGCCCCATACGCTCGTCGCCGCGTTTCGTGCCACTCTGGAAGAAACGGTTCAGGCGGACTTGTTGCTCCATGTTGTGGATGCAGGCAGCCCCAACCGGACTGAGCAGATCGACGAGGTAAACAAGGTATTGAAGGAAATCGGAGCCGATTCCATTCCACAAATACTGTTGTTGAACAAGATAGATGTCACCGATTTATCGTCGGGTGCGGCGGGATATGGGCGTGATGAGTATGGTAGAATCGCACACGTGCGGCTGAGCGCCAAAACCGGCGAGGGGTTGGAGTGGCTCAAGCTCGCCCTCTCCGAGGCAGTTGCAGGACGCACTTTGCATGGCTATGAGCATCAGCTTTCCCCGGAAGCCTCCTTGGTGGAGAAGCGCGCATAACACGGCAATATACCGAAGGGCGCTACGTAAGATAGCTTGGTTCGGGTTTTCCACCATACCGTTTATAGCTGATCTACATTAAGCAGAATTATAGGAATCATCATGGGATTAAACGATCCTCAGTGGGGAAGAAAAAAAGGCAATTCCGGTCCACCTGATTTGGATCAACTGTGGCGCAACTTCAACAAGAAGCTGAATAACCTCTTCAAACGCAAGGGTAATGGCGGCAGCGGGTCAGGGGGCGGTGAAGGGGGTGGCGGTGGCCCCAGGCGCTATGGCGGAAGTATTGGTTTACTTGTCGGACTGCTTCTGCTGTTGTGGATAGGCAGTGGATTTTATATTGTGAACGAAGGTCAGCGAGGTATCGTTCTCCGGTTCGGTAAATACGTCGAGAGTACCCAGGCTGGCCTGCGCTGGCATCTGCCATATCCCATCGAGATTGTTGAAGCTGTAAATGTGAGCCAGGTGCGTACGGTGGAGATCGGATATCGAAATAACGTGAGGAGCAAAGTACTTAAGGAATCGCTGATGTTGACCGATGACGAAAACATCATTGATATTCAATTTGCCGTGCAATACATTCTCAAGAATCCCGAGGAGTTCCTGTTTACCAACCGTGAACCGGAAAACGCCGTGTTGCAGGCCGCGGAAACCGCAATCAGGGAGATTATCGGCAAAAGCAAAATGGATTTCGTGCTCTATGAAGGACGTGAGCAGGTAGCGGCAAAAGCGACTGAATTGATGCAGTCAATTCTCGACAGGTACAAGATCGGGATTGCGATCAGCAAAGTAACCATGCAAAACGCGCAACCGCCGGAGCAGGTACAGGCCGCGTTCGATGATGCGGTTAAAGCGGGGCAGGACAGGGAGCGGCAGAAAAACGAAGGCCAGGCCTACGCCAACGACGTAATTCCAAAGGCCAAGGGTAACGCGGCCCGCCTGCTGGAAGAGTCGGAGGGATACAAGCAACGCGTTATCGCCAGTTCCGAGGGTGAGGCGAACCGCTTCAAGCAGGTCCTCGTTGAATATAGCAAGGCTCCAGCTGTCACCCGCGATCGGCTTTATATAGATATGATGCAACAGGTGCTTTCCAACACGAGCAAAATCATGGTCGATCAGAAAGGAGGCAACAATTTATTGTATTTGCCCCTTGATAAACTGATACAGATGAGCGGACCATCCACCCCCGCTGGTCCAGTGCCAGAGCTGCCGGCCGCTTCCATGCAGGAAGCTGTGCCTGACAGCGCGGCTCGCACACGAGAAGCATTCCGTGGCCGCGAACGGGAGACAAGATAAGTGAAAAACTATACCTCGACGCTATTGGGCGTTCTCGTTGCGCTGTTGCTCGTGGCCAGTTCCTCATTGTATATCGTGGATCAGCGTCAACAGGCAATCCTGTTTCAGTTGGGTGAGGTGGTAGATGTCAAGACATCACCCGGACTGTATTTCAAGATTCCTCTGGCCCAAAACGTGCGCTACTTTGATTCACGTATTCTGACCATGGATACAGCCGAGCCGGAGCGATTCATTACTTCGGAAAAAAAGAACGTCCTGGTCGACCTGTTCGTGAAATGGCGCATTGTTGACGTAAAGCAGTATTACGTCAGTGTCCGTGGCGATGAAATGCTGGCGCAAACCCGCCTCGCCCAAACGGTGAATTCCAGTCTCCGCGATGAATTCGGGAACCGGACGGTACATGACGTGGTTTCAGGCGAGCGTGATAAAATCATGGAGATCATGCGCCAGAAAGCTGACGCCGACGCCCGCAAAATTGGGGTTGAGGTGGTGGATGTCCGCCTGAAACGAGTGGATCTGCCGCAGGAAGTGAGCGAATCGGTGTTTCGCCGGATGGAAGCGGAGCGGAAACGCGTGGCAAACGAATTACGGTCCACCGGTTCCGCAGAATCAGAAAAGATTCGCGCGGATGCGGATCGGCAACGAGAAGTCATCCTGGCGGAAGCGTACCGGCAGGCTCAGGAGGCAAAAGGTGAAGGCGATGCCAAGGCCTCGGCAATTTATGCTGGCGCCTTCCAGGCTAACCCTGAATTTTATGCCTTTTATCGGAGCATGGAGGCCTACAAACAGAGTTTCAAGAACAAGGGCGACATGCTGGTCCTGGAGCCTAACGCGGAGTTTTTCAAGTACATGAAAAACGCTGGGCGGCCCGTCAAATAGATATTTGTATCCAAAGGCTTGAGGCGAGCGCTTCCTTCAATCGCAGAGGGTGCCGGCGCCAAGCGGGCTATTAGTGGAGCCCAGCTAAGAGGCGGGCCGCGCCATTCGTGGCTTTTCTCTTTCGCCACGCATCTCATAAAAATTGCATTTGTACCCTGAAGGCCTGTAGTCGCATGCTGGACACTTTATTAATGGCATTAGCTCTGATGCTTGTGTTAGAGGGGCTACTGCCATTTTTGGTGCCTGGCTTTTGGCGCGAGACCTTTCAGAAGCTGGCCGAGATCGGTGACAATCAGATTCGTTTTATCGGCCTGACCTCTATGCTGGCAGGGTTGCTTCTGCTTTACCTCGTGAAATAACCCTGCCGGATAGCCTCTTCATACAATCATTAAGTCATCATGCCTGCGTGGATTCTTCCTGAATATATTGAAGACTTGCTCCCTGCCGAGGCGCTTCGTATTGAGATGATGCGGAGACGCGTCATAGACCTGCTGCTGGTGCACGGGTACGAGTTGGTCGGGCCGCCGTTGCTGGAGTATGTGGAATCATTACTCACCGGCAGTGGGGGCGACACAAATTTGCGTATGTTTAAAGTCGTTGATCAACTGAGCGGGCGCATGATGGGACTTCGGGCGGATATGACGCCTCAGGTTGCGCGTATCGACGCCCACCTGTTGAACCGTAAGGGTGTTGCCCGACTTTGTTACGCGGGCAGTGTATTGCATGCTGTGCCGTCGGGTTTGACTCGTACTCGCGAGCCACTTCAGATCGGTGCGGAACTATATGGTCACGTTGGGCTGGAAAGCGATCTGGAAGTTCAGCAACTGATGCTCCGATCGCTGGCGATCGCGGGTATAGTAAAAATACATATTGATTTGGGGCACGTTGCCGTGTTTCGTGGCTTGGTCAGGGGCGCGGGTATTCAAGCTGAACTGGAAAAGGGACTATTTGGCGCACTGCAGGCGAAAGATACCTACGCGTTAACGGAACTGTGCCGGGAATTTGACGCAATTATAGGTCCCCGCGTTCGTCAGGCCCTGTTGCTGTTGCCTGAACTTTACGGTGACGAAAGCGTATTAGCGCTCGCGCGCAAACACCTTCCGGACTATCCCGAAATTATGACGGCATTGGATGAGTTAGAGACGACAGGTGCGGAGTTGCGCCCGCTGGTGGATACCCTGGCGTTCGATCTTGCTGACCTACGTGGCTATCACTATCACAGCGGGATGGTGTTCGCCGCATATACACCCGGCAGCCCGAATGCAATCGCTTTGGGAGGACGATACGATGAGGTTGGCAAAGCCTTCGGCAGGGCGCGTCCCGCCACTGGATTTAGCATGGACCTGCGCGAACTCTCCGGTTTGGTCCAAATGGAGTCTTCCCCGAAGGGGATTCTGGCGCCATACGTGAAGGGAGACATACGACTTGAAGAAAAAATGGAACAGCTTCGTAATGAAGGCCAGGTAGTGATTGTCGATCTTCCCGGGCATGAGTACGGCCCGGAAATTCTCAATTGTGACCGTAAACTAATGCTGAAGCACGGGAGCTGGGCGGTCGTAAGCTTTTAAGCTGACAGCCGTCAAAAATCGCGACGTCCGAACCAATTTGCCAGAGAGATCTTCCTTCGCTCTCCAGGCTCAACGATGCATTAATTATTCTAGACCGGCAGACATGAACAAAAATGTGGTTGTCATTGGCACTCAGTGGGGCGACGAGGGCAAGGGCAAGATAGTAGACTGGCTTACAGATCATGCGCAGGGAGTGGTCCGCTTCCAGGGAGGCCATAATGCCGGGCATACCCTCGTCATAGCAGGCAAGCAAACGGTGTTGCACTTGATCCCGTCAGGAATCTTGCGAGCGGATGTCGCATGTTACATTGGCAATGGCGTAGTGGTCTCTCCGCAGGCATTGCTGGATGAGGTGGACATGCTGGAACAAGCGGGGGTCGATGTGCGCGGCAGGCTTCGCATCAGTGAAGCCTGCCCCCTTATCCTTCCCTGCCACATCGCCCTCGATAACGCCAGGGAAACAGCCAAGGGGCTGGAAAAAATTGGGACGACTGGACGAGGTATCGGGCCGGCATATGAGGATAAAGTAGCGCGTCGGGCGGTCCGGCTGCAAGACTTGTTTCATCGTGACCGTTTCGCCGCCAAACTCGGCGAGATGCTGGACTATCATAACTTTGTGCTTAAAAATTATTTCCAGGCACCTGTGGTGGATTTTCAGCAAACGATGGATGACACGCTTTCCCTGGCAGACCGGATTAAACCTATGATGTCGGACGTGCCACGGCTCTTGTTTGAAGCCAATCGATCCGGGCATAACCTGTTATTTGAAGGGGCGCAGGGAACGTTACTTGATATCGATCACGGGACTTATCCCTTCGTTACGTCTAGCAACTGTATTGCGGGCGCAGCAACTACCGGAAGCGGTGTTGGTCCGCAAATGCTGCATTACGTATTGGGCATCACCAAAGCTTACTCCACCCGAGTTGGCTCCGGCCCCTTTCCTACCGAGCTGGACAACGACGTCGGCAGACACCTGGCGAAGCGTGGTAACGAATTTGGCGCCACCACGGGCCGGCCTCGCCGGTGCGGCTGGTTTGACGCCGCTGCCTTAAAACGGTCCATTCAGATCAATGGCGTTTCGGGACTGTGCGTTACCAAACTTGACGTGATGGACGGCGTAGAGACGTTGCGCCTGGGCGTGGGTTACAAGTTGACCGGTCTTAACGGGGAGGAACACAGGAGTATCCTGCCCGTGGGTGCGGACGAACTCGCGTGTTGCGAGCCTATTTACGAAGAAATGCCGGGATGGAGTGAAAGCACTGTCGGAATCAGAGATTTCGGGGAGTTACCCGCCGCAGCGCAGGCATATTTGAAACGAGTGGAAGAGGTTTGCGAAGTGCCCATAGACATGATATCGACCGGCCCGGACCGAAAGGAGACGATCGTACTGCGTCATCCCTTCAAGTAATTGTCGACATAGGGGTTGTCCGGTACATTCCACTTATGCGGTCCACACCTGCCACGGCGACTTGACTTTCTGTCGATAAATTATGGCAGCGTACACGGTGCGTCTGGCAAGTTGGCATAATGATAGCGCGGCACTGAAACTGGTACGCGAAGCCGTGTTTATCCGCGAACAGGGCATTTCGGTGGAACTGGAATGGGATAGGCTCGATGCGGAGTGTATCCATGTACTAGCGGCAGACGCCATGCTCCATCCTATTGGCACGGCGCGCTTGCTGCCCGACGGCACTATCGGACGCATGGCTGTGCTTAAAGAATGGCGGCGGCAGGGCGTGGGCAGCGCACTGATGGAAAAATTGCTGGACGAAGCCAAGGATCGGCAAGTCCGCCAGGTCACCTTGAATGCGCAGGTATACGTGACTGCTTTCTATCGCAAACTAGGCTTCCAAGCGGTAGGGGAAGAATTCATGGAAGCCGGAATTTCTCATGTGAGAATGGCTTACCGGCCGTATGACAGGCAGATTAAGTAACTATGCCAAGAACTGGCATGTACAAACAGTTATCCCCTTTTTGCGGTTCTCCCCTGTTTTGCTCCCTGCCTGGCTAAGCTCGAATCACCTCAGAACGGCAGCATGAAGTCGAGGGACATCACGACCTGGTCTTTATGTCCGCCAAAAGGGCGGTAGTCCACGCCATGCAATCCGTCCGCCGCATCGTAGCGGACGTTCGGTCGCACGTTGAACTGCTGCATCGCCTTCCAGTCAAGCTTCAGCGTCTTTGCCGCTTTCCAGTTCATCCCTACGGTGACAGCATAATAATCGGCTGGACTCGCGGTGCTATTGCCAAACTGGTTGCGGCCGAGAGCGTAGCTTAATCCCCGGTTGTTCGTCGCGGCAGCCACACGGCCAGGGGAAAAGACACGAAACCCATCTCGATCCCGGAACCATTCCGCCCGCACGCCCACCGATAGTTCGGGCATCAGGTCGTAATAAAAGTGCGTGTTGATGCCGTACCACTCTGCATCCTGCGTCACGCCGTTCAATAAAACTCCACCCGCGAAACCATGGTCGTGTTGAAAGACAAAATGGGTCTTGGGAGTAAATTTATGCTTCAATACCAAGCTGTATAGCATCCACGGTTCGGTGCTGCGCGTGGATGTCTCGCTATAGGAACCGCTGAGGTTGGCAGAACTTCCCATATCATCGCTGGTCCACGTGATGCCGGCTAAACCGCCCCAGTTGCCCAGCTGTTTATCGAAACCGCCGTCCCAGCCGCCAGTAGCGCTGCCGGTCGTGACCCCGCCCATAAACATCCAGTTCTTGTGTAGTTTGTAATTCCCCAGCGCACCGGTATGCGTGAAAGGCTCCCCATATTGCATGGTGTACGCATGCGAATAAAAGAAGTTGTCCGGCGCAGGCACGGATTCATAACCAATGGGTGTATAAAAATGACCGACCTTCACGTTAAGCCCGTTGCCGACCGGCACATACACCTCTGCAAAAGCTTGGGGAAAGGCGATACCGTAGTAGCGGGTTGAAGCGCAGCATAAGTCGAGATCCCAATTGCTTCTGGACAGGGGTTGACCCGTATTTACATCAAATGATGGAACGCCATAAGCCTGGGTAAAAATGGCGTCGGAGCCGAACATGAAGTCGGCGCGAAACCCGAAATCCCAGCTGCTACCTTCTGCCACGACCGCACGCTGTACGTAAACGTAAAATTGATTCAGTTGCGCTCGATTCGAGCGGTCGGTAAAGGTGACCGGGCCGTTAAACCCAGTCAGCTGACTCGGGTTGAAAGTCGCACCACCGTTGACCCAGCCCCCGACTTTGATACCGCTCTCCTTGAACCAGTCCAGTGCAGTGTCTCGGACGCCAGCTACGGTGCCGCGCTTATCGCCATTTATATTGTTGGCATTTGCATTGGCATAGGTTTCAGCATTGGCATTGGTCGCATTAACCACGGTGGCCAACATGCCAACTGCGGAGGCGAATATGATTCGGCTTCTTATTCTTGGTATGCGCGACATATCTTGGTCCCCCCCCAAAACACTATTGATAAAGTTGTTATTTTCACCCGAAAGTAACATGATATATGTAAAATATTTGTGATGGATATGTGAAGATTTTGTGATGTTTGCTGTTATGATTCTGGATCAACATGAGGCATTGCCTCAAAGGATCAAACCGTTGTATTAGTATGCAGGAACCGCGCCAGTGATTGAACCTGTCTGCGGGCGTTGCTAATTCGAGGGGTGCAGTTACAGTTTTTGCGGAAGAATAGGAAGCGTGACGTTCGCTGTGATGCTCGTACGCGGTTACTCTGTGATGCTCGTACGCGGTTACTTCACCGCGCGGGAATCGATATGGGGCGTTCTCAGCCTTTGGAATCGACAAGAAGCTGATCCGATACATCTATTCTTCTTTCGATTTGAGCTTGAAGCGGCAGACGTTTCCCCCTTGTGCCATGCATTCATGATGCTCAACATCGCTGTCGGTAAAGGTTCCCATCAATCCCCTATCCAAATGACAGATTGCAAGATCCTTTTTCGCCATAGAATGAAAGACGCAGTTGTCGGCCTCAATGATCGACTCACCGCCGGACACGGTTGCATTTCTTGCGCTGTAACCTAGCTGATCCATCACTTCAGTAAGCTTCTCGACTTTCTCCTTATGGGTGCTGAGACCGGGGTATTGGCTGCGTATCTGATGCGCAACATTCGCGCCGATTTCGGTCATGCGCTTGCCCATATCGATGCCCGCCTCGCGCCGAACGGAGGCCAGGACCAGTTGCGCAAGCCAGGAATATTGACGGGGAGCCATTTCCTTGCCAAGCTCGGTGAGGACATAAAGTTGCTGCGGGCGGCCTCCCCCAGAGGGGCGTGACGCACCAGTCCCCACCAACCCCGCCACCTCGAGAGCTGCGAGATGCTGTCGCACCGCATTGCGGGTAATCTCAAGCCCTTTGGAAAGCTCATCCACGCTTAGGCCAGGCTTACTCCCGCGCAGCAGTTTGAGCAATTGTTTCTGCCGCTCACCCATATATGCATCTGGGCCATCCGGGCCCTAAAGTCCATTTATTATCACTCATTAATACACGATTACGACATAAATAACAAGAGAGTAGGACATTAAAGCACTGCTAACCCAATAAACCTGTAAAAGTTTTTTGAGAATTATATTAGGCTAAGTTTCGCTCGCCTCCGGGTAGGCTACTTTTTTGGCCTTTCCATAGAAGCTGTCATGATGAAAAGGATAATGTTTGTTGCGCTAAATCTCTTATCCCATTGGCATGATGCGCTCCAATAAATTGGGAAACTGTGCACAGCGATCCGCAAAGCTGCCCAGCATCTTGTGATCAAGATGCCTTGACAAGATCCTATAGGAATTCGGCCGGAGAAATGCGGACCAAGGCTGAGGAGCAGAGGCTACTGGAGCATTGGGAGGGAAAAAGCTGTCTCTATGGTAGACAAGCTCGCCATTGAACTCTCATCCCGCGGCCCCAGTGCGGCAAAAAACTAGGAGAGGCTGCCGCCACCGCGGGTTGGGGTTGGAAAATGCCCGGCAAAACAAATGACATTGCGCGTGACGAACGAATCCTTGGTTCCAGAGGGACCAGGATACCGAGCGTAAACGCAATTGAAGCATTCGAGAAATCTTTAATATAGGAGTACCTTGAATATGGAACCGCCTCGCAAGGCAGGGTTTGCGCGAGGAGATCGGATACATCGTCGCCGGTCTGCGATGGTCTGAAAAACGCCTCAGCTGCGTATGACTCCCGGTGGGAACTGATGCACAGGTGAAATCAGAAGGGAATCGTTGCGTCGAGGGAAAACAGGAACTGATCTTTTCTGTTATCGAAGGGCCTGTACGCTTGATCGATACCATCCGCCCTGTCATACCGGATATTGGGCCGGATATTGAGTTTTTGCACCAGCTTCGATTCCATCCTCAGTCGTTTTGCCGGCTTCCAGTTCACACCCAACGTGACCGCATAATAATCAGCGGGTGCGCTGGTAAAAGAACTCCCCGCGAAGCTGAATCCGGTGTTATCGGTCGCCGCCATCACGCGGAACGGCGAAAAAACCCGAAAACCGTCCCTGTCCCGGAACCATTCGCCGCGAATGCCAATGGTCAAATCATTCAGCAGGTCATAATACAAATGCGTATTAATGCCATACCACTCGGCATTTTTGGATTCGCCGTTCAGCAAAACTCCGCCGGCGTAACCATGAGCGTGATGAAGCACCATATGGGTTTTAGGGGTAATTCGATGCTGCAACACGATGCTGTACATGCCCCAAGGCTTATTGCTGCGCGTTGATGTCTCACTATACGTACCCGTAATGTTCGCCGAGGTCCGCATATCGTCGCTGGTCCAGGTAAGTCCGCTCAGCCCGCCCCAGTTCCCAACCTGTTTATCAATTGTGCCATCCCACCCGCCTGTCGCGCTGCCTGTTGTGGCGCCGCCCATAACCGACCAGTTTGAATTCAGTGAGTAGTTACCCACCAGCCCAGTATGCGTAAACGGCTCACCGTTCGTAAAAGTGTACGCATGGGTATAGAAAAAATTGTCCGGCGCGGGAACCGTTTCGTACCCGGTCGGTGAATAAAATCGGCCCACCTTGATGTTTAGCCCGTTGCCGACAGGCAGATAAGCTTCCACATATGCCTGAGGGAGCGCAATGCCGTAAGTACGGGTAGAGGAACAGCACAAGTTGAGATCCCAATTTCCTCGATCCAGGGGCTGGCCGGAATTCACATCAAAAGGGGGTACGCCAAAAGCCTGGGTGTAAATCGCGTCGGTTCCAAACATGAAATCAACGCGGCCGCCAATGTCGAACGCATTGCCTTCGGTGACCACTGTTCGTTGCAAAAACACATTGAACTGGTTCAACTGGAACCGGTTGGCCCGGTCTGCAAAGGTCACGGAGCCGTTGTATCCATTCTCCGGGTAATTGGGGTTATATGTCGCCCCGCCATTGACCCAACCACCAATCTTGATGCCGGTGTCCTGGAACAGATTACCCAGGTTGCCTGCATGAACGCTGCCGCTATTTATGACGAGGGATAATAATCCGCCTATGATGCCTAATAAAAATCGACCCTTGCACTTAGGCAGGCAATTCATTTCTGCATTTCCCTCAATCCTCTGAACGAGCCTTGTATGCGTTGCCTTCGAACGGAAAAATGAATGAACCTCCCAGAGCCGACAAGAGAAACCCGGTGGCAACGTACCGCTAAAATTTCAGCACCATGCGCGGCTTGGGGATTTTACCGCAACCTGAGCGGGGCCGGTTTTTCAGATAGCGAATCTGGTGAGGAAAGTGGCATATTCGAGTGAATAAACCGCATCCTTCGGTATCAGGCATAGGTCAAAGCACCCGTCGTAGCCGCAGATAGCGCTGCGGGTCACGGCCGCCCCGATGACCGGCAAATTGGCGTTGACGGTAACAGATTTCCCGGGGCTGCACCGGCAGCAGCCCCTGTCTGCCATCTAACCAAAAACCGTAGAGGTAGGGAACGTCCGCCTTTCTACTCGTGCTCGCTTGTTCGCGGTCTCCTCAGCGCGCCCGATGATTTAACCCAGGAACAACTTATAAGCCGGGTTCTGGCTTTCATCCCAGTAGTGGTTGTCGAGTTGGTTGAGAAACATTTTGAACTCGGCTTTCTCTTCGGGCGGAACTTGTATTCCTACCAGCACGCGTCCATAGTCCGCACCGTGGTTACGATAGTGGAATAAGCTGATATTCCAATGATGGCTCATGCTGTTAAGAAACTTCATCAGCGCACCAGGGCGATCTGGAAATTCAAACCGATATATCAGCTCATTTTTTATTTCACGGGCCCGTCCGCCAACCAGGTGACGCACATGCAGTTTTGCCATTTCGTTATCGGTGAGATCCACGGTATGCAAACCGCTTTTCTCAAGGCTTTCGATCAGTTTGGCCGCTTCCGCACGGTCGCGCACAGATACGGCTACAAACACATGTGCTTCTTTTGGATCGGCATAACGATAGTTGAATTCAGTAATGCTTTTCGTTCCCAGCAGGGCGCAAAATTTTTTGAAACTCCCGGGTTCCTCTGGAATGGTCACCGCCATGACTGCCTCGCGCTGCTCCCCCAGCTCTGCCCGCTCGGAGACGTGACGCAGTCGATCGAAATTCATGTTGGCGCCGGAGCAGATGGCAACAAGGTGTTTATTCCGCAGTCCTTCACGCTTGATATAAGCTTTTGCCCCGGCGATGGAGAGTGCCCCGGATGGCTCCAGGATGGCTCGGGTATCCTCAAATACATCCTTGATGGCAGCACAGATAGAGTCGGTGTCCACCAGAACGATTTCGTCGACCAGTTCCTGGCACAAGCGCAGGGTTTCAGCCCCCACCTGCTTTACTGCGACTCCATCCGCGAATAAGCCTACTTGAGGAAGTCTAACCACACGCTGCTGCTTCAGGGATTGATACATGGAGTCGGCATCGAGGGGTTCAACTCCGATCATCTTGATTTCCGGATACAGCCGTTTCACGTATGAGGCGATACCGGAAATAAGCCCGCCGCCCCCTATGGGCACGAAAATAGCGTGGATAGGGCCAGTGTGCTGACGTAGGATTTCCATCCCGATGGTACCCTGGCCGGCAATGACATCAGGATCATCGTACGGGTGCACGAAGGTCATTCGCTCACGCTTGCCCAATTTCACCGCGTACGCATAAGCCTCGTCATAGGAATCGCCATGCGTCACTACAGTCGCGCCACGCGCCTCAACCGCCTGCATTTTTATCTGGGGTGTAGTGAAGGGCATCACAATCGTTGCACGGCAATTCAGGCGCTGCGCCGCTAGCGCGACACCCTGCCCGTGATTGCCCGCTGAAGCGGCGACTACGCCACGCTTCAACGCCGCCGGAGAAAGCTTGACCATTTTATTGTAGGCCCCTCGCACCTTGAAGGAAAATACCTCCTGCATATCCTCGCGCTTCAGGAACAATTGATTGTTGATTCGGGCGGATAAATTGGGCGCAAGCTCCAGGGGAGTCTCCAGGGCCACATCGTAAACGCGGGCGGTGAGGATTCTTTCGAGATAATTATTTTGCATGGAATTGGCTTTTCTGCGGTGTGTGGAGACAGGAATTTTAACATGACGGAAAGGTCCGCACGCCCAGCTTAATTGTTAAAATCGACGGATAGGATTATCCTGCTAAATAATTTTTAATTTTTTTCTTCCTACAACAGACATGACGCAAGATGAACAAAAACGTGCGGCTGCCAAAGCCGCCATTCAGTATGTTCCCGCCGGCTGCATAATTGGCGTGGGCACCGGCTCCACTGCAAACTACTTCATAGACGAGCTGGCGAGCATCAAGCGAAACCTTGACGGCGCAGTCGCAAGCTCAGAAGCGACCGCACGCAGGCTGAGAGACCGCGGTATCGAAGTCCTTGATTTGAACAGTGTTGATGAACTTCCGGTGTACGTGGATGGTACCGACGAAATCACCGAGCACCTGCACATGATAAAAGGCGGGGGCGGGGCTTTGACGCGCGAAAAAATTGTGGCCGCGGTGGCCAAAAAATTCGTGTGCATCGCCGACGAAAGCAAGCTCGTGCCGATACTGGGCAAGTTCCCGTTGCCGATCGAAGTGATTCCAATGGCGCGCGGGTATGTCGCGCGGGAAATAACGCGACTCGGCGGACAGCCTATGCTTCGGCAGGGATTCACCACCGATAATGGCAATGTGATTCTCGACATACACAACCTGCAAATTCTGGACCCGGTCGAATTCGAGACGACCCTTAATCAGATTACAGGCGTGGTGACGAACGGCCTATTCGCTCGGCGTGGGGCCGATGTATTGCTGCTGAGCAGCGCCGCAGGTGTACGAACAATTAGTATCTGATTGGCGGGCCGCAACAAAGTAGTCATAACCGGGCAGTATCATTTTCATTTTTTTAATTCTTTGCTGATCTACGAGGTAAGCGATGGCGAGCAGCGAACATATCTCCAAGCAATTCGACGCCGATCTTGAGGCCGTACGTACCCGCGTGTTACATATGGGCGGATTTGTGGAAGAACAGATCGAGAAAGCCATTGACGCCCTTACCAGCGGAAATGAATCCTTGATCGAAAACATCATCGCAGATGATCACCGAGTTAATGCAATGGAAGTGTCGATAGACGAAATCTGCAGCCAGATCATTGCCCGTCGACAGCCGGCTGCTGGCGATTTACGCATGATCATGACGGTCATAAAAACCATAACCGATCTGGAGCGTATTGGCGACGAAGCCGAAAAAATTGCGCGCATGGCCAAACTCATCTATGAGAACGACCGTATGCATATGCCCCGCTTCGTGGAGATCAGGCATGTCGCTCACATTGCGATGGAAATGTTGCGCAAATCGCTGGATGCATTTGCACGTCTGGATTTGGCAGCGGCAGCTCAAGTGGTCCGGCAGGATGAACTGGTTGACGAAGAATTTCGTTCCATCATGCGGCAGCTCATCACTTTTATGATGGAAGACCCGCGAAAAATTTCTACTGCGCTTGAGATTCTGTTTATCGCGAAAGCGATCGAGCGCATTGGGGACCACGCCAAGAACATGGCGGAGTATGTTATATACATGGTCAAGGGGAGAGATGTGCGCCATGTTACTGTTGAAGAAATCGAACGCGAAGTAAGCGAATAGGCCCCTTGGCAACGTCGGGGCGAAATATGGGCGAATATTCCACGCTCGCGGCGGTCGACCTCGGCTCTAACAGCTTCCGCTTGCAAGTCGCGCGAGTCGTCGGAAAACAGCTTTATCCGCTCGACAGTTTGGGTGAAATGGTTCGGCTTGCCGCCGGGCTTACTGCCGATAAACGCCTGAATGAGGATGCTCAGGCACGCGCCCTCGATTGTCTCAAACGTTTTGGGGAGAGGCTGCGCGGTTTCCCTTCGCATTCGGTCCGTGCAGTGGCTACGAACACACTGAGAGTAGCGAAAAACGCATCCGCGTTCCTTAGAAAAGCTGAGGCCGCTGTCGGTTTTCCGATCGAGGTAATCTCCGGGCATGAGGAAGCGCGGCTTATCTATTTGGGAGTGGCTCACAGCCTGCCCATCTCAGCCGACCCCCGTCTGGTCATGGACATTGGCGGCGGCTCTACGGAATTTATTATTGGGAGGCGTCTAAAACCCGTCAGGATGGAAAGCCTGTACATGGGTTGCGTCAGCTATAGTCTGCGGTGCTTTCCCGACGGGAAGATCACAAAGAGCGCCATGAAACGCGCCGAACTGTTGGCGCGTAGCGAAATCCAGGAGATCGCTGCGGGGTTTACAAGTTCTCACTGGGAGGAGGCATTTGGCTCATCCGGAACTGCGCGGGCACTCGGGGACATCATCCATTTGAACAGCTTCGATAGCGCCGGCCGCGAGGGGGACATCACATTCGAGGGGCTGGAAAATTTTCGCGAGTACTTGCTTAAGGTTGGAGACGTAAAGAAACTGGAATTAGCCGGGCTACGTCCCGACCGCGCGCCCGTTATTCCCGGGGGCTTCGCAATCATGTCCGCTGCATTCTCCGAGCTGGGGATCCGCCGCATGTCTCAGGCCATGGGCGCGTTACGGCAAGGCGTGCTCTACGATCTGCTGGGACGCTTTCATAACCAGGACATGCGAGAAACGACGGTAAAGCAGTTTATGCAACGCTACCGTGTGGATGCCGCCCAGGCGGCACGGGTTGAATCGCTGGCGCTATTGCTGGGGAAGCAATTGTTGAGGGATTTTCCAGACGATTTGGAAGAGTCGCTTCAGGTCCTTTCGTGGGCGGCCAGACTGCACGAAGTCGGCATTTCAGTAGCGCATTCCGGCTACCACAAGCACTCTGCATATATTCTCGGCAACGCCGATATGCCGGGTTTTTCAAGGAGAGAGCAAGATCGACTGAGCGTGCTTGCTCTCGCTCATCGGGGTGCGGCTGTAAAAGTGCGGGATTCCGTTACCGAACGGTTGGACTTCGCCCTGATTTTTTCGCTTCGCCTAGCAGTGATTTTCCATCGCAGCCGCGGTGACATCAAATTAGCCCGGCTGGAAGTGAGCCTGGGCGATAAAGCATTCGAGTTGCGGATCGAACCGGCATGGTTGGATCGCAATCCGTTGACCGTTACGGCCCTCTCCGCCGAAGTTGAACAATGGACCCCCCTCGGGTTCAATTTTAAAATCGATACACGGTGGGAAAACGCCGACCGTGAGGCAGACAAAGCAAGCAAAAACTCATCCAGTGCATAACCGCACACCATCGAATGTCATCACCCGCTAAAAAACGATCTACAAAAGCGGGGCTGCCGCCGGGCACCCTGGTGCACATCGGCACCCAGAAAAGCGCGGCTGCTCACATGACCCTGGTGGATTACGACGCGAATGGCGTACGCGAATCCCATGTAACCGCTGCCGAACTGAGCGATAAACTCAAGCACGCGCATGGGATTAAATGGGTCAACCTTCACGGCTTAGGCGACATCGGTACCATAAAGCAAATCGGCGTCTGTTTTAACCTTCATCCGCTGGTGCTGGAGGATATCGTCAATACCGACCAACGCGCCAAGCTGGAGGATTACGGGGACTATCTCTATGTGGTACTGAAAACCTTCGACTACGAACAGAAAGCCCAGGGAGAGAGAATAAGCTCCAACCAAGTCAGTCTGGTGCTGGGAAAAAATTTCGTGCTGTCCTTCCTGGAAGGGGATGGGGATCCGTTCGCAGTGGTACGCGAACGCTTACATTCGGGAAAAGGCCAAATAAGAAAATTGGGCGCAGATTTTTTGATGTATAGCTTGATCGACGCTATCGTAGACAGCTACTTCCTGTTTCTCGAAACATTTGACGAAAAAACCGAAGCACTGGAAGCCGAACTGGTCGCCCGCCCTCAACCTGGCACGCTGCATTCAATTTACTCTCTAAAGCGCGAGAATGTTTTCCTGCGCAGATCGTTGTGGCCCCTGCGCGAGGTAATCACTTCATTGCAAAGGGGAGACTCCCCGCTCTTCACCCGCAATACGCTGCTTTATTTGCGGGACGTATACGACCACACCATTCATATCATCGAGTCGGTTGACTCCCTGCGCGACCTGACCGCTAGCATGCTGGATATCTATGTGTCCAGCGTGAGCTATCGCCTCGGTATAATAATGAAAGTGCTCACTGTCATCACGACCATATTCATGCCGCTAACCTTGATTACCGGAATCTATGGCATGAACTTCGAGTACCTCCCTGGCCTAGACTGGCACTGGGGATTCTTCGGGGTTCTCGGCACGATGGCGGCAACCTCCGGAGTCATGCTCCTTTTATTCCGCTGGAAAAAGTGGTTGTAGCAAAAAAACCTGGTGGTAGTAAAAATTCGGTAAAAACGGGGGTCTTTGGACGCGCTTTTCCAATCGGCCTAATAGTTGCCGCGCGCTTCGCTGCGGCATGAGTCGATTGGTGCCTTGAACCTCCCGCCGTGACATGTCAAGGTCCACCCCTCTTAAGCCAGAAGCGTATTCAAACTCAGAGCAGTTTTGGAGTACAGTCGCGCGTTGTCTCGGCCCTTTCCCAGGAAAGCACCTTTAGCCCCCAGATACGCGCCCAAAAAATAAGCGACGCACGGAGCAGCCGTGAAACACGTGGCAGTATCCACACTTCAGAGATACGCTTGTCCGCCCGCCAACTGCGCATCAGGAGGCTTACCGCGGCGCCAAAACCCGCGGAATTACTGCGCATCTGCAGGCAGAGAAGCGGTTGCGAGGGGTCAGGCGTCAGCCAGTGTACGTACCCACCTTCTTTAAGCACGTTCCCAAGTGTATCGAGGAGACTTGAGGGAAACTGCGCCAAGGTCAAGTTGCCAGAAAGAAGCAATACGTTACGGCATGCGTTAGGGTAGCGCGAAAAATAAAGACTGCGGTTGCGCCGCACTAGTTCTCTAAAGGAGCGTCCGCGGCCGAAGGAGCCGCCCCCCTTGTGTTGAATGCTTGCATCGGGATGAACACCAATCCGCCAGCCGCGCTGATTCAGTCGGCGACCAAGATCCACATCCTCATAATAGCCGCGCCCAAACGCGGGGTCAAACCCGCCAACTTCCTCGAAAACACTGCGCAGGATGAGGAAAGCATGGCCTTGCAGACGGTAGGTTTCGATGTACCCGCCCGGACGACGCAAATATTGATCCAGATCGTGCCTGGCATAGTCGTTTCCGCCGGGAATGATGACCGCTAGCTGCGGGTCAGCCGCCAAAGCCGCATTCAACGTCGGTAGGAAGTTTTCGCTTACCTCCGTATCTGAATTGAGTACCAGCACATAGGATGCGTCAGAGCGACGGACCGCCTCATTTACTGAAGCCCCGAAGCCCTGATTTTCCTCAGCATGATAAACATGTATGTCCGGATACGGCAGTTGATCCAGCATCTGGCGCGTCTCATCACCCGAGGCGTCATCCTGGATGTAGATATGCCTTACGGAACTGCCGAGGCAGGTAACGACGGAATCAATGCAGCGCCGAGTCAGCTCTGGCGCATTGTAGACGGGAATGACCACATCTATTGACGGCAAGCCCGGCATTCGGCTCAGTGTTCTCCCTGAAATATCTGTCCAGGCAGCTGGCCACTCACGCGACCGCAAGATCTGCGTGACTTTCGTGTGGATGGGTCTGATTCTGGCGGGATTTCGCCCGCGCCTGCCCCTCGAGCAGCGCCACGTATCGGGATAATACGTCGGGGTCGCCCACATTAATCATTTCGTTCAAGAAGCGTTGACGATGTTCTTCTATATAAAACGCATCACATCCGTGTGAGATAAATTTTTCCATGTGCTTATATACGTCGTCCCGGCAGCGCAGTTCTGCCTCGGGCATGTACTCAGCTAATGCTGAACGGCCCGCATGCAGGTAATCGGCAGCCAACACCGGCTTGTTGGCCTTCACCGCTTCAAATACGACTGAAGTAGCCAGATCAATGATGACATCGGCCCAATTCATGAGATAAATGGAATGAATATCGCCTGCGACACTCACATTCGACAGTCGTCGAAGGGAAATGTCCTTCGTCAGGGATTGCTGCCACCCCCCCCGGGTGTGTGGCTTGATGACCAACTCCACTCCAGGAAAACTTGCCACGACACGAACCACTTCACCCACTTCTTCCCAAAAGGTCGAGAAGTTGCTCTTCCTCAGAAACATCACGACTTTTAACCGGCTGTCCGAGCGGGTAAGCGGCGAGGGCGGCATCAGGGTCGCTAATTTCGCCAGCCACTCATCGCAGTAACGGGGCGAGCCCAGTACGGCAAGCTTCTGATTGTCCATAAACGGACGAAAGCGCACGGAGCATAACTCGTTTGGTACCACAACCTTATCAAAAATGCCTGCATTTGCAAATGTAGTGTCGGGCTCGAGGCGCAGCTCACGGCGCCGAATCAGCTGGCTGGCATGAGGACTATCCCCATGCGGGAGCGATACCGTGCCGAGGCCCATTGAACGCGCGGTGGATAGCACAACCTTAACCCATTCCACGCAAATAGATGAATTTCTCTCAATCCAGTCAAATACAACCACGCCCTCATCATTTTCGTTGAAACTTCTGGACAGCAAGCGTTTGGCAGTGCTCTGCCAAACCGGCTGACGCCGCTTCGCATCATAAACGTCTTCTAGCGCCTTCATGATCGGGCCGATAAAAGGCCGCCGCAAACTGCGGATCAATATCAGCGTTTGAAAAAACCACATGAAAAACTCGAGCGGCGGCAACACATCGGCAATGTAGGCCATGCGTGCGCCTTTGAGTCCCTTCAGGAAGTTGATGCGATAATCGTTCTTGAATCGGGAGTTGCCTATCAGAACGATGTCACATGTATGACCGGAATCGATCCACTTCGAAATGACCGGCGTAATATGATCGATGTCGTTATAATGGCGGAGGAAAAAAAGGGCCTTCATACCGCAATATTCATCCCTTGCACGTGAACAACAAGCAGTAGATTTGTCATTGTTTTACAGCACATTCAGATCGGTTTTGTGCGAAAAATTTTATGATTGTACACTTGCGGATATCGGTTTACTAGCACAGCCGTGGTTTAAACTTTACAGCGTTCTGCTAAAATATCGAAGCAGGTCTAGCCCACCAAGAGTAAAAATCCCGGCAGTTGCAAACAAAACACGTCATAACCCCCTACTCCCGTTGTCCTAACACTGGTTCGCGATACTGGCATAAAACCCGGTACGTGGCGGTCAGTAACTGAACACATCGCTCTAATTAAAAACGCCAAGGAAATATCAAATACTGATGAAAACGATTGCTGTAATACCGGCACGCATGGGTGCAACGCGCTTCCCTGGGAAACCGCTTGCAAAGCTATTGGGCCGCTCCATGTTGGAGCATGTTTATAAGCGCGTAGCCCTGAGCCAATCGCTCGACGCCACGTATATCGCCACTTGCGATGAAGAAATTCGACGTGTGGCGGAGGATTTTGGCGCGCCGGTTATCATGACGGCTGATACCCATGAAAGGGCCAGTGATCGAGTTGCAGAGGCGGCAGCCGGAACCGACGCTGAACTTATTGTCATGGTGCAAGGCGATGAACCCATGACGCGCCCGGAGATGATCGATTCAGCGATTGAGCCGTTTCAGCACGATCCGGAGCTCGGCTGCGTGAACCTGGTGCGTCCAATTGACAACCAGGCCGACTTTTCTGATTTTAACACAATCAAGGTAGTCATGGATCAACGCGGCAATGCCATATACATGTCGCGGCAACCTATCCCGACCATGAGGCCCTCATCTCTGGAAAATTTTTCGCAGACTTCCGCCTTCAAACAGGTGTGCGTCATCCCTTTTCGGCGTCAGACGTTGCTCGATTTTGCGCGATTGCCATCCACGCCGTTGGAAAAGCTGGAATCAGTCGATATGCTTCGGTTGCTCGAGCATGGATATCAGGTAAAGATGGTGAGAACCGAGTTCAACACGCAGGCAGTCGATACTCAAGCCGATCTGGAGCGAGTGGCTATACTGATGATGGCTGACCCATTGGTTGGCTCGTATTGAGTAGGCTTGGTGAAAGCAGCGCAGTTATTCGAAGGAAAAATTCATGCAACTTAAAGCAAAACTGGCACGAAATGCTTTGACCATTGGCTCGTGGATCACGCTGGGCCATCCCTCAATTGCCGAGATCATGGCTGCAGCAGGGTTTGATTGGCTCGTGCTGGACACCGAGCATAGCGTCCTGGAACTAAGCGAGGTCCAGAGGCTGATCCAGGTGCTGGATGGACAGCGGTGTCCGGCCATTGTAAGGCTTACCTCGAATCATCCTGACCAGATCAAACGTGTAATGGACGCGGGCGCAACGGGCGTAATGGTCCCCATGGTCAGAACCGCAGCAGACGCCGAGGCTGCTGTTCAGGCCGTATACTATCCTCCCCGCGGCCAGCGAGGGGTCGGTTTGGCCCGCGCTCAAGGCTATGGGGCGCGATTTCAGCAATACCGGCGTTGGCTTGAGGATAACGCCGTAGTAGTAGCGATGATTGAGCATATCGATGCGGTCGACGCAATCGACTCAATTCTTTCAGTGGAGGGAATTGATGCTTACATTATTGGACCTTATGATCTGTCCGGCTCCATGGGACGCCCCGGGGAACTGGATTATCCCGAGGTCCAATCTGCGATAGAACGGGTACAAGAGGCCGGGCAGCGTATTGGAAAACCTGGGGGCATTCATGTAGTTGAACCCGATCCGGACCAGTTGCTGCGAAATATTAAAGCCGGCTTTAACTTTCTTGGCTATGGGCTGGACATTCGTATCCTCGATACACTTTGTCGGGGCCATATGCATCAAATAAGGGAAGCGCTATGAGCAAAGTCGTCATTTCCACCTCTTCGTTTGATACCGATAACAATCCCCATATTCGGTATTTGATGAAAAAGGGCGTGGGCATTGCCAGCAACAGTTACGGACGCAAACTTACGGAAGACGAAGTCATTGCATTGCTGGGCGGCGATACGGTCGGAATGGTTGCTGGGATAGAGCCCCTGACAGAGCGCGTATTTGCGTCCGCGAGAAGCTTGAAAGTAGTTTCCCGCTGTGGGAGCGGGCTGGATAGTGTCGACCTCGCTGCTGCAAAACGGTACGGCGTTACCGTCCTGAACACGCCGGAGGCCCCGGCCCAGGCGGTTGCGGAACTCACCTTAGCCCTGATACTCGCCGCTCTGAGACAGGTATGCCATACTGACCAACTGGTTCGCATGGGCCAATGGCCACGAACTCAAGGACGTTTACTGGCTGCGCAAAGGGTGGGAATCATCGGCCTGGGACGGGTAGGCCGGCGTGTGGCTCGCTTGTGCCAGGCGTTCGAAGCCTCAGTGGTCGCGCATGACACATATGTACATGAGTCGCCGGAGGGGGTCGAACTGGTGCCCCTGGAGAAGCTGCTGGCAGAATCGGATATCATCAGCCTTCACGTCACATACGATGCCGATACACACCATCTGCTGAACAAGGAAAACTTGGCGCGGGTAAAACGTGGGGCCATCGTCGTAAATACAGCCCGCGGGGGCCTGATTGATGAAACAGCGCTGGCGGAAGCATTGGCTTCAGGACAACTGGATGCGGCTGCACTTGACGTTTTCGAGCAGGAACCGTACCACGGCCCGCTGCTTAAATGCGAAAATGCGATCCTTACCTCACATATCGGCTCACTTGCCAGGGAGTCGCGCCAACGCATGGAGCTCGAAGCCGCGGACAACCTGCTTCATGGCCTGAAGGAAGCGGGCGTCATCGGGAACGAGTAAACAGGAATGTCCAACGAAATTGCTATTGTGTATGGCGCCAGTGGTTTTCTTGGCAGCCATGTCGCCGACGCGTTATCGGCTGCCGGCTACCGGGTGCGTTTGTTCGACCGCGCTCAATCGCCCTACAAGACTCATGATCAGGAGATGATCATTGGCGATATCATGAATCTGGACCAGGTGACGGAAGCAGCCAAAGGTGCCGATGTGGTCTATAATTTTGCCGCCATCGCCGATATCGATGAAGCCACCGATAAGCCACTGGCGACAGCTACAATTAACGTATTGGGCAATATGCACGCGCTGGAAGCGGCGCGTGTAGTGGGCGCACGCCGATTCGTCTTTGCCAGCACCATTTATGTCTATTCGGAGTCGGGCTCTTTTTACCGCGCAAGCAAGCAGGCGGCAGAGCGCTTTATCGAAACATACTATGAACGCTACGGCCTGGACTATAGTATTTTACGCTACGGATCGCTGTACGGCAGGCGCGCTGACGCGCGTAACGGTATCTACCGTATGTTGCACGAAGCACTGGAACGACATTCGATAACATATCACGGTAGTGGCGAGGCAATCCGCGAGTATATCCACGTGGAGGACGCGGCGCGCATGAGCGTGCAGGTACTGGCGCCGGAATTTGCCAACCGCCATCTTATTCTGACTGGACAGGAGCGATTACGCATTAAGGATGTCATGACGATGATCTCGGAAATCATGCCGTGGAAAATTGACCTGCATTTTGACCAGGCCCGAGCGGGGCATCATTACGAGGTTACACCGTATGCCTTCCAGCCCCGCATCGGCCACAAACTGGTGCTCAACGAGCATGTCGATCTAGGCCAGGGTATTCTCGATTGCTTGCAGGATATTCACCAAAGCATGCATCACTCAGATGAAAATGATGAGGCGACGCCATCCGCGTCGGACAACAGAGCATGAAGACCGCAATCTGGCAAGCCATCATTTTCGACTTTGACGGCGTGGTGGTTGAATCGGGAGAAATCAAAACGCAAGCCTTCGCCAATCTCTATCGCGACCATGGCGAGACGGTAATGAGCGCGGTAGCGCGATATCATGTTCTGCACGGGGGCATGTCGCGCTATCAGAAATTTCGTTATTTCCAGGAAACCCTTCTGGAGAAGCCCCCGCTTACCGCAGAGGAAGAGCAACACCTCGACCGGCGTTTTTCCCAACTCGTGCTCGAAGCCGTGATAGCCAGCGATCCCGTGCCGGGAGCGGCAGAGCTGATTCGTAAGGAGGCTGAGAGAATACCTTTGTTTGTCGCCTCCGGGACACCTGAAGCCGAACTGAATACAATCGTAAGTCGCCGCGGACTGGCATCCTATTTTACCGCTGTGCGCGGTTCCCCGACACCAAAGCAGAAGCTGATCGCGGATATTTTGTCGGCCCACGCCCTCCTTCCCGAGCGCGTATTGATGATCGGTGATGCGCTGATCGATTATCAGAGTGCATACGTTAACAATATCGCATTCCTTGGGCGTGTGCGTCCCGGCGATGAGAACCCGTTTCCCCCGCATGTAGACGTCATACCCGATCTGAGTCAATTATTAACCTGAGCAGTGTCAGCGCCGGATTATTGAGTAGCCACAGCTCAAGCAGGCAAGCTGACAATCAACGCATTACACCGCGCCGCAACAATCGCCATGAAACCTTGAAACCCCACAGTAAGGGATGCCGCCGCAACATCGGCGTGACCTCTACACGCACGCCAGTATGACGCTCGATCTTCCAGGCCGCGTAGCTGATACTGTCTTGAAAAGTAAATGCTGCCTTCGACAGCCGCAGCACAGACAACACTTTTCCCTGCCAGCGGCGCAAGCGCCAGCGCTTTAGCGAGTGCTGCCGCGCAACTGCGTCAGCCACACATCGATAGTGCCCGTCCGGAAGCACTTCCAGGCTATCCTTCAGTGCAGGCGTTGCATGAGCGGTCAGTCGGGCAAACTCATCTAGGTTGAATTGCGCAAGCTGGCGCGCCCTCGCGGCGCGCTCGGGCCGCAGTTCAGCCGCATAGGTTTGACTCAATCCATTGGTCCAAACGGCTTCGGCATTAGCTGGGGAAGAGTCCAGCGTTGGAAGGCTTGATCTCAGGAATGTTATGACCGCATGAGCCAGCGCGCGGTGGATACGCCTGCGTATAACCTCATCACGCGCGTATAGCAATCGCGAAGGTTGGGCGAATCGCGCCCACAAATATGGGTGAAACCATTGCCGTGTTCCGCTTTCAAAGTCAGCCATGGAGACGACCGCGTACTTGGCGCGGAACTTCTGTTCCCCCTTGGATACCTCAAGATAAAATACATTGGGTGGCAACCACGCGTTAAGGTAGCGCAAATAGCGCTCGGGGTAGGCATTAACGTAACTGTCCACTACCACATAGAAATCCGCCACGCCCTCCCCAATTTCATGTGCGCGCAAGCAGGACCCGTAGAGAAGTACGGCATCGAGCGATGAGCCGAACCGCGCCTTCAACTCTTCAACCAGGACAATAAAATCGGCGGCTACCGCCTTTGAACTCAACAAGGCCATCTCCGCGACTAGTTCATCCGGGAGTTGCTGATCTACTGTGGGAGGGCACTTTGCCATTTTTATTGCGCTCGTCTTTATTTATCCGCAACCAGAAAGCAGACCGGACCGGCTGGCGTTATCCGCAATGGACCATCTTTTCCTGCTGCCCGGTAGGATTCGCCGTCGACGATGTAATCGTCATCCATCACCAGTTCAAGCACCCCGGTATTGCAACTGTAATAACCGTTATTTTCCGGAAGGACATTCCCACGACCAGTGAGGAGCGGCCATATCATGCGTACCGATTTCTTGCGCTGCTGTTTCACAAACGTAACATGCACCGGTTGCTCCTCCCGGCCCCAGTAAGGGCGCATGCCAAACAGCAAACGGTCTAGCGTACTTGCGAAAAGAAATGAATAAGTTCCATGATGGGATTTGCCGCTATCGCGCGTAACGGAAATTTTAGCCGGTGCCCAGGCACCGTGGCATCGACCAAGAAGCACGCCAGCGAGATATCCCAGCATGATGAATCCTGAATAGATCTCGCCTGTGACACCCAGCTTCTTGATCTTGCCTTGGGAAAAAATTACCGCTCGGGCAATCAGTCCAACACCGAAGAACATGCCATAGACCTTAGGCACCCCTGTCTGTTCAATGGACAGGACATGCCGCTGCACAAATGCAGGTGAGTTGGTATCCAGCAAACACCCGCACAACTTCTGCAAGAGATATTCCGGGCGGCCTTGAATCCCCAAGTCCAGCGCTGTCATATTGGTCGTACCACCTGGAATGATGGTTAAGACCGGCCATTTCGAGCCCGGCTGTAACGCGAACAGGTGGTTCAAGACTCCTTGCACCGTACCGTCCCCGCCTACGATAACAAGCAGATCAATATCAGCCTCAAGAAAAGCCTCAACAGAAGCATGAATCTCTGGTGCGTTCGTCACTTCTCGACAGGTAGCGTTGGGAACTCTGCCGATTTCTCGCCTTATGGCGGCTACGCGCTTGCGTATCCGGCCGCTCAACGGGTTGAACAGGAATCCGACCGTTGCCGCCCCTGCTGTGATCCGATCAACCCGCGATTGTTCTATCATTCAATCCATGCGCTATAAACAAAAAGTGCAAAACCATTTCTCCCGTCAACGTCTTTGATTACCTCTGAGTGAATTCGATTCCGGCTGTTACTGAACCTCACCCTTAACTTGCGACTGCATCGCCACGAGCCAGAAAAAATTACGGCTCCTGAATTGTTGAATTTGCCGATGGAAGTTTGTGTATGAATGAGACAAGCCGCGCAGGTTACAACATATATGGCATTATCGCCACAGGAACAGCTCATCGAAAACGATGAAGGTCCTGCCGCGGGAGCCGGTGGTATCTCACTAGAAAATTCGTCGCAACCACAGTACTGCCACCGCTGTTAACACCAGCCCAGGGGAAAGCGCGGTGAGTGCCGGGTTTATATGAAGCAATAGGCCGGCATTCGCGATAATCTGGTCGAACAAGTATACGCCGATGCCCAGCATGGCGGCCAACACCAGCCTGCTGCCTAAACCCGCCCTTACCGATCCGAAAACAAAGGGTATTGAAAACAACAGCATTGCGATGGTCGTTAGTCCTCCGCCCGCCTTCCGCCACAAAGCCAACGCATAGGCATCCGCCTCTTGACCGGTGGCGCGCAAGAAACGAACATGTAGAAATAACTCGACCGGGGAAAGGCTTTCCGGTGATTTGGTCAACGTGGAGATATCGTCCGGATTCAGGAATGATCTCCATTTGATCGATTTTGCGTTCTCGGATTCTATCCGATTTCCGGTAAATGTCTTGGTGGTGGCATCCTGCAGATCCCACAAATCGCCACCGTTGAAGTCGGCGTATTTAGCGTGCGTGTAAGTCAGCAGAAATCCGTTGTCGTCAAAATGCATGATCTCGATATCTGCCGCTCTTCCAGAGTGCAACATCTCACCTATACGCAATATGTTGCGCTCGTCCCGGGTCCATATACCGAGATTTTTACCTAGCGCAGCACTCTTCTCAAGCGCCACGGCCCTGGATGAGATAGCCTTTTGTTGGAGCTGCGGCGCGACAAACTGATCCAGCACTGCGATAAATAATAGAAGGATCAATCCCACCGTGAGCGGCGCCAGACTGATACCAATGGGGGATACCCCGGCCACCCGTAAAGCTGTCAATTCCGACCCGACAGCGAGCCGCCCTAACGCGATGACATTGCCTAACAAAGCAATAAACGGGGCTAGCTGAATAAACCTTCGTGGCAGAAGCAAGGCTGTGTGCAGGAACGCATCCTGAACCCGATAAGTCCCTTTTCCGACATCGTCAAGCTGATCCAGCAAATCGAGAAAACCGAAGAGCGGCAATAGTACCACTACGGCAATTCCCAGACCAATGAGGACTTGGACGGCCAGGTACCGGTTAATTACGCTCATCTGCGTGCAAAGATTTTCTGCCGGAAATCCGGCGCGAGCATGGCAAAAGCGGCCAGGGCCATTAGAACGTAGAGCCACCAAACACCCGGCATCTTCCCGATTGTGCCTTGCTCGACCCATGTTTGGGCCAATCCGTTCAGGATATAGTAGATCGCAAAAACGATAGCTGCGGCATAGTAATTTTTTTCGCCTTTTTCCTGGCGAGGCGGGACGCGACTGAATGGTACGGCAATAAGCGCCAGCAGGATCGTAGCGATGGGGCGCGACAGTCGCCATTGGAATTCGGCAATATCGCGCGGCTGATCGGATTTCATTAACGCCGCCGTAGGAGCCGCCTTGCGCTTATAGTCCAGCACATTCCCGCTGTCGGTGTAATAAACCAATTTTTCAAATTGGACCACCGTATCCTTTGCCCCTGAATGCATGAGCTTGTAAATAAACCCTTCGCCTAAATGTATTTGCGGGCGCTCGCCAGGTCTGAGCTCCTGCTGGTGGGCTTCTTTTGCAAGAATGATCTCGCTGCTATCCGGCTTGTGGATGTAATGAAATACGTTTTGCATCTGTTTCCCGGAATCGTCCTTGGATTGCACAAAAACGACTCTACCCTTGCCCTCGCTGCCATAAAAGCGCCCAGCCTGAAATCGATCTATGTTTAACTCCGCCTCTGCCTGCGCATTCAGCATGTAGCTTTCTTCATATGCCCAGGGGCGGACGAAAATGGAAAGCACTCCGCTTGCGATCCCAACCGGAATGGCAACAATGAGGACCGCAAAAAGCGCGCGGTTCTCGCTGACCCCGGCCGAACGCAGCACACTAATCTCCTGGTCTCTATATAACCTACCCAGCCCCATGACTACCGCGACGTATAGCGAGATCGGCATCAGTACTTCGAGAGCAATCACTGTTTTCAACAGTATGAACTTGAGCATGGCGGCGAGGCCAAGCGATTCGGACGCCGCGCTTGCCAAAAAACGGGCGCTGCTGAAACTTGAAAACAGTGCCGCGAGAATAACCGCCACCACGGTGAAGGGTATTAGCAATTCGCGGGTGATATATCGGTCTATTATTTTCACGGATTATCCCCCATCAAGGCTTGATGGGATGGCCTTAGGGATGCGGTAATGGAGTGGTGAATCTGTTTACCCCCGCGTAGCGGAGCGTGCTTCCACCAACGCGGATTCCACGAGCAGCAGATCCTCAATCTTATCGACGTCCACACCGGCTTGTGGATAAGGCAAAAACACCGGCTGCACTTTGATGCCGGTTCTGGCTGTTACTGTGGCAAGCCCCTTATTGATCGACAAAAGTCCCAGCAAATACAAGAGGACAGCCACGGGGCCAAACGTCTGTGCGATCAGTTGCCAAGGGCGTTTTCGGAGAGCTTCCGCTCGCTGCCAGAACGAGACTAGCCCGCGGCCACGAGGATTAAGAAATGCGTAAAGGTTGCAACCGCAAAGGCCTCCGTCCCTCAACTTGATTACCGTTCGCTTCGAGCCAGGAAATGCCGCGGCCACATCTTCGTACCTGACTACGCCCACAGCCGCGTCACTGCCCGCCGCCCGAGATTTGGTCAGGAAATACTGCACAATGGCAGGCGTCAATAATGCATGGTCGGCTGTCGTCAGCAATACAGGAGCCTGCTGATCAATCTGTGAGAGAGCGCTATTGGCGCTGCGACTGGGCGAATCCAGATTCGGCAGCCATATGGCTCGTCCGGAGCGGATGCGGTCCTCCAGTTCCGGACATTTAGGAATTATCTCCGCCGGCGGACCGCAAACAACAATAGTCTTCACCATTCCACTCGCTTCCAATGCATCTAATACCCGAATGATCATGGGCGTCCCGCCCACGGGCGCAATTGCTTTGCAGGCCGCACCCGTCTTACGTGCGATTGGGTCGTCGGCTGTGCGGTCAGCCGCCAGCACCACAGCAATAAACTCACTCCTTGTGTTCATTGGCTAACGTTAACTCCTTGCATTGAACCGCTCAGTCGATCACAGCGTTTTTCCGTAAATCCGGTAACGCTTATATTGCCTGCAGCCTAAGCTAGCCAGAATTGCACGCATGGGTTTGTTATCCTCAAGTATCCAGGACAATTCTACCGCCTCAACTGCCATGGCACGTCCCAACTCCTTGGGAGCGTCGATTACCATAAAGGCCAGTGCCATGCCCAGCGGAGTATTGTGAAACTGCTTGCGTACCCCCATCAGGGGTATTCGGCCAGTACGAACTCCTCCTCTGGATTTTATCCGGAGCAGCCTGACCCAGCCAAAAGGAAACAGACTTCCGTTAAGCTCGGCGAAAATTTCGTTAAGGTTTGGCAATGCCACCATAAATGCCGATGGAACGCCGTCCACCTCGGCAATTTGGATACAATCGTCGGGAACCAGCAAACGCAGACTGGCGCCAAGCTCGGCAAACTCTTCTTTGGTAAAAGGGACAAAGCCCCAGTTCTCCGACCACGCGTCGTTGAATATATCACGCAGCACTTCCATTTCTTCGCTAAACTTGTCGCGCCGCAGAGGCCTCAAGCGCGCATGATCCTTAAATTTCTCGACCAGCGAAGTCATCAATCGGGGGACCTTGAAATCTACCGCAACCCAATAGGCAAGCATATCCTTCAATGGGCGATACTCGAGTCCTTCCAGTAACGCTGCATACCACCTGCGTGAATGAGGCATCATTACCATTGGGGGGGTATCGAAACCCTCTACCAGAACGCCGCACTCCTGATTGATGGACAAATTGAACGGGCCGCTAATATGGCGGGTGCCCCGGGCAACTAGCCAGGCCTCGGCGGTATGCATCAGCGCGGCGAATACATTTACGTCGTTTATGCATTCCAGCAAACCGAAATGGCCGGTATCCCCTCCATAGCGTTGCCGGTGCAGTTGATCAATTTGGGCACTGATTCGCCCCACTGGCTCCTTGTTCTGATATGCGACCCAAGCCTGCCATTCTCCATGCTTGAAAAACGGGTTGAATTTCGAAAAATGCAGACGCCGCTCCAGGCGTAAGGGCGGCACCCACATTGGGTCATCAGCATAGATACGCCAGGGTATATCTATAAAAACGCCCATCTCGCGGCGGTTTGCAACTGGACGTACCGTAATGTCGAGTGGGGCAGGGCGGACAGATTTTTCATTCATAACGAAACGGGCCGTCCCCAATCAGATCGATCTTAAAAGTGTTTGGTTCAACAGCAAACATACTTAACTTTCAGGAAAACATCGAACAGTCGGAAGACGCTACAGTCTCGCTACGGTCTCCAGTGCGAAACCTTGCTCGTACGCGTCGATTCAATGAAAATGGTAATCGTCCCGCAAAGACAGCTACGGCTATGCTGCTCGTCCTCCAGAACTGCACAACTTGGATGAGGTCCAGGATGGGTGAAGGCGCGTTAACTCGATGACATGTCGGCGGCGTGTGATATTATAATCGCCGCTTTCCACTCCCGAGCAAGATTTCACCAATTTGTCGCTCCATGAGTAAAACATCAACGCTGCCGTAGTTTCCCGATTTCATGAATAGCCAACTTACCTGTGTCACTTCCGGCTGAAAGCGGTCTCACTGTCGAGCAGCGATCGTCATCACGCAAAGGTTGATTAATCAATGGATACTTCCGAATACAATCTTCTAATTTCTCTCGCCCTCATTCCGGCCGTCGTCGGGCTGCAGATCTGGGTGAGAAACCGCCGCAAACGGCGGCGTAACGATGAAGGACACCAGGAATTCGATAGTCTCGGCTCAACGCTTTTCTCGGCGATTTTGGAAGGAGTAGCCGTGGTATCCAGCTTAATACTGATTATCTGGATCATGGGCGGCGTCCTGAGGTATCTTTTCCCGATGATTTTTAATGCAAAGTGAAAGCGTTAAGATAGGTTGAATTATCGGGTACGAGATATAAAAAACGGAACCGCAGCCGTTGCCATTGCCGTTGCGAGACCGGTCGATACGGGATCAGAACGCAACGTTGGAGAAATAATTGGGGGACAGAGATATCTCGCCACGCACCTTTCACCGCTGGACGTGAGACATGGATGTTCTTTTTTCAACCCCATTTCCCATCAACAAACGGCGTGGAAGTGCGCATCAGGATCTGCCGCATACTGTAAAATTTTAAACTTATTTTCTTTGCCCATAGAGAGGCTTTGTCTATCTATATGATTGACTACAGTTGTATATGCGAATAGTCGTGACGGGAATGGGGATTGTTTCCCCAATTGGCATTGGCACTGACCAGTTTTGGACAGCTGCGATCAACGGTGTCAGTGGGATCCGCCCGGTCACCAGCTTCGATGCGTCCAGTCTGCGGTCGCAAGTGGCGGGAGAAGTGCAAGGATTCGACCCTAAAACCTTCCTGTCGGCTAAGTATATAGAGCAAACGGATAGATTCACCCATCTTGCCTTGCTGGCCGCCAAACTCGCGTTCGAAGATGCGGGTGGGCTTGACGCCTATTCGCCGCCACGTCTGGCCGTTAGCATCGGCTCGGGGATGGGCGGTTTTGCCACGTTTGAGTCTTCCGCGCTCCGCAAGTTTCGAAACCAACCCGTACCCCCGTTTACGGTGCCTCGAACCATGGCGAACTCAGCCGCGGCGTGGATCGCAATCAAACATGGGCTGAAAGGGGTAAATCTGACTTGCAGCACGGCGTGCTCTTCCGGGGCCAATGCAATCGGCATGGCGCTCGATCTCTTGCGGGCGGGGCGAGCGGATGCGGTGATTGCCGGTGGTGCGGAAGCGTGTGTATTGCCGCTAACAATGAATGGCTTCGAAATATTGCATGCGTTAACAACCGGCTTCAATACGGATCCGGCGCGAGCATCACGGCCATTCGCTAAAGGCCGTGATGGGTTCGTCATGTCGGAAGGCGCGGGCATACTCATACTGGAGAAAGAAGAACAGGCGATGCGTCGAGGGGCAAAAATATATGCCTGCCTCGCGGGCTATGGACAAACATGCGACGCTGCGCACATCGTCATGCCGGACCAGAGCGGCCAGGTAGCCGCGATGGAAGCCGCCATCCAGGATGCGGGCATTACGAAAGATTCAGTGGAACACATCAATGCCCATGCAACTTCAACCCCGTTGGGCGATATTGTGGAAACCCGCGCCATCAAGAGCCTCTTTGGCGATCGAGCCAAGGATATCGCAATTAGTGCGACAAAATCCCTGCTTGGACATTCCATCGGCGCATCGGCGGCCATTGGCAGCATCGCCACAATCATGGCCCTACATACTGGCACAGTACATCCAACCATCAACCTGGATGAGGCCGATCCGGAATGCGATCTTGACTACACGCCCAACCGGGCGCAGCAGAAAAATCCGCGAACTGGCCTCTGTAACGCTTTCGGATTTGGGGGAAATAATGCAAGCATCGTTTTCACAACGCTCGATTGAAGGAAGAGATTAGATATGGACACAGCGGACATTGAAGCGAAGGTCATACAGTTCATCGCTACAAAAGTTGAAAACCTGGATGTTTCCACAATAAATAGGGCGTCAAAATTTGACGAACTCGGGCTTGATTCCATGGACACGATTCAGCTTTTGTTTGATGCGGAAGATAATTTCAGCATCAATTTTGACAGTGAAGAAGCTAAAGGCTTTACTACCGTCGGAGATATTATCGCCTACATCGAAAAACACCAGGCGCCCGAGCCGTCGCAAGAAGGACAGGACGCCTCAGGAACAGCGTTTGATCAAGAAGGTAAATAAAAAGCATAAGCTCAAACAAGCCAATGTTTTTTATCGTTCTATTTGGTTTTACCAGACACCACCTTTTTCGACGAAGCACTCTTTGTTTTTGGTTTTACTGACTTGTTCTCAGCGGATGCCGCGGCTGTTTTTGTCTTTGATTCTCTCGGCTCAAACTCGAAGCCTACCTTGCCGTCCGAACCTATAACCAGATAAGCGGAAAATGGCCTGCCCTTCTTTGAAATAAACTTTTGGAGCAAATCAGTTTTTCCCGTCCGCAATAGTTTGGCCGCCTGTTCGCGTTCGAGAGGGCGGGCGAGAATAATCTTCCCAATTTTAAAGTCGCACGTACGGACTGAGCCGATGGCCTTCTCGCAGGCGTAACTCATTCCATGATCAAATACCCGACCGCCGCAGCGCGGGCATGTCCCCAACGGTTCCTGCCCCGAAAAATCAATTGCTTCGGCATCCTCGGCGCTATCAGTGCCAAAATCGAATTTCATTTCCAACTCGTCGGTAAGCTTGATATTGGCGTTGAACAGCCGTCCCATTTTGCTGCGAAACCCCTGCAATGGGCCGACTTCGCGTTGGGTAATCAACTGGTCCATTTCCGCTGTTTCAAATTGCCGCCCAGCAAGGATTTTCCAGAGGGCAAAATCGCATTTCTGGCATTGGTACTTCTTATAGGTTTCCTGTATCACGCCACCGCACTTGGGACAAGGAGACTTTAGTGTGGAAAAGTCGCCGCTGATCGTTTCGCCACGGTGAGTTTTTGCCTGCTCTACAATGTGCCCCGTCATGCCAGCGATCTCTTCCATGAACTTGTTGCGCTGAAGTTTACCCTGCTCGATCTGGCGCAGCTTGAACTCCCAATCGCCTGTCAGTTCTGGCGAGGTAAGTTCAGGCACCTTCAGGCCGCGCAATAAGGTAATCAGCGAAAATGCCTTGGCAGTGGGACGCAGTTCCCGACCTTCACGCTGGAGGTAATTTTCCGCCACCAATCCTTCGATAATCGACGCACGCGTAGCGGGGGTGCCTAGCCCTTTTGCACTCATCGCTTCCCGCAGATCTTCATCCTCCACTAACTTTCCCGCGCTCTCCATGGCGGACAGAAGCGTGGCTTCATTAAACCTGGCCGGAGGGCGAGTCTGGCTGGAAATAACCTTGATCTCTTCAGCCAAGACCCGCTCGTCCGGGTTTAGCTTAATCAACGCGGATTCATCCTCTGTGCCTCGAGCCTGCACCTCACGGCCATACACGACCTGCCAACCGGGATTGACCATCACCTTGCCTTCGGTTTTGAATGGCTCGTTCTCGACACGAGTGATGCGGGTCGTAACAAGAAATTCGGCAGCGGGGAAAAAAATAGCCAAAAAACGCTTGGTCACGAGATCGTAAAGCTTCGCTTCAGTTTCGCTCAGGGCCTTAGGCTCTAGCGAAGTCGGGATGATTGCGAAATGGTCGGAAATTTTTGCATTATTGAATATGCGCTTGTTTGGCTTAACCCAGTCCTCCTTGAGGACCTGCTTGGCGAAAATACCGTAACGGCTTTTTGCTAGTGAGCTCAAGGTCTCCTTGACAGTGTCAAGGTAGTCTTCGGGGAGGGCACGCGAGTCAGTACGCGGATACGTTAGCACCTTATGCTTTTCATATAACGCCTGGGCTAACCCAAGCGTCGTCTTGGCGGAAAAACCAAAGCGCCCGTTGGCGTCACGCTGCAAACTGGTAAGGTCGTACAGCAGCGGACAGATTTCAGTAGCAGGCTTACTTTCTTCCTTGACAACGCCCGGCTTGCCCTGGCATTTGCTGCGAACGGCCTCCGCTTCTTTCTGATCCCAGAATCTTTCAGCCTTTTGCTCACTATCCGTTTTATTTTTTGCGAAATTCTCGTCGAACCAGCGGCCGTCATATTGCCCCGAACTCGCGGCAAACTTGCCATGAACTTCCCAGTAATCGCGGGGAATGAATTTCTTGATGGTGTCTTCACGTTCAATCAGGATCGCTAGCGTCGGCGTCTGCACCCGGCCCACCGGCGTTTTATGAAACCCTCCTTCCTGAGAATTAAAGGCGGTCATGGCGCGAGTGCCGTTTATTCCTACCAGCCAGTCCGCCTCGGAGCGGCTTACCGCTGCTTCTGCCAGAGGCCGCACCGCATCGTCATCGAGCAACTTGTTAAAGCCCTCCCTAATCGAGGCCGGTGTCATCGATTGGAGCCAAAGTCGCTTCACCGGTTTGTTGGTCCCCACGTGACGTCTGATGTAGTGAAAAATAAGTTCACCTTCCCTTCCCGCGTCACAAGCATTAATAAGGGACTCTACATCCTTGCGCTTAATGAGTTTGGTTAAGAGCTTCAAGCGGGACTCGGTTTTTTCGATGGGATTGAGATCGAAATGCGGCGGAATTATGGGCAGATTGGCAAAACTCCACTTCCCCCGTTTGACCTCGTATTGTTCGGGTACGACAAGCTCAAGCAGATGGCCGACAGCTGAAGACAGCACGTATTGATCGCTCTCGAAATAGTCGGCATGCTTGGCGAACCCGCCGAGGACACGCGCAATATCGACAGCGACAGAAGGCTTCTCGGCGATAATTAAGGTTTTACCCATGAAACTTCCGTGAACGTCTGCAGATTAACGGCAGCGAGTTGTATAAGGGAGTGAATAACTGGTCACTGTCAGCTTTACGATAACAGAAATTATCGAATGCTAGGCAAGTTAAGGGAATCATAAATCCCCTCCCGCTGACAGTGGACGTTCCTAAAACTGCTGGGCAACTGATCGCGGCGCCTTCCCGTTCGTTCAGCTTATATTCATGAGGCAGGCATGGAGTGTTCATCAACAGATCTACGCAAGCCTTTGATAGCAACCGCCCGGCAAGCTTGCCACTATGCCGTCCAATTCGAACGTCAATAGCATCGCGGACACGGTTTCTACGGTCAAGCCGCTCCGGTTGGACAGGGTGTCGATATCAATGATCTCATGGCCGAGGTGCGTTAACAGCAGTGATTTTTCTTTTCCCGGTTCGTCAGTATCATTGGCGGCACCGGGTCGCGCTGACCGATAGCCCAATTCATCCAGAATGTCCTCCGCGCTTTCGACGAGTTTCGCTCCCTGCTTGATGAGCGAGTGACAGCCCTTCGCAAGAGGCGAATGGATGGAACCCGGGACGGCAAATACCTCACGTCCCTGTTCCAATGCCTGCTTTGCTGTAATGAGCGACCCACTCTGCAGCGCAGCCTCGACCACCAGACAGCCTCGACTCATGCCGCTGATAATGCGGTTGCGGCGCGGAAAATTGCTCGCGATCGCAGGTGTGCCTAACGGGAACTCGGAAATAAGCGCCCCCTGTTCAGCTAACTCATGAGCAAGTTTCCGGTTACTTGCGGGATAGACGAGATCCAGCCCTGTCCCTACCACGGCAATGCTTGAAGCGCTGCCTCGCAAACCGCCCCGATGAGCCGCAGTGTCGATGCCGAGTGCCATCCCGCTCACAATGCAGAGCCCGGCGTCACTTGTGGCTTTGGCAAAAGCTTCGGCGTTTCCAAGACCTTGCGGTGTCGCATTGCGACTTCCGACAATGGCGAGCATCTGCGAATTCAACAGTTCGCGCTTACCCTTCAGATAGAGGAGCGGCGGCGGATCCGAAATGTTGAGCAGCAGGGATGGAAAATCCGTATCAGCAAGGGTAATAATCGAATTTTGGGAATCCTCCAGCCATTTGAGCGTGGCATCGATTTTGTTTCGGTCGGCTCCCTGGACAATGCTGTGCGCGACCTTCTTTTTAACCAATCGCTCCAGGGCGGAAGTACTGGCGGAAAAAATTTGGGCGGGACTTCCAAATCCAACGAGTAACCGACGTATTGACTCATCACCCAGACCATCAATCAGGCATAGAGCAATCCAGGACTCCATATCCTGTTGCAAATTCATTTAAGGGAACCTCTGAATAAATCCTGCCTGGGCGCGACAGCGGCCGCAAAAAATAAAACGTATAAATGATGACACGAGGTATACGGCTGTCGCGCCCCGGAGGAAATATCTTTGACGCGACACGCGAGCCACGACACTTGGTGCCTTTTGGGGAACAAAACGCCGGACTGCCGGTAATAAGCACGGTCGAAAACACGGCAGGAACCCTGCCAGGAAAACCGACTCAATTAACACACTGGGCCCAGTTAAGCTCCGGCTCCGCGTAGGCTTAAAAACGAGCTTCCTCCTCAAATCAGGATATAATTGGCTTTAGCTTGAACTTCAAAAACACCCTATCATCCATATCGTGTTTAGGGTCAATATTGCAGTGGTTAAATTCTGCATTTAGATCATTTAGTATTCAAGCCCTTTTTATGGCTCTCCTAAAAATATTGCAATATCCGGATGAGCGACTTCACACGGTAGCAGCCCCAGTACATGAAGTGACGGATGAAGTTCGCGCCCTAGTGCGCGATATGGCTGAGACCATGTATGCTGCACCCGGGATTGGTCTTGCGGCAACTCAGGTTGACATGCACTTTCGCCTCATCGTCATCGACATCTCCGAAACACACGACCAATTACTGGTATTGATCAATCCCCGAATTACCTCCCGTAGCGGTGAGTCTGACTATGAAGAAGGTTGCCTGTCGGTGCCGGGAGTATATGGCAAGGTACCGCGTTCGGAACGGATCACGGTTGAGGCGTTGGACCGAAACGGGGAGCCTTTCGCGCTTGAGGCGGAGGGCTTGCTTGCAGTGTGTATCCAGCATGAAATGGACCACTTGCTGGGAAAAGTATTCGTTGAGTACTGGTCGCGGTTAAAGCAAACACGAATTCAGGCCAGATTCAAAAAACAGCGGCGAAAGTGATGTGACACCGGGTTTTTTTGTTTCCAGCAAACGCGGACTAATCAAAGCAAAGGGGTCGATAAGCGAAGCCGTTGCGGCACTGCCCGTGGTATCCCGTTATACTTCCCCATGAAGATCATTTTCGCGGGCACGCCGCCCTTTGCCGCTGTTGCGCTCGAAGCGCTGATAGTCGCCGGATATGAAATTACGTTGGTGCTGACTCAGCCCGACCGTCCTTCCGGACGAGGCATGAAGCCCGTCGCCAGTCCGATCAAATTGCTGGCGCTACAACACCGGCTTACACTGCTGCAGCCCGCCACACTCAAGCAACCCGAGCTCCACGCGCAACTCCAAGCTGCCGACGCGGATATCATGGTTGTCGCAGCTTATGGCCTCATTCTGCCTTCCCCCGTCTTGCGCATCCCACGGCTCGGCTGCCTCAATATTCATGCTTCGTTGCTGCCGAGATGGCGTGGTGCTGCGCCTATCCAGCGAGCGCTATTGGCAGGAGATCGGGAAACTGGAATAACAATAATGCAAATGGACCAGGGTCTGGATACTGGCGCGATTTTGTTGCAGCGGGCTGTTCCGATCGCCCCGGACGATACTGCCCAAACCCTGCATGACAAACTTGCGTTGTTAGGCGCGCAGTGCATTGCCGAAGCATTAACGAATTTGCGGCAGGGAACGCTGACGGGGCTTCCTCAGGATGAGGATGCCGCAACTTATGCCCCGAAGCTGGAAAAAGACGAGGCAGAAATAAACTGGGGGGATAGCGCGCAAGCGGCTCACCGTGCGGTGCAGGCGTTTAACCCTCGTCCCGGCGCTTACGCCTGGATATCCGGGGTCCCCCTCAAAATATGGCAAGCGAGCGTCGGCGTCGATGCGGGGGGTGCGCCGGGAGAAATTGTTGCGACAGGACGTGATGGAATAGCGGTTGCATGTGGCGCGGGTACACTTGTACTAGAGGTCGTGCAAAAAGCGGGCGGGAAAAAGATGAGCGCGGGGGAGTTTCTCTTGGGGCATCCGCTACGACCCGGCGATCGCTTTGAATGCCGCAAATGATTAAAACTCAGCGTCTCGCTGCTGCGACGGTGGGTAGAGTATTGGCGGGGGCAAGTTTGACGGCGGTGTTGCAGGACCTCTGGCACAAACACGCCGACCTGACCGAGCAGCAACGGGGCGCAATTCAAGATCTGAGCTACGGCGTGCTGCGCTTTTATGGTCAACTTCACGCAATACTCGGCTTGTTGCTGAAAAAGCCGCTGAAGAACAAGGACACCGTCTATTTATTGCTAGTCGCCTTATACCAACTGGAATACAGCAAGGCTGCCCCGCATGCGGTTGTGGACAACGCAGTATCCGCTTCTCAAGGGGCACACGGTAGCACGGGTCTTCAGGGATTGGTCAATGCGGTACTGCGCAATTTCCTCCGCCAGCATTCGACACTCTTGCAGGAATCAAGCGAGAGCGAGGTAGGACGCTATTCTCATCCCCAATGGTGGATCGATAAGCTTCGCATCCAATATCCGGAGCGTTATCAGGCGGTACTGGAGGCGAGCAACCTTCGCCCGTCTATGACATTGAGAATCAACCGGCGAAAGACTACAGTTGCGGAATATCTAGAACGTCTCAGCCAGAGTAATATGAGTGCGCGGCTAGCGGGCGAAGATGCGCTCGAACTCGAGCAGCCAGTGCCGGTGGAAAAGCTACCTGGTTTTGGCGAGGGCTTAGTGTCGGTCCAGGATGCGGGTGCGCAACTGGCGGCCAAATTATTGGAGGTATCTGACAACGACCGGGTGCTGGATGCTTGCGCCGCTCCCGGCGGCAAAAGCGCGCACTTGTTGGAGTTGGCTGAAGTCGACTTAACTGTGCTCGACAGTGATAACAACAGATTGGCTCGCGTGACGCGCAATTTCTCTCGATTGGGATTGAAAGCCCATCGAGTAATTCATGGCGATGCCTCGCAACCTGCGCAGTGGTGGGATGGAAATCAATTCGACCGCATTCTGGCTGATGTTCCTTGCTCTGCTTCGGGAGTTACGCGTCGTCATCCGGATATCAAATGGCTAAGGCGCGAAAGCGACCTTTCGCAGTTTGCCGCAAAGCAACGGGAAATCCTCGAGGCGCTGTGGCCGATGCTGAGCAGGGGTGGTAAATTACTCTACGTCACCTGTTCGGTATTTACCGAGGAAAACGGGCTGCAAGTGGAAGAGTTTTTGCGCCGCCATGCGGATGCACGGACGCTGCCCCTTTCCCGGGCTGAAATAACTGACGGGCAACTACTGCCCGATTCCCATCACGACGGTTTCTTTTATGCTCTGGTGCTTAAAGTCTGACGCCTTTCATGTCTTTCGGCAGCTGCGCGTGGCGTTGGTCGTGCTGCTGACCCTAGCGCTGCTGCCGGCGGGCATAGCTCATGCGGAAGGCGGCATACAGGTGAAGTTGGTGACGGTGGAAGCTGCCGAAGAAGGATATCAGTTCGACGCCGATTTCGAGATTACGCTCAATCACAAATTGGAACACGCACTTGAGAAGGGCATCGTGCTGTATTTTGTGACTGAACTCAACCTGGTAAGTGCACGTTGGTATTGGCTGGACGAGAGAGTCGCCCAAAGCAGGGTGCGGGAAGGGTTGAGCTACTACGCGCTAACCCGTCAATACCGCTTGAGCAGAGGAACGTTTTCGCAGAACTTCGGTACCCTCAAGGAAGCCCTGCAAGCGCTCGGCCGTGTACGCAACCGTCCAATCATTCCAAGTAACGGGCTCAGGCCCGACATGGAATACACCGTGGAAATGCGCATGCGTCTGGATATATCGGCGCTGCCCAAACCGTTTCAAGTGGAAACGCTGGGATCAAGAGAGTGGGACTTGAGTACCGGCATGATACGGTGGAGTACGAGACTGCCATCGCCTAAGGAATCCCAGAAATCGACCGTAGAGAGCGCTACTCATAAAATCGGGATATTCGAACGATATACGAAACACGTCGCGGCGCTCGCACCCGTGCTGGTTGCGCTATCCGGGAGTGCCACCCTTTGAGCGGTCGGTTTTACCGTAACCTTAAACGGGCAGGTTTCGCTGGCTGCTTGCTTTTTCACGCACTAAGCGCAGGGAAACCGCCGTTTCTCGCCTCGCACTGGTCCCGTTATGTAACGCTGCGTCGCGTACACGCGCTTTTCCAGCGCTTCCGCTTAGGTCGAGACAGTAGCCAACCGTGAAATACGTCATCATTATCAGCGCCGGACTGGGTGCAGTCATGCTTTTTCTACTGGCTAGTGCAGGAGCTGATACCGATCTGTTCGAACGCAAATACAGGCTTCTGATCCGGCTTAATGTCGGCTTCGTGCTGTTTCTGATGGGCGTAGTAGGGTATTTGTTATGGAGACTCAGACGCAGGCTGAATGCGGGCGTATTCGGTTCGAGACTGGCGCTGCGCCTGCTGCTGATCTTTTCACTAATGGCCGTTCTTCCGGGTGCGCTGGTATATGCCGTATCGGTACAATTTCTAGGGAAAAGTATCGAATCCTGGTTCGATGTCAAGGTCGACCGGGCGCTGGAAGGTGGCCTGAATCTGGGACGCAAAATCCTCGACAACCGTTTGGAGGAATTGCGTTACATGGCCGGGGCTGCGGCCGTGACGCTATCCGCCTCCGATCCGCTAGTGCCGGCGCTCAATAAACTCCTCGAACAATCACAGGTACAGGAAGCAACGCTGTTCAACCAGGATGGGAGCGTGCTGGCTTCCACGGATGAGAACAGTTCCGGGCGTGTTCCAGAAGCATTAAGCATGGAAACCATGCGTGAAGTTCAAATGGAAAAATTACACAGCTCGGTTGAGTCGATTCCTGACAAGGGTTTGTATTTAAGGGTTCTCGCGTTAATCGATCCGCGGGGCCCGACGGAAAATGCCCATGTCCTGCAACTGCTCCAACAGGTACCTGAACCGCTGGCCGAAGATGCAGAGATCGTGCAGGCTGCGTATCGCGATTACCAGGAATTGCTCCTATCGCGGGAAGGATTGAAAAGCCTTTATGGGGTGACACTCACGCTCGCGCTGCTGCTCTCCCTCTTCTCCGCTTTGGCCGCAGCATTTCTTATCAGCGAGCGTCTAAGCGCGCCTCTGGGTATGCTGGCTGAAGGCACCCGAGCAGTTGCCCAGGGCGACTTCAGCAGACGCCATCCAGTGCGAAGCCGGGATGAATTGGGCGTGTTGACCGAATCATTCAATCTTATGACTCAGCAGTTGGAAGAAGCCCGCATGACTGCACAGCGCAACCAACAGGAGGTGGAAAGTGCGAGAGCTTACCTGGAAAACATATTGGCCAACCTTTCGTCCGGAGTGCTGGTATTTGATAAAGGCCTGCGCATGCGCACCGCGAATTTAAGCGCCGAACAAATCCTGAATGTGTCCTTGTCCGGCCTGAAGGGTCTGACTATCGCCGAGTGCGCAGCGCGCCAACCTCGACTGATATCGTTCATCACGGGGATTCTTGAAGGATTCCGCTCTGAAAATAGGGAGGAATGGCAATGCCAGGTAGAACGCCCACGAGACGGCGTCCACCAAGTCTTGCTGTTGCGGGGGACCCGTCTGCCCCAGGTTTCGGGGGGGGGTGGCGTCGTCGTCTTCGACGATGTCACCAACTTGTTACAGGCTCAGCGCATTGCCGCGTGGGGAGAGGTCGCGCGACGCCTGGCGCACGAAATCAAAAACCCTCTGACTCCGATACAACTCTCCGCCGAACGCGTGCAGCACAAGCTCGCGGGGAGGCTCAGCAAGGAGGATGCGCAAATCCTGAAGCGATCTACTGACACAATTGTTAACCAGGTTGAAGCCCTTAAAAAGATGGTGAATGAGTTCAGCGAGTACGCCCGCGCGCCGGAACTGGAATTTCATTTACTGGATCTCAACGCTTTGGTGCGGGAAGTGCTTGCGCTGTACGAGGCCTCCAGCGCAGTCGTGTCCGACGTTCCACAACCGCATATCGACCTGGCACTGGCTTCAGATTTACCGGCGGTAAGAGGAGACTCCGCGCGTTTGCGGCAAGTTATCCACAATCTCTTGCAGAATGCGCTGGATACGCTTGCAGGCACACTTGATCCAGCAATCATGGTACGAACGGAGATCGTACCGGAAGGGGTGCGGTTCAGCGTAAGTGACAACGGAGGAGGCTTCCCTGAACAAGTGAAAGCGCGAGTGTTCGAGCCCTATGTAACGACGAAAACAAAAGGCACCGGTCTGGGTCTGCCTATCGTCAAGAAAATAGTTGAAGAACATAGTGGTACGATAAAAATTGAAAATATCCGACCCCGCGGCGCACGGATCGCAATTACCCTCCCGGTTTTGATGAGTGAGGGTGTGACGGCCTACCGGGAAGCCAAATGACTTTCCCTGGCCCTAACATCAAACAAGAGATAATCACACATATCGTCAGTGAGACCTGGCTGTTGAAATATGAGTAACAATACAATTCTGGTCGTTGATGATGAGATCGGCATACGTGAGTTGTTGTCGGAAATCCTGCGTGACGAAGGTTATCGGGTCGCGCTGGCGGAGAATGCCGGGCAGGCGCGGAGCTGGCGTAAGCAGGCTCGGCCCGATCTTGTTTTGCTGGATATCTGGATGCCGGACACCGACGGCATCACCCTGCTGAAAGAATGGGCGAGCAGCGGATTGCTCACGATGCCGGTAGTGATGATGTCAGGGCATGGCACCATCGATACGGCGATAGAAGCAACCCGCATGGGTGCATCCGGCTATCTTGAGAAGCCCGTGCCCTTACAGAAGCTGCTGAGCACCGTAGGACGCGCCCTGCGGGGAGGCCAACCGAACCCTCGGATGACGCTTCCTCTCGCCAGTCTGGGCAAGGGGCCCATCATCGCCGACCTGAAAAAAAGACTGGAACAGGTAGTCAACCTTAGAGCTCCCCTCCTGCTCACCAGTGAACCGGGAACCGGTGTGGATGTCTGCGCACGGTTTCTGCACCGGCCCAATACGCCCTGGGTGGAGCCCGATACGCTCACCACTCTCGCGAATGCTCCGTTTGACTTGCTTGAGCAGGCAAAAGGCGGATTGCTTTTCCTCAAGGAAATCGGAGATCTTAACAGGCTGGCTCAAAAGGGATTACTGCTGCTGTTAGGCAAACTGGAAAAGTATAACGTACGACTGGTGTGCGTCACTTCGACCCCGCTGGCGGAGCTCGCCGCGCAAGGCGGTTACGACACGAGGCTTTATGAACTCTTGAGCGGTCTTTGCATAAATGTTCCCGCGTTAAGGGAGCACAGGGAGGATATTCCCGAGCTCGCAACCCAGATACTTTCCCGCGATATCGAGTCGGGCGAAGCTCCTCTGCGGCAATTCAGCACGGCCGCGCTTAATTGCTTACGCAATCACGACTGGCCCGGCAATCTCGCGCAACTCACCGGTATCGTGCATTCGCTCGCATTAACCTGTGCTGGCGACGAGATATCGGCCGATGACGTTAAACAGATACTTGCGTCTTCCTCGCCCCCACAGGCAGTGGGGGGCATCCCGCTCAACCTTCCGTTACGTGAAGCACGTGATATGTTTGAGAAGGCCTACTTTGAACAGCTCATAGACCAGGAAAACGGCAACATGACCCGGGTCGCGGAACGCGCCGGATTGGAACGCACGCATCTTTACCGCAAGCTCAAGCTGTTGGGGCTCAAATTGCGGAGTCACTGAAGAATTAATGACTGTTATCGCGCTGCCATGCATATTTCGCCCGCTTCCACCGAGACTGCCCTAGATTGTCATATTGTCTGACATCGTATCTTAAGCGATAATAGTGGCTTTGCCGACCCGCACCGCTACCCGGGTTAGGGAGCGGTGTTTTTATGTGCCTTATCTGTAGAACAAGGGAGTCCGTGGTCATGGGAACATTTAGAGATTTTGACGCGCCGGTTTTCAAAAACCTTACCAGCGCTATTCGTGCACTGGCCATGGATGCCGTGCAAAAAGCCAATTCGGGTCACCCCGGCATGCCGATGGGTATGGCAGAAATAGCTGAGGTGTTGTGGATTCATCACTTGCGCCACAATCCCGCAAATCCAGAGTGGGCTGACCGCGATCGGTTCGTGCTGTCCAACGGACATGGCTCGATGTTGATCTATGCCTTGCTGCACCTGACGGGCTATGACCTGCCGATGGAGGAGATCAAACGCTTCCGGCAGCTTCACTCCAAAACACCAGGCCATCCGGAGTATGGATACACCCCTGGTGTGGAAACCACTACCGGACCGTTGGGGCAGGGGATTACAAATGCAGTGGGTATGGCGCTTGCGGAAAAAATCCTGGCTACAGAGTTTAACCGCCCCGGCTTTGATATCGTCAACCACTATACTTACGTATTCTTGGGTGATGGCTGTCTGATGGAAGGCATTTCCCATGAAGCCTGCTCTCTAGCGGGTACGCTTGGATTAGGTAAGCTGATCTGCTTTTACGACGACAATGGTATCTCGATAGATGGCCACGTGGAAGGATGGTTTACCGACGACACACCCAAGCGCTTCGAAGCATACGGCTGGCATGTGGTGCCTGATGTCAACGGGCACGATCCGGTAGCAATAGAGGCCGCTATCGAAGCCGCCAAGCAGGCTGGCGACAAACCATCGATGATCTGTTGCAAAACGGTAATCGGCATGGGTTCCCCCAATAAGGCCAATACTCACGAGGTTCATGGCGCGGCGCTGGGCGACCTGGAAATTGCCGCAACGCGGCCCCATATCGGGTGGAATTATCTGCCGTTTGAAATTCCAACCGACGTTTATGAAATGTGGGACGCCCGTTCCAAAGGCCAAGGGCTGGAGGATGAATGGAACCGCAGGTTTGCTGAGTATTCCGAGAAATATCCCGCCGAGGCAGCCGAGTTCACGCGGCGCATGGGCGGCGACTTGCCGGACGACTGGAGCGAACACGTAGAAGGACTGATCGCCCGGGTAAATGCGAAGGAAGAAACCATTGCCAGCCGCAAGGCCTCGCAAAACGCCATTGAAGGTATTGCCCCGGCATTGCCCGAACTGGTCGGCGGCTCCGCAGATCTGGCCGGGTCCAATCTTACCCTTTGGTCAGGCTCCAAAGGCATAACCCAAAAAAATGGTGGCAACTATATATACTATGGTGTGCGGGAATTCGGCATGAGCGCCATGATGAACGGGATGTCGTTGCATGGCGGCATTATCCCCTACGGGGCGACCTTCCTCATGTTTTCCGAATATGCTCGCAACTCGTTGCGTATGGCGGCGCTGATGAAAATTCGTTGCCTTTTCGTATACACCCACGATTCGATCGGGTTGGGCGAGGACGGCCCCACGCATCAACCCGTAGAGCAGACTGCAACCCTGCGCTATATTCCCAACATGAATGTGTGGCGTCCCTGCGATACGGTCGAGTCGACCGTTGCCTGGGCACGCGCGATTGAACGCAGGGATGGCCCTTCGATTCTGATTTTCAGCCGACAAAACCTTCCTTTCCAGAAACGTGATGCAGCGCTGATCAAGCAGATTGACAAGGGAGGCTACATTCTGTCGGAAGCTGCGGACGGAAAACCCCGGGCAGTCATTATCGCCACCGGATCTGAAGTTGCGTTGGCTATGATGGCGCAAAAAGCGCTCGCGGAGACCGGCATTCAGGTACGCGTTGTGTCCATGCCCTGCACGAATGTGTTCGACAAGCAGGATCAGGAGTATAAGGATAGCGTTTTGCCCAAGGGCATAGGACGCGTTGCGGTGGAGGCAGGTATCACCGATTACTGGCGGAAATATGTGGGGCTTGAAGGCGCGGTTGTCGGGATTGATACATTTGGCGAGTCAGCGCCGGCAGGGGAACTTTTCAAGCACTTCGGCTTCACTGTTGAGAATGTGGTGAAAGCCGTAAATAGCGTACTTTAGGCCAAGCCAAGTGTTAATTTCGACGCGACCGAGCCCTTCCTACGCCTGAGTTTCTTTTTTCTATCCAAGGAGTTTAAAAAAATGACAATCAAAGTCGGTATCAATGGTTTTGGCCGCATCGGACGAATGGTATTCCGTGCGGCGGTACAAAATTTTCCGGACATTGACATCGTCGCTATCAACGATCTGCTCGAGCCCGACTACCTGGCTTACATGCTGCAGCATGATTCCGTGCATGGACGCTTCAAGGGCGACGTCTCGGTGGAGGGAGATACTCTGGTCGTCAATGGAAAGAAAATTCGTCTCACCGCAGTTAAGGACCCCGCTGAACTGAAATGGGGAGAAGTTGGCGCCGACGTTGTCATTGAATCCACCGGCCTTTTTCTCACCAAGGAAAGCTGCCAGAAGCACATCGCGGCCGGCGCGAAGAAAGTCATCATGTCGGCTCCCTCGAAAGATGACACGCCCATGTTCGTGTATGGCGTAAACGATAAAACATATGACGGGGAACCCATTATTTCCAATGCTTCGTGCACCACTAACTGCCTGGCCCCCATCGCCAAGGTGTTAAACGATGCCTTTGGCATCAAGCGCGGATTAATGACGACGGTTCATGCGGCGACCGCCACCCAGAAAACTGTCGATGGGCCATCGAACAAGGACTGGCGCGGAGGACGTGGTATCCTCGAGAATATCATTCCGTCATCGACCGGCGCGGCGAAAGCCGTGGGCAAGGTTATCCCTGAATTGAACACCAAACTCACCGGTATGGCTTTCCGCGTGCCGACTTCGGATGTTTCGGTGGTGGACCTCACCGTTGAGCTGAATAAGGATGCCAGTTACGAAGACATCTGTGCAGCGATGAAGAAGGCCTCGGAAGGGCCGATGAAGGGAATACTCGGATACACCGATGAGAAGGTCGTTTCTACGGATTTCCGTGGGGACAGCTGTACTTCCATCTTCGATGCGGAGGCGGGTATGGCCTTGGACGACAGCTTCGTTAAAGTCGTGTCCTGGTACGATAACGAGTGGGGCTATTCCAGCAAGATTTTGGAAATGGCCCGGGTTGTCTCAGCTAAATAATCCGTCCGAAACGAAGGGCAGGGATTGAAGTAATTCTCACCAATCCCTCCCCACGCCTCTATTCCTTCGATAGGAAGGAAAGTCCATAGTCATCCTTATACCATCCCAAATCTGGAGTCATCAGTGTCCGTCATAAAAGTCACCGACCTCGATCTTAAGGGCAAGCGCGTTTTTATTCGAGCCGATCTAAACGTACCCGTAAAGGAGGGCAAGGTAACCTCCGACGCGCGTATTGCAGCTTCCATGGCGACCATCAACTATTGCCTTCAGCAGGGGGCCAAAGTGATGGTCACCTCACACCTGGGCCGCCCCGAAGAGGGCGTATGGTCTGAAGAAAATTCGCTCAAGCCGGTTGCCGACAACATCGCTGCCCGCCTGGGCAAGCCCGTACGTTTAATCAAGGATTGGGTAGAAGATGATTTCGAAATAGCGGATGGCGAACTGGTGGTCCTGGAAAACTGCCGCATCAATAAGGGCGAGAAAAAAAATCTCGATGAGACTGCGCGAAAATATGCCCAGCTATGCGACGTGTTCGTAATGGATGCCTTCGGCACCGCGCACCGCGCCGAAGCGTCGACCTACGGCATCGCCAAATATGCCCCCGTTGCCTGTGCCGGAATTCTCCTGACAGAAGAGCTCGAAGCCCTCACCAAAGCCCTCCTGAACCCTGCGCGGCCCATGATAGCGATCGTGGGGGGTTCGAAGGTCTCGACAAAGCTCACAGTATTGGAGTCGCTTTCGGAGAAGGTAGATCAACTGGTGGTAGGGGGGGGCATAGCGAATACGTTCCTCAACGCTGCGGGAAAGAACGTGGGAAAATCGTTATGCGAAGACGATCTCGTCCCAACCGCAAAAATGCTTATGGATAAGATGGCGAAACGCAATGCCAGGATACCAATCGCAGTGGACGTCGTGGTCGGAAAGAAATTTGATGCGAACGAACCAGCAATATTGAAAGATGCGGATTCCGTGTCCGATGACGAAATGATTTTTGACATCGGCCCGAAAAGTGCGCAAGAGTTGGCCGACATCATCATGAAAGCCGGTACGGTTGTGTGGAATGGGCCGGTTGGGGTATTTGAGTTCGATCAGTTCGGCGCGGGAACGCGCACGGTTGCCATGGCGATTGCGGAAACCAAGGCGTTCACCCTCGCTGGTGGCGGCGACACCATCGCTGCGATTCAGAAGTACGATATCTATGACAAGGTATCTTATATATCGACTGCCGGGGGCGCATTTTTGGAATTTCTGGAAGGAAAGAAGCTGCCTGCTGTGGAGATACTCGAACAGCGGGCTGGTGAGAAGCGCAGCTGACGGCCGCGTGTCCACTACCCTCCTATAAAATATGATTCGAAGAACAAAAATAGTCGCAACACTTGGCCCCGCATGCAAGGATCCCAAGGTTCTTGAGCGAATGATTAATGCCGGGGTCGACGTCGTCCGTATCAATTTTTCTCACGGCACACGGGAAGAACACATCGAATATGCTGAATTGACCCGATCCCTGGCACGGGCCGCAGGTCATGCCGTAGGTGTGCTCGCAGATTTGCAGGGCCCAAAAATCCGTATCGGCAAATTTGAATCCGGCAAGATTTTTCTAAAGACCGGCGATAAATTCATACTGGACGCCGAGTGTGCCTTGGGTGATCAGGAACGGGTAGGGCTGGATTATAAGGAGCTGCCGAACGATGTAGAAACCGGCGCCACACTGATGCTGGACGATGGCCGTATCGTACTCGGTGTTTCAGAGGTTGTGGGAGGCCAGGTATATTGCGTGGTTGAGCAAGGCGGTATCTTGTCCAACAATAAGGGTATCAACCGCAAGGGCGGCGGACTTAGCGCGCCTGCCCTTACCGGCAAGGATGTGGAAGATATCAAAACTGCAGCAGCGCTTAAAGCCGACTATCTCGCCGTATCGTTCCCCCGCTCAGGTGACGACATGCGCTGGGCGCGGGACGTAATGCGGGACGCGGGTGGCAAGAGCCTGCTGATGGCGAAGATCGAGAGATCGGAGGCGATTCTTGCGCTGGATGATATATTGTTGGCTTCCGACGCTATCATGGTGGCGCGTGGAGATCTTGCTGTGGAAGTAGGTGACGCGGTCGTGCCTGCGCTACAGAAGCGCATGATCCGAACCGCTCGCGCCAACAATAAACTGGTGGTGACTGCCACGCAAATGATGGAATCAATGGTCAGCAGTCCGATTCCAACCCGCGCAGAAGTATCCGATGTAGCGAACGCGGTGCTGGATGGTACCGACGCAGTAATGCTTTCAGCCGAATCCGCGTCGGGACAGTACCCCGTAGAAGCGGTTGCAGCTATGGCTAGAGTCTGCCTGGAAGCAGAAAAGGAGTATCTGGTAAGCGGCGAAAACCGCCGGCTGCAGGGGGAGCTTCCAGAAACTATAGAAGAGGCCGTCGCCCGCGCCACCATGTTCACCGCAGGAGGCTTGAAAATCCGCGCAATCGCGGCGCTTACGCAGAGCGGAAGAACGGTATTATTAATGTCGCGCAGAAGTTCGAATGTTCCTATATTCGCTCTCAGCCCGCAAGAAGATACTCGCCGTAAGATGACACTGTTCCGGGGCGTCTACCCGGTAAAGTTCGGTGGCGGCTCGAACGATCCTGAAATCATATTGAACCATGCTGAAAACGAACTGCTCAAGCGTGGCGTGGTACGGAACGGTGACCTGATCCTCATGACCATTGGCGAGCCAGTGGGGAAGGCGGGAGGAACCAATACCATGAAAATTGTCAAGGTAGGCGAGTACCGAAAGGCGTGAGGGAATAAGCAGAAGGCGGCGTATCGATTCCTGCCTTAATTACGGACAGTTCACCGTTTACGATTTACCATACACTGATTCTAACCTGAAGGAGGCTCTAATGGCACTCGTATCACTGCGTCAACTTTTGGATCATGCAGCGGAAAACGCCTATGGTCTGCCCGCTTTCAACGTCAATAACCTTGAGCAGATCCAGGCTATCATGCAAGCAGCCGATGAATGTGACAGCCCGGTGATCATGCAAGGTTCCGCTGGCGCGCGAAAGTATGCCGGTGAGGCTTTCTTACGCCACCTTATTGCCGCGGCGGTGGAGGCTTATCCGCATATTCCCATCGTCATGCATCAGGACCACGGCGCGTCCCCGGCGGTATGCATCAACGCCATTCGGAGCGGATTTTCAAGTGTAATGATGGACGGCTCACTGATGTCGGATGCCAAGACGCCATCTTCTTACGAATATAACGTCGAAGTTACAGCCAAGGTAGTAGACATGGCCCATGCTGTCGGGGTTTCCGTCGAAGGCGAGCTGGGCTGCCTGGGCTCGCTTGAGTCCGGAATGGGAGAAGCTGAAGACGGTCACGGAGCCGAGGGCAAGCTGTCTCATGACCAACTGCTGACCGATCCGGAGCAGGCCGCCGACTTCGTCAAGCAAACGGGGGTGGATGCATTGGCCATTGCCATCGGAACCTCGCATGGAGCGTATAAATTCACGCGCAAGCCCACTGGCGATATTCTCGCAATCCAGCGCGTCAAGGAAATTCACCAGCGCATTCCCAACACTCACCTCGTTATGCATGGGTCCAGTTCAGTACCACAAGATTGGCTCGATATCATCCGCGAGTATGGCGGGGATATGAAAGAGACATACGGGGTTCCAGTAGAGGAAATTCAGGAAGGCATTAAGCACGGCGTCCGTAAAATAAATATCGATACGGATATCCGCCTTGCGATGACTGGCGCAATCCGCCGCCATCTTGCCAAAAACAAAAGCGAATTCGATCCGCGCAAATATTTCAAGGATGCAACTGCAGCGGCAAAAGATATTTGCAAGGCCCGCTTTGAAGCATTTGGATGCGCAGGGCAGGCCGGCAAGATCAAAGCGATCTCGCTTGAGAACATGGCGACCAAATATACCAAGGGTGAGCTGAAAGCCGTTATTAAATAGTTAAGAAGAAAAACCGAGCTGGTCCAGACAGGCTATGCCTGTTGTGGACCAGCAACTAAGGGGATTAAAGTCAAGGTTGATTGATTTTTTTGAGAAAATCCGGTCGTCAACTCCGTCTCATTCTATAAAGCCTTCTCGCTCGATTGGGCCAGGGGACCGCACGTGCCGGTCCGTGGTGCGGAGAGTTGCTCAACCAAACATCGTGGCTAAGCACATTTCCGTATTCAGCCAGTTATTGCCAGAATGGATCAGTCTTGTAAAAAGATTCCCATGCACGACCCAGCTCCCGCTTTTTTTTCAGCGCTAGGCACGCGCCCCAGCCGAGTGTGACACCGATCGCTTGCTGCACAGCAAGGTCATCTTCGCAACCCGGCAGTTCCCCGAGCAAGCGTTCCATGGTGGCGACATCGTTCATTTTTCCAAGAATATCCTGGAGCTTGGTCAGCGACTGACTATAACACCGGGGCGCTTCGTCGGGATATAGTCCGACGAAAAACTCTATTGCGTACCGCTGCTTCTTGATCGCGATCCGCAGCCGATGCAATTCTCTAACGCCGGAACCCTTCAGTTTTCTACCGTGTTTCTTCAATTTGTCATGACGGCGGGTCAGCATTTCCCCCGCAAATTCTTCTAAGCTTTTTTCACGACTATCACTTTCCAACTCGTCCCGCGAATGAGAGCCCGCCAAGGATGATCCCGACTCTGCGCTTATCCGCTCGCCCAGCTTCAACATCATTTTTATGTACCGTTTTGACTCCACTGCGCCGCGCCCGAGGCTGGCATAATGCAAACGTCGTTGCTCGCATTGGTCCCGTAGCGCCAACATGCCAGAATGTCGTGGAAACGCGCGCAAAATAAGAGGTAATGTTTCAGTTACGAAAACGTCCCAATCCCGGGCGGAGCCGATTTGCCGTGCAAGCCACCTCAACTCCCGCGCTATAGAATTAGAGTCGGTTGCGAATAGCGGAGAAAAAATACTCAAGGCTGAACGCTGCCTCCGAACGGCAACACGCATCTGGTGCAAGTATTCAACATCCCGACCTTCGAGCATACCGGACTCATTACTAAGTAAATGATTGAGACAGTTCGCCGTGATGGCGCCAAACGCACTGCCTAAGCTCATTCCGGGACGCAGATTCACAGGTGATGCCTTTTGGGGCGGCCATTCGGAACCGGCGGCAAGCGCATACCCCCGCTCCGCCTTGCTCCTATTCTCGAGCCTGAAGGGAACAACAGCGAGCAAGTCCACGGCGAGCTGGAACAATGAAGCGGAACTGCCCGATTTTAGTTCCAGTTCAATTTCTGAGAAGGATATGCTTGCATCGCCAGCCGTAATTGTCCCGCGATCGAGACAGAACTCTACCTCGCCGCTGGCAAGCCGCAAAATGCGTTTGCTACGGTTGAACTCGGTAGTAAATATAGGATGCAAGCTCTCGCGCAGCCTGGCGTTATCAAACAAGCTGAGGACTGCAGGATCGGAAATTTTGGTGAGATCGGGTCGCGCGTGCAGTACGGGGACCTCCCATTCATATCGCTGGTGCAATCCGGCCGTGGCATCACCCTTCCCTTTGATGGTCTGCACCCAGCGTTTACCGTCACGGCGCAGGCGCAGTGCAATATCATTAAGCCTGAGGTCATGGCTATCGGTATCGTAGTAAACGCTGTAGAGTTTTTGGTTAACAGCGGGAGAGATACTCAGGGACTTTATTAACCGCCTACGCTGCAAGCGACTGACATCGGCCGCAGGCACCCGCAATTTAAGCTCGATTTCGGTGTACATGGCTCCTGTATTACTAGAAATCTCGAAGGCATTCGGCCCGCCATTCAATACCGCTCGCCGAATTCGAAGGCTGGCACGTTTATCGTGCACTTCGCCTCGGTGTGCAAACGGAGTGCTCCTACAGGAAGATAAAAGTCGCCAAGCTGATCAAGCGTGACGCTGCGTGTCCTGGGTCGTCCTGCTGCCTCAGCCTTATTTCGCGGCCGCCAGTTCCGTAAGCAATGCCTCCTGAGCGCACAGTTTCTGCCCTTTGCGGCCGGTTTTGAGATGGTAGTTACCTTCGCCGTCCATTTCCCATGCCTGCGTGTTGTCCTTGAGATATACGTTAAGGCCCTCTGTAAGGACTCGCTTTTTCAATTTCGGCTCCAGAACCGGAAAACATATCTCTATTCGGCGAAAGAAGTTCCGATCCATCCAGTCCGCGCTGGAAAGGTATATGGCGTGTGCTCCATCACCTCGAAAGTAAAAAATCCTGCTATGTTCGAGAAAGCGCCCTATTATCGAACGCACTCGGATATTTTCCGACAATCCTTTGACGCCCGGACGTAGTGCGCACACTCCACGAACGATAAGGTCGATCTTAACCCCCGCTCCTGAGGCGGCGTAAAGCGCCTTGATGATCTGCGGCTCAAGCAGCGCATTCATTTTTGCAATAACGCGTGCGGGTTTCCCCGAGTTGGCGCACTGAACTTCACGATTGATTGCTGCGAGTATCTGGCTGTGGAAGCTGAACGGCGATTGCCATAGATGTTTTAACTTTCCCGCCTTCCCGAGGCCCGTCAGTTGCATGAATACTTCGTTCACGTCGGCGCAGATTTCCTCATGGCAGGTAAAGAGTCCGAAATCCGTGTAGAGCCGGGCGGTACTCGCATGATAATTACCCGTTCCCAAATGGACGTAACGCCGCAGCTTGCCCTCTTCACGCCGCACCACCATTGACATCTTGGCATGAGTCTTAAGCGCGACCACACCATATACTACGTGCGCTCCGACCTCCTCCAGGCGGCCCGCCCAATTGATATTGGCCTCCTCATCGAAACGAGCCAGAAGCTCCACCACGACGGTCACCTCTTTGCCACTACTCGCCGCAGCGATAAGCGCCGCCATTACCAGGGAATCAGTTCCCGTTCGGTATACTGTCTGCTTGATGGCAACTACGTCGGGGTCGGTTGCAGCCTGCTGGAGAAAATGAATAACCGGCTGAAATGATTGAAAAGGATGATGCAACAGAATATCGTTCCTTCGTATCATCTGGAAAATATCCGCTGCTTTTTTCTTTTGCAGCGTTACCGGCAGGCCAGGAATGAAGGGCCGAAACTTCAAGGCCGGTCGTGCGATACGGTCAGGCACCTGCATCAGCCGCACCAGGTTTACCGGTCCTTCTACCTGGTAGAAGTCGTCTCGAGAAAGATCAAGTTGTTCCAGTAAAAAATCTGACATGTGCTGAGGACAATTGTCCGCCACTTCCAGCCGTACCGCGTTGCCTAGATGTCGTTGAGGCAACTCGCCCTGGAGAGCGATCCGCAAGTTTTTTACCTCTTCCTCATCCACAAACAAATCGCTGTTGCGCGTCGCGCGGAATTGGTAGCAGCCCAGCACACTCATACCGGAAAATAGCTCCCCTACGTGGGCGTGCAAGATCGACGATAGGAACACGAAGTTATATTCGGAGGTGCTGATTTCGCCGGGAAGCTGAATTACGCGTGGTAACACCCGCGGCGCCTGAACGATAGCTGTTCCGGAACTGCGCCCGAAAGCGTCCTTGCCTTCCAGTTCAACCGCGAAATTCAAGCTTTTGTTAAGCACTCGCGGAAAGGGATGTGAAATATCAAGACCTATAGGAGTAAGTACCGGCATCAGTTCCCGAAAGAAATAGGCCTTGATCCACTCGCGTTGAACGTCATTCCAGGCGGAACGGCGGAGAAAATGGATGCCCTCGCTTGCGAGCCCAGGCAGAATTTCCTGGTTCAATAATTGATACTGGCGCGCGACCAGTTCATGCGTCTGCTCGGATACCAACTTAAACACCTGATGCGGCACCATGCCGTCAGGTCCAAAACCGGGCGTATCCAGCTTCATCTGCTCTTTCAGGCCCGCAACGCGTATCTCGAAAAACTCATCGAAATTACTGCTGACGATGCAGAGAAACTTCAGGCGTTCCAGCGACGGAGTGGCTTTATTCTCCGCCTGTGCAAGAACTCGCCGGTTGAAGGCTATCTGACCTAGCTCCCGATTAAGAAACTCGGTGCCAGCTGAGGCATTTGTCATCGGGATAATAATCACCGCTTAGACAACGTTGACGAAAGGGGCGAAACGCCGTGCTTTTCTTTTTCTTTGTAATACTTCACGTCGCGGGTGGCACATAGCCCAGCGGCTGCTCTGCTCCACTCCCGAAGAAATAAGCCTCTAGCTGTTCGGCCAAGTATTTTCGAGCCTTGATATCTGAGAGGTTCAGGCGGTTTTCGTTAACTAGCATCGTCTGATGCTGAATCCAGCCAGCCCACGCTTCCTTGGAGACGTTGTCGAAAATACGTTTCCCCAATTCGCCCGGATAAGGTTGAAAATCCAGTCCTTCCATTTCCCTCCCCAATTTGATGCATTTTACCAATCTCGCCATTAGATTTTCTCCAAATGGATAGCGAATGAAATTCAATCTAAGGGTGGAGCCTCTTAAGCTGGGGCGGGACCAAGGGGTGAGCGTGAGCTCACCGTAGCCCCGCCTCCGTGTTCCGGTATTTCCACAACAGCTAAAGCTGCTTAACGAACACCTTCGAACGCCGCTGATAATTATATAGTCCCTGCTTTGCTCTCGGTAATTCGCCTACCCCGGTTTCAACAAATCCGCGTTCAACAAACCAATGGGCGGTTCGAGTTGTCAACACGAACAGTTTCTTGCTCCCTAACGATCTTGCTTTACCCTCGATGTTTTTGAGCAACGCGTCGCCGCACCCCGCGCTGCGATAATCGGAATGAACCGTAAGGCACGCAAGTTCGGTCGCATTGTCGTCAGGAAAGGGATAGAGGGCCGCGCAACCGATTATTATGCAATCGTGCTCGACTACCACAAAGCGTGCAATTTCCATTTCCAGCAATTCACGATTACGGCGCACCAAGGTTCCATCGGCTTCGAGCGGTTCTATCAATTGCAGTATCGCGCCGACATCCTCTATCCTTGCGTCTCTTAAATTCTGGAGGGGACCCTCCGATATCATGGTTCCAATACCGCTGTGAGTGAATAACTCCAGCAGCATTGCGCCGTCCACGTGGCGACTGATGAGGTGAACACGCGATACGCCGCGCTCACAAGCTTGCAAAGCAAAGGGCAGGTACAGTTGAACGTCCTCGGAGAGCCTGGCACCCTGGCTCGCTGATTCGCGAAGCAGCGCTTTGCCTTCGGCCACAGTCAACTCGCGCAACAGTACCGCCTCGGAGCACTCGGAATATCTTTTTTCAATTCCCTCGGGATCCATCAAAAAGATGAGTTTTTCCGCTTTGAGCGCGATGGCGGTTTCGGCGGCCACATTTTCCAGAGTCAAATTAAAAATCTCGCCGGTCGGTGAATAGCCTAGCGGCGAAAGCAGCGCGACTTCGCCTTGCTCCAGCCGCGCCCGGATCGCCGCGGTATCTACTTTGCGGACCTCCCCGGTATGCATCAGGTCGATACCCTCGATAATCCCGACCGGGCGGGCGGTGACAAAGTTTCCGCTGGCCACACGAATAGCAGCATTCGCCATGGGTGAATTGGGCAATCCCATTGACAGCAAGGCCTCAATTTCAACCCGAACGCGTCCTATTGATTCTTTTACGCATTGCAGCGTATCCGCGTCGGTGACTCGCATTCCTCTGATATAAATGGTCTGGAGACTGCGTTCGCCTAGTCGGAATTCAATTTGCGGACGCGCACCATGTACCAGCACTAGTCGCACCCCCAGGCTCGCCAGCGAATTGAGGTCGTGAACGAGCTCGACAAATTTTCCGTCGGCGACCACTTCGCCGCCGAAGGCAACTACAAATGTTTTGTTGCGGAACGAATTGACGTAAGGCGCTACTGAGCGGAACCACGTAACGAAGTCATTATCGAATCTCACAGTTATACCTTAGACAGACCAGTTGAACTACCCCTCTAAATCTCGCACCGCTTATCGTTCAAGTTACAGCGCGCAGAATCAGTAATCCCCCCATAGCGCTTGCATTGCAGCAACTGCCGCTAGTGCCGCACTTTCGGCGCGGAGAATGCGCGGACCGAGCCTCAACGGAAGAAACCCGGCGAGGACGGCAGCTGCCTCTTCTTCCGGGGCAAAGCCACCCTCCGGCCCCACTAGCAGCGTGATAGCGGTCACTCGAGACGTAAGGGAATAATAACGCAAGCCTTCCTTTGCTGCAGGGGAAAGCACGAAATATGAATCCACAGGTGGGTCACCAGCCAGATTCGTACGGGAAATGATTTGCTGGCCAAGCCAGTTTTGCAGCCGCGCGGGTTGCGAAACCTCGGGAATACGGTTTCTCCCGCACTGTTCACAGGCGGAGATAACAACCTTCCGAAGGTGGTCCAGTCGCTTTTCGCCCCGCTCGACCGAAAGCCTGACGATGCTTCGTTTTGTTGCCAAAGGCTGAATACGGTTTACGCCCAGCTCCACCGCTTTCTGCACAATCCAGTCCATCTTTTCGCTCCCACAAATGGCCTGAGCGAGCGTAATCGAAAGCTGCGACTCACGCTCAATAGCCAGATGCTTTTCGACTACAACTGTGGCGCTGTTCCTGCCGATACGAGTAATAACTGACCGGAACTCTCCCCCACGACCATTGAATAATATCAGTCCGGCTCCATGTTCGAGCCGCAGCACGCGTGCGGCGTGATGCCCAATGCTCTCCGGCAGATCGATGGTCTGACCAGGGGAGATCTCGACAGGGCAGTAGAAGCGAGGGAGCGTCATAAATTATCGGAGTACGCGGGGAGAAATGATTGCTCCACTCCCGTGATAATATTGCTGTTTCAACAATGTCAGCCACGTTGAGAACTAGAGAGCTTATCAATTATATCCGGCGGCGCACCTAAATTGTTTGTCATTCGATCAGGAGAAAAACATGGCAAGTCTGGAAACACCAGTTTGTGATTTTGGTTGGAAGGCAGTAGATTTTGATCTGCCCGGGGTAGACGGACGGCGCTATAACCTCGCATCCGCCCAGGGCGAGAAAGGATTGTTGGTCATGTTTATATGTAACCACTGCCCTTATGTAAAGGCGATCCGTGATCGAATCGCGCGCGACGTGAACGAACTGCGCGACGCAGGTATCGGCGCGATTGCAATCATGTCGAACGATCCGGCCGACTATCCGGAGGACTCCTTCGATAACATGGCTAAAGTGGCGAGCGAATTTGACTTTACATTCCCTTACGTTTGGGATGAAACCCAGGAAATAGCGAAGGCGTACGGAGCGGTTTGCACGCCGGATTTCTTTGGCTTCAATAGCAAACTTGAATTGCAATACCGCGGGCGATTAGACGCGTCGCGCAAGGAGGCGGCCCCTGTTGATGTAAGGCGCGACCTGTATGAGGGCATGCTGCAAGTAGCCAAGACCGGTCAGGGTCCGAGGGAACAGATACCAAGTATCGGTTGCTCGATCAAGTGGCGGATGGAATAGTGCTGGAAGCTGTCGTTGCTGCCATCAAGTCCGTGGCACAGCAGGAGATCCTGCCGCGCTACCTGAGAGTCGCGCGCCAGCGAAAGGCTGACGGCAGCCTCTTTACTGAAGCGGATATCGCCACTCAGGAAGCATTGTCGCGTGAACTATGCGAGATTTATCGAGTCCCCGTTGTGGCGGAGGAGATGACGGAACAGGAGCAAAAGGACCGTTGGGAAGTGGGCGACCGCGGACTTTGGTGCGTGGACCCCATCGATGGCACGACAAACTTTGTTAACGGCCTGCCCTATTTTGCCGTATCGGTTGCCCTGATGCGTCATGGGAGAAGTGTTCTCGGCGTAGTGTATAACCCGGTTTCGGATGAAATGTTTTATGCTGAGAAAGGCTGTGGTGCCCACCTCAATGGTGAGAGGCTGCCCATCAAGGCACATGTGCCGGCGTTACGGGGCGCGGTAGCGAACATTGATCTAAAGCGACTCAGCCCGGAACTTGCACAGGCGATTTGCTCCGCAGCGCGGCCTTTCTCTTCCCAACGCAACTACGGATCTTGCGCCCTTGAATGGTGTTACACCGCCGCGGGCCGCTTCGACCTGTATCTGCACGGGGGACAAAAGCTGTGGGACTACGCTGCCGGCAGCCTCATCCTTGAAGAGGCGGGGGGTCATATGTCCGGCTTCGATCGCGATGATTTCTGGGCGGAACCACTCTGGCAACGTCCTGCCATCGCGGCCCTGGATCCCAACCTTTTTTCCCAATGGCGGGATTGGGTACGGGCGCATAGATAGCCTCTAATTCGTCCTCATTTCAGTTCCGAATCTAGACTCCGTCTATGACTCTCAACATGGGAGGTACTGCCGCGTTGTCGCAGAACCCACCCCAGAGAGCCATGAGAAGGGGGGTAAGCAAGGCGCCTGCGGTAAAAGGAGAAAGCTTTCCCTCACTATCATGTCTTTACAAATTAATATCCAACGATTGTCGCTTTTCGGCGACAATCAAAAAACCCTTAATAACAAGACGTTACCCCAAAACTCTTGAAATACGGTCGAGTTTGGCGACACTCTTGAATGATAATTTTAAGGCTAAGTTCCTGCTTTTGAACGATTAATATTCTGGCACAATTCGTGCTTACTCCAAGTAAAAGATTATTTTCAACTCTTAAGTTGCCTATGCCCGACTTGCCGTTATAGATCGCCGTCCTTCATCAGTTTGACTTATCGAGATATCTGAGGTTCAAAACTGATGCATAGAAATTTCTGCCCGACGCCGTTCTTTATACCCTCAGTTGCCAAGTTTATTCGCATCTCAACCAACTTAACTAGATTTCTAGATACTTTCCCATGCAATTACACAACGATGAAAATATGCGTGTTGATCGAGTACATCGACCCGCGCCTGTAGGAACGAATGGAATACGCAAGACCCCGGGCCCTGGGCCAGCAGCTCGTATTAAGGTCCCTGATTTCCTTGAGGAACCGACGGATGAGGCCTGTTTTCTCACGCGGGGCGACTTTAGCATTCGTCTCAACGCCTCCTCGAGGCTTCGCAGCGAGGTGGGCGCACTGATCAAACGTATGTACTCGTGGCGAGGTTATGAGACCGAGAATCTGGTTGTGTCATCTCATAACCCCAATCGGCTTACGCTTGAAGCAACAATGGGTCGCCGCGTGGTGGGTACGCTCACCTTGGGGTTAGATTCGGAAGAAGGTCTATGTGCTGATGAACTTTATTTTGACGAAATCAACGAGTTTCGTCGGGAAGGCAGAAAGCTGTGCGAACTCACGAAGCTTGCAGTAGATCCGCAGTACAGCTCAAAGGAAATCCTCGCTTCGCTGTTCCACTTAGCCCATATTTATGGGCATAAGATTCACAAAGCGACCGACTTGTTTATTGAAGTGAACCCACGTCATGCAGGTTTTTACCGCCGCATGCTCGGGCTCGAGCAGATCGGGGAAGAACGGCCGTGCCGCCGTGTCCAGGCGCCCGCGGTACTGATGCACCTGGAGTTGGACTATGTTAATGCTCAGATCTCTTCTCTGGCAGATTCATGCAGATCCAGCGAAAGATCCCTCTATCCTTATTTTTTTTCGAAACATGAGGAAAAGGATTTAGCCAGAAAGCTTGAGCGACATAATAGCTAGCAGGTACTGTTACCAGATGTTGTAGCCCATAATCGTTGTGTTGGGACGCACTTCATGTGCGTCCGATTTTCATTCCCCAGAGCACTTCCTCCTCGTTCCTCGTTTTCGCAAATCTTGTCTTTTGATCCTCTCCCAGTCTCCCCCTGAAAAGGCTCATACGGGACATGAGGCGGTTAACGCATCCCCCGAGCGTTGGCCTTCATACCCCGAACGAATATCGCGCCTTAATAACGCTTAGCGCAGGATTTCAAGCATACGCTATACTGGTGGCGACGGATGAACCGACGTTGCTCTGCTGGCTTGCGCTTGAGGCGGAGATCATAAAAACTAAGTTAAAACGTTACGACGAGGAGTCTAAGAATGAAAAAAATTATCAATGTAGCGATCCTTTTTGCAGCTGCCTTCACACTAACCCCCGTCCTGGCAGCAGAGCCGAAATACAACGCGTTTTATGTGTTTGGCGATAGCCTGTCCGATACGGGGAACGTCTTAGCCATAACCAAGCTTCAGAAAATCGACCCGGCAATCCCTCCGTCAGAAAGCCCCCATCAGACTTACTATCAAGGTCGGTTTTCGAATGGTCCCGTCGCGGTTGAGTATCTCTGGCGTCAATTGGATGACAACGCATCTCTTACCCCTTTTTTGTCTAAGCCAAAGATCCCTTCAACCGGAGGGGTCAGCTTTGCATTTGGCGGCTCGACATCGGGGTATCTCAACCAGATGCCCGGGGGATTATACGTCCCCGGGGTCCTGGGGCAAATCGAGCTATACCGCAAAGTCTTGAATGGCAAAAACGCCAACTCCCGTGCACTGTATGCGGTATGGACTGGAGCGAACGATTACCTTATGGGGAGAACGGATCAGCCAAGCGAAGTCGTTACAAACATTAGCAAAGCCATACAGACCCTCTACTCATTGGGCGCACGCAACTTCCTGATACCGAACCTCCCCGACCTAGGTTTAACGCCAATGGTTCAGGTAAATGGGGGTGGAGCGGACTTCATGGCGCTCACTCAAAGCCATAATGCACAGCTGGCTCAGGCGCTTAAGCAATTGACTCAGCGGCTGCGGGGAATCCAGATTTTTTACGTGGATCTGTTTACGCTATCACAGAATCTGCTGAGTGATGATAAGAAGTTCATGCTTATCCCTCCTGCTCTGGAAGTTCTGGCCCCGGGGACAGGAGCGACAGACTGTTTTATAACGGATCCTTCCATCTGCCCAGACGTGGATGTGAGCGCGGAATTGCCGCCCCCCCATTTAGTTTTCTGGGATCTGATGCACCCCACCACTTTTATCCACAAGCTTTACGGCGACGCGATGCTTGAAAGCCTGAAGGCAAAGAAATAATTCAACAAACCCTATTTGTCGAAAATTCTTACAGATTAATAAAAAGTATCCCTTAGCACTATAGTGAGATCAGTTAATAGTTCTTTTGGTGCAAAGAGTTGCGTGACGCCTTTCGGTTTCGGCATAGAGCTTGCTTGAGTGCTACCGAGTATCTGTGAAACATCGAAAGGATGTACGCGCCTCTTTTTATTAACTTTTTGGGACTTGCGATATGAACAAGACGATAACTACACTCCTTGCCGCAGCGGGAATTGCTGCATCTGCTCCAGCATCAGCCATAGTCGTGGGCGGCATTGATTTTGGAGCGCTCGGTGCAGACCCTTCTCGTACTCACCTGGAAACTGCGACCCTGGCTCAAACCCTCATAACTGGCAACGGGCAGAACGCAACTGCGTATGGTTTCATTACTACTGTTAATGGCGACAATACTTATTGCGCTGACGGGAGCGGCAATTGCGGACTTTTTTATGTCGCAAATTTTAACAATTCACAAAACTTCTCCGCGAGCTATGTCGAGTTCAGTAACACGACCGTTTCAGTTTTTTTTAGCAATGCCTCGCCTTTCAATCTGCTGTCTCAAGATTCCCCGAGCAACCTCGCCACGATTCAGGCGCTTAATGGCGGAAGCCCATGGGCAACGTTGCACGGTCACAATAACCTGGGCGGTACAGCGGACCCGTCAGCTGTTCTGAATGCTGTTGGTCTCTTTACCGGCGGCACGCTGAGCGGCGCGAGCTTTGGCTTGTTTGATGTATCAGGACCGGGAGATACCAATGTGATCAATTTTCTTAACGCAAACGGTGTTCTTGACGCGGCGGGTAATCCTACAGACATCGCACTTACAGCATCTTTCAACAATAATGTGTTAAATGCCAACGACGTATCGGGAGGCTTCTCCAATGGCTGTCAAAATGGCACAGCCGTAGCGGGAGCATGGTGTTTCGAAGGGACCGCAAATCTGCGGGGTTCTACCGAGATCCCTGAGCCGGGCATGCTCGCGCTTGTCGGTATAGGTCTTCTGGGATTCGGCGCAGCTTATCGCCGCCGCAAAGCATAATAATTGATCGCAACGCTTAGCTAGATACAAAAGCGCCTACTTCCGTGGGCGCTTTTTTTACGAATTAATGTCTGGGGCTCTAGCGCAGCCGTTCCCCGCGCGATTGACCCGCTCTGGCCAATTTCCCGCCGAGGGGGAAATACGGTCAGCCCAAGAGGAAAATTAGACCACATCCTTCCGCACACAAAACGATGCCAGGCAGTAACGAAACCAGCCGGTTTTTCCCGGATTTTTCCCGTTTTGCCCCCACCCCAATCCCCGTAAAACAGTATTACCCGCCCACACTAAAGTTTTCCGTATCCGCCCCCGGACACTTACTGTTTCGACACAAGGTCCTTCGCCAATACGTCTCCGCCTAGGCTATTGATGGGGAACCTGTACCGCCGTTAACTCTGCCCTGTACTGATCAGCAAATTGAAACCTCTTTCATAACCGAGCGCCACAGGCTCGACCTTATTTTTCAATAGATCCTCCGGGGCATATCAGACACAGCAAAAATTCGCAATCTCAGCCTCTTCTGTCGCTCATGTTGACACCTTCATATGAGAGGACGCTAATAAACCACCGGGAAATACGCTATTTCTCCTGTTCCATCAGCTAGTTATTTAAATAAATCGATAGCAGGCACGCCATTTGCTTATAAGGATGCGGGGCCTCAAGTTTTTAAAAACTCCAAACCCGATGTTAATTTTAATAATCCTTTAAAGATCAAATTATGAATAAGACGATAACTACACTTCTTGCCGCCGTAGGGATTGCCGCATCCGCTCCGGCATTAGCTGTCACTGTGGGCGGAGTTGATTTCGGAACACTGGGCGGAGCTCCCTCCCGCACTCATCTGGAAACTGCCACGCTAGCCCAAACTTTTGTCAACGGCAATGGCCAGAATGCGACGGCGTATGGATTCATCACTACCGTCAATGGTGACAATACCTATTGCTCCGACGGAAGCGGAAACTGCGGACTTTATTATGTTGCGCAGTTCAACAATTCACAAAACTTTTCCTCGAGCTATGTCGAGTTCACCAGCTCGACCGTTTCCGTGTTCTTTAGCAATAGCGCGCCTATCAATTTGTTGGTTCAAGATTCCCCCACAAACGTAGCGACCATCCAGGGCCTCAATGGCGGCAATCCCTGGGCAACGCTGACGGGCCATAATAATCTTGGAGGCGCAGCGGATCCGTCGGCCGTCCTCAATGGTGTCGGCCTGTTTACCGGCACAACTCTGAGCGGTAGCGGCTTTGGCTTGTTTGATGTGTCAGGCCCGGGCGATGTGAATGTGATTAATTTTCTCAACGCAAACGGTATTCTGGATTCGGCAGGCAACCCGACGGATATAGCACTTACCAGCTCCTTCAACAACTTTGTGCTGAACCCGATGGACCTCGCCAACGGATTCGCGGGAGGTTGCGCCAATGGAACCGCCGCTGCCGGCGCCTGGTGCTACCAGGGAACGGCAAACCTGCGCGGCTCTACCGAAATTCCTGAGCCGGGCATGCTCGCGCTTGTTGGTATCGGTCTTCTTGGGTTCGGTGCAGCATCCCGCCGCCGAAAAGCCTGATCGTCAGCCGCAGTACTTAAGTTAGAAAAAAAGCGCCCACCTTAGTGGGCGCTTTTTTTCTTTAAATTAGGGCCGTTAACGCGGTGAATACCGCCCCGGCGCGAGCAGTCCCTCGGGGTCGAGTTCGCGCTTGAGGGCAGATACAATTTGCCAGTAGGGCGCCTCCGGTTTTATGAAGCGCTCCATCGAATCTACTGTGGCCCGATAAGGAATGCAACCGATTTCCCGTCCAGCCTCAATCAGCGCGGTGTAGCATTTTACCGCCCGTTCAACGGCCTCTTCCCTGGCCCGGTCGAACAGTAGCGGCACGGAGCTGACAAAACAACGATTAGACAGGCTCGTTAGCGTTATCAAGGGCTCCACACGATGCGCAACACAGATTCCCCGTACCATTTGAACATATTCCCGCACCTTTTCAGCGCGCAATGGTACGAGCGGGGTGTACCATATCAAGCCGCAACCATCACGTGCAGGATTCAACGGTGTGTTACCGTCAGGTTTCTTGCCGGAAATCCAATACGCCAGAGGTAGCGCGACCTCGCTGGGCGAACCGGCCAGCGCCTGTAACGTTTTATCAAGCGTCGCGAGCATGTTTTGCAAACCCTGTCCCGCCTTTCCTGGCATAAAATCGCTTAGTCGCTTGAAATTCCCTACGGAGCGGGGAGTGAAAAATACCAGTTTTTTAAAAGCGCTCGGCAAGTTCTTCCTGATTAGCTTCTTTACAGCGCGAACCACGTACGGATGTCCATATATTGCGCCCGTCCCCATCCAAGGCATTACCTGATTCTGTCGTGCTATTTCCGATAAGTACTGCTCGTCGATCAACCCGTTTTGGTCAAGGTGATCACGAGGATAGGGTTCCATCATCGATAACACTCTACGCATGTCCAGCAGATTGATTGAACCAAGGTCGGCTCCAACGTCGCGCAATAAGTCGCGAATGGAGTCCACGGCACATTCGAGATCGCCATCTCCTGGCAACCCGAAGAAGAAGGCCTCCACCCGTTCCGGCAACGGTGCAAGCGCTATGGTCATCTCCGTGACTATCCCAAATGCGCCCTGCGAGAAAATGCCGTCGAGAAATGGACCAACACCCCACTTGAACGCTTTATCGATCTCGGGACAACCCAATTCAGCCAGGGGCGGTCTATAAATCCTGCCATCAGGAAGAACCGCCTCTAGAGACATTACTGCCATAAAATGATCTGCGTAGGGGGTAATGCCGTAACCTCGCTCCAGGGCATTGCCGACTAAACTGCAATCCGGACCTGCTCCGGTGACTGGACAAAGAAACCTCAGAAAATTTTCGTCAAGATACTGCCGTAGAATGCGTTGGGTGACGCCCGGCTCAAGCGTAGCCAACCCTGTTTCAGCATCGAGTGTAATGGCGGTCATGTCGGAAAGGTCGACGATGACGCATCCATCGGCTGTCGGAAGAGAACTGCCGTACCCCCAATTATTGCCAGTGCTGATAGGGTATAACGGCACGCCGAATTCCCGGGAGGCCTGAACGATGCTCTGGACCTGGGCCTTGGAGATGGGCCGCACGGCTCCGGAAATGATCCGCTGGGTCCCCATGGTACAACTGCCATACCTTGCGCTTGCCGTCGATTGAGAGAACACTCTGCTGCTGCCAAGCTCCTCGGCTACTCTATCCAGGAATGCTCTACAATTCACAATAATCTCCTGGTGAAATCAGTTGGTTTGAAAGTCAGATACATGAGAAGGATTCTCTAACAGCACCTCTCGCGCTCTGAAGGTCGCCAACGGTCGGTATAGATCACCAAAGATGGCATTCGTTGAACAACACACCACCATTACTTTTCTCCGAATATGGGTACAGTCCAGCGGTTACTCCTGAGGTACCGCGCCTCTCGCCAGCTCATAATACCATTCACGCCTTCACTGAGCCGCTGCGCCGAAAGCCGGACTACATGCAAGTCCAGGGCCTGCGCCTCGTCAGATCCGGTCTGTGCACCTCGACATACTCGCAAAAGTATCCCTAGTCCAGTGCCGACCTCATTCTAACGGCAGCAAATAACAATAATCCAGCGCCGCTCCGGCTTGCCGCGCACTCGCTGCGAACTGACCTGATCACCGTCATGCCCCACATTTACTATTACGGCTGAGTTGGCGGACCTGTATCACTTCGTTGACGCGCCGTGTCTCGAAAGATTCGGCCTCACATTCCCCTGTAGATCAACTCGTCGTGTTTTCTGCCGTTATCCATTTAACGCTTATTCCGGATACCGCCAAATAGCGTTTAGAGAAATCCCGATAGGAGTTGAAAATGTCTAAAGTCCCAACAGAAATTGACGAGGAAGGTCTTATATTGTTGTCTGCCGGGCATACCGCCTTCCAGCTTTTATGGGCCGGGATTGAGCTTGATCTCTACGACAAGCTTTCAATTCGGCCAGCCCAAACACTGGACGAACTCGCCCAGTCCCTGAAATTGGCTCTTCAGCCGGCGCGGATTCTGCTCATTGGCTTAACAGCATTGGGAATTATCAGGTTAGAGAATGAACGTTACTATAATGCCCAATTGACGGAAGAGCGGATGGTAAAGGGTAAGCCGGGTTATGCCGGAACCATTCTTGGTTGGCAAGCGCATATCGTGTATCCCGGAATGATGGATTTTGTTCGTTCGCTGAAAGAAAGCCGTAATGTCGGCCTAACCAGGTTCTCCGGGACGGAGTCCAATTTGTATGGGCGCTTAACCCATGATAAAACCCTGGAAAAAGTTTTCCAGGACGCGATGAGCGGGCTGTCCAGATTGGCTAACCAATTCTTGCCTAAAGCCATGGACTTCAGCCCTTATAAGCTGGTGGTTGATGCTGGCGGAGGTGATGGAACCAATGCTCTGGCGATCGCACAACATCACTCAATGGTTAAAACTTGCGTGTTCGACTCCGCGTCCGTTTGCGAATACGCAAAGCATAATATTCAACAGGCGGGAATGACTGACCGTGTGTCTACTCACCCGGGTAATTTCTTTCATGACCCTTTCCCTTCCGGGACTGATTGCATTGTTTATTGCCACATTCTAACTATCTGGTCCATGGACAGAAATCGTATCCTGCTCAAGCGCACTTTTGATGCGCTGCCGGAAACGGGCGCAGTCGTAATTTTTAACATGATGGGTGGGGATGATGACAGGGGTCCACTCAGCACTGCTTTAGGCTCCCCATACTTTCTAGCCATTGCCACGGGTGAAGGCATGTTGCACCCATGGAAAGATTATGAAGCAGCTCTAGAGGACGCTGGTTTCCAACGCGTTGTGCGCCTGGATCAAGGCCTGCCAGTCAATCATGGAATTTTAGTGGGCTTCAAGAAATGATTCGGGTCTTCGCAGTAGTTTGAAAAGCCCGTGTCCAACTGACCGCTCACCTGTTTCGGCCATCCTTCAGCGGCCTGATCAGACGTGGTTAATCGATGCGTTCAATTATTAACGAAGGCGAGAATCCACGAGGACAAGGAGTTTTTATGAAGCTCTGCAGATTTAGGCCGGGCACCATCTATCTGTTGACGAGCGTTGGGACATGTTTCTCGCCCCCGCGTCGTGGAGGCGCGACGTCAAAATTATCGACGCCCCTACTAACCTGCTTGGGCCTTAATTTTCCTATTTAGCTGGATAGAAATGTATGCATGCCCCCACGTGTTTCCGACGTACGTTCTACCTATACCACGATCGTTCGAAAAAAAGCTGGAAAACCCGCCTGTTCCATTATTTGAGCCGATCAGTTAAGCCCTTATAATAACGTAGCAGAAACTTTACCTTCTTCCCCGGCAGTGGACCTCCAGTATTTGAGGAAACCCCGCGTTATGGTTATGACAGCCGTTAACCAGAAGACATTACCTCCAATAATCAAAGCCGCCAGTCCGGAGCGAGAAGCCGAGATGCGGGCGCAGATCAGAAAACTCGTGGGCGCTCGGGCCGCTCCATTTATGCGCCAATTGATCGGCGCCTGGTGTGTAATTATTGGTGCCATCTCGCTTGCGATCTGGCTGGACAACGTATGGATGAGTCTGGCCACGATATTTCTGGTCGCGACGCGCCAGAATTTGCTTGGGCTGTTGGTTCATGAGCAGGTTCATCGACTGGGCTCGCGAGGACGATATGGTGACTTGATAACAAATCTTTTTGCCGCTTATCCCCTGCTTGTATTGACGGTCGAGGGGTATGCTCAAGTGCATCTTGCACATCACAAATACTTCTATACGGAAAAGGATCCCGACTACGCTCGTAAATCGGGCACGGAATGGAGTATCCCTATGTCCCGGGGACAATTCGCGCGCATGTTGCTGCAGGATATACTTGGGATAAATATCGTGCGCCTGATTCGCAGCAAAAAGCTTGAAACAGATAGCGTGCGTGACGAGTTTCGCCGTCGCTACCCGACCCCGCAGTGGGTTCGCCCGACATTCTGGATTGTCGTCGCAGGTGCGCTGTCGTATAGCGGTGGGTGGGTGTATTTTCTTTTGTACTGGATTTTACCGCTGCTTACCGTTGCTCAATGCCTAGTTCGGTTAGGCGCGCTCAGCGAACACAAATACAACGTAAATTCCACGGAACTCAATGACTCCACGCATCTGATTGAACTTTCCTGGTGGGAGCGCGCGCTATTGCCCAATATGAATTTTACTTTGCATCACTACCATCACATGTTCCCTGGCTTATCATTCACAACTTTGCCACTTGTTCATCGCATGTATACCGAGGCAAACCTCGTGCACCGGGAAAATGTTTTGCATGGGTACGCAGACTTCATCCGTCGACGCATACTCGCCAAGTAACGCTCCTTGCTTGGAGCAAGCACTTTAGAACTCAGGCTGGGAGCAGTCGGCCGATCGCGGTTAAGCGTCAATCGCCGCTAACCGTCACGTATGGGTTGACCGTATCCATGAAGCAATCCGATCGGCATAACCGGCGTCAGGACAGGAAATGCAGTTCAGTTTAGACGCGGCCGCTCTGATCGAAGTGGCCAAAACAATCCGATAGGTCCACTGCCCGAAAATCCGAATTTTCCGCTGTATTCCATCCATCCCCATTTGGACCAGCCACCCCCGATTACACGATTACATCCGCGGATTACGGCGCGATTGCGTAGCGCGTTTCTCATTTCTTACCTCCTCCTCTGTTAGCTGCCCGTTTTATATCAGCCCTTCGGCCATCTCCATAACACAAAGGTCATGAGTGGAAAAAATAAAGGTTGTCTTGAAGTTGCCGTTAATTTCTTTCATCACCTGAGGAATACCGTCGCCTGACTTATGGCCAAAATTTGCGGTCGGCACGACGGCCAGGACAATTTTTGGTTGTGTCGCCAGGGCCATTGCAATTGCTACCCGTGGCCATCATCAACAAATGACTGGCCCGGCCAGTCCGAGGACCTGCATAGATACCGCATCTTTCCAAGGGCAATGAGAACAGCCTGGTAATGACTACCGCACCCGCCTCGGAGCGAGGCCAGATTCTACTGATGAAGGGACGGGACCTCTGGATTTTTGTACCGGACGTTTTCCAGCCAGTACGGCTATCACTATCTCAGCAGCCCACCGGCCAAGTAACAAACGGCGATTTGGCGCGAGCGAATTTTACCGGTAACTATACCGCTACATTTTTCGCGAAAAGAACTGATTGATTGTGAAAACCATTGCGTACTCGACCTACCCGGCATTGACAAGTGTCACGTACCAGAGGGTTTGAGATTGGGTGCGGTAGTCTAACTTCTGGTCTTATCGCGCCGAGTTTTACTTACTATAATCGTTTTCTTAAACCGGCTCGCGACGAGAACTTCAAGAAGCTGCTGGGGTACAGCGTCTAATCCGCGTGGTCATGGAAGACGCTCTCCGCCAGTCGGAAACATCCGTACTCGAATGTTCGGAAATGAACTGAAGGATCTGGAGGACAAGATTTTTACGAAAGACTATTTAAAAAAACTTCAATAGCGGGTGAATCAAAGTGCTACAAACTACTATCACAAACGGCCTGGAAGATCGAGCCACGCCTGTGTCTGAGTCACTCGATCTGGGCAGTATTTTCCATCAATACTTTGAAATCGTGCCAGCATTCTCAAGCGCGCTTAAGGACGAGGTTTATCGGGTGCGGCACCAGGTTTATTGTGAAGACCTGAAATTTGAATCTATGCGGCAGGACGGGCTTGAAACCGACGAGCATGACTCGAATTCGCTGCACCTTTTGATGCGCAGCGTCAAAACGGGGGAATTTATCGGTTGTACACGCATTGTGCGGCCAAGGCCGGACGATCGCCACTACCATTTGCCTTTCGAAAGAACCTGCGCCAAGGCGCTGGACCGGTCAATTATTGATCCAGCGGAATTGCCTCGCAATCGTATTGCTGAAGTATCCAGGCTGGCGGTTGTTGCGAGCTATCGGCGACGCAAAGGGGAGGCGAACAGCCCGGTAAGTCTTGCTGACGAAGACTCCGAGATAGGGAAGTCGCGGCGCTTTCCCTATATCCCGCTCGGACTCTATCTCGGTACGACCGAGCTCGCCCGCATAAGCGGTATAGATACTTTATTCGTCCTGACGGAACGGAGGCAGGCAGTGCATTTTTCCAAGCTCGGCGTCAAGCTGCAGATCATCGGGGAAGCGATTGAGCACCGTGGAGAGCGCGTCCCTGCGGTAATGAATGTCACGAGCATCATCGATGAGATGCGCACAATATTTCACTCTCTATATCATGCCATTGCCGCTGATATTCAAAGAGCCGTAACCTAATAACAGAAACGCTTCAGTAAGCCTTTAACGTGGAGGTGGTCCCGCGCGAGCAGTTCCACATTTAACGTTGCACGCTCCCCAATCCGTCTTCGCCTGGACGCTCCGTATGAATTCTCCCGCGTCCTTGGTAAGTTCCTACATGGCCCAGCCAAAAGGCAACAAGGGGAAAATCGTCATGCAATACTCCTCCTAAACATGCCATTGCCCGAAATTCCACAGATTGCCGCCAACCCCACCCGCCGCTGAAACACTTCTTCTTTCATAGCAGTAACCGATCTTCACGTGGCAACATATTTATAAAATCCCTATTGTTTTTAAGGCTATTGAGGATCACACTCCTGAGTGGGTCACCCAACAATCTGAAGAAGGGAGGGAAATCAAATGAAAAAAAACCTCTGCTTAATGCTGTTCGGAATCGCCAATTTGTTTCTGCTGTGTTTCGGCGCTTCGGCGAGCGAGGGCGGCCTCACCGCCGAGCTGAACGAGGCTCGCCAGGTAGCGCAGTACAATTATGTTATCCACATCCTGGCAATGTTGCTGGTCGGTTTTGGTTTCCTCATGGTGTTCGTCAGACGATACGGCTTTGGCGCGACAACCGGCACCTATCTTGTGGTCGCAACCGGGCTCCCACTGTATATGCTCCTCCGCGCCAACGGAGTGTTTGCCCACGAAATTGCGCCAAACACAGTCAAAGCGCTGCTTTTTGCAGAATTTGCCGTAGCCACTGCGTTGATCGCGATGGGTGCCGTGCTCGGCCGATTGCGGGTTTTCCAATATTCGCTACTTGCAATTTTGCTGGTTCCCGCCTACCTGTTGAACGAATGGCTGGTGCTGGATAATGGAATGGGCTTGACAGAGGGTTATCAGGATACCGCGGGATCGGTGATCATTCATGCGTTCGGTGCCTACTTTGGCTTGGGGTTATCACTCGCGCTGACGACGGCGCGGCAGCGGATGCAGCCGATCGAATCTGACGCAACTTCCGACCGTTTCGCCATGCTTGGTTCCATGGTGCTATGGCTTTTTTGGCCCAGCTTTGCAACCGCAATCGTTCCCTTCGAGGAGATGCCGCAGACAGTCGTCAACACGGTACTCGCCCTATGTGGGGCTACCCTCAGCACCTATTTTTTGAGCACCTATTTTCATAAGGGCAAAACATCCATGGTTGACATGGCAAACGCAGCACTAGCCGGAGGCGTCGCTATAGGATCGACATGCAATATCGTGTCGCCGAGCGGTGCGTTTGCAATCGGTCTGTTGGCCGGCGCTGTCAGCGTTATCGGTTACGTGTTCGTGCAACCGAAACTGGAAGCCCGCTTTAAAATCGTGGATACGTGTGGAGTGCACAATCTGCATGGCATGCCGGGACTGCTGGGAGCTTTTATTGCAATCCTTGTAGTACCAGGCATCGCAGTGGCTCAGTTCGTCGGTATTGTGTTCAGTGTAACGTTCGCGTTTGCTACGGGTCTAATCGCCGGTAAGCTGATAAAGGCCACAGGTACGACCGACCTCGCTTACGAGGACAGTGAAGCATTCACCCATATCGAGGCGCCTGAAACAGCGGAGATGGGGTCGGTGGTAGGACTCGAAATCGAGACGCACCACAAGATCTAGCAATTTAAGGAGGATCCTTACCGAGAAATCGGCGGATGTTCCAGGGCTGGACCTTAAGTGGACTTACATCAGGATCACATCATATTGTTCCTGCGTATAGGTTGCCTCGACCAGCAAACTGATAGGTTTGGCGATAAAATCCGCCAGTTGGGCGAGGCTTTGTGACTCCTCATCGAGAAACAGGTCGATGACCTGTTGCGACGCGAGAATGCGAAATTCGCGCGCATCGAATTGCCGGGATTCCCGCAATAATTCGCGCAAAATTTCATAGCACATCGTCTGTGCCGTTCTCACTTTGGCGCGGCCCTGGCAGGTAGGACATATTTCGCACACGACGTGAGCCAGGCTTTCACGCGTCCGTTTGCGCGTCATCTCCACCAGTCCCAGTGCGGTGAACCCGTTAACCGTCATGTGCGTCCGATCTTTTGTCAGTGATTTCTTGAATTCGGTGAGCACGGCGCTCTTGTGTTCCGTGTTCTCCATATCTATAAAGTCAATGATAATAATGCCCCCCAGATTTCGCAGGCGCAGTTGGCGGGCAATAACCTGGGCGGCCTCAAGATTGGTTTTGAAAATAGTATCGTCAAAACTGCGTATTCCGACATATCCTCCGGTATTGACGTCTACGGTGGTCAATGCCTCAGTTTGATCGACAATGAGATAACCTCCTGATTTCAGGTTGACACGCCTCGCCAACGCCTTCTCGATTTCGTCTTCCACCCCGTAGAGATCGAACAGCGGACGCTCTCCAGCATAATGATCTATTCGTCCCTTCACGTTCGCCATATAGATATCGGCAAACGCGGTCATTTTCTGAAACGTTTCGCGGGAATCCACGAGAATACGCGCCGTATCGTCATTTATAAAATCGCGCAGCACGCGATAGCTAAGGTTCAAATCCTGATATAGCAGCCCAGGCCGAGCAGTGAGGGATTTTTCCTTGATGTCGTGCCACAACTTGTGCAGATATTCGATGTCGGTTTGCAAATCCTCCTCGCTCGCGGCTTCCGCCATGGTCCGGATGATAAAACCGCCTTTTTCACCAGCAGCCACCAAATGCTTGAGTTTCTCCCGGAGCGACTTTCGCTCGGTTTCATCTTCGATGCGCTGGGAAATGCCGATATGAGATACCTGTGGCAGATAGACGAGCATGCGCCCCGCGATACTCACTTGAGTAGAAAGACGTGCGCCCTTTGTGCCAATTGAATCTTTGATCACCTGCACGAGGATGTTCTTCCCTTCATGCAGCAATCTTTCGATAGGCTTTCCCGCATCCTCGCCTTGGCGCACCCTCCAGATGTCTGCAAGGTGAAGGAAGGCGGCCCGGTCAAGTCCGATATCGACAAAGGCTGATTGCATTCCCGGCAGCACCCTGATGACACGACCGTTGTAAATATTCCCCACTATGCCCCGGCTGCTGGTGCGCTCTATATGCAACTCTTGCACGGCACCTTGCTCGATCACCGCAACGCGCGTTTCCTGCGGCGTGACATTGACGAGAATTTCACTATTCATAAAATTTGCCGTGCATTAGTACAACTCAGGTAAAAAGGCGTATTCCATATTCTTCCAGCAACTGCGCTGTTTCGAATAGCGGCAACCCTACCACCCCACTGTAGCTACCCGAAATGGCGGAGATAAAAACTGCCGCCCTTCCCTGGATCGCATACGCGCCAGCCTTATCTTGCGCCTCGCTATATGCAAGGTATGCGCGTATTTCCCTTTCGGTGATATTGCGGAACTCAACCATGGTCGTCGATGTGCGCACTTGTACCCCAGTCTGGGCAGCCACCGCGACTGCGGTTAATACGTGGTGGGTCTGCCCCGAAAGTGTCTCCAGCATTTCCTTCGCATGAGCGGGGTCTGCTGGCTTTCCCAGAATACGCTTGCCTAGCACTACTGCCGTGTCCGCCGCAAGCACCGGACGATCGGGGAATCCCCGTTGGACTAGCCGGAGCCGCCCCATCTCAGCCTTTACCAGTGCAATACGCCGGGCATAGTCCAACGGGATTTCATCGGGCAGCGGTGTTTCGTCCACATCCGCTATCCGGGGCGAGGCTTCGCGCAGCGATAGAACCTCGAAGTTAACGCCAATCTGTGATAGCAGTTGCTGTCGTCGCGGACTGCGAGAAGCAAGGTAAATCCAATTTGGACGAAGCGTTATGATGTCCAGGTCCTCTTCGAAGTACCCAGGGTCGTGGCTCTATGCCCGGTGATAAGGATGCCCTTTGATAAGCGATACGGCGCGATACAACTGCTCCGCCAACAGTATGCGCACGAACCCGTGCGGCAGCGTCAGGGCCGATAACGCGAAAATCTCGTCAGCGGAATTCTTGATACGGGGATCCAACCCGTCTGCGCCGCCGATGAGAAAAGCGGTGTCACCACCGTTCTTCATCCATTTGGTAATGGAATCCGCCAGGATGGCGGTCGTCCACTGGCTGCCACGTTCATCCATTGCCACGATACGACACCTCGGTGGTATAGCCGCCCGTATACGGGCGCCTTCGGCAGCCAGCAATTGTTCCGCACTTTTACCGCTTCCGCGCTTCTCAGGCTTGATTTCAATCAGTTCAATTGCAGCCTCATGGGGCATACGCTGCGCATATTCCTGAAACGCGGCTTCGACCCATGGCCGCATTTTATGTCCAACTGTGCAAATGAAGAATTTCATAGTACAACTGCTCAGTCCTCCGCTTCCGGATCCAATTGGGATCCGCGGGCCTTGCCTGTTCTCACTTTGGGCGCCGTTTGAACTGGAGTTCTGCTGGACTCCCCGGAATTTGATGTCAGACTTCTCGCGCCTGGAGCGGATGCAGTTGCGCGCTTTATTTTTTTTGCCTCCGCCCACAGTTCTTCCAGGTTGTAGTGCGCACGCGCGGTACTCTGCATGACATGCACCAGCACGTCCCCCAGGTCTACCAGAATCCACTCCCCAGTTTCTTCCCCTTCCAGGCCATAAACCGAACCTCCCGCTGCTTTGACCTTTTCCGCCACGTTATTCGCAATCGCCTTTGTTTGGCGGGAAGAATCGCCACTGGCAATAATCATGCGGTCGAATAGCGTGGATATTTTTCGAACGTCCAACACTTCGATATCTCGTGCCTTGATTTCTTCAAGCGCGGCCACAACGGTTTTTACTAGTTTGGCAAGGGTCATAGTTCTTCCGAATACAGGTGATTTGCAGCAATATAATTTAGAGCGGCATCTGGAATCAGATAACGAAGGCTTTTCCCTGCAGCCACGCGCTCGCGAATGGTTGTGGCAGAGATATCCAGCAAGGTGGTCGGTGCCACAAAAATCAAACCACTGGGAGTCTGTCTGAGGCTGTCCACGCTGGTAACCCAGCGGGCTGCGCACTCTTCCTTTAGCTCCCCCGGCAGCTCATCGCGGCTTTTCGTTAAGGCGTGCCCGGGGCGGGCTGCAACAATGAAATGGCATAGCTTGAAAAGGTCGCGCCAACTGTGCCACTCGGCCAGTTTAGTGAAAGCATCAGCACCGGTAATGAAACACAGCCCGACCCCATTCAACTCCTGCTTCATTTCTCGCAGCGATTCGACGCTCCGGCTTGTCCCCTGCCGCTGAACTTCGCGCTCGTCCAGCTTGAACCTGGGATTATTCTCGATCGCCAGTTGAATCATTGCCACACGATGATGAACTGCTGCGACAGGGTTGGCGCGTAAACGAGGCATCCCCGCAGGAATAAAACGTACTTCCCGCAAACCGGCTAATTCGCCAATTTCTTCGGCTGCTCGCAAATGACCAAAGTGTACGGGGTCAAAGGTTCCGCCAAAAATTCCGACAAGCGAACATTCAGAGCTATGCATTGCGCTGCGATGTGGGAGCCGCGGAACAGCGGAACTGCCCGCCTCTTCCAAGACAGTCGAAGGTCACAACAGCACTCGCCGCATATCCGCAAGGACCTCGACCAAATGAGTAGTGAAGCGCGCAGCAGTCGCGCCATCAATCACACGATGGTCATAAGACAGAGATAATGGCAGTATTAAACGAGGGACGAACTCCCCATCGTGATAGACCGGCTTCATGCTGCTCCGGGATACCCCAAGGATAGCAACTTCCGGCGCGTTGATGATGGGTGTGAATGCAGTGCCGCCAATCCCTCCCAAGCTGGAAATAGTAAAGCTTGCCCCCTGCATGTCGACGGGCTTGAGCTTGCCCTCACGGGCCAGTCCCGCCAGGTCAGCCATTTCCTTCGCAATAGCGATTACCCCTTTTTGGTCTACGTCCCGAATCACTGGCACCACTAACCCATTCGGCGTGTCGACCGCGAATCCGAGATGGTAATAATTCTTGACCACCAGGTTTTCCCCATCGCTCGCAAGTGAAGCATTGAACTCAGGAAATTTTTTCAATACGGCTACCGACGCTCGCATCAAAAACGCAAGGATCGTCACCTTTACGCCATCTTCCTTCGTTGATTCGTTGGATTCCTTGCGTAATGACTCCAACTCCGTAATATCGGCCTCATCAAATTGGGTGACGTGCGGGATCATTACCCAGTTACGATGCAAATTGGCTCCGGCCATTTTTTTTATACGCGACAAGGATCGCAACTCGACGGGCCCGAATTTGGCGAAATTGACATCGGGCCACGGTAGCAGATTAAGCTCAGTGCCGTTGCCGCCACGCGGCCGGGAGAGTTCCGCTTTGACGTAAGCCTGTACGTCTTCCTTTAGTATCCGCTGTTTCGGTCCCGTACCTCTGACCAGGCCAAGGTTTACGCCGAGTTCCCTCGCGAGACGCCGCACTGCCGGACTGGCGTGCGCCTTTGCCAACATGGCTTCATCCGGTGACGACAAGTTGCCTGCGGGTTGGCGGAGGGGGGATAAAGCTGGAGCGGAATTCGACACCTCAGCGACTGGGCGAGGAGCAGGACGGGAACTCTCGGCTGCGGTGAGAGATCGCTGGGGCTCGGGCTGGGGTGACGAGGAAACCTGGGTGGGAGCGACCTGTTCAGCCGATACGGCACTGCCCGTAGGGGCGACTTCCATCTCCAAAACGAGTGTACCCTCTGAAACCTCGTCACCCACTTTTACAGATATGTTTTTTATGACGCCGGAAAAGGGCGAAGGTACTTCGATCGTCGCCTTGTCTGATTCAAGCACAACCAATGGATCTTCCGCCTCCACCGCATCGCTGGCCTTTACCAATACTTCTATCACGGGGACGTCTTTAAAGTCGCCAATATCGGGAATTAATACCTGTTTGGTTTCTGCCACGCCTCTTCCCTCAATTCTGTTTACGATACTTGCCAATTCGTCGAGATAGCCACGGGGTGCTGGGACGGGTCAGAAGATCACCGCACTTATTTTACTCTCAGGCGCCTCATCCCCGCTAAACCGTGGCGACCCTGCGCGGGAGTGAGCTATGCATCTCAAGCGCTTCAGCCAATACCCAGACCGGGGGTGTGCAGCGGCCCAACATATTTTGCGTTCCCAGCCGATCTCTTAGACCGTCACCGGGTTGGGCTTATCTGGATCAATGCCAAACTTGGCTATCGCCTGTTCCACCGTCTCAGCCGTAATACTGCCTTCTTCCGCCAGGGCTTTAAGCGCCGCCACGGTAACGTAATAGCGATCGACTTCAAAAAACTGCCGCAACCGTTGCCGCGTGTCCGAACGCCCGAAGCCATCTGTACCCAGGACCTTATATCGCCCTGGCACAAACTCACGTATCTGGTCGGCGAAAACCTTCATATAGTCGGTAGCCGCGACTACCGGCCCGGCGCGGTCTTTCAGGCAGGCGCCAACATAGGACAACCTCGCCGGTGCTGCCGGGTGCAACAGGTTCCATCGAGCTACATCCAATGCTTCTCTTCTCAATTCGTTAAAGCTGGTGACGCTCCAGATATCGGCTGTAACGCCGTATTCCTTCTCAAGAATTTCCGCTGCAGCGATCACCTCGCGCAAAATCGTACCGGAACCGAGCAACTGAACTCTCCGCCCGGCATCGGCCTTGCCCGCCGGGCTACGCTCGTGGAACAGATACATCCCTTTTAGTATGCCCTCCTCCGCACCTGCGGGCATTTCCGGATGGGGATAGTTTTCATTCATGACAGTAATGTAATAATAAATATCTTCCTGGACCTCATACATACGACGCAGGCCCTCTCGGATAATGACAGCGACTTCGTATGCGAACGTGGGGTCGTAGGATATGCAGTTGGGAATGGTTGAGGCGATCAGATGACTGTGGCCGTCCTCATGCTGCAATCCTTCACCATTCAGCGTCGTACGTCCCGCAGTTCCACCCATCAAAAACCCGCGGCAACGCATATCCCCCGCTGCCCACGCCAGGTCCCCCACCCGCTGAAAACCGAACATGGAGTAAAAAATATAGAACGGTATCATTTGCACACCGTGGGTGCTGTAAGCGGTTGCGGCAGCCATCCACGAGGACATGGCTCCCGCCTCGTTGATGCCCTCCTGCAGGATCTGCCCGTTCTTGTCCTCCTTGTAATACATGAGTTGATCGGCATCCTGCGGCGTATAAAGTTGTCCCGTCGAAGACCAGATCCCCAACTGGCGGAACATGCCTTCCATGCCAAAGGTGCGCGATTCGTCCGCAACGATGGGCACCACCCGTTTACCGATATTCTTGTCTTTTACCAGGACATTCAGTATGCGCACGAATGCCATGGTGGTGGAAGATTCGCGGCCCTCGCCACTAGCCTTGAGCAGCGTCTCGAAGGCTGAGAGCGGCGGTACTTGCAACGCTTCAGCCTTGCGTCGGCGCCGATGGAGGAATCCTCCCAGGGCCTGCCGCCGCTGGTGCATGTACACAAATTCAGGGGAATCCTTGTCGAATTTCAAATACGGCATGTCGTCGATGATATCGTCCGCTATCGGGAGACCGAAGCGATCGCGAAAGGCTTTAAGGGAAGTGGTCCCCATCTTCTTCTGCTGATGGGTAATGTTCTGGGCCTCTCCCGCCTCGCCCATGCCATAACCCTTGATCGTCTTGGCCAGAATGACGGTCGGTTGCCCGGTATGTTTTGAAGCGGCCGAATAAGCAGCATAAACCTTGTGCGGATCATGACCGCCACGATTTAATCGCCAGATGTCATCGTCCGACATGTTGGCAACCATCTCCAGCAGCTCCGGGTATTTTCCGAAGAAGTGTTCCCGAACATAGGCGCCATCTCTCGACTTGAAAGTCTGGTATTCGCCATCCACGCATTCCATCATGCGTTGCTGTAGCAATCCCTTGGTATCCTTTGCCAGTAACGGATCCCAGTATGAACCCCAGATCACCTTGATGACGTTCCAGCCCGCTCCGCGAAAAGCGGCTTCGAGTTCCTGAATTATCTTTCCATTGCCGCGTACCGGTCCGTCAAGACGCTGAAGGTTGCAGTTAACGACAAAAATCAGATTGTCCAGATTTTCGCGGGACGCCAGCGAGATCGCGCCCATAGACTCCGGTTCGTCCATTTCCCCGTCGCCCATGAAGGCCCATACTTTGCGCCCCTGAGTTTTGACAAGACCACGGCTGTCCAGATATTTCATGAAACGCGCCTGGTAAATTGCCATCAACGGGCCCAGGCCCATCGATACAGTAGGAAATTGCCAAAAATCAGGCATCAGCCACGGGTGGGGATAAGACGACAAGCCTTTGCCCTCAACCTCCTGGCGGAAATTATTGAGTTGTTCCTCCGTCAGTTCGCCCAGGAGGAAAGCGTAGGCGTAAAGTCCGGGTGAAGAATGCCCCTGGGCAAATACGAGATCGCCTCCATGATCTTTCGAGGTGGCGTGCCAAAAGTGATTATAGCCGACGTCATACAGTGTCGCGGCAGACGCAAAGCTGGCAATATGGCCCCCCACATTGGAGTTTTTGTTTGCACGCAGCACCATCGCCATCGAATTCCAGCGGACATAGGACCGTATCCGGTGCTCAAGCGCGTGATTGCCTGGCGAGCGTTCTTCTTTGCCCGGTGGAATCGTATTGATATAGGCTGTGGTCGCACTATAGGGAAGGTACGCACCCGAACGGCGGGCCTTTTCAACCAGCCTTTCCAGCAGATAATGAGCCCGCTCTGTCCCCTCGTGTGTTAGCACGGATTCCAGCGCATCCAGCCATTCCTGGGTTTCAGACGGGTCTATGTCGGGTATGGGTTCCATGTTTCATGGTCTCGAAATTTTTTGAACTTGCCTGATTCACCCGTTAAGCTGCAGCTAGTTCCGTGCTTGAGCACGCTCCGCAGCCTCGATGGTATTGCACAGTAACATGGTTATTGTCATTGGTCCTACCCCGCCAGGAACAGGGGTAATGTGCCCTGCTTTCTCGCTGACAGAATCGAAGTCTACGTCTCCCGTGAGCCTGCCATCAGGGAGACGGTTGATGCCCACGTCGATCACGGTCGCGCCCACCTTAACCATGTCGGCAGTAATCATTCGCGGCTTTCCCGCCGCAACCACCAGGATATCGGCACGGCGCGTATGTGCGGCGAGGTCGCGCGTTTTAGATGTGCAGATGGTGACGGTCGCGCCTTTTTGCAAGAGCATCAACGCCATCGGTTTGCCGACTATATTGCTGCGGCCCACCACTACCGCGTGCTGCCCCTCGATTGGAATCCCGTATCTCCTCAATAGATGCATCACCCCATGAGGCGTGCATGGCGGGAAAACGGCATTGCCGGTCGCAAGCGCGCCCACGTTGGAAAGATGAAACCCATCCACATCCTTTTCCGCTGCAATGGACGCAAATACCTTGACGCTTTCGAAGTGGGGGGGGAGCGGCAACTGCACCAGAATGCCGTGAATCCGGGTGTCCCCGTTCAATTCCTGAATACGCTGGATGACATCATCCTGGCTCACGCTGTCGGGAAATTTATGTATCTCTGAATATATTCCGGTTTCGCCGCATGCCTTGGCCTTGTTGCGCACGTATATGCGAGAAGCGGGGTCATCACCTACAATGATTACCGCCAGGCCCGGCTGCATGCCTCTTTCCGCCAGATGCTGAGCCCGGCCCTTCCATTCGGCCCGCATTTCTCTGGCAAGCATATTGCCATCCATGATTTTCGCACTCATTAGTTTTTAGGCGGGTCAATAACCTTGAGAGGAAAAACAGACAATTATACGTTGTCCGTTCGCCGCTTTCACCCTCACCGCTAACCCCTTGCGCAACGTGCAATCGATTCGCCCAAGGAGGCGCCCAGAGAGGATGAATCCGTGCGCTCCGAATCGCCGAGGCCGGGTTAATTTGGCATACAGGCGTTTGCCGCGATCACAAGGGCGAGGAGGCCGGCGGATCTGATTTCTTTATCTTCGATCTATAAATCAATAACCCGACTAGAAATGTCGGAATGACAACCAGGGCGGCGGCCAGCAGTCCGGCTGCAAGTATGTCGATTCCCTCGGTTTTTGGAAGAAAAATCGTGACTGCCCAGATCGTGACGACGGCTGCCGCTGCCCCACCAATAAACATTATCTTCTTGCCGCGTTCGAAAAGGCGCCACAACGCGCCGGAAACCTTGGTTTCATGCCTGTACTCGTCAAATACCGACACCATGCTGGCGTCATTCCGCGTTGCCTCGTAGCCCGCAGATACGGCCAGCGTGTCCGCTCCCCCGTCGACTCTGGACATGCTGCTCAAAAATGCAATCCGTTTTTGTGCTTCCTTTTTAGACATGCCGTCGCTGATCAGCATTGACTCAAGCGCCTGAAAAGCGTGATCGCGCGCATCAATCGGCAATTTGAGGCTTTCACCGCATCTCCACATCACCCCCACGAGATACAACTGTATAGTCATTTGCCTGAAGGGCGGCGCGAAGTCGTAGCCCTTGTCCTTTATTTGCGGAAGCTGGGAAGCGAGTATCTCGCGTGCATGCTGCACACAAATGTCTATCGGCAGCGCTCCCGTTTCGGTTTTCGCTTCATTCATCTCTTACTTTCGGGCCGTGCCCAGTCTTAATTTTGAATTAGTAGAGGAACCCATTATATACTGGCACAAGCTTTGTGAATAAAGATGAGGCGCCTGTTTTGCATCTGTGCGGGCAGCGCCGCTATACACCGCCGCCAGCTATTCTCGTGTCTGTGCCGAATTGTCTCAAAGGAAATCTCATAAAATGAGACAGATTCCACTAGAGCTACTGGCGTTGGATGGGATACCCCCGTTCAGAGTTCCTCAGCTGGCAAAACAACCCTTAGAACAGATATTTAACGTTTCCCGAATGTTATCATTGGCACATTCCGACCTCGCTCTCCGGTGCGTTTAAAAAGGAAGAATCATGAAACATCACAAATACCTCATCGTTGGTGGTGGGATGGCGGCCGATTCTGCTGTTCACGGCATTCGTAAAATTGACCAGAATGGGGCTATCGCGATGATCTGCGAGGAACGGCACCCGCCTTATGATCGCCCTCCGCTGACCAAGGCGCTATGGAAAGGCAGTCCGTATGAGTCTATCTGGCGTAACGAGCACGGTCTCAACGTCGCCATCCACCTCGGCAAGAAAATAGTCGCTCTCGACGCAAAAAAAAAGATGGCAACCGATGACGTCGGAAATACTTACACGTATGAGAAGCTCTTGCTCGCTACAGGTGGGCGTCCCCGGCGCTTTCCCGATTTCAACAGCAACATCATTTATTTCAGGACGGCGGATGACTATCGGAAGTTGCGGGAACTGAGCGAACGCGGCCTCGATTTCATTGTTATTGGCGGCGGTTTCATCGGTTCCGAGACTGCGGCTGCGCTTGCAATGAACAATAAACGGGTCACGATGGTGTTCCCGGAAAATGGACTAGGCTCACGGGTTTACCCGGCACCTCTGGTTGAGTTCCTCAATTCCTATTATCGGGAAAAAGGTATCACGCTGCATACGACAGAAACGGTAAAATCCGTGCGGACCGAAGGCAACAAAACGATCGTTACTACCGGCAACGGGACGGAATTATCCGGCGACGGGATTGTGGCCGGCCTGGGGATACAACCCAATATCGAGTTGGCGGCAGAGGCTGGCCTTAAGGTTGATAATGGCGTAGTTGTGGATGCACTTCTGCGCACCAGCGATCAGGACATCTACGCAGCGGGCGATGTGGCGAATTTCTACAATGCCTTCCTGGATAAACCCATGCGTGTTGAACATGAGGACAATGCTAATACGATGGGCGAGATGGCCGGACGGAACATGGCCGGAGAATCAAACGCTTACCTTCATCTACCTTTCTTTTATTCCGACCTGTTCGATTTAGGCTACGAAGCCGTGGGAGAACTCGATTCCAGCTTGGATGTTGTTGAAGACTGGAAGGAGCCGTTTCGCAAAGGTGTGATCTATTACCTACGTGAAGGGCGCGTTCGCGGTGTGCTGCTCTGGAATACCTGGGGACAGGTCGCCGCCGCCACTGAGCTAATAGCTGAAAAAGCTGTTCATACCAGCGACACCCTTATGGGCCGCATTTCGGATTAGCGGAAAAGGGGGCGTCAAAATAGGGTAGACGTCGCTCTGACAAGCTTCGCACGAAAGAATACTTCCCCCGTCCGATCCGGTCCCGTTGGATATCGGATGATGTTTCACTGCGACGTACCTGCGAAACATTCAGCCAGAGCAACACGTAATCCCCCGACAGTGCTTAGTTTTGTTTGGATTGGGTATTCGGTTACATCTGCCAGGGCCACATTTGACCACACTAACGATCACTCGCCCGGACGACTTTCATCTTCACTTGCGGGACGGGCCGCAACTTCGCGCCGTGCTGCCGGACTCCGCCCGGCGCTTTGCCCGCGCTATTGTCATGCCCAACCTCAAACCGCCGTTGGTGACAACGGAGATGGCGGTTGCCTATCGCGCGCGTATCCTCGACGCGCTGCCCCAGGGCCTGCATTTCACGCCTCTGATGACGCTCTATCTTACCGATAACACGCCGCCATCGGAAATCATTCATGCCCGTAAAAGCGGTGCAATACATGGCCTGAAATTCTATCCCGCTGGTGCAACCACCAACTCGGACGCGGGAGTGACCGACATTGCCAAGTGCTACCGGACCCTTGCAACAATGGAAGAGACCGGCATGCCGCTACTGGTACACGGCGAAGTTACGGACCCTGAAGTGGACGTGTTCGACAAGGAAAAAATTTTCCTGGACCGGGTGCTGATCCCCATTACGAGACGGTTTCCAAATCTCCGAATTGTGTTCGAGCATATCACTACCGGGGAAGCGGTAGAGTTTGTGAGAGGGGCATCGGTTAATGTCGCCGCGACCATTACCGTTCATCACCTGCTGCTGAATCGCAATGCCCTGTTTCAGAATGGCATTAATCCTCACCATTATTGCCTCCCGGTACTCAAGCGTGAAACCCATCGCGAAAAACTGGTTGAAGCCGCCACGAGCGGCAACCCGAAATTTTTTCTGGGCACCGATAGCGCTCCCCATCCAAGATCGGCGAAGGAAACTGGTTGCGGCTGTGCAGGCATCTACTCCGCTCATGCGGCGATAGAACTCTATGCGGAGGTTTTCGAACAAGCGGGCTCGCTTAACCAGCTGGAGGCTTTTGCCAGCTTTCATGGCGCCGCCTTCTACGGACTGCCGCGTAATGAGGGCAGCATCAGCTTAAAAAAAGAAAAATGGAACGTTCCCACGCATTTGGAATTTGGGGGAGATGCGTTAATCCCGCTCCGGGCGGGGAACAGCGTAACGTGGAAACTGCTTGACGGATGAAATGTATCTAGCCGTTGCATTGCCCTCCTGTATACCCGGGAACCACCGCTCCGCCGTGCAATAAAAAACGGACATGTCAGCCGGTCTTCTCCAGAACGACTTCTTATCGAACCCGCAGGTCATCGGTGCTCGAACGCCATAAGATTCGAATCCACAGCCCGACGCCCGCACACTGTCGCGGCCGGGTAGCACCTCACCTTCAATCGCAACGTTTTACATCACCAGAATGCGGTGCTGACCTGCAATCATCCCCTTCCCGGAAGCATCCAGTTTTTGTGCACCCGCTCGGTTAGCTCAGCAAAACAATAAAGGCCGATAAGGCCTTGCCCCGGCACCCAAAAACTCACTTTTAACCTCCATAGCGGGCAAGACCGCAGTTGAGACGCTGCGTTGTGTCCAGTTGATTATCAACACCGCCGCGTCCAAACCAACCTGAAGACTTGGTGCGCCGGCGAACAGACTGGACAGGAACGTCTGAATTAATTTGTTTTTACTTAAGGATGAGAACGAACATTTTTTCATATCTCGGAAAGTTACCTGAGACGATGCCTAAAGGGACGACGGCCTCGGCCCAACTGAAGGTGTCAACCGGGGTTCTAGCGACTTCTATATCTCGCAAGTACAAACAAGGCCGGCCTCACCATAGCCGGAAAAAATATGAAGAAGAGAATAGCGCTTATAAGTGAGCATGCCTCACCACTAGCTGCCATCGGGGGGGTCGACACTGGCGGGCAGAACATTGCGGTCGCCGAATTAGCCCAACATCTGGCGGCCATAGGTTACAAAATAGACGTTTTCACTCGCTGGGACGACCAGAGGGTGCCAAAGATCGTCAACTGGCGGAGCGGGGTACGAATCGTTCACGTGGAGGCCGGTCCACTGACGTCTCTTCCCAAAGAGAAGCTGCTCCCGCATATGCCAGCCTTCACCCGAAACATGCTGAGCTTTATTGAAGCGGAAAATAACCCCTACAAACTTATACATGCCCACTTCTTCATGTCTGCCCAGGTGGCGGCTGATATAAAGCAGAAAATAGGCATTCCCTTCATCGTCACGTTGCACGCACTGGCGAAGGTACGTCGCCTCCATCAAGGGAAGAATGACTGGTTCCCGGATGAAGGTTTTGCGATCGAAGAACGGGTATTAGCGGAGGCCGACCAAATCGTGGCGCTATGTCCTCAGGATCGCGACGACCTGGTTAATCTTTATCAGGCTGACCCCCACAAAATAACGATTATTCCTAACGGCTTCCGATCGGATGAGATTTACCCGGTTGATAAGCTGTTCGCGCGCATGGCGTTAAACCTTGACCCAAAGGAAAAGATCATCCTCCAACTCGGTCGCCTAGTTCCACGCAAAGGAATCGATAACGTCATAAAGGCTCTTGCCCATATGCGGCGGGAGCATAGCTTCAAGGCACGCTTGCTGGTTGTAGGCGGCGAATCGGAGGAACCCGATCCTGAAATCACCCCTGAAATCGGACGCCTGCAAAAACTCGCCGATGGGGAGGGCGTAGGCGACGTCGTAACCTTTGTCGGCCGCCGTTCGCGCAACATGCTGCATTATTATTATAGTGCCGCGGATGTATTCGCAACTACGCCATGGTATGAGCCATTCGGTATCACGCCGCTTGAATCCATGGCCTGCGGGACCCCAGTGCTCGGGTCGAATGTTGGCGGTATTAAATCAACCGTCATCGATGGCAAGACCGGCTTTCTGGTTCCCCCCAACAACCCTGCGGTGCTCGCCCAGCGCATCATTGAGTTGTTGAGCAGCAATACGCTAATGACTTACTTCAAGGAAAACGCGATTCGTCATGTGAACGAGAACCTCACCTGGATGAAGGCAACGCACCTGACCGCCAACATGTACGAGCGAATTGCGACCCTCAGTCCGTTACGGACGGACGGCGAGGATGATCCCCTTTCATACATTGACGATTCGTTCGAGTCATTAATTGAAACCATAAAAAAATCCAGGCGAAAAATACGTCTGGCCACCCTCGACTCGGCTCAGGCTATTTACCGCTCGCTTGCGCGCGGGGGAAAGATGCTCGTTTGCGGTAATGGGGGTAGCGCCGCTGAAGCTCAACACTTTGCATCAGAACTCGTCGGCAGGTTTGAGGCTGACGGCCGGCGTGGCTTGCCCGTAATGGCGCTTACGGCGGATACGACATTTGTAACGGCGTGGGCAAACGATTTCAGCTTTGATGAGGTGTTCGCCCGGCAGATCGAGGCGCATGGCCGGCCAGGCGATGTTTTGGTGGTAATTAGTTCGAGCGGCCGGTCACCCAATCTCGTCAACGCAATCCGGGCGGCTCGAACGCGAGAAATGTTCTGTATCGGCCTGCTCGGCAAAGACGGCGGCCCCGCTGCGGAATTGACCGATGTGAACATTATCGTCCCGTCAAACGAAACGTCGCGTATTCAGGAAGTTCAGCTCCACGTCGTCCATGTTCTGAGCCACCTGATAGAACAGCAAATCATGGCGGATGAACTGAATATCGTCAAAGTACCGGAAGATTGTTCAATGATGCAATTCCAGCTGACTCGCCCATCTGTGAAGTCCGTCAACAAGGGGAAAATGTCGCATGAATAGACAGAGCGTTGCGGATAAAGTGGTTATTGTCACCGGCGCGGGTCAGGGGCTGGGCGAGGCGATTGCACTCACGCTCGGCGCAGCGGGCGCAGTTGTCTGTGGCTGTGATATCAAGGAAGAGCAGGTTAAAAACGTAGCCCGGGCGATCAGGGAAGCAGGTGGCAGTGCTTATGCCTATGTGCTGGATGTCAGTAACGAGCATCACGTTCAGCAAACAGTCGATAGCATCTTGGTGGAACACGGGCAAATCGATATCTTGATCAATAATGCGGGCACAGATACGACGCTTTCTATTGAAGATTTAACGATTGCTGATTGGGACCGCGTGCTCGACGTCAATCTACGAGGACCTTTTCTCCTGTCGAAAGCCGTCTATCCATTCTTGAAGCGTCGAGGTAAGGGCCACATTGTCAATATTACCTCTACGGCAGCCAAGCGAGCCTGGACCGAAGCAACTGCCTATCATGCAAGCAAGTGGGGTCTGCTCGGGTTTGGCCACTCTCTGCATGCCGAAGCCCGACGGGACAATATAAAAGTGACCTCCGTGGTTGCTGGCGGCATGCGTACACCCTTTATCCTGGAGAGATTCCCCGAGACTGATCCAAATGTTCTCCAAGATCCCAAGCATGTGGCCGAAACCGTACACTTTGTGCTGACGCAGCCAGATGAAACGGTGATCCCCGAGGTCATGGTGCTCCCGATGAGGGAAACTTCATGGCCGTAGAAGTCGGCGGCGCCGTATTCATAGACAAAGATGGAACGCTTATTCGCGACGTGCCGTACAACGTTGATCCCCGGCATATCCAGCTTATGCCGGGAGCCGGCGTAGCGCTTCGCCACTTGAAAAACGAGGGATATAAGCTGATCGTCATCTCCAATCAGCCAGGGATTGCCCGAAACTTGTTCAAAGAAAATGATCTGCTGCCTGTTAACGTGCAAATTCAGACCTTGCTTGCGGCATACGGCGTGAAATTGGATGCATTTTATTACTGTCCTCACGAGCTGAGCGACGGTTGCGGATGCCGTAAGCCAATGCCGGGAATGATTTTGAGAGCAACGAAGGACCATTCCATCGAGCCCCGGATTTCATGGATGATTGGGGACATCCTGCATGACATCGAAGCCGGTAATCGTGCCGGCTGCCGTACTGTTCATTTCGATGACGGCAACGAAACCGAATGGGTGAAGGGTGCCTACAGGCAACCTGAATACTCGGTCGAAGCGTGGACGGAAGCAGCGCAGGTTATTTGCGGACCTGCGACGGGCTTCGTCAAGAGTGATGTCACTAATCGGATACATCCGCCAAAAAACGAAGAGGCATGTCCTACCTCAACAACATAACCGCGAAGTGGGGCGCATCTTAGGCGCAATGGTGCGCGCCTCTTGCCATCAACGGTGCGGTTGAATTGGCTATTTATCAGATTCAGCTGATCGGGGATTCCTGGTTCCTGGTGTTAACGAGGCTCAGGCAAAAGGAGACAGTATGAATGGCGATTACCTTGCCACTATCAATCACTTCAGTAATTTAAGTGTACTGGTGATTGGAGATGCCATGCTTGATGTTTATATGGATGGCTCCGCCGACCGGATTTGCAGAGAGGCGCCCGTTCCAATAGTCGATATCAGAGACGTCAAAACAGTGCCGGGAGGAGCCGCGAATACCGCCGCGAATCTGGCGCAGTTAGGTGCCAAAGTTCACTATATATCCGTTGTGGGGAGCGATCACGAGGCCAAACTGCTAAAAGATGCGCTCGCTGGCCATGGTCTCGATACTTCGCTCGTTTTAAGCGATCCGGTGCGCCGGACAATTACTAAACAACGGGTAACTGCGGGTAATCAACTGCTCGTGCGTTTCGACTCCGGCACGACCGAAGCAATACACCCTGACTACGAGCGGCAGGTCATCGGCAATCTGAAAAACAACTTTCACCGGGTTGATGCCGTCGTTGTGTCGGACTATGGCTATGGCATCTTGACCGATAAGGTCATTGGCGCCCTTGGCGCTTTGCAACACAAAAAGGAAAGTATTTTAGTAATTGATGCAAAGTCCCTTGATAAATATAGCCACCTGCGGGCCACGGTTGCAAAACCCAATTACCAGGAACTTGTGAGACTCCTTGCAATCACCGAACCAGCCGCAAGCGGCAAGCGGTCTGAGCAAATCAGACGCCATGGCCAGCGGCTTTTGAAAAAAACAGGAACGAAGTATGTCGCGGCCACGCTTGATATTGAGGGCGCGCTGCTGTTTCAGCACGGCAAAGAACCCTACCGTACCTTCTCAAAGCCGGTGGAGAACACCAAGGCTGCCGGCGCCGGTGATACGTATGTGGGCGCTCTCACCCTTGCGTTGGCAAGCGGTGCATCCATCGAAGTTGCCGGCGAGATCGCCAAGTCGGCTGCTGTGGTCATACTACAAAAATCCGGCACTGCTACCTGTACGAAGAGCGAGTTGAGTCATTACCTGGGGAATGGCAGTAAATATACTGATGACTGGCAAGAATTAAAAAACCGCATCGATCATCTGAGAAAAGAGGCCCGGCGCATCGTATTTACCAATGGGTGTTTCGATCTGCTCCACAGTGGGCATGTTACCTACCTCGACCAGGCTCGGACGCTAGGCGATGCCCTGGTATTAGGTCTGAACTCCGACGCAAGTATCAAACGTCTGAAAGGAAACAACCGGCCCATCAATAATTTAAGTGAACGTATCCGCATCCTATCCGGGCTGGAGTCAGTGACATTCATGACGTCTTTCGAGGAAGACACGCCTATAAGCCTGCTCGAGGTTATTCAGCCTGATCTGTATGTAAAAGGCGGCGATTACACTGTCGACAACCTGCCCGAAGCGCCCGTGGTACTGGGCTATGGTGGAAAAATCGAAATCATGCCTTTTGTCCAAGATCGGTCGACAACGAACATCATTTTGAAAATTAAAAGTCTTGATACGCAAACCGCATAGTCAGAAAGCGAACCATGTTCTCTGATGCCTGGGGGAATTACAAGAACATACTATGTGTGCGTCTTGATAATATGGGCGATGTGCTGATGAGCCAGCCCGCAATTCGGGCGTTGAAACAATCTGCTTTGGGCAGGCAAATAACCCTGCTGACATCCAGCGCAGGGGCAACCGTCGCTCCCTTTATACGGGAGGTGGACGCAATTATCTCGTTTGATGTCCCGTGGGTTAAAACGGACGAAATCAATGGGGAGCAACAATTGCTGGCGCTCGCCGATAAGTTGAGAAGCAGGCGGTTTGACGCAGCCGCGATTTTTACGTCATATAGCCAGAATCCATTGCCTGCGGCCATGCTGTGCTATCAGGCAGGTATCAAAGCCGTGCTCGGTTACTGCCGCGAGAATCCGTATCAGCTCATCAGCCACTGGTTACCTGATAAGGAGCCGCTGGATTACATTGTTCATGAGGTTCGACGACAGCTCGAGCTGGTCGAAACGGTAGGAGGAGCGACGTCGGATACAGCACTGTCGCTCCAGGTTTCGGAAGAAAGCCGGCAAACAATTCAGGCCAAGTTAGTTGCACTTGGGATCCGTACGGATAAGCAATGGCTCGTGCTTCACGCCGGGGTAAGTGAAGAAAAGCGCCGCTATCCTGCGGATGAGTATATAACCGCGTGCCGCTCGCTCATGGAACAAGGTCACAAGGTTGTCCTTACGGGTAGCAGCAGCGAGCGAAGTTATGTTGGCGAAATTGCCCATCGGCTCGGCGACGGCGCAGTTAACCTGGCGGGCGAATTATCAGTTGCAGAACTTATCGCGTTGATCGCGGCTGCGCCGGTTTTAATTTCGAATAATACCGGCCCCGTCCATATTGCTGCCGCCGTCGGAACGCCCGTCGTGGTGCTATATGCAAAAACCAACCCTCAGCACACGCCGTGGAAGGTATTGAACCGCGTGCTCTATTTTGAAGTACGCCCGGAACTGCGGACGAAGAACCGGCTGCTTCAGTCTTTCCCGGAAGTATCCGCACCTCGGGCTTCGCCTCAGGCGATTACGACAGCGGTTAATGAACTGGTAAGGGATGAGTTATGCGAGAGCGAATAACTGTGCTGATTCCCTCTTATAACCGGCCCGGTGCTCTTGCGGTCACCCTCACCGGACTTTGTTTTCAGCAGTTCCGCGATTTTACCGTCGTCATTTCCGACCAGAGCGATAGCGCACTCGTTTATCACGATTCTTCCGTCCAAACAGCAATCAGGTTACTGGAGAAAAAAGGGCACCCGGTGCGTCAATTATCCAACTCCCCGAGGCGCGGCATGGCTCAGCAACGTCAATTTTTGCTGGACTCTGCCGAGTCCCCGTACTGCCTCTATCTCGATGATGACGTTTTGCTGGAGCCTTTTGTCGTCGGCAATATGTCACAGGCCCTCGGGGAAGAACAGATTGGATTTGTGGGACAAGCGCTGATCGGAATGTCATTCAATGAGGACTATCGGCCGCAGGAAGAGGCAATCGAGTTATGGGAGGGACCGGTTGAACCGGAATTCATCACTCCCGGGGGTTCAGGATGGCAGCGCTACGCGCTGCACAATGCAGCGAATATCCTCCATATTCAGGAAAAATTACGACTCACTCCAGATATGCAAAAAAAATACAAGGTGGCCTGGGTCGGTGGCTGCGTACTGTATGACACTGTAAAACTGCGCGCAACCGGCGGATTTGAATTTTGGAGAGACGTACCGGAAGAGCATGCTGGAGAAGATGTGCTCGCCCAACTGAGAGTCATGAAACGCTATGGGGGGTGCGGTCTTATCCCATCCGGAGCTTATCATCAAGAAGTACAGACGACCGTGACGAACCGAAATTTTGACATTCCAAGGGAGCTGGCTCTGTAAACCTGCGAGAACGCTCTATTGATACCTTCTGGCACGAAAAGATGAGAGCAATCATGGCGTGTTTAACGACAATTCCCTGAAGACGACGAGATTGATTGAAAAAATAGAGAAAATAGCAGTGAGCGCGGGTGAGATCGTTAAGCGCCACTATTCGCGGGGAGTCGCAAATGTATTTAAATCTGTGCGGCAGGTAGCGACCGATGCTGACAAGGAGTCTGAACAGCTGTTGAAAGAAGGGCTTTTGAAAATATATGCGTGCGGGTTTTATGGAGAGGAAGGCGGCGGTGATATTTCCCACCACGGCGACCACTGGATTGTTGATCCACTTGACGGAACAGAAAATATGAGCGGCTATCCTCCGCTTCTTGCTGTCTCGATTGGACTGCTCCGTGACGGAAAACCTGTCCTCGGGGTCATCTATGATCCAATACACGCAACCTTATACAGCGCCCAAGAAGGTGAGCAAGTAAGAGTGAACGGAGAGGCTGCATTAGCACGCACTCAAGTCGACCCAGCGAAAGCTATTGTCGCCCTCGATTTTTCTTCGCGAATGGAAACCCGTCCGCAGACACTGCAGCAACTTGCGCGAGTGTTGGAACGAGCCCGCGCAGCGAAGATTTTTGGGGCACCCGCTCTATCTCTGGCAGAGGTAGCTGTGGGAAGGCTCGATTTGTTCTTCCGTCCTTCCACCAAGCTATCGGATATGGTCGCGGGTATCTGTATGGTTAGAGCATCAGGAGGAAAAGTAGTTGATTATGGAGGTAGGGATTGGACAATGGATTCAGAAGGCGTTATAGCCGGCTCGACCCAAATGGTCGAGGCCTATCTTCCTTGCTTCAGGCAGGCGTGAGCCGATGTTCTATTGATACGGGAAACTGCGCGCCCAGCTTTGGGTATACCCTCCTGAAACGGGAGTTTATGATTCAGCTTTTGTTCCTTCGCAAAGACCGAGGAGCGTCGCGGACCCCACAATATAATCCTGCATAGTTGCTACTACCTGTTTTTTATCCGCTTTTGCGGTCAGGTCAAGCAAAGTATCGAGAGCAAATATCTGAAAGTAGTAATGGTGGACGCCACTGAAATACTTGGAGCAAGGACCCTCATACCCGTGGGTTCCGCCATTGGCAATACCCTCGGTGCCACCCTCAGGGATATGACCGGGAGGAACGGACGTTGTTGTCGGGGGAATATTAAAAACAAGCCAGTGGATCCAAGGATTCGGGGCGGCGTCGCGGTCTTCCACAAGAAGAACGAGGCTTTTGGTTCGTGGCGGAATATCGCCGAACTCGAGAGGGGGACTTATATTTTCTCCGTTGCAGGTGTAGGCAGTGGGGACATGGGCATGAGCTGGAAATGCAGGACTGGTAATAAACATGAAAAACTCCTTTCCTAATGGAATGGCCGATATATGGTTGAAGGCACAGTTTTCGTCAGAATGGATTCCGCCTCGCATGGATTACCGGACGGCCAAGCGAAACCGTAAACGGGAATCACGAAGAACACTATGGCTCAGGTGACCGGGTTCCCCATAAAAAAAATCGCGATCTTCCGCGCGCTGAAGCTGGGTGACTTCCTGTTGTTTACGCCCGCCTTGAAAGCTATCCGGAGAGCGTTCCCGCAGGCGGTGATCGATTATGTCGGCCTCCCCTGGAATAGAGAGCTTGTAAAGCGCTACGCTCATTACATTGACAATTTTATCGAATTTCCGGGTTTTCCCGGCCTGCCGGAAAACCGATTCCGGGCCGAGGACGTCCCTGCCTTTCTATCCGGCATGCAACAGCGAAAATACGACCTGGTTTTGCAAATGCACGGAAAAGGCAACGTATCGAACCTTCTCGTGTCCCTTTTCGGCGGGAGGGTAGTGGCGGGATTCGCGAGTAAGGAAGCATACCGGCCTAACCAGAATTTCTTTCTGTCATATCCAGCGGAGCAGCCTGAGTTGCTGAAAAGCCTCGATTTGCTTGAGTTTCTAGGCATCCCTCATGATGATAAAGCCATGGACTTTCCATTATTCGACACGGACTATGAAAAATTACTGGCGTTGGAAGAATATTCATCCGTTAGCCTCGGGCCGTATGCCTGTGTACATGCTGGAGCCATTTCTGCAAAGCCATGGCCTGTAGAACATTTTGCCGCGGTTGCAGACAGTTGTATAGAGCAAGGCTTGCAAGTTGTTTTGACCGGCACAAGGCAGGAAAAACCGCTGACGCAAGCGGTAATGCAAAAAATGACAGGCGCGGGGATTGATCTGGCGGGTAAAACTGATATCGGAACACTCGCGGCTCTTATAAAAGGTAGCCGGGCAGTTGTCGCAAATGACACCGGGGTTGCACATTTAGCGGTATCAGTTGGCGCGCCAAGCGTGACCGTCTTTACAACTACCGACCCGTTGATTTGGGCACCACTCCAACAAGTTCGACATCGCGTTATAGCGGGAAGCGCTGTCAGGACGCCTGAAGCAGCTATCCTTGCCACTAAAGCATTACTGAACCAGAGAGGAGAGACTCATAATACAAACTAAATTACGGGTTCTTACCTGGCATATTCATGGTAATTATCTGTATTACCTTACCCAGGCCCCGTTTGAATTTTTACTACCGAAAGGAGAGGGCGAAGGTTATGGCGGCCGGCTGCCTGGGTTTGACTGGGGGAGCAACGTGCACGATATCCCTGTCGGCCAGGTGAAGGATCATGATTTTGACCTGATACTTTTTCAACACCGCAAAAATTACGAGGTTGACCAGCACGAAATATTGTCGGAACGTCAGCGCCGCCTCCCGAAAATCTATCTTGAGCACGATCCACCGCAGGAACATCCCACCAACACCAGGCATTGGGTGGACGATCCTTCGATACTGCTGGTTCACGTCACCGATTTTAACCGCTTGATGTGGGACAGTAACCGGACCCCGACGACGGTCATCAATCATGGCGTAATTGTTCCGGAGGACGTGAGATATTCCGGTGAGCATCCGAAAGGCATCGTGGTGGTAAATAATATACGGAAACGCGGCCGCCGTTTGGGACTGGATGTATTCGAGAAGATCCGAGCACAGATCCCTCTGGACCTGGTAGGAATGGGAGCCGCCGACCTTGGCGGCCTGGGTGAAGTGCCACATGACGCGCTCCCATATTTCGTAGCAAGATACCGTTTCTTCTTTAATCCAATTCGCTATACCAGCCTGGGTTTATCGGTTTGCGAAGCAATGATGACTGGGGTACCGATCCTGGGGCTCGCTACCACGGAAATGGCAGCGACGGTTGAAAACGGTGAAACCGGCTATGTTGAAACAGATGTGGACAAGCTAATCGAGCGAATGCGCTATCTGATAGATTACCCCGAGCATGCCCAGCAGCTGAGCCGAAATGCCAGAGCGTATGCTCGTCGCCGTTTTAATATAGAACGATTCGCGGGTGAGTGGCAGGGGGTTGTCAGTAGCTTTGTCGAAAACGCACGGTAGCTTCTTCCGGCGGCAATAATTCCGCCGCAAAATTAAGGACCTCTGCGACTGGCACGCTCTCAACAAATGAGCAGGAATGCTCGCAGTGGTCTGTTATCGGCTGAAATGGCCAGGGTGAAATCGGCTTGGTTCCACAGTTGGGACATTCAAGTTGCCAGCTTATTGCCAGACGATGATTGTTCCGGGTCAAGGGCCCCCAGTTAAGCACGTTGGGCGCCCAAAAAATCCCGATTGTCTGCGCGCCGACTGCCCGCGCCAAATGGAGCGGTCCCGTATCGTTGCTGATGACGAGCGAGCTTTTCCGTAAAAGCGCCGCTAACCCGCCAAGTCCAAGCGAAGTGCAGGGGATCGCGGCACGCTTCATTGCCTGCATCACGCTTGTTACGATCTCTTCTTCTTTTGGCGTGCCTGTTAGAACAACCTGATACCCCGCTTCTATAAGCTCATCAGCCGAGGTGGCGAATTTCGCTGCTGGCCAGACTCTGCGAAGGTCATCAGCGCCAGCATGCATGATGACGTAGGGCTTTCCTTTAATGATTTCTCTAACGACAGCCGTTTCTTGCTCATCTGTTTCTGTAACCTCAACCTGAGGTTCCAATCGCGTCGTACGCGCCCCAATCAAAGCGACCACCTCCAGATTGCGCAGAATTTCACTCTGGTAATGCACATAAGGAATAAAGCGATCGATGGGCTCCGCACCTTGATTGCGAAGTCCTACCGTGAGGCCCCCCCCGAGCCTGTTAATAAACGGATTAACCGCTTTACCATCGCCTTGCAGATGTATAACAACTGCAAATTTTTCCGCCCGCATTGCCTTGTAGAACTGTTCTACAGCGGTTGATTGAGCCGCTTGTCCCACGCAGGCGGCGCGATCTTTCATTGCAACCGCACTCTCATCGTTGACCCCAGCGAGTTGGGGTACACTGATCACTCTATCAACGGCCGAGGGGCGCGCGGATAGAAATTCCTTTGCCCAAGGCCTTGCCAGCAGCGTTAACTCGGCGTCAGGGTACGTTGCTTTGATCGCTCCCAACGCCGGCAAGGTGACAATAAGGTCACCCAGTGCCTTGGCATGCAGAACGGCAATCTTGTGCGGCGTCCCACCCAGCAAGCGCTGGCTCAAGTCACTCGGGATAATCAATTCTCGCTTTCGTCATCTCGCCGATATACCGTCTCGACTCGCTTAGAGAGATCCCATCCGGGAAATTACTCAATTTGGCCGATTGCTTTACTGACATCCGCAGGCGTCTGAAAGCTCTCCTCTGGTAGTTGCTCGAGTGTTTGCACTACCTTGTCGTCGGCACCCTTGGATTTCGCGTGCTTCACAATTTCGTCTTTCTTCGCCGGGTAATGCATGCCGGCCAAAAATTTTTGTACTTGAATAGGGTTAACTGTCGCCATAGGTCCTCCCTTCATTGGTTAGTTCATGGATGGGATTCAGCTAGAACTCAAAGATCATTCGAGATTTTCCTTTGAATTTCAGGATAGACCACATATCAGCTGTGTGCAAAAGCACCTACCGCCATTGCTTCCACAATAGCGTTGAAGTCAGACGACAGCGGGAAAATTCTGCCTGTGGCCGGACTGGGGATGGCCTTTGTCTACCAATGTCCCTTGGCACGATTCCAATGGTAGAGCAATTTGGCAAAAGCATTGTAGGCTAGATATGTGATCTGTCTGAGGACGGGCAACCGCAACAGTTTCGCCAACCAGCGCTGCCCGGGCGTTTGCAGCCAGAGGCGGGTGAAGGCGTCGGCGCCAATGTCGAGCCGGCCATCCTCGGCTTTGACATGCAAGCGCTCGCGGACCTGCTCCAAGGGAGCGCCTACCTCCCTTGCCGCTTCCGGATGGGTATGGACATCGATCCACTCAACATCCTTGACACCGCAGGCCTCCATACGCTGGCGCTGGTCCTTGATCCCCGCATTGCAAACGGGGCAGGCGCTGTTGTAGTAAACCTTGGTGGACATGCTCCAGTTCCCGGCACGTTGTTTCTCGCCACATCAAGCTCAAATGGGGTCAGAGCTATTTTTGCTTCAAGGCCTTTTCGTTACTCACAGCGATAGACTACGCCTAATACCGTGGTATTTGAAGTGCCCTTGCTGCCCCATGCATTGGTATTACTTGAATCCTGTACCCAGACGTAGTTTCCGCCCATTTTAGCCGCCTTGTTGCGGAGATCATTTCTGGCGCCAATAAGCAGATTCTTATTGGATGTATAGTCCCCCGTAAACCAGTTCCCCTGCGAGCCGACGACATCGCCCAGCGGCTTGCAATTACCGGACGGCTTTTCGGTCACAAGCTCGACAGTCTTTCCTCCCGGTGTGGTAGGAATAGCGGAACAGCCCAAAAGAAGGGCTGACAGAACAACTGGCAATGCAATGTTCGTTTTTGCAATCATATACTTTCTCCTCTAATCCCAAGTTTTTAGTCCGCCCGGACCATTTTGTGTATAAAAATTAATTTTGACCATTGTCAGCCTGGAAGATACCTCTTGACGATTGAATCTTACGACACTTCTCAACATAACCCCCGTCTGACGGGGCGCTCAGGCCTGTCGCGGCCCAAACATAATGATCGCCATGCCTGCGAGCGCCACTAGAGAACCTGCCACATCCCACGCCGTAGGCTTGATGCCGTCAATCGCCCACAGCCACAGCACTGCCGTGAAGATATAAACGCCCCCATAAGCGGCATAGGTCCGGCCCGCAGCCGTCGGGTGAAGAGTAAGCAGCCAGGCAAACAACGCGAGACTTGCGGCGGCCGGGATAAGAATCCAGGCACTGTGGCCCTGCTTGATCCAGAGGTAAGGCAGGTAGCAGCCCACGATTTCCGCAATGGCTGTAGCAAGGAAGAGCAAAAGAGTTTTCAGCTCAAACACTGTTTAGCCATCCTAAGCAGTTCACAGCTATCCGGTAACGCGATATCTGTTGATTGCGGGCGCCGTCGCAACAAGTGGTAAAGCCTTGGCAAAAGCATTCTGCACATGAGCGCTCCCCATATGGCTATCGATAGCCAAACCATTTGCCTACTCTTCAACAACGGTGAAGTCGCTCGGGTCAGCCTCGTTTTGAAAAAGCTGATAGCTGACGCAACCGCGTTCTTTGCGTGTTTCCTCTACATGGCGCAGCAAAACGGACCTCAGCTCGTCATTTTCTCAGAGCGCGCAGTTATCCTGGCCAGCACCCTTGCACTATTGTTGTTTTCCATGCTTCGTCTCTCATCGCAAATTTTGGTAGAAATCAGGAAACCGGATCCCTGCCGCCATGTCCCATGGCCCCGCGTGCATCACCCCTATTCTATCGCGACCAATTTTGCCTCGGCGATCTAATGAGAACGCCTCCTTTTTTTTATTTCTCCGCACGCGCTTTCTCGATGGAGCGCGTCATTACAGCCTTGAAGAGCTTGGGTATCGCGACGGTGTTCGACATATTGGCGACAAAGTCCGGTATCAGACCGCCTGGATTCGTCAGAAGCGTATAGGTGAGCCGCGTGCGTGTACCTCCACTGATCGGTTCGGCGACCCATGAGCCTTCGTTAAGCCTGATCCTTACCACGCCTTTAACCTCGGGCTCGGCGTCAGGGCGCGCGGTCCACTCGCTGCGGAACACGCCGCTGTTTGCGGGCGTCCCCCGCGTCATCCTGAACTTCAGAGGATAATCCCGCTCGCTCACGAAAGGCGGCGCAATCCGGTTATAGGCCACAACTTCACTGTCGTTGTTACGGCTAAGCACGCGCGATTCGATTACATACGGCATGAAATCAGGGTAATTTTCGAAGTCGTTGACAACATTAAAAATGACCTCCGGCGGTGCCTCCACCTCGGCGATTGCGACAATCCTGCGGCCCTTCTCCACGTCCTTGGTAAAAATGACAAGCTCTCCTGTACGGTAGGCTTCGGCCCAGCCTGCCCCGGGGCTTTGCACGTCCAGAGACCACGCGACGGGGACGGCGCACCCTAATAGCAGGCCGGCGCCAGAGACGGCGAGACGGTGCATGAGCTTGATCACGCTGCTCATCCGGTCGATCCCGCCTTGATCAAAAGAATGCTGCGAAACCAGCCCCGGCCCAGGACCGGCGTATCGCTGACACTCTTCAATTCCGGCACAGCAGCCAGCACTTCTTCAAAAACGACATCGAGTCGCGTAACGAGATGCTGGGATAGAAGATTCAACGTTCGTCTAAACCATGCCGTCTCACTCGGCTTGAGAAATTTATCCAGTATCAGCACGCTGCCGCCCGGCTTCAATACGCGCGCTGTTTCTCGCAAGCAGGCGCGTCCATCGGGAACAATCGCAAGGATCAAATGCAGCACGACATGATCGAAACATTCGTCCGCGAAAGGCAGAGACATGCTATTGCCCTGGACCAGGTTCATGTGAAGATTTCTTATGCGCGGCTTTACTCTATGTAACATGGCAGCCGTGAGATCAAGGCCGGTATAAGCATGTCCTGGTGGAAGATGAGGGAGATCGAGCCCGGTGCCGATACCGCTGATAAGAATGTCCTGGCTCCCTTGCTGTGGCAGTTGCGCCAGGCTTGCTGCACGCAACCCGCCGCCCGCGGTTGCAAGCAAGGCGTCGTAAAGCGGTGCGATGATCGTGTAGGAACGGCGCAAGGACATGAGCTTCTACTGGCGGTTCCGTTTCCGCGCGGCAGCTGGTCTGCCCGCTTTTTCCGCAATCTCCCGCCCAGGGGGCGGCGCGGGCCGAGTACGATAAGCCCAAACGATCATGAGCACCCCTGCCACGATCATGGGTAGTGACAGCCATTGGCCCATACTGATACCTAACGTCAGCACGCCCATAAAGCCATCATCCGGTTCCCGGAAAAATTCCGCCAATGAACGGAATACGCCATAGCCGGCAAGGAACATGCCGGAGACCGCGCCGACTGGTCTCGGGTTCGCCGAATAAAGCCACATCAATACAAAAAAGGCCAGCCCTTCCAGCGCAAACTCATATAATTGGGATGGATGCCGCGGGAGCGCGTCCACATCTGGAAAGATCATGGCCCACGAAACATCGGTAGGCCGCCCCCACAACTCAGCGTTGATAAAATTTCCGATGCGTCCCGCGCCCAAGCCCAAGGGTACCAACGGCGCGATAAAGTCCGTTACCGCCAGCCACGGCAGCTTATACTTTCGCGCCAACACTGCCATCGCGGTGATCACCCCGAGGAACCCGCCATGGAAGGACATTCCCCCCTGCCATACGGCAAAGACCTCGAGAGGATGCTGCAGGTAATAGCCCAACTGGTAAAATATTACGTGGCCCAGGCGTCCGCCTAAAATTACCCCCAGCACGCCATAGAACAGCATGTCATCGAGCATGTTGGTGGTAAATGCCCCTCTGGGGTTCTGCTTGATGCGGTATCTACCCAGCAGTATGAAAAGGGCAAATCCCAACAGATACATGAGCCCATACCACCGGACCGCAAGCGGGCCGAGATGGATGGCAATGGGGTCGAATTGGGGATGGACGAGCATGGTCTTCCGCTTATTTGAGGTAAAATACCTGTTGATCCGGTGAAGCGACAAATGTCATACCGCTTGCGGGCTGCATACTGTTGGCTTGGGCTAAATGCGGCTTAAGCCCGGAATGATGTAACGAATATGTATTTCTGGTGCCGCTGAGCAATTATACATACGGCGATCCCGTGCGCCCTAGAGGGCATGGAAAAAGACGCCTCTGAATGGTCTTTCTTTCCCTGCTAGGTTGAGATTCAAGCCTTTGTTCAATCCTCGACAATTGAGGCACTTCAGGTTTTTCGATATTTTTAGGAGCATACATGCCAGACAACCAACGCAGCCGGGCGATTACCCAGGGTGCGCAGCGTTCTCCCAACCGCGCCATGCTGCGAGCGGTCGGTTTCAGTGATACAGATTTCGACAAACCCATTGTCGGCGTAGCCAATGGTTTTTCGACCATCACCCCCTGCAACAAGGGATTGAATGAGCTGGCGCTAAGGGCGGAGCACGCCCTGAAAAAAGCCGGCGCGATGCCGCAAATGTTCGGCACGATTACCGTCTCCGATGGGATTTCAATGGGAACGGAGGGCATGAAGTATTCGCTGGTCTCGCGAGAAGTAATTGCGGACTCAATTGAGACCGCGGTGCAGGCGGAAAGCATGGACGGCGTGATTGCGGTGGGCGGTTGCGACAAGAACATGCCGGGGGCAATGATCGCGATGGCGCGGATGAACGTCCCCGCGATTTTTGTGTATGGCGGGACCATTAAGCCGGGCCATTACAAAGGGCGGGACCTCACGATTGTGAGTGCGTTCGAGGCGGTCGGGCAATATACCGCGCACAAGATAGATGAAAAGGAACTGCTTGAAGTCGAGCGTCATGCATGTCCCGGCGCCGGTTCCTGCGGCGGCATGTTCACTGCGAACAGTATGTCCTCGGCTTTCGAGGCGATGGGCATGAGCCTGCCGTACTCTTCCACCATGGCCGCAGAAGATGATGAGAAGGGCGAGAGCGCTGCCCGCTCTGCGGAAGTGCTCGTTGAAGCCATTAGAAAGCAGCTGCGGCCGCGGGACATTATTACCCGCAAATCCATCGAAAACGCAATTGCTGTAATCATGGCGGTCGGTGGCTCAACCAACGCGGTATTGCACTTCCTGGCCATCGCTCATGCGGCCGAAGTAGCGTGGACTATCGACGATTTCGAACTCATACGCGGCAAAGTCCCGGTCTTGTGCGACCTTAAGCCTTCCGGACGGTATGTTGCAACCGATCTGCACAAAGCCGGGGGCATCCCCCAGGTAATGAAGATGCTGCTCGAACATGGCCTGTTGCATGGCGACTGCGTGACAATCAGCGGTGAGACGGTGGCAGAAATACTAAAGGATGTGCCGTCGGCACCGCGCAAGGATCAGTACGTCATCCGGGAGTGGGACAATCCCATGTACGCCCAGGGCCACCTCGCCATACTCAAAGGCAATCTTTCCACGGAGGGTTCGGTGGCAAAAATTACCGGGGTCAAAACACCAAAGATTACCGGGCCTGCCAGGGTTTTCGAATCGGAAGAAACATGCATGGCGGCTATCCTCGCGCGTCAGATCCAACCGGGTGATGTGGTCGTTATCCGCTATGAGGGGCCCAAAGGTGGTCCAGGCATGCGCGAAATGCTCTCCCCCACTTCAGCCCTGATCGGCGAAGGTCTCGGCGATTCAGTCGGTCTTATTACAGACGGTCGTTTTTCAGGGGGGACGTACGGGATGGTGGTCGGCCATGTCGCACCCGAGGCTTTCGTTGGCGGTACCATCGCACTGGTGCACGAGGGGGACTCAATTACTATCGATGCCGAGAAAAGGCTGCTGCAACTCAATGTTCCCGAGGATGAGCTTGCGCGCCGCCGCGCGGAATGGACACCACCGCAGCCGCGTTATACGCGCGGCGTCCTCGCCAAGTACGCCAAACTGGTTTCGACCGCCAGTCTGGGAGCCGTGACGGATTAACGCGCGGCTTGACTCGTCCGTGCCGGGGTAAAACCATGCCCAATCATCTTGCCAGCGAAACAAGCCCCTACCTCCTGCAGCACGTGGACAATCCTGTGGACTGGTACCCATGGGGGGACGAGGCGCTGGCGCTCGCGCGCGCGCGCAACAAGCCGATATTGCTTTCCGTCGGCTACTCGGCCTGTCACTGGTGCCATGTCATGGCCCATGAATGCTTCGAAGATGCTGAAGTTGCCGCGGCGATGAACCGCGACTTCATCAACATCAAGGTGGATCGTGAGGAGCGGCCGGATATTGACCAGATTTACCAGACCGCCCACTACATGCTTACCCAGCGTAGCGGCGGCTGGCCTCTGACGCTGTTTCTCACGCCCGACCAGAAGCCTTTTTTCGGTGGCACGTATTTCCCTAAAACGCCGCGGCATAGTCTGCCAGGTTTTCTCGACCTGCTGCCGCGCGTCGCCGAGGCCTATCATACTCGCGGCGCGGATATCGAGCGCCAGGGCACCTCGCTGCTGAAATCATTCGCGAACATGCTGCCGTCAAAAAGCGCCGCTGTCCCCGCTTTTTCAGAGCAACCGCTGGACCAGGCGCTGGTGGAACTGGAGAACCGCTTCGATTCCACCAATGGCGGGTTTGGCGAAGCGCCGAAATTTCTCCATCCCACGGAACTGGAATTCTGCCTGCGCCGTTACTTTGCCACGCGTAATCATGGCGCGTTGCGCATGGCCACCCTCACGCTGCAAAAGATGGCCGAAGGCGGCATTTACGACCAACTGGGCGGGGGCTTCTGCCGCTATAGCACGGACCCGTACTGGCGTATTCCGCATTTCGAAAAAATGCTTTATGACAACGGACCACTGCTGCGGCTGTACGCGGATGCCTGGCTTGCCACTCACGATCCGATGTTCGAGCGGGTGGTCGATGAAACAGCCCGATGGGTCATGCGCGAAATGCAGCCGCCGGCAGGAAACGAACCAGGAAAAGCCACAAGTGGTGGAGGTTATTACTCAACCTTGGACGCAGACTCTGAAGGTGAGGAGGGCAAGTTCTACGTGTGGGAGCGCAGTGAGGTAGCGCAGCTTCTGCCTTCCGAGGAATATGCCGTAGTTGCTCTCTACTATGGGCTTTCGAGTCACCCCAACTTTGAACACAGGCATTGGAACTTCGAAATTGCGCAACCGATTGCCAACGTTGCGCTTGCTGTCGGCATCAGTCTTGAAGAAGCGCGACAGAGACTCGCGTCGGCGCAGGAAAGCCTCTTCAGCCAACGCGAATTACGCGCGCGCCCGGGCCGTGATGAAAAAATACTCACCAGCTGGAATGGGCTGATGATAAACGGGATGGCGCACGCCGGGCGGGTATTCGGTCGCCGCGACTGGATTCAATCAGCCGCCCGCGCCGTGGATTTTATCCGCACCACGCTATGGAAAAACAATCGCCTGCTCGCGACCTACAAGGATGGCAAAGCGCATCTCAATGCCTATCTCGATGATTATGCCTTTCTGCTGAATGGCTTGCTGGAACTGATGCAAGCTGAGTTTCGCCGGGCTGATCTCGAATTTGCTGTCGCGCTGGCCGATGTGTTATTGGAGCAATTTGAAGATCCCGCGGAAGGAGGTTTTTTCTTTACCAGCCACGACCATGAAAAACTGATCCACCGTCCCAAGCCAGGCCATGATAATGCCACACCCTCCGGCAACGGGATTGCCGCATCCGGGTTGCAAAGGCTAGGACATATTCTCGGCGAATCCCGTTATTTGCAGGCGGCGGAGCGCACCCTGGCCTTGTTCTATCCCACGATATCGCGTTATCCCAGTGCGTGTTGCAGCCTGTTGACAGCGCATGAGGAATCTCTCTTTCCACCACAGCTCGTTATCCTGCGTGGTCCGGGGCAAGCGTTGAAAGAATGGGAGGACGCGCTTCGGGTCGGTTCTCCATATACGCTTGTGTTTGCGTTGCCTTTGGAACTTATCGATCTGCCGCTGAGTCTGAGTAAACCGGCAGGAGTGAATAATACTGTCAACGCCTGGGTCTGCCACGGCGTTAAATGCTTACCGGCGATTACGGATGTGCATGAATTGCTGCGCATCTGCGAAATTCACGGTAAGATAGGGGCCCCTTTCTATAATTAACGGATAAAGGAGTGAGTATGAGAGCTGTCTGGATGGGAATGGTTGCGGCATCAGCCCTGTTGATGGTGGGCACCGCGCAAGCAAACGCGGACTTGGCAAAAGCCAATGGTTGCACAAACTGCCATACTGTTGACAAGAAATTGGTCGGCCCTGCATTGAAAGACATTGCCGCCAAGTATAAGGATGACCCGAAAGCCGAAGCATACCTGGCAGATAAAATTAAGAAAGGAAGCAACGGCGTGTGGGGTCCAGTACCGATGCCCCCGAATGCGCAAGTTAGCGATGCCAACGCCAAAGTTCTGGCAGCATGGGTTCTGACGCTTAAGTAACTTGAAATTGATTCACAAAAAAGCCGGCGCAATGTCGCCGGCTTTTTATTTGTAACCACGGAAAAAAGGCTGCCGCACGATAACGCTGGGGAGACGCATAACTTGGCGTCATACCGGTGAAGTGCGCCCTCAGGGTGCGTTGATCATGAGCTGGTTTGCGACCAACTTGGCAAGCGCGTTTCTGCTTCCGCCATTCAATCTCATTCTGTTGGGCACAGCAGGAGTGCTGCTGCTGAGGCGCAGACCAGGGTTTGGCAAGTCGCTGGTGATAGCCGCTTTGGCTTTGCTTTATTTGCTGTCCATCCCGCTCGTCGCAGACGCCCTTCTGCAGACACTGGAGTCAACCCCTAGCCGCAGGGCACTGGAGAATGACATCCAGGCCGTTGTCGTGCTGGGTGGCGGCACGTACTACGACGCCCCGGAGTATGGTAGCAATACAGTGGGGCGATTTAGCCTGGAGCGTATCCGTTACGCCGCATGGCTGCACCGGCACACGGGCAAGCCAATATTGGCGACCGGCGGCGACCCTGCTGGCTATGGTTCTGCTGAAGCGACGCAAATGAAGCGCGTGCTGGAACAAGAATTCAAGGTCCCGGTGAAATGGATCGAAACCGCTTCGCGCAACACGCGTGAGAATGCCTACAACAGCTTTGCCATACTACAAGACCACGGTGTTCACCATATCGCGCTCGTCACTCATGCCTGGCACATGCCCCGAGCGGCAATAGAGTTTGAACAGGCCGGATTCAAGGTCAGCCCCGCGGCTACCGGCTACACAACGCGTCATAAAACGAACATTTTTGTACTCATTCCCGCAGCTGGGGCATTGCAAAAAAGCAATTTATTCTTCCACGAACTCATCGGCATGGGGTGGTACAGGCTCATGCCAGCCGCGAACTCGCTGTGAACGGCTGGAAGCATTGACGATGACATTCGGACCTATTCTGCCGGATAAATCGAGCCACCGGTGCTGTAAGGCAAGCCACTCGCAAACACTCTTTGTGGAGGTAGCTGATAAAATCGGAGAATTTCAGGTAAGCGCTGGCCAGTTCCGCGATAGGAACCGTGGCATCTGCCATTTTTTACGGGACTGAATCTTTTGGGAGGGGAATCACATGCAAGCACGAATCAAGTGGAAGGATGGAGCGAGCTTTCTGGCCAAATCCGGAAGTGGTCATACGGTGCTGATGGACGGACCGCCGGACGCGGGCGGCAAGAATTCGGGACCGCGCCCAATGGAAATGTTGCTGATGGGAACCGGCGGTTGCGCGGCCTTCGACGTCGTGATGATCCTCAAAAAGGGCCGCCAGGATATCAGCGATTGCGTGGTGGAAATCGAAGCTGAACGAGCCCCTCGGGAACCCAAGGTGTTCACCCGCATTCACTTTCATTTTATCGTGACAGGAAAAAAACTGAACGCTGGACAGGTTGAGAGGGCGATTAGCCTCTCTGCAGAAAAATACTGCTCGGCTTCGATAATGCTGGCAAAGACGGCCGAACTGACACACGACTTTGAGATCGTGGAGGAATAAGATCAGTTGTTCGGGAAACGGGATAACGACAGGGACAACTGATCAGCGGCAACTTATCGGCGAGCAGCGGCGGGCTTAAACCCAGTAGGCGGTTCTCGTCATTACATTCGAGCCCAGCTTCATCATCAGTTTCACCGGCGACGGCAACTCGGCGCCACCGTGAGCCATCGCAGTCGTGGCGTGCCCGGCTTCGTCTATCTGCATCTGCGCGACGATGGCGCGGCTTTTTCCATCGTTGTGCGGCAGTCGCTTCAAATGTCCAGCCAGATGTGACTCCACCTGGCGCTCGGTTTCGGCAAGAAATCCGAGATTCCACTTATCGCCCAGCATGCCGGCCAGCGCGCCGATGGCGAACGACCCGCCGTACCATAATGGATTCAACATGCTTTTGCGTCCGCTCAATTCAGCAATCCGCCGCTCGGTCCAGGCAAGGTGTTCGGTTTCTTCACGCGCTGCCTGTGCCAGCGTTTCCTGTACGTTCGCATCGTGCGCAGTAAGTGCCTGTCCTTGATATAGCGCCTGCGCACAAATCTCCCCGACGTGATTCACGCGCATCAGGGCGGTTGATTGACGCTTCTCCCAATCGTTCAACTCGCTTTCGGGCAATTCAGTTCCCGGCACTGGCCGCAGTGTTTGTGCAGGCGTCAGCAATGTGCGTAGCGCATGGTCAAAACCAATGATGAATTTGTCGATGTTGGGCATGGAGTCCCCCGTAAGCAATATGAAGCGGAATTGTTATAATTGTATACCCATTTGCCGCGATATCAGAGTAACTGGATGCACGACCTCGATCTCGGAGCCTGCTTGGCGCAAGGCACTTCCGATGTGCATGGCGCAACCGACGTTGGATGTGGCGAGGTAACGCGCGCCGCTCGCCTTTAGCGCGGTCATCTTGTCATGCAGTAGCGGCGCCGCCATCTCCGGCTGATCAATAAAATATGTTCCGGCGGCACCACAGCACTGATCATTACCCGCCAGGGGCGTAATCAGCGCCCCTGGGATGCGCGCGAGCAATGCGTATGCATGGGCCGAACCTCGCAGTACATTTCGCAGGCTGCAGGGTTCGTGTACTGCAATTTTATGCGGCAAAGGAGCGAGTTTTACCTCATCCCATCCTTCAGCCGCCGCCAGAAAAGCGCCAATGTCCATGGCCTTCGCTGAAAATTTTATGGCTGGCCTTCGGGATTGCCCGGCCTGAGCTGCGTCGTCTTGCACCTGAGAACGTAAGCTGGACGGTTGCAAGAATGACGATAAACCGTATTCCCGCAGCTGGACGCCACACCCCGACGCGGTACTAAGGATCGCGTCCAGATTCAACTCATTGAAGGCCGCAATGTTCTGAAGCTCCAGCTGCTTCGCCGTGGTTCTGTCGCCGCTGTGCTGATGCAAGGCGCCACAGCAGGTTTGCGCGCGCGGCACATGGACCGTGTAACCCAGTCGATTGAGTACCAATATTGCCGCGTTAAGCGTGATAGCGTCCGTCAGTCGGGCGACACAGCCGAGAAAGAGGCCGACTTGTCCACGCGGTTCCGCCACAGCGGGATAAACGGGCTGCCAGGTACGCGAATCCACCATGCCGGATGAAGCAGCCGGTGTGTCGATGAATGGCAGCTGCGCCTCGAGCACGGCGAGCGCCGTTCCGCCGAATATGCCGGACTTGCGACTCCATTTTTGCAGGCCGCTGCGCTGGTAAAAACGCAAAAATGGACGCAGCGCGTCAAGCCGCCCGGGTTTAGCGATGAACTCGCGTTTGATCCATCCCTGCAGTCCGGCTTTTCGCATCTCAGGATCTCCTCGAGGGAGATCACGCTCCGAGTCCATCAGCGCACGCGTGTTGTCGATTAATTGGCCAAAGCGCACATGATTGGGGCATGCCGCCTCACAGGCGCGGCAGGTAAGACAACGGTCGATATGCAGCGCAAACCGCTCATTCATGGGAACCCGGCCGCCCATGACGCCCCCTATGAGGGCAATGCGCCCCCGCGGTGAATCGGCCTCGGACAAGGTGATACGGTAGGTGGGGCAATGCGGCAGACAAAGGCCGCATGCGACGCAGCGGTTAGCTTCGGCGCTTATTTCGGCGCGTTCGCTGGTCCGTTCGGAGGCGGATGAAACGTCAGGTGGAAGATCAGTTGCGTTCATCGTTGTAGGCGTAGACCAACTTTTGTGGGAGCCGTTCATTTAGACGAAAGTCCGGCGGGGAATCCCGAAATTTTTTTCAGAAATAGCGGCAGAGGCGTTTAAACCCACTCGACTTCATTTCTATAGAGTTCGCCCACAAGGGAGTTGGAAGAGTCTACTCGCAAGGCTGTTTGAAGAATAGGGGATTGAATATGCCCATCAATATGAGCACACGTCTGGTATCAGTGCGATAACTCATGCAGATCTATCTGGCCAGCCTTCATGCACAAATCGCGCTACAATTCACGCCCCTCAGGTCTGCAACCGTCAATCTATCGTGGAAGCGTTTTTTACCTCCACCATTCTTGTCGCAATTGCTGAAATCGGTGACAAGACTCAGCTTCTGTCATTCGTGCTCGCAGCGAAACTACGGCGGCCCTATCCGATCATGGCTGGTATTTTTGTCGCTACGCTGCTCAACCATGCGTTGGCGGCCTCGGTGGGAGCATGGCTCGCCAGCATGATTCCTTCTCATTTTATTAACTGGATAGTAGGGGCGTCATTCATCGGTTGCGGCTTGTGGGCACTCAAGCCGGATACGCTTGAGGAGCATGCGCCTTTATTTGCTGCGGGAGCGTTCGTTACCACGCTCATCGCTTTCTTCCTGGCGGAAATGGGGGACAAAACTCAGCTAGCGACCGTTGCATTGGCAGCGCGTTACGATGAGTTGACGGCGGTTGTGCTCGGCACGACTCTCGGTATGATGATGGCAAACGCGCCGGCAGTCTGGGTTGGAGAGGCGCTTGCCGGTCGGATCAATATGAGAAAGACACGCTGGGGTGCGGCAGCCTTGTTCCTGCTGATGGGAGTGTGGTCGCTCGCAGGCGTGATCGAGTTCCCCTGATACACGAACATCCGACCCCTGGCCGCAAACGCAGCAATACCCGAGCCTCCGCTACGCTGCCTAACCCGGTCCGCGGACGCCGTAAATATAGCGTTCGAGTTCATGGATAATAAATTGCTGGCCTGAAATCGAATCCTTGACCAGATCGCCGATGGAAACAAGGCCGACGACGTTATTGTTTTCAAGCACGGGCAAGTGGCGTACGCGCATCTCGGTAACCAGTGCCATGCAATCCTCGGCGGTATAGTCGGGGCTGACATACGCGACCTGCGGTGTCATGAGCTCGCTGACCCGAATATCCTTCGCAAGCCTATCCAGCAAGTACGCCTTGCGCGAATAATCCCTTTCGGTGAAGATACCGGCCATTTTTCCATCCTGTAGCACCAGCAATGCGCCAATGTTTCTTGTAGCCATCAGCTGCATGGCATCATGCACCGACTTGTCGGGCTCGATGCTTGCGACTTCATGTCCCTTGCCTTCCAGTAATTGCCTAACCGTTGTCATGGCATCATTCCTCCACTTCGGATTGAAACTTGTTCGGGCATTTCTCTTAAAATCATAGCACGTCGAACGAGCAACCTGAGCGGGAGGAACTGAACCACAAGTGGACGCGAGATCTGGACTTCTCCCAATGACAGGATGGGCGGCCTGGCCGGCATTTTCTACAACATGCGGCTTTTATCGCCGCTGGCAAATCCTGTCAGAGGTGTGGAAACATTTTTGCCAAAGGCGATAACTTTGAATAATTCTCCCATTTCAGCCGGGCTCAGCAGCTTCTGGACCTGGTTTGCAAGTGGCAGATAATCCCTCGCATTCTCGGCGGGGATCTGCGCCAGAAGCTCTGTTATGCCGCAGTTGATGAGAAAATGTGCTTGACTGGTATAGCCCAGCAAATCCAGCCCCGTTTTGTGCGCAACCTCGGCAATCGCGCTGAAGTCCACATGGCTGGTGATGTCCTGCAGGCCGGGTAGATAAAACGGGTCATCATGCGCATAATGCCGGTAGTGGCACATCAGGGTCCCGCGATGACGCTGCGGGTGGTAATACTCGTTATGCCCAAAACCATAGTCAATCAGGAGAATCGCGCCCTGCTTCAGCATTCCGCTCAGGCTGAGCATGAAGTGCCGGGCGGCGAGACTTATTTCGCTGACATAGTCGCCCCCCCGGTCGCTGCCACGGTGGGGGCCGACGCCTCCCATTTCCAGATCAGCCAACGGACGTAGGATGGAAGCCGCTTGAAACAGCTCCCCTTGTATCAGTGGACGATCGCTCCACTTGAATTCGTCCGCATCTGTCTCCACCCCTCGCTCCAACAGTTGGAAGCCGCGCCACCGGACGAGATGTACCGGCATAGCGTCGAGCACTTCATTGGCAAGTATCAGTCCATTGAATTGCTCGGGCAATTGCGTCAGCCAAATCACCCTGGCCGCCAGATGCGGCGCCCGGCGTTCAAGTAAAACTTGTTGCCGCTGTTGCAGTTCCGCGCTGACTTCGAGAATGAAATAATGCCTTGGTAAACACCCAAGTTTTTCCAGCTCAAGCAATAAATCGAGCGCGAGCTTGCCAGTTCCGGCTCCGAATTCCAGAATATCACCCTTATCCTCGTTTCCGAGCACCTGCGCCGCTTGTCGTGCCACGGCTCTACCGTACAGAGAAGAGATTTCCGGTGCGGTCACAAAATCGCCTTCCTGCCCGAATTTAGCAGCGCCCCCGCTGTAATAACCCATACCCGGCGCATACGACGCCAGCCTCATGTAATGCTCAAACGAAATCCAGCCGCCAGCCCCAGCTATTTCTGCTTTGATCAACTCCTTCACCGCGCGACTATGCTCGAGGGCCGCGTGGCTCGGTGCCGGTAACGGTGGTTGAGGTGATAGTGGCTGCATGGGCTCTATGCTACTCTTTACTATCGAGCGCCTCTTTTTGGAGCTGGCGCTAGTGAAATTGAAAGTCGCGCCTGTTTCGCGAGTGTGCAAGTGTAGAGGAGATAGCAATGCAAGGGAAAGTGATACTGGTCACCGGAGGGGCGAGGCGTGTAGGCGCGGCTACCTGTCGACGCTTGCATGCGCAGGGCGCAAACGTGGTGGTCCATTATCGAGCCTCCGCGAACGATGCGCGGGCGTTGAAAAGCGAGCTTGATCAGGTCCGCCCCGGTTCGGTTGCGCTCGTGCAGGCAGACCTGCTGGACATTAATCGGCTACCCGATTTGATTGACGAAACGATGAGCCACTTCGGCAGACTGGACGTGCTTGTCAATAATGCTTCCAGCTTTTTCGCCACTCCCCTGGGGGAGATCACAGAGGACATATGGGATGATCTTATCGGCAGCAACCTTAAGGCGCCGCTGTTTCTTTCGCAAGCGGCGGCGCCCCAGCTCAGGATGCAGCAAGGCTGCATCGTGAACATTGTCGATATCCACTCTGAGTGGCCACTGAAACGATACGTGGTATATAACGCCGCCAAGGGCGGCCTCGCTTCGCTGACCCGTTCACTCGCCGTTGAGCTCGCGCCGGAAGTCAGGGTGAACGGAGTTTCTCCAGGGCCCATCCTGTGGCCTGAAGAAGGCGAGTGGATGGATGAAGCTTCGCGCCAGCATATCATCGGGCGGACACTGCTCAAACGGACTGGAGAGCCGGAGGACATCGCGAAAACCGTAGCCTTCCTGATTGCCGATGCGCCTTATATCACCGGCCAGATTATCGCGGTGGATGGGGGACGCAGCGTGAACCTTTAGATATTGGCGGGAAAGATAACCGGCCACGAACTGACGCTTCACCAAACCGCTGCCAACTCTCCTTCACTTCAGTTTGTTTCTCAGTATCTCGTTTACCTGCGTGGGATTTGCCTTTCCCTTGGCGGCCTTCATCACCTGCCCTACGAGGGCATTAAAGGCTTTCTCCTTGCCAGCCTTGAATTCTTCCACCGATTTTGCATTCGCCGCGATAACCTCGGCGATCAGGTTTTCCAGGGCGCCTGAGTCCGAGATCTGCTTCAATCCCTGCGACTCAATAATTTGATCAGCCAGGCTTTCAGCCATTTGCGCGTTTCGGCTCTTCCAGGCCGTTGCCTCGTCCCTGCGCTTGATCCACATTTGCCTGAACACTTCCTTCGCCATCTTTCCGGAAATCGTACCATCTTTGATACGTGTTAAAAGCTGGGCAAGCTCATTGGGAGACAGTGGGCAACGATCGAAGGACCTTCCCTCATCATTGAGATAGGCGGAGGTTTCGCCCATCACCCAATTTGCGCACAGTTTCGGGTCGGAAGGAAGTTTGCGGGCAACGGCTTCAAAATACTCTGCGATATCGCGGTCAGCGGTTAGCGTCGCGGAATCATATGAAGAAAGTCCATAGTCGCGCTCCAGTCGGCTTCGCATCTGGGATGGTAATTCCGGCGACGCGCTTCGCACTTCCGAAATCCAGTTCTCAGAGATTTCGAGCGGCAGCAAATCCGGATCGGGAAAATAACGGTAATCCTGCGCGTCCTCCTTGCTGCGCATGGCTCGGGTTTCATCTTTATCCGGATCGTAGAGCCGGGTTTGCTGCTGAATGATTCCACCTTCCTCGATGATCTCGATCTGGCGTCTCGCTTCGTGATCTATGGCCTTCTCAAGAAAGCGGAACGAGTTGAGATTTTTTATTTCACAGCGGGTGCCAAGCTTGTTGGATCCGCGGGGCCGCACCGACACATTGGCGTCGCAGCGGAACGAGCCTTCCTGCATATTACCGTCGCAGATGCCGATCCAGCGTACCAGCGAATGCAAGATTTTGGCATAAGCCACTGCTTCTGCGCTGCTGCGCATATCAGGTTCGGAAACGATCTCGAGCAACGGGGTTCCGGCACGATTCAAGTCGATGCCGGTCATGCCGTGAAAATCCTCGTGCAACGACTTTCCCGCATCTTCCTCCAGATGCGCCCTAACGAGGCGGACCGTCTTCTCCGTTTCGGCGACCTGGAACGTGACAGTGCCGCCCTCGACCACTGGCAGCTCATATTGGCTGATCTGATACCCTTTGGGCAGATCCGGATAGAAGTAATTTTTCCGCGCAAAGATTGACGGGGAGTTGATTTTTGCCCCTACCGCCAACCCGAACCTGATTGCGCGCTCGACTGCGCCGCGATTCAAGACAGGCAGGACCCCCGGCAACGCAAGATCCACGGCGCAGGCTTCCGCGTTCGGCGCGACGCCAAACGCTGTGGATGCGCCTGAGAATATTTTAGATTGGGTCGAGAGTTGCGCGTGAACTTCAAGACCGATCACGGTTTCCCATTGCATTAAGAGGACCTCATTTAATTACGAACGCGTATCTGAACTGTCACGAAGCAAATCCACCCGGCAAACCGCTTCTCCTTAACTGACGACTAAAAGTTAGTCGATATTGCCGGGTTCAGCCGGCATACGCGTGTGCCAGTCCGTGGCCAGCTGGTATCGGTGCGCCACATTCAACATCTGCGCTTCGGAAAAATAATTTCCCACGATGTGCAACCCGACCGGCCTGTTTTTATTGCCAAAGCCTACAGGAATCGACATCCCAGGCAAGCCGGCTAGGTTGACAGCGATGGTATAGGCATCGGACAAATACATTTGCACCGGGTCGTTGCTTTTCTCGCCCAGATTAAAAGCAACGGTGGGAGAAGTGGGCCCCATTATGATGTCGCACTGCTTGAACGCCTCCGCAAAATCCTGCGCGATCAGTCGGCGCAGTTTTTGCGCCTGAATATAGTAGGCGTCGTAATACCCGTGCGATAGAACGTAAGTACCGATCAGGATTCGTCGCTTTACCTCCGCGCCGAAACCATGAGCGCGGCTTTTGCGGTACATGTCGTTGAGGTCGTCGTATTCTGGCGCCCGATATCCATACCGCACGCCGTCAAAGCGCGAAAGATTGCTCGACGCTTCTGCCGGAGCGAGCACATAGTAAACAGGAACGGACAGGCTCGTATTGGGCAGCGATACTTCAACCGTTTTTGCTCCAAGCTTACGATACTCAGCGAGGCTTGCCTCCACCGCGCGGGCCACATCATCGCTTATCTCATCAACAAAATATTCTTTCGGGAGGCCGATACGTAAACCATCCAAGGGCTTTTGCAAATCGCGCGTGTAATCTTCCGGCTCGCGCTGGAGGCTGGTCGAATCGCGGGGATCAAACCCCGTCATGACATTCAGCATCAATGCCAAATCTTCGGCTGACTTTGCCATGGGTCCGGCTTGATCCAGACTGGAAGCGAAAGCGATCATTCCGTAGCGCGACGCCAGCCCGTAGGTGGGTTTAAGTCCGGAGATGCCACATAGAGCCGCGGGCTGGCGGATGGAGCCACCAGTATCCGTACCGGTTGCGGCCGGAGCCAGGCGGGCAGCGACCGCACAAGCGGAACCGCCCGAGCTGCCGCCCGGCACCGCCGCGATATCCCATGGATTCTTTACTGGTCCGTAAAAGGAGGTCTCGTTGCTTGACCCCATGGCGAACTCATCCATATTGGTCTTGCCGATGTTAACGGCACCGGCCGCATTGAAACGCTCGATCACCCCGGCGTCGTAGGGCGAAACGAAGTTCGACAGCATCCTTGACCCACAGGTGGTGAGCCACCCCTTCGTACAGAAAATATCCTTTTGGGCAATCGGCACGCCGGTCAGAGGCTTTGCCCCGCCGGATGCGATCAGCCTGTCAGCCGCACGTGCCTGGGCAAGGCTAGTCTCTTCAGAAAGAGTAATGAAGGCGTTGTAGTGCGAATTCAGCGCTTGGGCTCGCTTGAAAAACTCAGCGGTCAACTCAACGCTGGAAATTTTTTTTGCGGCGAGCAGCGCGGACAGTTGGCTGAGGCTGGCGTTCAACATAGGTTTTTCGCAGAATGACGCAAATCCTGAAAGATCACGGATGAAAGGTGGAGGGAGGGGGGATGCAGGTCCAAGCAGGTGTTATTCGATCACTTTCGGCACCAGGTAAAGCCCAGCTTGGACCTGAGGCGCGATCGATTGGAACAACTCGCGCTGATCGGTCTCGGTCACCACATCCGGGCGCAGGCGCTGTGTCACATCCTGTGCGTGCGCCATGGGTGCGATTGCGGTCGCATCCACCGCCTGCATCTGCTGGATGAGACTGAAAATACCCGATAATTGCCCGAGGACGGTAGCAGCTTCTTCCTCGCCAATTTCAATACGGGCCAAGCTGGCGACCCGTTTCACATCATCCAGAGAAAGTGACATTGACTCGTTGAATCCCTTTATAACCCTTATATTCAAATAGCTAATAGAGTATCATAGCCCGCCTGAGGGACGCATTCTTTTCACGCGCTTTTTACCATCGTCGTCTGCACCGGATTCCGTAAATCATGCTTAATTTCATCAACAATAATGTACTGAGAGGTTATTTTTCGACTGACATGGCGATAGATCTGGGAACGGCCAATACCCTGATTTACGTTCGCGGTCAGGGCATCGTGCTGAACGAACCCTCAGTGGTGGCGATACGTCAGGATGGCGGACCCAATGGCAAAAAGATAATTCAGCAAGTCGGGCTGGCGGCCAAGCAAATGCTGGGACGCACCCCGGGTAACATTACCGCTATTCGCCCCATGAAGGATGGCGTCATTGCCGACTTCACGGTTACTGAACAGATGCTGAAACACTTCATCAAGAAAGTGAATCCGCCCCGGCTATTTTCCGCCAATCCCCGCATCGTTATTTGCGTTCCCTATGGCTCTACTCAAGTCGAGCGCCGCGCTATTCGCGAAGCGGCGTACGGCGCCGGAGCGCGCAAGGTGGAATTGATCGAGGAACCGATGGCGGCAGCCATCGGGGCAAATCTGCCGGTCGAGGAAGCAACAGGATCGATGGTGGTCGATATAGGTGGCGGCACGACAGAAGTGGGCGTGATTTCGTTGGGCGGTATCGTATATTCCAATTCAGTGCGAGTTGGCGGCGACAAGTTCGACGAGGCAATTATTAATTATATCCGTCGCAATTATGGGATGTTGATCGGCGAGGTGACCGCCGAATTAATCAAGAAGGAGATCGGGTCAGCGTTTCCGGGTTCGGAAGTAAGGGAAATGGAAGTTAAAGGACGCAACCTGGCGGAAGGAATACCGCGCAGCTTTACGATTTCGAGCAACGAAATACTGGAGGCGCTGACCGACCCCCTCAATAGTATCGTCAGCGCGGTTAAATCTGCCTTGGAGCATACCCTGCCCGAACTCGGTGCGGACATTGCCGAAAAGGGAATGGTGCTAACCGGTGGCGGCGCCTTGCTGCGCGATATCGACCGTTTACTCATGGAAGAGACCGGATTGTCCGTCATAATTGCGGAAGATCCGCTCACCTGCGTAGTGCGAGGATCTGGAATTGCGCTGGAAAACATGGATCAGCTGGTCGGCATATTCGCCAGCGATTAGACGGGATACTCGGGTTGGCGCCTGACCGGACAAGGCTTGACTTGGAAACCGCGAAACCTGGAACGTGATGGAAACGGCCCCGCAGTTTTTCCGGCACGGCCCCAGTCTCCTGGCCCGTCTGGTCTTTTTCGTAATGCTGTCATTGATCCTGATGGCCGTGGACACCCGGTTTAAGTATGTAGCCGAAGTCCGCCAGGTTTTATCTGCGGTGATCTATCCCCTTCAGAAGCTCGCTAATATTCCCGTCGCGGTTTATGACAACATAAGCGAATTCTTTGTCGGGCACCAACTGGCCGGGGAGAACGCGGAACTCCGTCAACAGAAACTCTTCGACCAGGAGCAACTCCAGCGATTGCAAGCGCTTGAAGCCGAAAACGTGCATTTGCGCAAGCTTCTGGATGCCGCGCAGCGAGTCCAAGGCAAGGCAGTCATGGCTGAAATCCTGCACATTCCACGCGACCCCTTTAACCGCAAGGTCATGCTTGACAAGGGCAGCCAAAGCGGAATTCAGCCGGGGCAGGTCGTGGTGGACGATGCCGGAGTAGTGGGACAGGTTACCCGCAACTATCCGTGGGTATCCGAAGTGACGCTTATTACGGATAAGGACCATTCGGTGCCGGTCCAGGTCGTGCGCAATGGCTTGCGCTCAGTCGTATCAGGGACCGGAAAGGATGCAACGCTCGAGCTGCGTTATATGGCGGGCAACACCGATATTCAGGAGGGCGATTCACTAATAACCTCGGGAATAGACGGGGTCTATCCGCCCGGGCTACCCGTTGCGGTGGTTTCGAAGATAGAGCGGAATCCCACTTATGTCTTTGCCCGGGTTACCTGCATACCCGTTGCCGGCGTCGCAAACAACCGCCAGCTGCTGATCCTGTCCATGCTGCCGCCGGCTCCCGAGATCCCCGCGGAGGCGATCGAAATGAAGCCCAATAACAAGAAACGGGAAAAAGTTGGCATTCGCTAATCACCCTAAACAGGAAATCCTTCTGCCGGTAAAAGGTTCCGTCATTGTAGTCAGCTTGACGCTGGCGCTAGTGCTGAATCTGCTGCCGCTGAAAGGCCTGGCGATGGCGTTATGGCCGGATTTCGTAGCCATGGCGATACTCTACTGGTGTATCAACCAACCGCAGCGTGCCGGTATCAGCATGGCCTTCGTCATGGGTCTTCTAACGGATATCGGCAACGCCAGCACATTTGGCCAGCACGCCCTCGCATATAGCGTAATGGCATTTGTCGCGTTGGCGTTCCACCGGCGTTTCAGCATTTTCGGCGTCTGGAAGCAGGCGCCACAGATAGGATTGATTTTACTTGCAGGTCAATTCATCATGCTTCTAACCGGACTTCTGGATGGGTCCCAGTTTCCAGGTCGCGATTTCTTTCTTCCCAGCATTACCGGAACGCTGTTGTGGCCATTCTTCTCCTCGTTATTGAGAATGCCGCAGAAGCCCAGGCCTGATAACGATGTACGATGAGCCGCACGGTAGAGCTTCGTAATCATCCGCGCGAGTTGCAACGTTTTCAGTTGCGGCTCGCCGTCAGCGCAGGGTTCGTGCTGTTGCTGTTCCTCGTGTTGTTCGCGCGCTTCTTCTATCTCCAGGTATCTCAACGTGAGCACTACCACACATTGGCGGAAGCCAACCGTATCTCTATCGCGCCAATCGTACCGAACCGGGGATTGATATTCGACCGCAATGGCGAAGTGCTTGCGCATAACTATTCCGCTTACACACTTGAGATTGTTCCGAGCAAGGTGGCCAACCTTGAGGATCTCATTAACGAGTTGTCCACCGTGGTCGAGATCGCCGCGCGTGACCGTAAGCGGTTCAAGAAACTGATGGACGAGAGCAAGAGATTCGAGAGCCTTCCCATCCGTACACGCCTGACGGACGTTGAAGTTGCGCGCTTTGCCGCGAATCGTTATCGTTTTCCTGGGGTTGAAATCAAGGCACGTTTATTCCGTCAATATCCCAAGGGGGAAATGGCGTCGCACGTCATAGGGTATATTGGTCGTATCAATGACAAGGATCTGGAGCAACTGGAGGCCAACAACGGGCTGGCCAATTATCGCGGTTCGCAATACATGGGCAAGATCGGTATCGAGCAGAGTTATGAAAATGAGCTGCACGGTATCACCGGCTTCGAGGAAATGGAAACCGACGCCGCCGGAAGAGTGATCCGGGTGATCTCCCGCACACCTCCGATTTCTGGCAATAACCTCACGCTATCACTCGATTCCAAATTGCAGGAGGTGGCGGAAAGGGCATTTGGCGACCGGCGCGGAGCACTGGTTGCGATTGAGCCCGAAACTGGCGACGTGCTCGCCTTCGTCAGCAAACCCGGTTTCGACCCCAATCTCTTTGTCGATGGCATTGACTCGGAAAATTGGGATCTGCTGAACAATTCCATCGACCGGCCGCTTAATAACCGTGCATTGCGCGGGTTGTACCCGCCGGGTTCCACATTCAAGCCGTTCATGGCGCTGGCTGGCCTGGAGCTCAAGAAACGCGCAACTCAACATTCCATTGATGATCCCGGTTACTTCAGTCTGCCGGGCAGCACGCACCGCTTCCGGGACTGGAAAGCTGGGGGCCACGGCGTCGTGGATCTCCACAAGTCTCTGGTCGTATCCTGTGACACGTATTACTACGCGCTTGCCAATGACCTCGGCATCGACAATATCTACAACTTCATTGGCCAGTTCGGGCTGGGAAAGAAAACCGGAATCGATATCGATGGCGAAGTGAGCGGCCTGTTACCGTCCCAGGAATGGAAAATGAAGCGGTACAAGCAGAAGTGGTACGCGGGCGATACGATCTCCGTGGGCATAGGTCAAGGCTACAATTTGACTACGCCCCTGCAACTGGCTTTCGCGACCGCGGTCCTGGCCGGCAAAGGGACCGCGTTCCGGCCGCATCTGGTAAAGAATGTCCTGGGCAACAACAATGAAGTACTGCGCGAGATCGCTACACATCCGCTATACACGCTGGACCTCAGTCCCGGTAATTTGCAGGCGGTGCAAAACGCGCTCGTGGACGTAACCCGGCCGGGAGGCACTGCCGCGCTTGCCGGCGCTGGCGCCGGCTATACTTTTGCCGGAAAAACCGGTACTTCGCAAGTGGTGGGCATCAAGCAGGGCGAAAAATATGTGGAAAGCAAGGTACAGGACCGCCATCGCGACCACGCGCTGTTCATTACCTACGCCCCGGCTGAAAATCCAAAAATTGCCCTGTCGGTGCTCGTTGAAAATGGCGGGCATGGCGGCGCCGCCGCTGCGCCGATCGCAAGGGTAGTAATGGACTACTATCTGCTCGGCAAGCTGCCTGAAGCGGAGGCAGCAAAACCCGTCGCCCAGACTGATGAGGAGGGCGAGCATGACTAAACCCCTGCGGCTCTGGCACTACCTCACGCGTTACGTTGACGGGGTTCTGTTGAGCGGTATCCTGTTGCTCATGCTGACCGGTCTTTTCACTTTGTACAGCGCCACAGACGCGAACCTTAACCGGGTCACCAATCAGGCGGTTAATATGCTGGTAGCGCTTAGCATTATGTGGCTGGTGGCAAACATTCCGCTCCAGCATATCATGCGCATCGCGTTGCCCATTTACATGACGGGGCTCCTGCTGCTGCTGGGCGTTGCGCTGTTCGGCGAGATCAACAACGGCGCGAGGCGCTGGCTAAACATTGGCGTAACGCGCATACAGCCTTCGGAACTGATGAAAATAGCGGTGCCGCTGATGATGGCGTGGTATTTTGACAAGCATGAAGCCACGTTGCGACTGAGAGACTATGCGGTCGCAACGTTGCTCCTGTTGCTGCCGGTCGTAATGATCTTGCGTCAGCCCGATTTGGGCACCGCGTTGTTGATTGCTTCGAGTGGTTTTTTTGTCTTGTTTCTCACCGGGCTTTCCTGGCGCATCATGGCCGGGTTGGCGGTTGCGGGACTGGGTAGCCTACCGGTGCTGTGGTCGATGATGCACGATTATCAACGCCGTCGTGTCATGACCCTGCTTGACCCTACGCAGGATGCGCTTGGGGCTGGCTACCACAGCATTCAATCCACCATCGCCATCGGTTCGGGAGGCGCGCTGGGCAAGGGCTGGCAGCAGGGAACCCAAACCCATCTTGACTTCCTTCCAGAGAAAAGCACCGATTTCATCTTTGCAGTATTTTCCGAGGAATTCGGTCTCGTCGGTAATTCACTGCTATTGCTCTTGTACCTCGCGGTGATTGCCCGCGGCATGGTTATTGCGGCCAATGCCTCAACTCAGTTTACCCGTTTGATTGCTGGATCGATCACGCTCACGTTTGCGACCTATATTTTCGTGAACATCGGCATGGTGATCGGTATTCTGCCGGTGGTGGGAGTCCCTTTGCCGCTGATCAGCTACGGCGGCACCTCGATGGTGACAATGCTGCTGGGATTTGGTATTTTGATGAGCATACAAATGCATCCGAAACTGGTGAAGACGTGAACGACATCAATCCGGGATCAAATTTGTGGTCGGCTAGCGTGACCTCGTCCACGCGGATTATCGCGGGCACCCTCATTATTTTCTTGGCTGGCTGCGGCAGCGTCCTGAAACGGGACGTGCCGGGGAAAGGCACTTCCGCCAGCGGCGCCATCTCAAGCGCGGCAAAACGGGGCGGTTATTATCTGGACGACGGCCCGGGCCATAACCCACCGCCCGACCTGGCCTCGATCCCGGATGCTACCCCCCGCGATGAGCCGTTGCGCCCTGCTAACATGAGGCCATATGTCGCTTTAGGGAAATGGTATACGCCTAGAACGATCCTCGAGCCATACCGGGAGAAAGGAATCGCGTCCTGGTATGGCCGCCGCTACCACGGACTGAAGACGGCGTCCGGAGAACTATACGACATGTATGGGATGACTGCTGCGCATCCCACTTTGCCGATACCCAGCTATGCGCTCGTCACCAATATACGCAACGGTCGATCGGTGGTAGTGCGCGTCAACGATCGCGGGCCCTTTCTCTCGGAACGGCTTATTGACCTCTCGTACACAGCCGCGTACAAACTCGACGTACTGGGTGGCGGAAGTGCCTGGGTGGAAGTGGAAACCATCCTACCAGGCGCAACAACCGCTATGCAGGTTGCCGCGGCGCAAGCTTCTGCTCGAGGTTCGGGTTCCACCGGGAAGCCCGCGCGCACCTCAAATGCCGAACGCTCACCTTCTCATACAGTCACGGCGGTCGGGGAAAAAGGAAACTTGTCGTCGGCCGCCGAGCAACAGAAGGAAGAGGACGGACCTGACTTGTTCGAAATCACTGACCCACCGGCGCAATACGGCACGACCGTTTCCGGTTCCGGGGAAGGACCCGCCACAACAGACGCAGGGGGAATTTACCTGCAACTGGGCGCATTCAGCGCCTACGATAATGCCGATAATTTTTTGGCGCGCATGCGCGCCGAGCTCCCCACGGTCAATGCGCTGGGCATCATTGCCAAAGATGGCTTGTTCAAGGTTCATGCCGGACCTTATCCGGATCAAACCATGGCCAGGCAGGCAGCCGATAAAATCGCGCAGAGCTTATCCATCCGACCGTTATTGCTGACGCGATAAATCCCCGACGCAGCGATTCACTTTCACACATGGGTTTAGCCCTTGAGGTCGAAGTGACGACGATCAGCTCGACTTCCCTGATAGCCAAATCGCATCACCCTTGATAAAATCGCCGCTTCCATCGATTAAAACTCAGCCCATCATACTCAGGATCAACCATGACCCAACATTTCGGCCCCGCCAAAAAGATCAGCACATTTTATCCTCCGCAACGTACTCTGATGGGTCCCGGGCCGTCGGACACGCATCCACGCGTCTTGTCCGCCATGGCGCGTCCAACGCTCGGCCATCTCGACCCGGTGTTCACGGATATGATGGAAGAACTGAAGAGCCTGCTGCGGTACGCCTTTCAAACGTCCAATCTGCTGACTTTCCCGGTCTCGGGCCCCGGCTCGGTGGGGATGGAAATGTGTTTCGTCAACATGGTCAGCCCCGGTGACAAGGTGATCGTGTGTCGCAACGGGGTATTTGGCGGGCGCATGATCGAGAATGTGCAGCGTTGCGGGGGTACGGCAGTGGTGGTGGAGGATAAGTGGGGAGCGCCAGTTGACCCACAGAAGGTGGAGGACGCGTTGAAGCAGAACCCTGACGCGAAGGTAGTTGCTTTTGTACATGCCGAGACGTCCACCGGGGCTCTGTCCGATGCGAAAACCCTTTGCGAAATCGCGCATCGCCACAACTGCCTCACCATCGTCGATACCGTTACGTCATTGGGTGGGTCTCCGCTCAAGGTTGATGAATGGAAGATCGATGCAATTTACTCCGGTAGCCAGAAATGTCTTTCCTGCCCTCCCGGGTTGTCGCCTATCAGCTTCTCCGAGCGCGTGGTGGAACTGGTCAAGAATCGCAAGGGAAAAGTGCAGAGCTGGTTCATGGACATCAACCTGCTGCTCGGGTATTGGGGCACAACCCGCACGTATCACCATACCGCGCCTACAAACGCGCTCTACGCATTGCACGAAGCGCTGGTGATGCTGTACGAGGAAGGATTGGAACACTCCTGGGCACGGCATCAACGCAACCACCTCGCGCTGAAGGCAGGGTTGGAAACGCTGGGAATGCAATATCTGGTCGAAGAAAAAGCCCGCTTGCCACAGCTCAACTCGGTCAATGTGCCTGAAGGCATTGACGAGAAAGAGGTGCGCCGCAGACTGCTGGCCGATTATAGCCTCGAAATCGGTGCCGGATTGGGCGACTTGGCAGGCAAGATCTGGCGCTTCGGCCTGATGGGTTATTCCAGCAGAATGGAAAATGTCATGCTGTGCCTGGGTGCGCTGGAAACAGTGTTCTCCGATATGGGCATGAAGGTCGAGCATGGGGCGGCGGAATCAGCGGCGCATCACACCTATGCCGCCAATCCGTTGCCGGTGGAGAGCAAAGGGTCGGCCAAAGCAGCCTGATCCCGACCGGACGGGGGGAGGAGCGCTCAACGCCGCGCTCCTCGGTTCTACGCTTTCCGCGAATGCTGCCAGAGGAAAAAGGGGAACAACGAATTTTGCGCTCCACCATTTCCCTGGTGAACCAAAGTAACGAGCCTCGCCGCTGAGGTAGGATGGCGGACGTGGGTGAAAACGTCAATAAGTGAAAGCCTGATCCCCTTACGGGTCTAACTACAGACCCAGCCGTTGCCAGATTGTGCTGGTCAAGCCTGCTGAGTTCAACGTATAAAAATGCAGACCGGGTGCACCCCCGCTTAGCAGTCGGTCGCAGACGTCAGTTACGATATCCAATCCGAATGCGCGTATTGATGCGCTATCATCGGCGTAGCCTTCCAGTCTTTTCCTGATCCATCGCGGTATTTCGGCCCCGCAGGCGTCGGAAAACCTGGCCAGTTGAGAGAATTTATTGATCGGCATGATGCCGGGCACGATGGGAATATTGATGCCCATCGCCTCGCATGCCTCAACGAAGCTGAAGTAAGCGTCCGCATTATAAAAATATTGTGTAATAGCGGAATCCGCCCCAGCCTCAACCTTCTGCTTGAAGTGGCGTAAGTCTTCCTGGGCTGAATCAGCCTGTGGATGGTATTCCGGATAGGCCGCCACTTCGATATGAAACGTGTCGCCGAACTCCGCGCGGATAAAGTCGACCAGCTCACGCGCATAAAGGAATTCTCCGCCTTGGGCCATGCCCGACGGTAAATCGCCTCGCAGGGCCACGATATGGCGGACGCCGCGGTCCCGATATTGTCGCAACATGCTGCGTATATTGTCGCTGGTTGCGCCGATGCAGGAAAGATGAGGCGCCACGGTATAACCCTCCGCCTGGATTTCCAGCACCGTCTCGAGGGTACGGTCGCGCGTCGATCCGCCTGCGCCAAAGGTGACCGAAAAGAATTTAGGGTTGAGCTGTGCCAACTGCCTGCGCGTCGCGCGCAGCTTTTCGATTCCCTCCGCTGTTTGCGGCGGGAAAAATTCGAAACTGAAAGTGGGGGCGAATTTTTTCTGTGATTCCATCTCTGCCAATTACAAAAAGGCGCGCAGCGGACTGGCATATGGCCGTCCGCTGCGCGCCCATCGCATGCAATTAGTACCGGTACATTCCCGGCTTGTATGGTCCGTTCTTATCCAGGTTCAGGTAACTCGCCTGCTCCTCGGTCAACTCGGTGAGTTTAACGCCCAGCTTCCCGATATGAAGCCTTGCCACTTTTTCATCCAGGTGCTTGGGCAGCACGTAGACGCTCTTCTGGTAGCTTGGGCCATTTTGCCAAAGCTCCATTTGTGCCAGTACCTGATTCGTGAACGAAGTCGACATGACAAATGATGGGTGCCCGGTGCCGCAGCCCAGATTTACCAGCCGTCCCTTCGCCAGCACGATAATGCGCCTCCCTGTGGGGAAAATGACGTGGTCCACCTGCGGCTTGATATTCTCCCACTGGTACTTCTGCACCGAAGCGATGTCTATTTCGGAATCGAAATGGCCGATGTTGCAAACAATGGCCTGGTCCTTCATTCTCAGCATGTGATCATGAGTAATGACACGCAAGTTGCCGGTGGCGGTCACGAAAATATCCACCTGATCGCATACTTCGTCCATCGTAACAACCCGGTATCCCTCCATTGCCGCCTGCAGCGCGCAAATGGGGTCGATTTCGGTAATCCATACAGTCGCGCCCAGACCCCGCAATGATTGAGCGCAGCCCTTGCCCACATCTCCATAGCCGCAGACGAGCGCGATCTTCCCGGCAATCATGACGTCGGTTGCGCGTTTGATTCCGTCAACCAGTGACTCGCGGCAACCGTAAAGATTGTCGAATTTGGACTTGGTCACCGAATCGTTGACATTGAACGCGGGAAACGGCAGCTCGCCTTTTTTCTGCATCTCGTACAGGCGATGCACGCCGGTAGTTGTTTCCTCGGTCACGCCGCGGATATTGGCGCGTCTGCTGGAATACCAGCCGGGACTAGTGCTCAACCGCTTCCGAATCGCGGCAAACAGAGCGTGTTCTTCCTCGTTAGTGGGGTTGGCAATGACGGAGGGATCTGTTTCGGCTCTGCTTCCTAAAATGATCAACAGCGTCGCGTCACCCCCATCATCCAGAATCATGTTGGGCGCACTATCTTCATCGGACCACTCGAAAATGCGGTGGGTAAATTCCCAGTAATCATCCAGCGACTCGCCCTTATATGCGAATACCGGAATGTTTGCTGCCGCGATAGCAGCCGCGGCATGGTCCTGTGTGGAGAAGATATTGCATGATGCCCAGCGCACTTGCGCGCCCAGTTTGATCAGTGTTTCAATCAACACTGCGGTCTGGATAGTCATGTGCAGGGAACCGGCAATTAACGCGCCGGCCAAGGGCTTGGCGGCGCCGTATTCCTCCCTCAATGCCATCAAACCGGGCATTTCGGTTTCGGCAATGGCGATTTCCTTACGTCCCCATTCTGCAAGGGACATGTCGGCGACTCTATAATCGGTAAATTTATTATCCGCGGGGATGGAAGTGGACGCGGAGGGGCTGAGCACAGCGTTCATAAAATTTTCTCCAGAAAATTAACGAGCGCCGTTGTTGCGATCCTTCCCCGCCGAGCCTCGCGGGACGGTGCCCGTTGCAGCGCTCCTCGGCGCGGGAAGGGATTAAAGCTGAGGTAAAACTATACATGAAGACTTGTCATTGCGTCTGCGGCCTCCTCCGCGGGTTCTATTCCGGCATCGGCGCGCAATTGCGCAGCTTTATCCGTTGCCTCCCACGAAAATTCCGGCTCGTCCCGGCCAAAATGCCCATACGCGGCGGTTTTTTGATAAATGGGGCGCAGCAAGTCAAGGCTGTGAATAATACCGCGCGGACGCAGATCAAAATGCTGCTCGATCAGCGTGACGATTTTGTCGTCCGGAATTTTTCCGGTTCCAAACGTATCGACCATCAACGAAACCGGACGCGCAACACCAATGGCATAGGCCATCTGAACTTCGCATTTGCTGGCAATACCGGCAGCAACGATATTTTTTGCCACGTAACGCCCGGCATAAGCGGCAGAACGATCAACCTTGGATGGGTCTTTGCCTGAAAAAGCGCCGCCGCCATGATGCGCGGTACCACCATAGCTGTCCACGATGATCTTTCGGCCTGTCAGACCGCAGTCGCCCATAGGACCACCCACTACAAAGCGGCCAGTGGGATTGATGAGGTAACGCGTTTCGGCGGTCAGTAAGTTTTTTGGAAGTACCGGTTTGATAAGTTCCTCAATGACCGCCTCGCTTATCTGACCGTGGGAAATGTCCGGATGATGCTGGGTCGACACCACGACGGTTTCGATCCGTTGAGCCTTGCCGTTGCGGTAGCGCACCGATACTTGCGACTTCGCGTCCGGGCGCAGCCATGGCAGGCGCCCATCCTTTCTCAGTTCGGCCTGCCGCTCCATCAGGCGATGGGCATAATAAATTGGCATGGGCATCAATTGCGGGGTTTCGTCGCAGGCATAGCCGAACATGAGCCCCTGGTCGCCCGCTCCCTGGTCCATTTCCTCTTCTTTCGTACGGTTGACTCCCTGGGCGATATCGGGGGACTGTTTATTGAAAGCAGTCAGCACTGCACAGGTTCGGTAGTCAAAACCGATGTCGGAACTGTCGTATCCGATACGCTTGACGGCTGCCCGCGCGACCTGCATATAGTCGACATTTGCCTCAGTGGTAATTTCCCCGGACATCACGATCAAGCCGGTGCTGCATAGGGTCTCGCAGGCGACCCGGGCATTGGGATCCTGAGCCAGGATTGCATCCAGAATGGAGTCGGAGATCTGATCGGCCACTTTGTCAGGATGACCTTCGGATACGGATTCGGAGGTAAAAAGATAATCGCTCATGTCGCCCAGCCCGCTTATAGTCGTAAAAGGCCTGTAGAATACCAAATTACTCGGTTATTAAGAAGACGAATAACAATATTGAGGCCGTTCCGGTGGCTGGGGAACGTCTATGTGGGGCGTGGGAACTGCGGACTTGTTCCAAGGCGTTCTGCCCCCACCCGTGTGCGCCGCTCCTGCTGCTGGTACATTATGAAATTAAGGTTCACTAAAATGCATGGCCTGGGCAATGATTTCATTGTCATCGACGCCGTGAATCAGGCGGTTGCTCTCCGCCGGGAACAACTGCGCCTTCTGGCCGACCGCCATTTTGGTATTGGCTGTGATCAAATCCTCTTGATAGAGACCGCGGAGGGCGACGCAGATTTTCGTTATCGTATTTTTAATGCGGATGGCGGAGAAGTGGAGCAGTGCGGAAATGGCGCGCGCTGCTTCGTTCGTTATGTGCACGATTATGCGATGACAGCAAAACGGGAAATCCGCGTTGAAACGCTTGCCGGGCTCATTATTCCCAAACTGGAGCGTAATGGCGAAGTGACGGTAAACATGGGGGCGCCGAAGTTCGAACCATCTGATATTCCGTTCATTGCCGAAAAGCGGGCACTGACTTACCCGCTGGATATCGAAGGCAGGCAGGTGGAGATCAGCGCTTTATCCATGGGCAACCCACACGCCGTACAGGTGGTGCCGGACATCGATCAGGCTCCCGTGTTGACCGAAGGCGTACTGATCGAGGGTCATGTCCGCTTTCCCCAACGGGTGAATGCAGGATATTTTCAGGTACTGGGCAGGCATCATATCCGCTTGCGGGTATATGAGCGGGGCACTGGCGAAACACTCTCCTGTGGCACCGGCGCCTGTGCCGCAGTAGTGACAGGTATCCAGCGAGGGATGCTAGAGTCACCGGTAAAAGTCAGCTTTGGCAGTGGCGATTTGGGCATATGCTGGGAAGGCGAAAATCGTCCCGTCTGGATGAGCGGCCCTGCAGTAGCGGTATTTGACGGAGAGATTGATTTATAGAAGCTTGAACGGTTTGAACAAATCCTCGCAGGTTGAGTTGCTGGTAAAATCGACCATTACCGCTAGCGGCTTAAGTCCGATTTGTCTTAAAAGCCAAAAACCGTGGCTGCATGGATTTCCACCGCAACCAGACCACAGGACTTCGTCGGGATACTTAATATCAATGCTATGAATCTCAGTTCGGAAGATGTAGCCCACTACCTGCGCACTCATCCCGAGTTCTTCGAGGACTTTGCGGAAATGTTGGCAGAGATTCAGTTTCCTGATCCTCACGGCGGCAGGGCCATTCCGATCAGCGAGCGGCAAATTGCCGCACTTCGGGAAAAAAATGGCGTTTTACAGGAGAAGTTGGCGGAATTGATCAGATTCGGCGAAGAGAATGACGCTATCGCCGAGAAAATGCACCGGTTGGCAGTTTCGCTGCTTAAATTCCACCGCTTGAGTGATCTGCTGCATGGTTTAAACTATAATTTGCGCGAGAGTTTCGCCGTGCCCCACACGGTGCTGCGATTGTGGAACATGCCCAGCCACGATCCCGTTCTGCAGGAACTCACTCCCACCAGTACCGATATTCATATCCTGGCAGAAAGCCTGCTGCATCCGTATTGCGGTTCCCACATCTTGGACGAGATTCGTACCTGGTTTGGTGAGGATAACCCTCGTCTGCGCTCTTTTGCCATGGTGGCCCTGCGAACGCAGCAGACCATTGGTCTGCTGGTGATGGGAAGCGAAGATCCGCAGCGGTTTTATCCTGAAATGGGAACAGTTTATCTAATGCGGCTGAGCGAACTTGTCAGCGCTTCGTTAGGACACCAGGGCGACGACGACGAAATCCGAAGCCAGTCAGTATGACACTCGAAAACAGCCGGGAACTTGCGTCAGCCTATCTCTCCCATCTGGCAACCGAACGACGCCTGTCCCCGCTGACCTGTAATAGCTATGCACGGGATATTGCTGTGCTGGTAAGACTTTCGCAGAGCACGTCGCTCGATCAGCTCCAAATTCATCATATCCGCCGGTTCGCAGCCCAACTACATGGGAACGGGTTTTCGGGCAGGAGCCTAGCCAGAATGCTATCGGCATGGCGGGGCTTTTACAGGTATCTGACGCGCGACCACGGCTTTGGGTCCAATCCGTGCACCGGCGTCCGGGCGCCGAAGTCGCCGAAACCTCTGCCGCATACCCTTTCGCCCGACGAGGCCGCGAAACTCCTCGAGTTCTCTAACGGCGATGACTCCATGGCGCTGCGGGACAAAGCAATGTTCGAGCTGTGCTATTCCTCGGGGTTGCGGCTGGCTGAACTTGCCAGCATGAAACCCGAGGATTTGAGCTTAGCCGACGGTACCGCGCGCGTCACCGGAAAAGGCAAAAAGACCCGGATAGTGCCAGTCGGCAGCAAGGCTCTCCAGGCTGTGCGGGAATGGTTACAGCAGCGCGAAGGCTTGATAAGGGCCGGCGCATCCGCGTTGTTCCTGTCTCGATACGGAAAAAACATCAGCCGGCGCTCGATTGCTCAGCGGCTGAAAGATCAGGCTGTGCGGCAGGGAATAAATACTAACGTTCATCCTCATGTTTTGCGGCACTCGTTCGCGTCGCACCTGTTGCAATCGAGCGGCGATTTGCGGGCAGTACAGGAAATGCTTGGACATGCCAGTATCAGTACCACTCAAGTTTACACCCATCTTGATTTCCAGCATTTGTCCCGGATCTATGACGCAGCCCATCCGCGCGCCAGGAAAAAGGAGAAGAGTTGAGCGACGAGCCGGCCTCAGCCTGAAGAGAAGCCCGCCCGATCATACAATTTGCAGGTTTTCAGGTAATTCAGCGTTATAATCGCCGCTCCGATTGTAACGCGCAAAATCAACGCCACAACATCATGACAACCATTCTTTCCGTGCGACGCGGAAGTCAAGTCGCACTTGGCGGCGACGGGCAGGTAACGCTGGGAGCCGTGGTAGCCAAGGCAAGTGCTCGCAAGGTACGCAGGCTGTACCACGAGAAAATTCTCGCCGGGTTCGCTGGTGGAACCGCGGACGCTTTTACCTTGTTTGAGCGTTTTGAAGGCAAACTCGAAAAACATCAGGGACATCTCATGCGCTCGGCGGTAGAACTGGCGAAGGATTGGCGAACGGACCGAATTCTGCGTCGCCTGGAAGCGATGCTGGTAGTAGCCGACCCGGGTGTTACGCTGATAATTACCGGGTCGGGTGATGTGATTGAACCAGAGTTCGGCCTTGCGGCCATCGGCAGTGGTGGCTCCTACGCTCATTCGGCAGCGCGTGCACTTCTGGAAAACACCAGTCTGCCGGCGCTAGATGTCGTCCAGAAGTCGCTGATGATCGCAGGCGACTTGTGCATCTACACCAATCAGAACCTCGTTATCGAGGTTCTGGAGTGATTCCAGCTGGCGTCACTCCAGAATAAAGTAGAACACGCTCATGCACGGTGTGGTCAAGCCGGACTCGCGTGTTATACAGTCCTTACTGCCGTCGCGCTTGCAGTTTTTTAGCAGCTCCCATTTAACAAGACCTTAATGCCATGTCTCAGTTGACCCCGCGGGAAATAGTCCACGAGTTGGATAAGCATATCATTGGACAAGAAGCAGCCAAGCGCTCCGTAGCCATCGCGCTCCGGAATCGCTGGCGCAGACAGCAGGTTATGGACCCGCTAAGGCAGGAAATTACTCCCAAGAATATTTTAATGATCGGACCTACCGGGGTCGGCAAGACGGAAATCGCGCGGCGTCTGGCCAAGCTCGCCGATGCGCCCTTCATCAAGGTCGAAGCAACCAAATTTACCGAAGTGGGATACGTCGGACGGGATGTGGACTCTATCATACGGGATCTCGTCGAATCGGCAATAAAGCAATCGCGCGAGCGGGAAACGCAAAAATTGCGTGCTCGTGCTGAAGACCACGCTGAAGAGCGCATTCTCGATGTGCTACTGCCGCCAGCGAGAGAGATGGGCGCCCCGCTCGAAGTGAGTGATGGGGAGAGCACTACCCGGCAGAAGTTCCGTAAGAAATTACGGGAGGGTGAGCTGAACGATAAGGAAATAGAAATCGAGGTGGCTTCACCACATACTCACATGGAAATTTTTGCTCCTCCCGGCATGGAAGAATTAACCACGCAAATCCAGGGCATGTTCCAAAATCTGGGGGGGGAGAGAAAAAAGACACGGAAACTGAGGATTCGTGAGGCGATGAAACTCATCACCGATGAAGAAGCGTCCAAACTCGTTAATGATGAAGAATTGAAGCTTCTCGCTGTGCAAAATGTTGAGCAGAATGGGATTGTATTTCTTGATGAGATCGACAAAATAACCAGCCGCTCGGAAACTTCCGGAGCGGATGTTTCGCGTCAAGGGGTGCAGCGGGACTTGCTTCCGCTCGTGGAAGGCACCACAGTTTCAACCAAATATGGGATGATTAAGACCGATCACATCCTGTTTATCGCCAGCGGAGCATTTCATCTCGCCAAGCCTTCCGATTTGATTCCCGAATTGCAGGGTCGGTTTCCCATTCGTGTCGAACTCACGAGCCTCAGCGCAGACGATTTTGTCCAAATCCTGACCAATACGGACGCTTGTCTCACACGCCAATATGAGGCACTCCTGGAAACGGAAGGAACCAAGCTGGAATTTACACCTGGAGCGGTACGCCGTTTAGCGGAGATTGCCTTTGCGGTCAACGAAAAAACTGAGAATATTGGCGCGAGGCGTTTGTACACGGCGATGGAGAAGCTTTTGGAAGAAGTTTCTTTTGATGCCGAAAAACACATCGGTACTACGGTGGTCATCGACGCTGAATATGTAAATACTCGCCTCGACAGCTTATCTCAAAGCGAGGATCTGGCTCGCTATGTGCTGTAACGGAACAATATTCTGTTGTTCTGCCCCGAGTAGTCACACCTGCATGTGACGTCCGCCGCCATTCTGACTTAGACGCTGCCGGCGACCCCGATTCGGCTGAACGCCCGTTATATGGCGTCGACAGGGATTGGGAATTGAACTATGCAAATTGGCCCGCAGCGTGGCCCGATGCCCAGGCCCACTGAAAATTGAATCCACCCAGGTGCCCGGTTACGTCCACCACCTCACCAATAAAGAACAGCCCGAGTACTTTTATCGCCTCCATGGTTCTGGATGAGAGTTCACGGGTATCGACCCCGCCAAGCGTTACTTCTGCCTTTCTATATCCTGCGGTGCCTTCCGGAGTGACTTGCCAGTCATGCAATTGCCCGGCGATCCGCTTCAAGCTCTTGTCATCGTAGCGATTAATCGGCTCGTCCTGTACTCCGGTAAATGCATCGATCCAGGCCTTGGCAAAACGCCGAGGCAAATGTTGCGTTAACACGTTGGATAAAAGCGCTGGGCAGTGCCTGTGGTCGAACAACCAGGTTTTTGCGTCAACATCGGGCAACAAGTTGATATGGATGGGGAGTCCCTGCCGCCAGTAGCTGGAAATCTGCAATATTGCCGGACCGCTCATACCGCGGTGCGTAATTAACAAGTTTTCCCGGAAACGGCCGCCGTTACAACTTATCTCGGCGTCAAGGGCAATTCCAGCGAGGTTTGAAAGCTGGGTGAGCTGTTCTCCCGAAAAAATCAGAGGCACCAGGCCCGCCCGCAGCGGCATGACGTTGATCCCGAATTGCTCTGCGATGCGATAGCCAAAAGAACTTGAGCCGATTTGGGGAATGGAAAGGCCGCCAGTCGCGATCACCAGTGAATCGGTCGTCAAGTCGCCAATGTCTGTTTCGAGCATGAAACCGGGGGTGCCAGCGCTGGGTCGGGTTACATTCGTAACTCGACACGGCATTTGCCATTGCACTCCCGCCTCGTTGCACTCATGCCGAAGCAACTCAATGATTTGCTGGGAACTGTCGTCGCAAAATAATTGCCCGAGCTTCTTTTCGTGATAGCGAATGTTATGCTTATCTACGAGCGCAATAAAATGCTCGGGGGTGAAGCGTGCCAGTGCCGAGCGGCAGAAATGCGGATTGTGTGAAAGAAAATTTCCTGGTGCTGCATAGCGATTGGTAAAATTACACCGACCCCCACCAGAGATACGAATTTTTTCCGCAAGCCTGGTCGCATGGTCCAGTAATAACACCGAGCGACCCCGCTTTCCCGCTTCAATCGCGCACATCATTCCCGCCGCGCCCGCGCCTATCACTACCACGTCTTTTTTCAAGGGCATGTCACATTTGTTTGCACCGGTGCTTGCCCCGCTTTATAGAGCCGCTTTGCGCCATATGCTGGCAAGCCATGGCTGCCGTTCGCGCGGAAGCCCCTCAGGCCGATAGTAATGGGATAGTTCGACAAATCCTGCATCGCCCATGAAGCGTCTCCAGCCCTCGATGTCGTGGTACATGCCGTAACGCCCCTGGTTCCAATATTCCTCGTTACTCCCTCGGGGATTGGAGCTGAATAACACGCCCCCCGGCTTCAATGTGACCCACAGTTCCTTTAATACACGTGGCAATTCGCGACCGGGAACATGAAACAGGGAAGCATTGGCGAATATTCCGTCGAAATACTCGGGCGGTAGAAAGAGCCGAAGAAAATCCTGATGCCATACTTCGCAGCCGCTATAGCTGCGAGCCATCCCGACAAAACGTATGGCACCCTCCAACCCCACTGCGATATGGCCAAGTTCTGTAAAAGCTTTCAAGTCACGGCCCGGACCGCAGCCTAAATCCAGTATGGTGCGGGGCGAGCCGGGCTTGATGTGCTGCAGGAATGTCTTGATATTCTGACTGACGTCATGATCTTTCGTGCCCGCCCAGAATGCGTCCGCACGTTCGTTGTACCGAGCCAGTGTTAGCTCGGAAATTTTTCCAAGGTCCTGCAAATCGGTGTTCATCAAAACGTTTTCACCCCGTCCTCCTGTCCGGCAGCTTTACTTAATCGGGGTTGTCCCAGGTTTCCGGGGGCGCCCCAAGGAGCGAAATCACTGGCTTCATTACCCCCAGTAGTGCGCCGCGTGCCTGCAGGTCATGCATAATGTCCAGTCCACCCTTTATTACTAGCTGCGGCATGGGATGGTTGCTTTCTTCAGCGACTATTTCAAGCGCTGCTTGACCGCTGTATTCGCCAGATTCAAGCAGGTTAATCAGGCGCGCAGTATAGGCGTTTATCTCGGTAAATTGCACTTCGTCGGACGGGCCGCGAAATACCAGCAAGTGGGTCGTTGCGGGTTGAACTTCACCTTGGCCGATACGGTGCACCGGCCAGCGATAACTCAGGTTGGCAAGCACCGGATTTAGTACGGGGCGATGGAGCAACAAGTCGCCTTCGGGTTCAATCGCCTCCCAGTCCGGGACTCGGCTCGATATGGAAAGCACCAGTTCAATCCACTCATAGTGCGCGAGTTCCAGCAAGAACGGGGGGTAAGTAGCGGGTACGGCCTCCTCAGTTTGAAGGAATTGGATAAACTCATCCGGAATCTGACGGAAGAAAGGCGAGCGGCTGCCATGGGTGGCCAGAAAGCTTCTTACGAGTCGCGCCCACTGCTGCGTCCCCAGCACCTCTCTGAGGACCGGAAAGCATGGCAGAAGAAAACTTTCGAGGTTGTTGTAAACAAGTCTCGTGTAGACCGCCATGCGATGCGTCTCAACGCCAACGGGACAGGGGCTGGAGTACGGATCGCGGAGATGGGCGGCGAATGCATACTGGAAGCGTTGAAACTCAGGAAGAGGCGACGACATGGCCTTGATTGGCGTGTTGGCTTTGGGTGACCTCTATGCGTTGGATTTCCCGCACCAGCTCATCAAGAGGGGGAATATTGAAGTCGCGCTCCAGCAACGTGGGCCTTATGCCATGGATTTCATAGGCTTGATCCAATAATGTCCATACGGAGTCAATGACGTTCGCTCCGTGGGTATCAATGATCAAATTCTCGCCTTCATGATGGTGGCCCGCGATATGCATATAAACGATACGCTCCGCCGGCATGGCTCGGATAAATTCGACGGGATCGTAGCCGTGATTAACACTGTTGACGTAGACATTATTAACGTCGAGATGCAGGTCACAATCCGCTTCGGTCAGTACCGCACGAACAAAATCCATTTCGCTCATATCCGCAACAGGAGCCTGCACGTAGTACGAGGCATTTTCCAGCGCGATGCGGCGCTCCAGAATATCCTGAACCTGACGTACACGCGCAGCAACATATTTTACGGCTTCTTCGGTAAACGGTATTGGAAGTAGATCGTACAGGTAGCCGCTGTCGTCAGAACAATAGGAGAGATGTTCTGTATATAAAACAATTCCGTGCTGATCCAGGAACTGACGAATCGAATGCAACAGGGTTACGTTCAGCGGCGCAGAGCCGCCAATCGAGAGGGAGAGACCATGGCAAACAAATGGATAGCTCTCAGTGAAACTGCGCAAATCACGCCCATGCCTTCCGCCAAGACCGATCCAGTTTTCGGGGGCGACCTCGAAAAAATCGATGACGGCTGGGACATGACTCTTCAGCGCAGGAATCAATTCCTGCCGAAAACCCAGCCCCACGCTGGAGACACCTAGGGGCTCCATTGCGCCACGAGTTACTTCTTCATCGGAGCGGGTGAACCGGGGTTCGACTTTCCCCCCCCGAAATTATCGGCTTCGGTTTTGTCGACAGAACCATCGTGATTGGCATCAATCTGGTCGAAGATGATCTCGTGATGCTTCAGAAATTCCTCTTTAGTGACCTTTCCGTCCTTGTTTGTGTCCGCCAGCGACATGCCGCATTTTCCCTCTCCCGCTTTTGCGCCCATGCCCCCTTTTGCGCCCATGCCGTATTTGCCGGGATCGGCCCGATCAGCATAGGCTATCATATAGCCCTTGTCTAAGGACTGCAGGGCAAACGGATTATTGGCGGTTGCCGCATCATCAGCCGCATTGACGACGAAAGCCGCACCCAGGCTGGTGGCAAAGACGGACCCAACCGCGATTGAGATCATAGATTTATGGTGGCGCACGGTACGTTCTCCTCAACTGTGGAAAAAATATTATGTCACAATTTGGTGACGGCGGGACGATTCATGGCACGTCGAAAAGCGGACCACGGCATTCGTTAACTGGAACAACATTGCCTAAATCGGTGCACTCAAATCATTTAATAAAGACGGGCATTTATTTTTATTGAGGGGGTATTCAAGCGGTAAGAATTCTGCAAGAATTCGTGCTGCCTTGTCCGGATGGCATGCAAATGAGTTGACAGAAGTTCTGGAAATTCTTATATATGAGCACAACATCAACCCAGCCTTTATGGAGTTAGCTAACATCCGAGTTAAGCCGGCATTTTTATTTAGGGCCTTTGAATGCAGAAGGATGATGATGTCCCACACTTTTTATCAATGGGTCAAAAAGAACCACAGATCAGTTACTGTATAATCAGTTTTTTTTAGCGTCATCTGTAACGGAATTGGAAGAGGAATACTAAACATGCCGCAAGAACTGTATAAGCAAACCGCCCCGTATAAGCCGAAGAAAGGGGAAAATTACATGAGCCCAAAGCAGCTCATGCATTTTCGCAATATACTGGAAGGGATTAAAGTCGAGTTGGGCCAGGACATAGATCGCACGGTGCACACCATGCAAGATGAGGCCACCATTTTTGCGGATCCTAATGATCGCGCCAGCCAGGAGTCGGATATGGCGTTGGAATTACGCAACCGCGACCGCGAGCGCAAGCTGATCAAGAAGATTGATGAGACTATTGCAAAAATCGATACTGGCGATTATGGCTATTGCGAAAGTTGCGGCATCGAAATCGGCCTGAAACGCCTGGAGGCCCGTCCCACAGCTACCCTTTGCATAGATTGCAAGACACTCGACGAGATAAGAGAAAAGCAGGTCGCTAAATAACCTACTGTCTTTTTTTAGGTGATCCTGACGGATCACCTTCATTTATATGCCCCGGCCTTTCATTGGGGCTTTTGCTTTTTTGGCTGACAAAGTCTTAGGGATTTACTTGGCTGCAAGGCCCTCTGTTCGAGTTCGTATCATCTGCGGCTAAGTCTCTGTGCTGTCTGTCGTCTCCGCCGAAACTGCCTTCATACTCAAACGTAAGCGACCCTTATCGTCAGCTTCCAGGACTTTTACGCGCACCGTCTGACCTTCCTTGAGATGGTCAGCAACGTTGTTGACTCGCTCATTGGCAATCTGGGAGATGTGCAACAATCCGTCCTTGCCGGGTAGCACGCTGACAATGGCGCCAAAATCGAGAAGCTTTAATACGATCCCTTGGTATATTTTCCCGACCTCTACCTCAGCGGTGATATCTTCGATCCGCTTTCTCGCCAGCTCGCCACCTTCGGCGTTGATGCAGGCTATCATAACGGTGCCATCGTCGGTGATATCGATAGTGGTACCGGTCTCTTCAGTCAGCGCCCGAATTACCGCCCCGCCTTTTCCTATCACATCCCTTATTTTCTCGGGATTGATCTTTATTTTAATGATACGCGGCGCGTGTTCCGAAATTTCCTCGCGCTTTGCGGGCATGGCCTCTTTCATGATGCGAAGAATATGCATGCGCCCTTCCTGCGCCTGGATAAGTGCAGCGTGCAAGATATCCTTGGTAATTCCCTGGATCTTGATATCCATTTGTAGAGCTGTAATACCTTTTTCGGTGCCGGCCACCTTGAAATCCATATCGCCAAGGTGATCTTCGTCACCGAGAATATCCGTCAGAACGGCAAATCTGTTGCCTTCCTTGATCAGGCCCATGGCAATGCCCGCCACATGCGCCTTTAATGGCACACCCGCGTCCATCAATGCAAGGCAACCGCCACAGACCGAGGCCATGGAACTCGAACCGTTGGATTCGGTAATCTCGGACACGACCCGCAACGAATAACCAAACTCTTCAGGAGACGGCAATACCGCAACCAGAGCCCGCTTGGCAAGTCGGCCATGGCCGATTTCCCGGCGCTTAGGCGTGCCCACACGACCTGTCTCACCCGTAGCATACGGCGGCATGTTGTAGTGAAGCATGAAGCGCTCGGAATAGTCGCCTTGCAGGGCGTCGATTTTTTGTTCGTCGCGGCCAGTACCTAATGTCGCCACCACGAGTGCCTGGGTTTCACCACGGGTAAAGAGGGTAGAGCCATGGGTTCGCGGTAATAGCCCGTGGCGAATGGTAATGGGACGTACGGTACGCGTGTCGCGGCCGTCTATACGTGGTTCGCCATCGAGAATCTGAGAACGCACGATTTTGGATTCCAGAGCGAAACAATCCTCCTTGACCGCTTGCGCATCTGGCCCATCCTCTGTACCGACGCCCACCTCAGAGAAAACTCTCGTCCATATATTGTCTATGGTTTCCGATCGAAGCTGTTTCTCCTTTATTTGGAATGCCGCCCGTAGATCGGCTTCCGCCAGACTTGCAATTTTTTCAGCCAGCGTGGCTTCTCGCGACGGTGGTACCCAGTCCCATGCGGTGACGCCGGCTTCATCAGCCAACTCATTAATGGCATCAATCGCGACCTGCATTTGCTGATGCCCATAAAGAATGGCGCCCAGCATGATGTCTTCGCTTAGCTCGTTGGCTTCGGATTCCACCATTAGAACTGCTTGCTGCGTACCTGCTACTACCAAATTCAATTGGGTCTGTTTCAATACGGTCGTGGTGGGGTTCAGGACATATTCACCATCGATGTAGCCAACACGGGCCGCGCCAATCGGACCATTAAAGGGAATGCCGGATAGCACGAGCGCCGCAGAGGCGCCTAGCATGGCAGGTACGTCCGCATCCACCTCGTTATCGGATGACAGGACCGTAGCCACAATTTGTACTTCGTTGTAAAAATGATCCGGAAACAGCGGCCGGATAGGACGATCAATCAGACGGGAAGTGAGGATTTCCTTTTCGGACGGTCGGCCCTCGCGCTTGAAAAAACTCCCCGGTATTCTACCGGCCGCGTAGGTGCGCTCCTGATAATCCACAGTTAGAGGGAAGAAGTCTTGCCCGTGCTTGGCATGTTTTGCACCCACCACGGTAACCAGAACCACAGTATCGTCCATGGATACGATTACTGCTCCGTGTGCTTGCCTTGCTATTTCTCCGGTTTCGAGCGTTAGTTGATGAGACCCATACGTTATACTTTTCTTGATTTTCAATTAACTACCCTTTTCGATAAAAACATTTCAGTTCCGCTTCGGGTCAGCCGGTACAAGTGAAACCTGACATGCTCATTCACGTCCCACTATCTCAATCAGGGCTCTATATGCTATTTGCGCAAGCCAAGACGCTCTATTAACGTGCGATAACTATCGGCGCTGCTGCTTTTCAGATAATCCAGCAGCTTGCGGCGACGGCTCACCATGCGCAAAAGCCCGCGGCGGGAATGGTGATCCTTGACGTGGGCCTTGAAATGAGTGGCCAGGTCGTTAATCCGTACGGTCAACAACGCCACTTGCACTTCGGGAGAACCCGTATCTCCAGCGGCTCGTTGGTAGTCGCGTACTACCTGTGCTTTTTGATCGGTTGTGACTGCCATGCTACTCTCCATTACACCTGATGCGAAAGGGCGACATTTTAACCTTTAACATGCTCAACGCTCAAGTAATGTTATATTTTATTTCATGCTGAGGCTAAAGACGTCGAGCGGAAGCTGTAGCCGAGACTGCACCTAAACATGAAACGAAGCAATAACTGGCGGCCATGGTGGCAAGCCGCCAATCTCCTGTTTACCCCAATGGTTAAAATGACTGATGAGTGCTTGAGCGGGCCAAGTGCGACGCCGGCGCCCCTCGTTTAGAAGCTTGCAAGAGATGAGGAGGAGCGCTGTGAAGCGATCCCCATTTGCATCCCGGCAAATCGTGCGACATTTGACAACGTGGTACATGCGGCCCGAGAATCCGCCGCAAGACGCAGCAGCATGCCAACAGTTAACGCTCGACCCAATAACAATGGCAGCAGCCGCGCCAGATCAGCCCTGCCATCGGGGCGGACCGCACCAAGCAAAACTGGCGGAGGGGAAAATTCCACGGGATCGGAGATTGCCCGAATTGCCAGAAATGGGATCCCCGCATAAGCCGCAGCCTCCGCTACCGCTCCGCTTTCCATGTCCACCGCGCAGGCCCCGGTAGCTCTCGCCAATTCACGTTTTGCCGTGCCCGATGTCAGTACGTTGGGGCTAGCAGCCAATATACCCCCAGTGATACTCAGGTGCCCAGGCAACCGCTGCCGCAGGCTCTCACGCCAACTCAAGTCAACCTCCAGCAGACGACCAGCGTGAATGAATTCCGGTAAGACTAAATCCCCTGGGTTTAAGCCTGGCTCCAGGGCACCTGCAAATCCAAAACTCATCAAGGCAGTGGCGCCGGAGGTCCTCAATCCCTCCGCAGCCTTGCGCGCTGCGTCTGCGCCCATTCCGGAAAGCCATATCGCTCCATTCTCCCCAAGGCCAATCGGTGCATTGAACGGCAGGCGGCGACGGGTAATGCAGCGAGCTTCGACTCGCATTGCCGTGACAATGCCGACGCCCCTCACGTAAATGCTTTCCGGGTCAGCGCATGGTATCTGGTCAAAGCCCACAAGGGGAAGTATTTTGCATACCCGTAGTATCTGAGGTAAAAAACGCGGGGGAAGCCTGGCGCGGTAAACCACGGGTCGTGCCACAGTCCGTCAGCGTCCTGGGTGTTCAGCAAGTATGCGATACCCCGGTTCACTTCCTGACAGTTCGCTTCGCCTGCTGCCATCAGACCCAGGAGCGCCCACGCGGTTTGAAATGAAGTGCTCGTCTTGAACTGGCCTGCCTGCTGCGGTTCGAAATATGTATCGTTGCTTTCGCCCCAGCCTCCATCATCCCGTTGCACCGACTTAAGCCAAAGTGCGGCGCGGCGAATGGCGAGATGACCCGTATCAACACCAACCAACCGGAAAGCTTCGAGCACCGACCAAGTGCCGTAAATATAGTTGCTTCCCCAGCGCCCAAACCATGCGCCGTTGGGTTCCTGTTCCGCGTACAGATAGGCAAGGCCTCTCTGTACTGCCTCCTTGTGCCGGGACTCTCCATGCAAGGCCAGGAAACCGGTACATCTTGCCGTCACGTCGCTGGTCGGCGGATCGAGCAGGGCACCATGATCCGCAAACGGAATTTCATTCAGGTAGTAATAAGTATTGTCGGAGTCAAATGCGGCAAAACCACCATCACGCGACTGCATCCCGGCTAGCCAGTCCGCAGCTCGGACAATGCTTTGGTTATAGGCTGCGGGATCCGCTTGCTGCAGAGACCATGCTACCGCCGCGGTATCGTCCAGATCGGGGTAATGGGGATTGGTGTATTGAAATGCCCAACCTCCTCCCAAAAGTCCAGGATGCTCTACCTGCCAGTCCGCAGGTGCATCAAGTATCTGATTAGGTATAAGCCAATCTAGCGCCTTTCGGATCGGCTTCTGATCCGCATTGATACCTTCTTGTAATGCGAGGCACGCGAGGACAGTATCCCACACTGGTGATGCACAGGGCTGGCACCAGACACGCTCGCCTTCGTCCACCAGCAGTTTACGCAGGGCGCCGCGGCATTGCTCCCGATATGGATGCTCATATGGATAGCCCAGCAATGCCAGCGCCTCCCCCGCGTTGACTATCGCGGGAAAGATTCCACCCAGGCCGGAATCTCCGTTCAGCCGCTCAATGGTCCAGCTTTCCGCGCGGCGTAGCGCGTAACGACGCAGCGGCTTTGGGATGAGCGGTTCAAATAATGAAGCGGTACGCTCGATGATCAAAAACAGCCGATTCAGGCGAGTGCGCACCGGGAAATAGTCCCGCTCTTCCTCGGGTGGGGTCGTAAACAGTTCCTGAATATGTACCTGGCGCGGATTGACCGCGCGCGCTTTCAAGCTGCACAGGATGGAAAGCGGTACCATTACGGCGCGAGACCAGTACGCAACCTTGCTGATGTGAAATGGAAACCACCGAGGCAACAAAATGATCTCCACCGGCACGAATGGAACGCCGCGCCACGGGATCTGACCATACATCGCAAGCAATATGCGGGTAAACACGTTCGCCCGTGCTGCGCCTCCATGTTGGATAATGGCTGCACGAGCACGCAGCATATGGGGCGCATCTGGCGAGTCTCCGACAATCTTGAGGGCGTAATACGCCTTTATAGTACAACTCAGGTCGAATGCGCCCCCGTAGTATAATGGCCAGCCGCCATGCTCAAGATCCTGCTTTTCACGAATAAACCGGGCGAGCCTGATCTCAAGGTCCGCATCCACGTCATCCATGAAGTGCATCATCAACACGTACTCGGCGGGTATTGAGCAGTCCGCCTCCAGCGGGAAACACCAATGCCCGTCTTCATTTTGTAACGAAAGCAAAGCATCGCGCGCGGCAGCCAATCCGTTTTCCAGCATTGTGGTACCCGTTGAATCCGGGTACCGATCTTGCGAAGACAACATCGCAGCACCTTCGAATCTTTTCATTTTTTTACCTACGTTCCTTGCGGGTGAATCAGGATGCAACCTATCCATATGGTCATCAGAATAAATGCTGCCAGCTACGTTTTTATTCTGCAGATCGCGTACCGGGCGGATGAGTGGCCCAAGTTACGGTCCTTAACCATACAAACTTCCTATCAAAAAAACGCGATCATGCTCTCTAACCAGTTCGATTATTGCCCTTATTAAAATAATTGCTAGCCTTACGACGGTGGTTTAACCGTCCGTTCGCCTTGAACGGAATCAGCTTCTACTGGGTCATCGTAATTTTCGGGCGGCGGATCGCCGTCATAGATCAAATGCTTGCGTTGTTGCAAATATCCCTCTCGCACAAATAAATAAGGGTCCAGGGCAGCCTGGTCGCGGATTCGCATAGGGCCGGACAATCTAGCCCGCCTGTCAATAATGCTTAAAACTGTGACGGGCGCCACGACAGCAGAGCCTGCAACCGACCCCGCATAAAACAAAAGATTGCTGAAAACACTTACCGGAATACCGGGCGCATCACGATATGTGCTCGGCCCGATCAATGGCACGAATAAGTAAGATCCGGTATTGACCCCCCACACCCCCAAGGTCTGGCCAAAGTCTTCATCATGTTGCGGTAGTCCCATGGGGGCCGCCATATCAAAGAGCCCGCCCAGGCCGATCGTGGAATTGACGACAAACCGCAGACTGTCCTCAAATCCCTGTCGGACTTTTCCCTGCAAAAAAGCGTTAAGAATAACGTTGGGGTAGGCTAAATTGTCATAAAAATTTCCGATCGAGCGTTGCATGCGGTTGGGAACGTACTTTACATAGACGTCTGCAACCGGCGCCAGAACTGCCCGATCGACCTTATCCGTAAAATCATAAAACTTACGATTCGTTTTTTCGTTTGGATCGACCGGATCAACGCCAGGGTCGGCCGGGTGCATGGAGGCGCAACCAGTAAATAATAGAGCGCTGGCTAAAAACAGGCCGATTGTCGCGTTGCGCGTCATGATGGATAAGAGGTAGTACAAACCTTGATAATCTAATGATCCTGCGAAAAAACGAATTTATCGACGTGGTAAATCATCACAAGGTGCGAAGTATAAACAAATTGCTAAACTAGCGCACAACTTCGCAAGTAATCATGCTCTGACCCCTTGTGCCGGCGTCCGCAGCAATACGGGCAATATCGCAAGCGTGCAGACCAGGGTAAAAGTCAGCCCTACGGTGAGCATTATCCCCATGCTGGCGGTTCCCTGATGCGACGAAAACATCAGGCTGGCGAAGTCGACCAGGGCAGTCAAGGCACTGTAGAAAATGGCACGCGCAGTGCTGGTGTGAATCAGAACCTCGCTCACCATCTCGTTATTCAGACTGCGGTGCACCATATGCAAGCTACTATCGATACCGAGACCAAGCAACAATGGTAATGCAATGATATTGGCGAAGTTGAATGGCACACCCAGCAGGACGGTGAACGATGCGGTGAATAAACTGGATAGCAAAAGCGGCAGCAGCACTAAGATGGTATATTTTAAACTGCGCAGCAATATTAGCAATATTATGATAATGCCGACGAGTGCCAGCAGGAAGGCCTGCACAAACGCCTTCACCACAGCCTCTCCTGCTTCCAGACTCACCATGGGCGCACCGGTGGCGTTAGGGGCCACTTGCTGGACGGACCGTACAAAACGCCGTAACGCGTCGTTATCGTTGAGATCTTCCGCCGGGTAGATCGCTACCCGGTATTCTCCAGTGGTCGGGCTATGCCAGCGGTTGATCAACTCCACGGGCAGGTCGTCCTCTCCGAACGGGGCAGCTTCAGTTGCAAGACGGAGGCTCTGCAGGGCGGTGGGTAACGTTACGAGCAGGTCATCTTCCACCGAATTAAGCAGTTTGCCCTGCTCGTCCTTGCTGGCGATGTCCAGCCGTGTAAATAGGCTGGCAAGCGATGATTTCAGCTTGCGTGCGGTTTCTGTCGCGGAATGATCAGGATGCGCTTTAATAAACCGATCCAGTGCCGCAGCCAACGCATTTAGTGCATGACGCTGCCGTGCCGCGATGTCGCCAGGGGGCGGTTCGGGCCGGGGCGAAATCGCTATTGGTCCCATCGTAAGTGCCATTTCCTCGATAAGCAGGAGTTTTTCCTCTTGTTCCGGCGGCACAAAATCCTGGATTGTAATCACCTTGCTTACTTCCGGAAGCTTGGCGAGGCGCGGGGCTAAATCTTCGGCTTCCTTGCGCTCCTTCACCAGCGCAATCGAGTGCCAGGGTGAATCCTCAGCTTCGGCGATAAGCTCACGGAACGCCTGCACCGCATCTCCGGTGGGGTCCTGCATATTTAGCAGGTTGTAATCAAACCTCACCTGAGGCAAGATCACAAGCGCGGCAAGGGCAGCCGCGACGGTGGCGGCGTAGGTTACCCTGTGCCATTTCAGGGACAGTTCAAGCACCTTTCCGACAGAACTCTTGGGCATCGATTCCTTGAACTTTGGTTGCGGCAGGCACCGCAGCAGCGCCGGCCCGATGGTCAAGGTAACCAGGAGACTTATTATCATGCCCGTGCCAGAGATAATACCCAACTCTGCAACGCCGCTAAAATCGGTGGGTATAAATGCATAGAAGCCGATCGCGTTGGTAATGGTACAGGCCGTTAGTGCGGCGCCTGCATCACCGCCGGAAACCCGTATGGCCTCATCTGGCGGTGGACCGCCTTCAAGGACCTCACGATACCGCAGCAGAAAATGTATGGCGAAGTCCGCGCCCAAACCGATATAGAGCACCGCGAAGGCGATGGAAATCACGTTCAGGTGACCAACTGCCGCGGTGGCAAACGCCGCTGTAAGCAGCAAACCCATCGTCAGGCAGACCAACACGTTGATGATCAGCCCACCGGTTCGCATGGCAAAGTAAAGCACCATCCCCACCATCACGAATGTAATTATTCCCGCGATTTCCATTCCGCTCAGGGAGCTTTTGAGTTCTTCGCCGGCTAACGCTGCCTCGCCCGTAATATGCAATCGGATCGGCCCACCTTCCGTTATGCCAACATCTCGCGCCGCGGCGTGCAAGGCGGTCGTGGATTGCTCGGCTGGAAGTAGCTGAGAGAAGTCGAGTTTTGGCTTAACGACGATTATTTGCTTGTATTTGTTCTTTTGTGCTTCGTCATTGAATAGCGATTGCCATGACAAGGCTCTGGACGATCCTTCAATGCGCGCATCCAACGTTGCACTTACTCCTCCCATGACGGGGCGGAGTTCCATGCTGCGTCCCTTATTCATCTCGTCAACTGCGCGCATAAGCACGTCAGCAAAAGCCGGCAAGGTGGGATCGCGAGCGATATGGGCAATAAGCGGCTGTGCCGCGGCAATGCGATCAGTAATTTGCGCCAGCTCCGGAATACTTTCGTAGAGCAAGCCATTTCGTACAAAGAAATCCTCGGCCGTTGGCGCGTAGATATCGTGAAAATTTGTGGTGTCTGTCTTCAGCCGCTCAGTGAGACGTTGAGCCGTCGTGCGAGCTTGCTCGGGTGTGGGGGCCTCCACCACCAGGAGCATGGTGTCGATATCCTGCGGAAATGTTTCGTTGTAATGCTTCATGTTGACCCGAAACGGCAAGTGCTCGGATAGCATGTCTGTGGTATCGGTATTCATCCCGAGGTTGCGCGAGACGTATATGCCGCAGGCAACCGCGACCAGCAGGGCCGCAAGAAGAACCCAGGCGCCGTGACGGTAGGAAATGGTAGACCAGCGCGCAAAAATTTCATAAGTGCGGCTGGGAGAAGCTTTGGTGGGTGTGGTCATGCCTTGGGAAGCAATTCGAAACGATCGATCCATGACGCAAGTACAAGCTTTTTGAATAAGCTCTATGTATGCGCTGTATGCGCGACAGCAGCTTTAAGGGATGTGACGGGCAAAAGGCAAAGCGCTTGGCGATCCTCCTGGGAGGCAATTGTCGGCCCCACCCGAGAAGTCGGGTTGAGCGTCATAATTGTCTAATCTTGTTCGGTCTGGGCGACTTTTTCCTTGAGCATATCGATTAGCCCCTGAAAGCCGTCGCGCTGAAGGATGGCGCGGTATTCCACCCGTTTTAGCGCAAGATCGCTGACCCCATCAGCAAGGACATTGACGATACGCCACCCGTCTTTCGTTTGGCGGAGGACATAATCGAAACGTACGGGCGGCTCCCGACCCGACTGGACGAATCGGGTACGCACCATGACCTGATCGCGAGGCATATCCTGTTGCTCGATAAATTCGAAACGCTCACCCTCATGACTTTTAAACCAGCCTGCATAGGTGCCAATGCTGAGTTTCCGAAAAACATCAGTGAAGACGCGCTGCTCCTCGGCGCTAAGCTGGGTCCAATTGGCTCCAAGCGTGGTCCGGGCAATAAAGTCGAGATCGTGAGTTTGGTCAACCGCCTTAGCCAGCAAATCGAAACGGCCTCGGTAACCCAGTTTCCCGCCCTCACGCATCGACTTGATCAGTGACTCTTGCAGGTAATTCACCACCTGCTCCGGGCCTGGTCGCTCCTGCGCTTCAGCCCATGAGGCTGGCACGACCAGTAGCATCACTACCAGTATCGAAAGTTGAAATACGGACTTGATTAAGCGCAGAATCCTCATAGTGAAAGCCTTTCAAACAAGTGCGCTCATCGCCATCAAAGCCGTGGCAAGCTACTACACCCAGCGCTTTGAAACATAAATGCAGCGCCGTTATCGTTGAACCTTAACTGGAATACCCGCAAGCGTTTTCGGGAGTTTCGGCTCTTCGTTTTCCCAAGCCGGTGAAGGCTCGGCGACCATCGGGCCAGTCGTTTTTGGACCACGGATGGAGGTGAGCAACGCCTTTACCGGGTGCTGCATCATGTCTTCAACGGCAGTGGCTTCGTAACCGCAATGGGCCATGCATTGTGCACATTTAGGATTACTACTGTTTCCGTATTTGTCCCATGGCGTATCCTCCAGCAGTTCCTTAAAGGTCGCGGCATAGCCTTCATCCGAGAGCAGATAGCAGGGTTTTTGCCACCCGAAGATGTTACGCGTGGGGTTGCCCCATGGGGTACATTGATAGTTCTGGTTGCCGGCGAGAAAATCAAGATAAAGCGAAGAATGGTTCAATTTCCAATTGCGCGTCTTTCCGATCTTGAAAATCCCCCGGAATAGATTCTTGGTATCTTTTCCTTTAATAAAGATATCCTGCCTCGGTGCGCGTTCATAGCTGAATCCGGGCGCGATGGTCGCGCCTTCAATACCCAGCTCCATGGCGTAGTCGAGAAACTCTGCCACATCTTCCGCGGTTTCCCCCTGAAAGAGGGTACAGTTCACGGTGACTCGAAACCCTTTCGCCACCGCCAGTTTTATCGCCTCTACCGCCCGCTCAAATACTCCATCCTGGGCAACCGAGGCATCATGGCGCTCTTTCAGGCCGTCCAGATGGATGGAAAAAGTTAAATAAGGAGATGGGGTATAGTCGTCGATCCTCTTCTTCAACAAAAGCGCATTCGTGCAGAGGTACACATATTTCTTCCGGGCGATGATTCCCTCAACGATTTGAGGCATCTCCTTGTGTATTAGCGGCTCGCCGCCGGGAATGGAGACCATGGGCGCGTCACATTCATCAACGGCATCCATACACTGTTGAAAGGACAGGCGCTGGTCGAGGATATGGTCGGGATAATCTATTTTGCCGCAGCCTGTGCAAGCCAAATTACATTTGAACAGCGGTTCCAGCATTAAAACCATAGGATATTTTTTTACTCCTCGCAACTTCTGCTTCAGCAGATAAGTGCCTACCGCGATCTGTTGACGTAAAGGAACTCCCATGTGCAAACCCTCCAGAAAACTTCAATACACTGATTAATGGCGGACGATAACCGCCCGGTTTCTCGTTTTTTGATTAACCTCTATATCCCGGACACTTCCGTACTGCGATACCGGCGACGACCTGATCCACGTAAAGGCAGTTAGGAATCTACCAATAACACATTCAATCCGGGCATTAATGGGCCGTCTTATCCGACTGTCATGCCATTACCGACAGACGGCGTTATACCCATTCTCCATTTTTTTGGTGAAACACTTGCGACGCGTCAGCATATTAGCATGTCTACCCGGCAAACTAAACACACAACCTCTCCGAGGTTAAAGGCCGCGCTCAATCCTTCCAAGCAATGAAAAACTCATTCTGAAGTTGTAAAAAAACAACCGCAACAGAATCTCCTGGCGCAAAAGATCTTGGGGTTTTGATATATGAACATTGAATATTGCCGAAAAAGAACCTAAAAAAATGGGGCGCCTCAGCGCCCCATTCTTAACTGTCACGTCTCAATTAAAAGTTGTGACGAACACCGATTGTGTAGGTTGCGCGGCTACCCGTTGCATAATTCGGCGCAGTGAAACCGGTTCCAGCACCCAGATTATTCACGGCGGCACCGTTCGGGTTATCCACATACACGTGCTGATAACCACCGAAGACGCTGGTGCGCTTGCTCAGGTTGTGAATCGCACCGACGGTAAAGCTATCCGCGTTACGTGCAGCCGCGGAATTGACACCACCCGCATGGGCCTTGGTCATACCGCCTTGAGCGACCAGGGTGGTATTGCCCCATCTGTACTGCGCGCCAGCATGCCAAATGTTACCGTCGGCACCCCAGTTCATCGCAGAATTACACTGGCCGGAGACGAGGCCGGTGTCGAGCGGGTTGGCGGTCAACGAAGAAGCGGTGGTACAGGTTGCAGAGCCAATGGCATTGTTGATGTTTTCATATTGACCGGAAAGCTTGAAGTTTTCCCAGACCCATGCAGCGCCAACACGCCATACTTCTTCAGTCCGGAGCCCTATGCTTTTTTGAATGTTATTGGCATTATCGCGAGAGTAGCCGCCGAAGATGTCGAATCCCATGCCCATGAAATCCACATGGTATTTAGCTGCAGCCTGGCCGTCGAATTCACCGTTTCTGCCGCCGGTGTTGCCATTGCTACCCAAGCCACCAGGTGCAAAGCCGGAGATGATGCTTCCCTGTTGAAGCGGATTGAGACTATTCGCATCGCCAGGCATCAGGATGGCTGCAAAGGAGAAGCCTTCGATGGTTGCGGAATCGAAACGGATCGCGCTGTTGACAAAACCGTTAGCACCCGAACCCATACCGTTGGCGCCCCCGGACATCGTGCCGCCCGCGCCATTGGCTTGCAGGGTGGTATAGGCAAACGGATCAATCGTCATGCCGCCGGCGAAATCCTTGAAGGGAGATTGAACACGGCCGAATTTAACATCGCCCCACTGATTGCTGGACAGCCCGACCCACTGCTCACGGGGAGTCGTGGCGGAACCGGAGCCGGCGTTCAGACCCATTTCCAGACGAGCATTCGCTTTCAAGCCGTTCCCCAGATCTTCAGTAATGTGCAGACCCCAACGGGAGGAGCGGGAGTTATCTTGGAGCGACCCTTGGCTAGGTTGGCTGGCAAAGTCGACGAGGCTGTATTCAGCTTGTACCCGACCAAAAATCGTGACGTTAGTCCCCTGAGCGGATGCAACCACCGGGGCCGCGAGTGCACCAGCGACGGCGAGTGCAATCAGTTTCTTTTTCATGTGGAAAATCTCCTTTAAAGTTGAAACGGTGGGGGCCTCTCACCGACCCTATTTCGGTGGAGTTTATCCCGCTGCTTGGACCTCTCTAAATGAGAGGGTTGAGAGATTGTGCCTAACGCGGCTACACCTAGCAAGGAAATAAAGAGAGTTTCGGGATATGGAAGAGGTATGTGTTGCTTTTTTGCAACAAATACTTTCGGCTCGGGATTCAAATGGATGCGCCGGCTTTGCTTCGCGGTGCGGCGCCTCCGCTTGGGTCAGACGACACCCCAAATAATCGGGCCAGCTCGATGCCTGGATCAGCGGCCCGCATGAACGCCTCGCCTACGAGGAAAGCATGGACCTGATGAGCACGCATGAGGGTCACATCGGCTGGAGCGAGTATGCCGCTCTCGGTGATGACGGTTCGTCCCGCAGGAATCCTTTTTAGCAATTGCAAGGTTGTATCCAGCCTCGTTTCAAACGTGTGCAGATTGCGGTTATTGATTCCGATCAAGGGGGAAGCCAATTGCAATGCAAGTTCCAGTTCGGCACTATCGTGGACCTCAACCAGCACTGCCATCCCGAGCATGCGGGCGCATGATTCCAGCTTGAGCATCCGGGAGACGGCTTCCTCATCTCCCCAATTCTCTCCCGCCGGGCCAGAGGGATTGCGGAAAGCAGCCACGATAATCAGGATGCAGTCTGCGCCCATTGTCCGGGCTTCGACCACCTGATATTCGTCAATCAGAAAATCCTTGCGCAGAACCGCCAAATCACAGACAGATCGCGCCAGTTTCAAATATTCCGCGCTCCCGCTGAAAAATTGCTCATCGGTTAACACGGAGAGACAGGCTGCGCCGTTCTGCGCATAGCTCAGGGCAATGGCAGCCGGATCAAACTGCATGCGCAAAACGCCCTTGCTTGGACTCGCTTTCTTGATTTCGGCGATAACGGCCGGCAAACCCGCGTCAATTTTTTTTCGCAGGGCTCCAGCGAAATCTCTAGGTGGTGCAACAGATTCCGCCGCACGGCGAAGCGTAGAGAGGCCGCATGCCGCCTTCGCAGTCGCAATCTCCTGTTGCTTGACGGCTAGAATCTCTCGCAATATGTTAGCCATCGACTACTCCAGAGCGACTCTATCGCGGTTGGAGAATTCGACGAACTGACGCAGCTTAGCCCTTGCCGCGCCACTTTCTATCGCTGCCCGGGCTTTTGTTATGCCTTGCTCCAAGGAACCTGCTGCACCCGCGACATAAATTGCCGCGCCTGCGTTAAGAGCTACGATATCCAAAGCGGGCCCGGGCTGATTTTCCAGGACGGATATCAGCATTTCTCTGGAGTGAGCGCTGTCTCGGGCTTGAATCGTTTCGATAGCGGAACGCCTCATGCCGAAGTCTTCCGGGGTGATGGTGTATTCAACCACATCGCCGTGTCTGAGCTCACTTATACGTGTATCGCCAGCGATCGTTATTTCGTCCAGACCGCCTTGCCCGGTCGTGCCATGCACCACCATAACATGATGGCTGCCCAAGCGTTGTAGCACTCGCGTGAGGAGACCGACGAGATCGGGGTGAAATACGCCCAGAAGCTGGTTTTTTGCGCCCGCGGGATTCGTTAGCGGCCCCAGGATATTAAAAAGGGTACGCACGCCCAGCTCTCGCCTTACTGGCGCCGCGTGCCGCATTGCACTGTGGAAGTTGGGCGCAAACATGAAGCCGAGGCCCGTATTTTTTATATTCTCCGCAATTTCCACCGGCGTCTGATTAAGATTAACGCCAAGGGCCTCAAGCACATCCGCGCTCCCCGACTTGCTGGATACCGAGCGGCCGCCATGCTTCGCCACATGGGCGCCGGCCGCGGCGGCGACAAAGGCCGCCGTCGTGGATATATTGAAGGTATGAGCCGAATCTCCGCCGGTGCCGCACGTATCCACAAGATGGCGGTCATCCAGCACCTCCATCGGGGTGGCAAATTCTCGCATCACCTGGGCAGCGGCAGCGATCTCGCCGATCGTCTCCTTTTTGACGCGCAGCCCGGTGAGGATTGCGGATATCAGCGTGGGCGATAGTTCCCCCCGCATGATCTGTCGCATGAGCGACAGCATCTCGTCGTGCAAGATTTCACGGTGCTCAATGATACGTGCCAGCGCTTCCTGCGGTTTCATGTGGGGTCCTTTCGGGGACTGTATCAACCAGTCCTTTCTCGGTATGTTTCAGCTCCGCCGCCGAAATCAATTTTTTATTGATTCAGGAAATTCGTGAGCAATTTGTGACCATACTCGGTCAGTATGGATTCGGGATGAAACTGAACTCCTTCTATGGCCCGGATTTTATGACGAATGCCCATTATCTCGCCATCTTCGGTCCATGCAGTTATTTCCAGGGAATCGGGAAGACTGTCCCGCTCGATAACAAGCGAATGATAACGGGTTGCGGTAAACGGATTTGGCAGACCGCGAAACAGGCCGGCACCCGAATGAAAGATGGGAGAAGTTTTACCGTGCATGACCTGTTTCGCATGAACGATCCTACCGCCAAAAGCCTGGCCGATGCTCTGGTGGCCGAGACAAATGCCCAATATGGGAATTTCACGATTATACGATGCGATAACCGGCATCGAGATGCCTGCTTTACTTGGTGTGCATGGACCGGGGGAAATGACAATGCGAGCCGGCTTCAGCCGCACGACCTCGTCGGACGTAATCTCATCGTTCCGAAATACGACCACATCCTCCCCCAGTTCGCCGAAATACTGAACCAGATTGTAGGTGAAGGAATCGTAATTATCGATCATCAGCAGCATAGGCGAGATAGCGAGAGCACGGGTACCGAGGTCCTGCTTATACCCGTGAAGTTTGCGAATACGGGTAACCGCGAGGAATCCGATATTATCCCTGCTCGCAGGCGCCCGGGCAAGGGTAAAGAAACTGGACACGGGCGCTCGAAAATGGCGGGGCACTCCCCGTGCGGATGCGCAATCCGCCCCTGCATGAGAACATTGCTGTCTTTGTTTTTTAGATTACCCTACCTGCGAGGCAGGTCTTGCGCGCGAGAAGAGGGAGAAAGCGCAGGCGTTGCGGTTTATTTAACACGCTCAATCGCTGCGAGGAGTTCGTCGTCATCCATCAGCGCCAGTACCTGTATTCCCGCGCGCAGCAGGTAACTCTTTTTTATCGGCGTGCCCTGATCGATGCAACGCTTTTTAAGCGCAACAAGCTGCTTGTGCTCGCTTTCGGGAATCGAGTAACTGTCGCGCTGCAGTTTAGTTTTCTTTGGTGCCATCGCGGTATTGGCCGCCGCTTTATCTGACTTATCTGCCTTATTTCCCTTGGCTGACTCACTCGCCACTTTCGCCTGTCTCACGGGCCTGGGCGGCTTTTCATTCTCCGGGACGCTTTGACTGCTCTTTACTGGGGCTTTTGATTCAGAACTCTTGGCAGCCACCGCCTTGTTCTGTTTGGGCGCCGGATTACGCGTTCGTTTTCGCGGCGCCACGGCTTCCTCATCTCCCTTGCTGGCATTCAATTCGACACGCGCCTTGCGTGATGTTGTTGTCATGTTTTGTTCTCCTGGAATCAATCGGGATCACACTCGTGGGAAGTATAGTACTTTTATATCTGTTGCCAATTCGTTTCGTACGTTTAATGCAAAGGGCCGTTCCACAAGGATATGACCTGAATCGGGCTGCTTTGTGGTCGTTTTTCCATTGCCGACGATGAACGCTGCGGGGTCATATTAACGAGTGACGGGCTCCAGGCGCTGGCCCTCAAGCTTCTCGCGGTAATTTTCAAGAAGGTTTTCCATTTCCACACCCTTCATTCGGGTAAACGGCTCAGCCTCGAGAATCGCATTGAAAGCGCCCTTGTTACCGTACCACTCGACCAATTGGCGGCCTATACGATAGAGCTCGCTATTATTGGCCTCGCAAAGCTTTCTTTGCTCATTCTCCTTCGCCAGGACACTGCCGGTATTCTTCAGATCCTGTTCCAATTGGTCACGCTGGGCGGATACGGCCTGATTTTGTTTGGCCGCCTCATCCAGACGCGCACGCAATTCGATCTTTTCCATATTGGCAGCTTCAATATCCTTCTCAAGCTCGCGGGCTTTCGCCACCGCGCTCGCCGTGGATCGCTTGTGCGTTTCGACTTCGTTGTAGGTCTTTTTCAACGCTTCCTCCAGCGCTGTTGTTTCCTGCTCCGCCGCCGACTTCTGCTGCTGAACCTCAGTCAATTGTTGCTGCATGCGCCGCAGGGCCTGCCGCTCTCTTTTTTGATCCTTGGTGGCGGCGGCCATAGTAGGACCAGGCTGCCAGCAGGTTATCAGAAAAACAACCGCCACCCCCAGGCAGAAGAGTCCCGACGTCTTTTGTCTTTTTCGTTGCTCGTCCAGGAATTCTGCATGCAACACCCTGAACAAACCACAAATGCTCAACAGTTGCCGTCCGTATGCACCTGCCAATTCACACCGCTGCGTCAGGTAATCGGCAATCCGGGTCAAACGCACCATTACGTTAGAATCTGGCATTCAAGTCGAAGTTGACCGTGTCGATGCCGAGGGGCAGGCCGCTAATGTTATCGTAGGACATATAACGAACCCCCAGCCAGGTATTGTGCGCAACTCCATACAGAGCCTGGAGGGTATATCCCTTGTGATTGGTGCCCCCAAGCAGATAATTTGAATCGGTGAAGGCATCGAGCATTGAATCGCGCTCAGATCGGCGGTAAAACCCCATTACCTGCCATTGGTTGCGTTCAGATATGACAGGATAGCCGACGGTCAGACGCGCCTGATAGGCGTTGACTTCCGGCTTGATATTCTGTCCTGTGCGAGCGAGGATTTTACCTTCGTCGTAACCGACGTTGCGCGCGAAGTCGAGGGCACCGATAATGTGAATCGGTCTGAATCTGGCATAGTCCGCCACCACGGTTAAATTGGCGATTTTATAGTCTGCCGCCAGCGCCCAGAGGTTGGTGGTGGGATTGCCGTCGTTATCAATATTGAAAAGACTGTTGCCTTTTTGCCGGAACAGGGGAGCGCTCTGGTCGTATAGTGTGTCGCCGAAATTGGGGTTGCGGATGCCGCTGATGTTGCGGTAGTCATAATACGCAGCGCCGACCCTGACTGTAGTATCTGTATCGGTGGGTGCCCACTCGAACCCCGCCTGCGCTCCATAAAACCATTTATCCTTGGCTTTGACAGTCTCGCTCTGGTTGACTTGCTGCAAAGGGAATATGCCAGCGTTGAAGAACGGCTTGATAACACGATCTTCCTTCATCCAGGGATTGAGATTGACTGCCAGGCCTTCAAAGTTCAAGTCAACGTCCCATATCAGGTCTGTATGCACCACTCCGGCGGTGGGAATCGTATGCGGCCCTTTCGGAAGGGGGCCAGTATATATATTCCCCACCGTCCCTACGAAGAAGGGATTGGGGAAACGTCCGGCGGATACCGTCAGCGCGTTCCACGGAGCGAGCTTGAGAAAAACCTGATCTAGGACAAAGCTGAATTTACTGTTGTATGTGCCGAATGTCTGCAACGTGGATACCGGGGAACCTATTCCCACCAGATCACCAGTGACGCCGGCACCATTCACATTCCCGGTAGTAAGGCGCAACCCAAGGTCCACTCCTTTGGTAACATTCGCGTTGATTCCCAGGCGCATGCGGACCCGTTCTCGGTTGCCGTCTTCGGTCGTGTTGTCGATTTGCTGCCCTATTGCTTGGAAATTGGCGGCAGGGGCGTTACCGTCGGCATAGAAATCGAGTTGCTCACGCAACCGTATGTCACCTTCCATCTTGAAGCGACTGAGCCACTCGGGAACCGTGTTTACGTCCCCCCAGCGCTCCTGCTTGGCCTGGCTTACCACTTCCGAGCGTAACTGGTCGCGGATTTCGCGCTTGACATGCTCGGGCACGTAGGTCACCCGTACTTCGCCCTTCTTCGGTTCCCCAGTTTCAGGGGGCCCGTTTTTCTCCTGCGCCTGCTGCTGGGAAGCCTTCGCCTTTGCTTCCGCTTTACGGATCATTTCATCGGCGACTTCCTGCTTGATCACTCCTTGCTCAACCAGAAGCTGAATCAGATTCAAGGTAGTTTCATACAGGACCTCAACCTTTTCCCGCTCGCTGGTTCCTGCCTGTGCCGCCCCCGCAAATGCCATCGCCAGCGCCGCGCTCGCGAGCATCAAACTAATATTCATTTCGTTACATTTCTCCAGCCATCAGGCGCGCGAGGTCACCCGTATTTTTATTGGTTGCGGCATGTCGGCCGGCGGAGCCTCGCGTAGGGCCCGTAAATTTTGCAGCACATCTTTCAACAACTCGTCGACCTTGGCATCACCCGTTGTGTCAGCCAGGATCACTTGCGATATCTGTCCCCGGACATCGATCCATACCTTCACTACCACCTTGTAGGCCTTGTCCTTTAGCGCTTGTTCGCGCGAGAGCGCATCCTGAAAGGCCGAGTTCAACGCGTCGTTTACTATTCCGTCATACCAGGCCCAGGGATTTCCTCCTCGGCCGCCCCCAATCAGGTCGGATCCACCTTTTTTTCCCACCAGACCAAATGCGTCACCACTTCCAGCTCCTTCCGCATCGACACCCAAGTCCGGCCCGGGCGGCGGCTCATCGGCCTGATCCATAGGCTCAGGGTCAGGTTCAGATATCTTTATTTCTTCCTTAACTATCGGTTCCGGCGGTTTCTGCTCGGGTGGCGGTGGAGGAGGGGGCGGCTTAATCAAGGTGATCTGCTGGAGCGACTGATTTTTTTTTGGGGGCTCGTCACTGCCGAGAAAATCTTTCAGCCACAATCCCAGCGTGACCGCCCCAGCCAGGCAGAGTAAGACGCCCCCCCAGCGCATCCAGGCTGGTCGCTCCTGTTCTTCCATCGCATTACTTCACTAGGCGCTGGGTCACTAGGCCCAACTGGGTAATATCCAGTTGGCCCAGTAATTCGAGAACCTCCATCACCTTGCCGTATTGCACCACTGTATCTCCCTTGACCACGACGGGAAGTTCCGGATTAGCGGCTTTCAGCTGACCTAAACGCGTCCGCAATTCGTCCAGCGTCACCGGATAGGCGTCGAGGAAAATCTGACCGCTTTCGTTGATCGTAACCGCCTTGGTCTGAGGTTTGGCCAGACTGGGCGAATTGCTGGCCTTGGGCAGGTTGACTTTTATTCCCTGCACCGATGCTGTCGTCATTATTATGAAGATCACCAGCAGCACATAGGCGAGATCCAGCATGGGCACCACGTTGATCTCGTCGTATAGCTCGTTATCTTCCTGTACTTTCATGCCATTCCCGGTCAGCGGCTATAGTTTTCGGCAAGCTTGGTGATGAATTCATCTACAAAAATATGCATCCTGGAGACGATGGCCTTGATGCGCGATGCAAGGTAGTTGTACCCAAACAACGAGGGGATCGCGACCGACATTCCCGCCACGGTAGCCGCGAGTGCTGCGGCAATACCCGGTGCGATGGCGTTAACATTGACATCACCCGCCGCCGCAATCGCTGCGAAGGTGATCATTACACCCATGACCGTGCCGAGGAGCCCGATGAAAGGTCCGCCGGAAATGGCAATGGTGAGCAGCACCATGAACTTGTTCATGCGCTGGATTTCTTCCACCAAACCCGCGTCCAGGCTGGCACGAATGGCGTCGAGCGACTGCGGAGATAAAGACTTGTTGATTTGCGTCGCATCGGTGTTGTCAAACCGATGCGCCAGTTCGACCGCCCCAATGTGATAAATGCGATATAGGGAAGAATGCTTGAAGTCCTTATCCAATCCCCCGCTCTTGTCGATCATTGCGAGGTCTGTGGACAGTTCGCGAAACCTGTGCATGAAGCGGTTATTGGATTTATCAACTCGGTTGATGTAGATCGCCTTGCTGTACATGACCCAGATCGCAATCAATAGCATGATCGCGAGGAACCCTATGGCAACCCACCCGTCAACGGTTAGCGACTTCAGGATGATGCCCAGGTGCGATGCCTCCGGACCCCCTTCAGCGGTCTCCTCTTCACCCACTGCGACCAGCTTGGCATCCGGCGCCAGGGCGGCCTGTACGGCCATCCATTCCATGGCGCGCGCCACACCAGAGACCTGCACCTCGTCCATTTCGCCCTTGAACCCCGCACCCAGCGTCATGGTCCCGGTCGGGAAGGCGGCGCCAGTAGCGTCGCCCACGGCTTTACCATCGAGATATATGCGAAGCCCGTCAGAAAGCGTCAATCCAAGGTGGTGCCATTTTCCTGCGCTAAGCGCCGTGTTCGAGACGACGTTCGCTCTGCCGGATTTCGCCCGGACCGCACCGGCCTCCAGCGATACCGCGAGGCCATCTGACTGGAGCAAGACGCCATCCAGGGAGGAAGGCTTCACCCATATCGAAAAGCTGTAGCCATTGCGTGCGCTTACTGCGGGCAGCAATACGCTTCGGGCGCCGTCAAACCCCACCCCCCCATTAGAGAAAGATGCCGCTATACGCGTTGCGGAAGATTGCGCGTGCAGACCATGAGGTCCGCTGTCCTGAGGATTTCCCTCCGGCTCTGCAAAATGGTAGATGGCGCTGCTAGCATCGTAGGTCCCTTTCGGATCGGAGGCAGATACCGCATTCTCGTTGCCGAAATAAAGGAGTATTTCTGTTTTGGATGAGAGTTTGGGGACTTTTACCCAGACTAGCGCCAACTGATTTGCGCCATCCCATTTTTCAACATTAAATTTCAGTTCTGTCGCATCATCTTCCGCGATCAGACGCAAATCGCCGCCATCGTCGTTGGTTGAAAGAAAATCGAAATTTCCGGTATGCAGCCGGAGCAGTATCGGTGCATCCACGACCTCGGCAACCGGGCTGCTCAAGGTAACTTTCTTTCGGCTGGTCCATTCGTTATTCCACCAAGCATGGCTCGACAGGGAAAACGTGCATAACAGTAAAGCCAATAGAGAAGCAAAGACGCGCATGGAGGTTATCTGAATGAATTTGGTGCGATTATCCATGGATCAGATTACAGCCATTAGCAGTAACCATGAGCCGAACAGATCACTATTCTCGCCGCAAACAAAAGTGGAGCGACATGACTGATGATTACGCCGCAGCCTCGCGGCGGACACCATGATTTGACAGTGCGAGGATGTAACCATGGAGCAGATCCGGGCGTTCTGACCCCAACACTGCCGCTGGTTGCGCTAATCTGTTCGGATCAGTAGCGCCTCATTGAAATGAAAAAGAAGGAGAGTAGCGTTGGGGCATGGCCCGCTCTGTATGTAACTAAATTCCAAAGGGGAGATGTTCCAATGCTTAAAAATCGATCAGCATTAACGCGACTGTCAATTTTGGTGCTACTGACGGGCCTGTCGATGGCGACGACCATGTCGTCCGCAAGCAGAAATGGTGACGATGAGGAAACCGACCATTATGACGTCGGAGATAATCGGGGAAACGGCATGAATATCCAGCTTGGGCCCCGTCCTTACTTCCTCGTCAATGACATGCGGAGCGGCGCCCTTAAAAGCAAGCTGAAGCATTGCGGGAACGGCCCATTTTACAAAACTGATTTTTCCATCGCTCACCGAGGGGCCGCGTTGCAGTTTCCCGAGCATACGAAAGAATCCTACGTGGCCGCAGCGCGCATGGGTGCCGGCATCGTAGAGTGCGATGTGACCTTCACCAAAGACAAGGAACTGGTTTGCCGCCATTCCCAATGCGACCTGCATACCACCACGAATATCCTCGAAACGCCGCTGGCTGAAAAGTGCACCCAGCCTTTCAGGCCCGCCCAGCTTGATGCAGCGGGAAATCTTGTTCAGGCAGCCTCGGCACAATGCTGCGCCAGCGACCTTACTCTGGACGAATTCAAGACGCTAAGAGGCAAGATGGATAGCTTCGACCCCGCCGCAACCAGCGCCGCGGCCTACCTGGGCGGTAACCCCAGTTGGCGCACCGACCTCTACGCAGGAGCCACCAGCGGTACCCTGCTTACGCACAAAGAGAGTATTCGATTGTTCAAGAAACTCGGCGTGAAAATGACACCCGAACTCAAGAGTGCCAGCGTGGCCATGCCTTACGACAGCGATGGCGACGGCACCGGGGATTACACGCAGCAAAACTACACGCAGCAAATGATTGATGAATACAAGGCCGAAGACGTCAGGCCCCGAAATGTTTTTCCCCAGTCGTTCGACATTGGCGATATACGCTACTGGATCGCCAAAGAACCGGAGTTTGGTAAACAGGCGGTTTATCTGGACGACGCCAGCGTGGTTGCAGAGCTACCCACGGCTGCCCAACTCGCTGCTTACAAGGCAGAGGGCATCAATATCGTCGCTCCCCCCATATTTGCACTGCTGGATGTCAATGACAGCGGCAACGTCGTCCCCTCCAGGTACGCCCGCGATGCCAAGAATGCAGGACTCGACATCATTATCTGGACCCTGGAGCGTTCCGGCATTCTGGCCGACGGCAACAACGACTTCTATTACCAGACCTTCGATTCCGCCATCAGGCGTGAGGGCGATAAGATGAAGGTCCTGGATGTCCTTGCCCGCAACGTCGGTATCCGCGGCATATTCAGCGATTGGCCAGCGACCGTGAGCTACTATGCTAATTGCATGAACATTAGATAATCCAGCCCCAAGGGGCGTCTCAGCTGTCGGCCGCGATTTCCTTGCCCGGGCAACCACTTTGCCGCAACCGACATCAGCGACGCGCTCAATTTTACCTTCGCCAATGGTATGACCGCCGCCGGAGCCTTCCTCAACAGTTTCGATGGCGGCCCCATACTCATCAGAGTTTTGGGTAAGGACCAGCAAGTGCTCGAATCATATACCGTTGAGGTCGACCACTCGACGATAGCCTTAATTCGGGGATCTTCTTTGGCATCACCCGATCTACGGCCGACTTCGTTCGCTTTCGCTCGGCGGCCAAGGATTGGTGCTGATGACGTGACATTCATATCACCTGTCCCGGAACGCGAGGTGTACGCCATGCTGGTGTCAGGACTCAGCCTGATGGGCTGCGTGGCCCGCCGCCGTAATAAAAAACGATGCTTGAGCGTAGCACCGGATGCGTAAACGCGATGACAATCCGGCCCTAATGACGAAAAGAACCGATCACCTGTAGTGATTTTCCCAAACCGCCACTACCCCGTTAGCAGGTCCGTATTTCCAGACCCATCTTCCTACTCGCCGTGCCCGATTACCTCGGTAGAAATAAAGGTGGGTTTAAGTTTTTTCATTGAATCGGACGTGCGCGCGGCATCTGACAAATTCTGCGATAAAGCGGCTGTTGCCTTGGATACGTCATCTCCCTGAGATGTGGAACCGGAAGTGGTGGCGGTGACCGCGCTGGCATCCGCCACCGGGGTGCCGGTGGATGTGCCGGCAACGGCGATATTATCCGCGCCCAGCACGACCTGGGCGGCAATATTGAGATTGCCGGCCCGAATACCAGCATCCCCCGCGTTCACCGTGCCGGTGGGCGCAACCAGGTCGATGTCGCCAGCGGGCTTCCCGCCGCTGGAAAGGGCACCTATCCCGCTGCCCGAAGCCGCGCCTTGCAATTCCTGCGTCACGTTACCTTGGGCATCGACTTTGATGATCGGCGGAGGCACCGCGGTTGCACTCTTCTTGCCTTTACCCGCATCAATATCGCCTTCGCTCGACCACAGCAGGACGTCTCCACCGCCCACCGTGAGAATGCGCGACTGATTGACGGTGATATTGTTACGAGCAAAACCGCGCACGTCACCTTCGGCGACGGTCAGCATTCCAAGGACATCGTTGCCCACGTCTACCAGTATTGCGGGGGTATTGGTGAGACCGACAATCAAGTCCCCGCCCGGCACCATGAACTCGATATTCCCGCCGCGCTCGGTCTTTATACGGCTGGCAAACAGATTGACTTCTCCCTGGTAATTTTTAAAGGTGCCATCCTCATTCTTCTCGCGCAATCCCGGGAACACCAGCTCCAACGCCGCATAGCCGCGTTCATAGTCGGCGGCAAACGGGCTGTCCGGATTGTTGGAATCGCGTCCGGTGACCAGCAAGGCGGAATATATCATCGCCCGCACCATGCCCTGCTGCACGTCCGCATTCAGCGCCTGTACCGCTTTCACCGCCTGCAAGGCATCAGGACCTTCCAAGTTATCGTTCTTCACCAGCCAACGCGCCTGCCACAACAGGACATCAGTCGGGTTCCCCCCCGCCTTTTCCAATTCCGCAGCCAGCCGGTTGACAGCCCCGGTGTAATCGATCCCTTGCGCCCCCACCCCGGCCGCCACATGAATATCGGCGCCCCCGGCGGGCAATTCCGCATTATCGAGGTCACCGCGGCTGACGATTCCAGCGGAGGTGCCCAGGTCCACATTACGCCCCGCGGTCACCTCCAACCGCCCCAAACCGCCAACCCAGATTTTCGCGGTATCTATTCGGCTATTTCCGGAGGTAAAGGCAACATCCCGGCCTGCTTCCACCCGGCTGATATCCCCCTTGCTGACGTGCTGCGCCACAATCCCGAGATCGCGAACATCCTGTCCCGCACGTACCCGAACGGCCTTCGATAAATCCAGGTTTGGGAGGCCCTCAATGTTGCCCCGAATATCCCCAGCTACAGCATAAACTCGCGCCGGCTGAGTATCTCCGGTATGCACGGGAACGGCGGCATGAACAAGCACCACGTCCGCAGCCCTCACTGAGGTGGTCGGAAATTGGGTATACGTCGATCCTGGCCGGATCCCACTCGGGATCAGCGCTGGATCGCGGTCGCTCATGGATATAACCGCGGGGATATTGACGGAGTTCGTCGCCAATAGCGTCAACTGCGCGCGTGGCGAGGGGCTCAGCACGATGTCGGTAGGACCATCATTCATGACAATATCATTCTGAAAAGCCGTTGCCGATAGATTCGGCGGCAAAAGGGAAAACAGGTCTGGTTGGTACCGTTGGCCCGAAATAGTGAAGTTGAGCCCGGGGCCATTGATGCCCTGGGTCTTTCGATAAGCTTCGGGTATATTTGCACTTCCCCCCCCGCCATTGTGCATCGTCACCTTGCCACTCAGGCTCTGCATATCTACACCACTGTCCTTACTGTAGGTCGAAAAAAGGCTCCAGCTTGGGCTGGTGGCATTGTTGACGTTAAACGCGGCGCCGGTGCCGGAAGACTGGACAACCAGATGGGGATTTAGCACGGTTTGAATATTGACATCCCCTTGCGCGCGCACTAACGCCCGCGCATCGCCCAGGGCCAGAATGGTGTAGAGTGGATTGCCGGCTACAGTCTGCCCGCTGCTCACCGAGCCACCTGCTGTTATAACGACATCGCCACGGTCGGCATAGTATTGGCCGCCCAGCAGGTCGCCCCCGGTTGTCACCCTCACGTCGCCGCCGCCGGTCGTCACCAGTTTTGTCGCATCCGGCGCAGCGGCGGTCATGCGTGCCTGCGTTGGGGCGCTGGCGGAAACGTTTTCCACGTTGCCGCGGGCCTGCAGCGTTACATTGCCCCCGCCCAGCGCGCCGACGCCTTGCTGGAACTGGTCGAAGCGTACCCACCAGGCGGGTTGGCGGGTGTACTCCCCGGTGGATGCGTTCACTGCCCCCTGGCGGAACAGCCAGTTGGAATAGAGTTGCGCCGAGGGCGCGCCGGTAATATTGCCCATCGCCACCAGGCTGACATCCCCTCCGCCCTGGCTGAACTGGCTATTGACGGGAACGACAAAACCGGCGGCGGTATCGGATATCCGTCCGGCGGTATAAATCGCGGACTTGTTATCGGCCAGTTTTATGTCGCCGCCTGCGGCGAGACGAATGTCGCCGGTGCCGGTGCGCACCAACTTGCCGGCTGCGAGGGTGATGTCGCCGCTGCCTGCCTTCACTGCCAGCGGATCGGCAGCATCGGCATCCGCGCCTGCAACCAGCCGGTAGCCCCATGAATCTCCTTCAAGCAGGGTGGCGGGCGTGGTGCCGCTACTGAAAGGCGTCGCCACGTTGAAGCCGTCCGAGAGGTTGTTATCAAGATTGAGGTTGCCTGCCGCCCTCAGGGTCAGCACGCCAGGTTCTTGTCCCGCGGGCCGGGTAGCGAGATTCCAGTCATTGCTGAGCGCAAGATCGCCGGCCGAGCGCACTTCAACCCCGCCGCGCACGTGGAAAACGGCATCACCAGCCTTGCCCAGACGCGACGCAATCGTGCCGGCGTTGGATGCAAAGCTGGTATTGTCGGTGTTCACCGTATCAAGGCTGAGGGTGCCACTCCCTGCGCCGGAAGCGGTCAGCGTCGTAATGTTGTCGTAAACCTTGACCGCTTCCACCGCTACCGACCCGGCGCCGCTGATGCTGCCGCCGATACCGCCGACTGCCACGTCAGTGCCCGCGCCGCTCCCGGTGCGCGGTGCGCGCAGCACTACTTTCCCCCCGTGTCCGTTGTTACCGCCCTGCACGTCGATCGCGCTGCCTTGCGCGAGGTTCAGGCTGCCCACGGCAGTGCCGATCTCCACTTCACCGCCACTCTCACCGCTACCGGTGGAAACGGCGTCGAGCTTCCCCCCAGCCAATACCGCCACATCGTTCTTCGCATGAAGATGGATGTTGCCCGCATCCTTGCCCGAGGCATCGACATGACCCGCGACATCCAGTTTTCCCCCGTCCGCCGCAATATGCACCTCCTTCGCCTTGACCGTGTCTGACGCAGCAACGCTGACATCGCCGGTGCGTACCCGCACCGTCCTCGCGCCATCGAATTCGCCCTGGTTGAGCATGGTGTTGAGAGCGGAGAAGTCCGGCAGCGTGGCCACATCCAGTTCGAAGCGCCCGCCGTTGCCTTTGGCGCCATTGCCGTCCTTCACGGTTGAGCCCTGCAAGCTCCCAGCCGGCAAGGTCACCGCACCTTTCGGTGCGCGTACGTTCACCTTTCCTGCATCCGCCCCCAAGGGGGCGGACACGTCGACCTTTGCGCCCTCGGTCACCACCACATTGCGGTTATCGCTGACCAGTTCGGCGCTGCCGCCTGGCGACCCGCGTTGCACGTCGAAGAAAGCCACCGACCGTCCGGCTACGTCCACGACTGCATTTGCGCCCAGTGTAAGATCAGCGGACGTCGCGGTAAGTCTGAGCTGTCCAGAGGGCAGAATCGCCTCGGTATCCAACATCACCTCCGTGCCCGACAGCGCCCATTTCGCTCCAAGCGCATTTACCGCCGCGAGCGCACGATCCGCCGCAGTATCGGCGAAGTTGAGGGTGCCGCCTGCGGTCAGGCTCTGGCTGGCACTTTGCTCGCCGCTGATACGCGCAATGCTCATGTTTGCTGCATTGGCTACAATATCAGTAGTTCCTGAGCCGCGTCCGATAAGCTCATTTGCCCGAACATCGACCTGGGAAAATCCTTCGATCGCTTTGGCGCCTTCGCCGAGCACCAGCTTATCTGCCTGTATCGCCAGCGTACCGGTGCCGAGCGTACCTCCGGCGGTGAATGCCACCGCAGCCGGATTGGAAAGCGTGATGGCAGCGGCACGCAAATTGGCGGTTTTACCGACATTGCTCAGTCCGGCCAGCCCGCCACCTAACAGGTTCAGGGCTTGCAGGGTCGGCTTGCCGGCAGAGTTTACCCCTCCGACATCCACATCGCCGTACAGGTCAAAAGTGGTATAGCTTGTCAGCGTCAGCGAGTTCAGGCGATCCAGCGCGTCCAGTTCGCCCTGGCTGAGAATCAGACCCTCGGAACCGGACGGCGCGTTCCCAAAATTGACGCGCGTCGCACCAACCGTCAAATTACCCGCGACGGGATTATTCCTATCGTTGGCAAAACTGGTTGTACCCGCAAAGGCATTCTGTTTCGTGGCGTCCAGCGTGACCGAGTTTACTGAGCGGATCGTGCTCCCGGCTTCACCGATCAGGGCACCCTCGCTACGACCCGGGCTCCCGGTACGGGAAAAGGCGGCATGGGTGGAGGCGGCCCGCACCAGCGCTCCATTTCCCTCCGTGCTGTAGCCGGCGCCGGTAGTATTTGCCTTGCCTTGCGCGTCGATGGCACTGCCAGACTTGAGCGTGAGCGTATCCTTTGCGGCCAGGATGATTTCCTCGCCCTTCAAGGCATGATCGGTGTCGTTAGCCAACGTTACTTCGTCCGTCCCTACATTGAGCGTCGTGCTTGCGCCGACCGTAGCCCCGGCACTACGCGTGCCGCCGATGAACAGGCTGGCCGCGCCGATGCTATTGAGCGTGGTGACCGCAATGCGGGTGGCAAGCGGATCGACGCCGAGAATTATGGAACCTGGCTGGCTGGTGATGGCGATTTTAGGCGCGCTGATGTCGACCGCAGCGCCCCGGCCCCCCACGCCCGCCGCGAGTTTGTAGATGGCATCCAGCTTGAGCCCCGCAGTCGTATCCAGGGATAGCAAGCCCGCGTCCTGCGGACGGCTGACCCCTGCGGCAAAGAACTCGGAGGCCCGGGTGAGAGTGATTTCTGAGCGTTGCAGAACCTGGTCGCGGGTCAGCACTTCAAAGCCGTGCCATAAAGCATCGCGCGGGCCGCCCGCGGATGCCCGGCTGTCGGTAACATAGCCGGGCACAACCTGGCTGCCATCCTGCTTGCTATAGGCTTGGCCCGGCAGCAGATTGGGCACATCCATATTCGGGCTGACAGCGTAAGCACCCGGCAGCAGCGCATAGTGCCCGGGCAGCAGCGTATACACGCCCGCCGGCAGGCCCGGTATCCCGGAAAGATACACTGCATCTCCCGAGGCACGGTCGAAACCCACATTCTCCTGCCTGTCGCCGGGGGCGAACCCGCCCCTATTGCCTGGGAGGATGGCATAGGTTCCGGCGTCGTTGAGAATGTCGCGCGACCCACCTGGTCCCACGCTGAACTCATAGGCCTGCAAATCTCCACCCCCGGCGAGGTCGAGCGCGGCGCCCGTCTGCATGTCGATATTCGCCGCATCCATGCGGATGGATTTTTCGTTAAACGCAAGCTGCGGAATCTCGAACGCATCCGGCCTGTAAACCCAGCTACGCCCGTTCACCAGCATGCCAAAGGGAACCATGCTGCTGGGTGCGGCCGCCACGGAAGTCATGCTGCCATCCTTGAAGGCGACGGAATTGGTAGCGTTGAAATTCAGTTGGCCGAACGGCGCCCACACATTGCCGCCCTGCACGATATCCGCCGCCGTCACGGAAAGACTGCCCAGGGCGGACAGAGGTTGAGCTGGCTGCAGGCTATTGCGGGTGAAAGAAACCGTCTGTCCCGGTGCCTGGATGCTGAACTGGCTATAGGTGGTGGGAGCAACAACCGCACCGCTGAAGGCCAAGTCTCCGGCGCTGGCGAGCATGCTGGTGGGACGCTGTACGCCGGTGCTGCTTATTCCTTGCAGCCTGACTTCCTCGGTCCCATTCAGTTCTGCGCGCGCCATGCCGCTCAAGGTCAGGTTGCCCGCCAGTTCCAGCAGTTGCGAATCCGTCTTGAGAACGCCGTCGCCGGCAACCGGTGTGTTGACCACTTCCACCCGGTTTATGTCGTAATTGCCCAGCCGAAGGGTTTGCGCCTTCAACGTCGCTGCACCCCCTGCCATTTCGATACGCGCGGCATCGAGCACCAGCTCATTCAAGGGCAGCGTCCGGTTCGCCCCCACATTCAAGCCGTTTTCCAGCCGGATCGCATCAATGCTTTTAAGCGCGACGCGATCGAAGCCTGCAGCCTCCAGCACTGCAGAGCCGACCCTGGCCTGCCCGTTCAACCCGCTTGGTATAGCCGCGCCTGGAGTCAGGTCACCCACCTGCGGTGCCACAATTGGCGCCAGGCTCAGCACGCGCTCCCCAACAGGATATCCAAGACTTGGGTCCGGGGCAGTGAAGTTATTGCCCAGCACCAGATCGAATACACCGCCGCGACTTGAGCCGCTGCCCGCATATGCCGCGAAAGCGCCGTCCAGCAGCCCACCTTCGCGCGCGCTGATGCGTAGCGACCCGGCGTCGCTGCCGATCCACTGCCCCAGTCCTCCCGCTTCATTCAGGATATCAAGACGAACCGGTGTGGCACCCGATAGCTCGATTTTCGAACCGGCCTCGGTCACGACATAACCATATTGAGCATGCAAGGCGACTTTACCCCCATTCAGCGCTTCGCCCTGGGTAAGGCGATTGCTGTCCAGAAAAGTCAGCGCCATGCCCGATACATCGAGGACCGCCTGCTTGCCCAGCCAGAGACCGTGAGCAGGATCAAATGCCTCTTGGGCTTCGAGGCCGTGATCAAGCGTTGCCGAAATGGTGCCGCCGGGCGCGCTGATGCGGCCCTGTATCTCCAGCAACTGCGCCGCCGCGAGCGTCACGTTTGCCCTTGGATCGGCCGCGATGCGCGCGCCAGCGCCGATCAGCAAGTGGCCCGCCCCATCGGCGGGATTTTTGGCGGTAAGACTCAAATTCAGCGGGTGGCGGATCAGGTCATCCAGCTTTACCTGGCGCGTGAAATCCTCCAGCCGACTGCCACTCGGCCGCAGGGTATAGTCCGGCTGCAATTCCAGGCTGAGGGTGGTAGGCGTAACCTTTGTGCCTGACGACACGGTCAGTTTATCCAGCCCCGCAAGATGGATGTTGGAAAATCCGCCGCGTTGGAAAAATTCCGCGTCCAGGTTGAGCGTGCCCGGCGTATTGTCCGGCACGCCGCCGATCTGGATCTTATTGCTGGACACGGTAAGCGTGCCCCCGCTGCCGCTATCGACCCCATAGCCGCGCAAATTGTCGGCAACGCCCGATACGGCGTTGCCGGAAATGCTGATTTCACCGCCATTGCCGGGGATGACTCTGCCTTCCCCGTCCACCCTGAGCCGGCCGCCACCGGTGACGTCCAGCAGCGTGTTCTGCCCCAAGGCGACGTTGTCTCCCGCGCTAAGCGCGACTTTGCCGCCATGCACCAGCGCGACCTCGCCGGAGCCCGGCGGCATGCCCGGCAATTCGTTCACCCAGGCCCCGCGTGCCGACAGCGTCACGCCATCCGCTACAGTCAAATTCACTGGCGCGGACGCGATATTGACATCGTTTCTTGCTGAGTTGAGTACAATCGAACCGCCCCTGGCCTCGATATCGCCGTCGACTGTCAGCCCCTGCGCGGCAATATGCACGCTGCCTCCCAGCGGAGCACGCAAAGCCTCGCGCACGGACGCAGCATAGTTGCTGAATATCTCCAGATTGGCGATCTTATCCTTGCCCAGCAGCGAAGGGTTAAGGGTTAAAGTACTGACGAGATCGGACGAAAGCGTATCGCCAAACTTGAACCCCGCCGGCAGGGCAACGCCGGCGCCACCCAGCTCGACCACTTGGTTGAGCTTGTGGTCGACTCCGGCGCTGAGAAGGGGGTTAGCCACAGGGTCGTTGCCAACTGTCAGCCGGGCGCCAGCAGGCATGATGCCTGCGTCGCGCTGTACCTCGCCCACGACAGTGCGGCCCTGGATATCAGCCTGCATCACGTTCGCGCGCAAACCAATGACTTCCAGCGCGCCTGCATTCCTGCCCTCGGTATAGCCGGGATCGTAATTGAAGCTCTGCCCGAGGTCGATCACCTCTTTCACATTCCAGCGTCCGTAATCCTGCACATAACGCGTAGCGATGCCGTCATAGCGCACATCGGCGCGCGCATCGGCGATGTCGGTCAAAATCCCACGCGACATAATCAGCGTGGTGGGGACGCTTGCCGGCGAATAGCGGAGGCTGCCGCCCGAGAGATCGATTGCGGCGCCGGCTTCGATGATGCTCTCTCCTTGCGAGCTCACGCGCACCGTACCACCCTGGGTGGAGCGTTCAGCCACGCCGCGCTCCAGACGCGCCTGGTGGGATTCGAGACTGTCCTTGGCAATCAGTGTGGGCTCGCCCGCGGTGGCATTGGCTAAAGCGCGGTTAATATCGACAAAAACCTTCTGGCTGCGCAGCGGCCCATCACGATTCACCGGCGAGTCTTTCAGCTCATCCCCGCGCAGTTCGATTTCCACGCCATTACGGGCTGCGGAAATTGCCACGTTTTCCAGTCCAGCGACATTGATGCCCGCACCGCTCGCTATATGAACCCGGGCAGCAGCCGAGACAGGCGCATTAAATACCTCCCTGACTGGATCATCGGTAAATAGCAAGCTGGGATTGTCGATCGCGATGAAATTCACTTCGCCGGCCGGCGCGTTGATCATCGCACCATTTTCCATCCGGACGTCCTGTCCCACCACCTTTACCTGCGACGGAAGCACGAGGCCGGTGCCTGTCAGCCCATCCGGCACGCCGGTCTTGTCGGATACGTCTGGCAATATTTCGGTCAGGCTGCCCGTGCCGAGGACCGCGTGGCCGCCGCGGGTCGAACTATCCTGTGCCGTGGCCGCATCCTGCGCCATCAGATATATCGAACCGTTAGCGACCACCGAAGTGGTCGCGCGCGCGATGCCTTGCTGGTTTACCGCGTACCCCACCATGGTGACATTGCCACGCGGCGTGCTCAGTTCGCCCAGATTGGTGACGTGGCCGAGCTTGTCGCGTGCAGCATCCTTGAGCGCGACGGTTTGACCATCGAGCTTGCCATCCTTGACACCCGTGTTGGCGGTTTCGAAGTCACTCAAGCCAACCGGACTATCCACCTCCACCAGCAGTCCGCGCACGTTCGCATCTGTGGGCTGCGCAGAAGCCGAACGCAAAAACACCTTGGTGCCCGCCGCCGCAACCACCTGGCCGTCTGCCGCCTCCACCCTGCCTTTATTGATGACGGTGGGCGCGATCAGCATGACGCGGCCCTGGCTGCCGGCGGTGATGCGCGCGCCCTCGAACACCTTGACGAAGCCTCCCGAGCCTTCGAATTGCGGGCTTGTCTTCTCGGGGGTAAGAAACGCATTCAGAATGAAGTTATCCTTGATATCCAGGCTGCTGGCGGTAAAGCTGTTGAGATTCACCTGGGACGAGCCCATGAATGCAATGCCATTCGTATTGACTAGAATGATATTCGCCTTCTGCCCCGTGGCCTGGCTGATGATGCCGGCGATAACGCTGGGATCGTTGTCCCAGACCCGATTAAGGGTAGTGAAGTTGGCGCCCTGCACCAGGTTCTGCTCGACAAGACTCTCCACTTGACTGAATTGCACCGAATGGCCCGGGCTGACGTTAAAGCTTTCCCAATTGAGAATGGCTTTGTCACCCACCTGGTTGACGATGGCCTGATGGTCATGGACGTGATAATTTGCCTGACCCGACGTGACAAAATCCGGTATCCCGCCACCGCAACTGCCGCCAGCGCACGGCACGGGCAACTCAGCCTGCGCAGTTGTCCCTATCAGCAAAATTGTCAACAGAAGCCCCTTACTACCGGCCGCCTTGCGACAGCCCCGTGCCGATTCTGCCGCCGGAACCAGCATGCCCAAGGTCGTGTTGAAAACTAATTTGTATAGTTTACGATTCATTTTTTCCACCTGCGCCCGGACGGGAAGCCTTGATATCCCGCCTCATCCCACCTTGCGTTATCACGTTATTCTGTTTAAACCCGGTTTCGATCGGGCGTTGGGGCGATGTATTCGAGCGCCAGCTCGATCTCATCACCACGCTTGCCGCACCAGGAAATGCACCCGTTTGTCTCCCGCCTTGGTCCTGTTAACGTCCTCCAGCGCAAGCGCCCAGCTAAAGTCAGCGGACGCTCCCTTCCATGCTTTGAGATGAAATCCCATGCCGGTACCCGCCAGGTCGAACCGGTCTATCTGGCCGGGCAAGGGCTGCTGCACGCGCACGACCCCGCCATCGATAAAAACCACCAAGCGAAACTCGTCGATTGGCCTGATCAGATAGGCGGCGTAGTTGGGGGTAAAGACTTCAAATTGTCCGGTTGCGCTGTCGTCGCCCAAGGCCGCAACTTCGAGGTAGCCGCGCACCGTATTTATCCCGCCGACGATGGACTGCTCGTTGTTGATAAGCGGCTGCGCTGCAATCTGCCAAGTCGCACGCCCCGTCCATCCCCACCCCCCGGGCATGGTGTGGGTATGGGAAAAATTACCACGCAGAAACATATAGTTTGAATGTGCCTTGAAACGCTTGTTGGCAAATTCGGCTTCACTTCCTACCACGTCGCGCAGGTGAAAATTCAGCGAGAGTCCAAGCTTGGTGGCACTTCGGCCGCCAACCCAGGTGCCATCCCATCCGACAGTGAATGGCATATACGTGATGGGCGTGTTGAAATTACCGCCCTCAATCAGATTGACTGTCTGCCCGAAGTCCTTGTAGTCGACACCCAGGGTGGCGGTATGGAAGAATCCATCGACGCCCGGCAGGGGAAGGATATAGCGCCCACCGACAATTACGCCGTTGCCCAGCACATTAAGCGCCCCCACTGACGCTACGTTGGAATCAGAATAGACGCTGTATAAGGCGAGGAAGCCGCCGGTCGGAACCGGCATTGTGTAATTGGCGGAAAATACCTTGCTTTCGTCCGGATTCTGCGGTGCAACAAGGCCGGTGAGGCCAAGGCTATGCTGCCGGTGCCAAAGGTTGTCCCAACTTACATTTGCACTGAGCCGGGTAAGTGTTGTATTCGGGATCTGGCGGCTGTTCAGTTCGATACTGCCGTGCAGAGGAAGCTGATCCTTCACTTTCAAATCGACTTCCACCGTACCCGGCGTCTTTCCCGCTCGGAGGACCGGCGTGACGCGGCGATCGGCGGAACGATTCAGGCTCGCCAGCTGTTTTTGCATTTCCGGAAAGTTTGGAACCTTCCCCTCGGCCAACTCGGGTATCGTGGCTTTAATATCAGCGGGACTGAAATAGCGCGAATCCACCACACGCAAGCGCTTCACTGGCGCTTCCGTGACCGCCAGCCGCACAACCGCATCTTCCACTTTTTGCTGGGGAATCGTCACCAGCACGGTCAGGTAGCCCGCGGCGTGGTACGCACGCTCCAGCGCGTCGCGCGCCCGCTCCACATCGTCGAGGGTTCTTGCTTCGCCAAGGTGCGGATAAACTGCTTCTTCGATCACCGCAACAGGCAATAACGTGGCGCCTTCGACGCGGTATTCGAATACATCAAACTGTGAATTTTGTGCATATGCGCTCGACATAGGCATGAGGCCGATCAAGCACAACATGCAGCTTGCACACAGCGCTTTTTTCGCCATTCGCACGATTTGAGAGCTCAACTGAAGCATTCTTATTTTTGTTCTTATAAGCGCAAAACGGGACAGCCCGGGATGGGCTGTCCCTTTCACAGGGTCGGGACAGCGTTGCACCGTCCTGATAACGTGAAAAGCCTACTGGAACGCAGGCTGGCAGGAATTGCCGAGACGTGCGCCCTTGCCGGTGGGACCACTGGAACCGGCCACCGGTGTGGCGAATATACCCTTCAGATCGCTTTCACCCAGCGTGGTGGTTACGGCCGAGATCAGGGCCGCCCCCGAGGCACTGGCGGGACTGACGGAGCCCCCGGCAGTGAACGCTGCGAGTTCAAACCAGAAGTCGTAGGAGCCATCCATCGCTTCCGCGCGCTGTTGGGCGTCGGTGTTGGGGGAGGCACGATTCAGCTTGACGAACGCCCACCGATCAGCGGTAGCGGTCGGGGCCGGCGTGTTTTCCATCGACATTACGCCCAAGCCAAACTGGTTTGCACCCGTCGCCGTGTTGAGCGCGGTTTTCACGCCGCCTGTGCTGGACTGCTCGGTGACAATCGCGGTGCCGGTGCTGTCAGTGGCGCGTGCCGGTTCCAGCGCACCCTGGGACGTCCCCGTGGCACAAGGCTTATCCAGGAAACGTATATTGGACGCCGACTGAGTGCCGGAGGTTGGGACGCGGCGCGCCAGGTTTACTATCGAACCGGCAGGCCCGCCGAACAGGCTACCGTCCACGCTGCCGATGGTGCCCTGGGAGGCGATAGAGGTATAGCGCTGGGCGGGCATGCTGGGCTGGCAGGCAGGGGTGAGATTGGGGGCGGTTGCGGAACCATCATCGCAAGTGGCAGCCAACAACCCGGCCGTAACATCATTCTTCTGCAATTGGTGGTACAGGGGGTAGCTTACCGCTACGCCGAAGGCCTGGCCGATGTTGGTCGCCACCTCTGAACCGATCTCGCCGAGTTCCGCCCGGATAGCCAGGTTCTGCTTGTTAATCAGATACTCGGTATCGGAAAAGCCGCCGTCGGGATAGCTTTGCCCGGGAAGGGCGGATGCATCACCCTTGACCGAAGCGGTGAAGGTCTTGGTAACGACGTCGGCGCAGTTGTTGTAGCGGCCGATGTTATAGGCTACACCGTTCAAGGTCACACTCGTCGAGCCAGCCGCACCCCCGGCGCACTTGCCCCCGGCACCGAGCAACGCCAGATTGTTGATACGCTTCAGATTACCCGGCAGGTAGCCGTTGGGATTGGGCTCGGCGGCCATGCTCAGATGCGGTGCGTAGGCGTTGAACGAACCGCCCTCAACCGTGTGGTATACCACGACTTTCTTTCCGGCCAGCGAACCGGCGGCTGAACTCATGGTACAGGCATACGCCACGCGGTCTCCACTGCTCTTGCCTGGTTCGGTACCGGCGGCTTCCAGATACATGTGCGCATCATTGGTGCCGCCGTTGCCGGCCAAGCCGTTGCAAAGCGACATCACGCTGCGGAACACTGCATTGGTGGGCGCAGATGCGCCGGACAGCCACACGTAAGTGGTTGGGCCGGCGGCGATCTGAGCGGGAGTCAGCGCGAAAGCAACCGGAGCCGTGCCCAGCGATGCGATGGCCAGGGCGATTTTACTCAGTTTCATTTTCATTTTATGTCCTTTTTTAACTGATTGAATACTGCAACAAATCCCTGCGCTTTCTTTTCTGAGATAGAGGAAAGCTTCAGCGGATTTACGATTAGACGCCCGTACGGCGGCGGACGATCATGCTGAGCATCCCCAGGCCGGCGAGCAGCATGGCCCAGGTCTCGGCTTCAGGCACGGGACTGGTGATGGTAAGAACACCTGCCTCGCTTAACGAAACTTTGGTGAATTCGCCAGCACCGATGGTGCCGTCGTGGTTCAGGTCAAAACCGAAGGGGGTCTTGGTGGCCTGGGCCAAGTTCGAAGTGGAAGAGGTGGTCAGAAACCAGAAATTCTGATCTGTACCCACAGCTTGTGTGGTGTCGACGGTCGTCTTCTGAAGCCAGGTATCGCCCTGCCCAAAGCCGTTAATCGCGCCGAAGAAGGTATCGGAAGGGTCCGTCGCGGTGGCAACGCTGGCGCCATTAGCGACGGTGCCATGGGTGCCACGGCTGTTGTTGGCATCGACATACTTGTCCATGCCGTTCATGGTTTTCACGTTGGCATTGCCCTGGCTCGGGAATGCGTCAACGTTGCCCGTGGTCAGGTAACGTGAACCGCCTTTAAGATTCCGATCGGTATCATCCAGCGCGATTACGTTGAATTCCATCTTACCAAGATTAGACGCACCAACAAAGCTGGTCAGCTGGCTCCAGGATGCGCCGTAATCGCCCGTCTTAAGATCCCAGCTTTTGGTATAGCCGGCCTGGCCGTTCGCTGCGATCATATCGTCCATCTTGAAGCCGAGATCGAACAGGCCAGATATGTCGTCACCGCCGGTGGTAGCGGAATCGCCACCGTAGTAGCGTACGTTGAGCAAGAGTTCGCCGTTGCCGCTCGGACCGCCGTCGATGGCCGCAAAGGCGGGGGTTCCCGCGGCCATGATTGCCGCGACTGCGAGTGCCTTGAGTTTTAATTCTATTTTCATTGCTGATGCTCCCTTAAATGAATTAATGAGTTGCCTGAGATCTGACCAGGCCAGTCGACCATGGGTCGATATGTCCAAGTCTCTTCGGTCAACATCTAACATCTTTGGAGCAACCCGGCTGCCTCCCCTTATGGGAGACCCGTAGCTTTCCGTCCCCGCTTCGCAACGGGTTTGGCTTTATCCCTGACCATCGCAAACACTTCTTACCGGCCGCCGCCAGTGTATGAAAACACCGTTAAGCGCTTGTGAAGGGCTGTCTTGCTTTTCGTGATACTTTCCGGCTATTTTTCTGTGCCTGTCGTCACGGCTCAGCAATGCGATCGCTGTTCCATTCCGCCTCCGAATGGTAATGATGGGATGTGACGGTATATCGTTAGCACGACTCGCTTTTCATGGAGCGTTCGGACTATACGGTAGAGCGCGAGGTTACAAAGGCCGGCGATGCTGCTGACGGCGATTTTCTAGACGACTATGCTTCAGGCGGGAAAGAACCGGGAGGTGGACTATGTGAGAGATAATGACTGGAGCGTGAGATGCGATGACGGATAACGGGAAATATGCTTTTCAAACGGTGGCGATGCGGAACCTCACTGCCGGGCCGGCCACTGGTTGCAGCGTAAGGCGGTTGGAAGGCTGCGACCGTGGGGAGGTCCTATGACGATGCCCCTAGAGCGTGATCTTCAATGCCATTGCTTTAGCCACGGCGTGCGCACGGTTATTGACATCCAGCTTGCGCAAGATTTTCTGGATATGGTTTTTTACGGTAAGAGGGCTGATATTGAGCGACTGCGCAATTTCCTGATTGTTCTTGCCGGACTGAACATGGCGCAAGATTTCGGTTTCGCGATCAGTAATGAGTTTCCTGTTTTTCCCCGTAACAGCCCCGTCCTTCCGATGCCGTTCATGGAACAGCATCCGCACTAATGCCGTGTGCATGTGAGGCATCAATAATTCGAGGAAATACGCATGGCGCTCGGTCAAGGGGACGGAAAACTGTGTGAAGGCGAAAAAACTGCTTGTACGGCCGCTGGTGTCATGCATTCCGTGCGCTGCAATGCGATCCAGAGCGTCACGCTTGAGGTCGTTGGCGAATTGGCGGTACGCAATGGCCTGAGGCTTACTCGGGCACAGCAGCAACGGCTGATTTTCGTCCGCGCTCCAGGCGGACATGAGGCGGAAAATGATTCCGCCCTCCGCACGGCAAAGGTCGGAAAATTTGGCCGCGCAAAATTCCGTGCGGCTAAACTTTTCGATACTGATGGATTCTTCAGACCCGTCGTCGAATATGCAAACGAGCATGACATGTGGCAGGAGACTCTGTACCTCCCCCTGTGCCCACAAAAAAAATTGATGTCGCTGCGTTATGCAAGTAGATGAATCTATAATCCGGAACAGATACTCGATTTCTCGTTCCGTCAGAGCAATAAACCTTTCAGTGTCTCTCATGCCCGGCTTTATGTTATGCGCGTCCCCGGTCACAATCTTGGGCACACGGTTTTTTTTTGAACTTCTATCAACCGTAGCATTCTCGGACGTTCGCATGACAGAAACATTAAGATCATGTGTCATCTACGTGAATATGGCGTAGGCGGAAAAGCTCATGGCACCGGCTTTGGCATTTGTTTTCCCGTGACTGGAACTCGGGCTGCAACCTTGTCCACACGCGTTCCCGTTGCCATCGCCTGTGCAATATGACAAGCGATAGTGCGACGGGGGCTACGTATCAGCCCGGGTTTACGCCTTCACGTGGTGGCTCCCGCCGACGGAACAAGGAATCATTCTCGCCCGATGGGTCTGGTGAAGCCGGAAACATGGACGAACCGGGTTGAGTTTGCTGCTGTTGATCAGCCTGTGGTTGAGCGGGTTGTTTTTGATCGAAAGGGGAGTTGGTCTGATTCTGAGGCTGGGCCTGCGGCTGGGAGGCTCCGCCTCCCGCCTCGCCCGGCAAATAAATAAACTTCCATTCGCGATAGCTGTCCGCTTCTGCGAAAGACTTGTAGCGCTCGTGAAAATTTGCCTTTTTAAGGGGTTTATGAGCCGAGAGACTGTGTACCCCGGTAATCCCGACGCCAGGCCGGCTGATCAATCCCCATTCGGCAACGCCAGTCATCGGGTCATGAAAAATCTTGCGCAAATGCCGGGTGGCGGTGGGGAAGCGATTGTCGAGAAGCAATTTTTCGAGGGAATCCGGATAGCGCTTGGCGCCGGGAGAATTCTCGTAGTACGATCCAATCGCGAGCCTGAACTGTTCTCCGACGAATAAAAGCTCTTTTTCCTTCTCACGCCGCGCTTCGGTTTTCCACACCTGCCCCGCGCCAGCCAGCGCAATGCCGGCGAACGCAACTACGAACATTATCCAGATGAAGGTATAACCTTTTTCATTGCACATGCTAGACATGCGACACCTTTCCATCTTTCAGCTACCAGGCGCCGTAATATGTTCCGTTCTTCGCCTGTCCTGGCGCGCCGCTTTGGACATCGTACAAGCCCCCCGACCCGTCCGCGGGAGGAACTGCGATCCATGTATCCGCGCTTTCAGTAAGAGGGTCAACCGGAACGGCGCGTAAATACCGCTTCTCCACCAACTCGGCGAGATCGGCCGGATATTTGCCGGTATCGCTGTAAAACTTGTCGATGGAGTCGCGCATGACATTCAGATCCTGGCGAAGCACTGTTTCCTTTGACCGGTCCAGCGAATTGAAATATTTAGGCGCAACAATGCTGAGCAGGGTCGCGATGATTGCCATCACGACCAGTAGTTCGACCAGGGTAAAGCCGCGATAGCCCTTGTCAGGGATTAATGCGCCGCTTTGATTTTCCCCCTGCCTGTTCTGCATGATTAAGTCCCCGGAGCCGTATGGCAGGCTTACTAAGAAGTTTTCCTAACGCTGCTCACCATTTGTCGTAAGCGATACCGTTTAAGCCGGTCTTTTGAGATCGCGAGTACACATCAAAAACGTCGTCGCCTTCCTGCGGATTATCCGGGGGACTTTCGTAAGCGCGTTTCCCCCACGTTTCCGCATCGGATAACGAAGGATCCTCTGACATTGGATCGCGCGGCAACCGGCGTAAAAAATAGATTTTGCGCTTTTCCGGGTCCTTGATGTCCGGCACGCCGGTGATCAGATCCTCCAGTTTGCGCGGGTATTCCGATTCATCTGCTTTCCTGGCGATCCGGCCGTCACTGACCGCGCGTTTGTACGCATCGATTGCTTCCCGGATCTGCCGCAGTCCCACCCGCAATTCCTGTTCTTTTTCCCGCTTCACATGCAGCTCATACAAGGGAACAGCCGAGGAGGCCAGCACTGCCATAATTGCGACCACAATGGTTAGTTCGATGAGACTAAAACCGCTCTCGGCTTTTAGCCTTGCGACGAACTCTCTTGTCGCCATGGATTCCAACGGTTAGCGGATATCAATACTGACGGCAGGCGGCAATGGAACTTCCGGAAGACCTGCGCTTTCGCCCTGTAGGGTGAGGCTCTTGATCGAGACTTGGGTTGTGACCGGTTTTTGTGCAACCGCTTTGAATCGCAGTTCCGCAAATCCTCCTCCCTTACCCAGCTTCAACGACCGTGATCCTGATTTCTCGCCTCCATCCAGCAATTCCAGTACGCTCGGGTCGTAGCTGAGTTCCAGCTCTGCAGGTGGCAGCGCGTCGGCTCCGCCCAGGCTTACGCTGACCGCGAATTCCTTGTCGGCAAGCACTTGCTCGGGTCCCACCAGCATCAGGACAGGAACGCCATCGGCGGCAGGGGCAGCATCCCTGGAAGGCCTCGGCTCGTCTGTTGGAACTGCAGACTCGGCGGCCAAACCAGCCCCACCACCGGTCCCCGTGGGTGCCATTGCTAGCGAATTGGGTGCGCTCTTTTTGATTGTGACGGGACGCGCCCCTACCGCGTTCTCGGTGCCAAAATGAAGATCACTGTCCGCTCTTGCCGGGCGGGAGATATTTCGGACGATACGGGGGGTTATCAGAAGCGCAATTTCAGTCTTATTGCGCGTGAAATTCTGGTTCGTAAACAGTTTCCCAACCCATGGCAGTTCACCCAATCCCGGGACTCTCGTAAGCGCTGCGCGTTCGTCGTCACTGATCAATCCCGCGAGAACCTGTGTTTCTCCATCCTTAAGCGCAAGCGTGGTGGCGGCGGTACGGGTCCCTACCTGATAGGCGAGGCCCCCATTTGCTATCGGCACCTCTTTGACAATATTACTCACCTCGAGGCTGACTTTCATCGAGACCTCGTCCTGCAAGGTGATTGTGGACTCCACGTCCAGCTTGAGCCCCACTTCGAGATAGCTCACGGAGGACGCCACGCCGACGTTGGCGGTCGCGGTGGTGGTGACTACCGGAACCTTATCGCCAATGAGAATTTTTGCCTTCTCCCGGTTTTTCACCCGGATGCGGGGATTGGCTAGAACGTTGATAATTGCCTCGGTTTGCTTGAGATTGATTACCAATGCCGGGTTGAGGATGATAGCCGTCAGGTTATCCAGGCCCCCGGTGCCACCATTGATTCCGGCGGAACTTATTCGAAAATCTGGCGGTGGAATACCAGCAGCAGCCGTGGCTGCGTTCAGCATATTCACCCGAACCTGATCCGGGTATAAGAAACCGAGATTGCGCAGAAGATCGCGTCTGATTTCGAGCACTTCGACTTCCAGCATGACCTCCGGATCAGCGAGGTCATTCACGGCAACCAGTCGCTCGACTAGGCGGATCGCATCCGGCGTATCCTTCATGACAAACGAATTCAACCTTTCGTCGACGTGCATATCCTTGGTTTTGACCAGTCCTCGGACCATGGCGACGATTTGCTTCACATCGGTGTTCACAACGAAAAAACTGCGGACGCTCAACTCCTGATACTCCTTCTGCTTGGCGGGCGTATTCGGATAGATCAGCACCGAGTTTTCGTTAAGCACCTTATGGGTGAGCTGATTCGTCATGAGCAAGAGCTTGAACACATCCTCAACGTTGGTATCGCGCACAAAAATGCTGGTTTTAGTATCCTGCCTGACATCCTTGTCGAAAACGACGTTTATCCCCGCGGCGCGCGCCATTATTTCAAAGATGGATTTCAGACCGGCGTCGCGGAACTCAAGCGTAACCGGCTTTTTATACGCGGTTTTCAGAACCGGCCCGACCTTTTCAGCCTGGAACTCCATGTCCGTGATGAGTTGTAGGAGACGGCGGGCGTCCTTCTGCTGCGGATTTTCCTGCAGAACAGTGCGGAGCTCCGGTTCGGCGGCCACATAATCTTTTCGCGCCATCAGTTCTTCCGCCTGTTTCAGTATCACACCGTGGCGGCGGTCCATGTCCAGCCCGGCCAAGCCTTCCTGGGAGCGATCGTTGTGTGGATTTATCTCCAGTGCGCGACGATAGCCTTGCTCCGCAGCAGCGACATCGCCTTTCGAGCGCGCAATATCTGCATCCAGCAGGTGACGCGCCGCTACTGCCTCTCGCTGACGCGCAAGTATGGTGCGGATTTCAAGATTATCCGGCTCCTTTCTTGCCGCCTCTTCGAGGCTGGCAAGCCCCATGTCTATCTTGCCTTCGGCAATCAGGCGTTTGCCTTCCGTAAACTCTTTCTTGGTTGCGCACCCCGCGAACATGACCAGGAACGCGACAAACAGAACAACCGCTCCCGCCCTCATCGAATCTCTCCGACCGGTGCAGTGGCAAGCATCTGCTTGGCATTGAGCGGAAGATAAGTAACGGTGATTGCATGGTCGTTCACCTCATCCAGGCGGTACTGGCTATTGATTTTCTCTCCTGGCTTGACAATATAATTACGTTCAGCCAGCGCAAGGAATACTTGGGTTTCCTCACCCTCAATAATCTTGCCGAGATATTTGAATTGAAGCGGCGGCGGTGGAGGCGGTTGATTTTTTTCGGCCTCAGATTGGGGAGGGGGAGGGGGTGCCCACGATTGAGCACGAAAAATGTCTCCGGCCTGGGTGCTGAATTTCCTGCGCTCCAATCGATCGAGCCGAAGCAGTTCATTTTCCCGCGCGTTTTCGCTCGACGAGCGAATTTCAGCCGTAGGAGCCTGTTTTCGTGGAGTTGCTTCTTCTTTAACCTGCTCCAGATCCGCAGTGCCATCCTCTCCACTGACCCATTGGGCGGCAAGAAGCGAGGCTAGCAATGCCACCCCCAGCCATAATGTGCGCCGCCCGCTTGGTGCCCCCGCTCCTGTCATTCCGGGCCTTCGCTCAGATAGAGATTGAATTTGAGATTCGCGTCCAGCAACTCCGAGTCCACCCCTTCACGTTTAATCGCAACATCCACCAGCGCCATTGGCGGAACGGCACGCAACGCACCGGCGATAAAACCACGCACCTGGGAATATTTACCCCGCACCGGCACCAGCATCTCATAGCGCGCGAGCTTCACCTCCTTCTCCCGCACCAGACGGTACTCGGTCCCGCTTATCTCTACGGCGTGCTCTGCCGCGGACTGTACCACCTCGTTAATCCAGAACGGAGTGGAATCAAAACTCGGAAAAAACTCGTAAAATACCTGCAGCCCTTCATGTCCTTGTACCGCCTTCCGGATGCCTGAGCCGCTTGTGCTTGTCCGCGCGGGTTCGGCCTTCAATTGCGCCTGCATCGTTTCCGCCTTGATCATAAGCGCGCTCGACTCGGCGCGCCGCGGTAACACTGCCGCGAAAAAAAACGCTGCGGAAAAGACAAACAGCGCGAAGCCGATTTTTCCAGGGGTACCCAGCCGTTCCGCTTGCCAGCGCATGCGCAGCCAGGCGTTTTGTAAAAAACTTAGGCCCATATTGCGGTCAACAGAAAAATGACGGGCCGATGAGGATCGTCCCGCTTGATTTCATATTTGAGCAGGTGGGCATCCTTAAGCACCGGCTCACGTTCCAGCGCGCCGACGAAATCCAGCATCGCCGCAATGTTCTTTGCCTCCGCGCCGATACGCATCATGCGGCCGGCAGGGTCCGGCTGGAAGGAGAGCAGAGCCACATCATGGTTGGCGGCATATTCGACCGAATCAAAAAGCGCTTGCCACGGCAAATCAAGCTCGCTCATTACCGCATTGGCTTTTTTTACCTCCTGCTTCATGTCGCGGCCGGCATACGACGACGATGACGATGACGAAGACGAAGTGCCCTGGGGCGCCGTGGTGCGCTGAACCCGCCGCTCAACGCTGGCGATACGGGTATCCCAATACGCCACCTCGTTCATGGCCAGATTGAACTCATACAACACAGCGCCCAACATCATGAGGCCAAGCGACATAATGATATAGCCCACGCGCTCCGCCCCGCCGCCGGTGTCCGGAAATCTGAGTCCAAGGCGGCGCATCAGGTTGCCCCGGCCGTCACTTCGGCAATGGTTGGATAATGCGGCGGAGCAGGCATGCTTTCAGTCTGCAGCGGAGCAATGCGCCATCCGCAGTCCTCCGGCAAGGCGAATTCTTGATGCTCTGGCGCAAACAGGTAGACCGTCTCGTCCGCTTCCTTGCTTCCGGAGAACAGTATCGCCTCCTGATGAAGCACCGAGAGCAGTTCATCTTCCACATCGTGCAGGATCCGCTGGTTACTTATGCGTTGCCACGCGCCATTCTCCAGCAAGGCGATACAAACCCGTCCGGTTTCCAACAATGCGAACCATGAGCGGTTGCTATTGAATCGCTTGTACCAGTGATCAAAAGCGCCCGTGAGATAGGGTTCGACATATTTCAGCCTCGCCTTGCGCTGCGAGCAGACTTCGGTCATCCGTTCCAGAAAACTACGCTCAATCGCAGCACATACCCCCCCGCTGCACGGGTCCCACGCACTTACGCTGATGACCCATGTCGCGGCCCGGTCGCCAAATACCTCGCGCATCTGAAACGCGGCATAGGCGTGCAATTCGGCCGGGGTCGCAATCGATGGCTGAGCGGGCAGTACTACGTAGCGAACGAAGGCGTTCGAAATGGTGATGCTTATGTCCACTCCGCCGGCCTGTTCGGTTATCCGCTCGAATTGCTCAAGCGGAGCCTCCCACGCGGGCAACCCCGGCTTCTGTTCGCACGTGGCGGCAACCCGAGCCGCCTGCTTCGGCTTTATACCCTTGCGCAGCCGCGCCATATCGACCCGTTCGGGCGCAAGAAAAACCTGCATCCGGTCACGCCACAATGGTGACACGATTGGCCTCCTGCAAGCTCGTCTGCCCAGACTGCACCATCTCCAGCGCTGCGTCCCGAAGGAAACGAGTGCCATTACGCTTCGCTGCCTCCTTGATTTGCCGTATGGGTTCACGCGCCACGATCAGTTCGCGGATTTCATCATTCAAGATCAGCATCTCCGCAATCGCGCTTCGTCCCCGATAACCGCTGCCCCGGCACTGGCCACAGCCTTTTCCGGCGCGAAACCGGAAGGTTTCCGCCCGCTCCGGAGTAATTCCGGATGCCGCTATCAATTGCTCGTCCGGACGCTCTTCGGCTGCGCAATGCGCGCAGAGCAGGCGGACCAATCTCTGCGCGGCGATTCCGTTCAGGGCCGAAACGAAACTGTAGGGGTCGACCCCCATATGCGAGAAACGCCCGATGACATCGAACACGTTATTCGCGTGAACGGTGGTAAACACCAGATGGCCGGTCAATGCCGCCTGGATCGCAATTTGCGCCGTCTCCGGATCGCGGATTTCTCCAACCATTATTTTGTCGGGGTCGTGACGCAGAATCGAGCGCAAACCGCGCACAAAGGTCAGCCCCTTCTTCTCGTTAACGGGTATCTGCAGGACACCGGGCAACTGGTACTCGATTGGATCTTCGATGGTAATGATTTTATCGTGGCCGGTGTTTACTTCGGAAATGGCGGCATAAAGCGTCGTCGTTTTCCCGCTGCCGGTGGGCCCGGTCACCAGCAGCATACCGTAGGGTTCGGCGCTGAGCCGGCGCAGACTCGCCATTGTGGCCGGTTCGAAGCCAAGATGATCCAGCGTGAGGCCCTCCACATGATCGGCCAGCGCCTGCCGATCAAGAATACGCAACACCGCGTCTTCCCCAAAAATACTGGGCATGATGGATACGCGAAAGTCAATCTCCCTTCCCTGGATGGAAACCTTGAAACGACCGTCCTGAGGCACTCGCCGTTCGGCAATATCCAGATCAGACATCACCTTGATGCGTGAAATGACCTGTTCCGCCAAATCCGCGCCTTGCACCACTCCGATGCTGGTCAGAACGCCGTCGATCCGGTATTTGATCGAAAGTGCGCCCGGTACCATTTCGAGATGTATGTCGCTTGCCTGTGATTTATGCGCGTCATATAAGGTGGAATGTACCAAACGCACCACCGGGCTCGTACCTTCGTTGATCGATTTGAGCGAAAGATCTTCCTCACCCGCCTGTTTTTCTCGGCTTGCCGCTGCGGGCAGCAAAGTATCCATGGCGCGCATGGTCTGTTCCTGCTGGGCAAAAAAGGCGACCAAGTCCGCCGGATGAACCAGATGCCATGCCGCTGGAACGTCGATACGGTCTTCCGCCCAGGCTCTCAAGTTCGGCGAAAACGGATTGGCGACCGCAAGGATGTATTCCTCGCCGTTGCGGAACAACGCGCATTCCTCGGCAACGGCTTCGTTAAAAGGCAACACTTCGAATGCGGGGGTAAATGCGCGCAGGCGTTCCATTGTCAGCACACGCATGCGCAGCAACCGACCCAGTTCCGCTATCAGTTGATCGGGCTCAAGGCCATATGTTTCCTCCAGAAAACCGATTACCGGAACGCCTCGCGTAAAAGCCTCCCTGCGCGCCTCAGCAAGCTGATGCGCATCAATACGTCCTGTCCCTGTTGCGGTCTGAAGGACCTCCGCTTCGATCAACTGGTTCAACCGACACTTCCCGCCAACTGAAATATAGGCATATACATAAGAATGATTATCCCCCCGATCACGCCCCCGATCACCGCCATCAGCACCGGTTCGATCAGCTTGGTGAGCCACTCTACCCAGCGCGCGATTTCTTCATCGTGAAAATTGCCGATGCGCTCCATCATCTCGCCCATGAGACCGGTTCTTTCGCCCACCCGCAACATGCGGTCGCCGACCGCCGTAGTCAGCCCTTCAGCTTCCATTGCGTTTGAGATGGTCTTTCCTTCGCGGATCAGAAGGGCAGCGGCGCGCACTCTTGGTCGGAAGTGCGGTTGCAACAGGCCGTCCACCATCTCCAAGGCTTTCACCACCGGGATGCCGCCGCGCAACAGCATGCCTAATGTCCTATAAAATCGAGCGAGCTGATAAACCCGCATGCGTTCCCCAATGGCTGGAATACGCCATAACTGCTGGATCAACCGCACCCTGAATGCCGGACGGGTAATGCCATAAACGGTTAGCCCCAGCACAGCTGCCGCGACACCCGCCATCTGCCATCCCTGTTCCTGCACAAGATGCCCCCATTCAATAAGCAGCATGGAGAGCCAAGGCAAATCCGAGCCTACATCCTCGTAGATGGCGCTGAACTTCGGCACGACAAAAACCAGGAGAAACAGCCCCACGAGCAACCCGATCAACAACAGAAGCACAGGGTAAATGGAAGCGCCGATCAGCTTCTTGCGGACCAGATCCATCTGTGTATGATAATTTATGAAACGCGTTAACGCCTCAGGCAGGTCGCCGGTACGCTCGCTTGCCCTTGCGGTCGCGACGTAGAGCGGGGGGAATGCTTGCGGAAAAAACTCCAATGCGCGAGAGAACGTAACACCCTCGTAAAGCCGTGCAAGCAGCTCCTCGATAATTTTACGCACGCCGGCGTCCTGCTCTTTATCCGCCAGTGTTTCAATACTCTCCACCAGACTGAGTCCAGCTACCAGCAGCGAAAGCAGTTCCTGGCTGAAGTGCGCCAGCGGAAAACGCAGCCTCGGCTTCGGCAGCCAGCCTGAAAAACGGCGCCTGACATTCAGCACCATCCCGCCTTGCGCCAGCACCTGAAGACGTGCGTCTTCCGCGCTATCGGCGTCGAGTTCAAGAAATACCGTGCCTCGCCCGGCAAGCACAGCTTTTACTTGATAGCGCATTGCAACTTACCAGTTGGTGATATCCGCCGCTTCGCCCGCACCGCCGGGCTGACCGTCCTTTCCCAACGAATGTAAATCGTACTCCCCGCGTTCACCCGGATACTTGTAAATATACGGCCGCCCCCATGGATCCGGTGGGGCCGCCTTTTTCAGGTATGGTCCCTGCCATTTTGGCTCGTTCGCCGGACGTGTCATTAATGCGGTCAACCCTAGTTCCGTAGTCGGGTAGTGGCCGGTGTCCAGGCGGTACTGGTCCAGAGCCTTTTCGAGGGCATCAATCTGCGCTTGCGCAACTTTTACCTCAGACTTGCCCACCTGAGAAAAATACTTGGGAGCGACATAGCCTGCCAGCAATCCAATAATGACCATCACGACCAGCAGTTCGAGCAACGTAAATCCTTGCGTCGAGTGGCGGCGTGGGAACGGCCAACGATACTTCGTTTCACTATTTTGAAATCTATTCATAGACTTTCACAGCACGGAGCGCAAGCGTCCTGAAACGTAGAGTGTAGAGCTTGGGTGTTACCAAAAAATGACGGAACGGGTGAGCTTGACCCCGAGAATCCGTGGGAATCATATTAGCTTCCCAACAATGTCGCAAGCAATATCGCGGATCGAAGCAAATGTCAAGCCCAGCTGGGAACCGCTGAATTATTCATGGCGAAAAAACATTGACTGCCGTTTTCCGGTAAATATCTCCCCCTCGGGCACGACGCAACCATACCGATCCTTATAAATCTTGAAATGAATCCCAATTGGACTGCCATACTCGTCGCCGTTACATTCGCCTAGTAACGCCTTGAAAAAAAGCCAACTTTTAACCATGCGCAAACGAATAACCCTATTTGCGTAATGTAGAAATTTAAACTATGCTTTTTTTAACTTCCAATCGTGGCAAAAAAAAAATTAACTTACATCTCCACGTTCCTCATGTCTATCCGTGTCCTGCTCATTAACAGTCATCAGATCGTTCTGTGGGGACTGGAAAAACTTATCAACGCCGAGTCGCCGAGCATGGAGGTCGTGGGCAAAGCGACCAACGGGCCTGAGGCCGCGCACGTGGCAAGGGAAAAAAAACCGGATATTCTCTTACTCGACCTTTGTCTTGGAGTGGAAAAAAGCGGAAACCTCATCCCGGATTTGCTCAGGGAAGGACAATTTCACATCATCATCTTCACAGAGTGTCACGACCAGGCCGCCATCGACGAAGCTGTGCTGAATGGAGCGCGAGGCGTAGTCTTCAAAGAAGAGCCCACGCACAACATACTCAAGGCAATTGAGAAAGTTCATGCTGGCGAACTTTGGCTCGACAGAAGCACGACAGGACGTATCTTTATCAACTTTATTCGTGCTGGCCAAAAGCCCACCGCTATCACCAAAAAAATCGGTGCGCTTACCCGAAAAGAGCGTGCCATCGTCACCGCGTTTGCAAACGAAGCGGGCGCTTCCAATAAGAAAATCGCGCAAAAGTTGTGCATCAGCGAACAAACGTTAAGAAACCATCTGACATCCATTTTCAGCAAGCTGGAGATCACGAACCGCTTTGACCTTTTCATGTTTGCCAAACTTCATCACCGCGACGTAGGAATCACCGAGCCGCGCTCGGCGCACCCCAACCACGGCTTATAGCTCCGCTCAAGCGCGGAGGGACCCGAACCTACCCTCTCCGCCTCTTTACGCTCCTCCATGTCTCGGGGCAAATGTACTGATACAACTCCAAAAACAAGTACATCCTCTTAAGAAAATAAGTACAACCCTCCCGTGGCCTTCCTCCCTTAGTAACTCATAATCACCACCAAAAGATAGCGCCATCGGGGCAGCCTGACTTAAGGCTCCTCAATGTCAATGCGGCACTCGGCACTTCAACTCTCCTGTCAGAAATGGTCAGCCACGATCACTGCAATGGGTTGCGCCGCTGCACTGTCCGATTGAACAGCTGAAGAATCAATGCGAACCAGCTCAAGCCGGGCAATTCGCGTCCGACTCTGCTTCGTGTCAACTAACTCATCAACCAAGGGAGCCTTCCAAAAATGAAGTTTCGACGAAGCCATGCTATCGGGGAGTTTTGTGCTTCTGATAACGCCGGGTACACCTCAATCTCGACGCAATTCGGACGCTTTCGCACTGGCCTGATAATACCGTCAGCCCTCTTTCTCGCGGCTTTTTTTCTACCCGTTGGGGAAAGCGTCAGCGCCGATCACCGGATTCAAATGACCGCGGAAGAAATCACTGATGGATTGCTTGCCTACCGGATGGTTCAGCACACCGTCAACGGCGCTGATATCACATCCCGCTACAGCACCGAAGCTACGGTTCCAGGTCCCACGATTGTTCTCAACGAAGGGGACAAGGTGGTCCTCACTATTCGCAATGGCTTAACCATGCGGCCCGATCAGCAGGTTAGCGTCCATCCCCACGGCGTCCATTACATGATCCTCAGCGACGGCACGCTGAAGGTTATCAACAAGGTTGAAGATGAAGGCGCCTACCCTGTCGGTTTTTATACTTATCTTTGGGATGTGGCGCCGGGCACAGCGGGCACCTGGCCGTATCACGACCACAACTTCGCGACGCACAATGGCTCTGAACACCGGGGGCTGTTCGGCGCCCTCATTGTCAACCCGGAATCAGGGACAGTTACTGCAAGCGCCGAAGGCAGAATCCGGAACGTATCCGTCGATAGCATCAAGAAGGATTATGTGCTTTTCCTGGGCGATGATGCCTTTTGGGGAACGGAGATAGATGGCGTCAGCAAGCAGCAAACGCCCCGCTGGACCAACCCTGCCTTGACCGCAAAACATGGGGACAATGTGAGGTTTCATCTGATTGCGATGGGAACCGACCTGCATCAGTTCAGGCTCAAAGGTTACAGATGGGTTGATCCCGGAACCAATAACCTCATCGACAGAGCCGACATCGGTCCGCTCGAAAACCACGTTTTCACCATCAAGTCCTCACATTCAACAGATTACCTCGACAAAAATTTCTCAAATCGTTTGATGGGCATGAGGGGCGACTTTAATGTCACCCAATAATAAAACGCCCCAACAGGACATCAGAGGACAAAGGATGAACAAATTTACACTTAGAATGAAATTATTGACTGCGATGGCACTCGGGCTGATCGCAGCCATACCACTCGGTTCAACCATGGCCCTGGCTGCTTCCCACAACATTGTATTGTCAGCCGAAATACTGCCTAACGGGCAACCTGGCTACAAGATGGTCAGCCATAGTGGAAACCAGGGCTCGCACTACCCCAGTACCGCCGTCATCCCAGGTCCGACCCTTTTCGTAAAGCAGGGTGACTCGGTGAGCGTGCAGCTCGTCAACAATACCAAGGAAAAAGTAGGTTTCAAGGTACCCGGCCTTTCACATGGCGGAACGGTCGCGCCGGGCCAAACAGGAAACTATAGCGTAGATACCAGCGCACGGGGCACCCACCTCTACCACGACGAGAAACTGGGGCTTACCGGCCTGTTCGGCGCAATCGTCGTTGACAGGCCCGACGGGAAGGTGGAGAGCTACCTTGACGCTGACGGGCGCATTGTTCCGGTGAAGCGACAGGACGTCAAAAAGCAGCAAGTCCTGTTCATGGTCGGCTCAACCTTCTGGGGAACGGAAATTTCCCAGGACGGCACACAGACACCGTTATGGACCAATCCCACTCTGGGCGCCGTTCATAACGACATTGTGAGATTCCATATCCTGTCGGTGGGACCGGGGCACACCTTTCACTTGCATGCCCACCGATGGCTCAAACCAGTTACAGAAACGAGAAAGGGTAAGGATAGCGCTTCCCGGCATGACAAGGACAGGGATGACTACTCCCATTTCAGAAGAGATGGGGATGGCGACCGGCACGGAGATGACGACGATGATCACCGCCACCACGATTTATCGAAAGGGACCGTTGAACACAGCGGCACGCCTGGCATTATCGATACGAAACTGTTAGCCGACCGTTTCGATAGCCATGTGTTTACGGTTAAAGCAGGTTCGGGCGTGGGGCCAGGCAACTGGCAGTACCACTGCCATTTGTTTTCCCACATGGAAGCAGGGATGCACGGCAGCTTCAGGGTTGATCCCGTAGGCTCCCCCCAAATGGGAACCAGCATCGCCGGTGCATCTCCCCATGGAGCTATTTTTGGCCATACCAGCAACGACCCCGGCCTCGTCACCTTCATAATTTCGGATCAACCCAGCAGCTGGTTCAGGAGCGCCCGCGCCGACACTATATTTGGCATTACCGGCGGCACCCGGTCGCTGGAAGTCCTGCCTCCCGGCGGTAGCGTCAATTTCATCATGTCGGACACCAACACGGTACATTCGATTACCAGCCTGATATGGCCCAGTGGAGCGCCGCACCTGCCATTTGACCAGGCCAGGGCCTATAAAGGCGGGGGGCTGCTACATTTGTCCAAACCCGGTCTATATGTATTTACCTGCAAGGTGCATCCATACATGTTTGGCGCGGTCATCGTGGACGATCCCGCCACCGATGGTCTTGATCTCGGCGAAACCATCGATCTGGCCCCGGGCATAAAGAACCTGCCCACTAGCAGCGATTTGGCCACTTTCCTGCTGAGAACCTTCTTTGTCGCCACCGCTCCCAACAACTGGCAGGATTACACTTCCGGCAAGCCATGGAACATAACGTATCCCAACGTTTCGGTCCGCATCACCGGCGGAGCTTCCGTGAATTTATCGGAAGTGCTGATCGCCCGGTACGGCAACAACACCGTCTTGACACCGCCGGTTCCGCCCCGTATCCATGGGGTGGGCGAGGTATGGGTCGATACCCAGTTTGAAAAAACGGCGGGCAAGAGCAAACCGGGCACCATTTCCGTCGTTGACACCACGACCTGGAAAGTAACCCGCAAGATCGCCCTGCCGGAGATCAATATGAATAATCCCCATAACATGTGGACCAACAGGGATCAATCGATTGTCTTTCAGACGCAATGGTTTGACAACAAACTGACGATGATCGATAAAAGGACGGGCAAGCTGATCAAAAACATCCGCGTGGGCGAGGCCCCTGCCCATGTCATGACCCGCCCGGACAATGACGACATCACGGTCACCAACAACGGCGAAGATGGGGTGTCGATCATCCCGGCGGGCACAACCAAGGTCAAGGAGATCATGCCTACACAGAAATCCGGCCAGCTTGCCACAAATCCTCATGGGCACTGGATCAGCGCGGACGGAAACCAGGTGGTTACGCCAAATATCTTTACTAACGATGTCGGCTTCTATGACATCGACAGCGGAGTCATCCTGGAAAGAACCTCCACCGGAGGGTCTGCCCCGGGCGCTCACCCCATCGCTATCGGCATGATGCCTGATTCGAGCAAGGCCTACGCGGCGAACCTGTTGCATCATAGCGTGAGCGTGCTCGACAGGAATGGGTCGTTACTAAAAACCATCAACCTTATTGCCGACTATAACCCCATTGACGGAACAATCCAGGACCGCGATGGGGATGGACTGGCAACGGTCGGCATCCTTCCGATTCAGTTGCCCGTTTCCCCGGATGGTCGCGCAGTAGTGGTGGCTAATATGGGTCAATCGATCATAGTCATCGACACGCGTACCGACCGCGTGGTGAAGATGCTTCCCTGCGATCCGGGTTGCCACGGAGCAAATTTTGGTGCGAAAAAGGGTGGGGGATACTATGCCTATGTCACCAGCAAGTTCTCCAATGAGCTTATTGTCGTTGACGTCGATCCCAACAATGACGGCAATGTGTCCGACGCGGAAGTGGCAGGCCGGGTTTCGCTCGTAAGCAACAGCAGTACCCACACTGATGACCGCATCAGCGGTCTGGCGGGCTATGGCGGGCAAGGAGTTCTTGCCATTCCCAACGTATACAATAGCTGGGTTAAGAACCTGCCTGATGAATGGAAGAGCCAACTCACCCCTGCGCAACGAAACCCGTCTCATCACTGATGTAGTCCTGAAACTTACCCTCGGCAGCGGCCATCGAAAATGATGGCCGTTTTTTTTGCTGATAGCAGCCGGGATTTTGGGCGCCTGTTAATTTGTACTCAGAACAATTGTTCTCTATAATGAGATCAACTGTTCTCAATTCCTTTCTCTCATGCAACAGCTCGACATTTTCTCTTACCTTGGCAAGCTTCAGGATTACTATGCCCGGGAAAGAATCATTCCCTCAACTACGCAGTTATCTATGCTGTGGAACGTAAAGGCGCGTTCCTGGACACACCAGATCGTGCAACGCTTAAAGGAAGAAGACTTTCTGGAAACAGCGGCGGGCGGGCGGCTGCGCCCCGGACCCCGTTTTTTCGAGCGAACGGTCGGGCACGCGGTTCGTGCGGGGCTGCCTCAACAGGCTGCCGACGTTCAGCCGGAATTGCTGCGCATAGACGATTACCTGATCGAAAAACCCTCTCAAACCATTCTCTTTCCCGTCAAAGGCGACTCGATGATCGACCTGGGCATTCTTGAGGGAGACATGGTGATTATCGAACGCAGCAATTCAGCCTCGCCAGGGCAGGTCGTGCTGGCAATCGTAGATAATGAATTCACCCTCAAGGTCCTTGCCAGGGATAAGGAGGGTTATTATCTGGAAGCACGCAACGAGAAACAAAGCCAGGATTACCCTCCCATCCGGCCCGGACATGAACTGGAAATCTACGGGTTTTATGTCGGCCTGTTTCGAAAAGCTTCCACTTCCGGGCACCGCGTCGGCCCCAACCGGTAATGATGAGTTATTGCCATGCCGATGCCTGCTTCCCCACCTTTGGCGCCGCTATCGCTTTTGCAAATCGAAGCTCGATTCAGGGGCAGAATATGGCGAGGCGATGCGCTGGGATCTTCCGCAGAGCCGGTTCTTTCCAGTGGCTTTGATGAACTGGATGGTGAGTTGCCCGGAGGGGGATGGCCCACCCGCAATCTGACCGAGTTGCTGCTACCGGCGGCAGGGATGGGGGAAATAAGCTTATTGAGCCCGCCGCTTGCAGAGACTACTCATAACGGAAGAAATATTCTGCTGGTAGGCCCTCCTTATCTCCCTTATATGCATGCATGGGAGAATCTGAATATCGATAGCCGGCGGATCGTAATGGCCAGGGTTTACAAACCTGTCGAGCGGTTATGGGTGCTTGAACAAGGTATCAGGAGCGCTGCCTTTGGCGCAGTTATCGGCTGGCTACCCGAGGTAAGCCAGCAAACGACGCGAAAACTGCAAATCCTGGCAAGGTCTGCCGCCGCGCTGGTCTTTTTGCTCAGGCCAGCCGGCGCGCAATCCGAAACTTCCGCAGCCCCCCTAAGATTATTGCTCGGTTCGGCACGTAGGCATGCTCTTTCCTTGTACCTGCTCAGGCGCCGGGGCGCCCCCGCTGCCTTACCCATTCGCATTGCCCTCACCTCCTTCCCCTGGACCAGGCACTTACCCGGTTCCACTACACCGGCGCCTCTATCCACCTTATCCGCTCCAGCCCAACACAATGCTGTGGATCGCTCTTCATTGTCCCGCACTATCGCTTGACTGTATTGAGCGCCGGTTTCCCGTGGCGCTCATTCCGGCAATGGCGGTAACTGCGCGAAAAGGCAACCGGATATATATCCAGCAGGCCAATAAGCTGGCGCAAGAGCGGGGAATAATGGCTCATCAACCTCTTGCCACCGCCCTGGCTCTTTTTTCCGAGTTGGTGGTAATGGAACAGGATCCGAATGAGGAGATGAAAGCGCTGCACGACGCCGCATATGCCGCGTTACGTTTCACGCCCAATATTGTTTTGCAACACAGCGGCCTTGTTGCGGAAGTTTCCACAAGTCTGAAGTTGTTTGGCGGCCTGAAAAAGTTGTGCCAGTTGCTGATAAAGGCAGTGTCCGCGCAAGGCCTGCAACTCTGCGCGGGGGTTGCTCCTACCCCGAAGGGGGCGTGGCTGCTGGCTCGATCGACACCCTCCGGAACCATAATCAATGGAGCGGGTGCCAAACTCCGCTTATTGCTCGATTCCCTCCCCGTCGCTTTGCTGGAATCGGCCGAGCCTCACCTTGAAGTCATTCGCGGCATAGGCTGCAAGACACTGGCTGATCTGAGACGATTGCCTCGCGGCGGAATAGCGCGGCGGTTCGGCCCCGATCTGCCGGCGGAAATGGATCGCGCCTACGGAGAGGCCCCCGATCCACAGAAATGGTTTAAGGCGCCGGAACAATTTCAGCAAAAGATGAGGCTGATGGCTCAAATTGAAAGCGTGGAACTGCTCTTGATCCCCGTACAGAGAATGATCCATCAGATGTGCGGCTGGCTGGCTTCACGGCATGCAGCGGTTTGCGCCTTCTCATTGGTGTTGCATCACGAATATTCTCTCCGGCAGCCGCACCGGTCTACGCCTGTATATATACAGCTTTCCGAACAGAGCGGCGAGCCGGGACATTTGATGCTCCTGCTGCGTGAACGCCTGGAGCGAACAAAACTGGCAGCTTCGGTTTGCGAGCTGACACTGGCAGCGGATGAAATAGCAGCGGGGATGGATGCCAATCTTGAACTGTTCCCACATGCGCAATCAGAAACTACTTCATTGAACCGGTTTATCGAGAAGCTTTCCGCCCGCCTTGGGCCTCAGGCAGTCATGGGTTTGAAGGTTATTCCTGACCACCGGCCGGAACGCAGCCAGCGATTCGAGACGCCGGGAATAAGCGCGATGAATGGGAGAAAGAGTGTTCCAGGCCAGGAAAAACACCGGGAAGTCATGCCTTCTGAATTGACCCGTCCTGCCTGGCTGATGGAAGCCCCGCTGGAGCTGAAGCTGCAACGCCAGCAGCCTGTTTATGGTTCCCCGTTAAAACTGATTGCAGGACCGGAACGGATCGAAGCAGGCTGGTGGGATGATGCGCTGGTCGCGCGCGATTATTTCATTGCGGAGAACGACCTTGGCCAGCTGTTGTGGATCTACCGCGAACATAGCGAACATAACGCAGAGGCCAAAAACTGGAGCTGGTATTTGCAGGGACTGTTTGGCTAGCCATTGCTCATCATGAGCTTACCCATGAATTCCATGAATTCTTTCGTTCCCTCCTACGCTGAACTTCACTGCCGTTCCAGCTTCAGTTTCCTGAAAGGCGCCTCCATGCCGGAAGATCTGGTCGAGCACGCGGCAAGCCTGGGCTATGCGGCGCTGGCCATCACCGATGAGTGTTCCATGGCAGGGGTGGTGAGAGCCCATTCGGAAGCGAAAAAAACAGGACTGCATTTGCTGATCGGCAGCGAATTCATCCTCGAGGATGGATTGAGGCTGGTTTGCCTGGCCATGAACCGGAATGGTTACGGCAATCTGTGCGAGCTCATCACGCTGGCGCGGCGGCGCGCTGAAAAAGGTGCTTACCGCATCAGCCGCGCTGATTTCGAAAGCTGCCCGGATGCACCTCATCTCGCGCTATTACCAGACTGCCTGGTCTTGCTGATACCTCATCCTGCCCAGGCAGAGCGCTCTTTGCTTGATGACATGCGCTGGGTGCTGTCGGTCTTCCCCGGACGCTGCTGGACCGCTGTCGAGCTTTTGCTTCATGCTGCCGAAGATGTCCTGTTCGGAAGAATACGGCAGGCTGCGGATACCACGGCCATGCCGCTTGTGGCCGCAGGCGATGTCAGCATGCATGATGCTTCCCATAAACCCCTGCAGGATACGATGACCGCAATCCGGCTGGGCAAGCCGTTATCGGAATGCGGTTATGCCCTGCAGCCCAACGCTGAGCAGTACTTGCGCTCGAGATTGCAGCTGGAACAAATTTATCCCCTGGAACTCCTGTCGGAAACGGTAAGCATTGCCGCCCGCTGCACTTTTTCCCTGGATGAGCTGCGCTACCAGTACCCCGATGAATTGACCGGCACTGACGAAACCTATGCCGCTTACCTGCGACGCATGGTGGAAGAGGGCATCGCCACCCGTTTTCCGCATGGCATTTCAGCCAAGGTCAGGAAGCAGGTTGAGCATGAACTGGATCTGATTGCCGAACTCAACTATGAACCCTATTTCCTGACGGTATTCGATATCGTAAGGCACGCCCGTTCGCAAGGCATTCTGTGCCAGGGCCGCGGCTCGGCGGCCAATTCCGCAGTCTGCTATTGCCTGGGCATCACCGAGATCGACCCCGAGTGCAGCAATTTGCTGTTCGAGCGATTCATGTCCAGGGAGCGAAACGAAGTTCCGGACATCGACGTCGATTTCGAGCATCAGCGCCGGGAAGAAGTCATTCAGTATATCTATGAGAAATATGGCCGGGACCGCGCCGCCATCGCCGCCACGGTCATCACCTACCGCACCCGTTCGGCGGTCCAGGATATCGGCAAGGCTCTCGGCCTGGATCTCGAACGTGTCAGGCGGCTGTCCGGCTCGTTTGCCTGGTGGGACAACAGCTCGGAAATCCGCCAGCGCCTGACCGAAAACGGCTTCGATCCCGACAGCCCGGTTATCCAGAAGCTGATTGCGCTGACCACCCTCCTGTATGGCTATCCGCGTCATCTATCCCAGCATGTTGGTGGCTTCGTCATTACCCGCGACAAGCTGTGCCGTATGGTTCCCATTGAAAATGCCGCCATGCCGGACCGCCGCATCATCCAGTGGGACAAGGACGACCTGGACGCGGTAGGGCTGATGAAAATCGACGTGCTCGCGCTCGGCATGCTTTCGGCCATTCGCCGCGCACTGGATCTGGTTTCCGCCCGCCGGGGAATCCCGTTCCGGATGCAGGATATTCCCAAGGAAGATGAAGAGACCTACGACATGATCTGCAAGGCCGATACGGTGGGCGTCTTCCAGATCGAATCGCGCGCGCAAATGTCCATGCTGCCGCGTTTGAAACCGCGTAACTTCTACGATCTGGTGATAGAAGTCGCCATCGTACGTCCCGGCCCGATTCAGGGAGACATGGTGCACCCCTATTTGCGCCGCCGCCAGAAGCTGGAGGAAGTGAGCTATCCGGGCGAAGGGGTAGAAGCCGCCCTGAAGCGTACGCTCGGCGTGCCTATTTTTCAGGAACAGGTCATGCAATTGGCAATAAAAGCGGCTGGTTTTACCTCGGGCGAGGCAGATCAGTTGCGGCGCTCCATGGCCGCCTGGAGAAAGAAAGGTCTGCTCGGTTCTTTCCGTGCTCGCTTGATCGGGGGCATGGTCAGCCGCGGCTATAAACTCGAATTTGCCGAGCAGATCTTCCGCCAGATCGAAGGCTTTGGGGAATATGGATTTCCTGAATCTCACGCCGCCAGCTTCGCGCTACTGGTTTATGTATCGGCCTGGCTCAAATGCCATGAGCCCGCCGCCTTCCTGTGCGCCATGCTGAACAGTCTGCCGATGGGGTTCTATAGCGCCTCGCAACTGATTCAGGACGCCCGACGGCATGGTGTTGAGATCAGGCCTGTGGACGTGACTGTCAGCGAATGGGAATGCACGCTTGAAGAACAGACTGATGATTCTTCCCCATCCATTGCATCCACCGCACCTGCTCTATCCATGTTGCCTGCTGTGCGGCTGGGGCTGAATAGAGTGAAGGGAATTGGCCGGGAAGCGGCCACGCGCATCATGGAGGCAGGGAAAACCTCGCCATTTGAAAATACCGGTGATCTGGCAAGCCGCGCACTATTGAACGCCGCTGAAATCCGCGCGCTCGCCAGCGCGGATGCGTTACTCGCCCTGTCAGGCCACCGGCGGCAGACGTTATGGGCGGTCGCATCCCACATCAGGCAGCAGGACATGATGCGAGGCGCGCCAGTGAAGGAAGCATTGCCAGTCATCACCGCCGCGCCCGAGGGGGAGGAAATCCTGTCGGACTACGCCAGCACGGGACTCACTCTGCGCAGGCACCCGCTGGCCCTGCTGCGGCCGAAACTGACCCGGATGAATCTGCGCTCGGCGATGGAGCTGGATAGCTGCCCGCCGGGGCGGCTGGTTCGGACGACGGGTATCGTCACCTGCCGCCAGCGTCCCGGCACAGCCAGCGGTGTCATGTTCGTCACGCTGGAAGACGAGACCGGAATAATCAATGTTGTCCTATGGAACCAGTTGATCCAGAAGCACCGCCGCGAAGCATTGGGCGCGCGACTGTTGACTGTGTATGGGGTATGGCAATCCGAAAGTGAGGTTAAACACGTGATTGCCAAGCGGCTGGTGGACCATAGTCATCTGCTGGGGAATCTTGCGGTAGCAAGCAGGGATTTTCATTAGCTCACCTCTAATCTGCCGGACGCGCTCCGAAGAAGAATACGGTACAAACCGTTTAATTGCGGATCTCAATCGGATTAATGCTGCTGAAATGGTCTGTCCATAAGGGAACATGTGAAATATTCGGATCAACCTCCCGAATGAGATTGCCATTGTCGTCAAAGTAACGCGGATTGATTGATGGGAATGAGGACAAGTACTCGGGATCATCAGTCATGATGAAGTAGTGGTTGCTGCGAATCAAACGGCCAGGCTCCCCAGACTGGAATTTATTGCGGAAGCGCATGCCCAGGTGCTCGGCTTGGCGTCTGACTACGGGATAAAGGTTCAAATATCGATTCGTGATATTAATCACGATGAATCCGTTTTGCTTCAGATGCCTATGGTAAATTTCAAACGCTTCCGTGGTAAGCAGATGAATAGGAACTGAACCACCCGAAAAAGCGTCAAGCACGATAACGTCATACTGCACATCTTCTGGCGCCTGCTCCAGCTTCAGGCGCGCATCGCCCAGTATTGTTTCCTGCGTCCTTGCCTTGCACCGGGGGACGTTATCAAACCACTGGTTGGCAATCTGGATCACCTCGGGGTTGATTTCATAAAAATCATAATGATCCGACTCTCGGGCGTACGTGGCCAAAGTCCCAATACCCAAGCCGACGATAGCTACTCGTATTTCCAAATACTTTGATTTAGCGTACTCCAGGGTCTCGCCGACACCGCTCTCCCTGGAGTGATACGAAACCGGTAGCGCGCGTTTGTCGAGATGAGTGAATTGAACCCCATGGTTGACCTGTCCGCTGTAGAACACCCGGTAGCTTTGGGATGGATCTGTCCGGTGTACCCGTTCCTTGACCGCAACAGTTCCATAGAAATTACGGCTGCGATGAAGATAAGCTTCTTCAAACTCAGGTGAGGAACGTTGCCGCCACTGGAAAGGATCCAGCCAAAAACATACGACGCCAGCGGCCAGTAAAGCGCCCGCACCAAATAAAAACCGTCTAACCTGATCTGCCTTTTTGTTTTGAATTACCTGTAGCGTGGATGTTGGCCTCGAAGCCAATATGTAGGTGCCCAAGGCGATAGCCGACAACAGGCATAATGTCCATTCGTAAAATTCGTCAAACAGGTTGGTGGCGACAAGCGCGACAAATAACCCGCCGCAAGCGCCTCCAAAAGACATCCACAGATAGAACTCCGTCAGGTGCTCGCGGGACTTTGGGCGCAGCCTTACCAGTTCGCCGTGACACATGAAGCAGATCAGGAACATCGCAAGAAAATGGCTCCAGCGCACCTGGGTTACGCCAGGGTCCCATTCGAATCCCAATCGCTCAGTTATATCCTGAGCGCCAGTCAGGATCAGGATGGTCAATATACACACGATGGCGGTAAGACGGCGTCGATACCACCGCTCATGATCGAAACAGATAATGAATGTCAGCAGATACAAGCTGAGCGTCGTGATCCACAGTCGCGGTTCAGGCGCTATGTCATGGCTCACGCGATCTGTTGTCGCGATAAAGGTCAGAGAAGCAAGTGCGGGCAGGGCAACCCAGCCAACGCGTTGCCAATGGTTAGGTAGTTCAGACTGCATGCCTTCTGCCGAAGAGGAAGCGTCATGATCAGCGGAAGAAAACCATGAATGCCGTTGGAACATTTGAAACGCAGCTGCAATACAGAACGACGCGAAGACCCAGAAACCGATTGTCCAATAATTGCCTAGCTGCGGTAACTCAAAAAAAGGTTCAAAAAGATAAGGAAACGAGAGCAACCCCAGGAATGATCCGAAGTTCGACAGTGAATACAGCCGGTAAGGTGACCGACCGGGGTAAGCATGGCTGAACCAGTATTGGATAAGTGGCCCAGTGGTCGCGAGACAGAAGTATGGAATGCCCACGCACGCGCCAAGCAGTAACAAGATTTGCCATATCGGGCTCTCGGCGCCAGTGGGTTTAAAGTATTCGCCAGGGATAACGAAAGTGGCCAAATAAGCGGCAAGCATCACTAACGCTATATGCACAAGCGTCTGTTGCCTGATCGATAAAAACCGTGAAACCAGATGAGCATATGAGTACCCGAAGAAGAGAAGACACTGAAAAAAAAGCATCGCAGTGGTCCAGACCGCGGGACTTCCTCCAAACCAGGGCAAGATGAATTTGCTGATCAGCGGCTGGACCTGGAACAATAGGTAGGCGCTGACGAGGATGGTTAGCGCAAGTGTCACGCCGACGACCACATGGGTAGATACAGGGTCAATCGTTTCCGTTTGCTGTGTCATTAGTTATTCCTCGCTGGAAGGCAACACCGATGTGAACCCGAGGTCTGTCCGATTTTCTCTCCGGGAACTTGCCTATATATGCATGGGCGACATAAAGCGCCTTGTCAAGCTCGGCTTTACGAATTCCCACCCAAGCAACCATAGACGTAAAGCGCGGTGGCTTTGAATCAACCGTTAATGCGTGACCTCGATTTCTGGGTACTACGTACGCCGGTCCGGCGCCCAAGTCCGGCAGGGATATGGGCGATGGGTGTTGGTGATGGGTGTTGGTGATGGGTGTTGGTGATGGGTGTTGGTGATGGGTGTTGGTGATGGGTGTTGGTGATGGGTGTTGGTGATGGGTGTTGGTGATGGGTGTTGGTGATGGGTGTTGGTGATGGGTGTTGGTGATGGGTGTTGGGGATGGGTGTTGGGGATGGAGGATGGGTTGGGCCAGTTGACAATCTGCGATCAGAAGAGCAGACGCAGACTACAAGAAAGTGGGGAGCAGACCAGCTAACGCCTTTTTGCGCGCAAACAAACTTACAAGGCTTGTTTTTCCTGCACTGCCATCTATAAAGGAAATACGTGCCTATGGCAATTTTTGCCAAATGTGAGGAGATCTGAAATGAATATGCCCGGTTTTACCGCCGAGTCCTCAGCCTACAGGACAAGAGGGTATTATCGCCATTATCAAATGGCCTCAGGTTTTACGGATCACAGCGCAAGTATTGTTCAGCCACAAGCATGTGACCTCGCCTGTCTCGGCGAATGCCGGGAGGGCTGTGCTGGCCTCACGGGCAGGGAGCATGCGGACTGCATAAGGGCTTGCAGGTCGGAATGTGGCTGCACGCCGCAGCCTCAGACGTGCGGCCCGTGTCAGTGCAATGCGGCAACCGGCTGGTCGCAGCGATGCTGCGGTCCCAACGGAACGATTTGCTCCCAGCGAGCTTGCACGCCGCCGGGAGAAGGATGCACCGTCCGGGATAACCGCACCTGCCTCCCCTGGCCGCTGGATTCCATCTGCTGGGGCAGTTGCGAGCGGACTTGCTGCCACTGGTCGGGCTGCGATCAGCAGCTCTGCGGGGTGTCACCGTGCTGACAGCTTGCTTGGCATGAGATGAACTAAAGGTATCCGCTGCGACATTAAAACGTTATGGGGTAAATCAAGGCTATCCCGCAAACTTGACCCCGGGACAGGCCGAACTTGTCGCTGCGGTTTTCGGCGGGAGCTTTATTTTGTGAAATAAGGTAAGACCCTTTTAGCCTGATGCTGAGCCACGGAAGACGTATATCTCCCTGTGGCTTCTTACTTTTTTGCGTCTAAGTATCAGGCTATCGAATGCGGAAGCTGATCTCCGGGCACCCGTCACAATCGCATTTCTGTTCGGTTTCCCACTGATATTCCCGCTAGGCCGCGTCATCCTGAGCCTGTAAACGGTGCACTTATCCAACTTGGGGTTCAACTTTCGATATTAAGGAGATGACCTTGGCTAATATTACAGGAACGAAATATAACGATAACAACACGTTTAACAACCCGTGGTGGCATTGGCGCTCTGATCTGGATGGCACCAACGGGAACGACACCATCAATGGGTTGGCGGGTAATGACATTCTCAATGGCAAAAACGGTAACGACAGGCTGAACGGCGGAAGCGGAAACGACAGGCTTAATGGGGATAACGGTAACGACCGGCTATTTGGCGAATCGGGCAACGACACGCTAAACGGGAATGCTGGAAATGATACCCTGCGCGGCGGAAACGGAAACGACCGGCTCAATGGAGGGACCGGCAATGATTCGCTGTCTGGTGAAGCGGGCAACGACATACTCAACGGAGATTCGGGGAACGATTCGCTAAGCGGCGGAACCGGTCACGACACCCTCAATGGTGGAAGCGGAAATGATCGGCTTAACGGAGGACCCGGCAATGACATTTTGACGGGTGGAAGCGGCCGGGACACGCTCACAGGCGGAACCGGAGCGGATACGTTCGATTTCAACTCGGTGGGGGAGAGTCCTCCTAATGGTCGCGACACGATTGTCGGCTTCAACCGGGGACAAGGCGACAGGATAGACCTGAAAGCAATCGATGCCGACAGAGGCTGGCCACTAGGCAATCAGGACTTCAAGCCAAGCCAGCTGATCTATGAGAAGGTCAATGGAAATGGCCTGTTGACAGTGAACGTATATGACGGTGATGACCTTCAAATAATCCTGACAGGGCATCCGCCGCTGAACGTTAATGAGGACATAATTGGATAACGGTTGCTGATTCTCTGCTGGCGCTAGGGCCTATCAGGCTTGGGGAAGCGCTGGCAGAGGGCTTCACCCATTTATATATGAATCTAATGACTTCGGTAGACAGTTTTGATAAATTGAACTGTTTTCCAGGAGTCGCCAACGAATATATAAGCGCAAAGAGATATTTCCCGCAAGCTGAAAGTGTTTCAAGAGATACAAGTCCTAAACGCCCCTTGGAGAAGACGTGTCAAGGCTTCTGACCCCCCACACAACTCAATACGCTGCATCTTCTCCTCGCCACCCAGGCACAGCACTTAAGGTCTCGACCGGTTATCTTAAAATTTCCCGGACTATTCGTTTCAAAGCAACCGCATGAGGTGCCGTAATGTCCTTGTCTTCGGTGGAGGATTTCAGGGCCTTGGCTTGATAAAAGCCCTCCGCAAGGTGGCGGGAATACGTATTCTGGTAGCGGACCCCAATGAGGAAAACGTCGCGCGATATTTTGCAGACGCTTTCTTCCCGGTGCCTTTTTCAAAGGAGAAGCAGGCATTCCTGGATTTTATTCTCCCTCTGTGCGCACGGGAGAGTGTGGAAGCCATCTTCGCCTCCACTGAACATGAAGTGGAGTTGCTGGCCCCTCACTACGATGCTTTTGCCGCAAGCGGCGTTGTGGCTTATGTCTCCGGGTCTTCACTGCTGAAACTCGCATGGGACAAGCTTCTGTTTTATCGCTGGCTGATCGAGGAAGGCTTGCCCTCATTGCCTTGCTACATCTCACCGTTGGATGATGACGCGATTTTTCCCCTGATTGGCAAGCCGCGGCGTGGTTGGGGAGCCCGCGGCCTGCATGTCCTTGCTGACCGCGAAGCTTTTTTGAAACTTACAATCGACCAGAACCAGGAATTCATATGGCAGCCTTGTCTGCATGAATTTGATGAATACTCTGTTGATTTCTCTATCAGCGTTGACAGCAACCTTTCTCCCCTTGCATTCCGGCGCCGAATCCGCTCAAAAAATGGATTCGCGATCCTCTGCGAGCCTGGCGCCCCTGCCCATGTTCGCGAAACCGCCCAGCACGTTCTGGAGCGCACCGTCCCTTTAGGAGCGCGCGGGCCTATGAACCTGCAGATATTACGGACTGGCGATCGCTGCTGGGTATCCGACCTCAATTCACGTGCCGGCACATCCATGCCCTTGAGTCTTACTGTCGGTTTTAACCCTATTGCCTTTTTACTGGGGGGTGGGGCCGCGGCCCCGGCCGAGGCCGATGTGATCAACGGCTTTCCCGCTCCAGGTTCACATGCAAGGACGCTGCGCTATCTGGAGGAACGCAACATCCCGGATTTAAAGCTGGACGAGGTGCGGGGAGTCGTGTTTGAGCTGGACGATACACTGCTTGATCAGAAAGCCTGGATGATCCGCAAGCTGGAGCTGACCTGGCATGAGGAACAAATTGTCCTGCCCGCGCGCACAGCATTTCTTTCCAAGGCTCTGCAGATCATTGAGGAAGGCAATCACGCGTGCCTCTTCGATGCGCTGTGTTTGCAATTGGAATTGTGTGATGCCATCCGCCTCCGCATGATCGAAACCTACAATCAAACGCAGCCGAAAGATTGTCCGCTCTACGGTGACGTACAGGCGACCTTGCGTCAACTTCGCCGATCAGGCTACCGCATTGGAATTTTGACTGACAATCCACCCGCGTCACAACGGCAGAAGCTGGACGTTTGCGGCCTGCTGCCGCTGACGGATGCCGGGGTGTTGACTGCGGAGCTGGGAAGAAAGAAACCCGATCCCAAGGTTTTTGAGGAATGCGCACGCTTGCTCGACTTGGCGCCGGAGCAGCTTGTCATGGTGGGCAATAACGTATTCAGGGACGTGCAAGGTTCCTGCAATGCAGGCTATCGGCATGCCTTTCATATACAAAGAGAGGGTGCGCTCTTTAGCTCCAATCTCGGGCTCGCGCGGAGGGTGGGAAACCTCCCGTCTGCATGCACGTCAATTACCAGCTTGAATGAGCTGTTCTGGTATCTGACCGGCTGTGAAGCCGTGCCACAGCGACAATAACAGACGGCCGAATCGCATGGGTCGCACTGTAGTAGAAGCGAATGGGACATTGGGTACCGACAGGCTAAATTAGCTAGTAGGGGAGCGGAAATGATCAGCTTATTATACGGCTTCAGACCGCTTTAACTTATCTTCCATTTAGGGGTAAATATGCGGTGATTTGGGCAAAAGCCCCGTCCGTGTCTGGGAACAACGTTAGGTCCCGAATGTTCATAGTGCCGAGCTTTGCTCTCAGGATACTATGTAATCTCGAAGGGATACGAAGCTTGATAATCCTAAAAAAGCGCCAGAGATTCAAAAGGTCATCTTTATTTGTCGGTACTACCCGCTCTTCCTGTTCCTCGGCGGAAATATGTAAGAACGAGAATAAATTCTTTTCAAATGATTCCCTCACATTAAAAGGAATCAGGAACGCACCTTGCTGGACGTCCATTCTACGGGATATCCAGAATGGCTCGGAAACTGCCAGCCCTGGTTTTTCAATGTAGCCACGCATAGCTGCTTCAAGAGTGGCATTACGATCTAACCACCGACCTCCGATTCCGGGTATACGTAATGTCTCAATACTCACAGCTTGCGGGAGGGATGCGAGTTTTTTAGGGAATGGCCAATAGTAAGGTTCTCCATAACTAGCCACTGTAAAGGGTGTTGGACGGATGAACGTATCGTCGATGGCTGAGTTCCAGAGGGTAAACGCAAAATCGATGGCGTGCCGCGAGAATATCCAGACAACTGCATCCTTGTCTTGCTCAGCATCGCGCAGCGCAAAATGACATGCAATAAAAAGAGAATGAGTAACGTCGAGAAGCCGCGTGGGAATCCCGTTATGGCGCAATAGTGCAAGCCAAGAAAGGCGATCATCTTCATCAGGAAGCGGCCCAAGGAATTGGTGGAGTCGTCGTTGCGATTCCGCAAGGATTCGGTATTCATATGTTTCTAAACCGACATCGTTAATAACAACTCTCGGAACATTTCGCTCGAGTCGAGTCTCCAGTCTCCATGAGTAGTCGCACTGCCCTCGGTACAGAGGTTTCGGTGATCCCAAGTCAAACTGATCCGCCAGCCTATACAAGTCCTCAACCGAGGCTAGTGTTAAGTGTTCGACGGGTTGACTCTCTAATTGGCCATCGTCAGATATTTTCATATTCAGAGGTGTGCTTAATGCCGCTGAAGTGTGGGAATGCACCTAGCTGCATCGTTGGATAGTTTTGGCTTATGATAATCGGCGGAGACCGAGTGAATTCGGAAAATGCAAATCGGCTCAGTCTGCACCTATTATTCGTCAAACTGAGACTCAGCGCTTTTGAGCTGATATTCCCGTGTAAACTCTAGCATGGTCTTTCGGTCGCCAAGGTAGCGAGAGATGTTGTCAACCGCTAAGAAACCGGGCATTGGTCTTTCATGATGGCCGAGTATTAAACCTCCGTAACAATTGTGTGCATGGTTACCCCGTATATACATTCCATTATTGGAAATTAGGATGCTGTCAGGGCGAACAAGCACTTCAACTCCGTTTCTTAGGAAACGTCCTCGGCTAATTGTTACTTTATTTGGGGGCTTAAACTCCACTTCCAATAAAATTTTGCGATGTGCTTCTCGAATCCTAAGCGTTGTGCCAACGAGCTGAATATCCCAAGGGACGGTAGAGTAATACAGGTGGTTATCCTTTATTTGCAGCACTAATACATTGTACTCATCGAAGACAGCCAAATTAAGTAGAAGGTGACCATCCCCTAAGACAAAGCCGACCAACGGAAGCCCGTCAATGCTGATTGGAACCATGATTGTGCCGTAACCTTGATCTTCACAGGTAAAGCTATTGCTTCCAATAATGATCTCCGCCTGCTTTCCTGAGAAATGAAGCGTATAAGGCTTAGAAACACTCTTTTGTAAGTTAAACGGGTTCGCATTAGCTTCTTTTACGGTTTCTTTGGGTAGGAGACCCGCCGTCTTCTCGCGGTGATGTTGATCGCAAAGAAGCGTGATTTCCTCCGCAACATGCCTTTGGACAAGAGCCCACCCCTCCATGTGTTCATATTCGTAAAGAGGCAGTCCACAAATGACGCATCCAAATCCGCAGCGTTGCCGCACTTCCCGTTGGATTGGCCGAGGAATATTTCGGCTATTACAAGAAGGTTCGACCATTGGAGGACCTATCACAATCCCAACTCCTTCCAAATCTTATCCACCCTCTCCTTCACCTTCTCATCCATCACAATCGGCTTTCCCCATTCCCGGTTGGTTTCCCCTGGCCATTTGTTCGTGGCATCCAACCCCATTTTCCCGCCCAGGCCCGATATGGGACTGGCAAAGTCGAGATAATCGATTGGGGTATTCTCGACAATCAGCGTATCCCTTGCGGGATCGACTCGCGTGGTAATGGCCCAGATGACTTCCTTCCAGTCCCGGATATTTACGTCATCGTCGGTAACAATAATGAATTTGGTGTACATGAACTGACGCAGGAAACTCCATACGCCGAACATGACACGCTTGGCATGACCGGCGTACTGCTTTTTCATGCTCACCACCGCCATGCGGTAGGAACAGCCCTCCGGCGGCAGGTAGAAATCGACGATTTCGGTGAACTGCTTTTGCAGCAGGGGCACGAACACTTCATTGAGCGCGACGCCCAGTATCGCGGGCTCGTCCGGGGGCTTGCCGGTGTAGGTGGAGTGGTAGATGGGGTCGCGGCGCATGGTGATGCGCTCGATGGTGAATACCGGAAAAGTCTCCTGCTCGTTGTAATAGCCGGTGTGGTCGCCGTAGGGGCCTTCCAGCGCTGTCTCGCCGGGATAAATGTATCCTTCCAGCACGATTTCGGCGCTGGCCGGAACCTGCAGACCGTGGCTCAGGCATTTGACGATTTCGGTTTTCGCGCCCCGCAGCAGTCCCGCGAACTGGTATTCGCTCAAGGTATCCGGCACGGGCGTGACCGCGCCAAGTATGGTGGCTGGGTCCGCCCCCAGCGCCACCGCAATAGGATACGGCTGGCCGGGATTGGCCAAACAGAACTCGCGAAAATCGAGCGCCCCGCCACGATGGGCCAGCCAGCGCATGATCAGCTTGTTCGGCCCTATCACCTGCTGGCGGTAAATGCCCAGGTTCTGGCGCGTCTTGTGCGGCCCTTTGGTGACGGTCAACCCCCAAGTGATCAGGGGGCCAACATCCCCTGGCCAGCAGGTCTGGATGGGCAGCCTGCCGAGGTCCACGTCCCTGCCTTCCCATACGATGTCCTGGCAGGGGGCTTTCGATAGCTCCTTTGGCGCCATGTTGAGCACTTGCTTCAACACTGGAAATTTTTCCCACGCATCCATCAAACCCTTGGGCGGCTCGGGTTCCTTGAGGTAGGCGAGAAGCTTTCCCACCTCCCGCAGCGCATCGACTGATTCCTGCCCCATGCCCATCGCTACGCGGCGGGGCGTACCGAACAGATTTCCCAGTACGGGAATGATGTGCCCCTTGGGTTTTTCGAACAAAATTGCGGGACCGCCGGCTTTCAATACCCGGTCGCAGATTTCCGTCATCTCCAGATGGGGATCGATCTCGGCGGTGACGCGCTTGAGTTCCCCCTGGTGTTCCAGTTGGGCGATGAAATCGCGCAGGTCCTTGTATTTCATGAGAGGGGTGCCTGTGTGTTTGCATTTACAAGATAATCAAGCGCAATCCCGGCGAATATGGTCGCGCCCACCCAGTTGTTATGCAGGAATGCCTTGAAACAGCGCGCCCGGTCGCGGTCGTGGATCAGGCGATATTGATAAAGTATCAGCCCCAGCGCTACTGACAACCCGATGTAATAAATCACGCCGAGTTTCTGAATGATTCCTACCACGACCATCGCACCCAAAAAAGTTGCATGGCAAGCCATGACGCCCGCGACGTCAAAGCGGCCGAAAGTAATGGCCGAGGTCTTGATACCGATCTTGAGATCATCCACTTTATCCACCATGGCGTATTCCGTATCGTAAGCGATCACCCAAAGCATATTCGCGCCCATGAGGAACCACGCCATGAACGGCACTTCACCCGTTTGAGCGGCGAAGGCCATGGGAATGCCAAAGCTGAAAGCGATGCCGAGATATGCCTGGGGCATGGCAAAGAAGCGCTTGGTGAAGGGGTAGCTTGCAGCAAGAAACAATGCGACAAACGAGAGCTCAATGGTAAGCCGGTTCAGCGGCAGGATCAGTATGAACGCGCACAGGCTCAAGCCCGCCGCCAGCAGCAGCGCTTCTTTGGTACTCACCACGCGCGTGGCGAGCGGCCGGTTTTTGGTGCGTTCTACATGCCCATCGAAATCGCGATCGGCGTAATCGTTCACTACGCAACCGGCAGAGCGCATCAGCACCGTGCCCATGACGAATATGGCCAGCACCATCATGCTGGGAACCCCGCCTGCGGCAAGCCATAAACCCCACAGCGTTGGCCACAGCAAAAGGAGTATGCCGATGGGCTTATCCAGCCGCATCAGTTTTTCGTAATGGCCGAGGCGTTGCGCGAGCGTCACTATGCCAGCTCCAGTATGGAAGGAAGAAACACTTCTGTCACCAGGATGGATTGCCCGCGTAAACTGAACAGCGAACGGCGCGCCCATAGCCCGCGTGGCTTTACCTTCAACTTCTGGCAGGCGCGTTGGAAGAGGGGGTGAGCGGGATTCAACTTTTTAAATCTGAGCGGCGTGCGCCTGATAATGGGGTTGGTGAACAATACCGTTCCCAGCGAACGGTTGCCGAGGCCGTTCAAGCCGCGCCATGCGCCCCGGAGGTCTTTCCGCGCCACGACGGAATGCGCGAATACGACAGGGGTGTTGCCGCAATATAAATATACTTCCCGCACCAATGCCAGTTCGTTGCGGCGCAGGTTCATCACCGCAAGCTCATCCCCGCACGCCTTGTCGAGAGACTGGAACATCTGCTTCACGCGAAAATCGCCGCATCGCTGCTGGATGAGCTGAGTAAGCGAGCCGCGATTCTGCAACCAGCCGCGCGCCCGTGGAGAGACGGCAGACGGCGCTGGGTACCACGCGGATAACTGGGCAGGACTCATCGCAACCAACTGAAAAGGGTCAATTATGCCGCATAATGCTGCATGGCTGAATCCTTTATCCCTTGCTGGACAATCGTGTCCTACGTCGCGCGCCGTTCCCGCAAGACGGCGTCCGGAGACAGGGTGCCGCAGTTCGGAATTTTTTCGGCCAATCAGGGTTTTCTTGAGAGCAGCAGCAACAACATGGGCACGCCCAGCAGCGCGGTCAATACTCCGACAGGCAGTTGCTGCGGCGCCCACAACGTGCGGGCAAGGGTGTCGGCCAGGGTAAGGAAGCTGCCCCCCAACAGTATCGATAAAGGCAACAGCCACCGAAAATCGTTCACGCCCAGCAGGCGGACGGCGTGGGGCACGATGAGCCCCACAAACCCGATGGCGCCCGCAAGCATCAGCGCTGCCACCGTCGCGACCGACGCACAGAAATAGATTCCCACCTGCAACGGCAGCACGGTCACCCCCAGCGTCTGCGCCTTCATCTGGCCGAGGCTCAGGACGTTCAGACTGCCGGAAAAGAGCATGCTCACGGCCGTTACAATGCACAGCGTAATCCAGGCGGGAAGCACTTCCTCGGCCCGGGAGACGTCTCCCATCAGCCAGAACAGCATGCCCTTCACATCGCTGGCCGGCGCGAGGGTAAGGATCAAAGTCGTCAGCGCGCCGCAGCCGGCGGACAATACCACGCCTGTCAGCAGGAGCCGGTACAGGTTCCAGCCCCCCGCGCGAAAGCTCAAGCCGAACACGATCGCTATCGCTGCCAAAGCGCCCGCGAGCGAGGAGAGATTGATCAGCACCAGGCCCCAACCCAGCAACATTCCAAGGAGGGCGCCTACCGCCGCCCCGCCGGATACGCCAAGAATATAAGGATCGGCAAGCGGATTGCGCAGCAGAACCTGCAACAACACGCCTGCCAGGGCCAATAGGCCGCCGCACGCAAATGCAGCCAATACGCGCGGCAGGCGGAGTTGCCAGATGATCTGATGCGCAACATTATCTTTCCCGTCGCTGGACGAGAGCAAAGCCTGGGCAACAGCGTCGGCAGGTATGTGTACGCTGCCGAATAACAGGCCCGCAAACGCACTGGCCGCCCCGACAAACAGGAAAATGACCAGAAGCTTCTGTCCTCTGCCTGCGCTCCTCTCAATTATCATCGCGAAGCGTTCGACTCCACTCCAAATTTTGCGCCCGTCCTGGAGCCGGGGATGCTGCAGCACCGGACGGGGGCGAAGCGGATATGGAGAATATGCGGCTCGGGTCGCAGGCCGGCATGGGCATGGCGGAAAATACGTGGAAAATTATCGAAGGCTGATGATGGGCCAGCCGTTTCTTTCCGCATGGGCTTTGAGTGTCGCGTCCGGGTCCACGGCCACCGGGTGGGTCACCTTATTGAGCAAGGGAAGGTCATTCAGGGAATCGCTATAAAACCAGCTTTCCAGAAACGATAACCAGGTCAGATTGTGCTCATCCAGCCAGCTTTCCAGGCGCGCGATCTTGCCCTCCCTGAAGCAGGGCAAACCTGAAACCCGTCCTGTGAATTCGCCATCCTTCTGTTCCGGCTCGGTGGCGATGAGATGGGAAACTTTCAGCGCCCGAGCGATAGGTCCCGTGACGAAGCTGTTCGTAGCGGTAATGATGACGCACAGGTCTCCGCCGAGCATATGCTCTTCTATCAGTTTGCGCGCAGCGGGGGTGATGATCGGCAGAATCCTGTTCTGCATGAACTCACTGTGCCAGGCATCAAGCTGGCTTCTGGGGTGGCGCGATAATGGTTTCAGCTGGAAGTCGAGAAACTCGTGTATATCCAGTGTGCCGGCTTTGTATTGTTCGTAGAACTCCACGTTGCGCGCCTCGTAGACTTCGCGGTCGAGCACGCGCTGCTCGATGAGGAATTGCGCCCACTGAAAGTCGCTGTCACCTGCCAATAAGGTATTGTCGAGATCGAACAGAGCCAGATTCATGATGCGGCCTGCAATAGTTCACGCACCAGCGGAACGGTAATTTTGCGGCGGTTGGCTAAAGCGTAATTGTCCAGCGCGTCAACAGTGGCAATCAACGTGGGCAAGTCGCGGCGCTCATGGCGGAGCAGGTAATCGCCCACCTCTTGCGGCAAGTCGAGGCCGCGGCTGGCTGCATGGCTTTTCATGGCTTTAATTTTTTCCTCGTCAGTCAGTTCATGAACCTGGTATACCAGACCCCATCCCAGCCGCGTCACAAGATCGTCCCTCAACTTCAGCTGTGCTGGAGCAACGGGCCCTGTTACCAGCAGGCAGGCGTGACCCTCGTCACGAATGCGATTATAAAGATTAAACAAGTCGATCTGGGCTTCGGCCCCAAGACGATCCGAATCATCCACCAGCACGCAGTCAGCTTCGCCATCGGCGGCAAACCGGGTATTTTCATCGCAAGCGTAATAGGTAGCTTTCATCCGGGTATGCTTATATGCTCCAGCCAGCCCCTGCAGCAAGTGGCTCTTTCCGCAACCGCGGTTGCCCCATAAATAAAAGAAACGCTCCTTCTCCCGGCCCATCAGAATGTTCTCCAGGGTCTGCAATAGTTCGGCGTTGCGGCCGGGCACGAAATTAGCCAGCGTCGGGAGGGGCGGGGGAGCGATATCCAGCAGGAGTTGTTTCACGAAAGATCAAAGAACGGGCCATATATTGATAGCGCATGGCGCACACATCCATTTGCGGTAAAATTGCCGTCACTTTATCTGCAACAAGACGAGAACTCAACTTGACTTCATTTAAACGGGAGAACCCGCCCCCCACGCCTCTTTCCTACCGCGCGGCCGGTGTGGACATCGATGCAGGAGACCGGCTGGTAGAAAACATCAAGCCTTACGCCAAGCGTACCATGCGTCCGGAAGTGCTCGCGGGCATCGGCGGGTTCGGCGCGCTGTTTGAAATTTCGAAAAAATATCGTCAACCCGTGCTGGTATCGGGTACCGATGGCGTGGGCACCAAGTTGAAGCTTGCGTTCCAGGCAGGAAAGCACGACAGCGTGGGCACAGACCTGGTGGCAATGAGTGTGAACGATATCCTGGTCCAAGGAGCGGAACCCTTGTTCTTCCTGGACTACTTTGCCTGCGGACGGCTCGATGTGGATACAGCGACCCTTGTAGTCAAGGGTATTGCGGCGGGTTGCGAACAGGCAGGGTGCGCCTTGATCGGCGGCGAGACCGCGGAAATGCCGGGCATGTACCCCGAGGGGGAATACGATCTGGCCGGCTTCGCCGTCGGGGTGGTAGAGAAAGACAATATCATCACAGGCCTGGATATCCGGGAAGGGGACGCAGTATTGGGGTTGGCATCCAGCGGCGCCCATTCCAACGGCTACTCGCTGATACGCAAGATCATCGAAAAAAATGGCATAGACCTGTCTACCGATTTCAACGGCAAAGCGTTAGTTGATGTAATCATGGCGCCAACCCGGATCTATGTTAAGCCGGTGCTCGAACTGATGAGGCAGCTGCCGGTGAAAGGGTTGGCCCATATCACGGGCGGCGGGCTGGTGGAAAATATCCCGCGTGTCCTGCCTGACGGTGTCACCGCAGTACTGAAAAAGGAAACATGGGATATGCCTCCACTTTTCAAGTGGCTGCGGCAACAGGGAAATGTAGACGAGAAGGAAATGTACCGCGTCTTCAATTGCGGTATCGGCATGGCGCTGATCGTGGGACCGGACCTGGCTGATAGGGCAATGCGGTTATTGCAATCGGCGGGCGAAACCGTCTGGCGGATTGGCACGATTCGAACACGCGCTGCAAACGAAGCGCAGACGATAATTGAGTGAGCAGCAAGGCGTCCGAGGTCGCGCCTCTGCGGAAATGAAATCGCTCGTTATCCTCATCTCGGGCCGGGGAAGCAATATGGAGGCCCTGATTGAGGCGAAACTCCCCGCGCGGATAGCAGCAGTCATCAGCAACAGGCCCAACGCGCCTGGGCTGGAAATTGCAAGAAAGCACGGCCTTGAAACCATCGTGCTGGATCAATTGTCTTATTCCGGTCGTGAGGCATTTGATGCCGCGCTGGCGCAGGCAATCGACAAGTACCAGCCCGATCTGATCGCGCTTGCCGGGTTCATGCGCATCTTGGGGGATGGTTTCGTAAACCGTTATCCTGGGAAACTGCTAAATGTCCATCCTTCGCTGCTTCCTGCCTTTCCGGGGCTCCATACTCACCGGCGGGCGTTGCAGGAAGGGGTAAAGATACATGGCTGTACGGTACATTTCGTTACCGCGCAGATGGATCGCGGCCCAATCATTGTTCAGGCGGCGCTCCAGATACTACCGGATGACACCGAGCAAACGCTCGCCGCCCGCGTCCTGCAACAGGAGCACCTTATTTACCCCGAAGCCGTGCGCTGGCTCATGGAGGGCCGGCTTAGAATTTCCGAGAGCGCCGTCGACGTAAGCAACGCCATATTCGATGGCTCCGTTCTGTATTCACCTGGACTATTAAAATGAAATTACCGCTTGCTTTGCTGTGGGGTTTAAGTGTTACCGCATTTACCTTTTCTGCGTTTTCCGCTGGCGCTTATGCCGCAGGTGTTCCTCCGCGCATCGATATCAGCTATACGGTCACATCCGGCAACCTTGAAGCAGAAATGACTGAAACGGTGGAAATCCGCCAGGAAAACGGTACGCGGAGCTATGCCATTAACAGCGAGGGCCGCGCAAAAGGCTTGCTGGCGCTGACACAACCGGACAATGTGGTGCGCGATAGCGAGGGCACGGTGACGGCACAGGGATTGCTTCGCCCCAACCGCTTCTCTGATCAGCACGGCAAGAAACCGCCCAAGGTAGCCATTTTCGATTGGGATAAGAAGCTTCTGACTCTTCAGCATAAACGCGGGGAAGAACAGAAGCCTTTGCCCACCGATACGCTGGACAGGCTCAGCCTGCACTATAGCTTCATGTTTTCGCCGGTCGCGGGCAAAATGGTAACGCTGCATGAAACCGATGGCCGCCGCCTCGAACCAGCCCGCTATGCAGTGGGCAAGGAAACCCTGGACACGCCGATGGGCAAACTCGAAACCATCGTACTGACAAAGCAGCTGGAGAAAGAGGGCGACCGCGACAAGAAGATCTGGCTTGCGGTTGACCATCACATGCTGCCCGTACGCGTGGTGGCAGCTGAAAAATTGGGGATTGTGACGGATCAGATGGTCAAAAACATCAGCTATGCGGAAAAATCGGTCAACGACCAGAAACAGGGGCGCTTATACTAAACCCTGAGCTAACCCGGGGTAACCCGGGCTACAGTAGTCATCGCTCCTGTTATGATGTATGTTGTGTTCGAGCTACGCTATTTCGCCTCCACTTCCTTCCGCAATACCCACAATAGATGCGCCTCACCCCTGCCCACCTGGAGACGGCTACCGCCGCGCTCCGTGCCGTGCTTCCGCTGGAGCATCCCGCTGATTCGAAACTCAGGCGTTTTTTCCGGGAGAACCCCAAGCTCGGCGTAAATGACCGGGCGTTTATTGCCGAAGCCGTATTCGGCATTCTGCGTCACCGGTTTTTTCTTGAGCGCGTGATCGATATTGCGACTCCGCGTTCGCTGTTGCTCGGCTATCTGGCGAAATTCCACGGGATGAATCTGCGCGAACTGACGCCGCTCGTCAGCGAAGCAGATGCAAAGTGGATTGCACAATTGAAGGCAGTGAGGCCGGAATCGCAGCCGCTGGCTGTCCAGGCGGAATTTCCGGACTGGTTGACCGAAAAACTGCACGGTTTCATGGAAGAGCGTGAGATTCTCGATCTGGGACGCTCGATGCAAGAGCCGGCACCACTCGATCTGCGCGTCAATGCGTTGCTTGCGAACCGCGAAGAAGTGCTTGCGCTACTGAAAAGTGATGGTATCGAGGGCGATGCTACGCCGTACTCTCCCGTCGGCATCCGCCTTTTCGGTAAACCCGGCATCAACCGCAATGAATTGTTCACTACTGGCAAAGTGGAAGTCCAGGACGAAAGCAGCCAGTTGCTGGGCTATCTGCTCGCTCCGCGCCGCCGCGACATGGTCGTCGATTTTTGTGCGGGGGCAGGCGGCAAGTCCCTGATGCTAGGCGCTTTCATGCGGTCACAAGGACGCATTTATGCGTTCGATACCTCGGAAAAACGGCTTAATAACCTCAAGCCGCGCCTCAAGCGCTCCGGTTTGTCCAACCTGTATCCGCAGCTTATCGTCAACGAGAACGATCTGAAGGTAAAACGGCTTGCAGGCAAGATCGACCGCGTGCTGGTGGATGCGCCATGTAGCGGCCTGGGGACGCTTCGCCGCAACCCGGATCTGAAATGGCGGCAGTCTCCGCACAGCATCGAAGAACTCAAGCGCAAACAGGGCGCTATCCTGGCGTCGGCGTCAAATCTGCTCAAACCCGGCGGCAGGCTTGTCTATGCCACTTGCAGTTTTTTGCCGGAAGAAAACCAGGAAATCGTCGAGAATTTTCTCGCGGCCCATCCGCTTTTCACGCTTCTGAATTGCGCCGAGCTGCTGGCGCAACAGAAAATCCCGCTCGACACCGGCGTTTTCATGCAACTGTCGCCGCGCTCGCATCACACCGATGGTTTTTTTGCCGCTGCATTGGAACTGGCGAACAGCAACAAATGATATTACGGGTTGGTAACGTGCCCCTCTCCAGGTGGCTCGCCGGCTGCATGGCAATCCTGGTTACAGCGTCTGCAGCGGCTTTCCAGCCTGTACCAGGTTATGAACGCGATCACAATAAAGGTCACGACAGCGGCCACGACAGGAAGGCCCCCGTTGCGCTTCCTGCGACAGGCACGGTACAGACTGCTTTTACGCCGGGGGATGATGCCGGCAAGCTCATCAGGGACGCCATCGATACGGCCCAACACCAGGTTCTGGTGCAGGCGTTCAGTTTCACCCACCGCAAAATTGCTGAAGCACTGGTTGCAGCCAAACGCCGCGGTGTGGATGTCAAAGTCCTCTCCGACAAGAATCAAATCCACCGGATTCCAACGAGTTTGATATCGAGAATTGCGGCGGAAGGTGTACCCGTTTTTACCGATTCAGATCACGACAGCGCCCATAATAAAGTGATGGTGATCGACGCCGGCAGCCCGGAAGCCACGCTGATAACGGGTAGCTTCAACTTCACCCATGCCGCCCAGTATAAAAATGCGGAGAATGTGCTGTTGATAAAGGGTAATGCAGCGCTTATCGATCTTTACAGGAAAAACTGGCAACGCCACTATGAGCACTCGCTGCCTTACCGGTAGCGCTTGCAGTTGTCCCGGCTTTTGTCGACACCCACGTTTTTCCCCAGGGGACTTTCCAACGTTTCCACATGTCAGCCGAAATGCCAGCCCAGATTTCAGGCCCGATGCCAGCTCAAATGCCAGCCGACAGCGAATTCCAGAGTCTGCTGCGTAATCTGATCACGGACGTGCAGGAAGCGAGCGTGTTGTGGCAAATTGCGGTGCTGGTAGCAAGTCTCGGGCTTGCGTGGCTGTTACTGCGGCAATTCGAGCGCCGCGTTCCAGTTCCATCAGAAAGCAAAAGCCGGCGCCTTAATATCAGCATGCGCAGCATGAGCCGACTCATGTTTCCGGTGTTCGCGCTTGCGCTCGTCATTCCCGGGAGGTGGCTGCTCAGCTACTGGTACTCCCCCCATCTTCTTAACATCGTGGTACCGCTACTGTTTGCGCTCGCCCTGATTCGCGTAACTGTCTATATGTTGCGCAGAGTGTTTTCGACCCAGAAGTGGCTGCATCCTTGGGAGCTGTTTATTGGCTGGATTGTCTGGATCGGCCTTGCGCTTTATATAACAGGCCTGTTGCCTGGAATACTCGATCTTCTCGACAATGTCGGGTTTCACGTCGGCAAACAGCGGCTTTCGATATTGCTCATCGCGCAGGGGATCGCTGCATTCACCGCCAGCATACTGGTCGCGCTTTGGCTCGCCACCGCGTTCGAAACCCGGCTAATGGACGCCAGCGCGCTGGACATCAACCAGCGCGTCATTCTCTCGAAAATCAGCCGCACGATCCTGATTGTGGCAGGGGTCCTGATCGCGCTACCCATGGTGGGGGTAGATATCACCGTTTTGTCGGTGTTCGGGGGCGCGCTTGGGGTAGGGCTCGGATTCGGCCTGCAGAAGATTGCGAGTAACTACATCAGTGGATACATTATTCTGCTGGATCGATCCCTGCACATCGGTGATACCGTGGCGGTGGACAACCGCAAGGGAGAGGTTGTTTCGCTTACTACGCGATATGTGGTGCTCAAGACCGAAGACGGAACTGAAGCGCTTATTCCGAACGACACGTTTATTACTTCGACGGTTGTCCGTCAAACCTATGCCAACCACCGCCTGCGTCTAATTATAACCATAAAGGTCAGCTACTCCAGCCCAGTAGAGACGGCCATGCGCATCATGCTGGAAGCCGCGAAGCGGCAGCAGATATTGGCGGAACCCGAACCTACCGTTATCCTCAAGGAATTTGCCGAGAATGGCGCCATCGTTGACCTGATAATATGGGTGCAAGATCCAGAAGGTGGAGTGTTACGGCTGCGCTCCAACCTCAACCGTGAAATCCTGGCGGAATTTGAAAAGAACGGTATCGGCGTGAAATAAGGCTGATGGGAACAGGTGCCAGCCTTGAAATTCACCCAAGTTTTGAGATACGATCCTGCTATCACACACCTGTCCGCGCCCGTGGAAATTCCGGTCCTGGCCCCGCGGCGGATTGCTGACTGATTACAAGACTTATGAAGAAAATACTGCCGGCGCTGTTTTTCGCGCTTTGCTCGATACAGGTTTCAGCGCAGGTTTCCGCGCAAAAAGAGGCTCAGGAATTCCCCTGGTCCAAGGCGGCAAAAATCATCGCGGCGGACGAGGCAAAAGCCGCTGCGTCAAAGCCGAAAAAACCGGAACCGCAGCTTGAAGCCGAAACCAAAAAGCGTGAGAAGGCAGCTGACGCGGAAAACAAGAAGAGCAAATAACGAGGGACCTTGGCGTTTAACTCACTCGCAGAGACGAGCTCCTAACGCCAGGAACTCTTTATGGGCGCCTTGATTTTCTATACCGGGATCTATTTCCTGGGCTATTACGCCGCGCACCTGCTCAACCAGGCGACTGGCCGGGCTTTGGTAAGCAATCGCCGCATCGCGGGCCTCGTTCTGGTTCTCACCGTCAGCGTAGCCCACGCGTACAAGATAATTTCCACTCCTCCGCCTCATGATCACGGGGATGGGGCGAATTACGCACTCGGCTTATACGTTATTCTGCCTGTTACCATCATCTCGATCGCCGTATTCTTCTTCAACCGGCAGGATGGGCAGGACGACAACGATCAGTCATAGGACGGGCGCTAATACGTCCAAGCGCGTCTAGGCGGTTTTCTTCTGGATGAATTCGATCTTGTAGCCGTCGGGGTCTTCCACAAAAGCGATGACGGTGGCGCCATGTTTCATCGGTCCCGCTTCCCGCGTTACCTTGCCGCCGCGCTTCTTCACTTCCGCGCAGGCCTTGTAGGCATCGTCCACTTCTACCGCAATATGCCCATAGCCATTGCCCAGGTCATATTGCTTCGTATCCCAGTTGTGGGTTAGCTCCAATACTGTGCCAAGCACCTCATCCTGATAACCGACAAAGGCGAGCGTAAACTTTCCCTCGGGGTAATCTTTCCGCCGCAGTACTTTCATCCCCAGCACATCGGTATAGAAGGCGATGGATTTTTCCAGATCGCCAACACGCAGCATGGTATGAAGAATACGCATTTCAGATTTCAATCATTTCAAAATCTTCCTTGCGCGCGGCGCATTCCGGGCAAGTCCAATTCATCGGAACGTCTTCCCATCGAGTGCCGGGAGGAATGCCTTCCTGTGGCGACCCTTCGGCTTCATCATATACATAACCGCAAATGAGACACATGTAGCAACGGTAAACGCGAGTTTCTGTGGTGGTCATGATGAGCGGGAGTAATTAGGTTAAAATATCATTTTACGGTATTAGTCCATGTCTCAGCCACCCCCCACGGTACTTTCTTTCGCTGCCAGCGACTCAACCGGTGGTGCCGGTATTCAGGCCGATGTTCTCACCCTCGCCAGCATGGGATGTCACCCGTTATCGGTGATCACAGCCATAACCATCCAGGATACAGCCGGAGTGGACGACGTAATGGCCCTGGACCCTGAATGGGTGGCCGATCAGGCACGGGCGGTCCTGGAAGACATGCCGGTACATGTGTTCAAGATCGGGCTATTGGGTAGCGTGGAAATTATAGCCTCCATTGCGGAGGTCATTTCCGATTATCCCAACATTCCGCTGGTACTGGACCCGGTACTTGCGTCGGGACGAGGTGATGAACTCGCAAACGACGAGATGGTCATGGCAATGCGGGAACTGTTGCTTCCTCAGGCGACTATTATCACCCCCAACAGCATGGAAGCGAGGCGGCTCGCCCAGGACGATGAGGATGATTATGACATGCCGAATCTGAACGAGTGCGCCGGTCGGCTTTTGCGCCTGGGCTGCGAATACGTCCTGATTACCGGTACACACGAAAATACGTCCCAGGTCATCAACAACCTGTACGGAAGCGGCGGCATCGTACGGTCGGACACGTGGCGCCGACTGACTGGCTCGTACCATGGGTCCGGCTGCACGCTCGCCTCGGCTATCGCCGCTGGCCTTGCGAACGGACTATCGATGGCCGAAGGGGTCTATGAAGCGCAAGAATATACCTGGCAATCCCTGAAAGCCGGATTTCGCCCGGGAATGGGACAGTATCTGCCTGATCGAATGTTCTGGGCTCGTGACGAGAGCGATACCGGGGACGGGAACGACAACGATGCCCCAGGCGATAATTAACGGGTTATACGCTCTCACCCCGGACGTGGCGGACACACCGGAGCTGATTGCGATGGCGCGGCAGGCCCTGGAAGGCGGAGCCCGTCTGGTCCAATACCGCAACAAGGCAGCTGGGAGCGAATTGCGTCGGGAGCAGGCACACGCGCTCGCTCGTCTTTGCCGAGCCTTCCAGGTTCCATTCGTCATCAACGATCATCTTGATCTGGCGATTGAGGTGAGCGCCGACGGCGTGCATTTAGGGCGGGAGGACACCCCCCTTACCGATGCGCGCCGACTCCTGGGGCAAGGTAAGATTATCGGCATTTCCTGCTACGACCGGCTGGAGCTTGCCGCCGAAGCCGAGCATCACCGCGCAGACTATGTCGCATTCGGCGCTTTTTTCGCTTCGGTGACCAAGCCTGGAGCAACCCCCGCTGCAATAGACCTGCTGAACCGTGCAAAGCAGGAACTGAAGATTCCGGTTGTCGCTATCGGAGGCATCACCTACGATAATGCGGCCGACTTGATACGGCGCGGCGCCGATGCGGTGGCGGTAAGCAACGCGTTGTTTCATGCCTCGGACATTCGAGCCGCCGCTGAAGACTTTTCCCGCTTGATTAAGCAAAATAAAGCGAAGCAAGCGTTCCATTCCTCACCATCATGGGCTAGCCAATAATGTCACGTAACCAGCAATTATTTGAACGCTCTCAAAAATATATTCCCGGCGGGGTAAATTCACCGGTCCGCGCCTTCAAGTCAGTGGGTGGCACGCCCGTATTTTTCGAGCGGGGGCTGGGCCCTCGGGCGTGGGACGCGGATGGTAAAGCTTATATCGATTACGTCGGTTCCTGGGGCCCTCTGATTCTTGGTCATGCCCACCCGGAAGTGGTGGCGGCAGTGCAGGCTGCGGCACAAAAGGGGCTGACCTTTGGAGCGCCTACAGCGGCGGAGCTGGAAATCGCCGAACTGCTGTGCAATCTTGTTCCTTCGATCGAGCAAGTGAGACTGGTCAGTTCGGGTACCGAGGCCACGATGAGCGCGATTCGTCTTGCGCGAGGGTATACGGGCCGTAACCGCATCATCAAATTTGAGGGTTGCTACCACGGCCACGACGATGCCTTGCTGGTGAAAGCAGGGTCGGGGGCCCTGACGTTTGGCAATCCGAGTTCTGCCGGGGTTCCGGCAGAAACCGCCGCCAGCACGGTGGTGCTGGATTACAACGATATCACTGGTATCGAGCAAGCGTTCAGTCAATTCGGCGATGAGATTGCCGCGGTCATTGTCGAGCCCGTGGCGGGCAACATGAATCTGGTGGCGCCGAATCCGGGTTTTCTGCCGGGCCTGCGCGAATTGTGCACGCGTCATGGCAGCGTACTGATCTTTGATGAGGTAATGACGGGCTTTCGCGTCGGATTGGAATGCGCTCAAGGGCTTTATGGCATAAAACCCGATCTCACCACGCTCGGTAAAGTAATCGGTGGCGGAATGCCGATGGCGGCGTTCGGCGGCAGGCGGGACATCATGCAGTGCTTGGCGCCGGTAGGAGCGGTATACCAGGCCGGCACGCTTTCGGGCAATCCGGTTGCGGTGGCCGCTGGACTCGCGACGTTGCGACTGGTGCAAAAGCCCGGATTCTACGAACAACTTTCGGCTACAACCCGGCAGTTAGCTGACGGCCTTACCGCTGCCGCGAAGGAGCGCGGCGTCGTTTTTTGCGCACAAGCCGTGGGGGGAATGTTCGGCCTCTATTTCCGGAATAGCCTGCCGACTAGTTACGCGGAAGTAATGAGTTGCGACCGGGAAGCTTTTAACCGCTTTTTTCATGCAATGCTGGAGGAAGGTAACTATTTCGCGCCCTCAGCCTTTGAAGCCGGGTTTGTCTCGGCAACTCACGGCGATTCGGAAATCAACAACACGCTGACGGCCGCAGGAAAAATATTCGATTCATGGAAATAAAAACGGCCCGCGATAGCGGGCCGCTGCGGTTGTCTACCCCGAGGCCGGTTCTGTTCAGCGCAGGCCCGAGATAAACTCGGAAACTGCCTGCATTTCCTTTTCGCTCATGCGCGTGGTGATCATATGCATCACCTGGTTGTCATCGTTTGAACGCAGCTCTTTCCGAAATGCGCGCAGTTGCGTCAGGGTGTAGTCCTGGTGCTGACCGGCAAGGCGAGGATAGTTAGGCGGAAGACCAGAACCATTGGGCGAATGGCATCCTGCGCAAGCAGGAACACTCGTCTCGAGGTTGCCCCCCCGGTATACTTTCTCGCCCTGTTCAGCCAGGGCTTTGTCTTTGGCAGCTCCCGGCTTGGGCTTCTGCTGGGCATAGTAAGCAGCAAGATTCTTCATGTCCTCGGGGGTGAGAGGCGCGACCATCGCGCTCATTACCGCGCTTTCCCGCGCCGCCGGCTTCCCGCCCTCGGACTTGAAATCATTCAATTGCTTGGTGATATACTCGGCATGCTGTCCGGCCAAGCTTGGATTTGCGGGTATAAGGCTATTACCGTCGGCGTTGTGGCATGCCGCGCAAACCTGAGTTGCAATTTGCTGACCTTTAGACGGGTCGCCCTTGATCTTTCCAGCCTCCGGCGAAGTTTCCGCAAAAACCTGATTGGAAAGCGCCAGTGCGGCCAATACCATCATATTCGAAATCAGTTTCGTGCCTTGCATTCCTGACGCTCCGGAAGAAAAGTGATAACCATGTCAATAACATTGTATTTTATCAGGGCGATGGCGGGTTCACAACAAGAAAGCTTCTGAACTATCAACCGTTTTGATCATGTCTATCGTTTTGTGGAAGGCCGTTTAATTGGCTCGCGAAAAGACGGCGTACCGACGTGCTTGCTCTTATGGCACAACCGGGCGGTGGTTCATCTAGTCTGCCGTTAAATGGAAATTAAAGGAGGAAAGAGTGGGTACAAAAATTTTTGTGAATCTGCCGGTGAAAGATCTCGGCAAATCCGTGGAATTCTTCACCAAACTCGGCTTTAAGTTCGATCCTCAATTTACCGATCAAACTGCAACCTGCATGATCGTGGCCCACGACATTTTCGTTATGCTGCTGACCGAGGAAAAGTTCAAGCTGTTTACCCCGAAAAAGATCTGCGACGCAACGCAAAGTACGGAAGTGCTCATCTGCTTGTCCTGTGAAAGCCGGGAGAAAGTGGATGAGATGGTAAACTGCGCGGTAGCCGCGGGCGGAACAACCTACAACGAGCCACAAGACCACGGGTTTATGTATGGGCATGGGTTCCAGGACCCGGACGGCCACATCTGGGAACTCATGTTCATGGAAACTGGCGCGATGAGCCAAGCCGAAATGCAATAACAATAAATGACGGCGCCGGTCCCTCCAGATACAATCGGGCCGTCAATCTGGCGCAAATATCGTTAAGCCTGTAAATGAGAATACTCTTTTTTCTTCTGTTGTTTGCCAACCTGATTTTTGCGGCCTATATCCAATGGGGTCCCGCGGCCAGCGGTCGCGTGCAGCTGGCCGCAGAATTCCATCCGGAAAGAATACAACCATTGTCTGCGCTACCGGCGGGGTCCACCCTTTCCGCTTCCGCTCGTCCCGAGCCCGAGCGACCCGCGGCCACTCCTCCTGCTTTGACTCGCCCAAAGTCCGAGCGGCCTGAATCCTTAGCTCCCGGGCCCGCCGCGCCCGAACCTCCTCGTGCTGCGTCCGCTCCTCCCGAGTCTACCGCTTCCGAGTCCATGGCTTCCGCGTCCGCGGCTCCTGAGCCCGCACGTCCTGCGAGTTGTCTGGAATGGGGGGATTTTCTCAGCGTAGAGCATGCACGGATGGAGGCCGCGATGGCCCGAGTGCAACTGAACCACGAGACACAGCGCGTAGGAGTGGGAAAGAGAAGCGGCTACTGGGTCTACATACCGCCCCTGAGAAACAGGGAACACGCGGTGCGAAAAATGGGAGAGCTTGGCAGACTCAGGATTAACAATTATTACCACGTCCAGGACAATGGCCAATGGAACAACGCCATTTCCATGGGCTTTTTCGTTAACGAGGACGAGGCGGACGATTTACTCGAAGAACTGAAACGCACAGGCGTAAGGTCGGCGGTAATGGGGAAACGGTATCTGGAGCAGATAAAGTTTGTCCTGCGGGATCCTCCGCAGGAGGTTGTCGAAAAGATGAAGACGTTAAAAGCGGAGTTTCCCGGCAGCAAGCTTGAGACGGTGCAGTGTGACCGGACCAGAAAATGAGATGAAAGCTGCGACCACCTGACGCATAAAGAACGCGACGCCCCGGTGCCGTGGCTTGCGTCTGCTTCCATATCCGCCCTGTAAGCATCCATGACTGCATCATCTTAAGCCCGTTCGGGCCCGTGATCTTTGGGGTCAGCAACGGGTATTGCAATGCGATACTCCAGCCCCCATCATATGTTTTTATGTTATCTGCTACGGAAACCACTATGACTGTGTCTCTAAAGACCCCGCAGGAAGTCGAAAAAATGCGGGTGGCGGGGAAGCTTGCCTCGGAGGTGCTGGATTACATCACCCCGTTCGTCAAGCCGGGAGTCACAACTGATGAACTTGATAAACTGTGCCACGACTACATGGTCGACGTTCAGCACGTTATCCCCGCCCCTCTCAATTATGCGCCCCCGGGGTACTCGCCGTATCCAAAATCAATTTGCACCTCGGTCAATCATCAAGTTTGTCATGGGGTGCCGGGCGATAAAAAACTCAAGTCGGGCGACATCGTCAACATCGATGTGACCGTCATCAAGGACCAGTACCATGGCGATACCAGCCGCATGTTTTTCGTGGGTGAACCGGGTATCCAAGCCAGACGCTTGTGTAAAATTACTTACGAGTCGATGTGGCGCGGGATTGAGGAGATCAAACCGGGGAAACATCTGGGCGACGTCGGCCATGCAATTCAACGCTTCGCTGAAAGTCAGGGATATAGCGTGGTGAGAGAGTTCTGCGGCCACGGCATCGGCGCAAAATTTCATGAAGATCCCCAGGTGCTCCATTATGGCCGTCCCGGAACCGGGCTGGAACTTAAAGCCGGCATGATTTTCACGGTTGAGCCGATGATTAACGCGGGCAAAGCTCCTATACGCCAGATGGCCGACGGCTGGACCATTGTTACGAAGGATCATAGCTTGTCGGCACAATGGGAGCATACCGTGCTGGTCACCGAAACCGGATATGAAGTGCTGACCTTATCGGCTGGCGCGCCGCAGAAACCTGTATTCCGCTCCTGACCGTCATGGGGCCGCTTGAGGCAGGGTCGCCTCCCGGCAGTTTCAATACTGAGACAAGTACTGAGACATTCAGGCAGGCGCTGCTGCAAGGCCGCGAGTCATTACGCCAGCGCTATTACAGCAATGGCAACGGCGCAGCCCTGCTGCGCGGCCACAGCCGGCTGCTCGATGATATCCTTCGCCAGGTCTGGCGCGAGATGGCACTCCCGGACTCAATTGCCCTGCTGGCGGTCGGCGGCTATGGCAGGCAGCAGCTTTTTCCATATTCAGACATCGATCTGCTGGTGCTGCTTCCGGAGAAAGGTAGCGGCGCCAACGTTGCGGATAGCGCTGTCGAGGTCCGGCTGGAACAGTGGGTTAGACTATTGTGGGATCTCGGACTGGAAATCGGCCACAGTGTCCGCACCATCGCCCAATGCGTCGAGGAGGCTGCCAAGGATATCACGGTGCAAACCAGCTTGCTCGAAGCCCGGCAGCTGTCGGGGCATCGCCCGTTGTTTGACGAATTTGCGAAAACGATGCAGGCCATGCTTGAGCCGGAAGCTTTCTTTCAAGCGAAGCAACTTGAGCAGGAGCAGCGCCACGGCCGCTATCACGACGCCACGCATAATCTTGAGCCCAACATCAAGGAGAGCCCTGGCGGGCTTCGCGATCTGCAAAACGTCCTGTGGGTCAGCCGGGCTGCAGGGTTCGGAAAATCCTGGCCTGATTTGGCTAGAGGAGGCTTGATCACTCCGCGTGAAGCTCGTCTTGCCCAACGTCATCAGGCTCTTCTGCAAGACCTCCGTATTCGACTCCACTATCTCGCAGGGCGCCGCGAAGACCGGCTGTTGTTCGATTTTCAGACCGCGCTCGCCGATGAGCTTCGCATAGGCGCTAAGCCTCCTCGCCGCGCGAGCGAGATATTGATGCAGCGGTATTATCGCGCCGCCCAGGGCGTTACACAGATCAACACGATTCTGTTGCTTACGCTGGAGGCAAGGATTTCTCCCGGCGCGAATGCGGTTCCGGTCATCATCAACGAGCGTTTCCAGAAGCGAAATGAGTGGCTGGAAGCAAGAGACGAGGATCTTTTCCACAAGGAGCCAGGCGCGATCCTGGAAAGCGTGCTGCTGCTGCAGCAGCACCCCGAACTGAAAGCCCGCAGTGCGACCACGCTGAGAGCAATGTGGCAGGCGGCACCCCTCATCAACGCGGCATTTCGACGCAGCCCGCACAATAGGGCTCATTTCATGGAGATCCTACGTCAACCGCACGGGCTGACGAGTGAGTTGCGCCTGCTCAATCGCTACGGCATTCTAGGACGCTACCTCCCGGCGTTCGGGCGTATCGTGGGCCAGATGCAGCACGACCTGTTTCACGTCTATACGGTAGATGAGCACATTCTCATGGTGGTGAGAAACCTGCGCCGGTTTCTTTCCCCCGAGTTTTCCCATGAATATCCGCTTTGCAGCCGGCTTATTGTTGAATTCCAGCGGCCTGAAGTGCTCTATATCGGGGGCATCTTCCATGACATTGCAAAAGGACGGCAGGGAAACCATTCGATCCTCGGAAAGAGGGACGCAGCGCGTTTCTGCCACGACCACGCCCTTTCGCCGGAAGATACTGACCTGATCATTTGGCTGGTCGAAAACCATCTTTTCATGTCAATGACTGCGCAAAAAAAAGACATAGCCGATCCGGACGTGATTGCTGATTTTGCCGGGCACATGGGTAACGAGCGACGCCTTGTCGCGCTTTATCTGCTTACCGTAGCCGATATTCGGGGTACCAGTCCAAAAGTATGGAACGCCTGGAAGGCGAAACTGCTGGAAGATTTGTTCCGGGCCGCGCGGCGTCAGCTCTGCGGCGAGCCCGCTTATGCCGACAGGACGCTGACCAGCCGGAAGAACAAGGTCATGGAGTTGCTGCAACTCGATAATATTGCTGTCAGTGGGGACGAGAAGCTCTGGAGGATACTGGATCCGGCCTATCTGCTGTCGCACGAGCCCCAGCAAATCGCGTGGCATGCGCGCCACCTGATCCATCAAACAAAACCACTAACTCCGCTCGTGAAGACCCGTATTGCACCGGCTGGAACAGGCATTGAGGTATTGGTCTATGCGTCCGATCAAAAGGATCTGTTTGCGCGTATCTGCAGTTTCTTCGACCGCATCGATTGCAATATCGTTGAAGCAAGGATACATACCGCCCGCCACGGTTACGCACTCGATAGCTTCCTCGTGCTCGACCCTTTCGATATGGCCCAGCGTCACCGCGACGTAGTCGATTTCATCGAGCATGAACTTGCACAGCAATTGGCCGAGCATGCTCCGTTACAGCCTCCGGTCAAAGGGCGCTTGAGCCGACATCTCAGGCATTTTCCCATTGCCCCCGAAGTGGACATCGAACTGGACGAAAAAGGCGAATACAGTATTTTATCGATCGTTGCCGGCGACCAGCCGGGGCTGCTTTCGCGTATCGCGCAAGTGCTGGTCAGCTTTGGCGTAAACGTGCACAGCGCGCGGGTCAACACCCTGGGAGAACGCGCTGAAGATACGTTTCTGGTGACGGGAGATGCATTGCAAAAATCGAGAACACTGCTTCGTTTGGAAACGGAGCTTGTCAAGGCCCTGCAAACTTCATGCGAAGCAGCCACCTAAATCTGATAGTTAAGCCTTGACACGGGCATTCGCCTACGGAATTTCCAGCCAGCCGGGTGACGGCCCATCCCCGACTGGCCCATCTACTTCGCCAGCAATCCAGTACCTAAGCTAACCCCATTGCCCGGACCCAGGCTGTTGCGCCGGCGGATTAATTCACTGAAATTTTCGGAAGATTAAGCGTACGCAACAGTCGCGCCGCTTCAACCATTCGCTACAGGGCAGCCTCTGTTTCCACCCAGCCTCTCGTCTTCAAACCGCAATCGGGGTTAACCCATAACTGCGACGGGTCGATCACTTTGCACGCCTTTTCCAGCAGTTCCAGGATTTCTTCCGTCCGGGGAATCCGCGGCGAATGAATGTCATACACACCGGGTCCGATCTCGTTGGGATACTTGAACTGACCGAATGCGTTAAGCAACTCCATGCGTGAGCGCGAGGTCTCAATTGTAATGACGTCGGCATCCATCTCTGCAATGGCGGGCAGGATATCGTGGAACTCGGAGTAGCACATATGGGTATGTATCTGCGTGTCGTCCCTTACACTCGAGCTGGCGACGCGGAATGCTCGCACTGCCCACTGCAAGTACTCATCCCAGTCCGGTTTTTTTAGCGGCAGGCCCTCGCGAAATGCCGGCTCGTCAATCTGGATCATTCCGATGCCGGCTCGCTCCAGATCCGCAACCTCGTCACGGATGGCAAGCGCCAGCTGGAGCGCAGTATCGGCACGAGGCTGATCATCACGCACGAAGGACCACATCAGCATCGTTACAGGACCGGTCAACATGCCTTTGACCGGTCGGGGTGTCAGGCTTTGCGCGTATTGAATCCAGTCAACCGTCATCGGCTCGGGACGGTAGATATCCCCGTAGAGAATAGGCGGCTTCACGCAGCGCGAACCGTAACTCTGCACCCATCCGTTCTCGGTAAAAACATAACCCCACAACTGCTCGCCGAAATATTCCACCATGTCGTTGCGCTCGGCCTCTCCATGCACGAGAACATCCAGGCCGATTTCTTCCTGCTTTCTTATTGCCAGCGCTATCTCGTCACGCATCGCCTGGAGATACTGCAAATTGCCAAGCTCGCCTTTTTTGAAGGCAGCGCGCGCCTGCCGTATTTCGGCCGTTTGCGGAAACGAGCCTATGGTTGTGGTGGGCAACAGCGGGAGTTTAAAGCGCTGCCGTTGACGCGACTGCCGAACCGGGAATGGGCTGGCGCGTTCGTTTTCTTTCCGCGTCAAGCTTCGCAAACGCTCCTGCACCACCGGATTGTGAATGCGTTCTGATTGTGCACGTACCCGACTTGCCTCGGTAGAAGCACTCAGGATTTCTGATATTGCGCTTTCTCCATGGGTCACGCCGCGTCCGAGGGCCGATACCTCATGCAGCTTCTGCACCGCGAATGCCAGCCAGTTCTTGATCTCCCCATCCAGCCTCGTCTCCAGCTCGAGATCAACCGGGCAATGCTGGAGAGAGCAACTCGGCGCAATCCATAACCTTTCGCCAAGGATAGCTTGAACACGTGACAACATCGAGAATGACCGGGCGAGATCAGAACGCCATATGTTGCGTCCATCTACGATGCCCAGTGAGAGCACCTTCCCGACAGGGTAGTGGTCGAGAAAAGTTTCAAGCTGGTCGGGCGCACGGCACAAATCGATATGCAAGCCGTCCACCGGCAATTCCTTGAGGCGGTTGGCATGCTTGTCCACTGCTTCGAAATAAGTGGTTAACAGCAGCTTGGTCAGCCTGGGCTCGGCCAGGGCGGTATAGGCCTGGTCCAGACCGCGCAGCCATTCCTCTCCCAAATCGAGCGCTAGCAGCGGCTCGTCAATCTGCACCCATTCCACGCCAAGTGATGCAAGCTGGCCAAGAATGTCGCGATAGACCGGCAACAGTTGCGGTAACAAATCCAGGCGACTGAAACCCGGCGTGCTCTCCTTGCCTAGGTACAAATATGTCAACGGGCCGATCAGCACTGCTTTCGGAGAAATGCCGAGCGCCTGTGCCTCAGCCACTTCTTTGAAGAGCTGCGGCGACGCAACACGGAATCGAGCGTCCGCATCGAATTCCGGCACGATGTAGTGATAATTGGTATCGAACCACTTGGTCATCTCCATGGCTGGCTGAGTCGCGGTTCCGCGCGCCATGGCAAAATACAATTCCAGCCCGATTTCGTCCTGCTGCGCGTTAAACCTTGCGGGGACCGCGCCGAGCAGTGCTGTCATGTTCAACATCTGGTCGTACAGTGCGAAATCTCCAGCCGGAATCAGGTCGATGCCGAGGTCTCGCTGCAGAGTCCAATGCCTCTGCCGTAACTCGGCCGCTGTGGCATTAAGCTTTTCGTCGCTAATATCCGCGCGCCAATAGGCTTCAAGCGCTTGTTTCAACTCACGCCGGGCGCCGATTCGCGGAAAACCCAGGTTATGTGTCAGTGCCATCAATGCTCTCCTTGATTGCTCTGGTGCAGACTCGGTTGCAATGAGAACAGATTGTGTGACAGACTAACCTATGAATCAAATGAAACGCTATATAATATTGATGAATACAATTCATACGTAACCCGTAAATAATTTATACCCATGTCAGTCTCCACGCTTGAACTACGGCATCTTCGTACACTCTCGGCACTTCATGAAACCGGGAGCGTGTCGAGCGCGGCAAAACGCGTACACCTGACCCAGTCAGCGTTATCACATCAGATCAAAGCATTGCAGGACCACTATGGGCTACCGATCGTGCGGCGCCAGGGACAATCCGTCGAGCTCACCGATGCCGGAAAACAGCTGGTTGCGTTGGCTGGTAAAGTACTGGAAGAAATCCGGGCGACCGAACGCAGTCTTGCCAAACTGTCCCAGCAGGCATCGGGAAGCCTGCGCATAGCGCTGGAATGCCACACTTGTTTCGATTGGCTGATGCCGCTGATGGATGTGTTCCGCCAGAACTGGCCGGATGTGGAACTCGATCTCGTCTCCGGCTTCCACAGCGACCCCGTCAAACTCCTGGAGGAAGGAGGGGCGGACGTCGTAATAGGATCGGAACACAAGCGGAAACGGGGCGTGGTACACCACCCCTTGTTCCGTTTCGAGATTCTTGCAGTGCTTGCGCCGGACCATCCCCTACGCGGGAAACGAATATTACAGGCTCCTGATTTTGCCGACCTGACACTCATTACCTACCCGGTTCCGGAAGACCGTATCGATCTGATCCTCAACGTACTGAAACCCGCCGGCATCCATCCTCAGCGACGCACTGCAGAACTGACCGTCGCCATCCTCCAGCTTGTAGCCAGCCGCCGCGGGATTGCAGCACTGCCCAGTTGGGGAATACAGAATTACGTCGATCATGACTACGTGATTGCCCGCCGCATCGGCGCGCACGGACTGTGGAGCGACCTCTACGCATCGACCCTTACCGAAACTGCTTCCCGCCCTTATCTCCGAGATTTTCTGGCTACTGCAAGGAACACGTGTTTCGCCACGCTGGAAGGAATCTTCCCGTTGGACTAAATCAGACGACAAGTGAATGAGTAAAAGGAGAAATCTTCTGGTGAGCAACGCGGTCGCGTCTGCTCACCAGAGACAGGAATCAGGAGAGAAGGCTTGTAACCACAACCCCGCAACTATTTCGCCAAGTTATTGCAGGGCGACAGCGGACCTGGTCAGAAGCTTCTCAGCGCAAGACTCAGTGGAGGCTCAGTGTAGTGTAACCGCGGCCTTATCCTCGCAGGCGAGGTCTGCACAGTAATTTTCGTACACGCCATCCAGAAAACCCCATAGCGCGTCACATGCCCGGGCGGTCGCAGCCAGCACCTCAGCCTCTTTCTCCGGAGTATCGACAAAGCGGTCAATCAACTCCCACTCAGCTTGCGAATGATATACGTCCGCTTCCTGGTGTACCGAAAAGAACTCATAGCTAGCCGGATCGCTCATGCCATAAAACCTTGCCAGCCCGTCGATCTTGACCGCGGCAATGGACGGAACCTGGGATTCAAACGCATGCAGGGCGGCCAGACCTGCGTAAAAGGGTTCGTTCAAGCAGATGTCGCGAAATGTATCCACGAGCCTGGCTGTCCCCGGCAGAGCTGCTGCCTTTGCCAAGGCCTTATCCGTGGAACCTAGGGCCAAGGCAAAATTCTTCCATAGCGCGGGGTGGTTTTTCTCGCCGTGCTCTTCGCTGATCAGGTTCTTGAGCACTTCCTGCCTTACGCTGATGTCGCCGCTATTGGTCTCGCTGTGAAAATGCGGTGTATTAAAATGTACTGCGCTCAAGTAAGTCGGCTCGGCGAGCACATTATGGAAATATTGTTCGGCATACCTGCGCAACTGCTCTTTAGTGAGCTTTCCTTCTGTCCAAGCCACGTAAAAAGGATGCTTGAGCAGGTGTTTGGCGGTGATGATGGAATCGATCTTATGCTTAAGAGATACGTTGTTTGTCATGGTTTTTCCTCTTGAACAGAGATGGGGTGGTCGGTCGGCGTATCATCGCCAAATAATGTCGTGAAGTCAAATTTTGAAATCAAGTCGCGAGGCGTGATCGAGCGGCCATTTCAAGATGATTGCTCCATCCACTTAAATGATTTGCTCCATCCACTTAAAACGCATTAGCGGCTACACTGCGGTTTTTTTTCAAAAATTGTTATGGATGAGCAATCGAGTCTGCTGGCGCTATTTACCAGCAGCTTTCTCGCGGCCACGTTGCTGCCCGGCGGTTCGGAGGCGGTACTATTCGGCGTATTGACAGCTTATCCGCAGCTTTACTGGCCGGCTTTGGCCGTCGCCTCCGTCGGCAACACTTTGGGTGGAATGAGTTCGTATGCTATCGGGCGCTTTTTACCCGACGAAAAAGCGCTTATGCAAAAGGCCAAGGGGAATATGCGCGGCCTGTTCTGGGTGCGCAAATACGGCAGCCCGATATTGCTGCTGTCGTGGGTGCCGCTCATCGGCGATCTGCTATGTGTCGCGGCGGGGTGGATCCGCGTTAACTGGATCTCCGCGATGGCGTTCATGGCCGCAGGTAAATTCTTACGTTACTGGGCGATCGCGGCAGCGATGAGTCCGTAGCAACGATCTATCCAGCACAGGTTGCAGAAATCAGCCGGCCGATACAAGGCTCATCGGCCGCTTATCAGTTAACCCTCGCAGTTCAACCTCGACACCGCCTAAAGCCTAACTGGTCTTACCCTGAAGTATCTTCTGCAGTTCACCGCTCTGGTACATCTCGCTAACGATATCCGATCCGCCGACAAACTCGCCATTGATGTACAGCTGCGGGATAGTCGGCCAATTTGAATAGTCTTTGATGCCTTGCCGTATCTCCGGTTCGGCAAGCACATCCACCGCAAAAAGATTGCTCACCCCGCAGGCGTTAAGAACCTTGACCGCATGGGCGGAGAAGCCGCACTGGGGGGCGGTCGGCGTGCCTTTCATGTAGAGCACTACCGGATGCGTAGTTACCTGCTCTTTGATCTTTTCCTGGGTATTCATTTCTGGCTCCTTCTTCTTTAAAGTTGAATAAATGGCAAATCGGCTTATAGGAGGAAATCAAACGGCCTTAAGGAAAACTGCCACCATGCTGAAGATACCTTTTAAATTGTAATTTTAACAGCTTATTTCGTTAAACTTCCAAACAGCCACCGCTGACACGCGGTATGCCGGCGAAATCGGGAAGAGAGAACACTCCACCCAATCCAGCCTTGCTCAACAGCTCCCTGCAAGCTTGCGCCTGATCGTAGCCATGTTCGAGCAACAGCACGCCTTTCCGGGCCAGGTGAGCGGGAGCGCAGGCGACAATGGATTCAATGCACTCAAGGCCACCGCGACCTGCCGCCAGCGCGCTGTCCGGCTCATACCGCAAATCACCCTGGCCGAGATGAGGATCGCCTTGTGCGACGTAGGGCGGATTGGAAACGATGAGATCGAACCGTTCTTCGCCAAGCTCGCGGAACCAGTCTCCCTCAAAAATGCGCACATTCCTGGCGTTGAGCTGAGCGGCGTTGATTTTCGCAATAGCAACGGCATCGGCGGAAATGTCCACCGCGGTGATACATGCAAGGGGCCGATGTTTGGCTATCGCCAAGGCAACAGCGCCGCTGCCGGTTCCCAGATCAAGAACCCGGCAGGAAAAGTCGATGGGAATCCGCTCCAGGGACAGGTCAACCAGTAATTCTGTTTCAGGGCGGGGGATGAGCACTGCCGGGGTTACGGTAAAACTCAGGCTATAAAATTCGCGTTTGCCGATCAGATAGGCTACCGGTTCCCCAAGCACGCGCCGCGCGACCAACAGGCGAAAGCTTTGTGCTTGCCTCGCTGTGAGCTGCCGGGCGGGGTGGGCAATGAGATACGCATGGCCAACGTCCAGCACGTGCTGCAACAGCATCCACGCATCGATGTCGTCGATGTCCCTGCGCGCCTGATCTAGCGCTTCGCGAATAGTGATCTGCAAGAAGGTGTTACTTCACTCCGCCATTGCCGCTAATTGCTCCGCTTGATGCTCGGACATCAACGCAGAGCAAAGCTCATTCAAGTCCCCATCCATGACTTGCTCGATCTTGTAGAGCGTAAGATTGATACGGTGATCTGTTATACGGCCCTGCGGAAAATTGTAGGTGCGAATACGCCCGGACCGATCGCCACTGCCCACTAGAGATTTGCGCGTGGCAGCCTGTTTGCTTTGCTGCTCCTGCGTCTGCTTGTCACGGATGCGAGCCGCGAGGACGCTCATTGCCTGTGCCTTGTTTTTATGCTGCGAGCGTCCATCCTGGCACTCGACCACGATCCCGGTGGGCAAATGCGTGATGCGAACGGCGGAATCAGTCTTGTTGATGTGCTGCCCGCCGGCGCCGGAGGCGCGGTACGTATCAATCCTCAGCTCGGCCGGGTTCAGAACCACATCCATTATCTCGTCCGCCTCAGGCATCACCGCAACGGTACAGGCGGAGGTATGAATGCGTCCCTGCGTCTCAGTGGCAGGTACCCGCTGAACCCTGTGACCACCCGATTCGAACTTGAGCTTTGAATACGCCCCTTGCCCGATGATTTTCGCAATGATTTCCTTGTAGCCGCCTGCCTCGGAAGCGCTTTGGGATATTATTTCGATCTGCCAGCGCTGACGTTCGGCAAAACGCGCATACATGCGGAACAGGTCGCCCGCAAATAGCGCGGACTCGTCACCGCCAGTACCGGCGCGAATTTCGAGGAAAATGTTGCGCTCGTCATTAGGGTCCTTCGGAAGCAATTGCTTCTGCAATTCAGCACTGAATCGCACCAATTTCTCCCTGGAGTCGCGAATCTCGGCATCCGCGAAATCACGCATTTCCGCATCCGAGCTCATTTCCTGCGCGGTATGGATATCACGTTCGCTTTGCAGATACGCGTTGTAAAGCTCAACCACCGGCGCTATCTCCGCGCGTTCACGCGTCAACTTGCGGTAGTTATCAAGATTCGCCGTAATGCTTTCGCTACTAAGCAGACGATTCAATTCTTCCAAGCGCACGCTGAGCTGCGTGAGCTTGGCGGCAATGCTTTTGTTCATTCTGGGCGGTGGAGATGGTACAGTCGGTTGATCAGCTCGACCAGATCGTCACGCTCGTCTGCCACTGCGTGGTTGAGCGCGTAGGAAGGGATATGCAGGAACTTGTTCGTCAAGCCGTTACTCAGCGATTCGAGGATTTTTTGCGGGTCTTCGCCTTTTGCCAAAAGTTTCTTGGCCCGGTCCAACTCATGGCGCCGATACCGCTCAGCCTGGTCGCGTAGCGCTCGTATGGTGGGAACAACTTCGCGCGACTCCAGCCAGTGCATGAAATTGACCACATTGGTGTCAATTATCGCCTCGGCCTGCGCCACCGCTCCCTGACGGGAATCCAGCCCTTCCTTGACGATCTCGCCAAGATCATCCACTGAATAGAGAAACACATCATCCAGTTCGGCGACCTCGGGCTCGACATCCCGCGGAACAGCCAAGTCCACCACGAAGATCGGACGATGCTTTCGTGTCTTGATTGCGCGCTCAAGCATGCCCTTACCGAGTATGGGAAGCGTGCTGGCGGTGCATGTCACGACGATATCATGCAGCGCGAGCTGTTCAGGCAACTCGTTGAGTGTAATTACGTTCGCGTTAAAACGACTGGCCAGGGACTGCGCACGCTCTGCGGTGCGGTTTGCGACGGTGACGCGCTTGGGATGACGCGCGGCGAAATGACTGGCACATAGCTCGATCATCTCGCCTGCACCGATAAATAACACCCGCTGCTCTGCGATATCTCCAAAAATCCGTTCCGCCAACCGGGCGGCAGCCGCGGCCATCGAAACCGAATTAGCGCCAATCTCGGTGGAGCTGCGAACCTCCTTGGCGACGAAGAAAGTGCGCTGAAATAACTTGTGCAGCATCATGCCGAGGGTACCGGCGTGTTCAGCCGATTTAACGGCGCTCTTCAATTGCCCCAGTATCTGCGGCTCACCCAGCACCATCGAATCAAGCCCGCTCGCCACGCGAAAGGCGTGCTTTACCGCTTTTTCGCGCGGCAACTTGTAAAGATACGGCTCCAGGTCGCGAGCCTTCATCTGATGAAAGTCGGCCAGCCAGTGCGTGGCCTCCTCCGGCTTCTCAGTACTGCAATACACCTCGGTACGATTACAGGTGGAAACAATTGCAGCTTCTCTCACCGGATGATGCCCGACAAGATCACGCAAAGCATGCTCGGTTTTATCCGCCGGAAACGAAACCTGCTCGCGCACATCCAGTGGCGCGGTCTGATGGTTAATGCCGAAGGCGAATAACTGCATGGACGACAATTTGGTCAACCGGTCAAGAATTTCAAAATTCGCTGATTATAGTATTACAAGCTTTTGAATACCATCGGTTGGAAGAGTTTCTGCTTTGAAGAAAAATTTACAAGCTTTTTGTATCTTTCGCCTGCCCAGCCAAACCATGCTCACGCCGAGCGCCACGCCCATTTTAAACCTGGAAATTTCCAACCTCAACGTCATCCGTGTCGCGTTTGTTGACACAATCCCGAAAAACAAAGCAAAAAACCACGTAGTTTGTTGAATTTTAACCATATTAAAACATGGAACAAAAGTTGCTTGTTAGGGTAGGCTGGTAGGGCCCTGACTAGCAGATCTTAGGCACGAACCCCGATGACCACAGGTCTTTTATAAGAATAATTCGTGCACTTACGTTCACCGGCAATTGAAGTTCCGCGCTTTATATTGCCAGAACGCTAGCCATATAAAGCGTGACCTATAAACATGGATCTCTCTACCTTATCCCCCGAAAATCTTGACCGTTACTATCACATCATTACCGAAGCGAACAGCATTCGCCGACACAACGAATTGCTCGCGTGGCTTCAGGGAGAAATCCAATACTATTTGCCGCACGAAATCCTGATCGCCGCATGGGGTGATTTCGCGGCTAACCGGATTTCCTACGACATTGTCTCAGCATTGCCCGGGGTCAGAACCGAGCACTCAACCCCGCAAGCGCTGTTGCCTCTGCTGCAGGGGTTGTTTAACCGCTGGGTAGAACTTGGGAAGTCCCCCTACACGCTCGGTGTCGGCGAATCCGGTTTCCTGTTGGAAGGGGATGGTCTTCAGTGTTCCCTGGGTAAGGCATTGCAAGCCATGCGTTCTTTGCTGGTACACGGCCTTATCAACGAACGATCGCGCCACGACTGCATTTATGTGATTTTCAGCTCAGAAAGAAAGCTGCATGAATCGCTTGGCGCCGTGCAAATCCTGCTGCCTTACCTGGATATGGCGTTTTGCCGAGTTACACCGCTTACGAGCCCTCAGCCCCAACCCGATCAACCCCTGCTTTCAGATCAACTGAGCGGAAGCGAAAACCCAAGTTTGAGCAAGCGTGAAGTAGAAATCATGAAGTGGGTGAAAATGGGCAAAACAAATCTTGAGATTGCCAGCATTCTGGATATCAGCGTATTCACGGTTAAAAATCACCTGAGGCATATCTTCAAGGTCCTCGATGTTACTAATCGAATGCAGGCCGCCGCAAAAATCGCCAAAAGCGCCAAACCGGATGACTGAGCAGGATAGCTGAGATTCAAATCAGCTCTGTCGGAGTTAAAACCGACTCGTGCGTCATTCTCAACCCTAATAATCGTCAACCCCGCCATTGCGGCGGGGCCTGACGCTGCATTGATGAGCTAAGCCTTTTCGTTCCTACTCGTGCGTTTAGCCATGTACCCCATTAATCCAAGCCCAGCAAGCAGCATCGCGTAGGTTTCCGGCTCTGGGATCGTCGGCACCTGCGTCAGTGTGAAGGTGGCAGTGTTCCCGGCGCCGGGATCAAACGGGCTCAGTGAAAACGTTGCAGTAGCGACGCCCTGATGCGCCAGTTCACCAGTAAAGTTGAGGTTACGCGGGCCGCTGGAAGGGGCAGAATCGAGGGCGAAGCCAGTCAGTGTCGAGTTGTTGAAATTGGTAAAAACGACTCCTTGACCTCCCGTCGTCGGTTCGGTGATGATGAAGTGGTAGTCGAGCCAGGTCTGACCCGTATTGTTGGCAATTGTCTCTGTGACCACGTAGGGATTCCCCGGTCCTCCATTAGTGTGGCCAACCGTAAAAGTCAGCGAGATCTGGTCCAGGCTGGTAAAGGCTTTGGAAAGATCGAGCACGTTGGGATCGGTACCAAGATTAGTAAGCTCAAATGTGCCCCCCGCCCCATTGTTAACCGTAACATCGGTAATAACGCCTGCGGCGGACGCAGTGGAAATCGACCCCCCGAAAGCTAAAGCGGCCACCAATGCTTTAAATTTTACGTTCATTATTCTTCTCCTTCGGAAAATTGCGATACAAACAAATCGGTATGCCGAGCCACTCTGCCTCTTGTATCTCGCAGCGCACTTTTATACCGATTGTCATCTTCCGCCAGAAGACAGAAATTTGTAATAGACCTATTGCTTATAGCACCATGGAGCTACGTGCCGCGAAGAAATATGAGCAACAGACAGATAAAGCGCAGATATTGTTTGCGGAATAGGAGCTTGCACCCTTGATCAGACGGTCAGTAGCGTTCCTTCCAATTTTTTGGCGAAGGAGCACACTTCGCGAGGTAAATTCAAATAGAATTATCGTTTTCCACAATCATTTCGCCGTTATGACAGAAGATTAATCCGGCAAAACCCCGAGTCATAACTGTGCCGCAGTTCTGTTCCTGTTTCTCTTCGTTGACCATGCGTCGTTATAGCTCATGGGAGCTTGGGCATTTATTCCGCAAGCGGCATCCCCACCGCCCTGCGTCAATCTCTTCGGGCAAACATAAACGCCATGCACGTTAGCCTTTTGAGGATGCCTTTCGTGGATGCCCTCAAGGCTATCGCCTGCCTGTCGATAGTGGCGCACCATTTGGCCGCCTACGGCCCCATGTCGCAAATCGCATACCCCCTGTTCCCCGGCTTTGTCGATGGGGTTTACGAATATGGAAGAATGGCTGTCCCCGTTTTTTTTGTTGTTGCGGGCTTTTTATTTGCCGGAAAACACGCGCCCGGTGGCGTACTGCTCGTATCTCACCCCGTTCAGGCCATCAAGCGACGTTACCTTAGGTTGGTAGTGCCATATCTGGCGGCACTGATCCTGTCAATCGGATGCGCAGCGGTTGCAAGAATGTGGATGGTGCACGAATCAATCCCCGCCGCGGTTGGTCCTTTCCAGCTTCTGGCACACGCGCTGCTGCTTCAGGACTTACTTGATCAGGAGGTGTTGTCCGCCGGTATCTGGTACGTGGCCATTGATTTCCAGCTGTTCGTCAGTGCAGTGATGCTGCTGTGGCTATCACGACAGATCCAGCACCGGCACCCGAACCTTAAAGCAGGCGGCCTAATTCTGATTACGGGTTTGACGCTAGCCTCGCTATTCGTATTTAACCGGGATAAATCGCTAGATGAAACCGCTTTCTATTTTTTCGGGTCATTCGGTCTCGGAATTCTGATTTACTGGATCTCCGACATGCCGCGCCGTAACCTTTGGCTCGTGCTGCTGGCTCTCGTGGTGATAGGGGCTTTATTAGTCGACTTTCGTTTCAGGATAGCGGTTGCCGGAGCGGTGATGCTGATGCTGGGCCTGGTGAAACAACATGGCTCCTTGCTGGAAAACTTGCGGGTGCCGGTCTTTTTAACTTCTCTGGGACGAATTTCCTACTCTATTTTTCTGGTCCACTTCCCCCTGTGCCTGGTCGTCAATGCAACATTTTTTCACTTTTTCCCGGTTCACCCTGTCGCGAATGCATTCGGGCTAATATTGGCTTTCGGCGTGAGTATCCTAGGCGGTGCGCTGTTTTTTAGATGGGTCGAAAGCAACTGGAATAACCGCGCTCGTGTCTGGACGAGAACCAAAGACGCGGTTGCTTCTGTGGGCCGCGGCCCGAAACTTGGAATATAAATGGCGTCAGATTGAGTAAACAAAAACGTCCGGTAAAAGGTTTACCGCCTCAGCCCTCAAGGCGCTCTTCGCCCAGCTTTTCGCGTAGCTCAACAAGAAAGCCTTTCTGCCCCGGATGAATCCGGCGCACGGCTTCCGATATTTCGAACCATTCGGCGCGATCCACCTCGGGAAACTCCTTGATTCGGCCCGACCCTGTTGGCCACTCCATGCTGAAAGTATTCGAAACCAGACTTGCGGGATCCCAGTCCGACTCAGCTGCCCAGGCAATGACAAGCTTGCCTCCAGGCTGTTGCCGCTCTGAAAGCGGCAAAAACGGCCCGGCTGGCCGATGCCCGGTTTCTTCAAAAAATTCGCGTAACGCGGCCTGAAAAGGCTCTTCGCTTTCCTCGTATTCGCCTTTCGCGATTGACCATGCCCCGAGATCTTTCTTTGCCCAGAATGGACCGCCCGGGTGGACAAGCAGCACCTCGAGACAATTGGCTCGTCTGCGGAAGGGGAGAATGCCAGCACTTTTTTTGGGCATGCGAAAGGCTCCGTTGAATCAGAGACGGCTTGTCTATCTACCTCCGTCAGCGAGAATTGCATCGCGCAAATATACCCGGACGCCGTTCATCAAATCATATTGGCCGGCGAACTTCGTTGGCAATATCCTGCGATGACTAAAATTAACCCGGTGTCGACTCCGCAAAACAAAAAAAGGATCAGCAATTAGCTAATCCTTTAATACTTGGTAAGCCGGAGTGGAAGGGTGCCACCGACACAAGGATCTTCAGTCGCCCGTCCGCAATCGATGAGTTTCAGCGTATTCAGCTCAGCGAACACCAGGGGCTAGGGGTGGCAAAACCTCGCTTTACTGTTTTGCAGCTTTTAGCGTCCTCGCCCGAATGGCCGGCGCTGAATCAACCCGAAGCATTCATCCAAGAAACATAAATCGTTCGCAGAAAAACTCTGCCCGTTATTGACGATCGTTGTTCTATATTCAAAGAGACAATCATAGGTAAAGGCTGGTTACGCCCTTTAGTTCAAGGGATGATTCGACCAGGATTAATTCCACTCTGAGGGATTGATTGCTGCACTAGCGCTCCCCTTCGCGTCCTGGAGTTCCCAATAGTTTTTAGGGCGGTTGAGACCCACGTCAAAGCTGGAGTGGGTCATTATATTGCTACGGAGGAAAACAAATGAGTGTCAGCAAGACAAGAACGATTCAAGTCAGATGGAACATGACCGGGGCGTTACTCGCATGGTGTCTAGCTGCCAGTTTAGCGTTTGCGGAGGAATGGAGATCGGCTGCACCGATACCCAAAAGCGCAGAGGAGGTATACGGTATCGCGGCAGGCGGGAAACTATACGTTTTTGGCGGACTCGGGTTGGACTGGATGGCAATGGGGATGGTCATGGAATACGATCCGGGCACCGACATATGGACGCGCAAGCGCGACATGCCCCGCGGTCTCCATCACGTAGCGCTCGCTGAAGTGAAAGGACGTATTTACATGTTTGGGGGCTTCACTCTGCCGGAGAAAGGCAAGCCCATGTGGGTTCCGGTCAATCATACGTGGGAGTATGACCCGCAGGCCGATGCATGGCGTGCGCTTGCGCCACTCCCTGTCGCACGCGGCTCAGCCAATGCAATACATATAAATGGTCGTATCCATGTCATTGGTGGCGCCACGCTGCCCGCGGGACTGAAGGAGGAATGGGTTCACCCCTCGCGGAACATCGCCGTCGGAACGCACGAGGTCTACGATCTCGCAGCCAATAGTTGGACAAAGGCCGCAGATATGCCGACCCCTCGAAATCATGCCGCGGGCGCTGCGGTAGACAACCGTATCTATATCATCGGTGGACGAATAGGATCGGTCTTCATCCCCAACGCATTCAATATTGATTTGGTCGAGGAGTACAACCCGGCAACGGATCAGTGGCAATTGCGGACCCCGATGCCGACCCCGCGGAGTGCATCGGCCTGGGGGGTATACGGAGGGCAAATTTATGTGGCCGGTGGCGAGATCCGACATCGGGATATCTGGGGCACATACACGGCAGTTGAAGCATTCGATCCGAAGAGTAACAGCTGGATAAGACACTCCCCTATGCCCATGCCCAGGCACGGGTTGGCGGGAGATTTTATCGGCAATCATTTCCACTTGGTAAGCGGTTCTGTCCAGTCCGGCACGAACGCTTCCGGGCTTATTACAAATACCGATCGACATGACATTCTGGTGATAGACCACAGGTAGCGACCTGGGCCAATCCCATGCTTACGACGTGGGGGGCGCGTGATTATATGTGATGTGCGAGACACTTGGGTTGGGTTCGCCGTAAGCAGCTGTCTCTCAATCCAACCTGACGGAAAGCCCATTTCGTTTTACCGCGCGCTCCCGGTAGTACTGGTTGCGGGGGTCGATCGGCCAGCCCACCCCAGTACGTGAGCATTTGACCGGAATGAAGCCGTTTGACATCGCTCTTTCCGCGGTCGTCTCGACCGCGGAAAACGTGAGGATGATGGCCGCGTAATCCCATGCAACGCAGAGCATAGAAATGTCTGCGCGCCGCGGATACTTGCCGTATCTGGAAAGTGAATGTGATTCACGCGGAAGAACTACCGCCTGTTTCGGCAAAGGATGCTCCCCATGGCGGCGAGCCGGAGGATGCTACATTGATCAACTTCTCATTGACGAATGCACCAAAGCCAAGTTCCGACAGCTCACGGCCGAAGCCTGAATTCTTGATACCACCGAAGGGAAGTTGAGGGGCCGTCCATACTGGCTGATTTATGAAGACCATACCGCTGTCGATCTTTGCTGCAACCTTGCGGCCACGTTCGATGTCAGCCGTAAACACCGAGGCCCCAAGACCGAATGGAGTCGCGTTTGCCAGGCAAACAGCTTCATCTTCATTTTCGACGACGTGGAAGGAGGCAACCGGACCAAATAACTCCTGGGCATAGATTGGGTTTTCCTCGCTGATGCCGACCAGTACTGTCGGCTGCAAGTAGAAGCCAGGACGATCAAGCCTTGCCCCGCCGTACACAACCTTTCCTCCTTCCTTCCGAGCCAGCTTGATTTGGTCCAAGAGAAGATTTAATGCCTTCTTTGAAGCAAGCGGCCCCAACGTCGTCGCCGGATCATTGGGATTCCCTGGCTTCAATAAAGCCAGCCGCTGAACGAAGCCATCCAGGAAAGCCTCTCCTCGCTCCTTGCCAATGACAATGAGGCGTTTTGAACCGACGCAACACTGCCCCATGTTGAACATCCGACCGAACAAAGCATTATCCAGCGTGGATTCCATGGGCGCATCTTCAAGCACGATCAGCGGATCACTTCCCCCCAGTTCCATTACTGATTTCTTGAGGCTGCGGCCAGCGCGCCCCGCCACTGCCGCACCTGCGCGTTCGCTGCCAGTCAAGGTAACGCCACGGATGCGTGAATCCTCGATCAATCTTCCGATCTGTTCAATACTGGCAAAAATATTCGTGTACACACCGGGCGGTGCGCCAGCTTCCTCGAAGAGGCGAGCAAAAGCCAATGCTGACTGAGGAACGCTCTCCGCATGCTTGAGAAGCAGCACGTTCCCTACCATCAACTGCGGTCCTGCTACCCTTGCGATCTGGTAGTAGGGGAAGTTCCACGGCTCGATGCCGATCAGAACCCCGATCGGCTCGATATGCAGTTCAGCACCGGGAGATTCGGAGAGCATGCGCGGCTTCAGGTAATTCTCAGCTTTCTTTGCGTAGTAATCCAGGATATCGGCAGAAAGGGAGACCTCTGCCCGCGCCTCAGCGATAAGCTTGCCCACCTCCAACGTCAGATAGTGGCTGTACTCCTCGCTTTTTTTTCGCAGGATGGTGGCTGCAGTTGAAATTATCCTGGCACGCTCAGCTACCCGGCGATACTGCCAGTCGTTGCGGAAAGCCTTATGTGCGTTCGCAACGGCAGCCTCCAAGTCTTGGTCGGATATATTCGCATAAGTCTTTATCAGTTTGCCTGTTGCGGGATTGATCGTTTGATAAGCCATATTGCCTCCATGGACTTAAAGGGAGTGAACGCCCCGTTTCCTCTCAGAAAGATCAAAAGGATGAGCGGTGTTCTTTTGCGGCATGCGCAACGTCGAGCTCAATGGAAATTGGGGCCGTCCAACCGGGGACGGCCCCAATCCTGATCTAACGATCCGCTATTCCTGGATTAAGCACCAGGTTAACAGGAAGTTTTTCCGCAGGGGTATAGGGGCTTGCCTTGTTTTCCTTGACCCATCTCTTCTCGGCTACAGATTCAAAAGGAGGCGGAATTTCTCCTTGAAGAGACCACAGATCGAAAGGCGTCTCGTCAATAGAAATCTCCCAATCGTAACCTCTGTCCTTTACGAAGGGAGCGATAATCTCATCGAGCGATCTCACCCACCATTCACGGATGACTGGGCCCGGCAACGTCCTGGCAATGTGATCGACCCTGAACCGGATAAAGTTGTTATTCGGCTCACCGCCCACAAAGCAGGAGTCCTCGGCTATTTCCTCAAAAATGAAGACCACGTAGAACTGAGGTATGGGAACGCTTGCATACAAACCGGTAACCCTTTCGGATAGATCCTTTTTGTCTTGAGCAGTATATGCACCAGCCGGATGATAAACTTTCCATAATGGCATGTTTTTTCTCCAAATTATTTAAGCTGTTACCCACTTGCCAATTGCAAGCGGGTAGTCGAAGCATAAGCCTGGGACGGAAAGGCGGGTAGTCTGCTAAATTAGCTAGCAGAGTTTTATTTTTGGAACGATGAGGTAGTACGGTGCAAGATTTGAATGATCTCTACTACTACGTCCAAGCTGTCGATCATGGCGGATTTGCTCCGGCAGGTCGGGCGCTTGGTATGCCGAAATCGAAGCTTAGCCGGCGCATCGCCAAGCTGGAAGAGCGGCTCGGCGTCCGCCTGATCCAGCGTTCGACACGCCACTTTGTAGTTACCGAAGCCGGGCAGACCTATTACATGCATTGCAAGGCGATGCTGGTAGAAGCTGAGGCGGCCCAGGAAGCGGTAGACACGCTAAGAGCCGAACCCCGCGGTGTGATCCGCATGACATGCCCACTACCCCTAGTGCATGCGTATGTGGGAGTGATGCTGGCCGATTTCATGATGCGCTATCCGCTCGTCACGGTGCACATGGAGGCAACCAACCGGCGCGTCGATCTGGTCAGCGATTCGGTGGACGTCGCCCTGCGTGTGCGACCGCCGCCTTTGCAGGACAGTGATCTGGTCATGCGCGTCCTGGCTGAGCCGGATCAATGCCTCGTGGCCGGCCCTGCGCTTGTCTCGCAGCTCGGCTTCCCTACTGACCCCTCTCACCTGAGCAACTGGCCAAGCATGGGCCTGGGAACCCCGCAGCAAACCCATCGGTGGGTGCTGTATGGGCCCGATAGTGCACTAGCAACAGTTCATCACACCCCGCGCTTCGTGACGACGGACATGATTGCGTTAAGAAATGCCGCTGTGGCCGGCGTCGGAGTGGTGCAGCTGCCGGTAGTCATGGCACGAGACCAGTTGGCGGCTGGTTTATTGGTCAGGCTGGTGCCCGACTGGGCGCCGCGCCGCGAAATCATTCATGCGGTATTTCCATCTCGGCGCGGTCTTCTGCCATCTGTGCGGGCGTTAATTGATTTTCTCGCCGAGCGTTTCGACATCCTGCATGAGGACTAGGCTAACTTAAGCACAACAGCGAGCGCCTGTCGTTTTCAGTATTGTTCCTGCCAACCACACCAATGTCGTGACCGAGAATGGGGTGGTCTACTTGCTAGCCGACTTCTTGTAGCTGTTGGTAGCTCCGGCGTGTAACTCTATCTGATGCTCAAGCTTTAGAAAAAGGCAAAAGGTAGTTCATCGACCTCCCGAAATCTGGAATGGGATAAAAATTCGAGGGGTTTTGAAGCTGGCGAGCGGTGAGTCGTTCAACGGATAATGGAAGATGCCTTGCTGACGAATGGGAAAGTCAACTCAAAATCCTCCGAAATCAGCAACTACAATCCCCCGGCACCAGTCTTAGTGGGAACCAAGATTCGTTGAGGGAGCTCTTGTCATGCAGCCACCCTCTCTCCTATAGCATTGGGGTATTGTGGGAGATTAGCTTTACCTCCCCACTACTTTTCCTTAGCTGCAACAAAAAAAGATAAGAACATTACCAAGTCTTTTTCTGTTCCTGGGGGGCAGGCAAACCGAAGCAATTAATAAAGGCTTTATGGCGCTCTAAATCACCCTTCACCTTCACCACTCTGGATTTGATAGGGATGTCCGCCGCGCTGGCACCGCCCCCAAGAGCACAACAATTGCTCCTTATGTGCTTCGATCCATGTCCGCATTTGTTTATCCCATCTTGGAGGTCCTTCCATGCGCTCAAAGCAGTCCACTCTGTATTTAGCAAGTGTTTGGGTACTACCTTTTGGTCCGCTAAACTGTGGATCAATTAGATGAACGTGTGGATGCCCATGATCCATGGGGTACATCTGTATCGGGTAGTCCCCAAGTTTACTAATCGTGTTTTCTTTAGCTACGTTCTTGCCCCAATCTAATAGGTCTTGCTTCCAATGCAGCGCATGAGCTTCATTAGCGAGATGCATCACGCTGCATGGGCTCGTGGCGACACCCCCCGCCACAAGACGCCACTCTGTCGCCTTAATGACAGGGGACAGCCAAAGTGAATTGAACGTTGGGAAACTGAAAGCCCAACTTCTCGCGAGATGCGTCAGGGTCAACCCCAACGACTTGTTATTTTCGAAATACACGTCACAAACTTCGACCTCAGCCGGCCGACAATTCTTCAATTTGGACAACAGCCATCGATACTGATCTCGTCCTAACCACTCTCCCATCCACCTCGACAGGGTTTTTTTACGGTATATCGCGTGCCAATGGCCGCCTGGGAAGGAAACAATCAATTCGCGTTGCCACCCTGAGACCTTTTGAAGGCAGGAAAAAAGCATTAAGGCATCCTGTTTATGGAAAGCCTCCCCATCAGGCCCCTCGTGTGCTAGCACACTTAGTTCGTTAAAATATAATATAAGCGGTCGCATGGTTATCAACTGAGGAGAGCATCGAGACTTTTTTCCCACTCGTCGAAAAAACCAGTGGGCCAGTTGGTCAGTTGTCCATCTGGCATCACCGCAGGTAATTCAATGTAGCAATCTCCGCTTGATACATCCCGTGTGAAGTAGCACAGCTTTACATCATCGTTTTTTAACGAGCCATTTTTAACAGCTAACCGGATACCATTTAATACATGGTCGCTGTGCGTTTCGACAATGACCTGTACGCCATCTGCCGCACAAAGCCCCAATAATTCCCCTATCTTAACTTGTCCCCTGGGGTGCAAATGGGCCTCGGGGTTTTCGATTAAGAGTAATGACCCAAGAGGGGCGGCCAAGCAGGCGACTAAAATAGGTAGACTGTAGGTTAGACCGAAACCTACGTGGGTTGGACGATACGAACCAGAGCGGCCATGTTTAGAGCCAATGTATCGAAATTGGAGCATGACATCATCAGTCCCCCTAATCGGTTCAGCTTGTAAATGCACACCTGGACTGACTTGCTGCAGCCAACCCGCTGCCTGGTCAAGCAATTGGAAAGTTGGGGTGATCTGTGCCCATAAGGTCTCCTCTACGGATAAGCCGTCTTGGGTGCAGCGTCGCCGTTCCGAAACAATTCGATTGCCGTTGCGTGCTAGGAAGTCAGCGGTATATTCTCCTTTACCTCCTAAAAAGCCGGCTTTTCGCGAGTGTTGGTCAGCCTGAGGGTAAAACGTGCGAGGTACAATGCGGTCCGCTTGTAGGTATTGAAAATCTGGCGTTGTAACGAATGGATGTACCTTGGGCGGCGATACGATGAATTCGAGCTGGTTGGCGTCTGGCTCAACTTTGCAGACCCAGCGGTACTTGACGCCCCCCTCCTCAACTTCAATTGTAATGGTTTCGTCTCTGGCGCCCTCGCTTAAAACGTCGATACCCTGGCCGAGGACGGCAAGGGGGCCCCGGAGTTGCAAGCCATTCCCGAACCCCACCTGATAGGATTGCCGAAGAGCGGCTATACTCTGCAGAACTGTACTCTTACCCGAGCCGTTCAAACCGGCGAGCATCGTGAGGGGAGCCAGCGGCAGATCTAGACTCCGCGCGGCTTTGAAATTGTTCAGACGAACTCGGTCAAGCATCGAGGGCCCCGTCAAAGATGGCGTTTATAACCTCCAGCCGTTTATTCGATGCTGACCCCTTTCCCGTCGCATAAAGAAGTGCATTGGAAAAGTCTTTCTCGGAAGAGAATTTGCGGCCGAATTCCTCTATGACTTTGCTTGAGCGTGCCGCTAACGCGTTTATCTCCTCATCGGTACGCCAGGCTAAAGCCACAGCCTCAGTTTCGAACAGCCCGCGATTAATAGGCAGCCTAGCCTCATCGGTAGTAGAGTATTTACGAAAAGCAATACGGCCAAAGACAAGTTGGGCCGCCCTCATCGAATGATTAAAGGCTGCCTCCATTTCTTGCCACCTCTGTTCGGTCCAACCAGCGGCCCGCTTTTCAACAAACTCGTTTAGGAATTCATCTAAGTTTTCATCAGGTTGTCGCTTCTCGTCCTGAGGCAATGAATAAAGCGCCGCGAAACGAAGTACTAACTCATGGTCCTCTAGACGTTCACCTTTGATTTTTCCTTCTGTAGCCCTAAGAAAGTCCTGGCTTACTGCCATATTTCGAATGTGCTCGCGCCATTTACCGGGGTAGATCGCATTACGAATTTCTTGAGATTTTAGTGGCAGCCCGCCTTGATTTATCCGTGAAAAAATATTGAATTTGACATTGGGGGGTGTACCAGCCCGAATTACGTGCAAGGTTAACTCGGTTTCCATGATTCGTCGTTGTAGGGGACGCGGCAGATCATCGTACCCATTATTATCCAAGTCGTTCCTTAGAGACTGTAGACCGGTAAGCCTCAGCGGGTCCAGAGTCGTCTTTAATTCTTTATTCAAGCTACTGACTCTCACGAAGTGGGCAATCGCACACAACCGTTGAAGCCCATCCACTACCTGATAGTTTCCCGACTTGTCTTCAGCGACGTAGAGCGATGGTATCGGAATACGTAAGAGCATGGATTCGATAAGGCCGCTTTTCCGAGCATTGCTCCAGAGGTTTGCTCGGCGCTGAAAATCTGGAGAGAGGTCCATCTCCCCATGCCCAAGACGTGCCATAAGCAAGTCGACTGTTCGTTGATGGGTGATTACATCAATCAACTTCGGATCGAACGGTGCCCGAATGTCTGCTATGTCTGGGAGTGCAGGCTCGGCCTCAAGCCCGCTGCCGGTGCTATCGGAACTAAGTTCCTCTAGTGGAGTGATTCCTTCATCATTTCGAACATTAAAATTGGAGTGATCTATCGGTTCCATAACCCGCTCCCGCGGAAACGTAAACAGAAATAGCAGCGCCGTATTGTACGCTCAAAAATAGTCCGCTTTTTTTCACGCTATCCCCCGGAGGCATTTTCGAAATATAGTAACAATAGTAGGTGGATTGCAATGGACGGGAATGAATGGCGTAAAACAAAAAACCCGCTAATCGCCAGGATGGGAGCGGGTTTCGCGGACTTCTTTGGACGGGATAAAACAATCATTTGGTGGCCAAGGGCGGAATCGAACCACCGACACAAGGATTTTCAGTCCTCTGCTCTACCGACTGAGCTACTTGGCCACGTTAAACAAAAACCGCAATATGTCAGTACAGGGATTTTAGCTCCGGCCGCCCGGCTTGCGCCGTTCTTAACATGCCCTCAAAAGGTCATGTTAGCCTTCTCTGCAACAAGTCGCGCCATGATACATGTCGAGACTTGTTGTCAGTCCTCTGCTCTACCGACTGAGCTACTTGGCCACTTTAAACAAAAACCGCAATATGTCAGTACAAGGATTTTAGCTCCGGCCGCGCGGCTTGCGCCGTTCTTAACATGCCCTCAGGAGGCCATGTTAGCCTTCTCTGCAACAAGTCGCGCCATGATACATGTCGAGCCGTGTTGTCAGTCCTCTGCTCTACCGACTGAACTACTTGGCCACTTTAAACAAAAACCGCAATATGTCAGTACAAGGATTTTAGCTCCGGCCGTCCGGCTTGCGCCGTTCTTAACATGCCCCCAAAAGGTCATGTTAGCCTTCTCTGCAACAAGTCTCGCCATGAGACGTCGATCCATGTTGTCAGTCCTCTGCTCTACCGACTGAGCTACTTGGCCACTTTAAACAGAAAGCCCAAGGCTTTATCTAACCGAACAAAATGCCAAGGTTCTTTTTTTACGGCGCAATTCTAGCACAGCGTCCCTTCGTTGGAAACAAAAGGCGGATATGGAATTGGTCCAGGACGGCGATATTACACACGCTTAATCTTCCAGGGGCACTTTCCCAAGACTGCGATAGAAAAAATTCCTTTCTGCGATTGAGCCAGTCTCGCATGGCTCTTATACACGCCGTATAGACCCGGGCAGATAAAACAGGCTACAATTCAGTATTTTAGCAGTTGTATGTCATGCGCGTTTCCCACGGTATTCCCGTTCAGGCTGAAGCTCCCGTTGCGCTCACCATAGGCAACTTTGATGGTGTGCATCTCGGCCACCAGGCGATGCTTGCGCGTCTGAAGGATGCTGCTGCCCGGCTCGAGCTCGCCACGTGCGTGATGATTTTCGAGCCACATCCGCGCGAATTTTTCGCACCGGATAAGGCCCCCACCCGGCTCACCAGCCTACGGGAGAAACTGGAGTTGCTGGCGGCGGCCGGGGTGGAACGAGTGCAGATATGCCGCTTTAATTTCGACTTCGCAAAGATCCAGGCGGAAGATTTTATTGTTCGTATCCTGCAGCACGGGCTTGCCGCTCGCTGGATTCTGGTAGGAGACGATTTCCGCTTTGGCGCTCGCCGAGCCGGGGATTTTTACATGTTGAAAGCATTTTCGACCGACCTCGGCTTTGATGTGGAGGAAATGCCGGGCTACACCGTGGATGGATTGCGAGTTTCAAGCACAGCGGTTCGCCAGGCCCTCGCTTGCGACGATCTGGATTTGGTGCAACGCCTGTTGGGGCGTCCTTATAGCATCAGCGGGCGGGTAGTCAGTGGTGACAAGCTGGGTAAGAAGATCGGCTTTCCCACTGCCAATATTCAATTGAAGCACAACCGGCCGCCGCTTTCGGGCATATTCGCGGTAGAGGTGGAGGGTGATGCATCGACATTTTCGCCTTCGCCGTTGCAAGGTGTAGCCAGTCTGGGCCTGCGCCCAACCGTTCATGAGCATGGGTTGCCGGTTCTGGAAGTGCACCTGTTCGATTTCAACCGTGAGATTTATGGAGAGCATGTTCGCGTGCATTTTCTGCTTAAACTTCGGGATGAAGAAAAATACCCGGACCTTGCGTCGCTCACTAAACAGATTGGGCAGGACGTGTGGGACGCGAAGAACTTTTTCAGCACCTCTCGGCCCACAGCCAGGATCGGCAATAAGCTTCTAAGATCGAACTGACTTTCGCCTATCTCACATGACCGACTATAAGAAGACGCTCAATCTGCCTGAAACGCCTTTTCCGATGCGCGGCGACCTTGCCAGGCGCGAGCCTGTCATGCTCAAGGCCTGGCAGGAGAAGAACCTCTACCAGAAAATCCGCGAAGTTTGCAAAGGCCGCCCTAAATTCGTGCTTCACGATGGTCCCCCCTACGCTAATGGCGATATACACATAGGCCATGCGGTCAACAAGATATTGAAAGATATAATTATCAAGTCGAAGACGCTGGCCGGCTTCGACGCGCCTTATGTGCCTGGCTGGGATTGCCATGGGCTGCCGATTGAGCATCAGATTGAGAAAAAGTATGGCAAGAATTTGCCGGGCGACAAGGTGCGAGAACTGTGCCGCGCTTTTGCGCAAGAGCAGGTGACGCGGCAGAAGGCGGATTTCATTCGCTTGGGCGTGCTGGGTGACTGGGATCACCCCTACCTCACGATGAATTATAAGACGGAGGCGGGGATTATCCGCGCGCTCGGGAAGGTCTACGAAAGGGGATATCTCTATCAGGGACAAAAACCCGTCAACTGGTGCATAGATTGCGGTTCGGCGCTGGCGGAAGCGGAGGTTGAATATGAAGACAAGACTTCGCCGGCGATAGACGTGAAATTCAGGGTGGTGGATGCTGATGCGTTCTGGAAAAAAATCCGCAACCAGTCGGGTGGCTCCGTTTCGACGGATGTATCAGCTAAACCGGTTAACGTAGTTATCTGGACAACCACACCGTGGACGTTGCCCGCAAACCAGGCGGTTAGCCTGAATCCTGATGCTAACTACACCGTCTTGGATACAGGGAGTGAGTGCTTGCTCCTTGCCGATGCACTGGCTGATAGCGCGCTGCAACGCTATGGCATCGATAGGGCCAGCGTTAACGTCTTGGGAGGATGTGCCGGGCGCCAGCTTGAAAATATCCTGTTGCAGCACCCATTCTACCCGCGGCAGGTCCCTATTATTCTCGGGGACCATGTCACGATGGAGGCCGGGACGGGCGCGGTGCACACTGCTCCGGCGCATGGCGCGGATGACTATGTCGTAGGACAGAAGTATGATTTGCCGGTTGAAAACCCCGTTGGAGACGATGGCCGGTTTTTTGCTCATGTGCCGCTCGTCGGTGGTCTCCTGGTGTGGAAAGCCAACGAGGTGGTAATTCAGCAGCTGGAGGCGAACGGCACGTTGCTGAAGGTGGAGAAGCTTCAGCATAGCTATCCTCACTGTTGGCGGCATCGTACACCGATTATCTTTCGCGCGACGCCTCAGTGGTTTATTTCCATGGACAAGCGGGTCAGGAACAGCAATCCGGCAGAAGTAAGCCAAACCTTGCGCGAAGCGGCGAAAGCTGCGGTGGAAGCAACTGCGTTTTATCCTTCCTGGGGTCGTGCGCGGCTGGATGCGATGGTCAAAACTCGTCCCGACTGGTGCGTGTCGCGGCAGCGCAACTGGGGAGTGCCGATGGCGCTGTTCGTAAACAGGGAAACGCAGGAGCTGCACCCTCGCACCAGTGAGTTGTTGGAGCAGGTGGCGTGCCGCGTGGAGCAGCAGGGTATCGAAGGATGGTTCAGCCTCGACGCGGAGGAACTGCTTGGGCATGAAATCAAGGATTACAAGAAACTCACACATACGCTGGATGTGTGGTTCGACTCAGGAACAACCCATGATACGGTACTCAAGCGCAACCCCGAGCTTTGTTATCCCGCCGATTTATATCTGGAGGGTTCCGACCAGCATCGGGGATGGTTTCAGTCCTCTCTATTGACGGGTTGCGCGATTGACGGACGCGCCCCCTACGATGCATTGCTCACGCACGGTTTCGTCGTCGATGGGCATGGTCACAAGATGAGCAAATCCAAGGGCAATGTCATCGCGCCGCAAAAAGTGATGGACACCTGGGGAGCGGATATTCTTCGACTGTGGGTCGGCTCTACCGACTATTCCGGAGAGCTTTCAATCTCTGACGAAATTCTCAAGCGCGTGGTTGAGAGCTACCGGCGCATACGCAACACGCTTCGATTTCTTCTTGCTAATCTGGCGGACTTCGATCCCGTGGCCGATGCGGTACCGGTTGAGGAGTGGCTCGAAATCGACCGTTATATGCTGGCCTTCACGAGAAGGCTTCAGGATGATTTGACCGAGGATTACAAGCGCTACGATTTTCACCTCATCGTCCATCGTCTGCACAATTATTGTTCCGAGGACCTGGGCGGATTCTATCTCGACGTTCTCAAGGACCGGCTTTATACGGCGGCGGCAAAGGGCCTTCCGCGCCGATCGGCGCAAGGCGCGCTGCACCATATCGCCCACAGCCTGGTGCGGCTGTTTGCACCCATCCTGAGCTTTACAGCTGAAGAGGTGTGGCAATCTCTGATTGGCGCCACTGAGGATAGTGTTCTCTTGCATACATGGCATGAATTGCCGCTACAGCAGGATGAAGAAGCACTGATGGCCCGTTGGGCGCGGATCCGCCAATTGCGCTCGCAAGTTCAGGGACGATTGGAAGAGGCGCGCGTGCGGGGCGAGATCGGCTCATCGCTTGCTGCTGCCGTGGAGATACGCACCTCCGGAGAGGATTTCTCGCTGCTCGACTCGCTTGGAGACGATCTCAGGTTGATATTGGTCACATCGTCGGCGCGAGTATCTCGTTCGGAGGATTCCGCCAGCGAAGCAACCCGGGTTACCCCTTCTGCACACCCGAAATGCGAGCGCTGCTGGCATTATCGCGCGGACGTAGGTGTCGACCCGTCGCACCCCACCATTTGCGGGCGCTGCGTATCCAATTTATATGGTTCTGGAGAGGCCCGGCGGTATGCCTGAGACAATGACGTGGCGGGCGGGATGAAATTGCAGGTCAGCCTTGCCCTTGCATTAGTTGTGCTGGTGCTGGATTTAGTCACCAAGCGCTGGGTGGAAGCTATATTATTTCACGGTGAACAAATTCCGCTGACGGCGTTTTTCAATCTGGTGCTAACCTATAATGCCGGCGCCGCGTTCAGTTTTCTAAGTGACGCCGGCGGATGGCAACGCTGGTTTTTCAGCGTTGTTGCCGCGGGCGCTTCCATTCTCATCATCTATCTGCTGCGCAAGCATGCAGCGGACAAACTGTTTTGTCTGGCGTTGAGCCTGATATTAGGCGGTGCGCTAGGCAATCTGTGGGATCGCATTGCCTTGGGCCATGTGGTCGATTTCCTCGATTTCCATGTTGCCGGCTACCACTGGCCGGCGTTCAATATTGCCGACTCGGCCATTTTCCTCGGCGCGGCGTCGCTAATACTGGACAGTTTTTTGCGCAAGGAACCAAAAGTCAACGGCCAGTAAAGGCGCCTACGCTGCCTCAATGCTACGCGTCTTACCCGGCTGCCACATCACGTCATCGACCCCGTGTTCACGGTTGAGGACGCGGCATAGCACGAATAAAAGATCAGATAGGCGGTTAAGATAATGGATGTGGCAGGGTACCGCGGTTTCGGCGCGGTAAAGCCTCATCACGCACCGTTCGGCTCGTCGGCACACTGAACGCGCGACGTGGCATGTCGCGGCGAGAGGGGTTCCGCCAGGCAGTATGAATTCCTTTAGCGGAGCCAGGCTGGCGTTATATTCGTCGAGCTCTTTTTCCAGACGGCTGACTTGCGCTTCGTTCATGCTTACGCGTCCGGGAATGCTCAGGTCCCCACCCAGGTCGAATAAATCATGCTGGACATTTTCCATCCGGCTGCGCATATCCTCCTGAAGCCTGCCTGAAAGCAAGACCCCGATGTGGCTGTTTAATTCGTCCACTGTTCCGATAGCTTCGATACGCAGGCTCTCCTTGCCCGTTCGGGCTCCATCGCCGAGCCCTGTTGTACCGTCATCGCCGGTGCGCGTATAGATTCGGGTCAGGCGCTTTCCCATGTCACGACTCGTCCTGCTTGGGTTTGTCGGGTGAACGTGGCCGAAATAGAGCAGCCAATGGTTTGTTGTGTCGCCCTGAGCGATGATAATGTGACGGGCTATCTGTTGGCTGGGGGATTGAAGGGGCAGGCGAAGTTGGCTGCGATGGGATATAAGGCTGGGTGAATAACGGGTCCTCCACGCCTTTAGGTTTCCCTCCGCTCATGCGGGAGCGCCCCCGATAACTCTTGAGCTCCGCTTGGCCTCGGGACGATTGTCCGTCCGACGGGAGCGGTGACTTGCTTTTTTCCGCCGCGGCAGGGTGCGGCTCGACAGGCTTCTTCTGGCCCGATCTGGCTGCTTCGCCTCCATGGGCGTCCCTGACCTGCCCACGCTGTGATTCACCACCTTGGTCGAGTTTTGTGTCGGCCTCGAATCCAGTAATTACTCTGGAATCGAGTTTGAATTTGAGAAGTTTCTCTATGCCGTTCAGCAGTTCCTGCTCATCCTCGCACACGAGGGAAATTGCATCACCTTTGGTGCCGGCGCGACCCGTACGACCGATCCGGTGAATATAATCCTCGGGCGTAGTAGGCAACTCGAAGTTAACCACATGTGGCAGGTCTTCGATGTCTAACCCGCGTGCGGCAACATCGGTTGCCACCAGCACGCTGGCAATGCCTTCCTTGAATTCCGCCAACGCCTGAGTACGTTGCGGCTGGCTTTTATCGCCATGAATCGCCGTAGCCGTAATTCCGTCTCTTTCCAACTGCTGAGCCAAACGGCTGGCGCCGTGCTTGGTGCGAACAAAAACCAGAACCTGTTTCAGATCCTGCGACTTGATCAGGTAGGTTAAGAGCTCTCGTTTACGGGTTCGCGATACGGGATAGACTACATGCGTGATGAGTTCAGCTATCGAATTTTGCCTTGCCACTTCGATCAGTACCGGATCTTTTAGCAGGGTGTTCGCAAGTTTCTTGATTTCCCCGGAGAATGTGGCGGAGAACATGAGGCTCTGACGCTGTGGCGGCAATAGGGTGAGGATGCGCTTGATATCCGGCAGAAAACCCATATCCAGCATCCGGTCGGCTTCATCCAGTATCAGAATTTCAAGTTTGGAGAGCGTTAAGGTTTTTTGCTGTACGTGATCGATGAGGCGTCCCGGCGTTGCAACCAGAATCTCGACTCCAGCACGTAATGCTTTTATTTGCGGATCGATGTCGACTCCGCCATAAATCGCGCTGCACCTGAGCGGAAGGTATTTGCCGTAGGCCTTTACGCTCTCGTATACCTGGACCGCCAGTTCGCGTGTAGGCACGAGTATGAGGGCGCGGATAGGATGCCGGGCGGGGGAAGCGCTGGTGCTGGCGCCGGGCTGCAGGCGGTGCAGCATCGGCAAGGTAAAACCTGCCGTCTTGCCGGTACCTGTTTGCGCGCCACCCATTATGTCCTTGCCTGCAAGGATGGGTGGAATCGCCTGAGTCTGGATCGGAGTGGGTTCTGTATAACCTTGATCTGCGATCGCGCGGATGATTTCAGCGGAAAGATTGAGTTGAGCGAATGACATATATATTACGTTTGGATCGCCCAACGTTGACGGTTGGAGCGGTTCAAACAGAACAGTTTATAAATAGGAAAATTGTGGAGGACAAGGGCTGGAAATAAATGTGTGAGGCGTTTTGTGCGTAAACGGGTCATTGATTATTTATTATTAGACTGTCAGCAAGATGTAAAATTCATTCAGTCATTTCTCACGCCTTGCTCAGCGTTTTTTGGCTTCCCTGCCTTAACCCAGTCCGTGCCTTTTTTTAGCGTCTTTAATAACACAGGTGCGGACCCAATGGCGACTGCGTCAACAAGGCAATACCAGGCAGCGACACCGCTCGGCGGATTCCCTTGTGTCAGCTGGAAGATCGGTTCAAGCGTCGCCCATTTCCAGGTCCCCGCGGCGGTACCAATCAGCTCCAGCCAGGTGGTAATAAAAAAGGCAGCCAGGTAAACCATGGGGGAGCGGCCCTTGAACAGGTAAATCAGAAAAACACAAAACAGCAGCGCCCCAACCTGGTCGCCTTGCTCAGGATATCCGCTGATTCCCCACAGTGACCACGCTCCGCATGTCACGATTACAAAGGCTGCTATCTTTCGGGCATGCAGCAGAAAAAGACCGGACCGGGCGAGGGCGACGGCGGTCAGATAAACCATTCCATGACCGGGCGGAACGTACGCCGGTACATTCCCGAATCGATAAGTATAGCCACCCATGTAGATGGAAGCGAAGTGCTCCCCCAACGTAGCAAATGCCACGGCCACGATAACTTGCATCCTGACTTCCTTGTTCTCGCCCAGTAGCAACCCGAACAGAAATGACCATGCGATGAGACCCATGGTATTTTGCTGCCCAAGGCTGCCATTTGCGTCGAGGTTAAGGCTAATCGCGACGCAAGTGAATGTCAGGGTCGCGATGAAGTAGTCACGAATTCGATGAACACCGGCCGTATTTGGTTGGGGAAAGTGACGCAGCATTATCTTCTATGCGCTACTACTTGTAAGAAACGCTCAGTATACTGCCATTTGAGCGAAGACGGAGATCGGGAATCCACGCGTAAATCCCGGCTGGAAAATGATGGTCGAAATCGTCAGTGCGACAGGCTTAAATAATTGAAACCGCTGGCCCCTCGAAAGGAGCAGCCAGCGGTTTGGTTGAAGTAACAGGAAACGCCGCAGAAGCGATACGAGATGCAAGAGGATAGATCGCGCTACTCCTCATCCTCGTCATCGTCCTCATCCTTTTTCTCGGGTTTGAGGACCATCTTGCCCTGCTTTTTGCTCTCGTTGAGGTCGGTCTCCGGGGC
>NZ_QAOU01000002.1 GCF_003050965.1 Nitrosospira sp. Nsp2 | reverse complement strand
GCCCCGGAGACCGACCTCAACGAGAGCAAAAAGCAGGGCAAGATGGTCCTCAAACCCGAGAAAAAGGATGAGGACGATGACGAGGATGAGGAGTAGGCTTTCCTGAACGTTCCGGGCTCAGGTGTTCGTTCAGCGGCGTTTCGGCTACCACGCCGCTGAATCCATATTTGTGTCAATAGTTTAGTCCGAGGCTGGATTCGTGGAATTACATGGCGAATCCAGACCCGTTCAACGGTAATTCATACTCAAGCCCGGGCTAGGGCCTGCGTTCTTTGCAGTTTCTGTATGTCACGAAACTGTAACATTTCCACCCTAATATGTAGCCTGTCAAGAAACGTCCTTCCCTTCTTTCGAAGGCTCTCGCCTGTGATAGCACAATCTTCAGACGCACCCCCTCATTCTAAAAGGCTCGGATACAGTTATCGTCGCCATCTCGGCGAGCGCGTCATTGAAGCGTTGCTATTCCTGATGGCGTTTCTCTCGGTCGCAATTACCCTGGCCATTGTGGCAATGCTGGTCAAGGAATCCGTCGTATTTTTTGAACATGTTCCGCTATGGGATTTTCTGACCGATACCCAATGGACACCGCTATTTGATGACGCGCATTACGGGATACTTCCGCTGGTCTCAGGCACGGTGGTAAGTTCCGCCGTGGCTCTCCTGGTCGCCATCCCTATGGGAACGATCACGGCCATATATCTTTCCGAATTCGCGCCCTTTACCGTGCGCGAGGTTGCCAAGCCGTTTCTAGAGTTATTAGGCGGAGTACCGACCGTTGTGTACGGCTATTTCGCATTACTCTTCGTAACACCTCTGTTGCAGAAAATTATCCCGGGACTGCCCGGTTTCAGCCTGTTATCCGCCGGGCTGGTGATGGGAATCATGATTATTCCCTATGTGAGTTCCATGGCTGAAGACGCGATGCGCGCCGTGCCTATGAATCTTCGAGAGGGCTCATATGCAATGGGGGCAACAAAATTCCAGACCGCCATCAGGGTGGTCATGCCGGCGGCATTTTCGGGCATCGCAGCAGCTTATATTTTAGGTATATCCCGCGCGGTCGGAGAGACCATGGTAGTGGCTGTGGCGGCCGGGATGCAGCCGAACTTGACCTGGAACCCGATGGAGCCTGCAGCTACCATTACAGCCTACATCGTACAGGTAAGCCTAGGCGACCTCCCGCATGGCAGCATTGGCTACCAGACCATTTTTGCCGCTGGACTTACTTTGCTGCTATTGACGCTTGCGTTCAATATAGTTGGACACGTGTTACGCAAGCGGTATCGCGAGGTATATTGAACTAACGTGGTGTTTTTCCAGCCTTCGCTGTCTTTTCCTTTATTTGGTTCCTGAGTTCCCATGTATATGTACGTTTGCTCTTTTAATCGGGCCAATTGATGCGAGATGACAAAGACCTGAGTGAGATCCGCAGCATTATTGCGCGCCACAAGCTCTGGGATCTCATCTTCATGATCGTCGGCGTGTTTGTGCTGATGATCGCCCTCCTGACCTTCATGGCGTTATTCGCTCACATGCTGATCGATGGGTGGCCGCGGTTGACATGGGATTTCTTCACTACTTTTCCCTCGCGGCGCCCAGGATCAGCCGGGATACTTTCGGCCTGGGTTGGCACGACTTTGGTCATGGTGGTGACTGCCATTGCAGCGGTGCCGCTGGGCATCGGTGCGGGTGTCTATCTGGAAGAATATGCCGCAAAAAATATCATTACCGAGATCATCGAAATCAATGTAACCAATCTTGCGGGGATCCCATCCATCATCTACGGGCTACTGGCTTTGAGTCTGTTCGTCCACCAGTTTGGCTTCGGCCAGAGCATTCTTTCCGCAGGCTTGGCCCTGGCATTACTGATTCTGCCGGTTGTGATTGTGGCAACCCGCGAATCCATCCGCGCTATTCCTGTGGCCATCCGCGAAGGCGCGTACGCACTCGGGGCAACCAAATGGCAAACGGTCGCTGATCATCTGCTACCGTATTCTGCAGCCGGTATCCTGACAGGGGTCATCATTGGTCTGGCCCGAGCAATCGGGGAGACAGCGCCTATTATCACGATCGGGGCGCTGACATTCATCGCGTTTTTGCCGCCATCTCCTGTTAAGGACGAATTTCCTTTTCTGTCTTTCGAGTGGTTGATGGCGCCTTTTACCGTGATGCCGATCCAAATGTTCAACTGGGTTTCGCGACCGGAAGAGGCGTTTCAAGTCAATGCCGCGGCTGCAGGCTTGATACTCGTGGTGATGACCCTCACCATGAACGCGCTTGCTATCTACTTGCGCTATCGCATGCGGAAAAACATCAAATGGTAGTCACTGCTGCCGTAATTGATCCCCTGGGGGATCCGGTGCCGGCGCGCTATAAATCCGAAGTGAAAAACCTGAGTTTTTACTACGGTTCGTTCTCTGCGCTAAAGAACATCAACATGATGTTGCATGAAAAACAAGTAACTGCTCTGATCGGGCCGTCCGGATGTGGTAAATCCACCTTTTTGCGCTGCTTTAACCGCATGCACGACCTTTATCCGGGTAATCGTTACGTTGGCGAGATCATTTTGCATCCGGACAATGTCAATATCCTTTCGCGGACGGTGGATCCGATTGAAGTGCGGATGCGTATCAGCATGGTATTTCAAAAGCCCAATCCGTTCCCGAAATCGATTTATGAAAATGTTGCGTATGGGCTGCGTGTGCGGGGGATCAGGCAGCGTGCCATTTTAGACGAGAAAGTGGAAGAAGCCCTGCGCAACGCGGCGTTATGGGACGAAGCGAAAGATCGGCTGCATCAGCTTGCCTATAATCTCTCCGGGGGCCAGCAACAACGCTTATGTATAGCTCGAGCCCTGGCGACCGATCCGGAAATCCTGCTGTTCGATGAGCCGACATCTGCGCTTGACCCCATCGCTACCGCCAGTATCGAAGAGCTCATCGCCGATCTGAAGGATAAAGTTACGATCCTTATTGTCACCCATAACATGCAGCAAGCGGCTCGAGTGTCGGATTATACGGCCTATATGTACCTGGGCGAGCTCATCGAATTTGATGTAACGGACAACATTTTCATCAAACCTAAGAATAAACAGACTGAAGATTACATTACCGGACGGTTTGGCTGAAAACAGAGATGCCCGGAGAGACACGGGCCGCTTTCATCGTTTAACCGAGTCGCGTTTCCGATCCTCTTTCCCCTCATGCATTACCGGTTCTGCCTTCAATTTTGTCGTTGATCCGGTGATGGACCCCAAAGATTGACCCCGTATTCATTCACGAGTAACATTCGCAGCTTTGACATACAAGGACGAGGCGATTTCTCTCATGGCGACGCGTTCAAAGCTGGTTGCGGGCAATTGGAAGATGCATGGCAGCACAGCGCAAAATCGGGATTTGCTGGATGCGATCGTCTCGCGGACCGCAGGGTTGGAGAAAGCGAGCATTGCTGTGGCTGTACCTTATCCCTATCTTTGGCAGGCACAATCGATATTAGCGAATACCCATGTATCCTGGGGCGCCCAGAATGTCAGCCAGTATGAGAAGGGTGCCTATACAGGCGAGGTTTCCGCAGCGATGCTGGTCGATTTTGGGTGTCGCTATGCGATTGTCGGCCACTCGGAACGGCGAGCGTTGTTTGGTGAGGATAGTCATACCGTGGCGCTCAAATTCAGAGCAGCGCAGGCTGCAGGTTTGACGCCCATCCTGTGTATCGGCGAAACACTCGATCAACGCGAGACTGGGGTTACCGAGCAGGTAGTGGCGGAGCAGCTGGACGCGGTAATCGAACTAACGGGCGTGAACGCACTTTCCAGCTCGGTATTGGCTTATGAACCGGTATGGGCTATTGGAACCGGTAAAACTGCTACGCCGCAACAGGCTCAGGACGTCCACGCGTTTATCCGCAGCAGAATTGCGGCGCACGATCCCGCGGTGTCCGCCAAGCTGCGGGTCCTTTACGGGGGCAGCGTCAAGGCTAGCAACGCGGCCGAGCTATTCTGCATGCCGGATATCGATGGCGGATTGATCGGCGGCGCCTCGCTTGTTGCCGATGAATTCGTCGCCATCTGCAATGCGGCAAAGAATTAACTCATCTGGAGCAGTCTTTGGAAACATTCATCTGGATATTGCACGTCGTGTCGGCTGTGGCAGTCATTGTTCTGGTTCTGCTGCAACACGGCAAAGGAGCCGATATGGGGGCTGCCTTTGGCAGCGGCTCATCGGGAAGCTTGTTTGGTGCCAGTGGCTCGGCAAATTTCTTGAGCAGGACAACGGGCGCGCTGGCTGCCGTCTTTTTCGTTACCAGTCTTGGCCTTACTTATCTTTCGACTAACAAGACCGAGAGTGGGGGGGTGATGGAAAAGGCGACGCAGGTTCAATCGAAGCCCGCAGAGCCGCCGCTTCCTCGTCCAACGGAAGAAGGAACCTCGAAGGCTACAGAGATACCAAAATAATTAAATGATGAGCTAGTTGAACAATTGACTACCGGCGCGTTCTAACTCGGTAGGTCTCGACTAGGACTCAAATTAAGCCGCCGACGTGGTGAAATTGGTAGACACGCCGTCTTGAGGGGGCGGTGGCGAAAGCTGTGCGAGTTCGAGTCTCGCCGTCGGCACCAGTTGAAATAGGGCTGGGAATCAGCGTAACAGTTGGATGTAAACCGTTGCCTGGTCTCTCTAGCTCTTTATTTTTAATCACGCGATGCTCGAAAATTATTTCCCTATCCTGTTATTCATCTTGATTGGCCTTGCCGTCGGCGTGGTGCCTATGGCACTGGGCTGGCTGTTCGCCCCCAATCGTCCTGACAGCGAGAAGCTGTCCCCATATGAATGCGGCTTCGAAGCATTTGAAGATGCGCGCATGAAATTTGACGTCCGCTACTATCTCGTGGCGATCTTATTCATTCTGTTCGATCTGGAGATCGCTTTCCTGTTTCCATGGGCAGTCGTTTTGAATGAGATCGGCTTATTTGGTTTTGTCGCAATGGTAATTTTTCTGGGTATCCTTGTCGTTGGCTTTATCTATGAGTGGACGAAAGGCGCCCTGGAGTGGGACTAAGATTATGAGTGCGAACGGAGTGATGGACAAAGGTTTTATCACCACCAGTCTGGATTCGGTCATCAATTGGGGCCGTACCGGGTCTATGTGGCCGATGACTTTCGGGTTGGCATGCTGTGCGGTGGAAATGATGCAGGCCGGCGCTTCACGTTATGATCTCGACCGTTTTGGCATTGTATTTCGTCCAAGCCCGCGTCAATCGGACGTAATGATCGTAGCCGGCACCCTGTGCAATAAGATGGCCCCAGCGCTACGTAAAGTTTATGACCAGATGGCGGAGCCGCGGTGGGTGATATCCATGGGCTCCTGCGCCAATGGCGGCGGTTATTACCATTACTCTTACTCCGTGGTTCGTGGCTGTGACCGAATAGTGCCGGTGGACATTTATGTTCCCGGCTGTCCCCCCACGGCGGAAGCATTGCTCTACGGCATTATTCAGCTGCAGAACAAAATCCACCGCACCAATACTATTGCCCGTTAAGTAATATATGACGTCCTCTCGCCTGGAAACGCTCTCCTTTTGCCTGCAAAACGTACTGGCCGATAAGCTTGTCAGCGTGAGTACGCAATTGGGTGAGCTCACCGCAACGGTGCATCCGGCCGATCTGCTGCAGGTGATGGAAACCCTGCGCGACAATCCGGAATTACGTTTCGAGATGCTGATCGATTTATGCGGCGTGGATTACTCCGCCTACGGCTCTGAGTATGGCCCCCAGGATGACCGTATCGGCAAGCGTTTCGCTATCGTTTACCATTTGTTGTCGCTCGGTCATAACCACAGGTTACGACTCAAGACGTTTGCGGATGATGACGAATTTCCGGTTGTAGACTCAGTAATTGACATATGGCCGGCGGCCAACTGGTTTGAGCGCGAGGCGTTCGATCTTTACGGCATTGTTTTTACGGGTCATCCCGATCTGCGGCGTATTCTCACGGATTACGGCTTTATCGGTAATCCGTTCCGCAAGGATTTTCCGCTGAGCGGAAACGTGGAAATGCGTTACGACCCCGACCAGCAACGGGTAATCTATCAGCCGGTCAGCATCGAGCCACGACAGATCACGCCGAAGGTGATCCGCGAAGAACACTATGGGGATAGCGAATGAAGCCTGTATGGTCGTCTCCATTCTCCTGTTCCGTCCACAACGGCGCCTTCGAGCTTGCGTCGAAATTACCAGAGGTGGGCTGAAACATGGCTGAAATACGTAACTACACCATGAATTTCGGTCCGCAGCATCCTGCTGCGCATGGCGTCCTGCGGCTTGTGCTGGAACTGGACGGTGAGGTGATACAACGCGCTGATCCGCATATCGGTCTGCTGCACCGCGCAACTGAAAAACTCGCCGAGAACAAAACGTTTATACAGTCGGTTCCCTATATGGATCGGCTGGATTATGTCTCGATGATGTGCAACGAGCATGCCTACGTAATGGCGATCGAGAAACTGCTTAAGCTGGAAGTGCCGTTGCGCGCTCAATATATCCGTGTGATGTTCGACGAGATAACGCGAATACTCAACCATCTCTTGTGGCTAGGGGCCCATGCGCTGGACGTAGGGGCGATGACGGTATTTCTTTATGCTTTCCGCGACCGTGAGGACTTGATGGACTGCTATGAGGCGGTATCGGGGGCCAGAATGCATGCGGCCTACTATCGGCCGGGTGGGGTCTATCGTGATTTGCCGGCATCCATGCCGAAATACGAGCCTTCCAAAATACATGACGAAAAAAGCACCCGGCTACGTAATGAAAATCGCACGGGCTCGCTGTTGGACTTTATAGAAGACTTTACAAACCGGTTTCCGACCTATGTGGATGAGTACGAAACGCTGTTGACCGATAACCGGATATGGAAGCAGCGGCTTGTAGGTATTGGGGTGGTATCCCCGGAGCGTGCCAAGGCGCTGGGCTTCACAGGTCCCATGCTGCGCGGTTCGGGCGTGGAATGGGATTTGCGGAGGAAGCAACCCTATGAGGTTTACGATCAAATGGATTTTGATATACCGGTGGGCGTGAACGGAGACTGTTACGACCGCTATCTGGTTCGAATTGAAGAATTCCGCCAATCGAATCGTATCATCAGGCAGTGCGTCGAATGGCTGCGCAAGAACCCGGGGCCGGTCATCACCGACAATCATAAGGTCGCACCGCCTGCTCGCGTGGAAATGAAACAGAACATGGAAGAGCTGATTCATCATTTCAAACTCTTTACCGAAGGCTTCCACGTTCCTCCGGGTGAGGCCTATGCCGCGGTCGAACATCCTAAAGGTGAATTCGGGATCTATCTGGTATCGGATGGCGCCAACATGCCATACCGCCTGAAAATCCGCGCCCCCGGATTTCCTCATTTGGCGGCCCTCGATGAAATGTCCAGGGGGCATATGATCGCGGATGTGGTCGCCATTATCGGTACACAGGATATCGTGTTCGGGGAAATCGACCGATAAGCTTATTTACGGTTAACGGCTATCAAGATGTTAAGTGCAGAATCCATAGAAAAAATTGATCATGAGCTGGCTAAATACCCAGCTGATCAACGCCAGTCGGCGGTAATGTCGGCGCTCGCCATTGCTCAGGATGAGAAAGGGTGGCTAGCCACCGAAACAATGGATTTTATTGCCCATTATATTGGCATGCCGCCTATCGCAGTGTATGAGGTCGCGACCTTTTACAACATGTACAATTTGCAGCCTCTGGGCAAATACAAGATCACCATTTGTACGAATCTGCCTTGCGCGCTGTCCGGTGGCAATGACGCTGCGGCGCATATGAAACAAAAGTTGGGCATCGGTTTTAATGAAACGACCACGGACGGGCTGTTTACCTTGAAAGAAGGTGAATGCATGGGCGCCTGCGGCGACGCGCCCGTGCTACTGGTTAATAACAAACGTATGTGCAGTTTCATGTCCAATGAGAACATTAACCAATTGCTGGAGGAGTTGAGCAAATGACCCAGCCTACCCAGGTGTTATTGGCCGGGTTGAACCCCTCGGACCCAAATGACTGGCGTCTCCAGAATTACCAGCAGCGCGAGGGTTATGTTGCGCTGAGAAAAATCCTTGAGGAAAAGATACCACCTGAAAAAATCATAGAGGAAGTAAAAAAATCGGCCCTGCGTGGCCGTGGCGGCGCAGGGTTTCCGACCGGATTGAAGTGGAGCTTCATGCCCAAGCAGTATGAGGGCGATAAATACCTGGTGTGCAATTCGGATGAGGGCGAGCCCGGCACTTTCAAGGACCGCGACATCATGCGCCACAATCCGCATATCCTGATCGAAGGCATGGCTATCGGCGCATATGCCATGGGTATCAAGGCGGGCTACAACTATATACATGGCGAAATTTGGGACACGTACGAACGGATGGAAGAGGCGGTCGAGGAGGCGCGGGCGGCCGGGTGGCTGGGAAAAAATATCCTCGGTTCGGATTTCAGTTTCCAGTTATATAACCATCATGGTTACGGCGCCTATATCTGCGGCGAGGAAACGGCGCTGCTCGAATCATTGGAAGGAAAGAAAGGCCAACCCCGCTTCAAGCCGCCGTTTCCAGCAAGTTTTGGCCTCTATGGCAAGCCAACCACCATCAATAATACCGAGACGTTTGCCTCGGTGCCCTGGATCATTCGAAATGGTGGCGAGAAATTTTTGCAGCTGGGAAAGCCCAACAATGGCGGGACGAAACTTTTTTCGGTTTCGGGTCACGTCAATAAGCCCGGCAATTATGAGGTCCCGTTGGGCACACCGTTTAAGACACTGCTGGAAATGGCCGGCGGCATGCGTGGCGACCGGAAACTGAAGGGCTGCATTCCGGGCGGCTCATCCATGCCGGTATTGCCAGGCGACATCATGATGGAGACGGACATGGACTACGATTCCATCGCCAAGGCGGGATCCATGCTGGGTTCCGGCGCGGTCATCATAATGGACGAAACGACCTGTATGGTAAGAGCCCTGGAGCGGCTTTCATACTTTTATTATGAGGAATCCTGCGGTCAATGCACGCCTTGCCGGGAGGGCACGGGTTGGCTTTATCGCGTGGTGCACCGCATCGAAACCGGTAAGGGGCGGATGGAGGATCTGGATCTCCTCAACAGCGTCGCCGACAATATTCAGGGGCGAACCATTTGCGCGCTGGGCGATGCCGCGGCCATGCCGGTGCGTGCCATGATCCAGCATTTTCGGGACGAGTTCGCCTATCATATTGAGCACAAGAAATGCCTGGTGTAACCGGAATAGCAGGGTCAAGGGCAAAGTGGCTTTTTTCTCGTTCGCATCCCGCTCATTAATACTAAAGCATGCAACCGATGATCAATTTTGAAATAGACGGTAAAGCGGTCTCCGTTCCGAAGAATGCCACCGTAATGGATGGCGCCAATGAGCTGGGTATATTCATTCCGCATTTCTGCTATCACAAGAAACTGTCCATCGCGGCCAATTGCCGGATGTGTCTAGTACAGGTGGAGAAGGCCCCCAAGCCCTTGCCTGCGTGCGCGACGCCGGCCATGGAAGGCATGAAGGTATTCACCCACTCAGGCCAGGCTGTCACGGCACAAAAAGGCGTGATGGAATTCCTGCTCATAAATCATCCATTGGATTGTCCCATTTGTGACCAGGGGGGTGAATGCCAGCTGCAGGACCTGGCGGTTGGGTATGGGTCGAGTTCCTCGCGTTATACCGAGGCCAAGCGCGTTGTGGCGAACAAGAATCTGGGGTCGTTGATTTCCACCGACATGACTCGATGTATTCATTGCACCCGTTGCGTGCGCTTTGGTCAGGAAATCGCGGGAATCATGGAACTCGGCATGGCGGGTCGGGGCGAGCATGCTGAGATCCTGTCGTTTGTTGGCAGCACCGTGGATTCGGAGTTGTCGGGCAATATGATCGACCTCTGTCCGGTCGGAGCTTTGGTCAGCAAGCCATTCCGCTATTCGGCGCGTACATGGGAATTGTCGCGCAGGAAATCCATTAGCCCGCACTGCGGTCTGGGTTCCAATCTGGTGGTCCAGGTCAAGCAGAACCGCGTAATGCGCGTGCTGCCGCGCGAGAATGAAGCAATTAACGAATGCTGGATATCGGATAAGGACCGTTTTTCCTACGAGGGATTGAACTCCGAGGAGCGCTTGACCAAGCCGATGATAAAGCGTGGGGGTCAATGGCAGGAATGCGACTGGCAAACCGCGCTGGAATTCGTTGCGGACGGGTTGAATACGGTCAGGGAGAGGCATGGAGCACAGCATATCGGCGCATTGGCTTCTCCCCACAGCACGCTTGAAGAACTTTATTTGTTGCAGAAACTCGTCCGGGGACTGGGCAGCGAGAATGTCGATCACCGTCTGCGCCATTCGGATTTCCGCGCAGATGCATACCTGCAGGGTATACCGTGGCTGGGGATGCCCATCGCCGATATTTCCGGCTTGAAATCAGCGCTGATCATTGGAAGCATTCTTCGCAAGGATCACCCCCTCCTTGCGCAGCGTTTGCGTCAGGCGGTGAAGCATGGTGCGCAGTTGAATCTGATCAATCCCGTAGATGATGATCTGCTTTGCAAGGTAGCGAATCGCGCCATTGTTGACCCTGCCGCCACGGTGCAGATGTTGGCGCAGGTGCTGAAAGCCGCCGCCGAGTCGAAAGGAGCGCAAATTCCCGGCGGCGCCGCAGAGTCGCTGAGCTCCGTCAATGTGAGCGATACCGCGCGCGCCATCGCGGAAAGTCTTATCAACAGCAAGCCGGCGGCGATTTTTCTCGGCAACCTGACCCAGCATCATCCGCAATACGCTGACATACATGCCCTGGCGCAGCAGGTTGCGCAAATTACCGAGGTGCAGTTCGGCATCCTGGGTGAGGCCGCAAACAGCGTAGGCGCCTACATTGCCGGCGCAATTCCCGGGCGTCATTCCCCCGCGGAAACGACGGGCAATGCGCATGAGAGTGCATCGGTCGGCCTTGATGCCTCTCAAATGGTAGGGATGAACCGCCCCGAGGCGTGCCGAGCCTTCATTCTGATGAACCTGGAACCGGATCTGGACAGTTATGATCCACAGCAGACCGCGCGGGCACTAGGCGAGGCAGAGTTGGTGGTAATGATGACCACATACAAAAGCGATGCAATCCTTCAAAGCCGTTACACGGATGTGTTGCTGCCTATTTCTCCGTTTACGGAAACTTCCGGCACTTTCATCAGTACTGAAGGCAGGATCCAAAGTTTCAATGGGGTCGTGGCTCCTCTCGGCGAGACACGCCCGGCATGGAAGGTGCTGCGTGTGCTTGGCAATATGTTGCAGATTGAGGGCTTTGGTTACGAAACACCGGAGCAGGTGCGTGCGGAGATTCTACCGCCTGGATACGATATCACCGCTCGTCTCGACAATAATTTGAGAAGTTTTACGGTAGGAAATGTCCTGCCAGTGGGGCAGGGGGCAGGTACCCAGCGCATAGGCGAGGTGCCGATTTACCAGGCCGATCCCATCGCGCGCCGCGCTGAATCGCTGCAGCGCACACGCGATGCTGCCGAGCCAATGGCATGGATGCCAGGGGATTTGATGGACAAACTCGGCATTCGTCCAGGGGAAAGCGTCAGGCTGAAACAGGGTGAAGGTGAGGCGCACCTTACTGCGGCGCGAGACGACAAGCTTCCTGCCAACTGTGTGCGCGTAGCTTCGGCACATCCGCTGACGGCGGCGCTGGGCGGAATGTTCAGTGAGATCACTATCGAAAGATTGTGATGGAATAGACCGGGATGATTTGATGGAATACGCGCAACAATTATTTGGCGATTTTTTCGGCCCCGAGTGGGGCCCGGCTCTGTTCCTCGTGACGAAGAACGTGTTGTTAATCGTTGCCATAATACTGCCCCTGATGCTCGCGGTGGCCTATCTTACGTTTGCCGAACGCAAGATTATTGGTTTCATGCAATTGCGTGTCGGACCCAACCGGGTCACTTTCTTTGGTATTCCATGGCTGGGCGGCTGGGCGCAACCAATCGCGGATGCGGTCAAGGCCGTGATGAAAGAAATCATCATTCCCAGCGGGGCCAACAAGTTTTTGTTCGTACTCGCGCCGGTGTTGACGTTCGCCCCTGCGCTGGCGGCGTGGGCAGTGGTGCCTTTTTCTCCCGAGGTGGTATTGGCGGACGTCAATGCTGGTCTGCTCTATATTCTGGCGATGACCTCGATGGGGGTTTATGGGGTGATTATCGCGGGCTGGGCATCAAACTCCAAGTATGCATTTCTCGGCGCAATGCGTTCTGCCGCCCAGGTTGTTTCGTATGAGCTGGCGATGGGCTTTGCGCTGGTATGTGTGCTGATGATGTCGCACAGCTTGAATCTGGGAGACATCGTCAAGGGGCAGCAGGGCGGCAGTTTGCTCAATTGGTACCTCGTTCCGCTATTTCCCATGTTCTTGGTGTATTTCATCTCCGGCGTGGCGGAGACCAATCGCGCGCCCTTCGATGTGGCCGAGGGTGAGTCTGAAATCGTAGCGGGCTTCCATGTCGAGTATTCAGGCATGGCGTTCACGGTATTTTTCCTGGCGGAATATGCCAACATGATCCTGGTGGCAACGCTTGCCAGCATCATATTTCTCGGCGGCTGGCTGCCTCCGCTCAACGTCGCCCCGTTTACGCTGGTTCCCGGTTTCATTTGGCTGGTCATGAAGGTGGCGTTTTTGCTATTTTGTTTTCTATGGTTCCGTGCTACGTTCCCCCGCTACCGCTATGACCAGATTATGCGGCTGGGTTGGAAAGTTTTCATTCCCATTACCCTTATCTGGATATTGCTGGTGGGCCTGGTGATGCAGCTTCCGTCATCGCTGCGCGACGCATTCCCTCTTAATTTGTGGTTCCACTGAGAAAGGGAAAAGCCATGAACCGTATCAAGGATTTTTTCCGTACTTTCCTGCTGTTTGAGCTGCTCAAGGGCATGATGCTGACCGGCAGGTATTTGTTTGCACGCAAAATCACGGTTTACTTTCCAGAGGAAAAGACACCGATGTCTCCCCGTTTCCGCGGACTGCATGCGTTGCGCCGTTACCCAAATGGCGAAGAGCGCTGTATCGCGTGCAAGTTGTGCGAAGCGGTCTGTCCGGCTCTCGCAATTACAATAGAATCGGAGCAGCGCGAGGATGGCACGCGCCGCACCACGCGGTATGACATCGATCTTACAAAATGCATATTCTGCGGTTTCTGCGAGGAATCCTGTCCCGTGGACTCGATTGTTGAGACTCGTATTCTCGAATATCACGGTGAAAAGCGCGGCGACCTCATCTATACGAAGGAGATGCTCCTGGCCGTCGGAGATCGATATGAGGAACAGATCGCCAAGGACAGGGCAGCGGATGCGGGCTACCGCTAGACTTGGCGGCTGAGCTACCGGTGGGGACTTTTATACAGTCGAAATCAGTTGCGTTATAGGCTGCTAGAGAAATTTTATCGTTTATATACCGGACGCATGCGGGCGTTTAATTGCTCTGCGAGTACCGCTGAGCGCCTCGTTTGCGTATCCCGCGTCGACTGGGGGGCAGATGAACTTACTTAGAACCCGGAATTTATAGAAGTGCCCACATGAGCTTTCAAGATATAATTTTTTACTTTTTTTCGACCGTACTGGTGTTGGCTGCCCTGGGGGTGATTACCGCCCGAAATCCGGTGCATGCGGCATTATTACTGGTGCTGGCTTTTTTTACCTCCTCGGGGCTTTGGCTGTTGCTAGAGGCGGAATTTCTCGCCATCACGCTGGTGTTGGTGTATGTCGGCGCAGTGATGGTGTTGTTTCTGTTCGTTGTGATGATGCTGGATATCAATATCGACAGGTTGCGTGAAGGATTCCTGAAATGGTTCCCTTTTGGAGCGTTGCTGGCGGTCGTGATGGCGGCCGAGATGGCCATGGTGCTGATGGGCAAGCAATTCGGAATTGAGGAAATGCCGCCTCCGCCGTCTCGCGGCGCCGACTATAGCAATACCAAGGAACTGGGTCGTCTGATTTATACGGAATATGTTTACGCCTTTGAGTTGGCAGCAGTTATCCTGCTGGTGGCGATCGTCGCCGCCATCGCACTGACCCTGCGGCATCGCACGGGGATCAAGTCAGTAGACGCGGCGAAACAGGTGGCGGTAAAACGCGGGGATCGGATACGGATGGTGTCCATGCCGTCCGAGAAGAAAGAATAAAAAGCAAGTGCATATTTATGTCCTGAAAAGGGGGCGCTAGTTTGGTTTCGTTATCCCATTACCTTGTTCTCGGGGCGATTCTGTTCGCTATCAGCATTGTCGGTATTTTCCTGAACAGGAAGAACGTGATCATCCTGCTGATGGCGATCGAGCTGATGCTGCTCGCGGTGAATATGAATTTCGTCGCGTTTTCGTATTACCTCCAGGACACATCGGGGCAAATCTTCGTGTTCTTCATCCTTACCGTGGCAGCGGCGGAGTCGGCTATTGGCCTTGCAATACTGGTAGTGCTGTTTCGAAACCTGCGCACCATCAACGTGGACGATCTGGATAAGCTCAAGGGGTGAGTTGTCCGGTTGAGGGCCGCCGCGTGGGCGGGCATTAACCGGGCAATATAAGAAAAACTGATTTTTCCATGACTGAGATGCAAAAACTTTATCTATTAGTGCCGCTGGCGCCCTTGGCGGGAGCGCTTGTCGCCGGGCTGTTTGGGCGCGTGATCGGCCCGTCTTGGAGTCATCGGGCTACCATTGCATTTATGCTCGTGTGCGTGGCCGGAGCTGTTGCCGTATTTCTGGATGTATTGAAAGGGAATATCTATAACGGCAGCGTTTACACCTGGATGACGGCCGGCGACACACGCTTCGAGATTGGATTTCTTATCGACCGGCTCTCGGCAACCATGATGGTGGTAGTGAGCTTCGTATCGCTCATGGTGCACATCTATACAATTGGTTACATGCACGGGGACCCGGGTTATCAGCGTTTTTTCAGCTACATCTCGCTTTTCACGTTCTCGATGTTGATGCTGGTGATGTCCAACAACTTTCTTCAGCTTTTCTTTGGCTGGGAAGCGGTCGGACTGGTTTCCTATCTGCTGATCGGCTTCTGGTATACGAGGCCCTCCGCGATCTACGCCAATTTGAAGGCGTTCCTTGTCAATCGCGTAGGCGATTTCGGTTTCCTTCTGGGCATCGGCCTGGTACTTGTGTACTTCGGTACGCTGGATTACGCGGCAGTATTCGCCCAGGCTCCGCAGGTGGCGACCCAGACGATCGAGATCATTCCCGGCACGCCGTGGGCGGTATTGTCTGCAGTCTGCATTCTATTGTTCGTCGGGGCAATGGGTAAATCGGCGCAATTTCCGCTGCACGTATGGCTGCCTGATTCGATGGAAGGCCCCACGCCTATTTCCGCGCTGATTCATGCCGCAACAATGGTGACCGCCGGTATTTTCATGGTGGCGCGCATGTCCCCGCTCTTTGAATTAACCGAAACCGCACTGTCGTTCATACTGGTCATTGGCGGCATAACAACGCTTTTCATGGCGCTGGTTGCAATTGTGCAGCACGATATCAAGCGCGTGGTCGCATATTCCACGCTCTCACAGCTGGGTTACATGACGGTGGCGCTCGGCGCTTCGGCCTATTCCGCTGCGATTTTTCACCTGATGACTCATGCCTTTTTCAAGGCGGTGCTGTTTTTGGGAGCGGGGTCGGTCATTATCGCAATGCACCACGAACAGGACATGCGCAAGATGGGCGGACTCAAGAAGTATATGCCCATTACCTACGGGACAATGTTCATCGCAGCCCTGGCAAGCGCCGGCGTCCCCGGGTTTTCGGGCTTCTTTTCCAAGGACACCATCATTGAGGCAGTGCATTTCGCAAACATCCCTGGCGCCGGCTTCGCTTATTTCTGCACCGTGACCACGGTATTCATCACCGCGTTTTACACCTTCCGCCTGATGTTTATGACTTTTCACGGCAAGCCCCGGATGGACCATCATACTCAAGAGCATCTGCATGAGTCACCTTGGGTAGTAACGGTTCCGCTGGCGGCGCTTGCGATACCCTCTATCGGTGCGGGCTGGCTGATCGGACCGATGTTGTTCGGCGGGTATTTTGGTGATGCCATACAAATCTTGCCGCAGCATGAAGCAATGGCGAAGCTGTCGTCGGAATTTCACGGTGTGCTGGCGATGATGACTCACGCATTTGCCACGCTACCCTTCTGGCTATCAGTAGGTGGCATTTTCGCCGCCTGGTATTTGTATCTGGTCAAACCCGACTTGCCCGCGAAAATAAAAAGCGCGGCAGGACCATTTTCTGTGCTGCTCGATCGTAAATATTTTATCGACGAATTCTATTCCTGGCTCTTCGCCGGGGGCGCGCGCGCGCTTGGGCAGGGGCTATGGAAATTCGGCGACGTAAAAGTGATTGATGGATTCTTCGTTAATGGAACAGCGCGGGTGGTGGCCGGAACTGCCGTGCTGATACGCCGCTTCCAGTCCGGCTATATCTATCATTATGCGTTCACCATGATCGTGGGTGTATTCGTATTGATGAGTGTGTGGTTGTTCGGGTCGTGAACCAATAAAAGTAAAACGTCGTTAAGGGTTTCGGCTCCGCATCTCTGCGTGACAAATGAACAAAACGGAATAAAAATGCTGTTTGGCCTTCCCTTGTTAAGTCTGATCGTCTGGCTGCCGATTGCGGCTGGAATTGCAGTACTCGCTACCGGTGGCGACCGGAATGCCCAGTTGGCAAGATGGATCGCGCTCATCGGTTCGATAGCGGGGTTTCTGGTTGCGATTCCCCTTTATACCCAGTTTGATCCGTTAACGAACGCGATGCAGTTCGTTGAGCACAGCCCCTGGATCGAACGATTCAATGTTCATTACCACATGGGCGTGGATGGCATCGCGATGCCATTGATCCTGCTTAATTGCTTCACCACGCCGCTGGTGGTCATCGCCGGATGGGAGGTGATAAGCAACCGGGTTTCCCAATACATGGGCGCGTTCCTGATCATGTCCGGGATCGTCAACGGGGTTTTCTCATCCCTCGATGCAGTTCTGTTCTACGTATTCTGGGAAGCTTCACTGATTCCGATGTTTCTCATTGTTGGCGTCTGGGGCGGGCCCAACCGGGTATACGCGGCAATCAAGTTTTTCCTGTATACGCTGCTCGGCTCACTGTTGATGCTCGTAGCATTCATCTACCTCTATCATGTCTCCGGTGGCAGTTTTTCAATCCTTGACTATCACAAACTGCCATTGCCACTTACGCCGCAAGTGCTCATATTTATCGCATTTCTGTTGGCGTTTGCGGTAAAGGTCCCGATGTGGCCGGTCCACACATGGCTGCCGGACGCACACGTGGAAGCGCCCACAGGCGGATCGGTAGTGCTGGCGGCGATACTGTTAAAAATGGGGGGGTACGGTTTCCTGCGCTTCTCGCTACCCATCGTTCCCGACGCCAGCCACCAACTTTCCAGCATGATGATTGTATTGTCCCTGCTTGCGGTGGTTTATATTGGACTGGTAGCGTTGGTGCAGGCGGATATGAAAAAGCTCATTGCCTATTCATCGGTCTCGCACATGGGCTTCGTTACCCTGGGCTTTTTCCTGTTCAACGATTATGGCGTCGAAGGCGCGATGGTGCAGATGATTTCGCACGGCTTTGTTTCGGCGGCGATGTTTCTGTGCGTAGGCGTTATGTATGATCGGCTGCATTCGCGGCAAATCGCGGATTACGGCGGCGTGGCCAACAAGATGCCTATGTTTGCAGCGTTTTTCATGCTATTTGCCATGGCCAATTCGGGCTTGCCCGGTACGAGCGGTTTCGTGGGGGAATTCATGGTCATCATGGCCGCGATCAAGGTGAATTTCTGGTACGCGTTTCTTGCCGCAACCACCCTTATCTTCGGTGCTGCTTATACACTCTGGATGTACAAGCGTGTGGTTTTCGGTGCTGTGACACATCCCGGGGTGGAAGGGCTCAGGGACATCAACCCTCGGGAGATCGTAATCCTGGCGGTCCTTGCAGCAGCCGTACTGGGGATGGGTCTCTATCCGTTGCCGTTGCTGGAAGTAATGCACACCACGGTAGACGACTTGCTGGCACACGTTGCTCGCAGCAAGCTTTAGGAAATATGAAATGGGTCTCGCCTGTTTGAGGATGATATGAATTTTTCGCCGCCTGACTTTGCCCCCGCATATCCAGAAATCTTTCTGTTGGTAATGGTTTGCGTGGTGCTACTGGCCGATCTGGCGTGGGGCGGGAAGAAATCCTACCTCGCCTATTCGCTGGCGCAGTTGTCCTTGTTTGGCTGCCTGCTGATCACTTTTGCCACTTCGGAACCCGGCGTCGTATACACATTCTCTGGAATGTTCGTGGATGACCCAATGGCCGATCTGCTGAAGCTGCTGGTATATCTTACCGTTTCAGCGGTCCTGGTCTATTCACGGGAATACATCACGGAACGTGGCATGCTCAGTGGCGAGTTTTTCAGCCTGGCGCTGTTTGCGACACTGGGCATGATGGTGATGATCTCCGCCAGCCATTTTTTGACGCTTTACCTGGGGCTGGAGTTGCTGTCATTGTCGCAATATGCAATGGTGGCAATGAGACGGGAGTCAGTAGCGGCGACCGAAGCGGCCATAAAATTCTTTGTCCTCGGCGCACTGGCGTCCGGTTTCCTGTTGTATGGCATGTCGATGATATATGGTGCGACAGGCTCACTCGATATCGCCCGGGTGGTCGAAGTCATTCAGGGCGGGGTAAGCAACCATGCCGTGCTGGTGGTGGGGCTGGTCTTCATCGTGGCGGGCATCAGCTTCAAGCTGAGCGTGGCGCCGTTTCACATGTGGGTCCCGGACGTCTATGAGGGCGCCCCGACCGCCGTCGCGCTATTTATCGGCTCGGCGCCCAAATTCGCCGCGTTCGGCTTCATCATGCGGTTGCTGGCGGAAGGTTTGGGCGGTCTGGCGGGGGACTGGCAGGACATGCTCATCATTCTGGCCGTGATGTCCATGATAATCGGCAATTTCGCCGCCATTGCTCAGACCAACATCAAGCGTATGCTGGCGTATTCGACCATATCGCATATGGGATTCGTGCTGCTTGGCATCATCGCGGCGGATGGAAATGGCTATAGCGCCGCAATGTTCTACATCGTGGTTTATGTGCTGATGACGCTCGGCACTTTCGGCATGATCATGCTCCTGTCACGTGCGGGCTTCGAGGCGGACAAGTTAGACGATTTCAAAGGATTGAACCGGCGTAACCCCTGGTATGCGTTTATTACCCTGCTGTTGATGTTCTCCATGGCTGGCATTCCGCCCACGGTTGGTATTTATGCCAAGCTGTCGGTGCTGGAGGCGGTATTAAACGCGGGTTACGTGTGGCTGGCAGTTTTGGCCGTGCTTCTCTCGCTGGTGGGTGTGTTTTACTACCTGCGCATCGTTAAATTGATGTACTTCGATGAGCCGGAAACCAATGCGTTGATCAGGCCGCAGGGCGACGTTAAATTATTGATAAGCGCAAATGGAATCGCAATACTTGCGTTCGGAGTTTTTCCGCAGACATTGATTGCGCTTTGTGCTTACGCAATACAGCAATCGATCTAGGACGCAACGGCGGGATTAAGGTGTAAGGAGCAGCTTCTCAGGCGAGAAACGGGCCAAGATAAGAGTTTTGCATCTCCATTCCGTCCGGTCGTCTTTCGTTCCCTGGGAACCTTTCTGAGGCGTCGCGACGGAAACTCTTCTCCGATTATTATAGCGGGGCGGCACAAAAAACCGATGGTGTCCATGGGCACTTGGGCGTGCGTCCTTGTCGTCCGCAGCGAATGCTAGTAATCCCCAGCGGGGCAATCAAGTTTGCGTCGGCGACGGGCTAGCGCGCCGATTACTCCCAGCCCCGCCAGCAACAGGGCATAGCTTTCCGGTTCCGGTATTGCTGCTATCGTGTTGGAAAACGAACTGCTCAAATCGTTAAAATTCCGATCAAAGCTATTAAGCAAATCCTCGAAGCTCACCAGGGTGGTGTCTGGCAGCCAGTTATTCTGAGCTCTTGCATGAAATTCTCCATCAGGATTGAGTGAGGCCGGACCGGTGAAATAATCGTGACCTGTATCAATCACATGCATACGGAGAGGCAGCGCCGTTCCACCGGCGAATACGCCGAGATCTCGTGTTTCACCGACGGATGAGGAACGACTGTTGAAGAGTAGAATGTCGTTTGCCGGGTTGCTGTCATTTCCCGGTTTACCCGAAGCGTCCAGCATGAGATATAAATCATTGCTAAAACTCGCTCCGCTTCCCTGGTAAGTGGCTGTGACCGAACCAGTCGAATTAACGAAGATTTGTTGGCCTTCTGTTCCCCCGGCAGGCACCGGGGCGGCGAGAGCAGAAATTGATCGAGCAGGCTTGAGCGCTATGCCGTCAGCCTCTGGAGGGACCGGCGCGGCGTGGGCTGAAACGGATGCCATACAGGCCAGAAGCACTACAGTTGACGAGCGAAATGCCAATTTCATATAAGGCCTCTCTTGGTTGAATTCGTGTTAAAGCCACTCTGATATAGGAAAATAGGCCTTAAGTAAAGTCCCGGCAATAGGCCGACCGGCCTATATAAAAGTCTGTGGTAGGTAGGCGCAGAACTCCGAAAGGCCGGTTAACCTTCCACGTGCGGGAACGCTCCGGGTCTTTGAAAAGAACCCCCGGGAGGAGAACACCGCAAGCTCCCTGCTTCGAAAAAGCGACCTTAAAAACTATCTTTCATATGCATACTCCCTGACATGGAAGCGGGAGCGATGGACTGTCATGCCGGTCTGACCCTCTTTGGTTGTGAGAGATCCTCCCTTTCAGGCCCGAGGGGTCAAAATCTGTGGAGGCAACTAATAATTGCAGACGCTTATGGAAGCGTCTGTTAGCCGTTGACAAGGTCTCTGATAGCTGACGCGATAAATCACACTTCTCGCCGCGTTCGGCTTCATCATACGTTTGCTGAAGGAAGGTCTGGGCGGTCTGGCGGGGGACTGGCAGGACATGCTCATCATTCTGGCCGTGATGTCCATGATACTCGGCAATTTCGCCGCCATCGCTCAGACCAACATCAAGCGTATGCGGGCGTATTCAACCATATCGCATAGTTTCGTGCTGCTCGGCATTATCGCGGCGGATGGAAGTGGCTATAGCGCCGCAATGTTCTACGTCATGGCTTATATGCTGATGACGCTCGGCAATTTCGGCGCGATCATGCTGCTGTCCGTGCGGGCTTTGAAGGAAGCTGACAAGCTTGACGACTTCAAGGGGTTGAACCCGCGTAACCCCAGGTATGCGTTTATTACCCTGCTGATGTTCTCCATGGCTGGCATTCCGCCTACGGTTGGTATTTATGCCAAGCTGTCGGTGCTGGAGGCAGTGTTAAATGCGGGTTACGTGTGGCTGGCAGTTTTGGCCGTGCTTCTCTCGCTTGTCGACGTGTTTTACTACCTGCGTATCGTTAAACTGATGTACTTCGATGAGCCGGAAACCAACGCGTCGATTGCGACGCAGGGGGACGTCAAATTAATTGATAAGCGCGAACGGAATCGCAATACTTGCGTTCGGAGTTTTTCCGCAGACATTGATTGCTTTGCGGGTACGCGATACAGCACTCCATATAGCGTAGGTTCCCGCCGTTCCATGCCCGCAGCCATTGGTCCGATCGGTTGTGGGTACGGCAAGATGATGCCCCTTCCGATATCACATTTCAAGACTCGGTCCTTACCTCGGCATCTTATTTCTCAGTTTCAGGTAGTCTCGGGTGTCAATAAACGAGCGGGCAACTGAGGGGGTTCAAAGTGGTGCTCAAAAACGTATCACGACTGGTTTTTTAAAGGAATCTGCGGTTATGACCGTACCTGTTTTCAGGTTCAGTCATCGACTGGCACAGCTCGAATTTCATCAATTCTCGGGGTAATAACACTGTCCTCAACTCAAAAGCTTTTCCCCAACTTTACTTTTTTTCTGCCATAGATTGGCATTTATCAATAAATGCTTGCCGCTCAGCTTCAGTCTTGAAAGTTGGAAGAATCGACTGCATTCCTCCGCCGGAACAATTGGTTGAATTTATTTCAGGAGCGCCGTCCCCACCACCACAACTAATTAAAGTGGCACTAAGAGCAATAATAAATACAAGATTTTTGGAACTCATTAATTCTTCCTCTTTCAAAATCATCAATAATATGGCGTGGACGCAGGTCCGAAGTGTAACAACTCTTGGTTGCCTAGTATAGCTCAGCCACGATCCGAAGAATATCTCATAAGGAGTTCTGAAGCCCGGCAGTTTGCCGTGATCCGTGGTTGGATTGCGCTACACCGCTTCTTCCCATCGGTCTGTACGCAAGGCGATCTTCGAGGGAGTTTTGTTTTGGTCCGCTACCCCGGCAGGCGAGCGCCTAATGTTTGAACTTCGCGCAGTTCAGATGGCCAACAACGGCTGACCCTCAAACGTTAAGCGGCGTGACCGGGAAACCTGGCTATCTGCGATGTCTCGGTCCGAGACATCGACGTCCTGACAGGGCTCGAATGTATCCGTAATTACTCCGCCCACACATGCCCGCGATTGCGGTCCGTTGTTTACTAAAGGCCTATCCGTCCCTGTTAAGGCTTTCTGTAGCTGATCCGATAAATTACCCCGGCAAAATCATCGGAAACGAGCAATGCGCCGTCCGGCATGACGAGCATATCGACCGGTCTGCCCCAGGCGTTTTCCTGTTCTAGCCAGCCTTCTGCGAACACCTCCTGCTTGACTACCTTGTTGTTCTTCAGCTTTACCACCCGGAGGCGATAGCCGATCTTGTTGCGGCGATTCCACGAGCCGTGTTCGGCGACGAAAATACTGTTGCGGTACTCCGCCGGGAACATGCTTCCGGTATAGAAGCGCATGCCTAGCGGCGCGACATGCGGTTCGAATTTGGCCACCGGCGGGGTAAGCTTGCCGCAATCCCGCTTGGCCCCATACTTGGGGTCCGGGATATCGGCATGGCAATAAGGGTACCCAAAGTGCATATCCTTGCGCGGCGCGTGGTTGAGTTCGTCAGGCGGAAGATTGTCGCCCATCCAGTCCCGGCCATTATCCGTGAACCATAATTCCTTTGTCGCCGGATGCCAGTCGAAACCCACCGAATTGCGCACGCCCCTTGCGAACACTTCATAACCTGTACCATCCGGCCTGATGCGCGAGATCAACGCAAAACTGTCCGCCGGTTCACAGATATTGCAGGGCACGCCCACCGCCACGTATAACAGGTTGTCCGGGCCAAACCCGATATATTTTCCGCCGTGATGTTTCTCGCTGGGATAAGTATCGGTCACTACCGTCGGCTTTACGGACTGGCCGGGTTTTGTTTCTATGTCATCAAAACGCAGGATTCTGTTGATTGCGGAGACATATAGCGCGCCGTCCCTGAAAGCCACCCCGATAGGCATGCTGAGTCCGCTGGCAACGACTCTTACGTCGCGCGCCTTTCCCGTATCGGTGATGGCGTACACGTTGCCTTCGGACGCGGATCCTGCGAATACCGTTCCATTTTTCCCCAGGGTTAGGCCGCGCGCATTGGGTACCTGGGCCCAGACGTCAATTGAAAAGCCCGGGGGCAGTTTGATCTTGTCCAGCGGCAGGGCGCTGTCTTGCGCGGCAGCTGGCACGCCGAAACAGAACAGCGATAAGATTGTGAAACCAGTCAAAGTTTTCACGATTGGCATCGCTTCGGCTCCTGATATTGGGACTATGAAAAACTCATCGCAGCAGAACGGATTTCAGCCTGTCTTTAATTAGCTGTCGTTTTTATATGGCTGCGCAACTTGAAAATTTACAACCCGCCCTCATTATTCTCTTGCATTTTTTTAGGAGAGAACCATGCAAGCCACAGCTACCAAGGAACATCTTAGTTTTCAGACTGAAGTCAAGCAGTTGCTCAACCTTATGATTCATTCCTTGTATAGTAACAAGGAAATATTTTTGCGCGAACTGATTTCCAATGCATCGGATGCCGCCGATAAACTACGCTTTGAAGGATTAACCGATGGGGCCCTCTATGAGTCCGACTCTGATCTCAAGATTCGCGTGAGCTATGACGCCGCCGCTCGCACCATTACCGTCGCAGACAACGGAATCGGCATGTCCCGGCAAGAGGTCATAGACCACATTGGCACCATCGCCAAATCCGGCACGCGCGAATTCTTCGGTTCATTGACGGGCGATCAGGCCAAGGATGCGCACTTGATAGGCCAGTTCGGTGTAGGTTTTTACTCCGCATTCATCGTCGCGGACAAGGTAACGCTTATCACGCGCCGCGCCGGCTTGACTCACGAACACGGCGTTCGCTGGGAATCAGCCGGAGAAGGCGATTATACGCTTGAGACAGTGGAGAAAACAGATCGGGGCACGCAAGTCGTCCTCCATCTGCGCGAAGGCGAGGACGATCTTTTGAACGGCTGGCGTCTGCGTTCCATCATCCGGAAGTATTCAGACCACATTACGCTTCCCATCGTGATGAAAAAAGATGAGTGGTCTCAGGAAAAAAACGAAAACGTAATTACCGAGGAGGACGAGACGGTAAACCAGGCGAGCGCGCTGTGGGCGCGGCCTAAAAGCGAAGTGACGCGCGAGCAATATGAGGAGTTCTATAAACACGTCGCGCATGATTTCGAGCCCCCTCTCGCCTATGTGCACGCGAGGGTAGAGGGTAAGCAGGAATATACGCAACTGCTCTACATTCCATCCCGTGCCCCGTTCGATTTATACGATCGCGAATCGCGCCACGGCATAAAGCTCTATGTGCGGCGAGTATTCATAATGGATGACGCGAAACAGTTGCTGCCGAATTATCTGCGCTTCGTGCGCGGTGTGATCGATTCCAATGATCTGCCGCTGAATGTTTCCCGCGAGATACTGCAGGAGTCGAAAGACATTGAAGCGATACGCGCCGGCGCGGTAAAAAAAGTGCTGGGACTGCTAGACGACATGGCGCAAAGCGAGCAGGAGGAGGAAAAGGCCAAATTCAAAACGTTCTGGAAGGAGTTTGGGCAGGTTGTCAAGGAGGGAGTGGCGGAGGATTTCGCTAACCGCGAAAGGATCGCCAAGTTGCTGCGTTTCGTCACCACCCATTCCGCCTCAGACGAGCAAACCGAGTCGCTGGCTGATTACGTCGGCCGAATGAAGGAAGGGCAGGAAAAAATTTATTATGTGACAGCTGAGACTCTGAAGGCTGCCAGAAACAGTCCGCACCTGGAAGTTTTCCGCAAGAAGGGTATCGAGGTGCTGTTGCTATCCGATCGGGTGGACGAATGGCTTGCGGCGAATTTGACCGAATTCGAGGCTAAGCACCTGCAATCCGTCGCTAAAGGCAGCCTGGACCTCGGCCAACTGGAGGACGAAGCGGAGAAAAAGGAGCAGGAGAAAGAAGCGGATGAATACAAGGAACTGACGGAGAAAATCAAGCATGTGCTTGGCGAGAGCGTCAAGGAAGTACGCGTGACCCTACGCCTGACGGAATCTCCCGCTTGCCTGGTTGCGGATAATCATGACATGAGCGGGAATCTGGAGCGCCTGCTTAAGTCGGCGGGACAAAAAGTGAGCCATGCCAAGCCGATAATGGAAATTAATCCTTATCATCCCATGATTCAGCGCCTCAAATCGGAAGAGGCGCGCTTCGATGACTGGAGCCATGTTCTTTTCGACCAGGCATTATTGGCCGAAGGCGGTCAGCTTGAAGATCCTGCAAGTTTCGTAAAGCGAATAAATGAGCTCTTTTTGGCCAGTTCTGGCGGATCGGGCGGGCAGCAGGGCGGCTAAGAAGCAAGCGGAGCGGCGCCCCTGAAGAGTTCCCGATGCGCGGTGTCGTTGATCGCGACGACGGCGGGGTGCGTCAACCGTCGCTCAAGCGAAATGGCGTAGAACTGCTCGGTCACCTCGTCGGTCTGGCCTATAGCGGTCACGCCGTGTTCGCGCTGAACCTCGTCGGCTATTACCGATGGGGCGATAAAAACGCCGATGCCGGCCTGGCCGAAAGCTTGCATTAGCGCGCTATCGTCAAACTCTCCCACGATGCGCGGCCGTAACTGACGTATGTCCAGCCAGCGCATCAGCGGTTCTCGCACGGCGGCCTCCTTGCCGGGAATCAGCAAGGGCGCTGCATCGAGGACCCGCGGCCAGGGTTGTGTCAGCTGCGCTGCAAGCCTGGGTTCGGCGAAAAAGGTGATGCCGCAGTCCCCAAGTTTGTGATTGTAGCCTTTTACATTCGTCCCGGCGGGCATCGGCCGGTCCGCCAGGATCATGTCCAGCCGCTGGATCGCCAGCTCCACTGTCAGACGCACAAGCTTGTCTTCCCGGCATACCAGGCGGACCGGTTCCGTCAGCGCCGTGGCGGGGCTTAACAGCCGGTATGCAATAGATTTGGGCACGGCATCATCGACGCCCACGCGGAATTGTCTCGACACACTTTCAGGTCGGCTGCGCAACGCTTCCTCCAGTTCGTTGCCAATCTGGAAGACCTCATCGGCGTAGGTGAGCGCAAGCCTGCCGGTTTCGGTCAATTCAAGCCGCCTTCCAACCCGCAAAAACAGCGCGACGCCCAGCGTCTCTTCCAGCAATCCGATCTGTCCGCTCAGGGTCTGCGGTGTAAGGTTCAGCCGCTCGCTTGCCCGGACGATGCTTCCGGCCTTGGCGACTGCCCAAAAATAGTGTAACTGTTTATAGTTAAGCATCCTGATGCCGATAAAAGATGCGATAATACTTCGTAAATCCCGATGATGTTATCAGAGAGATACTACTTTTATTGATGCAAATTTTACTCTAGACTGAGCTATACATTAAGTTGCCTCGTATTGAAATTTCCTATTTTGAAAATAAAGCGGCAAGTTCTTCGTTACCCTCTCCCCGGTGTATCAGCTATTTGAGCAATTCGTCATCGGCAGCGGAAGGGGGGTTAATTTCTCGGAAACAACAAGGGTAGTAGATGCATATATCGCCCATTTTTCGCTTCCTGCTGAGCCTGTTTCTTGCCGTTTCTTCCACTGCCATCCTAGCTCAAAATCCTGCAAACGTACCTGTCATTACATCGCCGCCGCCAACTTTCGGGCCAGCGCGCACTGCTCCGGAGCTTCCTGCGCCACCTTCAATAACGCCGCCTCCGCTTGAGGCGCCGGATGTAGCTCCCCCCTCTACTTCGGGAACCCCAGCCACGACACCCCCAGTGGCGCCACTTTCCCTCCCGGGGGCTCCGGCACCTGCGCCTCCTGGGAGGATGCCTTTTGATACGATTCCGTCGGTAACCATACCTTCAGCGGCCGCTTCGGCGCCCCCGCCGGGGGCGCTTTCCATCGAGGATCTACAACGGCTGGGGCTGGAGGCCAACGGACTGGTGCGCGCGGCGCGATCGCAGATAAACATGGCCGAGGCGGGCGTAATCGGGGCTGCCGCCTACCCCAACCCGGAAGTTATTGTGACCGGCGGACCTCAGCACGCGCGAATTCCACAGGCCCTGCCGGCCACGAATCATCGTGCCGTTACCCTGTTGCAGCACATCGAGAACCCCTTCCTGCGGAATGCCCGTATCGGGGCAGCGGAGGCGGGGATCGAGGTCAGCGAGGCCAGCTTCCAGCAGGTACAGGCGGATCTGGCGGCACAGTTGCGGGTGCGTGCCTATGAACTGGTGCTGCGGCAGGAAGTAGCGCGGATGGAAGGCAGCATTTTCAACCTGATGGAGGAGGTGAGGCGGCGCATCAAGGTGGGCGTGGGCGTCGGCGAAACTGCGCGCTTCGAGCTTATCAGAGCCGACGCAGAAGTGTTGAATGCGGCCAGCCGCAAGGAGGCCGCAGAGTTGAACGCATTGCGTGCGCGCGTCGCGTTGATGCAGTTCACCGCGGGCGCCTTGAAACCCGATTTTGTAATCAACGCATCCTTGTTCGATCCGGTCATTTTGCCTACCCTTGAGGATTTGCGGCAGGAAGTCCCTACCATCAACCCGGAAGTAGTGCGCCTGGAGGCCGAGGAGAATCGTGCGCGCCTGCGTATTAATCAGGAACGCGCTACCGTGTTTCCTTCCGTGCAAATTCTGCTCAGCAATTTTCAGGAAGCCCAGTACACGTCGAACACCGCTGGGTTCCACATTACTGTTCCGTTATTTTATCGCCGCCGTGGTGAGATCGACGCGGCTGTAGCGGATTCGGCACGCGTACGGCAAACGCTGGAATACCGGCGCTACGAGATAGGCCAGCTGCTTGAAGGTGCATGGCAGGCCCTGCAGATTGCGCGGCGCAGGGTTGAAATGTTCGAGGGCGGAATTATCAAGGAAGCGGAGAACGCGTTGCGTGTTGCCCAGGCGGCTTATCGCTTTGGTGAGCGTGGGCTGATTGATGTGCTCGATACCCAGCGCGTGCTGCGAGGGATACTTATGGACTCTTTGCAGGCACGTTTTGATTTACAAGCGGCTGCTGCTGAAATCGACCGGCTGCGCGCACATTACCCGAGGGAGCAAGCCGCCGAATGAAACGTATGCTGTCGATCATGGGTTCCGTTGTAATTGCCGTGTTGCTCGTGGCGGCGTGCGATAAAGGCGAGTCGTCCGGCTCTGCCGAAAAAAAAGCGGTACAGCAAGGTGACGAGAAAGCAAAGGATGTAAACGCCATCACGGTCAGACCGGAGGTGGCGCCACGCATAAAAATAGGCTATCCCACCATGGTTGACCTCGCGGATAAAATACAGGTTCCAAGCCGCGTGGAAGTGGATGAGGAGAGGCTGGTACGTGTGGGGTCCTATGTAACGGGCCGGATTATTGATTTGTACGTTATGCTGGGTGACAACGTCAAGGTCGGTGCGCCGCTGGCCCGGATCACCAGCCCTGAATTGACGCAGGCACAGCTGGCCTATTTGCGCGCTTTTTCGCGCACGGTGCTGACGCAAAAAGCGGCGGAGCGCGCTCACCATTTGCTGGCGGCCGATGTGATTGCGGTTGCGGAAGTGGAACGGCGCGAATCCGAACTGGAGGTTGCTCGTGCCGAGCTGGAGGCGGCGAAGGACCAGTTACGCTTGCTGGGCGTAGACAGCGCTGTGTTGAAAGATCTTGCAAAGCAGGGGCATATCCTGCCCTCCGTTACCATCAATTCCACCCGAAGCGGTATTGTTATCGCTCGGAACGTGATCGTTGGGCAAGTCGTGCAACCAGCGGACCAGTTGTTTGGGGTGGCAGACCTCTCTTCCGTCTGGGTGGTGGGAGATGTGCCGGAGCAAATCGCCCGCGATGTTCGGATCGGCCAGCATGTCGAAATTCATGTGCCGGCGCTCGGCGAGATCACTTTCGACGGGCTGATCATATTCGTGTCTGACACGGTGGATCCGATGACCCGAACGGTGATGGTGCGTACCATGGTGGAAAATCCCCAGCGCAAACTTAAACCCGACATGCTTGCCAATATGCACATCACCGATAATCTCCATAAAACTCTTGTGGTGCCGGTAACCGCGGTGGTGCGCGAGGCGAACCGGGACTATGTTTTCCTGTCACTAGGAAACAACCGTTTCGTGCGGGTTCCCGTCGAACTGGGCCCCGAAGTCGCGGATATGCTTCCCGTCGTGAGCGGCCTCACTACCGAGCAGAGCATTGTGGTGGATGGCGCCTTTCACCTGGATAACGAGCGTAAGCTCGCGGAACTGGAATAGTCCATGCTAGCCGCAATCGTCCGCTTGATGCTCCGGCAGCGCCTGATAGTGGTGGTGGTTTCGCTTGCGCTGTGCGCCGGCGGCATTTATGCCGCACAGAATCTCTCCGTCGATGCGTTTCCCGATGTGACCAACATACAGGTGCAGGTCGCCACCGTGGCGGTCGGCCGCAGTCCGGAGGAGGTCGAACGGCTGATCACCGTGCCGGTGGAAATTGCGATGACGGGCTTGCCCGGACTGGTAGAGATGCGTTCCATGAACAAGAGCGGGTTGTCGCTGATCACATTGGTATTCACCGACCAGACCGATGTGTTCTTTGCGCGCCAGCTGGTAATGGAGCGCCTGATCGAGGTATCGTCCAGGCTGCTTCCGGGTATCACGCCGGTCCTCGGACCAGTATCGACGGGCCTGGGGGAGGTATACCAATACACGATCGAGCATCCGGACGACGGCAAGCGCGCGCTTACCTTCGAGGAACTGATGGCGCGGCGCACGATCCAGGACTGGGTGGTGCGGCCAATGCTGCGCTCGATCCGCGGCGTAGCCGAAGTCAACTCCATTGGCGGCCACGTCAAGGAATACCAGGTGCTAGTTGACCCCAACCGGTTGCGTCATTATGACCTCACGCTCGCTGCTGTCGATCAGGCTCTGGCCAACAACAATGCCAATGCCAGCGGCAACATCCTGCCACTGCACGCCGAGCAATACCTGATCCGCGGCGTTGGTCTGATCCGCTCACTGGACGACATCCGCAACATCGTGCTTAAGGAGGTCGAAGGGGTGCCCGTTTACGTGCGCGACGTGGCCGAGGTGCAGTTCGGTGGAGAAGTACGACTGGGAGCCAGTATCAAGGATGGCTATACCGAGTCGGTGACCGGCATTGTGATGATGCTGCGCGGCGGGAATGCCAAGGATATAGTCGGGCGGGTAAAGGAAAAGGTTGCCGAGGTCAACGAGCGCGGCCTGTTACCGGGCGGGCTCCAGATCGTGCCTTTTTATGACCGGACCGTAATGGTGGATGCGGCGTTGCACTCGGTATACAAGGTATTGATCGAGGCATTGGTCTTCGTCATTCTGGTAATGGTTATTTGCCTGGGCAATATGAGAGTGAGCCTGGTGGTGTGTGCGACGCTCATTATCACGCCTTTGGTTACCTTCATGATAATGAACTATTACGGCATTCCCGCGAATCTCATGTCGCTTGGGGGGCTGACCATTGCCATCGGACTGATGGTAGATCCTACGGTAGTGGTAGTGGAAAATATCTTTTTACGCTTGAGCCATGCGCCCAAGGACGAGCCGAAGGCCGAGACAATTGCCAAGGCGGCAGCCGAAGTGGGCGCGCCCGTAATATATGGCATCATCATAATCGTGCTGGTCTTTCTGCCGCTGATGTCTTTGCAGGGCATGGAGGGCAAGATGTTCAGCCCGCTCGCCGTGACCATTTCCATCGCCTTGCTGGTTGCTTTGGTTGTCTCGGTACTATTATCGCCCGTGCTATGCGACTACGCGCTGAAAGGTGGAGCCGAGGAAGACACTAAACTTGTTGCCATCCTGAAGACTCTTTACCTGCGTTTGCTTTATTTAGCGTTAAGGAATCCCAAGGGTACCGCGCTGGTGTCGATAGGCTCCCTTGTACTCGCCGTTGGATTGTTTCCCCTACTGGGGAAATCCTTCATTCCCATCATGAGGGAGGGGGCGGTAACCCCGGTCATTATCCGCGTGCCATCGATCTCCCTCGAAGAAGCGATCGACCTGGAAACAGAAGCGATGAAACTGATCGCCGCGATACCAGGGGTGCAGAGCGTGGTATCGAAGCTCGGCCGCGGCGAGTCGCCTGCCGACCCCGCCTCCCAGAACGAGTCCGACCCGATTGCGTCGCTCGACCTGGAGGGATCGGGACGATCCCAGCAGGAGATCGAGGAGGATATCCGCAAGGCGCTGGAGGTGCTGCCCGGCGTGAACATCGCCCTGTCGCAGCCGATCGCGCAACGGGTGGACGAGATGGTGACGGGCGTACGCTCGCAGGTCGCAGTCAAGATTTTTGGCGATGACCTGGAAGAGTTGCGCAAGCTATCGGAACAGGTCGCACGCATCGTCAAATCAACGCGTGGGGCGCGCGACCTCCGCATCGAACGCCTGTCAGGCCAACAGGAATTGACCATCGATATCGACCGCCGCGCCATTGCCCGGCACGGCCTCAATGTTGCCGATGTGAACGAGTTGATTGCAACCGCAGTAGGCGGGAAGGCGGTATCCCAGGTCTTCGAGGGCGAGCGCCGCTTTACGCTACTGCTGCGTTTCCCCGAGAAATTCCGTCACGATGTCGAGGCAATACGAGAGTTGCTGCTGCGTCCGCCCGGCAGCGCCCCGGCCGGAAGTTTGCTGGCACGCGGCGGCCAACTGGTGCCGCTAAGCGCGGTGGCGGATATCAAAGTCATCGATGGACCGGCGATCATTTCGCGTGAATATGCCAAGCGGCGGGTGGTAGTTGGTGCCAACGTGCATGAACGTGATCTAGGCGGGTTCGTCGCCGAACTGCAGGAGCGGGCTGCGAAGGAGATTAAGTTACCTCCGGGTTATTACTTCGAGTGGGGTGGACAATTCCAGAACATGGAGCGCGCCATGGCGACTCTTGGCATTATTGTGCCAATCACTTTTGCCGCAATCTTTTTTCTGTTGTTCATGTTGTTTAATTCGGTCAAGCTTGCCTTGCTTATTTTCACGGCGTTACCATTCGCATCCGTGGGAGGAGTTATCGGATTATTCATTACGGGGGAGTACCTGTCGGTTCCGGCTTCGGTGGGATTTATCGCGGTCTGGGGCGTCGCCATATTGAATGGAGTGGTCTTAATATCATTTATCAAGGAGTTGCGTGAGCAGGGATTAAGCGTGGCCGAAGCAGTAAGAACGAGTTGCGAGGCACGTTTCCGTCCGGTTCTGATAACCGCCGCGGCTACGATTCTGGGTCTGGCGCCGTTCCTTATCGCGACTGGCCTTGGCTCCGAGGTGCAGAAGCCGCTTGCGATTGTAGTGATCTGCGGCTTGATAACCGCCACGGTGATGACGAAAGTAGTGGTGCCGATGTTATATCGTTATTTCGATCCGCTTCCTGATGTAGCTGATAGTAGCGTCCCTAAAGTAGTCATTCCACAGCCCCATTGATGGTGCAGGATGCAAGCATTGAACAAAAATCGCCGGGGCATACTTGGTTAGGTAATAGACGGACGGGTTCCCATGCCTTCGGTCGCCATAATATAATTAATTTGTCCGGATATCGTGCCCTTATCTCCATCTTCTGCAACGGATAAAGCGAAAATCTTGGCCGAGGCGCTGCCCTATATCCGGCGCTTTCACGGCAAGACGATTGTCATTAAATATGGCGGTAACGCCATGATCGAGGAAAACCTCAAGCAGGGTTTCGCCCGCGATGTGGTTTTGCTGAAACTGGTGGGAATGCACCCGGTCATCGTTCACGGGGGTGGACCTCAGATTAACGACATGCTGAAGCGGGTAGGCAAGCAGGGTGAATTCATCCAGGGAATGCGGGTAACCGATGCCGAAACAATGGACGTGGTTGAAATGGTGCTCGGAGGACTGGTCAATAAGGAAATCGTCAATCTCATCAATCAACACGGTGGCCTGGCGGTCGGTCTGACCGGCAAGGATGGTGCGTTCATTCGCGCAAAAAAAATGCTAATACAGGATCGGGAGCGAGTGGGTCAGTGGCTCGATATCGGGCAGGTGGGGGAGATCGAAAGTATTGACCCGGCCCTGATTGAACTACTTGAAACACGGAATTTCATCCCGGTTATCGCACCTATTGGCGTGGGTAGAAGTGGCGAATCCTACAACATTAACGCGGATCTGGTGGCGGGCGAGCTTGCGCGGGTGATTAACGCCGAGAAACTGATACTCCTCACCAATACGCCCGGCGTGCTGGATAAGGATGGAAATTTATTGACCGGGTTGACAGCGGCGAGGGTGGACGAACTGGTCGCCGATGGAACCATCTCAGGCGGCATGATACCCAAGATCGGCTCTGCGCTGGAAGCGGTAAAACTTGGCGTAAAATCCTGCCACATCATAGATGGCCGCGTGGAACACGGCCTGCTGCTCGAAGTGCTGACGGACGAGGGCGTTGGGACCCTTATAAGGTCAGACTAACCTTCAGCTCGGCTTTATAGCCCGTACAGGCGGCACCCTGTGGGAGAATTCTCATTGCTGCCATCCGGTTATCCGTTACTCCCGTACCTACCCCAGCCATGCAATCGCCAGTGTTTCCGGTTTCGTGCAGAGAGCCGGAATTTGAGTCAAAAAAATTACCGTAGCGAGATTCCATGTCTGCCAAAGGCGAAAGAAAAGATCAAATTCTCCAGGTTCTCGCGCAAATGCTGGAGGAGCCGCGCGCGGTAAAGATCACCACAGCTGCGTTGGCAGCCAAACTGGAGGTTTCCGAGGCGGCGTTGTATCGGCACTTTGCCAGCAAGGCGCAGATGTTCGAAGGCTTGATCGAGTTCATTGAAGCCACGCTTTTCGGTCTTATCAATAAGCTAACGGACGATGAGAAAAGCGCAGTCCGGCAACTCGAGGGGATATCAGCCCTATTGCTTGGTTTCGCTCGAAAGAATCCGGGTATGACGCGCGTTCTGATCGGAGACGCGCTCATCAACGAGAATGACCGCCTGCAGACCCGCATCAATCAATTGCATGATCGGCTCGAGGCGACGCTAAAACAGGCATTGCGCTTCGGAGTGAGCGAAGGCGAAATTTCGTCGGAGCTGGACGTGGCTGCTGAGGCGAACCTGCTGATGTGTTATGTTACCGGGCGCTGGCACCAGTTTGCTAAAAGCGGCTACAAACGCGACCCGATGGAGCATTGGGAAGCGCAGCGCAGGGTGCTGTTCTCGAGTGCTGCCGCCGGGCGATTACGTCATCCATAGCCGGTAATCTCGGTTAACCGTTGGGCCCGGAGCTAGAATGGGGCTAAAGTAGATGCGACGCGTTCACCCATGGCGCAAGCCGATACTCACCAACGTAGTGATAAGAACGTTTTCCTTGCGCGATCCACGCCACATGCCCCCTTACTCATAGGCTAGCGCGCCCAAACTCACAGGTTTCTCCTGGATCCTCCGCGCCGCAAACTCTGCAGAATGGGTCTTTAGTCAATTTAACGGAACGCCATTCCATCGACAAGCCGTCGAGTAGCAGCAGCCGACCATTCAGGGTTTGGCCGATGTCTAGCAGGATTTTAAGCGTTTCCACCGCCTGCACACTACCGATAACGCCTGTGAGCGGCGCAAACACGCCCATAACAGCACAGCGCATATCCTGATCGTCGCCATAGTTGGGGAAGAGGCAGTGATAGCAGGGGCTGTGATTGTGGCGCAAATCGAATACGGCGACCTGTCCCTCGAAGCGGATGGCCGCGCCGGATACGAGCGGCTTTCTGGATATCATACAGGCGCGATTGATGGCGTAACGGGTCGAGAAGTTGTCGCTTGCATCCACCACCACATCCGCATCTGTGACGAAGCGCAGCAGGGCTGCCTCGTCCATGCGCTGGTGCAACGCGACAACGTTGACTTCGGGATTGATTCCGGCAAGTGTCGTTCGTGCAGAGGAGGTCTTGGGAGCTCCGATACGATCCGTGCTGTGAGCGATCTGCCGCTGGAGATTGGTCAGGTCAACGGTGTCACTGTCACAAAGCGTCAGTTTACCCACTCCGCTCGCGGCGAGGTATATGGCGAGGGGAGAGCCCAGGCCACCCGTGCCAACCACAAGCACGTGGGACTTCAGTAGCGTTTCCTGGCCCTGTATGCCGATTTCGGGCAACAGAATGTGGCGACTGTAGCGCAGCAGCTGATCGTCATTCATCATTCACAGCTTGCGCCGTCAAAGAATTTCACGGTGATTGCTACTTGTGCAATCATAGGCTGCGCCAAGGCAACGGGAAAAGCAGAGGGGACAGCCATAGCGAGCGGCGCATTGCGCTGCAGCATGGATTGCCGCCGCCGAGCCCAGTCAAGGTGCTCAGCGGCTCACTCCCCCAGCGACGTTCTTATCTCTTCGTCTTTCGGGAGTGATGTGGCGGAAATCAGTCGCTAACTTTGGCCGCGCTCTTCTTGGCGCCACCCTCCTTGAAGTAGTGCATTGCCTGCGTCAGCAGCAAATCTTCAGGGGAACCAAACTCGGCAGGGGGCTCGCGTTTTGTGTTCTTGTCGTCGCCGTTCGTCGGTTTTGGTGCCTTTGGTGCCGTGGGAGGTGTGACTGCTTCCTTGGCTTCAGGCTCCGGCTTAACTTCTTTCACTTCTTCCTTTTTGCCGTTCGGGAGATGACGAGTCAGATCGGCTTCACGCAAGCGCTCCGTGTCATCTTTCGCCGCCTCGTCCAGGATGTCGGGCGTAATGCCCTTGGCCTGGATGGATTGACCATTGGGTGTGTAATAACGGGCAGTGGTGAGCTTTATGGCCGTGTTGTTGCCCAACGGCAAAATTGTTTGCACCGAGCCCTTTCCAAAAGTCTGGGTGCCCATTACGACGGAACGCTTGTGATCCTGGAGTGCGCCCGCGACAATCTCCGAAGCCGAAGCAGAACCGCCATTGACAAGCGTCACCATCGGCACGGTCTTTATCTCTGGCGGCAGCCGCTTCAGGTAGTCGTTTTTTGTGTCACGCAGGTAGAATTCCGGACTGGCCTTGAGTTTCATCTTGGCGTCCTCAGTACGGCCGTCGGTATACACCACCAGCGAATTGGCGGGCAGAAAGGCCGCGGATACCGCTACCGCGCCATTCAGCAACCCTCCGGGATCGTTACGCAGATCCAGCACCAGCCCTTTCATCGGCACGGTGCTCTCCTTGAATAATTTATCGATCGCCTTGGTCAGGTTTTCCCCGGTCTGCTCCTGAAACTGGGTGATACGAATATATGCGTAACCAGGTTCAAGCAGCTTCGATTTTACACTCTGGATTTTGATGACGGCCCGAACCAGTGTAAACACCAGCGGCTTGGTCTCGCCCTTGCGCAAGACCGTAAGGGTGATGGGCGTATTGGGTTTGCCGCGCATGCGCTTGATCGCATCGGTAAGAGAAAGACCCTTCACCGCCGTATCATCCAGCTTGATGATAAGGTCCCCCGTCTTGATGCCCGCGCGAAACGCCGGGGTATCCTCAATTGGCGAAATGACCTTTACGAAGCCGTCTTCCATGCTAACTTCAATACCGAGGCCGCCGAATTCGCCCTGGGTCCCGATTTGCAGTTCCTTGAAGGCATCCGCATCCAGATACGCCGAATGCGGGTCGAGGCCGGTCAACATTCCATTGATCGCCTCGGTGATCAGTTTCTTGTCCTGTACCGGCTCGACGTAATCGGTTTTGATGCGGCCGAATACTTCCGTGAATGCCCGCAGTTCCTCTACCGGAAGCGGGTTCATGATTTCCTGCGTTTCTTCCTTGTTTGCGACAGCTGAAAAATTAAGGCTCAACATCACCCCGGCGATGACGCCGAAAGTGACCAACCCGACTTGCCGCATCTTGTCACCCATTAAAGGTTCTCCACTATTGTTGCATCGCTCATTTTATTCTGACCCAGTTCAAAGGGTCAAACGGTTTGCCCTGATGGCGCAATTCAAAATACAAACCGGGCTCCGCGTTGCCACCGCTGTTGCCCACCGAGGCAATTGTATCGCCCCCGCGAACGGAATCCCCGACTTGCTTGTGGTTAATTTCATTATTGCCGTAGAGGCTCATGTAGCTGTTGCCGTGATCGACGATCATCAGGTTGCCGAATCCTCTCAGCCAGTCCGCGAAGACTACGCGTCCGCCTGCGATCGCTTTCACATCACCGCCGGTAGCTGAGCGGATAAACAGTCCTTTCCACGTAACCCCTCCATCCGCACGTGGACCACCAAACCGATTGGCAAGTTCCCCACGCACCGGTAAACTCAGACGGCCCTTCAATGATGAGAAAGGGCTGCCGTCGGCGGATGCGTCGGGAAGCCTCTCGTTGCTGAGTAGTCCGGGGGTGGTGGCGCGGGGCGCACTGCGCTTTTTTTGCGCAAGCATCCTGGCGATCCGTTCTACCAAACGGGAAAGGCGCTCCTCGTCGCGTTTGAGTTTGCTGATTTCGCGCCGCTGCTGATCAGCTTGGGACGAGATGCGTTCGAGCAATTTGGCATGCTCGGTTTTTTCTTGTTCCAGATATTTTTTGTGCTCGGCTTGCTTCGCCTGGATGGCGCCGATTTCCAGGCTTTTTTCGCGGCTCTCGCGCGTGAGCGTACCCAGGCGTTGGACGTTCGCACGCAGCGCATTGATGTCTCCCAGGCGGGCGCGGGAGAGATAGCCGTAATAATGCAGGTTGCGTGCAATTTCGTTAGGGTCCTGCTGGTTAAGCAATAGACTCAGATATTCCGTTTGTCCGCCCCCGGTTAAGTACTGCCGATGAAGCAGTTTGCCCAGTCGCAACTGTTGCTCTTCTATATCCCTGGCGACTTGCTTTGACTGCGCCTGTATTTGGCTAAGCTTATTGTTGGCATCATGGTGCTCGCGTGTCAGCGCGGCGAGTTTACGATTGGCGGCGATAATGGCCCGCTCCGATTCCCGTAACGCATCGGCGACTTCTGATTTCGATTCTTCCGTATCCGCTAGCTCCTTCTGCAATGTTTCGATCCGGCCACGCAGCTGCTTCAGATCTTCGTTGTCGACCTTGGGCGCGGCAGCGAGTGGTTGCGAGAGGATGAGCGCGCAAGCCGGGATAAGCTTGCGAATAATGTTGAACCACGGATGAATACCAATCAAGGCCGGGTTTTCAAAACGTATCCGAACAAGTCATGCACAACACGTGGCAATAGCGTTATTCTGCGTGCAGTTTTCGAATTGCAACCAGGGGTCCCTGAATGCATTCCTGCATTCCCCCAAGGGATGAGGCGAACGAAACTCATGACTAAGGGACAATTTTCCCCTGATTTGCCACTACTTGCATCGCCTGCTCGATTCTTGCCTGATCACCTAGATAATAGCTCCGTATAGGTTTCAGGCTTTCGTCCAGCTCGTATACAAGCGGAACGCCAGTGGGAATATTCAATTCCATGACCTCTTGCTCGGAAAGATTGTCCAGATACATGACAAGGGCACGCAAGGAATTGCCATGAGCAGTAATGAGTACGCGCTGTCCTGATTGGACCTGGGGCGCAATGGTTTCGTTCCAGTAGGGGAGAAATCTCTTTACGGTGTCTTCCAGACACTCCGTCAGCGGAATCTCCTCAGGGGACAAATTGCGATAGCGGGGATCGAGTCCCGGATAGCGCGGGTCCTCCCGCGTGAGCGCGGGCGGCCTGATATTATAGCTGCGCCGCCAGATCAATACCTGTTCTTCGCCGTACCGAAGCGCAGTCTCTACCTTGTTCAAGCCTTGCAGCGCACCATAGTGGCGTTCATTCAATCGCCACGATAAATGAACCGGAATCCACATCTGGTCAAGTTCATCCAGGACTATCCACAGTGTGCGGATAGCGCGCTTCAATACCGAAGTGTAGGAAACGTCGAACGCAAATCCACTTTCCCGCAACAGCCTTCCAGCGTGTCTGGCCTCTTCCATGCCGGTAGCGGAGAGATCCACGTCGGTCCAGCCAGTGAAACGGTTCTCCTTGTTCCATGTGCTTTCTCCATGACGCAGGAGAATGAGTTTTTTCATGTTATTCGTAAAAAAATTAAAATTTCCGCTGAGCGGCCGAAATAGTCAATTTTATTGTATTTTGGACCTTCCCGCATCATGGGATGACCGAATGTGTTACCGAACCCACACGCGGCGGTGCAAATCGCGGTTCGAGTGGTTCGTGGGCGCGCTCAGGGAATTACGTAATGTTCGCGTCTCTGATAAAATCCGGGGTCTATAACAGCGGGGAGTACGAGTGTCATTTATTCAGAGTAATATTGCCTTAATCATGGCAGCGCTGGTAAGCGGCGCGTTGCTCATCTGGTCAGTTTTTCGCCCCTCAGGGAAAGAAGTTGACACGCTGGTGGCGGTCCAGCTCATCAATTACAAGGAGGCCCTGGTTCTCGATGTACGCGAAGCAAGCGAATATGAGGCAGGTCACGTGCCCAATTCAAAGCACATCCCCGGTGATAAACTTGAACAGCGTATTTCGGAACTGGAGAAATTCAAAGATAAGCCTATTGTGCTGATTCACCGAAGTGGGGTTCATACCACCGGGAAAGCCGGCGGAATACTGCGCAGCCACGGGTTTACGCTTGTTCATGATCTTACGGGCGGGATCGATGCATGGCGGCAGGGAAATCTACCGATAGTGAAGAAATAACGGGACGCATTAATGGTAAAGGTAGTTATGTACTCCACTGCTTTCTGCCCCTATTGCATAATGGCGGAGCGCCTGCTGCTGGCCAGGGGAGTGACGGAAATAGAAAAAATTCGTATCGATCTTGAGCCGGCGAAGCGTGCTGAAATGATGGAAAAGACGGGGCGGCGCACCGTTCCGCAGATATATATCGGCGAAACCCATGTCGGTGGCTACGACGATCTGGCGAAGCTTGACCGAAAGGATGGGTTGGTTAAGCTCCTTGCGATCTGAATGCCGGATATACGCCGGAGCATGCGCCCTGGATTTAAGGTTCCGGACTTGACGGCCGGGATCCCGCGTTGCGGCGCACTTTTTAGCAGATTGACGTGTTTCGTGGCTGGGCTCTGCATTTTCCCTTGCAAATGTTTCCCTTTGGGAATAGTTACTTCCGCCATGCAACTTCACCTTAATCCTCGCATTTTTGACTACTCTTAATGGAATCCAACATGAGCGAGCAGCAGCCGGTTTTCAGCATTGAAAAAATCTATGTAAAGGATCTCTCGCTGGAGATACCCAACGCACCGAAAATCTTTCTTGAACGGGAAGCACCCGAGGTGAACATTCAATTGCATACCAAGGGTGAGCGCATCGACGAGGGCATGTACGAGGTTGTATTGACGACGACCGTTACTGCGAAGGTTAAGGAGAAAACCATGTTTCTGGTGGAGGTGCAGCAGGCGGGGGTTTTTCAGATAAGACACGTGCCCGAAGCCGATTTGGACCCCGTGCTGGGCATCGCGGGGCCGACGATTCTCTTTCCCTACCTGCGGGAAACGGTTTCGGATGTGGTTACGCGTGCCGGGTTTCACGCGGTTATATTGAATCCGGTGAATTTTGAAGCGCTTTACTATCAGGGGAAACAGCAACCGGATAAGGATGCGAAAGCGCCGGAAGCGCCGGAAAATATCGACGATACACAAAAAATAACTCATTGAAATGGAGCGCCGGCGCGATGCGTTGTCGAGGGAAGTCCTAAAGGAGTTTCACGCTGATGCGCTCTCGCCCCATCGAGCCCGCGGGAAAATCGCCCATATATCGCACCGCGCTTCCGTCCATTTAGCTCAGCAGGGCGATGCACCGTCCGTCGATTATGCGCCGTTCGGCAACGCCGTACTTCCGCTGTTGCTTATACGGCGGTACGTCGTAGCCCTGCTACCGCAAAGGGCGGCCCTCCTGGTTCTTCTGATTACAGCGCTGGTATTGCCGGTGCCGGCGTTTGCGGCGTTCAATTTTTTCTCCATAAATGAAAACGCTGCTGTTATGTATGATGCGCCGTCTCTAAAGGCGGGCAAGCTGTACGTAGCGAGCCTACACTTGCCCGTGGAGGCGGTGGTCAAGGTTGAAGGCTGGGTAAAGGTCCGCGATAGCAAGGGAAATCTCGCCTGGGTAGAAGAAAAGGTTCTGAGTGAGAAACGCTATGTCATTGTGACCGTGCCCCTGGCAGAAGCCTATCAGGCGCCTAACACAAATTCGCCGATCGCGTTCAAAGCGCAGCAAGATGTCGTTATGGAGTGGCTAGAGCCGGCGGTGAACGGGTGGGTCAAGGTGCGCCACCGTGATGGCCAGATGGGTTACGTCAGGACAACCCAGGTCTGGGGTTCATGAAGCTAGCAGTGCTTGGCGCGGGGGCGTGGGGGACTGCGCTGGCCATCAGTCTCAGCTCCAGCTCTTCGCATCAGGTCGTCCTGTGGACACGCAATCCGCTTCATCTCGCCGAACTTGATTCTCAGCGCGTCAACAAGCGCTATTTTCCCGCTTTTCCTCTGCCCCAATCCCTGCATTTGACTTCGTCTCTTTGCGCAGCTGTTGAGGCGGCCGATCTCGTCTTGATCGCTGTACCGGTTTCAGGATTGCGGGCAACGTTGCGGGAAATTGTTGCCTGCGGAAAGACAGTACCCGTTATCTGGGGATGTAAAGGATTCGAGGTCGACTCCGCGAAGCTGCCTCATCAGGTTGCCGAGGAGGAGTTTGCGGGCATCACCCCTTGTGGCGTGTTGTCAGGCCCCAGTTTTGCGCAGGAAGTGGCGCAGGGACTACCCACAGCGTTGACGCTGGCTTCTCACGATGCAGGATTTGCACAGAGCGTTGCAGCCCAGCTTCATACTTCCCGGCGCCGGGTCTATACAAGCAAGGATATCGTCGGCGTTGAAACGGGCGGTGCGGTAAAAAACGTTATTTCGATTGCCGCCGGCATTTCGGATGGCATGGGGTTTGGTCACAATGCACGGGCAGCGCTGATCACCCGAGGTTTGGCAGAAATTACGCGGTTGGGTCTTAAACTCGGCGGCTATATGGAAACATTCATGGGGCTGACCGGTATGGGTGATCTGATACTCACCTGCACGGGTGATCTTTCCCGTAACCGGCGTGTGGGGCTTCGCCTGGCGGCAGGGGACTCCCTGCCGAGCATACTCCGGGAACTGGGGCACACTGCTGAAGGCGTCCATACAGCGAGAGAAGTACTGCGGCTGAGCCGCGAACTGAAAGTCGAAATGCCCATCACCGCCGCCGTGTGCAGCATACTCCACGACGGCATATCTGCCAGACTGGCGGTGGAGGCGCTGCTCAACCGCGAACCCAAGATCGAAAATTATTGAAACCGTCTTTTATCTTTAGGTTGCATTGTCGAAGTTCATTTGCCGCCATGCTTCATAAACCAAGACCGCCACGGCATTGGACAAGTTGAGACTTCGGCTATTGGGAACCATCGGTACGCGGATGCGATGCTGTTCGGGAAAGCTCTCCAATACCTCTGAGGGCAAGCCACGACTCTCGGCTCCGAACAGAAATACGTCTCCGCTCTCGTAAACCCCGTGATCATAGCGCTGCTTTCCCTTGGTGGAGACAGCAAAAAAGCGGCGGTCTTGCAAGTGACGACGACATTCTTCCCAGTTGGGGTGAACGGTTACCCCCACAAACTCATGATAATCCAGTCCGGCTCGTAGCAATTGCTTGTCTTCCAGCGAGAAGCCCAACGGTTTTATTAGGTGCAGCCTGGTACCGGTGTTGGCGCAGAGCCGTATGATATTGCCGGTGTTCGGGGGAATTTCGGGCTGGTACAGGACTACGTCAAGCATCGTACTTAACTTTCAGAATGGGCTTGGGCAAGTCGATCGGGCAATGTTCTGGCAACGACCCATGCGCTTACGTTGCATGCTCCGCGTTCTCGCAGCACTTTCGCCAGTTCATTCAGGGTTGCGCCCGTGGTCATCACGTCATCGACTATGGCGATTCGCCTGCCGGACAGATCGGCTTCGCAAGTAAATGCCCCGCGGATATTTTTTTCGCGTTCCTTCCACGGCAGTCCCGTTTGGGATCGGGTATCTCTAACGCGGCGACACGCCAGAGGAAGCAATTCTACGCCGGTCGTTTTCGAGACCCCGCGGGCGATCTCAAGCGCCTGATGAAAACCGCGTTCGCGCAATTTCGCCGGGTGCAGCGGCATGGCCAGGATGAAATCGGGTAAATCAGCGGGGCTGATCCGAACAGTCAGTAAATCGGCGAGCACGGGCGCCAGCGCAAGCTTAGCCTCGTACTTGAGTGAGTGAAGAAGCGCATCGATTGGAAATGCATAGCTTGCAGCAGCGATGCTGCGCTCGAACGCAGGCGGGTTGGCGAGGCACGCGCCGCAGACGCTGGCCGTTGCAAGAGGTAGCGCGCACACCATGCAATGATGAGACGAAAGATGAGGCAGGCTGTCGTGGCACGGTGGACAAAGGTCGCGTTCGCTGACGGAACCGCAGAGCAGGCATCGTTTGGCGAACAGCACATGCATAATATTTAATCGGTTGTTTAATTTCATCTGGCAAGAAATTGACAACTTCGGCACAATACCCGATGATGACGCACTGCTCTGTCAGCGGTGGAACGTCGGTAACATTCCACTTTCTTGGCATTGTAGCGCAGCGGAACAGTCCCCCGTAATTAAATCAGACGACATAAATTAGACATGAATCAATTTATTCCCGACCTGGCGGTTGGCGCGGAAGAGCGCCCATACACGGCAGTTGAAAAGCTCAGCCCCGCGGCCGAATCGTCGCGCTGGGATGTTCGCCGAATAGAAGCGCTGCTCGATCTGCCGTTCAGCGATTTGATCCATCGCGCGCAGTTGATTCACCGCCAATATCACGACCCGAATGGGGTACAGCTGTCTACCCTCATTTCCGTCAAGACCGGCGGCTGCTCCGAAGACTGCGGATATTGCCCGCAGGCAGCCCGCTATCACACGGGTATAGAGAACCAGGAAATGCTGACGCTCGATGAGGTGCTGTCCGCGGCGGCTGAAGCGAAGGCACGGGGAGCGTCACGCTTTTGCATGGGCGCGGCGTGGCGGGGGCCCAAGCAGCGCGACATCGAAAAAATGACGCAAATGGTTGGGGGCGTAAAAGCGCTTGGGCTCGAAACCTGCGCCACATTGGGTATGTTGAAACCGGGGCAGGCGGAGCAACTTCGTCAAGCCGGACTCGATTATTACAACCACAACCTGGACACGGCACCGGAGTTTTATGGTGAGATTATAACCACTCGCGAGTACCAGGACAGATTGGATACGTTGGAAAAAGTCCGCAATGCGGGTATTAACGTATGCTGTGGCGGTATCGTCGGCATGGGGGAATCGCGTCAAGCGCGCGCGGGCCTGATCGCTCAACTGGCCAACCTCGATCCCTATCCTGAATCCATCCCCATCAATTACCTCGTGCAGGTTGAGGGGACGCCGCTTCACGGCACCGCGGCGCTCGATCCGCTGGAATTTGTGCGCACCATCGCTGCGGCGCGTATCACCATGCCCAAGGCCATGGTAAGACTCTCAGCAGGCAGACAGGAAATGTCGGATGCGATACAAGCCCTCTGTTTCCTGGCCGGCGCCAATTCCATCTTTTATGGAGAGAAATTGCTTACCACGGATAACCCCGAAACTGAACGGGATAAGATGCTGTTCGACAGATTGGGTCTCCATTCGCTCTAGGCCAGCCTTTCGGACAGTCCCCCGACCCTGCCGTTGATTGATCCATCCCCCGGTATGCTCAGCGATTCCAGCGATCTTGGTACATTGCGCGGACATTTGCGCGACCAGGAAGCGGGAAACCTGTATCGCCACCGTCTCATGCTGGACAGTTCCAGGGGCGCACAGGTCTCCATTGCCGGACGAGAATATCTCGCGTTTTGCAGCAACGATTATCTCGGCCTTGCGCATCATCCAGGGTTAATAGCAGCGGCTTGCGAGGGCGCCACGCGATATGGAGTCGGGGCAGGGGCATCGCATCTCATCAGCGGCCACTCAAAAGCACATCATGAGCTGGAGAAAGCACTGGCACGCTTTACGGGGTATCCCCGGGCGCTGCTGTTCTCCACCGGATACATGGCCAATGCGGGGGTGGTAATGGCACTTGCAGGGCGTAATGCTGCAATATTTGCCGATAAGCTTAATCATGCTTCGCTCAATGATGCGGCACTCGTTTCGCGCGCGACGTTCAAGCGCTATCCGCACCTTGATCTGGCCACCCTGGAACGGCAGTTGGCTGCTTCACGCGCCAAACGCAAACTGGTCATTACTGATGCAGTGTTCAGTATGGATGGCGATATCGCCCCCGTGCCGAGTCTGCTCGTATTGTGCGAAAAATATAAGGCCTGGTTGATGCTGGACGACGCCCACGGTTTCGGTGTGCTGGGCGCAGGGGGAAAAGGGACGCTGGCTTATTTTGACATACGGTCCCCCCGCATCATTTATATGGCTACTCTCGGCAAGGCCGCAGGCGTCTTTGGTGCTTTCGTCGCCGCCCAAGCGGAGGTTATCGAAACGCTGATTCAGCACGCGCGTAGCTACGTCTACACGACTGCGACTCCGCCGCTCCTTTCATGTGCGCTGCTGAAAAGCCTGGAGTTGATCGAATCTGAAGAATGGCGGCGAAAAAAACTCGCTCAACTCATCATCGCGCTTAAACAGGAATTACGACCGTTACGCTGGAAGCTCCTGCCGTCGGATACGCCGATCCAGCCGTTGATCATCGGGGATAACGATAAAGCTATGCAGCTCAGCGAGGCGTTGCGCGAGAGAGGCATTCTGGTCCCGGCTATTCGCCCGCCCACAGTACCGCGAGGCGCGTCGCGGCTCCGAATCTCGCTATTCTTTGCACATGATATGGAAGATGTCGCTCGGCTTGGAGGGGCGCTGCGAGAGCTGGATGGCGTCTTTTAAACAGCCTGTTTACAAATGAGTCTTTACGTCGAATCTGGTGGAGTGGGCCGTGATCTTGTATTGCTGCATGGTTGGGCCATGCATAGCGGCATATGGCGAGACGTGCGCGAGCGGCTGGCACAGCATTTCCGCTTGCATCTGGTGGATCTGCCGGGACATGGATTCAGTTCTCCGCATGGAACGGGACCCGGGCAGGGGATGCTGGAATACACCATTCAGTCTATAGCGGAGATCCTGCCGGAAGACTGTATTCTTTGCGGCTGGTCGCTGGGCGGTCAGATCGCAATCGAGCTGGCAAAGCGCGAACAGGCGCGTGTTAAAAAACTTGCCCTCATTTCCACGACCCCGTGTTTTGCCAAGCGTGATGATTGGCAATGGGGAATGGAAGCGGGGACGCTGCAATTGTTCGCGGTCAATCTGAAACGTGACTACAAGGGTACCTTGAACAGGTTCCTTACGTTGCAGATCAGCGGGGGAGACGATACTACGGCAGTCTTGGCGCGACTGCGCAAGAGTTTATTTGAACGTGGAAAACCGGATGAGGTTGCATTAGAGGTAGGGCTGCGCCATCTGTTATTGAGCGACATGCGTGGCGCTATAAAGTCTATTGCCCAGCCAGTGCTGCTTATACATGGCGAGAAAGATGTCATTACCCACCCCGGCGCGGCGAAATGGATGAACGAGCACCTGCCACGTTCAGAACTGATTATCCTGAATGGTTGCGGGCATGCTCCGTTCTTATCTTATCCTGATCAATTTGTAGAACACATGCTTAGGCTGAAAGGTTCTGTAACCAGATGAATGACGGGCACACCATCGATAAGCGCCGGGTGCGGGCTGCCTTTGAACGGGCAGCAGCCGGCTATGACTACGCGGCAATCCTGCAACGCGAGGTCTGCGAGCGGATGCTATCGCGTCTGGAGTACATCAAATTCACGCCGGACGTTATTTTGGATGCCGGCAGCGGCACCGGCTACGGTACCCGCAAGTTGGTGATGCGCTACCCAGCCGCCCGGATGCTGGCAATAGACATTGCCTCCGCAATGCATGTGCAGGCCCGTCCACCGGTTTCTTGGTGGCAGCACGTATTCGCCAGAAAAACTCAGACAGGTTACGTGGCTGGCGATATCGAGCAGATGCCGGTGAAAGATTCGTGCGCAGGTCTGGTCTGGTCCAACCTGACGTTGCAGTGGTGCAATGATCTCAAGCAAACATTTTCTGAGGTGCACCGGGTGCTGCAAACCGGCGGTTTGTTCATGTTCAGTACTTTTGGACCGGATACCTTGAAAGAGTTGCGCCAAGCGTTTGGAAAAATAGATGGTTATAGCCACGTCAATCGGTTTATTGACATGCATGATGTTGGCGACATACTGGTGCATTGCGGGTTCGCTACACCTGTTATGGACATGGAATATATCACGCTTACGTATGACGACCCGATCAGCGTGATGCGGGATCTCAAAGCCATCGGCGCGCATAATGCAACCGAGGGGAGAAGGCGTGGGCTCACCGGAAAAACCGCATGGCAAGCAGCGTTAAGTCTTTATGAAACCCTGCGGACCGAGGGGAAGTTACCGGCGACTTTTGAAGTGGTTTACGGTCACGCCTGGAAGCCGGAGTCGCGCAAATCGGTTCTAACCCCCGAAACCAGGCGACAGCTGGGCCTGACATGAAAACGGATTCGCGTATTTCATGACGAGAGGTTATTTTGTGACCGGCACCAGCACAGGTGTGGGCAAAACCCTGGTCAGCTGTGCCCTATTGCACGCTTTCAGGCGGAACGGCGAGACTGCGGTGGGCATGAAGCCGGTGGCATCGGGTTGCGAAGAGGGGCGATGTACGGACGTAGACTTGCTAGTCGCGGCGAGCAGCGTAACCGCTCGGCGCGAGCTGATAAATCCTTACACGCTGATCCCACCGATCGCGCCTCATATAGCAGCACAGCGGGCAGGCATTGAAATCAATGTTGACACCATTCGTGAAGCATGGCTCGAATTGAAAAAAATAGCGGACGTCGTGATCGTGGAGGGGGTCGGCGGTTTTCTAGTACCCCTCAACGACCATCAAAACAGCGGTGACATGGCTCGGGCACTGGACCTGCCGGTGGTCCTGGTGGTAGGGGTGCAACTGGGTTGCCTTAACCACGCCCTGTTGACGGCCCAGGCTGTGGGCGCTACCGGACTGGCGCTGGCCGGATGGGTGGCGAACTGTATTGATCCACATATGGCTGCGTTCGATGAAAATGTGTTTGCGTTGGAAGAGCGCCTGGATTGCCCGCTGCTGGCCGTACTGCCGTTCGACTCAGCTGCTGACGCCAAAAAATTGGCGGGCTTGCTGAATGTTCCGGCGATGGTACAGGATTGCGTTTAGACGTTATCGATATAGCCGGGGCGGATGCCTGCCAACGTCAGGGAGCCATCAGATCATCACGCCTCGTTGTGCAGGCATGTTTAGCATGCTGTCATCTGGGCCAAATATGAGCATACTGACAATTATGCTGATCAATGTAACGACGATACTGGCAAAAAAAGCGGTCCAGAACCCCGAAATCTTGAAGCCGGGAACCAGCGCCGATACAAGGAGCATCATGACTGCATTGATCACCAGCAAGAAGAGCCCAAAGGTAATCAGCGTGAGCGGGATCGTCAGAATAATGACCACGGGCCGGATCACAGCATTAATCAAACCCAATAGTAATGCTGATATCAGTAGCGATTTTTTGCTGTTGAATGAGATGCCGTGAAAAATGAAACTTGTAAGCCATAATGCAAGGGCGGTGACGCCCCAGTGCGCGAGGAATTCTCTCAAGTGGTCTAGCATTGCTCAGCCGTAATTTTTTGGTATCGGACAGATATCGTACAATTTAGCCCAAGTATTGCCTCATACTCAGTTAGGCAATAGCCTCTTTCAGGCATTTCATCTCGTTTTCGGCTGGTTGCTGGCAAGGTTCATTTGGGGTGCGACGCGCAGGATTCACGCCTCGGCTATTTATCGATAAATTTTACAATAGATATCCCCTGTTCTGACGAAAGCCATCAATATAGGCAGAAATTGTCTGAAACTGTGCTAAATGGAGACATGGCACGCTTTCTGCTTTCCTTCAACAAGCCAAGCTCGCACATGAAGATAATCTCTTTTCAGCAGGTGTTGCCAGCTGATGATCAGCACGCGTATTGCTGCTTCTCATGAACAGGAATATGATGCGTTCCCCAGTAAGCCCTGGAGACGTTGTGGATTAGCCTCTGGACGGATGGGATTTTGGTTCGGCTTGACCAAGCCTCGGTGTCTTCAATATGCGGCGATGAGTTAGGTTAAATAGCAGGTACCGATTATCCGTTATCAACGCCTTATATCAGGTAGAGCAGCGCAGCGCTCCAGACTTGAAATAACAATTAGAACTCAATGACCTCATCCGATATTTTTAATGCCAGAATTCTGATCGTCGACGATCGGAAAGATAATGTCGAATTGATGCATGGCATGCTATCGAGAGCGGGCTACACCTCAGTCGAGTCTACAATGAATTCGCTCGAGGTCTGCGACCTACATAGGGCGAAGCGGTACGATCTAATCCTGCTCGATTTGATGATGCCCGTCATGGATGGGTTCCAGGTAATGGAAGGCATCAAGACAATTGAGGCTGAAGCAAAACCATCTGAACAATGCGAACATCTTCCGGTTCTTGTGATAACCGCCCAATCCGACCACAAGGAACGGGCGTTGAAGGCGGGCGCAAAAGGCTTTATTACCAAGCCCTTTGATCGACTCGCGGTATTGACACATATTCGCGATGTACTAGAGATCCGGTTTTTGCAGAAAGAGTTGCAGCAATTTGTCGCGAATCTTGAAATCATGCTCGACGAGCGAACCGCTTCGCTGCGCGAAGCTGAAGAATTGTTCGACCAGCTCGCGGGTAACCTTCCGCAAGTTTTTTGGATTTGGGATGTTCACGACAGAACCGTGCGCTACGTTAATCCTGCCTGGGAGAAATTGACTGGCCGTAGCGTGGCGCGTGGTGACAAGTTGGAAAAATTTCTTGAGGCGGTTCATCCCGACGATGTGCAACGGGTAATGTGCGAAACACGTGAGTTATCGCGAGCCGGGGTGGACCATGATTACCGGCTGGTACTTTCGGATAACAGTATCCGCTGGGTACACTCTCGTACGTTCCCGATCAAAGACTCTACGGGCGTGCAGAAAGTGGTGGGTATCATGGATGACATCACCCATCGTAAGCAGGCTGACCAGCGCTTATTTCAACTCGCGCATTATGATGCGCTGACCAGCCTTCCCAATCGGACGCTGTTCTACGAGTCGCTTCGGAAGCTTATTAAACAAGCGGAGATGAATCACCGCATGGTTTCGGTGCTTCTTCTCGATATTGATAACTTCAAGAATATAAATGATACGCTGGGGCACGCGCTTGGCGACGAATTGCTGTGTCAGTTCAGTCTACGTTTATCGGAATGCTTGCGTATTACCGATATGGTCGCGCGCCTCGGCGGCGACGAATTCGGGTGCATTTTGGTCACTACCGATAGCTCCGGTGATGCCGGAGTCGTTGCCAGCAAGATCAGAGAAACGTTACGCCAGCCATTCAACTTGGGGGGGCATCAGGCAACCGTAACAGCTAGCATCGGGATCAGTGTTTATCCAACAGATTCACATGATGCAGACGCATTGGTAAAAAACGGCGACACCGCCATGTATCGGTCAAAAGAAGCGGGGAAGGACACGTATCGCTTCTTTACGGCGGAAATGAACATGCGGGCCATTGAGAAACTGGAGCAGGAAAACGCCCTGCGGAAGGCTCTCGACCAAAACGAATTTATTTTACATTATCAGCCCAAGGTCGAACTCTCCGATGGACGGATCACGGGGCTGGAAGCCCTGATACGATGGGAGCGCCCCGGGCATGGATGTATCGGACCGCTGGAGTTCATACCCCTGCTTGAACAGACGGGGTTGATCAATCAGGTGGGAGCCTGGGTGATAGAAAGTGCATGTAAGCAGATTGCCCAGTGGCGACATCTAGGGATGGGTGAAATCCCCGTATCCGTAAATGTATCGGGGAGGCAGTTCTCGGAAAGCACGTTAAACCGCGACGTTATCCGTGCTACTCGTGAGAATGGCGTGTCTCCGGAACTGCTTGAATTTGAGCTGCAAACCGAACGCGCGCTACGAGAGAACAGCATTGATTCGGATTTGCTGGAATTGGAGTTGACAGAGAGCTCGTTGATGACGCACGCAAAAAAGACCGCGCGTATTCTCAAACGGCTAAAAGCGCTCGGCATCCGGATTTCCATCGACGACTTTGGGACCGGCTATTCCAGTCTGGCTTATGTAAAGCGGTTTCCCATCGACGTGCTGAAGATCGACCGTTCTTTTATCGATGACATTACGACCAGTCCTGCAGACGCTGCGATTACAACAGCAGTCATCGATATGGCGCACAGCTTGAAGGTGAGAGTGGTCGCCGAGGGAGTGGAGACGATTGAACAGTACGAGTTTTTGCGCAAGCGAGGGTGCGATGAAATTCAGGGTTACTATTTCGCCCGACCCCTTCCAGCACATGAAATAACAAAATTGCTCGCGAATGGGGGTAGGCTTATAAGCCCGGCGCAGCCTCTCGATTTATAATAGCTTTATACGGTCTCAATGCTTGTGAATTGCTGCGCTGACGCAGCAGTCAGTTTTGTTTCCTGCTATGCTCAACCGCAGTTCACACGCCACTAGCGCTAGCTCGTAAAACATCGTTGATTTGAAAAGAGCAGCCCCCCTTCAACCGATAGCCCGATAACCACATGTTCTTCAGCCTTTCTTTATATTACTCGTGTAATGTTGTTTGTCCTCCTGAAGCATGCGTTTTGCTTGTTTAGGTAGCGGTTCACAAGGAAATGGTCTTGTAGTCGAGGTAGCCAATACCAGGTTGCTGCTGGATTGCGGTTTTACCTTGAAGGAAACTCTTTTTCGTCTTGCCCGGCTCGGCCTGGAACCGAGGATGATAGACGGGATCGTGGTTACGCACGAACACGACGATCATATAGGCGGGGTGGCAAGGTTTGCTCGCAAGTTTGGCACGCCGATCTGGTTGACGTATGGCACTCTGCGACGTGCGGAAAGGGAATTCGCCTCGCTGGGAGCGGTTAACATTATAGAGGACTACCAGCGTTTCTCGATCGGAAGCATCGAGGTCGAACCGTACCCGGTCCCGCATGATGCCCAGGAACCTGCGCAATTCGTATTCGGGGATGGTGCTTTCCGGTTAGGGGTGCTAACTGATACGGGCCGTTCAACACCCCATATCGAAGCCACCTTAAACGGGTGCCATGCGTTGGTACTCGAATGCAATCATGACGCACTTATGCTGGCGAACGGAGATTACCATTTCCGTCTTAAACAACGCGTAGGGGGCCGCTTCGGTCATCTGGAGAACACGGCCTCCGGTGAATTGCTGGCCAGCCTTGATTGCAGCCGCCTTCAACACGTTGTCGCTGCTCATTTGAGCCAGAAAAACAATACCCCGCTGCTTGCGCAATCAGTGCTGAGCCGCGCGTTGAATTGCGGAATCGACTGGATCGGGGTGGCTGACCAGAACGATGGCTTTGGCTGGCGTGAGCTAAGGAATCTCTGAACATCTGCCGTGGAGGGCCTGCGGGCCCAATTTTTGGCGCGCCCGGCGTTTTACTCCCGGTGAGTGATTCAATTTTGTTACGTGGGGAGCGTAGTGGCGTAGTACCAGGGACCCCGCGAGCCGGATCAGGCAGGGACGCGGCGCGGTCTGAGTTTTTTCGTCGTCTGATAAAACCGCTTCAAAGGTACAAATTGAAAAAGCCGCCCAACAGAGGGGACGGCTTTTACTTGCATAGTACGAATTCTGACTAAGTCTGATTCAGCCTGTAAACTGACGCTTAGATAAACGCTATTTTCCTTCGCTTGCGCCAGATGTATCGCCAGAAGCTGGTGCACCCGCTTCGGGAGCCGCCGGCGTCGCCGGCTTCGAGGTAATTTTAGCAAAATTATCTTTTTCCTGTTCCGGAAGCGCTTGGTTCGGCTTACCACAGGCGGTCATCATTAGCGCAGCCAAGGTAGCAGCGACGAGCGTAAGTCTCATTGTTTAATACCCTCAAAAAGTTGGTGATAAGTCATAATTATATGATAAAACGCGCTGATCCTTCAAGTTTCCAAGCCGGGCAAGGATGCTCCGCCACCGGTGCTGAGGCGCGCAAACGGTCGCGCAATATCTGCGCGAACCGTTGCTCCACCCTTCAGTAAGCTTGTTTTGGGCGAAAAAAAAGCCATCCTTGAGGATGGCTTTTTAGACGACTTCTTAGTGCCCGGCGGGAATTGGGCTTTTACCGGGGGGCAGGGGGTTGCCGTTGCCGTCAAGTGCGTGCCCGGGCAGGACGGCTTGACCGGAATACTCATCATCGCCCTCTGGAGCGGCGGCGGTTTGTTCGCTCGGGGTTCCTTTCCGTTCTTGATCCAACGTGGTACCCTCTTCGAGTCTAGTTCCATAAGTCGTTGAGTTTTCGGGCAAGGCTTGTTTCGGTCTGTCGCATGCCGTCAGAGCGATAGCCACCAAAGCGGCGGCGAGGAATGAGAGTTTCATTATCGGGGCGTCCTTAATAAAATGGGAAATAGAGTGCAACGAACCCTATTATATAGTAAAAACCCTGCTAACCAATCGAAATTTACGCTAACTGATCTATATTGATTCTGATTTCGCTGTTCGCGGGTTAATTTTTTAATAGTTGGATGTTTCGAAGAACATCAGCTCTATTATTTATTTGGCCGGCTCTTCTTTTTTGACGTTTGTATCAGCGCCTTCCTTATCCAGTTCGTCAAATTTCGGGGCCGAATCACGTTCAGCCATGGCAGAGGGGGGCGGCTTATCCATCGGGTGCTTTTTATATTCACAAGCAGTCAGCATCAATGCCGCCACAGCAGCAACGAGGAACGGATATTTCATTATATGTCGTCCTATAGTCCGGAAAAAAGTGGTGTAACAAAGCCTAGTGTAACAAAAGCCTTGGAGCCGTTCAAATCCGAGAGGGAATCAGGAAACTGAAATGAATTGTGGAAGTAGGCGGTTGCAACACCGGACATGATCCAGGCACACGGGGAGGTCCGGAGCGGGTGTTTGTTCGACCTGTTGGCGTTCCAATAACACTATACGCTTGTTCGACGCGCGGTTCCTTAAAAGAACCCAGCAAAAAAATGCCGTCCCGAAGGACGGCTTTTTTTAGGTTGCGTATTTGCATTGTTATTTGGGGGCATCTGCCGGGGGTTGGGTCGTAGCTTGTCCACCTCCACCGGCAGCTTCTTTCTGGGCAGCTTCGATATCTGCGTCACTTAGCTGACCTTCGCGTTTTTCCCATAGGCTGGGGGGGTATTGCCCGGGTTTTCCTTCGCCGGGTTTATGCTCTTTCATTTGATCACATGCGGTAAATGTGAGTGTCACCAGTGCGGCAGCGAGGAGCGAGTACTTCATTTTTTTAATCTCCTTTATAGATTTAACGAGTCACGGGAAAACTTAAGTATTTCGGCCATTCAAATCTGACGAGCACCATTTCTTAATAGCCACTATCTTAATAGCAGAATTCAGAAATGTTGTCTAGTCGTTGTATCCCAGAGCCATAAGTGGTAGCGCCAGGCGCCTGCAAAAATCACGTTTTCCCCTATTTCAAGAGAGAAGGCTTTTTTTGCAAATCGAGCGCAACGCCCATTCGCCCGTCACACTTCAAATAATGCTTCTCAAACCCACGTTTGAGGGAGAAGGCTCCTGGAAGCGGCTAAGCAAGCATCGGGGAATCAGGCGCCGGCCCCCCATTAAGCTCTAGCTCAACGTAGCCGTAAGTATACCATTCATAAAGCAGGGCAAGGGTTTCGTCGTCAAATTCTTCGACGTCCTGCAATATAAAAAGATCGGCGAGCTGCTCCGATAACTTATGAGCGATCGTTCTGGCCGCGTATATGTCGCCGTTCAAAAAAATGTTCGTTCCGCTGCACAGCATGCGGCTTTTCAGATTCAGTTTGAGGCTGTCTTTCCTCACCCTAAAATCGAATTCCCGTCGACTCATGGGATGCGGTGGCGGTGTAAAAAAAACATGAGGTTTGGGCTCGGTGAGATACATTCCGGTAAAACGTTCTACGTCGTCCTCGCTCCATTTGATTTTGTTAAGCGCCGTTCCGATCTGACGCAACATCTGGCGGCTGATTCTGGCGGGGTGAGGCTGCAGGTGGAGATGGGGATCGCTGTATATTCCATCAATTACAGTATTGTCCTGGAGATAAACCAGGAACTGAGTCGCAAGTTCCTGGTTGTCTGGCGCCCTGAACCCAATCGAGTAAGTCATGCAAGCGTCTTTCGCTACGCCGTTATGAGCGTAACCGGGTGGGAGATAAAGCATATCGCCCGGTTCCAGTTCCCACTCCTGCTCCGGTCTAAAGTCGTGCAGGATTTTTAACGGCGCATCGGCAACCAATCTCTTATCCCGTTGGGCGGATATTTGCCAAAGTCTCCGTCCCATGCCCTGCAGTAGAAATACGTCGTATGAATCAAAATGAGGCCCAACCCCGCCTCCTTCGGGGGCATAACTGACCATCAGGTCATCCAGCCGAGCGTATGGGATAAATTTGAACTTCAGGAGTAATTCACGAGCGGAGGGCAGGAAATGATTGACGTCCTGTACCAGCAAAGTCCAGTTTTTGTTCGATAGACGAGAAAAAGCGTGCGCGGTGAAAGGGCCCGTTCCGACATGCCATTTCCCGTTCCTTTGCATGACCAGACGTGATTCTGCTTCACCTTCACATGAAAGCTTGATGAGTTCGTCACGGGTCAACAAGCCCTCGAAGCCAGGGATGGCTCCGCGTATCAGTAACGGTTTCTTTTGCCAGTAATTACGGAGAAAGTGCGTGGGGGAGATTCCCCCCAGAAGCTTTGTTTTCATCGTTACCTTGTAATGTGTAGCGGCGGCTTCCCTTATAAGGGATCGAGGTCTTGAAAGTAGCTATATGGAAGAGATAGCGAGGCGTGAGCGGGTAGATAACTTACCTGCCCCGCATGAACATTCTGTCGAGATCGGCAAAACTGATTTCAAACCACGTCGGTCTTCCATGATTGCACTGCCCCGCACGTTCGGTTGTTTCCATTTGGCGCAGCAGGGCATTCATTTCCGGAACAGTCAGCATGCGGTTGGCGCGAACTGCACCGTGACAGGCCATCGTCGAAAGAAGTTCATTGCGTCTGCTCGTTAACGCCTCGCTAGCGCCGAATTCGCGTATGTCGCTGAGTACCTCGCGCGCAAGTTCGGGTACGTCGGCATCCTTAAGGGTGACGGGCACTCCGCGCACAACGAGCATCGTTGGTGAGAGGGCACAGATTTCGAACCCGAGTTCGCGCAGGGCCATGGAGTTTTCTTGAGCGACTGCGACATCAAGACTGGTCGCTTGAAACGTGACCGGAATCAGTAGTGGCTGCATCACGAGCGAATGAGTTTCTTGAGCCGATTTCAGCTTCTCGTAAAGAATCCGCTCATGCGCGGCATGCATATCAATGATAACCAGGCCTCGTTCATTTTGCGACAGGATGTAAGTGCCGAGGAGCTGTCCCAGGGCGAAACCTAACAGTGGGACAGCCGGGTCAGCGGTATCCGCGCGCTCTGAGGCGCATCCCGATGCTGGGGTAGGATTTTCCGCGGGGAACAATGCCGAATAAAACGCTTGTGATTGGGCGACTCCCGGCGGCGCTGACGACAATTTCAGCGGAAAGGCATTTTGCCTCCCATAGCCGGAAAAGGCGTGTGGTGCCTTTCCAACTCCCGCTCGACCCGGAGTCTGATTTTGCGTGGAAATCGAGGCGTGGGATACATGACCGGGGGAGGCCAGCGCCTTGTCAATGGCATGAAAAATGAATTGATGCAGTGCCCGCGGATCGCGGAACCTCACCTCCGTTTTTGTTGGATGGACGTTCACATCCACACTGTTTGCATTAATCTCGAGAAACAGGACAAAGGCGGGATGCCGGTCGAGATGAAGGATATCGCGGTAGGCTTCGCGCATGGCGTGGGCAATCAGCTTGTCGCGCACAAACCGGCCATTCACGAAGAAGTATTGTGCGTTACGGGCAGATCGGGAATAAGCGGGCAGGGCGGCTAAGCCGGATAATCGCAGATCGGCCGCACGTTCGTCGATAAATACCGAATTGTGGCTGAATTCGTCACCGAGTATGGCCGTCATGCGGGTTCGCGCATCAGCCGCGAGCAAACGGCTGCGAACGACGTCATTGTGTTGCAGAGTGAAAGTGATATCCGAACGCGATAAGGCGATTCGCTTGAAAACGTCTTCGCTGTGGGAAAATTCAGTCGCTTCGCTCTTTAGAAATTTACGCCGCGCCGGCGTGTTGAAGTAGAGATCGTGCGCTTCGATCGTCGTGCCTCTGTCGCGACCCATGGGTTCCAGCGATGATGAACGACCGCCTTCCATTTCTACCCGCCAGCCGTGCGGCTCCTCAATGCTGCGGCTGGCCAGCATCAGCCGCGATACTGCCGCGATACTGGCGAGCGCCTCGCCCCGGAAACCAAGGCTTGCCACGCTCTGCAAGTCTTCCAACGAGGTGATCTTGCTGGTCGCGTGACGCGAAAGGGCAAGAGCCATGTCATCTCTGGCAATTCCTGTTCCATTGTCCGAGACACGGATCAGTTTGGCTCCGCCCTGAAAAAGCAGGGCCGTTATTTCGGTGGCGCCGGCATCAATACTGTTTTCGAGCATCTCCTTGAGTGCGGACGCGGGACGCTCTACTACTTCCCCAGCGGCAATCTGGCTGATGAGCAGGTCGGGTAGCAATTTGATAGCAGTCATAAGTGCTTTAGCCAGGAGGTGCCTGCATTATATTGTCCAGATCCTCATGCCGGGTGAAAAGGGCATGATGGCGCATCGCCCTCGAGCTGAGGGAACAGAGCACCGGGTATCAGAGGCGATTCTGCATTGCGGCGGTGACCGCCTTATGGTCGAGGTGAGGAGCGAAGATCTCTATAAAATCATAGATATATCCGCGTAAATAACTGTTGCGGCTAATACCGATGCGGGTCGTGCTTGCTTCGAACAGATGGCTCGCGTCGATCGCCCTGATGTGTTTGTCGCGCTTGGGTTCATACGCCATTTGCGCAAGGATGCCGATGCCGAGTCCCAGTTCCACGTAGGTCTTGATTACGTCTGCATCTATGGCTGTCAACACGACATTGGGCGTCAGCCCTTTCGCATCGAATGCCTGATTGATTTTGGAGCGGCCGGTGAAAGCAAAATCATAGGTAATGATGGGGTACTGGGCTATATTCTCCAGTGTGAGACTGTCAAGCTTGAGCAACGGATGCCGCGGCGGAACAATGATGCAACGGTTCCATTGGTAGCAAGGCAACATCACCAACTCATCAAAAAGTTCTATGGCCTCGGTAGCGATAGCGATATCCGCAACTCCCGAGGTAACCAGCTCAGCTATTTGGGTAGGGTTGCCCTGACGCAAAATTAATTTCACCTTTGGGTAGCGTGCGGTAAAATGCTTAATTGCGGTCGGTAAAGCGTATCTTGCCTGAGTGTGGGTCGTGGCGATGGTAAGAGAGCCGCTGGCTTCATTGGCGAATTCCTGACCAATTTTTTTCAGGTTCTTTGCATCGCGCAACATCCTGTCCGCGATTTCAAGGATAGCTATTCCTGGTGGTGTAATCTTGACCACGCGTTTGCCGTTTCGGACAAAGATATCTATTCCCAGTTCACTTTCCAGGAGGCGGATCTGCTTGCTGATTCCCGGTTGAGAGGTATGCAAGATCTCGGCCGCCTTGGACAGATTCAAGCCCTGATTTGCGACTTCGCGTAAATAGCGCAACTGTTGCAATTTCATAATGTCGATATCTTAATAATGTTTGGTTATGTTAATCTAACATAATATTCTTTCGCGATATATACGTTCGTTGCTATTATGTCAGGTTAGAGGCAATATATGAGGTTGCTTGCCGCCCATAGACGGGGACGTATGGCGGGCAATGGCGTTGATGCAAACGGTAATTCGAATCCGAACAGGCACATCTAATCATTAAGTTCCGGTCAGAAATCAGACGAGTAACAGATATCAGCAGTCAACCGGGCAAGGTAGCGGCCCACGGTGCGATCCCTCGGACTTTCAAGGCGCCGCGCTGATATGGCTTTAAATTGTGGAGGCATAGATGGATCATTTGAATCTCGCTAACGAAGAGGAAATAAATTCTTTCGATCAGGCGCTGGAGGATTTCCGGGGTCTGCGCGTGGATGTCGACCGTTTCACCGCCACGCGCCTGCAAATGGGGATATATGGCCAGCGGCAGGAAGGCGTCAACATGGTGCGCATCAAGCTTCCAGGCGGACGTCTTAATGCGCCGCAACTGCGCGTGATCGCCGATATGCTGGAAAAATACGCACGCCATGACGTCGTGCATATTACCACCCGCCAGGATATACAAATGCATTACGTGCCGCTGGAGGATACGCCGGCAGTGCTCCGCCATTTGGCCACGGCAGGGTTGACGACCCGGGAAGCGTGCGGCAATACCATACGTAACGTTACTGCGTGCCCGCTGTCCGGCGTGTGCCCTCGTCAGCATGTCGACGTTAACAAGCATCTCGACGGTGCGGTACAGCACTTTTTGCGCAACCCGCTGACACAGCAAATGCCGCGTAAATTCAAGATCAGCCTGTCCGCCTGCGAATCCGATTGCGCACAGGGAATGATGCACGATATGGGAATTGTCGCGGTACGCGACGGCGACCGCTTCGGTTTCAAGGTTCTGGCCGGCGGCGGACTCGGCCATAAGCCGCATGAGGCGATCGTAGTGGAGGAATTTATCGAAGAAAAGGATTTGTTGCCTGTGATGGAAGCGATCATTTCATTGCACAACCGCTATTCTGATCGGGTCAAGCGCGCCAAGGCGCGAATCAAATTCCTGGTGGACAAGTTCGGGCCGGAAGGGTTTGTTGATAAATATCGCGAAGAACTGGGACGTACCAAAGCGGCGCTGGCGACGTTGGATTACCCCAGGGGTGAATGGAACGCTGGTTTAGATAGCGAAGTCCCCGGTATGGGTGCGCCCCGGCATGTGTTCGCCCAGAAACAGAACGATTATTACGTTTTTCCAATCAGCGTGCCCATGGGTAATTTGAACGTGGTGCAACTGCGTGGCCTTGCCGATATTGCCGAGGCTCACGAACTGCATGATATACGCGCTACCCAGGATCAAAATATGTTTTTCGCGAATGTGGCGGAGGCCAAGATCGAAACGTTGCGGGCGGACTTGGCGGAATTGGGTCTGCGCGAGCCACAGGCAGGCGATAACGTAGTCGCGTGCCCGGGTACTTCTACATGCCGGTTAGGCATCACTTCAAGCACGATCCTGGCCCCCAAGCTAAACGGTGGTTCCCAGGACCTGAAAATACGTGTGTCCGGCTGCCATAATGGCTGTGCGCAGCCTGAGGCTGGTGATATCGGCATTTATGGGGAGGGGAAACGCATGCATGGCAAGCTCGTGCCCCACTATCAGATGTATTTCGGCGGCAATGCCATGGCGGGTGGGGCATTGGCGATCAAGGGGCCGTCAATCCCCGCTGCCCGCATCGAAGCAGCAGTAAGCCGGGTGAAGTCGGCCCACCTGACAAACGCCGAGACCGGAGAAAATTTTTCTTCCTGGACACGGCGTGTAGGCAAGGAATATTTCACCGGGCTGCTGACAGATTTGATGGAGGTGAAACCGGAAGAATTGGATTCGGTCTTGCGCGATCATGGCAAGGATGGGGACTTCAAGGTGTTGCAATTAGGCGGTGGCGAATGCGCGGGAGTAAGCCAGGTAAAGATAGGTTCAAGCTTTTTCGAGGCGGCTCACGAGCGTAATTATCGGGATGCACTTAAGTTTCAACGCAAATTTGAGGATTCAGTCAAGTGCGCCGAAGAGATCGCCCGATTGATTGGTCAGGGTGTGAGTGAATTACTGGGCGGCAAGAAATACGAGGGTCTAGCGGAGCAGGCGGAAGAGTTGCGCCGTGTGCTGCCTACCAAGCCGCGCTTATCCCGGCAACTGGCAAAATTCGCAGAGGATTTCGCACACCCCCCGGAAGAGCTGAATGACGGCAGGCTGACCGAATGGTACGGCGAATTGGACGCATGGACCATGGAGGCAGCGGAGTTTTGCCTAGGGTTTGACCGCCAGCTCGACCTGGCCGGGGCGCTGCCGTCCGCAGCTTCAGCCAGATCACCGCTTCAGCGAGAGCAGTCGTCGATCGTTATTTGATAATCTGATATCAATTGAACCGGCACAATGAGCCTGGATCACAAGATTACCGAAGTGCGGAAAGTGCTGGACACGGCGCAGGAAGACTATGCTCCCGTCACCTTCGCCTCAAGTTTTGGCGCCGAGGACATGGTGTTAACGGACCTGATCGCACAATACTATCCTTCTATCGGGATGTTTACGCTGGACACCGGTCGGCTGCCTGAAGAAACCTATAGCTTGATGAGAGAAGTGGCTGATCGTTATGGTGTACGTATTCCAGTATTTTTTCCTGATTTTGCCGTAATTGAGGCATATGTTGCGCAGAACGGCCCCAATGGGTTCTACGACAGCGTGGATTTGCGGAAACAATGTTGCCACATACGCAAGGTCGAGCCCCTGAAACGCGCATTGAGCGGGAAACATGCCTGGATTACGGGGTTACGACGCGACCAGGCGCCCACCAGGAAAGATCTCGCTACGGTGGAATTCGATTCTGAACATGGTTTGCAGAAATTCAGCCCGCTGCTGAACTGGAATTTAACGGAGGTATGGGAATATCTCAAACAATTTGAAGTCCCGTACAACGCACTACACGATAGAGGTTACACGAGCATCGGCTGCGCCCCTTGTACGCGAGCCATTACCCCCGGCGAGGACGTCCGGGCCGGCCGGTGGTGGTGGGAAGATCCGGAAATCAAAGAGTGCGGTCTACATCCGGACAAGCGGCGCAAGTAACCGTCGTTAGGTGTAGAGGGAAATGGAGGCTAAGCCTGTGCCTGTAAAACTCGGGGTTAACAATGGATATTACGTTTAACGATATGGAAGAATTCATTACTCCTGTTCCAAGTGTTCTCATGAAGACTGAGCCGGTGGCTATCAAACGCCGTATGGCACGCCATCTAGGTCATCTGGACGCGCTTGAAAGCGAAGCCATCCATATCATGCGGGAGGTCGCTGCAGAATGCGCCAATCCAACCCTGCTGTTTTCCGGCGGCAAGGATTCCATCGTGCTGCTGCGTCTAGCGGAAAAAGCTTTTCGTCCAGGACGTTTTCCATTTCCTCTGCTGCACGTCGATACCGGGCATAACTTTCCGGAAGTGATCGAGTTTCGAGACCGCCGCGTGAGGCAGCTCGGCGAGCGGCTAATCGTGCGTAGTATGGAAGACTCCATCAGGCAGGGTAGAGTGGTATTGCGTTCGGAAAAACAGAGCCGCAATGCGTTTCAGTCTGTGACACTTCTGGATGCCATTGCGGAATTCCGGTTCGACGCTTGTATCGGCGGCGCGCGTCGCGACGAGGAAAAAGCCCGCGCGAAGGAACGTATATTTTCGTTCCGCGATGAATTTGGGCAGTGGGATCCGAAGAACCAGCGCCCGGAACTGTGGGATATCTACAATACTCGGGTACATCCCGGCGAAAATATACGTGTATTTCCTATTAGCAATTGGACTGAACTGGATGTGTGGGAATACATTGCGCGCGAAGACCTGGAAGTGCCGGAAATCTATTTCGCTCACACGCGAGATGTTATCAAGCGCGGCGGCGGCCTTCTGCCGCTATCCCACCTGATCGATCTTAAGGAAGGCGAAAAAGTGGAGAACCTAATGGTTCGCTTCCGCACCGTGGGTGATATGAGCTGCACCTGTCCGGTGGAGTCATCTGCCGTCTGTGTGGGCGAAATTATCGCTGAAACGGCGATAACGCGTATCACTGAGCGGGGCGCCACGCGGATGGACGACCAGACGTCCGAGGCGTCCATGGAACTGCGGAAGAAAGAGGGCTATTTCTGAAGCCTGGCGCCATAAGTGGTGGCAAGATGCGGTTTGCGCGAGACTTCACGCCCTGTGTTGATCTGGCGCCCGTATTCCGTCCGCATCTTGATCTCACCTCGGGTTTTGTCGGCAGGACGTCATAAGTGGCAGGAAGACGGAAAAGCGTTTAGCGGAAAAATTGTCCAGAAGAGTTTTAAATGTCAGCCATTGAAAGTATTTCTTTTGATCATACGGAATTATTGCGTTTCATCACCGCGGGTAGCGTGGATGATGGCAAAAGCACCCTGATTGGGCGGTTGCTGCACGACTCAAAATCGATTTTTGAGGACCAGTTGAGCGCCATTACGCACACTTCGCAGCGCCGCGGAATGGGTAGTGTTGATTTATCCCTGCTCACCGATGGATTGCAAGCCGAGCGTGAACAAGGCATCACCATCGATGTGGCTTATCGATACTTCGCGACTCCAAAGCGGAAATTCATCATTGCGGATACCCCAGGCCATGAGCAGTATACCCGCAATATGGTTACAGGGGCCTCCACGGCCAATCTGGCGATCATTTTGGTCGATGCGCGCAAGGGCGTACTGACGCAGTCCCGCCGCCATGCGTACCTTGCAAGTCTGGTTGGCATTCCTCATCTCGTGGTGGCGATCAACAAGATGGATCTGGTGGATTATTCCCGCGAGGTGTTCGAGCGAATTTGCAAGGATTTCGATGCTTTTGCCGGTGGACTCAAGCTGAGAAATATCGCCTATATTCCGATGTCGGCTTTAAACGGCGATATGGTGGTGGAACGCAGTGATAGGCTCGACTGGTACGACGGCCTGACACTGATGGAGTTGCTGGAAAACGTTCCCATTGACCACGACATCAACCTCGAAGATTTCCGGTTCCCGGTACAGCTGGTTTGCCGGCCACAAACGGAGGAGTTACATGATTTCCGGGGTTACATGGGCCGTATTGAGTCCGGTTTCATCAGCGTTGGCGATTCAGTGAAAGTTCTGCCGTCAGGATTGACTTCGCGTGTCAAGGAAATTGTCACCTATGATGGCAATCTCGACGACGCCGTTGCGCCGCAGTCGGTTACGCTGACGATCGAGGATCATCTGGATATCTCACGGGGAGACATGCTGGTAAAGTCGGTCGAGGTTCCCACGGTTACGAAGGAGTTTGAGGCGATGCTGTGCTGGCTCTCTGAGCAAAGTCTCGACCCGCGGCGAAAATATCTCATCAAACACACGACACGAACGGTTAAGGCACTCGTTTCCCGGATAGCGTATCGCGTCGATGTCAACACGCTGAAGCATGAGGCGGCGGATACCCTGAAAATGAACGATATAGGACGGGTATTAATCAAAGTACATCAGCCTCTGGCTTGCGATCCATATCAGCGTAATCATGCTACCGGAAGCTTTATTGTCATTGATGAAGCCAATAATAATACCGTTGCCGCAGGCATGGTCTGTCCACAAAACGGTTGAGTACCGGATATCACTGGATTATCGCCGGGCCACGCAGGAATAATTGAGGGAGGTTGAAAAGGCGGACAAGGCGGGAAAAGCCTTTCCGCTTTTGTATTTGTGGCTGCGAAAAGCACAAACTGAAAAGGGTTATAAAACTTTAAGCATAATTACGATCCAATAACTGATTGGATATGCTTTTCAATTCTTTGTTTTACCTTACACTTTTGATGACCTTATCATGACAAGTTTACAATTGGCTTCCAACCCTTTATCGGCAACCAACGTCATCCCTCCCGCGCTGGGATTCGGAATGGATTTTACGGACCTTTACCGCCGCGAAGGGTTGTTAAGATTGGATCAGGCATTTCTTGAATTTTTGCGTGAAGGAGAAGAAGGACTGCGCCTCCGGTTGGACCACGCTCGTGCCCAGCCAGATAGTCTGGACCGCAAGGAAGAAGCTGCGCTACTGATTGAGATCGGGCCTTGGATGGACGATTTCATTGCCAGACTGTTTGGCATTGAGCGGGAAGTCAGCGCCCTCGCCGCACGGCATCATGAGCTTTCCCCGCTTTATTCATGCAAAAGGCAGTTTGTTCAGCGCCGCGCGACGAACAAGGTAAGTGAGGCAGAGATTGCGCAAGTGGATGGGATTGCGCTGGAAGGAAAGCTGGCGGCCGAATTGGCTGAGCCTTTCTCCGAGCTGGCATTTGCGCGCAAGGTCACGGAGTGGCTATTGGATGAAGGGACAAACGAAGAGCGGATCAGGGACGCGCTGCTGTATGCAGCCTGGGCGCTGAAGACAGCCGCCGGAAGGGAGCGTAATCGCGACGGGGTATTGTTCAAGGCGCCTGCAAAACTCGATTTCCTGCATCTTTTGTCGACCGATACCGACAACAGCGCGGGCTACACCGTTCATAGTCTTCATCATATCCGTCGGCGGGAGGGATTCGCGCTTACTGATCCCGGCACCGACCTAGTGGGCGCATTGGATGAGGCCAATTACTGCATCTGGTGCCATGAGCAGGGAAAAGATTCATGCTCCAAGGGGATGAAGGAGAAGCCAAAAGCTCCGGGGGAGGCCTCATCCTTTAAAAAAAGCCAGCTCGGGGTTCTGCTAACGGGATGTCCGCTGGAAGAGCGAATTTCCGAGTTTCATAAGCTGAAGACTCAAGGCGTGACTATCGGCAGCCTGGCCATGATTGTGATCGACAATCCCATGTGCGCAGGCACAGGCCACCGAATCTGCAACGATTGCATGAAGTCATGCATATACCAGAAACAGGAACCGGTCGATATCCCTCAGGCTGAGACGCGCACGCTCAAAGATGTGCTGGAGCTCCCTTGGGGTTTCGAAATTTACAGCCTTCTCACGCGCTGGAATCCGCTCAATTTACGACGACCGCTGCCTAAGGCGCCGACAGGCCGGAAAGTGCTGGTAGTCGGCATGGGCCCGGCGGGATATACCCTGGCGCATCATTTAATGAATGATGGCCATGCGGTAGTTGGTATCGATGGTCTCAAGATTGAGCCATTATCGCCGGAGATATCCGGCGTGAATGGGGAAGGTGGACATGTCCCATTCAGGGCTATCCGGAACGCTGACGAGCTTGCCGAGAGTCTGGATGAGCGCATGCCAGGCGGTTTTGGCGGTGTGGCCGAGTATGGCATCACCGTGCGTTGGGATAAAAATTTTCTCAAGCTGATCCGCTTGCTTCTTGAGCGAAGAGAGGAGTTTGCGCTTTTTGGCGGCGTGCGCTTTGGTGGGACTCTCACGGCCGATGATGCGTTCGCCCTGGGTTTCGACCACGTTGCGCTTGCCGCGGGTGCTGGACGCCCCACTGTCCTCGATCTGCCTAATGGTCTTGCGCGCGGCGTCCGTGCTGCCTCTGATTTTCTGATGGGGTTGCAGTTGACGGGCGCGGCTCAGATCAACTCCGTGGCCAATATGCAGCTACGTCTTCCTGTGGTGGTTATCGGTGGAGGTCTTACTGCTATCGACACTGCTACCGAAGCACTTGCCTACTATCCGGTGCAAGTAGATAAGTTCCTGCGGCGTTACGAAATTCTTACAGCGGTGCAGGGGGAGGCTGCCATCCGTTCGGCCTGGGACGAGGAAGAGCGTGTTATCGCCGAAGAATTTCTTAGCCACGCGCGCGCCATACGCGCGGAGCGGAGACAGGCGGAACAGGAAGGACGCGCACCACGCGTTCTGGAGTTGCTGCAGTCGTGGGGAGGCGCCACTATCGCTTATCGCAAGCGACTGATCGACAGCCCCTCCTATACGCTTAATCACGAAGAGGTCGAGAAAGCGCTGGAGGAGGGGATATGGTTTGCCGAGGGCCTCACGCCGGTGCGAGTGGATACCGATAAATGGGAGCACGCGCAGTCTGTGCAGTTTGCGGTGCAAACGCTGGATGAAACCGGATCGTGGCAGCCAACGGGAGAGGTGGTATTGCCTGCGCGCGCAGTTCTGGTGGCAGCAGGAACGCAGCCCAACACGGTTCTCGCCAGAGAAGACGAGAAGAATTTCAAGCTGAACGGCCGTTATTTCGCTGCTTGCGATGAAAACGGAGATCCCGTCAGCCTTCCAAGGGCAAATCCCAAGCCGGAAAACCCGGGCGTGCTGCTGAGCCGGTACGGCGATGGGCGCTTCATCAGTTTTTTCGGTGATCTGCACCCGTCCTATTCAGGCAACGTGGTTAAGGCAATGTCCAGCGCTAAACAAGGCTATCCGGTCGTAAGCGCGGTGCTCGAAAGGGTGGCTCCCGCATCCTCCAAGCCGGCCTGGTTGTTCTTCGCTGAAATGAATGGTCAGTTACGCGCCACGGTGCATAAGGTTGAGCGTCTTACTCCAAATATTATCGAGGTGGTTGTTCACGCTCCCATGGCAGTGGAGCGGTTTCATCCGGGCCAGTTCTACCGTTTCCAGAACTTCGCAGCGCTCGCTTCTTCGGCGGGCGAAACGAAGCTGGCAATGGAGGGCATCGCCCTTACCGGCGCTTCAGTTGATGTGGGCCGGGGATTGGTATCGCTGATCGCGCTGGAAATGGGAGGCTCGGCCGACTTATGCGCCAGGCTCAATCCGGGTGACCCGGTGGTGCTGATGGGGCCTACCGGGACCCCCACCGAGATTCTGCCGGATGAGACCGTCATCCTGGTGGGTGGAGGGTTGGGTAATGCGGTGTTGTTTTCGATTGGCGCGGCAGCACGGGCGGCGGGATCGAAAATCCTGTATTTCGCGGGATACAAGAAACTGATCGACCGTTATAAAGTCGCGGAAATCGAGGCCGCCGCCGATGTCGTGGTATGGTGTTGCGACGAGGCGCCGGGTTTTCAGCCTTCCCGACCGGATGATCTCAGTTATGTGGGCAATATCGTGGCGGCGATGGCGGCTTATGGAAGCGGTGCATTGGGGTACCAAAAAATTCGATTGGCTGACGCCCACCGTATCATCGCCATTGGGTCCGACCGGATGATGGCGGCAGTGGGTGCTGCACGCCATGACAAGCTTCGGCCTTACCTGAAAACAGACCATTTTGCTATCGGCTCCATTAATTCGCCCATGCAATGCATGATGAAGGAAATCTGCGCTCAGTGTCTTCAACCTCACAAGGATCCCGAAACGGGAGAAGTAACGTACGTGTTTTCCTGCTTTAACCAGGATCAACCGCTCGATCAAGTGGATTTCGGCGGATTGGCCTCGCGTTTACGTCAGAACAGCGTGCAGGAAAAACTTACGACACGTTGGATCAGTCATTGCTTAGAAAAAAACCAGATCGGCACGTGAACTCGTAGACGCTGCGCTTATCAATCGCTTCGTTCATCAGCTTCAGGTTCATTTATAATCCGACCTTCGTGATCGATGAGGAGTGACAGCGATAATGCTAAGCAAGTTGTTTCCGCGGTTTTTGAAAACCCGTGGCGAGTGCCGAAAAGATAAGGGAGAGAATCGATGCGTATAGGTATACCCGTGGAAATCCGCGGGGGGGAGACCCGCGTTGCGGCCACCCCGGAGACGGTGAAGAAATTTACCGCCAAGGGCCTGCATGCTGTTCTGGTACAGTCTGGCGCGGGTGCCGGGGCAAGCATACCGGATGAGGCCTTCCAGGCTGCTGGGGCAAACATTATAGGCAGCGCCGCAGAACTGTACGATCAATCCCAGATCTTGCTGAAGGTGCGTAGTCCGGAAGCTGGCGAACTGGCTTTGATCCCTAAGGACGCCGTTTTATTGGGCCTGCTCTCGCCGCATCACGTGGAGGGTATTGAAAGCCTCGCCCGTCACGGCGTGACCGCATTCGCCATGGAAAGGCTGCCGCGTATTTCCCGCGCCCAGAGTATGGACGTGCTGTCATCTCAGGCGAACATCGCCGGCTACAAAGCAGTATTGATGGCGGCAAACGTCTATCAGAAATTCTTTCCCATGCTGATGACCGCGGCGGGTACGGTGAAAGCGGCGCGGGTATTGATTCTGGGCGCTGGAGTGGCCGGGTTGCAGGCGATTGCCACCGCCAAGCGTCTGGGAGCCGTCATCGAAGCATTCGATGTGCGTCCGGTGGCAAAAGAACAGGTGGAAAGCCTGGGCGCTAAATTCGTCGAGGTTCCCCTGAGCGATGAGGAAAGAGCGCAGGCGGAAACAGCTGGCGGTTACGCGCGCGAAATGTCCGACGATTACAAGCGGCGCCAGGGCGAACTGGTACATCAGCGAGCCTCGGCCGCGGATATCATCATTAGCACCGCGCTGATTCCCGGCCGTCCGGCGCCGGTTCTGATCAAGGAAGAAACGGTCCGGGCGATGAAACCGGGGTCGGTTATCGTTGACATGGCGGTAGAGGCGGGCGGCAATTGTCCCCTTTCGGAAATGGATAAGATCGTGGTGAAGCACGGCGTGCATCTAATCGGCATATCCAATCTGCCAGGACTGGTGGCGGCGGACGCCAGCGCTTTATATGCGCGTAATTTGATGAACTTTCTTAATCTGATGCTGGATCCAAAAAATGGCGATTTCGTCATGAACCGCGAAGACGAAGTCATCGCTGGAACACTGGTCTGCACAGGTGGGGAAGTTATCCGGAAAACTTGAAGTGTGACGCAAGAGTCGCAGCGGCAAAGGCGAGCCGCGGCTTTGAGTGAAGATTAACAGGAATTTACGGTACAGTTAATGCATAGAAGGAGTAACCATGATTGGTGAAGTTGACCCAACCATTATTAATTTAACCGTGTTCGTGCTGGCGATATTCGTCGGTTATCACGTGGTATGGAACGTAACGCCGGCGTTGCACACACCGCTCATGTCGGTAACCAACGCCATTTCGGGCATTATCCTGGTAGGCGCCATGCTGGCGGCCGGCCCGGCAGAAACCGATTGGGGCGTATGGCTGGGTGCGGTAGCGGTAACCCTGGCTGCCATCAACGTATTCGGGGGATTTCTTGTTACCCAGCGGATGCTGGAAATGTTCAGAAAAAAAGATAAAAGAGGAAGCTAGTCAATGTCGGCAAATACGGTCGCACTTGCGTATCTCATCGCGTCGGTTTTCTTTATTCTGGCGCTCAAGGGCCTGAGTTCCCCCCTGACCGCGCGTCGTGGCAATTTGTTCGGCATGGTGGGGATGGCCATTGCAGTCGTCACCACCCTTACCATTACAAAGAACTGGGCATTGATTCTCGTCTGTATCGGAGTGGGCGGCGCTATCGGCGCGGTTGTTGCACGACGCGTGGAAATGACGGCGATGCCGGAACTGGTTGCATTCATGCATTCCCTGGTGGGGCTGGCGGCGGTATTTATCGCTATCGCTGCAGTCAATAATCCGGCTTCGTTCGGTCTGCCCGCGACATTACCTATGGGAAGCAAACTAGAGTTATTCCTCGGTACATTCATCGGCGCGATGACCTGGTCGGGCTCGGTGATCGCATTCCTGAAATTGTCGGGTCGCATGAGTGGTGCGCCCATTACCTTTGGCGGCCAGCATATGGTCAACCTGATCCTGGCAATTGTCATGCTGGGATTCGGCCTATGGTTCTTCTTCAGCGAAACTACGAACTGGACAGCTTTCGCGGCCATGACTGCAATTGCTTTCGTGCTTGGTTTCCTTATCATCATTCCGATCGGCGGCGCAGACATGCCGGTGGTCATTTCAATGCTTAATTCATATTCCGGCTGGGCGGCGGCGGGTATCGGCTTTTCCCTCGGTAATCCCATGCTGATCATTGCAGGTTCACTGGTCGGCAGTTCCGGCGCGATCCTGTCCTATATCATGTGCAAGGCCATGAATCGGCCCTTCCTTTCGGTGATACTCGGAGGATTCGGCAGCGAAGGCGGCACCGCGGCTGCAAGCGATCAGACGCAGAAAAACTATCGCAGCGGTAGCGCCGACGACGCGGCATTTTTGATGGGTAATGCCGACAGCGTCATTATAGTGCCTGGTTACGGCCTAGCCGTGGCACGGGCGCAGCATTCGGTCAAGGAACTGGCGGAAAAACTGCATGCCAAGGGTGTGAACGCCCGCTTTGCGATCCATCCTGTAGCTGGACGCATGCCCGGTCACATGAACGTTCTACTGGCAGAAGCAGAGATACCGTACGAGCAAGTACTGGAAATGGATGAGATCAACAGTGACTTTTCCAATACGGACGTGGTGCTGGTTCTGGGTGCGAACGATGTGGTGAACCCTGCCGCCAACGTTCAGGGGAGTCCGATATACGGCATGCCCATCCTGGACGCCTACAAGGCGCGGACCGTAATGGTGGTCAAACGCAGCATGGCAGCCGGCTACGCCGGTCTCGACAATGACCTGTTCTACATGGACAAGACTATGATGGTGTTCGGCGACGCCAAGAAAGTGGTGGAAGATATGGTCAAGGCCTTGTAGGGGGCATTTTCTGCAGCCAAAGAACAGGCCTGGGTCCGACTTGAGTGATTATTGAACGGCATCCCTTCAGGAATGGAGGGATGCCGTATTTGCTAATAGTTGCCTAAGGGTTAAAGGATGATGTCCGAGTCGGGTAAGGCACTGACGTTAAGGTTGGGATGGCCTACGAGCTGAATTTCGAAATCAGCGTTTCCGCCGCCGTCGACATCGCCCTTAATAAGCCGATTCGCGCCTTCGTCTACATACCAGAGTTCCCCCGCGGCGCCTGTCGGGCCTGCGCTTCCTTTCCAGGTAAAGTCATTATTGCCAAACGTAGTCCTGTTCGCATCTATTCCCTTGAGATCGATTTGATCGCCGGAAGGGCCGCTTCCATCAAAGCCCGTGATGACGTCCCGGATATCAAATCCCGAACGACTGTCATTAACGGAGTTGAAGGTAAAAGTATCATGGCCTTCTCCGCCGGTCAGGGTGTCGGTCCCCCGTCCGCCGGTGAGAATATCGGCACCGTCACCGCCGGACAGCTTGTCGTTTCCGTTTCCACCCGACAGCAGATCATTGCCGTCGCCGCCCACCAGCTCATCATTGCCATCCTCGCCTGACAGCCGATCGTCGCCATCCCCACCCGACAGCCGGTCATTGCCACTTCCGCCCGACACCCAGTCATTTCCGTTGTCTCCCGACAGTCGATCATCTCCTCTGTCGCCCCATAGCTTGTCGTTCCCGTCGCCTCCCGACAAACTGTCGTTACCGCTACCGCCCGATAGCGTGTCATTTCCATCGTTGCCGTTTATGCTGTCGTTATCGTCATTGCCGTTAAGCTTGTCGTCGCCCAGACCCCCGAACAGAGTGTCGCGACCGTCGCCGCCGTTCAGGATGTCGTTTCCTGCATCGCCCCACAGCCAGTCATCGCCCTCGCCGCCGCTAATAACGTCGCGGCCATCGCCGCCCGAGAACGAATCGTTGCCATTCCCCCCTGACAGCATGTCGTTTCCTGCATTGCCCCACAGGCGGTCATCGCCGTCGCCGCCCGATAGCATGTCATTTCCATCGTGGCCGTTTATGCTGTCGTTATCGTCATTGCCGTTAAGCTTGTCGTCGCCCAGACCTCCGAAGAGAGTGTCACGACCATCGCCGCCGTTCAGGGTGTCGTTTCCTGCATCGCCCCACAGCCAGTCCTCGCCGTCGCCGCCGCTAATAGCGTCGCGGCCATCGCCGCCTGAGAACGAATCATTGCCATTCCCCCCTGACAGCGTGTCATTTCCTGCATTGCCCCACAGGCGGTCATCGCCGTCGCCACCGCTAACAGCGTCGCGACCATCGCCGCCTGACAGAGAATCATTGCCTTCATTTCCCAATAGCCAGTCATCGCCGGTGCCTCCGTTTAACCTGTCATTCCCACGGCCACCCGACAAGTCGTCGTTTCCAGCACCGCCGTTAACTTCATCGTTGCCATCACCTCCACGCAGAACGTCGGAGCCGTCATCGCCGTTAATGATGTCATTGCCGCCGCTCCCGTCTATTCTATCGCGACCGCCTCGTCCGGAAATTAGGTCCGCCCCGGAAGTGGAAGGCCCTCCGGTAACGCCTGTAGAAACAAATTGCGAGTTGATGGTATCTGATCTATCTGTGCCTGTAATGTTAGCCATAATGGTTGCTCCTGTATGAGTAAAAGCTCATTCGAGTTTTTTTCCTCTCTTGTCACCAGGTTTCGCGTTTTCGTCGGCGCCTACTCAACCATTGCCGGAAAATCTTTTTATGTTAGAACTGTTTTACCAACTTAATCTAACGAGCAATTCCTGTGCCATCCCGAAGTAAGCGTCTCATACAGTTGGTCAATTCCATTTCCTCGTTCTTTAATCGTTTTTCGCCGGGATTTTGTCGCGTTTTTGCGACGCTCCAGTTTCTATACGTAGCCGGAAGCGAGGAGTAGCAGGTAGAATCTGTTTTCTGCCGTGAGAATGCGACGTGTCTCCGTTTGACGACATCTTTAGCGGGGAAACTAATTTATTTCTCTGTTTTTAAATATTAAATATTGTCTCTAACAGGCGACATAGTAAAAGTATGATTTTTCGGGGGCATAAGGAATCATGTCCGGCACGAACAGCGCGCCGGAGGCGGAAAATGGTTTTCATTCGTGATTTTTCCGCCCGTGGATCCGTCCTGCAATTACGGTTAGCGCTATTATTTTCCAGCGATTCTGGATCGAGTTGTATACTTGCAGGCAGAACAATTATCGGCGCATTCAGACGGGACCGCGGCTTATCTTAATCGAATTCGTCGCTGATCCCTTTGTTTCGGAATTCATAATAACCTGTTGAATGAAAGGTTCTGCTCTGCTTATCAAGCGTCAGAAATAAACTCATGCTGATCGGATTACCCAAGGAGACAAAAGATCACGAAAATCGGGTGGGGATGACGCCGAGTACCGTCAGAGCTCTAACACGGCACGGACACCAGGTGCTGGTGCAGAGCGGGGCGGGGGAAGGCAGTTTTTTAGCGGATGGGGAGTATCAATCAGCGGGTGCCAGCATCGTTCCTCACGCCGAAGATGTCTGGGCAGCCGAAATGGTCGTCAAGGTCAAGGAGCCTGTCGCTGCCGAATATCGGTACCTGCATCGCGACCTGATTCTTTTCACTTATCTTCATCTGGCGTCGGACAAACTTCTCACCGACGCTCTTTTGAAGAGCGATGTTACAGCCATAGCTTACGAAACGGTTCAGACGGAAGGAGGAAAACTACCTCTGTTGACCCCGATGAGCGAAGTGGCCGGGCGGATGGCGACCCAGATCGGCGCCAACTATCTGCAAAAAACATACGGTGGCCGCGGTGTTTTGATGGGAGGAGTACCTGGTGTCGCCGCGGCCAACGTGGCCATTCTCGGCGGGGGCATTGTGGGAACGAACGCTGCCCGGGTAGCGGTAGGCTGCGGTGCGCAGGTGACGGTGCTGGATATAAACCATGATCGGCTGAAATATCTGGATGACATTTATCGGGGCCAATTACAAACGCGTATCAGCGATGACTATCACATTGAAGAGGTGGTTTACAATGCCGATCTGGTAATTGGCGCGGTTTTAATTCCTGGCGGACGAGCACCGTGGCTGATCACGGCTGCGATGCTGCCAAATATGCGCAGAGGCTCCGTAATTGTCGATGTAGCAGTTGACCAGGGCGGCTGCGTAGAAACCACGCGGCCTACCACCCATAGCAATCCTACCTACGATGTAGACGGCGTTGTTCATTATTGCGTCGCGAATATGCCTAGCGCGGTTCCACGCACAAGCACCTTTGCCCTTAACACGCAAACCGCTAGTTATACGCTATTCCTTGCCGATGAAGGACTGGATGCGGTAAGAAAATCTCCCGCCTTGCAGTATGGATTGAATACACATCGCGGTCATATTACTTATGCGGCTGTTGCGCAGGAATTCGGTATGAAATATATTGAACCGCTGGAGGCATTACGGAATGTCTAAGTGCGTCCAGCGGAGCCGTTCAGAATCGGGAATAAGCCGAGACGTCCGAGGTATATATGGCGCGGACGCGTGGATAAACGCAGAGGTGAGCGCCGTAAGAGTGCTGTTTATCATCCGCTAGAAACTCCCTTAGAACCCTAACGCCAGGCCCGGACAACTTTGCCGGCCTCCTTTTGGCTGGTAGATCGAGGAGCCAGGAGTCGGAACGAATCGTCTCGGCCCGAACACGCATGAGACGACGCCCCGCGAGCATTCGGCTTGAGGCAATCTGAGACGTGGCGGTTCCCGAACGGCATGGCTGAGATTACCACGTGTAACCAAGTGAGGAGGATACGGTCACCTTCATACCCTTTACACCTTTCGTCTCCGGTATGCGTCACGCCCACGACGTTTATCATAGAGTTCCCAACGTTTTATAAGATACATGCCTCACAGCGTTACTCTGATCACTACCATTGCTGTTAGCCTCGGCCTGGCGCTGCTGATGGGGCTCATCGCTCATCGCCTGAAACTCCCTGTGCTGCTGGGCTATCTCACGGCAGGCGTCATTCTCGGTTCCCATACACCCGGCTTCGTGGCTGACATGGAGCTATCGGGCCAACTGGCGGAAATTGGCGTAATTCTGCTCATGTTCGGCGTAGGTTTACACTTTTCGCTGGATGATCTTCTGGCGGTCCGACGAATTGCTCTGCCAGGTGCGCTGGTCCAGATTGCGGTTGCTACCGCCTTCGGCGCGATCGTTGCTGTTTCGTGGGGCTGGAATCTTGCCGTGGGAATTGTATATGGAGTCGCGCTTTCCACTGCCAGCACGGTCGTATTGCTACGGGCGCTTGAACAACGCGGTCTGCTAAAGTCCGTCAATGGATCAATTGCGGTTGGTTGGCTGATCGTCGAGGACTTGGCGATGGTCCTGGTTTTGGTGCTACTGCCTCCACTCGCCGGATGGATGGGTGTGGATCCGGGCCATCCAACACCTGATCAATCCGATTCCAACCTCTTTACTACGCTTTTGATCACCTTTGGCAAAGTATCCGTATTCGTTGCGCTGATGCTTATTGTCGGGAAACGTGTTTTCCCCAAGCTGCTCTGGCATGTCGCCAGCACGAATTCCCAGGAACTCTTCATTCTGAGCGTTATCGCGGTAGCGATAGGCATCGCTTATGGTTCGGCAATGCTTTTCGGCGTCTCCTTCGCGCTCGGTGCTTTTTTCGCCGGAATGGTCATGCGCGAGTCTGACTTGAGCCACCGGGCTGCTCAGGAATCGCTGCCGTTACGGGACGCTTTTTCGGTACTATTTTTTGTTTCGGTGGGAATGCTGTTTGACCCAAATGTTCTCATAGAACAGCCGCTTCGGGTCCTGGCAACGCTTGGGATTATCATCGTTGGAAAATCCTTGGCGGCCTTTTTTCTCGTGCTCCTTTTCCGTTATCCGCTTAATACGGCCCTCACCGTATCAGCGAGTCTCGCCCAGATCGGAGAATTCTCCTTTATCCTCGCGGCCCTTGGCGTTTCTCTCGGGCTTTTGCCGGTTGAGGCGCAAAGTCTTATCCTGGCCGGCGCTTTCATCTCGATCACGCTTAATCCGCTGGTATTCAGGATTATTGAGCCAGCGCAAGCCTGGATACGCGCTCGTTCCAAGCTTGCTTTGCTTCTGGAACGATCAGACGATCCTCTGGCCGAACTGCCTACGACAGTTGCGTCAAGTTACGTGACCAGCCACGTGGTGCTTGTCGGCTATGGTCGTGTCGGCCGTTATATTGGCGAAGCATTGGCCAAAAAAGGGATGCCGCTTGTTGTGGCGGAACAGAATAGGGAAGTAGTCGAGGGGTTGCGCAAGCGCGGAATCCACGCCGTGGCGGGCGATGCCGCGGAGCCCGCGGTGCTTATACAAGCGCATATAGCGCGGGCGGCCATGCTGGTGATAGCGGTGCCCGATACATTACGTGCGAGGCGTATGATCGAAATCGCACGTATACTTAACCCGCCAATTGAGATTATCGTGCGAACGCATAACGAAGAAGAGGCGGCCTTGCTGCGTAAGGAGAGCGGCGGTGAGGTGTTTCTTGGCGAGCACGAGCTTGCTTTGAGCATGACCCGTTATGTCCTGGAAAAGATCGTCCCCGATAACGAAAAGCGCAAGTAAGCGACCGCATCTGGCATTGCGCCTATGAGCGCTTCGGTTTGTTTTAAGATGGAATTCTGCTGTGTCAAAGTATGATTTTGATTATAGGAGGAATGCATGAATGACACGATGGTCGTCTACCAGAAGCCTACATGCAGTAAATGCCGTGAAACGCTCGCGCTTCTGCGAGAAAGTGGTGCGGAGTTCGAAGCCGTCAATTATTATGAGATACCTTTAACCGCGCAGCGATTGCGCGAGCTGATCGATAAGCTTGGCATGACCGCACGCGAAATATTACGCCGAGACGAACCGCTGGCGCGTCATCTTGACCTCGGCGAGGGAGGGTTGTCAGATGATGAGTTGATAAAAGTCATGGTGGAGAACCCGGATTTGATTCAGCGACCTATTGTCTTGCGAGGCGATAAGGCAGTGCTGTGCCGCCCGCCTGAGAATGTAAAAAAGTTGCTTTAACGAGTTAGCCGAGCAAGATTCATAACGCTCGCTGGAGCCTTTGTGCCGAGGAACGCGTGAAGCGATGCGTGGCCGCGTCCGCTCGCGTATCTCGCTGCGGCCCACATCTTCCGTAAAGGAGCAAGCATAATAAAACTCTGAAGGGTGTCCATATTGCTAAAATGCGAACACTGGAAGATTAGCGAGGAGTATGAATGAACACGATGTGTAGCAGAGCGCTGTTGCTATTCGGCCAGCTTACTCTAGCGATCCTGCTCTCGACGTTGACGGGGGTAGCGAAAGCGGAGTGCAACGGCTGCCTGTGCCCTGGGAATCCATGCAAATTGTGTCCGTTGCCACCGACGAAAGATGCACCGCCGGTCCCGGGCGAGCCGGACACATGCGTCAAAATCAAAGAAAAAGTACCGGCGGTATCGGCTAGGACGGAGCCGGATGCGCATTATGCAAGCCTTGATAAATCGATAATGGAGTGTGTCCGAAATGGCGGGGATGTGGTTATGAATTCCCGCCGAAGCAAGGAGTTTCCGTCCAAGCACTATTGCAAACCCTACGTTGCGCCTGCTGGCAGCAAAAATTAAGATAACCGGAACGGATATGCGATCGAACAGCGGATTGAAAGAAGTGGGCAAAAGTTTCCGGCCTTCAGCGCGATTTCGACCAATTTTGCAACTCATCCGTTTTCTAACCGCTAAAGCATGAATTTCATAAGCGTGAACCCCCGGCTAGTAGACTTCGTCTCATGCTGGAGGGGCATCAAAGGAGCTAAATGACCGCTCGCGCAGAGGCCGCAAGGCAGGAGTCCGCGTCTGGCGCAGGGTCGATGTTGCGCATGCGGCGTCATCCGCAATCTTTCCTTAAATTGATCCTGCTAGGCTTTGCGCTTGTAGGTCTGCCGCTCATCATCGCTCTCGTCAACAACGCGCTTTCCATTGACCGGCTTGCCGACCACAGCCGCAAAGCGGTTTACCAAGCCGCACAAATTGCACACAGCAGCCGGGCGCTGGCGGACGAAATCGCCACAATGGAACGGGCTGTGCGGCAAACGCACATCCTGCACGATACATCCCTGCTGGAAGGCTATTTTCGCGCGCATAACAAGTTCGAAACCACCGCAGCGAGTCTATTGGAGCTCTCCTTGCATGCTGAGCAGGAGCAATTGTTGACACAACTGCAATCATCTGAAGCTTCTATTTTCCAGAAAGTCTCCGCTTTAAAACAGTCGCCTGAACAATTGCGCGATCTTATCGATAGCTTTGTGCTTCTGCGAGATTCCGCGCGAACCTTTGCTACGGTTGGTTATGCATTGATTGAACGGGAGGTCGACGAAATGCAGGACATGGCGGGGTACGCCCGATTCACCGTTGGGTGGCAGCTTCTGGCGCTTATTCCATTTGCAATTTTGCTGGCATTTGCTTTCTCGGTGCGGATAGCGCGGCCTATCCGGCAGATTGATGAGGCGATACGCAATATGGGCCAGGGTGAACTCTCAAAAGTCATCCGCGTGGATGGACCGCAGGATCTGGTGTATTTCGGCGAGCGTTTGGACTGGATGCGGCGGCGACTGCTAAAGCTCGAAGAGCAGAAGACCCGATTTCTGCAACATGTTTCCCACGAACTCAAGACGCCGCTTACCGCCATGCGTGAAGGCGCCGATCTGCTTGCGGAAGGGGTGGTCGGGGATTTGACCGAAGAACAGCAGCGCATCGCGCGTATACTCCATAGCAATAGTGTTCAACTTCAGCGTCGTATCGAAGACTTGCTGAACTACAGCGCCCTCCAGGCCGAGAAGGCCGCGCTGGTGAAACAGAAAGCGAATCTGACTAAAATTCTGGATGCGGTGCTACAAGACCAGAACCTTATCATCATGAGCAAGGGCTTGAGAATGGAGCTGTCTGTCCCGGAGGTCGTGATCGACTGCGACGAACAGAAAATAAAAATTATCTTGGACAATCTGTTATCGAACGCGGTGAAATTTTCGCCGCCGGGTGGCTGCATTCGTATTTGGACAAGTAAAACAGCCGAGCTGGCTCAGTTGGACATTGTGGATGCGGGCGCGGGCGTGGATGAAGCCGACCGCGAGAAAATATTCGAGCCTTTTTATCAGGGGCGGCGCGTGCTTGACAGCCACGTGAGGGGCACTGGGCTGGGGCTATCCATCGCGCGTGAGTATGCCCTTGCGCATGGGGGCAATATCGAGCTTGTGGCGCGAGTCGCTGTCGGCGCACACTTTCGTTTTACCTTGCCGATTCGTGATCCGGATGAAATTCATGAGTAGGCTTAACGGGAAATTCATCCTACTTTGCACGGCGATCTATATGACAGGGTCGCTGTTGACCGCCTGTTCGGCAACGCGGGAAAATTCGGCAACGCCGGAAAATCAAGCCACGGTGGCCCCGGCGCAGGCATCGGCTGAGACTGCTGTGACCGGGCAGATGGATGATATGATGCAGTATTACGAATCCCTGCGTAAGCAGTCTCCCGCGGATCTCGGCCGTGTATACGAAAAAGTGAAGCAGAATTTTGCGCAAAATAAAAGCGATGTGAACCGCGCCAGACTGGTATTGCTTCTTATCTTGCCGAACAGCTCCTTTCGCGACTTACATTCGGCTATCAATCTTCTCAATGAGTGGCCGCGGGATACGAAGACCACTACGAGTTTGCAAAGCTTCCGAAACCTGTTGGCGAGCCTGCTGGGGGAACAACAGCGTGTAAACCACGGAATGGAAGAGTTGTCGCAAAAACTTAAAGACGAGCAGAAACGCGTAGAAACCCTGCAAAGTCAAATCGATGCCATAAAAAGCATGGAAAAAAACCTTATTCTTAGAGAACCTTGAAAAAGCGCTTGCAAGATGCCTGATACGAAGCCAAAAATCCTTATTGTTGATGACGATACAGATCTGCTTGAATTACTCGTGATTCGGCTAAACGCTGCCGGATATAAAACAGAGGCTGTGCAAAGCGCGGAGGCAGCGCTCAACTATCTGGACGTAGCGCGGCCACAACTGGTCATCAGCGATATGCAGATGAGCGGCATGGATGGCATGCAGTTATTTGACCACATCCATCGTACGTTACCCACGTTGCCGGTGATCATATTAACAGCGCACGGGACGATTCCAGATGCCGTGGCAGCGGTGCAGCGGGGGGTGTTTGGGTATCTGGCTAAACCTTTTGACAGCAAGACGCTGTTAGCCAACATTAGCCAAGCCCTGCGGCTTGTCCCGGGAGGCAACCAGCAAAAAGAAGCTCCGCAGGCATCGTGGAGGAAAAATATCATCACCCAAAGCGCGGTGATGGAGGATCTGCTGACCAAAGCGGGGCTGGTTGCGGAAGGCGATGCAAGTGTACTGATCTATGGCGAAAGCGGCGTCGGCAAGGAATTATTTGCTCATGCGATCCATGATGCGTCCAAACGCTGCCATCATCCGTTTGTCGCTATCAATTGTGCAGCCATTCCGGAACAATTACTTGAATCGGAACTTTTCGGTCATGTCAAAGGCGCATTTACAGGCGCGGTCCGAGATCACAAGGGGTTGTTCCAGCTAGCCGAGGGGGGGACAGTATTTCTCGACGAAATCGGGGATATGCCGCTTTTGCTCCAGGTCAAGTTGTTGCGAGTCCTACAGGAAAGGCAGGTTCGCCCAGTTGGATCCACTCAAGCGATGACGGTGGATGTGCGCATTATTTCTGCCACGCACCGGGACCTTAAGGCGGAAATTGCGGCCACCACCTTTCGCGAAGACCTGTATTACAGGTTGGATGTGGTTGCGTTGACAATTCCTGCATTGTCACAGAGGCGCGAGGACATCCCCTTGCTCACGAATTATTTTCTCAGCACGTTTTCAGAAAAGTACAATAAAAATATTAACGGATTCGCTCCCGAGGCGATGGAAATGTTGGTAAGCGCCTCCTGGCCCGGAAACGTGAGACAACTCATGAACGTGGTCGAACGATGCGTTGCCTTGAGTACGGCTCCTCTTATTTCGCCTGTATTGGTGTATGACGCAATGCACCATGAAGAAGAGCACCTCGTGTCCTTCGAAGACGCACGCAAGAGCTTTGAAAGGGATTACCTGGTACGCGTGCTGAAGATTACGGGGGGCAATGTCACGCAGGCCGCGCGGCTCGCCAAACGCAATCGTACAGAATTTTATAAGCTGCTCCAGAGATACCAGCTCGACCCTTCCGTTTTCAAGCAGGCGCAGGGTTAACTTCAAGCGTCGATGCCTTCCGAGGTAGCCCGACGGTTACGCTTGCCGGAATCATCTCGATTATGCCGTCCCCGGTGTTCGATCTTGAATCATGGCTCAGGCTTTACGCTTGTCCAGAGCCTCGCAATCGTTCTCGTCCTCCAGGCCCGCTGGCAACAACGTCTTCATTCAATCAGGATACGCCCCGAATCGGGTTGCGCTCATCCTCAATGAATTTATCTCCCTTTTTTACGACAAAGCCCAGCTCTATCCACCATCTCACCATATCGTTATACCCGTCGTCACCGTCACGAATGCCGCGGGAGAAGGGCTGAATCCCGGCTGCAGTAATCGCATCTACCGGCCGCTGCGCCGGCCACTATAACTGGCCGCATGCGGAAATCGGCTTGCCAGGGAAGCGCCATGCGCTCAGTTAGAAAGCCTGGCGGAAGGGTATGTTTGATACGGAATGGAGATTCATAGGTCGCCACCTGCGCGATCACGTAAGTAACCTCAATCCCCGGGAAGAACGGTGCACCGATACAGCCTTCCAGAGTTGCTCGGGTCAGTGCGTCCGGTTGTTGATCGAGCGAGAGCTCGTGCAAAGGAACGGGTGTGGGTTCTGTTACCCAGACGGCATAAAAATCGCCCTGTAACCATTTTTCCATCATTGCATACTGGTAGCTTGTCAGCGCCGCAAACTCGCCTTGTAGCGGATTGTCCGGATCAAGCCCACTATACACGTATGGCATATTATTTTGGCCAAATGCTGGAGGGGCGGAGTTCGGGTACTTTTTTCATGAGATGCGGGGAAAAAGTCCGCGCGTTTACACTCAGCGCCTGGTCATACCATGTGGTCACGTTCTCAATGCCGGGCGCATACGACGGAGGGCCGATCACCACCCAGGCGCTACCTTCCGCGAGGATTGGCTCGTTACCCGTTAGCTCTACCACAGCATTTATGGGACCATCGGAGACACCGTCGTACCAGCCGTCATTGTTGGCAAAATTATTAAGGCCGCTACCAATTGGGGAAGCCGATTTCCCGGGACCCCCGACCACAATCAGGCGCCCCTTCTTGTCGGTGAGCATACGGCCGAGTACGACCCTTTCACTCCCTTCAACATTTCCATTCAGAATAAAATTGATATCTCCGCTGAGCGTGAGAGGTGGTTTGTTCTTTCCCGACCGGGTTTGCACGCCCGCGTCGATGACCAACCCGGCCCGGTCCTAGCCGTCGTTTCGCGGTGGCGCCGACGGGCCTCCCTGAGGAAACTGACCCGCGGCCGCTTTGCGATTGACGAGGTGCACGCTCCACTTGATATGTGTTTTCTCATCTGGAGTCACCTCCCGCTCAAGCGTTTCTTCACCAAACTCATTGCGTGTGAATTGATAGACTCGAAATCGGGCTGCTTGCGGCTTAATTTTGCCTGGGGATGAATCGTCGCGGTGAGGTTTTTCCGGGACAACCCCGGGAGATTCAGGACCGACAAAATAACTTGCCTCGCTGTTTCCTATCCGGGCAATTCCTATTGACGGATAGATCCGATAGATTGTTTTCATCGGTATTTTTTCTCCTCTCCCTTCGGGGCGCTTGGAACATTTCCCGTAGATATCATTTTAGCTCATCAGGAATTGACTTAAGTTATTGCCGCTCCTGCCCCCTCTTTTAATAAATGTAGTGGAAGCGGGAAATGTTCGGAAGCGAACGGAAGCACATGGAATTTCTGCGAGACTGGTGACTAAATGCAACTGCACGAGGCACGGTTTTGCGAGGTGATGGAAGGAAGGGTCATTGCGGAGCAACGAGCGCCTTCCCGCGACCTGCCGGCCAGGGATGCCGCAACTTCAACGCAGCGCTATCGCTTACAACCGATTGTTATGACCTAAAACTGAAATGCGATTCCGAGGGACGATATGCGAACCAATCACACCAGCGAACTTTTTCCAGAAACCCGGGCGGTGCAAATCCCTGCCGCGGGCGTAGTATTGAATGCAGACTTGACCATTCCTGAGGGCGCCGTAGCAATTGTTGCGTTCGCACATGGCAGCGGGAGCAGTCGTCACAGCAGCCGAAACCGATATGTCGCAAAAACGCTCAACGGGTACAAGTTTGCCACGTTGCTTGCTGATCTGCTGACAGAAGAGGAGGAAATTATCGATGAGCGAACACGGCATTTGCGCTTTGACATTCCAATGCTGGCAGACCGGTTGATCGATATTGCGACATGGTTGCAACGTGAGCCGCAAACCAAAGATTTCAGAATTGGCTGGTTCGGGGCCAGTACCGGAGCCGCCGCCGCGCTGATCGCGGCAGCACGGCGGCCCGAGAATGTCATGGCTGTGGTTTCGCGAGGTGGGCGCCCGGACTTGGCCGGAAGCTATTTATCTCAAGTTATAGCCCCTGTCCTTCTTATTGTAGGGGAAAACGATCTTGAAGTGCTCGAACTGAATAAATCGGCGCTGGCACAACTGAATACCGAAGCGAGGTTGGAAAGCGTGCCGAACGCCACGCATCTCTTCGAAGAGCCGGGCACACTTGCGGCAGCCGCCCTTCTGGCCGCCGAGTGGTTCCAGGTTTACTCGTCGCCGATATAAGGCGAATACCGGAGCGGTTAACGATATGCGAAGTCTCAATGAACGTCAAAAACTGATTGACGTGCTGGAACGGGCTGCGCAGCCTCTTCAAGGCGCAGGCAATGATTTCCTTGCGTTGGTCAACGCCGCAAAAAATAAAAAATTCGTTTTGCTCGGCGAAGCGACGCATGGCACGGCGGAGTTTTATCGGATCCGCGCTGAAATTACCCAGTCCCTCATCGTTGAAGAGGGGTTCGACGCAGTCGCGGTCGAGGCCGACTGGCCGGACGCGTACCGGGTTAACCGTTACGTATTCGGCAGCTCGGATGATGCAGAGGCTGACGCGGCTCTGTCGAATTTTGTACGCTTTCCTGTGTGGATGTGGCGCAATACCGAAGTACTGGCCTTCGTTACGTGGCTGCGGAGTTACAACCAGCAAACGAAAAAATTTGAAGAGCGAATGGAATCTGCCGCGGAACCTGTAGGGTTTTATGGCCTTGATTTGTACAGCATGACAACGTCGATGAGCGCGGTCCTGGCCTACCTCGAAAGAATCGATCCCCAGGAGGCCGCGGCGGCCCGTGCGCGTTATGGCTGTTTTGGCCAGTTCATTGCGAATCCCCAGGCTTACGGATATGCAATCGCATCCGGCAGATGGGATTCATGCGAACGGGAAGTGATCACCCAGCTCGTACAGTTGCAACGCAAGGGTCGACTCTATGCTGAAAGGGATGGCGCTTTTGCCGGAAACGAGTATTTTTCAGCGCAGCAGAATGCCGAGCTGGTAAAAAATGCCGAGGAATACTACCGCGCCATGTTCAGGGGACGCCCCAACACATGGAACCTGCGTGATAACCATATGTTTGAAACGCTGGAGAAACTTTCGAATTATCTGGAAACCCGGCTGGGACGGCCCTCCCGGGTGATTGTCTGGGCGCATAATTCCCATATCGGCAATGCTGAGGCGACCGATATGGGGCGACGCGGCGAGTTCAATATCGGGCAACTGATCAGAGAAAAGTATGGGGCCGAGGCGCTTCATGTCGGATTTTCCACCAGCCGTGGCGAGGTGACAGCAGCAACGGATTGGGACGGGCCGGCGGAAACCAAGAAGATCCGGGATCCATTGCCGGACAGTTACGAAGACGTTTTCTCCCAACTCGAAAAAAAACGTTTCTTTTTGGACCTTCGGGCCCCGGGTGAAGCTGTTGGGCTGTTAAGCGACGAAAGGCTGCAGCGGGCGATAGGGGTCATCTACCGCCCCGAGACCGAGCGCGTCAGCCACTACTTCTATTCCTCCCTGCCACGGCAATTTGACTTCATGATTCATATCGATAGAACGGAAGCTGTGCAGCCGCTTCCGTCTTTCGTCCATGAAAGAGCGGGCGAAATTGATGAAACCTATCCGTCCGGTTTGTAAATCTACCGACAAGGCGGCGGCCGGTTGCCTGACGAACGCTATGCTCAAGGGAAACTGGCCCGGTTGGGCCTGGCAGCCATACGCGTCATTGGCTCTGGCCTCATCCACTCTTATTCGAACTACAATGGGACGTTTCCGTCCGTGTCGAATCCCGGAGGCCAATTGCACGATCTAGGATGGATATTCTTGCTTTCCGAATAATGTTATCTATATTTCAGAAATAGCTGCAAAACGTCCTTGCCAGCGCTACATCTGCCAAGCTCAAGCGCATGACCATACATTGCGAGATAAGAGAGAAAATGAATAAAGTAAATAATCTTGTGCTGATCGCAGCAATCCTGTTTTATGCCGGGACTGCCTTGGCCGAGCATCGTGAAGGCCATGTTGACTCTCCAAATCGTGCCGTAAATATTACCGTAGGTAGTACCGGTGTGGCGCTGGATGTTGCTGCATTGCGCGCGATCCGCAAGCTGGTTGGCCAGGCGATCTCGGTTGATACCGTAGACACCTTTTCCGTCTATAGTCCCAGGGTCGGCGGGCCTGTACCGATAGAAGGCGGCCTGATTGCGTGCGCAGAAGCGGGTTTCGCCTCGACGCCGCACAACTTTACCCATTTTGTCGACCGATTGCGTGACATTCGGCCTAAGGCAGGGACCTTCCTCAATGTGGAACTCACGGATCAGTGCAAGGCCATTGACGCCAGTATGCCTCTTGCGTGCGGTGGAATTGCGGGCACGGCATGTACCGATGCGAAGCAGTATTGCGACTTCGGTAAGGGCAAATGCAAAATGCCTGACGCGCAGGGCATGTGCAAGACCAAGCCCACCATTTGCACGCGGGAATTTCGGCCGGTTTGCGGCTGTGATGGGAAAACCTACGGGAACGCATGCACCGCGGCAGCAGCGGGAGTTTCTGTCGAGTATGAGGGCGAATGCAGAAAACCGGAACCGCAAGCTTGCGGCGGTATCGCCGGCATTCGGTGCCCGCAGGGGAAGACTTGTGTGGATGATCCGGCGGACGACTGCGACCCTAAACGCGGCGGCGCCGACTGTCCGGGGATATGCGAGGCTCGATAGTTGGTAAGCGGATGCTGCCCTGTGGTTCCCACGTTTCCGTCAATATAAATGTTAAATAGCGCACAGAGATGATCGTGATGCGGTGTTAAAAAATCCGTGGGTTCAACCGTTAGAGAAGATGTGCAGCTGGCCTCAGCAGTGCCGCACACCCGATCAACTAATAATCAAAGGCGCAATTTTGGATAGCAGGTCCTCAAGCAAACCCGACGTAAGGGTTAAAAAAAGCAAGCCAAGCAGCAACGGCAGTGTTGAACAAATCCATGAGTCGATGTCAAGCGGGTCAATAGCGGCACCGTCTCCTGTCACAGTCAGGCTGGAACGTAGAAAGGGCCATCAAATGATTTCCACCGCAACTTATTACCGGGCTGAGCGGCGGCGTTCTTATGGTTATGCACCTGATGAAACCGACAATTGGCTCGTGGGTGAAGTCGAAGCAGATGATGGGCTAACGGAAGGGGATGTGTGACAACCTGGCGTTCCGCCAGTTGGCCCCGTCTGAGCAATCCGTAACTGGTGAGGTACGCAAATGTAATTTTTCTTTAAAGGAGAAAACAGCATGGCAAATATTGTTCGCCGTTCCCCTACTCTGGGTGATATCGCCCGCTATGACCCGTTCGCCAATATTGATGACTTGTTCAGGAGTTTTGGCATGCGCCCGTTGTCGATCGAGGGCGAGGCTCCGGCAATCAAGGTCGATATAACCGAAGACGACAAGGCCTATAAGGTGCGAGCGGAAATCCCGGGTGTGAAGAAAGAAGACGTCAAGGTGCAGGTCGAAGGCAATCGGGTTACGATCAGTTGCGAGACCAAGCAGGAAAAAGAGGAAAAAGAAGGCGAAAGAACAATTGCCCGTGAAATTTACCAAGGATCGAGCTACCGGAGCTTCACGTTGGCGAGCGAGGTGGATGAGACCAAGGCCGAGGCAAAATATGAGAATGGCATACTAGAGCTGACGCTTCCAAAGAAGGAGGGGACAAGCGCCAGACGGATTGAGGTCAAGTAGCGCTAATAATCCTAAATGCGGGGAGCGAGGTACAGCAGGTTTTTCATTGTTTCCAACGGTTCAGCCTGCTGCAACTTGCGCCTTTCAAGTGCTGGTTCCGTGGTCTTATGGATTAACCCAGTCCGCCTTAAAGCAATCGTATTCCGATTATCTTCCGCTTCAGAGGCAAGGTGAACTGTGAATCGCCCGTTGGCTGCCAAACTGATAATTGCGATTCTCCGACTTCAGCGCTTGATTTTAACTGCCTGTACAGGCAGACGACAGGCATCAAGGCCCGTCCCATTGCTGCCCGAGTACTTTTATCGCCTGTATCCGAACGTGTAACCCTTAATGGAGAGCATTATGCCTATCGGTGAAGTTTGCAACCGCAACGTGATCATTTCGGGCCGGGAGGATACTGTCGCGGATGCAGCCAAACTCATGCGCGAGCATCATGTTGGCGATGTGGTCGTTGTTGATGAGCGTAACGGTCGGCGGTTCCCGGTCGGAATTGTTACCGACCGGGATCTGGTGGTAGAGATCATGGCGACCGAGCTCGACCAGAAGGTCATTACGGTTGGCGATATCATGTTTGAGGAACTGGTTACGGTGAAGGAAAGCGTGGGTATATTCGAGGCGATCCAATACATGCGCAGTAAGGCCGTCAGGCGCCTCCCTGTAGTGGATGAAAGCGGCGCCCTGGTGGGTCTGTTGACCCTGGACGACTTGCTGGAACTGTTGGCGGAAGAGTTTTTGGCGATTTCGAAACTGGTGACATATCAGCGCCAAAAGGAAACGCAGCGACGGCCCTAGAATGCATACGTCCTGCTCGTACTTCCCGTGACCATCCCGCTTTGTACCGGGGCGGAGAATCACGGGTCTGTGCCGTCCCCGGCAGAGTTGTTTCTGGTCATGCGATTTTCCGAGGGGCGCGGCGGTTTATTCAAAAACGATAAAGGAGCTTGATCATGTTGGATTCATTAAAACAGGCTAAGAGAAATCTCAGCCGAGGGTTAAACCGGACATTGGATCACATCGCGGAAGGATGGCGCGAACTGGTCCATCGCAGCAGCGATGCGTTAACCCACTTTAACCACGGTAAGCGTGAGGTAGCCACGGCAGCGGATCGGTATCCGGTTTTTCCAAACTGGAGTCTGCTTGCGGGAGAGGTCGAGGAAACGGATAAAGAGATTGTAGTGCGAGTAGAGGCGCCAGGCATGGAAAAGGAGGACTTTGAGGTTACGGTCGACGGCAATATGCTTTATCTCAAAGGTGAAAAGCGCTTCGAGCGGGCTACCAACGACAGCACTTATCATATGATGGAGCGCGCATACGGGTGGTTCCAACGCGCCATTCCGCTACCGGGCGAGGTGCCAGGCGACAAAGCGGAGGCGAGCTACACGAATGGCGTGTTGACGGTTCGGCTGCCAAAGCTTGAAGGCGTGAAAGGCCGGATAATTCCATTATTTGACAAATAGCAAATAGCGTTCGTGATGAGCACAAGGCTGAGTTGCTACTTGCAGGCACGAGCTGCTGTCCTGTCGGTAATCGCTCTCGTCTGCTGGGTGGCTGAAGCGGCGGAAAGCAACCCGCTTGGAGACCGGCAGGAAACAAAGCAGAAAAAGGAGAAAACATTCATGCCCATGAGCATCATATCTTCCTCGTTTCCTCACAATGGCGTCATCCCGACCCGCCATACTTGCGAGGGGCACGATGCGTCACCCGAGTTGCTCTTGACGGACGTTCCTGCCGGTACAAAAAGTCTGGCTTTAATCGTGGATGACCCCGACGCTCCTGATCCCGCTGCGCCCAAGAGAGTGTGGGTGCATTGGGTGTTGTACAATATTCCACCTACCAGCAGCGGATTGCCCGAGGGAATCGCGACAGGGGACCTGCCGCCCGGAACGCAGGAGGGCCTCAACGACTGGCAGCGGACGGGCTATGGCGGGCCCTGTCCACCAATAGGGAATCACCGATATTTTTTCAAGCTTTACGCGCTCGACACTGTGTTGCCGGATTTGAAGCGACCGACCAAGGCAAAGCTGGAGGAGGCGATGCGAGGTCATATTATAGCAACGGCGGAACTGATCGGACTCTATCAGAAGCAGCATTAGCATTGATCAGGTTTATCGCGGGAACGGGTGCAAATGGCCGATCTGGTAGTGGCGACAAGAGAGGGTCTGCTTTGCGTCCCAGGGAAGTTTTACATCGACCCGTGGCTACCAGTCGAGCGAGCCGTCGTCACGCACGCGCATGCGGACCATGCGCGCCCTGGCCACGCTCATTATCTTACTGCGTCGCCAGGCGCGGAGGTCCTCAAATCCCGGCTAGGCAACATCACGCTCGAGGCGCTGCCGTACGGCAAGAAAATTATCCACAATGGGGTAACGGTTTCCCTTCATCCGGCCGGTCACGTTCTGGGTTCCGCGCAGGTGCGTCTGGAATATCGGGGCGAAGTATGGGTTGCTTCGGGCGATTACAAACTGGAGCCCGACGGCACCTGTGACGCCTTTGAGCCTGTCGCCTGCGATACATTTATTACCGAATCGACTTTCGGTCTGCCGATTTACCGCTGGGATGCTCAAATAACGGTTTTTGACGATATTTGCCGGTGGTGGCGGCGCAATGCCGAAGAAGGGCGCACAAGCGTGCTGTTTTGCTACGCTTTCGGGAAAGCGCAACGTATCTTGAATGGTATCGACAGTACCATCGGTCCGATCATCTGCCATGGCGCTACTGCTACACTCAACCGTGTTTATCGCGAGAGCGGCGTGGCGTTGCCCTCCACGCTGAGCGTACATGATGTAAGCGCAAAGGAAGTTTTTCGCAAGGCGCTGGTAATTGCACCCCCCTCAGCCGCGGGCTCCCCCTGGATGCGGCGGTTCGGCGACTATAGCGACGCTTTCGCAAGCGGGTGGATGCTATTACGCGGAGCCCGGCGGCGCCGCGCGGTGGATCGGGGCTTCGTCCTTTCCGACCACGCAGACTGGCCGGGTCTAATGCATGCGATTGGGGCGACCGGCGCAACGCGTGTGATTGTCACGCATGGTCATGTTGACGTCATGGTGCGCTGGCTGCTGGAAAGGGGGTTGGACGCCAGCGCTTTTAGTACCGAGTATGGCACGGACGAAGATGATAATGTCGCCCTGAACGAAGCCATTGCGTTCAAGGAAAGCCATGCGTGAATTTGCGCGACTTTATGGTGACCTGGATGCGACAACTTCAACCTCCCGCAAGCTCGACGCATTAAAAAAATATTTCAATGCCAGTGAGTCCGCTAACGCCGCCTGGGCAGTTTATTTTCTGGCGGGGGGAAAACCGCGCCAAGCCGTTTCAACCAAGCTCTTGCGGCAGTTTTCAACGGAAATGTCTGGTATTTCGGAATGGCTTTTCGATGAATGCTATCTGGCGGTGGGGGATCTGGCGGAAGCAATTTCACTTATCCTGCCGCCACCGGAATATGAAAGTAACATAGGGCTCGCCGCGTGGATGGAAGAGCGTATCCTTCCATTGCGTGGCGAACAGCCCGAAAAAATCCGCGTCGCACTGTTCGATTATTGGCGTGGACTTGACAGGCAAGCGCGTTTTCTGCTGATCAAGTTGATAAGTGGGGGTTTCCGCGTCGGCGTATCCAAGTTGCTGGTGATACGCGCACTTAGCGAACTCAGCGGTGTTGATCACAAAATCATCGCGCAGCGGATGATGGGATGGACGGATGGCCAGGTTCCACCCATCGCAGAAAGCTACCAGAAGCTGATCGCGGCGCAGCCGGCGTTTGAGCAGAATGCCACGCAAGGGGGCCAACCTTATCCGTTTTTTCTATCCCATCCCTTGCAAACCAACCCGCGAACTCTGGGTGATATACGGTCTTGGCATGCCGAATGGAAGTATGACGGGATTCGCGCCCAATTGGTGCAACGCAGCCATAACTGCTATCTGTGGTCGCGCGGGGAGGAGTTGATCACGGATCGTTTCCCTGAAATCGGAGGTATTTCTCTTCCGGATGGCACGGTCATCGACGGCGAAATTCTGATATGGAAAAACGGTAGATCCGGTTCTTTCGCTGACCTGCAAAGGCGGATCGGCCGCAAAACGTTGTCATCCAAAATATTGGATGAGCTTCCCGCAGTACTCATTGCCTTCGATTTACTGGAGCATGAGGGCCGCGATATCCGGCACGTGGTTCAATTGGAGCGCCGCGCCCGGCTGGATGAGATTGTGCGGCGCCACGGGACTTCCGTTTTGATGCTTTCCCCGCTGATCGATGCGCCCGATTGGCGGACGCTCGAAGTCATCCGGGATAGTTCCCGCGCGCGGGGCGTTGAAGGTCTGATGCTCAAATCGACTGGTGCGCAATATGGGGTGGGCCGCACCAAAGAGAGTGGTGCATGGTGGAAGTGGAAGCTCGATCCTTACACGGTAGATGCGGTGCTCGTTTACGCGCAGAAGGGGCACGGCCGACGCGCATCGCTTTATACAGATTACACGTTCGCGGTGTGGAGCGACAGCCCCGACAGCGGACGGAAACTTGTGCCGTTCGCGAAAGCGTATTCCGGCCTGACTGACCGTGAAATCGCCCAGGTGGATGCGGTAATTCGCAAGACCACCGTAGAGAAATTTGGCCCGGTTCGAAGTGTAACACCTACGATGGTGTTCGAGATCGGATTTGAAGGGATTGCCAAATCATCACGCCATAAATCAGGTATCGCGGTTCGTTTTCCTCGCATGCTACGCATGCGCGACGACAAAAAGATCGACCAAGCCGATACTCTGGATACCCTGAACGCAATGATAAAAAATCACGGGTGAGGTTACCTGCGATTTCATCCCGCGCTAGCGGCTTGCAACGTTATTTTTTTCTGACTTGGGCCTGAACCTGAACTTCTCTTCAAAGTTAATACCATAACAATATGGTTAAGCAGTTGAGACACACAGCTGCGAATATTCAGGGGCGGTACGATCCACGGATCCGCGAACAACCCATCGCCAAGCGGTGCGAAAGCACGTTGTATCGCCGCCTGGCGTCGTGCTGCGTCTGAACTATACTGAAAGTGGTATAGCTAAGGATGGCAAGCGGGTTAATCCCAGCTCTGCCAGCAGAACATGGATAATGCACCTGCTTACGCGCAATGTGGTTCGGTTGTCTCAGTACGCGGCGGTATTGTGGATGTCCGGTTTGGAAGCCGCGTTCCACCCATTCACTCGTTACTGCGCGCCGGCAAGCAGGATACGATCGTTATCGAAATCTTATCCCAGCTCGACGAACATTGCGTTCGGGGCATAGCACTGACAGCCACGCAGGGTCTGGCCAGGGGCATGCCGGTGACAGATACGCATGGGCCGCTCATGGTGCCGGTAGGCAGCGCCACGCTGTCGCGCATGTTTGACGTCTTCGGTAACGCGATTGACCGTCATCCCCCCCCGGTAGGGATCCGGTGGCGTTCTGCGCATCATGCACCGCCTCCCCTGGTACGGAGGTCAGCAAAAGCGGAGATCTTTGAGACCGGTATCAAGGCCATTGATGTGCTTATGCCGCTGGAACGTGGCGGGAAAGCCGGCCTTCTCGGCGGAGCCGGCGTGGGTAAGACAATATTACTCACTGAAATGATCCACAACGTGGCTGGAAAGCATCAAGGCGTCAGCATTTTCTGCGGTATAGGCGAACGCTGCCGGGAGGGCGAGGAACTTTACCGGGACGTGGTGGCTGCCGGCGTACTGCAAAGCATGGTAATGGTATTCGGACAGATGAATGAACCGCCGGGCGCCCGGTTTCGGGTTGCCCATGCGGCACTCACAATGGCCGAGTATTTTCGGGATGACGAGCACCGGGATGTATTGCTGTTGGTGGATAATATTTTCCGGTTTATCCAGGCGGGAATGGAGGTTTCCGGGTTGATGGGACAGATGCCGTCGCGGATGGGATATCAGCCAACCATGAGCACAGAACTCGCCCAGCTGGAAGAACGTATTGCAAGTACCGATACCGGTGCGATCACCTCGATTCAAGCCGTGTATGTGCCTGCAGATGACTTTACCGACCCGGCTGCAGTACACACATTTTCTCACCTTTCGGCTTCAATCGTGCTTTCGCGTAAACGCGCGAGCGAGGGGTTTTATCCGGCTATCGATCCATTGAAGTCCAGTTCTAAAATGGCTACCCCGGGCATTATCGGTCGGCGGCATTATGGGATTGCACAGGAGATCCGGCGCACACTCGCACAGTACGCGGAACTCAAGGACATCATTGCCATGCTTGGGCTTGAGCAGTTATCGCTCGAAGACCGCAAGGTGGTGGCCCGTGCCCGTCGGCTGGAGCGTTTTCTTACGCAGCCATTTTTTACCACCGAACGGTTTACCGGCATCAAGGGAAAGCTGGTCGGCCTCAAGGACGCGCTTGAGGGTTGCGAGCGTATCCTGGGCGACGAATTCCAGGACGTTCCAGAGCGGGCGTTGTACATGATCGGGAGGATAGACGAGGTGAAAAAAGCGGATCCCCAGTTGCAGTAGGGTTTGTGCAACCATTTCGGAGCAGTTGCGGAGAATAGATGAATCTCAAAATTCTTTTACCGTTTCGCGTGCTCACGGAAAAGAGCGACGTCATGCATATTACCGTCGAGACGGATGCCGGATCGCTCGGATTCCTGCCACGCCGGCTTGACTGCGTAGCGGCGCTGAAGCCAGGGATTATGACTTTTAAGGCTAAAGGCGAGGCGGAAACGTACGTAGCAATTGACGAAGGAATTCTCGTAAAAACTGGCCAGGACGTGCTGGTGTCGGTACGCAACGCGAAGGGCGGGATTGATCTGAATACGCTCCGGAAAGCGGTCAGGGATGAGTTTTTGAGTCTCAATGTACACGAGCAGAGGATGCGCCGCATGATGGCAACCATGGAAAGCGGTTTTATTCGGCGTTTTGCGGAATTCCAACGTGAGTGATCAGCAGGAGAAAAAGACGGTGGCCGATGAACCCGAGTGGAGCCGGCTGGCGGGCGTCAGCGCGGCGCGGAAGTTGAAGGCCCAACGGGAGAAGTCTCATGCCGGGCGAACAGTCTGGTCAGGGTTAGGCATGATGGGGCTGGTAGGGTGGGCGGTGGTGGCGCCGACACTGCTTGGCGCGGGGCTCGGTGTCTGGTTGGACCGCCGCTACCCCACGGACCATTCCTGGACGCTTACGCTGCTGTTTGCCGGTCTCGTCGTCGGGTGTTTTAACGCCTGGTATTGGGTTACAAGGGAAGACCGCGAGACCCATAAACAACGGGAAAATGGGGGGACGGATAGCGATGAGTGAAGTCACGGGCGTGGCACTCGGTGTGGTGACCGGCATGGTGCTTGGAGCAATTTTTTTCGGGGGGCTGTGGTGGACGGTCATTAACGGAACTAAAGCCCTGAGACCAGCTCGCTGGTTCATTTTCAGTATGCTGCTACGCACGGGCATCGTCGTCACCGGGTTTTATTTGCTGTTGGGCGTCCCCGGCGCTGGCTTGGCGATGATGCTTGCCGGACTTGCTGGATTTGGTCTTGCGCGGCTCTCAGCGACACGGCTGCTGTCCGCTCCTGTGCAAACGGTGGAGTCAGGGGATGTGAAAGGGGAAGGAAGCTGCCAAGGAGGGAAGCCAAGTCATGCACCTTAGCCCTGATGACATCCTTTTCTGGGAGTATGGCTTCCTGAAACTCAACGCTACAATTGTATCTACGTGGGTGCTGATGTTGGTATTAGCCAGCGGTTCAAAAATGATCACGCGCAAGCTTTCGGTCGGGCTGGAAAGGTCCCGCTGGCAGAACTTGCTGGAGATCGTCGTCATCTCAATCAAGAAGCAGATTGAGGAAGCAGGTTTGCGCCGGTCGGACAGATATCTAGGTTTTCTTGGAACGCTGTTTCTGTTTGTCGTGGCTGCAAGCCTGTTCACAATCGTCCCTGGCTATCAGCCGCCCACAGGCTCGCTTTCGACCACCGCGGCGCTTGCGATTTGCGTATTCATCGCCGTACCGGTGTATGGCGTCAAAGAGCAGGGAATGCGCCGCTACCTGCGGTCCTATCTGAAACCGACGCCCATCATGCTTCCTTTCAATATTATCGGCGAATTGTCGCGCACACTTGCTCTGGCTGTCCGCCTATTCGGGAATATGATGAGTGGAACCATGATACTTGCAATTCTTCTGAGCATTTCACCGTTTATTTTCCCGGTCGTGATGAGCGCGCTCGGTCTATTGACCGGCATGGTTCAGGCTTATATCTTCAGCATTCTGGCCACCGTTTATATCGCAGCCGCTACCCTGCACGAGGGTTGAACCGGATACCCTGAAGTCGTAAAAAGTAGAGATCAACAATCGCGTCGGCGATAACCCTCGGAACAGGACGTTCATTAAACTGTAGCAGGGTAATAACAGAAGAGTTGCCCCGGACCGATGGAACAAAAAGGAGAGATTATGGACAGCGTGAGTCTGATTGCTATCGTATCAATTGTTACGGCGGGTTTGACGGTCAGCGTCGGCGTGATCGCTCCGGCATTAGGTGAAGGAAAGGCGATCGCCACGGCAGTAACGTCGCTGGCTCAGCAACCGGACGCCTCCGCCACCATTACCCGGACATTGTTTGTCGGCCTGGCAATAATCGAGTCTATGGCGATTTACTGTTTTGTGGTTTCCATGATTTTGATTTTCGCTAATCCCTTCTGGAATCACATCATTTCAGAGGCTGCGGGGAAGTAACTCGTGCTGATTGATTGGTTTACGGTCATTGCGCAAACGGTCAACTTTCTTGTTCTGGTATGGTTGCTCAAGCGTTTCTTTTACCGCCCTGTCCTCAATGCGCTTGACGCGCGTGAGAGGCGAATTGCCGCGGAGCTCGCGGAAGCGGGTGCTAAAAAATTGGAGGCTGACAAGGAAAGGGACGAATTTCAACGCAAGACTCATGAACTTGAGCAACAGCGTTCCGCGCTTTTGAGCAAAGCTCTGGAAGAGGCTCAGGTCGAACGCCAACGGCTGCTGGCTGCCGCGCATGAGGATGCGGCGAAGTGGCGCGCCAAATGGGAGGAGACGTGGAACAGCGATTATCAAGGTCTGAGTGACGTCCTTGCGCAGAAAACTTGCGCAGAAATACTTGCCACTACCCGAAAGGTGTTATCCGATATCGCCAGCTCGACTCTCGAAGCTCTTATTGTGGATGTATTCATTCAGCGCGTGCGCGAGCTGAACGCTGACCAGCGGGCTCAGCTGGTCCTGGCATTAGCGGCGGAGCCCGCCGCGACGGCCGCTGCGTCGCCGGAATGCGTGATCCGCAGCACGTTTGTTCTGTCGCCTGAGCAAAAGGAAAACATCGAGCAGGTGCTTCAGGAAAACCTGCTCGGCGATAAGCCGGTCCGGTTCATGACGGACCCAAGCCTGATCGCTGGTATCGAGCTTATCGCTAAGGGACACAAACTGGCGTGGACTATCGCCGACTACCTCTCGTCCCTTGAAAGAGAAGTAGAGCGGCTTTGGAAAAACCGGGCTGCGGCCGAACATGAACTCCAGCCTGAATCTGAAACACAACCTGATTGCCCATTAACTGATGAGTGTCGTCAATAAAGGTCTCGAAGACATCTTCGATAGTGCATTGGCACAGCTCGATCGGGCACGGGCAGTCTGGACGCCGCGGTTAGCCTTGCGCGAATTCGGAACCATCACGAGTCTAGCTTCCGGCATTGCGAAAGTTTCCGGTCTTCCCGGCATTGGATTCGAGGAGGTATTGCGGTTTGCCGACGGCTCTTACGGTATAGCTTTTAATATCGAAGAAGATGAAATTGGCGTGGTTCTGCTGGATGAGTACTTTCACCTGCATACCGGGGATGAGGTGCAACGCAGGGGACATGTGATGGATGTGCCGGTGGGCGAGGCAATGATGGGACGGGTAGTCGACCCGTTGGGCCGCCCCAGGGATGGAAGAGGGGTGGTGGCTTCCACTACGCGTCTGCCGATTGAACGTGCTGCTCCGTGCATTATGGATCGGGCGCCTGTAACCGTGCCCCTTCAAACCGGTATCAAGGTCATCGATGCGCTCATTCCCATCGGACGCGGCCAGCGCGAGCTGATTTTAGGTGATCGCCAGACCGGTAAGACTGCGATCGCAGTGGATACAATACTCAATCAGAAAGACGAGGATGTCCTGTGCGTTTATTGCGCTATCGGGCAACGCGCTGCCGGCGTGGCGAAGGTGATTGCGACCCTGCGGGAAAACGGCGCGATGAGATATACGGTGGTGGTCGTGACGGAGGGTAACGATCCGCCCGGGCTCGCCTATATTGCGCCCTATGCTGCGACCAGCATCGCCGAGTATTTTATGGGACAGGGCCGCGATGTCCTGATCGTGTATGATGATCTCACGCATCACGCGCGAGCGTATCGAGAATTGTCGCTTCTCCTGCGTCGCCCGCCAGGGCGCGAAGCTTACCCTGGAGATATCTTTTATATCCACTCGCGACTGCTGGAGCGGGCAACCCACCTGCGCGGAGAACTCGGTGGCGGCTCACTAACCGCGCTGCCAATTGTTGAGACAGAAGCTCAGGATATTTCCGCATATATTCCGACCAACCTGATTTCCATCACTGATGGCCAAATCTACCTTTCGCCGACGTTGTTTGAATTGGGCGTATTGCCAGCAGTTGACGTGGGGAAATCCGTTTCTCGGGTCGGAGGGCAGGCACAACGCGCGGTTTACCGTGCGGCGACGGGCGATCTGAAGCTGGATTATGCTCAATTCGAAGAACTGGAGACTTTCGCCCGGTTTGGCGCCCGACTTGAGGAGGATACGCGCGCGATCATAGAACATGGTCGCCGGATCCGTGGGTGCCTCAAGCAACCGGAATCCGCACCCGTCTCCGTGACTGAACAAGTGGTTCTGCTGCTCGCGCTTGGCGCGAGACTCTTCGAGAATGTACCACTGGACCGGTTGGCAGACGCCGAGTTGGTGTTGACGAAAGCAGTGGCGGACATGCCCGATGAGTTCCGGACGCGCATCGGGTGCGCAGAAAATCTCGGTGATGAAGACCGGGACGCGATACTGCGAGTTGCCCATGCGGCAATTGACAGTTTCAGAGCCACGGTATCGGTGGACGACGGAAGCTGGAACCGAAAGAAGGACGTTCTCGATTATTTCAATACTGGCCCCGGCCGATGAAAGTATCTCCCCAACCGCCTGCCAAGTTGCCGTCGCTGTGGCCCCCAAACTGGCCGATAAAGTGGCAGCTCAAGGCCATATTCAGGGACCTCCAGTATCTTCGCGATGTAGCCTTTCACTTGCTTGCAAGAAATGGTACGCGAGCGATACCTCTGGTCAGGTTTTATGGAGAAGGATCGATATCCCCCGACTACAATAAACCCGTGTGTTTATTTTGCAGCTACGATTCTGAAGGGGTCGTCAGAGAGAACGTATACCAATATCTTGATGAACTCGCGCTCGCCGGTTTCAATATCGTGTTCATCAGTTCGAGTGATGCCATCCGCGACACTGACATGGAAAAATTGTCGCGATGTTGCATAAGAATTATGAACCGGGAGAATAAGGGATACGATTTTTACGGATGGAAGACGGGGCTGGAAAAATATGCCGAGTACAGGTATCACTCGGGTCTGTTGCTGGCTAATGACAGTGTTCTTGGTCCGCTTTTCAGCATCCGCGACATCATTGCGCGGTTCGCTCGCTGCGAGGCTGATGTTGTTGGAATGACCGAGTCATTCCATTTTCATCCACATCTTCAGTCCTATTTTATTTACTGTAAAAAAAACGTCATCTTGTCTGAAGAATTCGTCCGATTCTTTCGCGAGGTGGACACACTTGAACTCAAGATTGCCATTATCCGGAAATACGAGGTCGGTTTTTCGCGCCTTCTTGGTGCCCGATTCCGCCTGTCAGCGCTTTATGGGCTAGAAACAGTTCTGGCTCGATTTGATTATCACCAAAGGCCAGTGAGGTGGATAGAACCCACTTTCCATCTATGGAAGCCTCTTATTACGGAGTTAAAATTCCCATTTCTCAAGAAAAGTGTTTTGAAGAGGAGGGGAGTATCTCTTGAAGAACTGGGAGCGGTGCTTGCAGAAAGCGGCTCGTCTTACGACCTTGCTATGCTGAATGATTGGATTGGTCCACAGGATAGCGTCCATCCCGCCCGTGAGAACTTTTCAGACGTTCCTTAAATAACTCCAGTCAACCGCTGCCATGGCGAACCCAAATTCAACCCGAATGGCGGTAGGACACGTTCTTGGTAGCCACGATTTTAAAATACGGTCGTGGACGGGCACCCTTAAAATATTTGTGAGTTGACAATAAAAACGTATATCCTTCGGCATTAGCCTGCTCACACCCATCTCTTTACCTGCGCTCATTAAATCTACTGTTGGCAACTAAATGTCCTCTTTTTTTATCGATGTTCTTTCCGGTTTGGCCGTAGCGCTTTATGGATTAAAAGGCGGGTACACAAAAGTAAATGTCAAAGGCCAGTCAATACGCATCGCGGTGGACAATTTCCGGACGCTTCAACGGGCAAAAACATATTCGATCAAGGAACCGGACACGCTTGACTGGCTTGACAGCTTTGAGCCCGGGTCGTGTTTTTTCGATCTCGGCGCGAACATCGGGCAATATTCCCTGTATCCCGCAAAGAAATACGGCAATGACATTCAGGTTTATTCATTTGAACCCCAATGCGCCAACTATTACCTGTTAAATAAGAACATATACCTGAACAAGCTTGAGAAAAACATCACCTCGTATTGCATCGCGGTATCCGGGGAGGAGGGATTTTCGAAACTGTACATTCCCAAATTTATCGGTGGCGGAAATCGTTCGCAATTTGGGAAAGAAGATTTGAAGAACATGAAAGTAGCGGCCACTCATATCCAGGGGATGTTTGGGGTAACCCTGGACGACTTATGCGCGAAATGGGGATTCCCCTACCCCAACTATATGAAGATCGATGTTGATGGCATCGAAATTCCGATCATGAGGGGGGCCGAGAACGTGCTGAAAAACCCGGCGCTTAAGTCGGTTATTGTCGAGTTGGGCACTCCCGAGGAGCAGGAGGAAGCAGTAAGCCTGATGGAACGAGCCGGCTTGAAAGTAAAATTCAAGACGACCAAAAACTGGGGCGAGACCTGTTTCGTGTTCGCAAAATAGGGTTAGGCTCCAGCGAGCAGACGTGAAGAGATAGCATTGGTGTGAAAATCTTTATAGGCGGGCGATCACCACGTCACCAGTAAACTGACTACGAGTCTGCAAGACCTGTTGAGCGGCCAAAAAAACCAGTTGCGTCCCGATACCCGTCCTTATCCCGGCGGATCCACTCCATTTGAGGGAGCAAAAGTGCAACCGCCGTGTCGAGCGACTGCAGGCTGATTCGCAAGGTGCAGTTAAAGGTCTATTCTTGCAGATGACATAAAAATCCTTCACATACCACCCGTGCAAAAACTGATGCGCGGCGTCAACATCAAAGCGGCTACAAATCCGGATAGTATTGCAGCTTTATTCGATCCACATAACTTCTCAGGTTATCCTTCGCAAGGGCGTGTTCTTTAAGCGGGGATTCAATCGGGCAACCAAGTGTATTGATCAGAAATCCGAAGGCGCTGGCATCGAGGCTGGTCGGTTTATCCCCCAGGAAATACGTTTTATCGCCAAGACACGCGGACAATGCATCGACGTCCTGCATACCCAGTTCAAAGATCTCATTGGCACTGTGCCGCCCTGTACCATGACCGAGAATCTGCCGATGTATTCTACGGCGATAATAAAAGGCCGCGACATCACGAATGACAGGAGGCATTACGCCAAAGATCGCTTTCTTATTCACTTGCCAATTTGCATCCGTATATTGCCACCTCGAATACATCGTCGCCCAAAACAGATGCTCTTCGAGCAAGCGCTGCATCGCTAGCGACAGCGCGGACTCTTCTAAAGTTAACTCTTCGTCGAGATCCCTATATTTGTTTTTGAGGTGCCGTATGATGAAACGCGAGTCTGCCAATTTGAGATCTCCATCCTCGATATAAGGCAGCTTACCCTTCGGAGCAAATAATGGAAGCGTTGGGGTTACCGTATATTTAATGTCGGCCATCCGCAGATACGTTTCTGTCTTGCAGCAGAAATGGCTGAGATTCGGAATGCCCCATGTACGTTCCAGCTGATAAAGTATGACCATCGAAGGGCCCCTTTGAAATGATTTGTTTCAAACGTCACTTGCAATTAACCAGTGAGAAGCTTGTTACATTCAGTTGTAAAATGCACGAGCCAAGCTACCGTTTTCGTTCGATTATTTTTTAAGCTTATTAAGCTCGATGAATCTGGATATTCCCCGTTCGATCAGCGGGCTAGCAGGTGCAACTCTTATCTCACGAGAGTATTTTGTGACCCGTCCTGAGCATTTCCGAATTGACCTGTAATACACTGAGCCGGGGCGATTTCAAGAATCGGTGTCGGGTACTCCGCCCGCTATGGCTAGCGAACCTGGCTTGCTTTGCGATCGATTCCGGGAAACTTCGCTGGTTCTGGTATCTTGGAAAAGTAGTTGCCAAGGAATTCATCGAAAGGGATTTCGCTCGCGTTATTCAACCGTTTCAGTTGCTCCAATGAATTCTCGACCTGTAAGTCAAAATCTCTCTTTACCGAATTATCCAGCGGTGTTTTCTGGAAATGAGAGGTGTATTCACGGGATTTTTGCAAGACCAGTTCCGCGACCGACAGCTTCTGGTCTCGCATTGTTGCCAGCATCTTTGCCGAAGACGTCAACTCGGGGTGGCGAATAACTTCCATCTGTTTATGTAATGCCTCAGTGTAGGGCCGGGCTTTATTACCATTGTCCAGTGCCTCGCAGATTTCCTGCAACTGGTCACAGAGTATCAATGCCCAGGTTCGCAGATGAACTTCCTGTCCTTTATTCAATAATTTCAACGCCGGATCTCGTCCTTTATTGGCTACGGCCAATGCGTTGTGTTTGACTTCGTCATATTGCCTGGTGTCATGCGCAGGACTTTCATGAAATAAACAGAGCAGACTAAGAGCTTCAAGAAACCGGGTGGTTTCAATTGAAATTCCACTCGGCTCAAAAACATCGATATCAAGGGATCGTATTTCAATATATTGAATGCCCCTGTTACTCAATGCCCGCAGCGGTCTTTCATTTGGTCTTGTCAGTTGTTTCGGCCGAACTGAAGTGTAGTATTCATTCTCGATCTGGAGGAGATTGGTAGTCAACTGCCTGTATTCACCGCCAACCTTCGTGCCGACCCTTTCATAATCGAGATAAGGTATGGATGTCGCTTTGCTCAAGTCGCGTATGTACTCATCAAGACTGTTAAAGGAAACACGAAACGATGCTTGCACTGGGTTTACATAGCCGATCTCGCTCATCCTTAATGAGGTCGCGAAAGGCTTGTAATAGGAAGTCTCATCGAACTTCTCCAACGCATTCGAAAAAGCAGAGTTGCGGCCATCGACAAAGCTTTTGCTGACCGCCGGGGATGAGCCAAACAGATAGGGGATCAGCCAGCCATACCTTTGCAGGTTTCTGATTGTTCCCATATAAGCACTAGCTCTGAAGGATTGCGGATCGCCAGGCTGTTTAGTGAAATCCTGGTATTCCGGCCAGAAGGATTCGGGAAGCGAGTAGTTAAAATGGATTCCCGCAATGACTTGCATGCAACCGCCGTAGCGGTAGCTCAAGCCCTGCCGGTATATATGCTTCATCCTTCCTATATTGGATGAGCCATAGCGGGCAATAGGAATTGCCGAGCTTCGCAAATCGCCGATTGGCATACTCGCCGACAGGAGCAGTTCATCATCAATGTTGGTGCAGACGTATCGATGCAAGTCTGTTAGAAAACCCAACATTTCGCTTCCATCCGATAATGCTGGCGTGATCAACTCGAGCAGAGCTTCAGAATAGTCCGTGGTTATGTTCGGATGCGTTAACGCAGCCCCTAGCTGAACAGGATGTGGAGACAGCGATATGGATCCTTCCCGACTAATGCGAAGACCTTCTTTTTCGCAGCCTTTTAAGCCATTGCGTATAAAAGGCTGAAGTGATTCACTGATACGCATTTCAAATCGCCCGCAAGGTAAGTTGTTTGACATTTTTGCTCCGACCACTGCTGACATCAGTTACGCGTTAAGAAAAAAATACAATCATCTGACCAATTCAGTTGCTTCAATTCCGGGTCGGCGGTCTGGACTCATACGATAAATCAACCAGGCTCGTTTCATTGCGGTATCTGCTAGCCACTTTGATCTTAGTTCTGGCTTGCAATAAGCAAGTTAGAAAAGCTTAGCTTACGAAATTGCAAAATGCAAGTATTTATGAGGTGTCCGCTTCATTTTCGCGCGCTGGGGAACCCGCACAGGTCGCTTTCGAGTTCTACACTTGGCACAATCAGTAAAGGAACGAGCATGCGGACAGAAAAGTATTTCTCGCCTATGTGGAGCAATCGATGGCTCAAAACAGGTGTGCGCCAGCCTGGTAAGAGAACTCGTAGGGCATTCTTGGTAAACCCTGAAAGTGATTGCAACATACAATATATGTGTCTGCTTGCAAAATGCAACTGAGTAAAATAGACTATTGGAATGAGTACCCAGGTTCAGCCTCATCGCTCCTCGTGTCCAATCAGTTGCGCGCTCGATATATTGGGTGATAAGTGGACGTTGCTCGTCTTGCGTGACATTCTTTTCAAACGCAAACGTTATTTTCGGGAATTCCTCACGTCGCCTGAAAAAATCGCCTCCAATATACTTGCTGATCGTTTAAGAAAACTGGAGGCGGCAGGTATGATTCTACGACGGTATGATCCGAGTAATGGGTGCAAGATAGCCTATAGCGTCACGGAAAAAGGGATTGATCTAATACCTGCAATTCTGGAGCTGTTACGCTGGGGTGCAAAACATGAGGTAGCTGACAGTAAGCACGATCAATTAATTGAACAGTTTGACCGGAATCCCGAACAAGTAATCGCTGAGATACGCTCGTCGCTAGGGTGGGTAGCGTCGAGTGAATTGCTCACGCCGGAAGCCCTGTAGCTAAACTAGCGCCGGTTCATCGAAAACCGGAAGTGGCTTCCCTGCGGGACACGGATGGGGCTTCCGAAGCATATTCCGTCTCCGCGGAGGGGTGCAGGCGCTCCGCTTTTCCCTTTGAGAGCGTATATATGTTATCGGCTGCGTTGATTAATGCGGGCTGATGAGACACAGCTACAATGGTGAGAGTCTGGGCCAGCTTTCGGAGCGTTTCACAAAACAGACGTTCGGTTTCGGGATCAAGCGCACTCGTCGGTTCATCGAGCAGCAGAAAAAGCGGCTGATGAGCCAGTGCGCGGGCAATTGCAATACGTTGTCGCTGCCCTCCGGATAGTAATCCTCCCCGTTCCCCGACAACCGTATGCAACCCATCCGGGAGCGCGCTGACGAAATCCCAGGCGCCGGCTTGGTGTAGCGCCCGCTCTGCGTCGGCCTCAACCAGATCCGGAGCGCCGACCAGGATGTTGTTGAGGATGGTATCGTGAAGCAGGACGTTTTCCTGCGCTACGTAGCCGATCATGCGCCGCCAGTCGCGTGGATTAATTTCACGCAGAGGCACGCCATCGATTAGGATTTCTCCTGACTTCGGTTCGGCCAGGCTGCACAGAAGGTCCAGCAGGGTACTCTTACCCACGCCGGATGGTCCCGCAATTGTGGTGAATGAATGGACCGAAATCTCGAGGTTGAGATCCTGAAATATCGGCCGCGTGCCGTAGTCGAAGTAGATATGCCGCAGGGCGATTCCCTTCTGGAAGGTGGGCTGACGCGTACCCGTGGTCCTCTCCGCTGCGGCGCGAGCCTCGTCAATCGCGGTTCGCAGCGACCAGTAGGCGCTTTCCTGGGCCATGAGGTTCTGATATTTCCGCTGGGTTTTATTGAGCAGGCTCAGGAGTCGGGTAAGGAGGAAAACCATCACCATTACGGCCGGCAGTGAAAGCTCCCACATTACAAGCGCCAGATACAGGCCGGTTGCCATGAGAGTGGCAAGGATGGGCTCCTGCAAGGCCATCAATGCTTCCCGTGCCATGATCTCGCGCCGGGTGGCTTTTTCAATCTGCCTGGTTTGATCGCGGAGAATAGCCTCTGCAACATTATCCCGTGCCATTGCTTTAAGCGATTTTACCGAACCGAGCACGTCGGAAAGATATGTCAGCAGGTGGCGAAGCAGATGTGTCTGCTTAGTCCCTGCCCGCCGGGTGGCGCGGATCAACTCGTTCAACAGCCGCAGCATCACGATACCCGCCAGGAAGGAGGTGAGCGTGGCCTGCCATGAAACAAACATGGCAACGGTCCCGTACACAACCACCTGTATCGCCAGCGCCAGCACCGTGACGCTATGTTCAAAACCGTTCGCCGCGCGGTATGCCTCGGTGGCGACCGAGTTTGCCAGCGAGCCCATGGGTTGACGCAAATAGTATTGCCACCGGCTGGCAAGTAGCGCATCGATTAGTTCGAGGCGGAGCGCAGTAGCGACATGAGCAACTGTATAGCCCACCTGTCTATTGGCCACGAGCAGGATCAGGCTTTTGACTATCATGCCGCCAACGATAATCGACAACATGACTCCAATGGTCGGGACGATGCCGATGCTTTGCAGCGCTTCAACTACCCGTTTGCCGACATCCGAATTGGCGGTATCCCCTACCGCAATCGAGAGCAGCGGGAGAAGCGCGGTCAGACTGAGCCCTTCAGCGACACCGGCCGCCAGCAGAGCAATCAGCACATACGCCGTTCGCCGGGGAAAAAGCATGCAATAGGTAAAGAGGGTCCGCATGGCCTAGATCAGCACAGAATCGATAATCATATCCTAAAATCGCGGCTCAGGCTGAATTGCCGGCCGGGGCTACATGAAACTGAACGACGCTAACCAACCTTAAGCGTCGGCCCGTAACGGGGCTATTTTGATTGGTCAAAATAATCAAGCTGATTAGTTTGCTACGGGGGGAAACTCTGGACACCGGGCGCAGTTGCGCCCGGGAAGACGTTTGCACAGGCGATTCACGTGTTTCAAGATGGGTGTATTACGGTTACGGCTGGGTTTCCGGGAAGCTGCCGCAGTGCGCTCAACGCGCTCTGCGGAGGACGTGTCAGAGCTTCCTTTGGCGGTGACAAGGGACAGGCGGCCGATACCGAATACCAGCAGAATTTGCTCGGCCGGATCGGCAGCGATTGTTCCGTCTTTCGGACGTTTGGGCTATTGCTGCAGGCTGGGCAGTATACTCAACCAGAGCGAGCAAATTTGTTTTAATCGGTTTTTCGCGCCCCGCGGATATTAAGCGCGACCAAAGCAAACTGAAGGCCAATCACAGCGAACGCCTGTGCATGCCAGCCCCATGTAATCCATAAGGCGTTGCTGAACAGGGAACATACGAAACCCGCATGGCGCCTGCGTTTTGATTGATAAGTCAACAGCCAGACCGCGAGCACGTTGACGATCATGGCGGGCCACTGCAATAGGGAAAAATAATCCATATTCTCCTGCTCTCCTGAAATAGCATTATGTCATGTTGATTTCACTGATTTCCCTAGTTGCCGCTAACCGCATCCTCTCATTCATCCGTTCTGTTTTCCGTACGAAAGAACACAAAAGCATGCTTCAGAATTAGTGCGCCAACGCACATACATCGCGAGGTGGCTGGTGCATGATCGTTCAGGCCGATATTGTAAATTTTTTTACACTGCTTCCCAAGTGCACGCACTAACGTCATTTTTTTGAATTGAATTATGGCGACTTCTACTTCAAGCAGCCGGGCCTTATGGAAAGGCGCTATCAGTTTTGGCCTGGTACACATCCCCGTAGCCCTTCATTCAGCCACTACGGACCATGGATTGAATTTTGACTGGCTGGACAAGCGCACGATGGACCCGGTTGGTTATAAGCGAGTGAACAAAAAAACCGGCAAGGAGATCGATAGAGAAAACATTGTAAAGGGGATCGAGTATGAAGACGGAAATTACGTCATTCTGAGCGAGGAAGAGATCGCCGCCGCTTATCCAAAAACGACGCAAACTATCGAGATCGAAATGTTTGTGCCCCCAACCGATATTCCTTTCATCTACCTTGAGCGCCCGTATTACGTCGTGCCGATCAACAAAGGGGCTAAAGTCTACGCGTTACTGCGGGAAGCCCTTTACAAGACACGCCGCGTTGGCATCGCGCGGGTAGTTATCCAAACCAAACAGCACCTGGCCGCGCTTGTACCGACGGGCCCCGCGCTCGTGCTGAATCTATTGCGGTGGGGGAACGAAATACGCAGCTGGGAAAATTTGAGCTTCCCCCCCGAAGGCATGAAGGAGGCCGGAATTGCCGAAAAAGAATTGAAAATGGCGGAGCAGTTGGTGATGGATATGAGCGGAAAATGGCGCCCCGAGGAATTTCGCGATGCGTTCAAGGATGAGGTCATGAAACTCGTCCATGAGAAGGCCGAGAAGGGCGACATTGAAAGAGTGACTCAACCGGAGGCATCGGATGTGCTCGGCGGCGGCGCGCAAATTCTCGATCTTACCGAGTTACTCCAGCGTAGCCTTAAGAAGGGTGGGGACAAGGAAGAGCGCGAAAAGACACCCAGCAGAAAACCAGCCAAGGCTGGCCCCGACCGTGCAGAGCCCGGGACTAAGGGGGCGCATAAGCGCCGAGCGTAACCGGGGGTGTAATTGAAGCGTTTTTGCTTCCTCGTTTGGGTTTACAGGGTAGGGTAAAGGGACACCATCCGCGCCATTCCTTAGTCGCATTAAACCAGAACCGTGCCGACCACGCTGGTCGCGGGACCGTCCATACTGATTATCTGTAATTTACGCATTCCCAAAAGGGGGTGCGGTTCGAGGTGTTCGAGTTATGCCAAAGGCTGATTTACTAAAGACTTACCGAGGGAAGCGTAATTTCTCTATTACCTCCGAACCTTCCGGTATGGGCACCAGCGACCGGTCGAACAAGACCGCGCTATCATTCGTAGTACAGAAGCATTGGGCGACGCGCCTGCATTATGATTTCAGGCTGGAACTCGACGGAACCATGAAAAGCTGGGCTGTTCCGAAAGGACCGAGCTTTGATCCCGATGACAAACGCATGGCCGTTCATGTGGAAGACCATCCTATTTCCTACAACAGCTTCGAAGGCGATATCCCACCGGGACAGTATGGCGCCGGTAAGGTGATCATCTGGGATAAGGGAACGTGGGTTCCTCTCGAGGACCCGCACCGCGGCTATCGTGCGGGTAAACTGAAATTCGAGCTGCACGGGCACAAGCTAAAAGGTCGCTGGGCGCTGGTCCGTATGCGCAACGAACAAGAAAAGAAGCAGGAAGCCTGGTTGCTTATCAAGGAAAAAGATGAGTACGCGAGACCCGCGAGTAAGTTTAGTGTGGTGGATGAAATGCCGGATAGCGTCGCCGTGCTTCCAGCGCCGGAAGCTCCTCCGGATGCCGGGGCCGCTGGTGCGAAACCGGCCGGCGGAATAAAAAACTCCCCGGCCTTGCTCGAGGGCGCAGTTAAAGCTGGAGTTCCGGCGAAACTTCAGCCTCAACTTGCAACCCTGGTGGACGGGCCTCCCAATGACTCATTGGAGTGGGTCTATGAAATCAAGCTGGACGGTTATCGGATGCTGACGCGTGTCGAGGGTGGGGAGATACGCCTGTTTACCCGCAACGGAAATGACTGGTCGCATAAATTGCCCCATCTGGTTAAAGCAATGAGCAGCTTGAGATTGAAGCCAGGATGGCTGGATGGCGAAATCGTGGTGTTGGATGAAAAAGGCTTGCCGAATTTTCAGGCATTGCAAAACGCTTTTGACAGCGCGAGGACGCAAAACATCATCTACTATCTCTTTGATGTGCCGTTTTATGACGGATACGATTTGCGACGCGTGCCGTTAACGCAACGCAGGGAATTGCTGAGCTCGTTGCTGGAATCCTCTTCTTCGTCCCACATACGCTTCAGCGAAGTCTTCGACGTGCCAGCAGCGGATATCATCGCTTCCGCCTGCCGTCTCGGGCTGGAAGGCGTGATCGGCAAGCGCAAAACCTCGGCATACGTGTCCCGTCGCTCGTCGGATTGGATAAAGCTCAAATGCACGCAACGCCAGGAATTTATTATCGGCGGTTACACCGACCCCAAGGGTTCCCGAGCCGGTATCGGTTCCCTGCTACTTGGCTTCTATGACGAAGACAAAAAGCTGCGGTATGCCGGAAACGTGGGTACCGGATTCAACGAGAAAACGCTGCGTGACCTCAAGACGAAGCTGGACAGCTTGACTGTCAGGCATTCCCCCTTCGCGGATGCATCTGGAATGGATAAAAAGTCGCATTGGGTGTCGCCCGAGCTGGTAGCTGAAGTTTCCTTCGGGGAGTGGACCAGGGATGGCCACATTCGCCACTCGGTTTTTCGCGGATTGAGATCGGATAAGAAGCCTGAAACCATCGTCAGGGAGAAACCCATGCATGCCACCAGCGCAAAGTCCGCGACAGCTTCGTCTGCATTGTCTTCCCTGAAGGTAACAAACCCGGACCGCGTGATCGACCCTTCTTCTCATTTAACCAAGATCGACCTCGTGCGCTTTTACTCTCTGATTGCGCCGTTGATGCTGGAGCATCTAAAAGGAAGGCCGGTATCTCTGGTGCGTGCCCCGGATGGTATTTCGGGACAATTGTTTTTTCAGAAGCATTGGGAAAAAGAAAACATGCAAGGCGTGGATCAGCTTGACCCTGCCCTGGATCCCGACCACCCGCCATTGCTTGAAATCTCAACCGCTAACGGCCTGCTGTCCGCGGCGCAGATGAACGTCATCGAGTTTCACACATGGAACGCAAAAAAAGACGCTATCGACAAACCTGACAGGATGACTTTCGACCTGGACCCGGGAGAGGGAGTGCAATGGCCGCGGATTCAGGAATCGGCCCGACTTGTTTCCATCTTTCTCAATGAGCTGGGGCTGAAGTCTTTTCTGAAAACCAGCGGGGGAAAAGGTCTGCACGTTGTGGTGCCGATCAAGAGGTTGCACGGTTGGGATACGGTGAAGGGTTTTTCCCAGGCGATTGTTCAGCACCTTGCGGCAACCATTCCGGGGCGTTTCGTTGCAAAGAGCGGTTCCCGTAATCGCGTTGGGAAAATTTTTATCGATTATCTGCGCAATGGTTTCGGAGCCACCACTGTATCGGCCTGGTCAGCGCGGGCTCGCCCGGGATTGGGCGTATCAGTGCCAGTGGCATGGGAAGAACTGGAGTCGCTTGCGAGTGCAAATCACTGGTCTATTTCGAATATTCATGAGCGTCTGGACAAAGGCAATAGCCCATGGGCCGACTATGAAGCGACCAGGCAATCCATTGCACCAGCGATGAAAACGTTGGGATACAAGCCGGCTAAAGAAACGGCGAAGCATTAATTCGTCTGTTCCGCCGCCGCCTCTTCGCTGAGCTGGTGGCAGAGGCAGTCGGGAATCGCCTCCGTAGAAATATTCAGGAGATCAGCAGCGGTCATTTTGATTGTTCTTTTTCCCGCAAATGACGGGCGGCTCTCTCGACGGCTTCTGTGGCATCCTCAACATCGCCTTCTTCCGCTTCTTCAATGGCGATATCCATTTCTTCAAACACTTCCTTATCGTGTTCCGCCTTCTCATGCTCGCCATAAATCGGCTTTTGCAGGTGCGTGTAAGGATGTTCCTTATTTTCTTCGATCAACTCCCTTTTTGCTTCCTGCGCATGGCGGCCCACTCCTCTCGCATCGCCCTTCCTTCCACTCTCAATCGCCTGCTCCAAATGTGTTCTGGCATTCTCACCATGACCTTCCTCCGCATGAACCACCAAAGGGCTGGCAACCATGGCGGCCAGAATGATCCAGAAACAGCCGCATGTTCTGGTTGAATTGCTCATGATCTTCTACCGAAATCAATCAGGATGGCTTGGCTCGAGCTAGAAAACATCCATTCGACAATCAAGTAACTCTCTACAGTTTGACTCCGGTTACAACACTGTAATAGCCGAAGGCCGGATATACGTGTGTGTCCTGAAAACCAGCGTACTTCAGCATTGTGGACAACTCCCGACCTGAATACGATTCTCCCTCGGTCCAGCCCATCATTAACATGCTATAGGCAGCCGGCGCGAAAGGCCCCGTCTTTTCGTCGTTATAAATTACATCATGGATAATGATGCGTCCTCCCGATCCCATACTTGCGAAGCTCTTTTCCGCGAGAACTTTGCACTTTTCCAAGGGCCAATCGTGAAAAATGTTGGAATAGAAGTGCAGGTCAGCTTCAGGAAATGGATCATTCCACATGTCGGCAACATGTGTTTTAATCCGATCCCGCAAACCGTATTTAGCAATGAACTCCTGAGCGACTTCGCATATCGGCTCCAGATCCAGAACGACACCTTGAAGATGCGGCACTTTTAAAGCCGCGCCAATCGTATGAGCGCCCGACCCTCCGCCTATATCGAGCATCCGCCGGTGGCCGGAAAGATCGACGGCCTCTGGCCACGCGGATGCCAATGTCATGCTGATGCTGTGCATCCCGCGGGTGAATTTTCGCGCCAGTTCGGCTTGCTCCTCGTGGGATTTGTATATGTCGCCGCCGCCATAGGCCTGAGGCACATCAGTCAGCACCGCTCGTTCCAGGCTGGCATAGGAAAATACCTCGGAATTATCGATCATCATATCCCAGAAGAAACCGAAGTAACTGGGGCTTTTTTCGAGGAGGTAATCTTCCGCAAGGGAGGTAAGCGAATAACGCTCGTCGTGGAGCGAAAGAAAGCCCAACGCCGTGGCGGCGGATAACATGGCCACCGCCGGCCTTCTTTTAATGTTCAGCGCTGTGCAGATCTCGGGCAACGTCCGCGCCCCCTGTTCAAGCAGCGGGAAGACTTTGAGTCGATGAGCGATGAGGAGCGCCGGGTAGCCGTAAACCGCGAACACGGCATCCCATAACGGCCTGTCGTCTCCTCGGGGCTGGTGTGGCTTTAGGGGCGGTTGCAGGGCCATAACAATCCTCTTTTATTGTAATTGACTTGGTGGTGGCGACACGGATTTTTCCGCGTTCGGACGTGAATTATTCAGGTTCCCTCCAGATTCAGTATCACGGCCTGGGAAGCAGTGAAGACAGCAAGCGTCGTGTATCCGCTTCCTGCTGCAGGCTGAATTTGGAGAGCATCTCCCTGTTGCGATTCACATCGTACTGTATGCCGAGGTAGTAAATGAGCTTCCCATCATTGTCGAAAAGCGGAGTAAGGGTCAAATGGTTGAAGAAAAGCTCTCCATCCTTCCGATAATTCCGAATGGTGACTTCGACCCCTTGTTGTTTTTCGATTGCCCGTTTCATGGCAAAGCGGGCGTCCTGGTCCCGATCTTTTCCCTGAAGGAAGCGACAGTTGCGACCAAGTATCTCTTGCTGAGCATATCCAGTCATCGCCTCGAACTGCCGATTCGCATAGACGATGGGCAGGTCTTCCTGATCGGGATCCACGAGCGTGATGCCATTCACCGAACTATCCAGTATCTGGGACAAGATCTGGGGGATCAGTCCTGGGTCTTTTTCCACCACAAATGTCATTCTTTTTCTCCTGGATATTAACGGGATGGGGTTGAGGGCTTCGTCACGTATTTGTTCGTTTCAATCAACCGCTTCAGGTTTCTCACCGTACGTTCCGCGCCTTCCTGGACGACCACCCGAATCAGCTTCTCGAAAGGGCGCATGAACATTTGAATCTCCCTCAGTTCGAATGTAAAGGTCAGTTCAGTGGATTTCCCAGGATCGACATTGCGTAATTCATAAACGCAGCGAAACGGATCGGATACCCCGGCGAAGCCGAGGCGCTTGTCCGGCTCATAAACATCAATCTTGAACCTGCTTTCGCTGCGGCGCCCCTGATCAATCCGGACCTGCCTTGCAAGGGTGCCAAGTTTCACCGGCACGCCGTTGAGGGGTTCAAGTTCGACGACCTCGGGCGACCATTTGGGATAATTATCGAAAAAACCGTCACCGAGATACCTGAAAATATCGCACGGCGGGCATTCGACCAAAACGCTTGCCTTCGCTATTACAGGTTCCTTGCCGCCTAAACCGAACATACGTAATGCCCCTGTTTTTTAGCCTGCAGGGCTAAAGGTTATACTTCGGGCCGGGTGAAAATGCTATTCCGTTTTTCGAGCCTAACCCTCACCGGGGCTGGCTGGAGTAAGACCATGAATCATAGCTTACCTGAGCCACTTCTGCGCAAGCAGGATGTGCTGCTGCACCTCAGGCACCAGGGGGACGGGGGCCTTGTTCGCTCCTTCGCGCCCCGGTCCCCGGCAGTCCGGAGCGAAAGGGCGGGCCCTTTTTGTTTTGAACGAGTGCGCCCAACCGGGCTCGATAGATCATGTTAAGACGAACTCGCCCCCTTATTCAATGTTCCTCGCAAGGCTCCCCCGCCCGGCGTTTTCCCTATCCATTAATAATTTTCCCGCCGTTGGGATGCAGCACCTGGCCGGACATATAGGAACAATCGCGTGAGGCCAGAAAAACATAACACGGCGCTACCTCGTCGGGCTGGCCGGGCCGTTTCATCGGAACGTCTTTTCCGAACTTGGCTACTTTGTCAGGCGGGAACGTGGAAGGTATCAATGGTGTCCATATGGGCCCCGGTGCAACGGCATTGACCAATATTTCCCGTTCGACCAGTTGCAACGACAATGAACGCGTAAACGCGACAATTGCGCCTTTGGTTGAAGAATAGTCGAGAAGATGGGCGCTGCCTTTATAGGCGGTAACAGAGGTTGTGTTGATTATTCGCGCCCCCGTTTTAAAATGCGGGAGTACAGCCTTTACCATGTAAAACATTGAGAAGATATTGGTGCGAAACGTTTTCTCGAGCTGGGCATTGTCGATATCCATGATATCTTCCCGGACATGCTGCTCAGCGGCATTATTGACGAGAATCTCAATGTGCCCGAAAGTGGAGATCGTTTTTTCCACCACCTCAGCGCAGAATTTTTCGCTGCCCACGTCGCCGGCGATTAATTCGCATCTTCGTCCGCATTGCTCGACTTCCTTTTTGGTGTCGTTGGCGTCCCCGTGTTCGTTGAGGTAGACGACAACAATATCCGCTCCCTCCTTGGCGAACGCGACCGCCACCGCTCGGCCAATACCGCTATCCCCGCCTGTAATAATCGCCACCTTGGATTCCAGCTTGCCACTGCCTTTATATTCTTCAACGGTTGAGTCAGGCTCCGGGGTCATCTCCGTCTCGATCCCAGGCTGTCGGGGCTGATGTTGTGCAGGAATTTCTTTTTCCTTTTCCATGATAAACACCTCGTTAGCTATCGATAAACAATGGATGTGACCGGAATGACGATTCGTTAACCGGAAACGAGAAAATGCAACGAGACGGGATCAGAACGGTCGTTCAATGTTTTTTAGACTCCTTGCCCGACCCTGATTTTTTTTCGTCCCCGGACAGCTTGTTCTCCGTCGCCCAGGCGCGCCGCTTCGCCTCATCCCTGGGAACGCCCTTTTTCTCATATCCTTCTTCAATGTGTTTCACCTGACGTTTCTGCTTATCGGTATAAGCGGACTTATCGCCTTGTGCCATGGTATGCCTCCTGTTCAGCATGAGCGAGTCGAACCTGGCGGCGCGACAGATTGGTTAAAAAAGAACTTCGCGCAATACAGCAATTACCGCTTCCATACAGTCCCTGACCCAAGGGAAGGCTGCTGGGTTGCCTATGGCTTCTCGACAACTGGTTTCTTGGCTTCAGTTTTTTTCTCGTGTCCCTTTTTGGTTTTCAGCGGTTGCTTCACCGAAGCGATGAGTGCCTTGCAATCGCTATCCTCGCCTGGGCCGGTTTCGATCAACGGTATCAGCGCGGCTAACGGGGTTGCAAGAACGCCTAGCACGACCGCGGCGCCGACACGTATGGCGAGCATTTTGTCGGGATAAACCTTCGGGTGTTTAAATGTTCCCGCAATGTGAACAGGCGTACGGAGACTTAATATGCTGAAGTCTTTCGGCTCGGGCGACAGTTTCATCTCGATCGCTTCATCCAGCAGGCTTATTCGGCCTTCACCCAGGATATTCGTATCCGTTGTATCGATGACAAAAGTCTCGGTGGCCATCACGCCTTTCGTGATGGCGTAATCGACGACAGCGCAACGAACCGGGACGTTTTTATCGCCGGCAAAGAGGAATTTGATCACCTCGCCCGCATCGAGGCCGATAATCTCCAAGATCATATTGCTGATTTGCCCGCCTGACATGATCAACGAGAAGCGGCCGTCGGCGGACGCCAACAGCCCGCCCACAGATTTGCCGTGCGCTTTTATTCTGGTTGCACCCCCTATCAAGCCTGCACTCCCATGGGTAAGCTCCATTTTGGGAAATAACTTCCTCAACTGCAGCCGTTTTAAATCGATCTTGATGTCCGCAGTCGGAATCTCCTCGCGTCCGTTTATCATTACCGAGCCTACAATATTTCCACCCGCGACCGCGAAATTGAGGGGGTCGATCGTCATTAGTCCGTTATCGACTTTGAGGTGTGTATGAACATGTTCGACCGGCAGTTCCTTATTGCGGATTGACTCGCCGGTAAACTTGACGTCCGCATCCATCGCCCGCAGGCGATCCACCCGGAACTCCTGATCGGGCAGCAGGCGATCCTTCTGGGCCTCGATGGAAGCCTTCTTCTCCTTCTTCTCCTGCGGGCTATCCTGCGGCTGAGGAGCCTTTCTGGCGCCGATCATGCCACTTAAATCAGTGAGGTCGAGAACTTTCGATATCACATCGCCGCGCAGGATCGGCCTTTCTCCACCCGTATCAAAAACCAGGTCTCCACCCATGTCGCTGTCCCCCACCTTCCCCGAAAATCCCTTCATTGCCCACTCCGTTTTCTGATGCGTGAGGTTTCCGGAAATCTCATACGGTGGGGATGGGAAGAAAACGATGCCGGCTATCGGGTAGAGGGCGGACATATCTTCCCCCTCAATCTTTAATTTTAGGTTCATGGACGCCAATTCCTGCAGTCCGGTAACCGTTCCCTCCGCTGTTGCGCGGGTCGTCCCGATCTCGACGCGCGCTTTAACGGGATAGGGCTTTGTCTTGTCCGTGAGGGACGTCAACTGGCCGCCCAGGGCTTGAGCCGTGAATGCCAGATCGGCGTATGTGCCTTCCGCGGTCACGTTCAATGGCATTTCTCGTGCATCGCCGCCCGAATCCGTGAATATGGTTACATGCACATCTGTTTTGGTCTTTGGGTCCCGAAAGATGAGCTTTCCATCTTCCAGAGCGAGCCTGCCAATTTTCGGCGGCTCTACCTCTTCTTCCGGTTTTTTCAGGTCCCAGTTCCGCTTCCCATCTTCGCTCTTTTCGAGAAGGATTCTCGGGCGCGAGATCGATACTTCCGGAAGCACGACATCCCCAAGTAACAGATCCCACAGACTGATACGGAACGATGCCTTGCCGATATCGAGCATCGGCTGCTCCGTTCCCCATTCCGCATTTGCCAGTGAAATTCCCTCCGCGCTAATCATAGGGTTGAGAGACAGACTGACATTCAGGTCGCCTCGAATAGTGAATTCGCGCCCTGTTTTCTCGGTGACCTGGCGTTCGGCGTACGGCTTGATCATATTCCAGTCGAACCAGATGACGAATATGACGATGAGCAGAAAAAAAATGCCGAAGATCGGCAATAACCTGCGGTAGCGAGCTCGCATGTCCGGCGTAAGCCTCAGTATGGGAAACATCAAAATTGAGGATAATCATACTTCTGCAACGTGATTCATTCGGTACGTCAGCGCACATTCGTTCTCGCGCTTAAGCTATTGGGTTGAACGTTGGATAAGGAGTGGAGGTTTCCTGTCTTAAATAATTCTTCTGTCAAATTGGAGAGGCGGGAGGCGATAGGACTGTGCACGGAAAATATAGGGAGAAATAAGGGAAGACAGAAGCGCGTTTTCCCGGCCTGGAGTTCACGCCCGCAGACGTTAGGTCGGCGTGTAGAAGCGTCCCATGCCTTGCGGGATGAGAGGGGAGGTTCGGGAAAAAGGGAGAGAAAGGGGGTTAAGCCAGGCGCATACTCAGGAAGCTGGGTTTTCCGGCTATCTGACGTTTACAACGTCGCGTACAAGGCGTTCAAATTCTTTCCTTACTACGTCATAGCACTCGCATACATGCGCTTCCAGTCCCTTCCGGTCCAGAACGGTGATGTGCCCACGGCGGTAGCGAATAATTCCCCCCTGTTGCAATTTGCCGGCGGCTTCGGTAATACCTTCACGACGAACGCCAAGCATGCTGGCAATCAATTCCTGGGTCATGATAAGTTCCTCGGAATTCAGCCGGTCGAGCGTTAACAACAGCCAGCGGCTAAGCTGCTGCTCGATCGTATGATGCCTATTGCATACCGCAGTTTGAGAGATCTGGGTGATGAGCGCCTGAGTGTAACGCAACAGCAGACGCTGCACGGGTCCGCCTTGATTGAACTCCTGCATCAATAATGTTGCCTTGAGCCTGTAACCATAACCTGCGGTTTGCACAGTGGCCCAGCTTGGCGTGCTTTCACCACCCATAAACAGCGAAACTCCCAGCATCCCTTCATTGCCCACCCCTGCAATCTCGGATGACGCGCCATTTTCCAGTATATAGTGCAGGGAGATGATAGTAGAAGTTGGAAAGTAAACGTAAGACAGCCGGCCGCCTGATTCGCACAGAACGTCGCCGAGGGGCATGTGAACCAGTTCCAGATGAGGTTTTAAACGCTCAAACTCGAATGCCGGAAGGGCGGCGAGCAATCGGTTCTGGTTGGGCTGATGTGAGGGAGAGCTTAGCATTCGATACAGAAATCTGTAAAAATAAGCGCAGCCTGCGGGGACAATTATCGAAAGTCTGCGTCCGGCACTCCCATTTCTCACCGGGCGGTTCCCAAACTTATATTAGCATGTATTCCCGGGTGAATTTTTTGAAGACGGTAAGCTTTTCAAGTATTCCATTAATATGCCGGCATTTTTGTGCGGTAGCGTACATACTACGGATGAGTCAGTTTTTAATATGTTCTCCAGACAATTGGAGCCGCTTGCGCATCGATGGCCCGGCACGAATTGCAAAGGAAGCTGGAAGCTTCGCGCGGAACATTCCGGCACGATCCAGCTGAACGCGATACAAGCGCAGGGTAGGATGACCTGCGGTCTCTAGTGTATTGCATGCCACTCAGATAAGAAGCGGTGGAGACCCGGCGGTACAGCTCTCCTTTCGCAACAATTTCTGCTTACCGCTTTCAAGAGGGAGTTCGACAATATTCCACATCACCTCTTCCTTTTTTATTCCTATTCATTGGTTCGGGGTCGAGAACGGACTGGACCCTGCGTAGGTAATAGCGTGTTCGCGCGTGCCGCGGTCACCGCGACAATGGCGCATGGCTGCAGTTCTGCGTGCTCTTCTGCCAGCGCCGGGACGATCACCACCACGGGTGTAGTGCAGCGCAATATTCAACTTCAAGGCTGGCGGCATGACTGTTTCTGAGCTTTTGCTTCGCTTCGCGACTCGCTTTCGTAGTACCCGGAGTCGGCGGGTGCCGATCAGGGAAGAATTGCCTTTACGATCCGAGTTGTTCAGCGCTGATCAGATGGAGCTGTACGGCGGTATCCTTGCGGCCTCTCACGAATTGGCTTCGGGCCGGGGCACGGATCAGCTGCTGGCGCGACTGGATGAGAACGAGAGCAAGTTATTCGATATCGGCAGGGTACTGACGGAAGCCGCGGCGGCGGACCAGCTGTTAACCCCTGCGGGTGAATGGCTTTACGACAATTTTTATCTCATAGAAGAGCAGATTCGCCTCGCAAAGCGTCACCTTCCCAAGAGTTATAGCCGCGAATTGCCGATTCTGGCAACCGGGACGTCCGCCGGTCTTCCCCGGGTTTATGACATTGCGCTGCAGGCGGTTTCGCATGGCGATGGCAGGGTCGATACGGAGAGTCTCAGGCGTTTCATCGCCGCTTATCAGACGGTCGCGAACCTTAGATTGGGAGAGCTATGGGCAATTCCGATCATGTTGAGGTTGTCACTGATCGAAAATCTCCGTCGCGTCGGCGTCCGTGTGGCCGCCGGGAGAATAGACCGTAGTCTCGCCGATAGCTGGGCCGACGAAATCACACGCGTCGCCGATAAAGATCCGAAGAGTCTGGTCCTGGTGATTGCCGATATGGCCAGATCCGATCCCCCGATGACCGCTTCTTTTATTTCGGAATTGGCCCGCCGTCTGCAGGGTCAGGGACCCTCGCTGGCGCTTCCGTTAACGTGGATTGAGCAAAGGCTTGCCGAATCGAATCAGACCATCGATCAAATGGTGCAACTGGGGAATCAGCAACAAGCGGCCGATCAGGTTTCCATCTCCAACAGCATCCATAGTTTACGCGCCCTGGGCGCAATCGACTGGCGCGAGTTTGTCGAAACCGTCAGTATCGTTGAAAAAATCTTGCGCGAGGATCCGGGAGGCAGCTATGGTCGCATGGATTTTTCCAGCCGTGATCGCTATCGGCATGCGGTAGAGCGTTTGGCCAAGGCAAGCCCGTTGTCCGAAGTTGAGGTGGCACGTGAAGCAGTTCGGTTGGCGCGGGAGGGTGAGGGGAATGGAAATGGTAATGTGAGGGCGCACGTCGGATTTTATCTGGTCGATAAGGGGTCGGCGCACCTTGAGACGGTTGCACAGGTTCAATTCTCGATATTAGAGCAATTTTGTCGGATAGGTCGGCGCCACCCGCTGTTGAGTTACCTCGGTCCAATCGCGCTGATCACACTGGTAATGGCCGGAAACCTCATCACGGAAGCGCATGCGGAAGGCGCGAAGGGGTGGCTCTGGGGGCTGATGGCGATTCTGTCGTTACTTGCGATGAGTCAGCTTGCCGTAGCGCTGGTTAACTGGGCCGCTTCTCTCCTGGTGTCGCCGCATTCGCTGCCACGCATGGATTTCTCCAAGGGGATTCCATCCGTGTTTCCGACACTTGTGGTGGTTCCCACGATCCTGACAGACGAGTCAGAGGTGAATCGCCTTATCGAAGCGCTTGAAGTTAAATTTCTGGCCAACCAGGGCAATAACCTTTATTTCGCCCTGTTGAGTGATTTTCGGGACGCGGTCCAGGAAAAGCTTGCGGAAGACGAGTCTTTGTTGCAGTTCGCGCAAACGGGTATCGAAGCACTGAATAAAAAATATGCTGTCGGCACGGGTGATGACGTGGATAAAACAGTTGACTCCACGAAGATCGATAAGCGTGATGCATTTTTCCTGTTTCATCGTCCCCGCCGATGGAATCCCCACGAACAGCTCTGGATGGGTTACGAGCGAAAGCGCGGGAAGCTCGCTGACTTGAACACTTTTTTGCGCGGAGGCGGGCGTGATGCATTTTCCGTAATCACAGGCAACACAGCGGTGTTACCTGACATCAAGTATGTCATCACCCTGGATACCGATACGCAACTTCCGCGCGATGTAGCCCATCAATTGGTGGGTGCCATGGCTCATCCATTGAATCAGCCTCGGTTTGACCCAAGCTCCGCAGGAGGAGATGACGTCCTCGTTACCGAGGGATATGGGATTCTGCAGCCAAGGATTGGGGTGAGTCTGTCCAGCACGAACCGCTCGGAATATGCGCGTCTTTTTGGCGGAGAGGCGGGCATTGATCCCTACACCCGGATCGTCTCGGATGTATACCAGGATCTGTTCCACGAAGGGTCGTTCATCGGCAAGGGCATTTATGACGTGGACGCGTTTGAGGGGGTGTTATGCCGCCGCTTTCCTGAAAATCGCATTTTAAGCCATGACCTGCTGGAGGGATGTTACACCCGGGCAGGTTTACTGAGTGATGTTCAGTTGTACGAAGAATTTCCATCCAGCTATCGCGCGGATGTTAACAGACGGCACCGGTGGATACGTGGGGATTGGCAACTCGCAAGCTGGCTGTTATGGCGGGTACCCGGCCCCCACGGGGGCTACCAGCCCAATATGCTGTCGACATTATCGCGCTGGAAACTGCTGGATAATCTTCGTCGCAGCCTTGTGCCCCCGGCCTTGCTCCTATTGGCCCTGCTCGGATGGGTGGTCTCGACGGACCCCGTGTTCTGGACTGCCGTGGTAATTGCCGTACTCGTCGTTCCCGCCGTTACAGCCGCAGTTTCCGAGTTGTCCAGCAAGCCGGTTGAAGTCCCATGGAGGCAGCACCTCATCCTCACCTGGCGTACGGCAAAACGGAATTTTAGCCAAGTCCTGTTTACGCTGGCTTCCCTTCCGTATGAGGCTTATTTCAGTCTTGACGCGATATTCCGGACCCACGTGCGACTGTTCATTACGCGCCGCCGATTGCTTGAGTGGAATCCCTCGCACGAAGTCGAGCGCGAGGCGGAATCAGCGGTGACGCAGCCCCGCCGGGCCAGCATCGCTCAGGCATTCAGGGAAATGTGGATTGCACCCACGACTGCCGTAGGAGCAGCGGCTGGAATAGTGGTTTCAACGCCTTTAACTTTGATCGTTGCAATGCCATTGTTGTTGTTATGGGGTGCTTTTCCTGTTGTTGCCTGGTGGATAAGCCGGCCGCTTCCGCCACGGACTGCGGAATTAAGCGTTGCGCAGCTATTTTTTTTACGACAGGTTGCGCGCAGAACCTGGTTCTTTTTCGAGACCTTCGTCGGCCCAAAAGACAATTGGCTGCCCCCTGATAACTTCCAGGAGCATCCGGTTCCGACCGTTGCGCATCGGACATCGCCCACCAACATGGGTTTGTCGCTCCTGGCCAATCTCGCTGCCTATGATTTTGGATATGCCAGTACGGGGCAACTCGTGGAGCGAACGACGAATACGCTGCAGTCGATGGAAACATTGGAACGGTACGCCGGCCATTTTTACAACTGGTATGACACTCAGACCAAAGCCCCGCTGACCCGCTACGTCTCAACGGTGGATAGCGGTAACCTCGGGGGCCACCTGCTCACGTTACGCGCCGGGCTGCTGGAAATAATCGATATGCCGGTTATTCGGGAACAGGTATTTCTGGGTTTGGGTGAAACGTTTCATATTCTTCAGGAGTCAGCCGGTACAGCAGCTGCGGCGTCCCTGGCTCAGTTCGAACAGGCTCTCGTAAACGCAAACGAAGTTCGCCCAGTCACCATTACCCGTGCGCGAGCCGATCTTGACTGGCTGTCGAGTTGCTCCAGAGAGGTTGTTCGCGAGCTTTCCGCGCACTCACCGGGTCCCGCCATTCCCGAGGCCATCGAATGGGCAAACGCTTTGAACAGGCAATGCGAAAGTGCGTTCAGGGAATTGATCGATCTTTTGCCGCAGCCCTTATTAACCGGTGCGATGGCGGATGAAAATGAGGCTACGCAAGCTTTGGGAGTACCCTCACTGCGTCAGCTTGCCGATCAGGGCAGCGAACTTGCACGCGACTGGGCAGCGACGATGGAACAACTGGCGTTCCAGGCAGGCGAGATGGCGCAGATGAAGTATGGGTTCCTGTTCAATCCTGCTCAACGGCAGCTCGCAATCGGTTACAACGTCGGCGAACATCGACTCGATAACAGTTACTATGATCTGCTCGCGTCCGAGGCGAGGCTATGCAATTTTGTGGCGATTGCGCAAGGGGAACTTCCACAGGAAAGCTGGTTCGCGCTGGGGCGTTTACTCACCACGTACGGTGGAGAAGCGGCATTGCTGTCATGGAGCGGTTCCATGTTCGAGTACCTCATGCCGCTGCTGATAATGCCGACCTTTGATAACACGCTGCTTGACCAGACGTGCAAGGCGGCCGTGAAACGGCAGATCGCCTATGGCGAGGAACGTCGTGTTCCCTGGGGGATCTCGGAATCGGGTTATAACGCTGTCGACGTTCAATTCAACTATCAGTACCGCGCATTCGGGGTTCCCGGACTGGGACTCAAGCGCGGCCTGGGCGAAGATCTGGTCATTGCGCCATATGCTTGTGTCTTGGGACTAATGGTCGAGGCCGAAGCTGCGTGCGCTAATCTTCAGCACATGGCAAGCCAGGATATGGCTGGCAGATTCGGGTTTTACGAGGCTGTGGATTATACCCCGTCTCGGCTAAGGCGCGGCGAAACCCGTGCCGTGGTGCGTTCATTCATGGCCCATCACCAGGGCATGAGCCTGTTGTCATTGGCATATCTGCTGCTGGATAAGCCAATGCAACGGCGCTTCACGTCCGAGCCCCTGTTTCGGGCAACCATGTTATTGCTTCAGGAACGGATTCCCAAAGCTACCGTTATCCGCTCGCCGGGTGCCGAACTCCCTGATGTGAAAGTGGTCAAGGAGCTTCCCGAAATGCCGATGCGAATGCTCTCAAGCGCAAATACGCCGGTACCCGAGGTGCAGCTACTGTCCAACGGCCGCTATCACGTTATGGTAACCAATAGCGGAGGAGGAAGAAGCCGATGGAAGGATCTTGCAGTTACTCGCTGGCGGGAAGACAGTACCTGCGATAACTGGGGAAATTTTTGTTATCTACGGGATGTCGCGACTGGAGAGTTCTGGTCGAACACGTACCAGCCGACATGTAAAGAGCCGAAGCGCTATGGGGTCATCTTTTCCGAAGGCCGGGTCGAATTCCGGAGGCGCGACCTCGATTTTGACACTCACACTGAAATTACAGTATCGCCGGAAGATGACATAGAGATACGCCGCATTCGTATTACCAATAGGGCCTGGACCCGACGCTCGATCGAGATCACCTCTTATGCCGAGGTCGTGCTTGCGCCACCGTCGGCTGATGCCCAGGCTCCGGCGTTTGGCAATCTTTTTGTACAAACAGAGATATTGCCTGACCGGCATGCGATTCTCTGCAGCCGGCGTCCCCGTTCGCACACCGATCTGGTTCCGTGGATGCTGCATCTGATGACCGTGCATGGCGTGGCGACGGAACAAGTTTCGTACGAGACCGACCGCAAGGCTTTTATCGGCCGGGGAAACGATGTATCCACACCGCTTGCCTTAACTGATCCTGCTCCGCTCTCCGGCAGCGCTGGTTCTGTGCTGGACCCGATCGTCGCGATTCGCAAGGTCGTCGCCATCGAGCCGGGCGAATCCGCAACCATCGACATTGTCACCGGGGCTGGCGATTCCCGTCACGCCGTCATGCATCTGGTGGAGAAATACCAGGATCAGCATTTGAAAAATCGCGTCTTCGATCTGGCCTGGACGCACAGTCTGGTCGTATTGCGCCAACTCAACGCGACCGAAGCGGATGCGCAAATGTTCGGCCGGCTGGCCGGCTCGGTGCTGTATGCAAATACTTATTTGCGTGCGGAAGCAGCAGTGCTGGCCAAAAACCAGCGGAGCCAGTCAGGATTGTGGGGGTATGCGATTTCAGGCGATCTGCCGATCGTTCTGTTGCAGATCAGTGACTCAGGAAGTATTCAACTGGTGCGCCAGCTGATACAAGCGCACGCCTACTGGCGCGTGAAGGGACTGGCTGTCGATCTCGTGATCTGGAATGAGGATCACTCAAGCTACCGCCAAATCTTGCATGACCACATCATGGGACTCGTGGCCGGCAGTGCTGAAGCGCATGTACTTGACCGTCCGGGAGGCATTTTTATCCGCCGCGCCGAGCAGATCGCTTCCGAGGATCGTATCCTGTTGCAGACAGCGGCGCGCGTGATCATTCTCGATACCAAGGGCAGTCTGGCTGAGCAGTTAACCCGCCGCGTTCCGACAGAGTTGCCCGTGGCGCCTCCCAGAACTTTACCGGTCCGCCGGTCCGTTCCCGCACAGGAATCGCCATTGCCACACCGCGAACTGCTTTTCTTCAACGGTCTCGGGGGATTCACCGCAGACGGCCGCGAATATGTCATCACGATGGAGCCGGGTCAGATGACACCCGTGCCGTGGGTCAACGTAATCGCCAACCCGCAACTGGGGACCGTCATCTCAGAAAGCGGCCAGGCATACACCTGGTGTGATAATGCGCATGAGTTTCGGCTGACGCCGTGGAACAACGATCCGATTTGCGATCCAGGCGGAGAAGCATATTATCTCCGGGACGAAGAAAATGGGTATTTCTGGTCGCCATCGCCTCTGCCGAAACGCGGCGCGTCATCGTATGTCACCCGGCATGGATTTGGCTACAGTGCCTTTGAGCATACCGAGGGCGGCATTCGCTCGGAGCTGCTGGTATACGTCGCGCCGGATGCGCCTGTGAAGTTCGCGGTGTTGACCGTGCATAATGATTCAGGACGATTGCGCAAGCTCTCGGCGACCGGATGTATTGAATGGGTGCTGGGGGACCTCCCCGAGAAAGGCAGAATGCACGTCGTGACGGAAATCGATGAGAGCAGCGGCATCCTGCTTGCCCGCAACCCATACAACAATGAATTTACTGGCCGTGTCGCTTTCTTCGACGTCGACGATAAGGCAAGAAGTATCACCTGCGACCGGACAGAGTTTATCGGGCGCAATGGCAGATTGAGCGATCCGGCGGCGATGGCGTCAAAAGACCTCTCGGGGCGGGTAGGCCCCGGGCTTGATCCCTGCGGCGCTATCCGGGTAGGGTTCGAGTTGCTCGACGGTCGAACGCGCCGGATTGTATTCCGGTTAGGAGCCGGACTCGATGCGGGAGATGCCTTAAACGTTGCACAACGTTTCCGTGGACAGGCGGTTGCATATGAGGTTCTGGAAGCGGTGCACCGCTATTGGGTGCATACCCTTGGCAAGATACAGGTGAAGACGCCTGATCCATCCGTAAACGTGATGATAAATGGCTGGCTGGTATATCAGGTGATGGCCTGCCGTCTGTGGGGACGCAGCGGGTATTACCAGTCAGGCGGCGCTTTCGGATTTCGGGATCAGTTGCAGGATGTGATGGCCCTCGTGCACGCTGAGCCGGCGCTGGTGCGAGAACATCTTCTCCGCTCGGCGTCGCGCCAGTTTGTCGAAGGGGATGTCCAGCATTGGTGGCATCCCCCAGGCGGGCGGGGTATCCGCAGCCGGTGTTCGGACGACTATCTGTGGTTGCCCTTGGCCGCGTGCCGTTATATTACCACCACCGGCGACATGGGGGTGCTGGATGAGACCGTCTCCTATCTGGAAGGCCGTCCTGTCGGTCCGGACGAAGAGTCCTACTACGACCTTCCGATTCATTCCGAGCAGACTTCGACCTTTTATGAGCATTGCGTGCGCTCGGTTGTGCATGGTTTGCGATTCGGCCAACACGGTCTTCCATTGATGGGTACCGGCGATTGGAATGATGGAATGAACCTGGTCGGATTCCATGGGCGGGGCGAGAGTGTGTGGCTGGCCTTTTTCTTATATGACATACTCATCCAATTTTCGGAGCTTGCCGTGCAACATGGGGACGCGGCCTTTGCCGCCAGGTGTCGGAAGGAGGCCGGCGTTTTACGGAGCAATATTGAACAGCATACCTGGGATGGCAACTGGTACCTGCGCGCCTATTTCGATGATGGTACGCCGCTCGGGTCCACCAGTAACCCGGAATGCCGGATCGACGCAGTTGCCCAGAGCTGGTCAGTGTTGTCCGGAGCTGGCAGCGAAGAACGCCAGCGCCAAGCCATGGAAGCGGTAAACCAGCATCTCGTCCGGCGCGACGCGAAGCTGATTCAACTTCTCGATCCGCCGTTCGATCAATCGCCTTTGAATCCCGGGTATATAAAAGGCTATGTGCCCGGCGTGCGGGAGAATGGGGGCCAGTATACCCACGCAGCGCTATGGACGACGATGGCGTTCGCGATGCTGGGAGATCATGAGCGTGCCTGGGAATTGCTTGCCATGATCAACCCGGTCAATCATACGCAAACCCCGGAAATGGTATCTATTTATAAAGTTGAACCATATGTCGTTTCAGCCGATGTCTATGCGGTTTCTCCACATGTCGGCCGGGGCGGCTGGTCCTGGTACACCGGCTCCGCCGGCTGGTTATATCGGTTGATGCTGGAAACGCTTCTGGGCGTTACACTGGAGGAACGGAAGCTGCGTCTCGATCCTCGCCTGCCAAGCGACTGGGACAGCTTTACGGTGGACTATCGCTATGGGGAAACCAACTACCATATCACGGTCATGCGGTCTCAGGGCGGAGCGGGCAAGGCGGGTATTGCCATTGATGGAGCCGAGCAATCGGACAATTTCATCGCGCTGGTCGACGATCGCGTCTCCCATGCTGTGGAAGTCCGGATTGAGGCATGAAAAGGGGAAAGGGGAAAGGCTGAGTGAGGAACCGAAGCAACTTCAGGCTGGTAGGGAAGGTCGACAGAAGAACGGCTCCTTGGGAACGCTCAATTGTCTTCAACTTATTCATTGCGGTTGATGCGCATAACGACGGTTTCGAGGGGGGGCAGAGACCGACTTTCCTCACCCTCGTTTCTCGGGAGGGAGCACGAGGGTGAATCGGTTTGTAGCGATGACTCCGGAATCCAGGTGTATCTATCCCTCGCGCGGTAGGATAGGCTCCCGTGTAAGTCGTGCCAGTCGCTCAGGCTGAAGAACTGGTCGAGCAGACAAGAGGCAAGCTGGTTTTGAAAGCCGGCTTCAGGGTACCGATTGCGGTGTGGGCAATTTTTGTCATCAGACCTTGGGTGTAGCTTTGGAGCAAGCAACGTAGCGGACTGCCGAGCTCGAACTCTTGTCTCAGATGGGCTGCCTTAAGGAGATAACTGTACCCGGCCGTTTGGACCATCGCCAGACTCGGCGTGTTTTTCCGACCCATTAGCATGGAAATGCCGAAAACCCCCTCATTTCCGATCACGGCAATTGCGGTCGAGTCTCCGTTACCGCTAGCAGCAAACAGTGAAATGACGCTCGTGGTAGGAAAATAAACAAGGTCCAATTCCCCACCGTTTTCATACACTGTCCAGCCTTGAGGGAGCGACACAAGTTCAAGGCAGCATTTAAGGCGCTCATAATCCGTTTCGGGTAGGGCAGCCAGAAAAAGGTTTCGCTTGGGGGTATGTAAGTTTGACATTCGCTTCCTCGGTTCGCTGATCTGGGTTTACAAAGTACAAAGGCTGTTCGCTTTTAGGAGCACTGAACAATGCCTGGTACTGGATGCGCCCGGTACTCTATCTGACGTTACGCAAGTAAGGAGTCGGAGAGGAGAAGGGGCGCCGCTGAAACAGCACGGCTATAGACTACCGCCCGGCTTATGCAACTGTATGTGCGGTGGCAGACAGACTAAACGTCAGAAAAGAAATATAAAACAAGGGGTAGAGCGCGAAGCGATGCCAACGCGATGCCAGAGATAAGGGAGATCCAAGGAAGACAAGGGCGGAGTGCGCGATAAATGGCAAATTGCGAGCCGCAGATGCCGAGTATTCCATGGTGGCGCATCAATATAGATTAACAGAAGAACCAGATTTGACCAATATCAGCGTCTGTCACTTTCAACATTGAACAGCGCGACCGTTTTATTTTTATAGGAGGGTGTGATGGCGAGAGTTATTAAAGAAAATAAAGACAAGCTCATTAAGGATTTTCACTCGGTGATCGCTGATACAGAAGAATTGATGAAAACAGTGAGCAACGAAAGTAGCGGGACTGCGCAAGCTTTGCGTACCAAGATTGAACAGAACTTGAAGCAGGCGAAGGAATATCTGGAAGACTTCGAGGATTCGATAATTGATAAATCGAAAACCGCCGCACGCGCGACCGATGAATACGTCCACGAAAATGCCTGGCAGACCATCGGATTGGCGGTCGGTATCGGGATTTTGATAGGGTATTTGCTCAGTGACCGGGATTGATCAACAGTTTGGGTTTGAGTAGACGTTGAAGCAGCATGGTGGGCTTCAGGATGAATCGTGAACGTACGCTCGGGCCTAGTCCTAGTATACGGCCCGTAGCCGGGGCGGCATAATCACCGGGGGTCCCCGATAACAATAACATTAAGAGTGGAGAACGATTATGAAAGTAAGCATGACCTTGGTCGCGATTTCCGCATTGTTGCTTTCAGGCGCCAATGCCTGGGCCGCGCCATTCACCAGTCTTTACGCGTTCGGAGACAGTTTAAGCGACGCGGGTGATAGTCCCTCGGCTGTGACGAGCCTGTACAAGATACTTGGAAATAATTGTGACCCCTTTCATTTTTGCCCCCCCTATGATGACGGACGCATATCCAACGGCCCGGTTGCCTCCGAACAGCTGGCGGCAATTCTTTTTCCCGCAGGAGTCACGAGCACGAATTTCCGCAGCTATGCGGTAGCAGGGGCAGGTAGCGGGGGAGAGAACGGCGGCTTCAATCCGGGAGGCGTGATTGAACTCCCTGGCATGAAACAGGAACTGGAAATGTATAACCGCGACTCGTCGGGCAAAGCCGATCCGAATGCCCTGTATTTCATTTGGGGTGGGGCGAACGACTATTTGACAAGCGATTCTCCGGTTGTCGCAGCGCAAAACATCGGGGGATATGTGAGCGCGCTGGCTGCAGCGGGTGCTCAGCATTTTCTCGTGCCCAATCTGCCTGACCTGAGCCTTAATCCATTTGTTGCAGGAGAGAGCGATGCGGTGAGGGCCGAGGCTCGGGCTTTTTCGATAGTTTTTAACAATGAGTTAACCACTCAACTGAATACCATAAGCTCAAGCGTTCCAGAAGCGGATATTTTTCGCTTTGATACCTTCTCTTTTTTCAGCAGCGTTGTGGCAAATCCCGCCGCTTATGGATTTGTCAATCCGATGGATGAGTGTTTATCGTCGCTATCCATTCCCTGCGGGAATCCTAACGCTCATCTTTACTGGGATGACTTCCATCCGACTACCCGAGCGCACGGCATTCTTGCTGCAGAGTTCGCTGCGGCCGTGCCTGAACCTGAAGTTGCGGCGATGCTGATGATGGGCTTGGCTATCGTGGGGTTTGCGGCCCGCGCACGTCGCAGGTTCGAGCATGATTCCTTGGGGAGACGGGGAGCCGCCTGATGCTGGTAGCGTTCAAAACCGATGCGTACGCCGACATAATCATGTTCGGCGACGTGGCCCAGCAGCTGCTGAAGATGATGGGCCACAGTGGTACCGTGCCCAGCGCGATTCAGGCGGACGATGTGCCTGCCGCACTCGAGCGCTTAACGCGGGCGCTCGAGGGGGAGAAGACCTCGGCCAGCGCACAAGCCGGGGCAGAGACGGCAGCCGGACCTCGGGATAATGATCACAATGTAAGCCTGAGGGATCGGGCCCTGCCACTGATCGAATTGCTTACCGCCGCAGCAAAGAAGCAGCGCGATGTGATGTGGGATAAATTGTAGCCTCTCCGGCCTGGCATCATCCATAAGTTTCGTGTTTATGTGAGCCAGCGAACGGAGCAAATTTTATGCATAAGGCAAAATAAGGTTGGGTGTCCGACTTGCCCCCCCTCGTCGAAGATGACACCCCCGGTCCGGCAGCGATATTATCGCTCCGGACTTCTTTACATGGTGGCATTAAGTACAATTTGAACAGAATGCGCGCCCGGGTTCATTCACCCGTCCTAAATTAACAAACCCGACGGCACGTCGCCTATCCATCGGCTCAAGTGCTCGTAATAGGTAACTGATTACTGCTGTGGCAAACCCTTCTTCCGCCGGCGGACGATAGCTCATGAGGCCCAGCCCAGCCAGGAACATGGCATACGTTTCCGGCTCCGGCACGACATCGGCCACCAATGTGCCGCTTACTCCGTATATACTCAGAAGATTCGGATTGAAGATATCCTGCGCGAGGTAGTCCGATCCGCCCATGAATACGGAATAGTCGCCCGCTGCCAGGTTCGTGAAAGTGTGGGAAACCTTGCCATCGGCGATGCCATCGGAACCGAAGCCTGAACCGTCATAGGCATGACCGATGAATTTTAAAAAACTTAACGCAGCCGGTATGCCGTTGGTGGTGTCGGGGTCATTTCCAATCTTCCAGTCGTTCAGTGCCCTGAATGCGCCCTCGGTGTTAACGGGCGGGTAGGCCTTGGATATATCGGAAGAGTCATAATCGGCGCTTATCGGCTTGACGTGGGCAAGACCCTGAAAAAGCGAAAAACCCGGCAGCAAACCTCCTATTACGGGGGAGCGCCGAGAGTGGGGGAAGTGAAGGCCTGACTCTCGAAGCTAAGGGTGACGTCCGTGGGGTTGAGCAGGGTGAAGCGATAGGCAAGCGTTTTATGCGCATCGCCAAAGTCCGTGTCTGTTCCGTCTATCCAGCCGTAGTTTCCGCTAACGGCCTGATTAGACAGGGTCAATACAGCATATGAATCATCGAATGTGCCGAAATTGCGGCCGGTATAGCCCACGTGGGCCGTTGCCAGCACAGATGCGATGCCGCCAACACATAACGCAAGCTGAAACATTTTTTTCATACCGCCTCTCCCATCAGAGTTGTTGTGAGAAATCAAAACAGCATCAACATCGGTAAGTCCATGAGCCAGTCCGATGTCAGAGTATTCATTATCAATATGTGAAAATCAATGTGGCATATTGACGAATGTGACAATTTGTCGCATGTGACAATTTGACGCTGGTTTCCACCGCCATATGATGCCATTAGCGTAATTCGCTATAGATGTATTTCAAACGGAGATCAGGAGGGCGGGGTGGAGCGGCGCCGTGTGATAAGGCGCAACTCGGCTGGTTCCACTTCTCGGCCAGGGAATCATGTTTGGTGTACCCATGCCGGATCGATTGGAGGGAAGCGGCAGGCAGAACGACAGGATGATACGCAACGGGCCGGCGGTAGTGCTCGACCTGTAAATTGGAACGTTAAGGGATTATCAGATCTGGGATCTGGGACTACGGAATCATCCAGGCGGGACCTGGTCAACCATCCGTTTTCGTCCCGCCCACCAGCTGATTGATCGCAGTGATCAACTCATGCGAATCGACGGGCTTACATAAATGTTTTTGATACCCTGCACTTATAGCCTTGGTCATATCGTCGGCGCGGGCGAATGCAGTGAGCGCGATGGCCGGGATATTGCCCCCGTTTTCCAGAGTTAGCTGTCGTACCTCGTTGATAAACTGATAGCCATCTTTGTCCGGCATGCTGACGTCGCTGATAACCACATCCGGTTTTTCCCTCTTGAGAAGCTCCAGTCCCTCGGTAGCGGTGGCCGCAGTGATCACGTTGGCTTTGCAATAGATCAGTATCCTGTTGATCAGTTCACGCGCATCCGCTTCGTCATCGATTACAAGTATTTTCCGCCCTGCTAGCGCAGCTTTTTTTTCAGTGTCGTACTCTTTCAAAAGCGGTAAGGGATCGTTTTTTGTATCTTCTGCAGCGAATGGCAGGTTGACGATAAAGGAAGATCCCTCACCTAAGCCTGCGCTTTCGGCTCGAACTATTCCGCCATGCAGTTCCACCAGTTGCTTAACAATGGCGAGTCCCAGGCCAAGTCCGCCATACTGTCGGGTAAGGGAGGCGTCCCCTTGCCTGAAGCGGTCGAAAACATAAGGTATGAATTCCGGTGAAATTCCCAGCCCCGAGTCCTTGATCCTGATTTCGAGCGTCGGGCCCGACCACCCGACAATAATGTGGATTTTTCCCCCTTTCGGGGTAAATTTAATGGAATTCGAAAGCAGGTTCCACAACACCTGCTGGAGCCGGTTTGGGTCCCCCGCGATCGTGCCAATATACGGAGTAATTGTCTTTTGCAGGGTTACGCCTTTTGCCTGCGCAGTCGGCCTGACCGACTCCACTGCCGTATCCACCAGGCTGGCCACATCCAGTTGCTGCATGTCAAGCCTGACTTTTCCGGAGATGATGCTGCTCATTTCCAGAAGATCTTCGATGAGTTTGTTCTGAGCGCGAGCATTGCGCTCGATAGTTTCCAGGCCACGGTGGGTGTCGTCCTCTTTCATGTTCCCGCTTAGTATGAGCTGAGACCAGCCCAGAATCGCGTTCAGCGGGGTTCGCAATTCGTGAGAAAGGGTCGCCAGAAACTCGTCCTTGAGTTGACTGGCGCGCTCGGCCTCGTTTCTTGCCACCCGTTCCTTCTCAAGAAGTTGCTGTTTTTCGGCGTCCGACAAGGCTAATGCTTCGCTCAGCTTCTTCAATTCGTTGCTTGTCGCTTTTCCATAGCGGCTCGGAACAATCCCGCGGGTAACACCCGCTACCTGGCTGCCGAGTTCAGCCAGAGGCTGCAGGATGCTCAACCGGGTGTAAAATACAATGCCCATTATCGCGAGCAACGCGATAAAGATCAGTATCATCTCGATCATGATCTGCTGCTCAAGCCGGGCCATGCCTGAGACGGCCTGAGTCTGCATTCGTCCCGTAAACAAATCCATGAAGCGTTGCACAGGCTCCACAATTGCCGCCTTCTCGGCAAGATAATCGCGGTTGAACAAAAGCTGAATTGCAAGTTCCCGGTCGGGTCTTCCCCGCACCGAAAAATTGCCCGTGCCGTCGTCGTACAACCCTTCGAAGGCCGCAAACGCGCGCTTTTCCACGTTGGCCAACTTATCCGACCGCTTTAGGGATTCCTCAAGTAAAGCGAATTCCTCCTCCTTAAGCCTTGAGCGACGAAACTTTTCGAGGAGGGAAACAGGCGGTCCATAAGTGACCCCTTCAATTTTTCCAGCAGCTACCAGATGCCAGTAGGTAGGGGAGTAATTCAGCGGCCGCGGCCGAGTGCCATCGCGGATCTCAAGGATTTCCAGGAAATAGCGCTTATAGATGGGATTGCCAGTCGCCACGTAGGTTCGCGCCATGCGGGTCAGGTCATTCGAGCTATGCAGCATCTCTTCGGCCAGCAGAAGCGCTTCCAGACGGTGGCGCTCGCTTTGATAAATATCTTCGCGGATGCTCAACGAATGGAATACGAGAATCCCGATACTGGTGAGCAGCAGCGTAAGTGCAATATTGGAAAAATTAGTGACATTTCTTATGTTCACGGGGCGCTTCCTCGATCTGCCATTCTTTTTAAATGTGGCTGTTAAATTCTATACGGCGGGCCGGTACAAGCGCTATGTATTTCTAACTGACGGGATGGGTGCAGGTAGTCGACGCGATTTCTTCATTTTTATGCAATACCGCCGAAATAATCGAATGGTAGATTTCGCTTCAGTTTTTGTGGATAACTGGAGGACATACAGATGCATTCATATCGCTTACGTCTTGCTGTTGCAATTCTCATTATGCTGCTCAGCCTGGGTGGAGCTGTTGCCGCCCTGGACAGTTTCTCAGAGAGCAGCAAGACCGACCCCACGCCAAAAATGTATGAAGATTTGAATACTGCATTTGCGAAACACTGGAGAACACGAACTGGTCTTGAGGTTACTGTCAAGCAAGCTACAACGATTTCCGGCATCCCCGTGAGGGCTACCGTCGATGGACTCAAAGTGATCACGCTTGCGGTGTCGTATGATCAAGACGCACTGCAAGGGAACACCAGGTTCACGCTGCCTCACTGGCAGAACCTGCTGCCGCACAATACACCCTTTACGTCCACGATCGTATTTCTGGTGCGCAAAGGAAATCCCAAGAACTTGCTGGATTGGAGCGATCTCGGACGACCAGGGGTGCAGGTGGTTACCTCCAATCCGAAGACTTCAAGCAGCGCCCGGTGGAATTATATGGCCGCGTGGGGATATGCACTCATGCGATCTGGGGGCAACGAAAGCCACGCGCTTGAGTTCGTCAAGAAGCTGTTTGCCAATGTCAAGGTGCTGAATTCCGATACTCGCGAGTCACTTTCGACTTTCGCGGAACACGGCATCGGAGATGTGCTGCTGGCATGGGAGTACGAGGCTCATCAAATAGCGCAGGCGCAGGGGGGAAGCCCATTCGAGGTGGTAGTGCCTTCCACGTCGATTTTGGCGGAACCTGCGGTCAGCGTGGTTAACGGCATGGACAATAAGACCGGCTCGCGGGAGGTGCCCAAAGCGTATATCGATTACCTCTACAGCACGAAAGCACAGGATATTGCGGGAAAACACTATTATCGTCCCCGTGATGAAAAAATAGCCGCCAAATATGCCAACGAACTTCCACCGATAGATATGTACACGATCGATGAAATCGCGGGAGGCTGGAAGGCTGCGCAAGCGATCCATTTTGCCAATGGCGGTATTTTCGATCAGATCCAGGGTAACGCGGATCTCTGAATATCCTCCCTTAATATCTCTCGCGACGCGGATCGGGTGAAGTCCATGCCCATCCGCGTCGCTCTCTATTGCAGTATCCACCTTCCGCAACGAAATGACAGGGCGTTATGCAAATGTGGCTATTGATCAGATTCAGCTACTTCACATTTATGTGTGCCAGCGCACTGAGCCATTGGGGCAGAAGAGGGATTATTGCAATCGTAGGCAGCCGATGTGGGAGCAGAGCATGAATACGCCTTTAGCTGCGGGCCATTGGCAACTCTTATTCAATCTACTCTGGAGAAAAAAAGTATGAATACTCAAAATAAATTGCTCGTTGTGGCCGTATCGCTAGCCAGCGTCTTATCCATCGCGGGTTGTGGAAAATCCGAGGAAAAGGCGCCGGCGCCGGGAGAAGCGCCCAAGGCCGCAGCCCCCGAAGCCAAAACGACAGTAGGGACGACGATCGACGATAGCACGATTACCACAAAAGTGAAATCCGCGCTGCTTGCCGACGCGGATGTCAAAGGCCTCGACATAAAGGTCGAGACGAATAAAGGCGAGGTTCAACTGAGCGGTTTTGTTGACAGTCAGGCTCAAATCGATCGCGCCATTTCGATTGCTCGCGGCGTGGAGGGCGTTAAGAGCGTAGATAATAAAATGACCCTGAAGACCACCCAGACGACCGTCGGCGAGAAAATAGATGATGGGATTATTACGACGAAGGTAAAAGGCGCGCTAGTTGCCGAGTCAGGTGTGGATAGCGGGGACATCGCCGTAGTCACTCGAGATGGAGAAGTCCAGCTCAGTGGCTTCGTAAAGGACCAGTCTCAGATTGAACGCGCAACCCAGGTCGCACGCAGTGTGGAAGGGGTTAAGAATGTCATCAATGAACTGAGCGTCAAGAAATAAACGATCTGCTAACTTGTTTAATGGATATGAAAGGAGAATCAAAATGAACTGGGATCAAATCGAGGGAAACTGGAAGCAATTCAAGGGAAAAGTGAAGGAGCAGTGGGGCAAACTCACCGATGATCATCTTGATACCATTGCCGGCCGGCGTGATCAGCTCGCGGGCAAGATCCAGGAGTCATACGGGATTACAAAAGAGGAAGCGGAGGACCAAATCGCCACCTGGGAGAAAAACCAGCGGGATGATACCTATCGCCCCAGCTAAGCAAGGTTCAAGATAGATGGGTAGTGGCCGCCCGAGTCAGAACACCGGAAGCAAACTGCCGGGCGGCGCGCCTGTCGAGAACCTGAGGGAAGAGGCAGCAGGCAGTAAAAGCTACGAGGGAGAACGCGGAAGCAGCTCGCATGGGTGCCGGTACAGCGCCGTCCCTGACGAAGCATGTACCGGAAAGGTAGGTTTTGAATTTACCTTAGAGAGGAAGTAGCATGCTTTATACCATTGCTGTTATCTTAATTGTCCTATGGCTGTTGGGATTGGTGAGTTCCTATACGATAGGGGGCTTCATCCATGTGCTTTTGGTGATAGCCATCGTAATGATCCTGCTCAGGATCATTAGCGGACGCAAACCGCTCTAACGCGCCGCGTGATCACAACTCATTCAACCTTTCGTTGTTTTTCTACACGGAGGTGGCATGCAAAAACTTAGCGAGATAATGAATACCGACGTACAGACTGTTGCTCCGGATGCCACGATAGAAGAGGCAGCGCAGGAAATGCGTGATGGTGATTTCGGGCTGGTGCCAGTGGTGGACGATGAGGAGTTGATCGGCGTGATAACTGATCGGGACATCGCGATCAGGGCAGTTGCAGAAGGCAAAGACTCCGGGACCCCGGTGCGCGAGGTCATGTCGGAAGGTGTGGTGTGGGCGAGCGAGGATGATTCAATCGAGGATGCCGCCAGAATTATGAGCGATCACCAGATTCGTCGATTACCAATCGTGGATGCGGATCAGCATCTCGTAGGAATTGTATCGCTCGGCGATTTCGCCGTTGACAGTTCGGATATCGAACCTGTCGTTGAGGCACTCTCCGACATTTCGAGGCCGTCCTGAAATCGTAAATTAGAAGCGCCCGTCGAACGACGTTCGAGTGCTTTTCATCTTGCCGCTTTCACTCCCACTCGATCGTCGCGGGCGGTTTTCCGGAAATGTCGTAGACAACACGATTAATGCCCCGCACCTCATTAACGATGCGGTTGGAGATTTTGGCCAGCAAGGTGAAAGGAAGCTCGGCCCAATGGGCGGTCATAAAATCCTCGGTTTGAACCGCGCGTAGGGCAACCACATACTCGTAGGTGCGCCCGTCGCCCATAACGCCCACTGATTTCACTGGCAGAAAGACAGCGAAGGCTTGCGATGTTTTTTCGTACCAGCCTGAAATACGCAACTCTTCAATGAAAATCGCGTCGGCACGACGAAGCAATTCGGCATATTCGTACTTCACTTCGCCGAGGATGCGGACGCCCAGCCCGGGTCCGGGAAAAGGGTGGCGGAAGACCATGTCGTGGGGCAATCCCAATGCCAGCCCGAGTTCGCGCACTTCGTCCTTAAACAATTCGCGCAAAGGTTCCAGTAGTTTCAGATGCAGCGTGTCGGGCAGGCCGCCCACATTGTGATGCGATTTGATGGTATTCGCTTTTTTTGTTTTGCCGCCAGCCGATTCTATTACGTCCGGGTAGATCGTCCCCTGCGCGAGCCACCGTGCGTTAGAGATTTGGGCAGCTTCACGCTGAAATACTTCAACAAATTCCCGCCCGATGATGCGACGCTTTGTTTCCGGGTCGGCCACGCCCTGGAGGTGTTTGAGGAATTCACCCCCGGCATCGATGTGGAGGATTTTCACACCGAGATTTCGGCTGAAGGTTTCCATCACCTGCTTTGCTTCATTCAGTCGCAGCAGGCCGTTGTCGACAAATACGCAAGTGAGCTGTTGGCCAATGGCGCGATGGATAAGCGCTGCCGCCACCGACGAGTCGACACCGCCGGACAGCCCGAGGATAACTTCATCCGTGCCTACTTCAGAACGGATTCTCCCGACCGCTTCTTCCAGGTAATCGGGCATGTTCCAGTCATAACCAGCACCACAGATCTCATGCACAAAGCGCTCGATAATGGCCTTGCCTTGAAGCGTATGGGTGACCTCCGGATGAAATTGCATCCCATAAAACTTGCGCTGCTTATCTGCTATGGCGGCGAACGGCGTCGAGGCATTGCTTGCCATCACTTCGAAACCTGCCGGTAGAACCGTTACATTATCGCCATGGCTCATCCAGACGTCGAGAACCTGATTTCCTTCCGCATCGATACGATCCTGAATGTCTCGGAGCAAATCGACTTCACCTCGTGCCCATACTTCTGCATAACCAAATTCCCGCACTGTAGCGTTCTGGACCGCTCCACCCAACTGGGCGGCCATGGTCTGCATTCCGTAACAAATGCCCAATATAGGCGCCCCGAGCTCGAATACGACTTGTGGAGCGCGCGGCGTTTCATCTTCTGCTACTGATGCCGGACCGCCGGAAAGGATAATGCCTTTGGGTGCAAAATCTTTTACGAACTGGGCACTGACATCGTACGGATGAATCTCGCAGTAAACATAGGTTTCCCGGACGCGGCGGGCGATCAGCTGGGTGTACTGGGAACCGAAGTCAAGGATGAGTATTTTTTGGTGCATTATTATTCAGATATGCCGGAATTATTGTTGCGTGGCAGTTGCAAACGGGAGCCGCAATTGAGAAGCCCCGCTGTTCTGCTAATGACCGGAGCAGTCGGTGGTAAAGACAGGGAGGCGTATCCAGGAGAACTACGATCCAGCCGGTCAGCTTCCCGAGTTGCATCTATTCCACGTGATAGTTCGGCGCTTCCTTGGTGATCTGCACGTTATGAACATGGGATTCTCGAATCCCCGCGGATGTGATTTCGATAAACTCTGCTTTGGCGTGCATTTCTTCAATTGTTGCGCAGCCCAGATAGCCCATGCCCGAGCGCACGCCGCCTATGAGCTGATGAATGACCGCGATTACACTGCCTTTGAAGGGAACACGGCCCTCTACGCCTTCCGGTACCAGCTTCTTGGCATCCTGCTCGGCCTGCTGGAAATAACGGTCGCTCGAACCCTGCTGCATCGCCGAAAGGGATCCCATGCCGCGATAGGTCTTATAGGAACGGCCCTGGAAAAGCTCAATTTCTCCGGGTGATTCTTCGGTTCCGGCAAAGAGTCCGCCCAGCATGACTGAACTGGCCCCAGCGGCGATCGCCTTCGCAACATCGCCGGAGTATCGGATGCCTCCGTCGGCAATCAAGGGTACGCCCGTATTTTCCAGCGCATCCGACACATTTTTGATTGCAGTGATTTGCGGCACGCCTACTCCGGCAACAATACGCGTAGTGCATATGGAGCCAGGGCCTATCCCGACTTTTACCGCATCCGCTCCCTGATCTACCAGAGCCTTGGCGGCTGAGGCGGTCGCTATGTTTCCCCCAATCACCTGAATGCCGGGGAACCGTTTCTTAACCCAGTTTATATTGTCTAGCACGCTCTGCGAGTGGCCATGCGCCGTATCCACCACAATCACGTCTACTCCCGCTTCGGCTAACGCTTCAGCCCGTTCATGGCTACCCTCACCGACGCCCACTGCTGCGCCGACGCGCAAACGTCCCAGATCGTCCTTGCACGCGCTGGGATGTTCAGATGTCTTGATAATATCTTTTACCGTAATTAAACCGCGCAACTCGAAATCGCTATTCACCACCAGGACACGCTCGAGGCGGTATTTGTGCAATAACGCCATCGCCTCTTCGCGAGTGGCGCCTTCATTAACGGTTACCAGCCGGTCTTTGAGCGTCATGATATTTTTGATGGGCTGGTCCAGATTGGTTTCGAAGCGAAGGTCACGGTTTGTGACAATGCCGACAACTTTTGCGCCGTCCACTACGGGCAAACCGGAGATCCTGTACTTGTGGATGAGGTTGAGTACTTCACGCACGGTCATATCGGGGGGAATGGTGATCGGGTCTTTAACTACGCCGCTTTCGAACCGCTTGACATTGGCTACATGGGCAGCCTGGGCTTCTACCGGCATGTTTTTGTGGATAATGCCGATGCCGCCTTCTTGCGCAAGGGCGATAGCGAGCCGGGCTTCGGTCACGGTATCCATGGCGGCTGAAACTAGCGGGATATTGAGCGAGATTCCGCGGGTGAGCCGCGTCGTCAAATTAACATCGCGCGGCAGAACCACGGAATGGGCGGGAAGAAGCAAAACGTCGTCAAAGGTTAAAGCTTTCTCAACCATTCGCATGATATCGATCCTTAACAAAGCGGCATTATAGCGAAACGCGGGACTTCCAGGGGAGCGGCAACCACGCGGGTGCCCATATAAGAGTTACCGGCACCAAGGCTGGCCGGTTTCACGCTCAATCTTCGTACAAACCTTTGCTAGCGGGTCAACGTTTCTGCGTACCCCGGCATTTTTCTGCGCGTCGCCGCCGACTTTCCTTGGGATCGGTAATTAAAGGCCGATAGATTTCCACGCGATCAAGGTCGCGCAAAACAGTGCCGGGCCTGACGAGTTTCCCGAATATGCCCAGTTTGTTAATTGAACAGTCAATCTCCGGAAACAGGCTCCTCATCCCCGAGAGCTCTACGGCTTGCTCGACCGTCGTCTGAGGCGAAACGCTCAGGCGCCTGAGAACCTGGCGATGCGGCAAAGCATAAACCACCTCGATGTCGATTCCCTCGATGTCCGTCCGCTGCTCATGAGCTTCCATACACTTCTTCGGCACGTTGAATGAAGGCTTCGACGAAGCTGTTTGCAATCATGAAAAACACGGGACCCACGAGTTTTTCCAGAAATATGTGCGCAAAGGTGTAATGCAGGCGAAACTCGATCTTGCAGGCGTTTTCCGCTAACGGTATGAAGCGCCAGTGGCCATCCAAATTTTGAAATGGTCCATTCAGGAGTGTCATTTCAATCAGTTCAGGGGGCTTCCGAATATTTTCCGTGGTGAAACTATGCTTGATGTGGTGATAGTCGATTACGATGGTGGCGTGGGTGACGGACTCATTTTGAGTAATGACGGATGAACCGCCGCACCACGGCAAAAACTTGGGATAGTCTTCGACTTTATCCACAAGGGCAAACATACGGTTCGCAGAATATCCGATCAGAACGGATTTTTCGATTTCAGCCATAGGATGAACTGCCCCGTCCCGACGAAGCAGTAGTGAAAGCTGTTAAAATACACCAAACCCGCGTGGAACTCACCCTTTTTCTTCCTTAAGAAACCTCTCAGGGAGCGCGCGGGCCGAGATGCTTCCCCTGCGGTTATGGTAAAATGGCAGGCTTGCTGAGTTGCGTTGCCCGCATCGTAAGCTTGCCTAGGAGTCGCACTGCGGACGCTCCCCTTTGTATTTCAATCCCTATTTTACCAGTAAAGCGTTCACGAGGACCTGATCGGGAGTGCCTTAAATGAGTATCGTTCAAAATAAGAAGGCCTTTCACGACTACTTTATTGAGGAGAAATACGAGGCGGGCGTTACTTTGGAAGGTTGGGAGGTCAAGGCGATTCGCGCCGGCAGGGTGCAGCTGAAAGAAGCTTATGTCATTATCCGTAAAAGCGAGCTGTTTCTCATTGGGTGCCATATCAGCCCTTTGTTGACCGCCTCCTCGCACATCAATCCAGACCCGGTTCGCACGCGCAAGCTGCTGTTGCATGCCGAGGAAATCAAACGTCTGATCGGCAAAGTGGAGCGCGCTGGATACACGCTCGTTCCCCTCGACATGCATTATAAAGCTGGCAAAGTCAAACTTGAAATCGGCCTGGCTAGAGGTAAGAAGCAGCACGACAAGCGTGAGTCCGAGAAACAGAAAGAATGGGTGCGCGATAAGCAACGTTTAATGCGAGGAAAATAACAGGTCAGCGACCTGCGAGAAATCATGCTGTTTTTGGCTTAGTTATTCGCTTAGTTATTAATTCACCCAACTCTATCATGCATAAATCCATCGCCATCTGGTTGTTAGCCTGCTGTGCCCTGGTGTTTGCCATGGTGGTTGTTGGCGGCGTCACCAGACTGACCGAGTCAGGACTTTCTATCGTCGAATGGCAGCCCCTCGTTGGCACCGTCCCTCCGCTCAGCCAAAACGATTGGGAAGAGCTTTTTGAAAAGTATCACCAGACGCCGCAGTATAAAAAGGTGAATCTGGGCATGAGCCTGGATGAATTCAAACGTATCTTCTGGTGGGAGTATTTTCATCGCCTGCTCGGTCGCGTTATCGGCTTGGCATTCTTTGTGCCGTTTCTTTACTTTGCCATCAGAAAAGCAATCGACCGGCCGCTGGGGATTAAGCTTGCCGGGATCTTTGTGCTGGGTGGCCTTCAGGGCGCGATGGGGTGGTACATGGTTAAGAGCGGCCTGGTGGAGAACCCGCACGTCAGCCAGTATCGACTGACAGCCCATCTGGGCCTTGCCTTCGTTATCTATGCCGCCATGTTCTGGGTCGCTCTGGGGTTGCTATATCCCGCCGGCACAACTGGCGCACCGCTTGCAAACAGCAGATTAAGAGGCCTGCGCCGCTTTTCCATCGCACTGACCGCTCTCATCTTCATCATGATTCTGTCGGGGGGGTTCGTTGCCGGCATCCGGGCCGGGATGGCCTACAATACTTTTCCCCTGATGAACGGGCATTTGGTGCCACCGGAAATATTCATGCTGGAGCCGTGGTATCGGAATTTTTTCGATAACATGGCGACGGTGCAATTCGACCATCGGCTGATCGCGTGGCTGCTGGCTTTTCTGATTTCAATTTTCTGGTTTAAATCCAGGAGCGTACCACTTTCAGGATCGGCGCGCTTCGCATGCACCCTTTTACTGGTCATGTTGGCAGTGCAGATAAGTCTGGGCATTTCCACCTTGCTGCTGGTGGTTCCGCTACCGCTGGCGGCGGCGCATCAGGCAGGCGCGCTGCTGCTCTTTACTGTGGCCCTATGGGTCAATCATCAGTTGCGCGCTCAATGATTCCCGGCTTGCCCATGGTGCTGAGTTCCGATGAGGCGAGGGTTTTTTAACTGGGAAAAATCAATTCAGGCAGTTGCAGCAGGGACAACCTGTGGATTGCGATTTCAGGGCGGGGAAGGAATAATCTCTGTAAAACCAGTTCGGCTAAAGAAGGAGGTTAGCGTGTTCTAACCCGCTTCTCAGCCCGTGGTACAAAGTTTTGAAGGGTTCCCCGGTAGCAGTTTCAGGGTTTGCGGCGTCCTCGCATGCTTTAAGGTAGCTTAAGGTAGCTGCTGATCAATCACTACATTGATACTCTTGTCGCCGACCCTTGTCGGCTGGCTGAGCCCTTGCAGATCGCCACTTTGAGGCATGGGAGAGCCGGATTTGGAGATTCTGGCGCCTACTACCACTTCATCGGGAAAAGTAGACAGCTGGACCCCAGACCTTGCCATTGAGTCATTCAGCGTAAAACTTGCAGGCAGGTCTTTGACCTGCAGGCGCAGCGTCGCGAGCGGCGCCCTGGGCCCAGCCTTGGCGCGTGCAAAAATATACACGCTGTCGGTGGGGGAGGTTTTGGCCGCCATGGCAGGGCCCAACGTTACCTTGCCGGAAAGCGTGCCTGATGCAGCCGTCGCCGCCCCCGCACCGGCGGCTGCGGCCGGTTTGTTCTCTGTCGGAGGGGGAGTCTGACCTCCGGATGGCTGTTCCATGGCTCTCGCAATCATCCCGCCTTTGCCGCCTGAGGCAAGTGATTTTGCCTCATCAATGCTGGCCCTGACCGATTGCACCAGCTCGGCTTCCGATGGCGGAACAAGCGCGAGCAGCTTTTCCCAGGACGCTGCAGCCTCCTTATATTTTTTCTGCTCAAATTCAGCCGTGCCCGCGAGCGCAAGCGCCTTCGGGTTCCTTGCATCCAGGCGCAGGGCTTTCTTGATCAGCTCGTAAGGCTCGCCAACCAGACTGCCGTCGTGTGTCATCGCTACAATGTCGGCATAGTCGGTAAGGACTTCCGAATTATCCGGGGCCAAGGCCAGCACTTTTTCATACGCCTCTTTTGCCTCGTTGAAACGCTGCATCATGGCATAGGTGCGTCCCAGCATGAGCCAGCCTTCGATATCATCAGGCTGATCCCTGAGCCTGGCGATAAGGTTTTCAAGCACCGACGAAAAATCCGGATGGCCGCCTTCTGCTGATCCTGCTGATGACATGGCGGGATGTTCCGTCGCCGCGGGTTGCGGCAACAATGCTTTGGTATTGCCCAGCCAAAGATAGAGCGAAACTGCCAGCAATGGCACGGCCAGGGTCGTCAGCGTTATGGTGGCAACATTTCGATTGCCGCTCATCAGTGTGGCTGCCATGGTTTCTCCCTGAGGAATATCCTCCAGCATCCGTTGCTGCAATTCCCGTTTGCTTTGCTCGTATTGCTCCCGTGTGAGGATGTCACTGCGCAAATCGCTGTCTAGTTCAGCCAATTGATCGCGATAGACATCTATATTGGTCGCGTCGCGAGCTACGCCGCCGTCGCGATTCCTTTTGCTCCACAATGTAGGGAGGACGAACATTAAAGCGCCGACGATAAATACGCCGGCAACTACCCAGAATGATGTCATGCGTTGTTACCCTTGCGTTCCTTTAGCAGGTCTTCAGTGTGTTTGAGTTCCTGGTCGGATAGCTGTGGTTCCTGGATCTGCTTGCGGCGCTGCTTGAGATAAACGAGCAGTGCGATGGCGCCGCCCAGAAGAAAAATGAAAGGTCCAAACCATAGGAGTAAGGTTGTGGATTTAACCGGCGGACGATAAAGCACGAAATCTCCATACCGCGCGACGAGAAAATCAACAATCTCCTTGTCCGATTTCTTGGCCTGCATTTGTTCCCGAATTTCCCGCCGAAGATCGTTGGCAAAATCCGCGCGCGAAGCCGCGATCGTTTCGTTCTGGCACACGAGGCAACGCAAATCCTCGGACAAAGTAGTCATGCGTTTCTCGATCTCCGGGTCCTCAGCTACGGGTGCGGCCTCCTTGGCCCAGACCGGAGTCAGCGCAAGGAGGAACGCGAGCAGAAATGCAAATCCCGTTGCGCCGAAGAAAGCCTTCGTCATGCTGTCACCCTTATGAGTGCCGTCATCTTTCAGTGATGGAAATAAAAGCCTCAGACTCATCCCTGTAATTCCAATTCCTTAACCAGCGGCAGGATTTTTGTTTGCAGCGCTTCCACTGTCACAGGTCCTATTTGCTTGTACCGGATAACACCTTTCTTATCGATAACGTAAGTTTCAGGAACGCCGTACACGCCATAATCTATCCCCGTCCTGCCTTCCGGATCAACGATGCTGACAGTGTAAGGATCTCCAAACTGTTTGAGCCATTTCAGTGCATCATCGCGCTGATCCTTATAGTTGAGACCATAAACAGGAACGATGCCGGACTTTGCCAGCTCAACCAGGAGGGGGTGCTCCTCCCGGCACGAGACGCACCAGGAGGCCCACACGTTCAACAGCCATACTTTGCCCAGATTATCCTTGGATGTCAGCGTTTGCTCCGCCTGGTGCAATTGCTGCAACTGGAATTCAGGGGCAGGTTTCCCGATCAGAGGCGAGGGCACCTGCCGGGGATTGAGATTCAATCCCACGAGTAAAAACCCTACCAGCACTACAAAAATTCCCAGCGGCAGCAAGAAACGCGTCATGCCTTTTTGCTCCTTGCGATGAGGGGCGCCGCTGGGGCTTTGTTGCCGACCTTGCCGGGTTTGGCTGAAACTTTCTCGTCATCGGCCAACTCGCGTTCTTTGCGTGCCGAAAGACGATAACGACGATCAGTAATGGCAAGACCTCCGCCCAATGCCATTAACATACACCCGAACCATATCCAGTCCACGAAAGGCTTATGGTAAACACGCACGATCCATGCCCCATTCTCCAGCGGCTCGCCCAGGGCGACGTAGAGATCGCGAAAAATACCGGTATCGATTGCCGCTTCGGTCATTGCCATTCCGGAGGCGTTATAAACGCGTTTCTCGGGTTCGAGCACCCGCATTTTTTCACCGTTACGCAACACGTCCACGTTACCGATATCCGCCACGTAGTTCGGTCCAGGCCCCTTCTTCACGCCGTTGAAACGGAATGTGTAGCCGCCCACTTCGACCGTATCGCCAATGTCCATACGCACGTCTTTTTCCGTCTCATAACCGCCGACCAGTGCGACGCCGATAATGAACACGGCAATGCCGAGATGGGCCGCATGCATGCCGTAATAGCTACGCGATTGCGCGGCAAGTTTCGCGAACAGCCCTTCCTTGCCACTGCTGCGAAGACGATGAATCAGGCTCGCGACCACACTGGCAATAACCCAGAACGCCATCAGCAAGCCGAAGCTTACGAACGGTTTCCATTCACCCATGAAGAACGGGGCCACCAGGGCGGTGATGACGCTGACGCCGAAAGCCCAGCGCAAACGTACCGCCAGTTCAGGCAGATTTGCCTGTTTCCAGCGCGCGAGCGGGCCAAGTCCTATCAGGAAGATTGCCGGTGTCATCAAGGGTACGAATACGGCCTGGAAGTAGGGCGCGCCCACCGATAGCTTGCCCAGTTCAAGCGAATCCATAATTAACGGATAAAGCGTGCCCAACAGAATGCTTCCGGCAGCGACCATCAATAAAAGATTGTTGGCAAGCAGCATCGACTCTCTCGAGACCACCTCAAATTTGCCGCCCAATCCGATTTTCGGCGCGCGCAAGGCAAACAGCAGGAGGGAGCCGCCGGTAATGATGACCAGGAAAGCCAGGATGAAAATGCCGCGCTTGGGATCGGTTGCAAATGCGTGTACCGAGGTCAGCACGCCGGAGCGCACCAGGAAGGTGCCAAGCAGGCTCAGGGAAAATGCGCAGATCGCCAGCAGCACGGTCCAGCTCTTGAAACCACCGCGTTTTTCCGTTACTGCAAGCGAGTGTATCAGGGCGGTGCCTACCAGCCAGGGCATGAAAGACGCGTTTTCAACCGGATCCCAAAACCACCAGCCGCCCCACCCGAGTTCATAATAAGCCCACCAGCTTCCCATCATGATGCCGATCGTGAGGAACATCCAGGCGATCGTAGTCCACGGGCGCGACCACCGTGCCCAGGTTGCGTCCAACTGGCCGCTGAGCAGCGCAGCAATGGCAAAGGCAAATGCGACCGAAAAGCCCACATAACCCATATACAGCATGGGTGGGTGAAAAACCATTCCCGGATCTTGCAGCAAGGGATTGAGGTCGCTTCCCTCCGCGGCTCCGGGCAGCATGCGGTCGAAGGGGTTGGAAGTGAACAGCATGAATAACAGAAAACCGACGCTCACCAGTCCCATGACGCCCAGGACTCGGGCCACCATATCATTCGGAAGATGGCGGCTGAAAACGCTTACCGCGACCGACCAGGACGCCAGCATGAAAGTCCACAGCAGCAGTGAGCCTTCATGCGATCCCCAAGTGGCGGCAAAGCGATACTCCAGGGGCAGTTTGGAATTCGAGTTTTGCGCTACATTGATTACCGAGAAATCACTGGTAACAAACGAGTAGGCAAGACAGAAGAACGCGATGACGATAAACACAAACTGTCCCTGCACGACCGGCCGGGCCAGGGCAATCCATGAGGGGATGCCACGGGCTGCGCCGATAATGGGCAGGGTACCTTGTATAAGCGCCAGCAGCAAGGCGAGGATCAAAGCAAAATTACCAAGTTCTGGAATCATGGTGATTAAAGCCTATGGATGATGAAATGAAATGGGCTGACTGCTAGCTGCCATAGTAGGACGGTTCGGGTTTGGAAGACGTTCTCCTGAACTCCAGGCCTGCAGTATTGACGCTATTGCACCAGTACGGTTTGGCGCGCCTTATCTGCTTGATTCAGGGCGTCCGCCGCTTCCGGGGGCATGTAATTCTCGTCGTGCTTGGCAAGCACCTCGTCGGCGCGGAAGATGCCATCATTCGACAGCTTGCCCTGCGCCACGACTCCTTTGCCTTCCTTGAACAGGTCAGGAAGAATCCCCGTATATACAACCGGGATGACTTTTGCGGTATCGGTCACGACGAAATTTACCGTGACGCCATCGGTCTGGCGCTTGACGCTGCCTTCTTCCACCAGGCCGCCGATCCGGAAGCTCTTGCCCAGGGGCGCTTCCTTATTGGCTACCTGCGTGGGGCTGAAGAAAAATACCAGGTTGCTCTGGAATGCGTTCAATACGAGTATGGAAGCGACGCCTAATGCAGTCACGCTCGAAGCGATAATGGCCAATTTTTTATGACGCGGTTTCATTTCTCTTCTCTTGTTTGTTTGACTGATGAATGAGACTGAGATGTTTAAGCAAAGTTCGCTTGCGGTTAAAAACCAGAACCAGCTCGCCGGCAATGCAAATCAGCGTAACCAGATAAGAGCCCCATACGTAGAACCCGTAGCCACCCATGTCCAGGAATTGCGATACGCTGGTCCACATCACCTTTCCGCTCCTTGCAGCTCTCCTACCCAGGAGGTATGACGCTCCCGCTCCAGAATTATGGCTCTCGTGCGTATTAAAATGACCGCAATCGCATACATCCAGCATGCAATTGACATGATCAGCATGCCCGTCAGCATTGTGGTGGCCATTTTGGGCGATTGGGTAAGACTCACCGAGGCACCTTGATGCAGGGTATTCCACCACTTTACCGAGAAATAGATAATCGGCACGTTTACAACCCCCACCAGCGCAATCATCGCGCCCGCTTTATCTGCCCGGCGCGGATCGTCTATTGCCGCCTGCAGTGACATAAAGCCGATATAGAGAAATAGAAGAATCAATTCGGACGTGAGTCGCGCATCCCATACCCACCAGGTTCCCCACATGGGCTTGCCCCAAAGCGCCCCTGTCCATAACGCCAGGAACGTGAACATCGCGCCGGTGGGGGCGATGGCCGTCGCGACCATGGAGGAAAGGCGGGTATTGAACGCCAGGCCGATACCGGCCCACACAGCCATTACAACGTAGAGAAACATGGACATCCACGCTGCCGGCACGTGAATGAAAATGATGCGATAAGCTTCGCCTTGCTGAAAATCGGTGGGTGCGACAAAAAAACCGATATAAAGCCCAACCGCGCAAAAGAGAACAGCAGCGACGGAAAACAGCGGAATCATTTTACCGGCGAGAAAGTAGAAGCTTGCCGGGGAAGAATACTTGAACCAGTTAATTGCCATATCTAAATACTGAGTTCCAATGTGAAGTTTGGCGCCCCAAGCGCGCGTAACCTCAAATTTTAACCTAAAAACCTCAAATTCAGAATTGGTTTCTTTCGGTGTCTGCGACCCGTTGAACAATGACGGCTTCGGCGAAGGCAAAGTGGCCTGCAGCCGAGGTCAAGGGCTCTGCATGGCATTACTCCATGGAAATCCGCAACGATAACGCCGTCGTCCATGGCGCCAGTACGACGGAGGCGAGCAGGAAGGCGCCGAGGAGCGACAGATGCGCCGCCGCCCCCAGGCCCGCCGCGCTTGCTTCTACCGCTCCCGCGCCAAAGATCAATACCGGGATATAAAGCGGCAATACCAGCAGCGAGACGAGCACGCCACCGCCGCGCAATCCCAGCGTCAGCGCAGCGCCGATCGCCCCGATCAGGCTCAGGACCGGCGTACCCAGCAACAAAGATGCTGTCAGCACCAGCAACGAATCCCCCGGCAAATCGTACTGGATGCCCAGCACAGGCGCCATCAGCACCAGCGGAACACCGGTCACGAGCCAGTGAGCCAGCGCCTTGCCCAGCACCAGCAGTGACAGTGATTGGGGCGAGAGCACCATCTGCTCCAGCGTCCCGTCAACGTGGTCGCTGGAGAACATGCGCCCTAGCGACAGCATGGAGGCCAGCAACGCGGCCACCCAGACCACGCCCGGAGCCATGGTTCGCAGCATGCTCATCTCTGGTCCCACCCCGAGAGGAAACAGGCTCACGACGATGACGAAGAAGAATAGCGTGGTCAAGACATCCGACCGTCGCCGCATCGCGAGCAAAAGGTCACGCTGGGTTATGCGGAAAAACATTTCAGGCGAGTTGCAACCGCTGGGTTGCGGCGGCAGCTATCTCGATTTCCTGATGGGTCGTCATCACGATCATGCCGCCATTTTCCAGGTGCCGTTCCATCAAACCTTGTACCAGTTTCACAGCCCCGACATCCAATGCTGTCAACGGCTCATCCAATATCCATAACACCGTTTTGCATACCAACAGACGTGCCAGAGTCACCCGCCGCCGCTGCCCTTGCGACAGCACTTTAGCCGGCAATAGTTCCCGACCCCCCAGCCCCATCTGCTGCAGCGCGTCATGGGCCTTGCCGTCATCGATTGCCGAACCGGCCAGCGCGCTGGAAATGCGGAGGTTCTCCAGGGCGGTCAGGTCGTCCTTAACGCCGCTCAGGTGGCCGAGATAAGTCATGTCGGCGAAGTAGGCTCCCCCCAGGGAGCGAATTTCCGACCCTCCCCAGCGTATTTCGCCATGAGCGGGCGCTGCAAGCCCGCACAGCATGCGCAACAGGCTCGTTTTACCGCTGCCATTGGGGCCGCCCACTTGCATGAGCCCGCCTGCGTCCAGCGAAAAATGAACGCCGCTAAATAACTTGCGGTCGCCCCGGATGCATGTCAGATCGGTTCCTTGCAGCGTTGGCATTTATGGGGCGCAAAAAAACCGGCATTATAGCGTATCGACGTTGCCGATGGCCCAGATGTGGCGTTGAGACATGATTAAATGGAAGGCGGAAGGAATGCGTCAAGATGGATGAGCCTGTGTCAGCGCAGGTTCAGGGCAGTTATGCCGATGCCAAGAATTATCGCGAGGAACCTCGCGGCAGGGAACCGGATGGGCGACTTGTGCCCACCCCGTAATTACCGGGAGCGCGGGCGCCGTATGAGCCCGCTGTGCGTGCGATACCGCGGCGTATAGCGGTATCAGGACGCAGGTGCAGCATCAGGATCGGATTGCTTGAACATGGCCTCGGCGCGTTGTTTGATCTCATCGGGTGACAATTCTTCCTTGTGGGTTGCAAGAAACCAGATGTGTCCGAACGGGTCTTTCAATGCGCCTGTTCTGTCGCCGTAAAACTGGTCTTTCACGGATTTGATGACCGTTGCGCCTTCGCTGACAGCCTGAGCAAACACAGCGTCTACATCTTCTACGTACAAGTGCAGACCCACCGGCGAACCACCTGCCGACTGCGGGTTACTGAATGGACTCTCTCCTCCGCAGTCATCAGCCATCATAATCCGGGAATTGCCGATTTCAATTTCTGCGTGTCCAATTTTGCCGCCGGGTGCATCCATTTTAAATAATTCCTTCGCACCAAAGGCACGCCGGTAAAATTCAATGGCCTCGGCCGCACCATTAATCATCAGGTAGGGGGTTATGGAATGGTAGCCATCGGGTATCGGTCGGATGCTCATATTCTGCTCCTGCGATGATTGTTAAGTCATTGAAAACACATCGGTGTTGCTGCATGATTGAATCGCATTCGGCAAACAATTTTGGTTATTTTCCAACCCGAATTCACGTTTGCACAACTTTTCGTTCCAATGCAGGGCGATCCCACTTCGCCAGGTGGGCCGCGGCTTCATATGTGGTCTGGAGAAATGAAAGGAGTGCTTGTGCCGGATTATCCGCCGTGCGCACAGCTTCATAAGGGAGGATGAATTCGCCGAGCTTGTCGTGAAAGTACGCCGCCTCGGGCTGAACCGGATAAGTGTTGAAACCCGCAGGAGTGGGATAAGCGTAGGCGTAGAACGCTGCTTCACCCAACCCGGTCCCGGGCCAAAAACCGGCGCTGGATACCTCGTGCGAATACGCTTCCTCCATTATCCGAGCCGCGACGTTCGGGGCGCCGCCCGGATGCTTGGGCGCCGTTCGTCCGGAAAAACGGGTGACGGCGAGATCGAACCCGCCCCAAAAAAAATGGACCGGGCTGACTTTTCCTATGAAGCGGGCGCGGAATTCCTTGAAAATGCGATCCACCCATACCAGTATGTGCCAGTAACGGGTAACGGCCTCAGCATCATAACTCGAATGCTGCTCATCCTTTTCAAATGGTATTGCCACTTCCACTTCAACCGGACGCGCAAGGATTTTAATCTCGATCCCAAGCTCGCGCAGCGCCTGCATCGTTTTGTGGTAAAAGTTGGCGACCGACATGGGTTCCAGTGCGAATGAGCGACAAGTGCCCTGCGTGGTGGTAATGCGCAGCACGTGCTCGATGAAATCGAAGTCGATCGCAAACGAGAAATTGCCATAGGGAATGGGCGACGTGGTCAGGCCACGCGTTGTGACGTAGAGTGTTGAACCCCAGCCATGGTTGATGTCCGGGGAGAGCACCAACCGGACTTTTCCGGCGACCTGAGTCCACATATGAAGCGTCGCGCTAGTATCTTGCCAGTCTGCCAGCGACGGCAGCATGGGCAACTCGATCCGTGAGTCGGCAATAAGCGTCATGGTCATGATCCATTTTTTGCGAAGCACATCGTTCAGCGTCCGCATGCGTGCTGTAGGTACCGTCGCGTTGGTTTGTCGTTGGCTCGGCGCTTTTCCGCCAGTTATTGATCAGGTTGTTGGGGTGCCCTATGCGGTGCTCCTGAGGCTGGTGCACGGCCTCGTTTGTGGGCACGATGGCGGAGCCCATGTTCTGCGGTTAACACGGTTTATTTTTTATAGACCAGGAGACGAGAAATTCCAAGCAATGTGCCCGGCAACGGTGAAAAACACCACGACCGCTCCGCCTCAGATAACCGGGGGGTTGTTAATACGAAATCCGTCAAGGAATCCGTTACCTTATCCGTACTATGCTCTAGCGGGTTTTGTTTTATTATTCGCTGAAAACAACCGGACGATGGACCTCAGCGTGGCCTTGACTTCTATGCAGACCTTCAACCTTGTATCAAAAGATGAGCGCGAACATGGACGACGATAATGCCTTCATGCGCGCGGCACTTGACCTTGCGGCGCAGGCGCAGGCGGCGGGGGAGGTGCCGGTGGGTGCGGTGGTAGTGAGCGGTGGCGCAATTATCGGGCGGGGTTATAACCACCCCATCTCGGCTGCGGACCCCACTGCTCACGCGGAAGTGGTGGCGCTTCGGGATGCAGCAAAAAATCTCGGCAATTATCGTTTGATTGGCTGCGCGCTGTATGTGACGCTGGAACCCTGCGCCATGTGTATCGGGGCGGTTTTTCATGCGCGTATCGCGCGGCTCGTGTTCGGGGCAGCAGAGCCAAAAACGGGCGTATGCGGAAGCGTGATTGATCTGTCAGCGGAAGCACGGCTTAATCATCACACGGAGGTAATTGGAGGTGTTCTGGCGGAGGAGGCAGAAAGCAAATTGAAGCATTTTTTCGCGTTACGCCGCAAGCAGGGGTTGCGGGGCGCCTGATGAGAATCGTGATTGACGTGGCGTCCCAGATCCTTGATGTTTACGATCAGAATACTATCATTCGTCATTATCAGGTTTCATCCGCCAAAAACGGGGTGGGTCAGGAATATGGCAGTTTTCGCACTCCCCTGGGAAAGCACATCATTCGCGCCAAGATTGGCGCGGGTAAGGCGGTCAATACTGTTTTCGTGAGGCGCCGCCCCACTGGAGAGATATATACGCCGGCCCTGGGCGCAAGTTTTCCCGGACGTGACTGGATTCTCACGCGCATTCTGTGGCTATCAGGTTGCGAGCCCGGCTTCAATCGCCTGGGAAAGGTGGATACCATGCGCAGGTATATTTATATCCACGGCAGTCCGGATAGCGTCGAGATGGGGAAACCCGGTTCCATTGGTTGCATCCGTATGCGTAACTGCGATCTGCTGGAATTATTCGATCTGGTAAATGCCGGGACAGAGGTTCAAATTCGCGACTGACGTCCGTTAAAGAAGCCGTTATGCGAGACCTCCGCGTTACCCGGTAATGTAAAAATTAGGGGCTGGCATGGCTGTTTTCGCACTGCAGATCGCTGAGCAAGCTAGGTCGTATAGGGCTCGTTTTCATGCGTGGATATTAAAGCTTGACCGAGGGGTGATGATTTCAGAGGCTGTAAAAAGTCCGCTCATTACCTGATACTGTAATAAACATAGGGCTTAATGGCCGGGTGAGCGCCATTATTTTTTGCATAAAGCCCGTATTCGCGTCCCGGTCAATTTGTTCAGGCAGGCCTTTTCAGGTATCATACGCGTCCATGACAAAGTATGTATTTGTAACCGGCGGTGTCGTCTCTTCCTTGGGAAAAGGCATCGCAGCGGCCTCTCTAGCAGCTATCCTCGAAACGCGCGGCATCAACGTTACGCTTCTGAAACTGGATCCTTATATCAATGTGGATCCCGGCACCATGAGTCCCTTTCAGCACGGCGAGGTATTTGTTACCGAAGACGGAGCCGAAACCGACCTTGACCTGGGCCACTATGAGCGCTTCATCAGCGGCAAGATGAGCAGGCTCAACAATTTCACTACCGGCCAGATTTATGAGAGCGTGATCAAGAAGGAGCGTCGTGGCGACTATCTCGGCGGGACGGTGCAGGTCATTCCTCACATCACGGACGAAATCAAGCTCCACATCAAGGCTGGCGCCGGGAATGCCCAGGTGGCTATCGTCGAGATCGGCGGGACCGTAGGCGATATTGAATCGCTACCTTTTCTGGAAGCCATCCGTCAGATGGCGGTACAACTGCCGCGCGAGGATACCTGCTTCATTCACCTCACCTTGCTGCCGTACATCACCTCGGCGGGGGAGTTGAAAACCAAGCCGACACAGCATTCGGTCAAGGAGTTGCGCGAAATCGGCATTCAGCCCGACGTGCTGCTCTGCCGTGCGGACCGCGAGCTCCCGGCTGCGGAACGGCGCAAGATCGCGTTGTTCACCAACGTGCGGGAAGAGGCGGTGATTCTGGCCGTGGATGTTGACAGCATATACAAGATTCCTGCTCTGCTGCACGACCAAATGCTGGATGAAATCGTTTGCCACAAGCTGAGTATTCTTGCAAAAGCGGCCAATCTCGGCACCTGGAAGAAACTGGTGCATGCATTGGAAAACCCTCAACGGACGGTGGAAATCGCGTTGGTAGGTAAATACGTGGATCTCACCGAATCGTATAAATCCCTGTCGGAAGCGTTGATTCATGCCGGCATTCATACCCGCAGCGAGATCAATATTCACTATATGGATTCGGAGGCCATCGAGAAAAATGGAACCGATTGCCTGATGGGGATGGATGCGATCCTGGTTCCGGGTGGTTTTGGCAAACGCGGGGTTGAGGGCAAGATCATGGCCATCCGCTACGCACGAGTGAACCGCGTTCCTTATCTGGGTATCTGCCTGGGCATGCAGTTGGCGGTAATAGAATACGCGCGCGACAAGGCTGGAATGGAAGGCGCCCACAGTACCGAGTTTCATCCTGAGACGCCATACCCCGTGATTGCGCTTACTACCGAATGGCGCACCCGCGAGGGAAATCTGCAGCTTCGAAATGCGGAGTCGGATCTTGGTGGCAGCATGCGCCTGGGCGGGCAGGAATGTCTCCTGAAGGAAGATGCACTTGTCCGCAGGATTTATGGTTCAGACAAAATCGTCGAACGGCACCGCCATCGTTATGAAGTGAATACCGAATATATTTCCCGTCTGGAACAGGCAGGGCTCCGTATAAGCGCTGTGTCCGCGGGTGAAGGCTTGTGCGAGATGATCGAGTTGCCTGAAGCGGAACATCCCTGGTTTGTCGCTTGCCAGTTCCATCCGGAATTTACTTCCACTCCCAGAGCAGGGCATCCGCTGTTCGCGGCATTTATCGAGGCTGCTGCCAATTTCGCGAATAAACCACTCCCTGTCGAGGCAGCGCTATCCGGTAGAGTGAAGAACATCGCGTAACCATCAACAAAATAAAATCAGCAGTGAAGCTTTCACGGGATGCCATTCCCGACTGAAGATCCTCAATGATCAGATCAAACGAATATTTGTAACCATCCAGCCGATTTGTGAGTCAGGCGGCGTGCCCCCGCGCCGGGCGAGGCTTCACTGTCAGGATTGCTTCCGGCAACGGCTGTGAATACTCAGGAAAACACTTTCAATTACAAACGAGACCCAGGGAAAAATAGCATGAGTGCAATAGTAGATGTCATCGCCCGCGAAATTCTTGATTCACGAGGAAACCCTACCGTGGAAGCAGATGTACTGCTGGAATCCGGTGTGCTGGGGCGGGCCTCGGTTCCGTCCGGCGCATCCGTTGGCACCAGAGAGGCAGTCGAACTACGCGATGGAGATACTCAACGCTATTTTGGTAAGGGGGTACTGCGAGCAGTTGAAAACGTGAATACCGAGATTTCGGAAGCGATTATGGGGCTGGACGCAACGGAGCAGAGTTTCATCGACCAGACGCTTATCGATCTCGACGGAAGCGGCAATAAATCAAGACTGGGTGCGAATGCCATTCTCGCGGTCTCGCTCGGTGTCGCCAAAGCGGCGGCGGAGGAGTCCGGGTTGCCACTGTACCGCTATCTGGGGGGAACAGGACCCATGTCCATGCCTGTACCGATGATGAACGTCATCAACGGCGGCGCGCACGCCAATAATAATATCGACATGCAGGAGTTTGTAATCATTCCGCTGGGAGCGCAGAGTTTTCGTGAAGCGCTGCGCTGCGGAGCCGAAATATTTCATACCCTGAGGAGTTTGCTTAACGACAGGGGGATCAATACCGCCGTGGGCGACGAGGGCGGATTTGCCCCCAATCTGGCGAATAACGAAGCGGCCTTGCAATTAATCGTGGAAGCAATAGAAAAAGCGGGTTATTTGCCGGGACCCGATGTTGCGATCGGGCTCGATTGCGCAAGTTCCGAATTCTTCAGGGATGGAAAATACCATTTGAATTCCGACGGCTTAACTCTTGACTCGTCGCAATTCGCGGACTATCTCGCCTCGTGGATCGACAAATATCCTATTATAAGTATCGAGGACGGCATGAGCGAGCATGACTGGGACGGTTGGAAACTACTCACGAGCAGGCTGGGAAAGTCCATCCAGCTGGTGGGTGATGACATTTTTGTAACCAACGCGAGCATCCTGAAAGAAGGCGTCGCGCAAGGCATCGCAAACTCCATCCTTATAAAGCTCAACCAGATCGGCACGCTTTCTGAAACATTTTCCGCTATTCAGAGCGCTAAACGCGCAGGGTATACCGCTGTGGTGTCCCATCGATCCGGCGAGACCGAGGATACGGCTATCGCCGACATCGCCGTGGCGAGTAATGCGCTACAAATCAAGACAGGATCGCTTTCGCGTTCCGACCGGCTGGCCAAATACAACCAGTTGCTGCGTATTGAGGAAGATCTTGGGGATGCGGCGCACTATCCCGGCCGGGAAGCCTTTTACCAGTTAAAATAAGAAGGGTTCTATCGCGCCGCACGTGGGCCATGCAGAGATTTTTCGTTGAAAATATTGACGCTTATACTCATCGCCCTGGTTGCCTTGCTGCAATACCCGTTGTGGCTGGGGAAGGGGAGTTGGCTTAAAGTATGGGAAATCGATCAGCAGGTGACGCGGCAACACGAAATAAATCGGAAACTGCAAATGCGCAATGCCGCGCTCGATGCGGAAGTGCGCGACCTCAAACAGGGTCATGAAGCCATTGAAGAGCGAGCGCGCAGCGAGTTGGGCATGATTCGGCAAAATGAAATTTTCTTTCATATCGTGAAAGAAAAAGAGGACTGACCTGTCCCCCTGCCGCTGGCTCAATTGCGAAACGTCGTTGACACCAGCCGAGCGGGCAGGACTTCAGATTTTTCTCCAATTGAAAACTGTTCAGCCTTTGCGACTGCGGCCCGTCGCTATGAAGCCCAGAAGGCCGATGGCCATCAGTCCCAGCATTCCCGGTTCTGGCACGACAGTGGCACCCCGAAGATTTGCTGTGCCTTGATAGCACCACGCTCCGGCGGCAGCCGTTCCATTGGAACACCCGGCTGTAAGTCCCCCTATTATGTCATACGGGTTCATCACAAAGTTGTTAAACGAACTGGTGAGCGCGATGTCTGCTTTGCCTCCTATTGCATCCGAAATACCGTTAGCATTCAGAAACGAAATTACGGAAGCATCTCCCGGGCCTGCGACGTCAAATAAACCAGAACCGCTGCCGCTCAATGTTCTCCCGGTCAATAAGCCAACGCCATTAAGCACAGCGGCAGGATCGGCTACCCCACCCAGATTGCCATGCCCCGTCAGTGTCACCCAAGGGTTTCCGCCATTGAAAGACTGAATCGTAGCAATATTGGTTGGCGAGTCCTGATTAAATAGATTCAGCGGTGAGGTATTGGTAAAAAAAACAGAAACGGTCGCGCTTGTGAACTCAACATAAGAAGATGAGAAATTCTGGGAATTGTTAAATGTTGCGGTATAGAACAGGCCACAGTTGCCACTTCCGTTAGCGCAATAGGTATTATCACCATTAATAGTAGTGATATAGCCGTAAACCGATGCGTTCTGTCCATTACCGTTGACGAAAGTCTGCGCAAGCGTTGCGGTTTCCAGATGAGTCTTGCCGGGGTTTGCACCCAGCGTTCCAAAATCAACCCCTCCCACGATAATTGCTGAGGCCGGTGCGGAAGCCACAATCCCGAGGGCGGCAATAAGTGGGGCTAGCATTCTATTCATCATATGATCCTTAAAAATTATCAAACCAGTGGTAAACCAGTAGCCAATGTTACGCAGTTGCTCAAGCTTTACTATTGGACCGAAGTACACCTCGGCAACAAGGCCGTGACTTGGAGGATGAAAGCCAACCGGCAACTACGCTTCAGTGGGAGAGGCAGGGTTGCGTGGACGCAGCGACACGGCACGCTGTATCTCGAGCGCGCTGTTACCATAGCGGATCAGAAGTGAAGCTCAGTAGTGCGACGTGGGTGTGGACGGAGGAAACGCGTAAGTTGAACTGGTGGTGCCGGAGGGGCCTCGATTGAGTTGGTTCCGTTATTCCCCATGGATTGTATTTTGGCACGATGCAAACAGAGCCCGCTCGCGTTCCTTGCTCAGCGGTATCAGGCCGAGGATGGTTCCGGCATTTTCACCCTGCCAGACAAAGCAGCTCTGTCGAAGTTCTCCCCAGATAAATACGGTTTATTGAGGTAGGGTCAGCGGCGGGTCCGTGTGTTGCGTGGGGTGATTGAAGACCTTCTACACCAGCCCGAGAAAAGGTCAATTGAATCAAATCCGGGTTTCGTTTTGTTCCATACCTCTAGGTGGGAGGGTGGTCTGACCAGAATGGTGTCGCCGGTGGAGATAGCTATGCGCCATGCGTCTGCCGTGGACATGGCTGGTCAACCATGTCAGGCAGAATAGCGCAGCGCCGAACAATACGATGGTGGCGCCGGAGGCGGTATTGAAAGCATAACTTAAATACATGCCGGCAACCCCTGTTATCGCACCGATAATCAGAGAATAGATCAGCATGCGGCTGAAACAATCCGTCATTAGGCGAGCCGTTACCGCAGGGGTAATCAGTGTGGCAGCAATCATGGTGACGCCGACCACGTTCATGGAGGCAATGATCGCCAGCGTAAGCAGGAACGAAAACATCAACTGTACAATTCCCGTTCTGATCCCGAACACCTGTGCCGCGTCGTGATCGAACGTTGAAAAAAGCAACGGCCTGTACATGAAGAATATCGCTAGCACGGTGGACAGTGAAACCAATGCGATAACCACCAAGTCGCCACTGGTGATCCCCAGGATGTTGCCGAACAGGGCAGCCTCGAAACTCTGGTTAAAGGTGCGAACGTGGCTGATGATGGCCACGCCCAAAGCAAAGATTGCGGTGGTTACAATACCGATTGCGGCGTCCTGTTTTATTCTGCCGTTTTTTGTGATGCGGTTGATCAATAACGCAGCCAGCAAGCCCATTGCCCCGGCTCCGGCATAGAAGTTCAGATTGAGCATGAAACCGACGACCGCGCCCCCAAATGCCGCATGCGACAGTCCGTGGCCAACATAACTCATGCCGCGGAGTATCACGTAAGCGCCGATCAGGCCGCAAAAAGATCCCACCATAAGCGCCGCCAGAAGTCCATGACGAAAAAACTCATACTCCAGCGGCTCAAGCAGAAAGTCGATCATGCGTGATCGCCCCGAAATAGCAACGGCGTGCTATTTGCAATCAAAAGGTGGTTTTCATGCCGGACGATAACGATGTCCCCGCCATATGTCCTGGTCAAAATATCGCTGGTGAAAATATCGCGTGGCTGACCCTCCGCCACTACCCCATTGTTAAAGCAAATAACCCAGGGCAGATGGGAAGCGACCGCGTTAAGGTCATGCGTGGTGAGTAAAATGGTGATGCCTTCGCTATTGATGTCGCCAAGCAGATGCAACACCTCATGCTGGGTCTTGATGTCGACGCCGGAGGTGGGCTCATCCAGTACCAGGAGAGGTGGATTGTTCACCAGCGCCCGGGCAAGAAACGTGCGTTGGCGTTGTCCCCCGGAAGTGTTCGATATGTGATGATGCAGGCATCGGTAAATACCCAGCCTGTGAGCCAGTTCCTGCACGCGCTCGCGCTCTTCCCTGCTCGGCCATGGCCATAGCCGACTACTGGTGTAGAGGCCCATCATGATCACCTCTTCTACCGTGACGGGAAAACTCCAGTCCACGCTTCCCAGTTGGGGGACGTAGCCGATCTCGCCGGGTGGAACGGCGCCAACCGCCTGTCCATGCAGAAGCACCTCGCCACGCTGCACGGGATGAGTGCCCAGAATGGTCTTGAGTAGTGTGGTTTTACCACATCCCGTCGGGCCCACCACCCCGGCAAAACGGCCGCTTGCAATACCAAGGGATAGGCCGGCGAACACGGTGTGGCCGTCATAGGCCGCCGTAACGTCGCTCAGGCTGACCGCGAGGTTTTCCCGCGAGTTATGGGTATGGGCTGATATTGCTGGTGTCGACATTTGCCATGCAATCCGAATTGCCTCCCAGCGCCCCCGTCATAATGGTCATGTTGTTTGCCATCATCCCGATAAAGGAATTGCGAGGAGCGCCGGGCAACTCGTCATCCGAGAGCTGATCGACGAACTTGACGCCCGTTTCACGCGCGATTTGCTCCATTACCTTACTTGGGAAAACCTCGGAGCCGAAAATGGCCGGCACATTTTCATTTTTTATCTGCTTGATGATGCGAATGACTTCCCGGGGTCGCGGCTCGGAAAAATCGGAGGGCTGTATGGCCGCAACCACTTTCATGCCATAACGCGGTGCGAAGTAGGCAAAGGAATCATGATAGGTCACGAGCTTGCGGTTGTTTTCCGGAATGGAGCGAACGCAATCTGAAATGGCTTTGTCCAGTTTGCGCAGCTTGCTCAAATACTCGGCGGCGTTCGCCACGTATCCCTCCTTGTGCGCGGGATCGAGCTCGATCAGACCGTCCCGGATTATTTCCGCATAGCGCATTGCCAGCGCGATGTTGGGCCACAGGTGGGGGTTGGGGTGACCGTGTTCGCGCGGGAAGCTGAAATCGTAGCGCCAATCTTCCCGGGGCAATGCGCGATTGCCAAGCTGCAGGATTGCCGTTTCCTTACCCTTCACCTTTTCCGCCAGTTTTACCGTGGGCAACTCAAGGTCCAGGCCATTTACGATAATGAGGTCGGCAGATGCCAGCAGCTTCGCATCCGTTGGGACCGGCTCGAAGGTGTGCGAGTCGGTTCCGTCCGGGACGATTCCTGTCACGGTTACGTAGTCCGCGCCGATATTCCGGACCATATTGGTGATGGGAGCCACCGTGGTGACGACGATCGGTTTTTTGGCGTTATCGCCATAAGCGCGATTGCAAAATGGCAGCGCCAGCAGTACCAATAAAAACACCGAGGTGAACCACCCCGACTTCGCCGTTATTGCAATTCTAAAAGAGAGGTAAGAATGGCTGGGCATCATCAAGCACATCAAGATAATCCGTAACCGGCCAAGAAACGGGCATCAAGGCATCAGCCACCCCATTCCCCACCCTTGGCTCCACAGGCTTTATAGACTGAAAAGCCTACCATCAATGCAATGTCGAGAATGTAGGGAATCCCTGACAAGGGGTTCACTTATTCTTACGGCTGGTTTTAACATTCCCTGACATACGGCGCGGTTAGCTATGTCGTATCTTAGCCATGGGCGCCTCATGGACTCCGCTCTGCGGGGGGAAGTATTAAAAAATCGTAATACTTCTTACGTTTTTGTATTGGCGTCCTGACCTTCGGTCAATACAACAAGAATCAGCGAAGCGGTTTGAGCGTGGACCGGTTATGAATCAAGCGTTGCAGTTGCAGGACCGTAGTCGCATATATTTAACTCGCCCGCGCTGGCGACACGCTATCAGACGCGCTCTCATCCTTGCCGGAATGATCTTGCCGGCGACGATCCAGGCGGCGGGTATCCTGACTTTGAATGAAGTGGAAGTCCGTGCAAATGCCAGGAGCCTGATTGGAGCGGCCAATTCGGCATCCGAGGGCACGGTTCTTAGACGACAGCTTGAGCAGCGTACGGTGTATCGACCGGGGGAGCTGTTCGAAACCGTTCCGGGCCTCATCGTCACGCAGCATAGCGGCGAGGGCAAGGCGAACCAATACTTCGCCCGCGGCTTCAACCTCGATCATGGAACCGATTTGAGAATTACCGTGGATGGCATGCTGGTTAACCAGCGCTCGCACGGGCACGGGCAGGGCTGGGCCGATACGAACTTCATCATTCCTGAACTGGCGAGTGGATTGCAATATCAAAAGGGCCCCTATTACGCGGATCAGGGCGATTTTTCTTCGGCCGGCGCGGTCAGCATGAACTATGTGGATAAGCTACCGACCGGTATCCTCAACTATGGCGTGGGGCAGCAGGGTTTCATGCGAGGACTGGTTGCAAAGTCCCATGAAGCAGGCGCGGGCAATGTACTGTACGCTTTCGAACTCCTCACCAAGGACGGACCCTGGATAAAAGAAGAGAATTACCGCAAGTTCAATGGAGTGCTGCGATACAGCCAGAATACCGGGGCAACCCAGTTCAATATCACTGCCATGGGTTATGGAGGGAGCTGGAATTCCACTGACCAGATTCCCCAGCGTGGCGTGGCGAGCGGTTTCGTTTCACGCCTGGGTGCGATCGATCCGAGCGATGGGGGCAAGTCTCACCGCTTCAGCCTGTCCGCTGCGCTACAGCATGCGAGCGATTATGGAATAACACGGATGAATATCTACACAATCCATTCCGACCTTGCCTTGTTTTCGAATTTTACCTACTTCCTGGATGACCCTGTTAATGGGGACCAGTTTTCGCAGGTGGACAAACGTTTCCAGTCGGCTTTTAATTTAAGCCATGCCTGGGTAAACCGGCTTGCGGGCTTCGCTTTCGAGAGCACCGCGGGCGTTCAGTTCCAGAATGACGTAGTCGACAACGGGCTTCTAAGCACCTGGCAGCGCCAGACGTTATCGACTACACGCAGAGATCATATACTCCAAAACAGTACCGGGCTTTATTACCAGAACAGCGTGCAATGGCTTGAGAAATTCCGCACCGTCGCCGGCGTTCGCTCGGACTTTTACTCGTTCGATGTCAAAAGCGACAACCCCGCCAATTCCGGCAGCCAGTATGACAGCGTCACCAGTCCCAAGCTTAGCCTTATATTCGGGCCTTGGGCCGAGACCGAGTATTACTTCAACTACGGCGGCGGTTTCCACAGCAACGACGCGCGCGGGACCACCATTACAAGAGATCCAAAATCCGGCGATCCGATAAACAAAGTCAATCCGCTCGTTCGTTCCACTGGCTATGAAGCTGGACTGCGCACCGCCATTATTCCCGGCCTGCAAGCATCGCTTGCATTTTTCCGTCTTGACCTGGCATCGGAACTGTTATTCGTTGGCGACGCGGGGACCACTGAAGCAAGCCACCCCAGCAAGCGTGAGGGTGTTGAGGTATCCGCGTTCTACATGCCAAACAACTGGCTTACGGTAGACGTTGACTATGCGCTCACGAAGGCACGATTTACCACTTCGGACCCGGCGGGTAATCACATACCAGGTGCCCCCACCGGAGTGGGTAAGCTGGCGATCGCGGTGGACAATATCGGTCCGTTTTTCGGAAGCATGCAGTTCCGCTATTTTGGCAAGCGCCCACTGAGCGAAGACAACAGTGTCCAGTCGGACAACACCATGACGGTTAATGGCCAGATCGGGTTCAAAATCGACAAGAAGCTTCGTGTCGCTGTGCAGGTGTTTAACCTGCTGGATACGAAGGCCCATGCCATCGATTACTTCTACACCTCCAGGCTCCCGGGCGAGCCTGCGGCGGGTGTGGCTGACCGGCATTTTCATCCGATTGAAAGCCGCTCATTCCGGATCAATCTGGTGGCAAATTTTTAAACCCTTTATACTTTTTTACCTCATACAATTTCCAGTAAATAAAGGGTTGGTTCAGTAACCCTTCGCGATCAACAAAAGATGGTGCGTCAACGAATAAAACTGGAGCAGATCACTATGGAACGCCTGACGATATCGCTTGATGACCGGCTTTCGAAGCAGTTTGAGGCTGTGATGCACAAACGCGGATATTTCAATCGCTCTGAGGCTATCCGTGACCTGATAAGGGATATGGTTGAATCCGTCCGCCTGGAGGAACATGTCGAAGGACACTGTATGGCCACACTCAGCTATATATATAATCATCATGAACGTGAATTGGCCAGCTCCCTCACCTCAACACAACACGACCATCACAACCTCACGCTATCCACCATGCATGTGCATATGGACCATGACAATTGCCTGGAGGTAACGATATTGCGCGGCACGATCAGGGATGTGACCAATTTTGCCAACCTTGTTACCGCTACACCTGGGGTCAGGCATGGCAAATTGCATCTGTTGCCAGTTGACATTGTGCAAGAGCAGCATTCTCCCGATTCCGAGCCGCATGTTCATAGCAATCCGCTTACGTGATGGAAAACGTTGGCAATATCGGAAGCGGAGCATAACGCCGGCGCCGGGATTGACGATACCCGCATTGACGTACCACGACGCCGGCCTGTTCTACATCAACCTTTCTCCCAAGCCGAAAGACCAGGGAAACCATGCGGTCGCCCCAGCGGACTGGGCTCTGGCGTTATTAGGCGGCCTATTCGAGCAATTTATGCTCGGCCACATAGCGAACCAGCTGGGCGTTGTTCTGCATCCCCATTTTTTCCAGGATGCGGGCACGGTAGGTGCTAACCGTTTTGGTGCTTAACACCAGTTTTTGCGAGATTTCGGTTAATGATACGCCAGCTGCAATAAGCTTGAGGACATGGAGCTCCCGATCGGAAAGCATGGAATGGGGGGATGTTGTCGACGGGGAACCGAGATCGAACAGAAGTTTCTCTGCCACTTTCGGATCGATATATCGTCCTCCATTGGCCAGCCGGCGGATAACAGAGATCAGCAGGTCGGTCGGGCTATTTTTGGTGAGATAGGCGGAGGCGCCAGCGCGTATGGTCCTGATGGCATATTCGTCCTCATGATAGGTACTCAACATTAACACCTGATGCTTCGCTCCATCGTTCATTAGCCGTTTTAGCACCTCCAATCCGTTCATGCCGGGCATGTTGACGTCCAGCAAAGCAACATCCCATCCGCCCTGACGCATTTTTTCGAGGGCGTCGAGTCCGTCTGTCGCTTCCCCCACCACGATGATATCTGCTGTTTCTCCGAGAATTCGTTTTAGCCCGTCGCGGAAAAGCCTGTGGTCGTCAGCTAAAAAGGTTTTGATTATCATGTTTATTCATTCAGATCGGTGAAACTGCCGCTAATGGCGGGAATGTACCAGACGGCAGACGAGAGTGTACGGTAGCCAAGTTCGTAACAATGCGATGTTTAGCCATGTTTGCCTGCTGTTCTTTATTTGCGATTGGGAGCGAACCGCGGTTCCTATCCTCAACATCACTGGGTTGATGCATGTCCGACCGTCAACCTGGTTAAATGGCGTGTTCCCGCGGTTTTTCCCCCTAGGGCAGTAGGGCAAATGCGGGCGCAGATGCCGGCACAGGTGTCCATTTATATCCGGGACAAAAGTCAGCTCATGTCCCCAACAAGTTTTTGATTGATTGCTTTCGTAGCGATAGAGACGGGCCAATCGCCAGATCCGTCAGCTTCCTTGGTATGCGCACGCGAACCTCAGTTCCTTGCTGCCGCGAACTGGTGATGTCGATACTGCCTCCCAGCACCGCTGCCCGTTCACGCATTCCAAGCAGGCCAAACGACTTTTTCTTCGTAGCGTTCTCGGAATCAAATCCTTTTCCATTGTCGCGCACCTCAACAATGAGATCGTTAGCGCTCTGCCAGAGATTGATCTCGACACAACTTGCTTCAGCATGTCGTGCCACATTGGTCAGGGATTCCTGCACTATCCGAAATATGGCCACAGTCTGATCTTCATCCAAATGGACGGGTTCATCCATCAACCGTAGTATGCAGCTTACACCGCTGTGTTTCTTGAATTCGCCGGTCAATTTTTTGAGGGCGGTTACGATCCCCAAATCAAGCGAGGCCGGGCGCAAATGTTCGGCAACATTGTGCACACTTTGATCGGCCTTATGCACCAGTTCCGACATGTTGCGCCTGATGCTTTCCACCCTGTCGCTTCTATGATCTTCCCCGCTTTTCAGGAGAGAGATTTCCAGGTGCAATGCGGCCAGGAGCTGTCCAAGTTCATCGTGAATTTCGCGGGCAATATATTTACGATCTTCTTCCCGCATCCGCTCCACGTGTGCCGCAAATTCCCGTATCGCTGCATCGCGCACCCGAAGCTCCTGCTCTACAAGCAGACGTGCCTCCGCCTGCTTGTGTTCCAACCACTTTCCAAGATCGTCGCCAATTACATCGATAAGATTCTGTTCATCCGGCAACAGGAACGGCTGGTCTTCACTGTAGCAAACTGCCAGCCAGCCGTAAGGCTCGCCGTAGACGGTAATTTGCTTGCGTAACTCGCGTTTATAGTCCCTGCCAAGGTCGTCGGAGATGAACTGCCTATCGTCCAGTTCTATTTTGATGGTGGCGATTGAGGGGACTTGCATCGCCGCGATCAGCTCCACAAAAATCGTCCTGCAAACTTCCTCCAGCGACCCTGCTTCCATACCGCGTCGGATCGCATAAAAGCAATTGATCTCCTTTAATCGCTCGCGTAATGATTCCTCGACCTGTTTGAGTTTCATGATTTCATGTTCGATGGCTTCCGCCATGGTATTGAAGTCGGCGCCGAGTTCGGCGATCTCATTACGGGTGGAGATATCGCAGCGGGTCGAATAGCTGCCTTGGGCGATACTGCTCGCCTGGCGTCTGAGATAGTCGAGCGGGCGCAGGATGTTGCGGCGCATATAGAAAGTGGCGACGACTACGACGAGCAACGCAGCGCAAAGCACCGCCAGCATTAGAAGAATCTGCTGCTGGAATTTCGACTGCAGATTGCCCAGCGTTGTTTGGGTGCGATTCTCCAGCTCCAGCATGAACTGGCTGATCGGGGCCATGATTCTGGTCTTTTCAGCCTTATAACGCTCGCCAAATAATAGATTGATAGCAAAATCGCGGTCAGGTGGACAGGCTACGGTGTAATCGCGGGATTTATCCTCACACAATCCCTTTGTCGCTGCGAATGCTTGTTTTTCAATGTTTACCAGATTATCCGAATTTTTCTGCGATTGCTGAAGCAGATCAAGTTCGTGTTCGCTAAAACCTTCACGACGCATGAGGTCTACTAAGGCGATGGGATTGCCGAGTGCGCCGAGCGGGGAAACCCTGTTTTCATCCCAATAGGTTATGGGGTAATTTTGGGCGCGCGCCCGTTTGCCGTTTCGAATGTCAAGGATCTCGAAGAAGAAGCGCTCATATGTGGGATCGCGGGTGATGACGTAGCTACGCGCCATCCTTGTCAGATTTTCGGAACTTTGGAATAACTCATTTGCAAGTTGCAGGGATCGGTGTTTCTGACGCTCGGCCTTGGTGATCTCGTCGAGCGTGCCCAAGGCATGAGAAGAAAGCAGTATGAGCAGGCTCAGCACCATCACGATGAAGATGAGATAAAAATTCGTGAAAAGACCAATCCTCATGTTTTCCTTTTCGTCCTGTTAGATCGAAGCTGCCTGTTCTGCCGGTAATCCTGCCTGTTTCCCCATTTGAGTAGGGGTAACGTCGGCAGCGTTTTTCTCACGTCGCCGACCCTACAGCTTACCTCAACGATAATCCGTAATAAATATGAAGAAATGTTCATATATCAAATTTGCGATCTGTGGACAGTTATTGATGATAAATACCGGAAATTCCCCCATGATTATGCAACTCGGGTTGATGAGAAAAACATTTTCCGATGAAATATCAGAAGAGGGTTTACAACGTGGCCAGCTATGGATTGACGTCCGCTGAGAGCGCTTTACACAGAAACATTTTCCGGAGGCAACGAGAGAATTCGTTTCTTGTTCGCCTGGTATCCACAACGGTATTGATTGCCGGTTATGTGTTTTTATCAGCTTTGGCGAATGCGCAGGATTTTCAGGCGCCGAAGGGTCCCAAGTATACGATTGACGACACGAAATGGATGACCGTAGGCATGGGCTTCCGCGGCTCGGGAGTATGGGTGGAAAACCGCGCGACGGGTAATTTCAGGGATAGCTTCAGTATAGATAATGCTCGTGTTTATCTAAATGGGCAAGTTCACCAATACGTAAAATTCGAGATCAACACCGAGTGCTTTTTCTGTAATAACACCCAACCGGACTCCAACCCGAAGATGTCTTACAACATCCTCGATGCGATCGGGAAATTCGAGTACAACCGATATCTCAATATCTGGGGCGGCCGCATGCTGGTGCCTACGGAACGGGGCGAGTTGAGCGGTCCTTTTTTTCAGGCGACCCATGATGCCTTCAAGACACCGTTCTTTTCCCAGGATTTCAGCACCAAGTTCGGTAGCGGCGGTGCGGGCCGATATGGTCGTGATGACGGCGGAACCTTCTGGGGGAGTGTCGAGCCGGGGTTTATCAAAGGTACGCTGGGCTATGCAGTAGGCGTTTATAGAGGCCTGCAGTCATCCTCCACTCTGGGACCCAATCAGGGAGATGACGTGCTGTGGGCCGGACGATTCACCTACAACTTCCTGAATCCGGAAAAAAATCCTGGCTACTACACCAGCAGTACCTATTTCGGTAAGGCCGGCGATATTCTGGCGCTTGCGTTTGGCGCATCGTACCAAAAAAATGGTGCAGGTTCATTTGCCAACCGCAGCGATTTTCTTGGTCTGGTTGGCGACGTGCTTTTTGAAAAGGTATTACCCCGAAATACGGGCGTGGTTACCGTGAATGGGGAGTACAAGCAGTTTTATGCCAACTATGCGCCCGCCGCGTTTGCTGACCCGGCGTGTTTTTGCATATTCGACGGGAAATCCTGGACAGTCACGGGCCTTTATTTAATACCCGTCAAAGTCGGGATAGGAAAGTTTCAGCCTTATGGCAGGTTTACCAGTGTCCAGCCCAACAATAGCAGCAAGCGGGAAGAGATAGAGGGTGGGGTGAACTATATCATCGATGGCTTCAACGCCCGCATCTCCGCGTATTACCAACATGGCGACCTGTTCACGAAGGGCCTCAATTACGCGCCGGGGGTAACGGGCGAGAAAGTCGATATTTTCAAATTATCTTTCCAGTTGCAGATGTGATTATCAACCGTGGAGCTTCACGCCTACTATCATCGGGTAACAATAAGAAATGAGCGCGAACAAGCAGGCGGAAAATTCAGTGACCAGACCGGGCTCCAATGCTCCAGTCCACGGTTTACACGTGGTGCCGTATCCAGCACAGCCGATGACCAACGTACCGCATACGCCACTGCAAGCTCGGCTATCCCTCGGATACTCCGAGGATAGGGGCACCACACGGCTGGTGGATCGCGACCATTACGGCCCCTTGCTGGTACAAAAACCTCTCTATCCGGAAGGCCGGGAAGTCTGCCATACAGTCATCATCCACCCGCCCGGCGGCGTGGTGGGCGGAGATGAGCTGGAGATCACGGCAAATGTCGGCAAGGCGGCGCAGGTGCAAATCACTACCCCCGGTGCTGCCAAGTGGTACAAGGCCAACGGACATGTCTCGCACCAAAATATAAGGCTCAATGTCGGTGCCGGGGGATCGCTTGAGTGGGTACCACAGGAAACCATCTTTTTCGACAATGCGGACCTCGTGCTGGACCATCAAGTCAGGCTGGAGAAGGACGCGAACTATATAGGGTGCGAGATTCTCTGCTTCGGCCGCACGGCATCCGGTGAGTCCTTCAATGGCGGCCGTATCCGGCAACGCACTCGCATCTATCGCGACGGAAAATTGATCTGGCTGGAGCAGATCCGGCTGCTTGGAGGGAGTGGGGCCATGAGAGGGCCTCTCGCCCTGGCGGGCAGGACAGTTTGCGGAACACTGATTTTGACCGGAAGAGCAATCCCCCGGGAGTTGATTGAGTCAGCAAGGGAAGGGGCGGAGAGCATCGCGGGAGACGCGAGTCGCGTTGGCGTGTCCCAGTTGAAGTCGGCGGTGGTCGTACGTTATCTGGGTGACTCCAGCGAAACCGCTCGGCGTGTCATGTTGCATATATGGGGGTTGTTTCGCCCGGCAATGCTTGGTCGCGCTGCAATCGTGCCACGCATGTGGAACACATGATCCCCCGCTCCAGGTGGGCATTTTTTATTTTGGAAAAGATTTGCGGAAGATTGCTCAAACTTGCAATCGCGTTTACGGCTTGACAACTATTTTTTACTGAGGAGAAGACAATGGACCTTACACCAAGGGAAAAGGACAAGCTTCAGATATTTACCGCCGGCTTGGTGGCGGAGAGGCGCAAGGCGCGTGGCTTGCGCCTCAACTATCCCGAAGCGGTCGCGCTGATTACCTGCGCCGTGATGGAGGGCGCTCGCGACGGCAATACAGTGGCCGAACTCATGTCACACGGCACCCGCGTGCTGTCGCGGGCAGACGTGATGGAAGGCGTTCCGGAAATGATTCCTGATATCCAGGTCGAGGCCACCTTTCCGGATGGGACCAAGCTGGTAACTGTCCACAACCCTATTCCCTAAAAACAAGGAGACCAAGATGGCAAGATTACCAATGGTCCCGGGCGAAGTGTTTGTGCAGCCCGGCGATATCGAACTGAACGTCGGCAGAAAAACCAAGACCCTGAAGGCTTCGAATGGCGGAGACAGGCCTATACAAATCGGTTCGCATTTCCATTTTTATGAAGTCAATTCGGCAATGCAATTCGACCGCGAAGCTGCTTATGGCATGCGCCTGAACATCATGGCGGGCACGGCCGTGCGTTTCGAACCGGGCCAGGAACGCACCGTTGAACTGGTCGAACTTGCTGGGGAGCGGACAGTGTACGGTTTTAACCAGAAAGTGATGGGTAAACTGAAATAACTGTTTACTCCCAATAAAACTACAGAGGAGCGAAAAATGACTTTCAATATGTCCCGTCAGGCCTACGTCGAAATGATGGGCCCCACTACGGGTGATCGTGTCCGGCTCGCCGATACCGAACTTTTTATCGAGATTGAGAAAGATTTCACGACCTACGGAGAGGAAGTAAAATTTGGCGGCGGCAAGGTGATCCGCGACGGTATGGGGCAATCACAGCGCAATCATGCCGACGTAATGGATACCGTCATCACAAATGCAGTGATCATCGATCACTGGGGAATTGTCAAGGCGGATATTGGCCTGAAAAACGGCATGATCGCGGCGATCGGCAAAGCCGGAAATCCGGATATACAGCCGAACGTCACAATGAACATCGGCGCAGCAACCGAAATCATAGCCGGTGAAAATCTTATCGTCACTGCCGGTGGCGTTGACAGTCACATCCACTTCATTTGTCCGCAACAGGCCGAAGACGCCATGATGAACGGCATTACCACAATGCTGGGCGGCGGCACAGGCCCGGCTGTGGGAACAGCGGCGACGACTTGTACGCCAGGGCCCTGGCATATTCATTCGATGCTGAGGGCGTCAGACGGCTTGGTGATGAATACCGGCTTTTTCGGAAAGGGCAATGTCAGCCTGCCGACACCGAATGAGGAACAGATCCTGGCGGGTGCATGCGGCCTGAAGCTGCACGAAGACTGGGGCACAACGTATGCCGCGATTGATAACTGCCTTTCCGTTGCCGACAAGTACGACATCCAGGTCGCGATCCATACGGACACGATCAACGAAGGCGGCTACCTGGAAAACACGCTCGCTGCGATGAAAGACCGCACCATTCACACGTTTCATACCGAAGGTGCCGGAGGCGGGCATGCGCCCGACATCATCGCCGTGGTAGGCCAGGAGAACGTCTTGCCGTCCTCCACCAATCCCACCCGTCCGTACACGGTCAACACCCTGGACGAACACCTGGATATGCTGATGGTATGCCATCACCTGCATGCCAATATCGCCGAGGATCTGGCATTCGCAGAATCCCGCATCCGTAAGGAGACCATCGCAGCCGAGGATATCCTGCATGACATGGGCGCCATTTCAATGATGTCGTCGGATTCGCAGGCGATGGGCCGAATTGGTGAAGTGGTCATGCGCACCTGGCAGACGGCGCACAAAATGAAAATACAGCGCGGCACGCTGCAGGAGGACACTTCCAGGAACGATAATTTCCGGGTCAAGCGTTATATCGCAAAATACACCATCAACCCTGCGATTACGCATGGCGTTGCGCATGCAATCGGTTCGGTCGAGGTGGGCAAATATGCCGATCTGGTCTTGTGGAGGCCCGCGTTCTTCGGCGTCAAACCGTCGATGATTCTGAAGGGCGGAATGATTGCCGCATCCCTGATGGGTGATCCTAACGCCTCGATTCCTACCCCGCAGCCGGTACATTATCGTTACATGTTCGGTGGGTACGGCGGGGGAATCAAGACCTCGTGCTTCACGTTTACCTCGCAGGCGGCTATTGACGGTGGGCTGGTGGACAGCCTGAAGCTGGACAAGAACCTGATTGCGGTCAAGAACACACGTAATCTGCGCAAGAAGGACATGATCCACAATGGTGCGACCCCAAAAATGGAAGTCGACCCTGAAACCTACGAGGTACGGGCCGACGGACAGCTGTTGACCTGCGGCGCAGAAGATGTTCTGCCCATGGCCCAGCGCTATTTCCTGTTCTGAGTATATCCGCGTAGAAGCGCCGGTCGTGGATTCACATGCCGGCCGGACTACAGGGTATGCCTTTGGCAAGCAGGTTAGACGTCAAATTGATCTTTGAGGCAAAAACATGCTTACGTTGAACACTAAGGTGGACCGCACGGATTCAATCTTTGCGGAGCTAGTCCTGCCTTATGAATTGCGGGAAAACAGTCGCCTGCGCGCCGCGCTCGCGTCCGGAGAGGAAGTTGCCATTTTTACTGTGCGAGGCACTGTGCTGCGGAATAACGATTTGCTAAAGGGCGACGATGGTCGCGTCGTGCAGATTGTTGCGGCGCAGGAACCCACCTATCGTGTCACCTGTGGCACGCCCGACAATTTGCTGCGCTGCGCATTTCATCTCGGCAATCGTCATACTCAGACGCAGGTGGGGGAAGGCTTTTTACGAATCCTCCAGGACAGCGTGCTGAAGGAGATGCTGGAGGGGCTGGGCGCGACGGTGACGGCGGAAAATGCGCAATTTGAGCCGGAGGCAGGCGCGTACAGTGGGGGCGGGCACCATCACCACGACGGTCACCACCACCATGCCCGTGGCCCGCTTGCGCCCATCCCGGTGCACCAGAAGATCCATCGGCCGTCCGATTCAAAGTCCTAGGCGATAACCATGCGATCCAACGCGTTGCTTCCCTTGTTGCAGCTGGCGAGTCCGTCACTGCCGGTTGGAGCATATACCTATTCGCAAGGGCTGGAGTCGGCTATCGAAAAAGGCATCGTCAAAGACGAATGCTCAGCGCGGGAGTGGATTACCGAGTCTCTTGGAATTGTCGGGGACTTCGAAGCGCCGATCCTCTGGCGTTTGCTAAATGCTTTTTCAGCGCGGGACACCGCTGCCGTGACACATTGGACGGAAAGTTTTGTCGCCGCGCGCGACACTGCGGAGTTTCGTGCAGAGACAATACAGATGGGATATTCGCTCGGCAAGCTGGTGGCCGATCTGAAGATTGCGGACGATGGTTTGCTGGCGATATTGGCGAGCCAGGCGGAGGTACCATTGCCCACCGCATTTGCTTGTGCCGCCGAAGCGCTGGGGGTGCCGCACGAGGACGCTCTGCTTGGAATGCTGTTTTCCATGGTCGAGAACCAGGTGCTCGTGTGCGTTAAATCGGTCCCCCTTGGTCAGGTTTCCGGACAGCATCTCCTGCTTTCTCTCCACAGCGCAATTGAAGCGGCAGCGCTTCGTGCGCGCATGCTCGCGGATGATGAATTGTCCAACTGGGCGCCGGGGTTATCTTTATTTTCTATGCAGCACGAAACGCAATACTGCAGGGTTTATCGATCCTGAATTTTCTGGAAATAGACATGAAAACACAATCAAATCCACTGCGCGTCGGCATCGGCGGTCCGGTTGGCTCCGGAAAAACCGCATTATGCGAAGCGTTAAGCAAAAGAATGCGGGATCGCTATGAAATGGCGGTTATCACCAACGACATCTACACCAAGGAAGACATGGAGATCCTGTTGCGCGCCGACGCGTTGCCTGCGGAACGCCTGATGGGTGTGGAGACGGGCGGCTGCCCGCATACGGCAATCCGGGAAGACGCCTCGATCAACCTGGAAGCGATTGCGCGCATGACTGCAGACTTTCCCGATCTTGACCTTATCCTGGTTGAATCAGGCGGCGATAACCTTGCCTCGACTTTCAGTCCGGAGCTTTCCGATCTTACCATCTATGTCATTGACGTGGCTGCTGGAGAGAAGATCCCTCGCAAGGGCGGACCGGGGATTACCCGGTCCGCGTTGCTGGTTATTAACAAGATAGATCTTGCGCCATACGTGGGGGCAAGCCTGGAAGTAATGGCAAGGGATGCGAAGAGGATGCGGGGCGATCGCCCCTTTGTCTTTACCAATCTCCACACAGGGGAGGGCGTCGATCAGGTTATCGATTTCATCGTGAAGCAGGGGTTGCTGGACGAGGTGAAGTTGCAGCGGCAGTGATGCCTTTGCCTTGCTCATCCCAAGGGAGCGGATAAAAGGCCCCGCTGATCTGGCAATGAGAAATGGCTGCATTGCGGATACGGCAAATAAAGGTACCGTTGAAAAGGTACCGATAAAAAATACCGGAGCTGATAATCATGAATTGGTCTTCTTCAATTGACGGAGCTTTTCCCAAGCCGCTACGCGTGATTCTGAGAGGGGTCGGGCAAGTATTCTTCTGCTGCAACGCGTTAACGGGACTTATCTTTCTGGTTGCGCTATATATCGGCGGTTTAAGCGCCGGGGCTGCCGCGACGGTCGGGGTGATAACCAGTACGGTTACGGCATATCTGCTCGGCTTTTCGGAAGATGACATTGACGCCGGACTATACGGATTTAACGGCACGCTCGTCGGACCTTGCCTGTTTCTATTCCTTGAGCATTCCCCGCAGCTCTGGCTCTATGTGGTGCTTGCTTCGATGTTGTCGACTGTCGTGCTGGCGGCCTTGATGAGGATCCTTCAGCCCTATAACGTTCCCGCCTCTACATCGCCGTTTGTGCTGACCTGCTGGATGTTCATGGTTGCGGTGTATTCTTTCGACAGTTTCTCACGAGGCGCCATTCTGCCAACGCCGCTTATTCCGTCTGAAGTGACAGGCGTGGAGGCAATTCCGGTGGATATGTGGTTAACGGCAATTGCCAAGGGTATCGCGGAAGTGATGTTTGCGGATAGCATTGTTGTGGGCATCCTGTTCCTGATCGGTATCGCGATTGTCTCTTTGCGGGGCGCGGCGATGGCGCTAACTGGATCTGTCGTCGGTGTGGTAGTGCCGACCCTGCTCGGAGCCAATCAAACCCTGATCGAAATGGGATTGTATGGGTTCAATCCAGTATTGACGATGATGGCGATTGGATGGGTTTTTCTCAAGCCCTCTGGGAGAAGTGCCGTGCTGGCGTTGCTGGCAGGTATCCTTACCGTCGTGTGTCAGGCAGGTCTCGCCAATTTTCTCGCACCGGTGGGGTTGCCAACGCTGACTTTCCCATTTGTTCTAGTGATGTGGATGTTCCTGTTTGCCGCGGCCAAGTCCAAGTACTGGTCAGATACGGCTGCGAAGTAGACGGATTCAAGCGATTATTTAAAGGGAATCCGGGAGGTCCATCTACCCTGATTCCCTGATTTCACTGCGCCTTGAGCGGAGCGTAAGCCCCGTTCAGGCAACCTGGTCAACCTTGCCGGTTGTCAGGTTGTAGACTCCTCCCGCCACCATAAGCTTGCGGTCAGCGACCAATTTACTCAACACCGGAGGTTGTTTTCGCAACTTTTCCACGGTACGAATCACATTCATTCTGACCACATTGTCAAAACGGTCCCCCGGCATGTTCTTTGCCGCCCTGACCGCAGGCGCCAGTGCGCTTGCAATCGATTGTATATGCCCCGGGAATTGTTCGTGATTATCAACTGCGTTTATCGCTGCGCGGACCGCGCCACATGCTTGATGGCCAAGAACCATGATCAGGGGTGTATGCAGTACGACTGAGGCATACTCAAGGGTGGCAACAAAGTCGGTGGTGAGATAATTGCCGGCCACGCGAGCGACAAACAAATCTCCACGTTGCTCGTCAAAGCAGAACTCGGGGCTTACTCTCGAATCGGAACAACTCAGGATGGTGGCATATGGATTTTGTCCGGTCACCAGGGCCGCACGGTCGGCTGAGAAATTGAGAGGGGTGGACTGGCCCGCAACGTAGCGCGCGTTACCTTCCATTAACCGCTCGAAGGCGGCATCAGCACTCAGCACATTTTCTGGTAATGGCGGAGATCTTCTCCCATCTGATGCTAACGTCGCCTTGACGCCTATGCCGGCCAGTCCCAGACCGAGTGCTGATGCTGTCCCCAGTTTTAGCAATATGCGCCGGTTCACATCCGGCCGTGGTCCTACCCTTTGATGGTTATTGTCTTCGCACATACTGCATCAAGTCCTCAAACTAGGCTGGTCGCTTTTTATACAGCGACATGGGAGATATTTCATAGGTCAGGCACACCATCGGATATACCGGCGTTGAGAATCATCGGGTCGAATTAGCTGCATCGCTAGTCGCGCATACAAGGAACCGGATTATTTCCCATCAAGGCCGCCAAACCTTCACTCAAAGGATCAGAGCTTGGTAACGATTGAAGTAATTGCCGAATCACACTCTGCTTTTTGAATTGGCATAGATGAGCTCTACGTGTTTCACCTCGCAGATAATAGTATTTCTCGGCAGTGGCATATACGCGCCAGGCGGCAAGAGGGAGTTCAGCTTGCTCTATTATACTTAGTGCCACTGAAATCTGAGACTCGGCTTCATCAAGTCGCTTTTCTTTTAAAGCAATCTCTGCGTACATATGATAACTGAGCGCAAGATAGGTGCGCTCGGGCGCTCGAGCCGAGTAATCTTGCAATTGTTCAGCGTAATGACGTGCCCTTTCAAATTCTCCTAATGCCAGCCAAGCTTCGCAAGCTCCGAAACAAGCCGGGAAGAAATAGTTGCTGAATACCGGCAGCGTTTCATCTTTTTTGGCATGAAAGAAAGTTTCAAAACATCGGACAGCACCTGCGTAATCTTTTAATCCCAGTAGCGCTCGTCCAAGGATAGCCGAGCAGTGAACGGAGATGAACGTGAACCATTCGCCCGAACTCGCGGATAGCGCTTCCTCACAATACGTTTTGGCGCCTGCATGATCGCCGGCTTCAACATGTAGCCAACCCATTAGGATTTCGTGATGCAAACGAAGGGGCAAACTTGCCTCGTTGGATTCGAACGCTCGCCTGCTCTCTTCCGCGATCTGTCGCAACTTTCCCCACTCGCCCAGGTGCAGCAAAGCTAATCCCGCATAGTAGTGGCCCACTATAAACATGTAGCCATCGCCGAGCGTACGTGATAAAGCCAAAGCCTCTTCCGATAATGCCCAGGCATTTTTATAGCGTGAGACCAATAGTTCGACATAAATATGCTGTGTCAGCCGCGAGTGCATTACAAGCGGACTCTTGCTGGCCCGGGCCACATCCATTGCTTCATGGCAGGCACTGGCGAAATCTGCGCGCCATGGACCAAAGGCAAGATTCATTCCGCCCCACATCCCTTTAACCATTGTCTGAAGAATTTTGTCTTCGAGGTCTTTGCTGCGTTCCATCGCTTGTTCCGCCAGACCCAGGCATTGCTGGCGATCCAGCCATACCGAGATACGGCTCAATTCGAGAAGCGCTAAAACCTCTGCTCGGCCGTTATGCGAGGCCTTCGCCGTGGCGAGCATATTCTCCAGGTCGGCTTTGGCGCTGCCGATTTCGCCCATCGAGCGGCGTATGGCTGACGACTGTTTCAAGAGTTCGATGCGTGTTTCCGCCTGCTTTTCGTGCGGCAGTCGCTCAACCATGTTCAATGCTCGCACGAGATAGTCGCACGCCTGACGGTTCGCAAACCGCTGCGCCGCGTTGGCTGCCGCTTTTGGCAGATAAAGGACTGCTCGACTCCAGTCCCATCCCTTTTCGAAGTGCAGGGCCAATTCAGCGATATTCTTCAGTTCCTGCTTGCCTTGAAGCCGTTCAAGGCATTCGCCAATGCGCAAATGTAATCTGATGAGCTGGCTGGCGGAAAGCCCCTGGTACAGCACCTCCACATATAAAGCGTGGCGGAATGCATAATTACACACGACCTCGCCTTGGGGACCCCGCTCCATGCCATCCAAAAGCAATATCTGGCCACGTCTGACCAGCGCATCGCAAGCGCTGTCTACCTCGGCCACGTCCATATCGAGCACCGCACCGAGCAATATCGGGGAAAACTGAGATCCTATCGCGCTGGCGCTCGCCAGCAGGCGCTGTTCGTCCAGGCTCAACCGTTCTATCTCGCATTCGATTACGCGACGGATACTTTCCGGCAGCGCCTGGTCCACGACCATTTCCATGGAAAGAGGCCGCTTCTGGTGCTGGCTTACCAGATATTCGATCAGATTGGAAACAAACAGGGGAAGCCCACCCGTCCTCGTGAAGAGCGCCTGGCTCACCGAATCCGGAATTTCCATATCCGGGAAACGACAGACCATGTAGTCTTTGACCTCACCCTGGGAGAACGGGGTGACCGCGATATCGGAGCTGACGCCTCGCATCTGCAGTTCCTGATGGATCAGGGTGACGGAATGGGCGCGCCGGCTGGCGTCAGCTGGCCGGTAGCTCGCCATAATCATTAGAGGCGCCGCCTCATTACGGCGAGCCAGCAAGCTGAGAAAATCCAGGGTAGCGTCATCGCTCCAGTGTAGATCTTCCAGCACCAGAATCAGAGGTCTACCCGTGCTTAAAGCTTCCAGCAGCTCACATCCTTCCCTGACCATGCGTTCGCGACTTGCCCCAAAGATTTGACGTTGAAGCGCCTCTCGTTCTTCAGGTTTCAGTACTGACGGAAGTTGTGCGAGCCAGACAGGTGCATGCTTGTGCAGTAATTCGATCATCTCCGCGCCTTCTGGGCCGCGGCAGCGCTTCTCCATCGCTTCGATCATAGGCAAGAGCGCCTCACCTTCACCGAAATGCTTCACGCAACGCATGCGTAAGATCATTGGCGCGCAACCGGTTATCTGGTCTGGTTGACTCACCTGATCGATGAACATTTCGATCAGGGTGGTTTTGCCGATTCCAGGCTCGCCTGTCACAAAGACAACCTGGCGGACATTCTCCAGGGAGAGCCGCCAGACCGTTAGTAACGTAGCTTGCGCCGTCTCGCGGCCGACCCAGTAACCTGACCTGTTCGTTAATGGGATTTTGTGCCGAGAAAGGGGAGAGCGGGCGGGAGACGTTTCCTTCTTGTTTTCCGGGTGAATTTCAGTAACCGGCGCGGCAAAGCGATAGCCGCGCCGAGCAATCGTTATCAGATAGGCTGGAGCCTGGGCATCGTCGCCAAGCGCCTGGCGCAGGTCATTAATGCACACCTTCAACACCGCCTCGCCGACGCAACGATTCCGCCATACGGCATTCAACAACTCATCCTTTGTTACGAGCTGTCCACGCCGTTCAATCAGATAGCATAACGCGGCAAAATTTTTGGGCCGTAGCGGCACCACCTGATCATTGCGCCAAAGGGTGGCATTGGCTATATCCAACGTGAAGGGAGAGAACTCCCAGCAACGGGTCGGCGTTTTAGTATCTATCCATTCCATCTTCCCTCCCCAAGAACGGAAATCATGAAAATTTAACCGAAATTTAACCGTTTCTTTACGACTTTCTGGGTTCGTTTACGTATCGTTGATCCGCTCCTCGCAGATTTATAGCGTGGTTAGACGAATTTTCGAAAGAGAAGCGAAAAGGGAAGGTCCACGCCAACCATTCACGAATCTGGAAATCCAGGAGGAACTTAATAATGAAAAAATCAAGATTAATAGATATGTTCGGTTTAAACGACAATCCGGGAAATAACGATCAGCTCGCCAACTTGCTCTTCCACTTGGAATCGGAGGAGCACATTCCATGTAAAGATGGGGCCGAGCGCTCTTCCTCACCGTTCTACATATCAAATAAACGAAAGCAGTCCCTGCGTAACTCTGCGATAAACTGAATAGTGACGGGATTTCCTCAGGTTTGTCAAACACGTCCCTGATCCGGCTTAGTTTAAAGACTACGCCCGAATCAAGTGGCATAGCGGGGCGTCGGGAAGCATTGCCTTCCCAAGTTCAGTCCAGGCGTTCGTTTTTCCTCCCGGGATTGCCTAAGCTGTCTTGCTTGGTTGCTATCGAGGCAACGTACTGCTTCCTATGATAAAACATTTGCTCTGTGATGCCGAGGCGGCGAATCGGCTCCGTCCGGGCAAGCCCGCCCAGTTTCCCGAATTACCGCAACTGCCCCAGAGCGATCGGTTTTTTCCTCATGGAAACTCCTTTCCTTAAACGTAAGTTTCGCCGAAACCCGACATTGACGCTCGTTACATTTTGCATGCCCGGTCAATGTTCAGAGCCGGGCAGACCGGTTTGAACATTGGATAACTGTCCCGTTAGTGATCAAGAATTTCTGAAACCGCCCGTTAATCGTCTTGAGTACTACTAATATGTAGTAACAGGAGGGATAAGCGTGTCCAGCAGTTACGGAGCCTTTGTAAGATGGAGCCTGTATCGGACTCGTCCAGAACCTGATTAATGGGAGAGAGTATGCGCGAGGTCATAGGGTTGGCATTGTCAACCATGCTATTCCATTTGAGCAACCGGATGGGTACAGTCATTAAACTGACGGGTCGAGGGTGGAGGCAACCATATCGAGCGTATTATAGATTAGTCGATGCTTCTCAACGGGCACGAACGTGGGGACAACGTTCCGCAGGAAATAGCGAGCGCGGCGAGCAATTGAGGCTGGGCGCAGCGCGCGAAAAAAGGGCGACGTTTGGACCCTATCATGGAAGGATAATTACCCTGATGATGGGACGGGACGCGCGTCCGGCATCCAATGGAAGAGGCGCAAATCTATTTCTGGATTCAGGGAACGAGGCGGGGAATGGCTCGGGGAACCAGACTTCCCTGCGTCCGGTAGGCTTAAGCGGGGATCCGATCAAGCCCTATGGCGAACACACTGGCCAGACATAAGGGCGCAATCTCTCGGGAAGGTACCGACAGGATCAGCTGAGGCCGCGTTGGGAAGTGTTGATGATGTGCTTAGTGATGCGCTGCCACCATCACCCGTCCTTCAAATGGCTGTAATTGAGCCGCCTCGCCCTGAGTATGAGTCGATAGCAGCACGTTATTGTCAAGCGGGACTTTCAGACGATATTTCGACATGTTCAGCAGCACCAGATATTTGTCGTCACCCGCAATGCGGTAATAGGCCAGCATCTTGCGGGTGCAAAATTCGTGCGCAATCTCGAGCCTTCCGGCGTTTAACGCCCGGGTTTCATTTCGAAGACGAATTACCTTCCTGTAAAAATTGAGAAGCGAATCAGGTTCAGCCATTTGCCTCTCCACATTTATTTCCCTGAAATTTTCCGCTACGGGCAGCCACGGTTGCGAGGAAACGTGGCAGAAGCCAGCGTTCGCCTCTTCGTTCCATAACATGGGGGTGCGGCACTCGTCCCGGTTGAGAATTTCGGCGCTTCTGTCCACGAGGAATTGTGGAACCCACTTGTGTTGCATCGCGATTGCATCTTTTCCATGCCTGAGAGGAATGCGTACTCGGGGAATACCAATCTCATCCCCAAAATAGGTAAACGGGATACCTCTGCAGGTAAACTGAAACAGGGCCAGCAATTTCGCTTTTTCCACGCTTCCGCCCATGCGGCTGATCACACGGGTACGGTCATGGTTGGCGAAAACGAGGGTGGGCATCAACGGCTCCGGGAAATGCTCCTCAAATCTCATCAGCATATCGCGGTAATTTGGCGCTTTAAATGGTGTTGAGACCGCTTTGAAAAGGAAGATAGCGTTGAGGCCATTGCGGCCTTTGTCGTAACAGAAGCGGTTGATCAGTCCCTCGTCCCCATGCGACTCGCCTATCAAAATCCTTCTGGGGCTATCGAACTCATCCACCACATTTCTCAGTTCAGCAGCAAATTCGAAGCTTTTTTCGTGCAGGAAGTTGTGCTTAAGATGCTGAAAAAATATTGATAGGGATTTATCGGAGGGGGCAAGGCGAAAACTAAGCGGATTGTCGCGGAGTTCAGGATCTTCATAGATCGCGCTAATAATATCCAGCCGGAAGCCATCCACGCCTTTGTTTAGCCAGAACCGGGCAATATCGAACATGGCGTCCTTCACTTCAGGATTATCGTAGTTCAAGTCCGGTTGAAAAGGTAAGAACGCCGTGTAGTTGAACTGTTTTCTTTCGGGATAATAGGTCCACGCCTTGTTTCCGGCCATTGCGCGCCAATTGTTAGGTGGCGTCGTGCCCTTCCTGCCTTTTCCATTTCTCCAGATATACCAATCTGCCTTGGGATTATCGCGCGAACTGGCGGATTCCTTGAACCACGCATGTTCGTTTGAAGTGTGATTCAATACCAGGTCGAAGACGAGCTTCATACCTCTGGCGTGCACCTCCTGCAACAGTTTTTCGAAAAGCGCCATGTCGCCATAATGCGAAGAGACCGAGCAATAATCGCTGACATCATATCCAAAGTCTTTTTGCGGACTTTCCGTGAACGGTGAAATCCAGATAGTTTCATATCCGAGGTAATGGATATAGTCGAGTTTTTCAATAATGCCGGGTATATCTCCAATACCGTCACCGTTGCTATCGAAAAAGGAGCGCGGATAGATGTGATAAACGGTGGTTTTTTTCCACCATTCGGCGTCCTCGGAAGCGGAAGCGGAGTTGGGTGACATATTTCCCTGAAGGAATTCCCCCTGAGCTCAGGTTGAGAAAGGATGGCTAGGATTTAATGCAACTCATCCTGGCAACGTCGAGAAAGGCGCAGGTCCTATTGCAGTGGTGGATTGTGGAGCTGGATGCTTTCTTGCGAAATAAGGCTGCCGGTTTCATCAACAGAAGACCGCGAATCGTGTGCGTGAGTTCAATTCGTGCTGTTTATTTCCCGCAGGAAACTGGCTAACGTTTGTTGAGATCTCGGCAATTGCGTCTTTTGCGTCTTTTGGTATGCAGCCGATACCCAGGTGGAAGCAAGATAGCCGCTTCTGTTAACTCAATTGATCGCCTGGGGGTTGGCCAAGTGACTGCGTCGCCGCGCATAGCCGAAATAGAGAATCAGTCCGATCGTGGCCCAAGCGAGAAATAGACGGATGGTGCCCCAGCCCAGGCTGACAAAGAGCAGGGCGCACCCCGCCATTGCCGTGGGGCCGACAAGCCAGATCATTGGTGTTCTAAACGGCCGATGCCGCCCAGGCTCACGCCGACGCAATACCATGACCCCCAGCGCGACCATGAAGAACGCGAACAGGGTGCCGGAGTTCGAGATATCAGCCAGCGTTCCGACGGGGAATAAGGCCGCAAATAATGCTACCGCGGCGCCGGTTACCAGCGTGACGACATGTGGCGTGTGGAAACGCGGGTGTATGTGAGAGAAAACCGCAGGCATCAGTCCATCCCGCGACATGGTGAACAGGACCCGGGTTTGACCGTAAATCATCATGAGCACTACCGAAGGGAGGGCAATAATTGCCGCGGAGGCTACCCAGTTCCCTACCGTGGGGTATCCCACTTCGCGCAGCACGAACGCCAGGGGTTCCTTGGACAGGGATAGTTCGCCCCCGGGCTGAGAACCGACCGCCCCCACAGCGGCATAGGCGACTACCAGATAAATCAGTGTGCAAACCGTCAATGAGCCGATGAGACCGATCGGTACATTGCGGTTAGGATTTTTCGTTTCTTCCGCTGCGGTCGAGACGGCGTCAAAACCTACGTAAGCAAAAAAAATGGAAGCGGCTGCACCGAGCACCCCGACGCCGGAAAACGGCGTCCCCCAGCCATTGGGAAGCATAGGTTCGAAGTTGACGGAATTTACCGCCGGTAGGGCGAGGACGATAAATGCCGCGAGCGCGACAATTTTCACTATAACCAGAAGTGCAGTGAATTTGGCGCTTTTCCCGGTACCCGTGATTAGCAGCAATGTGACCAAAAGCGAGACCAGAAATGCCAGTATATTAAAGCCGCCTGCGGAGGTTGTGGCCGTGGTCGCGCCCGGGGTAGTATCCCCCGCCAAAAGAACCGTGTCGAAAGGCCCTGCGGTCAGGAACAAAGGCAGTCCATAGCCTATTTCGTGCAAAAACCCGTTGATGTAGCCGGACCATCCAACGGCGACCGCGGCGGCCGCGATCGCATACTCCAGAATGAGCGCCCAGCCTACCATCCAAGCGATCAGTTCGCCAAATACCGCATAGGAGTAGGTGTAGGCCGATCCCGCGACTGGCACCATTGCCGCAATCTCGGAGTATACAAGGGCTGTCAGCGCGCATACGAACCCAGAAATGACAAACGAGTACATCATTCCCGGGCCGGCCTTCTCTGCGGCGACCGAAGTCAATACAAAAATACCGGTACCGATGATCGCGCCGATCCCGAGCATGGTGAGGTCAAATGCGCCCAGTTGTCGCTTAAGCCCCTTTCTCTGCGCTAATTCAAGTATATGGTCGAGGGATTTGACGCGCTCAAACAGCATGTTTTCTCCAGTTATCGAGGCGTACGACTCGCCTTTTGTTTTTTTAGTCAAGCGCGACTGCTGTCTCACAAGGACGGTATTCTAAACCAGAGGAAACCACGGCGATAAAATGCTTTACCATCGGGTGCGCAAAAAATGGCCTAAACAGGGCGCCAACGGCTCAGAATGGCGGGGCTGTCGTCGTTTTATAGACGGGCGTATCGATTTGGTTTGGCTACTTTTTCTTCGACATCCTTGCGTACTCGGGCAGGGATGCGACTCGCCACAAATACCACGACGCTATCGTTCGATAGGGGCTGCACGGCAAGCCTGCTTTTTCCATCTCCTTGCGATTGGGAAGCGTATTCAGGGATTTCAGAAACCGGTATCCCTCGCGTACCCCAAAATCGTCTACGGGCAGAATATCCATGCGTCCCAATGTATGCATAAGAAACATTTCAACTGTCCATCGGCCGACGCCGGGCAGGACGATGAGCCGGGCAATCAGCTCATCGTCCTGCATTTGGCTGGCGACCTCAAGGGAGGGAACCAGCCCGCTCAGGGCGCCTTCCGCGATGTGCTGGACAGTGGCGATCTTTCGCGATGAGAAACCGCAACTGCGCAAATCTTCAGTTCTCGTCGCCAATATTTCGTCCGGGGACGGAAAGACTATTTCGGACTCACTGTCCGAATACAAGTCCAGGAACCTGGCGATGATAGCGTCCGCCGCTCGTGCGTGAAGTTGCTGGTAGGCGACAGCGCGGATTAAAGCCTCATACGGCTCACGTGCAGGTTTGGACCGATGCATGCAAGGGTCAACGTGTTTTATCAATCGCGACCAATCCTCGTCAACTGAGGAGAGGTGGCTCACGGCGTGCGGGTAGAGCTCAGCCAGATTTTCTGCGCCCATAATGAAGCGGCTTACTCCTCAAGCCGATGTGGATAGGGTAGGAGAAGTCATCAGCGGTACGTCCTGCTGGTTCGGATTTTACCAAAACTGAAGCCTGGTCACCCCAGCCGGGCATCAGGCGCCCCCTGCATCACCATCGAGCCCCAAGCCTCTGGTGCAGGGAGGGAGTGGTTTTGCATCAGATGTTTGAGACGGCAACGTTGAAGCGGGCAGGTGAGCGCTTCAGCCAAATTGACCATTGGGGGGGGCGGAGTCGGAGTAAGCAGGGCAGGCCCTGCTTTGTGGTTGGTCGCTACGGGGACGGCTTAGTGTGAGCTCGCTGAAGCTTTACCAGTGCTATGAGACGACCGGGCGATCCCGGCAAATGGCCCGACCACAACCGGGTCCCCAGGCCATATGCCAAAGTCCAATTACATACGACGCCGCAGGAATCTGATCCCTGCCACTCCGGCAATAAGAAGCGCTAACGTCCCGGGTTCAGGGACAGCACCAGAGGGGACGGACGCAAGACCGTATTGGAGATGATCAATTTCCCAGTCAGTGCTACTGAGTGAAGTAATGCGTATGGAACCGATCCCGCTGGCGCTGGTTACGCCAAAGAAACGGTCTTCAGCCGTTTGTCCTCCAAATAGTCCATCCCCGACAGCGGATGGACTTATAAATCCGAGAGAATTATTTGCGGCATCAAAGGCTTCGAAAGTGACAGTATCAAAACCGTCTTGCACGCTGGCAAACCCGACATCCGTCCACACCAGCCCGGCATGAGTGGGCAAGGCGCCCAGCAGTACGGCACTGAAGGTGAAGGTCAAGCTTGAACCGCCGTTTGAGTACCACGTATGGCCAGCCGTGCCCGAACCATCTACGGAGCCGTCATCTGCATCCACCGAGTCGGTCAAGGCAGCAGGCGACAAAACTATTCCAGCCGAAGCGATGACGCCCGGAGTGTTAAGCAAACTGTCCTCGAAGTCTTCGACGTGGAAATAGCTGAACGGGGTGCCGGCGAAAGGGCTATCGGCTGAGGAAAGATAGGGGGTGGGTCCTATCATCGCGCCATTCGCTGCCAACGGTCCCGCCATCATTATTGCGATCAGTGAAACGGTACTCAGGTTTTTCATATTATTGTTCTCCCCAAAGCGAAATTCACCTATATAAGGTATATAAGCATGTTCTGTGCCAAAGGATAAGAATCTGAATGGCTGCATGTTTTTTTTTCACTTGGCTCTGCGGCAGGCAGCCTGTAATTATTCTCGACACATCCGCTGCTTTTAAAAGGGCGCGAAAAGGGCTTATAAGCGAGAATATTTATCCTTGCGCGGCGGCAGATTCCAGCTTGGAGCCGCCGTGGAATCGGCATTTTCGCGGGAGTTGGATTCTCAATACCGGCAATCGGGGTGCTAAGATGAGGGGCCGAGTCGGGAGAACGGAATGATGATCGACATCAATACGAACCCGATATTTTTACGTAGCGGCAGTAAGCTCTTCCGAACGGCGAGTTCGCTGGCTTGCAGAAGCTGAAGACGCAAAGGGCCGAAAGTGGCAATCGCATTCCGGTCTATGGATTCCATGGGTTGACGCGGATTGAATCTTTCCGCAAGGTATCAACTTACGGTGTGCCAAGCATCGTTTGAAAAACTCGTGTGCGACTGATCGAGGCAGCGAAAAAGTCGGACCTTCTGCGCCTTATATCTGGACAAGGAGAATGACAATGACAATGACGCGTGTCAGGGCATGGGCCTCGCATGGGGCAAAGCAGAAACTCGAACCCATTGACTACGAAGCAGGTCCGCTAGGCCCGGAGGAGGTGGAGCTCCGGGTCGAATTCTGCGGCCTCTGCCATTCCGATCTTTCCATCCTTAACAATGATTGGGGGATGTCTCAGTATCCCGTCATACCTGGGCATGAGGCGGTAGGCCGGATCAGTGCCGTCGGCGATCAGGTCAAGGGTTTGCGGATCGGCCAGCGTGCCGGCTTGGGCTGGACCAGCGCGAGTTGCATGTATTGCCATCAATGCATGACCGGCAATCACCATCTCTGCGGTCAATCAGTCGCCACAATCGTCGGGCATCCCGGCGCCTTTGCGGAAAAGGTCCGTTCGCATTGGGCCTGGGCGGTTCCTCTGCCTGACGCGCTCGATATTTCATCTGCCGGTCCGTTGCTGTGTGGCGGCGTTACAGTGTTTGCGCCCTTCGCTACCTACGGAGTAAAGCCAACGGACCGGGTAGGCGTCGTTGGTATTGGCGGCCTTGGCCACCTGGCCCTGCAATTTGCAAATGCCTGGGGTTGCGAGGTGACTGCTTTTTCCTCGAACCCATCGAAGATGGAGGAAGTAAGAAAATTCGGGGCGCATCGGGTGGTGTCGAGCCGCGACCGTGCGGGCATCCTGAAAGCAGCAAATTCGCTTGATGTCCTGCTTGTCACCGCGAATGTTCCGTTGGACTGGAGCGCGTTTTTGCAGACGCTGAAGCCGAATGGCCGCATGCACCTCGTCGGCGCGGTGCTTGAGCCGATTCCGGTCGGGGCTTTCGATCTGATCTCCGGACAGAAAAGTATTTCAGGGTCGCCCACCGGAAGTCCAGCCGCCATGTCCTCCATGCTGGATTTCGCCTCCCGTCACCATATCGCCCCGCAGGTGGAGCACTTCCCGCTGAGCAAAGTGAACGATGCGATAGCCCATCTTGCAGCGGGCAAGGCGCGTTACCGCGTCGTCCTGGATGCTGATTTCACCTAAAGGTTGTCAACCTGCGGCGGGTGCGGTTGCCCCTTCAAGAGCTTCCTGAAGCTTTTTCTCCTGCTCGGGCGAGAGGGAGGTCCGCAGGACCTTCCCTTTAACGCCCGAGAGTTCCGCGAGAACCTTTTCCGGTTGCACCTTTCGTACGAGAATGAAAAGCGCGGACGAGCTGGGCGGAATGGTCTCGCCCAGTGATTTGATGAAATCATCATTGATCCCGTAGTCGACCAGAGAACCGGATAAAGCGCCTGCTCCTGCTCCGATCGCACCACCCAGAACAAATCCGGCCAACGGGTTCATGAATAGTAGGCCGACAAAGGTACCCCATAGACCGCCGGAAAGGAAACCAGTCGTTGCGCCGGCTGCGACAGTATTAATGCTTTGCTTGAGATGAACCTTGCCTGCCTCGTCGCGTACGACAACCACGGCATCTTCAATATCTATCAGATATTCCTTCTTTAACTTGCTCAGCCTCAGCAGGACCCGGTCGGCTTCTTCAGGATCGTTAAAGCCTAACACGATTAATTCGGACATGTTTCCTCCTCGTCGAAAATTGCTATTCAGTAGAAAATACATTGGCCCCATCCAGACGATTCTCACGTTTCTGCCGCTAATCTTATTTCTTTCCGGCTCCAAATCTGCGTGGCATGTTTGGAGCCGATGCTTCAGAAGTGCGGCTCGGTGTATGGTTGGAGTTGTTATAGAAGTTGCCCGCCCGTATCGTCCGTTCGGCACCGTACCTAACAGGAGCTTGAACAGCATCTGCCCCGATATGGAAATCCGCTGAGTGTGCGCACTAGTAGTCTGATCAGCGGGATCGAATCTGCTCCGTCAGCGGAATTGAATTTGAAAGCAAGACCCGGGGTGCGACAATTCGTGCATATTGATATATTGGTATTGGCCGCGATTGCTGCGACTTTTTAAAAGGAGCACATCATGAATATGCTAGCGAAAAAAGCACAGCTGCGTGCTGCGACGGTAAGTGATCCTCGCTGGGCCGACGTTGTCGCGCGTAACGCTGAAGCTGACGGCAAGTTTTATTTCGGAGTCAAGACCACAGGGGTCTACTGCCGTCCCGCTTGTGCTGCACGTTCGGCGCAACCCGAAAACGTCATTTTTTATGTTACCCCGGAGGAAGCCGAAAGGGCCGGTTTCAGACCTTGCAAGCGTTGCCAGCCGGACCGGGCTCCGCTTGTCGAGCAATACGCGGACAAGGTCACTCACGCTTGCCGCGTCATCGAAGAATGTGAAGCCATCCCATCCTTGGAAGAACTCGCAAAGAAGGTTGGCATGAGCGCCTATCATTTTCACCGTGTATTCAAGCACCTCACGGGGTTAACGCCGAGGCAGTACGCTGCCGCGCAGCGCGAGAAAAGAATGCGCAACCAACTTCGCCGGGGCGGCTCGGTGACAGGTGCTATTTTTGATGCCGGCTATAGCTCCAGCAGCCGTTTTTACGAACAGTCGGATAAAGTTCTGGGCATGGTCCCAAGCCATTATCGGGCGGGCGGCGTCAATACCGAAATCGGGTTTGCCATTGGCGAATGTTCTTTGGGGTCGATCCTGGTTGCTCAAAGTGATCGCGGCATTTGTGCCCTTCTGCTTGGCAGCGATCCCGGCAAACTGGCGCGCGATCTGCAGGATAGCTTTCCCCGCGCCACCCTGATCGGAGGAGATGCAGACTTCGAAGAGCTTGTCGCCACGGTCATCGGCTTTATTGAAGCGCCGGGTATTGGTCTGAATCTACCGCTGGATGTGCGTGGCACCGCTTTCCAGCAGCGGGTATGGCACGCCCTGCGCGAAATTCCCCCCGGCCAGACCGAAAGCTACGCTGATGTTGCCAAGCGCATTGGCGCTCCCGGCTCGGTACGGGCAGTAGGGCAGGCATGTGCGGCTAATAAGCTGGCCGTCGCGATTCCGTGTCATCGAGTCGTGCGTATCGACGGCGCACTGGCGGGCTATCGCTGGGGTGTCGAGCGCAAGCGGGTTCTGCTCGAGAAGGAGTCGGGCTCACGGCCGGAGGGCGAGGTGAGGTCTCGGGAATGACTGCCTTGACAAAGAGCAAGGCAGGAAAAAATAACCCTCATATGGGCAGTGCCCTCCGCGTAGGTGCACTGGATTGGCGCGCAGTCACGAACGAACTGGATACGCAGGGATGCGCGGTGATCGAAAAGCTGCTTGCTCCTGAGGAATGCGACGCACTGGCCGGGCTTTATCCGGAGGAGGACGTTTTTCGCAGCCGGGTCGTGATGGCTCGTCATGGGTTTGGCCGAGGTGAATACAAGTATTTCAAGTACCCGTTGCCCAGCATCATCGCGGAACTGCGGACCTTGATATACCCCCGGTTGGTGCCACTAGCCAATCGCTGGAATGAGGCAATGGGCAATGATGTGCGTTACCCGCCGGAGCACCGCGATTTCATCAAGCGCTGCCATGAGGCGGGCCAGCTACGTCCTACTCCGCTGATGTTGCAATATGAGCCCGGCGATTACAATTGTTTGCACCAGGATTTGTACGGGGTGCACGTATTCCCGATTCAACTGACTATACTGCTAGCAGAACCGGGTCGTGATTTCGCAGGTGGCGAGTTTGTGTTGACCGAGCAGCGCCCGCGCATGCAGTCGCGTCCGGAAGTTGTGCCGCTAAGGAAAGGGGATGCTGTTGTATTTGCGGTAAACCAGCGGCCGGTGCAAGGTGCGCGAGGGGTGTACAAGGTCAATCTGCGCCATGGCGTCAGTCGCCTCCGCTCCGGGCGACGTCATACTGTAGGGATAATTTTTCACGATGCCACATGAGAAGCGGTGGGCAAGATGATGACGCTGAACCTGTTTGAAGATCTGTCGCAGTGTCAGGCCCGCCGGGAAGAACTGTCCCGGGGTGCAGTTGTCTTGCGCGCTTTTGCGCTGCCGGATGAGGCAGAGATTTTAACAGCGCTGGGCGAAGTCGTCGCGGAGGCGCCGCTGCGTCACATGGTCACCCCCGGCGGTTTCCGTATGTCAGTCGCGCTGACAAATTGCGGTTCCTATGGCTGGGTGACCGATCACACCGGCTATCGTTACCAGCCGACCGATCCGGATAGTGGCAAGCCGTGGCCTCGCATGCCGGACGTGTTCCGCAAGCTTGCGCGGGACGCTGCCGCTACCGCCGGTTTTGAAAACTTCGAGCCCGATGCGTGCCTCGTCAATCTTTATGAGCCGGGGGCGAGGCTCTCATTGCATCAGGACAAGAACGAGCGCGACTTTAACGCGCCGATCGTCTCTGTTTCGCTAGGCCTCCCGGCAGTCTTCATGTGGGGCGGTTTACGACGGCAGGAAAGGCCGGCGCGGGTGCAATTGGCTCATGGTGATGTCATGGTATGGGGCGGGCCGGCAAGGTTATGTTTTCACGGCGTTCTACCGCTTGCGGACGGCTGCCATCATGCGACTGGCGGCCGCCGGATTAACTTGACCTTTCGCAAGGCAGCTTAAAGCTTGCCCTGGATGTACCAAAGGCGGGTGATTTTTATGCACACCGGCAACAGCTGAACCGGCTGGGGCTTTTCTGGAAATGCGGGGCGGATCATCGGGGGCTCACGCGAGCTCATATCCGTTCGTCACGTTGTAAACGGCCGACGCCGGTTCTCTGGAACAGTATTAGAAGTAGTATATGGAGAAAAGCGCAGGAATATGTCAGCCGATTCCTTAACCTGGAAATGTGCGCTACCGCACAGATCAGTGTTCAAGTTTGATGTAATCTTGCGGGGCCGCTTCCCGGAGCGGCAAGGAAAAAAAGCAAACCAACCCGACAAGGATCGCGAATGAAAAGGAGCATACTTTTATCAGTAGGTGCAATGGTGTTTGCGACCTCAGCACTCGCCGGCAAAGAAGAAAAAGTGCAATGGTCGGAACTGCCTGCCGCGGTACAGAAAACAATAACGGACAATGCCGAAGGGGGGAAAGTAGAGGAGATTGAGAAGGAAACGAAATCGAAAGACGGTAAAGCGATCACCGTTTATGAAGCCGAGGTGAAAAAACCCGACGGCAAGAAGGTTGAAATCAAAGTGGGGGAAGACGGCAAGCTCATCGAGCTCGAACGGGATTAGCACGAGTGAGCTTTTCCCGGAAATAATACCGTTCAGCGAATCAGATAGAACCAAGACACGTAGAGCATCTATGTACGATCGAGGACGGGGGTCCTGCCAGCAGAACCAGTTCGTATGAAGGATTTTAGTATTTTCTTCGTCTTTCGTTAACTGGCCAAGCGCCAGACCATACCCAACATTCCGCATGACAGCAGTACCGGAATGACCCCGACATTGAAGCGAAACATCACCACTACCGCTCCGATGATTAGCCCGATCGAGAGCCAATCGGCAGCGCCGGCCCAGCCCTGCGGCCAGACCACGTGATAGGCAAAAAATACGGCCAGGTTAAAGATGACGCCTACCACAGCCGCCGTTATTGCTTTTAACGGGGCGGTAAATGACAGTTTGCCGTGCGTCGTTTCAATAAAGGGCGCGCCCATAAAAATAAAGATAAAACTGGGCAAAAAGATAAAGAAAGTGACCACGGTCGTCCCTGTGAAAGCTGAAACAAAGCGGGCCTCCGGCCCCAACACCTGCGTTACCCATCCCCCGACAAACCCTACAAACGTGACGACCATGATGAGCGGACCAGGGGTCGTTTCGCCCAACGCGAGGCCGTCAATCATCTGCTCCGGGGTGAGCCATAGGTAATGCCCTACCGCTCCCTGATAAACGTAGGGCAGGGCCGCATAAGCGCCGCCGAAAGTCAGCAAGGCGGCTTTAGTGAAAAACCAGCCCATCTGAGTGAAGGCACCATTCCATCCATACAAGACCCACAATATTCCTATCGCGACCAGCCATATCACGAGGCCGGCGGCGACGGTTCGCCGCAATGCTGACCAGCTGAACAGTGCATGAGAGGGAATCGGACTTGTGTCGTCAATAAGTGCAGGCCGAGAGTGTTCCCTCGATCCCTCGTGCGACGTTCCTGTTTCGAAATGATGAGGCAGGACACGCCCGCCGCCATATCCGATGAGCCCGGCTGTCAGGATAATTAAGGGGAAGGGTATTTTGAGGATCGTGAGGGCGACAAAAGCGAATGCCGAAATTGACCAGAGCAGGTAATTGTTCAGCGTTCTGAAGCCTATGCGGTAGGCAGCGAGGAGACGATGGCGACAATGGCTGGCTTGATGCCATAAAGCACGCCAGCAACCGCCGGGACATGTCCGTATTTCAAATAAATCCACGTTAGCGCCACCAGAAGAAAAAATGACGGGAGCACAAAAAGCGCGCCCACGATGATTCCTCCCCAGTTGCGGTGCATGAGCCAGCCGATATAAGTAGCAAGTTGCTACGCTTCAGGGCCTGGCAAAACCATGCAAAAATTCAGCGCATGCAGGAAGCGCCCTTCAGAAATCCAGCCTTTTTGCTCGACCAGGTCGCGATGCATGATGGCAATCTGCCCGGCGGGCCCGCCGAAACTGATAAAGCCCAGCTTGAGCCAGTAAAGGGATGCCTGGCCGAGAGTAACAGATGAAAGGGTTACGGTATCGTGCATGAGTCACGTGCGGGCAGTTTGCAGCCGCACATCTATGGGGTTTCACACAAAACCCCTGCCGCTATTATTGCTTTTTGATCCTGGTTTAATTAAAATACGAACGATTATCATTCAGGTGTGGCTAGCCAAGTAGCTGCACAGACAGAAACAGTTATTTTTGAGTTGCCGCTCAGCTTTAACAAACGGCAACACCCCTATTTAGCCAGCCAGCCAGCCTGTTCCAGGCAAGCCAGCCAATTCATGTCCGACCTAACGGGAGAGCATTGGCTGTGAAAAATACAATTATAAAAAATAGTACGTCAAGCGTAGCCCTGATTCCAGAGGCGAACCGTCGAGACGGATTTCGAGGCGAAGAGGGCTGCTCCCCGCAGACACGCGATGGCTTTCGGCATTCCTATCTCGCAATGGCCGTGCGCGGCGCGCTTTTTTCCCTTGGATTAGCCGCGATGAGCCTGCCCCATGCCGTCCTGGCCCAGTCGGGCAGTGCGACCAGCGCGACGGTGCAGGCGTACAGCATTCCAGCAGGACCGATGGAAAGCGCTCTTAATGATTTTGCCAGACAAACGGGGTTGAAGTTGTCCTTTGACGCTGCCGAGATGAAAGGCATTGCCACGCAAGGGGTGACAGGCAATTTTACGGCCCAGGACGGGCTCAGCCGTTTATTGTCCGGCAGTGGCTTGGAAGCGGTTACTGAACCTGGCGGTTACGTTATCAGAAAGCCCACCGTGGCTGGCACCCAACCAGCGGTGTTGCCGGCGGTACAAGTTGCCGCCACCCCCATCACCGGGCCCACGGATGGCTATATGGCCACGAAAAGCTTCAGTGCAACCCGAACCGATACGCCGTTACGTGATGTGCCGCAATCGATCACTGTGGTAACCAAGGATTTGATCCGGGATCAAAACATGTTGAGCATGGGGGACGTGGTGCGCTACGTGCCTGGTGTCGGCATTTCGCAGGGAGAAGGCAACCGGGACGCAGTGATCTTCCGCGGCAACAATTCCACCGGCGATTTTTACGTCGATGGGTTGCGTGACGACGTTCAGTACTTCCGCGATCTTTACAATATTGAACGAGTGGACGTATTGAAGGGTGCCAACGGAATGATTTTCGGGCGTGGTGGTGGCGGCGGCGTCATCAATCGGGTAACCAAAGAGGCTGGCTGGACGCCGATCAACGAAATCGTAGCCCAGTACGGGTCGTTCAGCCAAAAGCGGATCGCCATCGACGTAGGGCGGCCAATCAATGATATCGCCGCGTTTCGCCTCAATGCCATGTACGAGCATTCCCACAGCTACCGTAATGGGGTAGAGATTGAACGCGGGGGCGTCAATCCAACGCTGACGATCAAGCCCACTGCTCAAACCAAGATCGTGTTGAGCGGGGAATACTTTATGGACAACCGCACAGCCGATCGAGGCATACCCTCTTTCGGTACCTCACCCGGGGTTGTCGATTCAGGTCGTCCCGTTAATACCCATTGGTCTACATTTTTCGGCAATCCGGCTAATAGCCCTGCCCGCGTTGACGTATGGGCGTTGAACTCGCTGATCGAGCACGCGTTCGATAACGGTCTTACCGTCCGCAACCGCACGCGCTATGCCAACTACGATAAGTTCTACCAGAACATATATGCTGGAGGGCAAGCGGTTGTTCAAGGTCCTACGCTAGAAGTACCGATCTCGGCTTATAACAACGCAACCCAGCGCGACAATATCTTCAACCAGACCGATTTTCTGTACACGCTGAATACAGGACCCTTGAAGCACGAGCTTATGGCGGGCGTGGAATACGGACGGCAGGTCACGGATAATTTTCGGAATACCGGTTTTTTTAACAACACGTCCACAAGTACGCCGGTTACTTTTTTAAATCCGATTACGCAGGTTCCCGTTACCTTCAGGCAAAACGCGACCGATGCCAATAACCACGGGGTGGTGGAAGTCGCAGCCGTATATTTGCAGGATCAGATCACCATTCTTCCGCAAGTTAAAGCCGTCCTCGGTATACGGTACGATAATTTCGACTTGAAATTCCGTAACAACCGTACCGGCGACGTGTTCCACACCAACGATAGTCTGGTTTCTCCCAGGGTTGGCTTGATTTACAAGCCGATAGAAGAGGTGTCGATATACGGCAACTACAGCCTGGCTTACGTCCCCCGCGCTGGCGACCAGCTTGCTTCGCTAAACTTGAGCAACGCAACCCTCAAACCGGAGCAATTCACGAACCTGGAGCTGGGCGCGAAGTGGGATATACGCCCTGATCTGGCCCTGACTGCAGCGCTGTACCAACTGGATCGCAGCAACGTAATCGCGCCGGTTCCTAATGATATTACCCGAACAATGCTAGTCGATGGCCAGCGCTCAAGAGGCGCCGAAGTGGGCTTGATGGGTCGCATCACTCCACAGTGGAGCGTGATGGGCGGGTACGCCTACACGGACGCCGAGATCACCCGCGCGATTACGGGCGCGCAAGCCGGATCCGTGGTTGCGCAGGTTCCCAAGCATACCGTCTCGATGTGGAACCGCTACGATTTCACGCCGTTTCTGGGACTAGGGCTGGGGGTCGTTCATCGCAGCAACATGTACGCCGCACTCGACAACACGGTACTACTCCCGGGCTTCACGCGAATGGATGCGGCGATGTTCTTGAGGGTGAGCAAGGTATTGCGGGTGCAGGCCAACATCGAAAATATCGCGAATGTCGACTATATTGCCTCCGCTAACAACAACAACAATATTACGCCAGGCGCCCCTCGCATCTATCGCCTGACAGTAATAGCAAACTTCTAGCCTCGAAAAAATTGCAATAGGAGCCGATTAGAAAGCCTCCGTTTTACCCGAGGCTTTCTCTTATCTGCATCTCCCAATGCACACAGAGAGCGCCGCTCCCCGGTGCTAAAAGTCATGCCTAGCAACACCTGCTGATTTTGCCGCCATACCGCGCCTCCTGCCGCTCCCGGAAAAACTCCGGATAAGACATGGCCGGACGGTCGGGATGCGCCTTTTTCATATGCTCAAGATAAGTGCTGTATTCCGGCATGCCGACCATCAGGCGGACGCTCTGACCGACGTAACGCACCCCTTGCCTAATCTTCCTCAAAATGTTCCTGCTCTCATCCATCATGTCCTTGACCCCCCCTCAACTGGCAGTAACTCGAATGGCGCTTCCTTCACGCTAGGGTTGCGCAAGGCGCGTGCCTGTAGCACTGCGGTGATCCCGAACACCAATATGCTGATCAGCACCAGCATGAACAGGCCCGCCAGCGACGCATTCACGTAATCGTTAAAAATGACCTGCTGCATCTGCTCGATCGACTTGGCGGGCGCCAGGACCTGGCCCTCTGCGATTGCCCCCTTGTATTTGTCGGCATGGGCCAGAAAGCCGATACGCGGATTGGCATCGAAAATCTTCTGCCAGGCAGCCGTGAGGGTGCAGACAATGACCCATGAGGCTGGAACGATGGTGATCCAGGCAAAACGGTCGCGCTTCATCTTGAACAGCACGGCCGTGCAAAGAATCAGGGCTACTCCGGCCAGCATCTGGTTGGAAATGCCGAACAAGGGCCAAAGCGTATTGATCCCCCCCAGGGGATCGACGACCCCCTGATAGAGAAAATAGCCCCAGCCCGCTACGCAAAGTCCGGTTGCGATCAGGCTCGCGCCCAGCGAGTCGGTACGCTTCATGGAGGGTATGAAGCTGCCCAGCAAATCCTGCAACATGAAGCGCCCGGCGCGCGTCCCCGCATCCACGGCGGTGAGGATGAAAAGCGCCTCGAACAAAATGGCGAAGTGATACCAGAAGGCCATCATCGTTCTGCCCCCGGCAAATTCCGACAGTATGTGTGCCATGCCCACGGCCAGCGTCGGCGCGCCCCCGGTACGGGAGATGATCGTATGTTCCCCCACATCCTTCGCCGTCTGGGTGACCATCTCGGGCGTAAGATAAAAGCCCCATTGCGAGATGGTTTGGGCAGCCGATTCCGGAGTGGTGCCGATGATCGCGGCCGGACTGTTCATCGCGAAGTACACCCCGGGTTCAAGCGTGGAGGCGGCAATAAGCGCCATGATGGCCACGAACGATTCCATCAACATCGCTCCGTAGCCGATGAAGCGGGCATCGCCCTCGTTTCTGATCATCTTTGGAGTGGTGCCCGAGGATATGAGGGAGTGGAATCCGGATATCGCACCGCAGGCAATGGTAATAAACAGGAAGGGAAACAGGCTTCCCGACCAGACCGGTCCCGAACCGTCCACAAACTGCGTGAAGGCAGGCATTTTCAATTCCGGAGAAATGAATATGACACCAATCGCCAAGCCCACAATGGTACCGATCTTAAGGAACGTGGACAAATAATCGCGCGGGGCGAGCAACAACCACACAGGCAGCACGGAGGCAATGAAACCGTACGCAATCAGAAGCCAGGTGAGCTGCTCGCCGGTGAGGGTGAAAAGCGCGGCCAGTTCGGGGATTTCCTGCACGTATTGGCCACCCACGATGGACAGCATCAACAGCACGAAGCCGATCAGTGAAACCTCGCCGATGGCTCCGGGACGAAAGTAACGTGCATACACGCCCATGAAGAGCGCCGTGGGGATGGTTGCGGCAACGGTGAATGTTCCCCAGGGCGACTCGGCCAATGCCTTGACCACGATCAGAGCCAATACCGCCAGAAGGATCAACATGATAAAGAAGGTGCCGAACAAGGCGATCATGCCCGGAATCTGCCCCAGTTCGGATTTGATCAGATCGCCAAGGGAACGCCCGTTGCGACGGGTGGAAATAAATAGAACAGTGAAATCCTGCACCGCGCCCGCAAACACCACGCCCACTAGAAGCCATAACATGCCGGGCATGTAACCCATCTGGGCGGCGAGTATTGGACCCACAAGCGGACCGGCTCCGGCAATTGCAGCGAAATGATGGCCGAACAATACATATTTGTTGGTCGGTACATAATCCAGGCCATCGTTGAACTTGTAAGCCGGGGTCATCCGAGTGGGATCCAGCCTCAATACCCGCCGGGCGATGAACTGACTGTAGAAGCGGTAGGCAATTGTGTAGACGCAGACGGTCGCGACCACGATCCAGATGGCGCCAACGGATTCGCCCTGCTGCAAGGCAATGACAGCGAACGCGAAGGCGCCAGTTGCCGCAAACGCTGCCCAGCCGAGTTTGGCGATCAGACTGCTCATTTTTTCTCCTAACGCAAAGTTTTCTATTGATGCGGTTATCTTTTATTGCAGACCTTCCCCGCTCAGCTTATTCGTAGCGAGTGGTGGCTTACAAACCTCAACGGAATGGCCGGCTGACGAAGGGCGAGCCGGCGAGTCCGAATCGCCAGGGCATATCGACAGCTTTCGAAATGCCGATGCGGGGTCCCGTTACGACTACTGCCGGCTCGGGTAATGGTAAAAGCTGAAATGGTGGCACGTCGATTGCTAAACCGCTGTGTGCCTGCGTGATGCCGAGTGCCTGAGACACACGCCCGGGTCCGGAACATAGCAGACGCACATCATCAAGTCCGCGCCTTGCCCGCATGGTATCAAGTCCTGACACCGGTTCGATTGCGCGGATTAAAACGCCAGCCCCATGCCCTTCCGCGCGGCAGACGAAGTTGAGGCACCAATGGATTCCATAGGAGCGGTAGACATATGCGCGGCAGGGCGCCCCAAACATTATCATGTTTCGTTTCGTAGGCCCCGCGAAGCTGTGCGAAGCCGGATCATCATGATCGTAGGCTTCGGTCTCGACAATACGTCCTCCCACCCCATCCACGAGCAATGTCGCGCCGATCAGACGCCGTGCCACCTCGACCGATGGCGCTGAAAAATCTATAAATGGCATCACAGTCCTCATGGCGGCAATATTATACAGAGCACTTGCAAAAACCAAGCCACGTCCGCTTGGCCAATCGACGCATGCTGATGGTTCGGCTGAGACCTTGATGTGCTTACCTTATCGGCGTGTATGTGCTACAACGGCACGGGGGATAGGGTTAACACTAATACACATATTCCAGATGCCGCTTAACGTATTTATTCGCTGGAGGGGAAAAGAAGGGGTGTCGGCGCCACTGCTGATGGTCGCGTCAACAATGCTATTTGCAACCATGGGCATGTGTGTAAAATTCGCCGCGGCGGAGTACAGTACGGGTGAGATCGTGTTTTACCGGGGTATGGTTGGCGCAGCAATGATGATCATGCTTACCCGGGCACGCCGCGGTTCGTTTCGCACCTCGATGCCAGCGATGCACTTCTGGAGGAGTCTGGCCGGAGTAAGCGCGTTGGGCCTCTGGTTTTATGCAATTGGAGAGTTGCCGCTTTCTACTGCCTTCACCCTGAATTACATGGCGCCTATCTGGATGGTGGTTTTACTTATCGGAGGTTCTGCATTGCGACGCGGCGCCACGGTGAGCACTCGTCTCATTTGGACCGCGCTTGTGGGTTTCGTGGGCGTGATGTGTATCCTGCAGCCCACTTTGCAAAGTGATCAGTTATGGGGGGCGCTGGCCGGCCTGCTTTCCGGTCTGCTCACCGCGCTGGCTTATATGCAGGTGGCCGCGCTTGGAAGAGCCGGCGAACCGGAAGAGCGCGTAGTATTTTATTTCTCTGTGGGAGGCATCGCCGGAGGGGCGGTGGGGGCGTCACTTTTCAGCGGATGGCATTCGCATACCGTGTCGGGTCTGGGATTGCTGCTGGCTGTAGGTTTGCTGGCGACACTTGCGCAGTTGTTGATGACTCGTGCTTATGCTACTGGCCGCATGCTTGTCAATGGCAGTCTGCAGTACCTGGGCATCGCCTGGTCCTACTTGTATGGCGTTCTGCTGTTCGATGACCCGGTTACAGTCGTGGCGCTGCTAGGCATGGGCTTGATTGCGGTGGCTGGCATCGCCGCGGTGCGGTTGCGCCCAACCGTTCTGGCTGCAAGCCGCATCAGCACGACCCCGTAACGATGACGGCAGCCGGGAACCTCATGACCTTCATGGTGGTACGATGGAAGGTCGTAGGTCATGGCGGCGATTCGACGTTGCCGTGAACCGCCGCATAGACCGAGCTATGCATCAGATCAGTTGGGCCCGATGGGTCCGCCTTGCTCGTCCTTCAGGTCCTTCATCGGTTTTCCTTCTTTATCTCGCGGAAAGTCCGGAACGTGGGACTCCCGGCTTGGCGAAGCTGCATCCTTGTTCCGTTCGTTCCTTTTTTGCTGGTCTACTTGCCCTTGATCCATTCCTGCCTTTCCTTCCTTAAGGCTCTCGCTTTCACTGGGCGTTTTGCCCGCTGAACCACTCTGACCAGCAGAACTGCCACTCTGAGCAGCGTTGCTGCCTTGCCCGGATGAGCTACCGCCATACTGGGCGTGCGCGATTCCCGCCATGCCAAAGATGGCGGCGCTGACCAGAGCTAATGCGGAGGCCATTGAGCGGTTTTTAACTGTAGTAGATTTCATGGCTGTTCCTTTTTGTTGATCCAGCGATATTGCTGTGTTTGAAAGGTTACGTTTTGGTTGCCAATTGTTCAGTGCGCTATCACACCAAGGTCATCCATTGGCCGCGGGAAGCCTGATGCAACTTCGCAGATGTCACAACGGCACCAGCAGCGAGGCATGGCTTATAGAAGCTGGCTCGGCATAAGGGACTTGCCATACTCTCCACCCGGCAAGCCCCGCCCGATCAGTGTCGGAAGCAGAACGATCAATATCTTCCCTTGATTCGCGGCCCGGTACCATTCGCGGCATCCTGGTCATACAGATCGACATCCACGCCGTTTTGATACGATCCTCCATACTGGCTGCTACTCGATCTGCGAGTGCTATCATCGCGTTGCGATCCGCTTGTGCCATAGCCCGACGTGTTCGAAGAGCCCGTGCCTTGCTGGGAAGAGTCACGACGTTGCTCTTCTTTCATGGGATCACGCTTATCTGAATCATAACCCTGGGCATTGGCCACGCCCGCGGCGCCAAAAATCATTGCTGCGACGATTGGAAAAATTTTCATAAACATTCCTTTTTTTTAATCCAGCAACAGTGCTGTGCCAGCTATATTAGGGTGCCGTGATCCATCGTTCAGTGCGGTAGCATACGAAACCGCAGAGCGTCGCCAGACGTTTCCGCATCGCGGATTTGCATCCCGGGGGTGCCCGGGTTATGCATATATCGTGTGGTAAAGAAGTGAGATGAATAAAAAACAGGGTGCTTACTACTGACTCAAGTAAACCAGCCTTCATCGAGATGCCAGATCTATTGCGATATAGCGCGTTGGCGGTATTTGCACTTATAGCCGCCGTTGTTAGCCCGGCTCATGCTTTCCGCGTCACCACGGAGGGAGGACCTAAAATTCAATCGGAGGGCGGCAATTTTGAGCTTGGACTCAATGCACGTGCGCATCTTGACGTGCATTGGTTCAATCAGGACAACGTAGATTCACGTTTTCCGCCGTTCGGCAGCCAAGTATTGGGAGCCGATGAAGGAAGCGGCTTCAACTGGCGCCGCACCTATACCACCTTCACCGGCCGGTTTTATCGCCTGAACTTCAAGTTCGAAAACGATTTTGCCGCAGGCGACTTTCCTCACACACTTCGCGAAACCTGGGTGTCGACCAAACTGGGCTCCGGTCTCGTCACGGTGGGTCAGTTCAAGCCCTACCGCGGCCTGGAAGAATTAACCAGTTCGAACGAGATCACCTTCATGGAGCGCCCCTCGACGTCGTCCACCGGCATATATAACGGGCGACAGTTCCTGATGGGGATGGGCTATAAAAACACCGTTGGGGACAAGTTTGGTTTTGGGGTGGATGTCATGAGCCTGGCCCATGCCGGATTGCCGATCGAGGGCCTGACTTATGGGGGTCGCGTGGTCTGGTTGCCTATCTCGGACGAGAATACGACGATGCATTTCGGGTTTTCCTTCAGCCGGGATCAGGCTAATGCCGAATCGCTTTCCGCGAGTGCGGTTGATATTTATGGCGGGCGTCAGGGAATTCGCAAATCTCTCGGTACCGCAGGCGTGGGCATGGGCTCTCCCGGCAACGCTACGCAAACGACTTTCGCCGCGGAAGCGGCCTATGCAATGGGTCCTGTGACCGTGCAGGGAGAGTATGCGAACGTTCGACTCGACAATACCCATCTGGTGGCAGGAGCGCAAAAAAACTCCACTGTGCAGGCCTATTATGTACAGGCAAGCTGGTTTGTTACGGGTGAGAGGGCACTGTACCGGAAAGACCGCGGGACGTTTGGCAAGCCGAAACCGATCAGTAAGTGGGGCGCGCTTGAGCTGGCCGTTCGGTACGATGTGGCGGAGAACACAACCCAGAGCCTGATTGCGGACCCTTGCCGCACTGCAACATCGAAATGTCAGGTGCAGGTCATCACCCTGGGCGCTAACTGGTATGTTCGGCCCGGTCTACGCTTCATGCTGAATTATTATGTGACTGAAGCATCAATCGGTAATGCGGGTGCGGGCGAAGTAAACCGGAAAGACGAGCCCTACGCGATTTCCTTTCGCACTCAACTGAGCTTTTAACCGGGATTGGAAACGGAGAACATTACTGGCGTGGACAAGAACCGGGACCTTTGCCGCTATCCTCCGGTGCGGCATGGCTACATACGCTCGATATACTCTCCACTATCGGTATTGATCTTGATTTTTTCCCCTTGAAGGACGAAGGGCGGAACCATGACGACAAGACCGGTCTCCATTGTGGCCGGTTTGTAGGAACTGGTGGCAGTGGCACCCTTGAGGTTGGGTTCAGTATCAGTGATGGCCAGCACTACGCTGGCGGGAAGCTGCACGCCAATGGCGCGATCGTTGTGAAAATTGACTTGAACATCAGTATTGGGCAACAGGTATTCGTACTGACCTTCGAGAAAGTCCTGCGAAAGGCTCAATTGTTCATAGTTCTCTTTATCCATGAAGATATAATTGTCGCCTTCCTGGTAGAGAAAAGTCATATCGCGTGGTTCGACAAAAGCCCGTTCCACTTTATCTTCTGTACGGATTCGCTGGTTCGTTTTGGTGCCCGCTTCGATATCCTTCATTTCCACTTGCATAAAGGCGCCGCCGCGGCCGCCCACATGGACGTGATAACATTTCAGTACGCGCCATATGCGTTTCTCCCATTCGATCAGGTTGCCGACGCGGATTTCGGTTGCAAGAACTTTAGCCATTATTTATCCACTGAATCAAGAATCGCGCATTTTACTACAGAATGTTATGGGTATCGCTATGCAAACCAGATTTTCCGTTGACTGCCGTCAGTGCCAACGGCTGGCGGGTTTTCTAGACGAGGTGAAGGCGCGCCACCCGGATTACTATGCCCGTCCCGTGCCAGCTTTTGGCGATGCTGCGCCCGAGCTTCTCATTATTGGTCTGGCGCCCGGGATGCACGGCGCGAACCGCACCGGAAGGCCATTCACCGGTGATTTCGCCGGTATATTGTTATATCAAACGCTTTATAAATTCGGGTTTGCGACTCATGAGGGTTCCGCTTCCGCAAACGACAATCTGCAGCTCATGCGTTGCCGCATTACCAACGCGGTTAAATGCCTGCCGCCAGGAAACAAGCCCGAACCGGACGAGATCCGGCAATGCAATCGGTATCTTGCTGAGGAGATTTCCGATTTTACGGCGAGCGGCGTTGCGTTACTCGCTCTTGGCGCGATCGCTCATCAGGCTGTGCTTATGGCGCTGGGACTCAAGCTCAAAAGCTTTCCATTCAGCCATGGCGCCATTCATGCCCTTTCTGCCGGGGGCACGGCTGATGATGCGAGGTCAGCGGGGTTAACGCTATATGACAGCTATCATTGCAGTCGCTACAATACCCAGACGCGGCGTCTGACGACTGACATGTTTGAGCAGGTATTTGAAAAAATTTGCGCCGATTCCGCTTCTCATCAGAACACTGGAGACTAACCGATGCCCTACGTCAACATCCGCATAGCAGGTTCGCTCAGCCGCGAGCAGAAGAAACAGATCGCCAAGGAAATTACCGATACGCTCGAACGCGTGGCACATAAACCCAAATCCTACACCTACATTGCTTTCGATGAGTTGCCGCACGAAAGTTGGGCTATCGCAGGGAAATTACTGGGCGAGGAGGACTGAGTTCGTTGCTGGCAGAGTCTGTTTTCGACCCGAAGCCATTTTGCTCGCGCCTTCCCTCCCAGCCGGGGGTTTATCGCATGATAAATTCGGCAGGGCAGGTGATTTATGTCGGCAAGGCCGTCGATCTCAAAAAGCGCGTTTCCTCATATTTTCAGAAAAACGGACTGGGGCCGCGCACGCAATTAATGGTTTCGCAAATTGTGGGCGTCGAAACCACCGTTACCCGTTCCGAAGCGGAGGCATTATTACTCGAAAATAATCTGATTAAAACGCTCACCCCGAAATATAACATCCTGTTTCGGGACGACAAGTCATACCCCTACGTTATTTTGAGTGGCAACCGGTTTCCGAGGCTCGGCTTTTATCGTGGTCCATTGGATAAGAAACATCGATACTTCGGCCCGTTCCCGAGTGCCGGAATAGTCAGGGAAAGCATCCAGCTCCTGCAGAAGGTTTTTCGCATCCGTACGTGCGAGGACAGCGTGTTCAGCAACCGTACACGGCCCTGTCTGCTCTATCAGATCAAGCGTTGCAGCGGTCCGTGCGTGAACCTGATCTCGGAGGAGGCCTATAGCGAAGACGTGCGAGATGCCGAGTTATTCTTGCAGGGCAAGCAGACGGAGGTGCTGGAAAGTCTTGCCGGAAAAATGCAGGCGGCAGCGAATTCACAGGAGTATGAGCAGGCCGCGTTGTTTCGTGACCAGATTCAGTCGCTGCGCAGGATTCGTGAGAAACAGTTTGTGGATAGCGGTAAAGCGCTCGACGCCGACGTCGTGGCCGCTGTGGCAGAGAGTGACGCCGGTGGAAGGATATGCGTTAATCTGGCCATGATCAGGGGAGGGCGGCATTTGGGGGACAAGAGTTTTTTTCCTCAGAATGCGGAGGGCTACGACCTCCCCGAGGTCGTGGAGGCTTTTCTCGCCCAGCATTATCTGAATCGCAGCGTACCGAATCTCATCATCGTCGGGGAAAAAATTCAGCGGGACACGCTTCAGGAGCTGATGGTGGAGCAATCCGGCCATAAGATCGTCATCAATGCGAACCCTATAGGGGACCGACGCATGTGGCTCGACATGGCCACGGAAAACGCCCGCCTGTCGCTGGAACAGATGCTGAGCCGGCAGGCCAGTCAGGAGGACCGGCTGCAAGCTTTGCAACAGGCGCTGGATATGACAGGGCTTGGGCGCATCGAATGTTTCGATATCAGCCACACCATGGGGGAGGCGACCATTGCATCCTGCGTGGTCTATGACAATTTCGCCATGCGCAATAGCGAATACCGCCGCTACAATATAGCTGGCATAACGCCGGGGGATGACTACGCCGCGATGCGCGATGTGCTCACGCGGCGTTATCAAAAAGTCGCGGAAGGCGAGGGGAGCCTCCCCGACCTGATTTTGATTGACGGCGGCAGGGGACAGGTCAATGCAGCTCATGAGGTGTTGGTCGAGCTTGGGCTGAATGACGCGAATCTGCTGGGCGTGGCGAAAGGCGAAGAACGAAAGCCTGGCATGGAGCAATTGGTTTTCCCGACAAAGGAAAAGCCGTTACAATTGTCAAAGGATCATGCCGGGCTGCATTTGATCCAGCAAATTCGCGATGAGGCCCATCGCTTCGCGATTTACGGTCATCGCGCCAAGCTCGGCAAGTCGCGCACCAGCTCTACCCTTGAACAGATCGCGGGTATCGGCGCCAAGCGCCGTCAAAGCCTTCTGCAAAGGTTCGGTGGCCTCAAGGGCGTACTCACGGCGAGCATTGACGAATTGCAGCAAGTGGATGGTATCAGCCGAGGGCTCGCGGAAAAAATTTACCGGGAGCTGCATTGAGTGATTCCCAGGCATGTGGCCTCGCTAGCCTCAAGCGTACGCAAGTTATGCAGCCAATCTTCATGCCAGTTCAGTAGCCAGTCTCGCACTCGATCCCGGTGTCCGGGCGCTGAGGTGCGGAGATATTGGCATCCACAGTTGATATGCGAGAATCTTGGATATGATGATGTGCTGTAACGAGGCAAGTTCCGCAGGCAATCAGAAGCGAAAGCCCGGAAGATGGAGTTATCCGCCCGTATCCTCGCTGGCATAGCCTGACTCTTATGCCTTTTAACCTTCCCAACATCCTTACCTGGATGCGTATCCTGGCAATCCCGCTGTTCGTAGGAATTTTTTATTTCCCACCGACCTGGCTTTCTCCGTCCAATCAGAACCTGATCGCCACCGTTATTTTCACCGGCGCGGCCATTACCGACTGGCTGGACGGTTACCTGGCAAGAGTACTTCGGCAGACCTCAGCTTTTGGCGCCTTTCTCGACCCGGTGGCGGATAAACTGATGGTGGCGGCGGCGTTGATCGTGCTTGTTTATTTGAGCAGGCTGGATGCGCTTATCGCGTTCATCATCATTGGGCGCGAGATCACAATTTCAGCCCTGCGCGAATGGATGGCTCAGATCGGCAAGGGTAAAAGCATGGCTGTTTCATTTTTAGGCAAGCTGAAAACGGTATCGCAGATGGCCGCGATCCCGCTGCTCTTGTATCACGAAAAAATAGGCGACAGCTTCAACCCGCAGGAAGTAGGGACGTGGCTGATTTATCTCGCGGCGGTACTGACGCTTTGGTCGATGGCTTACTATCTCAAGGTGGCCATTCCCCAAGCATTGAAACACGGCTGACAGGTTTAAACGTTTGCCTGGACTTTGTAAGCATTCTGGATATAAATTGCCATAACAGTTGCAGGGGGTCCCGGCGTTCCGCAGGCGCCTTTCTTGACAAAGATGCCAGCATCCTTATAATGCCAGGATTGTATTTCGCGGGAATAGCTCAGTGGTAGAGCACAACCTTGCCAAGGTTGGGGTCGCGAGTTCGAGCCTCGTTTCCCGCTCCAGTTACAGGGAAAATGGATCCTTTCGCATAAGGCCATCGTATGAAACAGATGCGCCTTTGCTGAAATCCGTTTTCCCTTTTTAGCTTTCAGTTTCGCGATTGCACTGCAACGGTGCAACCAGCCCATAGGGTTGTCGCAGCAATGGCGGGGTGGCAGAGTGGTTATGCAGCGGCCTGCAAAGCCGTGGACGCCGGTTCGATTCCGACCCCCGCCTCCATTTACGTATCCAAGTAGATCCAAGAACATCCTTAAGCCCGCGTAGTTGCGGGCTTTTTATTGCCTTGTTTGTCCAGTAAGGGGTATTATAAGCCGGTAGCATCCGGCTTTTGATAGGGTAACTCTTCGGGGTAACTCCTAATTCGGAAATCGAGTTACCCAATGTCCCTCACTAACACTGCAATCCTTAACGCCAAGCCTGGCCTAAAGCCTTTTAAGTTGGTTGACGAACGCGGTCTGTTCTTGCTCGTCACCCCTTCCGGCGGTAGATGGTGGCGCTTCCGCTACAAGTCCGATGGCAAGGAAAAGCTCCTATCCCTGGGGATATATCCTGACATTCTCCTTGCAAGCCGAACGCTGAAAGACGAAGAAACGGGTAAGACTCGAAAGATCAAGGGCGCGCGTGAATTGCGGAACAAGGCTCGTGAGCTGCTAGCACAAGGGGTCGATCCTGATGAGGATCGCAAGGCGCAAAAAGCCACGAAACAGACTAGGGCGGCACACAGCTTCGAAGTGGTAGCCCGAGAACGGTATGCGAAGTACGGCTCTTCGTGGTCCCAGGCCCATGGAGAACGCATTATTCGTCGTTTCGAGCGGGACGTTTTTCCGTGGATTGGAGGACATCCCGTTTCGGATGTTGCCTCTTCTGACTTGCTTAGCGTTATCCGCAGAATTGAAAGCCGCGGTGCCATAGAAGCGGCGGATCGAGCGCTCGCAAATTGAGGCCAAGTGTTCCGCTATGGGGTTGCAACAGGCAGGGCAAAGCGAGACCCTTCAGGTGACCTCCGTGGAGCACACTTTGCAGCGGTGACCGAGCCCAACCATGTAGCCGAATTGTTGCGAACGATCGACGGTTACCAAGGAACGTTCGTAGTTGCGTGCGCGCTATGCCTCGCACCCCTGGTATTTGTTCGTCCGGGGGAGCTGCGCAAAGCCCAGTGAAGGATATCGATCTCGATTGTGCGGAATGGCCGTACGTGGTTAGCAAGACGAATACTCCGCACATTGTTCCACTATCGACTCAAGCCCTATCTGCTCTTTTTAGATTTCGTTTCCTCGGGAGAAATTAAACCTGAGTTGAGATGAAGACGTGTTTTACCCATATTGTGTCAGGTAAGCAAATAGGAATGCCGGTCTTATATTTCCGGCTCTACTCGAAATTGCGATCAGAGCTTTTCATATTCCACCCGCTATCGCATACGATCAAGCTTCAAACAGCTGCGTTAGGGGCAGCGGTTCCAATTACTAAATGTCACTCACGCTACTAATCTAAGAACAATTTTGCCTGCTTCGCTGGCCATTGCCGCAGTCAGTCCGCATCTGCTTTGGCGTCTGATCACTGGAGCCCAGCACCGAATCGCGAATTCACCACTTGACCCTAGCCTGCGAACTCCCTCGCCATGCATGCGTACCATATCATCCGTTTGTTCCAAACACTGTCCTTCGTTGCACTACTTGCCGTCTTCATTGCGGGCTGCAGCAAAGGTGGAAAGCCGCCTGACACTGGCGCGCCACTGCCGGAGGTCAGCGTGGCGACGGTCGTGTCGAAACCGGTGTATCAATGGGATGAGTTCACGGGCCGTATTGCTGCAATCGATACGGTCGAGCTGCGTCCGCGCGTCTCGGGCTACATTGATCGTATCGCATTCAAGGAAGGCGACGAGGTCAAGGCCGGCGACCTCTTGTTCGTGATCGATCCGCGCCCATACCGCATCGCGCTCGACAGCGCGCAGGCGCAACTCGAACGCGCACATTCGTCGGCCCAGTTCGCCCATTTGCAGGAAAGACGGGCACAACCGCTAATCGACGAGCAGGCGATCTCGCGCCAGGAATACGATCAGCGCACAACCAATTTGACCCAGGGTAATGCCGATGTGCGCGCGGCTGAGGCCGCCGTTGCCACTGCCCGCCTCAATCTCGATTTCACCCAGGTGCGCTCGCCGGTCGCAGGACGCATCGGCCGCGCGCTGCTGACTGTCGGCAATCTTGCCCAGGCCGACGAGAGCGTGCTGACAACAGTGGTTTCGCAGGATCCGGTCTACGTCTATTTCCAGCCTGATGAGCAAACCTATCTGCGCTATGCGGAACTTGCGCGCAAGGGTGAACGTCCCGGCTCGGCGAACCCGGTGCGCGTCGGCCTCGCCAGCGATACGGGCTATCCTTACACTGGCACGGTGAACTTTGTCAGCAACCAGGTCGATCCGGCTACCGGCACGATCAGTGCGCGCGCAGTGGTGCCCAATCCCGACCGTGTGTTCACACCCGGCCTGTATGCGCGTGTGCAGCTTCAGGGCAGTGGTGAATTCCCCGCGATCCTGATCGACGACAAGGCGGTCATGACCGACCAGGATCGCAAGTACGTCTACGTACTCGGCCTGGAGAACAAGGCGATGCGCAAGGACATCACGCTCGGTGGAGTAATCGATGGTCTGCGCATCGTAAAGTCCGGACTCGAGCCGAATGACAAAATCATCGTGGCCGGTTTGCAGAAAATCCTCTTTCCCGGCGCACCGGTGAAGCCGAATGAAGTGCCGATGGCTGCACCGCCGGCGGTCGCCAGGACGAGGTGAGAAGACGCAGCAATGGACTTCTCCAAATTCTTTATCGACCGGCCAATCTTCGCGGCCGTGCTGTCGATCATTATCTTCGTTGCTGGCCTAATCGCGATCCCGTTGCTGCCTATCAGCGAATACCCAAACGTGGTGCCGCCGACGGTGATCGTGCGGGCGACCTATCCCGGCGCCAATCCCAAAGTGATCGCCGAAACCGTATCGACGCCACTTGAGGAGCAGATCAATGGTGTCGAGAACATGATGTACATGAAGTCGGTTGCCGGCACGGACGGGGTGCTGCAGATGACGATCACCTTCCGTCCGGGCGTCGATCCCGATGTTGCCCAGGTGCAGGTGCAGAATCGTGTCAGCCAGGCTCTGTCGCGCCTGCCCGCCGACGTGGTCAGGCTCGGCGTGACGACGCAGAAGCAATCGCCGAGCTTTCTGGTCCTGATCACCCTGATCTCGCCGGACAGGAAATATGATGCGCTTTACCTGCGCAACTACGCCAATATCAAGATCAAGGACCAACTCGCACGCCTGCCCGGCGTGGGTCAGGTTCAGCTGTTCGGCGGCGGCGACTACGCGATGCGCATATGGCTCGATCCGAACGAGGTCGCCGCCCGCAGCCTGACCGCCGGCGATGTGATGCTCGCTGTGCAGGAGCAGAACATCCAGGTTTCGGCCGGTCAGCTTGGTGCCGAGCCGATGAAAGGTGGTAGCGATTTCCTGATCCCGATCAATGCGCAAGGCCGCCTGCGCACAGTCGAGGAATTCGGCAATATCGTGCTCAAGGCAGGAGTGAACGGTGAAATCGTGCGTCTGGCCGATGTCGCGCGCATCGAACTTGGGGGAGCCGACTACACCTTGCGCGGCGAACTCGATAACCAGGATGCCGGAGTCATTGGCTTGTTCCAGGCGCCAGGTGCCAATTCCCTCATTGTGCGCGACGAGGTGATCGCGAAAATGGACGAACTGGCCAGGCAGTTTCCGCCCGGCATGACATGGCGATCGGACTACGACACCACGATCTTCGTGCGCGATTCGATCGACGCAGTGGTGCACACGCTGCTGGAAGCCGTGCTGCTGGTTGTCTTCGTCGTGATTCTGTTTCTGCAGACTTGGCGCGCCTCGATTATTCCATTGATTGCGGTGCCGGTCTCAGTGGTCGGCACATTCGCTGCGCTCTACGTGCTCGGCTTCTCGATCAATACGCTGACCCTGTTCGGCCTCGTGCTCGCGATCGGAATCGTTGTCGATGACGCGATCGTCGTGGTCGAGAACGTTGAGCGCAACATCGAGGAGGGCCGTACGCCGCTCGAAGCCGCGCATCAGGCCATGAAGGAGGTTTCGGGCCCGATTGTCGCGATCGCACTCGTGCTTTGCGCGGTATTCGTGCCAATGGCATTCCTAACCGGCGTGACCGGCCAGTTCTATAAGCAGTTCGCCGTGACGATCGCGATCTCGACAGTAATCTCGGCGGTCAACTCGCTGACCTTGTCTCCAGCGCTCGCAGCCAAACTGCTCCGTTCGCACGGCGCGCCGAAGGATGCGCTCGCACGCGGCATCGACCGCACCTTCGGTTGGTTATTCGGTCCGTTCAATCGTTTCTTCAAGGCCAGCTCTGACAAGTATCACAGCTCGGTGGCGCGTATCCTGAAGCGCCGCGGCAGCGTGTTCGCGGTCTATGCGCTGTTGTTGTTCGGCACCGGCATAATGTTCAATGTTGTGCCGCGTGGTTTCATCCCGACCCAAGACAAGCTCTATCTGATCGCCGGCGTGAAGCTGCCCGAGGGCGCCTCCCTCGAGCGTACTGACAAGGTCTTGAAAAAGGTGGTCGAAATCGCAAAGAACACAGAGGGCGTTGCCAATGTGCCGGGGATGATCGGCTTGAATCCAACGCAGTTCACCAACACGCCGAACTACGGTGTAGCCTTCCCCATCCTGAAACCTTTCAACGAGCGCCGCCGCAGCGCGAAGGAAATCGCCGACGAGATCCAGGAAAAGATTTCCCGCATCGAGGAAGGCATGGCCTTCATCCTGATGCCGCCGCCGATCGAGGGCATCGGCACGGGTGCCGGTTATTCGCTGTTTGTCGAGGATCGCACCGGTCTTGGCTACGGAGCGCTGCAGGGCGCGGTCGGCGCGCTGCAAGGTGCGGTGATGCAAGACCCAGCCATGGGCTTCCCTTTTTCGGGCTACCAGTCCAACGTGCCGCAGCTCGATGTCGACGTCGATCGCATGAAAGCCAAGGCACAAGGCGTGGCTCTCACCGACGTGTTTAGCACACTGCAGGTCTATCTCGGCTCGGCCTACGTCAACGACTTTAACCTGTTCGGCCGCACCTGGCGCGTTTATGCTCAGGGTGACGGGCCCTTCCGCAGGACGGTCGAGGACATCATCAATCTGAAGACGCGTAACGCGCGCGGCGATATGGTGCCGATCGGTTCGGTGGTAAAGATCCATGAGAGCTTTGGTCCTGATCCTGTACTGCGCTACAACGGCTATCCGGCCGCCGACTTCATCGGCGAAGCTGATCCAAAGCTGTTATCCTCGGCGCAAGCGATGAGCAGGATCGCGGAACTCGCTGGCTCCGTGCTTCCGAGCGGCATGAGCTTCGAGTGGACTGACTTGAGCTTCCAGCAAGCCACACAGGGCAACGCGGCGCTGCTCGTGTTTCCAGTCGCAATCCTGCTGGCCTTCCTCGTGCTCGCCGCGCTGTACGAAAGCTGGGTGCTGCCGCTCGCGGTGATCTTGATTGTGCCGATGTGCATGCTCTCGGCACTGGCGGGCGTAAAGCTCTTCGGCGGGGACAACAATACCTTTGTGCAGGTAGGTTTGGTGGTGCTGATGGGACTTGCATGCAAGAATGCAATTCTAATCGTTGAATTCGCGCGTGAATTGGAGTTTCAGGGCAAGGGTATCGTTGAGGCCGCGCTCGAAGCCTGCCGCCTGCGCCTGCGTCCGATCGTGATGACCTCGGTTGCGTTCATCGCCGGTACCATCCCGCTTGTTCTCTCCCAAGGGGCTGGGGCCGAAGTGCGCTCCGCTACCGGGATCACCGTGTTCGCCGGCATGATTGGCGTAACCCTGTTCGGCCTGTTCCTGACGCCGGTGTTCTACGTTGGCCTGCGCTTGTTGACAGGACGCAAGCTCGCTCAATACGGCACAGCTCGTTGAAGGTACAGAAATAAAGGGCGCGCATAGATTGAAGGTTACACGTCTGATCTTTGCAGCACAACGTAACAACACAATATCGTAACTCGAACATTTCTAATAAAAAAAAGTTGTAAGTTAACCCGCCTCCATTTAAGTATTTCAGGAAGTCTCAAGGCATCCTAACTTCCTGTAAATTTCCTAAACAAACCGAGCGTTAAGGATCGTTTTACTCCTAACGCATCTCATCCTGTTCCATTGCATTCCCGGAAAAAAATGGGGTATATCAAAGGGGCATATTCTTTTATGCCCCTTTGATATACCCCCACGTGGCTGTCGGACATAACGGGCCGACGAGCCAAACCGGATAAGCTTTTCAAGCTCTCCGGTGGCGGGGGAATGTATCTCGTGGTTCACCCCAATGGTTCTAAATATTGGCGGCTTAAATACCGGTTTGCGGGTCGTTGGCATGACATTTGAGATTTATGCCGGCAAGTATGCCGCGCCAGTAATGCACCTCGACCAATCCGGATTGTTGGATCGTTGGCTGTTACCCCTGCCGCCTTTCTGAGGCAGACCGACAAGGTATCCCGCGTAACGGACAAGAAATACGGCCCCCATTGGCGATCGAACTGACCATGGAGGAAGACGCCCCGAGCATCCGCGGCGAACTTCAACCCGGCCGACCCCAATTCATTCCTCGCGGTCGACTGGCCGCATTCGCTGAGTCCGGCTCGTTCTACGGCACTTACTCTGCCCCGTGGCAACCCAGGCCAAATTACGGCGAGGCCCGCGGACTATCAATTCAGGGGGACGATAGGATCATGCACGACACAAGGCAAGATTAACAGAATGATGGCGACGGTTGACGCGCCGGACATGGAGAGGCTATTACAGACTTGGTTATCGGCGCGAGCGGGACTGCGGTTCCATACACGAAAAAATTCACCCGCATCATCGTGGTGATGCCAGGCGCACTTCAGCCAGGCACAAGCGGCGCGGTGCGGCAGAGTAGGCAAATCAGATCCGTTGCATCCCGTTATCAGGCGTACAACGATGCGCATATACCCGTATCAGGGGCTAAGGTTGATGTGAGGATAGGGGGGTATTAAGTGTCGGAAACAAACTCATCCGAAAATGAAAGGCTGTGGGAGAAAAGGGCACGAGAACTTGCGCTGTTGCGTGAGGAGTTGGTTGAGGTGGCACGAGACCGGCGAGGATGAGAGCAGAAGATGATAACGGCCGCCCAGCATTAGCCCTTATGGCGGAAGCGCTGAGGTACGCGACCCATCGTACGGCTTTTGATCAGCTGTCAGACAGGTTTATGTACCGGTGCAGTTCGCGCTGGTGGTCCGGGACTATTAACTTTATAGAATCGTGAACCAGCACACAGACACAGCGTAAGCAGCTACCTAAGATATGGTCACGCCCCCGAAGAAGGGAGTTCTCTCGATGGGAGAACAATGTTCATAAGAGGGAGATTCCATATTCATTCACATTTTAGGAGGTAATATGGCTTCTAATCATGGCAAGGACAGCAACAATAAGGGTGATACAAGCAATCGCGGTTTTGCTTCGATGGACGCAGACAAGCAGCGGGAAATATCCAGCAAAGGCGGCAAAGCGGCACATGAAAGGGGTACCGCTCATGAGTTCGATTCCGAAGAGGCTCGGGAGGCGGGTAGGAAAGGTGGCGAGCACAGCCATGGGGGAGGTAAATCCGACGACCGCAGCAACGGAAGTAAGGAAGGCTCTTCCTCCGCAACACGGGGCGGTTCTCAGGAGCAGCACGCCAAGGCCGGCAGCCAAAGCCATAAAAGCAAGTAACAGATGAGACACGAAAGGGCCCTATCGGGCCCTTTCCTTCTTATTTCCCAAGAGCAAGACCGCCAAAAAATGCGGCTAACGCGGTAAACAAGGACCCACTGGCTCCCTCTTTCGATACTAGCAATTCATGCAACCTTGCGTTGCTCCGGCATTTTTTTATTCTAACCATCGCTTTGCTACCTCTGCCGCATTAGCTCGTTGATGATGAGCTGCCGCCGACCGAATCGAGCCCTACCCACCAAATGTATCGTTACGCCAACGAAGGCCATGGAAAATGACAGAGTCGCATATGACTGGGCATTAGACTATCAATGTGATGCCGCTTCACATGAAGAAGCGTCCGTCATCTTCGCCGCTAGATACCTGAAAGAGAATCCTCATCGAGTATCGATACAGAGAATTGCTGTTTTAGCATGAAGGCGCTCTAAGCCTTTCGCGGGTTGTGCTGCGGATCGAGGGTGTTGGTGCGTACAACCTGAGTCCGTATTGCCGAGATGTACTCTCTCATTCGTCTATACAGTAGAGTCGAGTTGTTGTACCCCTCAGTGCTAGCTTGGCTTTAAGCCTTGGCAGGGCTGATAACCCAGCTGATGGGCATTCATGGGCCCTCTCTGATCAATAGAGAATCATGGACGCAATTCGAGAGTGCGCTAACCTCGAGTGCTTGCGGCAGGCTTTGCTCCACTCCTTTATCCCTGCGCGGCAGGCAACGAAAAGCCCCTTGGTTTTTAGGCCAAGGGGCTTTTGCTTTCAAACGCTACCAGAAGCCCTACGGTACCCGAAGAAATTGCTCTGGAGACTATCGGGCCGGCAGGGTTACTTGTGCCAATGGTGGGATTTGTCCGTTGGAAAGCCGTGTATGTCACATCCGCTTCTCATCCTTGGCTTTGTCGTGATCCCTCTGGCTCTGTTTGATTCCTGCCGAGTCTTTTCCTTGTGGCACTCAGCGCACAATCCGACCGTGTTGCTCGGATCTTCTGTGCCGCCTTCGAACAATGGGGTAACGTGGTCCCTTTCCGTGGCAAGGGCAGATATTCCAGCTTCCGTATGAGATTGTTAGGTCGATTTGTTTTTCCGACGAGCCAGGGAGCCAAGCAAACCGAGCCCGCCAAGCAGCATTGCGTAGCTTTCAGGTTCGGGGACCAGTGTCAAGAAGCCGCGAATTTCTCCGCCCTGGAAGACGGTCGAGTGAATGTTCACGTACGAACTGCCGCTATCCAGCCCTGCCACCAACGCATTAAAAGCGCCAGAAACGGTGTTCCCATTGTTAGAGATAAATGCCGGGTTGTAGCTTGACAGAAGCGTCATATCAAATGTGTGATCATAAACACCTGACGTCACACCGGACGGGAAACCGGTAAATGTGGGTACGGTGGTAGCAACGCCCGCAGTGCCGGCTGGCGCAGTGGTGCAACAATGAATATGGGACGCCGTGGTATTTCCAAGCAGCTCGCTGAAAGTTTCCTGCACTCGCATGGTCACGAGATCCATATCCATCGTGACGGTTGCCGTGCCGATTGCTGGAGAACTGTTTGGCGGAGCTTCCGCAGACCCGCTTAGTACTGCTGTGTATACTGACTCATGAGCTGCCGCTGGCATCGAGACCGCCGCAAACAGAAATCCTGCAGCTAACGGACTGTTTTTCATATTATTTTCCTCTATATTCAGGGATTTCAGGCACTGCGGTACGCCGCTAACGAGTCGATCAATTATTTGACAGAACTCAGTCTAGGATAGTACATGTCAGAGTCAGTTTTTCAATAGACCATATGGATTCCCCGGATGAGCGCGCCCGGCGTTACTGCTCGTATTGTTCGGAAGCGACGTATCGAAAAGCCGCTCCAAGTTACAATATAGCGAAGGGGAAACCTAAACTCTGGTGGCCGTAGAGGCCTTGTCCGTTCCAACCGTTGGGAACATAAGAGGGTCGCCTCCACCCAACCGGTAGCATAGCATCATCCGCCTGGGGGCATATTGGAGGTATAAATTCGTTCGCTCTTTCGGACATCCAATATCCATGAGCTTTACATCCATTCAGAGCGCCCCGTCTTTCAGAGCGCCCCGTCTTTGAGTGATCCCATTTCATCCTCAGCACATCAGATGGTTTTTGTTTGTGCACAAAGGCGACTTGTCTCCGACAGTAGAGATCATGTGCACTTTGCGGTCCGTGAGGATGAAGCGGGATCCCGCCTTTCAATGACTTGATGGATAGGTTATATTATTTTTCAACTGCGATAAGAAAGTCGGTCTGTTAGCCTTAGAAGTCTGAATGGGGAGATCTCGTCCCGACGTTGAGAGCGTGCGCTGGCGGATTATATAGTCTATAGGCTGGGTTGAAGTGTGATCCCGAAGCGCTCCTCGAATACCGATTCACCCTCTCTGAGTACGCTATATCTCGCTTCGTACCGGCCTTGAGGCCAACCTGTGACGGGGCGCTTTCTCCCGATCTGCGTTAAAAATTGTGCCTTCGGACGATCGAGCGGTTTCAGATTGCTTTGGACAAGGATGGAGCCGTTTGGATCTCGCAGAACCAACTTCGGTATATCACCGCCCTCAAGACCAATCATTCTGACCTGCGCCACCAACGCAGGACTGTCCGCGGTAAACGCAAAATTCTCCAGGCTACCATTCTCGACATCATCCATGGAGAGGATTCGGTCGGCAAAGCCTAGATTAAGCAGAATGCGTGTTCGATACGCTACTACTTTCGCCGTGACGTCATCCCAAAGGGATTGTTCAGAACCGCATTGTCCCGACTGGGCATTGGGAGAAAATGGATCGACGATTTTCCGGTTATGCCAGACGGATAGATGCAGGTGTGGAAACTCGGTGGCGCCCGAAAGTCCAACTTTTCCGAGTACCTGACCGCGTTTAACATGCTGGCCCTTGGAGATGGAGACACTGCCGTTAGCTAAATGGCAATACTGCGTTTCCCATCCATCGGGATGTCGTAGCAAAACGCCGTTTCCGCATTCCCGGCCAGCGACTGCTGCTTTGCTGATCACTCGGATTGATATGTCTTTCTCGCCGTCTCTGACTCCTGTGACTTCGCCATCAGCGACTGCGAGGACAGCCACGCCTGCTCGCATCACGGTCATCGAAGGTAAGCGGAAATCAGTACCATCATGCCCGTCATAGGTTAGGGTACCGCAAGAAAAATCACGGTAGCCGGAGGATGGGTCGTGATCCACATAGTTCTGGACGAAGCAGTTTTTGCCAACTTCACAACCGATGGGTAGCGAAAGGGTTAATGACTCATCAGCCCAACCTGCAGAGAAATTAAGAAGGAAGATGACGAAAATTAGAATTGGCGGATTCGGCGTTCTTTTTCCAATTCGCCGACCCTGCTGTGGGTAGTGATCAGTTAACACAGGATCCGAAGCCAATCATTCGACAGTATCTTGAGCACCTTGCAGGCGCTGGACGCCGCAGCATGCATGCGGGTCATGTCCGTAAAATCCTGCCCTCTATCCATTACCGATTTTTCTCCAGCATCGCAAAAATACCCATCCCCAGCAGCATGGCCCCGACAAAGACGATGCCCTTGGCGCTCCCGCTTCCAAGCAGCACCAGGGCAGGTCCAGGACATATGCCAGCCATTCCCCAGCCAATGCCAAATGCAAGGCTGCCGAGAACGAGCCTCCTGTCTATCACCCGCGAGTCAGGAATCTGCATCTTTGCGCCTAGATAGCTGCGATGGCGCGCCCGGGCAACGGCGAATGCCAGCGAAGCAACCCCTGCCGCCCCTCCCATGACGAGTGCAAGAGAGGGATCCCATGCACCCTCAACATCAAGGAACGCCAGAACCTTTGCAGGGTTGGCCATCCCAGCAAGGATCAGCCCCAGGCCAAAAATCAGGCCGGACAACAGCGCTATCAGATTGATCATCCAGTTTCTCCCTTATGATGGAAGTACATGCCTAATGACGTAAACCGCCAGCATGCCTACCCCCAGGAAAATGAGTGTTGCTGCAACCGAGCGCGGCGACCCGCGCGAGATTCCGCAAACTCCGTGCCCGCTGGTGCAACCCGAACCATAGCGGGTGCCGATTCCGACAATCAGTCCCGCCACTGCCAATACGGCATAGCTGGCGTCAACCCGGATTAGCGGCAGCTCCCGGAAAAACTGCCAGACCAGGGGTGCAGCAACAAGGCCGGAAAGAAAGGCGATACGCCATCCTGCATCGTCCCTGCCAGCAGTGAACAACCCCCCGACAATGCCGGAAATCCCTGCGATCCTTCCGTTAAGGAGAATCAGCAGCGCAGCTGCAAAACCGATCATCCCGCCGCCAATGAGCGCAGACCACGGGGTAAACTGACTCCAGTCAATGAACATTGGTGCTCCCTTCAGCAGGAAAGATTCGATAGCGTATGAAGAAAAGGCGAAACCGCCGGCCCTTCGCTGTTAAAGATAGTATAAATAATAATGGCAATTTTTAACCCTCTCGACTTGAGTTCGGAGAAAATCAATCTCTACCCTATGACCGTGTTTTTCCGCACAGAAGACAGACACGGATAAAAGCAAGATGGCTGGTGTCACCTAGCAGGCGGTCAGAACATTCGCGGGATCAATCTCCAAGGAGCAAAAACATGTTACATGCCGAAGACTCAACCAGCGCAGATCGCGTTCGCCGCTCAACAGCGCCAGAGGTGAACCGCGAAATAGATCACCGAACAAATAACAACATCCGGCATTACGCTAACAGCAGCGAGGAAGCCATTCGTGGAAGAATAGAAGAACTTGACCGAGAGTGGGACATCGAGCGCGCACTTGAAGTCAATGCGTCCACACTGGCCTTGACGGGCCTTCTGCTTGGGGTGACGGTCAACCGGAGATGGCTCCTGTTACCGGGGTTTGTGTTGTCATTCCTGTTACAGCACGGACTGCAGGGATGGTGTCCGCCTTTACCCATGTTGCGCCGGATGGGTGTGCGTACTCGAGGTGAAATCGACCGGGAAAAATATGAGCTGAAAGCGTTGCTTGACGCAAGGTAACTCTGCCAAAAAAAAGCGACTTGGAATGAGGCAGGGAATGGCAGAATACAGCAGGCCGATTGATAAGCTATTCATTTTTTATTGGTTGGGATAAAAAAACGATGATGCTAGATTTTCTCCTTTGATTATTTCTGGAGGAAATGAAAATGTCGCTCAATACTTCCCGCTTTGCTGTTGGTATATTTATAGCGCTGGTGAGCCTGACCGCCCGATGGCTATACCAGATTTGAATGCTGAGTTTGCCTCTCACTGCAAAGACCCGGACGGGGCTCAAAGTCGAGCAGGCCCGGAGCAAAAGTCGGGGAAGGAGGTACATTATGCTTTGATGGGCTCGATGTTCCTCCCCTTTTGCTGTCCTACAATGTGAACAAGCTGTGGAACTGATCGGGTTTGCGCGATATGCGCGGCTGTAGACTACTGTTTGGAGCATGCGCCAACCAAAACCGAACATGAGAAGCGCCAGGTTAATGGTTCAAGAAACAACATCAATGGTGGTAAGAGTGGCTTTTATCAGTATTGTGAAATAATGAAAAAAACTTATTCAGCCTCAAGCATTATGGAAGCGCAGATCATGCTCGATATGCTCGACCACAATTGTATCTCGGCGAAATTATTTAACGAGCATGCCCAGGGGGGACTGGGGGATATTCCGTTTACCCACGCTTATCCAGAGGTGTGGGTTATTCGGGACAGTGATTTTGAGCGGGGGCAAGGCGTCGTTAATGAATTTGAAAAAACCCCGGTCGAGACCCGAGTGGTATTCTGCCGCGCATGCCATGAGGAAAATCCGTTTAATTTTCAGCTTTGCTGGCAGTGCGGCGCGGGGCTTGAACTGCCATCATCGCGTGAAGGAAGGGTTTAATGATCACCGTGGCGTTGAGCGGAGTGCGGCCCTGTGCTCACGCTGCCGTCCGGCATAACGATCGGTTCTTGACTCTTGTCGCATCATTAGTGATTCTTCCGGGTTCTGTTTTCTGATGAGACACGTAGCTCCCCGACCCCGGCCCGCAGCGCCTCAACGTCGAGTTCATGTTCGAGACGATGGAGCACCTCATCGCTGATTACGCCTTCATTCCGAAACCTGATTGCGGTCAGTCGCTCAGCCGTGAGGGTCTCGTGCCGCAATCGCCGGAATGCCTCTGCGGCCTCCGGCGTCCATTCAGGGTCAACAGTTTGGCTTAGGGCGGAGCGCCTCAGGCGGCTGCGATAATGGTCCCGCATCCGTTCGATTTGTTCCGGCACGGGCCAGTTTTCGCTTGCTATGTCATCCAGTCGAGCAAGGGCGGCCGATGCTGCCTGTTCCCGCGCCTGCCTCTCCTCATCCGTATGACCTCGATCTTCCCTTACTTTCAACGCGCGGATCAACAGAGGAAGCGACAGGCCTTGCAATACCAGCGTCACGAAAATCACCATGAAGGCGATGAGAATGATTTCCGCACGAAACGGAAATGGAGTTCCGGCGGCAGTTGTCAGCGGCAGGGCCATCGCCGAAGCGAGTGACACGATCCCGCGCATGCCGGCCCAGCCGATGATGAACAAATTAGACCAGGGCGGTATCGGATCGTGCGCGCGCAAGCGCGGACTCACCAGTCGGGGCACCCAGGCGGCGGCCGGCACCCACACCAGGCGCACGACGATGGCTGTCACACTCACCAGGGCGCCTACCAGAATGAGGACGTTAAGCTCGCCAGATGGGACAGCGTCACGAAGGGCGCCGAGCTGCAGGCCGATAAGAATGAAAATGACGCCGTTGAGCACGAACACGAGGAACTCCCAAACCGCCCGCGCCTGGATTCGAGTAGACGGCGCAACGGCCGTGCTTAAATGCCGGCGGAGATAGAAACCTCCTGCCACGCAGGCCAACACGGCTGAGCCGTGTGCCTGCTCGGCCAAGACCCAGGCAATATATGGAGCCAGGAGCGTGATGGCGATCTCGCTGAAGCTGTCCTTGACCAAGACTAAAATCCAGCGACTTACGAAGCTCACTGTAAGCCCGATCGCGATCCCAACGGCCCCTGCCAGAACGAAGGCCAGCAGTGTGTCGCTTAACACGAAGGCACCGCTGACCGCCGCTGCGATTGCTGCGCGGTAGAGCACCAGCGCAGTCGCATCATTCACGAGACTCTCGCCCTCCAGTATTGTGAGGACGCGGTGAGGAAGGTGCAGCTGTTTTCCTATCGCGGTCGCCGAGACGGCATCCGGAGGAGAAACAATGGCCCCCAGCGCAATGGCTCCTGCCCACCCGAGTCCTGGCAGCGCAGCATGGGCGACAACCGCGACCGCTGCAGTCGTGACGAGCACCAGACCAACGGCGTGTAAGGTGATCGGGCGAAGATTTGCGCGAAAATCCCGCCACGAAGTGAAGTACGCAGCTGCCCATAGGATAGGCGGGAGAAAGACCAGGAATACCAGGTCCGGCTCAAGATGGATCGTCGGTAGGCCCGGGATAAAGCCTAGAGCCAAGCCCCCGATTACCAGCAGTATGGGATAGGGAATGACCAGCTTGCGCGCGATTGTCGTCAGGGCGAGCACAGCCATCAGCAGTAGAATGACGGTCTCAAGTTGTTGGAGACTGCTCATTATCTGTTGGGGCGAACCGTCAAGTAAGCGCTAGCACGACTGTTTGAAGAAAGCGGCGTCGGTAACCGACGCTTCGCCACCCCCTGGATGAAGTCGGTGGAAGCGGCCACATCACGCTCGATGTATTCCTCGGCAACAAAGGGCACGTTCTTAATCATCTATTCGCCATCCTCATCTGGACCTGCATCTTCGTAATCACTACGGCCTAGACCGCCACTTTTTCTTCGCCTTCTGAGCCTCCGCACTCAACCGGGGAATGTCCTCGCGAGTCGCTGTGCGCTATGTACGCCGCTTGCTCAACGGTGTTTTAACCTCCGTCCTCGCCGGCTGCTAAGTTACAAGCAATCGTGCCCGCCGACAGTTCCTCGCCTTGGACCCGCTCCTGCTTTATATCGTGGGCCCCTCTTGTCGCGGTGGCGGGTCGTTATACCTTTCTCATCGAGCATTATGGCAGAACACTCAAAATTCCCACCCGGATCCCCACCCTCACTAACGAATCCTCAACATTGAGGGGGCGGGGTAAATTGCTGAAACCTTTATAAATTGCCCTTCCAGTTATCTCCACTACAGTCTTATGCGTTACTCAGCCAGTAAGACATACTTCTTTTATGGATCACTATTGTCAGATGAGATTTGTACAAGTCGCAGCAAGCATCTGACCGAATAAACCCGCTCAAACTCATCCTCTTGCGCCCGCTCGCCGGTCTCCTCCGTCCTTAAATTCCGAATACCCGCACTGAATCTCTGGTTTACCTCCATACAACGACCCAAGTAAATCCAAGAACCTCCATAGTTCCGCGTAACTGCGGGTTTTTCCATTACCGTGAGACCGCGACTCTTAACATTAGTCGCACTACTTCTGAACCGGGGACGACTGGACCTTGGTGCAGCGCCACCAGCTTCCTGAAGCGGTGCGTCTGCAGTTCGTCGCCTCCGGCTGTCCGATTGTGCTCAAGCGTACACAGGAATTAACGAGCTAGAGGTAGAATTCCTCCGAAAGAAAAAAACAGGAGGGTATATGGTTCAGCGAGTAGCGCTAGTTACAGGAGCATCTAGCGGGATCGGTCGAGCAACCACAGAGCTTCTCGCCGCGAATGGTTATTATGTCTTCGCCAGCGGGCGGCGGATGGGCAGGCTTGAAGAGTTACGTTCCAATCATATTGAGCCCATCGAGCTGGATGTTACCGATGAAGTTGCGATACGTGAGTTAGTAGATCATGTCATCTTAAGCCGCGGACAGATCGACGTATTGGTGAATAACGCAGGCTTCGGTCAATTAGGCACTATAGAATGCGTCTCGATGGAAGCTGCTCGCAGGCAGCTGGACGTGAATGTGTTCGGATATGCTCGTTTCATGCAAGCAGTGTTGCCGCAAATGCGAAAGCAGAAGTCGGGGCACATCGTAAATATAACGTCAGTAATGGGGAGGATATCCACCCCGGGCTTTGGCTGGTACGCGGCTTCGAAGCACGCGGTTGAAGCCTTGACCGAGGCCGTACGCGGTGAAGTAATGGAATTTGGGATTAAAGTTGTGCTCATTGCTCCAGGGCTTATCAAGACCGAGTTCGTGCCAAAGCAACTCGAGCTATTGAAGACAGTAGCGCATCCCCCGGCTTATCAGAAAATCCTTAAAGGTCTTCATCACCTTCTCGCAAATGAACCCAGATCCCCTGGTCCGAACATCATTGCACAAGCTGTACTCGATTCTGTGACGGACTCAAATCCTCCGGTCCGACATGCATTACCTCTTGATTCAAAAGTGTCCGTAGCAGCCCGATGGCTATTTGGCGCTAGACTTTTTGCTCGCGCTGTCCGGCATCAGATGAAATTGAAGTTCTGAACTTCGGATGAATTTGACTGATGGCACATCTCAAAAACGGCTATTAAGGATGAGGCTGGCGGAGCGTTATCTTCCTTGCAATATGGTTGCCCTCAACCGTGCTTGCCGCACCACCATTACTTCGATGCGAGATCAACGAAAGCGGCGAGAGCTACATTGCGGAGTTTTTCCCAACGTCTGATCCATACACTGTTGTAGCAAAAGTAGCAAAAGATATCGGCGGAAGATTTCGATTTAAAGTTGTAACGATGCATTCGGAACCAAACCCACGTATAAGCCTTTCAACCTCGCTGATGGCGGGGAATGTATCTCATACTGCATCCCAAGGGTTCCAGGGATTGGCGGCTTAATGCCCAAAACTTTGGTGGGCGAAATTCCCACTGGGCGCTTGATATTCTTAATGTGAGCAGCGCTTATGTTGCGACGCCCTATGTGCCTGCCGTCCCTGAACCTGAAACATACGCAATGTTTATGGCAGGGTTGGGAGTGATGGCATGGCGGCTTCGCCGTGCGAAGAGAAAAAACCCGTTATAACGTTAAGCAAGTCCGCAACCCGCTTCGGCGGGTTTTTTATTTCCGAGCTCTACCCTTTGCCCATTCGCGTACGCTTTTCCTTTGCCGAAGATCGGTTCTCGTGCGACCTAATTTTAATCCAATCAAACCTCCGCCCACGAAAGCTATCACCGCCATTAGTATCCATTCCATAGGCCCTCCCATAATGTTGAATCCGATGATAGCCCTTTCGAATATCTAAATCCAATCTTTAGAATCCTTGATAGTAAGCTCAGCAGTGGACAGTATGCCGGGCGAATTTAACATCCAGCACTACCTGTAAGATTTGACAGCTACTTTGAGGCGCTATTCCGTTATCTAATGTCATACCTTGCGGCACATAGCGGTATTTGGCCTTGCCCACTGACAAGTCTCCGTCGAAGCTCATGATTTCCGAAGTCAGCCGATGTACCTTGGCGACTTGCTCACCGCACCGGTACTCATGAATATATTAATCACCAACAATACCCTCGCAACCTTGGGAGGTAGTGAGTGGGTGGTGGTTGAACTCGCAAGGGCCTTATCTTCTCGAGGACATCAGGTTGCGGCATGCAGTTCGCAAATAGCCGAAGCGGGAACGATGCTAAAAGGGATGTCGATCCCAGTCATTCCTGATCCATTTGATTCTCCATTCAAGCCTGATGTAATTCATGGCCAGCATCATTTAGATACGGTGCGTGCCCTGTGTGCTTTTCCTGATGTCCCGGCCATCTATCATTGCCATGGATATCTACCCTGGGTTGAAGATCCGCCGGTTCATCCACGAATCCGGTATTACGTTGGGATGTCCTCAGTGGTTTCGGAACGTATTCGCTTCTCACTGGGTTTATCTGATCGAGACGTCATGACGATTCCAAATTGGGTTGACCTTGATCGGTTTCGTTTTGTACGTGATCCGAGGCATAAACCTCGGAAGGCCTTGCTTTACTTGAGGAGTTTTGATCGCCATAGCTGGCACGCATCCCAGCTCTGCCAAGCCTTTGAATGGATGGGTATAAAGCTGGATCTTTGGATGCCGCAGCGAGAGACACGTGCGCCTGAGGTCGTGCTACCCCAGTACGACATTGTGCTTGCTTCCGGCCGATCAGCAATTGAGGCGATGGCTTCTGGATGTGCTGTCTTGCCAATTAGCCCTTCCGCCTGCCTTGACCTTGTTGATCTAACCAACTTTGATTTCTTCCAAAGTCAAAATTTTTCGCCAAGACTGAGCACAGGCCAGTTTAATGCTGAATCCATAGTTCGCGCTGTTTCTTCGTACAATCCTGAGCACGTCAAAGCTGTAACCGAGGCCGTCAGGAGCAGATGCACGCTTAGCGCGGCGACCGACGCTCTGGAATCTTTGTATCTAAGGACAGTTGAGGGGTTCAGTGATCAATATCCTCTTCCTTCGGCGAGATTTACTAATGAGCTGCATGCTATGGCTAACTATATTCAATCCCTGATGCCAATGGTGAGGGACCGTGAGCGGTTGCTTTTGGAGAATAACCATATTCAACAGGTAATCGCCGTGCAGGAGCAGACGATAACAGCGCTCCATAGATCCAACTCAATGCGCATAACCAAACCAATACGAGTAATAAGCAATTTGCTAAGACGTCTTAGGAGTACTAAGCCCAACCCAGGGGAGTCTTTAGGGAGCTGAGAGAATGAAAGGGCATCGAATAGGCTTCATCCGGCAGCAGTGTCTACAAAAATCCAGTACCGGCAGCGTGAATCAAGGGGTAGCCAAGTGACGGCTTGGGGCCCGCAACCGGTGTCATCCGGTGTTCTCGCCTGCAATACTGATGAAATATCCCATAGCGGGGGTTTAAACAAGAATGAAACTGCGGCGATGAGGGTTAGGTCGAACCATCCACGATTTCGCGTGAAGGAGACGTGTGGTAGCGTACGGTTTCTATTTCATATATTACATAGACTGTTATCTCAACCCTGTTATATAAAGGAGCCGCCATGAAACATCTTTTTTCCTCAAAAAGTAAGAAGCTTCAGGCGATAATTCTTATCAACGCCTTGATTCTGGGTTTCACAGGTATGGTTCATGCTCAGTCGCAAAATCCTAAAGGTGAAAACACGCAAAAACCGGTGATAACCGAAGAAAAGCCTGCGAATAAGAACGGTGCAACGAACGAAGGGAGAATAACGGGAAAGAAGCAATCGAAGCAGGAGCCGGGAAAGGACACAGGGAATTATAAAGGTGCTCAGCCGCCTCAAGGCGGTCGGTTAGGTCAAGGTCCAGACCATCCCGATTGAGCCCAGTACCAAGTCTGATCCCGAAATAAAAACCCTCGCATTACACAGTTGGGCATTTGCCGCCCCAGGCGCCCTAGTGATCATTAGGGATCGAAACCCCGAATATGACTGGACGCCCGGCACTTACCGGTCGAATCAATAGGTCGAATCAATAGCGTTTCATTGGCGAGTATATGCAAACGGCAAAATGCCCGTTGGCAATGCGAACCGCCACCTGCGTGAATGCTTCGGCAGGCGAATCCATCTTCGTCCCCAAATACGGCCGCTCTCGGTCAGCGGCTCATATAAAAGATATTATCCGCAGCTTCGAATGCGACGTTTTGCCGTGGGTAGGCGGGCCTCAGATTAGCCACGATACCGCACCGTATTGTTTTAGTAATGCGCCGGATTGAAGGGATGCGCTAGAAACGGCACGTTGGGCAGTGGCAAACCGCGAGTCAGGTCCTCCGATATGTGATAGCGATAGCGGCCCAGATAGAAAGACCTGAAAGGCATAACCCACATACCGTATATCTATATAACTGGTTAACCATATAACTTGATATCAGCGGGGCGAGCTCGGGGGCAAATTACCACTCGGGTCACGGGCCTTATGGTCGTGATTCCAAGGCCCTGGCAAAATATAATGGTGCCTATTATTTTCTACGACCTGGTGCAGCATATCGTGGCGGGAACTTTGCACCGGATAATGACTAAAAGAGCAAACCTCGACGGTTGAATTAGCGAAGCATAACTCTTTAACAGAATAATAGAGCTAGCAAGATAGGATCACAGGTCAACTCGAGCAGGAGGCCGTGGAGTATGTTAAAAACCTGCAAGATTCAGGAGAAAAAAATGCATTCACTGTACAACGCTGACATCTACCCGGATGAGATCCGGCAAATGATATTGGAATCGGGCCAGATTGGGATCGAGATCGCAAACCGGTGGATGATGGGGTGGCCGAAGAGAGTCGTGAACCTCCTGATCCAGGACATGTACGAGGACGTGTTTCAGCATCAGCTTCTTCAGGAACAGGATGTGATAGCCAGAGCATCCAACCTCAGCCATCTGGCGCCGATCGAGATCGTCGTGATGTCGGGGCTGAGTCTGGAGCCCCCGGAAGTGTAGAAGATACCGCCATCGTGGAACCTGCAACCTTTTCATCTCCGCTCCGCGCCGTACTTCCAGGCATTCGCCCTCTCGTAAGATCCCGCATCAAGAGTACTCTCGGGAAGTAGGATGGGAAAAACTTGTCCACACTACTGGGTTCACGCAAGGGAATTGATTCAGGGACGCGCGCCTCGGACACCGAGAATAAGTGGTTCCGCGTAAGGCAACGTCGGGCCTGCAAAGCCGGGGTCGCGGATGATTCGAACCCCTTTCCGTATAACTATCCTGGCAAATCAAATAACGTTCTGACGCCCGCGCAATTGGGAATTTTTTATCGTCTATTCGTTCAACCAGAGCTATTACTGTTTTCCCACGGGGGTGCGCTCGCATCTTTGGGACATCTGCTGCAAGGGCATATCGGTTCGTTGCCGCGCGGTGTCCGCGAATTTCCCGGTGTTCTTGGGGCAGGGGAATGGGCCGCGTTCTCTATGCGTTATCGTCTTGGGGACTTAAATCATGCGTAAGCGCTGCGAGCGCCTCTTCGTGCACGTAAGGCAGCAGCGACTCGCAACACCAGAAAATGGGGAAACTTTTGTGGGTGAGGGCTCCTGCTCTCGTGCTTGTCTAAAGGACATAATCCGTCATCTCGTGCTCGATTTTGCGGCTCAAAGTTTTTATTATGAATCGATTGCCCTGTCCCCAGTGCAACGATATAAGCATCAGTTCCAGTTCTTCAGCTTTTCGATCAAGCTGATATTCAACGATGCCGATCCTTCACCACCAAGGCTTAACTGCCGGCCATTTGATCACCCAAATCAGGGTTGAGTGGAGCGATGCCCACGCTGGGTCCCGTGCTAGCTGCCCAAAGCACCATCGACTCGGGAAAGCCCACGAGGGATTCTTCATGTACGTAGGTATTCGATGCTCCAGAATGCGTTCGGGCGACAAGCGGAAGATGTGAGACAACATTTTTCATACGCTCTATGTGGCCTTCCTTGGTTCGTATGTAAACAGCATATGACGGCATGACTGCACTCCTGTGGTGGTAACTTCAAGTGGCAAGTGTATTGAAGATGTGTTGCAGGACTTTTACCACTAATCGGATATTCATGCATCCAACGGAATAGTCCATTATCCTTTTCACCTCTATCTGCCTTGTTGGCGCAGCGGGGTCACATGAGGCTGGAAGGGAGCGGGTCCGCTCGGGCCGGGGTTGACAGCGATAGGGAATGACGCGCTGTGAATGAGATTACTCAAATCAACGGTTCGGGCGACCTGGAGATTTGGAAACCGGGTGACCAAGCTGTTAGCTTCAGAATTTAGGGCGGGGTGCGACACAAGCGGATTCAGGGGCTTCGGCTAATTATCTCCTAAAACCGTGGATGGAGGACATGCAGAGTCGTATCAATGAGCGCCTCCAGGTCGTTCTTTAAATTCTGCTCCACCATCCAACTTTTTCTCCGCTCCGTTTTGGCACCTCTCACCCCGCCAATCGCACAGGCTCCTCATTATGTTTGCTTCCGAACAGAGCGAAGTGTTTCCGCCCACTAGCATTCAGGCATTCTCTGGCTTTTAACTCTAATAATGGAGATAGAAAATCCGAGACATATAGGGAATCTTAAGTAAATTGCATGTCTCGGGAAATTATTGAAATAATCCATGATAGGAGATTTATGATGGCGACAAATAGAGAAAAAACTGGCGAAGAGCGGGGTGGTGGAGGTGGCGGGACGAGTAAGCGCGGCTTCGCCTCTATGGATGCAGAAAGACAGCGTCAAATAGCCAGCCAAGGCGGAAAGGCCGCTCATGAAAAGGGCACGGCTCACGAGTTTGACTCAGCGGAAGCGCGCGAGGCCGGCCGGAAAGGTGGAAAGGCCGCTCATGAAAAGGGCACGGCTCACGAGTTTGATTCAGCGGAAGCGCGCGAGGCCGGCCGGAAAGGCGGAAAGGCCGCGCATGAGAAGGGCACGGCTCACGAGTTTGACTCGGAAGAGGCCCGCGAAGCGGGCAAAAAAGGCGGGGAGGCCCGGGGCAAGGCTGCCTCACGTGATGATGAAACGAAATCCTCTTCTTCATCGCGGGGTCGTTCATCCACACAGCACGCCAAAGCGGGTAGCCAAAGCTATAAAAACCATTAATAGTTCGGTGTACGGAGGGGGGGAATTTCCCCCTTTTTTGTTTGTTTATTTAGTTAGGTCAAGTTTTTCTATCAGTGCCTTGGCGTCAAACGGTGCCTTGACTTTGATATCGTTGTCAAAATAGCAGTAGACATCTCTGGGGCATTGTTTTGGTTTAAATCCCGTCGAGATGAGATGCGCATCATCCGGCTGAAAACCGGCACGCCAGGCCTCGATCCGCGCTGCCCAGCGATTCAATGCCTCATCGGTATAGCCGCTTGCATAAAGTTCCTTATCGCCATGCAAGCGAAGGTAGAGAAAATCAGCGGTGACATCCTCGCGGTAAGGCCATTTGCCTGCAGTATCGGCAACGACTAATGCAACGTTATGCTCGTGCAGCATTTGTACAAACGATTCGTCGATAAAGCTCTCGTGCCGAATTTCGACCGCGTGGCGCAACGGTCGCGGCGCGTCGATCGCGAGCCGTACCCGCCCCACCATGCGGGCCTCGCGATGGCGGGCAAGGCTCAGCGCCTGTTCCGTATCCTGAGGTAAAAGCTCAAGGAATTGCTTCATTCTTTCTGGATCAAAACGAAAGCTTGGCGGGAATTGCCACAGGATGGGGCCAAGTTTCTCTCTGAGGTTGAATAAGCCGGATGCGAAGAAATTGGCGAGCGGCGCATCAATATCGCGCAGGCGGCGTATATGGGTTATATACCGCGCCCCTTTTACGCTGAAAATAAAGCCGGTCGGTGTTTGTTCGTACCAGTGCTGAAAACTTTCAGGTGTTTGCAGAGAGTAGAACGTACCGTTAATCTCTATGGTGGGAAATTCTCTAGATGCGTATTCCAGCTCCCTGTGCTGGGGAAGACCAGGAGGATAAAAAACACCGCGCCACGGAGGATAGCGCCAACCGGAAATTCCGACAAATGCTGAGCTCATCGGGCATCACCTCCGTGCCGGCGGCAGTTCTTCCCCGTCCTTGCCATAGGCAGGCGGCAGGTAGATATTCAGGGTTCGGAGCAGATCATCGCCGTTGTTGCGGATTTCGTGCTCATCGCACCGTTCAATCAGCATGAGCGTACCCTCGCCCAGGGAATAGCGTTTCCCATTTACGGTTGCGATACCGGTCCCGGAGACCACATAGAGCCACTGGTCTGCCCCCCGATGGCGGTTTTCCGGGCCCCCTTCCGCCTGCCCGGGCGGCAGGACCATCTCCGTGGCCTGCGAAAAACGATTACCCGGGATGACGCGAAACCCACTTTCGAACTGAAGATTCTTTCGTTTCATTGCATCTCCTTTCCCAGCGCGACTAAAAAAAATTAAGCAGCGCCGGGAAAATAATGCCCGCCGGGTTGGAAGAAGTCGGTTACTTACCGCACAGGCCTATTCGTCGAGCATCTGGCAGTTGCCAAGCACGACGGGCAAGCGCTGCTGGATATCCGCATGGAACAACATCACCGCAAGAAGGGCCTTGCGAGCTTGAGATCGTCAAGAAAGCGTTCGTATTCGTCGTCTTTGTCCTGCTCCGGCACGCGCAACAGGAATGATGGATGCACGGTAATCAGCAACGATACCCCCCGCGCATATTCAGTCACTTTTCCCCGGCTAGCCATGATAGGGGCAGGGCGGCCAAGCACTGAACGTACCGCCGTAGCCCCCATGGCTACGATGAGGCTCGGGGTGACCAGCTCGATTTCCCTTTTCAGCCAGCCATGGCAGGCGGCGATTTCCGCATCCACTGGTTTCTTGTGCATTCGGCGCTTGCCGCGAAGCTCGAACTTAAAATGTTTTACCGCGTTGGTTATATAAACACGGTCGCGCGGAATGCCAGCCGCCGTCAGCGCTCGAGTCAGAAGTTGACCGGCGGGACCGACGAACGGGTGCCCTGTAACATCTTCCTGGTCCCCAGGCTGCTCGCCTACAAGCATCACCGGAGCGCCGGAAGGCCCTTCGCCGAAGACCGTCTGAGTGGCATGCTCCCATAGCGGGCAAGCCTGGCAACCCATCGCAGCGTCTCGCAACGCTTCAATCGTATTCCCGGCATACTCCGCGGGGTTGGGGGCATATCCGGATGTAGCTTTCATGTCGGTTGAGCCTTCCAGCTCAGCGGCAAGGATCAGAAACTGCTTACCGCTTCGCGGTCAACTTTTCAATTTTGCTTTCGCCCGTGGCGACTTGAGGGGGGCTCTCTGAGATCAGTTCGAACCAGAATACGCTACCGGTGCCGACAGTACTTTCCACCCCGATCTGGCCCCCCATCAATTCGACCAGTTGTTTGGTCACGACTAGTCCAATGCCTGTGCCTTCGACGGAGCCACTCTCTTGCCCGAGCCGATTGAACTGTTGAAAAAGCTGCGTCATCTTGTCCGGCGTAAGGCCGGGCCCCGTGTCCCGTATGCTTATACGGACGCGGTCCGCCCCACCCTGACAACTCACTTCGACTGTGCCACCCTCACGGTTATATTTGATGGCATTCGACAAGAGGTTGATCAGCACCTGCTTAACCCGGGTACGATCGGCCCTGACAAACCGATGCACATCCAGTGGCGGAAAGATCAGCTTTATGCCGCGTTCTTGTGCTTGCGGCTCGATCATGGTCCTGCATTCGAGCATGACATCGGTCATGGACATCGGTTCAGGCGAAACCACCAGCTTGCCCGATTCGATTGTGGCGAGATCGAGTATCTTGTTGATCAGCTCCAGCAAATACCATCCCGCGGAGTTAATCTCCTTGAGCATGGTCATCTGGTTGAAGGTCGGCGGCGGCGAGCTTGACTCGAGCAACTGAGCGAACCCAAGCATGACATTGAGCGGGGAACGCAATTCATGGCTCATGCTGGAAAGAAACTCGGATTTCGCGAGATTTGCTTTTTCCGCTTCGGTTTTGGCTTTGGTCAGCTCCGCTTCGATCAGCTTGCGTTCGGCGATATCGCATCGCAGTTCGTCATTCAACTTCGCCAGCTCATCCGTACGTCGCGCCACCAGTTCCTCGAGGCGAAAGCGGTGTTGCCGCAGTTCCTCTTCAGATTGCTTGCTTTCGGTGATGTCGACCAGAATACCCTGGAGAAACAGCGACCGTCCCGATTCGTCCCGCACTACGCTGGCTTCGTCTCGAAACCACAGGACTTTTCCGTCGGCTGTAAGCAGACGGTATTCACAGCGCAATGGAGCGCCTGTTTCCTGGCTCTTCGCCCGCTCCTCAAGCGTGCGTTCCCGGTCGTCCGAGTGAGTTTGCGCAAGCAGGATATCCGGATTGTCGAGCCATTTTTCCGAAGGAAACCCGAGGGTTTCGATGCGGGAGCTGACGTAGAGGAACCGATTGGTGCCATCAAGCGCGGCGATATATACGATCGCCGGTATGGTTTCGACCAAAGAGCGGTATTTAGCCTCGGCCTGCGCGAGTTTCTCTTCTGCATTTTTTTTTTCGAGCAGGACCTTCCGTTCTCCCAGCACGCGCTGGATGACGGCGGGCAGCAATTCCAGATATTGCTGCTCCATGTCCTTGATCAGATAATCGCGTGCCCCTCGCTTCATCGCTTCCACGGCGATTGTGGCGTTGTCCGTTCCGGTCAGCATCATAACGGGAATGGAAATATCGCCCGTGTCGTCAGCGAGCGCGGCCAGGAACTCGAGACCGTTCAAGTCCGGCAGGTGATAGTCGAGCAGGACGCAGTCCGGCCTTTGCTCATGGGCGAGTTGCAACCCCTCGTGACCGGATTCGGCTTCGGAAAGCACGAATTCATAGTCCGGATCCCGAGCAAGCACTCGCCGGCAAGCCATGCGATCTACCGCATCGTCCTCGACCAAAAGTACACGGATCAGCGGCTTAGTCATGGAAAAAATTTGCTATAGCGAAAATCAGATCGTCCCCCGCGGAATTTTCGTTATGGCATTTCGCTGATGGTCCAATAAGCATCGATTGAACGCATCACTTCGACGAATTGCCGGTAATCGACGGGCTTTGCCATATAGCCCGCTACCCCCATGTTGAAACTGTTCAACTTGTCCTGCTGCTCTTCGGACGTGGTCAGCACAACTACCGGAATGCGCCTGAATTGCTCATCCTGTTTAACCACGTGGAGGAACTCGATTCCGTTCATGATAGGCATGTTGAGATCAAGCAAAATAATGCATGGTTTTTCGCTTTCCCGATCCCGCAGGTAGGCTAGCGCCTCCTCGCCGTTTTCGACGTTCACCAGCGGGTTCGTTACGTGAATCTCCTTGAGCGCGCGAATTACGGTCATGGTATCCACTTGATCATCTTCCACCAGGAGAATGGGCTTGTTGGTTATTTTCACTTCGCTTTTCCTATATTAGATTGGAATTGGTGCGGTTTTAGGCAGGGTGAAGAAAAACGTGCTGCCTTCCCCCGGCCGGGATTCGAGCCAGATCCGGCCGCCGTAAATTTCCACGATTTTTTTAACTAAAGCCAGCCCAACCCCGGTACTTTCGATTCGATCACGAGGCGCCAGCGTCTGAAATAGCTGGAAAATCTTGTCGTAATGGCGTGACTCGATCCCAGGCCCATTATCACTAACGCTGAATTTCCACTGGTTGCCCTCGTCGTTGCAAGCGATGCGAATTTCGCCCCTAGGCTTGTCCATATATTTTATGGCATTCGAAAGCAGATTCTGGAATATCTGCTGAACACGAGTCGGCTCCGCTACTATGGTGGGCATGGGCGCTTCAATCTCTATGGTAACATTCTCCGGTGGAGCGATGAGTTCGATTACCTCACGAATCACGCGTCCCACGTCCATTGCCACGGGCGCTTCTTTAACTCGCCCCACGCGGGAATATTGCAAAATACCGTCGATGAGATTTCCCATGCGGTGAACCCTGCTGACAAGGAGACGGAGGTGTTCCTTGCCCTGGTCATCCAATTTATCCGCATAATCCGTCGCAAGCCAGTCGGCCAATGCGCCAATAGCGCGGAGGGGCGCCTTCAGGTCATGTGACACCACGTAGGCAAAGCTTTTCAACTCTTCGTTAGCGCTTTCCAGTTCGTTCATCAAACGCGCTTTTTGTTCTTCTGCGAGCTTGCGCTGGCTGATGTCGCGCATGATGATGACGAACATGTGAGCTTCCTCGGCGTGCATTTCGACCACGGCGAGATCGAGGGGGAACGTGGCGCCATTCTTGCGCTGCCCGGCCACTTCCGAGGGGGCGCCGAATGCTCTCGACCGCCTCGCCAGGAAAGCTTTGAGATGTTCAGCATCCCCGTCCTGGCTGTGTTCCTGCTGGGGAAGGAGCAGGCTGATATTTTGCCCCATGATTTCCTTTGCCGTATAGCCAAAAATCAGCTCCGCTGCGGGATTAAACGTTTTAATCACGCCATATTGATTTACCGACGCAATGCCGTCGATCATATTGTTCAGCAAGGCACGGGTGTGCGCCTCGCTTGCGCGGACCTGGCCGATGGTATCCACCAGGCTGTCCCGCATTTCCTTGAGGGCTTGCATAAGCTGGCCGACTTCGTCGTTCGAGCGAACGTCGATTTCTTGAGTCAGATTCCCGGCTGCAACCGCTCGTGCGATCTTCACGACATTCTCCAGCGGCTTGGAAATGGCGCGGGTGAATACCCGGCTTATCAGCACAGTCAGTAGCAGTGCAATGATTATTGAAGCAACGAGAATATTGGTAATAGTCGAGTAACGGTTCTGTTCCCGGTTGTATTCGCGCCCAGCCTCATCGAGCTGTAGCATGACGAGTGCTTCGATACTTGCGCCGACCGGCCTATACAGCGGCCGAATTTTTTCGACTAGAAGCCGGTGTGCTTCTCCGATTTTATTTGCCCGTAGAGCGACAGCTGCTGGAACTATCCCCTCATGAAGAAAGATCTCACGGTCGGCTTGAAACTTCAAAGCCAGCTTTCGCTCCTCGTCGGTTAGGTGGGTGAGCATGTACCGTTCCCACGTTCGGTTTATTCTTTCAATGTTCTTCTCTACGAGAGCCGTTTTCTCTTCAACGATCTCGGGGGTCGGCAAAAGCAAGGCAGATGTTATAGCCAAGCGGTTTTGCAGCAGGAGCGATTCGATATACCCCACCTGTTTGAGCGGAATCGCGCGATCGTGGTAGACGGTTTCCAGCCCACCGATAGCATTGCTCATACCGAAGAGACCGAGCATCTGGCTACCCAGCAGAAAAGCAACCAGGATAGACAGGATGAAAACGAGCCGGGTTCGGATGGTCAGGTTTTTAAACATACACGCGTGAGAAAATTTCCAACTCCATTTTGTGGTAGTTTCACTCAGTGAGGCTCATCATTGCCAATATTACCCCTGCGAGCAGAAGTGAAAAAGGATTCTTTGACCTAATTTCAATCGCACACAATAAATAAGAACGCGGTTATTACCACACGGCAGTCCGAGAGACCGCACGAGAGATGGCATTTTTGCGGAGTCCAGGGGATATGCTTTGGAGAACTCATGGAGCCAGCGCCGGCGAAGCCCCGCTGCTGTAGCCACGCTTTCGAAGCCGTTAATGAGCCTGGATCATACGGGCAGCATAGCGGCAGCGGGGAGTGCCCACGGTGTCCAAATGGTCTATTGAAAAACCGCCTCGGAAATGTACTATCCTGTATTGAGTCCTGTTCAATAATTCATCGATGACTCGTTAGTGGAATACTGCTGTCCCGGCAATTCCTAAATATAAAGGAGGATAATCATGAAATACAGTTCTTTGGTCGCAGGATTTCTATTTGCGGCGCTCGCTCTGCCAGCGGCCGCTCAGTCAGTATACACAACCGTACTAAGGGGATCTGCGGAAGAACCGGCGAATGAATCTCCAGCAACCGGTACCGCGACCGTCACGGTCGATACCACGAACTTCACGATGCGGGTTGAGGAAACGTTTAGCGGCCTGGTTGCAGGGAATACTGCTTCCCATATTCATTGTTGCACAGCTACTCCTCTTGCTGGAAACGTAGGTGTAGCTACCACCACGCCCACATTTACCGGTTTCCCCACGGGCACGACGTCAGGCGTTTATGATCATACGTTTGACATGACGGACCCTTCCAGCTACAACCCGTCATTCATCACTGACCATGGCGGCACCGCGTCGGGCGCATTCGATGCGCTGGTGGCAGGGTTAAATAGTGGGAGCGCTTACGCGAACATCCATTCCAGCACATTTCAGGCTGGCGAGATTCGCGGTTTCCTGACGCTGGTGCCCGAACCCGAAAGCTACGCGATGCTGCTTGCCGGGCTTGGAATCATCAGCATCCTGGCGCGCCGCCGCAGAGTTTGAATATCAGTTGACTTTATAAGTAGACTTTATGTACAGCAAAGGGAGCGTTTTTTTCGCCCCCTTTGTTTTCAGGATGCGTGCTCTGGATATGTCTCCGTTCGCGGCAACCTGTCAAGCTCCCATCGTATCATCCATATCGGCTAACGGCCGGGCGGCTTCCCGTAACGCGTCCAAGGCTTCGTTCCAGAACACCGGCTTGTATTGAGCCAACCGGCCTACTGTATGCAATGGAATGAGCACATCCTGTCCTTCGCCTTCATAACTAATCCATAACGCCTCGAAATTAAGTCCCGGCACCTGAAATACCCGTAGCTCAGCTTCCTGATCCCCTTTGCCGATTGTGGCAAGAACTTCGGATAGCCCTCGGGAAAACAAATCCAGCCGCCGCTTTGCTGCCGACATTTGCAGAACGCGAGGTTCTGCTTCTTCAGTGACATCATAAAAGGCCTGGGGCGTGCCTTCCACAGTTTCAAAAACCCGTAGCGCCACAGGATCCGGGGCAGCCTCCCGTTGTCCTAGTAGTGAGTCCAGCCCTAGCGAATACACGCGATGAGCCATACCCAATGCCGCGCGTTCTTCATCGGCCGCGTCTCGACTTGCCCGCGCTTCTGCCGACTCCGAAGCCGAAATTTTTCCCTGTTTCAGCTGCAATAGTGGACGGGCTTCCCAGATACGGCGAAGAATTGGCTCTACCGGGATCAGATATTTTATTGGCATTTTAAAATAGCTCTTGGTGAAATAGGTATGCGTCCAGGTTCCGCTTCCCTGGTAGTTGCTGGCAAAATCCGATACTGTCATATGACTCTTGCCATATATCGGGTCGTCGATATCGAAGTATTCCAGATCGAGAATGCGGCTGTAACCGTGAATCACAATGAAATGGCCTCCGCCGCCGTTCCAGCCAATTCTCGCGCCTACGGGCCTGCATGCATCGATTTCCGCTTTTACCTGCTGAAAGCTTCCTTGCCCCAGCGTGCTTACGAAGTTATTGGTACGCGTGAGGGCCCTGTCGAGATACCAAGGGACATTACATGGGGCTGGGACAGGGCTATTGCAGCAATCGCTATGACCAAGCTCTCCGTTCGCCACTCGGCATTGAGTCCACGTGCTCCACCACCAATAGAAATGAGATACGCTTGCTGACGCTGCAGCCCAACACCAGTTAGACGCAGTCTGCGTCTGCATGTTGAACGCGAGCTGTTTTGACGAGAAAAGCTTTCCCCAGATGGTAAGTTCTTTCAAAAGAGAGCTGTAGGGGCGGCTGGTAGCGTGGATGTATTCAGACAGGTTCATCGGTCTTTCCCTTCAAGCTGTTGATCTTGTTCTGGCCTTAGTACAATCGTGCGATTTTCTTTATAGCTTAAAGAGTATAAAACACAAGTTTGACAGGTTTTGAATTGGGGGTGGTAAACATGTTCTGAACCTCAGCTTCGGAAAGTTCAAGGTTGCCTGTCTGTCAATTCTGTTGAAAAACCTGTTTATAGCATGCTTGAAAAACAATTTGATACCGGGCTGAACGTCAGTCTGAGCGGATGCCATCCGTAGCCGCTTTCATTTTGAGGATAGTTGTCACCTCTACTGGTGTCGTTATTATTAAATGTTGAGCGTCCACTTTGAGAAGAATAAACACCAATTCTGCGTCCGTATGGGCGCACAATATTTCACCCATTCACGCTAGATGATGCTTTCAATTTTGGCTTTAACTCTCAAGAAAACCATCACGCTGTTCGTGCTGATGGGGCCTGTTTCCATGATCCCCGTCTTTCTCGCCGCTACGGAGGGTTTTGATCTACGCAGCAAGGGCCGCTTTGCCAGGACTATTGGGTTGAGCGTCACCATGGCGTTGCTGGTGGCGACATTTCTGGGGATGCCTATTTTAGGATTGCTCGGCATATCGCTGGGAGCGATGCAAGTTGGCGGAGGAGTCATTGTCTTATTGCTGGCAATAGCAATGGTTCTTGGGAAGGAATCAACCTTCAAGGGATCGCCCAGTATCGCTAATGAAGACGGGGTTCGAGAAGCGGCAATTGTCCCTTTAGCTGTACCACTGCTGGCCGGTCCGGCCGCATTCAGCTATGTCATGGGAAACAGCGCATGGCAGACCTATGTCGATTTGATTCATGTGGTGGTGCCTATCCTTATCGTAGGTATCGTATGCTGGATAACTTTTTACATGGCTAGTCAGGCGGAAAAGAAGATTCGGCAATCCACTATGGATGTAGTACAGCGCGTTGGAGGATTTATCCTTGCGGCGATAGCCGTAGAAATGATGGCCACTGGGTTACGTGCACTGTTTCCGATGCTTGCTCCAGCCTAGTGTGAAAATTCTTCTCAGAGAAAGATTGGATAACCAGGAAGTGGCGAGAACGGAAATTTACCATTACTAAAAAATGGATTGGTACAACGTCGACAGCGGTATTTTGAGGAGTAACTTCGGGGGTAACTCCTGTCAAAAAACTGTGCTTGCTACTATTCAGATGACATATACTCGGTTGAACCCTCAAGCAGAACAGTGATTGCTACTGATTAAGCATTGGGGTTGTCACGGCAATCACCGTTGGCATTTTCGAAATGAGCGCAAGTATTTTTTTATGAGTGCCCCTCCTGAAGCATCGCAGCGGGCGTGGGAACGACTTTGAATCCGCTGGTCGCCAGTTTGAATCTGGAGGGCCTACCAACAACTCGAGAGATTAGGTCAGGATCTAGTGACCGGCCGCCCTTGTTTCGTTGCTACCATATTGACACTTTATTCTCCACGAGCGTATGCGGTAAGGCGGCGATTTGCGCCCCGTGGTGACGTTGGAGCAGGACACTAGAAATTGAAGCGGAAGTGGCACTCGTTGAGGCTCTAGCACAAGTGATTTTACCTACCCCCGGAACGAGCTTCCGCGCAGAATTTGGTCCTCCCAAGCTTGACCTCACCCCCTCGTATTTACAGAAATACGTAAAATCGTGTTTCTGTTTTTCCGTTCCATGCTTCCAGACCTCATATCACCAGAGCCCGTTTTACAGCCTTGCGGCCGTTAGCTCGATCGTTCTTCTGGTGCCTACCTGGCAGCGCGAAAGATATTAATGACACAGGGCAAACTTCCTGAACTACCTCCGACTGATGCAGGAGTAGACGAACGCCCTTCCTGCTAAAGCACATTCGTCATTTTGTCCTGACCGGCTCGAAGAGGGACTAGTCGCACAACTGGCTAGCCACGAAATAATCAAAAATATAACTACAAAAATTTTCACATGCATTTTTTATTCTTGGGAAATCCTTTTCAACCGGTCCGATCGGTGACGTTCGTGAGAAATCGTGAATCGTCCAATGCTCAGTTAGCAGTGCGAACGGCCTATTCCTCTGCCGCAGTTGACGATCATCTGAGCGAGAAGCTCGCGCAGCCGCACCGGTTCGGCAGACCGGTCAGCTCGTCGTAGTTGGCCATGCGCCAGATAGTCATCGGCCTCCCCCGCCTTCTGACTCACCCGTAGTGAGGAGATGCCAAAGCCACGGCCGACGCGGTTTCGACGAGTAGCCGCCGTTCCTCGTCGTCGAACGCGTCCGGTTTCGCCGCGTATATCATTAGCGCGCCCGTCACCGTCCCGTCCACGCGAACCGGGCAGCGAAATCACTGAAGCATAGCCGCGCTGGAGCGCCTCGTCTCGTCACGGCGCATAGCGCGCATCGTTGAGAACGTCGCGCACAGGGTCATGTGCTGCGGATGCCGCTTTGCTCGGGGGGCATCTTCTCATTTTCCATGTTCTATTCGTGTCCAAGCCGGACTATCCCGACTCTCGCACAGAAGTGCTCGAAGATATATTTTATTATGCCGTCGTAAATCGCGTAGATCCCTGTTCACTTGGGAAAGCGAATGTCGCTCCATTTCCTAGTGTAGCGGGGGACATGGCTTCCCGTGCATGGGCCCAGGGCTTGAGAGCCGATGAAGAAAATACGGACCGGGTATTGCGCCAATACGCGTATTTTAACCGCCAGTAGCAGGGAGCGAAGCGATTGAAGAGCGTTCGCCGCTAGTAGTCTATTCGCGATAGCATCTCCACTGGGAGCGGACGTGTGCAGTCCGGCCCAAACGTACGTTTCCAACTTATTTGTTCCGAAATCCAGTTTAACCACAGGAGGATCAGAACCATGGCTGAACCCACCATTCAAGATCGAGCCGCCGGCGCGATCATGGGCGCCTTTATCGGAGACGCCCTTGGAGTTGGACCTCACTGGTACTATGACCTCGAGGAGCTTCACCGCGACTACGGTGACTGGATCACGACTTATACTGATCCCAAGCCCGGCCGCTACCATGAAGGGCTGAAAGCAGGCCAGTTGTCGCAGGCAGGCATTATTCTCAGGCTCATGCTCCGCTCGCTCGTCGAGCGAGGTGGTTATGACGAAGCGGATTTCTGCAGGCGAATGGACGAAGAGCTGTTTCCCTTGCTTGACGGTACTCCGGCGAACGGACCCGGCGGATACACCAGCCAATCCATCCGCAACGCCTGGCGCAAGCGCGTCGAGGAGGGACTGCCATGGGGACAAACTGGCGGGAATGCCGATACTACCGAAGCCATAGAACGAACACTTGCCCTGGCGGTTCGCTATGCGATGCAACCGCACGAACTGGCCACCGCCATTTCCGATAATGCTCGCCTTACCCAAACCGACGATGTCGTGCTATCGATGACGGTGGCTTACGGGGCCGTGCTCGGCCTCCTGATCCAAGGGCACAAGCTCGACAAGAATCTCTCCAGTACCATGATGCAATTGGTGAAGACGGGCCAACTGCCTTTCCACGCGGTGACTCACTCCGATCTACAGCCACCCCGCCCCGGCGATCCGGATCCTCCCCGTGCAGGAAGGTTCGCATCACCTGACGCGCTGCTGACGCCATCGTATATTTCCACTGCCGCGGCAGATCCCGCCATCCGGATAGAGCCCGCGTGGAAGGTGTCCCTCGTATACGGCATGCCCTGCGCCATCTACCACCAGCTTCCCGCAGCCTACTATTTGGCTGCCCGCTTCCCTCACGACTTTGAATCGGCTGTGCTGCACGCCCTGAATGGCGGAGGGCAAAACCAGGCTCGCGCCATTCTGACCGGAGCGTTAGCCGGAGCCCAAACCGGGCTGTCTGGCATTCCCCAACGCTTCCTGGATGGACTGGAAGAAGACGAAACGCTCAGACAGCTTGCGATGGACTTGGCGGCGAAAGTAGGCACACCGGCAGCCCGCCGGGGAGGGTAAAAACCTGGTAGCCCGGAAAACGATCAGCGAGGTATGCCAAGAGGGCGACTCGAGTGACTCCGCCAGATTGAGAAGTGTAAAAGGACTTCCTTTTGCTACATTGAAACAAGAGCTGCCAGTTGAAAGACTTGCTTTTAAGTGGTTGAGCCCGTAAACGTATGCGCTGTGCAGCCGCTATTGCCTTGCTGGTATCGGACCAGTGGGATCGGGGATGAGGCGGGCTGCAGCTTTCCCATGCCGGGTAATGAGAACTTCTTCCCCATTCTCGACCCAGTCGAGCAAGGTGCCAAGCTTGTTCGTGGCTTCGAAGGACCGATCTCACGCATTTTTTCCCCCATTACGCTGGACTATGAAGCTAGCTTAACTTTAAGGTATGTAAACGGGGGCATCGATAAACTTTCTATACTTTATTTCTCGCCTTAGCTATATTGAAATCGCAGGAGGCAGAGTATCTGCCGAGAAATCCGTCCGCGCGACGATCAGTTGGTGCGTGGGCACGCGAGAGGAATCGTTAAGTACCGGTTTGCAGGCTCTGGAGGTGCGATGTCATGTCGCGCTTGCAATGTAAGCGTGCGGATAGCGATGGATAAGACATAGACTTCCATTCCTCGAATAATATATTCACGCACTATTCTTCACCCGTCCGGAGGACAGCGATATGAGGAAAATTGCGATCGCAGCCGTGGCGAGTGGTTTTATGATGGCGATAGCGATTGCTGCAGCAATCGTGACAAAAACCTCATTTGCAGCTCCTCCTGCTCCCAGTGGAGCCTTCGTATGGAAAGACGGGCCCGAGGTCTATGCCAAGGTCTGTGCATATTGCCACGAGCAGGGCGTTGGGCCAGCCATTCGCGGCCGTGCGCTTCCCCCCATTTATATCCGCACTATTGTACGAAATGGAAACCGGGCAATGCCATCTTTTCGCGCGGCAGAAATTGACGACGAGTCTCTGACAAAATTGGCCGAATACATCTCGGCGAACTGAAAAGGCTGCCAAGGGAAGTCAAACGGGGGAGAGTAGCTCATGGATGTGTATCGACGTAATCTCATGAAAGGCGCATTGATGGGAAGCACGCTGCTGACGCTGGGCATCTCGCCGATAACAACGGCGGCCGCTTCCGCGGGCAAGCCGGGAAGACTGCGACTGTTGCTTGGGAGCGGGGCGGCTGACGCCGAATTCGCAGCTGGAGCTCGCACCGCCTTTGCCGCGAACGCCCGCCGAGCCGCTACAGGGCACGATGCCACTTCCGCAACCGATGCAAGAGGCGCACAAAGTGGGCTGGAGGTGATGAAGCTTAAAGACGGATTGCTGAACGAATACGAGAAAGTTGCCTACTTGCTTGAGACGTTCCGCGATACCCGATGGATCGCAGTCATGGATGATGGCAGCGCCGCGGTCTTCACCGAACTGGTGCGCAACGCGGGCGGCGGTTTGGTTTCGTTGGGTTCTCATGCTTCTTCGGGCGAGGCTTTGGTACGTGGGAGCGCCGCGCGCGTTTCCGGACTCAGGCACGTTTGGGCCGCCGCATCCCCTTCGCATGCCGCAGGCGGCATCCTCGCCGCGCGGCTCGTCCAAAGCCAGCGCAGCTTTTCCATCGTGGAGAATTTCTTTTCCACTCAGGGGGCGGAAGAGCGGGGCACGGCCAATAAATTTCCTCCCGGGTTTCTAGCCTGGCGACTCGAGGGCGCCGGATCCGGACACGACCCGGCCTATCTTTATTGCGCTGGCGTGTCGCCAACGGATGGCTGCCAATTGCTGGGCTGGGACACGACCCCTGCATGGATTCCGGTTAATCAGGAACCAGGGCTCGAAACAGCAGCCTCCGGAAAGCGAAGGAGCGCCTTCGAGAACGATGAGCCGCATGCCAGCGGGTGGGTGGAAGCGGTAGGGTATGCAGTAGTGGCTGCCGCGCTAGGCGCCGAAGCGGGTCATGAATCCTGCTCCGCGCGCGCCCATGTATACCAATCAGGCGGAGTCAAGCGTGGCAGGCCCGACAAGGCAGGCCGGTTCACCTCATTCGTAATAGACATTTAGCCAGGGGACCAAATAATGGCCAGTAAATATATTGCGTTGCCCCACGGCGTGTCCGAACAGACTTTCGATGCCGCCATCAGCGCCTTTCGCGCCGTACTGGGAGATTCTGCTGTGCTCGTATCCGCTGAGCAACTCGCCCCCTACATCAAAACCATGATGCCGGTCCCGGACTCGCGGCACACTCCTTCTGCGGCAATAATGGCCACAAAGGTGGAGCAGATCCAGAAGATCGTGGGCATTTGCAACAAGTACCAAGTACCTGTCTGGCCCATCTCAACCGGCAAGAACTTGGGTTACGGTTCAGCGGCACCGGCCGAACGCGGACAGGTGGTGCTTGATCTCAAGCGCATGAATCGTATTCTTGAAGTCGACAAGGACCTGGCCTATGCCCTGGTTGAACCGGGCGTCACTTATAAACAGCTCTACGACTATATCGCCGAGCACAAGCTGGGCTTATGGCTTTCCATGCCAGCGCCCTCGGCCATTGCCGGTCCGGTAGGCAATACGCTGGACCGGGGAGTCGGATATACCCCCTATGGAGAGCATTTCATGTTTGCCTGCGGAATGGAGGTAGTGCTGGCGAATGGCGAAGTGTTGCGTACCGGGATGGGCTCGCTGCCAAACTCAAATACCTGGCAGGTTTTTAAATGGGGATACGGTCCCTATCTTGATGGAATTTTTACCCAGTCCAACTATGGAATCGTCACCAAATTCGGTTTCTGGCTCATGCCTGCGCCACCGGTTTTCAAGCCGTTCGTCGTTCAGTACCAGGATGAGCAGGATATCGTGGAGATTGTGGAAACAATCCGTCCGCTGCGTATCAATAGTGTTATTCCCAATGCTGTGGTCATAGCCCATGCATTGTACGAAGCCCCGACCAAAGCGCGGCGTGGCGACTATGTAACCGGACCTGGATCGATCCCGGATGAAGCTGTTCGTAAAATTACGAAAGATCACAATCTTGGAATCTGGAACGTGTATGCGGCCCTCTATGGGACACAGGAACAGATTGACGTGAACTGGAAGATCGTAACACAGGCGTTTGGCAAATCCGGCAAGGCGAAGATATTGACTGAGAAGGAAGCGGCAGGCGACGCCGCGTTTGAATACCGGGCCAAGCTCATGAGCGGAGAAATGACGCTCAAGGAATTTTCCCTCTACAACTGGCGCGGCGGCGGCGGCTCAATGTGGTTCGCGCCCGTATCGCAGGCTCGCGGGAGCGAGACGCTCAAACAGATGACCCTGACCAAACAAATTCTTGCCAAGCATGGGCTGGATTATTCCGGGGAATTCATTGTCGGCATGCGCGACATGCATCATGTCGTCGATGTCTTGTACGACAAGGCAAACCCGGAGCAGGTGAAGGCAGCGCACGAGTGCTTCGATGAGCTGCTGACGACGTTTTCGGCACAGGGATATGGAATCTACCGCGTCAACACGGCATTCATGGATAAGGTGGCCGATACATACGGCCCGGTGCAGCGCAACGTCAACAAAATTCTAAAGAAAGCGCTTGATCCAAACGGGATTCTTGCGCCGGGCAAATCGGGCATCCGGCTTTAGCCGAGCCGCATGCGGATTGTCCCATGCTGCCTAAAATCTTTTTCGAAGTTAACCGAATGAGGCATATCGGAGACCAGGGATGAGAGAGATCACGGGGGCAACAATACGCCAGAAGGGCGGCCCTTTCCAGGTCGAGAAACTGTTCCTGGATGAGCCGAGGCCGGACGAGGTGCTGGTGCGGGTAGTGGCGACCGGCATGTGCCATACCGATATGGTTGCGCGCGACCAGCTCTACGATGTGCCGCTACCGATCGTGCTCGGGCATGAAGGCGCGGGCGTGGTTGAAGAGGTGGGCGGCAGTGTGAAAAAGGTCAAGGCAGGAGACCACGTGGTGCTGACCTATATGTGGTGCGGGCACTGCAAACCCTGCCTGCGGGGAGACCTAACCTATTGTGAGAATTTTTACCCGCTCAATTTTGGCGGCGCGCGGGAGGACGGGAGCACAGCCACTTGCGAAGCTGGGGGAAGGCCAATTCACGACCATTTCTTCGGGCAATCGTCTTTCGGGACCTTGGCGCTGGTGCACGAGCGTAACGTCATCAGGGTGCCGCGCGATGCGCCCCTCGAGTTACTGGGTCCGCTGGGCTGCGGCATCCAGACCGGGGCCGGAGCGGTCATCAATGCGCTTAAAGTCACGCCCGGCAGCAGTTTCGCAACCTTTGGCGGTGGGGCGGTTGGATTGAGCGCAGTCATGGCGGCACGTGTGGCGGGTGCAACGACAATTATTGTCTCCGACGTAGTTCCTTCCCGCCTGGAGCTTGCGAAGGAACTCGGCGCCACTCATACCGTGAACAGCCGCGAAACTGACCCGATAACAGCGGTGGGTGAAATTACCGGGGGAGGTGCCGATTTCACGCTCGAGTCAAGCGGCCGGCCCGCAGTTCTTCGCCAGGCGATTGATGCGCTATCGATCGGCGGGACCTGCGGCATAGTTGGCGCGCCCGCCCTGGGCACCGAGGCGAGTTTCGACGTCAATGATGTGATGACGGCTGGCAAGCGCATCATTGGCATTATAGAAGGTGAAAGCAAGCCGGATCTTTTCATTCCGGCGTTGGTCGAGCTTTATATGCAGGGAAGGTTTCCTTTCGACAAGCTGGTGAAATTCTATACGCTCGACCAGATCAACCAGGCAGCAGAAGACAGCGAGAAGGGCGTCACTATCAAGCCTGTCATCCGTCTGGCCGCCAGTGAGGGATGATTCAGCATGCGGGCATCCCATCAGGAGTATGCCAATTTAATCAGATATCCTTGAGGAATATTATGAAGTTTGACAGGCCAACGCCAAGGCGGACAACACCTGGTCGGCGCACCGTTCTGAAAGCCTCAGCAGCTCTACTCGCTGCCGGTATGCTCGCCCCCATAAGTTCTGTTCTTGCCCAGATGACGCTAAGGCGGACACAAGACCAGATCCTGGGTCCATTTTATCCTATCATGAGCAAGCCCAATCGCAGCGGGGACCTAACCCGGGTCCCGGGAGGCTCGGAACGCGCCAAGGGAGAGCTTCTCATTGTCAGGGGCCGCGTGATCGACCCCCACGGGAGACCGGTTGCGGGAGCCGATGTCGAAATCTGGCAAGCCAATTCCGCAGGACGCTACGCTCATCCTGATGACACGAACCCAGCGCCGCTCGATCCCAACTTTGAGGGTTTCGGGGCAGTCACTACCGGCGCCGATGGCCGCTATCAGTTCAAAACTATAAAGCCGCTTCATTACCCCGCTGCACCAGGCATGATTCGGCCAGCTCATATTCACTTCGATGTGAGAGGCAAACGCGACGAGTTGATTTCACAGCTGTATTTCGAGGGAGATCCGTATATCTCAAAGGACCGATTTCTGCAGAGCGTCCTTGATCCGGAAGCACTGATTGTAAAGCTCAGCCCGTCCCGGGAGGAGCCCGACTTCATGGTCGCGGAATTCGATATCGTATTCCGAGGTTAGCCAGTCTTCGCACTTTTAGAAATGTCGTCTACGTTCATGGTTTCCTCTAGTGTGGCGATTAAGATGTGTGTTGGCAGGCTGTCTCAGCCGGAACTGATGGATCTATCAAGACTCTCTTATAGTCCACTCAGCGCCTCAGGCATGCTGGCTTCTGCGGAGGCATGGTTTTCTTTGAGCCTTCCAGCGATCTGTCGGTGCATCGCGGCGGCTTGCAGATTTTTCCTGACAGACTTCTCGTAGTTGCGGATTAATGCATGGGTATGCGATTGCAGATCCTGAGCCCGCCTGCCATAAAGATAGCTTTTATCCTCATAGTGTTCGAGCAGCTCCTTTGTTTCCGCTACCTTTGCCTGCAATTCTGTTGCGGCGTCTTCATATAGCTTTGCCAAGGCGTCATGATCGTCTTGCGTAGTCGCACCCTCGGCTGCCACACGGATCACGGCAGCCTCAACAGGCTCGGATGCCATCACAACAGGACTCAGCGAAGCGAGCAGGCCCGCCATTGATAACGCTGCCATAAGATTCGCCAAATTTGTTTTCATGATCGCAATGATTCAAAGGGGATAGGTAGTTTCATCCTAATCCAGCTAATGGAATCAGTATATTGGGGAAACCTTGGTTTTTTGCTAGGGAAAACTATTAGGAATAAAAACATAACAACGTGCTGCCTACGTAAACCTGATTTGCACTGTCCACATAAGAACAGCTTAGCAAAGGTTCTTTACTTTGTCCACTTATATATGACTAAAGTATCAAATCTTATAACTCATACCCGTCATTTGGTTTTCGTCCCTTGTATTTATCTGACGCCTTGGCCTTGGCGACACTTCTCCGCAGGCAATAAAAAACCGCCGAAGCGGGTTGATCAGGGAAAGCCACAGCACTGGTGCTTTCTCAAGCGCTAGCAGAGATCAGCCAAGCAAGGGAACCGGGGGAGAAAGTACAGGCCTGTTGCCTAAATCCCATTCCAGATCAGTTGCCTTCGTGCCCATCTCACCAAGTAACCGTTTTTATGGAGCGATCTACCAATGGCCAGTGTATGGCGTTTCGCCTCGGAAGTTTTAAAGTGGCGGCTACTGCGAATTGCCGATTCGGTATCCTGTGCCCATTTCCTAGTATCCGTCAGCCGCTCGAAAGTCGTGGATTGAATAGGGAAACCTTTTAGTCTCACCTTTACCGGTACGCAGTCTTGCCGTTCCCGGAAATACATTTCTCAATATTTGCCATTGCTGCCCCGTTAAGATATCCCAAACACCATACGAAGCCAATAAATAGCAACAAGGGATATTAAATCCCTCGAGTGCTTCGTAAAATGTTCAGTAACAGCAATAATAAATAACGTGGCAGACGCGGTAATGGGGCATTCATGGGGCTGTTCTAAGAAAAAGGATTTTTTTCCGCTGTTATAAATAAGCAGAAGCTACGGTGACTGTTACCTCTCACGGCATAGCGGCAACAAAAATGATTTTTTCTCATATAACCCAGCTTCAGGCAAGAACGTTGCGGCCGTTACCGGATATGTTCAAGTCAATAGCACTTTCTACAGGACTATTACTGCCGCTCGAAGTACATCAGCAGATGGTGGGTTGGGAGCAGCGTGTTTATCATGAGTATGCAAAAATAAAAGATTTTTGTACTGTTTTTGGCGGGTAGCTGAAAATCTTTGAAGGCTTTCATAAAGCCAAGATTTGTTCCGGGAAATGGGGGGCTTTCCAGCAATAACTGATGGCAAACATGAAAAACAGTTAGAAAATATCGATGTGAATAATAGGACGCGGATTGCCGCAGAGATAAACCGACTTACGGAAGCATCGCCTGTGTAGCGAATTAGGATTCCCTCTTCCGAAGCTCGGTATATTTCTTAAGTTCGAAGGAGACCGTGGTGACAATTCCTTGAGGAGGTAATGGGTGAGAAGGCAAAATGGAAAATCTGAGTTTGTTGATCGCTTACCCCATAGAGATGGAAGCGAAGTCCAGAGGCCGAGTTGTGGTTGGGGCGAAAAACAGTCGCCTTGTAAAAAACGACAAAGAGGATGTTAAGGTGTGCAATCCGAAGCTCTTCATTTCCTATAGTTGGACGAGCCAAGATCATGAAGCTTGGGTCGTTCAGCTTGCTACTGATTTGCGAGAGTCTGGTATCGATGTGATCCTCGACAAGTGGGATCTCAAAGAAGGCCACGACGCCCATGTCTTCATGGAACGTATGGTTTCCGACCCAGAAATAAAAAAGGTGGCGCTCATCTGCGACAAGGTTTATGTTCAGAAGGCCGACGGCAGAAGCGGTGGAGTTGGAACCGAAACTCAGATCATCTCACCGGAAATCTATACTAGCCAAGCGCAAGATAAATTTGTCGCAGTCGTCAAGGAGCGAGATGACGAAGGAAAGGCATATCTCCCAGCCTATTACCATTCTCGCATTTACATCGACTTCAGTGATGCTGGTACCGCGGGCGAAAACTTTGAGAAGCTGATTCGCTGGGTGTATGAGCAACCACTTTACAGAAAGCCTGGTCTCGGTCAAAAACCAGGTTTTCTCTCGGAGGAACAGCGACAGGTTTCATTAGGTACTTCGTCGCGTCAGAAGCGTGCACTTGACGCAATAAAGAACGGGCGTGGCAACTCCGACGCCGTAACGATCGAGTATCTGACAACGCTTGCGAACGAGTTAGAGAAATTCCGAATCGACGCATCAATTGATCCGTTTGACGACGAGGTAATTCAAAACATTGAGACATTCTTACCTTATAGAAACGAAGCTATTGAGTTATTCGTGAATATTGCTCTATACCGAGATTCGTACGAAACTCATACAGCGATTCACCGCTTCTTTGAACGCCTCATTCCCTACCTCGAGCAGCAGCAGAACGCTGGCAGCTATAGAGAATGGGATGTTGATAATTTCAAATTTATCGTTCACGAACTATTCCTCTACGCCTTAGCAACATTAATTCGCGCTGAAAGATTCGAATCTGCAAACTTTCTCATGGCAAACGGATACTACGTATCCGGCTACTCAAAGTACAGCAAGGAGCCGATGGTTCCGTTTGAGGTCTTCGGCCAACACGTGAAGTCGCTCGAGTATAGAAACAAAAGACTCGGTCTACGTCGACTATCTCTTCGAGCCGACCTACTCGAACAACGCTCGAAAGGATCGGGAGTCGAGTTCCGGTATCTAATGCAGGCGGACTTTATTCTCTTCATGCGTGGCAACCTTGACAGGCCAAATGATCAGTGGCATTGGTGGCCAGAAACTCTCTTGTATGTAGCCAGTCAGCATCCCGGATCTTTTGAAGTATTCGCACGCTCCAGGTCAGCAATTTATTTCGAAAAAGTAAAGATTCTCCTAGGAGTGGAGTCCAAGGATGCTCTTTTGCCGCTTCTGGAAGGATTCCGTACAGAGCGTCAACGCATCCCTAGATGGGAGGGCACATCCTTTGGTCCTTCTGGACTGCTTGGATTTAACGAGATCGCCACGAAACCATGAATAATGCCGAGTCGAACGCTGCAGTCATTGGACGTGACGAAAAATGCGCCGCTGAGTGCTTTGAGCGTAAGCGTCTGGTCTCCCCACAATAGCCAGGCCGATTAAGGTCGCATAGGAACTTCCTGTATCCGCAGGATATAAGGTGGTGTCCCCCCTTCCGTATCTTTTAACAAGTTAAACAGAGCTTTAATATTATTTGTAATTAAACGTATTTATCCTACTAAACGGCCCAAATGGATCTTCTAGAAGAACTAAAAGCTCGAGTTAAAGAATTCAGAACCGATGGGTATCCAATGTCCATCGGGGAGATCGTAAATCTCTACGAGAACGACGAAATGGTCATTAACCCAAACTTCCAAAGATTTTTCCGATGGACTCAGGGGCAAAAGTCGCGTTTGGTGGAATCGTTTCTGTTGGGCATTCCCACACCTGCAATTTTCGTCTATCAGAGGAGCGACGGTGTTTGGGAGTTGGTTGATGGCTTACAAAGAATATCAACCATTCTTGAATTTGTTGGAAAGCTAAAAGGCACTCAAGGGGCGGTATTGCCACCGCTCAAATTGATTGGAACAAAACTACTTCCCAGCCTCGACGGTATCGCTTGGGAGGAATCAAGCCAAAACACAAAACCGCTTCCAAAATCGCTTCAGCTCGATTTCAAGCGTTCGAAATCAAGGTTGAAATTATCCAGAAGGAGTCAGATGCGAACGCTAAATTTGAGGTGTTTCAGCGGTTGAATACGGGTGGAACATTTTTGTCAGAGCAAGAGGTAAGAAACTGCCTGCTGGTGATGTTGAATTTAGCGGCATTTGAATGGTTGGAAGCGGTTAGCCACTTCGATAAATTTGAAGAATGTCTTTCACTAACCGACCGGGCTCTTGATGAGCGCTACGATGTGGAACTGGCCTTAAAGTACTTTGCTTTGTCCCGGAGCGAGTTAGGCGGCAGGGATGTTTCTGACTACTTGACGGATAGCATTGAAAAACTTTTCGTCGAGCAGAACATTGCGACAAGCGATGAAAAAATACGTTTTGAAAAGCTTTTTACCCTGTTATTTAACGCAACTGGAGAATCCACATTCCGTAAATATAATGGCCAGAGATTCCAAGGTCGCTTTCTCGATTCTGCGTTTGAGCCCATTGCGGTTGGTCTAGGTTTTAACCTGGATAGCTACGATGAGAACGACGAAAATGACATTGCGCTTGTTAGGCAGAAAATCAAAGAGATGTGGTCTATGCCGCTGTTATTGGCTAACGTTGGTTCCGGATCAAACGCAAAAATACGCATTCCTCGTTTAGTTGAGCTCGGACGAAAGCATTTCAAAAAATGAGCAAGACTCTTCGAACGTTGTCACAGCTTCAAGATGCGCTGGATGCTGAGAGAGTGTGGCGATTAAAAGAGTTAAGTATATTACGTAAAAAACTCTTATCGGGTATCGGGAAAATTGGGGTGGCTAGGGAGGACGATCTTTCTCTCTTAAGACCTTGCATCACGATGCTATATGCGCATTGGGAAGGGTTCGTGAAGGCAGCATGTGGGGCCTATTTGGAATTTGTTGCCTTGCAGCGGCTTGCCAACAAAGAAATGTTATCCCCGTTTTTGGCGTTGGCTGCACGTCGGCATGTTTCTCAAAGTGACGTTACTGGAGCTGAGGCCGATCGGCTCATGGCTTCCTTTTATCGAGAGCACGGAGACCGTCGTGGTTACATACCATATAAAAACGGCGTGGATACCAAGAGCAATTTGTGGTTCGATGTTTTTCGCGATATTTATGAGTCCCTGGGGTTGTCATGGCAAGGCTATGAGCTGAAACGGATGCTCATCGATACGAAGCTTGTAAGCAAGCGGAACGCAATAGCGCATGGGCGATTTATCGACGTAAAGTCAGATGATGTTGAAGAGTTGTTCGATAACATTATTGAACTGATGGATAAAATAAAAGAGCAATTATTGGACTCAGCTCAGAATGGTAAATACAAATTACCAAACCACTGAGGAAGTTTAGGTGCCGAGCAATCGCCAAGCAATTTGTCACATCAATAACGCCGTGACGTGCTGGTATTGGAGCATGAAATGCGGTCCACCTTCCCGGCCGCAGTTCAAGGTTCTCAGTTGTCTGGTTCAAATGCAAATTTCTTTGGCCAGTGTCCCGTAAGTGCCCCAAAACACGGGATCAAAAAAGTCTGCGAGAAAATCTACATTATAAGTGCTTGAATTTGGTGCCCGGAGCCGGAATCGAACCGGCATGGGCGATTAAGCCCGAGGGATTTTAAGTCCCTTGTGTCTACCGATTTCACCATCCGGGCGGTAGGGTAAGGTTTTTTTATTGTAACTCAAGCGGAGACGCTGGAGACACGGAAACGTCTGCAAAATTTTACCGAGTTTAGAGCGGGCATAAGGTCAAGGTCCGCTGATGGGGAGGGGTGAACAGCATTAAGGCAACATGACAGCCCAGACCCAACGACGCTCAAACAAACTCCCCCGGTCTAAAGCAGCTTATAAGGGTTTCCCTTAGTCTAAAACCATGGTTTCCCCAATGTACTGATGGTATTGACTGCAGTACGATGAACTCACATTAATTCTATATGGGTTCATTCTCATCATGAAAACAAATTTGGTACGTATTTTCGCCGCTTTATCTGTGATGGGGCCGTTAGCTTTGCTGAGCTCTACCGCAACGGCGGCTCAGCCTGTCGACACACCCGAGATTCGCGCCGCTGCTCAGAATGCCACAACTTCGGGCGACCACGAGGCCGTGGCGAAACATTATGAAGATGTTGCTGCTCAGGTGCAGGCGAAATTGAAAGAACAAAAGGAATTGCTGGAGCAATATCAGAATAAAAGCTATCTTTATGGTAGACAGGCCCAAGACCTGCAATCGCATACTGAAGCGTTGATTCGCGCTCACGAGCAGACGGTGACCGCCACTATAGAAGAGGCGAATGTGCATCGTCAAACGGCTTCGAAGCTTCAGGAGAAGCACGCGTCCGATAGTCAACCGGCCAATAGTGTGCGCGGATTATAGTGACCCCTGCAGTTGCGCAATACTCAGTTCAGTCCTTTCCTCAAATATCGGGCTATCGGCGGCGGTGTTTGAGGTAACCGCCGCCCGGACAGTGAGTCCCAACCTTGCCCGGCTGGTGCGTCGGCGGGGTCGTGAAATTCCAGGCGTTCAACAGGGCTTAGGTGCTCCTCTATTGAGGCATCATCCTTTGCCGCCCCGGTCTTGCGCTTGGTTCCTTGCCGGCACACATGTGCGGTCCTACGCATTGTTCAGCGCCACAGCCAGCCCAGCCACTTTGCGTGGAGGCTCTGCACATAGAGCCGGTCTTCAGTTTCTGTAACGGCGGTCGTATCGGGGTAGACCCCGGTGGGGTCCTGCAGATCAGCCACTACCTTGCCGTCTTCCGTGAAGGCCATCAGATGTCCATAGGGCATTGCGATCCGCCACAACGCGCGGAAGTCGCAGCGCGAGTTGGCGCAGAAACGGCGTGCCCGCCATCGAATCGGCCGCCCTGATTACGCGGTTTGGCAAAACCAAGCCAGATCTTGCCGTTCAGTCCACGCATCAGGTTGTCCGGGTAGCCGGGCAGGTTGTCGAGGAGGACAGTGGCCTGGGAGCTGCAATGTCGAGGTGTGAGCCGACACAGGGATCTTCCACACTCGGTATTTACCGGTCTCGTTGATGAACAGGTACTGCTCGTCGTTACTTAGCGCTACACCGTTGGCAAAGCTTAGGCCCCTCGCTATGATTCACACCGCCTGTTTGCTCGGGGTCGTACTCGAGGATGCGCCCAGTTGAGGAGTGGAGTGCTCGACGATGTCGAGCACGCTAGCCTCGAAAGGGCCGCCCTATTCCAAGGGCGCGAAGCGGGTCGGCGCATCGCTGAAATAAATCTTGCCATTACCTGGCGCGATGACGGCATCCGCATAGCGGATCGGGGCGCCCTCCACCGTTTCTGCGAGCATGGGATTCGACCCTCGGGACCGATTGTTAGTAAACCCCTGATCGCGTCAGCTGCGATCAGGTTACCGGCGGAATCGAAGTCGAAGCTCAGCACCCTCCCTCCCGATGGCGCGAAGCGGAAGTACCTTGGCCGCTAACAGCGGTTCACGCCTTCTCGGCGCGCCTGATAGTTGGTCAGGCGGATCTCGAGACCGGATCAGGCTACGCTCATCCCGACCCTATTTTTTCCATAATTGTTTTCAAGGTTGTCTCCAATTAGAGACAATTTGGAAATGCCTTCTGTCTATCGCCATCACGCCGAAAGTGGACGAATTTAAGGATATATTGTCTCAAAATGGAGACAGCCATATTCTCATAATTAATCAATACGTTAGATACATTGCAGCTCTTGCGCGACAGCTTTACTGTCGGGGTCTGCGGCGACAGAGGAGATTGTTCGGGTTGAGGTTACATACGAGTTATTGTCTCGTAAAAGCGCAACTGCAACAAGGAGTTAGGGTTACTGGCATAGTCCCTGCTAAGGGGAAGTTGCAAGGTGCGGGAGTGGATCGTTTTAGGGGTTGACGAGGGAGAGCAGCCTGGTCCATAGAATAATAACCGCCCTGCGACCGGCTTCGGCCGGACCTGTTTTTACATGCATGTAACACAATGTTTAACTCACCCTCAGGAGACAAACATGGGAATCTCTCAAGCAAGCCACGACGATTACGACAAAGATGCAAAGGACCACGGCAAGGGGCCAGGGGACGATAAGAAGGACGATAAGGGCGGCAAGGATAACGGAGACTACGAGGAATACGGCAGTCACCCGGGCAAATACGGCGATAAATACGACGGTGCCTGTCTCCCAAAATGGCTGGAAAACAGGGACTATGACGGCAAATATAAATATGGTAAGGACTGGAAGGACGATCACCTCAATGGCTCGAACAAGAACGACTATCTGAATGGTCGCGGAGGCAATGACACGATTAATGGGAACAAGGGCAACGATGCGCTGATAGGCGGCAAAGGGAATGACAAGCTCAACGGTGGTGACGGCGTCGATATCCTCGTGGGAGGCAAAGGCTATGACACCCTCTGGGGAGGCAAGGGCAACGATTACTTCGCCTTCACCGGTGACAAGAACGGGGGCAAGTTCAATTGGGACGGTCCCGATAAGATAAAGGACTTTGAAGACAACGACCCCAAGCACGGCCGGGATGATTATGACAAAGGCAAATCAGACGACAAACTGGTATTCTGCAAAGATGATCTCGATGATGCGGTCAAAGATAAGAAATACCATGATTGGGAAAAGGACGGTCACTTAAACCCCAAGTATTTCACGGACGAGAAATCGCATCATTATGAAAAGTGGGAAAAACCCGGCGATATTGATCACCATTTCGTCTGGGACAGAAAGGGAGGCTCTGACACGGGTACGCTGTATTTCGACGCTGATGGGGAGCAGGGCGGGCATTCGTACGGACTCGTCAAGTTGGCGGAGATTACGATCGTCGGAAAAGGAGATCTCGATGCATCTGATATCCTCGTAGCATACTGAGGCCGCACCAAGTCCAAGTCTTGTGTACGAGAGACATAAAGCCGACCTGAGATTCAAGTAATCAGAATAGATGCCCGCGGAGGAATCCGTGGGCATCTATTTTTTATGTGCTATCCGGTCGACCAAAACGGAGCGGCAGAAACAGACCTCACGCCATTGAAATCGGATGGGTTCCCGGTTCTCCGTCGTTTTTTTGCGCTTACTTAAGTTCGCTCCCAAGCAGGGTGAACGGAAGCGAATCTTGAAGCGATTTCCTTCACGTTTTTGTCGATACAGCGAAAGGTGCGGGGGCGAAAGGGTGAGGATCGACCTGGCGTAACTTTTTGTTCGAGTTTCTGATTGAGATGAAAGCGCGCAAGTGTCAAAAAAATCATCTTGGCTGTGGTACTTCTGGCCGGTAAAGTTGGATCGTATTCGGGCGCCTGCAGCAGAGGGGAGGGGTCGAGGGAGGGGGCGAGAACTTAGGCGCTCGCCGCACGTACCGGGGGAACAGGCATGCTCCCTTGGAGGCGACTGGTCAGTGCCCGAAGTCCTAGGGAGCGAACGCGGCACGGGCACTGCAACGCGTGCCGGTCAATCGGGCGCTAGCACCGCGGTGCGGGTATCCGCAATGCACGGAAATGGTGGAGCTCGCTATTGAAGGAGCGAAGAATTCCACGTTTTCAGCCATGCTTCAAAATCAGTCGGAACCATGGGTTTTGCATATAGGTAACCCTGGCCTTCGTCGCATTCGATGCTCTGCAGAAATTTTTCCTGCACTTCTGTCTCCACACCCTCCGCGGTAACGCTTAATCCCAAGCTGCGGCCCATTGCGGCAATGGCGCGAACGATGGCCTTGGCGTCATCGTTCGCCGGGAGGTCTCGGATGAAAGACTGGTCTATTTTCAGTCGATCAACAGTAAGCTGTCTTAAATACGATAGACTGGAATAACCAGTACCGAAATCGTCGATCGCTATTTTTATGCCGTGGTCCTTAAGGATACGCATTTTCTGGACAACGGACTCCACATTTTGCATCACTACGCTCTCGGTTACTTCGAGTTCAAGTTGTGTTGGCGAAAGGCCTGTTTCGGAGACTACGCGCAGTACAACATCTGTAAAATCTTTTTGGCGAAATTGCACGGCTGAAACATTTACCGCAATGCTAAAGCGATTAAAGACGCCATCGTCATGCCAGCGGCGCGCCTGTATGCAAGCCTCGCGTAGAATGCGCTCCCCGAGAGACAGAATTAAGCCGCTGTCCTCGGCAACAGGAATAAAGCTTGCAGGTGAAACTAATCCGCGTCTTGGATGGCGCCATCGCACGAGCGCTTCCGCGCCGATAACCTGTCTGTTTGTAAGCTCTATCTGCGGCTGGAATACTGTAAAAGTTTCATCCCGCTCAATCGCCACGCGAAGGTCGCGATCGAGACTGAGCCTTTCGGCTGCCCGGGAATTCAAGTGGTCTGTATAAAACTGATAGCTATTCCTGCCGGCTTCTTTGGCAGAATACATCGAGGCGTCGGCATTACGGAGCAGACTGCCTGCTTCCTTGCCGTTATCCGGATACAGGCTGATTCCGACGCTTGCGGTCAGGATCAGCTCATGTTCGTCGATTAGATACGGGTGAGCAACCACTGCAATAAGTTTTTTGGCCACCCGTGCGGCGTCCTCTTCTTTCTCGATCGGACTTAGCAGGACGACGAACTCGTCACCTCCCACTCGACTTATCGTGTCCGTATTGCGGATGGTGGACCGCATACGCTCCGCGACAACCTTGAGGAGCTTATCGCCGATTTCGTGGCCAAGCGAGTCGTTGACCAGCTTAAAGCGGTCGAGGTCCAAGAATAGCAATGCTAGCCGTGTGGAATATCGGGCAGCGTTTCCTATCGCAATTTTCATCCGGTCTGCAAGCAATGCGCGGTTTGGCAGCTCCGTAAGTGAATCGTAATGGGCGAGATACTCGATGCGCGCCTGTGATTCCTTGCGCTGCGATATATCGCGCAGGACACTTGAGGCGCCGGCGATTCGGCCTGAACCATCCCTTACCGGAGAAATTGTGACGGAAACATCAATGGGTTTATTGTCCTTTCGTAACCGCACAGTCTCAAAATGGCCTATAGCCTTTCCACTCTTGAGATTCATGATGTTGTCCTCTTCTTCCAGGCCGTCCGGAGGCATCAATCGACATATGGAAGACCCTATTATTTCGCTGGCCTGGTATCCAAAAATCTTTTCTGCGCCCGTATTCCAGCTGGTAATAGTACCGTTGAGATCGCTGACAACGATCGCATCGTTGGAGGACTCCACAATAGCCGCTAACTGTGCTGTATAGGCTTCCGCTCGTCTGCGTTCAGTAATGTCACTGAAGCTCCAGACGCGACCCACATTTCGCCCTTCTGCAAATTTGACTTTCGTATATCGTTCAAATACACGTCCATCGTTAAACTGAAGCACATCGAAACTTTCTGGCGGCCACATCACATAAATGTGGCCAGTTAATCGGACGAATTGCTGCGGATCCGTTAACTGAGCGGAACAATACTCGATAATAGGCTGGTGCCTGCCATTGTCCATAAGCGGGCCTGGTATTGGCCACATATCGACATACAGCTGGTTGTAGCAAAGCACCTTGCCGTGCTTATCTGTAACCAGAAGCCCGTCAGCGGTCGATTCTATGGTCGCTCTCAACATGGCGACTGATCGATCCAGTTCCGCCGTTTTTTCCTCCAGTGCTTTTTTTGCTTGATTGAGCTCATGCTCAGTTTGTTCACGCGCCTCAAGGATGGCACGTGAAGTTTGCAGGGCCGTGGAGTAAAGCAGAGCCTCCTCCTGATCGGCGGTCTCAACGGTGGGGGGCTCCCCCTGGTTCGTCCGTTTCTGATAAGAACGAGTTACCGGAGGTAATCTTGGCTTATGCTTCATAAATTCATGGCTGATCAGCCTGGTGCATGGGTTGAAGGAGACAAAATAATCTCAATGCCTTTCCCTGATCGGTAGTATGGCTGCGGGAAGCGCACAAAAGAAAAACAGAATGTAAAGTTTATTACGGACTGGTAACCCTCGGCATCCACGGGATGCGGGGAAGTATGGGTTCATGGACTAAAAACGGACGGTAATGACTTTTATCCAAATTCGAGCCAGCTTGTAACAGGTCAATACCCGGTAGCTAAAGCGTAGCAGCGTCCCGCTCCTTGATACCACCACCGGGTCACTATTGTCCTGTTATTATTTTCGAAGCGAGCGCGGTGCCGCGCACACGCGATTGTATCTTCGCAAACGCTGTGTCACGGCTTGTCGAGGTGTCGTCGGAATCAGGCAGTCCCGATTCGCGAGCGCCTCAGTTAGTTCAGGGGTCTAGGTATACTGCCAACCGGCTCGGTTAGGATTATCATCGCAAACTCCGGCTTCGTTGATAAAAGAAAAACAAGAACTATGTTCTTGATCTGATAATGCGTCGGAGATATGGACTACTGAGCTGGGCTTCACATAAAACTTTGTTTCAATCCCGAATATCTTGCCGTCTTTTTTTTAAAACCCGCATGAGCTCTACGCGTGAAGACGGCGCTGCAGATGGTTCTAACTAAGGCTTACGTCCGGTCCATCAGCCACTCCGGCTACGATGACTGGGTTGATAATATTGTTCGCGCATTATTCTTGTCAACCCGATCGGTACCGGATTCGTTTATTCTGCTTTCCGGCTTCTTCGTACGGCTACCCGCCTGACCAGATCCCGAAAAAAATTTTGTCTTCACTCTAAAGTTCCGCGCGGCACGGCCGTTTCTGTGTGCTGGCACTGATTGCCACCAGGTAAAAAGAGCGCATGCGTTGTTTGCCGGAACAGGCTTCCGCGCTCTTTTCACTCCAGAACAGTTTCTCACACCCCTTCAAAGAGTTCCGCGTAGGAAAACTTCCTACGCGGATTGCTCGCTATTTCCTACACGCAAATCGGATGAATTCCGGTTTCCCCAAGTTGAGTGGATACGGACAATGCACTCATTCACAGACGAAGGGAGGGATTGGGAAATGAACGATAATGAGATGACGACTGAAATCAAGGAACTGAACCTGACATACCTTATGCTGGCCCAGCAGATGGTGCACGCCGATAAGGATATGGCGATTTTCCGGCTGGGCATAAGCAAGGATATAGCAGAAATCCTCAGGGTGCTGACACCCGGGCAAATTCTCAAACTATCCAATTCGAATATGATGTTATGCCGCATCCGTTTCGACGACAGCCTGGTGTTTGGCATGCTCGCGAACTACAGTAAAGAAAAAACGATGGCTCAGTCCCATGCAGCTATTCTTCTCTCAGGTCAATCGGTCGAAGAAATTTCCTGATCACTACGGAGATTTGCTCATGCGCAAGAAGAGCGTAGTATCCGAAGCCAGAGAGATCCAGGCTGCGATAGAGATGATCAATCTGGGTGCGCGACTGCAGTTGCTGGAAAGCGAAACCAGCCTGAGCCGAGAGCGGCTGATCAAGCTCTACAAGGAACTGAGAGGCGTCTCTCCCCCCAAAGGAATGCTGCCCTTTTCCACCGACTGGTTTCTAACCTGGCAGCCGAATGTTCACTCCTCGGTATTTGCCGATATTTACCACTACCTAATCCAGCATGGCGATTGCCGGGGCATTCAGGCTATTGTCAAAAGCTATAAACTCTACCTGGAGCACTGCCGGGTAAGCGAGATGGAGCCGGTCTTAAGTCTTACCCGAGCCTGGACCCTGGTGCGGTTTTTCGATGGCGGGATGCTGCAAACCACCTCTTGTACGCAGTGCCACGGGCATTTTGTGGTGCATACCCACGATCTTCATAACCGTTATGTATGCGGGCTGTGCCATACGCCCTCTCGAGCTGGAAAAACCAATAGGGCGCGACCCAGTACTCTCCCTGCGGTGGCGGCTTAGTTAACCCCCTTAGTTAACCCCCTTAGTTAACCCCCTTAGTTAACCCCCTTAGTTAACCCCCTTAGTTAACCCCCTTAGTTAACCCCCTTAGTTAACCCCCTTAGTTAACCCCCTTAGTTAACCCCGTAGTAACCCCCCTTAGCCACCCCTTTCAATCGTCCTCCCAAGGTCCTCCCGGGCTTCCGCCGCCCGGGGGGATTTTTTTATGGCGCTTTGTATCAACGAGGCGAGGGCTCAGTCGTGTCATTCCCGACCTTTCCCCCGTTTGCTAAAGTTTGCCTGATTCTCACCGTTACTGAAGGTGCGTTGCCTGGTCACGGTCTACCCCCTTATGCGCCTGCTCAGTTTATGTTCGGGACGCGCCGCTGCGATGATCGAGAGGGTGTCGTGGGGTCATGAAGAAGCGCGAACAATCTATCGGAAGCACATTTAAATGCTCGTTATCGTAGGGATTCTCGTCGTTGTCGGCTCGGTATTTGGCGGGTTTGTCCTCGCCGGTGGGCATCTGGTGGCGCTTTATCAGCCGGTTGAACTGCTCATGATTGCCGGGGCGGCGATAGGCGCGTTCCTGCTCGGCAATACGCATAAGGCGCAGAAAGCAACCTTAAAGGCGCTACCGAAGATTTTGCAAGGCCCCAAGTATACGAAGGCGATGTATATGGACCTGATGTCGTTGCTATATGAGCTGCTTGTAAAAGTGCGCAAGGAAGGAATGATGTCAATCGAGGATGACGTGGACCAGCCGGGCGAAAGCCCCGTCTTCGCGAATTACCCCAGCATCCTGGCCAACCATGAGGTGGTCGAATTCATTACCGATTACCTGCGCCTCATGGTTTCCGGCAACCTCAATGCATTCGAGCTGGAGAACCTGATGGACAACGAAATCGAGACTCACCACCACGAGGGTGAGATACCCGTACACTGCATCACCAAACTGGGCGACAGCATGCCGGCCTTCGGCATCGTGGCGGCGGTAATGGGTGTCATTCATACCATGGCCTCCGTCGGCTTGCCGCCGTCGGAGCTGGGTATACTGGTTGCACAGGCGCTCGTAGGCACGTTTCTGGGTATTCTGCTCGGTTATGGTTTTGTCGGGCCATGCGCGGCAGTGCTGGAGCAGAAACTCAACGATTCCACCAAGATGCTGCAATGCATCCGCGTCACCCTGCTTGCCAGCATCAATGGCTATACCCCGGCCCTCGCAGTGGAATTTGGACGCAAGGTGCTCTACACCACCGAACGGCCAAGCTTCACCGAGCTGGATGAACATGTCAGGCAACCGAGAACCAAATAGCGCAACTAGCTGATTGACATAAGCCATGGCCGAAGCAACCCGTCCCATTATCATCAGGAGAATCAAAAAGCATCATCGCAGCCATGGGGGACAGTGGAAGATCGCCTATGCCGATTTCGTTACTGCGATGATGGCGTTTTTCCTGCTCATGTGGTTGATAACCTCCGCCAGCCAGTCCCAGCTGCAAGGTATTTCCGAATATTTCCAGACCCCACTGGATCCGATCCCGAACAGGGGAGCCGGCAGCGGAGACCGTACCAGCCTCATCCAGGGAGGAGGGAAGGACCTGACGAGACGTGACGGGCAGGTCGGAAGTGGAAGTGACCAGCCGGTTAATCTCAAGGCGGCGCAGGGTGAGCTGGAACGCCGCGACAAGCTCAGGCTGGAGGATTTGAAAACCAGGCTGGAGCGTTTGGTCGAGTCCAACCCGACCATGCGGGAGTTTCGCAAGCAGCTGCTGCTGGACATTACTACAGAAGGTTTACGCATCCAGATTATCGATGACAAGAATCGGCCCATGTTCGGCCTGGCGCGAGCCGAGCTGGAACCGCATACGCGCGAAATTCTGCGCAAGCTCGGCGCGGTCCTGAACGAAATGCCAAACAAGGTGAGCTTGTCCGGCCACACCGATGCTACAGCTTATGCGAGCGGGGAGAAGAATTACAGCAATTGGGAACTGTCCGCCGACCGGGCCAACGCTTCACGGCGCGAGCTTATCCTGGGCGGCATGAGCGAGCAAAAGATCTTGCGTGTGGTCGGTTTGAGTTCGGTGGTGCTGTTCGACAAAACCGATCCTGCCAATCCCGTGAACCGGCGTATCAGCATTATCGTAATGAGCAACAAGGCCGTGGAGGCGCTTGGCAAGGAAGGCGCCCAGACGAAGGAAATCCGTACCAGCGCAGCATACGACCCGCGAACGGCGCAACCCCAACGCGCCAGTTAAACCAGATGTAGGCCGGTGCCCCGACAAAACCCGGTTTCACAGTAGTATGAGCATTACACATGGCATAGGCGCCAACGCCTGCCGATCAATGAGTTACGTGGTTTAAAAAAATCCCGGACAATGCCTTTGTCCTTAAAATGGAATTGCGGGACGAATTCCGTTCTTTTCCCTCGATAGCTCGCTACAGACTCATTCAATAATGCCTGCGTGTTTCATGCGCCAATTGTTCCCCTTGCCGGGAGATTGCCTACCGCTGCGGGCGGATATTGGGAAGCAACAGCGTGAGCGAAGAAAGCGATCAAGAAAAAACGGAACCTGCGTCGCCCCGGCGGCTGGAAAAGTCTCGGGAGGACGGCCAGGTTGCCCGCTCGGCAGAACTCTCCACATTCGCAGTCCTCATCGCGGCGGGCACGGGCCTGTGGCTGATGAGCGGACATCTGGCGGCACAGCTTGCCATTCTGATGAAGGACGGCATGCGGGTGTCCCGGGAATCCAGTTTCGATTCGGGGCGCCTAATGGAGCGCCTGTTCGATCAGATGACCGATATGCTGATCGCCTTCAGTCCCTTTCTGATCCTGATGTTCCTGGTGGCATTGGTCGCGCCGATGCTGGTTTCCGGCTGGCTTTTTACCTGGAAATCGGTAGCGCCGGATTTCAAGCGGCTTAACCCGATAAGCGGCATAGGCCGTATTTTTTCGGTGAACAGCCTTGTGGAACTGGCCAAGGCGCTTCTCAAGGCAACGCTTATCGGCGGAGTGGCGATGTGGGCAATGTGGCACAACAAGGAAGCCGTATTGTCGCTCGTTGCCGCTCCCATAACGGCGGGGGCCGGTTACATGGGCGAACTTGTCATTACCAGTTTTCTAACCATCGCGGGAAGCATGGCGCTGATCGCGCTGGTGGATGTGCCGTTCCAGCTTTGGGAGCACCACCGCAAGCTGAAGATGACCAAGGAAGAAGTTCGGCAGGAAAACAAGGAAACGGAAGGCGACCCTCACGTGAAGGCCCGCATCCGGGCGCAGCAGCGCTCGATGGCGAGAAAACGCATGATGGCGGAAATTCCAAAGGCAGATGTGATCATCACCAACCCGACCCACTACTCAGTAGCGCTCAAATATGAAGAAGGAAAGATGCGGGCGCCGCGCGTGGTCGCCAAGGGCGCACATTTGCTGGCCCAGAAAATCCGCGATGTGGGGCGGGAGCACGAGGTACCGGTGATGGAAGCGCCGCCTCTTGCTCGGGCTCTCTATCACCACGCCGAATTGGGAGATGAGGTTCCCCAACCGCTCTACAACGCGGTAGCCGAGGTGCTCGCCTACGTTTACCAGCTGCGCCGCTATCGGGAGGGTGGTGGACATGCGCAAGGTGGCGCCGGAGTTCCCACAATGCCGGAAAATCTGGCCGTGCCCGCCGAACTCGACCCCGAGGGTTCCATTGCTGATGGCCACACGCGAGTGCTTGACTCATGAATGCCATTACCAGACGAATATCGTTTCTGGCCAGCGTGAATGGGCGCAACCTGGCTGCGCCACTGCTGATACTCGTGATCCTTGGCATGATGGTCTTGCCGTTGCCCGCATTTCTGCTGGACGTGATGTTCACCTTCAATATCGCGCTCTCCATCATGGTGTTGCTGGTGAGCATCAATACGCTCAAGCCGCTGGATTTCGCAGCGTTTCCCACCGTGCTCCTGCTCACGACGCTTCTCCGGTTGTCGCTCAACGTCGCCTCGACGCGCATCGTGCTGATGGAAGGCCATACCGGGCCGGATGCCGCAGGGAAGGTGATCGAGGCGTTCGGACATTACCTCGTGGGCGGCAATTACGCCGTGGGTATTGTCGTTTTCATCATACTGGTGGTGATCAACTTCATCGTCATTACCAAGGGCGCGGGCCGTATCGCGGAAGTTTCAGCGCGATTCACGCTGGACGCGATGCCCGGAAAGCAGATGGCTATCGATGCCGATCTCAACGCTGGTCTCATCGGCGAAGAGGAGGCGGGCAAACGGCGAGCCCGGATATCGCAGGAAGCGGAATTCTTTGGCTCGATGGACGGCGCGAGCAAGTTCGTGCGCGGCGACGCGATAGCGGGAATCCTGATTCTTTTCATCAACGTAATCGGCGGGCTGATCATAGGCATGCTGCAACACGACCTGGACCTTGCTACCGCCGCGAGGAACTATACGCTGCTGGCAATTGGCGATGGCCTGGTCGCGCAAATACCCGCACTCATCATTTCGACTGCCGCCGGACTTGTGGTAAGCCGTGTGGGAACGGACGACGATATCAGCACCCAACTCGCGGGACAGCTGTTTTCACAGCCCCAGGTACTGGTCCTGACTGCCTCGATCATTGGCCTCATGGGCCTTATCCCTGGCATGCCCCACGTTGCCTTTCTATTGCTCGCTGCAACGTTGGGCGGAGGCGCCTACCTGCTGATGCGGCGCAGCAAGGGCGGCACAACTGCCCAGCCGGCAGCAGCGCCCGCGGCCCAACCGGAGTTGCAGGACGCAAGCTGGGACGACGTCGTTCCGGTTGATATTCTCGGGCTCGAGGTCGGGTATCGGTTGATCTCGCTGGTAGACCAGTCGCAGGACGGCGAGTTGCTACGCCGGATCAAGGGAGTACGGAAGAAATTCGCGCAAGAGATCGGATATCTTCCACCGCCGGTGCACATTCGCGACAATCTCGAACTGCGCCCGAATGCCTACCGCATCGCTCTTAAGGGGGTGGCGATTGGTACAGGCGAGGTCAATGTCGGCCAATTTCTCGCAATCGATCCCGGTAGTGTTTCAGGCAACCTGCCCGGCGCCGTCACCAAGGACCCCGCGTTCGGATTGCCGGCCGTATGGATTGATGCTGCCCAGCGGGACCAGGCTCAAATGCTTGGTTATACCGTGGTGGATGCAGGCACGGTGGTCGCTACGCATCTGAATCACCTGGTACATACGCACGCGGCAGAATTGCTCGGACGCGCGGAAGTGCAGCAGCTGCTTGACCGTTTGGCGAAAGAATCGCCCAAACTGGTGGAAGACCTTACCCCCAAACTGCTGCCACTTTCGACCTTGCAAAAAATTCTGCAAAACCTCGTCGACGAGAACGTGCATATACGTGACATGCGCACGATCGTCGAGTCCCTGACCGAGCATGCGCCGCGGGTGCAGGACGCGCATGAATTAACCGCTCTGGTCCGTATTGCCCTTGGCCGAGCGATTGTCCAGCAAATATGGCCCCAAGCCGGGGAGCTGCAGGTGATGGCGCTGGATTCGGGGCTCGAAAGACTGCTGACGCACGCCCTGCATGCGAATCCAAACGGGGCCGGCATCGAGCCAGGGCTGGCTGAAACACTTCTCCGCGAGGCCTCGGGAGCAAGCCAGCGACAGGAGCAGGTGGGGCTGGTGCCCGTCCTGCTTGTGCCCGCGCCACTGCGAACACTGCTTGCCCGGTTTCTGCGCAGCGCGGTGCCGCAACTCAAGATTCTGTCGCACGCCGAAGTACCTGATTCGAGCAATATCAAAGTTACTTCCATCCTGGGAGCCAGAGCATGAGCATCAAACGGTTTGTTGCAAAAACCACCAGCGAGGCATTGCGCAAGGTTCGCGACGCCCTCGGGCCCGAAGGCGTCATCCTTTCCAACCGATCGGTCGATGGAGGAATCGAGATCCTGGCGCTGCACCAGGATGCAATGTCGGCGTTGATACCATCCCGTATTGCAAAAGAATCAGGAGCGACGTTCTCGCCACAGCTCCATGTTAATAGTGGCGTGGCCGGGCCCGGGTATCGGGCCGCGGATTTCAGGTCCGCCGATGAGGGATTCCAAAGCTCGGCAAACGGTCGTCCCTGGGCCGGGGAGCAAAGACAGGATGAGATTCGGGCCGAGCGACCAAATAGTGCATCCTTCGGCGCAACGCCGCAATTACCGGAGCGGACAAGGACGGCAGAGGCCACGTCGTTCGGTAACAGACCCCTATCCGGGCGTGCACTCTCGCATGCCAATGAAACGATACAGGCAGACGCTCAACCCGCCGCATCCGTTTCAAAGAGCAAACCCGGTCGCGAGCAAGCGTCCGAAAATCTGCGGCCTCCAAAGCGGTCTGCCAAGGCGGTTCGCACTCCTGCAGCAGCTAAAAAAGCTCAGCCTGATGCGGTCGATACCCATGGGGTAGCCAGCGAGGTGGCAGCAAGCGTGTTGAAAGAAATAAAGGCGATGCGGGGCGCGCTGGAACAGCAGTTGGCATCACTGAGCTGGAATGACGAGGAGCGTCGGAATCCCATGCGGGGCCAGATATTAAAACGGCTGCTGAAGACGGGTTTCAGCGAAGATCTTATCCGCGAACTGGTGGCTCACATGCCTGCGGTCAGCAGTGAGGTCGATGCGATCAATCATGTCAAATCCGTTCTCGGCGGAAAGCTCAAGACCATCGGCAATGAACATGAAATGCTGGAAAAAGGCGGCGTTTATGCGCTGGTAGGCCCAACGGGTGTCGGCAAGACGACCACTACCGCCAAACTTGCCGCGCGATGCGTGGTGCGGCACGGTGCCGACAAACTCGCATTGCTTACGACCGATGGCTACCGGATCGGCGGGCACGAGCAGCTCAGAATATACGGCAAGATTTTGGGCGTTGCCGTGCACGCGGTAAGGGATAAGCACGACCTGGCACTGGCCTTAACTGAACTGCGCGGCAAGCACCTGGTGTTGATTGATACCGTTGGTATGGGTCAGCGTGACCGGATGGTGGCGGAGCAGGTCGCAATGTTCGCTGGTTGCGGCACAGAGGTGAAACGCCTGCTGCTGCTAAACGCGGCATCGAACGGGTACACGCTGAACGAAGTAGCCCATGCTTATCGTGGCGATGGCCTGGCGGGCGCCATCATCACCAAGCTGGACGAAGCAGTCATACTGGGGTGTGCGCTCGACACCGCTGTGCGCCATGCCTTGCCGCTTTACTATGTTGCGCAAGGCCAGCGTGTTCCGGAAGACCTGGAGTTGGCGGATGCGGCAAATCTGTTAACAGGCGCGCTGGACAGTCCGCCAACGTCCTCCTTCGATCTGCCTGACGAGGGGATTTTACTGCCGATGACCGTCGGCAACCAGGATAACGCCGGGCTGGATACAGGAGAACTCTCACTTGGCTGAGCATATCCACGATCAGGCCGATGGGTTGCGACGCTTGCTGATGCAGGATTTCGTGCGCGTTGTAACTGTCACGTCCGGCGGCGCGGCCGCAGGCAAGACAACCACCGTGATCGGTTTGGCCGTGGCGCTGGCGCGTGATGGAAAGAAGGTGCTGGTAATTGACGAGAACGTTGGGGCCCGCAACATTTGCGCAACGCTGGGTTTGAACGCTCACCGCGACCTGCTGGATGTGATCCGTCGCGACAAGGCCCTGGACGCGGTGATCGTTACTGCCCGCGAAGGTATCCGTGTCCTTCCGGCGGGACGTGGCATGAGGGTTCTTGAAAAGCTCGGCGCGGACGACAAGACCCATCTGATCGATGCATTTGCCGGTATCGACCCGTCAGTGGATGTGGTCCTGATTGATGCCGCACCGGGATCGGACAGCAGAGCGCTTCCCCTTGCTCTCCCCAGCCACGAAATTGTCATGGTTCTCCCTCCAGAGCCCGCTTCAATTACCGCGGCATATGCATTGATAAAGCATATCAGCAGTCATCACGAGAGTAAGCGGCGCTACCACGTCCTGTTCAACAAAACGGAGCTGGAGGCGGACGCGCGAAAAATTTTCGAGAACATGGAAAGTGCGGCCAAACGCTATCTGTCCGTCACTCTCCACCTCCTGGGCTTCGTCCCATACGATGGCAAGCATTGCCTGGGCCGCGGGCTGGCGGAAGTGCATCCCAATAGCCCTTCAGCCGGCGTATTTCGCCTCGCCGCAGAGTCGCTGGCTCACTGGCCGTGTCAGGACGGCGAGGGACCAGGACTCGAACGCTTCATGCAGTGTTTGCTGCAAGGCAACCAAGGCGGCAGGCAGAACGCCATTGCCGCACGCTCACAGCGAGTATAGTCATGTATACCTCATCCGGAACGATGGATAAACAGCAACATCTCGAAAAGTTCGCGCCTCTTGTCAAACGGATCGCCCATCACATGATGTCGAGGCTTCCAGTCAGCGTGGAGGCAGACGATCTTATTCAGGTTGGCATGATGGGTTTGATGGAGGCCTTGAATCGCTACGAGGAAATGCCCGGGGCGCAGTTCGAGACTTATGCGCAGCAGCGCATCCGCGGCGCCATGCTGGATGAGCTGCGCCAGCTGGACTGGCTGCCGCGCGGTGCGCGAAAAAATATGCGCCAGATCGACGCGGCAATTAACGCGCTGCAGCAGCGGCTCGGCCGTTCGCCATCGGAAAAGGAGATCGCCGGCGAGCTTCGCGTGACCATTGACGGCTATCACCAAATGCTGCTCGACGCGCGCGGAGCGCAGCTGGTTCATTACGAGGATTTCACGGACAGCGAAGACGACGACTATCTTGAGCGCAACTGCGCCGCGAGCGGTGCCGATCCATTGGCGAATTTACTGGATGGTGATCTGCGCCACGCACTGATTGCCGCGATAGACATTCTGCCCACGCGGGAAAAAACCCTCATGGGGCTTTATTATGAGCAGGAAATGAATTTCAAGGAGATTGGCGCCATCCTCGGCGTGTCTGAGTCCCGAGTATGCCAGATACATAGCCAGGCAGTGGCGCGGCTGCGTGCCACGCTCAAGGAATGCGCGTGGACTTCAATAGCGTAATCGGCATCGTTATCGCTTTACTCGCGATTTTTGGCGGACACGCGCTTGAAGGCGGCCATGCAGGGTCGCTCATGCAGTTCACGGCTTTCGCCATCGTGCTCGGCGGAACGCTTGGGGCAGTGCTGCTGCAAAGTCCAGTGGCCCAGTTTGTGCTCGGCATGAAAATGAGCCGGTGGGTATTTATTCCGCCGATGCTCGACCCTGACGCGCTGGTCGAGCATATCGCGGTCTGGAGCACCGCTGCGCGCAAGGAGGGATTGCTGGCGCTTGATACGCATGTCGAGGGAATCGACGATCCATTCATTAAAAAAGGATTGCAACTCGTGGTCGACGGCACGGAGCCTATGGTACTGAAGCGCGTGCTCGAAGTAGAGATCGATACCTTTGAAGACCTCCACCACCAGGGCGCCAAGGTCTGGGAAGCAGCCGGCGGCTACGCCCCGACTATCGGGATTCTCGGCGCTGTGATGGGGCTTATCCAGGTAATGGAGAATCTTTCCGATCCGGCACATCTCGGCACCGGTATTGCGGTCGCGTTCGTGGCGACCATCTATGGCGTGGGTCTGGCTAACCTGGCATTTCTGCCAATTGCAAGCAAACTCAAGACTCTGATTTCCAGCCAGGTTCTGATGCGCGAAATGCTTGTCGACGGGCTGGTGGGAATCGCCAATGGCGAGAACCCCCGCCTGATAACAGGGCGGCTGCGTGGGTACATGGCCTGATGTGACCCGTGCTTTCAAGGGCAACGTCGCAACGATTTTTAAAAGGAGAAATAATGAACGACAAAGACGGCAAACCTGAAGGCGCGGCAAAGCCCGACGATAAATCGACCGAAGATGTGCCGCGGGACGAGCGTCGAGAAGTGCTGAGGCGATCCGGCGAGGATCGCCGGGACCCCAACGCCAGACACATGCGTGTCCCGGACAGGAGGAAAAACGGCGACCGCCGGATTACGGGCCGGCGCAAAAGCGACCTCAAGTGAGCCATGTGTAACCAATCCCAGGTTAAGTTGCCGTCAGGAAGACGGCGTACGCATGCTGGAAAACACGGACAGGGATGGAATTGAGATCGTGGTGACCGTGGTAGAAAATTCTCATGCATAACCATGCAGGCTGATTACAGCGGGAAAGGGCGTTATGGTGTGAGAGTTAATCCGGCGAGGGCTTATCCATCGCCAAAGAAACCCGTCAACAAAGCTACCGAACGTCAACCGCGGCGGCGCCACCGGGGAGGAAGATACCGGCTGGCAGAACTGGAAAATCGCGATCGCTGGATGGTGTCGTACGCGGATTTCATAACGCTGTTGCTCGCTCTTTTTGTCGTGATGTACGCCATTTCACATATTAACGAAGGCAAGCATCGGATATTGACGGGTTCGCTCGTGAGTGCGTTCGGGGCGAAATCAGACCATCAGAATATCCTGAGTCTGACCCCGGATGAACCGGCGCTACAGGAGCAGGTTGCGGCAAAAAAAGCACGCCGCGCAGCGGAAGCCCAGCGTCAGCGTCGGGAAAGGATGGAGGTGGTCGCACATGACATCATGGCGGCCTTTGCTCCGCTCGGACCACTTATCGAGAATGGTCAGGTAAGGGTCATCCACAGCGATAGGGGCCTGAGCGTCGAAATCAATGCGAGTGTGCTGTTTGCTACCGGTCAGGCTGTATTGCAGGAGGATTCCAGCAAGGTGCTGGAGGCGGTGGCGCAGGTGCTGAAAGACGGAGACCAGATGATTCGCGTAGAGGGCCATACCGACGACATACCTATCGTCACGGAGAAATTTCCCTCGAACTGGGAGTTATCCGCGGTGCGCGCCAGCAGCGTGGTGCGCCTGCTGATTGACAATGGCGTAGCGGGGGCGCGGCTGATCGCCGCGGGTTACGGCGAATACCGCCCAGTGAATTCGAATGACACGGAGGAAGGCCGCATGCGGAACCGGCGAGTGACCATCACGATTTTGTCGTCATCTCCCGATTCTGAACCTGGCGCCTCACCCGGTACGTCCGATAAATTCCACATGCCGCCTGATGCGCTACCCGAGGTATTGAAGGGGCACGCTGCCTGACCGATGTAAAGCGGCCTGCTTCCGGCGATGACTGTCGTCCGACGGCGCAGCGCAGCGTTTTGGGGATTAAACTTCGCCGAGTTGCCGTCCAACCAGGAATGGCTGGGTATGACCGTTGGCGCCGTAGAGGCTGGCGACCTGCGTGGCGTCTTGCAACGCGGCGATCGCCTGCTGGTTATAGCGCAGGCGCTGACCGACGAGCTTTCCATTTATGCTGTTGAGCTGGCTCGCCGTTTCTGCGAGCCGGATGAGCTCTTGCCAAGCGTCCGCCGCGACGGGAAAATCTTGCAGCCAGCGTTCAATGCCGGCTCGATCCGTAGCCTGGCCCTGCGCTGAAAGCAGGCATTTGCGGGCATCGGCGAGCTGGGCAAGTTGCTGTGCCCGCTGCGCTTTTTCCTCTGCCAGGCGCGGGAGCAGCGAAACGTCGGCCTGCCTAAGGGCAGCTTGCTCCCCCCGCAGCGTGTCAATGAAATCACGGATGGCATCGCATTCCGATCGGATGAAATGTACCGGATCAAAAACTGTTTCCGTCAAGGGATGCTCCAAAATCAGCCTTGATTGCTGCGGAGAAGATCACGTACAGTTTCCAGCAGACCATCGGCCACTTTTTCGGGGTTGACCACGAAGCGGCCCTCGCTGATTGCCTGCTTGATTTCCTCTACCCGCCCAGCGTCAAAAACTTCACCCTGCGCAAGTTTTTTCTCTATATCCTGCAGTTGCGTGCTTAGTTGTACTTGATCGTTGCCCGGGGTGGGCTCCGCCGTTCTTTGGCTGAATTTCATGGCTGAGGCTGCTGCCTCGCCAACGTGCGTCGGCATTATTGTATTGTCGATTTTCACGGGTGGTTTCTCCTGCGGTTTAACTGAAGAGTCTAACGGCAGCGTTATGGAAAAACTTGAGGCAAATCTACTGCTTCACGCGGTATTGTTACATACCGCGCTGCAAGTTTAGATGCTTTTCTGCCATTCCATGCAAAAGGCGGAGAAACAGTCAACCCATCAATCAACTCATTATCCGTTAGCGCGTCAAACCCCCTCACCCGAAAAATCCCAAACTATACCTTGGCGCCCGTAAGCGTCATTTGAATTCGGAGCGGAGTGATCCCCGCCCGTCCTTTATCCTGCCGTACCTTTCGACCATTAATAACTCACTTCCACGATCGCCCCTGGGCGCGCGATACCGCTCACCACCGTGCCCGACGCGCTGCGAACCCGGACCAGCTGCCCTTCAGCGGCATTGTTCAGGGCCCTGCCTTCTGCGCTGACGCTAAAGCCGCGTCCGCTTGAGACAAGCTTGACGCTTTGATTCTGTAACACGGCCGCGGGGGCGCGCAGTATGTCCTGGCGAAGAGGGCTGCCAAAGGGAAGGCTGCCGGTCAGCGTGCTGCCAATAGCCCGATTAAAGTCCGTGATTATCCCGGGCGGCAGCTGGGCCAAGTCACCCCTTTGGGTGGTCAGGTCAGCGGCAGTGAGCACCTGTCCCTGTCTCATCGGTCGGGTGCTGACGACGTAATCGGCCACCACCTTGACCGTCGCGCGCACATAAATTGTCCATTGCTGAGGCGAGGCACAGTGCACCGCGACGGCGGTATTGCCCCAGGGGCGGTTACCCGGCGGCAAGGTTGCCTCAAGTGCTGCGCAGGCGGGGAGATTAACCCGCGTATCAATAATGCCGGGCGTGATCTCGACCTCGCCGGGCAGGCTAGCCGACTGTGCATGCAGGAAGTTCATGACGGCCTCCTGGATGAGGCGCGGGTCCTGCCTGGGATTCACAGGCGCCGAGGCAGCGGCGGCAGAAACCAGTGTAATAAAGCTCAGACCGAATGACAGCAGCCGGAAGCAGGTGATGGACATGATGGACTCCTGGAACGATAGTCCGGAACAGGCAAGTGAACAAGCAGCATTCTAGAGTGGGTAAATTTTCTGTGAGGTCCGGAAGTGAGGCGTGTTTTCTCGGTTAATCGAAGGATGGGCGGCAAGCCGACCCGACATACTGCAGCTGCGTCACCGCGCGCTGCTGTGCGCGGCTATAAGGAGAGAACCCTGGATAAGCGGCCCGGGCACCTGGGCCGCCTCGACACTGCTTCGCCGGGATTTGGAATGAGACGTTTCAAAGCCTTGAGATGAAGGTTTTTACCCTCGCTGATTCGACTATTGACGCCGTTCGCCTTCCAATAAGATGGTATGTCTAGTGGATACCGTAGCAAAGAGGTCACGGAGCTTTCATGATCGATAAACTTGATCCCACATTTCGTTTTTATCAGGAGGCGGCCAACCTGCGCGCGCACCGCCAGCAGTTGATTGCTTCCAATATCGCCAATGCCGACACGCCAAAGTATAAAGCCCGCGACATCAGCTTCAAGGACGCGTTGAACAGCGTCGTGGCCGGAAACGCCGTCAACGGCGCTGTCAGGCTGGCTACCAGTGCGCCGAACCATATTCCAACACCAGGGAGAGCGGCCGCGGGCACGCCAGTGCTATACCGTTCCGCAGTCCAGGGCAGCGTGGATGGCAATACCGTGGATATGGATGTGGAGCGTAGTCAATTCGCGGACAACGCGATTCACTATGAGGCCAATCTTACCTTCATCAACGAGCAGATCAGGTTAATGCGCGCCGCCATTCAAGGTTAACGAAAGGGTAAAGGAGAAACGGAAGATGTCCCTGTTCAATATTTTTGTTGTCGCCGGCTCTGCCATGACTGCCCAGAACCAGCGGCTTAATGTCGTTGCAAGCAACCTTGCCAACGCCGATAGCGCCACCAGCTCAAACGGCCAGCCGTACAAGGCGAAGCAGGTCGTATTCACGAGTACTACGCCAATGGATGGCATGGGCCCCAATGGTCCTAACGGCATCAGCAGCACGCACGGCGTGAAGGTGGCGCGCGTGATCGAGAATCAGTCGCCAATGAAAATGGTTTACGAACCGACTCATCCCATGGCTAATCCGGCGGGTTTCGTCACCATGCCAAACGTGAACGTGGTGGAAGAGATGGTCGATATGATTTCCGCATCGCGCTCATACCAGAATAACGTAGATATGATGAACACCGCGAAGACGTTGCTGCTAAAAACCTTGACCATTGGACAATAAAGGATCCCCCCATGAGCGCCATTCAGGACACGCCGCCGACTGTGAACCCTTTTGCGCCGTATAGCGCGCAAAACACAGCAAAATCCGCTGCTGATGACATACAGGACCGGTTTCTCAAGCTGCTGGTGACGCAAATGAAAAACCAGGATCCGCTCAACCCGCTCGATAACGCCCAGGTCACGACCCAGCTTGCGCAAATCAGCACGGTAAACGGAATTGAAAAGCTTAATGCCACTATCTCAGCCATGGCCAGCGGCATTACCGCCGGCCAGTCTCTACAGGCCGCGGGCATGATCGGCAAGGATGTGCTCGTTCCCGGCTCCGCATTGCGGCTTTCCGGCGGGAGCGGGGTATTCGGCGTCGACCTGGCGCAGGCTGCGGATAAGGTAAAAATAACGATATCCGATTCCGCCGGGCACGTGGTACAGGTCATGGACCTGGATGGACGAACCGCCGGGCCGCTGACGCTGACGTGGGATGGCAAGACCACTGACGGCACCTCCGCGGTCGACGGCGAATACAACATCAGCGTCGAAGCGCTGCGCGCGGACCAGAAGATCGAAGCACAGACGTTATCCCGCGGCACAGTTCAGGGCGTATCGCAAGGTAAGGACGGCGTCGGGCTTAACGTTGGAACGCTGGGCACGGTGGGATTGGCCGATGTCAGGCAGATTTACTAGCCGGGCAATTTGCCAGGACAGGGAATAGACATTGGGCAGACCACGTTTTTAGGCGGAGACGCGCGGTTGTCGCAAAGCGAAAACATTCATCAAAACAGGGAATAGGGGATTCAATCATGGGTTTTCAACAGGGTTTAAGCGGCTTGAACGCCGCATCCAAGAATCTGGAAGTTATCGGCAATAACGTAGCGAATACCAACACAGTTGGCTTCAAGCAGTCACAGACTCAATTTGCCGATATGTTCGCGAACTCCCTATCGGGAGGCGGCGGTACCCAGGCGGGAATTGGCGTGAAGGTCGCAGCCGTGGCGCAGCAGTTCGGACAGGGAAGCATTACGGTATCCAATAATCCGCTGGACATTGCTGTCAATGGCGACGGCTTCTACCGCTTGAGCGATCAGGGCGCGATCAGTTATTCGCGCAACGGACAATTTCATCCGGACAAGGACGGTTATATCGTCAACAGTAACGGTCTTCGCCTCACCGGATATGGTGCCGATACTACGGGCCAGATCATCTCGGGCTCACCAACCGACTTGCGCATTTCCAAGGCCGACCTGGCGCCCGCGACCACCACCCAGGTGAATGCATTGGTTAACCTCGACTCACGGGAGACTGCGCTGAGTTCGGCTGCTTTCGATCCAACCGATCCAGCCACCTACCATAGCTCGACTTCACTGCCAATCTATGACAGCTTGGGTAATGATACGGACCTGGCGACCTATTTCGTCAAAACCGCAGCGAACACCTGGGATGTATTCGCTGCCAACGACGGTGCCGTGCTTAACGGGGGACTGGCCGTTGGTTCGTTGAATTTCCTGCCGAACGGTTCCCTCAACCCGTCGGGTTCCAGCGTCTTCAGCATCACATCACCGGTGACAACTGGCGCCAATCCTCTGACTTTTGACCTGGACTTCACAGGCACAACGCAGTTCGGGTCACCTGCTGGTGTCAATGCGCTGTCGCAGGATGGCTATACATCCGGTCAGCTCACCGGTTATTCAGTCGCGCCGGACGGCACGCTTCGCGGCGGTTACTCCAACGGCGAGTTCCTCGACCTCGGACAGGTTGTGCTGGCCAATTTCGCCAACCCGCAGGGTCTTGCGGTGCAGGGCAACAATACATGGAAGGAAAGTTCCACGTCAGGCGCCGCCCTTGTCGGCGCACCCGGTACCAGCGGCCTCGGCGTATTGCAGGCGGGCGCCGTGGAAGAGTCAAACGTGGAACTGACCTCGGAGCTGGTCAATATGATCACGGCGCAGCGCATCTATCAGGCAAATGCCCAGACTATCAAGACGCAGGATCAGATACTGCAGACAATTGTCAACCTGAGGTGATCGGGAAACCAATAAATTAGAGCGGACTCGTCACAGGAGTAATTATGGACCGCATGATCTACGTTGCCATGACCGGAGCCAAGCACACGCTTGGGCAACATGCCGCCGTGTCGCACAACCTCGCGAACACGAATACTACGGGTTTCCGCGCAGAAATCAGCGCATTGCGCGCCGTGCCCGTCTTCAGCGATACGCTGCCAACGCGCGCGTTTGTCGTGGATTCAACTGCGGGTTCGGATTTCCGTCCCGGAACAGTGCAACAGACCGGGCGCGATATCGATGTGGCGGTGCAGGGCAGGGGCTGGATTGCTGTTCAAATGGCAGATGGTACAGAAGCCTATACCCGCGACGGCAATCTGCATGTTAATGCCAACGGCGTATTACAGACGCGTAATGGTTTAAATGTGCGTGGGGAGGAAGGGCTCATTTCCATTCCACCATACGCCAAGGTTTCTGTTGGCACGGACGGTACCGTCTCGACTGTGCCCGCGGGAGCGGGAACGAGCGAGCCCAATATCGCCGTCATGGTCGGACGCATCAAGCTGGTCAATCCACCCGAAGCTCAGCTCACTCGTGGGCTGGACGGCCTGTTTCGGCTTAACAGTGGGGTTGAGGCAGTGGCGGATGCGAACGTGACATTAGGCAGCGGTGCGCTGGAGGGCAGCAACGTCAGCGTGGTCGAGGCGATGGTGGATATGATCTCTCTTTCACGCCAGTTCGAGATGCACATGAAGCTGCTGCAGAACGCCGAAGGTAATGCGCAACGGGCCAGCAGCCTCCTGAGCATGAGTTAGTAGCTGAGCCGTGGCCGCCCACCCTCCGGCGTATGCTCGACCGCGTTCGGACAGGTAACGACTGTTTGAACGGTACATGAAACGGGGGAAAAAGGGTGAAATCTGTTTTTCAGGCCCCGCTCGTCCGCCGGCGCGCAACATGATTGCCAGCGCTAATTATTTCCAGCAAGGTCCTTGCTGATCTTTCTAGACAGATGCTGTATTAACAAACTCAGGAGACTCGCTTGATTCGCTCGCTTTGGATTTCAAAAACCGGTCTGGACGCGCAACAGACTCAAATGGATGTTATCGCCAACAATCTGGCGAATGTGGGGACGAACGGATTCAAACGCTCGCGCGCGGTTTTCGAGGATCTGCTGTACCAGACATTGCGCCAGCCGGGGGCGCAATCCTCCCAGCAGACGCAATTGCCGTCCGGATTACAGCTGGGCACGGGCGTGCGGCCCGTCACAACCGAGCGCATATTTACTCAGGGCAATCTGCAACAGACAGGCAACTCGAAAGACGTCGCGATCCAGGGCCAGGGATTTTTCCAGGTACTGCGCCCCGATGGCTCCACGGCGTATACACGTGATGGCTCGTTCCAGACCGATTTTCAGGGTCAGCTCGTGACCTCGAGCGGCTACTTCATCCAGCCTGCTATCGCTATCCCGCCCAATTCGCAGAGCATTACCATTGGCCGGGATGGAACCGTTTCCGTTACCACGCCGGAGTCCACCGTTCCGGTTCAGGTCGGCACCGTGCAACTTGCCACGTTTATCAATCCCGCCGGCTTGCAGAGCGTGGGCGAGAACCTCTACATAGAAACAGCCTCCAGCGGCACTCCAAACATCACTAATCCCGGCGCCGACGGGGCCGGTGTGCTGAATCAGGGATATGTGGAAACCTCCAATGTCAACGTGGTGGAGGAACTGGTCAACATGATCCAGACCCAGCGCGCCTACGAGATCAACAGCAAATCGGTGCAGACCTCCGACCAGATGCTGCAGCGCCTGACGCAAATATAGATGAGCAGGGCGGGACGTCAGATTGGTGCGGCAATGGATATGAAAGATACGAGGAAGGGATGATTCCCAAATCTTCAGGGAAGCGGGCGAGCCAATTCCTGCTGGGGACGGTCACTATCCTGCTGGGCGGCTGCAGTCTCCCAGACCCGAAACCAATCGTGCAGCAGCCGATGTGGGCGCGCGCCGCCCAGCGCGGACCCCTGCCCAACGATGGCGCAATTTTTCAGCCGGGGCCTCACTACAAGCCCTTATTCGAAGACCGGCGTGCGCGCCAGATCGGGGACACGCTCGTCATTCTTCTCAACGAGCGAACCAACGCAAGCAAACGTTCCAACAGCAGCGCCAACAAGAAAGGCGAAATGAATATCGGTATGCCACCCATTGTTTATGGCGTTCCAATCACCAAAAAACTGGACATGGGCGCGTCTTCCGCCAGTGACTTTGCGGGTGGAGGCGAGGCAGCTTCGACCAACAATTTCAGTGGCACGATCACTGTCACGGTCATCGATGTGCTACCGAATAATTACCTGGTGGTAAGCGGTGAAAAACAGCTTGCCATGGCCCAGGGTACCGAATACATCCGTTTCTCTGGCGTGGTGCGTCCGGAAACGGTTATCAATAATTCGGTTTCATCAATACAGGTAGCCGATGCGCGCATCGAGTACAAGGCCAACGGCTATATCGACGAAGCGCAGACGATGGGCTGGCTGTCGCGCTTTTTCCTCACGGTCTCGCCATTCTAAGCAACGCAAAAATGACGTGCAATCCGATAACCGAATCATCTCCCGCCCCCGTTCGGCACCTGCTCAGCCGTATGCTAGTTATTGCGTTGGCCGGGTGCTGCCTGACTGGTGGACCAGCACAAGCCGAACGCATCAAGGATCTGGCGTCGATTCAAGGCGTACGCAGCAATCAGCTGGTCGGGTACGGCCTTGTGGTGGGACTGGACAACACGGGCGACCAAACCGTTCAGACCCCCTTCACTATCCAGACGCTCAACAACATGCTGAATCAGATGGGTATTAACGTGCCTCCCGGCACCAACATGCGCTTGAGAAACGTGGCCGGCGTAATGGTGACGGCGGTGCTTCCTCCGCTTGCGCAACCGGGGCAGTTGATTGACGTGACAGTATCGAGCATGGGCAACGCCCGTAGCCTCCGGGGCGGAACGCTGCTCATGACACCCCTTAAGGGCGCTGACGGGCAGGTTTATGCGATGGCGCAGGGTAATCTGCTGGTTGGGGGATTCGGCGCGGCGGCGAGTGGAAGCCAGGTCCAGGTCAATCATCTGAGCGCGGGACGCATTACGGCCGGCGCCACGGTCGAGCGCGCGGTGCCCGTGGCGCTTGGCGAGGCGGATATCATCCGGCTCGAGTTGAATACGACGGATTTTACGACGACGCGCCGAGTAGTGGATGCGATCAACGGGAAGTTTGGGGAGGGTACTGCTGCCGCGCTGGATGGGCGGGCGGTCCAGGTACGCACGCCCAGTGGCAGCGATCAGCGCGTCGGATTCCTCGCGGAGATGGAAAGCCTTAATATCAGTCCGGCGCCGGGCCACGCGAAAGTTATTGTCAACAGCCGTACCGGTTCCGTGGTCATGAACCAGGCGGCAACGGTAGAACAATGCGCGATCGCTCACGGCAATCTGACTGTCGTGATCAGCACCGAACCGGTAATCAGCCAGCCGGGGCCATTTTCCAGCGGGCAAACGGTGCAAGCGCAACGCTCGACTATCGAGATCAGGCAGGAATCGGGCATGCTTACCATGGTCGAGGGAGCGTCGCTATCTGAGGTGGTGAAAGCCCTGAATGCGATTGGAGCGACACCGCAAGATCTGCTTGCGATCTTGCAGGCGATGAAATCGGCCGGCGCGTTACGGGCGGAGCTGGAGGTTATCTGATGGTGGCGCCTGCTGATCTTTCCACCAGGTTCGCTCTCGATGTGCAGGCTGTCAATGGGTTGCGTGCGGCTGCCGATAAAACCGGACAGGCTGGACTGGAAGCGGCTGCCCGGCAGTTCGAGGCGTTGTTCCTGGGCATGATGCTCAAGAGCATGCGCGAGGCAACACCCAAGGATAGCCTGTTGGATAGCGACCAAAGCCGACTGTACATGTCGATGCTGGATCAGCAGTTATCCCAGAGCATGGCGGCGCGTGGCGTCGGTCTGGCGGAGATGATGATGCGGCAACTGCGCGATGGGTTGCCGCCCGAGGCGGTGCAGCAAGTGGATTCGATATCCGCACGCTCGGCAGCCAGCGCGGCGGAAGCGGCGGCGGTAGCGTTGCCCATGCTGCCCCCACGCCAGCCGAATCTGCCCCCCGATTCCGCAATCGTCGAGCCGGGGGAGCGGGAGCAGCCAGCACCGCCTGTATCTGCCCAGCCGCCGCTAGCGCAGCCGGAATCTCAATTGCCATCCCAACCTCTGTCCCAACCGCCATCCCAACCGCTTCCGCAATCGCAATCATCATTCCGGACGCAACCGTCGCACGTGGCCGAGTTCAGCGACAGGCTGATGGCATACGCGCAGGAAGCCAGCCAGGCGACGGGTATTCCCGCGCGCTTCGTGCTTGGGCAGGCGGCGTTGGAGAGCGGATGGGGGAAACGGGAGCTGCGCGCGCCGGATGGCGCGCCCAGCCACAACCTGTTCGGAATTAAAGCCGGTGGCAACTGGAGCGGCCGGGTAGTGGAGGCGGTAACAACAGAGTATGTCAACGGCGTGGCCCGCAAGACAGTCGAGCAATTCCGCGCCTACGAGTCATACGCCGACGCGTTCCGGGACTATGCCAAGCTGCTGCGCAGCAGCCCGCGGTATGCCGACCTGCTGGCGCAGGCCGCGCGCGGGATTGACGTGGCGGGCTTCTCGCAAGGCCTGCAAAAGGCCGGATACGCCACGGATCCGGATTATGCCGATAAATTGAGCCGGACAATCAAAACTACGCCTCAATCATAGCAGGCTCGGAACGAGCTCTTCATGCGCCTCGCATTGAATTGTCCAGGGATGCGGTAAATGCCGCGCGAATTAAGGATTTCACAGTCCGGCACCGTTAATACAGATAAGGATATTATCAGGGGCGGAAACGATGGGTAACAGTATTTTCGGCATTGGCCTGAGTGCGCTGCAAGCGGCTCAGCAGGGACTTCTCGTGGCCGGCCATAATGTCGGCAATGCCGCAACGCCGGGCTATACGCGCCAGCAAACGGTTCAGTCAACCAATCAGGCACAACCCACAAGCAGCGGGTTTATCGGTCAAGGCGTGCAGGTCGACACGGTAAAACGCTCGTATAACGAATTCCTGACCCGCCAGGTGGCGCAGGCGAGGACAGAGTCCAGCCAGCTCGACACCTATTTCTCGCAAATGAAGCAGATCGACAGTCTGTTGGCCGACTCAGGTGGCAGTCTCGGTCTGTCTCCCGCGCTACAGGATTTTTTCGGCAGCGTGCAGTCCGTCGCCACAAACCCGGCCGAAGTGGCGGCACGGCAATCCATGCTATCCAATTCCGAGATCCTGGTAAGGCGTTTTCAGTCCATGGATGGGCGGTTGAATGAGATTCAGGATGGGACGAATACACAAATCAAGGACAGTGTTTCGCTCATCAATACCTTGGCCGAACGCGTGGCTAAACTGAATGGAACCATACGCCAGGCCGAAAGCATTGTCGGTGGCCAGCCGGCAAACGATCTGCGTGACCAGCGGGACGAACTGGCGGCGCAGCTCAACGATCAGATCCGCGCGAAGGTTGTCGTACAAGGGGATGGCACCTACAGTGTTTTCATCGGCGGCCAATCGCTGGTGACGGGCACAACCGCAGTCCAGCTCGATGTTGCGCCTTCCGCGTTGGACGCTCGCCGTCTGGAAGTAACGTACGCGTCGGGCGGAAATGCCGTCCCCGTCAAGGAATCGAATCTGGACGGGGGCAAACTGGGCGGCTTGCTTCAATTTCGAAATGAGTCTATCGACGCAGTGCGCAATGGCCTGGGCCGGATTGCGATGGTGATGGCCGGGACTGTCAATGAGCAGCACAGGTTGGGCCAGGATGCCTTGGGAAACCCCGGCGCTGATTTTTTTACGGTCCCCAGTCCATCGGTATCCGCCTCTACTGTAAATACCGGAAACGGGGTCGTAGCTGCGGAAGTGGTGAGCTACAGCGACCTCGCCACCAAAGACTACCAGTTGCGTTTTGATGGGGCTAATTACATTCTTACCTCTGTTACGAATGGAGTGAAAGGCGTTGCGCAGACCTTTTCCACCTTTCCTCAAACGGTGGATGGCGTTCGCCTGAGCCTTACCTCGGGCACCATAGCGGCAGGGGATGAGTTCCTTATCCGTCCAACGGTAAATGGCGCCGCCCAGATCGGGGTAGCGGTCCAGGATACGAGCCTGATCGCGGCCGCTGCGCCAATACGAACAGAAACGCCCCTCGCCAATAGCGGCTCAGGGCGCATCAGCTCGGGAACGGTCGATGCCCCGCCGCCCCCCAACCCCAATCTGCAGCAACCGGTCACCCTGACCTTTACCAGCCCGACCACATTCGACGTGAATGGCGTCGGAACCGGCAGTCCAACGGGGGTTACATTCACCCCCGGCGGTTCGATCAGCTTCAATGGGTGGACGGTAAAGATCACAGGGTCTCCCAGCGCGGGAGATACTTTCAATATCGGACCCAATACCAACGCAGCGGCCGATAACCGGAACGCCTTGCTGCTGGGGGCGCTGCAGACCAGTAACACGATGGCGGGCGGCACCGCCAATTACCAGGGCGCGTATGGGCAGCTTGTCAGCCTGGTGGGGAACAAAACCCGTGAACTGGAAGTGACCAGTGAGTCCCAGGCAGCGTTGCTGAGCCAGACCAAGGCTGTGCAGCAATCCGAATCGGGTGTCAATCTCGACGAAGAGGCCGCCAACCTGTTGCGCTACCAGCAGGCTTACCAGGCAGCCAGCAGGGTAATACAGACAGCCAACCAGATGTTCGACGCCCTGCTCGACGTGACGAGGTAAAAAGCAGGCGCAAACCGCGTTATACACCCCGGATTTCATCTGCCGATTTGATCTTAATAACACATGTACCAAAAGAGGAGCCACCATGCGTGTCAGCAATAACACAAGCTACGAGCTGGGCATTGCCGCGCTTAACCGTCAGCAGACCGCACAGGTCAAGACCCTGGAACAGATAAGCAGCGGGCGGCGCATGCTCACCCCATCCGACGACCCGACGGCCTATGCACGTGCACTGGAAGTATCCCAGGCTGACGCGGCCAATACACAGCATGCCTCCAACCGGCAGTACGCCGCGAATAATTTTGCCATCCTGGAAGGAACGCTGAGCGATGTGACCAACGTGTTGCAGAACGCGCAGCAACAACTCGTATATGCGGGCAACGGTACCCTTAATGATAGCGGGCGGATCGCTATTGCGACGGAATTGCGGGGCAATCTGGATGAACTGGTGGGCCTCGCGAATCGTACGGACGGAAGCGGACAATATCTCTTTTCTGGCTTTCAGGGCTCGACCAAACCCTTTGACGATACGGGTAGCGGCGTTCAGTACTTCGGCGACGAGGGGTTGCGCATGGTACAAGCGAGCGCCTCGCGCCAGCTTGCAGTGAACGAGTCAGGGAAGGAGGTATTCGAGCGTATCCCCGCATCCGGTGGCGGCTATCAAAGCGTGTTCAAGTCGCTCTCCGATGTGATCGACACCCTGGAAAAACCGGTGATAACATCCGCCGACAAGACAGCACTGGCCAGTGGCCTCGGCGCGGCCCAGGAAAATCTCGCTAATGCGCTGGACAATGTACTGAAGGTCCATGCATCGGTGGGCATCCGGATGAAGGAGCTTGATACCCTCAATGAAGGCGGAGATGACCTGAACATACAATACAAGCAGCAACTGGCGGAACTGCGGGACGTCGATTACCCCGCCGCCATCAGCAGTCTCACCCAGCAGAAGACCTATCTGGAAGCGACGCAGCAAGCATTCATCAGGGTACAGGGGCTTTCGTTATTTGACTATCTTCGGTAATGATCCCCGGTCCTTCAAGCATCTGGGCGGGTTTGGGCAAGAACGAAATCACGTGAATGTTTTCCTGGAGTAGAACTCCATATGGCCCAGCTCAACAATGGGCCCACTTTGTTGAACCAATCGCAATATAAGCCCGATTCCGTTTTTTCTCTCCGGGGGTCGGGCGTTAACCGAAACCGGAGTTTGCTTTGAAATGGCCGAATTGAGAACTGGCATGATCTTCGATCCGATACAACAAGTTTCCCTTGTTCCTCAAGTAAAGGAGTTTTTCCTTGCACGTCAGCCGATTCTGGACCGTAACCAGAATCTCGTCGGCTATGAGCTGTTATTCCGCCGGGTCGGGACTAGACCCGGGAATGCAGTTGAGGATTTGCGCGGGGCCGCCTCCATCATCGCGCATACCTCGGAGCTCGGCATGAAATCCGTGATGGGCAACGCGGCCGGCTTCTTCAACGTCGATTACGCCACGCTGATGTCGGACATTGTGAGCTTTCTGCCCTGTGAAAAAGTGGTGTTTGAAATCCCTCAGACGATCAAGATAACGGCCGAGCTTATCCGCAGGATCTCCGATATGGTCGGGGCGGGGTACAAGTTCGCGCTGGATGACGTGATTATCTTTTCGGATTACATCCGGCCGTTGCTTCCACTGATCGAGTTCGTCAAGGTTGATACTTCGGTCATGACCCGAGCCGATCTGAGCACGCTGACCAGCCAGTTCAAGGAAGCCAACAAATTGCTGGTGGCTGAAAAAGTAGAGACGATTGAACAGTTCAGGAATTGCGCGGAGCTTGGATTCGACTATTTTCAGGGGTACTACTTTGCCAAGCCAGTTATCCTTTCGGGAAAAAAACTTACCTCTTCGCAGGCGGCGATCCTGCAATTAATGGCGCTCGTGGTCAGGGATGCCGAGAATGCGGTCATCGAACACCGCATCAAGAAAGAGGCGTCCCTATTCCTGTCCTTGCTCAGGCTCGTCAATACCCCCGCAATGGGTGTCGCGAAGAATATCAACTCGATCAGCGAGGCGCTGCTGGTGCTGGGGCGGCGTCAGTTACGGCAATGGCTGCAGATCCAGCTCTACATGGGGCCTGACACGGACCCCGCATCCGCTTCGCCCCTCCTGCTGCTCGCGACGACACGTGGCAAGTTTCTTGAACTGGCCGCCCGGAAGCTCAAGCCTGCGAATAAAAGTATTGCGGATACCGCTTTCACAGTGGGTACGATGTCGCTGTTGGATACCCTGTTCAGCCAACCCATGACAACCATCCTGGAACAGATTATCCTGGGCAAGGAAGTCCGTGAAGCGCTATTGCATCGCACAGGTTTTTATGGCGATTTACTCAAGCTTTCCGAATATGTCGAAAAGCCGGGCGAAGCCAGTCAACTGCTGCCGCCTCTACTCCTGGAATTGAATCTGCCGAGCGAGAGCCTCTATGCGCTTCAACTGGAAGCATTCGAATGGAGCAACAGTTTATTGCCGTCGTATAGAGAAGCGTAATATCGTCCGGGACGCATTGCTCAAGCGGCACGCAACACCGGCTGCGGCTGAGGCCTGGCGGTATAGCCGACCGTAGCATTATGCGGCAGGCGGATTATAATACCGGGCATGAATAACACGTATGCCGCTGTCGAGCCATCGCGCGGCGAGATTAATGCCCTTGACGGTGCCGCTGTGGTAGAGTTTGGCGCGTCCTGGTGCGGTTTTTGCCGTGCTGCCCAACCCCTTATTGCCTCGGCTTTTTCTCAATATCCGTCCTTACGTCACATCAAGATCGAAGACGGGAAGGGTCGTCCGCTTGGCCGCTCCTTTCGGGTGACGCTCTGGCCGACGCTGATCTTCATGAAAAATGGCAGGGAAATCGCCCGCCTGGTCCGGCCGGGCGATTCGGCCGTGATTGGCGAAGCGCTGCGCAAAATCACCGGCCCATCCTGAAATCTGGTTGCGCCTGGCTTCGTGCAACGTGAGGATACCCTCACTTAAACAATTCATATTATCTGGAGAGAGTTGGGTAAGATCATGGTTCATGGCGTAGCCGCCTGTTGAAAACATGGAGGTGGGGCAGGTGCCAGGCGTACCGATCGCCGTCACCGATGAAAATGTGAATGGACTGCGCTTCGCCCGACTCATCCTTCGGTGATGCAAACGCTGGCATGGTGCCCGCTATCCCACCTGGCATAGAAACATGAGCACGACCACAACGGATTTTTCCAACCCCTACACTGCGGTGTATCTGGTCAATGCCGATACGTTCCGGTGCGAATACGCGAATTTGGCGGCCCAACGCGATCTGCAATATTCAATGGTTGAATTGCGCGAACTCATGCCGCGCGGTGACGCTCCCGGCTTCAGCGTGGAAAGCCTGCTGCCGCTGCTCACTTCCTTGGAGCGGGATGAGCGGCAGGAAGTGACGGGAGATGCGTGTTTTCGCCGCAAGGACGGAACGGTTTTGCGGGTGGCGGTGCGCCTGGCGTTATGGCAAGGTGCCGGCAAACCGCTGCTTGCCATTGCCGCCAGAGATCTGGCTTCATCCGAAAACAGCGAGGAAACGCAGCAGAAGGAAGGGCAAACGTCCGGACAGGCAGATGGGGAAACGCGATCACGATCCATCGTGTCGAACGCGCCTGGAATGGTGTTCCAGTACGTATTGGGCGAGGATGGACACCACTCTCTACCCTTTGTCAGCGACCAGTGCGTGAATCTGCTGGGCATGACGGTGGAAAAACTGCAGGAAAACCCGCCGCTGCTTTTGACGCTCGTACTTCCCGAGGACCAGGACAGCTTGCGCCAATCCCGGGCGGACTCAGCCGCGAGTCTGACCACATGGAACTGGGAAGGGCGCCTGTGGATCAAGTCCTATCACGACGTCAAATGGGTCAGCTTGCGGGCGAGCCCGCGTCGGGAAGAGGGTGTCGGGGTCATCTGGGAGGGAATAATAATCAATGTAACCCAGAGCAGGCGCAGGGAGATCGAGCTGGAGGAATCCCACGAACGTCTGAAGGAAGTTTCGTCCCACATCATGGCGGCCCGGGAACATGAGCGTATTCGCATCGCCCGTGAAATTCACGATGATCTGGGCGGCAACCTGACCGCAATCAAGATTGACCTCGACTGGATCGCGCGCCGGGTGGGTGACGGCAACTTCAACGAGATCAAGGAAAACCCCGCTTTGCTGGCTAAAGTTCATACCGTCTCGCAAATGGTGGACCGCACCATGCAATCCATACAGCGTATCTCGCGCGATCTGCGTCCGGGCATCATGGATTTCGGGATCGTCGCAGCGATCGAGTGGGAGGCGGGAGAATTTTCCAAGCGGCTGGGCATCCCGTGCGAGGTGTCCTGCGCGAGGCAGGATATCGACGTGGAGCCGGATGCGGCGGTAGCCGTATTCCGGATTTTTCAGGAATCGCTCACCAATATCACCAAGCATGCGCGGGCCTCGCGCGTCTGGGTGCGGTTGGACACCATCGCGGCTCAGGCTCAGGAGTGGCTGGAACTGGAGGTAAGGGATAACGGTTTCGGCATCATGCCCGCCGATCTCGCGAAGCTCAATTCGTTCGGTATTCGCGGCATGGTCGAACGGGCGAGTTTCCTGGGTGGGAAGCTGACCGTCAACCGCACGCGGGAGGTAGGCACGGCCGAGCAGGGCACCATCGTGCGCCTTTCGATTCCGCTTGGCCCATATCACGACGACTCGGCGGTGACGCCGGCGGCGGTTAACCCATCTTTCACGCGAATGAAAGGGCAGCAGTCATGAACGTGTTGATTGTAGATGATCATGCCATCGTGCGGCAGGGTTTAAGACAGATACTGGTGGAGAGCGGAAAAATCGACCTGATCGCGGAAGCGGACTCAGGCGCGGGAGCGATGAGGCAATTGCGCGAGGGCGAGTGGGGCGTGGTGGTACTGGACATATCGTTGCCCGACCGGAACGGCATCGAAGTATTGAAACAGATCAAGAAAGAGCGGCCAAAAATTCCGGTGCTCATGCTCAGCATGCACGATGAGGGGTTATACGCGATCCGGGCGCTGAAGGCGGGCGCATCGGGCTATATCACAAAGCAAAGCGCCCCGAGCGAATTGATGGCGGCCATCAACCAGGTCGCCTGGGGGCGTAAATATCTGACGCCAAGCCTGGCCGAGGCAATGGCGGACAGTTTCGGCGCCGATCCCGAGCGTCCCCGTCACGAGACGCTATCCGACCGCGAATACCAGACTTTGCGCCTGATCGCCTCGGGCAAGAGCCTTACCGATGCTGCCGAGGAAATGTGTTTGTCCGTCAAGACGGTCAGTGTTTACCGCAGCCGCGTGCTCGAAAAAATGAAGCTCAAGAATAATGCGGAGCTCACGCACTACGCTATCAAGAACGGCCTGGCCTGAATTTTTGGACTGGCCGGATTTTATTTCAGTCGGCGCCTTGACAACCAGACAACCGTTTTAATACTGTGAAAGCAGGCGTGGTTGGTCGTACTTATATTATTGTCATCATCTCTTACGCATCAATTCCTTAAACTGAGCTGATGGCAGCGGCGGGCTTGCCAGGAACCCCTGGTACATGCTGCAGCCGTGCCGTGCGAGATAATTCCTCTGTGCCTCCGTTTCCACGCCTTCGGCAATCACCTTGAGTCCCATGCTTTTGGCAAGAATGATGATGGCGCGAACGATGGTCGCGTCATGAGGATTCGTAAGCAGTTCTCTAACGAAGGATTGGTCAATTTTTACCCAGTCCAATGGGAGGCGTTTCAGATAGTAAAGCGAGGAATAACCGGTGCCAAAGTCGTCCAACGCAAAACCGACGCCCTCGGCTTTCAGTGCGGTCATTTTCGCAACCGTGTCTTCAATATTGCGCACCAGCAAGCTTTCGGTAAGCTCGAGCTTAAGTTTTCCGGGATTGGCGCCGGTGCGCGCCAGCGTCTCAAGTATTTGGGGGACAAAGTCCGGCTGGCGGAACTGGAGCGGGCTCACGTTCACCGCGAGATCAAGTTGCGCCATCTCCGGTTCCCCCGCCCATGCCGCCAGCTGTGCGCATGCGCTGTCCAGTATCCAGCTGCCCAGAGGAAGAATCAGCCCTGTTTCTTCGGCGTGGGAAATAAAGTCGGCTGGCGATATCAGACCGCGCCGCGGGTGCTGCCAGCGTACCAGCGCTTCGGCACCCACCACACGACGCCCTTTTACCTGGGGCTGAAAGTGAAGAACGAACTCATTCCGCTCACAGCTTTTGTGCAAGTCTGATTCCAGAACAACGCGGTCATTGATCACTGACTGCATATCCGGCGTAAAGAGGCACGCAGAATTACGCCCCGCCGCCTTGGCTTGATACATCGCGAGGTCGGCCTGCTTCAGCAGCTCATCCATTGCGGCCGATTGATCATTGAAGACTGCAATACCGATGCTCGGGGTGGTGTTATGGTTATGACCCCGTAAAGTAAAAGGTTTCCGGAAAGCCGCAACAATTCTGTCGCAGATCGCGCGTATCTGCGCAACGGCTTCCTCCGGTTGGGGGCTAAACCCACCCACCAGTATAATAATGAACTCATCTCCTCCAAGGCGGGCCACCGTGTCGCTGTCGCGCACACAAGAAATAAGACGAGGCGCGACCTGCTGCAGCAACAGATCACCTACGTCATGACCGAGGGTATCGTTGAGTAACTTGAAATTATCCAGATCGATAAACAGCAGCGCACCAGTCTGGTGCTTGCGTCCGCTGATCGCCAGCGCCTGCTTGAGCCGGTCCAGCAGGAGTTGCCTGTTGGGCAGGCCGGTTAAGGAATCGTAGAACGCGAGATGGTGAATCTCCTTTTCCGCCATCTTGCGCGCCGAAATGTCGGTATTGATCGAAAGAATGCGCTGAGGCCCCTCCTCATCGTCTCGCACCAACGTCCAATGCACCTCTGCGGTTAAGGGACTTCCATTCTTGTGGCGTTGCACAATTTCCCCATTCCACTCCCCGTCACGTAGTACCTGCTGGAACGCTTCCCTGAAGGGAATGGGATCGTCATATATGACCTCCTCGACGGAGCGACCGATCACCTCGTCCGAGGTCCACCCATAAAGCCGCTGGGCGCCCTGGTTCCAGAACTGGATGCGGTGGTCGACACCCCGTACGATGATGGCGTCATTGGCCTTATCGAGCAATGAGGCCTGCTGGCGAATGTGCTTATCAGCTTCGCGGCGCATCTTTTCAGCTCGTTTCCTTTCGGTAACGTCGCGGAAATAAACCGCGAGACCCTCCACGGAGGGATAGGCGCGAACTTCGAACCAGCCATCGAGCGGTGCGTAGAACTCCTCGAAGCTCACCGTACAGTTTTCGATCAGGGCCCGATGAAATTCGCGATAAAAAGGGCCGATAATCGCTTGCGGGAATTCTTCCCAAATGTTCTTCCCGAGAAGCTCATCGGACGACAGCCGCAGCAGCCTTCGCGCTTCATTGTTCAGGTAGGTAAAACGCCATTCCCGGTCGAGCGTATAAAAAGCGTCAGTAATGCTTTCGAGTATGCGTTGAGTCCGAAGCGTTGCAATGGAAAGATCTTTTACGGCGGCCTGCTGTTCGTTAATCGCAGACGCCAGCTCTACATTCGCCCGGGCGAGGGCTGCCGTTTTTTCCTTATTGGAGGAAAGCATGAAGACAACCACGGCCGTTAGAATGCTAACCAGAATTCCGCCAAACAGTATGAATTCGGATTCGGAACTGCTTACCGATTGTTCGAACTCCGGACGGGAGTTGGCTTCAATGGTCCATATTTGACCGTACAAAGATACCGGGACTGTCCTCGTGTATTGAGGCGACGACGGATGCTCAAGCCGGTGCTTGCCGCTGTCGAAAAGCAAGGCATCCGGGGTAATTGAGGCGCCATCAAAGATTTTGAAGCCAAGGTCGTCCAATTTCGTGCGAAGGACAGCGTTTATAAAGTCGTCCATACGAAACGGCGCATACACGTATCCAACAAGGGATGAGCGTCGTCGATCAAGTGTTTCCGGGATCCCTCCTGGGCCGTAGTACGGGATATACATAAGAATACCCGCCTGGACATCCTCGCTGGTTTCCTGGACAAGCTTGACCTTGCCTGACAGAGCGGCGGCTCCGGAGTCTCGCGCGCGAGACATGGCCGCTCGCCGCACCGGGTTTGAGAACATGTCATAACCCAGAGCGCGCCGGTTTGTTGTGTTAAACGGTTCGATGTAGACGATCGCGGTGTAATCGTCCCGGGGTGCCCGGGGGACGTCGGGCCAGATTTTGTAAGCCGGAAACCCGTCTGCACGTAGTGAGGCGATGTGTTTCGCCATTTCGGCTGGGCGTATATATTGAGAGAAACCAACGCCGTGGATACCGGGGTAACTTTCATCAAGTCGTAACGACTCGACATATATGCGCCATTCATCGCGCGTGACGGAATCCGAAGCAAGCATAAGCCCAACGCCTCCCTTCAATACCTGTTCATATCCCGCGAAATGATGCTTGATCTGGCCCACAGCTTCGGCCAACGCCGCATCAAATTGATAATGTGCGTTTTGCTCCTGCAAGTTTTTTACAACCAACCAGCTTGCAATCGTGATTGACAAGAAAACGCAAAAGGTGAGGGCGGCTATTGCCGTGCGGGAGGGAGCGTAGTAGAAGGGAAGCTTACGTTTGCTGGTATTAATTTGAGTCTCGGGAATGAATTCCGGCGACGGGAAGGCAGGGACTATTGGCTTTCCGTTATAACCCCTGAAAGGAGCAGATAAGGAGGTGCTGAATATGGCGGATCGAAACGGACCCGATCGAACCTTCCCGATTTTAACAAAATAGCAAACTATCTTTTTTCCCGGCAATGGCGCCTATTTTCTTCCTTTCGGAAGGCGACAATATGAAGATTAGGGCCCGACATTGAACGTTAATCCTCGCATTGCGCCTCCTTCCCGAAGACTATCCTTGTACCCGCAGTCACAACACCCGGCTCGTCGTCCAATTCCCTCTCCCTGCAACCAACCTGGGGGAGGGCGGGTATTGCCAAAAAAACTTGACTAACTATTAAATTTGTTTACCACGGCACCGTTATTAGTTTCAACAGCGGTTGATCAGCCTTCATAAACGGGGCGGACCAAAGTTGAATCGAGACGGTTTAACCCAATAAAACATTAGTCAAGGAGATCCTCAAATGGCTGCAATCATCAATACCAACGTCATTTCGTTGAACGCGCAACGCAATCTTAACAGTTCACAAAATTCGCTCGCCACCACATTGCAACGCCTGTCCTCCGGCTTGCGCATCAACAGCGCCAAGGACGACGCCGCCGGGCTGGCGATTTCAGAACGCATGACTTCCCAGATCCGCGGCCTTAACCAGGCTGCGCGCAACGCCAACGACGGCATATCGATGTCGCAAACCGCCGAGGGCGCGCTGAGCGAGGTCGGCAACAACCTGCAGCGTATCCGCGAACTGGCGGTTCAATCTCGCAACGCGAGCAACAGCGCCAGCGACCGCACCGCGCTCAACAACGAAGTACAGCAGGTCATCGCTGAAATCGACCGGGTAGCGTCCACCACCGCGTTTAACGGCATCAAACTGCTGGATGGCACTTTCACCAACCAGTCATTCCAGGTCGGCGCGAATGTAGGCGAGACGATCGACATCACCAGCCTGGTTGACGCGCAAAGCTCGTCCATGGGTTCGACCACCAGCACAACCGCGAACGTCACGGGCGCCGTGCCGGCATCCGGGGCCATCACCGCTGGCGATCTGACGATCAATGGCACCAGCGTCGGTGCGATTACTGCCGGCGGTAGTGCCATAGCACAGGGCGCGAATATCGCGGCCGCAATCAATTCCGTCGCGAATACTACGGGCGTAACTGCCACAGCAGATGCTGCCACCGGCGCGGTTTCACTCACTAACATTTCGGGCACCAATACCACGATCGGTTTAAGCGGCACCGCTACTTTGGCGAGCACCGGTTTCACAGCTGCCACCACGACGGCAGCCACCGCCACTGTCAGCGGTTTTGCGGGCGTCGACATCAGCAGCAAGTGGGGCGCGGATGTGGCCATCGCCTCCATGGATTCGGCGATGAGCGCGCTTAATGCCGCTCGCGCGGACTTGGGTGCATATCAGAACCGTTTCTCCTCGGCCATTTCGAACTTGCAAACCACGGCGGAGAATCTGACGGCTTCCCGCAGCCGCATCGTCGACGCCGATTTCGCGGCTGAAACCGCGACACTTTCCCGCAACCAGGTGCTGCAACAGGCGGGAACGGCGATGCTGGCACAGGCCAATGCCCTTCCGCAAAGCGTGTTGTCGCTGCTGCGCGGATAAGGGAACGGGGGTACGCCGGCTTCGGCTGACGGCTTTAAATTGAAGGGATGGGAATCCGAAGCGTGCTTCGGGTTCCCGCTGTACTTGGTCAAGGAAATCCGCAATGGGAATCGAACAGCTCGCAGCGGTAAACCTAGCGGTCATGGGGGTAAAGCCCGCCTCAACCGCAACGGTAAGTGCCGGCCCGGCCCGGCAACCAGAGCAAGCGCAAAACCGGGAGGAGCCGGGAGTGGCGGCTGCCGCGGCCGCAGCCGCGACACCGGTTGTCGCGCAGGCGGAAGCAAATTCGATGGAATTCAGCCTGGATTCAGACAGTGGCAGGGTGGTGGTCAAGATCATAGATAGCGCAACCCAGGAAGTGGTGAGGCAGATTCCCATGGAGGAGATGCTTGACCTGGCCAAAGCGCTCGACAAGTTTCAAGGGTTGCTTTTACATACGAAGGCGTAGGCCTTTGAAGAAGTTCCTCCGCCGAATCGGCGTGGAACTTCTTCAAAGGCAGTTTCGCAGTGAGCGCAGTGCCTGATCCGGTTCTGCGCTTGGCAGGAAGTAAATGAATTACGGGACGGGAGACAGACAATGGCGATCACCGCAGCCGGCGCAGGCTCGAATCTGGATGTGAACGGAATAGTAACTCAGCTGATGGCAGTTGAACGCCAGCCGCTCGCTCTCCTGCAACGGCGTGAAGCAGATTACCAGGCGAAGCTTTCGGCTTTCGGCACACTGAAAGGCGCTTTATCCGCCTTTCAGACCTCGATGCAAGGGTTCGCCGACGCCGGCAAATTTCAGTCGATTACCGCAGGTGCCGCCGATACTTCGATTCTGACTGCGACGGCTAATGGCGGTGGGAAGGCGGGCGCCGGCAGCTACGCCGTGGAAGTACAGCAGCTCGCGCAACAGCAAAAAATCCGCTCGGAAGGGTTTGCCAGTCCCTTAAGCGCGGTTGGCAGCGGCACGCTGACTATCCAGTATGGGGATTACGATAGCGGCCTGAACGCTTTTACCCTGAACAGCGCAAAGCCGGCACAGACGATCGTCATTGATCCCTCCAACAATACGCTTTCCGGCGTACGCGACGCTATCAATGGAGCCAATATCGGCGTCAGCGCAACGATCATCAACGATGGCACCAGCAATAAACTGGTACTGACATCCAAGGATAGTGGAGAAGCGAGCAGCCTGAAGATAACCGTCGCAGATGATGACGGCAGTAATGGCGATGCAGCCGGCCTGTCGCAGCTTGCGTACGATCCGGCTGCCGGCGCAGGTGCGGGCAAAAACCTGACCCAGGTGCAGGCCACGCAGGACGCCAAGCTCCGAATTGATGGAATCGATATTGCCAAGCCATCCAACACTATTAATGATGCGATCGAGGGCCTGACGCTCAATCTGCTCAAAAGCAATATCGGCAGCCCGACCACATTGACGGTGGGCCGTGATACTGCAGGTGTGAAGGGAACGGTGGAGGCGTTCGTCAAGGCGGTGAATACCGTGAACCAGGCACTATCGGATCTCAGTGCGTATAACTCAACGTCCAAGAAGGGTGCGATTTTGCAGGGCGATTCCGCGACGATGTCGATTCAACGCGGGATACGCGCCGCGTTGACGGCAGAGGTAGGCACCGCGGGCAACTTCACCTCGCTCTCGGATATCGGCGTTGCTTTCCAGAAGGATGGCACGCTGGCGCTCGATGCGACCAAGCTGCAAAAGGCTCTGGATTCCGGTTTCGACGGTATCGCGGGGTTGTTCACGATGGGCGCGAAATCCTCGGATAGCCTGATCACGTATAACGGCGCCACCGACAAGACAGCAGCCGGAAATTATGCCGTTGCAGTTACACAGCTGGCAACGCGGGCCAGTCTTACCGGAAGCCAGGCGGCGGGGCTGACGATCACAGCCGGGGTCAACGATCAGTTGAATGCCAACATTGATGGAGTAGCGGCCAGTATTACCCTGGCGGCGGGGACCTACCCCTCCGCGGATGCGCTTGCGGCGGAGGTGCAAAGCAAGCTGATTGGCTCGGCTGGCCTTGCGGCAGAGGGGGTTTCGGTAGCGGTTTCCCAGGCTGCCGGCGTACTCAGTATTACTTCGGCCCGCTACGGTTCCGCATCGGGCATTACGCTCGCAGGCGGGAATGGCTCAGCCAATTTGTTTGGGGGTAGTCCGATAGCCGCCCCGGGGCTTGACGTGGCCGGTTCCATCGATGGCGTAGCTGCCACGGGAACCGGACAGGTTCTCTCGGCTGCGGCCGGGGCAGTCACGGAAGGTCTTCGCCTGACAGTCAACGGCGGTGCGCTCGGCGCCCGCGGGACAGTTGAGTTCTCCCGCGGCTATGCGGAACGCTTAAGCACGCTCGCAGGCGATTTACTTGCCACGGATGGCGTTATCGCCAGCCGGGTCGATGGGCTCAACGCCAGTATCAAGGACATCGACCGCCGCCAGGACAATTTTAACAGCCGCCTGAGCATGGTCGAGGCGCGTTACCGCGCGCAGTTCACCGCGCTGGACACCATGCTTAGCAGCTTGAGCCAGACCAGCCAGTTTCTCCAGCAGCAACTGGCCACTCTGCCGAGTCTCAACCAGAACTAATCAAGGAGTCACCGTATGTATACAGCATCCCGTCAGGGCATCAACGCTTATGCTCGCGTTGGTCTTGAGACCGGTGTAATCGCCGCTTCCCCCCACAGGCTTATCCTCATGCTGTTCGAGGGGGCCCGCATCGCGCTGTCTTCCGCTCTTGTCCATATGAGAAGCGGAGAAACCGTTGCCAAGGGAGAGTCCATTTCCAAGGCCATATCCATAATCACGTCGGGTTTACAGGCGAGCCTGGATATCGAGGCCGGAGGCGAGCTGGCGCAGCATTTAAATGCGCTCTATGACTACATGAGTCGCCGCCTGCTGCTTGCCAATCTCCATAACAAGCCAGAATACGTGGAGGAAGTCGCCCGTCTGCTAGCCGAATTGAACGATGCATGGGCAGCCATCGGCACATCCAATGGGGGTGAGCAGGCATCGGTCGCCGCAGGTCCGGTTCCCGAGCCCGCGGGCTCGAAAGGTGCAAGGGCATGATCATGACCAGCCTGCAAGCCATTGCCGCGTTCCAATCTATTTCGACCTTTACCGGAGAGATGACTGAAGCCGCACGGGCCGGTGAATGGGACAGACTGGCCGCGCTCGAACGCCGCTGCGCCGCCGTGGTGGCAACGTTGAAAGCGGCGCCACCCATTCAACTTTCGCCCGAAATGCAACGTCAGAAGGTCGAGTTGATTCAGAAGATACTGGCTGACGATGCCGAGATACGGAGACATACGGAGCCCTGGATGAAAAAAGTGCAAACGTTCCTCGGCAGCGCCGGAATGACCCGCCGTTTGCGCCAGGCGTATGATCCCGGCACGTTGGGTAGCGTCTAGCTCCCTCGCTTTGCAGCAGGGATGTAACGAATCGCGGCACTCCCCGGGATGGGGAAGAGGCGCGACCGATCATCTTTCATTAGATCGATAACCGCCGGCAGGAAGTCTCCCCTTCGAGAAATCCGCCTGCCTCAGGCCCACGTTGACCGAGGCCAGGCAGCACATAAAAGACAAGAGATCCAGAGAATTGGATACATCTGCGCCGACCGCGCTAAACGCGATTACTGCAATCCAGCCTGGCAAGGCGTTGGTCCACCGGGATGCCGGCGAGGCTTTTTTTGCAGAACTGACGCCGGGTCATCGGTTGCGGGCAACGGTACAGAACCTTCTGCCCAATGGCGAATTTGTGGTGATGCTGGGCGCTTTTGCTGGAAGGGATGGGCACGAGGTGCAGGTGAAACTTCCCGCCGGTTTTCGCCCCGGCGACATGATCAACCTGATCTTTGTTTCTCGCGAGCCGCGGCCGGCTTTCATGCTGGCGCCCGACGTTCCGCAACCCGCGGGTAATTCAGCGTCGTTAAGCGGGACCGGCCGCTTCATCCACGATCTGATGCAACACCCGCCGCTTCCAGGCAGTTCAACCGCTTTGTCGAGCACCGTTCCGCTGCTGGCAGCTCCACCTGGCGATGCGGCCCAGCTATTGCAACTGGCGCAAGGGCTGGCGCGCGCTATGGCACGCAGCGGCCTCTTCTACGAATCACACCAGGCGCAATGGATCACGGGGAAAAGGCCGCTGGCGGAATTGATGCTTGAGCCTCAGGCACGGCTTGCCCCTCTGCCTGAGCTGCCCTTCGCCAGCAATGGGTCGCCGTTATCGGTGGAAGCGCGCGATCCTTCCGCCAGCCAGAAGGATTCCGTGCGTCTACCGGGTGTTCACCCGGAGGCCGTGGCTTTGGTACGCCAGCAGCTGGAAGTTTTCGAGACCCATCATATCGGCTGGCAAGGGGAGTTATGGCCAGGCCAGCGCCTCGCGTGGGAGGCAGTCGAGGAAAAGCCGGGAGAATCGGGCGAACGCGATCCGGGTTCCGGTCCTGTCTGGAAAACCCGGCTGAACCTGTCCCTGCCGAACCTGGGACCCATCACAGCCAGCTTGCGACTGGATTCAGGCGGAGTAGACGTGCAGCTTACCGTGAAAGAGCCGGGAACTGCATCAATCATGCGAACTGGGGCCGTGCCGCTGATGCACGGGCTGGAATCCGCCGGCCTCAGACTCGTAAGCATGGGAGTCGACGTGGATGACAAAACACCATCCGCCTGAAATTGCCGTCGCGCTGGCCTACCGCACCGGCGAGTCCGCCCCGCAAGTGGTCGCCAAGGGACGCGGGCTGATTGCGGAAACCATCATCAGCGAGGCGCGAAGCCATGGCGTTTACGTGCACCAATCGCCGGAACTCGTATCCCTGTTGATGCAAGTGGATCTCGATCAGCATATTCCGCCGCAACTCTACCAGGCGATCGCGGAATTGCTCGCATGGTTGTATAAAATGGAAACCAGCGGGGATACGCTGCTTTCCCCACACGATCAGCGGGCCGGCATTCCATTCTATCCGCGGCTCTAATCGGGGTTTGCCCGTTCCGCCCATCTTCCCGCTACCTGAGTGACCTCAATGTTTACGGAGATTTCGCCACTGGCATTCTGCCGGGATGTATAAGGAAAAGAGGTTTTCGCTTCAGCAGGACGCGAGGTCGGCGTGGTCCATACCTATACCAAGAGGAAGAGGGATGATGCCAGTTGCCGGTCAGACCGGCATATTCATGATGTCCTGATACGCCGTGACCAGTTTATTACGCACCTGCACAGTATATTGAAAAGATATCGAGGCCTTTTGCAGTGAAATCATCGCATCGGTCAGGTTGGCCTCCGGCGCGCCCAGCTCAAATTCGCGTCCAAGCCTGGCGGCATGCTGCTGCGCATTATTCACCTGATCCAGCGACCGTTTGAGGACTGCGCTGAAATCGACCCCAGCTTCACCCTGATTTTCCTGCAGGCCTGTCGAGGTGCCTGGCGCTTTGCCCGCGGCGAGGGCCGCGCCTGTTCTCAACTGGGCAAGCATCGAATCGATTTTCGATATTTCCATGCGCTCTTATCTATTATTTTTTGGGAGGCATGCAAGATAACATCGAGCAGCGGTGAGCTGATTGCGGAAAAGGGTAAAAAACCCGTTTCTTTTCGCGGCATTGAACTGATGGCGCGGGACGATAATGCCGCGTATCAGCCAGGATGCCGAGCCAACCTTATATGACACACAACTGCCACCACGTCGAGATCCAAAATGAAGCCACGGCGGGCACCTCATGGCGGTAGTCGCGGAAGCGGTCACCGCAAGTAGTGTCCAGGGTCAGGTTCAGAGTTTCCTGGCCCGGATGTCCAGCCAGCAGAAGATGGGGCTGATGCTGGCGGTTTCCGCGATCGTGGCGCTGCTGGCGGGTGGCTGGCTGTGGACGCAGGCGCCTGAGTACAAGGTTCTGTTCAGTAACATATCCGATCGCGACGGAGGGGCAATCATCGCATCCCTCCAGCAAATGAACGTTCCTTACAAATTCGCCGACGGCGGCGGTGCGATCCTGGTGCCGGCCAATGAGGTACACGATATTCGTCTCAAGCTCGCATCGCAAGGCCTGCCCAAGGGAGGACTGGTGGGTTTCGAGCTGATGGAGACCCAGAAGTTCGGGACCAGCCAATTCCTTGAACAGGTTAATTTTCAGAGGGCGCTCGAAGGAGAACTTGCCCGGTCGATTCAGGCGCTGGCCGCTGTCAGCAGCGCTCGGGTTCATCTGGCCATTCCCAAGCAGTCTGTGTTTGTACGCGAACAGCAGCGTCCAAGCGCATCCGTGCTGGTGAACCTCTATCCGGGACGCGCGCTCGAGCCGCAGCAGGTGAATTCGGTCATTCATCTGATATCAAGCAGTGTTCCCAATCTCCCCCTGAAAAATGTCACGGTAGTGGATCAGCACGGCGAGCTGTTAAGCAAGATTGATGACTCAAGCGCGAATACGGGCCTTGACCCGAGCCAGCTGAAGTACGTGCAGGCCCTGGAGCAGAGTTATATCAAACGTATCGAGACGATTCTGATTCCGATCGTGGGGCAGGAGAATGTACGCGCCCAGGTTGCCGCGGATGTCGACTTCTCGCAATCAGAGCAAACGGACGAGATCTACAAGCCGAACCAGAACCCCAATGATTCAGCCGTGCGCAGCCAGCAAACGTCCGAATCCAGCAGTGTGGGCCAGACTGAGGGCGGGGTGCCGGGAGCCGTTTCAAATCAGCCGCCGGAGCCCGCAACCGCGCCGATCACTACCCAGCCGCCCCGCACGGTTCCGCCTCCCAATCCGAACGCGCCCCCTGGTCCGAACACGGCCCAGCCTCTGGTGGAAGCGCCGCCTCCCCCTCCGACGCCATCCACCAGCAACCGCAAGGATGCGACCACGAATTATGAAGTGGACAAGACCATCCAGCATATACGCAAGCCCGTGGGTGGAATAAAAAGGCTGTCGGTAGCGGTGGTGGTCAACTACCGCAAGGTTACGGACCAGACCGAGGGAGGCGGCAGCCAGCCGCTGACCGAGGCGGAAAAGACCCAGATCACTGACTTGGTGAAAGAGGCCATGGGGTACAACCGGGAGCGTGGCGATACCTTGAATGTCGTCAACAGCCCATTCACGGTTACCGGCCCGGAAGCCGTGCCGGAGTTGCCGTTATGGAAACAGCCGGAAATGATTGAGCTTGCCCAGCAGCTCGGGAAGTCGCTGCTTATTGGCGGCCTGGTTTTGTATCTGGTGCTGGGCGTGTTGCGCCCGTCCCTGAAGCGCATGAACCAGCCGCCCCCGCCGCTGCTTGCTGAGTCTGCCGACGATCAGGATGAGCCGCCGATGATGACTATGAAACCGAATCCGCAAATTTCCAAGCATGAGCAAAACCTGGCCGTGGCCCGGCAACTCGCGAAGGATGATCCCAAACTGGTGGCGAGTGTCGTGAAGCAATGGGTGGCCGGCCGTGAATGAGGAAGGCATTCATAAAAGCGCGGTTTTGCTTTTGTCGATAGGCGAGGAACAGGCGGTGCAAGTATTGAAGCACCTGAGTCAACTGGAAGTGCAGAAACTTGGCGCCGCGATGGCCAAAGTCAAAAACCTCAACGTGGGGCAGATCGATGCCGTACTCAGCGATTTTTGCAGCCGCGTGGTAGCGGAGCCGCTTTTTCTGGACCTGGATCCGGAAAGTTATGCGCGCACGGTACTTGAAAGAGCGTTGGGCGAAGACAAGTCCACCGACAACATCAGCCGTATTCTTGAAGGCCAGGATACGAGCGGCATCGAGGGACTCAAATGGGTGGATTCCCAATCCGTGGCGGAGCTCATCAAGGGAGAGCACCCGCAGATAATCGCGACCATCCTGGTGCATCTCGACCGTGCGCAGGCGAGCGATATTCTGGGCTTGCTTGCCGAGCAGTTGCGTAACGATGTGCTGCTGCGCATCGCCACGCTGGAAGGAATTCAACCATCGGCGCTGCGCGAGCTCAATACCGTGCTGACCGACCTGCTGTCCGGCAGCGAAAATATCAACAAAAGCTCCGTAGGGGGCATCCGGACAGCCGCGGAGATCATCAATTTCATGGGCAGCGCGGCTGAGACCGCTGTTCTGGATAATTTGCGCGAATTCGACGCGGAGCTGGCACAGAAAATAATGGACCAGATGATCGTGTTTGAAAACCTGATGGACATCGACGATCGCGGCATCCAGTTGCTGCTGCGCGAGATTCAATCCGACGCGCTGGTCATAGCGCTGAAGGGCGCGGCGTGGGAATTGCGCGAAAAAATATTCAAGAATATGTCGAAACGGGCGTCTGACATGATGCGTGAGGATCTGGAAGCCATGGGGCCGGTCAGGGTGAGTGAGGTCGAGGCCCAGCAGAAGCAGATCCTGCAGGTCGTCAGACGGCTTGCGGACGACGGCCAGCTCGTTTTTGGCGGCAAGAACGAAGAAAGTTATGTGTGAGTAATATTCGCGCTCCGATAAGGAAACCTCTCAAGGGATTGCCCGAATGAGATCGAAGGCCAGCCGCATTATCCCGAAAGGGCAGTTCTCCACTTATCGCCACTGGGAGATGGATGCCTTTGAGCAGCCGTTACCCGCGCCCGTGTCCCCATCTGCACCTACGCCCGACGACCGTCCGGGCGGGCAAGGCGAGGATGAGCACGTCCCGGCTCACGTCACCATGTCCCTGCCTACAGTTGACGAAATCGAACGAATGCATTTGCAGGCGCAGGACGAAGGATATGCGGCGGGATATGAGGCGGGCCGGGAGACGGGCTTGAAGGCGGGCAGGGAGCACGCCGAAGCCGAGGCCATGAAATTGCAAGCCCTGCTCCGCAGCTTCGATCAGGCTCTGGCTGATGCCGATCAGGCGATCGGCCACGATCTGCTTACGCTTGCCCTCACTCTTGCCAAGCAGATGGTGCGCGAGGCGCTACGGATCAAGCCCGAGCTGGTCTGCTCGATTGTGCGCGAATGCCTGCGGCAAGAGCCCGCGTTCAGTCAGCCGGCGCAACTCCTGCTGCATCCTGAAGATGCTGTGCTGGTGCGGGAGCATATGGGCCACGAGCTGAACGATTGCGGGATTTCGGTCGATCCCCAGTTGGAGCGGGGCGGGTGCCGGGTCAAGATCGGCAACGGTCATATCGACGCCGTGATGGCCACACGCTGGAATCTCATTGCCCGGGCATTGGGTCAGCATGATGACTGGCTGGAACGATAAGATGCAAGCGCCGACTCATGCCGAGCAGTGGCGCAGCTTTCTCGGAGGCTGCGGCGACTTGGCGGCGACTACCGCGCCCTTTCAGCTGTCAGGCAGCCTTACCCGGGTAACCGGACTGATCATGGAAGCATCAGGACTTCGCCTCGGGGTGGGTAACGGCTGCACGGTTCTGATGCCCGATGGCAAAAATGTAGAGGCAGAGGTGGTCGGGTTTCATGGCGACCGGCTTTATCTGATGCCGGCGAATGATGTGCGGGGACTGTCACCGGGAGCCAAGGTCATCCCGTGGGATCATGCCGGGGCGTCCCCTGTGCCTGGCGATTCCCGTCAGCGACGCCGCCGGGCTTCGGACCAGGTTAGAAGGTTTCCCGTGGGCGACGGGCTACTGGGCAGGGTAGTCGACGGAGCGGGCCGCCCGCTTGACGGTCTTGGCGCGCTAAAGGCGGAGCATTACGCCCCACTTACGAACCAGCCCATCAACCCGCTCGATCGCGCCCCGATCAGTCAGGTGCTGGATGTAGGCGTGCGCGCCATCAATGCGCTGCTCACCGTTGGAAGAGGTCAGCGCATGGGCCTGTTTGCCGGGTCCGGGGTGGGGAAAAGCGTCCTGCTGGGCATGATGGCGCGCTATACCAGCGCGGACGTGATCGTTGTCGGCCTGATTGGCGAGCGGGGTCGGGAGGTTAAGGATTTCATCGAGCAAATCCTGGGACCCGAAGGATTGGCTCGCTCGGTGGTAGTTGCTGCGCCGGCCGATACCCTGCCCCTGGTACGACTGCAGGGCGCTTCCTACGCGACATCCATTGCGGAATATTTTCGGGATCAGGGCAAGAATGTGCTGCTGATCATGGATTCCCTTACGCGCTACGCAATGGCGCAGCGCGAGATTGCGTTGGCCATCGGCGAACCCCCCGCCACAAAAGGATATCCACCGTCAGTGTTCGCCAGGTTGCCTCAGCTGGTCGAACGGGCAGGGAACGGCCTCAGCGGGAGCGGTTCCATCACTGCTTTCTACACGGTTTTGACTGAGGGGGATGATCAGCAGGATCCCATCGCGGACGCGGCCCGCGCGATCCTGGATGGACATGTGGTGCTTTCGCGCCAGCTGGCGGAAAGCGGCCATTACCCTGCCATCGATATTGAAGCTTCGATTAGCCGAGCCATGACGAGCCTTATCTCCCCGGAGTATTTCGAGCAGGTACGCGGCTTCAAGCAGCTCTATTCGCGTTATCAGCGCTCGCGCGACCTTATCAGTGTGGGCGCATATTCCCCGGGGAGCGATCCTTTGCTCGATCGCGCGATTGCGCTGTATCCCCAACTTGAATTGTTCCTGCAGCAGAGCATGCTGGAACGGGCAGGATATGCGGAGAGTGCCGCCAGACTGGGGGCATTGATCGCCCCCGGCGCCAATTGAGGCGTGACTGGATATGCAAAAAGCTTCCGCCCTGGAAACGTTGATCGAACTGGCGCAGACCCGTACCGACGATGCGGCCCGGCGGCTGGGCGCGCTAAATGCTACGGGCATGGACATGCGGGCAAAGCTGGCGCTGCTGATGCAGTATTCGGACGAGTACCGCGCGCGTTTTCAGACACTGGCACAGCAGGGCCTGGCAGGTTCGGATTTGCGCAACTATTACGAATTCCTCAACAAGCTGGATGACGCAATCGTTCAACAACGGGAAGCGCTGACGCTGATGCACAAACGTGTGGCTGCAGGCGAGACTGACTGGCGGTCGGCCAAACGCGTACTCAACTCATATGATACGCTGGCGCGTCGGCAGACGCGCGTGGAATCAGTGCGTGCCGCGAGACATGAACAGCGCGAAACGGACGAGCACAACGGCAATACTGTCGGTCGCAAGGACCGCAGCTAGGGCCCAATAGAATGAGCGCCGGAGATATCTCGTGACATCACTTTAGGATGACCCGTTTATGAAGCCCTTTGCCTTTTACTTACTAAAACCTGAGTTGCATATACGGGTTCGAGGATAAATCATGCTATATCCGACAATACTAGGTCCAACTGCTCCCGCCGTAGCAAAAAATGGCTCTCTGGCCATGGATCAGGCATCCGGCGGACAGGCGTCCGGAACGACCGGTTTCAGCAATCTGCTCGAAAAGGAAATGGACGCGCAACAAAATTTGCCCGGAAAAGCGACAGGAGCGTCTGGCGAACGGGCGGATGCTGCAAGCGAAGCCAATAAGGCTGGCGAAGCCGACAACGCCAACGGTCTCCCGGCGGGGGAACCTGATATTGGGAAAGATTTTTCCATTGGCAATGTAGAGACTCAAGCCCGGGGAAAAATGCCGTTGGGCGCTGGTGCCGCCAGTACGCAAGCCGACGCGTTGCCCCGTCGCGCTAACCGACCCGCCATGCTCCATCCGGATACCCGGTCGCCATCAGCCGCAGCCGAAACTCCAATTAAAGGACTCGCCGAAGCTCAAAGCAACGAGGGAGCGGTTGCTCGCGGGGTTTTCAAAACCGGAGATCCGGCGCATGCCCACACCCATATTGAAGCACATTCACGTGCTGACCAGCAGATCGATGACCCATCTGTTCTTCCGGGGGGCGCGCCACAGATCGAAATAGCGGCTTCCCCCCCACCGCGCCAGCCGAATGATATTACCGCTATAAATACGGAGCCGGGCGCTGGCGCAGTGGCGGCGGCCGTAGCGGCGGCAGTAGCGACAGATAAAGGACCGTTTGCCGCGAACGGGGGGAAGAAGGATCCTGCGATGGCCGCTGTCGATGGTATTCAGCAAAACCCCGGAAAATCCGCTGAAGCGCCGGGAGTATCAAGGGCGCTCGCTGGGCGCTCGGCCTTCGCGGGAGACAAGCCATTCAGGCTGGATTCAGGTGAGCGACAGGCCGATTTCCGCCAACTGGAACCGGGTGTGCAGTCGTCCACAATGGCTTTGCAAACCGAACCACTGCGGAAACCGCTGGATTTGTCGCAGCTGCCCCCAAATCCGTCCTTCACCCCAGTGGAGATTCCAGTGGGATCCCTGCCTGCCGAGGCAGGCCCCGCATCCGCGGCACCCGCTCCGGCGATCGGATTACCGGGCGATATTGCATCCCTGGAGCCTCGACTCGGCGCTGCCGGCTGGGACAATGCGTTGGGGCAGAAAGTGCTCTGGATGGTTTCCCAGCAGCAGCAGGTGGCGGAATTGAACCTCAACCCACCTGACCTGGGCCCCTTGCAGGTGGTTTTGTCTATTGACAAGGACGAAGCCAACGCAACGTTTGTCTCGCAGCACGCCGATGTTCGCCAGGCACTGGAAGCGGCGCTCCCCAGACTCAGGGAGATGATGGCGGAAAGCGGAATCACCTTAAACAGCGCGACTGTCAGCCATGAAGGCGCGCGGCAGCATAGCGGATTTGAACGGCAGGGCCGCCCCGGCGGAGGGCGCGGCGGCGGAGGCCATGACGCCCGGACGGATGCATTGGCTGGTACCAGCCGTATCGCGATCGAACCGGGAAGAAGCAGACTGGTGGATACGTTCGCATAGTGTCACCAGCGACTCGAAAGCCTGAATTAGGGAGATGGCAAGTCTTTTACCGTTTGTTTCCCGCACTGCTTAAGGATTGTTCGCCTGATAATCACGCCAACTCTTCGCAACAGGATGCGTCATGGCAAGTAGACCGAACAAACCGGGTAAGGAAACGAACGATGGCAAGGCGGAAAAAAAATCCGGAAAGGCAAAGCTGGTCATTATTATCTCGACGGTGTTGTTGCTCGTCGGGGCAGGGGGGGGCGCTGCATGGTATTACGCCCGGGGCAGCAACGCGGCTCCCGTCACGAAGACACCGGTCTTTCTAAGCCTGGAAACGTTTACTGTCAATCTGGAGCCGGAGAACAGCGATCAACATCTCCAGACCAATTTGACCTTGAAGGTTGGGGATGACGAAGCGGTGAACACGATCAAACTTCACATGCCGGAGGTACGCAATCGTGTCTTGTTGCTGCTCTCCAGCAAGACAGCCTCGCAGGTGGCCTCAGTAGAAGGAAAAAGGAAACTCGCCTCCGAGCTGGCCGCCGAGATAAACCAGCCATTCGGCGAGGGAGGCAAGGGCCAGGCGGTTGAAAGCGTGCTTTTCACTTCCTTCGTCATCCAGTAATTCCGTGAGCAACGATTTTTTATCCCAGGAAGAGGTAGACGCCCTGCTCAAAGGCGTGGGTGGCGGGCCGGTTCCAACTCAGCAAAGCGCCCCTTCCTCCGGGTTCCGTCCTTACAATCTGGCGACGCAGGAGCGGATTGTACGTGGACGCATGCCGACGCTCGAAATCATCAACGAGCGCTTCGCGCGTCTCTTGCGCCTGGGCTTGTTCAATTTCATGCGCCGTAGCGCGAACGTCACCGCCGGGCCTGTCAAAGTCATCAAATTCAGCGAGTTCGTTCGGCATCTTACGGTCCCAAGCAATTTGAATCTGGTGCATGTCAAGCCCTTGCGGGGCACGTCGCTTTTTGTATTCGACCCTGTCCTGGTATTCCTGGTCGTCGACAGCCTGTTTGGTGGAGATGGCCGTTTCCAGCCAAAGACGGAGGGCCGCGATTTTACCCAGACTGAGCAACGCATTATCCAGCGCCTGCTTAACCTGGTGTTTGACAGTTACGGCAAGTCCTGGCATCCGGTGTACCCGATCGAATTCGAGTATGTGCGGGCTGAAACGAATACGCAGTTTGCCAACGTCGCGACCCCGAATGAAGTCATCGTCACGACTACTTTCGAGGTCAACTTCGGCTCGGTGGTCGGTGAAATGCATATCTGCATGCCTTACTCCATTCTCGAGCCTATCCGCGACCTGCTGTCCAGCAGCGTTCAGGGCGAGGCGCTGGAAGTGGACAAACGCTGGGTTAGCCGGTTGTCAAAACAGGTGCAATCGGCTGAGGTGACGATGCTGGTCGATCTGACGCATGTTCAAGTCAGACTCGACCAGATACTCAGCATGCAGATCGGTGACATTATTCCGCTGGATATTCCCGACGTTGTGACCGCCAGCGTCGATGGGGTCCCGGTAATGGAGTGCCGCTATGGGATTTCCAATGGCCGATATGCGCTTCGTATGGAAAAGATACTCGCATCGGGGATGCACGAATGAATCCAGACGAGCGTCGTAACCTTTCGAAACGGCCTTTTATAAACAATCCCGAGGAGACAAACGTGTCCGTCAAGGAATCAAAAGTTGCATCCCGTAACGAGCACGGAACTGCCAAAACCGAGCCTGCCGATGCGTCAGCCTCGGTGTTCCAGGAATTAACAAGTCCGCAAAAGGTGCCGGCCCACAACGACATCGACATGATCATGGATATTCCGGTCCAGCTTACCGTGCAATTGGGGCGTACCAAAATCGCTATCAAGAATCTGCTTCAACTGGCGCAAGGTTCGGTCGTGGAACTCGACGGTCTGGCGGGCGAGCCAATGGACGTGCTGGTAAACGGGTACCTGATCGCACAGGGCGAGGTGGTGGTGGTCAATGAGAAGTTCGGCATCCGTCTCACCGATATCATCACGCCGAGTGAGCGCATTCGCAAGTTAAACCGCTAGGGTGTGGAAGGGCCAGAATTTTCCGGGGAGGAGTGCAGCCAAAATTTTCCTTCCCAGTAACGCTTCCCATGCTTTTCTCTCGAACGACCGCAATGAAATGAATTTTTCCTCCTGCACCGGCGCCACGCCCAGCCATCACCGTCGGGTTGCGCAACCAGAAGCTCTTCTGGCTGCCTTAACCACCTGTCTCTTCTATCTTTCCGGTCTGCCGGCGGTTGCCGCGGGCGCCACGGCGGCCACCGCGGCGGACGGCGGCGCATCCGCAACATCGGGGGGCATGCTCCAGGTTATGCTTGGGCTGGGACTGGTGCTCGCGCTTATTGCGGGTTGCGCGTGGCTGCTCCGGCGTTTTGGCGGATTTCAGGCAAGCAGCGCTGGCGCTGTCAAGGTCATCGGCGGTTCGCCCGTGGGTCAGCGCGAGCGCGTGGTGCTGGTGGAGGTGGCCGATACCTGGCTTGTGATCGGCGTTGCACCGGGAAGCGTAACTGCTTTGCATAGCATGCCCAAAGGCGACATCGCGGAGCAAGAGAACAATACCGGGCCGCGCCCGAACTTCTCCCGCTGGCTCAGGCAGGTAAAAGAGAAACGCGATGCCGGGCAGCATATTGGATAAGCGCGCTTTGTTCGCGAGCCGCGCCCTGCCGGGCATGACATTAGCGGCATTGCTGCTCGCCGCTTCGGCGGCCGCGCTGGCGCAAACCGGCTTGCCCGCCTTCACGAGCACACCCGCTCCGGGAGGGGGGCAAAACTACACGATCAGCCTGCAAACGCTGCTGCTGCTCACATCCCTTACTTTTCTGCCGGCGGCGCTGTTGATGATGACGGGCTTCACCCGCATCATTATCGTGTTATCACTATTGCGCCAGGCGATAGGAACCCAGTCGTCACCACCCAACCAGGTGCTGGTGGGCCTGGCGCTGTTTCTTACATTTTTTGTCATGGGTCCCGTGTTCGACAAAATTTACGAGGATGCCTACCAACCATTCGCCGATAACAAGATCACGATGACACAGGCACTGGAAAGGGGAGCCGCACCCCTGAGAGCCTTCATGCTGAAACAAACCCGGGAAGCGGATCTGGCACTGTTTGCAAAACTTGCCGCCATTCCACAGCTTAACGGTCCGGAGGATGTCCCCCTGCGGATACTGGTGCCGGCTTTTGCAACCAGCGAACTGAAAACCGCGTTCCAGATTGGCTTCACGGTATTTATTCCCTTTCTCATTATCGATATGGTGGTGGCCTCCGTGCTGATGTCCATGGGCATGATGATGGTATCCCCTGTTCTGGTGGCGCTGCCGTTCAAGCTCATGCTGTTCGTACTGGTTGATGGCTGGCATATGCTGATCGGTTCCCTTGCGGAAAGCTTTTATTAGGGGCGGCGCATAAGCCCGGTTATTTACCCGTTAATTTCACCAAACTGAAGAGAAGACAATGACCCCTGAAAGCGTGATGACCCTGGGCCAGAGGGCCATGGAAGTAACCCTGATGATTTCGGCTCCACTGCTGCTGGTTGCGCTGGCTACCGGTTTGCTCATAAGCATCTTTCAAGCCGCGACACAAATCAACGAGATGACATTGTCCTTTATTCCGAAATTGCTGGCACTGTCCGTGACCTTGATCCTGGCCGGGCCATGGATTATTTCCGTGATGGTCGACTACATGCGGGAGATTCTGGAAAGCATTCCGGCGGCGGTGGGCTAGCGGCCGGCCCCCCTGTAATCCGAGGCTTTTCCGGCTGGCTCCCCCATTCTTCACATGATCACCCTCGGCTCCGCTGACCTCAATGCCTGGCTAACCGCCTTCCTGTGGCCATTCGCTCGCATTATGGCGTTGTTAGGAGCGGCGCCTGTGCTTGGAAACATGGCGACGCCCACGCGGATAAAGATCGGACTAAGCGTGATGATCGCGCTGATTATAGCGCCCACGATCGGGGCGCTGCCGAAAGTCGAACTGGCATCACCGGAAGGGCTTTTTGTGCTGGGGCAGCAGGTTCTGATTGGTTTGGCGATGGGCTTTGCGATGCGTATCGTGTTTAGCGCCGTCGAGATGGCCGGGGAGATCGCGGGGTTGCAGATGGGCTTGGGTTTTGCCACTTTTTTTTCTAGCGGTAATGATGGCAGCACGCTGGTAATGGGAAAATTTCTTGGCCTGTTGGCGACGCTTACATTCCTGTCACTGGATGGCCATTTGCTCATGCTATCCGTGCTGGCGGAGAGTTTTACCGTTTTCCCCATTTCCGCCGAGCCATTCTCCGGCGGGGGATGGAAAATACTGGCCGATTGGGGAGGCAATATTTTTCTGGCAGGTCTCCAGCTTGCACTTCCGGTGGTGGCGGCATTGTTGATCGCCAACCTGGCGCTTGGCATACTTACTCGCGCTTCCCCCCAGCTCAATGTCTTCGCCATCGGTTTTCCCATCACCCTGTTCGTGGGTATGGTCGCCTTGATGTTGTCGCTCCCCTATTTTGTTCCCGTGATCGAGCGGCTGATCGAAGAGGCGCTTCAAACCATGCTGCAGGTCGCGGCCGCCGCCCGCGCGAATCTCCCCCCGGCCTCGCCGTGAACTGCAACGCCACGCCACAGCCGGAAAGCCGAAGCCTCAGATAGCTTGTCCAGAGGCGCAACGACGTCGGCCAATTTCCAGAGTCGCGACGCTCGAGGTCTACCGTGACAGCCGACAGCGCATGCCATGCCCGTCGTTCCCTGTTATTTCCCCAACGCGGACAGACTGCCTGTGTATTTTTAGGGAAGAAAAAGTTGGGTGCGTGATTGAATTTTTCTGAATTGCTGCTAAAGTAGATGAAAACAAATGAAAATAAACGTCACCTCCCCCTACCTGCCGCGCGCTTTGGCGTCGCCCCGTCCCCATGGAGCCGGATATGCCTGCACTTGACCACTCGACGTTCATTCGGCGCCTCACGGGAAAAAGCATCGACACGCACCAGTTGCGGAGCGCTTACCCGGACCTGGATCTGAGAAGTATCGATGGTAATGGAGTCATCAATGGAACCACGCCGAACCTGGAAAGATTATGGGAGATCATCGACAATTACGACCACGACGGCAACGTCAACACCATCTCCGATCAGGCGGCACTATCCATTGCCGAGTGGCTATTCAGCAATACCGCAAGTCCCGTTGCCTCTGAAGATGGGCGGGTAAACTGGAGGGAACTCGCGGAACACGGCGACAAAAGCATTACCGAAAATAGCAACGCACATAAGACCGCTATTGAAAATACCGGGGTAGGGCTTTATTACGGCGACCATTCCCCGTTTCATGATTCCATATTAAGAGGCGATCACCGCGCCCTGCAAACACAGTTAGATGCCATGAGCCTGGGCAACTGGAGACTGGACTCGTTTGAGCCGGGGTCGGTTATCCTGGAGGATGCGTCGGGGGGGAGCGCTCGTGTCCGCGAAAGCTCGTGTATCGGATGGGTGATTGAAAATGTCAAAGCGGCGTATGAAGGCGCGGGCCTTGGGGCGCGCTTTAATGAAATCAATAGTAGGGTAAAGGAAGCGGACCTGCGCGGAACCGTCCTGTGCGAGGAGTTGCAGAAGGATGGCTGGACGGCGGTGTTTTATTGCCCGCGTCCGGCCGATGATCTTGCCGGGTCCGGGGAGCGGGAAAAACTGGGGGCCCTCAACATGGCGAAGGCTGGGGCCCGGGTGTGGAAATCGCCGGTGCCGGGATCCACAGGGGTCCGCTGCGACGCTGTGATCGCCGGGTACCGCGACGTGCAGCCGGACGACAGGACGGCTGCTCTGTTGGAGAAGCTGGAGAGGGTGCCTTTTTTTGTGGGCGTTGCAAACGGTGGGATTCACACCTTTGTGGGACACAGGGGGAGCGTGTGCGATTTCCATTGGACGGCGCAGCCAGATGACAAGGACGCGATGACCGAGAACCCCATCCGCCAATGGAAATGGGACACGGGACTTTATATGGTGCCGCCCGGGTACTGGGCATAGCGCCCGGTCCCCCGTCTTCTTTCCTTCTCGTCTGGGGCCTTCGTGCATTCAAGGTTACGCATCCTTGCGCACTTCATCCTCTGTCTTATCCATGGCCTGCATCGGCTGGGGGCTCTTAGTTGATTTCAATGGTCTTGCAATAGTCTTGCTGAAGCGGAGGAAGCGGCGAAAATTATGATTGACGTCAGGCGAGACGGGTCCACCCTGTTGCCCCGACATGAGCGGCTTCTGGTCCTGGCTATGCTGTGCATAACGCCGTGGATGACGGGCTGTGCCCAAATCAAGTCGTTCTCGGTCGCCCCAAGCACCGTATGCCCCGGAGAGACGGTCGAGATCAATTGGACGGCTTCGGATAAAGTAACCTTGAACGCATCTCCTCCATTGGCGGGAGAAGGAGAAGGGCCGGCGGAAGGGCGGCGCGCTCTCGCTCCCGAACGCAGCACCCGGTTTACGCTGACGGTGCCGGGTTTGCTCAAGGGTGATCAACGCGAGTGGGACGTTCACGTCATCCCCCGCCAAAGCGACCGGTTGCTGGGCGGCATCGCGCGCTGTGACGACGCCCGGTTCGTGACCACGTCGTTCACCATTGAACAAACAGCCATGTCTTCCCGGGCCCGTGTAGCATCTATCGCCAATCGCTACGACCGTGCGCTGATTGTCATCAAGGACGACATCGTGGTCGAAATTCCTTCACACGGCGCCACAGACCGGTTCAAGACCGTGCCCCTTGTTGGCGCCTGGGTGATTCGTACCCCGGTGGCGCAGAACGAGACTTGCGATACGGCGCTTGATGCTGTCAGCGGGCGGCTGACCATAAAAACAGTCATGAGCTGCGGAGAGAGCGTGCATGGCGATCCTTGACCAGATACAGACGATCGTCATCGTGATGTTCGAAAACCGTTCTTTCGACAACGTTCTGGGGCACCTCAGCATGGCGCGCTTCGGCAATAGAAAGGATGTCGAGGGGTTAATCGATCCAGAGACCAATCTCGACTATACGAATTTTCTCGATGGGCAAGGCTATCAGCCGTTTGAATTGACAGACGGGTCTCTGCTGCATGATCTTCCACATAACAGGGTTCTTGTAGAGGCTCAGCTGGGCAAGGCGGGTGCCCGCTACACGATGAGTGGTTTTGCGGATGCCTATTTCCGTCATACAGGCAGCAAGGTGGCGGATCCTCCCTCGATGGGTTTTCTCGCGGCCGCCGCAACACCGATGTCGAGTTTTCTGGCTGCGCAATACGCCGTGTGTGACCATTGGTTTGCGCCGCTCCCAACCGATACGCAGCCAAACCGCGCCATGGCCTACAGCGGGTATGCCCCGATTGACAATACCAAGCCTCGTCCTATTCCCATCGTTCCGGGCAGTTTCGTCTTTGAATGGCTGAATGCCCGCAACGTTAGCTGGCGGGTCTATCACTGCGGCATTTCCTTTTTCGCGCTCTTCGACCAGCTTCATGAAGAAGTGCTCGGGCCCAATTTCCGCAGTTTCCGGCACTTTCCCGCCGACATGGAAGCTGAATCACCGGGCCAGATGCCCAGCGTGATATTCATCGAGCCCGAGTACAGCGATTCGCCCGTCCATTTCGGCTGGACCCCTAATGACAATCACCCGCCGACGGCAATGGGCCCCGGGGAGAATTTTCTGAGGGATATATACAAGCTCCTGACAAAGGATGGCGATAAATGGAAGCGCACCCTGTTGCTGGCTATGCATGACGAGCACGGCGGGTTCTTCGATCACGTTTCACCGCTCGCTATTTCGGCTCCGCTTCCGCCAGGCGCGCTTTATCAGGTCCCGTTCGAGAGCACGGGCCCAAGGGTTCCCGCCCTTGCCGCATCGCCGTGGATACCGCCCGGCACGGTGTTCAAGGGTTCGATGGACCATACGTCCATATTGCAGTTGCTGGCGGAAAAGTTTGATGGCACGCCGGATTACAATGAAGAGGTGGCGCGCCGGCGGGAATCGGGGATACAGAGCGTTTCGGCACTGCTGGACCAGGCCCTCGACAGGCCACGAGCTGATGTCCCGTCTCCACCGGAAGATACCATTGTCAGTCCGGTAGCGCTGAAACCGGCGCTCGAGCCGCAGACCGATAGTCAGCAGGCCTTCACTGTTGCCGCGAAAGAACTTTTGGCGCACGACCGCAAGCGCGCGCTGGAGAAGTACCCCGAACTCGTCCAGTTGCCGGAGGAACCAGCCCCCGCTGCACCAAGGGCACCCCACTGAGCCAAGGTAACCGCGCCTTTAATTGACCCTTCAGGCCAGCGCCTTGGCGATACGGCTCAGCGCATTTTCCAGATTGGTCATCGCGGTCGCGAAGGAAAGACGGATGTACCCTTCGCTGCCGAACGCCGAGCCCGGCACAACAGCGACGCCGCCGTGTTCCAGCAGATATTCGCTTAACGCGATGTCGCTGCTCTCGTTGATGACGCCCCTGGACCTCAAATTTCCGATCGCTTCCCGGACATCGGCAAACGCGTAGAATGCGCCTTCCGATAGCAGGCACTTAATGCCGGGTATCGCATTAAGCGCATCCGTCACGAACCGGTTGCGTTCCCTGAATGCGGCCACCATGGGGGTGATACAGGACTGATCGCCCGTAAGGGCAGCTTCGGCGGCCGCCTGCGAGATGGAAGCGGGGTTGGAAGTGCTCTGCGACTGGATGTTCTCCATAGCAGTAATGATATGCGGCGGGCCACCGCAATAGCCAATGCGCCAGCCCGTCATCGCGTAAGCCTTGGACACGCCGTTCAGCACCATGGTCCGGTCGTATAGGTCGGGACAGGCGTTAAGGATATTTACGAATTTTCCTCCCGAAAGAAGAATATGCTCGTACATGTCATCGGTAGCGATCAGGATATGGGGATATTTACCCAACACCTCACCCAGCGCTTTAAGCTCGTCTAACGAATAAACGCTGCCGGAAGGATTGCTGGGGCTGTTGATGACGAACATCCTGGTCCTGGGGGTGATGGCTTTTTCCAGTTGCGCCGCGTTTATTTTGAACCCCTGCTCGATACCGGCGTCAATGATGACTGGCTTGCCTTCGGCAATCAGGACAATGTCGGGGTATGAGACCCAGTAGGGCGCGGGGATGATGACCTCGTCGCCCGGGTTGATGACGGATAGCGCGAGATTAAAAAAACTCTGCTTGCCGCCGGACGAAACCAGAATTTGCCGGGGAGTGTAGTCAAAGCCATTCTCACGCTTGAATTTGGCAATAACGGCATTTTTCAGACCGGGGGTCCCACCCACTGCGGTATATTTGGTGAAACCCTTGTTAATGGCGGATATGGCCGCATCTTTGATGTGCTGAGGGGTGTCGAAATCCGGTTCGCCTGCGCCAAGCCCGATAATATCCTTGCCTTCCGCCTTGAGCCGGGCTGCGCGCGCAGTGACGGCGAGCGTAGGAGAAGGTTTGATGGACTGAACGCGTTTTGAGAGATTCACGATAGGATCCTTGCACCCATGCGAGCTAAGCCCGCGTGATAAAATTTGAAACGAAAAAATTTTTGAAAAATAGAGCCCGCGAATTATACCCGTGATCGTTACCTTCCCCAATAGTCCTTACAAACTGCACCAAGTGTTCGAGCCGGCCGGCGATCAACCAGAAGCGATTGAAAAGCTGGTGGAGGGGGTAGGGGACGGACTGGCGTTCCAGACCTTGCTGGGAGTGACCGGTTCAGGCAAGACCTTCACCATGGCCCATGTGATTGCACGACTGGGTCGCCCGGCGATTATCATGGCTCCGAACAAAACCCTTGCCGCGCAGCTTTATGCCGAGATGCGGGAGTTCTTCCCGGAAAACGCGGTCGAGTATTTCGTATCGTATTACGACTATTATCAACCCGAGGCATACGTTCCCTCGCGCGACCTCTTCATCGAAAAAGACTCCGCCATCAATGAGCACATCGAACAAATGCGGCTTTCCGCCACAAAGTCGCTGCTGGAACGCGATGACGCGATTATCGTTGCCACGGTTTCATGTATTTACGGGATAGGTGACCCGGTGGACTATCACGGGATGATCCTGCATCTGCGTGAACACGAGAAAATTACCCAGCGCGAAGCTATACAGCGTTTGACGGAAATGCAGTATGAACGCAACGATTTCGAATTCGCTCGCGGTACGTTCAGGGTGAGGGGAGACGTGCTCGATATTTTTCCGGCCGAAAGCTCGGAAACCGCGGTGCGGGTATCCCTGTTCGATGACGAAGTCGAGAGCATGACACTGTTCGACCCACTTACTGGCCGGGCCCTACGAAAGGTGTCGCGCTATACGGTATATCCTTCCAGTCACTATGTCACTCCGAGGAGCACTACTTTGCGGGCCATCGACACAATCAAGGCGGAGCTAAGGGACCGCATAGAGTTTTTTCACCAGCACAACAAACTGGTCGAATTGCAACGCATCGAGCAGCGCACCCGTTTCGATCTGGAGATGCTTAATGAACTGGGTTTCTGCAAGGGGATCGAGAACTATTCCCGCCATTTGTCTGGAAAGCTGCCTGGCCAGCCGCCACCCACTTTGATGGACTATCTCCCGCCGGGCACGCTGATGGTCATCGACGAAAGCCACGTCACCATTCCGCAAATTGGCGGGATGTATAAGGGTGACCGCTCGCGCAAGGAGAACCTGGTGGACTACGGCTTCCGTTTGCCTTCGGCGCTTGATAACCGGCCGCTGCGGTTCGATGAATTCCGGCAAATTATGCCGCAAACGGTGTTCGTTTCCGCGACGCCCGCAGAGTTTGAACGTGTGCATAGCGGCCAGGTGGTGGAGCAGGTGGTTCGTCCGACCGGGTTGGTGGACCCGCAGATCGAAATTCGCCCCGCCAGCACACAGGTGGACGACCTCATGTCGGAAGTCCATCTGCGCACTGCGCAGGACGAGCGGGTACTGGTTACGACCTTGACCAAACGTATGGCCGAGGACCTGACGGACTACTTTTCCGACCATGGGATCAAGGTGCGCTACCTCCACTCCGACATCGATACAGTGGAACGTGTGGAAATCGTCCGGGACCTTCGGCTCGGCAAATTTGATGTACTGGTGGGCATCAATCTGCTACGCGAGGGGCTGGACCTTCCGGAAGTATCGCTGGTTGCCATACTTGATGCCGACAAAGAAGGCTTTCTCCGTTCCGAGCGTTCGCTGATACAAACCATCGGCCGCGCCGCGCGTCATATTAACGGCAAGGCGCTGCTTTATGCCGACCGGGTCACAAATTCAATGCGGCTGGCTATGGATGAAACCGAACGGCGGCGCAACAAACAGGTGGTGTTCAACCAGGAACGTGGCATTACGCCTCGCAGCGTGCATAAACGCGTCAAGGATCTGATCGACGGCGTTTACAGCATGGAAACCGCCCAACAGCAACTGAAAGCGGCGCAAGTTCGAGCGCGTTATGATGCCATGAGCGAAGTTCAGCTCGCCAAGGAAATCAAGCAATTGGAAAAGCAAATGCTAGCCGCCGCGAAGAACCTCGAGTTCGAGCACGCTGCGGAGTATCGAGACGAGATAAAGAAGTTAAAAAACAAGCTCTTCGTTGGATTTGTTGAACCAGAACCTGAGGTAGATCAGTCGGACGCAGTCAGAACCCACACCAAGCGAAGAGCTGCTCCTTCACATTAATTTTCAGCTAGTTGCAATGTGTCGTTAAGGTAAATTCTCTTTAGTTAACGACCGTTGCTGAATTAACGAAAATGATCTGATCAAAGGTGCGGTTGAGAGTTTTACTGTTGAAATTCTTCATCACCAGACTCTGCTCGAAACGCACTCGATCGCCGACCTTAACGCGGGTGGTCGGAGCCGCAATCCAGAACTTTTTTTCAGTATTCGCAATCTCCATGTACGTATATCCAGGCGCGTCCAGGGTGGAAAGAACCTTGCCTTCATTCGCCGCCATGCCAGCCGCTGCATTTGCACTGTTAGCTGCGGCTTTCTCCGCCAGCGCATGAAGGGGGCTCAGGGACGCGAGCCCTATGAAAAAAGCCACTGCCAATTGAGTTGTTTTCAAATCCAGCCTCCGTTCGGTTGAATATTTTTCAGAGCCGGCATAATACACCGCTAATCCCGCAACTCCAACAATGCCAATGGGTATACGCCTGCCCGGGGGTCAGGCATCAGGTCTCCAGATGGCCGTCGATACGAGCGGGAGAACCAAGCGTGCAAGCACCGCAAGAAAATCGAATAGGGTTACTGCTATAGTTTTCAGCCGGACGCCGCCATCTTTCAAGGCGCGCCCGTCCAGGGGTCAGCGGTGCGGCGCTCACTTCGGGAACTGGAACTGGAACCGGAACCGCCGGGGTCTGTTCGCGGATCGAACATAAGAAGGGACGGCGCCGAGCCATCCAGCAGGGTCGGGGAGCCCGGGATCTGGCGTTGCATCATCGTGATGCCGGGAGCCAGGGTGTTGGAGGATATCGATTCGGCAGTGAGCCGTTCCTGTTGTCTTTGAAGCACATTGCCGCTCATTCCGGCCTGGTTGTGCTTGTTTGCGCAATAGGCTGCGCCTTCCGCTGTGCTGCGGCCCGCTTTCTGCTCCCCGGCTTCACAAGCCAGTTTTTGATACACGGACATGAACGCGGATGCTTCCTTGTATTTTCCCGCTTTCATCAACTCCTTGACATGTAGTTGTGCCTCGCGGAAGCGGTTTTCAGGATCGCCTTGCTGATAGAGGGGAGGAGGATCGACGGCATGGGCGGAGCTGGTAATCAAGGCCATGAAAACGGTCAGGACTATAACTCTCATGTCTTTTCCTTCCATTGAGGGCGGGTTCTGGAATTATAGAACGGTGTTTTCAGAAAAAAAATAGCCTGCGTTGAAAATACGCATGCGCCGGGTTCGATTTCCATATTGCCTGGTTGTTGCCAGCCGGCTAACCATTCGAATAGACAGGCAGGCATCCGAACGATATGTGCCTTGGCACGGCGTGCACGGAAATGAAAAAGACCCGGCAAGGAGTAGTTGGCCTATGCCGGGTCAGTGGCACCTACTACAAGAGGGAGAAAAAAGTAGGTGCCTGCATTATTCTGGCCGATGCGCTTCGAATGCTCTGTTGCCCATCGCACATAAGATGAATTAATTGGTTCGTCGGCTTAATTCACTCCCGGGATTTGCGCATAATGTATATTATGTTAAATAAGCGATCGAAAATCTTCAAATGGATCCTGATTGGAAGAATGGATTCCGGATTCGCTGCTTCGATTTCAAGCTCCTCCATCTCCTCCCCGAATCCCGTGCCTCGGAGCCATCCGTATAGAGTTCTGTCTCCCTTATCGCGATTAAGCCAGTTTCATAAAGCGACGCCAGCTCGTCATTGTTTCTTATCTGTTCTCGCCGCATTGCGACCCAACGGTACCGCGTAAAGAAATATCTCAGACTCGTCCAGTTTGTCTCTGTTCGACGACACCGCTAAGTGTTTGTGATCAAGAGAGAAAGGTGTGCTGCGGCAAATAACCGCGCAAACCTGTCGTTGACATACGTCACCGTAGGGCCCGGAATATTAAGGCTAAAAGGGCCTGCCTGAATCTCTTCCTGTCGTAGCAAGATGACACCTGTTGCTTTAAAAGCAGCCTCATTGTCATCAATCAAGTGGCTGTTTCTATAGCAAATTTTATCCAGGCATAGATCATGCGTTCCCTACTTCCGCAAGAGGGAGGAACGAGAGGGAGACGAGCTGGAAAATTAAAATTTTATTTTTAACTTCGAGGAAATCAATCATGGCAAATTTTTTTGGAACTGCTTTTAACGACAGCTTTACCGGCAATGGCAACGACGACAATATTTTTGGACAAGGCGGTAACGATACCCTGTCGGGAGCGGGTGGAGAAGACTTTATCGTCGGGGGAAACGGTAACGATCTTCTAAATGGTGGGAATGGTGACGACGTCCTTAAAGGTGAAAATGGTACCGACACCCTTAATGGCGGGAATGGCAACGACGACCTGGACGGCGGCAATGGGAACGACGATCTGAACGGGGGGGCTGGCAACGACAACCTGGTGGGAGGAGATGGTGGCGATGACCTGGTTGGCAACGATGGCAACGATTACCTGAACGGGGGCAATGGGAACGACGACCTGACCGGGGGAAATGGGAACGACAATCTGTATGGTGCAGATGGTAACGACGACCTGGACGGCGACAATGGCGACGACTACCTCTATGGCGGCGATGGCAACGACACCCAGACCGGGGGGGATGGCAACGACAACCTGAATGGAGGAAATGGCAACGACAATCTTAGCGGCGGCAATGGAGACGACGCGTTGTTCGGCGGGAATGGAGGAGACACAATCGCCGGAGGCAACGGGCGCGATTTTCTCCAGGGTGGCGATGGTAACGATAATCTTTCCGGAAACGCAGGTAATGACGTATTGCTCGGCGATGACGGAGATGACACGCTTAGCGGCGGAGCAGGCCGTGATATTCTGATCGGGGGCGCCGGCCAGGACGATCTCACCGGAGGCGCCGGGTTTGACTGGTTCGTTTACGCCCTGACGACTGACAGCCCGCAGGGCGCTGGGATGCGCGACGTTATCACCGACTTTGACGGCAATGGGGGTGGCGCGGGGGATGAGATTAATCTTTCTGCCATCGACGGCAATTTGAATGCGGGCGGACATCAAGCGCTTACCGCCGGTCAAGTGACGTATAACACCGGCAATGGGAATTTGAATGTCAACGTGATCGGTGATCCTGGTGCTGTCGATTTGCAAATCAGCTTGACGGGCGCTCCTGCCGTTAATCTTGCAGACGATATAATTCTTACGTGATAAGGGTTTTTTGGTGATCCACGCACGATTCTGACAATAGAAGGGGAAAAAAGTGGGGGTCAGACGCAAATGGTGCTCTAATTGCAGAGCACGAGTATGTGGTCTGACCTCCATTCATTTTCTTGCCAGGAAAAGTTTTTTTGCTGTATTCATCAGGTTTATTTACGAGTTGCCGCCATTCCACTTTCCTTATGACGAGGGTTGCCCGGACGAAGGAGACTGCTTTGGGCGCATAACCTGCCGCTTCTAACTGTAGCTTCTAACGGCGTTTCGACGTGCACAACCTATTGCCGAGCAAACGCTTTTACAGATTCCCATACGCCCTTCTCTTCCCTCTTCATCCGCTTCAAGCCGGGCCCGCAACCTTCCGGCTCACATCCCCGGTTATATACCTTTGCGCAACCTGATCCGGCGGCCGCTGGCGTGGCCATCTTGAGCAGAGCTATACCATATCCTTTCAAAATTGATTGAAGAATCGAGAAATCCTTGCGGACGCTAACGACATAGCGGCTAACGATATGCGACCTCTACAATGAGCAACATCCTACAGCGGAGTTGCTGCTCTCCGCTAATCAGTCCCATCTCCGCCTGTTCCCGTCATGCATGATCCTGAGCGGGAACAGGAAAAAATTGAAGGAAGCCTATCTCAGGCTCGTCAAAATCGTCGCGATTTGACGACAAAACTAAGGCTTGGCTTTCATTGCGGAAAGACCATACTGGCGTTAAGCAGTAGAAGTCGGTCTCCCTTGGGAGACAAGCAAAGGTTGTCGAAATCAATGACCAAAGGCGCGGCCTGAATCTGATCCTGTCGTACTAAGACGACATGGATTGCGTTAAAAACGGCCTCATTGTCATCAATCAACGGTTTGTTCTTCAGAATATTGTTTCTAGGCATAATTCCTGCATACCCCTAGTTTCACAAGAGGGAAGTCACGAGAGGGAGCAAACACAAAAGTAATGTAATCTTTAATCTGAAGAGAGGAAGACAACCATGGCAAATTATTTCGGAAATGGAAGCAACAACACTTATCCCGGCACGGGCTCCAAAGATGTAATCTTCGGCTTTGGCGGCAACGACACCCTGCGGGGAAACGGCGGCAATGATTTTATCAGTGGCGGAAATGGCGACGACAAGTTATACGGGGACGCCGGTAAGGACACGCTTAAGGGAGATGTGGGTAACGATCACCTGTACGGGAACGCTGGCGATGACAACCTGAACGGCGACACCGGCAACGACGATCTATATGGGGGGATCGGTTACGACAACCTTAATGGCGGGAACGGCAATGACAGGCTTTACGGCGAGAATGATGACGACGTTCTGTTTGGCGGCGCCGGGAACGACACGCTCGACGGCGGGAACGGGAACGATATCCTCGAAGGCGAGGGTGGCAACGATAATTTTAACGGTAATTCGGGCGATGACGTTTTGATTGGCGATGCGGGGGATGACTACTTTAAGGGCGGCGGCGGCAAGGACATACTGGTAGGTGGACCGGGCTGGGATAAATTTGACTACGATTCCCAAAACGAGAGCCCTAATAATTCCAGCCGCGACATTATTGTCGACTTCGATGGCAGTGGGAACAACGTAGGCGACATGATCGACCTTTCAGGCGTTGACGCCAACGCCAGCATGGCGGGCAACCAGGCGTTTACGCTCGGCCAGCTGTCCTACTCAGGGGGAGTACTGACCGCAAATATATCCGGTCCCGGGGGCGATCTTCAGATTCAGTTGAATGGCAGTCCTCCCCTCGATCTATCGGGGCCCTCGATAGACGTAGTTCTTTAAAACAAAAGCAAGTCAGAAATAAAATAAACCCAGGTCAGCGTGCACTCTCGGGCCCATGTGCACGCTGGCATATCGCGGCCGTTTTTCCGTCTGCACGTCCGTTTGCGTTGTGTGCTCTCGCCTTGCGAGGCGCCCTCACGCTTCTGCATCGCGCTTACTTGCAACGAGAGGATGCCTCTCTCCTTCAGGGATTCATCACCCTCCCCTAAACTTATCAAAGCGGCAAATGCCATATAACGGATCCGGCATGTGCCTGGCTACGGTCTTTCGAAGTAGACGAATGAATCCAGCACTTGATTTTTTTGGCTCAGTAAAAGAGATGTTAATTTAGGATTGGAGAAAACGCGGCGCAACCATGCTTCCTATTCCAGGCTCGAAATCGCGCCGGCTGCACGTGTGGCTGAACAGCTTTTCCTCAATTGCCAATAGCCTTTTTCTCCCCGGGCGAGGATGGCCATTTTGCAAAGGCAATAATCCATAGGAGAACCAGGATGCCTCCCGGAATCAGGGAGAGCAACGAGAGGCCGGGCTTGAAACCGGCCCGCTTGCAGATCCTCCAAAATGGCACGACGAAAAAGATGGTTGACGCTATCAGCCATTGCAGTATCGCAAATTCACCCATATTTCCTCCTCAAGCGGCAATGCTCCGCTCGGTTGCCCACTATACATTACAGTGCCTGCTGCCGTAATTTCCGCTCCAGGTATCGGTTTGTCTTTTGCCTGAGCTATCCATTTTGGCGATAATGGCGGTTTCCGATTCCGCGCGGAAGCCGTTCTTTTATGCATCTCTCGATTATTATCCCGGCCTTCAACGAAGAACGTATGATAGTACGCTGCCTGGAATCTATTTATATATCACTGGATGCAAATCACAACCCCGGTTTTACTTCCGAAATCATTGTAGTAGACAATAATTCCACGGACGGCACCGCCCATCTGGCCAGGGCGGCAGGCGCGCGGGTCGTATTCGAGCCCATCAACCAGATCGGGCGGGCGCGAAACGCCGGCGCGGCTGAGGCACAAGGCGAATGGCTGATGTTTATCGATGCGGACAGTATTCTAAGTCCCGGTTTGCTTTCCGAGATTTTGCGCCTGATTGAAGACGGCAACAGCGTGGGATGCGGCAGTACCTGCGTATGGAAGGATTGCCGTGGTGGGCGGACTTGACGCTAAAATTATGGACCGTGACGTCCGTTGTATTTCATTGGGCCGCGGGGGCCCTGGTCGTGTGCCGCAGTGATGCCTTTCGTGAGATCGGCGGCTTCAACCAGGAACTCTACGTTGCTGACGAAATTACACTGAGCCGAAAACTGAGACAGTGGGGGCGGCAACGCGGCCTTGAGTTCGTCATCCTTACAAGGTTTCCGCTGGAAACATCGCCTCGCAAGGTAGTGCTCTACTCCGCCGGTGAGCTTTTTGGCCAGTTTTCTCGGGTACTTCTGAACCCGCGCTGGTCATTGCGCGACAAGAAGCAGCTACCGATCTGGTATGATGGGCGTCGTTAAAACCAAAAGCGCGACACGACCCCTGCGCTCGTCGATTTGTAAGCATTCGCAAAGACGAGGTGTGATAAAGCTTGAATCACCGCGTAGCGGAGTACGAGATGGCGAGTTGGGCAGACGCTCGATCACCGATCAATACGAAACTTGCTCCCTGAGTCTTCGGTCCATCTTAAACCAGAGGGTAAACATTACCGTTAAGGCTCGGTCATGAGCTGCTGCGCAATGTGCTAACCAGGAGAACGTGTTATGTCGGCTATCCGCGTGAAACACCCCTCCCCCTACCTCCACTGAGTTTTCGCGAGTACAACCGGAAAACCACACATCTTGGCAATCTCCCGATCAACATCGGCGGCCTTTCAGAGTAAATACCTCGCTCGTGACGTCCAGGCTGGAGTCATAACCGGCGCAATGGCGATTCCCCTGTCCGTGGGAATCGCGCTGATGTCCGACTTTCCTATCAAGGTGGGCCTCGCGACCGTTGTGTTCGCATGCTTCATCGGCTGGGTTAATGCGTTTATCAGGCCCGGCAATTTCATCGGCGTGCCCGGCATTGCGGCAGGGCTGGCCCCCTTGCTTGCGGTGGGTGTCGAGCGGTTCGGCATGGAAAACATGCCTTTCCTCATCTTATTGACGGGGATCTCGCAGGCGGTGATATGGAAATTCAACTGGCAGAAATACATCTTGCGGGCGGTGCCGGGCTACCTCGTTGAGGGACTTCTGGCGGGAGTAGGAATGACCATCGCGGTGCGGTTCCTGGCTTTTACCTATGAGATACCGGCCGATCAGGAGTCACCGGAGACTTTCTGGAACGCGGCCCGTGCCCGGATGGTGCTGATCTCCCTGGCCGGTCTTGTATTGTTTGTATATCTGTTCTCCATCTTCAAGGATACAAAGCCGGCCCTGCCTTATTTCCTGTTGATCGGTGCGAGTATCGTATTGGCGCAGTTTCTGCCCGTGTCGATGCTGCACGTGGATGACGTGGAGCTTCGGTTTGTTCTCCCAATGCCGCATTTCAGCGAGGGATTGACCTGGGTTTATGTAATCGGGTTTGTCATTATTTTGACCGCCGTCAATGTTATCGAACAGGTGATGAGCAATGCCGCGATCGAAAAAATCGATCCTCTGGGGCGCACTTGCAGCAATAACAACAGTCTGTTCTCCATCTGGATTGCGAACATCGGCTCAAGCTTCTTCGGGGGCATGACCAACCTGGACGGGCTGGCGAAAAGCACCTCCAATGCCCTGGCGGGCGCCATGACCAAGTTTTCCATCCTGGTCATCGGTATAGTCGTGGCGTTCTTCGTCATGAACTCGCAGTACCTGGAGTATCTGCCGAAGTTTTCCCTCGCGGCCATCATGATTTTCACCGGCTGGAAAATGATTTCCCGGCTTTGGAACGTTGCCTACCATGGCCAATACGCCATGATCCTGGCTATTGCCTGCAGCCTGATGGTATACAAAGTTGGCATCTTCGAGGGTCTGCTGACCGCGATTGCCGTGCACGGCCTGGTCAACTACCTGGTTTTCCACCAGGCGGGCAAAATTCCAACCAAGGTGATCATTAAAAAATACATGAAGAAATTTTCCGGGGACGAAGGTATCGATTAAGAAAATGGCAAGCCCCGATCGAGGATTCGCCGTGTGGCGTTTTTCAGCTTTTTGCGGACGTTATCGCCGGCATTAACTGACGTGCCTCCGTCAGCAAAAACTCCCTGAATGCCCGCGCGGCACTTGAAAGCCTCTTGTTTTTGCGGTGTACCACATGCCAATGACGCATGATGGGAAAATCCTGCACCTCAAGCACCCTGAGCCGTTTTGTTTCAAGCTCCAGCTCGACGGTATGCAGCGACATAATCGCAAGTCCCATCCCCGCCTGTACCGCCTGCTTGATGGCTTCGTTGGTGTCCGTTTCCATGCCTCTGTTGATGCTGATATGGTGTGCGGTAAAAAAGCGCTCCATCGCGCTGCGCGTGCCGGAACCCGGTTCCCGCACCAGAAAAGTTTCCTGCTCCAGTCTTTTGACCGGAATCTCGCGAGCGCAACATAATGGATGACCTGGCGGCGCGACCACCACGAGGGGGTTCTCCATGAACGATTGGGTCGCGATGTCAAGATGACCCGGGGGGCGACCCATGATCGCGAGATCGGTCAGATTGTCGGCCAGTTGCTTCAGCACGGTTTCGCGGTTCGAAACGTGAAGACTTACCGTGACGCCACTGTAGCGCTGACAGAACTTTGCCAGCAGATGCGGCGCAAAGTAATTGGCAGTGCTGACCACGGAGATATTGAGCTTTCCCCGTTCCAGCCCCTTCAGTTCGTCAAGGGCGAGCTCCATGTCAGCCAGTTGCTGGGAGATGGCACGGCTGTAGTGGTAAAGTTCGTTTCCGGCATCCGTCAGGTAGATTTTCTTGCCCATCTGTTCAAACAGGGGCAAACCGACGTTGTCCTCCAGTTGCTTGATTTGCATCGAAACGGCGGGTTGAGTCAGAAAGAGCTCCTCCGCCGCGCGCGAGAAGCTCAAGTGGCGGGCAACCGATTCGAATACTTTGAGTTGCCTTAGCGTAACGTGGAGCATGGCTTCCGAGGCGATCGATTATGAATGTTCATAAGGTAAAGGTTATCATAACAATCAAAACATGTGACTTGTATTTATGATAATTCGGTTTACAATCTCTCCTGTTTCACCTTTATCTACCGTCACAAGGAGAACCACATGAGCCAAGAAATAAAAGGCAAAGAGCGCTACAAGTCCGGCGTAATTCCGTACAAGAAAATGGGGTATTGGGATTCGGACTATGTTCCGAAGGATACCGATGTTATTGCCCTGTTCCGTATTACACCCCAGGAAGGGGTAGATCATGAGGAAGCCGCCGCTGCTGTAGCCGGCGAATCTTCCACCGCGACCTGGACCGTGGTATGGACCGATCGGCTGACTGCTGCCGAACTCTACCGTGCCAAGGCCTATCGCTCAGAACTAGTGCCAAATACGGGTCCGGGAACTAAGAACGAAGCCCAGTATTTTGCCTATATCGCCTATGATCTGGATCTGTTCGAGCCGGGTTCCATCGCCAACCTGACCGCTTCGATCATCGGCAATGTATTCGGTTTCAAGGCTGTGAAAGCGCTGCGTCTGGAAGATATGCGCATCCCCGTCGCTTATCTGAAAACATTCCAGGGTCCCGCGACCGGCGTCGTGGTGGAGCGCGAACGTCTCGACAAGTTCGGCAGGCCTCTGCTGGGCGCAACGACCAAACCGAAGCTGGGCCTCTCCGGCCGCAATTACGGACGCGTTGTGTACGAAGGCCTGAAGGGCGGTCTGGACTTCATGAAAGATGACGAGAATATCAATTCCCAACCCTTCATGCACTGGCGTGACCGTTTCCTTTACTGTATGGAAGCGGTCAACAAGGCTTCCGCCGCGACCGGCGAAGTCAAGGGCCATTACCTGAACGTCACCGCCGGTACAATGGAAGAGATGTACGAGCGGGCTGAATTTGCCAAGTCCCTTGGCTCAGTCATCATCATGATTGACCTGGTGATTGGCTATACCGCGATCCAGTCCATGGCTAAATGGGCGCGCAAGCATGACATGATTCTTCATTTGCACCGCGCTGGGAACTCAACCTACTCGCGCCAGAAAAATCACGGGATGAATTTCCGCGTCATTTGCAAGTGGATGCGGATGGCAGGCGTCGATCACATTCACGCCGGCACGGTGGTTGGCAAGCTCGAGGGCGACCCGCTGATGATCAAGGGCTTCTACGACACCCTTCGCGAGCCGCATACCCCCGTGAGCCTTGAAACTGGGCTGTTCTTCGAACAGGACTGGGCTTCCCTGAACAAGGTCATGCCGGTTGCTTCGGGCGGCATTCATGCTGGACAGATGCACCAGCTGCTGGATTACCTCGGCGAAGACGTGATACTGCAGTTTGGCGGCGGAACCATTGGTCATCCGATGGGGATCCAGGCCGGCGCGGTTGCCAACCGTGTTGCGCTGGAAGCAATGGTTATGGCACGAAACGAAGGCCGCGACTACGTGAAAGAAGGTCCCCAGATTCTTGAGGCAGCGGCCAAGTGGTGCACGCCGCTCAAACAGGCGCTGGATACCTGGAAGGATATCACCTTCAATTACGAGTCCACCGATACAGCCGACTTCGTGCCATCCACGACAGCGAGCGTTTAATCGTACCTAGGAGAAACAGAATCATGATGACCAATTTTCAAAACCGTGTCACGCAGGGGCAGTTCTCATTCCTGCCCCCGTTGACAGACGTTCAAATCTCCGCGCAAATCAAATACGCGCTGAAAAACAATTGGGCAGTCGGTATCGAGTACACTGACGATCCCCATCCCCGCAACACTTATTGGGAAATGTTCGGCAACCCGATGTTCGATTTGAAGGATCCTGCCGGTATCCTGGCTGAGATCAACGATTGCCGCAAAACGTACCCGAATCATTATATCCGGGTAACCGCGTTTGACTCGACACGGGGAGTTGAAAGCCCCACCATGTCTTATATCGTCAATCGTCCGAAGAACGAACCGGGCTTTAGGGTGGTGCGCCAGGAAGTGGATGGCCGTGCCATTCGTTACACGATTCATTCCTACGCAACGGATAAACCCGAAGCCGAACGGTACTAACGAAGGAAGCGCCCTTCCCTTTTTTGGGGGAAGGGCGTTGGTCTGGAGCGCAGGTAACGATTTGAACACCCTTGCCACCGGCTTCCTGAAAAAAGCCGAATGCGCTACAGACCCCCTTTTATATAAGCTCCTTTGTATTAAGTAAGTTAAAAAAATACAGACCGAAGCATTACATACCCTTAGTTACTTGTTGGGGATCAAACATGACAACAGACTCTGAAGACCTTATCCCCTCCGATAATACAGTTGATCTGGACGCCGAATTTCGTGCTTCCAATATCAAGGAAGTGCTGGATAAGCTCGATCGCGAATTGATCGGCTTGAAACCGGTCAAAACCCGCATTCGCGAGACTGCCGCGCTATTGCTCGTTGATCGCGTGCGCAAGAAACTGAATATGACAGCCGGCGCGCCCAGCCTGCATATGTCTTTTACCGGCAACCCCGGTACCGGTAAAACAACGGTAGCGCTTCGCATGTCGGAAATATTGCACCGACTCGGTTATGTTCGCGAAGGACATCTTGTCTCTGTTACACGCGATGATCTCGTTGGCCAGTATATTGGCCACACCGCCCCCAAAACCAAGGAAGTATTGAAGAAAGCGATGGGCGGGGTCCTTTTTATCGACGAGGCTTATTATCTTTACAAGCCCGAGAATGAACGCGATTACGGCGCGGAATCGATAGAAATCCTTTTGCAGGCAATGGAGAATAATCGGGAAGACCTGGTGGTAATTCTGGCCGGTTACAAAGACCGGATGGACAAGTTCTTCCACAGCAATCCCGGCATGCGTTCACGGATTGCTCATCATATTGATTTCCCCGACTATAGCGCTGATGAGTTGCTTGCAATCGCAAAGCTCATGCTGGCGGGACAGAATTACCGCTTCAGCCCGGAGGGGGAAAAAGCCTTCGGCGAGTATATCCGGCTACGCATGAAGCTGGAGCATTTCGCCAACGCGCGCTCTATTCGCAATGCCCTTGATCGATCGCGATTGCGTCAAGCCAATCGGTTATTTGAAGGAGCGAAGAAAAACCTGTCGAAGATCGACCTGATGACTATCGAGCAAGAGGATATTCGCGCCAGTCGCGTGTTCAAGGAGGGAGCGATTGATCTGGATGGGGACGAAGGTGCGAATTACGTCGCCGCGGATCAGCCGCCTGCAAGGGCTGCTTCTTAGCCTCTGGCCCCTTTCCCTCTGGTCCTTTCCTCGAAGCAGGTAAGGTAAGGGATTACCATTCGCCCCCCGTGAGGGCGAAGAACTGAAGGAAGAGCACTGACGCCCGGATGAGTCCGGGCTTAGTCTCGACTATAAGAGACATGGAAATAGCGATTTATCCTGCTTCTGCTTCCTGAACTGTCCCCCGGTACTCCCGTTCTGCTTGTCTCTGTTCCTTTCCCTTTGCATCGCCATTTACATCGCCTACCTTCTACGTTCCCGGAAAAGACGTGGTAGCTCACTCTGCTCCCGTTTCATCCTGAGATCATGTTCAACAACCCGTGGTCTTTCCCTCCCCCATTGATCCCTCCCCATTGCAATTTCTGTCCCAAAATTAAATTTTTTTTTTAAAAATAATAAGGGTCGGACCCTGTTTTCCAGTTAAAGCCAGCTAAAAAAACTCCCAACCGCTTTGGAATTCTACCAAGGCAAAAACTCATCACTGATTAGTCCGTCGCATCCCCTTTCTACTAATAGGCGGGAGCTGAACCGGTAATATGCCAACTGAATCTTATTCGCCTGTTGGTTAAAAGACGACGCACGAAATAGCGTAATTGGAAGGCTGGGTTTATGGCCAACTTTAAATACTTTTAACAGTTTGAACATTCACAAATTGATCACAGATACAAAATCTTTCCTTGACGGACGGTATGTTAACTTTCCCGTCAGCGTAATTCACGTCCGGCTTTACTGGTTCCAGCGTTACCTGCCATGACTTTGTCATGGATGGGAAATGATGGGGTCCAGGCAGCCACTTTTATTAAAAGAGGGGTATAACCATGTCAATCTCCAGTCTTCTCGTACCAGCGATACTCTTTTTTGCCCTCGGCATGTTCGCGTGCATAATCAAGTCGGATCTGAAATTTCCGCCTGACATGCACAAGATGATCGTGATCTATCTGCTGATCGGAATCGGACTTCATGGCGGCAAAGCGCTCGCCAGCTCCAATATGGGTGATGCCCTTCCCGCAGTCTGGGCAGCGCTCGCGTTTGGTGTCGGACTGCCTATCATTGCGTACATTATCCTGCGAGCCCTGGGCAAGATCGATCCGCTCAACGCTGCGGCCATCTCGGCGCATTATGGTTCCGTGAGCGCGGGCACGTACATGACGGCGGTCGCGTTTCTTGGCGGCATCGGCGTTACCTACGAAGCTTACCCCGTAATCATGCTGGCAATCATGGAGTCTCCCGCGATCATGATTGGCCTGGTACTAGCCGGTTACTCTCGCAAGGTTATGGGAGGGGCGACAAAGCAGGACAAAGGCATGTACAAGCACCTGATCATAGAGGCCTTTACCAATGGCAGTATCCTGCTGCTGTTTGGGTCCATGGCGATTGGCGCCGCTGTGTCCGATACCAGCTACAAGAAGATCGAACCGTTCTTTGAACTGATTTTCATGGGCGCGCTATGCATATTCCTCTGCGACATGGGGATGGAAGCCGGGAAAAGACTGTCTGAGTTCAAGCAGGTTGGTGTCTTCCTGGTCGGATTCGGGATAGGGATGCCACTGATCGGTGCTTTTTTCGGACTTCTGTTAGGTCATTACTATCTCCACTACTCGGTAGGTGGCGTGACCCTGGTGACGGTGCTGGCGGCAAGCTGTTCCTATATCGCAGTCCCCCCCGCGATGCGACTTGCGATACCCGAGGCTAATCCCTCGTTTTACCTGACTCTATCGCTCGGGTGTACTTTCCCGTTCAATGTAGTCGTTGGCATTCCATCCTATTACGCTGCTGCCCAGTATCTGGCGGGGGCCTAAACGGGAAATCGGAGAATAATGGCGGCGGTTGTAAAAAACCGCCGCCAGGCGCCGGGAAAAGCGGCGATAAGGCAAAGCCAGTTCAATTGAATGCGCCACTCGTTGGGATTCTCCGGAGAAGTCTCCGATACTTACCAGAGTGATCTCAAATCCAGACCATCATGTAAACATTGGGGGAAGAAATCATGGCATTAAGACCAGAAATTTTAATATCGATGAAACGGATCGAAATTGTCATTGACGAAGAATCGTTAAGAGAAGTGATCAAACTGCTTCGGGAAGCCAACGTGCGTGGCTACACAGTCATCAAAAAGGCCGGCGGGCTTGGCTCGCGGGGGGAGCGAGATCCGGATGACTACGTTTTTGAGGATGAAAACGCGGTGATGGTAATAGCCTGTGAAGAAGCCCAGGCGGAGAAAATCGTCAATATGCTTCACCCCAGATTAAGAGACTTCGGAGGAATGTGCATCGTCTCGGATTGTCAGTGGGTTACAGGGCCCGAGCGTTCATACTGAGCTGGAGTTGAGCAGATGCGGTCCGCGGAAATCAATTTTGGGATCAAACTGAATTCCGGGGAGACCGGCTGCGATTCATAATCTTAACTTGATTGGGCGTGAAAAATGGCTAGACCTCCTACGGGACGAGAGTTCATAAAAGCTGCAAAGGAGAGAATCGCATCAGCCAAAACTGTGGATGCCCTGCGTGCTGCACAGGCACTGCTCCTTCCCCTGGAGTTTGGGCTATCGCTTGAAGAGACGGCTACGGTTATTGGATTATCCAAGAGCCGTACGGGAAAGCTCAGGACACAGTTTCAGCGAATAGAAACTGGTGCGTTACAGATCAGAAGCAAAAAGGAGTTGCGAAATCATGCACGGATGAGCCTGGCTGAAGAGGTGAAGTTCCTGGCGCGTTTCGTCGCCCAGGCAAAAGATCCCGGTACCTTGTCTATTGCAGAATTGAAGGCCGAACTTGAACAATGCATAGGCAGGCCGGTTTCGACATCCACGGTTTATCAATTGCTGAGGCGCCACGGAGTGACAAAGCTGGCGCGGCAAACGAGTGCAGATATCATACTTGCGCAAGCATGGGAAAAACTGAGTCGACGAAATAGCGGCATGAAGGGTAAAGCGTGAGAGCTGAGCGAGAATCCTTGGTCGAACATTGAATTAGTGGCTGAGTTACCTGCGTTCTTTCACTAACCCTGTGGCTGACGGATAAGGGCGGGGTGGCTCGCCACTTTTCGGGAGGCGAATTCCAATTAACTTTAAGAGGTTTCCAATGAAAAATTCATTTATTCTCGCTATCGCTTTATTTATTTCAACATTTGAAGTGGCTGCCGCCCCGGCTACGCTAGACGACGCGCAAATTGCCGCTATTGCGGTGGCTGCTAATGAGGTCGATATCAACGCCGCCAAGCTGGCGGAATCGAAATCATCCAATCGGGAAGTCAAAGCATTCGCCCACCGCATGATTGCCGATCACTCCGGTGTTATCAAGGAGGCAACGGCACTTGTCACGAAGCTGAAGGTTACGCCAGAGGAAAATGTCGTGAGCAAGAGTGTTAGATCAGATGGCCAAAAGAATCTGGACCGACTCAGCAAGCTGGATGGCAAGCTCTTCAACAAGGCTTATATCCAGGACGAGATTGTGTTTCACAAGCAAGTACTGAACTTGATAGACGAGAAATTATTACCCAGCGCAAAAAACGAAGAATTGCAGGCCTTGCTGGTCAAGGTGCGTGCTGCAGTTGCTTCACATCTCGAACATGCCGAAAAGATTCAGCCAGTAGTTGATGAGATGCGCGATCCCGGCAAATAATAAATCAAAGATGCTCGAGTTGCTACCAATCCGTCGAGTGGGTTACTTGTAAAGTATGCAGCATAAGTGCGGTTAATGTCAGTTCACACCTCGAGCTTCCTTTTGAGGAGGGATGAAAGAACGCCCTATTCCCTCCTTCTTTTTCAGGCTGGTTGAGATCGGGCGATGGGCCGCCGTTGGTTTTATTATCCCGCCGCTGCGTGATGGCCGATGGCTAACGCTCCATGCGCAGGAATGAATCGAGCACTTCACTCGTATTGATATCTCTGGTCCCGCCGCCACCTCCTGCGCGCAATACTCCTCAGATGGTATTGGAGGCAGCGGGCCGCCAGCCGCCACCTCCTCCTGCGCCACCCTTTCCGGTTCTGCTTTCATTCACCACGTCGATATTTTGCGTAATCGCAAAGACCATCGATTACGAGTGCGGTCTTAAGCGGTGAATTCCTACTGCTTGATGCGTCCTTTCCGAATGCCTGAGAAAAAAGGGAGGGAAACTTAACGCCATAACCCCGGTCAGCGGAGAACAATCGGCGGTGCAAGGGTTAAAATGCGCCAAACCACCGACCTTTTTTAAAACTGGAGGAAATAAGCCAAACTCATGCAATCCAGCGCAAATATCGATAATGACCGGCAAGCAAGCAGTTCGTACCATGTCGTAATCCTTGGGGCCGGCGTCTCGGGCCTTTGCATGGGCAGCGCGCTGCGCAGGGCAGGAATAACGTCGTTCGTCATTGTCGAAAAGTCCGCGGGGATTGGCGGCACCTGGTGGGATAGTACGTATCCGGGGGCAGAGTGCGATGTTCGCTCCCATCTCTACTCGTACTCATTCAATCTCAATCCCGACTGGTCACAGGCGTACGCGCCGCAACGTGAAATACACCAATACCTGGCACGATTTGCGGCAAAGTTCGACGTTCTCTCGCACATTCGATTGAACACTACGTTGACCGCGGCGCGATTCGATGCTCAACGCGGACTGTGGTTGTTGCAACTTGAAAATGGCCATCAACTGACAGCCAACTTTTTCGTATGCAGTGCAGGACCACTGAGCGAGCCGCGTCACCCGGCTATTCCCGGGTTGGATAAATATAAGGGCCGCCTGTTCCATTCTGCTCGCTGGGATCATGACTACTGCTTCGAGGGCAAGCGCGTTGCGGTGATCGGTACCGCAGCCAGCGCGCTGCAGATTATCCCTCGCCTCGCCCTCATGGTTGCCAAGCTTTATGTTTGCCAGCGCTCTCCCAATTGGATCATCCCCAGGCTGAGCCATAAATATGCACCCTGGGAAAAGGCGCTGTTTCGGATAGGGCCCATTGCGCGGGCCCACCGGTCGTTTCTCTACTGGTTCCATGAGCTGAACCGGCTGTCCTTCAATTCGGGAAGTTTGATGGCGAGGGTGGGGCGTGCGCTGGCCGAGATTCACCTGCGCCGTCAGGTGCCCCACAAAAAATTGCGCGATGCCCTGCGGCCCGGCTATCCCTTCGGGTGCAAGCGGGTCCTGCTTTCCAATGACTACTACCCTGCCCTAACCCGCTCCAACGTGGAGTTGATTACTACACCGATTGATCATATCGATCAAACCGGCATCGTCACCATCGACGAGGGCAGGCGTGACGTGGATGCGATTGTCTGCGCGACCGGGTTCGACGTGAGACATGTGCTGACATCGATGAGAATAGAAGGGCTGGACGGATGCCTGCTGGAGCAAGCCTGGGCAGGTGAGCCGGAAGCGTATCGCGGGGTAACGGTCGCAGGTTTCCCCAATTTTTTTATGCTTCTTGGTCCGAACACCGGACAAGGGCACACCTCCGCAATCCTTTTTATAGAAGCGCAGGTGAACTATACGCTGCGATGCATCCAGGAACTCGGGACGCAGGGGAAACGCTATCTTGTCGTGAAGCCCGCGGCCATGGACCGGTATAACCAGGAATTACAGAAGATACTACGGAAATCGGTATGGGCTGCCGATTGCAGAAGCTGGTACAAAACCGAGTCGGGGAAAATCATCGGCATTTATCCGGGGTTCTCGTTCCAATATATGCGAGAGCTTGAAAGGCCGCGGTTTGACGACTATTTCATCTGTTAGCGGCATGGCACTTTGCGTGGGGGCGGGTTTTCCATTCCAGCCGAAGACGTTACAATTTCAGTTCTTAGCACAAACAGGAGATGCTCATGCAGTTCAAGCCCGAGAAAGAACACCAATGGCTGCAAAAACTTGTCGGCGAATGGACTTACGAGGTAGAGGCAATAATGGGGCCCGATAAGCCAGCGGAAAAGTTTACCGGATCGGAAAGCGTGCGGTCGATAGGCGGCTTCTGGGTGCAGTGCGAGGGACGCGGCCAGATGTGCGACGCTGGCGACACAGGGGGCACCGCGGTTACGGTGATGACGCTTGGGTACGACCCGCAGAAACGACGGGTCGTTGGCACCTGGATTGGCTCCATGATGTCTCACCTTTGGATATACGATGGATCCCTGGATGCGTCGGAGAAAGTGCTCACGCTCAATGCCGAGGGTCCTAGCTTCACCGCGGAAGGGAAGCTCGGGAAATACAAGGATGTGATCGAATTTAAAAGCGATGATCATCGGGTGCTGACGTCACACATGCTGGGCGATGACGGAACGTGGCACCAGTTCATGACTGCCAACTACCATCGTACTGGATCGGGGACCTAGAAATTGGAGCACCTAGAAATTCTGGCACATGGTAATTCAAGTTCGCCTCCCCCGTCCTCCCCATGGGCTTATTCGGGAGGGCTGATGGGTGGGTTTATTCGGTGGGCTTATTTAGCAGGTGTTCTGGCACTACCAGAGATCGCCCAGTACCCGGTTTATGATGAAAAGTACGATGGCTAACCCTAGCAGGCCCAGCAATATGCCTTTCTCGTCGGTCGCGTGGGACGAAAGGTCGAAAACACGCTTGAGCCGGGCGAAAAAATGCAAGGCAACGTAAATGCCGACCACCAACGCCGCATACCCCAGCTCTACGTAGCCCACATTAAAATACCATTCGCCGCTATCCACGCTGAACCTCCCGGTTTTTGGGGTGCTTCCCAGTGCCAAGCTCTTCAGGAGAGGCAGTCGTCAGCACGTAACGGCGCCTCCCCCTCCCCCTCGCCTGTTAGCTCCTTATGCTCCATATGCTCCACATGGCAGGGATGTCCGGTTACACACGATCCTTCGGTGCAGCACTTCAGGCGGCATGCAGCAACTGCAGCAGCGCTTCCGCTGCCGGGCCAGCAGAGGCCGGGTTCTGTCCGGTTATCAGCTGGCCATTCACCTGGACGTAAGGAGCCCAGTTGTCACTCTTGCTAAAAACGGCTCCCCTTTCCTTTAATCCGTCTTCCAGCAAAAAGGGAACGATTTCGCTGCAGCCCACGTCATCTTCTTCCTCGTTGGAAAAGCCCGTGACGTGCTTTCCTCTAATCATATAATCGCACTCTTTCCCCCGCACGTTGACGAGAGCGGTCGGGCCATGACAAACTGCCACGATGGGTTTGCCGGCTTTGTCGAAAGCTTCAATCAACGCAATGGAGACCGTGTTGTCGGGCATGTCCCACATCGGGCCGTGCCCTCCCGGATAAAACACCGCATCGAAGTCTTCTGCCGAAACCTGAGCCAGCGCTTTGGTGTTGGCGAGTTCAGCCTGTGCAGCAGTATCGGCGTGAAAGCGTTTTGTTGAAAGGGTAAGATTTTCGGGCAGGTCGCTTATCGGGTCAATGGGCGGCTCACCGCCCTTAGGCGAGGCCAGCGCGACCTCCGCTCCTGCATCCTTCAATATGTAATAGGGCGTGGTGAATTCTTCCAGCCAGAAGCCGGTTTTTTTTCCGGTGTTGCCGAGTTGGTCGTGAGACGTCAGAACAATGAGAATTTTCATAGCGCACCTCGATATTTGGAACCGACAATATTTTTGAACCCGTGGTTAACCCCTATACGTCAGTATGACTCCCACCCGCGGTCCCTCTGTGGTTAATCGGCTGGAAACCTGGCCACTCTTTTTGGGGGAGGACGTGGCGCCACAGTGGGTGGTGGTGGCGGTCTAGTGGTCCCGCCCGAACTTTGCGGCCGATGTTACTGCTTTCTCCACCACCACTAGTTAACCTATAGCAGGAATAGGCATGGCTTACAAATCGGATGTCCATCAGGCAACGATGCAGGCGATCGACATCGCCCGTCCCGGCGGTCCCGAGGTGCTGGTCCCTGCATCACACCCACTACCCCGCCCAGCGAGCGGCGAAATCCTGGTAAAAATTGCGGCGGCCGGGATTAACCGTCCGGATGTGTTGCAAAGGCGCGCGTTATATCGGCCCCCCCGGGGCGCCTCCACAATTCCAGGACTCGAAATCGCCGGTGAAGTCGCGGCACTGGGCGATGGAACCGTACGCTTCCATTTGGGCGACAAGGTTTGCGCGCTGGTTCCCGGCGGCGGCTATGCGGAGTACTGCGTCGCGCATGAAAGTAACGCCCTGCCAGTTCCCGGCGCAGTGAGTCTGGTGGAGGCGGCGGCGCTGCCGGAGACCTTCTTCACGGTCTGGGCCAATCTCTTTCAACGCGGCAAGCTCCAAGCAGGGGAAACGGTACTGATTCATGGCGGCGCCTCCGGTATTGGCACCACCGCCACGATGCTGTCTAAGGTCTTCGGCGCCACCGTGGCCGTCACCGTCGGTTCGGAGGAGAAGGGGAAGGCGTGCCTTGCCCTGGGAGCCAGCCTGGCCATCAATTACCGAACTCAGGATTTTGTCGAGGAAGTCAAAAAATTTACCGGTGGCAAAGGGGTGGATGTCATAGTGGATATTGTCGCGGGAGATTACGTTGCCAGAAACTACCAGGCGGCCGCGCTGAATGGCCGCATTATCCAGATCGGCGTGCAGAATGGACCTGCCAGGGAGCTTGACCTGATGACGATGCTGAGCAAACGGCTTACGCATACCGGGTCGCTGATGCGGCCCCGCAGTGTGGTGGAAAAAGCCCAGATTGCTCAGGAACTGGAGCAGCAGGTGTGGCCGCTGCTGCGGCAGGGAAAACTGAGGCCTAAAATTTTCCGGACTTTTCGGCTGGAGGACGCGTCCAAGGCGCACGCGCTGTTGGAGTCAGGCGTACATATCGGAAAAATTGTTCTGACCACCCCGGCCCTGGGCGAGGATAGCGATTTTTAACCCTGCTTCAACCCACCAGGACGCAATTGCTACTGGATTTAATCAATTTGCGCCTTTCCCGCGGCGAACAATTGCACATACCAGCGCCAGAGCGGCGACCAGCATTCCCTTCGTTTCAGGTTCAGGCGCAGGATTGACCTGCAAAGCGGCGAGCAGCGCAAGTTGCGCGTGGTTGAAGATGCCGAGCACGGCAACGGAGGTTTCTTGAATGAAATTCATTTTGGAAGTCCTCATATCAACAATAACATCAAGTTGCTGTTATAGCCTCCGTATGTGTCAACAGTATGAAAAAAATCGGCTTACATCTTTGTGGTCAGGCGCAGAGCATTGCGGCGTGTTGAGGATACAGGTAGGCTCTGGAATGATTGAAAGACACTCCAAGGGTCGCAGGAATGGCAGAAACCTTCGATGTGGTAGTGATCGGCGGTGGTATCCACGGCGCCGGTATCGCGCAGGCGGCCGCGGCGCGGGGATTATCGGTCATGGTGCTCGAGCAGACGGCAATTGCGAGCGGCACTTCCAGCCGCTCCAGCAAGCTTATCCACGGCGGCCTGCGTTATCTGGAAAGCCGCCAGTTTTCCCTTGTGCGCGAATGCCTGCAGGAACGTTCGCTCCTCTTGAAACTGGCGCCCGGCCTGGTCGAGCTCCGGCCATTTTATATTCCCGTGTACCGGGATACTGCGCGGCGGCCGTGGATGCTGTACGTGGGGTTGAGTTTTTACCGGCTGCTAGGTGGCGGCGGCCCAGCAATGCGCTTCCGCCGCATTCCGCAAAGCCAATGGAAAAATCTCGATGGACTGGAGATGACGGACCTTGAAGCCGTGTTTCAGTATTACGACGCTCAAACCGACGATGCAGCGCTGACGAACGCGGTGATGCGTTCGGCCCAGCGACTGGGGGCGCAACTCAAGATACCAGCCACATTCACCGGCGCGCTGCTCGATGAACCCACCAACGCTATCGAATACCGCCATAACGGAAAAACCGAAACCTGTGGGGCCGCAGTATTGATTAATGCAGCCGGACCGTGGGCACAGGAAGTATTAAGCCGGATTACACCCGCACCGCCACAGCTCGAGATCGAGCTGGTGCAGGGAACCCATCTTCTCCTGCCCGGCAAGCTCACACAAGGAATTTATTATGTGGAAGCAGAGGACAGGCGCGTGGTGTTTGTGATGCCCTGGAAAGGAAATACATTGGTGGGGACAACTGAATTAATTTTCCAGGGCAATCCGGGGGATGTCGCGCCGCTTCCGAGTGAGATTGCCTACCTGATGGAAACCCTTTGCCGCTATTTCCCGCGCTATCGAACCGGAGTGCCCATCCGCGACGCCATCGCCGGTTTGCGGGTACTGCCATCGGGCAGGAATGGAACCGAGGGCGAGGCCGGCACCCTGCATGCCCGTTCGCGCGAAACAGTCCTGTATCTCCACCGGCGGGAGCAATCCGGCACGACCCGTTTGCTTACTGTTTACGGCGGCAAACTGACGACTTACAGGCTGACAGCGGAACGGGTCATGGCCCATCTGGCGGATGCGCTGCCAGCGCGTGTGCCGCTGGCGGATACGCGGGATCTGGAGTTGACCTGAACCGATGGTGACCCTGCGGCAGTTCCGCAGCATGCCCGTGTTGTCGGATCCTTGAGATCCGTTTCCTGCAAGCGTACACCTGCGTTATTTCTGTTTCTCGCAGTTCACCATCCAGGGAGTGCCAAATTGATCGACGAGCATGCCGAAACGGACGGCCCAGAAGGTTTCCTGCATCGGCATGTGCACTGTCCCATTCTGCGACAACACGTGGAACAGCCGCTCCGCTGCGTCGGATCTTCTATTCCCAGCGAAATGTAGAAGCCCTTGGCTTCCTCGTTGCACCCGGCCGGTCCATCCGAGCCCATCAGCAGGTTATTGCCCACTTTAATACACGCGTGCATGATTTTACCGCGCGACTCGGGCGAGGATTCTTCCGCCATGGGATTGGCCATGCGTCATCATCATTTCTATTTTACCGCCCAGGCTCTGCTCATCGAACTTGAAGGCTGCCTCGCATCGGCCGTTGAAGATCAGGTAAGGATTCATTTCCATGATTTTTTCCTGGATGAATAACGGTTGAGATCGCTACGTGAACGGTTACGCGCCGAACATTTGATTTCCATCGTCGCCCGTCGAGCTGGACCGATATACAGTGTTGCTGGAGACCGGTACCGTACGGCGCGATACATTCTATCCGGCACCTTATCTGAATATTCCAGCCAGGGTAACCATAACTTGTACAGCAATCTCAAATCCATGGTTATCTTGTCTGGGCTATGGCTCTATATCTGATATAGCCTCAAGCTGATTCCCGGCAAGGAGATGATCGTTGATCAATTGTCGGGAGTGCTGTCGCAGCGACCTTAACTATTTTTTACTTCAAAATTTTTTTTCAGTTGGCGATAGAGCGCTAATATTAATGTGAAAGATGAAGATATATATTTAACTAATTGAAAATAAAAAATTTAGCTTGTCGCCTCCCCGACAAGCGCCTGGATGCTCAGGCACGGTCTAAACGTCGAAATACTGGATAATTGTGGCACCGAATCGGCGAATTGTAGTCAAAGTAATATAGAGCACGCTGGTATTGGCATTTGAGCAGCTTGGTCTGAGTCAGGAGAATCATCATGAAAACGATGCATGAAATTTTGATGGCGGCGCCACCCGCCCAAGTTACCCGATGCAAAATCGCCATGGTGGAGATGGCACACGGGTATTGGGCCGCCGCCGCCGCGACGCTGGAAAACGCGATAAACGAATCGGAACCGGGAGAGTGGACGCGGGATTGCATGCAGATGAGAGACTTCTGCATGGCGATGGATCAGGTGAAATCCGAGGGAATACGAGGGGTGGAAACACCCGCGAGACCTGGAGCGAGCCGGGTCATGGTTGAGACGACTGCACAGGTTACACTGCTTCATCGGTAATCTCACTACCGCGCCGGGGATGGGATGCTTCGGAAATTTGCGCTTCGGCCCAGTCGCTAGTCGCAGCCCGCCTCGCTTCAGGTCATCTCAGGCAGCGCCGCCGCTGGCACTGATGTTTTGCCCGGTTACCCAGCCAGACTCGTCGCTCACCAGAAAGAGCACCACGCGGGCGATATCCTCCGGCTCGGCGACGCGTCCCTGAAACGACATGTTTGCCATACGTTTGATCGTTTCCTCGCTCTTTCCGTTAAGGAACATTTCGGTATTGACTGGCCCCGGCGAAACGATATTGGCAGTGATGCCACGTTTCCCAACTTCCTTTGCGAAGACGCGCGTGAGTTGCTCGACGGCTCCCTTGCTTGCGGCATAAGCGCCATAATTCGCTAGCATCAGCCGGGTAACGGTACTGGACATGCTGACCACGCGCCCCCCATCTGCGAGCCGGGTAGCGGCCTCCCGCAGGGTATAAAAAACACCTTTCGTATTTACGCTCAGCACCCGATCGAATTCTTCATCGGTGATATCGGCAATCCTGCGGGAAAGAAGCACGCCCGCGTTATTGACAAGGATATCCACGCGATTGAAGCGCCCGATAGCGGCATCAAACAGTATGCGAGCTTCCACGGAGTGACTGACATCGGCTCTTACCGCCAGCGATTCGCCGCCTGCCTGGTTAATTGCGGCGCAGACCGCTTCGGCTGCTTTCCGATTGACCGTGTAATTCACGACGACTTTCGCGCCCGCCCCCGCCAGAGTGTGGGCTATTTCAGCGCCGATTCCCCGGGAGGAGCCGGTGACAATGGCGACCTTATTCCTGAGCGCTTTCATCATTGCAGGGCTCGGCATAGCAGGGCTCGTTTTTTAAACGACGGTTTCAGCATGAACTGGCGCCAGTACAAGCTTCTTCGCAATCTCGGCGATGTGCCGGCCTCGGGAACGGGCAATTTCCAAAGCCGTCGCGCTCCTGAGTACCTCCGTAGCGATAGTAGCAGTAGCAGCCACGAAGAAAAGTGCTTCAGTGCTGAATATCAGTTCCATTATTCGTTACGGTATCCGGAACAGGTCTTACGGCTTGTTCACAGGCTCCTTGAAGCTCAACTCGATACCATTTCCCGCCGGGTCTTGCAGGAATAGCTGGGTAATCCCCAGCGCAGGCACCGCACCCGTACGGAACTCGATATCGTTCAGTTTCAAACGCGCCTCCATTTCCGGTCGATCCGTACATGTAAAGGCAACATGGTCGAGAGTGGTTGCCGTGTGCGTGGGACGGAGCTCATCAGGGGCCGTCTCGCTCAGGTGCAGAACGCATTCGCTCCCGGCGTAAAGCCAATACCCGAAGCTTCCGAGCGATGGCCGCGGGCCTTGCACAAGGCCGAGAACGCCGCAATAAAACTCTTTCAGTTTTTCCATCAACTGGCGCGGCGTGCGCAAATTATAGTGATTGAGGCCAATAACGCTCATGCGCATTCCCAATAATTGATCGCCATCCTGAAACAACCTGACGACCCGACAATAACCGCCCCGGATCGTACGCGACTGTTACTGGGCACCGTTGCTTTTCAATAACTCCGCGAGGTCGGTATTTTTTTTACTCAAAGCCCAGTCCAATGCACTTTTGCCCCATTCGTTCCTCAGGTTTGGGTTCGCGCCGTTCTTCAGCAGAACCTTGGTGGCTGCCACATGGTTGCCGCGCGCCGCCATCATGAGGGGGGTGGTTCCATTGTCCGAGGTTGCATTAACCGGCACGCCACCTTCGAGCAGCAACTCAATAATCCTCGCATGGCCGCCGCTGGCTGCGTAAAGCAAAGGGTTCCAGCCCTTGTGATTGATTTCCGCGCCATTGATATACAAGGTTTCCACAATATTCCCGAGACCCCTGTAACTGGCAAGCATAATGGCGGTCTCCCCGTGCCTGTTGCGCAGGTTGAGCTTGGCGCCCGCATTCACCAGCAGGTCAACCAGTTCGGCGTTGTTATTCCGGACGGCGATCATCAGCAGCGTATTGCCGCTTTCGTCCGGGGTGTTGGGATCAGCGCCCTTTGCGAGCAGTTTTGCGATGTCGCTCGTATGATTTTGTTCGGCCGCTCCCCGCAGATCTTCGTAGACCCCGCCCACGGCAACCGGCGGCTGGCTCAGACTGGCAACGAGCGCCAGACCCGCAAGTGAAAACGATTTTCTTGGTGGGTTCATATTTTCGCTGCCTTGAACAAATTAAAGAAATTGGTGCTGGTGGCTTCAGCAACTTCATGCACGGCGATGCCGCGCAGTGTCGCTATTTCTTCCGCGACATACCGGACAAACGCAGGCTGGTTGGTCTTGCCGCGATGTGGCACCGGCGCAAGGTATGGAGAATCGGTCTCGATCAGCGCTTTTCCCAGTTCGATTCGCGTTGCCACGTCCTTCAGCGCCACCGCATTTTTGAAGGTAACGATACCGGAAAACGAAATATAAAAATTCATTTCGATCGCCCGTTGGGCGACGTCCCAGCTTTCTGTAAAGCAATGCATGACCCCGCCGACCTTATCCGCGCCCTCCTCGGCCATGATACGCAGCGTATCCTCGGCAGCTGCGCGCGTATGGACAATAAGCGGCTTGCCGCACTGCCGGGCTGCACGGATGTGCTGGCGGAAACGCTCCCGCTGCCACTCCAGATCGCCTTTGAGGCGAAAGTAATCCAACCCGGTTTCGCCAATCGCGATGACCTTGGGATGATCAGCCAGGGAGGCCAGATGCGCAGCCTGCGGCTCGGTCAGGTTTTCGTAATCCGGATGAACTCCAACAGAGGCAAACAAATTAGGATGGGCTTCGGCCAGCGCGCGCACGCGCGGAAAATCTTCCAGGTTGACGCTTATGCAGAGTGCGTGGCTGACCTGGTTCTCGCGCATTTTCCCCAGAACCTCGTCAAGGTTGCTGGAAAGATCGGGAAAATCAAGATGACAATGAGAGTCGATAAACATGACTGAACCACGCGCAGAAATTAAAGAAACAGGAGAATCCACTCTCAGACGATACGCGTCAGGCGCGACGTGCGGGCGATAGCGCTTTGACGTAGGAAAGAAGCATCTCTTCCAGGAATAACCGGGAATTTAGCGTATGACCTGCCAGCTGATGTGTTTCAGCCAGGCGGCGCGAGTAAGTCGCGAGCGAGCGAGGTTCGATGCTCGACGCCAGTGATTTTACTGTGGCAAGCATATCCAGGTGATATCGGATTTTCCCGGCAGTGCGGAAACTCATTAGATCATAGCACCATTTTTGCAGCCAGTTGACCACCGTGGGCAGGTCGGCTTTCTGCATAACATCCGCCAACGCAATAATGTCCAGATTTTCCGGCGTGCTGATTTGCCTGATGAATGCCTGGTGCTGCTGTAGGTATTTGTCGTCGTTGAACTCAAGTGCCCCCAATGGTGCGAAACCGGCGGAAGCTAGACAGGTTTCGGCATCTCCGACCCGCTGCTGTTTGAGCCACTCAATAGCGGCAGCGGGCGTAGGCGCGGGCATTCCGATTTGACGGCAACGGCTGCGTATCGTGGGCAGCAGATGTTGCGAGTGATGCGTCACGAGAATGAACAGGGTGCGCGCCGGCGGTTCTTCCAGGTTTTTGAGCAGGGCATTTGCCGCGGAAGGGTTCATTGCTTCGGCCGGATGAATTACGATAATTTTGTAACCATTCTGGTGGCTGGATGTGTTGATAAAATCACTTTGATCGCGTATTTGCTCGACACCAATTTGTTTGCTGGGTTTTTTTTTGGATTTCGCCCCGCTGGATTCAGCTCCCGTTTCTTCCATCGCCGAATCGTTTTCATAAACCGCGGCGCCCTTGGGATCCCCGCCGCCGTCCGGGTTGCCCTCTCCCGACTCAAGCCTTTGCGGCTTCTTGGAGATGGCTTCAGGCTCGACCAAGCGGAAATCGGGATGGCTGCCTTGATCAAACCAGCGGCAACTCGGGCAGTTCCCGCATGCATCACCCGTAGCCGAGGGGTGCTCGCACAATCTCGATTTGGCTAAATAAGTGGCAAAAGCAAGCTTGCCCAGCCCCTTACGACCCCGAAGCAGCAGGGCGTGAGCCGGCGGCGAACCAGCTGCGAGCTTGCGCCAGAGCTCAGTTTGCCATGGATAAATCGTAATCATCACAAAGCTTTAATAATACTTCATCAAGTTGTTTATGAACTTCCACGAGGGACAGGTTGGCATCAATGACGCGTATGCGCTGGGGAAATTGCCGTGCCCTTTCCAGATACGCTTCCCGCACGCGGTTAAAAAAAGTATCGGTTTCTTTTTCGAACCGGTCGGCTAATTTGATGGCGCTGGTTCGTTGCCTGCCTACCTCTACCGCGACGTCGAAATAAAAGGTGAGGTCAGGTTGAAACTCTCCCTGTACCCAGTGCTCGAGCTCGGCCAGTTTCGTCGCTGCGAGCCCTCTTCCGCCACCCTGGTATGCAAAGCTGGCATCGGTGAAACGATCGGAAATCACCCAATCGCCCCGCTCGAGCCCAGGCATGATGACTTTATCCAGGTGTTCCCGCCGGGCCGCGAACATGAGCAGCGCCTCGGTTTCGGCGTGCATGGCCTGCCCGGTGTCAAGCAGAAGCTGGCGCAAGGCCTCGCCCAGCCGCGTCCCACCAGGCTCACGGGTTACCACCACGGTTTTACCTTTGTCGCGCAATACCTTTTCGAACCAGTGCAGGTGGGTGCTTTTGCCAGCGCCGTCTATCCCTTCCAGGGTGATGAATTTTCCAGTAATGGTTTTCGAAGCCGTCATTTCCCGATCGGCGGAAACCCGCCCCATATTTGCATCTGCCCAGTTTAGCCTATACTTGCGCCCGGCAATAGCCCGGATGCGATCAGCCGCATGCCGGATGGGACTGTTCAGCAGTTGCCTGCGGGTATACCATTCGGAAAGATTCAGTTAACCGCCACCTCTATATAATAAATAATTCAGGAGGATCATCAATGATTCGGGACGTTGGAAGTTCGTTAGCAGGCAACGCTGCTTTGATTGCTCTGGTATTTGTGACGGGCTTATCCAGCGCGCTCGCGGAACCGGTGGAAAGGGTGGAGCCAGCGGAACCGATGGGACAGGCGACAGCGCCCGCTGCCGATGTGTCTGAGTTGACCTCGCGACCGATCGGCGAGCGGTTGACGGATTACGAGACCATGGAACTGCATCTCCGGCGCTATAGTGCCGCCGCGAACAATATGGCTCAGCTATTCAAGCAACTGAACCAGAAAATCCAGGAGGTTACCCTGGCTGCCAAAACCGTCGAGGCAAAAAATAACTCACACAACAGGCGCCTGCTGGAGGAAAAACTACGGCAGTTGGAAAATATGCGCGCCTCTTTCAGCGTCCAGCATACGCAGTTGCAATCCCAGATGCAAAACGAGTATCGGAGCTACGCTGCGTTGAGCAGCAACCTCAAAGCCAAATACGATAAGCTGGAGGAGTTGCAGACCAAAGTGGATTCCGCCAAAGCAGCCAAGGAAGCCAAAGAGGCGAAGGACGCCAGGGCCAAGCCGACAAAAGCCAAGCCAACCAAGCCGAAGGATCCCGCAAAGGAAGGAAAGGATACGGCCACGGAAATCGAAAGCCGGCGGGACCTTAAGGCGACAGATCCGGGCTCAAGCGCAAAACCGGCCTCAGGTTCCACTGCGGGCCCAACCTTGCATAATGTCCAATAAGCGTCCACTAAGCATTTGCTGATCATCCGCTAAGCATCCGTTAAACATCCGCGAACCTGATTGAACCGGCCGTAGCCCCTACAGACTGAAGGCCCCTCCTCCGTACGGCAAGCCGGATCTCCCGGGAGCGTTGACTCACCCATATGACCGGCATCGAAGATGTTGCCGGGATTGTCTGCTGCCCTGACGCGGCGGCTTGCCGAGACCTGTGACAGGTGCAAAACCAGGGCCGGGCGCGGTCATTGAGGCTGACAGGCTGGGCTCTGGCGCGATTCTGGAGCGGATATTACAGCGGGTCCTGGGGAGGCTCTGGCGCTACTTCTTCGAGAGCCCCCACACTTCCGCCAGGCGCGCGTCGCGGCCGCAATTGCTGCGGTAATATGAATAGCGGATGGGATTTTTTTTGTAATAATCCTGATGGTAATCCTCCGCGGGATAAAACTCGGTGGCGGGGAGAATGTCGGTGACGATGGGCTGGGAAAAGCGCCCGGAAGACTGGAGTTCGGCCTTGGACCCCTCAGCCTGCCGTTTCTGGTCCTCGTTGTAGTAGAAGATTGCGCTACGATATTGCGAACCGCTATCGCAAAACTGCCGATTTGGTGTCAGCGGATCGATAGTCGGCCAGAACGCGGCCAGTAGTTTAATGAAACTGGTTTTTGCAGGATCGAACCGCACCTGCACTGCTTCAATGTGCCCCGTTTTCCCGGCGGAGACCTGTTTATAGGTGGGGTTGGGCACGGTACCGCCAATATACCCCGAGGTGGTCGAAATCACGCCCGGAACCTTGTCAAAATCGGCTTCGGTGCACCAGAAACATCCCCCGGCGAAGATTGCGACATTTGTAGAGGAAGCAGCACCGGACGGGCCAGCGGGGCCAGCAGCAATAGGCTGGCTGCCGTCCCCCGGCTGTTCGCACGCGCTCAGCAAGATGCCTAGTCCTAGTAACAGGCCACCCAGAAGCGCCCTCGGGCGGCCTCCAACAGGCCCTCCAATATCTCGCGCGTCAGGGAGATGCAGGGTTTTCCCGCTTACACAAAATCCAGGCATGTTCGACTCGCTCAACTCCTGAGCGGAGGTAGAGGTTCATTGCGCAATACAAACCGGAGCGCCACGCCATTGTTGCACCACCGTTCGCCTCGTGGAAGCGGCCCGTCATTAAACACATGGCCCTGGTGGCCTCCGCATCGGGCGCAATGATACTCCGTCCGGGGAAGGACCATCTTGTAATCCCGCTTTGTCCCCATATGGCCTTCGATGGGTTGAGTAAAGCTTGGCCAACCTGTGCCGCTTTCATATTTATTGGCGCTATCGAACAGCGGTAAATAACATGCGGCGCAAAGATAAGTGCCGGGGCGGTCCTCGCGATTGAGCGCGCTGCTGCCCGGGGGTTCCGTCTGTTCCTTGAACAATACCTTATAGGCCGCGGGGGACACCAACGCGCGCCATTCTTCAGCTGGCTTGTTCAGCGCCCGGACCGTCGCTTTCGCAGGAATATTTTCCGCTGCCTTGTTTCGCGAGCATGCCGAAAGTAGCGACAGCGCCGCAAGCGCGGGCAGACTTTGCAGTACAGTGCGTCGGTTCATCGAGAACCTCCTCACGTTTGAGGGGATAAGAGCTTCGACTGCATTCACCGCGCATTGGTTTCACGCGTCCGGCTTGTCGCGACCTGTTCCATGTCTTTCTGTCAAGTCGTTAGCGCTGCCCCGGATCCAGGTTGCCACCAGCGAAAGAACGGGAGGAAGCACGCTCCATGCCTACCCAGGACTTTGGCGATTGGCAGGCGCTAACGGAAAAATGGCGTTTTCAGCAATCCGCGGGAAGCGGACTGTCCTCTGCTCTATTAGGACGCTGTAATAACTCCAACCTTACGTACAACGTCAGAAATCCAGGGAACCTTTAGAGCACTTCTAGCTCATGCTGGGGACATAATGGGTTTCTTCAACTGCCGGCATCGTACCAGCATTTTCTTCATCGCGCTGGCCGCGCAATGGATGGGCGCAAACATGAACATTTGCGCGGACGATTAATCTGGTTCCCGCCTTTAGTGCGGTGATGGGGACGCGCTTTAGTGGCCGGTTTTGAGCATTTTTCAAGTTCATGCGCAGCGGAAACCGTTACTGCCTGGTTTATTTTTCGCGATACGGCTGAACTTGCTTGACTTTATTTCTGGCAGTCTTATTATGTCCATGTTGGAAGAGTGATCCCTCCTTTGTAAGTGGAAACTTGAACCCGAAGCGCTCGCGCGTCTTCGGGTTTTTTATCGCCGCTATTCCGCCTCCCCGGCTCCGCTGTCGGACGAAACGCCAGGAGAAAACAGGCGCGTTTCCACGTCTGTGCTCAGCCGATGTACTATCTGGGCTATTTGCCCCATTTGGGCTATTTGCGATGGGCGAGCACGAGGCCGACGATCTCTACCCCGACACCGAGAGTGAAAAGTATCGCCCCGATCCAGATATTTTCCGGCGCGAAAAACATCAGCATGCCGCCAAGTATGAGCAGCGAAATAGAAAGAATCCGTTTAGTGCGGGGGTTCCTGATCATGGCCTGCAGCAGCTTTTAGGGAACAAGACAATATTCACTATAGTCTTCGCCGGGGAAAAAACCAGGGAAGTGAATGAACTGATCACGCCGCGGATGAAGTAGAGTTGCCGCCTGTTTGAATTTCCTGTCCGGATTTCCTGGGCAGACGGCAGCGTTTTCGGTAAGGGTTGGATAAGGATTGGATAAGAGTTGCAGTCTTTGCTTTATGGGGTTCGAGCGTACGACTTGGAAGCCGGGGAATCGGCCAGGGCGAGAAGTTGCTCGATAGCCGGGTCACCAATGGAGGCCGGGACAACATTGCGCGCCACTGACGTCTTGAGCGCCTCCCGCAAGCGCGCCGGTTTCTCCGCCAGCAAACGGGCTAGATTGGTTGGAAGCTCTTGACGGAAGAGGCCGTAAGCCATGGCCGGCTCCAAAGCGTACTGGAACGTCCATTGCGCATCCAGGCGCAGGTAATTAAGCTGGTCGAACGGGATATCCGTCTTGCCACTGAGAAAGCGCAAGTCCTCATCGGTCAATAACTGGACCGCCTCGCCTTCTATGAGAGGCTGCAACTCGGCGAGATGACGCTCGTATTCGGAGGGATCATTCCGTGACCTAACCTCAAGATCAAGGGTGTACAGGTGGGGCGCATTGAACACAATGGCGGAAACAGCCAGCTCGTCCCCGGTCTCTGCGGCATTCCCAACTCCCGAGGCGCTTGCGAAGACGCGAATGATCAGATCAGGCTGGGCCTTTTTAAGGCGAAACTGCGCGTTACTATAGGTAATCTCGTAAAACCCATCCACATCCGTGACAGTTGACCCGAGTAGCGTTTCTTCCCGCAAGTTCCGGTCAAAAGCGAGCACGGTCACGCCAGCAGCCCGCGTGTTATCCCATCCATGGACGATCCCGCGCACGATGCCCAGGCCTTCAGCAGTGATGTCGAGGTATTCCTGAATCGCGGCCGAACGTTTTTCCACTTCTGCGACGACGCTACCCTGCTGGTCGAATACGCGCACGATCAGATTTGGGCCTTTTCTTCCATCGGGCTGCCAGGCATAGTCGATGAGATAGTTGGCGTTAGCCTGGAGCGTAGCGGTAGTGCCGCAGGGAACCAGCCTGGGTGTCGGCAAACCTGCTGCGACGGAATCAAAGGCGCGAACGGTGAAGCCGCGAGTGCTTAGCGGAACGCCATCCGTGTGAAAAACCTGGCCGCTGACGGTACAAAAATGTGTCTGGGCAACATCGGCGGTAAGCGTCACGGTCGCGATGGCTTCGATCTGATTCCTGAGGTCGTCAGCCTGGCGCTGCTCAAGTTTTTCGATCGTGAACCCCCGTTCCCAGAAGATATCCGCGAACTGATTGTGCCGATGCGGAAGGGGCACCACAAGCCCAAGTCCTAGGAGCGCGCGAAGATCGCCATCGGTAACGCGAACACGGATAGTACTTTCCGAGGTAAGGTAAGTGAACCCGCTCTCTCTCGACAGCATTTCCTGTAGCGCCGCCACATCGTCCGGGCTCAGTCTTTCAAGCAATATTCCATGCGCTAGAATGTGCTGCCGGAGATTTTTAATGCCCTTGATGATGTTCGGCAGTCGCGTTGCAAGGGCGAGTTTCCCGTCCGGGTTGATGAATTGAATGGTGGCTCTCATCTTGCGCTTCCCTTGTTACTGTTCGGATAAATCATGAGTTTCTTGAGGTGTTACCCATCCGATACAATACAGCATAGTGGGCTGAGCGAGCATTTTTCCGCGCAAAAATCCGCCTGTTTTCATTTCCCTCTCATCCAGTTGAAGAACTCGGGAGTCGCGGCGAGTCCAGCAGAACCGGCACCCTTGACTCCCTTAACCATGTGCCAATGGAATTCCTTGTGTCGTTTCGCTCTTGAAAGACAGGCGCCCCGAGTCCCCCGGGTGCCCCGAGTGGCAAGGGCGCGGGAAAACATCGTCTCGCCCGTGTTCCATAAAGATAGCTGATGAGCATGGGATGTCAAGCGTGAAGGTGTATTGCGTCGGTGCGAACCTCCGTTTTCCGGTGAAGGTTCCCCAGCACTTTTATGCCCATATTATTGCGGGCCATTCTTCTCGATTAGAATATGTGCCCCTTTTGTTACAGCTGGACGATGAAAGAACCTTCTAACGCTAATTACGCCTGGCGTCTCGCCAACCTGCCCAAGCCGGTCTACCCCGAAGAGTTGCCCGTAGTCGGACGGCGCGAGGAAATCGCGCGCGCGGTTCGGGAAAACCAGGTGGTGATCGTATGCGGAGAGACCGGTTCCGGCAAGACAACACAATTGCCGAAAATCTGCCTCGAACTCGGGCGCGGCGTAGCGGGCATGATCGGCCACACGCAGCCGCGACGTATTGCGGCGCGCACGGTAGCGGCGCGGATTGCGTCCGAGCTCAATAGCCCGCTGGGACATGCCGTCGGCTACAAGATCCGGTTCTCCGACAACGTAAGCGAGGGAACGTACATCAAGCTGATGACCGACGGCATTCTGCTGGCGGAAACCCAGGGCGATCCGTCGCTGGCGGCATACGACACCATCATCATCGATGAGGCGCACGAGCGTAGTCTCAATATTGATTTTCTGCTGGGTTACCTCAAGCAACTGCTGCCAAACCGCCCGGAGCTGAAGCTTATCGTTACCTCCGCCACGATCAATGCGCAGCGCTTTTCTGCGCATTTCAACGATGCGCCCGTGGTCGAGGTATCAGGACGCATGTATCCGGTGGAAGTGCGTTACCGCCCTCCCTTTTCCCCCCTTTCATCTGCGGCGGCGCGCCGGGAGGAGGAAGGAGGCCGTAACAAGGGGGGCGCGCAGGATCAGGATCAGAATGAACGGGATGAAGGCGATATCGAACAGGCGATTCTTGACGCGGTCGATGAGACCGTCCGCTGCGGTCCCGGCGATGTGCTTATGTTCCTTCCCGGTGAGCGGGAAATACGCGAGACGGCCGAGGCGCTGCGCAAGCATGCTTTCGGCGCGTCGGGAACAGGAACAGGCGGCCACGGCGGTGCGGAGATTCTGCCGTTGTTCGCGCGGCTTTCCCATGCCGAGCAGGAACGCGTGTTCAGGCCGGGCGGGAGCAGCCTGAGACGCATCGTGCTCGCCACCAATGTGGCAGAGACATCGCTGACGGTCCCTGGAATCCGCTATGTGATTGATACGGGGGTGGCGCGCCTCAACCGCTACAGCTACCGTAACAAAGTCGAACAGTTGCAGGTCGAAAAAATTTCGCGCGCGTCCGCCAACCAGCGCGCTGGCCGCTGCGGCCGGGTAATGAGCGGCGTCTGTATCCGTCTTTACGCAGAGGCGGATTACCTGGCCCGCCCGGAGTTTACCGATCCGGAAATTTTGCGCTCATCGCTCGCCGCGGTGATCCTGCGGATGAAGTCGCTCAAGATCGGGGCCGTGGAGAATTTTCCGTTTCTCGACCCGCCCCTGCCGCGCATGGTCGCGGACGGCTACCAGTTGCTGGCCGAACTGGGTGCCGTGGATGAGGCCAACGCGCTGACCAGTATCGGCTGGCGGATGGCGAAGTTTCCCATCGATCCGAAGATCGCCCGCATGATATTGGCTGCCAGGGAGGAGAACTGCCTGAGCGAGGTGCTGATCATCGCCGCTGCCTTGAGCGTGCAAGACGCGCGCGACCGGCCGTTCGAGCGGCAGGAAGCGGCAGACCGGGCTCATCAGCGCTTTCAGGACGAGCGTTCGGATTTTATTGGTTACCTGAAACTGTGGGAATTCTTCGACGAATTGTTGAAGCATAGGAAATCCAAGCGCAAGCTGATCGCCCATTGCCAGGAAAATTTCCTCTCGCACCGGAGAATGCGCGAATGGCGCGAGGTTCACGGGCAACTGCATACGCTGGTGGCCGAATTCGGGCTGCGTCCAAATGAGATCCCGGCCACCTACGACGAGATCCATCGCGCGCTTCTGGCAGGGCTGCTAGGCAATATCGGCTTCAAGACGGAGGAGGACGGGGAGTATCTGGGGGCGCGCGGAATCAAGTTTTCCATTTTTCCCGGTTCAGTGCTCAAAAAGACGAAGCCCAAATGGGTCGTGGCGGGGGAACTGACCGAAACCGCCAAGCTCTACGGACGCGTGGTGGCAAAAATCGATCCGCTCTGGGTCGAGAAGATCGCCGGGAAGCTGTGCAAAAAGCATTACTTCGACCCGCACTGGGAGAAGAGTTCCGCCCAAGTGTCGGCGTTTGAGCGGGTAACGCTGTATGGCCTGACCGTGATGCCGAAACGGCGGGTTTATTACGGTAACGTCAACCCTGGGGAAGCGCGCGAAATTTTTATCCGCGCCGCGCTGGTCGCGGGCGAATATGTAACCCAGGCGCCTTTTTTCCATCATAACCGCGAGCTCATTGCCGACGTCGCGGCTCTGGAACACAAGACCCGTCGGCCTGATGTGCTGGTAGGCGAAGAGCGCATTTTCGAGTTTTATGATGCCCTCATCCCGCAGGGGATGTGCAACGGCGCGGCATTTGAAAAATGGCGCCGGCAGGCCGAACGGGAGAACCCCCGCCTGCTCTACCTCACCCGGGACTACCTGATGCGCCATGGCGCGGAGAACGTGACGGAAGCGCGTTTTCCCGACAACGTGGCGGCGGATGGTATCAGCCTGCCCCTGGCTTATCGCTTCGAGCCCGGCCATGTGATGGATGGGGTCACGCTCACGATGCCGTTGCCGCTGCTGAACAAGCTTGATGTCGTGCAATTCGATTATCTCGTGCCGGGTTTGATCCGCGAGAAAATAACGTGGTATCTCAAGGCGCTTCCCAAACAGATACGGCGCCACGTGGTGCCGATACCCGATTTTGTGACCCGGTTTCTCGAAAATCTTGAGTCGGGCAACATGGATTCTTTCTCAAAGCCCATCCCGCTTGTTCAAGCGCTGGCCGAGTTTATCCGTGCCGAAACAGACACTGCCATCGGTGCGGAGAGCTGGCGCAACGAAGAGCCACCCCCGCACCTCCTGATGAATTACCGCGTGATCGACGATGCGGGGCAGGAGTTGGCGATGAGCCGTGACCTTGCGCAACTGCGGGCGCAGCTTGGGCAGGCCGCACAATTGACATTTTCGCGCTCGGATTCAGGCGAGCGCATGCCGATCGAGCGCGACGACGTGAAGCGGTGGGATTTTGGCGATTTGCCGGAAGAGATTGCTTTTACCCGGGGAGGCAAGAGACTTACCGGATTTCCGGCGCTGGTCGAAACGGAGGGAAAAGTCGCGATCCAGTTGTTCGATATGCGTGAAGCGGCGCAAGCAAGCATGCGCGGCGGGGTAAGGCAGTTGCTGCGCTTTGAGCTCAGGGAGCAGATGAAGCAGCTGGAAAAAAACCTGTCGGGGCAAAACCGATATCTGGGGCAGTCTGTTTTACAACTGCACACGCTCATCACGCCGGACAGGCTTATCGAGGACATTGTCAGTGCCATCTCAGACCGCGCGTTCATCGGCGAGGACACGCCGCCTCGCACCGAGAAGGACTTTGTCGCCCAGCGCCAGCGAGCAAGGGCGCGCCTGCCAGCCGTAACCGAAGGAATTGCGCGGCTGGTGCAAGCCATCGGGAATGAATGCCAGTCTTTGCTCGTCAAGCTTGCGGGAGGTGGAGCCCCCGGCAGTAAACCGAAAGGAGAACCCAATGTGCGACTGAGCGCCCAGCTTCGCGCGCAACTGGAAGCGCTGATTTATCCCGGATTTCTAAGCGCCACCCCGTGGGAGAAGTTGCAACACCTGCCGCGTTACCTCAAAGCGATGAGCCTGCGGCTGGAGAAGTATCCAGGCAACCCGGAGCGCGACGGGCGCCACGGCGCCGCGGTTTCCGGGTTATGGAACCAGTATGAACAGCGCCGGGAGAAGCATCGCAAGGCCGGGACCAGCGATCCCCATCTTGACGAATTTCGCTGGCAGATCGAGGAATTACGCGTTTCCCTGTTTGCCCAGGAGCTGAAAACGCCCTACCCCGTCTCCGTCAAGCGCCTGCAAAAGTTGTGGGAAGATGTCAGCCCATGATCGGATACATAATCTCCGCTTATTGCAGGGACTTGATCTCTTTCAACACTTCCGCCATGTCGCGTTCTATACGATAGTTGGCCACCAGCCGGGATTCGCCCGCAGCGGGTACCTCTACCGCATCCACGTCGGCGTTGGCGGTTTCAACGCAAACAAAGCGTTTGTAGTCGTCATCCTCCAGATCGCCCATTTCCGCGGAGATTTTCACCCACGGGTTCCACACCACCGCGGTTTTGCTGCCTCGCGCGGTAATGCGAATACGCCGGTTAAGGACAGCATCCTCGATGACCTGCTCGCGCTGTACGTTGCGATAGATGCGGTCGACTTCCCGATCGATCGTTATCGCGCCCGCCTGGGCTTTTACGATCCCGTTGTCGGTTTTATCGACGTACTCGGCCCCTTGCATGCCGAATATCGCTATCTGGCTTATATCGCCGACCTTGAAATAAGTGTGCAACGCCTGTGTAATGGTAACCGCCTGTGCCGTTCTGTTACGCGTGACCAGTTCCAGGTTCAGCGACTCCCCGACGGTTATTTCCAACGAGAGGTCGAATAAATGCGGCCATATTGCGCTTGTCTCAGGGGATTCGGTCAGACCCAGCGTAACCTGGCAGTCGCCATCCGGATTTATCCCGGTTTTCGTGACATTCCAGAAACGGGTGCGGACAAACCCATGTGCTGGCCGGCCGCGCCGTTCAGGGTCCGGCCCAAACCACGGCCAGCAGATCGGCGCACCTCCCTTAATTCCTTTTCCCGACTGATAATAGGCCGCCTCGCTGAGAAACATCAGGTTATGCGGCTCATTCGCCGGGTGATAGGACAAAATTTGGCCTCCATATACCGAGATCACGGCACTGGCCCTTTCATTATCAACCCTGATAAAGGGAAACCCACCCGCGCCTGCGATAAATTTGATGTGCTCAGCAATGCCAAAATCGCTGTTTAACTGTTCAATGTTCATATTTTTCTGTCCGAGTTCTTTCCTGATCCTGATACCTAAATCGCCTGTAAATCGCCTGTAAATCATCATAGCATGCCATATTGCCCGCGGAAAAGCTCGGGGCCAAGGCAGGCAGCTGGTTCGTTCAGCGGAGCAGAATCAGTCTGGGTATGGCGTCAGTGCCCGCCCATACGACTGCATTCTGGTCAAACTCCCGGCCCAGCATTTTCGATGCATCGAGTTCGAGCCCGAGCACGAGGAAACTCTTCTCCTCAGTCCATATTCCACGCGGGTCGCACCCCATTCCAGCAATAACCCGGTCTTCGCCGCCGGGCACTTGCCGTAGCCGGTCTAAAAGGCACGCGCTGGCCGCCAGATTTGCATCAGAGCCTTGAGGCTCTCCCCAAGGGTTGAAAGCGGTGACAAACGCAGCGCATTGGTGACCTGAAGAGGCAAAAAGCCGCGATAGCGGTTCAGAATACCGGTCAATGCGCAAGACGAAGGGCTTGCCACTGCTTTCCACCCGGTAGTTGGCGGAACGATAGGCAGCGATGACCTGGTCAGAAATTGGGGATTGCGGCAAGTTATACCTCAGGCATTGCTCAGACATTGGATATGCGGCCAACGCAAGCGTATCCCGCAACCGGCTTGCCTGCGCACAAAATCAATGCCAAGTTCATGAAAAATAACCAGAGTCGTGAGAGCCTGTATCTTGGTCCAATTTTCAAAGCTGCCGCAATCCGTAAGATAGCACTCAGGGCTCATCCCGGGTCCCGCTCAGCGCGGTTCGCGCCCGAATGCACCAGCCTTGCAGAAAACCCCGTGTTTCATTGCGAATAATAGAGGCGTATTCCGTCTTCTATTCTGCATGCCGTCGTTCATTTCACCCGGATAGCATTGCGCGGACGGTCCAGCGATTGACACAGGAGAACCATGATACAGCCGGTTAAAGACTCGGTGCTTGCAAAGAGTAGCGTCGTTCCGACAGACGCGCGCAGCGCACGTTTCGAAGCTGCCATTCGTGGGTTCCTGCACAAACGCCTTCAATTAAAACTGGACGTTCTTCAGAAACAACGGGCCAAACTCAAGGATAGTCAGGCGGATAAAGTACGCGAGATCGAGCACAAGCGCAAAAAAGAGATAGCACGACATCAGTTGGAAGAATGGATCGCCGATGCTGCCCGGCGGGCATCGCGAATCGAGCAGGCGACACACATACTGAAGTTGACGCACCCCCAGGCGAAAGGCTCGAATTTGCTGGCCATGGGTAACAAGGCCATCGGCGAAACCTATGTCGGCACCCACACTATTGGAAGGGATGACCTCAGGCTCGATGTGATCGGTGACGCGGCGGCGCTTGATGTCGCCGCATTTTTGCGCCTGCGCGTCGATGGCAAGTCGCTTCTGGATTATGCGAACAGCCAAGACCCGGCTTTAGCCGCTGCGTTTTGTGAAGACAGGCGACAGGCGGAAAAGTGGATGGAGGCCTTTGGCCGATTGGCACAACCGAGAGGCCCACTTGCATCCCATAAGTTCGCCAAACAGGTTTATTGGCCGGTCACGGAAGGCAGCAAAGCGAAATACCACCTTTTAGCACCGCTATTTTCCACTTCGATTGCCCATTATGTGTGGAAAATAATAGAAGAGGATCGTTTCTCGGTTGACGCGCAAAATGCTCGCGCCGCGCGAAGAGCGGGAGCGGCCTATCCTCACGGTTATCGGACTTACCCTGACCTTGCGATACAACGGGTGGGCGGTGCGAATCCGCAGAATGCCGGTCAGCTCAATCTGGAGCGTAATGGCAAAAACTATCTTCTCCCGTCTTTACCGCCAACGTGGCGTTCCGAGCGCGCGCACCCTCCCTTGCATGTGAATAGCATATTCGACCATTTGTTTGGCAATCGAAACCGGGTGCGCCGGGCGTTAAGGGCAATACATCAGCTTGGAGATGGAGGCGTCGCTGCTGACAGCGGCCCGGCCGGACACATAAGAATTGGAGTCGCGCGGGAGTTGCGCGATGAACTGTTGCAATTTGCGGCGGAATTGCACGAGTTGAAGGCGGGCTGGACCCTGGACCCCGACTGTCGGCTGAATTCCGAGGAGCAGTGCTGGCTGGACCCGCGGCGGGCGGCGCAAGACGAAAGCTTTGCCGCCTTGTGCCGTGCCAACGGGTGGCAGGACGCCATATGCGCCCGATACGCGAATTGGCTGAATGCTCGTCTTGGTAAACCCGCCGCACTTCGAAATCAGACAGAAGCCGCGCATTGGGCTTCTTTCCTTGATAAGGAATTGCATATGACTCGCATCGAACTGAGCTGCCATGACTAACCTTGTGAAGAAGGCCGCTGCCCTCGTGCTTTTGCCGAATCTTTGCGTGCAGAATGCGAATGCCATTTCCGGCCCGCTCAGCTGGGGCTTCCCGTCTCCCACCGCCTTTACCGGCTTCGTTCATGGGTTGCAGCGGAAAGCGATGGAGCGGGGGTTGTCCCCCTCTTTCCAAAACGGATTTGGGGGGGTTGGGATCGTTTGTCACGATTTTCAGCCTCAAGTGTCCTGGTCGTCCGGGGACCGTGCGCATGTGTTTCACCTTACGCGCAACCCGGGGGAAAAAGACGGTCGCGCACCCGCCATGGTGGAGGAAGGTCGTGCCCACATGGAGGTCAGTCTGGTTATCGCGGTGAAGGACGCGCTCTCATCCAGCGAGGGGGAGAGATTCGCCGAGGATATTTTTGGCATGGCGCAGGGCATGCGCATTGCCGGGGGTAGCCTGTTGCCGCCGCGGATCGCCGAGCGGCCGGCCGTGCAGCGATGGTGGCCGCTTGGAGAAGGCCCGGAAGGACAGCTCGAAGTGATGCGTGACCTGCGCCGCAAACTGATCCCCGGCTTCGCCCTGGTGCAACGCAACGATTTGCTGATCGACCATCTGACTGAAATGAGAGCCCGGCAGAACGGGAGCGGAGCGGTGCCCAATATGCTCGACGCGTTACTTGATTTCTCGCGCCTGAATATTGAACCCGGCCTGCCCCGCTCCGATTCCCCCGATGAGGTGCGGTGGGACGTACACAGAAAACCTGGATGGCTGGTTCCCCTGCCTATTGGCTACAGCGTTTTGTCCTCTCTTTATTCTGGCGGGGAAGTGCAAAACACCCGGGACCGAACCACACCATTCGGCTTCGCGGAAAGCCTTTATTCGCTGGGCGAATGGATCAGCCCGAATCGAGTGGAGAATCTGGATCAACTGCTCTGGTACACCGAATCCCAACCAGAAAATGGAATTTATTGCTGCATTAATCGTTATTCCAGCTATCTCGACACGCAGATGGACAAAGGGGCGAATAAATGGCGCTGAAAACCGCCTCCGTACTGGCTTTCGAACGCAAACTGGACCCTTCCGACGCGCTATTTTCCTCCGGACAGTGGAGCGACCGGGACCACGGCGAGTCATGGCCCGCTGTGATAGTCCGAGAAAAATCCGTTCGCGGCACCATTTCCCATCGATTTTCCGCAAAGGATCAGGACCCGGCAAAGCTGGATGACTCGATTCAATCTCCCAACCTCCAGGCGGTGGATGTCGCCACCCTGCCCAATGTGCACGATACGTTGCGAGTGCGCTTCACACTGCGCGTTCTTGATGGAGCGGGCGTTCCAGCCGCCTGCAACAGTGTTGATTATCAGGCGAGGCTCAACGCTATCGTCGAGCATTATGCGAGCAAAGTGGGTTTTGCCGCACTCGCCCGACGCTATGCGCATAACCTTGCAAATGGGCGTTTCCTATGGCGCAACCGGGTGGGAGCTGAACAGGTGGAGGTACGTGCCCGGTACTTGATCCAAGACGACAAGGCGAGCCCGTGCTGGACATTTAACAGCCATCATTTCTCCCTGAGAAATTTTGATGAGCCTGCGCCGGCGGCACCCGCGCTGCAAGAACTGGCACATGTGATCGAGCAGGGGCTTTCCGGCAGCGCTGTACTGCTCGAGGTGATTGCCTACGCCCGTGTTGGTGACGGCCAGGAAGTTTATCCGTCGCAGGAGTTAATCCTCGATCGCGGGAATAAGAAGGGCCGGAAAAGTAAAACGCTTTATTCCCTGGGATCGGTGGCTGCTCTCCACAGCCAGAAAATCGGCAACGCGCTGCGTACTATCGATACCTGGTATCCCGACGATGGCGCCTCTCCGATGGGTCCCATCGCTATCGAGCCTTACGGCTCGGTTACCACTCAGGGGAAGGCATATCGGCAACCGCGAATGAAAGCCGATTTCTACACCTTGTTGAGCGAGTGGGTGCTGAACGGGCGGCCGCCTAGCGAGGAAAACCAGCATTTTGTAATGGCGATGCTTATCCGGGGCGGCGTGTTTGGCGAAAAGGATTCATGAATACCTATTTTGATATACGGCTGTTGCCTGACCCGGATTTTTCATCAACCATATTGATGAATTCAATCTTCAACAGAGTACATCAGGCGCTCGCAGCGCATGGCGCTGAAAATATCGGGATCAGTTTTCCGGACTGGGAACAGAATGGGGTTACGCTTGGGGCGCGGTTGCGCCTGCACGGCAAAGGTGGCGATCTGGAAAAAATAATACAGCCGGGCTGGGTGGCCGGGTTGCAGGATCACGCGACGTTCGGTGAGATCGCGCAGGTGCCAACTCATGCCGGGCACCGCGTGGTGCGTCGGGTTCAAGCAAAAAGCAGTCCTGAACGTGAGCGCCGGAGATTGATGCTTCGAAAAAATATCAGCGCCGAGGCCGCACGACAGATTATTCCCGACAGCGCCGCAAAACGGCTAAGCTTGCCTTATCTTGTCCTGACCAGCCGGAGTACAGGGCAAAAGTTTCGGCTCTTCGTTGAACATCTGCCGCTGCAGGAACACGCTGTGGAGGGGCGATTTGGCACTTATGGACTTAGCCCGACAGCGACCGTGCCCTGGTTCTAGTACAACGACAGGGAGAGGAATCGGCATCGCTTCGGTGTCGGCAGATGTGCGATCAAGCAGCCAGCAATCGCTGGCAAACCGATGGGTGCATGGCGTGAATCACTGCCGGAGAGGCAGTTCAGAAATTAAGGAAATTGATGACAAGCTGGACACTCGTTCACTGCCGGAAAGGCAGCCCAGTCAATCATTTCGAGAAATCAGCACTTTTGAACCGAAAAGTACGCATTGACTCCATCTTATTCCCATCTGATATATTATTAGATGGTAATCAACGAGTTAGATAACATTGTTCGGGCTCTGTATCAAGCAGTCGCTCACGTTGCTCTCCGGGTCATGCTTGGCGCCCCAGCGTAACAACTCCAGAATTGCCGGCGACAGATCCAACCCCTTGTCGGTCAGGGTATAAATGATCCTGCGTGCGTTGCCCGGATCGCGCTGCCGCAAAACGATTTTGCACTCTTCCAGTTTCTTCAACCGGTCCGAAAGTATATTGGATGCGATCTTCTCCGGCGACTCCAGGAAATCCTGGAAGTATTGCTTTCGCATGAACAGGATGTCCCGGATGACAAGCAGCGTCCACTTGTCGCCCAATATATCGAGCGCGCAGCTAACGGGGCAGGAGGAGCGCTTGGTCTGGTCTGGTTTAGCCACTTTACCCCGGCGTATTATTTTGGTTGCAACGTGCAATTAATAGATTATACTTGCATTATGCAACGATAAACGAGGAGAGTAAACTCTTCGCCCTCACCTGTTGCTCAAGGTTATTTTCACACAGCGTTGTTTTCACACAGAGCATTTTCGCTGCAGCTTCCATGGAGGAAACGCGAAGCGGTCAGTGGTGTAGAAAATTCATCCCACATTTCTCTTTACCCGTGTCTTTATTGAGGAGACGTTATGGCACTGCTGGTGTTAAAGTTCGCAGTTCGTTCCATCACCAGCGACTCCTCATGGAGCATAGTTAAAGCATGAGTTCGAGGCACGGCGTTAAGGAAAATCAATCGAGAGGAGTAAACGAATGGTAATCAAGCAAGCGATACAGGCCGGCGCATTGGCTCTTGTCCTTGTCTCGGCGCTTTACAGTGGCGGAGTGGCGGCACACGGCAAAGTATCCATGGAGGAAGACACGTGCGTGCGCCGTCTTGGGGACAACAGCCTGGTGCATTTAAGCGCCTATCAGCCTCAATTCGAGCCTGCTGATCAGTACTGTACGGAAATACCCAAGGAAGGCAATACTTACCTGGTTGTGGACCTCGTCGACCCGGCATTACGCGACATACCCATCGGGGTGCGGGTGGTCAGGGGTACCAACGAAACAGAAGACGAGACCGTCACATATTTGCGCCCGAGCCATCATCCGGACGGCGTGATCAAAGGCGAGACCAGCCTGGATAAGGGTCTTTACACGGTTTTCATCACGGGTGATTCCGTGCCGCCTGTGCGTTACGAGTACTCGTTGCGGGTGGAAATGATTAATTACGCGAAAATGTTCCGATCCGCAATCGGTCCGCTCATCGCATTGATGCTGCTGAGTCTGCTGGCGTACAAAATCACGCAGTCGAAGCGGGTTCGGCAGTGGCGGGCCTCGAGGGACTGATAATTGCGCGGCATCGTGCGGGTTACGGCTGTAATCTAGAACCCCTTTGACAGCCCTCTGCTGAGTAGGGGGCCGTCAAAGCCGGATACAAAATCGCATCATTCTGCGGAAGGTGTTGGGCCCGCCGCGTGCTTCCGGAGGCCCGGAATTGCCGCACGTTGGATCTTGAGATACACGAATCGGGATGTGCGGCGCCTCCCGGTCTTCCTGCCTGCTTCATGCTTCCTTCGCTGCCTTCATTTGTCCATTGCGCGCCATGCCAACCGGTCGGTCCTGAAACTTCCGCCATTTCCATTTCAATAGTAGTAGAAATACTTTTCCATACTTCTTCAGTTGCTGTATCACTCATGGCTTCCATCCGATTCGTCAGCAGGAGGACATCGCCAGGCTGGCATAATAATTTCTTCGTTACATGAAACTGTAACAGGAAAAGTCCACAATCCGATATCAGGGGTTTGCAAATTGATCCGCACTGGGGATGGCTGTCAGATTGATCGACTTGAGGAAGAAATGCTAAAAACACATAACTTTAAATGGCAGGGCGCGGCGGCACTACTTGTTGGGCTTATGGGAGGCGATGGCGCTGGCAGCGTCTTTAGCATTGCATACGCTGAGACGATCATAAAAATTGATGGCTCCAGCACCATGCATCCGATCACGGAAGCGGTAGCAGAAAATTTCCGGAAAGAGAAGAAGGGCGCTGTCGAGGTAACGGTTGGCATTTCCGGCACGGGCGGCGGGCTCGCTAAATTCTGCGCGGGCGAAATCGATATCGTCAACGCGTCCCGCCCCATACAGCGAAGAGAGATAAAGGCGTGCGATAAGGCGCGCATCGAGTACGTCGAACTGCCGGTTGCGTTTGATCCGGTCACGGTCGTAGTGAATCCACAGAATAGCTGGGCTAAAACCATGACGGTGGCCGAACTCAAGAAAATCTGGGAGCCTTCGGCCGAAGGTAAAATAACCCGGTGGAGCCAGGTCAATCCGGCATGGCCCAATGAGCCGTTCAGGCTCTACGGGTCTGGTGCCGATTCCGGCACCTTCGACTACTTTACCCGAGCCATTGTCGGCAAGGCAAAATCGAGCCGTCGCGATTTCATGGCATCGGAGGATGACAAGATGCTGGCGCAAGGGGTAGCGGGTGATAAAAACGGGCTGGGCTTCTTTGGCTTTGGAAATTACAAGCAGAACGAGGACAAGATCAGGGCGGTCGCGATCGACAATGGAACAGGCGAAGGGGTGCTTCCCTCTGCGGAAACAGTGGAGGATGGGACCTATCAGCCTTTGTCCCGCCCCATTTTCATTTATGTGAGTATGAAGGCCGCGGAGAAACCGGAGGTCAAGGAGTTTGTCGGGTTCTATATGAAGAACGCATCTGCCGCGGTGAGAGAGGTCCGGTATATCCCCTTGCCTCCCCGAGCGTATAGCAAGAGTCTGGAAATCTTCAAGACAAAGCGGGTGGGTACGGTATTTGACGGCTTTCTGCCAGTCGGCCTCACCATCGATGATCTGCTTCGGCGCGAACGCTTTCAAGGCATGCTCGATGACGACATGGGCTTAATGCTGGATGATTCGCTGCGGCGGGAAGCCCGACTTCAGGAGAATCAGCAATATTGAACTGGGGGGAAATCAGACAGCAAAAGCCAGCCAGTTGCGGGAATTCCAGCTTCAAGGACTAATGCCGAGCCAGGACTAATGCCGCGCTCTGCGCTGTCGTCTCGTCGGTATCATGCCAACCAGGCCCACGCCTAACAATGCAAGGGTTGCAGGCTCCGGCAGTGGCGCAACCTGCGTGAAAGAGGAAGATGAATCGGCCATGAGCATCAGGTTTGTTCCGTCAATACCGTTGATGTTTCCTAATGTATTGATGTCGCATTCCAGTCCGCTCAGGGTATTTGGACCCCCTCCATTAATCAGCATGCCCGTCCCGTTTTTAAAGCAGGACGATGGATCAGTTTGAGAAAATGGCAGGTCAAGCATGGTCTGGAAATTAAGGCCCAGCCCCGGGCTGAATCCCTCGGGAAAATAGCTGATATCAAAACGATCGATAATTACTGCGAGCGTGCCCTTCCCCATCGCTGCGATGCTGTCCACGTTGGGGTAATTATCGCTGCCTGAAGTGTCAAGACTGCCTGGCGGCACCCTGAGAGCAGAGATCGCCGTTTGCCCTATGGAAGCGTCAATCGCGCCTGACAGTACTGGCACCGCATCCGGATTTGTGGCATCAGGTCCATATCCCGTCCCATTACCCGAATTGGCATTCGGCGTTGGATCGAAATAAAGCCTGAAGAAGTTATCGCCCCCCCCAACAGTGGCCAGCACAACGTTGTTACCGACAGTTGATACTACCTGTTCACGATAGCCTGCGATGAATGCCCACCGGCCGGCCCCCGAACTTCCGATGCTGGTCCCCTGACTATCCTCGAACCCGCTTAGCGATGCGTGGGTGTAACGCTGGAACACGTCACCCAGGGGGTGGGCAAATATTGATGCGCGACCGACGGGCGTTATCAAGGTACTGCCCGGCGCCCAATGCAGGCCTTTTATATCCATGGCAGGATCAAGCCCGGCGCCATCCGGGTCAACGGCAATTGCATGAGCTGTGCTGGCGAGCGCGATCAACAGCGTTGCGAACAGGAGTTTACCTTGTCGATTCATGGCCCTTTACCGATTTATGTTTAAACCAATCAAGCTTGATGCCGGCACGCGAGCCGGTCTGTTCGATGCAACACGGAACCGTAATTTATTGCGGCCAGGGCATATCCTGGAACGATAAACCAAAGACACCAAACCCGACCGGAGCGTCTCGGGAGCGAGGTGAAAACGTCCAGCGACTGTTGCGGCTTATGCACTAGCCTCCCTGCAGCAATTCGAGCGTTACTTCATTCTCGCATAATCCGTCGCGCTCGAATGCGGTGATGTTTTGCAGGGTAGTTTGCGCAATGCTGGAGAGCGCTTCAGCAGTGAAAAACCCCTGGTGGCCGGTAATCAGCACGTTTGGAAAGGTCAGCAAACGCTCAAACACATCGTCCTGTATTACCTGATCCGATAAATCCTGGAAAAACAGGTCGCCTTCCTGTTCATACACATCCAGTCCCACACAGCCGATTTTCGAAGATTTCAGCCCCTCAATTAACGCTTCCGTATCGATCACCCCGCCCCGGCTGGTATTAATCAGCATTACGCGGGGCTTCATGCGCCTGATTGCCTCCGTGTCGATCAGATGATGCGTTTGAGGATTCAGGGGGCAATGCAAGGTGACAATATCGCTATCTGCGTAGAGTTTTTCCAGCGGGACATATTCGACGCCCAGGCGCAGGCATTCGTCGCTTTGCTGCGGATCACAGGCGATGAGGCGGCAACCGAAACCGTGCAATATGCGGGCGACTGCGGTACCGATGCGCCCCGTGCCGACAATACCTACCGTCCTGCCGCGCAGTTCAAAGCCGAGCAACCCGTGCAAAGCGAAATTGCCGTTGCGCACCCGGTTATAAGCCTGGTGAAGATGCCGGTCAAGTGACAGCATCAGGCCGACGCCATGCTCGGCTACTGAGTACGGCGAGTAGGCGGGAACCCGTGCTACGCGAAGCCCAAGCCTGATCGCCGCGTGAATATCCACGTTGTTGAATCCTGCGCAGCGCAAGGCGATCAGTCGCGTACCCTGCGCCGCCAGGGCTTCCAGCACCGCGGCGTCGAGCGTGTCATTCACGAATACGCACACGGCAGGAAAGCCAGCGACGATCTGCCGCGTCTCTCCGCTCAGGCGCGAATCAAAAAATACCAGTTCATGCTCGAAGTCGCGATTGGCCGCCAGCAAAAACTCACGGTCGTACGACTGAGCGCTGCAAACAGCTACTTTCATGATGGCCTCGCCATGCTGGTCTCCTTGAACTGGCCGTCCCTGCCACTTGCGCGGTCAGCTTGAAAATCAGAACCGGATGGTTTAAACCCAAATTGCGTGTGACGATTTTATCCAGGGAGCCGAGGGCAAGTGAACCAGCCAGTGAATGAGCCAGCGCCTGACAGAGCCAAAGTATCAGGGCGAGCGTGCCTATCACCACAATTATGTCACAACGATGATTGCATTCCATGATGAAATTCCGCCTTCCTGAAACAGTCCGGACGCAGCAGTCCGAAAGCAACCGTTCAGCCCCCAAAACTGGACTGCGCGGGTGGTTCACCGGCCCCGAGCGTGATCAGTCCCGGGGGGAGGAAATTGCAAACAGCATCAGCCACGGCATCGCTCTGGTTGCCGCACTTGCGGGGACGCCTTTTCTCATCATCCACGCAACAAGCCATGGGGATGCCGGATTCGTTGTCGGCGTGTATCTCTTTTCCGCAACAATGATCATCCTCTACCTCTCCTCTACGCTCTATCATGGGCTGCGCATAGGCGAGGCAAAGCGTCTTTTTCGGGTCTTCGAGCATTGCGCCATTTTTCTGCTCATCGCCGGCACGTACGCGCCATTTTCACTGGGCGTGCTCAAGGGGGTCTGGGGCTGGACCCTTCTCGGGATGGTGTGGGGTCTTGCGTTAACCGGCGTGGTCGTGGAGGTCTTCGGAAAGAAAACCCGTCCGATGCTCTCCACCGGTCTTTATCTTCTTATGGGGTGGCTGGCTGTGATCGCTATTGGCCCGCTGTTTGCGAGGGTCCCTGCGCCGGGTATGCTCCTGCTGTTTGCGGGAGGTCTGTCGTATACGGCAGGTGTAGCCTTTTTCGCTAGCGATTCGCGACTGCGTTACGGCCACTTTATCTGGCATCTCTTCGTGATAGCCGGCACCACGTGCCATTACTTCGCGGTGTTATGGTATGCGGGTTGAGGCGCGGGCCCAACCGAGTCGAGCGCCTCAAGGCATGTGAATACTATCTTTTCGAAGCCCGGTGGCACGATGCCACGAGTTACATATGTTCAGTTATGTACTGCTTGTTTGTTCTTCCCTTCCTATTAGTAAAATCAACTTCATTACCTCTGGAATTTCAGGGGACGCGCCGTTAATCCCGATGAGAAAGATGTTTTCTCAGCCGTATTGGATAAACTCTTCCTGAAGCGCTACCATATCATTAAGCCGGACTGTACCTTGGTCCAATGGGTTAAAGCAGTCAAAGCTCATAAGATTACCATGATGATTACCGCGCGGATTGACCACGTACTGATCTGTAGAGCTCATGATTAAACTGTAATCGGACGAGTTTTTGGGGGAAGTAGGATACGGCCGTATGTATTTTCCGCGGTGTGGCACTGACACGTAAATAAATAAAAATATCATGCGACTTAGCAGAATCATTATCAATAACTTTCGTAACTTTAAATTACTCGATGTGCAGCTCGGACAGCATGCTGTAGTGCTCGGCGAAAATAAGGTGGGAAAGACAAACCTGCTGTTCGCCCTCCGTCTGTTACTTGATCCATCGCTGCCAGACTCTATGCGCCGCCTCCGGATTGATGATTTTTGGGATGGGTTACCGCGGCCATTAACTCCTACGGATAGGATTGAGATCGGGGTTGAGTTCCGCGAGTTCGAGCACAACGAAAATCTCTTGGCGATACTGGCCGATCACCTTGTGCAGCCGGTTCCAATGGTGGCGCGGATTACCTATCGCTTTCAGCCAATTCCTGGGCTTGAAAGCGGGCCAAGAAGCGAAGCCGACTACGAGTTTCTTCTGTTCGGTGGCGACCGACCCGAAAACGCCATCGGGTACGATTTACGTCGCTGGATGCCGCTAGACCTCTTTCCCGCCTTGCGTGACGCCGAATCCGATCTGGCTCGGTGGTCGCGTTCACCACTGCGCCCATTGCTCGACCGGGCGGCAAAGTCGGTAGACCCAGTCACCTTGAAGACGATCGCTAGCGAGGTTCATGAGACGACTTCGAAAATTGCCGCTTTACCCGAACTCGCTACAATCATTGGTAAGGTCAACACACAGGTCACCACAATGGTAGGTGACAAGCACGGACTTGAAACGGCACTCGGCTTCGCGCCAACTGAGCCAGATCGCTTGCTCAGGGCTCTACAGATGATGATCGACGGTGGGAGACGGGGTGTGGCAGAAGCGAGCCTAGGTTCGGCTAATGTGCTTTATCTTGCACTTAAGCACTTGGAACATCAGTATTTGGTAGAAGAGGGAGAACGTCAACATACCTTTCTAGCTATCGAAGAACCCGAGGCTCATCTGCATCCGCACTTGCAGCGACTCATTTACCGGAACTACCTACAGGCCAAAGGCGATGCTTGCAGCGATCCTGAACCCCGCAGCATCTTGCTGACCACTCATTCCCCGAACATTGCCAGCGTGGCGCCGCTTTCCAATGTCGTCGTATTGCGTCATCTTACTCAGCTAGGGCATACCATAGGGCGCTCGTTGCAAGGCGTCGAGTTGGAGGATAACGAACGCGATGACCTGGAGCGCTACATTGATGTGACGCGAGGTGAACTGTTCTTTTCTAAGGCTGTGATTCTCGTGGAAGGTGATGCCGAAAAATTCCTGTTGCCTACGCTTGCCAGGTTGCACGACGAGACCCTGGACTTCGACGCGATGGGTATTACTGTCTGTTCGATCGCGGGAACCAATTTCTCTCCTTACATCCGGTTGCTTGGGCCGAACGCGCTGGACATTCCTTTCGTCGTACTCACCGATTTTGACCCGAAAGTAGAGGATGTTAGCCAAGAGGATGCGGACCCAGATGACGATGCTGTGGGTGACAGTTACGGCGAGCGCCGGATCGTAAACCAGATAATAAATCACTTGATCCCAAACGATGACCGGCAAAACATGTCGTCCACAGAGATACTAGAAACGGCCAAGGGCTATGGAATTTTCCTGAATGATTTCACATTTGAGATTGATCTCTTCAGGGCTGGGGCTGCAAATGAGTTTGCAGAAGCTATTAAGGAACTGACGAGCAACAAGAAAATGAAGGCGCGATTCGACGCTCTATCCGCCGACCCAGGTACGCTCAACCCAAAACAATTTCTAAAGGATATCGATTCGCTGGGAAAAGGTCGCGTCGCGCAGCGCTTAGCATCTGTCCTTATCGCCAATAATGTGGATGTTTGTCCACCGTATATCCAACTGGCGCTAGCCTACCTGAAAGCAAAACTAACATGAAGATTGCTTCGTCTTCATATCTTCAGGCCGCTGAGGAGCTTCGGGGAAATTGTGATCAATGGAGCGCTTATTCGACGGATGGGAATTGTGTCATCCTCGCGGGGCCGGGTAGCGGCAAGACTAAAACCATCACGATAAAGATTGCGAGGATTCTTCATGAGGATTTACGACGACCGCGTCGGCTTGCATGTATTACCTTTAGCAACGCCTGTGTTGATGAGCTAAGGATACGCTTGAGAAAACTGGATATCGAAGATGGAGACCGGCTTCTCCTCTCGACGGTACATTCCTTTTGCCTTAGCGAACTAGTGTTGCCCTATGCTGCATTGGCTGGCATCGCGATACCTGATCCACTTGTAGTGGCATCGCCAGCTCAATCAAGGAAATTATTTTGCCAAGCGTATTCCCAGGTACTTGGAAGTGATGCTCCCACTTGGTTTCGCACGGCTTGCGATAGGTTGAGGCGAACCATTCTTGATCAAGAGAGCATTGAATGGCGAAATTGGAGCCGGCGGGAAACGGCCGTCGTGGAAGCGTATGAAGCACTCCTTCTCGCTCATGGTTTTGTCGACTTTGACGGACTCGTCTTAGCTGGTCTAAAGCTAGTCGAGAATCATCAATGGATACGACGCTCTATCCAAGCTAAGTACCCTATTATCGTTATCGATGAGTACCAAGACCTTGGCCTGCCACTCCACCGCATGGTGATGGCGTTGATGAATGCAGCCGCGGTACGGATTATAGCTGTCGGCGATCCAGACCAATCTATTTACGGATTTACCGGGGCAAAGCCTAGCCTGCTACGAGCCTTGGGGGAACTGCCAAATGTCGAGTCTATACGCCTCAAGCTGAATTACCGATGTGCAGACCAAATCATTGCTGCGTCCAAGACGCTTTTAGTAAGTCCTGCGGAATCGCAGTCCCATGATGGGCGGCCAGGTGAGATATGCATCCACCGTCTCGAGTGCGATATTAATCATCAAGCAAACTATGTATTGGGAACCGTCGTACCGGCGATGCTGGAAGCGAACCCGACGTGGAAGCCGGGCGACATCGCGTTGCTTTATCGGACCCTGAATGAGGGTACTCCCATTGCTAAGGTTGCCGACGCGTTGGGTTTAAATTATTTCCGTCTTGACAACGGATCACCTATCAAACGATCCCGCTTAAACGAGTGGCTAATTGACGCCGCCAAATGGTGCTCAGGGGGGTGGGAAACGGGGACCGTGACCCTCTCACAATTGCTCAAAGCGTGGCGGCTAATGCGCCGGTCGTTGATCAGAGAGAGAGACGCGTTGGCCGAGCGAACAGAACTGATCTCCATTTTGTTTGCTCATCGGGACAGTTCCATTACCCTTTATCACTGGCTCGTAGTCCTGCGCGATAGCGTGCTCAATGAGGCCTTAAGTGAAGAGCCTTGGCTCGCGGACGAAAAAGACAACTTGGCTGCTCTTATTACGGCTTCTGCAAAGGGCGGGGCCTTAGAGGCGTTTACCGTTGAGATTTTTGGGAATCATGGTAAAAGCCCCGATCAAATAAACCTAATGACACTGCACAGTTCTAAGGGATTGGAGTTCGAGGCTGTCATCATGATCGGCCTAGAAGACAGTGCTTTCCCAAATCCCTTTGACTATAAAAACGAAGAGCAACTAGAAGAAGCAGTGCGGCTTTTTTACGTCGGTGTCACACGCGCAAAGACGCAAATTCACTTAACATATGCGTACAACGAATCTACCTTGATTACAAGTATTCGGAAGGTAACGTAGGGGCGGGTGCGCTCACCCTTATGGCGATCCGTTGGTACAGAGCAGTGCGAACCCACGAATCTACCAGTAACCCCCTCCCCCATTAATTCGCGACTACCAACAGGCGAAATTGATTCTCGAAAGCTGGACAGCTAAAGCTGTGTCGGCGGTCGAGAACCCTCGCTTTTTATCGGTCCGCTATTTGTTGCGCCAAATTTTTGGATCTTACTGTCTCGCCTGCTCCGCCATGCGCCGATGAGCGTTTGCCATCCGCCTGTTTTTCTCGGCGGCTTCCTCATAGTCACGAATCAGCGCCTGGGAATGTTCTTTCAGGTCTTCTGTTTGCCTGCCATAGTAGGCTGCGTGCTCTATATACTCGCCCAACTCCCCTTTTTCCGCTTCAGCCTTTGCCTGCAGCGCTTTCGCCACTTCGTCATACTGGTTGGCCAGCGCGATGTGATCTGCCCTGGTTTTTGCGCTTTTCTCAGCGGGGGTCATATCCGCTGGGCGTGGGTCGGTGTGCGCGCACGAGGCGACTAAGGCGAGGGCACCCAAGATGGCGAAAACAGTACGGGATTTCATTTTTTTGTCTCCCCTGTTGATTTGAATAGAAAAAATGATAATAACACTACTGGAGGTAAGAGTATTTCATATAAACGGTTTTAATGCATTCCGCCCTAGGGAAAGTATAGACAACCGCAACAATATCGTTGCGAAATCTTACCGTTTAAACCAGAAGCGGCAGGCCAGGATATTTATTTGCCCGCATAAGAAGTCATAAATGAAGTCATAAATTCTTTTCTTCCACTCAAAATTGTCTATTATTTTAATACGAATCATTTCTGTCTAGATTCACAAAAAAATCACAAACGTTACAGAGCAGTTGATTTGTCACCGCTGGGTTATGGTATGTCAGCGGTGTTTCAGCCAGCACGCCCTATCGAGGTAAGCCAGCCGATTTTTTCTTAATTTGCGAGGTATGGCTGTGCAACCGTCTCCATTTTTTCTGGCACTGCTTCGCACATGTCATCCGCTGGAATCGCTCAACCTGTGCCTCGGTGCGGCGGTGGCAGGCCAGTGCAGGGTCAAAGTCCGCGGCTCTGCACGGTACTTGCCGTCACGCAGCTTGCTCCGGGTTTGGTGATATTCCCGCCGGAACGCCCCTCCCTGCCTACGGTATCAGCTTTTCTTCGCAACTGCGGTTGCGGAAGGCTTAACCGGCGAATGGGAGATGGGATTAAAGGCGTTATGAAACCAAAGCTCGTTTTTCATCAGTTCTTTCATTTACCCCTTGGGAGGAGAAAATGAACATATTCAAACCAAATAAGGCCCCGGCATGGTTATTGTCGGGAATGCTTGCAGTTGCCGGAGCAGCCCATGCGACTGCATACGTCCAGACCAACCTTGTCGCGAGCAACGATACCTACGGAGCCGGCATCGTCGACCCGAGCCTCATCAATGCGTGGGGAATCGCAATTCGTCCGGCCGGATTCGGCGGGCATTTTTGGGTGGAAAGCAACGGCGCGGGAACGTCGAACCAGTTTGTAGGCGATGTTGGGGGCCGGCGGCTGTACACGGACGACCTCCGGCTGGTGACGGTTCCAGGGCCTTCCACAGGACAGGTTGTTACGCAGGGCACACCGACCGGGGTCGTATTCAACCCCGGCGCGCAGTTCACCATTACTCAAGGCTCGATTACCGAGCCCGCGAAATTTCTCTTTGTGACGGATAGCGGAACCATTTCGGCCTGGACTGAACACAAGAATCCGGACGGCAGTTTTGATCGCCCCGCTTTCGCCAAGCTCATGGTGGACCGGTCGTCTGCGGGTTCGCATTACTTCGGCCTGGCGATGGCGCCTAACAATGACCGCATCCACGTAGCCGATTTTGGCCCCAACGCGGGTATCCAGAGTTTCAACAGCAGTTTCGCGGAGGTGAGCACGCCGGGGGCATTTGCCAATCCTTTCTCCACTTCCACGACCCCCAAGCCCGGCGATTATGCGCCATTCAACATTCAGACGCTCACCGGTCCGGATGGAAACAGCCTGTTTGTGCCCTACGCCAAGACGCAGGCGGACCCGGCGCGACCCGGACATATTCTCGGAGGTGAAGAAGTCGCCGGCGCCGGACTGGGGCGGCTGGCACAGTTTGATGCATCTGGCGCCTTGATTCATACCTGGGATGATCGAGGCCTGTTGAATGCGCCATGGGGTGTGGCTTTTGCTCCGGATGGCTTTGGCGACTACAGCGGGAACCTGCTCGTAGGTAATTTTGGCGACGGTACCATTGTCGCGTTCGACCCTGCCACCCATACTGCCATCGACTACGTGCGGGACGCTCAAGGTCACCCCATATCGATCGAGGGCCTGTGGGGATTGCAATTCGGCAATGGTGCCAGCCTCGGCATGGCGGATGCGATGTATTTCGCCGCTGGACCGCGCGATGAAACCGAGGGGCTTTTTGGCAGGATCCAGGCGGGGCCTATTCCCGAGCCGGAAACCTGGGCGTTGTATATTGCCGGACTCGTCCTTCTCGGCTCGATTGCAAGGCGGCGTTCCCAACGTTCTAGCGTCTGAGCGGTTTGGGCGTTTGGGCATCCGCGCTCGCTTTGTGTATCGACCGGCGTTACCGGCTTTTGTGTGCTTTGATCCGGCGGCCTCATAGCCTGATGCGGTTGAGCCGCAGCGCGTTGGTCACAACCGATATTGAGCTCATCGCCATGGCCGCGCCGGCAAACATAGGCGATAAAAGCAGCCCGAAAAACGGGTAAAGCACCCCGGCTGCGACCGGGATGCCGAGCGCGTTATAGCCAAACGCGAAAACCAGGTTCTGACGGATGTTGCGCATGGTGGCGCGTGACAGTACGATCGCGCGCTCGATCCCGCGCAGATCGCCTTTGACCAGGGTTACGCTTGCGCTTTCCATCGCTACATCGGTGCCGGTGCCCATCGCGATGCCCACATCGGCTTGCGCCAGTGCCGGCGCATCGTTAATTCCGTCTCCCGCCATCGCCACCTTGCGTCCCTCGCCCTGCAGCAGCTTGATATGGTCGGCCTTATCCTCAGGCAGCACCTCGGCCAAGGTGTGGTCGATGCCCAGTTGCCGGGCGACCGCATCGGCGGTGCGCCGGGAGTCTCCCGTGAGCATGATAATATTGACGCCCAGCCTCCGTAGTCCCGCAATCGCTTCGGGCGTGCTTTCCTTGATGGGGTCGGCCACCGCGGCGAGCCCGGCCGCGATGTCATCCACGGCAAAGTAGACCACGGTTTTGGCTTCTGTCCGCCACGCGTCGGCCTGCTCTTCCCAATGCTGCGTGTCGATACCCTGCTGCGCTAGAAAAGTGCGGCTGCCAACCAGCACGCGCTTGCCCTCGATTACCGCCTGGACGCCAAGGCCCTTGAGCGCATGGAAATCGCGCGCCGTCGCGGGGCCGGGCTTTATGCCGCGATTTTTCGCGGCTTCGACAATTGCGTGCGCGATCGGATGTTCTGAAAGCTGCTCCACGGCTGCTACCAGCGCAAGTGCTTCCTCCTCGGGGATGCCTTCCACCTCAAAATCGGTCATGGCGGGCCGCCCCAGCGTGAGCGTGCCGGTTTTATCCACCACTACGGTATCGATATCGCGCATGCGCTCGATCGCTTCGGCGTTGCGGAACAGGACGCCCATGCGTGCACCCTGCCCCATCGCGACCGTCATGGAAATGGGCGTGGCGAGGCCGAGCGCGCAGGGACAGGCTATGATGAGCACGGAAATGGCATTGATGAAAGCATAGGCGAACTTCGGCTCGGGACCGAGAAACCACCACGCAAGCGCCGTGACGATAGCAAGGGCGATGACGGCTTGGACAAAATAGGCGGCAATGACGTCGGCGAGCCGTTGGATGGATGCGCGTGTGCGTTGCGCCTGCCCAACCATGTGAACGATGCGTGCCAGCAGGGTTTCGGAGCCGACACGCTCGGCGCGAATGATGATCGAACCGTTGCCGTTCACGGTTCCGGCGGTTACCTTGTCGCCCTCGGCTTTGGCTACCGGCATAGGCTCCCCGGTGATCATCGATTCATCCACCCGTGTCGCGCCCTCAAGCACAACGCCATCCACCGGCATTTTCTCTCCCGGCTTCACGCGCAGCCGGTCGCCCACGGCCACCGTGTCGAGGGGCACCTGTTCTTCGGTCCCGTCGTCGCTCACGCGCCAGGCCTGGTTGGGGGCAAGCTTCAGCAACTGCTGTATGGCGCGGCTGGTCTGTCGCATTGCCCGCATTTGCAGGAGGTCGCCGAGCATCACCAGCGTTACGATGACAGCCGCGGCCTCGAAATAAGTACCCACCGAGCCGTCGTGTTCGCGAAACTCCTGCGGAAACCAGCCCGGCATCAGCACGGCAGCCAGACTGTAGAGGTACGCAAAACCCACGCCCAAGCCAATGAGGGTGTACATATTGAGCGCCCGATGCACCAGCGAAAACCAGAATTTACGCAGGATCGGTCCGCCAACCCAGAGCACAACGGGCGTACCCAGCAGCAGTTCAATCCACCCGCGGGAGCGTGGCTGCAGTCCGAACGGCTCATGGATGCCAGCCATGGGCGCCATCGCGAGCACGACCAATGGAATCGATAGGGCGACGCCAACCCGCAGACGGCGGGCGAGATCACGAGCTTCGGAATCATCAGGTTCGACTTCGCCCAGGTTTGCGCCCGCGATGGGCACCAGCGTCATGCCGCAGATGGGGCAATCGCCCGGCCTATCCTGGACGACCTCGGGGTGCATCGGGCACGTCCATCGTGCCCCCGTTGCCGTTGTCCCTGTTCTTGTGGCGAAGGTAGCGCCCTGCTTATGCCCGGCATGCTCATGCGCAGGTGCAGATTCAGCGGCCCCCCTGTGACCGGCGTGCTGATGAGCATAAGGAGTATGCGAGGAATGACTCGAATCTTGACTCATTTTCCACTCCTGGTCTGCACTGCCGATTTTCCCCCATGAATAGCTTCCCTTGAGCCCTTCGAAGCTTCACGGGGTGAGAAGTTGACGAGATTGCCGCGGGGCCTGCCAAGTACTTAATTTATACTAGGCCAGTTTTTGCTTCACTGAACTAAAGATAACCAACCTAGATAATGGAGAGTCGGTGAGGTGTCAGCGAAGTCCGAGCCCTGCCGAAACGTTCAGCGCCATCCAGTGTATGAGGCGCTGCTGGAAGCGACAGCACGACAACTCGGCGCTGCCATCGCCGCCGTGGAATTGTCGTTTTCGTTATCGGATGCCGATGAGCTGCGAACGCTACTAGGTGATGCAGGCTTTCAACACATACAGATTACTCCCCAGTCGCTCGATATTCACCTGCCGTCGCCAGAGCGTTTTGTGCAGCTCACGGTTTTGGGTGTGGCAACGTCGATACCCGCATTTATGCGGCTCGGTGCTGCGGAGCGCTCCACCCTCGTGGATGCCGTCATTGACGAGACGCACGCAGTCGCTAAACGTTACCGCAAGGGGCGCACGCTACATTTCCGATGATCTCCCATCTTGCAAGCGCAAGCAGGTAATACGGTAAAGGGAGGGGCTCGCCTGGCCCCGCGCTCTTAAATTGGCTAGGCCCAGCGGCGGCGGTGTGAATTCAATTCCTATCCCCTATCCAGCTGACATCGCGGGGGATTAGCGCTCCCCGCATCCTTATAGATCGGCTGGCCTCGGAAAACATCTGGATATCTGGCTCAAGATTGAGGAGGATCGCCATGCCCTATCGCAATCTGGCGTGATCGTCCACCGGCATCCCTTGTGCTTCCGAGGCTGGCATATGTCAGTTCCTGGAATCATTGCGCTCTCTTAGTGGGCAGTTCTGTTACTTTTCAGTCCGGTTGCTAAAATCTGATCCGCGTCCTAGCATTGTTTATCTGCTGCTTACCTGGCGCAGCGGTTCCCCGGCGGCGGCATTATTACCTTTCGCAAATTCCGACATCCTGCGGTGAAAAGCACCTTGGGCAGCGGCTTTCTTTGCGTCCAGGTTGTATTTTCGCGCCATAGCTATGGCCTGCGCCTGGAAATCCTGCCCGCGCCTCCCGAAGAGGTAGCTTTTGTCCTCGTAATGCTGGAGCAATTTCTCGCGTTCCTCCGCCTTTACCAGTAGTTCCTTAGCGGTATTTTCATACCGCTTTGCAATAATGTCGTGGTCGCTCAAAACTCTGGTATTTTGTAAAGCCGCGCTGGTACTGTCGCTCTGCCCTTTGAGAAAATCGGTCTGGGCGCAGGAAGCCAGCAGGCCCAGGGTGGCGACGGCGGCAACAAAGTTCCTTATCTCTGTTTTCATGATGGGTTGTCTCCAATAGAGTGTTATGAAATGAATGAAGTGACAGCAGTTTCATCCTAATCCAGTCCATACCATTGGTATATTGGGGAAACTCTGGTTTTAAGCTAGGCAAAACCTTGAGCAACCCTAGGTGAACCCTTAAGAAAAATACAGTGAAACCCTTAGCGATGCATGAGAAGCTCCGCGCGAGCCTTGATTATCCGCACCAACGCTATATAGCGAATACGTCCTCGAGGACAGGATTCCACGGGGTTCTGCCCGTCAGCGGTTCCTGCGCTTTATTTAGCATGATTTGTTCTCGCAGGATCGCCAGATGGGGCGGGCGCGGGTTCTTGCCCCGCCCTGCGGACAAGCCATTCCTGCTTCCGCAGGAACAGAAACTCATCGGCGCCGTCGCAAACCTACCTGGAGAGATGGCGAGGGCAACGACCTAGAGTAAATGCTGGTTTCCATTACGGAAACATATCAGCATACGATGGGGCAGGAACTGTACGACAATCTTGCACAGCAGATGGGTCGATCGGCTTTCAGGCGGAGACCCGGAAGCTGAACATGTCGCCTTTAAGGTAGCGCATACGCAAGTTGCCCGGTCCATCGCTACTCAAGCGCGTCACGTAGTGGGCGATGCAAGGCACTAGCCCAGAGCCTGACCTGTTGATGTGCGACGATGCCAGCGGGATTGCCGGTATTGACCCGGAGCATGGCTCCGCGGGGATATGAGAATTAAAATGATGCATTGCCGTGCCCATCAGCTTGGCACCACGCTCAAATTCCTTTCCCCCTAAGGGGCGCAAGAAGCGGCTAGAAAGGCGAATGGTGAAGGAACCGCAAGCATGGGAACCTCGAAAGCACAAGTGGGGCTGGTCGACGATGACGCGGTTTCGACTCCGAACTTCAAGTCGCGAGCCGCGTCAACAATCCTGCCTGTATTTGCCTGCTTAGATATAAATTCCCTTTCAATACTTCGCAAATAGCGTTCGCAAGCACCTTGCCCGGCTCCTGCTTCATCACATAGCCTTGCGCGTCGGCCCGTAAAACGCGTTCAGCGTACACTGTTTCCTCCAGCGCCTCCGTGCTATTACTGGCCTCGGCAAACACCTCCATATCGGGTTCGAGGTTGATGCGCATGGCCATGCCCCGCCGCCCGCAACACGGCATGATCGTCCACCAGCAAAACTTGTGCTTTCGAAGCTAATATAGTTTTAGTACCTGGAATCATCACGCTCTTGAAGCTCATCGCTGTTACTCGCAGTCGGGTGTAGAATCCGATCCGGTCCTAGGCTTTGTTTTAACGTTTGCTTGCCTGATGCACGGGCTCCCCGGCACCGATATAATCAGGCTCTGTAGGTTCGGACATCCTGCGGTGAAAAGCACCGTGGGCAGCGGCTTTCTCTGCGGCCAGGTTGTATTTCCGGGCCATCGCCACGGCCTGTGCCTGGAAATCCTGCCCGTTCCTCCCGTAAAGGTGTCTATTGTCCTCGTAGTGCTGGAGCATTTTCTCGCGTTGTTCTGCCTTTACCAGAAGTTCCTTCGCCGCATTTTCATACCGCCTTGCAATAACGTCATGGTTGCCCAAAACCCCGGTATTTGGTGAAGCCGCGCTGGTACTGTCCCTCTGCCCTTTAAGAAAATCGGTCTGGGCGCAAGATGCCAGCAGGCCCAGCGTGGCTATAGCGGCTACAACGTTCCTTATTTCTGTTTTCATGATAAGTTGCCTCCAATAGAGTGGTATGAAGTGAATGAAGTGACAGCAGTTTCATCCTATTCCAGTCGATATCATCGGTATATTGGGGAAACTCTGGTTTTAAGCTAGGCGAAACCTTGAGCAACCCTAGGTGAACCCTTAAGAAAAAATCAGTGAAACCCTTAGCGATGTTCATTGGGTAAACCCCTAAGCGATGCACGAATGAGCGTTCGTGGGAGGCTTATGATCACCAATGAGCGCGTCAGCCCGGGAGGCGTGCACGATGGATAGCCTGCATTGCCGTCTTTTCAACGCGGGAAGGGTACCTGGTGCTTTAGCCTCGTCTATAGAAAAGGCCACTGGCTCAGTGGCATGGTTTGCCAAGCCCGAGCATCTGACAGTTCGCTCTTTTCCATTCCTGAGCGACCGTGGTTCCACCCCTGCGACTACCGAGTTCCGATTTCGGCACATACGTCTACCTTGTGTTCCGATTTCTACCGGTGGGACGAATAGCTCCGATCCGCCACCTTTTCTACCCGCCTCTCAGATTGGTTCTCCACCGCCCGCGCAAACGGTCTCACCCGGCGCTGACAATAGGCTGAAGGTTGTTATTCTCACGCGGCAAGCCAAGGCGACCCGGTTCCAGACATCGGTCGCGCGGCTTAATTCAAGAATGTGGTAAGGCGCGCCCCCATCCCCGGTAATAGTCCATACGGTCTATTTTTTAGCGCTATCGCTATCGTTAGTGCTATACAGAACTAGGAAAGTCCGAATAAAAACGGCAAAAAACATCGGATAATAAAAGAGGGGGAGTCCTCATGATCAGCAAAAACGTCGCGACTGCTGTAACCAACGGGCAGACAGAAGAGCCCGCAAGCGTGGGAAAGGCGCTGCGGGAGCGGTTCAAGGAGATCACCGCTCTCTACGAAAGCCGCCGTCGGATGGGGCCCGAATTACCCCTGGACGATATTTGCCGGCAGATTTTTGACCATTTGATACCGGCAATGCACTTCCCGGTAATGGCGAGCGCCATGATCGAACTTGACGGCAGGTGTTTCACGTCAGGGAACTATCGCGACGGTAGTATGCACGAGCTGCAATCGAACATTGCAGTGCTCGACAGGCTGTGCGGGCACTTGCGCGTGTTTTATCCTGACAATACGTCATTCCTGCTGCCGGAAGAACAGGAGCTCGTCGACGCAATCGCCTGCGACCTTGAGAGATGGCTTAAGGAAATTGAGTGCCTGTATGAGATTCGACGCGGATCAGGTCTGGAATTGCCGTTGGAGGATGTCTGCCAGAAAATGTTGGAAAACCTGATACCGGTGCTGCAATTCCCAGAATCCGCTGCCGTCGTCATCGAACTCGAAGAAAGGCGATTTGCTGCCGCGAGGCAAAAGCAGGGGTTTACACACGAGCTACACTCGAAGATTAGTGCGGCCAACAAGTTAGGTGAGCAGGGAACGACGCACCAGCTGCGATCGAACATTACGGTGAATAATAGACTGTACGGGCATTTGGGCGTTCTCTATCCTGAAGATACGCCATTCCTGCTACCGGACGAGCAAAAACTCATCGACGCACTCGCGCGCGAGCTGGAACGATGGCTTAAGGAAGTTAACTGCCTTTATGAGATCCGCCGCGGTGCAGGGCTGCAATTGTCGCTGGACGATGTCTGCCAGGAAATTTTGAAGCACCTGATACCGGCTCTGGAATTCCCGGAATCGGCGACCGTTGTGATTGAACTCGACGACAGGCGATTTGCTACTCCGAGTCACGAGCAGGGTCTTACGCACGAGCTACACGCGAAGATTAATGCGGATAACACATCACCTGGGCAGTTACGCCTATTCTATCCCCTGGACAAGCCCTTCCTGATGCCGGAGGAACAAAGACTAATAGACGCCCTTGCCGCTGAATTGGGGAAATGGCTCGAGGCCAAAAAAATCAATGAAACGTTGCGCAAGCGCCTGGAGGAAATTACCTGCCTCTACGAGATACGCCGGACCTTGGGGCGAGAATCATCGCTCGATAACGCCTGCCACCATATCGTCAGGCACCTGGTTGCGGCAATGCGATTCCCGGAAATGGCTATCGCCATGATCGAACTCGACGACAGGCGCTACAGCTCGGAGAATCAAGCCCATGTTCTTACGCACGAACTGCGATCGAACATTACAGCGAACAAGAGGCTGTGCGGGCAGTTGCGGGTGTTCTACCCTGAAGACAACCCCTTCCTGTTACCGGAAGAGCAGAGATTAATCGACGCCGTCGCCCGCGACCTGGAGCGATGGCTGGAGGGCAAGCGCCAGGAACAAACCCTGGTTTCCATTGCGGAACAATATCAGCATACGATCGGGCGGGAATTACACGATAATCTTGGGCAGGAGATTGCAGCGCTCGGTTACCAGGCCGAGGCCCTGGAACAAGACATGTCGACTTCCGGTAACGCGAAGGCCGCGAAAATTGCTGCGTCCATCGCCAGGCAAGCGCAGGGCGCGGTCGGGCGATGCAAGGAACTGGCCCAAGGCCTGCTTCCATTTGAATTGGAAACCCATGGCTTGGTGAAATCGCTGCAAGCACTCTCAAACAGGGTTGCTGACGCCTATAAGATCAGCTGTGAATTCATCCAGGCGAATGATGTTGCCATCAACGATAACGAGATTGCGCTTAATTTTTATCGGACTGCACAGGAAGCAGTCAGCAATGCGATACGTCATGGGGGTGCGCATCATATCGTCATTTCGCTGGGCTCCGGCAGCGGAATGCTCTACCTGTCGATATGCGACGATGGCAGCGGGATTTCCAATATTGATACCGAGCATGGCTCCAGCACGGGAGTGGGAATTAAAATCATGCATTACCGTGCCCGCCAGTTGGGTGCTGCCCTGAGATTCCTGTCCCGCCCCGAAGGGGGCACCGAAGTGCGGTTAGAGATGCGAATGGTTCAGGAAACATAAGCATGGAAACGTCGAAAGCGCGAGTAATGCTGGTCGACGATCACGCCATGTTTCGGCATGGCATGGAGATGCTTATCAATCGCGAGCCCGATATTGAGGTGTTTGCCGAGGCTGGTGATGCCGAGGAAGCGCTGGCCATCCTCAAGGCGGGCCATCAGCCTGATATTATTTTGATGGACGTGTCTCTAAAAACCCATTCCGGATTCGAGCTAATAAAGAAGGTGCATAGCGTAATGCCTGAAATGCCCGTGCTGGTGGTGTCCATGCACGACGGGGCAGTGTATGCCGAACGAGCTTTGCGGGTCGGAGCGAAAGGTTATGTGATGAAGCAGGAGCCGGGCAAGGTACTTGTGAATGCTATTCGCGAAGTATTGAAAGGAAACTTATATTTGAGCGAGCCGATACAGGACAGATTGTTGAAGCGCATCGCGAACGGAAATTCAAATTCCGAACCGCTGATCAGCACCCTGACCCCCACCGAGTTTGAGGTACTGCATCTGATTGGAGCCGGACATAGCAGCCAGCAAATTGCCGACCTGCTTAATCGCAGCATTAAAACAATTGAAACGCATCGTTACAACATGCGTATCAAACTGAATTTGAAAGATGCGGCTGATTTGGTACGGTATGCGGCTCTCTGGGTCTCGGAAGGGCAATAGCATCGTGCCCCGAATGTTTGAATTCTTCATCCAACGTTGATCCTATGGATCACGTTCATGGATCAAGCAGTGCCGCCCATCCTGCGAGCCCATAATGTTCCCGGCAATAATGCGTATCAGGGCTGCTCTCCTGTTGCGATCTTTATGGCGCCCCGGCTATTAGGGGGGTCTCTTTTGTAGTCCCACTGCAAAGCGTTATTTCGTGTTTCTTCGCGATCTGGTCGCAACGGTTTCTATCCGGCATTTGTGCTCCGGTCCACCAAGGCTTTCGCCCCAAATTTTTTGCGGTCGATTTCGCCGCGCGTCCTTATACCGAGGGGACGCAATAGCGGGAGCGGCGGGCACCAGCCTCGCAGGGCGTGCCGCAGCAGGAACGCAAGAACTCCTACCGATAGCGTAAACCATCTCTTATCAACGGTGAGGCCCCGCACGAGTCTCGTTAACGCCGCGCATCCTGCGCTTGGACCCGCCAGCGCAATGGGCAGCTGTAATAAAACAAAAAATCTATTTCATCCTGGCGTCTGTTCTTTATATTCACCAGGAGCGGATCGGGGTGGCCGCCGTTGGATTGGATAATTTCCATTATATATAATTAGAAAATAGTAACTTGAGATACATTTATAATGTATCTAGTAAACGTGGAACATCATAATTTGAGATGTTATATGCATTTTGGGAAGACAAAGCGAATCTTGTTATGACAACATGCTTTACGCGAAATGCGAGCTATGGACAGATGCATAACCAGGGGATTGTGGCTAAGGTTGGGGTGGAGCTTTGGCGTGGCCGGCTGGCTATTGCCGGGACGGCCCAAGGCATATCAAAATCCGCTACGGTGGCCGGCCAGGAAGTCCGGCTTCTTATGCGGCTACTATTACGGGTTCCCGGACCACTGATCGGCGGTTGCGCGGCGGCAATGCGCTATCTGTATCAACAGAGAGACGGAATACCGTGCCAGCGCAAATGCGGGATTGGAATCAGTGCCCGGATTCACCCTGGGCATGTCCATGCTGGTGAGCGCCATGCCCCCCTGTTCCGTGCCCGGATCCCATGTCTACCTCTGCGTTAGCTTCTCTTACAATCTCCCTGTATGCCTCCGACGTCATCCCAGGCAACTTGTTGATGAAGGCAACGATGCTCCACAGAGTGATGTCGTCGTGGGTGCGCCCCCATGCGGGCATGCCGGTCATCTTGATGCCGTGCTTGATGACCCAGAAAGCGTTTGCCGGATCGATGCGCGTTCGGGACAGGTCGGGTGGCTCGGGATAAAGACCGCGCCTTATCTCCGAATTGCCGAGGCCGGGGGCAAGATGGCAGCCCGCGCACATTGCGTCATACTGACCCGCTCCCTTGAGGGTCAAGCCGGGATCCTCCAGATCGGGAATCACGATATCTCGCGTGCGGCGTTCGATAGAACGATCGCGCAGCGACGTTATGATCTTTGTCGTGGCAAACCAGTGAGGCTGGTCGGCGGCAATGTTGTAGTGACCGGAATAGATATATGCGCCCAGGCCCAGCAGGGCAACCCCGGCGAGCACGCCTGTCATGCTCAGCCATCGCTTGAAACGGTCCCTGGTACCCATGTCCATCCGGTGCTCTCTAGAGTGGATTCCGCGGGCCAGAAGGCCTGCGCCAGTGAAACTGGTGCTGCCTCCGACGAGAGTGCGGGCGGTCGTGAAGATACGGTAGGTGGGGGAGAACGTCCCGCTTGATTTTTATTTGCATTGCTGACCCTTGCGAACCCGGATAGCAGGTCTCATGCTCACCGGGCTCATGGCGGCCCATAGCAGTTTTGGTTGCCTGTTGATTCATCTTAGCCCAGGCGGTGGCATTTGGCGGGGTTTGAGCCATTTCATGTCGATTTTTGGCCCGGTTTTTCCGACGGTGCCGAGCCCGACCTGTTCCCGTGTCCTGTTATCGCACCACCCTGTCCTCCTCCGCCCCATGGTCATGTTTCTTTGCCCGGCTGGCGCAGCGAAAGTTCCTTGGCAAGTGCATACACTGCGGGAAAAACGATCAGCGTCAGTATGGTGGCGGAAACCATGCCTCCCACCATGGGCGCAGCAATGCGGCGCATCACCTCGGAGCCCGTGCCGCTGCTGAACATGACCGGAAACAGCCCGACCACGCTGCCGACAATGGTCATCATTACCGGGCGTATGCGATGCACCGCGCCCTCGACGATGGCGTCATAAAGATCGGCGACGGTAATTTTTTCGCCTGCGGCCTTTCGCTCTGCGGCAATGCGCGCGAACGCCCGATCCAGGAAGGCGAGCATCACCATCCCGGACTCGGCGGCGACCCCGGCAAGGCCGATGAAGCCCACCGCCGCGGCGATACTCAAGTTGTAGTCGAGCAGATACATCAGCCATATGCCGCCCACCGCGGAGAAAGGGACCGAAAGCATCACGATGAGCGTTTCCGTGAGCCGACTGAAATTCAGATATACGAGCAGAAATACGGCCAGGATCGTGAGCGGCACCACCAGCTTCAGTTTCTCGATCGCGCGTTCCATGTACTCGAACTGGCCGCTCCAGGTTGCGTAATAACCGGGTTGAAACTGAACCTTTTCGCGTACCGCGCGTTGCGCATCGGCGACGTAACTGCCGATGTCGCGGCCGTGGATGTCGACGAAAATGTAAGCTGACAGCAGCGCGTTTTCGGTGCGGATACTGGGGGGGCCTTTGATAAGCCTGACGCTTGCCAGCTGGCCGAGGGGGATCATGGTTTCGCCCATCGCCGGCACGAGCACCTGGGTGGCAATCGCCTGGGGATCGCTGCGCAGCTCGCGCGGGTAGCGCACGGTGACGGCGAAACGTTCGCGTCCTTCCACTGTGGTGGTGACTCTGTCGCCGCCAAGGGCTATCGAAATCGCGTCGAGAAGATCGCCGACTGCCAGCCCATAGCGCGCCAAAGCGATGCGGTCGGGTTCGATATCGAGGTAATAGCCGCCCGTGGTGCGCTCCGCGTATACGCTGGTGGTGCCGGGAACCGTTTTTACAACGGACTCGATCTGCCGCGCCAGCATTTCGATTTCGCCCAGGTCCTTGCCGAACACCTTGATGCCAAGGGGCGTACGTATGCCGGTGGCGAGCATATCGGTCCGGTTTTTGATCGGCATGGTCCAGGCATTGCTGACGCCCGGCATCTGGAGCGCCTGATCCATTTCAGTCACGAGTTTATCGATGGTCATGCCCGAGCGCCATTCCGCCGGCGGTTTGAGGTTGATGATGGTCTCGGTCATCTCCAGGGGCGCGGGGTCCGTGGCGGTATTTGCGCGCCCCGCCTTCCCGAATACTGACGCCACTTCGGGGAAGCTTTTGATTATCTTGTCCTGGGTCTGGAGGATTTCGCCCGCCTTCGTAACTGAGATACCGGGCAGCGTCACGGGCATGAAAAGCAGGGTCCCCTCATTCAGCGCAGGCATGAACTCCGTGCCAAGCTTGAGCGCCGGGTAGACCGTAACCCCAGCCACTGCGATGGCCGCGAGGATAATGGCGGTTTTCCACCGCATCACCCATGCGATCACAGGACGATAAACCAGGATCAGAACGCGGCCGAGCGGGTTATCCTGCTCGCGAGGAATACGGCCGCGGATCAGAAGCAAGATCAGGGCCGGAACCAGGGTAATGGACAGGATCGCGGCACCGGCCATGGCAAAAGTCTTGGTGTAGGCCAGGGGCTGGAACATTCGCCCTTCCTGCGCTTCCAGCGTAAACACGGGCAGGAACGATGCCGTGATGATCAGCAGGCTGAAGAATAATGAGGGCCCCACCTCCCTGCAGGCCGCGATAACGGCGTCTGAACGGGAGGCGCCGTCCGAGCCGGGATCGAGACGCGCAAGATGCTTGTGCGCATTCTCCACCATGACGATGGCGGCGTCGGTCATCTCCGCGATCGCAAGGGCGATCCCGGCCAGGCTCATGATATTCGAATTGATGCCGAGGAAGCCCATGGCGATAAAGGCAATCAGCACGCCGATCGGGAGCATGATGATCGCTACCAGCGCGCTGCGCACATGCATGAGGAAGACCACGCACACAATCGCTACGATTGCGATCTGCTCGACAAATACTTCATGCAAGGTGGCGATGGCGCGGTGGATCAGATCCGAACGGTCGTAGACAGGCTGCACCGACACGTCTTCCGGCAGGCCGGATGCAATTTCACTGATCTTGTTTTCGACGTTGCGGGTGACGTCCAGCGCGTTCTCGCCGTGCCGCGCGACTACGATGCCGCCCACGACCTCTCCCTCGCCGTCGAGCTCGGCAATGCCCCGCCGCTCTTCTGGCACCAGTTCGACGCGGGCAATATCGCGCAACAGCACCGGGGTGCCCTTTTCCGCCTTGACCACTAGTTTTTCGAGGTCGCCGATACCACGCAAATAGCCCTTGCCGCGAACCACATACTCGGTTTCCGCCATCTCGATCACGCGCCCGCCCACATCGCGGTTGCTTGCGGCGATGACCTCGGTCACTTTCCTTAGCGGCACGCCGTAGGTTTGCAGCCGCCACGGGTCCACGGTAACCTGATAGCTTCTTACAAAACCTCCCACGCTCGCGACTTCCGATACCCCATGCGCTGCTGTCAGCTGATAGCGGAGGTACCAGTCCTGAATGGCGCGCAACTCGTCGAGGGCACGCTCCTTCGCGACCAGAACATATTGATAAACCCAGCCGACCCCCGTTGCATCCGGGCCGAGCGACGGCCTGACGTTATTCGGCAGCCGACTGGCAGCGAAGCTGAGATATTCCAGCACCCGCGAACGCGCCCAGTAGATATCCGTGCCGTCTTCGAAGATGACATACACGAAGGAGACGCCAAAATTGGATAACCCGCGCACCACCCGTGTTTTTGGCACGCTCAGCATGGCGGTGGCAAGCGGAAAGGTCACCTGATCCTCGACAACCTGGGGCGCCTGTCCCGGATACTCGGTGTAAATGATGACCTGCGTATCGGAAAGGTCGGGGATGGCGTCGATAGGCGTTCTCCATACGGAGTACGCTCCCGCGGCCACGAGCACAAACGCCGCGATCATCACCAGGAACACGTGGCGCACCGACCATTCAATGATATTGCCTATCATCTCAGTGTTTCCGCAGGTTGAGCCCGCGCTGCTGGTCCCGCTCCGGCTGCTTCCGCCCCGCGGGTGCCTTGGCGTCGTCGGATGCGCCGATGCGAACGATCAGATACTCCCCCGCTGATTCTTCGATGATCTCGAAGGCAATCTTCTGGCCGGGTTTCAAGGTGCGAAGCTGTGCCGGGTCCACCCGAAAATCCATTACCATCTCGGGCCACCCGAGGCTGGCAATGGGGCCGTGCGCCAGCGTTACGATGGCATGGGCAAAGTCGACTGCCTCGACAATGCCTTCGCCGCGATGGATTTCGGGTTGGGCGGAGGCGCGAGCCGAGCCGGGAACGCTTCGCCGCTCGTCGGGTGCTGAGCCATGGGCGCCATGCCCCCCCTGGCCGCCGTGCCCAAAACCGCCCAGCGCGGCCTTGAGATTGCTTTCGGCATCGATGAGGAAGTTTGCTTTGACCACCACCCTTTCCCCCTCCTTCAGCCCGCCCAGCACTTCAGCATACCCATCGGCATGGGGACCAAGCTTCACTGTTCGCGGCTCGAACCTGCCGTCACCAAGATCAACCAGCACGACCTGACGTGTCCCGCTGTGCAGCACGGCCGAATCGGGCACGGCGAGGACTTTTTCTTTCGGCCCCTGGGAAACGATCTCCACCCTTCCGTACATGTCCGGCTTAAGCAGCCTTTGCCCATTAGGGAGTTCGATCCGCACCTTCGCGGTGCGCGTCGCCGGATTCACGGTCGGATAGATATAGGTCACCTTGCCGTTGAACAGTTGGTCGGGGTACGCGTCGACGCGTATGGTGGCGGTCTGGCCCTTGCGCACCAGGGCAAGATCCTGCTCGAAAACATCCGCGAGCATCCAGACACTGGAGAGATCGGCGATCTGGTACAGGATTTCTCCAGGCATGAAGCGTTGCCCCTGGATCGCTCTCTTTTCCAGCACGATGCCGCCCGCCGGTGACCGCAATGTCAGGTTCTGGCTGACCCGGCCCTCCTGCCGGACCGCCTTCAGATCGTTCTCCGATATGTCCCAGTTGCGCAGTCTCTGCAAGGCGCTCTCGCCCAGCCGCTGCATGCCCTCGATAGCATCCAGCCCCCCATTCTCGACGTGTTGCGTTCCTTTCTTCGCAATAAGGTATTCATGCTGCGCCGTCACCAGCTCCGGGCTGTACACATCCATCAGCGCATCGCCTTTCTTTACCGCTTGACCCGTGGTGTTGACGTAGAGCCGCTGAATCCAGCCCTCGAATTTTGGCGCGACCGTGTACAGGCTGCGCTCGTCCGGCTGTACCGTGGACACCGCCCTCACGGTGCGGGTGAGTTCACGCAACGTGACTGCTTCAGTTTTAACCCCTAGCTTTTGGATTTTTTCCAGACTGATCTTTACCTCGTCATTACCGGAAGCCGGTTGTTCACCTGCATAGACCGGGATATAGTCCATGCCCATCGGATCTTTCTTCGGCACCGGAGAAATGTCCGGCAGGCCCATGGGGTTGCGGTAGTAAAGAATTTTTCTCTCCGGCGCCGAGACCTCCGGTGGAGTGTCCGTGGACGGCAGGGATCGGGTTTTACCCAACCAGAAGCCGGCGGCTAGTGCAATTGCCATCAGGGCAACAACGGCGGTTACTTTTACAATGGACTTCACGTGAGCTCCGCTATAGGCGTGCGATCTGGTTATTCGCTGTGGTTACCGGTCTGGTTGTTCGTATGGTTATTCGGCGCCTTGCCGGTGAGCAGGTCAATTTCCGCCAGCGTCTTGTTGTAGCTGGCCATGGCCTGCACCAGGCTGATCTCGTAGTTGAATACCGTCATCTGGCTATCAAGCAAAGTGAGGAAATCGACCCGATTGACGCGGTAGGCTGCGAGCGCTGATTCAACCGTCAACCGGGCTTGCGGCAGGATCGCATCCTGGTACAGCCGGGCCGATTTCATGGTCTGCTCCGCAGCCGCCACCTGCTGCCGTAATTGGGCACCCACCTCGTTGCGTTGCGCCTGGTAAATGCTCAGGGCCTGATCGCGCGTGGCAAGCGACTCCAGTTCGCGAGGCTCGAGCTTATTGCCGCGCCAGACGGGCAGATTAATCGCCACGGTAAGGCTCACCATGTCCGGTCGCCGGCTGCCGTCGAGCATGTTGTCGCGCTGGCCGTAGGACATGCGCACGTCCAGGTCGGGGTAATAGTTCTTGCGTGCCAATTCCAGTGCCTTGTCATTGCGCGCCACCAGGCTTTGCAGCGCCAGCAGCCGTGGGCGCTGTGCAAGGGCCGCCGCTCGCAAGGACTCAACATGCAAGGACTGGTCGTTGAAGTCATTCAGCAACGGGGGCTCGGGTACAGGCGCAGCCATGTTGGCGCTGCGACCCAGCGCCCGGATAAGCTCTGCCTCGATCGTCGTCCGTTCGCGTGCGAGCCTGAGCAGCTCATCCGTCATCCGGGATACCTGGGTCTGCGCTTTCAGCACGTCCGTCTGGTTTCCGCGGCCGACCGAATAATGATCTTCCGCAATATGGAGAAACTCATCCAGGATCGATTTATTTTTCTCGACCAACCGGGTGAGCTCAAGCGTCAAGCCCAGATCGAAATAGGCTATTTTGATTTCACGCGTGACGCGGTTTACCGTCTCCGCATAGCCGTGTTCGACGGCTTCCGCATCCTTGGCCGCGACATCCTTGCGCAAACCGCGTTTTCCGGGAAAGGGCAGGCGCTGCGACAGACCGATCATTTTCATGGTCATGTCCTCTCGGTTGAAGGTCGACGAGGCCAGCGGCGCATTGATCACCCCCGCTTCGAGCACCGGGTCATCGAGCGCTTCAGCCGGCGATATCCTCTGCCGCGCCGCTTCGCGCTCCCGCAGTGCAGCCTGAACCTCCGGACTGTTCTCCAGGGCCTCGGCGATCAGGGCACGCAGGCCAGGAAAGTCATTACTATTTGCTGTTGCAGAAGCGCCCGAGGGTATTTGTGGCACGGCGCGCGTGGGCGCTGCCGTGCCAGTCCAACTGGAAATTTCGCCGTGGGCTTGCGACTGAAGCAAGGCAAGGGTTAGTGCTGCCGCGATGATTTGCTTGTGGATCACTGCGAATCCTCCTGTCCATGGGTGTCCTGCCGGTTGGCGTTTACTTCCGCCATTTCACGATGACGTAGTCCGAACCGGATTTTTCCAGGAAGAATTCCACTGCGTCGCCTTTCTTCACCTGGTCTGCCAACGCGCTTTCCTTCAAGCGAAATGACATTGTCATTCTCGGCCAATTTAAAGCGGGGATGGGATCGTGGTTCATTTTTACCGTGGCATTAGCCCGGTCGATGGTCAGCACTACTCCTCTGCCAGGAATGAGACCTGTAGCGGCAGTGGCGGCCGTGCTTGCGGCCGCGGCAGAACCAGCAGCCAGGGTGAGGGCATCTTTCCCGGATCCTGATGTGAGCTTCTGCTTCTGTAAAAACCGATCTCCGGATAATTCGGTTTGGTACTGTGGCGAAATATTGACAGGCGTGGGATCAACTGGAGCCGGATAGGTGATTTGTCCGCCAAATGCCAAGGCGGGCACCCATGCGAGCGCCAGCGCCAGTTGCCGTGCAACAGAAAATTGAATTGTCATTCCAGCCTCCTGAATGGGAACCACGCGAAAACGGATGAGCGATAGCCAGCCCGATGCGCTTTTGCGACCCGATGTGCTTACCGGGAACAAGGCAAGACGGTGGGACGCGCGGCTAATGCCACGTAACGACGGCGGTTTTGCCGTTGTTACGGACGGATTTGTGGCGTCGAGTGATTAAGCTAGAGGGGGACGTTGCAACTGCTCAAGAACGAGCAAGGTGAAGCGGGAATTGAATAATACGGCGTAGGAGGCGCCGTCGCCGGGCAGCGTGGTAGAAGCAGCAGAGGGAATCGGGGCGGTGCAACTTGCCTGGCAGGGCGTACCATCGCATTTTGGTATGGGCGTGCTCTCGCCAATACCCTGTGCCGATTCGTGGGCGTCGTCGTTGGTACTGGCAGTCTGCTCGGGGTCGGGAATCTCCTGGGTATCAGGTGCGGCATTCATGGCTCCCGCGCATGGCAACATGCCGGGAATGGCGGGTACGCTAGCCCCTGGAGCTTCGGGGGTATTAGTGGTAGTGGGCGTATCAAGGCGGCCGATGCTCATCTCCTTGTCTTTCAGGCAAAGAGACATGGTCGCAGCCATGGCCCCTTGCAGGGGGAGCCATAACATGATTAAAACCAGTACGAGTTTTCGCCAGGGGGCAATCATGCTTTCCAGTATAGATGACCTTCCCGGTTAGTCAAGCATGGTAGCCTGCGAAATCATACCAGACGCAATCAGTGTGACGAAGAGCTGAGCATGGGATCACAAGAATATTTGCGATGGGTACAACCGTCACGATAATGCGTGCCCAAGCGTATCCAATATGCCGGCCTCAAGCGCCAGTGTCCGTCTGCTTACGCGAGAATATTGAGACCTGGGGATTGCCCTTTGGGATTTCGACTGCTAGGCGATTCGCCCAACGGGACTTACGAGGTGGGGGCGCTCGGCGATGTTCTCACGCGATGTTGAGGGGGATACCGCGCGCCTTAAAGCGCCTGATCTCTTCGTTGCGGCCGCGATCGTCCAGCGAGCGGAACAGCGACTGATCGTATTCCCGGTTGACCAATTGTGAAATGACAATAAAAGCCAGATCGCATATGCGGCCGCGAACGTCGCGTTCGATGTATTCCGGCATATTGTCCGGCAGTGGCCGGGTATCGTCCAGCAGCTTGTCAAGATCGGATTTAACCGCGGAAAGGGTTTCGCGCACCGTCCACGCCTCTTCGGCGGCAAGCAATGCCCACAGGATTTCGAGGCCCTCCTTGCGGGCGTTGAGTCCTGCCGTGCCCAATTTGGCGAGCAGATGCGAAACGGCATCCGCTTCGAACAGACATAGAATTCGCCGTGCATTGTACGCCTCCAGCGTCTGGCTCTGTTCCAGCGGATCGACCAGTTCTGCCGCGTTTGACGCATCGCTGAGGATAATCGCCCTAACAATCGGGGATTCTGTCACATCCTGTGTTTTCGGCGTGCGCAGGACTTGCGCGAGCATTTGCGGGGGGATGGCCATTTCTACCTCAATAAATGTTCACGATGCCTGAGTCACTGACGCCATTCAACGCTTTAACCACCGCTTTTGAGCCTTTTTTGGAGACGGGGTCGTGCCCCTTGATCAACACCTGTTCCAGAAACATGGTCGCATGCGTCGTAGCGCAGACGAACCCCGTCATCAAAAATTTGCACGCTGATTTGGCGGCTTTGCGCCGGTTGTCCAGCGGCTTGAAGAAATGTACATGGCTGGAGCAGGAAGCCATGAACAATAGCTTGCACGCCAGCGATGACTTGTCGAGATGGGCTGAGCCGACCTGTACGGAGGTTTCGAACTCGGGGGGCTTGCGTGCCAGGATGTTGTAGAAATGCCGGCCCTTGAGAGGCTTGTCGCCGCGCGCTGTCGTGGTGGTTGAGAGCTTGGCGTAACAGGTATCGAACAAGCGCCAGGCGCCAGCCGTGGAGCACGCCGCTGCGGCTGCGATTTTCTTCGCCTTGATCGCTTTCTGCTGCGCTTTCGCGTTCGCGGCAGCGGTGGCCAGGGCTGCCGGCAGGAAAGCCTTGGGACCGGAGGTGGTAAGGTCGTATTCCGCCGGCGTGACCGAATGGTGGACGAGGTCGCCTATGCATTCCGTATCGGTCGCGTCGTAGCCCATGCGAAAATGGACTCCCCAAGGGTTGACCGGAAATGTCTTCGTGTCCGGCACCTTTGGCGTGCCCGCCGGCGCGAAAGCCGGGCCCTGACCGTAACGTGAGTGGCCCTCGTACACCACAAAAATATCGGCGGTGTCCAGCGCCTTGGCGAATTCCGCCTTGGTATACACCACCTCCACTTCGTGTGTAACGCCTTTCGCGCTTGCGCCTTTCGGATACGTCCATGCCGAAACCGCGCCTTTCTTCGGGTCGCATTTGTCTTTCAGAAACTTAAGCAGCGCTATCCCCTGACCCACGTCTCGGATTTCGACGCCCTCCGCGATGACGATCTTTTGTGCCATGGCCCTACCTCATCCCTTTCCAAACAAGGCTGATCCAAGCTGCCAGAGCTGCCATGAGCCATAAGAGCTCTTCAAAGCTGCTTTCAGCTACGCGCGACGTTTTGCTGCCTGCTGCGCGCCGCCCGCTCAGCTATCAGCTACGGAATGATGACCTTCAGCTCGTCATACACGAATCCATCGGTCGGCACGGTGACATCAAATTCATCCACGACCGGATATACCCCTTCAGGTTTCGCCGGATCGGCCGGGGCGCCCGGAGTCGATTCCACGGTTACGTAATCCGCGCCATTCATGCCCAGTTTGTCCTCGCGGCCGCGGTACTGCTCGATTTCCGTCAACAGTCCGGCAAGCGGGCCCGAGGTGATGTCGTAGCCAACTTCGCCTTCCATATGCTTGGCGAGCCACTGGATCGCCTCGCGCTCGCGGCTCCTGCGCATCGGGACGCAGATGCGTGCCCACGGGCTATTGAGAAACTCGTTTCGCCGCCGGTCGCCATCCAGTTGAATCAGCCAGCCGAGCGAGCTGCCCAGGGGCGCGGGGTCGCTCTCAGCGGTAATTTCATAGGCTTCACGCTCGAGCCCCACGGTCTTGGAGGCGAATCGTGGTTTCCACCACGACGGATGGGTATAGGTGAAGATGCCGTCGATATCGAAGTAGCGATGGAAATACTCGATCTCCAGCGGGGTGGGTTCGCTCGGATCGTCGCCGCGGCCGAACAGGTAGCTCACCATGCGGTTCATGACCTCGTAGCGCTCCTCGCGCCGCAGGTCATTCGCGGGACGACTCTTGATCTTGCTTTTTTCAGTGATGAGGGCCTTGTTCTGCTCAAACTGCTTCTGGAGTGCCTCTTCGGTGATCTTGGCGACTGCGGCCTGACGCTGCGCTTCCCAGGCGGCCATCACGCTTTCGGACGGTTTCCAGACGTAGCTGTAGTTCACCTGCACCGGCGCGCTGTCGCCGGGCAGGACGCCAAGCTTGGCGGTATAGGTGCGGGTGCCCGGGTCCCATGTCGATCCCAGGTCGAATTCATTGTGCGGCGCCGGAGAGAGATCATCCTTGCCGCCCCCTTCGAGATCGGTGATGTTGTCGATGCGCACGCCGGTCACGTCGCGGTCATCGCCCGGCTTGACCACGATGGTGACGTAGTACATCTTTCGGCTGGAATCGTACAAAATGCTGGTCGAGGTCGAGTCGGACTCAACCCCGCCCCCGGGCCGCGGCGGAACGCCCGGCGGGATCTCCGGCACCGTGATCGGGCCTGTCTCCCGGAAGTGGACGAAACGGCTGCGCGCCAGGCCGGTGCCGGGGTTGCGCAGATACAACTGCCACACCAGTCGCGGACCCAGATCCTGCACCTTTACGCTCACGCGCCGGAGCACACGCCGCAGTCCATAGCTGACCGGCTGGGGGCTTTCATTGCGGATTACGCGCCTCGTAGTAGTGGTCTCAGTGACTTCGGTTGTATCCCGCGTTTTGATGCTGAAGCTCTTGGTGATGCGCTCCGACGCCCGCTTGGTCACTTCTTTCAGGCGCCGAGTGGAGTATTCGCGGCTGCGCTGCGAGCTGACGCCGAAGCTCGCCGATGCGGACGCGCCCACCTGCCACACCCCAACTCCACCGGATGCGCTCGCCGACATCGAGGCGGAGACATCCTGCTGCACCATCGATGAAACTTTGTCCGATACTTCATCCAGGTTCTTTTCTTCGACTGCCTGCTCGCTCACGATTTCCAGCCCCTGTTCGAGAATCTCCTCATGAATCTGCTTGCGTACTGTCTGGTAAATCACCTCCAGCGTTTCGAGGGGGGCAACGGTGAACGCCTCCTCGATGGGCCCCACGCCTTCCTCCTTGTTGAAGTAGAGCTGCCGGTAATAGTGCGCGATTCCGATCGGGGATAACGCCTCGTGGATGCTGATTGCTGCCGGCCACATATGGGGCAAAACGGTTCCCCTGAAATTGGTGTTGGCCAGCATCAATTGCATCAGGTCTTTGTCGGGCTGGGCGACCCACTCCTGCGCGGCTTTCAACAGATTTTCCTGGATCACGTCCCGGGTGCCGATGAAATCGAAATCTGGCGACCTCGCGCCGAGGCGGCTCGAAACGGCCATGGGGATGGTTTTTAACCCTTGGGTGAATGAATTGAAGCGGGCTGATGCAGCTGCCGCGCCCGCCCCACCGGCACCGCCAGCTCCGCCAGCTCCGGCGCCTCCAGCGGCTCCAGCGGCTCCAGCGGCTCCGAGGTTGGCAGCCTGCTCACGGGATAATTGGGCGGGATCAGTCAGGGAAAACCCGTTCAGGTAGACATCTTTCCCGATTGCGACCGCATTGGGAAAATTAGGCACCTCCACCTTCTGTATCGCTTCCGGAGGAATTGCCCGGCCATGGATATCGATCGGCACCCGCAATTCCTGACCCCTGAACTCGAAATCGATCTGTGCCGGGAGGGGCTTGCGGAGTGTCTTGCTGAGCGCGAGGGCGGATGGTGTTTTTCCATCGAACTTAATAGCCGCTGCTTTTGGCAGGCGGTACGCGACCGAGTTGGAGATGAACCGGATGCCGATGAGTGAAATCCAGCGCAAAATAAGCGGTTCATACGCTGCCACGGTCATGGTGGCGTATGCCTCGGTAAAACGCTTCAATTCTGTAGTCATGGTCTTCTCCTTGATCTTTACTCGGTCTTTTGGTGGAACGTGGCGCTAACGGTAATGGGCGAGGAATTTCACAACTGCGGTCATTCACCGATCTCAGGTGTTTTGTTCGGCACGCGACACAACACCGGCAAATCCGGTTGGTACAATCTGTTCCGCTTGAATGATAAAAACGATTTGCTGCAATCGAGCCGGCAGTGCGTAGAATATAGGTATAGATGAACTTTCCATGGATGGCAATTGAAGTGAGGCTTCGTGTCACTTCCTGGGAAGGAGTTCTGCTGCCCGCGGACCGATGCGCGCCCAAACGGGTCCGATAGGAGCCAGCGGCCTTACGATGTGATAGCCTGCCGTGATCCGATGGATTTGAAGTTGCAGTCATCCATTCCTCTTACGAAAGCCGGTAATGAATGCATAATTCACGGTTGAAACCACTCACTCGACACCACGGCCATGAGCAAAAAAGGCGACAAGAAAGAAAGCGGCACGAAGAAAGAAAACGGCAAGGCTGGCAAACTAGCCACCAGCAAGCCGGCAGTCGAAATGTCGAAGAAAGACTATGAAGAAACGCTATACCGGCTGCAGATCGAGCTCGTGAAGCTGCAGCGGCATTTAATCAAAAGCAATGAAAAGATCGTGGTCATCTTCGAGGGTCGGGATGCCGCTGGCAAGGACGGGACGATCAAACGCATTACTGAACATCTGAGCCCGCGTGAAACACGCGTCGTGGCCCTGGGCAAGCCTTCCGATCGGGACCGCAGTTCGTGGTACTTCCAGCGCTATGTTCAGTATTTGCCCGCCGCGGAGGAACTGGTGCTGTTTAATCGCAGCTGGTACAACCGGGCCGGGGTCGAACGGGTCATGGGTTTCTGTACTAACGATGAGTATGAGGAATTCATGAGTTCCGTATTGGAATTCGAGCATATGCTGATCCGCTCGGGCCTCAAGCTCCTCAAGTATTACCTGGACATCAGCAAGGCCGAGCAGGCAAAACGCCTGGAAGGGCGCAAAAAGGACCCCCTGGCACAGTGGAAAGTCAGTGCGCTTGATGAATACGCATTGAAAAAATGGGATGAATACACGCTAGCGCGCGACAAAATGCTGGTGCACACCCACAACCTCATCACGCCGTGGATCATTGCCCACGCCGATGACAAACCGTCTACCCGGATCAATGTCATCAAGGACATGCTCAGCCGACTGGAGTATGAGGGCAAGGAAGAGCGGCTGATTCTGCCGGACCCGAAGATTGTGGCAACGTTCGACGCCTCCTTTATCGAGGAAGGCCTTCCTGCAAGATAAGCGCGAAAACGCCCCTACACTTTGACGCGCCTGCCTCGGGGGTCTCTTTGGGGGGGTCTCGGAGCCTGGACCAGGGACACAAGGACAAGGACACAAGGACACCAAGGACACCAGGGACACCAAGGACTCCGTCGTGGCACCCCCAATCAGATTTCAGTGAGAGGAACTATCAGAATGCTTTGTTTGAGAAGCAGGAGTTCCAACGTTCACGTATTTGCGGAAAAGCTCATCAACCTTGGTTTTGTATTCATCCAGCCGGGGGTCCTTGCCATAGGCATCTGCGGTTTCAAGTATTGCCTTGTTGAAGTCTTCATCGCCCGTGCGCAAGGATAGCGTCAAGGATCCGTCTTTAGCGAGTGCTCTTTCCCAGCGGGCACGGATATCCGCCCAGAAGCCGCTAGTCGATTTCCAATAGTCCAAGGCGGGTTTAAAGTCGTAACCGTCAATGCGACGGTACTCATTGAAACCGAATTCCCGCACGAGTACCACGTCCTTACCATCCTCTTTGCGTATTACTTTGGTATTGTCCTGCTCGTGCGTCCAACCCTGGGGCGTGATGGTATGCCGGTTCTCCCCATTGATCAGTTGGTAGTCGTCACGCTTGGTGTATTCGCGCCGTGGCAAAGGCCGCCAACCGCGTTCGGAGGTCCAGGTTGAAACCCCATATCTGTGGTTCCATTTTCCGCTGCCGGAGTAGCGCGGCGCATCATTTACCTCGTATACCAATTGCGTCCATGTGCCCGGGATTGCGGCTGCTTCCCTTTGCCGTGGTTCGACGCGCTGATTACCTACATAAACCCAGTGCTTCGGTGATTCGTAAACCCAGTCCTGACGCCAATGCTTGGTGATCGTGCCGCCACCCATGACGAGGATATGTTGCAGCGAGATACGCTTACCCGTGTCTTCGACCAGCAATACATGCTCGAACGCGCCGCTGCGTTTGGGATCCTTGCGGGTGTAACCCGGCTTTAACACAACGGTTTCATCGAAATTGAATCTCACCTGGTAGTTGCCCGGCATTGCGAGAATCGCCCGGCGATCGCACTCGAACGCATTCTCTCCGGCTGCACAGCCCGCAACGGGACGTTCGACAGTCGGGTAGTCGGCGGAAGCTGCTACGGAAGCCGGGACAGAAGCTGTTTTTGCTAGAAATGATTTCCCTGCGCATGCACTTAACAGGGGCAATAAAAGCAAGCAGGCTGCAACCTTTGATGCGCGTTTCATTCGTATCTCCTGGCCAGGAACCAAATTGATAAGACTGATAAGACCTGAAAATTTCACAGTTGTTGCCACGCAAAAATCGCAGATCAGGCTTTGTCGTCGCTTCGGCTCTACCCCTTTCGGGCGGTTTTAGCCTGTGAGGCGGCTGGCTTGCTGGCGGGCTGGCTTGGTTGCTGGCTGGCTGGCGGGCGGGCACCTGTATTACGGTCTGCTACCGGTGTGACATTGTCACTGTAAACAGGTTCGGGAGAATGCAACAGGTTGTTGCTGGTTCAAGGTTCTTCACTCTGGAGCATCGGGCTCTCCGTATAAAGGCATTTTGCTATTCCCGGGAAACATCGCTGATCCGGCGGTTCATTACTTTCAGCTGCGCATTTGCCACATTCCCGGAGTAATTAGTCAACAAGCAGGCAAGTTTAACTGGAAAAGACGAGGTTCGTAAGATCCGGGCGGATATTACGAACCTCAAGGAGGTGATGAACCTAAGGAGAAAAGAATGAAAATACACCACGTACTACATGCTTATCAGAAACAACAAGCAGCTTAAGTATAGAGACGGCGGACCAGCTTTGGAATGCGACATATTGCCGCGCGACAATTTGTCGCACCCGCGCGGATTGGTCGTCGAAACCAGCACCACTTTTACGACAAATATAGACAACCACGCGCCCCGCTTTGCTCTGTACTACTTTAACCATACCTATTTTTGCGCCTCAGGGCGGATATGCGAGCTAAGGCTGAGGAGCGAAGGCAGCCATATAGGCGATATGCGATAGGCGGATGCGGCATATTTCCGGATCGCTCCAGGTTTTCGGCACTTCATGTGGCGGCCGCGAAATACGCCTTGAAAGCATAAAATGTGTCGCCGGGGATAAGTCTCGTCGTCTGAACATTCCGATAGCCCGCATCCTGCAACTGATGGACTAGTTCGTCCACGGCGGGTAATCGCCCGCGGGTTGCAGTTGCCGCGCCCCATAGATTTAGCACCTCGATCCCCAGGTTCCCTCCCTGGCAGCAGGTCGTCATTAGCAGAAAACCTCCGGTTTTGATGAATTTCCCCACCTGCCGCAGGAGAGTAACTCTATCTTCAACCGGAAAATAATAAATATTGTTGTAAAGCGTTACGATATCGAAAAGCTCGCCAGCAGTCTTTCCCCTGATGTCTCCGATTTCAATCCTGGCCCGGTCCTGCAAGGCCCACTCACGAATATTCCGGCGGGCGACTTCGGCGACGTGCGGCTGTAATTCCAGTCCCAATGCTGAAAGTAATGGGTTCCTTGATGCCGCATACTTGATGTAGAAGCCAGAGCCGCAGCCGATCTCCAGCAGGCTAACGCGGCCGGAAACGGGAAAGGTACGATCGATGGCACCTGTCTGGAATGCTTCCAACACCCGTGATGACCGCGCAATCACTTCTCCATCCTGATCTTTCAAACCCCAGAATTCCCCATTTCTCAGTTTCTCGGGGGTACGGGAGATCAATTTGTAATGAAGATCGGCCACCTCCTGCACCAGGGCCAAGGCCGCGTCATTCTGCGGCAACGCCAGTTTCTTTGCCAGGCCCCTCAGATTGTATCCTCGTTGGCTCAATTCCAGGAAACCGAGACGAACGCCCAATTGTAATCAGGCTTCCAGCGCCTCGCGGCCCTTTGGATCCCTGCAATACGTCCCAGCCAGTTCTTGCCCACTCACGGGCCCGTGGGACAAAAGATCGAACAAGCCGCTATTTTTAGCCGCGGCTAGATAAGAGAGCTTGTAGAAGTTTTTGAACAATGCGCTGGTGCAGGTCAACGTAGAAAGTTGATCATTTTTGAATAATTTCAGGAACGGCTTTATAGACATGAGGCCTCCGTGATGAGCCACTATTTGGTGTCCAGCCCATGCAGGAATAGTTCCAGCATGCGATCGAATTCAGTGTTCAGGTCCAGTCCCGGCGTGTGGAGCCAGCGCAGCAGCGCCGCGAGATGAAGGTATTGCAGATAATAGGCAAGCAATGCGGCGTTTTGCGCCGAGCTGAATTCACCGCTCAGCTGGCCGGCTGAAATAAAGTTAGCGAAGACCGAATCCAGCCCGCTTTCGCGCTCCCGCGTCTCTCGCATTCCTACCTCCCCGAGGCAGAAACGTAAATAGGGAGCCAGGTAGTCGCGATGCGCTACCGACCACTCAGCCGAGTGCCGGAAGAATTCATGCAGGCGTTGGACGACGGTCGGTAATTTAGCCAGGTCGGCCAGCAGCGTGGGGAGTTCGTTTGCCAATCCACGATGGATGCGATGTCTGAGCAGTGCCTCCTTGACTGGAAAGTGCTTGTACAAAGTCGCTTTCGCAACGTCCGCTACGTCGGCGACGCGTTCCATGGTCACTGCGTCAAACCCATGCATTTTAAACAGGGCCCAAGCTGTATCGGCCAGATGGTCAGCAATCTGTTGCCGCTTGCGTTCTCGTCGGCCGGTGGCGACCATACTTGAATTCTTCAAGATATTCCGAAGACAGGATTTATATAAAGGCATACAACGTATGGAGGTATACATCGTATATCTTATATTTCAATATTATTAGCGCAGCTGCATTTCCCATACTTTACACATATAAAAGTTGACAAAGTGTCATCGATTTGTGATAATTTGTGCCTTAGATAAAGCACTTCGTGATGTTTGGCCTCATCAATCAGTGTCCGCGCGGCAGTATTTAGGCAAGTCAGCGTGAAAACAGGAAAAGTGTTCGTTATGGCCGCCACCCTGGGGATACTGTGTGCATGCGCACCGATGAGCCCTTATGAAGCGGTGAACAGCCCCGCTGTTCTAAAGATAGTCGAGAATGCCCGCACGACGGGGGATCATGCTGCATTGAGCACGTATTTTGAAAATCTGGGGGCGGAGATGCGGATCAAGGCCGAGGAACAGAGGAAACTTCTCCAGCATTACCAGGAGAAAAGCTATCTCTATGGACGGCAAGCGCAGGACCAGCAGTCGCATACGTGGGCCTTGATGCACAGGTATGAGCAGGCGGCAAAGACGAGTCTTGGCAAGGCGGCTTCGCACCGGCAGATCGCGGCCAGGCTTGCGCGGGAGAGTGGGAACGCTACACCTCGTCCGGATCGAGGACGGTAGAGAGCTTAGGGTCGGTAGACGCTCGCCCTGACGGCAGCTCTGACCTCAGCCCTCCCCCCGCGCTCTGAAAGCAAGTAAAAGTAACTAAGCGTTTCAGTAGATCGACGCCCAAAGTATCGAGTGCGCGTTATTTTATTGTTCAGGCAGTGCCGCATGGCTAAGCAACGGGCCAATCAGCCTGCCTTAGCCTGCTTTAGCCTGCCTTGGGGGCAACCCGCCTGAAGGGCATGATGCCAGGGAGGTAATTTTGCGAAACATCTGGTTACCGGTTGCCATACTTGCCATCTTTCTGCTGATCAGCATTGCCGCATTGGCTGGACTCGGGAGGAATATCGCCCAGAAACGGGACGCTTACAGCGATCCATTATGCAAGGCATTCATGGACAAAACTCCCCAGGCCGTGGACAACATGGCGGCCAAAAATCCGGGTGGACAGGAAAAGAACAAGGAGGAGCACGGCATGTCAGGGCCTGAGCCTTACCGTGCCGTCGGAAAAAACGTTTCCAGTAAATACAGGATCGCCGCCAGAAGCGGTACAAACCAAAGTATGAAAATGATCCGCCGCGCGCCCACCAGTTCGGGCAGCATGATTTTGCCGCGGTTGCCCCACTTTAAAATAGTTGAATCCAGAAAACCCGACATTTCTGCGTAGAGATAACTGCCTGCCAATAAGCCAAAAACGCCCGCGATGGCATCAAAATTCCCCTGCCCAAGCGCTGCGGCCCCCGTACCCGGGCAGTATCCCAGCAATCCGAAGCCAACTCCAAAAATCAAACCACCGATTATGTTAGCCGCATAACGCGTCGGTTTCACGTGCAGCTCTACAAGTCCCAATGCATGCATCGAGAAGATCCCGATCATGCCGGTAGCTATTGCCGTTAGCATGATCTTCATTACCGTGAAATCCGTCAGGAACAGGGCACCCATCAGCACCTCGTACTTGGCCACCCCGCCTTTTTGAAGCAAAAACCCGAATATCGTGCCGAAGAAAAGGCCCAGCATGAGCTGATGCGCTGCCTCGGGATTGAATTTCTCCTGGCGGTCTTCCGTCAGGGAGCGGGACACATTTCCACTGAGGCTTTCCTCGGTTTCGTCTTCCAGGCCACCCGGTGCGACTGAGTTCATATTTGCTCCTATTCGATCCTAGATGCCGAACATGAGGTTCGCGGTAACCGCTCCGCCAATGAAAAAGCACATCAGCGCGATCCATGACCCCACCGATAGCTGCATTGTGCCGCTGATGCCATGTCCGCTGGTGCAGCCGCCCGCGAGACGCGCCCCAAACGCCATGGCCGCTCCGCCGAGGAAGGCTACTCCAAGCCTGAGCGCATGACTGGAACCGAAATGTTCTTCCCATAGCTGAGGTATCCACCGGCCGGTAAACTCGTCCCCCGTATACGCCGCGATATAAGCACCCAAAAGTATCCCGAACAGGAGCATCACGTCCCACTGGATCTTGGGTTTTGTTTCCTGGTAGAACTTCAGCGACTCGGTATGGCGTTTTGAAAACAGTTTTCCGATAAGCCCGGCAACCCGGGCATAGGCCGTCGACGCGCCAATCGGCTGGTTGGAGAAATAAAATGTCGCCATCGACAGCACCCCGATCAATGCGCCGACCAGATAGGGAGACCATGCGCCGACATCGCTTCCACTGTAGTCCATGATTGCCCCCTATCTTGAAGTGGACCGGCTAGCTTTTGCTGCCGTTATTCGGGTCAGTTGGTTTGGCGGGCTTTTCAAGCGGGAGATGGAGAGCCTCCCAGGCCTTGAGGCCGCCCAGCAGGTTGGAAACGTTCATGAATCCGCTGCGCCTGAGAATGCTTGCAGCGAGGCCGGCGCGATGGCCAACGCTGCAATGCACCACCAGTTCATCTTCTTTCGGTAGCGGAGGAATTTTTTCTTCGAGGTCACCGACATAAATATGGAGCGATCCGGGTATGCGTTTTTGTTCCCGTTCATGGTCATCCCGGACATCCAGCACGCTGATACGGTCCTTCTGCATCCGTTCGGCGCACTCCTGCGCGTTGGTGGTGCCCAACCTGTCGAATGCAAGCCCCTGGTTCCGCCATGCTTCTATTCCGCCAGCCAGCACCCCTTCCACGCGATCCAGGCCGATACGCGCGAGGGACGTTACCGCTTCATGAATATGCCGGGGCTCCTCGACTACCAGGAATATCGGGGTGTTCTCATCCGCTATCCATCCGGCAAACGCAGGAAGGCCCTGCAGCCAGACGTTGTATGATAACGGTATATACGCGCCGGCAAAGGCATCCGGCGGGCGGCAATCGATCACGATACCCTCCTTCATCCTTTCGTGGAATTCACGGGGCTGCAGCATGCGCACACCGCTTCGCGGGCGCGGTCTTCCTCCTTGCAAATTCACCTTTTCCATCTGGGAAAAATAAGGCGGACAAGGCAGCTTCTCCGCGACCTTGTGGTCCATGAACGCCTCGCGGCTGGTTTTAAAGACCAGGTTTGTTTCTTTTTCGATGCCGAGCGTGGAGTCGTCACGATCGGAAATGCTGCCGCCGCAGGCGGAGCCGGCTCCGTGCGCTGGAAAAATCAGGGTTTGATCGCCTAACAGCGCGATCCTTTCATGGATGGAATCATAAAGGATTCCAGCGTTTTCCCGTGTCTTCGCCGGGTCTGAGAGATCCGTACGCCCGGTGTCGCTGACAAACAGCGTGTCCCCGGTAAAAATGCCCCAGCATGTCGCTCCGATGTCCTTCGTATAAGCGGCATATGCCATGCTTTCAGGAGTATGCCCGGGCGTTTCCAGTGCAACGAAGCGCGTGGTGCCGGCCTTGAGTTCCTGTCCGTTTTCGAGCTTGATATCCGATTGGCCGAACAGTTCGTGCTTGCCGGTGACAATGTGGGCGCCAGTAGCGTCCGCCAGCGCGCGCGAGCCGAATTCGAAATCTTCCTGACGGTGCGTTTCGAAAATATAAGCGATGCTCAAGCCGTTGTTTTGCGCGAGTTCAAGGTATTCCTCGACATCCCGGCGCGGGTCGATCACCACGGCTATTCCTTCTCCGCAGCCGAGTATGTAAGAGTTCTGTCCCAATCCTGACGCTTTCAGTCTTTTGAAAAACATGCGCCGCTCCAATTTTCGCCAAATTTCGCCCCACAAGCTCTACTACCACCCGTCATTCGAACGCTAATTAAAGTATCAGGGGGACCTTGCATGGTCAGTACGATCGCACACATAGATGGGTAGACGTGGCATGAGGCAGGCAATGGAACTGAAACACAGCCAATAGTCCAATTGCCGGGGGGGATATCCAAGTGGGTATGCGGTGCGTTCTGCGGAGCACTGCGTTATCATGGCGGCAGTTTTTCCGACCTTGCCCATGCCCGATATCGATTCGTTCTTTTCACCCGAGGGCCCGCTGGCGCGGACAGTGTCCGGGTACAGTCCGCGCGCGCAGCAGCTGGAGATGGCGCGGGCAATTGCTGAAACCATCGCGGCAAACTCCGTCCTGGTGGCCGAAGCGGGTACCGGCACGGGTAAAACCTTTGCCTATCTGGTTCCGGCTTTGCTCGGCGGTGGCAAAGTAATCATCTCCACCGGCACCAAGACCTTGCAGGATCAACTTTTCAATCGCGATATTCCGACCGTGCGCGCTGCGCTCAAGGCGCCGGTCACCGTGGCGTTGCTGAAAGGGCGGGCGAATTACGTTTGCCATTATCACCTGGAGCGCACCGTGCAGGAGGGGCTGCCCAGCCTTGCCAGCCGCGAAGAGGTGAAATATCTCAAGCTCATCGAGCGCTACGCAAAGGTCAGCAAAAGCGGCGACAAGAGCGGCCTGAGCGAGGTGCCGGAAAATGCCGGTATCTGGCAGCAGGTGACTTCCACCCGCGACAATTGTCTCGGTTCCGAATGCCCTCATCACAAGGAGTGTTTTGTCATGGAGGCCCGCAAGCAGGCGCTGGCGGCGGATGTGGTGGTCGTCAACCATCACCTCTTTTTCGCCGACGTCATGCTGCGCGACGAGGGTCTCGCCGAACTGCTCCCCGCATGCAACACGGTCATTTTCGATGAAGCCCACCAGCTGCCGGAAACCGCCAGCCTGTTTTTCGGCGAAACGGTCAGCACCAGCCAATTGCTGGAACTGGCGCGCGACACGGAGGCTGAAGCATTGCGGGGGGCGAAGGATTTTGCCCCCCTGCCCCCGGCCATCGCGGCGATGGAGAAAGCCGCGCGTGACTTCCGTCTGACGGTGGAGGGCGAGAATACCCGCATGCCGCTGGCGGCGACAATGAAAAATCCGAAATTCGGCATTGCCCTCGATGAGCTGCTGCAAAAACTTGATGCGATGACAGAGATGCTGGAAAGCCAGGCACAACGCTCGGAAGGCCTGGATAACTGTTGGCAGCGGACGCGCGAAATCGGCGCCAGCATAAAGCGATGGCGTAATGAGGCCGAGGCCGAGGGGTTCGTTCGCTGGGTGGAGGTGTTCAGTCAGGCCCTGCAACTCAACGCGACGCCGCTTTCCATCGCTGAAATTTTCAACAAGCAGTTAAGCGGGTCCCCGCGCGCATGGGTATTCACCTCGGCGACACTGTCAGTGAAAGGCGATTTTTCACACTATACCAGCGAGATGGGCTTGAACGCTGAGTTGGTGGCGGCGCGGTCGGCCTGCTGGGAAAGCCCGTTTGATTTCGCCAATCAGGCTTTGCTCTATGTCCCAGCCGGCCTCCCGGATCCCAACAGCCCGAAATATACGGAAGAGGTGGTGAAGGCGGCGTTGCCGGTATTGAAGGCCAGCCGTGGACGCGCATTCTTGCTGTGCACCAGCCTGCGGTCGATGACGCGCGCACACGAGCTGCTGCTGGAAGCATTCAAGGCGGAACAGCTCGACTATCCGGTATTGCTGCAAGGCCAGGGCTCGCGTTCCCACATGCTGGAGCGTTTTCGCAACACGGCCAACGCGGTACTAATCGGTAGCCAGTCCTTCTGGGAGGGGGTGGACGTGCGCGGCGAAGCCTTGTCCCTGGTGGTGATCGACAAGCTTCCCTTCGCCCCGCCCGATGACCCGGTGCTGGCGGCCCGTATTGATAAAATCAACAAGGAGGGCCGCAACGCCTTCATGGAGTATCAATTGCCGCGCGCGGTTATCAACCTGAAGCAGGGAGCGGGAAGATTGATCCGCGACGAGAGTGATCGTGGCGTGCTGATGATCTGCGATCCGCGCCTCATTACCAAACCCTACGGCAGGAAGATCTGGCAAAGCCTGCCGCCCATGAAGCGTACGCGTGTGCTCGGCGACGTGGAGTCATTTTTCGCCAAACGCTGAACGCATTGGATAACATCTTCGGGAGTTTCCCTGAAACATCCGCTCCAGATTGCCGTTTGACTCAACAGCTTCGCCTGTTTTCGTATGCCACCGTACAGATTCAGCTACAGAAAACATGAATACTGCTCGCCAAACAGCTGAAATTGCTGGTTTTGCAACATCATTGTTTTTGCCGCTCCGGCCCCGGCGCTCGCCGGACGAGATACGCAGCACTGGCATTTGCCGGGGCAAAGAACTTCAATTCAAAGCGATGAAAGCAGGGTATCTGCCACACTGAAATCAGCCTACACCCGATAAGCCCAGTCTGCTTCGGCATACCCCTTTCTCACATGGCTTATAGGCGATGCAAGCATGAATCGGATGCATTCCTTCATTCGTTTTGCGATTATTCTGCCCGCGATTCTCGCCGGGCTAGGCCTGCCACATCATGCAAGGTCGCAGGAAGACCGGCCTGAACCGATGGTGTACGATCTTGTTGATCCGCTTGGCGCCACTAAAGGTAAAACGGAAATCAATACTTTGATGGCCTATTCACCCCGCACAGGCGAGATGGCGTGGTCGCCTGAGATCGAATATGCATTTGCCAAGGGTCATTCAGTTGAGTTTGAGCTACCGATGGAAAATACGACCGTAAACCAATACAAGGTTACAGTGCAAGGTTATTTCGGCGAGTTGATGAAGGGCCGCATGCTTCACGGCTGGCAGGCCGGAGGGCGGCGCATAAACGATGAAAAGGCCTATGCAGCGGAAGTGCTCTACCTGAATGACTACAAGTTTTCAGAGAAGTGGAGCATGATGAATATGCTGGGCGTCAGGCACACCGCAATCGGTAAATCCGGTGATTTCATAGGCTTGCTGAATAACAGCCTGTTTTATAGTTTCAGCAAGCGTTTTTCGTTTGGGGTGGAATTAAATAGTGAAATTGGTGCGCGGAAGTACCGCTACCAGCTGACCCCACAATTCCAATACAGCATCAGCAAAAACGGGATAATCCAGATTGGCGGTGGACCGTCGCAGCTGACAACGCAATGGAACGAGGAGAAAAAAACCGAATGGCTGCTCATTTCCCGTCTTATTTATGATTTTTGATTGGTCGCACAGACGAGTCATAGGCAGAGCTTCTTTAGGGAACCGGTTCCAGCAGGCAGCAGGTCAATAAATGTGCTTAGGCGAGCAGCCATAGCGTGCCAGGCGCACCTATTTTAACCGCCCCTCGCGTCCCATGAGGTCCCATGAGGCCGGAGGGGAACCGTTCGGAGCATCGACCGCATTTCGTCACTCAGGAGGAAAGAGTGGAGCTTGCGAAAAACGGACGCCTCCTAGGAGCGGTCACGCAGTTCCGTTACCCCCTCCTGTCCGGCGCAATGATTACAGCAGAACATAACGCCATTCTTTTCAAGCCCGTGCCCCACGATTCTTACCTTGCAGTGCGCACAAGCCGGCGCCAAGGTACTGATAGCGCACTCGAAGCTATCGAAAGTATAGGTTTTGCTTGCGGCGATCACCTGAAACGATTTGTCATAGTCATTCCCGCATGCATCGCATTTTGGCATAACGCCTCCTCTATTTTAGTGAACGGACAGGTGCATCCCCGAGGATGCTCAACAGCCTGAATACCTGGCTGATTGTGCATCGCCTGTCGGCAAATTAAAAGTGAAAGGTATTCGCCTCTTTTGCCGACAGGCGCATCCTGAGACATAAGTCGCCGAATTGGCGCAAGTATCCAGCGAGGGAAGCGGGGCCGGCATGTCATTCGCTAGAACCGCAATTGCTTCAGGCCCCCTTGAGTGTTCGCATGTGAGTGTTCGCATCTAGCCGCATCTAGCCCAAGGTGAGCACCGGCTCATGGCACAGAATCCAGGGATAGCCATCCGGGGTACGCTTGCATTCGCAGTTTTGCAACGGATGAGTTCGTTGGGAGGTACACACGAATCTTCCCAGCGACGGCACATAACCGCAGCATCGCATCAATGGAAAAATATCGAACCCCCTCCAGATCTGGCTCGGGGTCACCTGCATCGAACCTGATTTACTGGCAGGCGCCCTTCCCCGGTAGGTATTCACGGATGGGCCAAGCGAGGCTTCCGCATTAAACAGTGGCATGTTCATTTTCATTTCCTCCTGATCACATCATAAAGGGCAACCCCCTTATCCTTAAAGTTCGCCCAGTAACGCATGTATTACGCGCATCGCGCCTCCTGACGTGCAGACGCAGATATCCGTTGCGGCGTCGCATTCACAGGTCCAGTCCCGCAGCTTGATGCGTTGGGGGATAACCAGCCCTCCATCGGGCGTGCTGACCCCGTCTGCCATCTGGCGATAAGGCGCGTTGATATGCCCGAGCGAGGCTTCGGCCGTAAATCCCGGTATGGTCATCGTATTCATTTTGTTACCTCCTTGCGGTTGGTGCTTCAAACAGTCGTGGTGGCGGTTACCGATCGTAGTAAGGCGACATTTTGGTCACCAGGAATGGAAATTCCTCGGTGGCGTCAACGCGCACGAAAAACTTCTCGGTAAAGTCGGTGTTACGATTGGTGTAGGAGAAGATGGCCTTGTAGATCCTGCGGGTGCTGCTCAGCGATGACGGCACGACTTCCACCCCGGTGAGCGAACAATCTGCACCGTATTTTTCCGCTGTCTTCGCATAAATAACCTGATAACGCATCGCGAGATAGTTGAGGACGCGATGCTCGTCGGTCGCGCCCGCGTTATCCGTCATCTGCATGATGCGGTTGAACAGTTCTTCGGCGGCGGGTCCAAATTGTTCGTCGCCGACGTTTTCCGGCCTGGGAATGGCCTTGATCAGGGCATCGTGCGCGAACGAGTAGATCTGGTCGAAAGCGACAATGGGAACCATGAGTCCGTTGCATATTTCGGGCGGCGCGATGGGCCCGCGCAGGCCGATAACCACGTCGATATCGTTTGGGGTGGGCGCCGGGCGGATCGCGTCGATCAGCATATCGATATCGGCCGGGTCGCGCGGCTGCAGGAGATAGGTTTCCAGTCCCTGTATGGTAAAGACCCAGCACAGCTGGCGTACCAGGTAGCGGTTCTGGCGTTGCGACAGCACCTCATGAAAGGCTTGCTGATCGGTTTTTCCCGCAGTGTCGGCACGGCCCGTTGCCTGTGCGAATTCCTTTTCGGCAGCAAGATTCGGGAACCGGGCCTCGACCCGGCCGATGGCGTAAACATACGAGATCACGCCGCTGCCATTTTGTGTCATTCCCGCTGCGCCGCCGCAGCTACATCCGCCGGCGCCCGTCTGCGGCGCGACCGGCATGTTTGACCGTGCCTCCTTGAAAGGGGCGGATGCGCGCGTATCCTGCCCCGTCATGTCTTGTCTCATTGTATTCGCCGTATTCGCTTCCCCCATCGGTTGTTCTGGTGTCTCGATCTGTTCGGTCATTTTTTCTCCTCCCAATAGTCAGAGTGTTGTTAGGACTTTCGTCCGTGCCCCCGCTTCATTACGCGCTACGTTGCCATGCGCGCGAGCCAAGCAGGATCTGGTAAGCCGCCTCGGCATCCAGCAGAGGCGGAACGACGGAAGCCCGCCGGGTACTGGAGCAGTGCGTCAGGGCAAGTTTGATCTGCGCCGCGTTCAGGGAGGGAAATTGCGACCACAGCAGCGCAATGGCCCCGGTAATAAATGGCACCGCTACGCTCGTGCCTGAGAGGCTGATGAAGTTGCCATCCGACCCCAGGCTCGTGATCCCATCGCCGGGTGCGCTCAGCCCACGCCTGCCAATTGACCCTCCCAGGTTCGATTCGTTGAGCGGACGCCCGCGCGAATCACAGGCCACTACCGGAATCACCCATGGATGACGCGTTATCGGGGAGGTCCCCAACGTGCCCTGGTTCCCCGCTGCCGCGACAATCAGCACGCCCCGGTGAAGCGCTTGATCGAGCGCCTGATCCAGCTTCCATTCGCCCCTGGTGGACGGCTGTGCCAGGGCCACGCTCAAATTGATTACGCGCGCGCCGGCATGGATGCAGTCCAGGATTGCTGTGGCCAGCTCCCCTGGCGTCGCAGCCGGCATGTGTTCCTGTCCGGCACTGGCCTCGCTGAAGATGGGGCGAACGAGGAGCGTGCAGTCAGGACAAATGGCGGGTGCCGGGGATGTCCGCTTCGCGGACAAAATCCCGGCGATGAATGTCCCATGCAGGCAGGCCATGCTCTGGTTCCGGGTGCAGCTCGCCTGGTTGGGTGCGGCGATCTTGCGCATATGCGCCGCGGCCAATTCGGAATGGTGGGTAAAGACCGGACCATCGATGAGCCCGATACTGATCTCGGTGCCGCCGCTGGTGCGTTCCATTAACGCGCTGAGCCTGATGAGTTGCGTGGGGACCATAGGTGGGGGGAACCAGAGAACTTGCAGAAATACCACTGGGGAAGGAGGGGTTCCGTTCGATATCAAACATAGTGGAAGTAATGTACGTCCCGCCCCACAGCCTTCAAACCGTCCCCTAAAAGCGCGCAATTTGCCTTCCCAACCCAAAACCTTTTCTGCCATGCTGGCAGGAGGCTCGCACCCTGCACTCACGTCGTTATCGCAGTATCTTGCGCAGACGATTTACCGCTTCGGCCGCCGCTTTTCCGCGCATTTGCGCAACTCATTATTTTCGATTCCGCAATGATGCTTCGTTTCGCCGGAACAAAATCATCCTTACAATGCGTGGCGACTTAAATAACGGATTGACTCTGGCAGAATGGGGCAAAATTACAGATAAGCCAGGCGTTGAAGAGATGCCGTTGTTGTTATAACGCCAGCAAGAAGCTCATGTCCGACAGGCTGATTGATAAGCCGGAATGATCGATCCTGAGACGATATTGGGGGGCAATCGGCTTTTAGCCACATCGGTGCAGAAGAAACCATGATCGAAACGGAGAAAAACTTATCGATGCGAGCTCGTCTCCTGTTTATCGGGATCGCTACGCTGGCGGTCATGCTTTTCGTTGGAACGCAGTTTCAGGTGAGCTCCCAGGGAGACTCCTCCACAACCTATCCAAAAGGCTTTCGCGGGGGTACCTGCACGATCGAATCCGACGCTCTGCTGGTCGGTTACTCGGCTTATTTCATTCCGGCAGACTATGCCATCCCCGAGAACGCAATAAGCGCGGTATCTGTGCCGGTGTTGTGCGGCAAAGTACCCAAGCCGGGGACGCTTGGAGTCACCATCGACCTGCTCTACCCCGAGTCTGCGCGCAACCGGCCGCTGGCTTTGAGCCTGGTCAGGATGGAGGAGAACGCATCGAAAAGAACGATTTTATCCATTCCTCCCAGATCTTATGAAACTGGCATTCTCACTCATGTGATGCAGATCGACTCAACCGGCGAATACAGGCTCTACCTTTCCGGGAAGAATGAAAATCAGGTGGAGTTCCGCCTGGAGATACCGGTTACCGTCGGGACGCCTTGGTACGGGGGTATTGCTACGTTCTGGCCGATGCTGCTGCTCACCATTGCAGCCATCGTCTTTTATAATTTCAGGAAGATATTTGATTGATTGCAGTGTGACGAGTTAATCGCGGCGCGAGCAAGCCATCCAGTCGCAGTCACCGCTCAAAGGTGGAACGAGGCGCTCCCTACCCTGCTCTTCCGGGAAGCTTTGGAGAACGGCATTCTTGTTTCCCGGGAAAATACCTGATTTTCCTTTCTGGTTGCTGGCGCCCTATTCAGGGCGCACAGGCCTCGCCTGTCAATTCCGCATATCCTTTCTATCCCTTGGCTGGTTCCTGCTTACCGCTTCCACCGCTGGGCCTGGCCCATTACCTGTCCATGACCGGCGGTTTTAATGGAAAGGCTTACCACCGGTACAAAGGTACAATACGCGAAACGATCCAGCGAGTAGCTGATCAATACAGCGCCTATACCACGTGCCCTGCTTCTATCTGGTCTGCGTGTGTGCCGCCGAACAGAACTAGCTTCAGTCCTGGCGTACACTGTCCTTCCATTCATAAAAACAGGAGATCACCATCATGAACTATTTGAAACCTGTTCTGGTTGCCGCGATGCTGTCGTGCACCCTTGCGGCCTGCGATTCGAAACAGGAAAACAAGCGCGAAGCAGTGCTGGAAAAGAAAGCTGACATACTGGAAAAAAAAGCCGATATAGCGCGTGATCAGGGCGAAGCCAAGGCCGACCGTATTGAAAAGGCAGACCCCGGGATAGAGAGCAAGTCGACTGACCGCGCCGCGGAAGCCGCACGCGATACCTCGGAACGCCGGGCTGACCAGTTGGAAAATGAGGCGGACCGGGTAAGAGAAAAAAAATAGGGCCAATAGAGCCCCAAACTTTTACGGTCTTGCCGAGTGGCCGGCATTTAGCAATGGATAGCGGGCTGCACAAGGATGATGGTCGGGTGTGAAAACGTATAGAGCCTGACCATTGTCGGGGCTTCGCTTTCGGGATAAGCATTTCCTGACAGCAAGCCCTGTCCTGCATGCTGCTCTTGTTGCTGTAATGGCGCCTCTCACGGAGGGCAACAATAACCGGAGACAGGATGATGAATTACATGAACTCACCCGGGCGTTTACTGAGCCGCCTGCTCGCCATATAGCCTGGTGATCTCATCCGCGAAGCGCTTTTTAACTTCCGGACGCTTCAGCTTCAATGTCGGTGTCAGCAGTCCATTTTCCACCGACCAGGGTTCCAGGGTCAGGTAAACCGCGCGAACGCGCGCGTATTTGGGAAACCCGCGAACGGCCGCCTTAATCCTGTTAATCACGTAATTCTTCACAACTGAACTTGCGAGCGCGGCGGGGTCCGCCGCGTGCAGACCGAGACTGACTGCAACTTTTTCCCATTCGCCAGGGTTCAGTACTAGAATCGCCCCCAGATGGGGACGCCCTTCGCCCACTACCATCGCTTGGGAGATCAGCGCATCCTGAAGGATCGCCGCCTCCAGGTCTGCAGGAGGGACTTTCTCCCCGCTCGATGTGACCAGGATCTCCTTGAGGCGTCCGCAAATGAAGACGTGACCTTCAGCAATGCGCGCTTGATCGCCGGTGTGCAGCCACCCCTCCGGATCGATCCGGACGCGCGTGTCTTCCGGCCTGTGCCAATACCCGAGCATGACCCCCGGGCTGCGCGCCAATAATTCATCGTCATCACCGAGCCGGACTTCGACGCCAGGCAATGGCAGGCCGGCGGACTCTGGAATATTATCGTCAAGGCGGTTGACGGTCAGTACCGGGGCTGCCTCGGTCATTCCATAGCCCTGCACAAGCGGAAGCCCAAGTGCGAGGAAGTATCGCGAAACCTCGCCGCCCAGGGGTCCTCCTCCGCTTACCGCTATCCGTAGCCGTCCCCCGAGGCTTGCCAACATCTTGTCCGCCACCAGTCGGCGCAACAGCGGCCAGGCGAGGCGGTGCCATAGGGGCAGCGACGTCTTCTGTGGCCGGTGCTGGGCGGCGATAAACTGTTGCCAGCCGATTGTTAACGTCCAGTCGAACAGCAATCCGGCGAGCCTGCCTTTCTCCTGCACCTGCTGGCGCGCCTTGGCTTGAACGCCGTCAAACATCTGCGGCACGCCGATGAGTATGCGCGGGCGGATGGTGGCCAGGTCTTCTTTCAGGTCCTTGAGGGAGCGCGCATACGCCACGCTGCTCCCCGCCATCATGGGAAGATAATATCCCGCGGTACGCTCAAACATATGCGAGAGCGGCAGCAGGGAGAGATAAACATCGTCCCGGTACCCGGATACAGCCGTCAGAATCGCCTCGGTGTTCCACAATATATTGTGGTGAGAGAGCATGACGCCTTTTGGCTTGCCGGTTGTGCCGGAGGTATAGACAAGCGTCGCGAGCCGGTTCGGGTCGGCATTTCGAGATTTGTCGATTTCAGACTGATGAGGTTGAGCGTCGGGTTCGCCTCTCCCAGGTCCACCGGGGCGTCCCAGCCAGCTCTCGACCGCTTCCACAGGAATTTTCCTGCCGGAATCCGCTGGAGCATCCTCCTCGGGCCGCTGCACGCACAATACTTTTTCCAATCGGGTCAGATTGGCACAGTGGGGAGCCAGCGTTTTCCAACGCCCATGAGTTCCCACCAGGAGCAACCTTGCACCGGCGTCCTCCAGGATATAGGCGATGTTGTCCGCGGTATCAGAGAGATAGAGCGGCACGACGACAAGGCCAAGCGCCAGGGCGGCCTGATCGAAGCATACCCATTCGAGCGAGTTCCGCAGCAGCACCGCCACGCGCTCGCCGGGATCGAGATTCTCCCCGGCCATGGCTGTTTTCCAGGCTGTCACCAGCCCACCCGTTTCCCGCCAGGTATAGCTCTGCCAGTTGCCACTGGCCGGATCGAACTGGCGATAAGCCGGATCATCCGGCGAGCGCTGGACCCGCAAAGCAAACAGCCCCGGGAGGGTACCCGCCGCGGCGCTCGAGATAACGTCAGCTTCCGGCATGGCAACCGCTCGCGCGTTCATCACCAGAAGCCTCCCCTGCCGCCTGCGTTGGTCGCCGGTGCACGGTAACGTCATGGTGACGGGAATAGGGACGGCCATGGCAACGGAAGCCGCAAGGCAAGTTACCGATGATTAACTTCGTCTGATTGCCAGCCAGCACGCTTTCCTCCTTGGTGCCCGGTCTCTACATGTCAATCATAGGCTAAAACGGGACGATAACCAGAACGAATTTTTGATAGTGATCGGGAGGCCCAGTCATGCACTGCATTTATGCAGGCGGCAATTGACTGCGGCCATAGGCAGAGCCGACGCTTTTGCCAGCGACAGGTCGTGCTCGCCCGGGGAGAGCCAGATCTTGAGCGCGGGATGCATAAACCACCCAGGGGGAGTTTAAGCCAGCAACGTTCGGTTCCCAACAGACACACGGCATTGGAAATCTTTACTTTAACTTTCGGGGGCAAGCACGTGCTATCGGCCCTTTTTCTCCTAAACTTCAAGCCGGAATCCATCATGACAAAAATCTATGGAACAAAAAATTTCGATGTGATCACTCCTGGCTCCAGCTCTCTGGGCGTCAGTGGAGTTCCAAGCAAGCTCGTTACGGGTTCCGCCGACACCATCTATGGCCTGGGCGGAAACGACAAGATAAACGGTGGGGCAGGTGCGGACACGATGTATGGCGGGGCAGGCCACGACAGTTACTATGTCGGCACGATGTTGGACAAGGTCATCGAAAATGCCCGTCAAGGCACTGACAGTGTATACAGCTCAGTCAATACTGCTAATAAATGGCTGCCCCGCAATGTCGAAAACCTGACGCTCACCGGCACCGCGTTTTTCGGGGGCGGCAACGATCTCGACAATGTGATTACCGGCAATGCGTCCGCCAATACGCTACATGGTTATGGCGGCAATGACCGCCTTAGCGGGGCCAATGGCAACGATAATTTGTATGGCGGCAGCGGTCACGACACGCTCGACGGCGGCGCGGGTGCGGATGCCATGTACGGCGGCGCAGGTAACGATAATTACCGGGTGGACAAACTGACCGACAAGGTTATCGAATACTCCGGGCAAGGAATTGACGGTATTTATAGCTCTGTCAGCACCAGTTATAAATGGCTGCCCCGCAATGTGGAGAATCTTTCGCTTTCCGGCGCCGCCAAGCGAGGGGACGGCAACGATCTCAACAACACGATTACCGGCGATGTTCTCGACAATTCGCTTTATGGCTACGGAGGAAGCGACAAATTATACGGCGGCAGTGGAAATGACGTGCTAAGCGGAGGCGCAGGCAGGGACACCCTGGTAGGGGGGCCGGGCAACGATGTGCTCGATGCGGGGGCGGGTTTGAACACCCTGTACGGAGATGCAGGCAAGGACCGGTTCGACTTCACGAGTGCAGAGCGGAATGAGACGTCCCTTCGCACAATCATCAAGGACCTGAAGATCGATGACGACCGCATCGGTTTGGCAGCGCAGGATGGCGAGGCATTCTCCGAAGGGCTGAGCTGGGCGAAGGAAGGCGTCGCCGGCAGCACGCTCAAGCCCGATTGGTACTTCGAAGGGAGTACCGGCGATGACGGGGAGGACCCGAGCGGAATTTATCTGAGTTTTCGCGGCGCCGCCCCGTCCAGCGCGACCATCGCCGACCTGTGGTACAACCCTACCTTCGCGATCGCGGGGGACAGCAGCTGGTTTGCAACCGTAGAGTTCGCTGCCGATGCAAAAATAATCGGGCTGTCGGCGGACGACTTCGTGCTGATCTGAGTTACGTTTCCACGTCCGCCAGGTCGGCAAGCGTGTCGTATTCGTAGTAACGCTTGTAATCGACCATTTGCCGTGGCGTGACCGTATCGTTGAAGATACTGTAAAGCGCATCGTCGACACGGTGAAACTGCAGCGTCTCCGGGGAGGTCATATCCGGCAGGTAGGGGGAATCCGGGTGCCTTTCCTGCCACGCTGCCCAGATGCGGTCCACGTTACAGTGATGCAGGAAGAATATCGGGTCGTTGGGCGACGATGATAACGACATGTCGCCGCCAATCCATACGTGCACATTGTTGTGAATGCGGGCGCTTCCGATCCAGCCTTCAACCAGGTTACGCATGCCGTCGGAGGATGAATTAAATGGCGGAGAGTCGTAAGCGGGCTGCTCGCGGACAACGGCACGAACGTCCTCGCGGCGTGGTAGCCTTCCCGTGCTGCCGAGAGAACGTTGCAGCGAGCGGTCGGCGCGCCGGAGATCCCCGGTCCTCAGATTCATTTCCAGCCGCACGCGCCAGTCGCTACCGGCGAATTGGCCGAGGTTCGCGTTATTCCACACGGAAGATGTGACTGGTTCATCCAATTCCGCATCGGCGCTCCAGTCCCAGTACGGAATTCTGAACTCGTCGTCGTTTACCGCCCGCCTGAGCAAGCCTTCAAAAGTGACAAGAAAGTAGCGGTGCCATGGAAGGAATGACGGACCGGAGTGCGCGGCATTGCGGTCGCTTTGGTTCGGGGGGGTCATCAACATCATCGTCTGGTGGTGCCAGAAGACAAAAGAGTCGTAAACCGACAATCCATCCTGGCCCGGCCATGGCGACTGAGCAGGGTCTTTAAGCCGCCTTACCCCGTCGATGTAGCGCTGGGCGGCATCGGCGTCGGTTAGAAAATTGCGGCGGATCATGAGTGATCTCCATGATGGTTATGATCGGAATCGCTCGGGGTGGTGGAAGAATTGGAGAATGCGTCCTCCGGATAGGCGTCCATGACCGCTTTCATCAAATCGACTGCGGAAGCGTACGTCACGAATGGCGTAGCATGCGTGAATACCTGTCCGTCTTCGTCAACCGAAAGGTGGAGGTCAGCCGGTTTTCCATCCACCTCTACGCGATAGGTTGTAATGATCCTGACTGTGTGGCCCTTATGGGCGAGCTCGCGCACGCTGGTCGCTTCATGCTTGCCGTGGGGCTCAACATAGGAGGGAAACTTCGTTTTGACCCACTCGGGGTGGGATTGGGCACCGTCGGTGGGAGAATACCGCGCCAGAACCGATATATCTGGATTGGTAATGGGGTTGGTCCGTTCTCCGAGGGGCACCGCTTCGCCTTGCTTGCTCTCCTTTCCCCTCCCGCCTCCACCTTTGCCCGGCACTTTCTTTTCTTCCATAACGATTCCTCCACGATCCCGTCAAGACAGCGAAATTGACTCTTAAGCCATTTTCATGTGGCCGGGTTGCTCAAAGCACGGGTATGTCTTCCGCCACGCCTTTCAAGTGGACGACATCGTAAGACAGTTCAGCGCCTGCCGGATTGATCAGCCGTCCGCGGCTACGAATCCTGATTCCGAGCGTGTCGAAATCCTGCCGCGCCTCGCCCCCAAGATTGACCGGCGGGAGAATCAGCGCGAAATCGAGCCCTCCGGCGTCTGCGTTGGGTTTCAACACCACTGAAACGACCGACCCGAGCACCGTCTGTTCCTGCGTAATATCGTCCCCTCGGAAGATAAATTGCCCTTCCAGACCGTGGTATTCAAGCTGCGCTTCCGTCGAAGATTCGCTCGTACCCAACGGCGTAAGCGCCCTGGGGAAAAAAACGATGCGCGTGCCCTTGCTGCTGTCGGTGAGGGTGAACCGGTTGGGTTGGCGATGAGGTTGTCGGGCACCAGCCACCAGTGCTGTTTGTGAATTTTTCGCAGCATGTATACGCACCCCTTCGACGCCCTCAGGAGAATTCTCCCATATGTCTGAAACCTCGATTACGGAGATTACCTGGGTAGCGGCGCCGGCGGGGGGGTCGGCGATGAAATCGAATCCGTAAATACCGTCCGGAGGCGCCTGGATATGGATATGCGGTATCAATTTGGGGTTTGACCAGCCGCCGGTCGGCACGGTGCCGAACGCATCGATCTTTAATTTTGGGGGAAAGCTTTCCAGTACTGAAAGCTTGACACTGGTTATTTCAAGAATTTTTTCCATGCCCGATTCCCGGTAAGGGATACCACACGCGTGCTTCTGCTCTCATACCTTTATAGTTTACAGCACGGAAAAGGCAAGGATATATCGAAACACCAACCTGCTCCCCGGCAAACGGGAATATTGCCCCGCCCGGTTTTTACATGCTTTTCATAGTCAACAATCAGGGCGTACCATCCGAAGGGAGGTTTATAGCGATCTCCTGACAGCGCTGGCGGCTCCTCCATGGGGCCCATCCTGTTTCTTTGCTGCTTAAAGAAGACGGTTTCGAAACAGCCAGGCGGCCAGAGGCAGCGTAATGGCTGAAATGATCAGCAGCGGGATCAGGTCATAGACAACCATGAGCAGTCCGGCTCCTTCCAGATAGACGCGTTGCATCAGGTCGATGGCGAATCGCAGCGGGTTAACCAGGGTGGCAATCTGCAGAAATTGCGGCATGTTGCGGACGGGGGTGGCCAGTCCGGACAGCAGTATCAAAGGCATGATAAGCATGAAGGTATAGAGCATGGCCTGCTGCATGTTTGCGGAAACCGCCGAGATGGACAGCCCCAGGCCGACGCTGGCAATTATAAACAGGACCAGCCCGGTATACAGCGTCACGAGCGAGCCCGCCAGCGGTATCTCGAACCAGAACAGCGCCACCATAAGGACGATTGTCGATTGCATCAAGCCAATGAGCATGATGGGGATGGCCTTGCCGATCATTATCTCTGTAGGTGAAAATGGCGTTACCAGCAACTGGTCAAAAGTGCCGTTTTCGCGCTCGCGGGCGACGGACAGTGCAGCGAGCATCAGGGTCTGTATCATGCTGAGCGAGGCGATAAGGCCCGGCAGCAGGTTCCAGCGCGTTTCAAGGTTGGGGTTGTACCAGGCGCGCGCCTCGACCGTAACCGGAGGCCGATTCTGTTCGCGCAATGACGCGTTATACGACTCAATCACCGTGCCGACATAAAATGCGGCGGAGCCCGCGGTGTTGGAGTTGCGCCCGTCGAGGATCAGTTGCACCGGGGCGGGTTCGCCTGCGTTGAGCTGCCGCTCGAAGAGCGGGCCGATTTGGATCGCCATCAGCGCTTCTCCGGAATTGATGACGCGCGCGATCTCGTTTGGTGTTTCCAGGGTCGCCACCCGGCGGAACACGCCTGTTCCATCCAGACGCGCGACCAGTTCAACGGAGGCAGCGCCCCTGCTTTGATCAAGTAACGCGTATGGCACGTTGTTCAGGTCGTAGGTGGCGGCGTAACCGAACAGAAAGCTCTCCATCAGCGAGGGAACCACCAGAATTATCCGGTTGGCGGGATCTTTCAGGATGGCCAGTAATTCCTTCCGGCACAGGCTGACCACGCGGCGCAGAAAGTCGAGCATGGGTTAGTCCAGACTCTTGCGCGTGACGAATCGCGCCAGCCCGAGCAGCAGCACTGCGTAGCCAGCCAGGATGGCGCTATTCTTTAGAATCAGCGGCCACACATTGCCGGCGAGAAACAAGGTCCTGATCAGTTCCATGAAATAGGTAGCGGGCAGAAGCTGACCCACCAGATAAATGACAGTTGGCACGTTGCGCAGGTCGAACAGGAAGCCGGAGAGCATCAAGGCAGGCATGAAGCTGCTAATCAGGGCTATCTGGCTGGCCAGGAACTGGTTTTTCACCGACGAGGAAATGACCAGTCCGAGGCCCAGTGCCACCAGCATATAGAGCATCGAGCTGCCCAGCACGATCAGAAACGAGCCGAACATCGGTACCTGGAACAGGAAGCGTGCGGCGACCAGGCACATGCCCAATCCCAGCATTCCGACCAGAAAATACGGAATGATCTTGGCCAGCAGGATCTCGGTTGGCCGCACTGGCGAAACGAATAATGCCTCCAGAGTGCCGCGTTCCCATTCCCGGGCCATTACCATCGCGGTGAGGAAAGCGCCGACCAGGGTCATGAGCAGCACGATGAGCCCCGGCACCAGGTACCAGGTGCTCGTGTTCGCGGAGTTGAACCACATCCGTTCAACCAGCGTTACAGATCCTGCAGAAACACTGTCCGGGCGCCCTCTCCGGTCGGCAAGGCGTTGGGCCCATTGGCTGATGGTGCTGCTTACATAGCCGCGTATGATCAGGGCGCGGCTGGCCTCGGAGCCATGCACCAGCAGTTGCACCTGGGCATCACCCGCCGCCAGGCGGCGGGAAAAATCATTCGATACCCGCACGATGGCATCCACCCTGCGTGCCAGCATGAGGCGCTCGGCATCATGCATCGAGCTTACCACCACAGGTGATATGTATGCGGAAAGCTCCAGCCCCGCGACGACGTCAGCGGCCATGGGCGATGGGTCTTCGAGCACCACTGCGACAGGCGCGTTCTTAACATCGAGCGACAGTCCATAGCCAAAAATCAGGATGAGGGCGATGGGCAACCCAATACCAATAGCAAGATTGCTTTTGTCACGCAGGAGTTGACGAATCTCCTTGCGGGTTAAAGAGAGAACGCGTTTCCAAAATCCTCTAAATCCTTCGGGGCGACCCCCGTCCGCATCTTCCCGGACAGGCGTCCTTATTTTGCTCATCAGCCTGCTGTCTCCACATGGGTTGCATCCTCTCTCTGCCTCGCGCGTGCAACAATACCGATGAACGCCTGCTCCATGCTCAGTTTGCTATCTTCCCCGCCTGCCTGCCGACGCACCTCCTGGGGGGTGCCGAGCGCAAGCAGTTTGCCTGCATCCTGTATTACGATGCGGTCGCAATACTCAGCTTCTTCCATGAAATGGGTGGTGATGACGATCGTCGTTCCCACCTGTGACAGCGCCGTAATACGGCGCCAGAACGCGCGCCGCTTCAGCGGATCGGTGCCGCTGGTAGGTTCGTCAAGGAACAGGATGTCAGGTTGGTGCAACAGACCGACGGCCATTGCGAGGCGTTGCTTGAATCCACCGGGCAGTTGGCCGCTGGGCGAATTTTCCCTGCCGCCAAGGTCGAATTGCTGAACTACGGTGCGGATGCGGTCACGCAAGCGGGCGCCATGCAAGCCATACGCGCTGCCGAAGAACTCCAGGTTTTCCCGTACCGAGAGGTCGCCGTAGAGAGAGAATTTCTGCGATACGTATCCGATATTGCGCCGCGCAACGGCTCGCGCATGCCGCAGGTCTACCCCGGCGACATGGACGAAACCGCTGCTCGCGGGCAAAAGACCGCACAGCACGCGAAAGGTGGTGGTTTTGCCGGCGCCATTTGGTCCCAGCAAACCAAAAATCTCGCCGCGGCGAACCGAAAACGAGACATGATCCACGGCGACGAATTCGCCAAAGGTGCGCACAAGATCTTTCACCTCAATTGCGATTTCATCCCCAATTCCTGTTGCAGGACGGTGGGTATCCTCCGCTTCGGCATCCGCCGGCGCGATGGTTTCCACCTCCGCATCATGCCATTTTCGCAGCAGGACCATGAACCCGTCCTCAAGACGTGCCTCTGCCGGGAACACCTCGATACCGTCCAGCAAGGCATCCAGCCGCTGCTTGTCCGCATCGGCACGACGGATGAAACGAACGGCGCCAGCCTGGGGAACCGCATCTATAATACTTTCCACCTCATCCAGCAGGCGTGCCTGCAGGATCCGCGGCGGCTGGTCCGCCGGGGGGATGGCGATAAAGCACAGGTGGTTCGCCTGAGCCTGAATATCCGCGGGGGTGCCGCTGGTCAGCAGCCTGCCCTCGTGCAGCACGAACACCCGGGCGCAGCGCTCGGCTTCATCGAGATAGGCGGTAGTGACGAGCACGGTCAGGCGTTCATCGTGAATCATCTGGAGGATAATGTCCCACAGCTCGACGCGGGATAGCGGGTCCACGCCGACGGTCGGCTCATCGAGCAGCAGCAGTTCGGGTGAGCGGACGAGCGTGCAGGCGAGGCCCAGCTTCTGCTTCATCCCACCGGACAGTTTTCCCGCCGGGCGGGAAGTAAAGCGCGCCAGATTGGTCATGTGCAGCAGGCGGCGGTAGCGTTCCTTGCGAGCCTCCTGCGTCACGCCGTGCAGATCCGCATAAAGATCGAGGTTTTCCTGCACGCTCAGGTCTTCATACAGGCCGAAGCGCTGGGGCATATAGCTGATACGGTCCTGAACCGCTTGCGGATCTGCGGCGACATCGATACCCAGAACCTCAAGCCGGCCTTCGTCCGCCTTCATCAGTCCCGCCATCATCCGCAGCAGCGTCGTTTTGCCCGCGCCGTCCGGCCCAACCAAAGCGGTGAGCGTCCCTGCGGGTATTTCGAGAGAGACATCGGTGACGGCGGGCACAGTCTGTCCCGTTTCCTTGACCAGAAAGCGCTTGTGAAGTCCGCTTCCCGCCAGCGCCGCCGTTTCGCTCATCCTTACGTCCTGGGGAGCTGTTTGTCCAGCTGTTTGTCCTCTTGCAGAGGAATATGCACGGTAGCCGGCATGCCTAAACGCAGCCGATCATCGGCATCGTCGACATAGACGCGCACTTCGTATACGAGGCTGGTACGCAACTCTTCAGTCTGGACGGTTTTAGGCGTGAACTCCGCTACGGAGGAAATATAGCCTATGCGTCCCTGGATGGGCCGGTCGGGGTGGCTGTCGATGGTCACGCGAGCGCTCATTCCCGGCTTGATATGGCCCAGATCGACTTCAGTTATGTAGGCGCGCACCCATTTCGGGTCTGTAATCGCCAGCGCATAAACCGGGCGTTCCGGCGAGGCCATATCGCCTGGTTCCAGCAGGCGCGAGCGGATCGTGGCATTGATAGGAGCTTTCAATTCCGCCTGATTGAGGTAATGAATGAACAATGCCAGTTCGGCCCGGGCCACGTTCAGCTGCGCCTGGGCCTGGGAAATGTCCTCGCGGCGCGGACCGATCCGCGCCAGTTGCAAGGCCTTTTTGCGGTTTTCAAGTTGTGCGCGGGCTACGCGCCGGCGGGAACGCGCATTATCAACAGCCTCCTCGCTGACAGCCCCGGAAGAATTGTCGGTTATCTCCCGGAGGCGGGTCCAATGCTGTTCAGCAAGATCCGTCTCGGCCTGCGCGGCACGCACCTCAGCCCTGGCCTGCGCCACCTCCTCCGGACGCGTGCCGTTCTTCAGCCGCAGTAAAACCTGCTCCTGCACCGCGATGCGAGCTTCCGCCTCCGCGATTTGCAGGGTCAGGGCGCGGGTATCCAGGCGCGCGATGACCTGGCCGGCCTCGACGCGGTCGCCTTCCTGCACGCGCATCTCGGCTACCCGTTCGCTGCCGTTGAACGCCAGTGAAACCTGGCGGATATCCACGTTACCGAAGAGTACCAGTGTGGCGGTATCGGCGGGCTGCCGGGTGAAATACCACCCCCCCAGCGCCAGGACGGCCAAGCCGACCACTACAGCAGCCGGTGCGAATCGTTTGAGTCGTTCATCCATAAGGTAAATTGGGCAGTCCCGTTATTGCAGCGCTCCCATGCGCTGATCGTTCGGTTCCGGCTTTATGAGCCCGGAACGCGATTTTATCGAGCTCTGCTGTTTGCGCAAGTCTGTCTGATCAGGCCCCCTCACCGCCCTGCCGCTCGACAATGGCTGTGGCGGCGTCATTCACCGCTACTATTGCAGCGGGAATAGCCGCCGCGTTGCTGGAGGATACCGCCGCGGCGAAGAGGATCAGCGCGGACGCCAGATCAAGCGCCTGCTTGAGGGTGGCGATATGTTGCACCGCCGACTTTGCCGCTTTCACGCTGCACTGCAAATGGACAACCGCGGTCTGGCTATCCATCAGGACAAGTCCGACAGCCGTCGTGTATATGCTGGACGCCATGTTCAACAGGCGAATCTCCCGGCCGTCAAGCACATCCCATTCGGCTTTCGTCAGGCTGGACCGATTCCTGATGCGCCAGTCGCCCAGCAGAATTGCGGCATCCCGAAACTGGTTGCCTAACTCGAACGCATCATCCGGCGTAAGTTTATCCATGGCGCTTTCCCGTATTATCGCGCAACCTCAACGAAATGCCGGTAAGCATACCGAAGTTCATCGATATACGGGCTGAATTGCTTGCTCAGCTCGTCATTACCAATCATGCCCGTATGCTCATGCAGAAACCGGTGCCCGTGCGCGATCTTCTCCAGCACGTCGTCGTACGCCTGGACGCTTCTGAGCCGTGCATCCACGCGCCCGAGCGCATCCGCCCTGGCTTCTCGCGCCAGCGCCATCGCGACAGGTTCCGGAGGGTTATCCGGCGCGAGCATGAAGTTGTCGTAATACCTTGTGACGAGCGTAGATTCAACCTGCAAATCGGCGCCGATACCTTTCGTTACGATTTTGCGGGTAGCCTTGATAATATCCTGCAGAGGCTCATTGCCGTCCCGGATCAGGTTCTTGATCTCATTCTGCCGATAGGTCGCGGTGACAGCCCGCGCGAGCAAGGTCGATAGCGCGCCCACCGCTTCTTTCTCGCCACTGGTAAGCAGTGTCGCCTTGTTGAGACTGGCGCTGAGGTCCTTCAGCGATTTATCGTACGTTCTGATCTCGCCAGTCGTGAGTCCAGCCAACCCCTGCATGTAATCGGCTATCGTTTGCTGAAGTAAATCCAGGCTTGCTTGCTGCGCTTCCCGGCGCGTTTTTTGTGCTTCCAGTTCTGCGTGGTATTCAGGTGGCTGGTATTGCTTGCGTCTGTCCATCGCCGCAATATAGTCTCGCGACAGGGCTTCATGTTCCGTTGCCTTGAATGAAAGCGTCGCGAAGGTTTTTACATCTGTAAAATTCGCGCAACTGGATACCCCCATCGCCAGCAGAAAAATGGCGGCTGCCGGAAAGAAATTTCCTGAACGGAGGGGGCGAGTCATGTTGAATTCCCTGTACTAAATGAACAATTGTCGCGGTGTTGCAATATCGCCGCCCATTCCAGACACTGCCGCATATATTCAGCTCATCATTTCTCGTGGAAAATGCGTATTGCGTGTGGCATGGTCGAGTCTCATGCCCCGTTAACGGAATGTGAAGTAAAAAACTGATATGGTTTCATTCTTCGGGCGGATGGCCGGACGCGGTGCTCATGCATAATTCGCGGTTTTAATAATACTGAAAATCCCGTCCTCATGAGAAGAATTCCTTTGAGCGCCATTGCCCTGGCGGCAAGTCTCGCCATAGCGGCCGCCTGCGCTGCCGCCCAGCCAGGCAATGGGAATGAGCACGGTGGCTTCAGGCTGAACTATATTGGCCACCAACTCGTACCCAACAAAACCCGTTTCAACGGTACCACCATTGGTGGTTTGTCCTCTCTTGACTATGACTCGGCCAGCGACCGTTATATTACGGTCAGCGACGACCGCAGCAACATCAATACCGCCCGGTTTTACCAGCTTTCCCTCGATCTGGCCCTATTCACTCGCTCAGTGGCGCCGGGCATGGAAGGGGTGGTGTTTCACTCCGTAACGACGATCCAGCAACCCGACGGAAGCGCCTTCAAGAGTGGTACGGTCGATCCGGAAGGCCTGCGGTTTGACCGGGCGCGCAACAAGATATACTGGAGCGACGAGGGCCAGCGGGGAATCGTACGCATCAGGAACCCGGCAGTGCGTGAAATGAATCCGGATGGGAGCCACAGCCGCGATTTCAGCGTGCCCTACTACTATTATCCGCGCGGCTCGAGGCTGGGGATATTCCCTGGCGATCGCGGCGTCTACAGTAACCTGGCATTCGAGAGTCTTGCGTTATCGATTGACCGCAATATTCTCTATACAGCCACGGAAAATGGCTTGATTCAAGATGCGCCCCCCGCCAATATTGTTACAGGCTCGCGCTCACGAATTCTGTCCTTTGACATCGCCAGCGGGGCGTCGGGCGCTGAGTACGTCTACAACGTCGATCCGGTTGCATTCATTCCGGCCTCGATCGTGGGATTCGCAACCAATGGTCTTACAGACTTCGTTGCAATTGGAGACCGACAGTTCATCACGATTGAACGCGCTTTCACGCTCGATGCGCTCTTACCCGGCAGCAACTCGACCGGTTATACTATCCACCTTTATTATGCAGATGCGCGAAACGCCACCGATATTTCGGGAATGCCGACAATTGCAGGCTTCAGCGTTATGCCGGTACGGAAAACATTGCTGCTGGATTTATCGGAACTGAAAAACGACGACGGTTCCGCGCTGGCGCAGGGTAACATCGAAGGTATCACGCTGGGGCCGATTTTCAATGGCAAGCGCACCGTCATCCTGGTAGCCGATAATAATTTTTCCCGCAGCCAGTTGACCCAATTTATTGCTTTCGAGATCAGTCCGGAGTGAGATGCCGGTTGGGGGAAGTTTTCCCCTGCTGGTCGCAGGGTTTCCTGTAATCTTGATTCCCGCATTGAAATAACCGGGACATTTCATGAAGAATACCTACGCAGTGCTCGGACTCGGTATTTTCGGATCAACCGTTGCGCTTGAGCTTTCACGGCTGGGCCACGATGTCATAGGGATCGATCTTGACCCCAATCTTGTCAATAATATCGCGGAGAAGATAACTCAGGCCGTCATCGCTGACGCGCAGGATGAGAAGGTGTTACGCGACCTGGGCGTTCACGAGTGCGATGGCGTGGTGATTGCAATTGGAGAAGACATCGAGGCAAATATTCTTGCCACTTTGATCGTCAAAGGGATGCCGAAGCCAAAAGTTTGGGCAAAAGCGCACAATCCCAACCACCATAAGATACTGGAAAAACTGGGCACCGATCATATCGTGCACCCCGAGCATGAAATGGGTCTGCGCCTGGCGCGGGGAATGGTCTATCCCGAGGTGATGGATTACATCAGCTTTGGGGATGACCATTTCGCGGTGCAGGTGCGAGCTTCAGAGCGGCTTGCCGGGCAGAAACTGGATTCCCTGCATCTGGCGGAAAATGATCTTCAATGCTTGCTGATCAAGAATCAGGATCAGGTGTTGAGGCCGCCACCACAGCAGTACGAATTCAGGTGTAACGATAAGATACTGTTATGGGGGACACTGCGCAATCTGCGAAAGATCAGCAAGTACTTATGAAATTCGCATTACTGGGCGACAGGCTGTTTCAGCAGGTCAAAACGCATGTTCTCGGACTGACGCCTCCCCAGGCCCTGGTTCTCTCCTATATCGGTTTGTGTTTCGTTGGCTCGCTGTTGTTGAAGCTGCCTGCGGCCACTCAGATCCCCATTTCCTGGTCGCAGGCTATCTTTACCGCTGTGTCGGCTTCGACCGTGACCGGCCTGGTCGTGGTCGATACTGGCACCCACTTCACCCTGCTGGGCCACTGGATACTGCTTTTCCTGATGCAATGCGGCGGGCTCGGGTTGATGACGTTTGGCATACTCATCATTCACCTGATGAAAGGCCAGCTGGGGCTTAAGCACCGCGCGGCATTGCGTGAAAGCTTCAATCAGAGCGGGCAAGGAGACTTACGCCGGCTTATGTTCTGGGCGGTCGGTTTCACCGCCATCATGGAGTTGCTCGGGACCGCCATGCTGGCCATTCAGTGGGTCCCGGAAATGGGATGGAACCGAGGGCTGTTCTATAGTTTTTTTCATGCCCTTTCCGCCTTCAACAACGCGGGTTTTGCATTAGCGCACGATGGTCTGGTTGCCTATGTTGCCAACCCCCTCGTGAATATCGTGATATCGCTGCTGCTCATCTGTGGGGGAATCGGCTTTGTGGTCGTGGCCGACGTCATCGGCAAAAAGCGTTTCGCGCAATACTCGCTGCACACCAAACTGATGCTGATCGGTACGCTTGCGATCAACCTGGTTGCAATGCTCGTGGTTCTGGTGCTCGAATATGGAAATCCCGCCACTTTGGCCGCATTGCCCGGCTGGGGAGCGAAACTCTGGGCATCCTGGTTCCAGGCTGTGACACCGCGCAGCGCCGGTTATAACACGCTGGATATCGGAGCCCTTCTGCCGTCAACCGCATTTTTTATTACCGGGCTGATGTTTATCGGCGGCGGCAGCGGCTCGACGGCTGGCGGCATTAAACTCAGCACGTTCCTCGTGGTATTGCTCACGACCTGGGCATTTCTAAAAAAGCAGGAACGCCCGGTGGTATTTGGCCGCAGCATCCAGCTGGATATCATCCGTAAATCGCTGGCGATTATCGTCATTTCGCTGCTGTGTGTAACCACCGGCATATTCCTGCTGACCATAACAGAAACGGCGGCTTTCCTGGATCTGGCGTTTGAGGGCGTATCCGCAGCGGCCACGGTCGGGTTGTCGCGGGGAATCACCGCGGATTTATCATTGGCGGGTCAGGCCATCATTGTCATACTGATGGTGATCGGCCGCGTCGGGCCGCTCACTATCGCATTCACGCTGGCTACCACGCGTGGGGAAAGCATTCAGTATCCGTCAGGACAGGTGAGCATTGGATAGCTGGATAACGGCTGGCGCGTGGTCGAACTGCCCCGGGGCTATTCTAATGCTCATCCTGGTGCTTATTCGGTTGTGTGGGGGAGAGATCGTGCGTTCCCCTGGTCGATCACGCCGGGGATATCCCTGGTGGGACGGGAAAATTTACCTTTCAGGTCGTCAACGCCCGATTGTGGCTTGGCATACTGCTTGAGGTCTTCGCGCTGTTTACGCACCTCGGAGGTGTCGATCTTAAGTTTCTTGTCCCGCTTCTCCACCAATCCGGGTATCGCTTCGCCATCCCTGCTGAAAGACCAGCCCAGCATCGGCTCACCCAACGGCAGTGTCGTGCCCAGCTTTCCTTCATGACCGGTGTCCCAGACGTGCCAGGTTTTGCCATAGCTGTTCATTTTTCCTTTCATCAGCGATTTTTCGGCCATGTTCGGAATGCCGGGGGCGATAAGCTGCCCGGAAAGAATTTCGCCATTATGAGGATGCCAGTACTTTTTTTCCTCCTCGGGGAGGCTAGCAAAAAGCTTTTCGGAAATAATGTATTCAATGCCGTTCAGATTCGCGTCCGCGGTATTGCCATCGAACAGCGCGCACTGCGCGAAGTCCTCATTTACCTGATGGCAATAGTGATGGGCCTCCATCTGGTCTTCGGGAGAGTCCTTCATGGGATGGAAGCCTACGAGATAGATATCGAAGCGCTTCAACGGAGAATTGCTCTGTAGAAGTTTCGCGCCTAATTCCAGGACTCTTGTTTTTGGGGTTTTTGTCTCGCCAGCCGGAACGATATCCGGCTCCTTTGACTCTTGCGCGGAGCTTGCCGGTGCAAGAGCGATCAGCATCAGTCCTGTCAGCAAGGCGTACCCCGTCGAAAAACTTCCATTCAGCTTATGCATATCCCCTCCTGGGTAAGCTTGCGGGAAACCATTCTACGGATAGTGCCGCGCTTTTCGGTACGCTAACGCACACGGTATGCTTGCAACTACCGTCGCAGTACCGCACAAAGCCACGCCATATCGGAACATGGCGTGGCATTCAGTCAATAACTGACCTCCGGTTGGCGAGCTAGTCTGCTCCGCCTCCACCCGACGAAAATTTATCGAGGTATTTTTTGATGATGACCTTCCCCGGTACTTTATCCGCCTGGCTGAAGACAACATAATTGATGAGGCCGTGCACCGCCATGGCGATCAGCAATCCCTCGAATATTCCTACCTTATAGACCAGCAAGCCGCAGACGGTGGCAAGGATCATTGCGTATTGCCCGTAATGCGCCACGTGCCAAAGCCCCATGATCATTTTCCAGCCCGAGAAAATCATGATCGCGGCCAGCGAAAACTTGGGCAGATACTCCAGGTACTGCGAGTTCAGGACGAAGAACGCGACCACGACCCCGACCACGAGGACCGAGAATTTGGTCATCGCGCCGGCCAGCTTATTCGTCGTACTTTTTGCCAGTCCGTCGAGGTTGGTCATGCCGCCAAAGAAGCTGGAGCCCATGTTTGCTATCCAGATGGCCAGCAGGCTGTTGTTGGTATTGCACTTGCGCCCCAGCGGATCGATTTTCTCGATTGCTGCATTGCTCATCACCTGCTCGATGACGTCGATCACGGCCAGCATGGCGGCAAAGCCAATTACGTACACCCAGGTCAGCGTGCTATCGAAATGTGGCAGCGGCAGCGCCAGCAGAAGCTCCACGTCATCCACATGCAGCATCGGGACCGGCAGGAATTGCGCCAGCACAATGCTCGCACCGATCAGGAGGAAATAAGGCACGGCCGGCTTCGTGTCCTTGAATTTGGAGAACAAGTAAACAAAGGTGGCAAAACCGACCAGGGAAATAAGGGCCATCTGTATCCGTGCGCCGTTCCAGAATGCATCAGCCGCTTCCTGCTCGGCTGGTATCTCGTAAGTGAAGGTCAGGAACTTCAGCGCAATTTTCAAGCCGACGCCTGCCAGCAGTCCTTCGACGAGATAGCTGGGCACCGCCAGCAAAATGTACTTTTGCCAGTTGAACTTCCATATCATTGCCTGCATCGCGGCAGTAAGAAAAATGACAAAGGCCATGTTTTCCATGCCGAAACTCGCCACACCCATGGCGAGCACAGGCGCGAGGCCTGCGGCAACCCCAGGCGCGCCGATATAGTTCCCGGGCCTGATAAAAGCGTTAATCCAGCCGATGAAACAGGCAAAGGCGACGGTTGCGAGGGCAACCTTGATGGGGTAGTCGGACATCAATGCAATGCCGACAGACAGGGGAATCGCCATTGCGCCGGTGATGATGCCAGCTTGTACGTCGCGGGCAAGGTACTTGGCTTCAAACGCGGCCGACGCCGGCTTAATGCCCGAGAGCGATCCCGCACTTCCAGCGCTGTGGGCGGCGAGGTCGCCGTGAGCCGCCGACGGAGGCTCGTTGTGGTGCTTGGTTTCAGACATGTGGATTATTCCTTCCGAATTTGGCTATTGCTGGTTTGTTGCAATCTTGCCGGGAGTTGCAAAAGGCTTTCGTTATCAGTCCTGCCTGGTACCCCGCAAGTCTCTTCATTTTTTCCCCCTCTTTTGTGTCCCTTCAGTGGACTGGGCAGAATCGCGTGTCCTGGCGGAGGTGCTGCGCTTCGGTTTTGTGTAGCCGGGATTGATCTCGGTGTCATCCCCAAAGGAATCATTAGCCATGTTGGTATCTGGGCGGACAAAGTCCACGCTTGCGCAAAACTGTATTGCGTCCGGCTCCGCCCCGGTGGTTCGGATAGGATGTTCCGGAGCTTCCGCGCGGGCAGCGGGCGACGCGCGCGACAGCGCCGACACTTCGTTGCGCGCACGCTCCGCGTGCAATTCGGAAAGCACATCAGCGACCCGTTGGCGATCCGCGTCGAGGTCCTGCTTAAGTTGTTGAAACGATACGGCCATGCGTTCCAGCGCGGGTTGAGCCATTAGCATGAATTCGGAAATCACACCACTCATGCTTTGCCCGCTCGCAGCGCTGATCTTGCGCAGAATAGCGTGTTGCTCCTCGGTAAGCGTTACGGTTATACGCGGCTTGGATGTGGGCATAGTTGCTCTCCTGATAAGTTTTCTCTGCGTCAATGTGATGCACCAGATTCTGGTGATGCACCTGATGTACAAAAGGCTAGTGCATCACCTTGGGCAGTCAATAAGATAATTCCAAGGGCGAGCCGAGCGACCGGGTGACGGCTTCGAACGGCTTTGCTCGGCGCCTCGTTCAGCCAGCTACGGCTAAGCGCGGATCAGAGGCGACGTGGTGGAATTAACGCATTAAAGAACGTACGGTTGACAAAGATGTGAAGTTTTCGTGAAAAAAACGTGAATATGGCTGCGGCGGAATGATGGGGACAGCGGCGGCCGCGGTGGTGCGCCGACTTTGCCGCTGAGTAATTGCCGTTCAGGATCATGACGGCCTTCAGCGGCCGCTAATGAAAAAAAGGGGGGGTGCCCTGGCAACGAAACACCCCCCAGGCACAAGCGCGGGGTTACGCTGAAGCAAAGCCCGAGGCGGTACTGTTGGCAGCGGTCGCGGCGGCGGTATTGCTGCTGACACAGGTATTCACGAATGAAGCTCTCTCATTGGGAAAGCGAAGTTGAGGGTGGTGACGGGTCTGGTTGTCGTAACCGTTACGGGGTGGCCAATCTTGGTCAATTGCGAAAGCTTGACGCAGAAATCAGATAAGGTGTTCCAACTGGCTGCGGCCGAGGGCATCGCCACCAGATCGCCGATCTGGTGTGGCGTCGCACCTGCATAAATCGCGTTAATGACCTGGCCGACCTTGGTTTGTTCGGCCTCCCACATCGCCGCAATCGGTGGCATCTGGCTATTCATCTCCAGCATGCTTTTATCGAAGTTGTCGATCAACTGGGAAACTGCCTTGCTTATGGCGGCGGCTTGCGCGTTTTCCGACATATTAACCCGCAATCTCACGATCCTGCCGATCGTTTGATCAATCTCTTTATTAGTGACGATAAGATCATAAGTCATCTTGCCGACGGTAAACAGCAGGCCCGCGATCGCCAGGTAAGGAACCTCGACGCCTGCTGCGGAAACCACGGTATAGCGGATGGTGACCGAAGACTGAATGAAGTTTTTGCCGGCCGAGATTTCCGCGCTCGACAGGGTTCCTCCAAGCCTGTTGAACTGATCTTGAAGTGCCGTGACTTGCGTGGCGAGGTCGGTCATGGCTTGCTCTTCGCTGGCCAGGCTGTTCCATGCAGTCGCAATACTGGCGTCGAGTGCCTGCCGAATATTGTTGAGATTATTGATCTGCAAGGTAAACTGACCTTCTGCGGCGCGTGTCACATTTTTTCCCGTAGCGAGCGCCGCGCTCATCGTATTCAATATGTCCATCCAGGCGTCCTTGTCATCGCCAACGCTGGACGCAACCTGAGCAAAGCGGGAAAACAAGGTGGCATAGTTTATAAACTGGTTTAAGACCGGAGTCCAAATATCTAATTTCTCTGCCTGCCATTGCTCCCCCGCTTGGCTCAGGAGCTCAATGCTCTGTCGGGCAGCGGCCGCCCACGGGGGATTCGGACTCAGTCTCCCTACCCTCGTATTCATACTGGCAAAGGCAAAAGCGTCCACTTGGCGAATGATGGAGTACCCTCGGGCCAGCTGGTCAGTCGCGTTATTGACATTTGGGCTTAGCATTTTTCCCCCCCCGGGAATTTGGATGTGCCCTTTTGGGGCAGAAAGCATGTATGAACCGGTACACCCCTGTAATCGATCCTAAGAATTGGCATTACAGAGTTTCCAAGCCAGATGAGGCGGACGAGACTGGAGCAGCACGAGCGCCGCTGCGTAAAAATGCCGTGCCTCAACCGTCTTTAACGAGCATTTTTTGCTGCTCGTTGCCCACTCGTATCTAACGGCAAGGTCATGAAAATACTTGAATGGAATTTTACGAAGGCAGTTGAATATTTGTGACTGATCAGCTGTATGGACCAGTTGGGGGGATTAAAGGCCTAAAGGAAGGTCTAAAGGCTAAAAGAAATTCGAGTGGTGGCGATGATCAACGTCACAACGAATCATGTCTGAAGGAAGGCAGCCTCTTACCGCAGTTTTTCTAAAACGTGTAACTCGCGTTCAACCCCACCATATAGTTCCGTCCCGGCGAGGGCTCATAAAAGCGCCCATTGGCTTCATTCACAATTACTGCTCCGGCATAACGGGTTCCGGTAATATTGTCCACGCGCGCGAACCCGCTGATCTTCCACGCGCCGATCTGACGCGAGTACGCCACCCGGACATTGGCAATGGCGTATGCCTTTGCGGCTTCAGAATTGATGTCGTTTACAAAAATACGGTCCCGATAGATTGCCTCCACCGCGGCCGAGAATCCTGGCAAGCCACGCCGCCAGGCCAACTCTCCGAAGGCGGTATTGCGTGGCACGCCCGGCAGGAAATTTCCCTCTGCGACCGTTACCGTGGCCCCCGCCGCACCGGCGCGATAGCTGTATTGATCCAGAAAGACCGCGTCCAGATAGGTATAAGACACAAAGGCCGACAGATCACGCTGGAAATACGCATCCAGGGAGAGCTCCACGCCGCGTCGTCGCGTATCGGAAGCGTTCTGAAAAGTCGCCCGCCCGCCAGAATTCGTGGCTGGCACAATCTCGCCATTCACATGGGTTTCGAAAAGCGCCAGGTTGATGCGCGTGCTGTTCGTTGCCAGCCATTTGAACCCTGCCTCGAAGTTATTGCTTTTGCTCGGCTGGAGCGCGAAATTGAGGCCGCCGACGCCGTCGGGCCGATAGGCAAGCTCGACGAAAGTGGGCGTCTCGAAGCCTTGCCCGGCGCTGGCGTAGAGATTGAGAGTGGGAGTCGCTTTATACAAGAGCCCCAGTACCGGCGTGATCTTGCGAAAAGTAATCCTGCCGCTGTCGTCCGCATTGCCTGCGCGGATAAAAAAATCTTTGGACCTGAATTTCACTTCGGTATTGCGCACACCGGCGGAAAGCGACCAGGCGGGAGTAAATTGCCACTCGGCCTGCGCGTACTGACTGAAGCTCGTCACTGTGTTGTCTTCGTTACGCCGAATAGTGCCGTGCACGCCCAATGTGTCCCCGGAAAAATTTTCGAAACCTTTGCGTCGTTCCCCCATGGCATCGTATTCGATTGCCGCGGTCAGCGTGAACGGACGGGGGCCAATGCTGCGATGCGTCCATCTCAATCCCAGACCGCCGAACTCGCGATCAAGATCCACTACCCCGCCCGAGTTTGTCTGCGGGATCTGCGCGCCTCGAGGCACTGCCAAAAACTGTTCCACTTGCCGGGTTCCCGCATAACCGATCAGTTTGATCGAGCTTGTTGCGGAAAACTTGTGCTCATAAACGAGCCCCCCCTGGGTATTGTCAATGCTCTTGCGGGTATTGAAAGCAATCGCGCCGGTACCCGCCTGTCGCGGGTCCGCCATCATTTGCGCGCGTGTCAGCCCGAGCGGGTCCTGGGTATTGCCCTGGTGAAGTTCGTTAAACACCAGCGTAAGCGTGTCATTGTTGGTAAATCGATAGGTGAGCTTTGCGTTGGCCTGGTACCGTGTGGCGGAGCTGTGTTCGCGGTAGCCATCGGTCTGGAAACGGGAGATATCCACGATGTAATTGAAAGGTCCAGGGAGTGGGTTGCCGTCGGATCCCTTTGTTCCACCAAGTGTTCCGCCCAGCTTGATCTCGCCTCGGCTGGTGCCAAAGCTGCCGCCGAGCAACGAGCCGGACAGCATCGTTCCCGATGGCCCGTCCTCGGTAAACGCCTGGATTACGCCGCCTGAAGCATTTCCATGGATCGCGGAAAAAGGACCGCGCAGAACTTCGATGCGTTGGACCGAGCCGAGGTTGATATTGGCCGCCTGGCCCTGCCCGTCCGGCATTGTGGCGGGGATGTCATCGACAATCATCCGAACGCCGCGAATCCCGAAAGTGGAGCGCGCGCCGAATCCGCGGCTTGAGACCTGCAGATCCTGGGCGTAATTTTGTCGGTTTAGAATGACCAACCCCGGCACTCGGGATAACGCTTCGGAGAGATTCACACGTGGCTGGCTGTCCTGGATCACCAGCCCCTCCACCACATCGACCGACATGGGCAGAGAGAAGCTCGATTGCTCGACACGGGTGCCGCTGACCACGACCGGGCGGAGCGTGACCGGGGCGCCGCCCGGAGGGGAAATTGCCTGCGCGAACGAGGAATCCGTTCCGGATATCAGGATTGATGGCGCTATTGCCGCTGTGGCAAGCATCGAGGTCAATGTCTTCAAAGATCTTGCTTCCCCGGACTTGTAACGTCGGAATGGCGACATCGAACGGGGCGCGCTCAACCCCCTTTTCGAAACTACAGTTGGCTACGGTAACTCAACTCGCTGAACTCCATGAAAGCCGTAAAACGGACCCCGATGGGCGTCTTTGCTATTCAGATACCGCTATATTATCGCTCTAATAGCCCTGACCGCCGGGCATGGTTCCCGCGGGCGGAACTAAGACAGGAGAGGGAGAAGAAGAGCTGCGTTCTACTTTTTGCCTGCCGGCGGTGGCATCCTGGTTTACTTTTTCGATAGCTTCGTTTATCCGCGCCTGTTCAGCGGTTGCCCCCTTATTAACTGCTGTGCTGTCGGCATTCGCCTCTTTCACCATGCAGTCGTGATACGCCTGTAGCTGCTTCTGCCACTCATTGATTGTGCCGATGCTTTTGTTGAACGCCTCCGCAGTGCTCGAATCGATGATGGGTTTCTGCGGCAATGCTCCACACCCGGTTGGCGCCCATCCTTCCGGACCGAGGACGCCGGCCTGGGCCGTGAATGCCGCAGCATATCCAAATAATGCGGCAACAAAAATAACCGGTCTCATGATAGATCCTCCTTTTAGGTGGTTTTAGCCATTTTAACCTATCGGGGCGCCAAAACCCGACTTTGAGTCGGTGCGTGAAAGGATCGAACGGCAACAGGCGCCCTCTCCTTCTATTTTAGCCACGCACCAAAAACGAGGCCTTTTTCCATCTAATGTTCACATGCCTCGTCGTCGCCCGATCTCCCTCGCCATATATAGGTTATTATACCGGCACTTATGATTCCCCCTGCCTTTTGAAGGTGGCAATTTTCGCCCATCCTCCCGTTCCCTTGCACGGGGTCGACGCGTTCCGCGACGCGCTGGCAAAGTTTGCGCTGCTGTTCTTCGGCATTGCCCTCTGGTACAAAGGGCTGAGCTTTTATGCCTACTACCTTCTTCCCCTGGTCTGGATACTGGATGGCGGCCTGGGCCGTTTCAAGGAGACGATGAAGGAACCGCTGGTTGTCGCCCTTCTCGCTCTCTGTGTCGTCCTTGCGCTTGGAATACTGTGGAGCGACGAGCCTAAGGCAGGATTTAAAGTCTGGCGGCGATATTTCGCGTTTCTGGTTTTCATCCCCTATCTAGCGCTTTTGAATAAAAAACGGCTGCGCTGGGCGATAGCGGGCTTGCTGGCAGGTTATTTTGGCGCGGTGGCGATGGGCATTTATCAGTGGCTCATTGTCGGCACGCAAGGGGTTCCGCCGCTTGGAATGCTCTACCTGCACTTTTCCTCGATATTAGGGATCGGAGCAATCGTGGCTTTTTATCTTGCCGGCCGCAGCGCGAATAAAAAGACCAACATAGCGTTTTGGCTGTTCGCAATCCTCTTGCTCTTTCTCCAGTTTAATCAGAGCGCACGCGGAATTCTTATCGCCACAATTATTTCATCGTCAATTTTACTTTTTTTGCTACACAAGCGGGAGATCAAGACTTTTCTCGCCGTAATGGCATTGCTGGCCGCGATACTCGCAGCTTTTGCCTACAACAGCAGCAATTTTCACGAAAGGCTCGCTCAGGCCAGGAATGACATCGAGTTATCCAGGGCCGGAAACTTCAGCACCAGTATTGGATACAGGCTCGCTCTCTGGGATATCGGCCTGCATGGAATCGCCGAGCGGCCCTTTTTGGGGCACGGCACAGGCGCGGCGGTAAAGTATTTCGAAAAAAATGTGGAGACATACAAAGGCGGCATTTACAAAGACTTGCGGGCGTTCCACGAGGATATCCTTCATTACCACAGTGACTGGATCGAAATTGGAATGCATCTGGGCGTGCTCGGGCTTGCGGCTTATGCGTATTTATTATGGAGCTGGTACAAAACGTTCAGCCTGCATCGAATGGCTTCATTAGGCGCCGCTCTCGTCTGCTTTATTTTTCTTTGTGGCACGACAGACAACCTGGTTTTCTTCCGGCAAACTTTTTACCTGCTCCTTGTCCTTACCGCCGTTAGCATCGCCTGGCAAAGATGGAATGGGGATGCCTCCCAGCCCTTCACTCGTTCGGATAGCTGACAGACATGATCTTTACGCCCAGCCGCAAGCAACTAGCGACAGAATATGCCAAGTACAACGATTACGCCCGGAATTGGCACGGAGCTGGAACCGAAGCTGGCTGCGCCTGCCTGATGATGCAGAGGAACGGGGATTAATGCGGATCTGCTTCATATCTCATACCGCCGCACGAAACGGCGCCGAACTTGCGCTGCTTGAGCTGTTGAAAGGCTTGAGCACGTTAAATGTTCAATGCCTGGTGTTCGTGCCAGAAAAAGGTCCGCTCGTGCCAGAACTGGACAAGCTGGATATCGATTGGCGCGTGGTGAGCTATCCATGGTGGTGGAAGTTGAGGGGAAAATCGCTTCCACGTCGTGCTTTGCGCACTCTCGGAGGCTTGGCAGCAGCCACCCGGATCGCGATAATGCTGAGGCGGTGGCGTTGTGATGTGGTGGTTACCAATACCGTTGCGATCAGTACGGGTGCCTTTGCCGCGTGGTTGGCACGCAAGCCGCACGTCTGGCACCTTCACGAGTCCCCGTATCGCGACTCCAGAATCACGTTCGACCTGGGAATTCGCTTATCAATGCGCCTGATAGATCGCTTGTCAACACGTATTGTCGCGGTTTCCCACGCAGTCGCCGATGATTATTCGCGCTATATCAGACGGGATAGGCTCCGCGTCGTTTATCAGTCGATAACTTCGGGCGCGGGTTTATCGCAAGACGAGATCGGGGGAATACATTATCCGACTTTGGATACAAATGTTTTCAAATGCGCAATCGTCGGTTCTTTGCAACCCTGGAAGGGACAGGACGAGGCCATTAAAGCCCTGTCTGAAATTGTCCGTAGAGGGATCGACGCTCACCTATTAATAGTGGGCGATGGAGATAGCCTCTTCACAACTGCCCTGCGCAACCAGGTAAAAGATTACGGTCTGGAGCACCGGGTCACATTCACAGGGTACGTAAATGACCCCACACGGCTTATCCAGGGAACCGACGTCGTGCTGATGTGTTCGCGCTGGGAAGCTTTTGCCCGAGTTATGATAGAGGCGATGTTAGCGCGCAAGGCCGTGATAGCGAGTGCTAGCGGCGGCACAATGGAACAAATTCACGATGGGGAAACCGGTCTTCTGTATGAGCGCGGCAATCATGTTGAGCTTGCCGAAAAAATACAGTATTTGTACCAGAATCCGCAAGCTCGATTGAAACTAGGTCAAGCTGCTAATGACTGGGCCGTGGGAAGGTTTACTCAGGAGCGTTATGCCAGCGAGATGCTTGATCTTTTCAAAGGTATACTGACGAAAGAAAGAACGTCGGCTTGATCGCTCTTGTAGCCTTTTCACAGCAAAACACCACAGTGATACTTGTACGATTAATACTTTCGTTAATCCAACGGTTTACACCCTTACAGGGGCACCGGAGTCACTCGGTAGTCAGAAAATGACCGCACAGCTCTCATTGTCCGTCGCTCTCGCTAGCTATAATGGAGAACGCTACATCGGCGAGCAACTCGACAGTATCGCACGTCAGACGCGACTGCCAGACGAATTGATAATCTCCGATGATGCGTCAACTGATTCAACTCCTGCCATTGTCTATGATTTCGCACAGCGTGTACCATTCCCAGTCCGGTTTATCCAGCATGAGCGCCTCGGTAGCACACGCAACTTCGAGCTAGCGATAGCGGAATGTAAGGGAGATATTATCTTTCTTTGCGACCAGGACGATGTTTGGTATCCAAACAAGGCCGAGACTATTGAAGGGGTTTTCATCAGCACACCGGAAGCCGGCGCGGTATTCACGGATGCAGACGTGGTTGATGAAAATTTACAACCGCTGGGGTCTCGGTTATGGCGATTCTTCAGATTCAAATCTGAAGAGCAGGCACAGTTGGCGGCAGGCGACGCGCTTGGCGTGCTGCTGAGGCATCCGGTGGCTACTGGCGCAACCATGGCGTTTCGTTCCAGCTTTCGCGATTTCGTGCTGCCGATGCCACCCACATGGCACGATGCGTGGATCGCTCTGCTCATCGGTGCCTCATCTCACTTAGTTGCATTGCCAATTCCACTTATTGCCTATCGGCAGCACGGCCATAACCAAATCGGCATACCGCGCCCTGGCAGAAACAGGGATAAAACCGTTGCTGACATTTATGGACCGCGAGTGTTGTTGTATGAAACAGCCCAAGCACGTCTCTTGGAATTTGCAGACCGCTTTCCGACGGGGGCGCAGCGGATTTACCTTTTCACGGAGGTTGTAAACCTTCTTCGCGCCCGTGCCACACTACCGGACGCCCGATGGCGGCGCCTGCCCATTGCTCTACAAGGGCTAATTGCATACCGATATCATCGGTACGCGTATGGATGGGGAAGCTTTCTCAAAGATTTATTCCGATAAAACGAGACACTGGTATAAATACTCTCTGTTTTATTTATTAGGCCTTGTCGTGGAAAATCCTAGTTTACCGGAAAGGGCACGATGGTAGAGGTTAGCCTTCTTTTATTAGCTCGAGGTAAACCGCTTCATATTTCTCACGTAAGGTCAATGGGTTGAATTTAGAAACCGCTTCAGGTACTTGATACAAGTGATTACGGTACAGCTCGGTGTTTTCAACGTACTCAACTATAAGTCTAGCGACCTCCGTAATGGGAATATTCCAGTTGTTAAGGTCAAACACAGTTCCAGCGCGGCCTTTACTGGTTGATAACATGTTTTCAATTTCCCCTAGGTTACTCGCCAATATCGGGCGGTTCGAATGAAGGCATTCGATTAATACAAGAGGAAAGCTTTCTGCTGGATAGCGCGAAGGCAGGAAGCCTAAATCGGACGCTGCGAAATAATCGCGCACATTCGCTCTAAAGCCTAGGAAATGTACAAACTTATCCTCCGTTAAAGGCTTAAGTCGCTCGTATTCCGGTCCTGCACCGATTAGCAGCAGATGAATATCTCTCTGGCTGATTTCACGTGCTAATTTTACGGTTTCGATCGCCTCCTCCCATCCTTTTTCAGGAATAGCCCTGCTCACCAAGCAAATTAGGAATGCTTCTTCGGAGACACCGAATGTCTCACGAGAGACAGGCGTTACCGGAATTATGTCCAAGGCGTTACCAATTTTAACGAAGCAATCGGTATCAAATTGATGAGATTTAAATACCGGAAGGTTTTTATCCGTTAAATACACAAACTTGTTCACTCTCTTTCTTAGCAGTGGAAAAATCTGAGCCAACACGGCGGGAGGGGTCATCTCATATATGCCGTGAGAGGTTACTACCAATTGAACATCGGAATGGTCTTCGAGAAAATAGGAAACACACACGTCAACCCATGAATGGTGTGAGTGCACAAGTTCAATACCCATATCATCAATTACTGTGGCAAGCTTCGAAAGCGTATCAAGTTCTAGTAGGGGGATAGTTGGAAGCAACATGCGCCTCACTCCGACTTCGGTAGGGGCTTTGTGGCAATTTAGGAAAGTAATACCATAACCAGCGATCTTTAGCAGGTTGGCGAGCTGGATGGGAAAGGTTTCTCCCCCGCCTGCTGTTAAAGCGAAAGAGGCCATGAGTAAATTAGGCTTCCGCTCCAATACCGCCTTCTGGATCCACTCGTCGTCATAGCGTCTAATAAATGAATCCTCTGAGCAATCCATATGAAAAGTACGCCACGACGATTTTAAAGTACGCGTTTGGCGTATTACTACCTGTGTTTCCAACTTATACAACGTAATTAGTGCTTTTGCGACTTGCTCCTGCTCTTCGTACAAACAACGGGTACTCGACGCACCTTGAGAAGCGTTATGCTGATGAAGCCGGGAATAATTAGTAACTTGTGGAGAGAAGGCGACCAGCCCTCCGCGTATCAGGTGTAAATAAAATATCCAATCGCCAAATATTTTCATTCGTCGCCAATTTTTGTTATTCAGCAATTCCAGTTTCCCCGGATGGCGAAAAATCGTACTACTGATTTTTGGCACGTTACTCTTGATCGACCACGCTTTATTTACTAGCTTATGAGCTGACATTACAAATTGATCAGGCCCTAACTCGAAATTCACTTCGTGTGGATATTCCGTCGAGCTATTCACGGGTTCATCAAATCTCCCATCGACAAGTTCATTTTTACAGTAAGCAAGCATTACTGCCTCATTTGCAAAGTACTTCACGAGCTCTGCCAGCAGGGTCGTGGAGCAGTAATCACCAGTTTCAGCTATCCATACTAAATCCCCTCGCGCCAGTTGAATCCCCCGTGCCCATTGAGTGGTAGTAACAGATTCTTCCTCAAAGGAACAGCGTGTGATGCGGGGATAGCGATGGCAATATTCTTCGAGAATATCTCTACTCTTGTCCGTCGAACCGTCATCCAGGAGAATGACCTCGAAATTGGAGAATGTCTGTTGGTAAATCGAATTAAGGCGTTCCCGTAGAGATCCAGCATCGTTGTAGCTTGGTACGATTACTGTGACCTTGGGATTAAAGTTGGCGGGAATAGATGTGATAACCTGATAGATACTTTCCGAGACGGGATTACGCCATGAGCGATCTCGGTGTAGATACTGCTTTCTAAGATACAGCTTCAGTTTCTCGAAGACCAGTTCATGCAATATCGGAAGTACCGGTATGACGATTTTAGTTGAAATGCCTTTAGCTAAGACATAGCAATAACGAATCCAGTTATTCGATACATATTGCTTTACTAAGAATTTTGCCGTGGCTCTGATAATTTGCCTCCCACCGCGCCCGGCCTCGTTTAGCTGATGTACTTGCATGTCTTTTGTCGAATAATAACGAGTGCGGCAATGGTGAGGCGCACTCGATATCGCTTGGCTCATTTATCCGCCTGATTGGGGCCACGGGGAACCCCGTTCCAGATAATATCGCGGGTAACCCTTAACTACAAAGACCGTCGATAAAATAGCACCCGAGCTTTTGCTTGGGTATCGAATCGGTATGTACGAAGAGCTACAGTTCTGTTAGAGCATTCACCTATAATAGAAGAGCTAAGATAGCCACAATAAAATTCTTGTGGTGAGGTTCAGATTGGATTTTAGCTTCCGTTACTCGAACATTCGCAAAATCCTTGATACCTATTATCAGCCGCTCAAAATGAGGCGCGTTAACGCAACACGCGTAAATAAGTAATTATGCTAAGAACAACGCATACCCGTCCGTGCACTTACTCGTTATTTGAGCCAGCCACAATCCTAAAGTTTTCTAAAATATGGGCGAAGAGCTTTGTAAACTTTTTTTTTAGCCGTAAGCGGTTTCTTTTAATTTCTCCGCCCTTTTGCAAGGTTCAGCTAGCGTTTGATCGTCACAAAAAATCTATATTTACTGTTCAGATCAGAGACGCGATTGACTGGTGTACAACTAAACAAATCTATTTAGATCATGATTATAGTTTTAAGGACCTGAGGCGTAGAAACGAGGTTGATGTGTATTACCAGACTCTAGAGAGCAAAGGAATTTCTCCACTAATTGTCGACTGTGGCGCGAATATTGGATTAGCAACGAAGTATTTTTCTCAGACCTATCCTTTCGCCAGCATTATTGCGATTGAGCCGGATAAAGCTAATATTCAACAAGCGAGAATTAACAATGCATCACAGAGCGTCGAGTTTTATGAAGCAGCTGTGGCAAGTACTGACACGCGTGGGACCCTAATCGACGTGGGACTAGGCAATAACGCCTTTCAAGTTGCCGCAAACCCCACTGGAAACTTAACTATGCGTTCTATCAACTCCATTATTAAAGATGCAGAGTCAAAGAAATTGGAGCCCTTCATAATAAAAATCGACATTGAGGGATTTGAAAGCGAGCTGTTCTCAAAGAATACTGAATGGATCGATCGGTTTCCCGTGTTGATTATTGAACTACATGACTGGATGCTACCGAAAGAAAGAACTTCACTTACTTTCCTAGCTGCGATTTCGAAATTGGACCGGGATTTTGTGTACGTTAAAGAAAATATCTTTAGCATATCTAATAGAATCGCGTAAGCGATTCCTCGTTAGAAGGGCTATTCATCCCGTTAGGATAGAGATAGTCACTTGGGAAAAACTTTCTTGCAATTCCCTTCAAATTAATATCTCGTTCTCGTCCATCTTCGAAACTGAATTTCCAGCTATTATTTAGCGGATCATCCGGATTGGTGCGCACGGGGTCGTCGGCGAGCTTTATTCCCCCGTTTCTCAGGACCTGTGCCGCTCCCTTGCCATCGCCACTCAGCAATAGATGCAACGCATCTGGAATACCCCTTTTCTTTGCGCCATAGGCTTCGTTCATCCAGGGAGCCATTTCGTCCAGAACACCATGTTTCTTATAGATGCTTGCCATGCGCGTCAGCTCATCCGGGTCTTCCAGCAGGTTGCCGGTCAACATCCGTTTGCCGATTATTTCATCGGATGAAACTGCCGGGAGCGAAGGCCGTTTGTTCACGCTGGAAAGCCCCGGGGCACGCGGGTGTTTCATTACTGGTGCGTTCGCTGATATGTCCTTCAACCCGGGCGCGATGGGTGGCGCTCGCTGCGGGGCAGGCAGACCCCATCCGGCTGTTATCTCATCATTGGCAGCCCTCAGCCGGTTGCGCTTTAGCCTGTAGAGGTTAAGCGCATCCATCCGCGCCTGATGCACTTCCGCATCACGCTCATTGGCTTTTTTCTGCTCATCGACGTATTGCTGCCGTAATTTCATATCCTGGCCGACGCGCATCCCGTCGGATAGCCCGCCCGCAAATGCCCCCAGGCCGCTAATCATTTTCCATCTCCCTTGTTCGTGATGTTTGCATTCCGCCCCTTTGTCATGCCAAGTCCTCCTGCATTAACACGGTGAATGAAATCCTCTCCCACGAGCTCCACCGCTTTCTTGTTCAGCACGGCTTCGCCATTCGAAAGCCGGATAGGTTGTACCCCCTCGATATCAGCCGGAATCGAATCGCTGGTGCCGGAGCCTGGGCCATTCAGGAGGCCGCCCGCTGTGTAACCCCTGCGTTTGAGGGATGCCAATCCATAGTTATAACCTCGGGGTTTGAAAGTATAAGCCCTGTAACCTCGTATGACGCCCCCCTTGCGCAGTCCTTTCATGAGGTATGCGCCGCCCAGCGTTCCGGCAAGGCTGCCGAGTCCGCCCAGGGCACTGTTCAATGAATTCTGCCGCGCTTGCCACGCATCGAGCTGTGCCTGGTGCTGGCCTAGCAACAGATTCCCGGACAAGCTGTTTGCATTGGTGGCGCCGCCGAGCCAGTTTTGCGCTGAATTCATGTTTGCGTTGCGGATACTCGAACCTGCCGCCAGGTTTCCAACGCCCGAGTTACCGGCACTCAGGGCAGCCGCATCAGCGGCGAGCCCCGTATTGGGCATGTTGCGTCCAAATTTGGCGGCCCCTTCGCGCAATGCCATGCCTTGCAGTTCTGTGTCGAGCCTGGCCTGATTCATCGCCCCGGCGGTGTCCTTTGCGCGGCTCAGGTTGATTTCATGCGTCAGGGACTGAAATCGGCCGGAGTTCGGGTTTACGCCCATGCGTTCCATTGCGCGCAGGTTTGACGCCAGCGCACCCTCGTATCCTCGCGCCACGTTCGCCCCGGCCTGTGCAGCCATCCGATCCTTGCGCTCCTCCGAGTCGAAGTCGTTCGCATCTCGCACCATGCGCTCTTCCAGGGGAGCGAAAAGGTTGCGGTAAATCTTCCATTGCTCTTCCGACCGCACGGCGTTTGCGTCGCCCGAGCCGATTTGCTGATTGACGATTTTCTCAACCAGCGGATCCTGTACCTTTGCCCGTTCTCTTTCCCACGCCAATTGATCCTTTGCGATCTCCGACATTGCTTGCGCGATTTGCGCCTGTTGCTTCGCGGCTTCGCCTATAGCCGGGTCCGGTCTGGGTATCTTCGGTGCGCACATCTCAGTCCTCCAATATTTTGCTCAATCCGTTTTCAACGTGGCGATAGCCAAGCATGCGGAAAAACCGCCCAGCCTTGTTCACTGTTTTGACGGAAACGTTGATTTCCTTCACGCCCAGCGACTTCAATGCGTTTTCGCAGTACTCGACAAACTGTCTTGCAGCGCCGCGCTTGCGGGCTTCCGGCAGCAGATAAAGTGTGTCTTCCGTCGCGATAAGGGTTTGCGTATGGGTGCTTTTGTCCAGGTACAGCGCGCAATTTCCCTGTAATCTCCCATCGTTTCTCAGGGTGAACAGAACATACCGGCCCGCACGCTCGTAACGGTAAAACATGTCATAGTCGGGATTGAGCGCCAGCCCGTGCCGATGCGCCTCCGTCTCGTTCCAATGGGCCTGATGAAGCAGTTTCATTTCATGGACAATATCTTCCATGCGCTCTCGCGCAAATACCGTGTCCTCATAAATTACAGGGCGAATCTGTTCAATGTTGCTCGGATTCACCAACGTTTCGATCCGGCCGGCTGCGACGTAAATATCCGCAGCCAAATCCCAGGTCAAGGGCACACCCATGTTCGCCTTCAGCAACGCAATAAGTTGAGTATTCAATTTTTAGCTGTCCAATCTTTTAATGATCTGCTCCAGTGAGTGCCGGACGGCATTGATATAGCGGTATAACGCCTCGCACTCCCCTTTGGTGGGAACGGCGGAAAAAGTCAATTCCTGGAACTTGGGCACTTCCACGCGATTTCCGCGCCGCCCGGTCAAAATTTCCATTGTTGTTTTCAGCCACATCGGGGTTCCGACGGGTATGCCTGGTTTCTTGACGGACGCAACAGGGGCTGAAGCGATGCGCGTAAGCAGCTCCGTCTCGATGATGCGTTCGCCTCCAAGCGACGCGTCGGCGGCGTTATTTATCTGGCCTGCGGCCGTACCGGACAGAATGTGAGTCTGGCTGACGGATCCTGCTCCGTTAGCGTTCTGCTGGATGGCCGGCTGAGGAACAAAATTGCCGATGCCGCGCGCAATTTTGCCGGTGCTGCTCTCGTTTTCTTGCGTAGCGCTGGCGCCAGCAGCAATATGGTTTTGCGTGATTGCCTCGGCCACCCGGATGCCGTGCTGAGCGAAGGTGGCAATGCCGGACAGAATGTGAGTCTGGCTGACGGACCCTGCTCCATTGGCGTTCTGCTGGATGGCCGGCTGAGGGACAAAATTGCCGATGCCGCGCGCAATTTTGCCGCCGCTGCTCTCATTTTCTTGCTTAGCGCTGGCGGCAGCAGCAATATGTTTTTGCGTGACTGCCTCGGTGGCCCAGATAGCATGCTGAACGGGGGCGGCAATGGGCACAGCCGGCAGAAAGTGATTCTGGGTAACTCCCGCGGTGCCGGCGGAATTTCCATGAATGATTTCAGCGCGCGCTAGGTCAATGACCATGCTCAAGGTGATCGCATCTGCGCCGCTCGGATTTGCCTGTGTCGAGGCCGGGGCGCGAAGCCCGTGCACCTGGGCAATATTGCCAAGCCCGGCGCTATTGCTCTGCCCAAAGGCTGTGCCGGTTAGGTTGGTTTCCGCGGCAATAACCCATAACCGTCTGGAAGGCGCTTGCCAAATTGCCCATACGTTTCTCGACAGATCCGCAATCTCTGATGCGGAAAGCACCCTTTTCAGGATGATGACATCGTATATCTCGCCACTGAAACGAGAAAAATTGTCGGTGCGGTTGCCGAGTTTCAGCGATACGGACGTCGGCGTCGGCGCGCCAGTCCCGGTGCCGCCGTATAACCCGGTTGGGGTTCCGCTATCGAAGCCGCCATCAATAAAGAATTTTGGCGGAACGGATATTTCGCCGCCCTGCGTGGCCGCGATCACCGCTAGTTGATTGACCGCCAGGGTGGCGGCACTGGCCCAGACGCGGAAGGGTGTGCTGCCGCCTGCGTTGGATCTGTTAAAGGATATCGCGCCGGTGGATTCGACCAGAAGCCCGAATGGCGTGTTCGTTCCACCGGATGTCTCGGCCTTATGGACGATTGACCCTTGCGAGGTTGCGCTAGCCTGACGAATAAGTGCAACTGCCGTGACCTCGCCCAGCACGTTGTAATCGTCGATATTCGGGAAGGCCAGATGGCTGTTCGCCGCGCCGGTCCGGACGTGTTTCCCGTTTGCGCCATATCCATATAGCATCGTCCCGGCAAAAGACCCTGATTTGCCGGGATGCTTCCCGTCGAGCAACCCCCGCCCTGCGGAATACGCGAATACAATGTCCTTGAACAGCGGGTGATTGGGATCCAGCGGCGCTGCATGCTGAGGCTGTTTTAAAAACCTCTGCGATAGCGATAGCGCCACTTAAACCGCCATGGTCAGTTCGCTTAGATATGCCTCGACCGTCACCGCCTGGCCCGTGTTGCCGGTGAATTCCACTTCGAGGCACATGATGGCCGGATCAATCGGGATGCCAACCTCGGTCGTGGCGTTGGGCATGGTGCCACCGCCATACGATGCAATTATTTTCCAGTCTGCTCCCGCCGAAGCCGCGGCAGGTAAGGTGGAACTGTGAGCGACAAGAATATTGCACACACATTGCACCGCAGGCCCGGTGACGCCATTCGTCATCTTGATTGTCAAAAACCCGCCGCCCTGCGCCAGATTCATGTTGAGCCTGCCGCGTGTCGCGGCCCCTGCCGCATTTGAAGCGGTCGAAACGAGTGTTCTCGCCGTTTTTATGAGTGCCATTGTGTAAAATCCTCTTTTTTGCCAGCTCAACCCGGTATCGCCGCACTGTTGCCTGGTGCCCCCGGCTGTAGCGCGAGGTCTATGAGGTTCTCTAGGCCGGCTGGTTGCTGGTGTAGGTGAGGTTAGGAAAGTTGATGGTGTTGCCGCTCGTCACTACCTGGTCAGATGTCTCATCTGTCACCATCAGTACTTTGTTTGCGCCGTTCGTAAAAGCGATATGCAAGTCCGGCGCAGGACCGGAGTTTGCGGATGCGGTTCCGCTCTTGGCCGCAACGGTGAGAACGCGCGCTGCTCCGTCGGGCCCGGACAGGGTGTAGTCGGCAGCGGCCATGTTGACGGTGCAGATCGCGTTCCCGCTAACGGTGGTGTAATTGTCCGCGGGGGAGTAGGCCTTGAGCAGCAGCATTTGGGTCGCATTATTCTGTATTGCGTTTAGACCTCCGTCCAACACATCTGCATGAGCGTATTTCGCCATTTGGTTCTCCTTCTGATAGCCATAAAAAAAGCCGCTCAGCAAGCTGGCGGCTCACGCTTCCAATTCTTTCAATGCAATACTCCTACGCCCGCTACGCCTGCTTTAGCCCATCCATCGTCTCAGCCAGTACGGCGCCCGTAACCTTCACATTGCCTGATAACACGATTTCCACGTTATCCGCCTTATAGCCGGCGGGAAGCCGGAAGGCTCGGTTGTTGCTGACCTTCTTGGTGAATTTCAACGCGCCATCGGCCCAGAGCTGGAATTGCAGGGAGTCGGCAATCAATGGCGGAATTTCATCCATCGCATCGCCTCCAATGGCGTATTCACCCAAGCCTGGATCAGCCAGCCCATCATCCATGCCTCGTTGGGTGATTACTGCCCGATTAGCGGCAATGGCTGAGTCATGGGCAGCTTGTGTCGCTGCCAATTCCGCCTCCGACACATCGAAGTCGGCATCTATCTTGGCCGCGCCATAATTCACCGGCGGTGTGGTAACGAACTTTTTGCTCTTCCACTCGTAGGAAAGTTTGCTTCCCGCATCACCTTCCCATTCGTAAATTTTCTTCTCCGCTGCCACATACAGCCTGCCCGTGGCCGGGTCCGTCCATATACAGCTGATGCGCTGATTGATCCGGATAAAAGAGGCCCTCTCGGTCTTGTCGATCACGAACATGAGTGAACTGTCGTCGATGGTATACCCGCAGTAATACCGGTTATCGGCGGAAGCGGCGATAAAGGTCCGCGGGTTCAATTCCGACCATTCCTTCTGGGTGAAAAGGTCGTTGGTGACGATGTCGCTGCTCGCGCCGATGATGACCATCCCCTGCGGCGCGGGGTAGCCCACTCCGAAGGCAAAACTCGCCACGCCGCGCTTGGCCATGCACGGCCACGCCACGCCAAGCTTTTCCATGCCCCCACCCATTGTCACCGGCTCCACCCCGGTAATGGTGAAGGGGTTCCCCTGTGTCATCCCGACCAGGGTGGTGCCTGTGAAGCCGATGGCGACTATGTCCTGGTCGTAAGTCTGGCGATAAGCTGTGGGCCATGCGTATGGCTTGAAGGGCTCGGAAAAATGGACTTCGTTGCCTGAAAACCCCGCGGCGACTCCATTTGGCAAAATCAGAATGCCTTTCAGGTCGGCCGGTGGCATCTCCCAGTTGGCAGAAGGAAGAATTTCTCCCAAGGCGACGTCTTCGTCGCTCGCCGTATCGGTATAGGCAGTGGCGATTGCCGGAATCGTAGCGACATAGTGATACTCGGTGGCTTCCGACGTGGAGAGCGTGCGGTATATCCGCTTGATCATCCCGTGGGTGTTATGCGGAGCCTTGCGTGCCCACGTCCCGCCTGCGATATAGATTTGTGTGGTCGAAAGCGGCACCACGATTTTGTTGGTGCCCGCGTTGACGCTATGAATCGCAAAGGTGGCATTCAGGTCTGTCATGCCTGAAACCGATGCAAATGTAATTTCCTCATGCGCCCGCAGGCCAAAAACGCTGTCCAGCATGACCTCGACATGTCCCGGCAGCGGCGTGTTTCGGCTTGCCCCCGTCACCGTCCCGCTATTGGGCGGGGCCGTATCAAGATTGGAAAGCATCCATGCCGCATCGGCGTTCGCCGTCGCGGTAGCAGCCGGGGAAGGTTTCGACTCCTCACCCCATGGCGTGACAAAAGTGCACACGTAGGCACGCGTTACCACTGCTCCCGCTCCGCCGGATATGGATATTGCAGGCGCTTTAAGTGGCGGCGTGACGCCCAACACAAAACAACCCGAAGGATAAGGCCCCGTGCCCCGGGTCGCGGTTTCGTAGTCCGAGACGCGCGGTTCGCCGTCTCCGGTATAGTAAAAGCGCCGCGATGTATTCCCCGCGACGGGAGAGCGTGCCACGTCAACATCCCTGTCCCATGCCAGCCACTTTTCGTTGCCGTCTTTTTCCATGCGAAACATGGAAACGATGTCATTGTTGATGACGGGAGCGAACACCGCTTTGGGGCCGCTTCTAGGGCGCAAATCGCCGGACGTAAGATCGCAATTCGTCGCGATCTGTGCTTGATAAGGCGCCAGCAACTGCTTTGCCAGTCTTGGCACCAAGCCGGAGAAACCTGAGATTCTGAAAGCGCTCACTTTGGCCAGATCCTAATTCCGGGACACTGCTATTGCAGGTTCGCCGGATTTTTTTCCTTCGCAAATTGCCCGCTCTTCAGCTCGACGCTTGACAAGACCGGGCAATACTTTTCTTCCCGGCCCATACTTGAACGCCTCGATGCGCGCGCAGGCCTCCGCATACTTTTCAGCATTGATCAGGTCGATCAGATTGGCCGGCTTTCCAGGCTTGGCCTTGCGGCAAAACGTCGGCACACCAATGTTATAGGCCAACCTTACAAACGCCTCGAACTCATGCGGGTAGAGAGGCACGGTTACGCAATTTTTAACGCCTGCAGCATAAACATCCTCGACTTCGCCAAGCAAACGGACAAGGGAACGCTCCGGTGTTGTTCTGTCACCCATTCGGACGCCGGAGGTTGTGCCAAACCCGATGGTGGGTACGTCGCCCGGCACCGGGATATAGGCTTGTTCCTTATAACCTTCATGCAGGGCAATCCCGACCAGTGTTGAGGCGGCGAGCGCCAGCGCCGCCAATGCGGACCGTGATTCTGTAATCGATGGTTTAATCACTTGAGCGCTCCTTCATGTTCAGCGTCTCGCCGCAGCGGCGCATGAACATCATTTGGCGTTTTCTGAAATACAGTCGAGCTTTGCCCTTATTGTTTCTTTGAGGTCTGGCATCTTCAGGTTGGCGCAAGACGATACCTCGGGCGCCGGCGTGGGCAACGACGCCTTGGGTTTCGGCTTGCGGGCTTCCTGCTCGCTTTCGGAAACCGGTGGCGCAGGCGTGGAAGCAGGCGCGTGCTGTTCGATTGATGCGTTGTCCATCGCTGAAGGCGTTAGCGTGGTGCATGAGGCGAGAAACACGGCTCCGAGGAGATACCTCATAGCTTCCTCCCCCGGGGCCACTGATCGATGATCCTGTCGAGCTTCTCGTTGAACTCCCTCATGGTTTCGCGCTGCTCGATTCTGAGCGATTTCATCTCATCGCTCAGGCGCTCATTTGTTCTTTCCTGGTAAAGTTCTCCTCGTTTCAGGCTTGCGATGTCGTTTTGCACGGAGTTATATGTCGCCACCCCCGATGCCGCAAGACCTGCTACGGCGATAATTCCTCCAAAGGACAGCGTATACGTGGAAGGGCCGCGACGCCTCTCAGGCCGTTGCTCGCTATCGTCGGGGGCCATGATCAGAACAGATTCCACAGGGCGACAACCGCAAACAGGGCAGCGGCCGATAAAACGGCAATCGATATGGCAGCGGTCCATTTCGACGCTATGAAGCGCTCAAGCAAACTGTCCACGTCGGCATCGGCTGCCGCGTTTTTTTTATCTATCGCTTCCTTGATCAACTGGATGCGTTTGCGCTGGTACATGGTCATGATGATTTCTCCGAAGTAATATGTTTGAATAAGAACCATTAAGTCGTTGCAAAAAAAACGCGGCAACGCCGCGTTTGAGTCGGATGAAGTATGGTTGGTCTCGTCACCACTGAATCGCGTCCAATTGCTGTTGGGTCGGGTTGTCGCCGAGCGCGATAATTTCATCGCGCAGTTTTTGCCGTTTGCCCGTGAGTTGACCATGCGCGGGCGTGAACAGCGACGCTTTCGTGATGATCTTGGCAATCAGCGCGGCCTTGTCAATTCCCCGCCCCGCAGCTGCTGCGTCGATCCAGGGCGTGCTGGCCCTTGAATCCATTAACCAGGCTCGGGCTTCCGCCTCCTGCTGCGGCCAACTCCCGACTTCGTCGCCAGGGTAACTTTTGGTCATCGCCTTGACAGCCGCCTCATAGGCGCTATCGATTCTCGCGAGCGCGGCGGCTGTCATCTGCCGAGCGCCGGGAGGAACGGGCGGTTGCGGCGCAGCCGTATTCCACAGGTCGACGAACGTCTGGAAGGCCGCCAGATCATGCAAAGTTGTGTTTGCACCATGGTCGTACTCGACATGGCCGCTTACGCCATTCCATTGCAGCGCGCGAATTCGCGCAGGCAACGCCGACAGGTCAACCCGTCTGAATACGCCGTCCACTCCGACAACACTGTCATCTCGAATGATCGTTACTCGCATATCTGGGCCTGTTCCAGGGTTTTACCGTCTTGTTCCCGGTTTGGGGGTCGTGCCGCCACCAGCAGCATCTGTTGTGTCTGTGCGCCTTGCTTAACCATCTCATTGCGGAATGATTCGATAGCGGCAACGCTTTTACGCGACTCGTTTGCCGTGTTGATCATCAGGGTGGGCATCCAGGTGATGGCGCAACCCCAGGTCCCTGTCTCTTGACCGGTATTCGTATCCACGCCTCGAATCTGCACATACCAGGGGCAACGATAGAGAACCGGTTTCCCGTATTCCATCTTGACCTCTTCGCACTTGGCCCCAAGGGGGCAGTCAGCTACACAAGTTCTCATTAATCTTTGCTCGCTATAATCATGTCTACGTACTGCACTGCAAGGTTAATCGCTGTACCGGTGAAAGAATGTGAGTGTGATCCTCCGCCGCCGATACTGTTATTTGTCGAGATGGCACCCTGCGTGTTATTTGTCGTTCCCACTGTAGAGCCTGCGTCTGCTCCGGCAAAGCCGTAAGGAATTGCGTGGCTGTGCGCAGGAATCTGTGCTGTTGTTAGGGTAGTAGCGCCGATAGCCCCGCTGATCCCTAGGGAGGTGAATGCAGCCGTAAAGGACACGGAGCCGCCGGAACCGCCGCCAGCACCACCAACTACCCGCAACGCCTTGTTGTGATGCGTTGTGATCTGTGTCCAGCCAACCGGGGCGGCAGCCTGGAAAAAGGACATGACCGTACCGGATGGTATGAGAGCGGCAACCGCTGTCGGCACCCCCAACGTCAACCGTGCCGATGCCGCATCCGCATCGTCAAGCAGGGTCCGGATAAATGGGGTCAGTTCCGTGAGCGCCGCCGTGGCGTTGCCGGTAAAATATGGTAACTTGCCAGCAGACGATGGCAGGGCCCCTAACGCAATCAGGGCCGGATTTGATAGCGACTCCTGCAGCGCGGCATTCGTTAAACCGGCGACAAAATAATCTCCCGCCGCCCAGGTTCTGGCCGCGGTGCCGTCCAGCCCGCGCCCGCTCGGCGCAATGGTGAGGCTATCGCTGCTGCGCGCCTCGATCCTCACGATTTCCCGGTTGCCGGAAGCGTCCTTGAAAATTCCGTAAAAATAATCCCCCGCCCCGAGCGCCGGAAAAAGAAGCCCTTTCCCCGCCTCTACCGTGAAGCTCAGCCCGGCTGTTCCGTTGGGGGCCGAGGCGACGACCGCTTTGCCAAAATTTGAAAACCGAAGCCCCATGGCGCTATCCTCTTCTCAGGATGGCGGTTCGTAACGGGCCGCGGGTGAAATTCCTTGCCGCCCGCGTTCCTGCCATCGCTGTCTGGATCAAGAATTGCTGCTGATGATATTGCGCGAGTTGCGTATTGGTATAAGGCTTCTTTGGGGACAGCATCAGGCGCGCCAGGGCTCCATGAACGATCGCTTCCCGATATTCGTTGAACAGGTGCTCGTCGATGCCTGCGGAAGACGCGGACGGCTTCAACGCCACGGTGATGGTCAGCGTTCCTCCGGCGTCAGGCTCGGGTACCAGTCGCAATGATGTGGGCCCACCCAGTACGTATTCGGGTGTCCCCGTTTGATTGCGCCAATCTCTGGTTGTAAAATTGAGTTCACCCGTATGCGGACTTATTTCCTTCCCATTGAACCGGGCATACGTTATCGCGTGCACTGCGGCCCCAGTGGGCGGGATAAAAGCGTACTCCGCGGTTTCCGCCTGTACCGCAACCGGCGGATGCTCTTCCTGCCACGCCAAAGACTGCGCGCAGAAAACAATGGCTGACTGTCGCAAGGCGCTGTTCACCGCTGCGAATGCACAACCCGGCAAATCCGGCGTCACCAGATCATATAGATCGCTCCACAGCTTCACGGCTGAGCCTCCGCGTCAAAAAGTTGCATGAATACGCCTGCGCGTCCCGAGTTCACGTGCTCGTCGTCGGTCATCTCGGCCCTTGCCGTTACGTAATCCGCTATTGTTTGAACGTATTCCGCGGGAAGAGGAAAGGCGTCGGCCAGGCCGTTCTGCCCATGAAGCGGGTTGCCGAACTGCCCTATGAACAGATCGGGCCGACGCTTGAGAATCTGCAGCAGGGCATGATTGACAAAGAGCAGCAGGGTGCTGTCCGGGTACCGCGCCTGGTCTGCATCGTTAAGCGGTATTCGGGCCAGGTCCACGACTGATTGACAGGTAAAAGGCATCAGTCAGCCATCTCGTGTTTAGTGAACAGGGTGATGACCTTGTGCCGGATCGTCTCTTCGCTCAGTCGCTTATCCAGCCGTTCGTTATACTTATCCTCGGCAAACTCAACCAATGCCGTCTTATCCATGGCGTGAAAGTCGATGACGGGGAGCGGTTCTTCAACTGGTTTTTCTGCCTCCGCCAACCCGACCGGTTCAACATCAAGTGCTTTCCCGGCCTGCTCTCGTACCCAGGTATCGGTAAACGCGAGCAGCCGTTCGGCCACCTCTGCCGTCACATTACGTACCTGGCCGGGCTCCCAGCGAAGCCCGATTCCGCTGATGCTGTCCGTCTTGACGCTTGACCCTATATATTTCACTTGCGGCATTCTCTGACTCCATAAAAAAGGGCGACGCGCCTTTCGGCGGAGGTCACCCGTTTGATCGCGCTGAGCCGCGATGCCTGCCTGCTATTTGACGCCGGTGGCATCTCCCGTAACGATTGCCGTGATCGTGCCTCCGACAAACGTTGTCGCCGCAACGGTGACGGTGAGGTCCACGTACACATCTTTCTCGAACTTGAGTGGCGGGAAACGCAGGTCGGTAAGGTTGGGTGCGGAAAGAATCGTCGTTGCAGGCGAGAAGTAGTCGTCATCGCCCACAGGTCCATCCGCAGCGCTAACCGGTGTGTAGCCGATTTTTACCGCGAATAAGGTTCCGCCCGCATCCAGGTCATCATTGTTGATCTTGAGCCCGGTGACGGTCATGCCCGCCGGAATCCTGACCGGGCGGTAAACGCTTGCCACGGCGCCTGAGGTGGGTGTAACCGATCCATAAACCAGTGCCGCATTGCCATATCCGCCCATGGGCAAGGGTTTGGTATTCAAATCTGGTGCGCTATGCGTAGCCATTTAAACTCCTTAAAAATTATCAACTTAAGATTATCCATTAAAGTTGATTATTAAATCTAAATAACAGCCGATTATATGGATCAGAGCGGCACGGCGGAATCAATCGCGATAACGCCAAAGTCAGTGGGAACCCTGGAACCGGTACCATCGTCCGTCGAAAAGCGGGTCTTCATGTGCCCATACACCACCTCGCCCATGACTTCCAGATTGCTTTCGAAGTTGTACCAGTGCTCTTTCCAGCCATACTGCATGCCACTGACTTTGGTCTTGCCGTACGCAACGCCGAGTGCTTGTGCCCCGAGCAGCAAGCCGCGTTCCACCGCGAACCCGGAGGCCAGCGCGGCGTTGATAACCTGGTCGGTTTCCGTCGCAGTGGCGGCATTGAGGGCCGTGACGACCTTGGTGGACTCCCCGGGCAAAAAGCGGATGGCGCGCTCATTCTTGATTACAAGGATGCCATTCCACATTCCGACCTCGCCCGCGAACAGCGGATGGCGGGTGTCGAGATAAGCGGCGCGATTAACCGCATTTTGCTGAAACGCGCGTAGCGAGCCTTCCGACAGAAGAATGGAATACTGGTTGGGCGTGGCAAGGAAGACCCACATTTTCGAGGTCTGGGCTGCCCGGTCCCCGGCCAGCTTTACCGCCTGCAGGGGCTGGTCCATGTCGTCGATCTTCTTGCGGAGAAGATCCAGATGCGCCAGCTTCAGGGCGTCGGTAGAAACGATAGACCCGAGCTGCTGCCCGCCTTGCGTCAGATTAGCGCCATTGACCACATAATGGCGGTTATAGGTCGGCGCCTTGACCGGATTCACCATTACCGAGGAGAAGTTGGTGGCGGATTGCAGCGGAATCACCCAATCGCTTCCCGTCTGTGATCCACGGGCGCCGGCCAGATGCACCAGCGCGGTTTGCGCGCTCAGTCTGGGGAAATAGCCGGACAGCTGTGCGAGGGCGATCTCACGCAGTTGGTGCTTGGTGCGTTGCTGCGACATCGATCCACCAGCATCGATCACCTTGCTCGACAGATCGATCTTGATTTCCATTGAAGAGAACGAGAGCGCACTGCCCCGGCCTTCCCGGTTGACGTCGCCCATCAATGGCTCACCGCCGATGGTATCGACCAGATCCAGCGACACGGCATCACCCGCGCCTTTCATCAAATTATCGATCCGGACCACCGGCATGCCGGGTTGTGTCTGACCCGCGATGTTCTGCATTGCCGAGGTGGGCTCGACCGGTCCCACGAGGTTTTCCATTGCCGTGGCGCCCCTCAGCGTATTGGCGAAGAGGGCGGCACTGTAATGTTTTATTGCGAGGGAACTGCCGCTTGTTATGCTTGTTTCAGCCATTGCAAAAATCCTTATTCAAGTTCGGCTCTCAGGGCTGCCGACTGATGCGGGGGCATCTTCATGAGCTTTTGAGTCAATTCAAACGGACTCAAATTCTCCAGTCGCTCCCGCTCAGAGGCTGGATTGGCTCCGCCCTGGATATCCGATAGGGTTGTGGGTTTCCTCACCGGAGCAGCATCAAGCTTTGCTTTCGCGTCCGCTTTAAGCTTTTCCGGATCGGCTGCTTTCTTTGGTGCCGAAGCTTCGGGCATAACCGCTCTGACGCGACGGACGACTTCATCGAACCGTTCAGCGTAGGGCTTGTTTATCCACTTGCTATTGGTCCGCAGAATTTCATCCTGCTTCAAGGCTTCGTCCCAGGCTTCCGGATCGTTGATCTCCCAGTGCACCAGATCGGGGTTATTGTCCTTCGCTTCGGCAACCTGCTCGGCTACGCTTGATTCACTCGCCCGTTCGGATTCCTCCTTTTCGCGTTTAAATTCTTCAAGCGTTTTTTCCAGCTTCTCGCCCTGCTTTCGGCTCCCTTCAAGCACAGCACTGATTACCTGGTGGAGTTCGGGCATATCCCGTTTCAGTGCTTCAAGATGCTTTGTAATTGCATCATCCGCTACGGCAATGTCAGCCCCTTTCGCCTCGTCCTTCTGCTTCAGAAGCTCTTCGAGACTCGTTTGTGCGGTCTCTAACTGCTCGCGTAGCGCTGAATTCTCCACCCTCAACTGCTTGTGTTTCTCGTAAGGAATAACTCCCTTTCCGCTCTTGTTCAGCACGACAGGGTCAAGCTCATCTGTGGGGCTGCTGGTGTTGTCGGGCTCGCTGCCGTCTTCTTCCCGTTCAGGTTTTTTTCTGCGGGTTTCTCCTGATAAGTTCGTTACGCCGAGAATCTCAACGAGCTGATGGGGATCGTTCTCGAGCATCTCGATCTGTTCCCGCGTCAGGTTTGCGATTTGTTCATCCGTAAGCTGTTCGACTTCCATCATTCCTCCTACTGCTTTACCCAGTGAGCGGGCCTGCCGAAGCAGGATTGATAAAACTGCGGTCTCGCCGTGAGCGCGTCCCCGTTTTCAGTGGCACCCAAATCGGTACAACTGAATCTGGAATAAAAAAAGCCGCTCGAGAGCGGCCTGATCAGTGAGAGATAACGCTTCTAGACGATGGTGGTTCCTGTGCTGGTCCTGTAGATCAATCTTCCATCGAACAACTTGGAGGCGGAAAGTATTGAGCCGCTAAGAAGCAGCTCACGCAGCGCGTTCCAACGACCGCCGATATTTATTCTTTCGCGAAATCCCATCACGTCATTGTCCCACTGATAGTACATTGTCCTCGCAATGCCCTTCGCCGCTGCGGTGACCATGAATCGTGTCAGGTAGCGGTCGAGCTGGTCATCACTTAGTGCGGATGCATTGGGCGCAATAGGTGCGCTCTCGGTATCCCATGTTTCCATTGACGACACGCCCGCCGCTGCCTTGGCTGCGTTGACCCGGTCAATCATCCCCGCCAGATCCGCTGTGCTGTTGCCAGATGACAGGTAGAGGTGCACGCCAACGATGTCCACCCAATCCTTCATGGTTGTCGAACCGTCACCTGTCGGGGCCGCCATCATTCCAGTAAAGTAGTTTTCGGCGCTCTGCCCCGCCTTTGCTGCCCAGTTCGTGACAGCGGGGCTCACGATCTTTGCGGTGGGATCCACCGCCTTGATCGCTATGTTCGCGCGTCGCACTATTTCAGCCAGCTTGGCGAAGGTGCCGGAAAAGAAAAAAGTAGTTCCCGGGATAGGAGCGGTGCCGTCGTTATACATGTTGGGCTCGTTCCAGACCTCGTAGTACTTGATCTTTCCCCGGTACCGGGAAGCGATCTTGGCACAAAACCGGTCCCACTTTGTCATGTCCGCCGGTTCGGCCTGGGTACCGGGATTGCCCGGCCCGTAAGCCCCTATTTCGGTGGGCCTTGCAGATGCCCACGTCGGCGTGCCATAAAGCGTGAAAAGCAGGTCCCTTCCCGCGTCGTAATGGGTATTGACCCACGCATCCAGATCGGTGAAAGTCCACGTATTGTCGCTCGTTTCGATGAATCTCCAGCGTCCCTTCCCGTTTTGGAGGTCATGCCCCCGCACGGTCTTGAGCATGATTCCCGGCAGCCGATCAAATGCGCGCCTGTTGGCGTGCATTCCAAAAAACTCGGGCGCGACGGAAATCGGATTTTCAGATAACACGGTTACGGGCGAGTTTGGCATTCCCCGTACCTTTGCATCAGGTACAAGCAAATCTGCGTTCTCGCAAAACGTCATGACTGATCCGCCCGTGTAATGCCCCCCATAATGCCGTGTCGGGTAAGATTCACTGCGGCCGTTGATAACTGGATAATCCATCAGACCCCCGGGTAATGCCAGATTGAATAGCCGAGCAGAGTAATATTCTCATTCGCAATGTTTGCGCTCCATCTCACTTTGAGATCGATCGCGACATTTGCGGTTGTATCTTTGAATGTCGATGTGTGAGCCGACGGGGTAGTCGCGAAGGTGGACGTGTTGAGTATCCTTTGCGCGGTCAGGCTATTGGCGTTAAAAATTTCCATCATGAGCTTCGTACCCGCCGTGGTTGTATAAGCCGGCCCTGACACGTTACTGCCTCCCCAATCCATGGCCAGTGTTTTAACGCTCGCCGAGCTTGTGTAAGTCCAGTCGCTTACAATGACTAGCTTGCTGTTCGCCCCCATCGTTCCTGCCGGAACAATGATGGAGGCAAGGATGACCCAACCGGTATCTGTGGCATTATCCGAACTGCGTATTACCGGCGCGAACGATTGAGCGATGCGCACCGGGAGCACGCCAATCGATGAAAAATTTATTGCCCTGGTAGCGTCGCCTTCCGCTATCAGCCCATCCTCCATTGCCGAATCAAGTTCGACAAGTGCGCCCTGCCCGAACCTCACGCCGCCAATAGTCGTATCATACAGTAATCGAATCATTGCGTAGCCATCCCGTTAGTTTGTGATTGCCTTTCCGTTCCGCGTCACTGCTTTTGCGGTTCCTGTCCGCTGGGTCCAACGCCTATGCCAGCGACTTGCCGCAACTGGTTTGCCAGCTCATGCCGATTGGGTACATCAGACAGCTCGAGCATGGCCGGATACAGGACCTTTTGGTAAGCCGGAGGGGCCGACTGGACCACCTGGCTGAACGCCTGCAGCTGTTGCGCCCTGAAGCTGGGGGTGGCCGGAATGTCTTCCAGCAACACCTTGACCTGGGCGGTTGTAACGTCGTTCTCCAGTTCGGGGCCGGCATCCGTGATTACTCGCCGGTTGAAGTACACCAGCTTCCGGCCAGCGCCCTGGTTAACGGCGATAGCGGAAGTTTTGCCCGCCAGGTCAGCAATGAGAATAGCCAGGAGCTGTTGCCCGACCAGGCGCCGCCCGTAGCGGAAATTGTCGTTCGGCTCGGCCAGCACGGTCGAGCCCTGCTCAACCAGATTGCTGATGGCGATCCCGCTGGAGGCGTCTGTCGACGCTCCCAGCATGGCGCGGTAAACGCCACCGACCTCTTCAATGCGTCGCTTGCGCTCTTGAACAAGCTGAAACACCTGAGATGCGAGCGCATGTTCGCGCGTTACCCTGAATCCGTTCGCATTGCGGCGGTTCGCATTCAATACCGTCATGGAACGCAGGCTGCTGATGTTCTGCGCCACTTCCTGGTAGGTGTTCTGGCTTAAATCCAGCGCGTCGTTATCGATCTCCACCTTGACCGAGTTGAGGATCTCGTAGAGCAGAATGTCCAGATCGATAATCTGATCCTGGGGTCCGCGCATGTCCCGAATCAGGCCGTAAGGGGCGCGGCTCCTGTCCTTGCGGAAGCACCAGAAGGGGATGTAGGGAAAATTCCCGTGCGGAAAGGGAGAAGGTGAATCCATGAGCTTGTGAGGTCCCAGCCAGATCGAAACCCGGACCCTTTGCAATAACGTTTTTTGCGCCTGCACCAAGCCCTGCGTCAACGCCGCCACATGGTAGGGATTATCCTCGCGATATTCCAGCATGTTGCCGTCCGGAAGGGCGAGCACATATCCTTCCTCATAATGCCGATACCATAATTCCGAAAGCCGCACCATGCCCGCATTGCGGTTCAGGTAGTCTTCGTGCGTGCGCCCCCAGGCCTGCTCGACCTCAAATGCCCGCACCATGTGAGTATCGGTGCCGTCGTAAACGTCGGTTTTTGCCCACCCGTTCCACGTGTTTTCCACCAGCGCGGACTGCTCCGGGAACATCATCGCCGCCTGGACCCTATCCACCCATTTGTCCCGGCGGAGGTAGCGCGCATCAGACAGGTCCGGTTCACGCGAGGTCCAGTCCCAGTAGATATCGTTGCGGTGTACCTCGCGCACCCGGTACGGGTACTTTAGCGGATCAAACTCCCGCGACACCTCGACCCAGCCGATGCCGGAGCGCATCATGCTCGAATAGGCATCAGACATGGCGCGGTCTGCGCGCGATTCAGTCTCCACTTCCTTGATCTTCGCGGAGAGCGCCTGCGCTATCTCGGCCTGGCTCTCGTCATCGGACGAGATGCGATAATCCGTCCGGCTTCTGGCTTCCAATCCCAGCACTGCGTTAACCGTTGGCTTGATCAGATTCGAATCCTGCTGCGGAATGCCGGCATTCTTCAGCCGCTGCATGACTTCGGCGCTGATTTGTGCGCCATCGTAATAATCGCAGTCGGTATCCGCATCCGGGCGCCACTTGGGTTGCTCGCGAATATCCCGGCAGATGCCGTCATAGGCCTCGACCGATATGTTCCTGGTAATGGGCGCTCCCATCAGGCACGCCATCCGGTCATGCGGACGCCGCGGGCGCTAGCCACCGGCCGTTCCTCTTCAATAGAAAGCGCAAAGTAGCGGAAAGCATCGGCTGCGTGACTGTGATAATCGTGCAATGGGCGCCCGCTAAACTGTTTCGTGTCACTGTCCACCTCATAGCGGTAATGCCTCAGGCTCTGCAGGCCCTCGGCGCATTTCTGTTCGTCAAAATAACAACGGTTCAGCACGGTTCTCGCTGCGTTTATTCCATCTGAAACCGAAAGGTTCGGCACGATCCTCACCTTGCGTCCGGCCGCATGCATGATTTCCTCTATGCTTCGCCCTGTCGCCAGCGTCTTTGCCTTGGCGTCGTGCGGCAGCCAGTCTGTCCCGTACATATAGCCCTTGTTTTGCAGTATTCCGATGTAATGCTGTATCGGCATCTGGTTGTTGCTGTAATAATCGATCAGCCTGAGCTCGTTCCCGACCGTCTGGGCAAACCATATGCTGGTGTTGTCCGCCCAGCCCAGGTCAAAGAACGTGTGAACGGCCTTCGCCGCATCATGAGGCACGCTTCGGATGCGCCCTTCCGCTTGGGTCTGCCGGAGTTCCCTCGCGTAGACTGCGCCGTCAAGCGCTACCCGGCAATTCCCTTCCCATATGTTCTGATACGCATCGGGATCGCGACCCTTGAGTTCGTCTTTTTCCCGCCGCAGGGTATCGGGAAACCACGGGTTGTCATTCCAGTTGATCTTTACCACTGCAGCCCCAGCGGGTGGGTGTACGACGAAGCGCTGGTGAGTCTCGTCGGTTTCGAGTTCCGGGTTATATGTAACCCAGATTTCCGAGCGTTCCCTTCGGATGGTTGGAATGAGCGTATCCCAGCTCGACTTGCTCACCGTTTGTGCTTCTTCCACCCATACCCGGTCTACACCCTCGAACGACTTGATTTTAGCGACATTGTTGCGCAATCCGGCGAACACGAATTCCGAGCCATTGGCCCCTCGGATCATGCTGTTCTGCACCTCGTAGAACGTGGCCAGGTCGAGCGCACTGATCTGGGCCTGCAACAAATGATGCACGGATTCGACAATCGAATTTTGATACTCCCGCGCGCACAGGATGCGCAGCGGGGTCGCTGCGGCCTGTATCAGTAATGCTCTGGCGGCGCCCCAGCTTTTTGCGCCGCCTCGTCCGCCGTATAAAACCTTGTAACGCGCGGGATGGAACAGGAACCTCAGTTTTTCAGGAAACTCTGCTTTATGCACGGCCACGGCGAAACGAAGGATAAATGAGGGTGGTCACGGCTTCAGGGGCTCCGGGTTCGTGCCGGACTCCGCCGGTGCTACGAAAGTCACCTCGACGCTGTGCATAACGGGCTTCCTTGCATCAGCGGCTTCGTGCGTCACGGGCAATTTATCCCCATATTTCTTTGGGGCCAGCCTCGCCGCGTACCACTTGCGCGCATCGATCCGCAATTGCGCGCGGGCAATTACGTCGCGGTTGACGACTTCCCGTCCCTTCTCGTCGATATGGACATCTCGCGATCCGTCATCCGAAATCTCGATGATCTCCTCCGCATAGGCGTCCACGCATAATTCCTTTGCCCGCAGGTAATTGCGCATGAGTTCCTGGTCGTTTGCCAGCCAGTTCCATAACACCCTTTGGCTGATACCAACTTCGACGCACATTGTGCGTGCCGATTTGCCGAGAGAAATCCCGGCAAGGATCGCCTCCAGTAGTTCCGGTGTTTTTATTGTCGGAGCGCCTTTTCGGCCTGATGACGTGCTGGCCGTGCTTGTGGAATTCCTTGATAGACCTTTCGCTGCCGCGTCACTTTCCGTTCCGCTCATAGTCCGCTGTGTTCAGTCTCGGGCGTGGATTGCATCCCCTTGCCACATCCTCTGACCGCTGCCAGCAGCTTGATTTCGCAAGCCCATCGTTCCTCTATTTCGGCGCGCAATGCCCTGTTGATGAGCAAGGCATCGTCCTTTACTGAAAGCCGGTCCGTTGCATACCGCGACTTGCACTCTGGCGGCGTCCGCACCGCGCAAGGCACGGCGACCGGTTTTTCCACGACTTCGGTTCGGATGATTGGCTTGCCGGCACAACCGCTTAACAGGCTGGCCAATAGAACGGGAATCACAACGACGGGTATCAAGATCGGGCGAGTTTCAGGTGTCATTTTCAAATCTCACAGATAAGCAGGAAAGCAAGCATCACGGAGTTGATGCGCGGGTCGCACACCTGCGCTAATAATTCTGGCGGCGGGTACGTATATAGTCTGACTGCTCTCGTGCAATGGCTTCACAATGGTACTGGGGCGCCACAGGCCCGAGCGAGCGTATATCTTTTGCCCTGCGGACATGTTTTGCCGCTGCCGCGCCCGCGTTCCGCATCGCAGTGGCCGCATTTTTCTCTCTTGTTGCCGAAGTTGCGATTAAGGCATCCATCGCGGTGCGCACCGACTGAATATCCTCTGCGCATTTATTGTTCGAGGCCGATAACATGGCGTTATCGGAATTGAGCCGCCGTATCTCTGCCGTTGACCGCCAGTCGCTTACCGCGAATCCTCCGACAAACGCCAGGGCGGCCAGCACTGCGATGATTATTGCTGTGATTGCTGGACTGATCATTTGATTTAATGGTTGGGTAGTGATCGCCTTGCGTAAAAAAACCTGCCCATGCATGCTTGCGGGGAAATGCATGCCTTAGCTGGCAGGCGTTCGCCCGTACAGCGCGGTAGAAACAAAAAAACCCGCTCGAGGCGGGTTTTGATAGCTACCATCAACTTTATTTACCGTTACGTATACCCGCCGAGCCAGAAGAGCCGGGTCACATGAACGACGCGAAACCTGGACGAACGTGCAATAAAAAACCCGCTCGCGCGGGTTTGATCTCTGCTTATCTTTGTTGGTGGATTCCTGTCGTGTCGTCGAATATGTTTACTACGTGCACAACAATCCACCATATGGATTCGTATTGTACAGCGTTACTACCGAATGTCAACAGGTTTTATAGGAAAATTTATACGTACAACCGCGACACCACTGCGGGTAATTCTCGCGTTACTCTAAATTTTACTGGCCACATCCATGATGGTTCAGCTTTGACGAGTTAGCTTCCTTTATTTCTCTTGATGTCGGTCGTAATGGTCTCACCGCCCGGGCACAGGAAGAATTGAATATTTCCACACGAGTGCTATAAATAGGATCAGTATATGATTGCATCGTATTCGCCCTTCCTTTTCACTCGAATTCGGTTTGACAGCGACATCGTGATCAAACGTTTCGCACTGCTGTTTTTGACTGGTCTGGCTCATTCCAGCCAGGCATCTGCTCAGGAACCGGATTCTTTTGCGAGTTCCGGAATCACAGGTGAGGTCCCGTCGGGTATGATCGGAGCAGGCCCTCTTATGCATGGGTCGCCAGTACCGCCTGGTCAGTTCCCGCCGGCTCCGCCATATCCTGCCTCCCCTTACGGCAATCATCAATATGGACAATATGGGCAACAGGGGAATTGGGCAGGCAGACCGATTGTCATGCTGCCCATGCCACTACCCATGAATAATGGAGCCGGGTTTAATAACCCTTACGGGTTCCAGTTTCCCGGGAGTTATATGCCTCGAGAGACGCCTCTTCACAAATTCAATGGCTACGAAGTCTGCGATCCGCCCAGCCTGGCTGAAAACGCCGGCCCCGGAACGCCGTCGAGCCCACCGGCACGGCGTCTGGTCAAGATCACATCAACACGCTCGCTGGCAGCGCCAGGCTCTTCTCAGCCATGCCCCATCTATACCATTAATGGCCAGCTCCCAAGGCAGAACAGCTACGCCACGGGGAAAGCGCCTGCGCCACAAAATGGATCCCCTCCACGAACAAAACCCTAAGGAGCGTGGCATGAAATTCGGGAATGACGAAGCCGTTGCCACAAAAGGATATGTTCGGTCCGGTTGGGTGGTCGCATGCCTGACCGCACTTCTCATATTGCCCGGCTGCGCCACTTATCACGTCACCGTCCCGGATTCCGACCCGATCCGGACCGAGGGCCAGACCGCCGAGTACCAGTCGAAAACCATGCATGCCTTTTTCTGGGGGCTTCTGCTCCATCCCCAGGTTCTTTCAGCGGAGTGTCACGGTCAGGGCATTAACGACGTGGTTGTCTTCCGCACGTGGCTGCACGATTACGTCGGAGTTGTCACGCTGGGATTATGGATGCCGACCCAGGTGCGTTTCCGTTGCAAAGCGCCGCCGACAAGGCCGGGGATCCTGCCCGGAGCGCGAAAAAGGTCACGCGGGATATCGTGAGCGCTTGTAAACGCTGCTGAGCGGATAAAGGAAACCAGGTTATGCCAGACGGAAATGAAAGCGAACCCGCGCGCTCGGGGGGCACACGAAGCTCCTTCGTGCGCCGTCACCTGGAAACAGGGAGGCATGAGTCCTACGAGCAGGTAATCGACGGGGAATATGTCTTTGACATCGACAGGGGCGGCAAGGCACCTTTTGAAACATATAATTCGGCGACGAAGGAACTGCAGGGCATCATCCAGGCCTGCGTAAACGATGGCAGGTCACTTCGGGCGCACGGTGCGCTGTGGTCGCTGAGCACGGTTGCGGTTACCGCGGGCCGTCTCATCGACAACGTGGCGCTGCGGCTGGCGTTTGAGGTCCCAGGGAAGCTGACGAATCCGGCTTATGCTGGCGATCCCGTGAAATTGCGTTTCGTCGAATGTGGCAACTCGGTCGCGGCGCTGAATGATTATCTCTTTGCCGCCAATCTGTCCATCAAGGGTTGCGGATCCAACAACGGGCAAACATTGGCGGGCGCGCTTTCAACCGGTACCCATGGCAGCGCCTTCAACTTTGGAGCCATGCAGGAGATGGTTGTCGGTTTGCATCTGCTCACCGGTCCCAACCGTAATGTCTATCTGGAGCGCAAGAGCTATCCCGTCATGAGTCCTGATTTTCCCGAGAGCGTCGGCGCGGAATTCATCCGGGACGACATCCTGTTCAACGCCGCGCTGGTAAGTCTGGGCTCGTTTGGAATCGTTCACGGCATCATGATCGAGACGCGCGATCTTTTCGCGCTCAACGCAATCCGCTTCCGGCATCCCTACGATGCAACGCTCAAGGCAGCGATCGCCGCATGCGATCCGACCCTTATCCCCCTCCCGGCAGAGGCGCTCGATATTCCCAGAGACAATCCCTACCATTTTGAAATCTTCTACAATCCCAACGAGGGAACGCCGCCTGACAAGGCGATCGTTCTCGTCATGTACGAAACCGCCTACGACCCCGCCTCATACGTTCCTCCACCCTGGAATACCGGCGAGCCTGGCCTGGGTGCTTCGGGGCTGGACGTGATGGGGGCGTTAGTAGGCCGTATCCCCAGTCCGCTCAACAAACTCGCGGTGCCCTTGCTCAACAGCCAGGTAAACCAGGAATTCGCGCCCTATTTCAAGAAAGCAATTATCCGCGACCTCTTTCGCGGCGAAAAGACCCTGGGCAAAACCCTGGCCTGCGGCGTCGGACTACCCGTGGCAAGGGCAGTCGAGGCGATGGAGATTGCATTCGATCTATACAAACGTTCCAGGCTGGTTCTGCCACTCATCCTGTCCCATCGTTTTGTTAAAGGCACTAAAGCGCTGTTGGGCTTCACCCGTTTCGATACAACGGCGGTGATGGAGATGGATGCGGTAAATACCTCCGAAACCCGGGAGTTCTATAATACAGTCTGGAACGAGCTTGATGCCGCCGGCATTCCCTTTACGCTTCACTGGGGGAAATATAACACCTTCCTCACGCCGGAGCGGGTGCGAAACCGTTATGGCGGCGAGGCTGTTGACCAATGGCTTGCCGCTCGCCATACCCTTATGGAAAATGCCGTCGTGCGGCAAATCTTCACGAATGAATTCACGGCCGAGTTGGGGCTGGCAAACTGAAGCGCGCGGTGGCGCCATGGCGTTCGGGAGCTCTCGGTGGTATTGCTCTAAAAAAAGATTGGCCGGTACTTTCGATTTTCGCGTCACGAGCTGAGCGCGTTATAAGTCAATTTAATGTAATGCTTCGCCCAAAAAGCGATTGCCAGCGGGAGATCCTGGCGCCGCGCGACGTACCATCCCCCATTACGCAAAAAGCTGCTTCACAGTGGCTCTGATAATCTCGGCGGAGTTCGAGTCGCCACGCATGATGGCCGATGCGTACGCTCTCGCCTGTTCCAGCGTGATGTGAGGTGGCAGCGGAGGCACGTTCGGATCTGTACACGCCTCCAGCACTACCGGTCGATCCGCGATAAAGGCGAAGTCCCAGGCAGCTGCAAGATCATCGGGCCGATCGACGCGAATGCCATGCAGGCCGATCAGTTTTGCGTAGTCCGCGTAGGGGAAATCCGGAAGATTCTGCGCCTCGTCGAATTTCGGATCGCCTTCTGTTGCGCGCTGTTCCCACGTCACCAGATTCAGGTCGCGGTTATTCAGCACAAGTATGATCAGACGCGGATCGCTCCAGCGCCGCCAGTACTTGCCTATCGTGATGAGTTCGTTCAGACCGTTCATTTGCATGGCGCCATCCCCCGCCATGGCAACCACTACCCTGTCGGGATGAGCAAATTTGGCCGCAATTGCGTAGGGGACGGCCGATCCCATGGTAGCGAGTCCGCCTGAGAGCGAAGCCATCATCCCCCGGCGAAGCCTCACGTCACGGGCATACCAGTAAGTGGAAGAACCGGAGTCGCCGCACAGGATGCAGTTGTCCGGCAGGCGGCTCGACAACTCAAGGAAGACCCGCTGCGGATTAATCGGATCAGCCGGCTCCAGCGCCCTCGCCTCCACCGTTTGCCACCATTCCGCGATACTCCGTTCGAGGCGCTTGCGCCACGCGCGATCTTCCTTTCGTGTCAGGAGTGGAATCAGCAGCTTCAATGTTTCGGCGCTATCACCCACCAGATTCACCTCCATGGGGTAGCGGATGCTCATCATGCGGCCGGTAACGTCGATCTGCACCCCTCGTGCCTGCCCTTCCTCGGGAAGAAATTCAGAGTAGGGAAAGCTCGATCCGATCATCAGGAGCGTATCGCATCCCATCATCATCTCGTAGCTCGGCTTCGTACCCAGCTGTCCGATCGCGCCCGTCACGTACGGCAGATTATCCGGTACTGCGGCTTTTCCCAGCAGGGCCTTCGCGATACCGGCTCCCAGCAGCTCGGCGACTTGAATAACTTCATCGGTCGCGTCCAATGCACCGGCGCCAACCAGGATGGCAACCTTCGAGCCGGCGTTGAGCACATCCGCTGCCCGTTGCAAGTCCTCGGGCTGAGGAACGACCCGCGGAGCGCTATAACCCGCGCCGGAATGAACCGTACCGTGCTCGTGGGGGGGATTTTCGAACTCCATGTCCTGAAGATCGTTGGGGATGATCACGCAACACACGGTCCGCTCCGCCCGCGCGATACGGATGGCCTGATCCAGCACATGCCTCATTTGCGCCGGCGTGGTCACAATATGAACGTATTCGTGCGCGACATCCTTGAACAGTGAGACAAGATCGACTTCCTGCTGGTAACTGCCCCCAAGGGCCGTGCGCTGCTGCTGACCCACAATGGCGACCACCGGCTGGTGATCGAGCTTGGCGTCGTACAGTCCGTTCAACAGATGGATTGCACCCGGCCCGGACGTGGCCAGGCAAATCCCGACCTCGCCGGTGAACTTCGCGTGCGCGCAGGCCATGAACGCAGCCATTTCTTCGTGCCTTACCTGGATGAATTCAGGCTTGTCCTGGGCGCGTCCCATCGCGCCCATGATGCCATTGATGCCGTCCCCGGGAAGGCCGAATATGCGCTTGACGCCCCATTCCGACAGGCGGCTGACGAGAAAATCGCTGACGTTTTGTTTCATGGCGGGCTCCACGGATTACCGGATAGATAACAAGTAGATCCCGCGGACCCTAGGCCCAAGGCCCAAGGCCCCTAGGCCCCTAGGCCCCTCGCCTATGCAGCAGGAGAGTTGTTTCTACTGTTTTCGTGTCCGCCACCTTCGCACACCCTTTCTCGCGTCGCTGTGCGCTAGAGAACAGAAGGACGTTTCTAGAAGCGGGTTTCTGGACTTCTGGGGCCCAGAGTTGTGATACCGGCTTACCGCCGCGTGCGTTTGAGCTGGCGGTGGACATTCCACCCCTGTTATGTACGACTTCGTACAGAGATACATCGCGCATACCGACATACTTCCGGATATACGGATAAGTATGAGCCTTACCTCTCCGACAGACCGGTAGCCGTATCCAGGCGCTTTTGGGGGTCTCCAAATAAACGATAAGCGGGAACATTCGAGCCAGATTGCAACCCAATAAAGCATACCACAGCGGTCCGGATACAAAATGGAACAGCCTTCCCCGACAATTGACGCGGACAAGGAAAACGGCGAAGAGCCCGGCGATGCCGGGCGGTCCCCTATCCTTAATCCGGGCAGGAACTGCTGGCGCATCGAGCACGCCGACCGGGTCGCGTTTCTGGTGGATGGCGCCGAGTATTTTCGTGCCTTTCGCGAGGTGGTCAAACAGGCTCAGCGTTCCGTTCTGATTATCGCGTGGGATATCGATAGCCGGGTGGAACTGGTGCGGGAACACGAACCCGACGGCTTTCCCTTCACGCTGGCGGCGTTTCTCAACAGCATGCTCAAGCGCAACGATCAACTGCATATTCACGTGCTGGATTGGGACTTTCCCATGCTCATGGCGGCAGATCGCGAGTGGCTGCCCCTGCTCAAGGAAGAATGGACAGCTCATCCGCGGCTGCACTTTCATCTGGATGACCGGTATCCGCCGGGTGGCTCTCATCACCAGAAAATTGTCGTCGTGGACGACAAGGTGGCTTTCGTGGGTGGTCTGGATTTGACAACCGGCCGCTGGGATACGCCCGAGCACCGGCCTGATGACCTCCGCCGCTGTGATCTTGGCTCCGGACCCGTGCCACAACCGTATCACGATATCCAGATGATGGTACGCGGCCCTATCGCTATCACGCTCGGCGACCTGGCGCGTGAACGCTGGATGCTCGCCACCGGGCAAGCAGTGGACACGCCTCACGTCCCTTCCGGACCGAGCTATTGGCCGCAGTACCTCTCTTGCGATCTGGAAAACACTCCGGTTGCGATAGCCCGCACGGTACCCGCATACGAGAACCAGGCTGAGGTGCGCGAGATCGAGCCGCTCCTGCTGGACGCGATTGCGGCGGCGCACAAGGCGATTTATATCGAGGCGCAATATTTTACCGCCAATAAGGTGGTAGCTGCTTTGCAGCGACGCCTGGAAGATCCCGATGGCCCGGAAATCGTCATCGTGCTTCCGGTGCAAACCGCAGGCTGGCTGTCTCAAAGTACCATGGACGTGCTGCGCGAGCGTTTGTTCAAGCAACTGCTTAACGCCGACCATTACAACCGTTTGCGCCTCTACTGGCCGGAGGTGCCAGGCCTGGACGACGATTGTGTCAATGTTCACTCCAAAATCATCCTCATCGATGACGAACTCCTGCGTATCGGTTCGGCGAATCTCAACAATCGCTCCATGGGGGTCGACACGGAATGCGATCTGGTAATTGAGGCCAATGGAGAAGTGCGCATTCAAAATGCGGTGGCGGCTTTCCGTCATCGACTGCTGGGGGAACATCTCGGCAAGGATCCGGCAGAAATCGCAGCCGCTTTTGAACACGAGGGTTCATTGATCCGAGCCATTGAATGCTTGTCTGGCCCGGGCCGCAGCCTCCGACCGATGCAACTGAAGGTAACGCCGGAGATGGACGAACTGGTGCCCGATACCCAGGTCATAGACCCCGACCAGCCGATCAATCCCGACGAGCTGATCAATGGGTTTGTGCCCGAGGAAGAGCGCGAACCGGCTCGCAATCACCTTACACTGATTATCGTCACACTTCTCGTCGTTCTTGCGCTTGCAATCGCCTGGAGCTGGTCGCCTCTCAAGGAATGGATCAACATTGAGACGCTCACAGCCCTCGGGATTGAACTTAAACAGGCGCCGAGCGCGCCATTCCTGGCACTCGCCACTTTTGTCATCGCGGGTCTGGTCGCGTTCCCCCTTACTGTGCTCATCATTGTATGCGGTCTGGTCTTCGGTCCCTTGCAAGGCTTCCTTTATTCTCTCGTCGGCGCATTATTAAGCGCGATGCTCACTTTCTCGCTTGGTTATCTACTCGGCCGTAACACCGTGCGCCGATTTGCCGGTCGCAAGCTCGGGGAACTGAACAGGCGATTGGCCCGCCGCGGTCTTATGACTATCATCATCGTCCGGATCATTCCGCTCGCGCCATTCACGGTTATCAACATGGTTGCTGGGGCGTCGCGCATCCGCTTCCGCGACTTCGTCCTTGGCAGCGCCATCGGGCTCCTGCCCGGCATTATCGGCATGTCCGTCTTTACCGAACGACTAGCCGCGGCCATCGAGAAACCCAATCTTCTCGCCTTCGCGACGCTGGCAGCCGTCGTCGCAATTCTCATCGCGAGCGGTTGGGCGATCTGGCGGTGGGAAAACCGGCGCAGGGCTTCGCGCCTGAGAGCAGAAACTGATTGAGCCGCACAATGTCCCTGACCGTTGCCACCTATAATATCCACGCATGCATCGGAACCGACGGGCGCTTCGAACCCGGCCGCATCGCGGGTGTACTGAAGGAACTGGATGTGGACGTGGTGGCCCTGCAGGAAGTGGAGCACCACGATGTCGATGGTTGCGATCTGCTGGACTACCTCGCGGGAAAAACCGGACTAACGGCTATTGCCGGACCCAACCTTATGCGCGAAAGCAGGCATTACGGCAATGCGATATTGACGAGACTTCCTATACTGGCCTCTAACCCGGTTGACCTGAGCCTGCCCGGGCGCGAGCCTCGCGGAGCGCTCAATGTCACGCTTGACGGCAATGGTCGGCGGGTGCAAATAGTAGCGACCCATCTCGGACTGATGCCTGGCGAGCGGCGTCATCAGGTGCGCGAGCTTCTTAAGCTGTTCGATATTGGTCTTACCGATATTTATGTATTGCTGGGCGACCTGAACGAATGGTTCCTGTGGGGCCGCCCCCTGCGGTGGCTGCACGCGCACTTCAAATCCACGCCGCACTGCCCGACATTTCCGTCGCGCTGGCCTTTCATGGCCTTGGACCGCCTATGGGTGCATCCCCGGCGTCGACTCCAGAAGGTGGAGGCTCATACGAGCCAACTCGCGCGTATTGCATCCGATCATCTGCCATTGAAGGCGGTCATCAAAACGGATTGAGAGTTTCAGCGGCCTACCTGCCCTGTCACACTTGCAAGCGTGTCGATCAAGACATGCATGTCAACAGGCCTGGAAAGCTGTCTTCGAGAACCGGCATTAATTGCTCTGTTGCGGTCTTACGGACGAGTGAATGCACTGAGGGCGACAGCTGGGGTCTGACCAGCCATGGATGCAGGAAGATTCCTTACGTCTCGAATGAGTTGGTAGCCATCCATATGGGGCGTACCAATGTGGCTGCCAATACGTCGGGCCTGTGCCTCTGTACCTGGTCTGATCCTTCCGCAGCACCAGGAGCGGCAGATACCTCTGCCTTGTAGGGGATCAACATGGAGCCGCGTAAGTTCCAGAACCTCCAGCTTATCGTCAATGATCAGTATCTTCGTTCCGATAGCGAGCGATTGTTGATTTCCATTTAGAGCTCATTGCGTTAGATACTGCAATTCTGTCCTTGCTTAAAGAAGGACGCCGGCAAGCCGATGTGGACAACGCAATACACTACGTATAGATAATGCTTATTTAGAATCTCCCGGTTGATTGAACATCCCCGCGTGTTCTCATACACAGCGCTTTCCCGAAGCGAAAAGGCGCATCAAAGGATTTCTCCCGTTTCTGTAGCATCGCGCCGCTTTTCAAGACAATAACCTGATTCCGGCAGCTTCCCAACCAGTACTTTTTCGAGCTAAAATTATAGTGAGTCGCAAAACCCAAGTAACCTGTTTTCTCCGTTTAAAACACGTTTGAATAAGGGAGTTTGCTACTTATGTTTTCCTCGCCTGGCCTGAATCACCCCAATCCCCGATCGTTAATTCCCGCAGTTCCCTCCCATGCCCGAATGGATGAGGCCAAGCGTCTGCAAGCGGTAAGACGTTACGACATATTGGATACCCCTCCAGATGGCGCTTACGATCGAATTACTGCGCTGGCGGCTCGCTTGTTCGGAGTGCCGATTGCAATAGTCAGTATTGTGGATACAGATCGGATATGGTTTAAGTCCCACCATGGACTGGATGCAACCGAAACGGGGCGTGACCTCGGGCTGTGTGCATCAGCCATATTACAGAACGGCCCGTACGTTATTGAGGATGCTGCCAACGATGCCCGCGCCTTATCCAACCCGCTTGTTGCCGGTGGGCTGGGCCTGCGCTTTTACGCGGCCGTCCCGTTGACCACAACCGACGGCTTTAACTTAGGCACGCTGTGCGTGATTGACAAAAAGCCCCGGATTTTGGGCGAGCTGGAAATCGAGAATCTGCGCGATTTAGCCTCCTTGGTCATGGATCAGCTGGAACTACGTTTGAGCGCGATTCGGACCGTGGCAGAGTTAAATAACGCCAAAGCCTCTGCTGTAAATGCCAGCCTCGCCAAAACGGATTTTGTTTCCACTCTCTGCCATGAGCTGCGTTCACCGCTGAACTCCATCCTCGGCTATGCGCAATTGCTGGAGCTCGAGATGCAACCCCTACAATCCTCCCAGCTTGCTGGCATTCTTGAGATTCTTAAAGCAGGGCGACATCAGTCAAAGCTGATTGATCAAATACTAGACCTTGCAGTGATTGAATCCGGAAAGCTATCAATGGTGCGGGAAGTGCTGCCGCTATTTGAGGTCCTGAGTGAATGCCTCTCAATGATAAAGCCGGCGGCGCAGGTGAAGGGTGTCCATTTGGGTTTACCGCATAATGATGTGCATTCGTTTGTATATGCGGACCGAACCAGGCTGAAGCAGATCCTTATCAATCTTCTTTCCAATGCGATCAAGTACAACCGTGAAGGCGGAACAGTGACGGTGGAGTGCAACCGAAGCAGTCAAGGGCGAATTCGCGTCAGCGTCAAGGATACGGGCATAGGGTTGCCCCCGGAAAAGCTGGCACAGCTGTTCCAGGCCTACAACCGTCTTGGTCAGGAATCGGGTAGTGAAAAAGGTACGGGTATTGGTTTAACCGTAACCAGGAAATTGGTCGAAATGATGGAAGGGAACATTGGTGTTGAGAGCACCGTTGGGGTGGGAAGCGTGTTCTGGATCGAATTGATCTCAGGCGGCGCCCCGCCAATTGCAGAAATCTGATGAGATTATAAAAGGGAGGGGGACTCCACACTCGTCGAAGCATTGAGCTTGATCGGAATAAATAACTTAGTGGTTACTACGTTGGCATTAGTAACTTCCTAAATTCTATTCAGCAAGAGGAGATGTCAATGCGATTTTTGCACAGCCCAAGGCAAAACAAGATTCTTGCCGTTCTCCCCGATGAAGAATTCATGCGATTGCTACCGTTTCTTGAATGGGTCGACATGCCGCTTGGTCAAGTCATCCAGGAACCCGGAGCCAGATCAAGCCAGCTCTATTTCCCCGCAACCTGCATCGTTGCACGGATGTACAACCGTAAGTCCGGTATCTCCAAACGCGTTTCAATGACTGGCAATGAGGGGGTGGAGGACATATTCCTTTTATTAGCTGGCAATAGCCCGCCCGCCACCGTCGTGGTACAAAATCCTGGATACGGGTATCGGATTAAAGCAAAGATTTTAAGAAAGGAATTCGAGGCCGGGGGCGTCTTACAGCAGCGATTGTTACGTTTCAGTCACGCGTTGCTTCTTCAAACGGAGCAGTCCGTGGTAGAAGCTTGCCAAACTACTGAGCAAAAGCTGTGCGCGTTTTTCCTGATGACGCTGGATCGTTTATCAGGTGACTCCATGGTTATGACCCATGAATTCGTCAGCACCATGATCGGGGCGCGTCGCGAGAGTGTGAGCGAGGCGGCCTCCATATTGCAGCGGGAAGGCGCCATACAATATCGGCGGAGACACATAACGGTGGTGAATCGAAAACTCCTGGAAGATCGGGTAGGCGAAGGTTACGCAGCGCTCAAAAAGGAATACGACCGCTTGCTGTTGAACGAACCTTGTGCCGACCCTGTCCGGCATTCCCGTGCCGTACTAAAAAAAGCGCATGGTTATTAAATCTTGATCCGATTAACAGAGGAGTTACCGTGATTCACGACAACGATAAACATCCTGAGGCTTATAGGTAAGTATTACGTTGATGCCGCACTCAAGGCGTTGCCTGATAGCAAAACGGCGACCTCATCCGCGGGGTGTATTTTTCATTAATATTTATAGCTGCAGCTAAAGAACCTAGCGATGGCTCTCTGCGCGGTTTCAGTGCATCAAGCCAAACAAGGGAAGCACCCTGTATTGTAAAAAAAATAGCTCGGCGCGCACCGGCGTCGAGCTATTACTTTTCCTAACCTTCATCAAGGGGTTGCGATGAGCCCCACCCGTCCAGCAACAGCTAAGAAATATGTTCCCCGAAGAATAATTGGCTTATCCATCCGGCATCTCGTTTGTCGCAGTCTCATTTATAAGGCCTGAGGTGATCTTCCAGCGCCTTTTTACGAAGTATTAGGCAGGGAAGGGCTCGGTGAAGCAGCCCTTCCCGTCTTTCACTGTTACTTGTTCTTATGGCTTTGGCTGCCGGCTTTGGCGTGCTGCTCCTGAGAACCGCCTCGCGTTGAAGAGGAAGAGCCTTCCTTACTACCGCCACGGTCGTCCGATTTTTCCCCGCCATGACTGTGCTCCCCTCCTTTCTTGCCGGCCTCCCGAGCCTCGTCGGAATCGAACTCGTGAGCCGTACCCTTCTCATGTGCCGCTTTGCCGCCCTTGCTGGCTATTTCCCGCTGCTTGTCTGCGTCCATCGAAGCAAAGCCACGATTGCTGGTGTCACCCTTTTTGTTGCTATCCTTGTCTTGATTTGAACTCATATTATCTCCGAAGGTTTGAGTGATTAAAGAACCTCCCTCTTACGAATTTTGCTCTCTTGGAGCGTTCCCTTCTTCGGGGCGTTGCAGCATATTGGACTTTGTCTTATGCTGGGTCTGTGTGCTGGGAGACGTTTTGTTACGGTATTACCGACTCGAGCGAAATTATTATTAACACGTGAGTAATATGACGATTGTGACCTTGGCAACGGACCAGAATCTCGATCCTGATAAACTTTCTCAAACTGCCAGAAGAATGCTCGATGGAATGATTCAAGATTTGCTCGATTCCGTAAAATTTCAAACCGGAGAGCGATTGCACCTTCGTCTTGAAGAATTCGACATACAAGAGCTCGTGAAGGAGGTACACGATCAGTTCAGTGTCCCGCGCGGCCCGCGCTTTCAATTTATTGGCAATATGGCTAAAGGCTGGTGGGACCGAGAGGCAATGAAAAGGGCAATCGAAAATATTGTTGGCAATGCAGTGAAATACGGCCGTCCCGATACCCCTATTCGAATTAAAACTGATTCCCTAAATGAGCGCCTGCTATTGTGCGCGCATAACGAAGGAAATTCTATTCCTCCCGAACAAGTCAAGGATATTTCAGGTATTCCATAGAGCAGAGGTTGCAAAATCAGGGAACAAGGAGGGCTGGGGTATAGGCTTGCCGTATGTTTGCAGTGTCGCGGAAAGCCATGGCGGAAGTGTTGGAGTCGATAGCGGAGTAAACCGGGGAACAACCTTCATAATAGACATTCCACTGGAGGACTCCAGGGCGTATCAAGATGCTCCTGCGCTAGAAAGAAAATCGGATTGATCCTGGAATAGCAGTCGGACGCAGCGTCCTGAAAGCACAAGCATGTTCAAAAAAGTTGCATCTGAAAACGCGATCGTTCTTTTTTCTTCACGAAACTTGCGTTACGTTGACCACCGCACAGATAATGGGGGCAAGGAAGGATATTGTTGACCTATAGACCGGTGACTGTATTCGCAATCACTTTATTGTTATTGCCGTTTTTTCCAGGAAAGCGAACGGAGAATACCGGGCTTGGCGAGTGGTGAAGCGGGTCTATAATCTGAGGAAAAGAGGAGATGAAAATGCTAGGAAAAATTGTAACGCTGGCTGCCATGGCCGCCGGCGGAGTGATGTTATCCAAACAGCTCAGAAGATCGCGCGAGTCTGGCCATAACCTGTCAACGATCGAAGAAACCATCGAAATCGATGTGCCTGTAAGCACCGCGTACAACCAGTGGACTCAATTCGAGGATTTTCCCAAGTTCATGGAAGGCGTGCGTGAAGTACGTCAATTGGATGACACCCACTTGCACTGGCGTGCCGAAATCGGGGGTAAAGAGGAAGAATGGGACGCGGAAATAACCGAACAGGTGCCAGATACGCGGATTGCCTGGCGCAGTACCGGTGGGGTGCAGAATAGCGGGGTGGTGAGCTTCTACGAGCTATCCGATTCCAGGACCCGGATCGTGCTGAAAATGGAATACGGACCCAAGGGCTTCCTTGAAGAAGTCGCGGATGCGTTGGGGATTGTGAAGATGCGCACGAAGGGCGATCTCCGGCGTTTCAAGGAATTTCTTGAAAACCGGGGAAAAGAAACCGGAGCATGGCGCGGCTCAGTCCCTCAGCACTGAGGGTTTAATACCGTTCAACTTTCTCGCTTGTCCCTGGCGCTTGATCTTCGCGCCTCACCTTGGCGCTTGGCGCGAAGTCGAAGTGTGTAAGCGCCGTGCCGTCACGTCGCCACAGGTGTGACGCGAAATACCCTCGGGTCATCTGCAAACTCCAGCAGCAACCGTCGGACGCGCGCCTGCCACGCGTCGGCGAATGCGCCGCGCTGTGAAGCGTCCGCGCGGTCTTGCAGGATAGCCATCAGACGTCCACCCTGTGCCGGATCGCCCGGCACCAGCGAAACGTCGAGTTCCACCGCCACTGCCGTGCCCGTATCGAGGCGCTTGAAGATGATTGCCTCGCCTTCACGCTGCTCGGCAAAGCTGAGTAAGCCCTTGCGCCTGAATCGTCCCTGGATCCCGTGAAAACCGTTATCCGCGGCCGCGCCCGTGAGCAAAGTCAGCACCTGCGCCATGACACCGGTGGTGCCCTCGTGTTCGGGCGCGGGCATGTGCACGGCAATCGCTCCTCTTTCAGCAGGTTCTTCCGGATATAGCGCGGCCAGGGCGGCGCGACCCATCAGGAAGGCGCCCGCCACGGTCGGACAGGAATGCCCCGCCAGACGCACGGCATCCACGTAGCTGTACTCCAGCATCCCATCTTGCGCCGCGCCCAGCATCTCCGCAAACGGATCACGCGTAGGTATGACGGGAGCAAGTTCATAGAAGTCGGGGAATTTCATGAGATGTCACCTTTCTGGAATTGTATGAGGGTAAGCCGGGTTCGGGCTCAGCGGGTCTGTTGAAGTTGCGCTTGCGGTGCAAGCATGCGGTTCAAGCTGTGGAAAAAATACGCGTTCCTCATAGCGCACATGCGCGCTGAGGAGTTCGCCGAAGCGCCTCAGCCGCGCCCGCGGCTCAAGCGAACAAGGTCCCGCAGCCAGTATTCGCAGTTCGGCATGATCGGAAAGAACGCGCGCCACCGCATCTGCGTCGAGCTTCTCCCCGGCAAGTTCTATCAGCCGTTCCTCCTCAACGAAGTGCGCGGACATGTTGCGGCGCCAGTACTCTTCCACGCGGGCAATGGTCTCCAACCAGACGGCACTGTCATTAGCAGCAGCCGCGCGCCTGGCGTCGCGCCCCATTACCAGCGCGCTATGATGGTCACGTGACAACTCAAGCAAAGCCCCGAGGCGCGGCATATCAGTGGGAAGCGGAAGAAATTGTCATGCAGATGCCCGGACACAAATTGCTCATTGCTTCGTCGTTTTCAGCGCCAGCGCCCATTTCATTTATATGACTCGTTCAATAGCGATTCCGCCCCATGCAGGTGATGCCCAGTCGGCACAAGATTGTTGTTCGCATGGATGCACCTGGCAATATTCTGCTCGCTCACGGTCTCGACCATGGGCATCATCTTTAGCGTGGTCAGCGTGATCTCTTCCACCAGTGCGGAATGCACGCCACCTGAAACGCCACCATAACTGACAATGACCAGGGCTTGTAGTTCCACTTCTTTGTACACGTATTTCAGCGCGTTCAGCAGCGATGGCGGCGGCCTAAAATTGTACCCGGGGGTAACGAACACATACGCGTCCGCCGCGTCAACGCTTGCCGCCAACGCTTCGTATGTTCGCGGCGATAATGCTGCAGAATCGGACGTTCCGGCTCGGCATAGGACGCGCGCCGAAAATGATGATGGGCAGCTTAAGCGGCACCATTCGTAATCCTTCCATACGCGGTGACCGGCTGAAAATGAAGCACATGGCCTCCGATGCATCCCGCCTGTCTACCCTTGGACCGATGAGATGGATGAATGGACGCGCGTGGAACCGCTGCTGATCGGTGGCCGGGGGAAGTCGACCAGGAACGTCGCTATTCGTATCGCACAGCATGCTCATCATGTTTGGGTTAGTATGAGGCGATGACATTTCTGAATCAAGATGAGCCCTGGATTCGTCATGGCCCAAAACCGCAACATCGTGATGCTTCAGCCGAAACAGAAGTCTGCCAGGATAATGGCCGGCGGCAGCAATATAACGTTTTGTTGAATCGAGGGGAGTCACACCATGCTTAAATTGTCTCGCTATGATGACCTGGGAAAATTGATCGTACGCCTCATGGTGGGCGTCCTGATACTGTTTCATGGCGTACATAAGGTCCTAAATTCCGGGTCTCTTGATTCCATCAGAAAAATGCTCGTATCCTCCAACCTGCCGTCGTTCCTGGCGTACGGAGTTTATCTTGGCGAGGTCGTCGGGGCAGTGATGGTTATTCTGGGCGTCTACTCGCGTATTGGCGGCCTGTTCATTGCCGGCAACATGTTATTTGCGCTTGGATTGGCTCACCGGTCCCAGCTATTCGCGCTGACGAACACGGGTGGCTGGACACTGGAACTGCAGGCCTTTTTCCTTTTATCCGGACTTGCGATCGTATTCCTCGGCAGCGGTCGCCTGGCCGTGAAACCAGACTGACCTGCAGCGTAAACGATTCCACGCATTCCCCCCCGCTGCGATTGGCCTGTAACTTGAGCTTGGCGAAACCGTGGCATACGCGTTACTCGTCCCAATATTACTCATCCCTATGCCGCCGAACCTGATCTCTGTGCAATGCACTGGACAGCCAACGGGTGGCGGAAGCTGAGACATAGCGCTGGGCGCAGTTCGGTGGACTCTACCTGTAATGAGTACAGCTCACTGTCCGAACCCGCGCCCGGCCCGGCAGTCAAAGCCACAGGAGCTACCCCGCTTATACCTGAACAATGAAAACAGAAATTGTAATTATTGGAGGCGGTTTCGCGGGATTGAACCTGGTCAAGCATTTGGCCGAGGCAGGGCATTTTCATGTCACGCTGGTCGATCTCCACAACTACCATCTTTTTCCTCCTCTCCTGTATCAGGTAGCCACCGGCTTCCTGGATGCCTCCAATATTACGTATCCGTTCCGGAAGTTATTCCATGGCAAGGAGAACATTCGCTTCCGGTTGGGCAAGCTGCAAAAGGTGATGCCCGAAGACCACAAGGTGCTTCTGTCCACCGGAGAGCTGTCCTATGATTATCTTGTGCTCGCCACAGGCACCGAGACCAATTATTTCGGCATGGAAAATATCCGTCGGGCGGCGCTGCCGATGAAGACGGTGGACGACGCGATAGAAATACGAAATTACATGCTTCAAAAAATGGAAGAAGCAACTATTGATCTGGACGAAACAAAGAAAAAAAAGCTGTTTTCGGTTGTGATCGCCGGCGGGGGACCCACCGGCGTGGAAATTGCGGGGATGCTGGCGGAGATGCGAAACACTATCCTGCACAGGGATTATCCGGAGTTGATTGGTCTTCAGCCGCGAATCTATCTGGTTGATGGCTCATCCACGCTATTGAGCGCAATGAGCGAAAAATCGCAAAAATACGCCTATGCCATGCTGCGAAAAATGGGGGTTGAAGTACGTCTGAACACCCAGGTAAAAGATTATGTAAACGATATGGTAGTCTTTGCGGACGGAACAACCATTGAGACAAAAATCCTGTTCTGGACCGCTGGCGTGACCTCGAGAGTATTCGAGGGAATGCCCAAAGAAAGTTATGGATGGGGTAATCGCTTGCTGACGGATGAATATAACAAGGTCGTTGGAACCCGGAACATCTATGCTATAGGTGACACGTGTCTGCTGACCTCCGACAGAAATTTTCCGCATGGGCATCCGCAATTGGCGCAAGTAGCGCTTCAGCAAGGCGAAAATCTGGCCGCAAATCTTATCGCGATGCTCCATGACCAGCCATTGACGCCGTTTGCATACCACGACAAAGGATCGCTGGCCATTATCGGAAGAAACAAGGCCGTAGCGGACCTTCCAAAACCCGCGGTGCATTTTCAGGGGTTCGTCGCGTGGGTGACGTGGCTGTTCGTGCATCTTTTTTCCCTGATCACCTATCGCAATCGGTTCATGACAGTAGCCAACTGGGCAGTGGCTTTTTTCACCAGGGACCAATCCTTGAGAATGATTATCAGGCCGCGCCCGCATCAGCACGGCAAGGAGAATGAATGATCATTGAATGCTGGTTTAATAACGCGGAAGCACGAAGATGCTACACAAATCCGGAATACCTGAATTGGCTTTTCAGACCCGACATCCATGCAGGCGCCGCAATGAATCGAGAAATGCATCAGGCTGGTCGGCAGGCTGGGTGTCCAGCTGGTTAAGCGGGTTCCCGGAACCGGCTCCTGCGATGAGCAGGCATAAGCGGCTTTCCGTTTTGCTTCCCGTTCTTATTCTCTGCCTGGGTGCGAGCCTGAGCGGATGCGCGCTTTTACCGTCCCAGGAAAACCGCACCACTTCCGTTGCCTTTCGGGATACCGCCGATAGCCAGCTTGGGAAGGCGGTTATTCCGCGAGTGGCTGCCAATCCCGGTTATTCCGGCATCTATCCGCTTCGGCACGCCCTCGATGCCTTTGCCGCACGAGCGCTACTGATGCGTGCTGCCGAGCGCTCTCTCGATGTCCAGTATTACGTCTGGCATAAAGATACGACCGGAACCTTGCTGTTCAATGGTCTCTACGAGGCGGCAGAGCGTGGTGTTCGCGTGCGGTTGCTGCTGGATGACGCCAACGCATCGGGACTCGACACAATCCTCGCCGAGCTCGACGCCCACCCGAATATCGAAGTTCGGCTGTTCAATCCCTTCGTCACACGGAGAGCGCGCCTACTTACGTACATTTTCGACTTCGCCCGGGCAAACCGCCGGATGCACAATAAGTCGTTCACTGCCGATAATCAGGTCACCATCGTGGGTGGACGCAATATTGGGGATCAGTATTTCGGCGCCGCCGGCGGCCAACTGTTTGCGGATCTCGATATCATGGCCGCGGGGCCGGTCGTTCATGACGTGTCAAATACTTTTGATCGTTATTGGACCAGCGAATCGTCCTATCCGCTCGATCGTATCGTTTCCCCGGTTGCTTCCGATTCAATCGCCGAACTTGCCGCTGCTACCTCACGCGTCAAAAATGATCCCGCGACCTTGGCATATATAAGCGCCGTACGCGATTCTCCATTGATGCACAAACTGCTCGAAGGCCAGCTGCCCCTTGAGTGGGTCACGATGCAGATCACCAGCGACGATCCGGCAAAGGGCCTGGGTAAGGCGGCGCCGGAAGCCCTGCTGCGACACAAGCTGAAACAGATTATTGGCAAACCCGCGACTGAAGTTGATCTCATTTCGCCCTATTTCGTGCCCGCCGCGGCCGGCGTCGCTTCATTTGTAGCATTGGCGGAACAGGGTGTTCAAATCCGGATACTCACCAACTCGCTGGAGGCCACCGATGTAACGCTCGTCCATTCGGGATACGCAAAGTGGCGCAAACCCCTCCTCAAGGCGGGTGTAAGGCTCTACGAATCCCGGCATCTGTCACCCACCCTCCCGGAATCTCATGGCGCCGGATCAATCGGCAGTTCTTTTTCGGGCCTGCATGCAAAAACCTTCGCGGTGGATCGCTCGCGCGTTTTCGTGGGCTCCTTCAACTTCGATCAGCGTTCTGCAGCCATTAACACGGAAATGGGATTTGTCATCAATAGCCCTACGCTGGCACAGCTAATCGCAGATGCATTCCGTGACAATATTCCGGGCAAGACTTACGAGGTTGGTCTGTCCGATACCGGGCAGCTTTATTGGGTCGAGCGCAGGGACGGAGAGCAGGTGCGGCACGATGTCGAACCGGGCACAACTTTCTGGCAACGCGCACGGGTCTGGATTATTTCGCTGCTGCCCATAGACTGGATGTTATGAGGATTGGCTATTGCGGGTCCTAATTAGCGCGGCGTGATCCGATTGCGGTGTGTCCCGGGGTTATCGCGTTGGTCTGGATGGCTAACCCAACGACCGTTTTACCCAAGGGAAATAACAGACGTCTCACTGCAGGTCTGGTTGGACGCGGGGTCTGGCAACACAAGCTTATTGATCTGCGATCAGGGCCAGCAGGTCCTTGAAATTGATGGGCTTGGTGAGGTGGGCATCGAAACCTGCCTCCTCCGCCAGTTTCTTGTCCTTTTCCTGGCCCCATCCGGTAGCCGCGATCAGGCGTATGGCCGATCCCCATGGAGCGGCGCGGATCTGGCGCGCGACTTCATAGCCCGATAGATGCGGCATCCCGATATCGAGCAGAGCAATGTGCGGCTGAAATCGCTCGGCCTCCTGTACAGCGGAGGCGCCGTCATTCACTATCAGGATCTCGTGGCCGTCACGCTGCAGGAGCATGGAAACAGCCATTGCCGCCGCCTCGTTATCGTCAGCCACAAGGATACGGCATCCTTTTTTTGCTGGAGGTTCCGGATCTGACGGCGACGTCCGCGCCGTCTGCGGCACGCCCCGCCCGATCTCCGGTTGCGCCACAGGCAAATGGACATGAAAGGCGCTGCCCTGACCAATGCCCTGGCTGGTGGCATAAACCCGACCGCCATGCAGTTCCGCGATGGCTCGCACCAGCGCGAGCCCGATACCCAGTCCCCCGGCCAGCGCATGGCGTTTGCCCTTCGCCTGAGAAAACATGCCAAAAATTTCCTCCAGGCACGTTGGCTCGATGCCAATGCCATTATCCTCGACACTTACCGTTACGCCTGCGGGGGTTGACTGCACGTCGAGGGTGATCTTGCCGCCCGGATCGGTATACTTTGCCGCATTGGATAACAAATTGGAGAAAACCTGAGTCAGCCGGATCGGGTCGCCGTGAACCATCAGCGACGGCGGCGGCTTCGTGACCGATAAGGTATGGCTGGCTTCATCCATAAGAGATTGTGTCGTTTCGATGGCGGAGTCGATAAGCACAGTCAAGGCGATATTCTGTTTTTGCAGCGTTACCCGGCCCAGGGTGAAGCGCGAAACATCGAGAAGGTCATCCAGCAGGATCTTCATGGTCCTGCACTGCCGCCGAACCACCTGGAGAGCCCAATCGCGCTTGGCGCTGTCGAGATGCGCGTACTCCAGAAGCGTGGCTGAACTGTCGATTGCCGCCAACGGATTGCGCAATTCATGCGAAAGCGTGGCAATGAACTCATCCTTGCGCCGGTCGGCATCCCTGAGCTGCTCGGTGATGCGCAGACTTTCGATCAAATCGGCCGCTTGTCGCGCGAACAGGTCAAGTATCCCTGATCGCTGTTCCGCTGCCGCATGAGGAAACCGGAAATGGATGGACAGGACGCCCAGCGGCTTTCCCTCGCGGCTGTATAAAGGCGTGGTTTGAATGGCGCGGTATTGGCCCAGCTCCGCTGCGTGCAAGTCAATGGCGGATTGCTCCTCAGCGTGAATATCTTCAACCATCACCCGACGCCTTGTGCGAAGCGCGCGGGCGCAGGGCGAATCGTCGCTGCCATCGACCGTCTTGAAGCGGTCGATGAATTCGTCGTCAAAACCCTGATGCACCTCAATCGAAAGGACTTTTCTTTCCGGATCGTACAAGCGGATGTATCCCATGTCGGCCTGGTGCAATTCGGTGGCCGCCTGCAATATTTCAGTCAACGCGGAGGGCAGGTCGGGGATCGTTAAAAGACTGGTGCTGAGCTCATGCAACCGGTTCAGGGCGGCAACCTCGGCCTCGAGCTGTTTCTGCGTTTTCCGCAATGTCGCATCGATCCTCTCGCGTTCTGATATCTGATATTGAAGCGTGCTGTTTGCCAATGACAACGCTTGCGTGCGTTGTTCCATATGCCTTTCAAGAACATTGCGTACGTTGGTGCCCTCATCCATGGAATGCCTGAGCCGGTGCCCAGCCGAGGCAAAATTTGAGAGGCTTGTCATCAAGCGGAGGTCTTCCGTATCAAATGCCCGCCCTCCCGAATGCACCGTCCCCCATATCGTGCCTGCGGGTTGTTCCTCGTCAAAAAATGGCACCAGCAGCGCTTCCACGACCGGTGGCTGAATATCGAGAGAACGAGGGAACAGGCTGGCAGGGTGCTGTAACAGAACGGGGGCGTCATGAACGGCCATGATTCCGCATGAGTTGTGGAGATGGTTTTTCGTGCCATCCAGGTATTGCGCCACAAGCCCGGCGCAAACATGCCCCCGGCAAGTGCCATCATATTCAAAAATACTGACGCCGACCGAATCAGCCCGGCAGAGCTCGCATGCGAGCTCTGCCAACTTGTGCAACAGATTACGCGGATTATTCGCAAGCTCATGCGCGAGAATGGTGAGCGCGCGGTTTTCGCCCCGAAAATCTTCGGCACGCGAAATGCGCCGGGACAACACCTCGATACCCGGAACTCTGTCGAGCGTGGCTCCGCGCCCTGTCATGGAATTTTCGTCGGACATTGTTACGACTCCTGGCCGAATATCCCCATATTGTGCAGGGCTTTTGTCCTGTGTACAAGGCAAAATTGCGGTTCTGTTACAGGCAAAATTGCGGGCGTGCATGAGCGCTTAATGGTCCGTCCCGCGCGCGCGGTCCTCTTTTGCCCATGGCCGCACGTACCGCGTCGGCCGGGGGGCGCGAAAAGGGCGTTGCAGAGATGAGGGGATGAGCGTTGGATCAGGTTCCCTGAACAGCAAATGCATCAACTGGCAAGACCCGGGGCGGGAAACGGATGTGCCGGCTGCCGTTCCATTGGGTCACGGGCACGCTTCAGGCAAAAAGCCGCGCCGCTCGCATTGGTTGATCGGGTGCGGGAGATATGGGGGACATATGGGGGATTCCGCCTTGGCACGTCATGGACGTATATGTCCATGGCGCCGTGGGGCGGAAAGTCAGGAGGGGCGCAGCAACACCTGGCCGCCGCTCAATTGTTCGCGACGGACTGCACCCCGGTCCGGAGTTAGTCTTCCTTCTTGATCCTGATATTGTTGATAACCTTGGTGACGCCTTCCACGGAATGGGCTATCGCATGCGCTTTATCCGCTTCAGCCTTGCTTTTAGCGGTGCCGCTCAGCACCACCACGCCGTTCTTGTCTGTATCCACCTTGATATGGACCGCGCTGACATCATCTGCCGTTGCCAGCTTTGATTTTATTTTGGTCGTAATGACCGAATCACTTACATATTCACCTACGCCCGAGGGACGCTCGGAAGAACGCTCTGAAGAACGATCGGTAGAGCGCTCCGACTTGGTGGCACAACCAGAAATAGGACCCGCCAGCACTGCAGCCATCAGAACTACCGCGAATGACGGGAGGGATTTCGATATTTTCATGACTTCTCCTTTTTAAGAATAGAATGGTAGAGTCATACTCGTGCTGTTAGCGTTTCATGTCTGTACGCTAGCGAACGCAGGGTCGAGGCCAGCAGTAATTGGGCAGGCAAAAGGGTTGAGGGTTGAGCGTTGTCGGGGAGGTGGAATGGCCGGGACAGAGGCAGGCAGGCGTTCCGGCACGAAGATAAGGCCTCCGCCCTTTCCGTCGCTGCAGGAACTGAGTGGTTCCGCGTCCATGAAGCGCAAACCGGTGGCGATTACTAAGGAGCCTGTCAGTAAGTCCTCACGCGCGCGACGTGAGGCTTTGAAGGGCCGGTGGCATGAAAGTGACGGTGGGGTCTGGCTGATCCCGGCATGGAAATTGGTGGCACGCTGGCAAAAGGTTGACCAGGGTTTAGTGGAGCCGGCCGGTAATACCCGCGAAACGCGCAAGCAGATCGCTCGCATCCACTCCCGCCCGCTCAGCCATGTAGATGCCCGCTTCGATATCGATGCTGTCCGACGCCGGATGCAGAACAAGAAGCTGGAAATGATGAGCGATCGCCGTCCGGGTTACCCGGTCGGCATCGGTCCGCGCCGCGCTTGGACGGGATCGGGTAGTAAGCCATGATAGTACAGCCAGCAGCAAGCTGACCGGCGGTTTCTCGTTTGATTTTCCCCGATTCTGTATCAAGTTTGTTCCCCTTATCCCAATTAATTTTAGCTTCAGCAACACTATCCGCTACAGTCCCGCAAATACAGTAACGCTAATGAGAATGATTGTCAATCCTATTCACTGGTAAGTGGAGATTGCTGGGGGATTCCGGACCGTTCCGGCGCGAGGATAGACATACAGGCCGCACCGGTTTCCGCATCAACCGGCAAGCCAAAGGCCGCAGCAGCTGGAGCGGGCTGATCCTATCCCGCTTCGAGGATTTCAGCGACCAGCAACGCATGAATACCGCGCTGGTAGTGAACTTTGTCAACGCGGACATTTTTTGCGCAATCGAAGTCGAAGGCATGGAGGTGCTGCGCGTTTTCAACCGCAGTGTCGCCGCCACGTCGTACGGCGAATATATCGCCATTGACAGTCCCAATGACCCGCGCGGAATCGATATTGGCTGCCTCACCCGCTACCACATGACAAACCTCATCACGCATGTCTTCAATCTGGTGCCGGGAACGAACCGCCGTGTCTTCAGCCGTCACTGCCTGGAGCTTGCAATTGACCGCGACGAGAACACGCGCATCCACGTGCTCTGCAATCACTTCAAGAGCCAGATGGGGGCGGCGGAGGAATCGGCCGCAAAACGACTGGAGCAAGCCCGCGCAGTCGCCTCGACTGTCGATCGCTACGACCTGGCCCGTCAATACGCTGTTGTCATGGGAGATATGAACGAGGATACCAGCAGCGCCTTCGGTTCGCTGCATCCCCTCTTGCAGAAAAATGGTTTGCACCCGTCATCGACCCGACTCTACCGATCAACAGCGTTATACCCATTATTACGAGGATGCCGGAGCCGGGCGGCCGAAATTGACTCAGCTGGACTATATCTTCGTATCCGAAGCGCTTCGGCCGAAGATTACGGGTTATGGTTTTGAGCGGCGTGGGATACATGGGATCGAGGCATTGCTGTAAAAGAAGGTGCTCAACCCATTACCCAATTCCCGACCGTCACGGGGCCGGACGTATCCGCATCGGATCATGCTGCGTTGGGGGTGGACCTCGATTTATAGAAAAGAGATGTGGGGACCCGCATCCGCGGCGCCCCCGGGCGCCCTCCAACTACACCTGTCAGCCGCGTTATCGGCTGCGCGGGCCTTCCGCCGTTAGCCGCCATCCGGACCCGCTGGCTGAAGGGCGATACCGAGGGGCAATACCCCAGGGCGGCACCCGCCCCTTCCGTTTATATCAATACCGGTCAAGCGGCGCCGGGCCCGAGTCCGGGCTCTCATTTCTGGGATCATGATGCGGCTCGGTGCCGCTGACGGACTTTGCTTCCTCGCGCGTTTCCTGTTTCTTGGACGCGCGATTCTCTATCTTCTCTCCCACTCTGTTCCCGTGAGTCTCTTCGCTGACGGGTACGCCTTCACTCGATTCATCCGTTGCCTGGTCCACTTGCTGCTCGGCGGGCTGATCCGCCGGTTCGTCATCCTTCAATTCATCCGCCTGTCTGTCCGAGGAATTGTCCATTAATGGCTCCTGCATACATAATATTATTCGGCAATAGCGCCTGTTCGCATTCTCGCGCGCCATGGTCCCTGGTTCGGTGCGGTAGCGCACAGGCCGGAGCTAAGACCCTGTTTTAACTAAGGGTAGTTTTGTATGCTAGCGTACAGAAACTGCCCAACTAACGGCTCATCATTGCCGGGCCGGAGCTGTTATCAAGTTATCAAGATAAGCGCCCGGCATATTACGCCGCTTATCGCGGCGCGTCTCATCATCAATAAGGAGATTAAAAATGAAAAAAGTACTCGTGTTTGCAGCGACCCTGATGTTTCCGGCATTTGCCATGGCCGGCGAGCTCAATGATGCGCAAATCGCCCACATTGTAGTGACCGCCAATCAGGTTGATATTGAAAATGGGGAGCTCGCGAAAAAGAAAGCATCGAATGAAGATGTTCACGCCTTCGCCCACCGCATGATCGGCGAGCACACCGACGTGAATAAACAGGCGACGGACCTGGTAACCAAACTTAAGGTGACGCCCGAGGATAATCCCATCAGCAAGAGCCTGAAAGCCGACGGCAAAAAGAACCTCGACAAACTGAAGAACCTGAGCGGAAAAGAATTCGACAAAGCCTATATCGACGCAGAAATCAAGCTCCACCAACAGGTCATCGACGTGGCTGATACCAAGCTGGTGCCAAACGTCAAGAATGAAGAGCTGAAGGCCCTTCTCGTCAAGGTGCGCCCGGCGCTTGTCTCCCATCTGGAGCATGCCCAAAAAATCCAGGGCTCATCTGGCGATAAGCGCTAACGGGACCTGAAGCAAGCCGGGGTAAAGTCCCGCTCGGGCTTTATCTGCGCCATGTGCGAAATGAGAGAGGAATGTGGCGTTGATTCCGGCGTGACATTCCTCCACCGCCAGCCTCTTATTAAACCCCTCAGTAAGCCCTTTCCGCGGAAGACATTTCTGCGGAAACCCGGCAGGCAACTGGCGCCGCACCCTGCGCTGCCATATGCGATTTTACGCGCGGTTATACGCGCTAATAGGAGCTGCAAGACGCAGAAAATACGACGCGATGAGCGACCGGCCTTCCCTTGCCGCCGGTCGCCCTCGATTGCACCTGATGGCAAGCCTCCCTAAGAAGCGAGCGAAGCGTCCTCAAGTACTAGCTGCTTGTACCATTGGCGGACATGCATGAGGTGGTTGTCCTCCTCGTTGAGTGCGACCCTGAAATCACGCGCCATATCGTTCATCCCCATTTTTTCAGCCAAAAGGATGAGCATCTGCCATGCATCGTTATCCGCCAGTTCCGCGATAAGAATAGCCTCCAGGCATTGCGCCACCGACGTCCGGGGATCGGTCAGTACTTGAATCAGGCCCATCGACGCCACTCCATCGACGTCCGCGGAAGGCGTCTGCGCGGTGGGGTCAGCGCCGATCGAACGTATGGCAGCCTCGACGAGCTTGAAGTGCTGTAACTCCTGGTTGCGAAAGGTCCATAAGGTATCGAGCGGGACCTGGATATCAGCCCCGGGCGCGGTTGAACACTTGGCGATCAGTGCGTCATAAAGCCGGACACCAGTACGTTCGAAGGCAAGCCGACAACCAAGTTTGTCAATAAAGGCTTCAGGGTTCTTGCCCGTCAGTTTCTGCATTGCCGTGCTGGCGACACCTTTGAGGGTCCCCGGCGGCGGAATGGAGCCTAGATCTTCCGCTTCAGCGTTATATTCCCTGCGCACTGCAGCCATTGACGTTTCGTCCCCGCCGGATGACGCAGGTGTGGCGCGGCTCAGCGCGAGCATTTCCTTCGTATCGATCGGCGACATATCGACGCCGGTGCGATTGAGTCCCACATCTGTACTTCTTTCCATGATTGATCTCCTGAATTGTGTCTAAAAGGGGGTCCACCCGGAACCTATGGATCACGAGCGGACAAGTTCCGCGCCAGGCGACCATTGGTAGCCGGCCGCGACGATTTCCGATGGCGAGCCCGAAGAGTTCATATGCTCGCGGTATTCCTGCGACTCGCGGCCCTCCTGGCTTTTGTCAACGATCTGGGTCCCGCGGGCGCGTAAGTCAACTTCCTCACTGAGCACTTTACGCACAAACTCGCGCTGGCTGGCATAGTTGATAGGCTCGGGCAGTTCCGCGGGAAGAACTTCCGCCGGGTCGCGGCGCTCGTACTTCTTGAATAGTTCGCGTACAAGCTCCAGATGTCCCAGCTCATAGTCGAGGCAGCGTTCCCAGATCGCCTTCACATGCGGGTCGGACTCCTGCTGCACGCAGCCGTAATAGTTATAAACCTCGGTTGCCTCATGCAGCAGCCATTTCTCCAGCCAGGTCTCGTTCGGATCGATCATCGACTCGTATTGCGTTACGTGCTGTTCCTCTATCGATGCTATTTCCGCGTACAGCTGGCGCGCGACCGGGTCCGCGTACAGCGGCCCCACGTTCATGTAGAAATTGTGGGTTTGCTGTTCGCTGGACAGAATCGTAAGTGCGTGCAGCTTTGAAATAAATGCCGCCTGAGTCCGGTTGTAGTGTTCGCGCAAGTCGTCCGCGGGCGCGCGATGTTCCACTGAAGTCGGCCGTCCCGGCACGATGTCCGTATAGGATTGAAGGATATTGTTGGCGTCCTTGCCTTCCAGCCGGTCAAGCAGCGCGGTATAGCGGTAGAGATGGTCAAAATCCTCCAGCATGCCGAAGCGATAAAGCTGGGCCAGGTACTCGTCAGGCTCGTTCTGGGCCACAACCGCCGTAACCTCGATTGCAACCTGTTCATAGCCTATGGTCGTCTCGAGTGTCGAGTGATCGGCGCCGAGCAGGTTATTCACCATTGAAGCCTGGTGGTGCTCTACCCGCCGGACCTTTGCCAGCGGCAGCCTCAAGTCGTTATTCATGCGCGCGCACGAATGCGAGAAACGCAGCGCTTCCATCTCTATGCCGTTCATCAGGATAACGCGGACGCGAGTGAAAGCGTCGTCATCCAGCTTGCTGATGGGGGGTTGTATCAGTTCCTTCCAGGTGAACCGCTGCCTGTCAAGTGAAATGCCTTTGTCTTGAAGTAAGTTAAGCGCCATTTTTTCCTCCTACGGAAGTATGGGGGGTTGTATTGAGAGGAGACGATGAAGAGTGAGTGTGGATGGACCGTCCGTTACAATCCAGGTCCATTCTCGTCTTTAGTGGTGTTTTTGCTATTGAATCGGATTATTGCCAAGTGCTCTTTCTAGCGTGGGACAGGCCGTGGTATTCCTTTGCCTGCCCCATGGAAGCTGATGGAAGCTGATAGGAACTGATGAAACCTGAGGGAATACTTAGGGAAACCGCGATTTCATCTGCCCGTACCCGAACCACTGCTGGAACCACTGCCGCTACCGGAACCGCTGCCGGTGCCAGATCCCGAATGGGGTCCCGCCCCGGCGTCCTTGCCAACCGTGCCGCGCATTCCACCTGCGCTGTTGGCTCCACCGGAAGTCCCCTGCTTGTTGGTTGTAACACCGCCCTGCAACGGTGCACCAGAACCGCTTCCGCCGCCACCGGTATCCGTGTTGCTGAATTTATCGGTCGAGGACCCCCCTAGGGCGCCCCCTTGCGGCTTGCTTTTATTGCCGGAACCTTGTGATGCGCCGCTTCCGGAAGTACCGGGTTCGGTGGTGCCGAGGGTACTTTCATTCCCATGTGTTGTCTCACGGCTCAACGTCCTCTTGCCTTCGTCCTTGTCCGATCCTCCTGCCGCGTGAGCCAGACTTCCAAAGGCGAGGCTTGCGGCAGCAACCACGACGGCGCAAGTTTTTATGGATACCGCTATATCTTTCATCTGCTCCTCCTGTTTTAGTCATCGAAGATATCTGGAGCCGCGTCATTTTACTAAAGGGCAATTCGTATATGACGAGGCCCTATTTTAGAAAAAAGAAACTGCATGCGGCGAGGGATGTCATGCTAGTCCCCGAAAGCGTTTAGCTCTGTTCGCCAGCGTACGTTCCCCTCAATGCGACGGAAAATCGGGTCTTGTTTTTTTTGGCGCTAAGATGGCGGGGCGTGGATATGCGTAAAGAATAATGACGATTAATGACAGAAGAGTAGATTTTGTTGCTCAGGCTTCTTGAGACGATGGCGCGCATTTATGGATGCCAACGCGCCGACTTCAGCAGAAAGCTGGCGCCAAGACCCAGGGGACGAAGACCCAGGGGAATCAGGGGACTAGAACAGCCGTTGATTGCGCACGCAGGGCGGACACCACTGGCATTGAATCAGGCGGAATCACAGGAATCCGCCGGACTGGTGGCGCCAGAGCATGGCATATTGGCCGTTAAGCTGCAGAAGCTCCTCATGGGTGCCCTGTTCCACGATGCGTCCGTCGTTCAGCACCAGCAGCCGGTCAAGGCAGGCAATGGTCGAAAGGCGGTGCGCGATAGCGATGACCGTCTTGCCCTCCATCAATCCGAGCAACTGATCCTGAATCGCAAGTTCCACTTCACTGTCGAGCGCCGAGGTAGCCTCGTCGAGCAACAGAATGGGGGCATTCTTCAGCACAACGCGGGCAATTGCGATGCGCTGCCTTTGCCCTGCGCTGAGCTTCACCCCTCTCTCGCCCACGTGCGCATCGTAGCCGATCCGTCCTTTCCAGTCCCGTTGGCTCACGATGAAGTCGTGCGCCTGCGCGCGCCGGGCGGCCGCCGCAATCTGCGCCGGCGTCGCCCCGGTACTGCCATAAGCAATGTTTTCCGCGATGGAACGGTGCAGCAACGAGGTATCCTGAGCCACGACCCCGATCGCGCGACGCAAGCTGTCCTGTGTCAATTCCCGGATATCCAGGCCATCAATCCGGATACCCCCAGCCTCGATCTCGTAAAAGCGCAGCAACAGATTGATGAGCGTCGATTTTCCGGCGCCGGAGCTTCCGACCAATCCAACGCGTTCGCCCGGGCGGATGGTGCAGTTGAGGCTATCCAGTACCTTGCGGCCATCGCTGCGGCCATAAGTGAAGGTCAGCCTTTCGAACCTGATTTCGCCATGGACTGTACTCACGTCCAAATTACGTGCCGCCGGGCGATCGGGCATCGTGTTCACTACGGCGATGGTTTCCATGCCGTCCTGCACCACGCCGATGTTTTCGAAGGCTCGGTTCATCTCCCAACTGACCCATCCGGCCGTATTTGCTATCGTCCAGGCCAGCGGAACTGCCATCGCCACGATCCCCGCTTCAAGCACTCCCTGGGACCACAACAGCAGTCCGATGGAGGAGGTGCCCACCAATAAAAGCGCGTTCAGCAACGCCAATGTGGTGGTGAATTTGGTTATCAGACGCATGTGCGCCGCTATTGCGCCAGTGTGATCCTCGATTGCTTCGCGCACATACGCGTCTTCATCGGTCGCGCGCGAGAACAGCTTGACGGTAAGGATATTCGTATAGCTGTCCACCACCCGACCCATCAGTATCGAGCTTCGTTCACTGCTGTGCCTGGACAGGTCACGCATGCGGGGTACGAAGTAGTGAAGGAAAAATATGTACGAAATGAACCATAACGCGGTGGGAATCGCCAACCGCCAATCGGCAGAGCCCATCAGGAATAATGCCGAGGCACCGTAGACCGCGATATACCAGACCGCATGGATACTCGATACGACGCATTCCCGAACCGCGTCGCTCGTGTTCATTACCCGGTTTGCGATGCGCCCCGCGAAGTCGTTCTGAAACAGCGTCCAACTCTGCCGGACGACATGCCAGTGGCTCTGCCAGCGGATCAGGCTGGTCACGCCCGGCACCACCGCGTTATGGCGAATGAAGCTGTCTATCAGGACTGCCAGGGGCCTGCCGATCAGTACCAGCAGCGACATGCCGATCAGCATGGGAATAGCATCGTGCAATGCCTCTGGCCGCGCGGACGCCTCCATGATCTGCACGAAGTGGCCGATGAATACCGGGACCAGGGTATCGATCAGTGCGACTGCCAGGCCAGTCGCAAACAAGGCGGCATAAAGACCCTTGGTCTGGCTGACAAAGTGCCAGTAGAAAGCCAGCAAGCCTGAAGGCGGCGGCTTGACGGGTACATCGGTGGGTCGTACAAGCTGTTCAAAGAATGCGAACATAACGTTGCCTTTTTGATTGGGTTAAAGTCGAACTGGCGACCGCCTGTGAATGTTTTCCGGTCGCTGATTGCGGTCCCTGATATATATAGCGTCGTGTGTAAGAACTCCTGGCAGTCGCGCGACAGCCGTGCCTGCCGGCCACGGCACCGGCGTGGTGCTTATTTACGCATGCCGGTGGCTTTCTCCGTTGACTCCATCGCCATTTCTTGCCGTCTGGACGCCAAATAACGGTCCAGGGCGTTGTCGAGCGTCGGCAGAATAATGCCCCGCTCGCTGGAGAGCGCGCTGTAGGCGGGACGAGCCGCGGCATAGCCAAGCTCATGACTGGCGCGCGCAACCAGGCCGGCGTTGTCGATGCCCGCTTTTTCGGCAGCCATGGCGGCAAGCTCTGCCCAGGTGAGCGCATGCGCGTTAGTCAAGTGCCAGATTCCCGCTGCCCGGTCGATAAGCAGATCCAGGCTGGCATGCACCAGGTCTGGCACATAGGTGGGTGAAATGGTGATGTCTGTCGAGACAGGAAATGGTTGGCCGTCCGCCAGCGCTTTCAAGGCGAGGGTAATGAAATTGTAATTGTCCCATGGCCCGAAAAATGCGCTGGAGCGCACCACCAGCGCGTCGGGGCAGGTTTCCCGGACCCTGCGTTCCGCCTCGGCCTTGCTCCTTCCATAGTTATTCAATGGCTTGACGGTGTGGCTCTCCAGGTAAGGGAAGCGCTGACCCCCGTCGAATACGAGATCGCTGGAGTACGTCAGCAGCTGGATGCCTCGCATCTTGCAAACGCCGGCAAGAACCGCGGGCCCCAGCACATTCTCGCGGAAGCAACGTTCGAATTCATGCTCGGCATTGTCCACCTGCACGTAGCCGCTGGCGTTGATGATTGCCCACGGCTGGTAGCGCGACACGGCCAAATCCACGGAGTCCTGGACTGCAATATCCAGTTCCTGGCGGCTCAACAGCTTGTAGGTGAGGTTCCGCTCCTCGCAGATTTTCGCAAACGCCCTCCCCAATGTGCCGCTTGCGCCTGTGATGAGAATCGGCTGCACGCTCTCATCGGTTGCCTGATGGTGCTCGGGATACAGGGAAGCAACAGCGGTGCCCGTAGCCACCGGCGCGCAGGTGAGGCGGCCCGGGCGGCGCCACCATCCCTGCCCTTTCAACACCGGGTGAGATAACGGACGTCCTGCCGCGAGGTCGCGCATAAGGGCGGCGACAGCCGTGGGTCGGGGCTTGCCCGACCGCACATCGAAAGGACCGGGCTCGTAATACCCTCTGCATTGCGTAACGAGACAGTTCCAGTCATATGAACCCAGCAGCGCCCATACCGTGACCGCGCGCACGTCAACGCCCTGCTGCCTTGCCTTCCTTGCCGCCTCCCAGATTTCAACCAGCCAGCGCATCTGATCCTCGCGGCGCGCGTCGATGTGCGCCTCGGTAACCGCGAGCGGCACCCGGTACCGGCCCCAGGCTTCTTCAAGCAGCGGCCCGACCCCTGGTGTCGGCGTCGCGAGCACGCGCGCGGGCTCGATATCGACAAAGCGATGGCCGCGATAATCAGTAACATGGTGACCGGGATAGCGTTCGAGGCGGTTATCCAGCCACCGCTCGCTGGTGACGTAATAGTTGATGCCGATAATATCGGGCACGCACGGGTTGTCCTTGAACCAGAGCAGCCGCGACGCAGGGATGCCCGTGCTGGTCAGATACTCCCATAACGGATGCGCCACCCCTACTGCTCCGCACAGGAGATCCCACCCCAGCCAGCGGCGTGCATTATAGAATTCCGCCACGTCGGACAGTCGCGCGGTACTGTAGGTCTTGCCCAGGTCGTCGGTCTGCACCAGTTTTGCCTGGGGGGTCACCCGGCGAATCTCGCGCATGGATAACACCACTGCGCGGCACTGGTTCAACAACGCCTCGATAAAGACCGCATCGTCTCGACCATGGGGATACCACAATCCATACAGTCCGCTGAAGCGGGCCGTTGTGAGCGGTTCATTCACCGGCGTGTAATACTCCACCCAGGGATACCGCCGCGCCACTGCCGCGGCAAAGGCAGCCAGCTGTTCGGGGAAATTCGGATCGGTCAGGCTGGTGTACTTCGGGCCGCTGCCGTGGTGCACCAGGCCCACGATTGGCATAATGCCCCGGGCCTGCAATTCGGGCAAGCGCGCGTCGGACCATTGCCAGTTGATTTGATCGACTCCATCGGGCGCCATATGCTCCCATAGCACCGGGTAGCGGATCGCGCGGATGCCAAGGCTGGCGAACCGCTCCAGATCGCACAGGCGCTCGAGGTGTCCGTTGCGCGCGAGCTGGCTGAAGTATTCGTCGGCCACCCGGTTCACGGTGCATTCGAGTCCGCCCCATAGCGCCAGTTCTTCCCCGCGCGCGGGTTTTTTCGCTTGTTTCATATCGAGTCCAGCATGGATGATTTTTGGATACCCGTTACGAAGTGAAACATGGGGTGAGCATGGAACGTTTGAAGGGCGCAGTGTGGCGCAGTATCCGGTATCGTTCGCATCGCTATAAGGTCCGTCTACAGGCCGGGCTACAACCGCTTGCAGTCCTTAATCAAAGGAAGGGGGTTTCCCGGATGGGATTTGCCGCCATGCTGGTCCGCAGCCCAGGCGCGTGCCCCATCCGGCATTCAGTCCGCCGGCATTGACACCGGTCCTCGGATGAGGCGTTGACTTTCATAAGCTTGTTTCCCTGCACTGTCCCATTGGGCCCGAAACTGGCCCAATCTGCGACCTGAGCTGAGGAGGCCATAAAAGAACCATCGAAAGCCGAAATTCAACCGCATCCTAAACGGCAAACCGGCATCGCTCTGTTCGCCATCATACATTCAGGCGTCGAAATCGAAATCAAGGCGCAGCCTTCCCTCCTCCCCCTTCTGTAACGCGGAAAGGGCGCAAAAAGTCGCGTTTTCGAGGCGCCTGGAGCGCGTGTTCAGGGCACACACTCCGAATTGACGCGAGTGTGGTCTGGCGAACAGAAGGTTCAGCTGGCCCTGCGTATCCTTCAGCTCATCGGATACATGCCTGTCATGAATTCGTTACGCATTGGCAATCGGCCACATTACATACAGCCGACTGTATAACCAACCATAATCAACGGAGAACTATCATGCCTACAACGCAAGGCACCTCTACTGCAAAAACCACTACACGCCGTACCAAAAATGATGCGATCAAATTGCTGACCGCGGACCACGCCAAGGTCAAAAAAATGTTCAAGGAATTCGAGAAGCTGAGCAAAAAGAACGAGGAAGCAGGCAAGGAAGAGCTGGCGGCGCAAATTTGCAAGGAGCTGACCATCCATGCGCAACTGGAAGAAGAAATCTTCTACCCCGCTGCTCGAGAGGCCATCGACGATGATGACCTGATGAACGAAGCCATGGTCGAGCATAACTCAGCCAAGGATCTGATCGCGCAGATCCAATCCATGGGCGCGTCTGATCCCATGTTCGACGCGACCGTTAAGGTACTGGGCGAGTATGTTAATCATCACGTCGAAGAGGAACAGAACGAGATATTCCCCAAGGTCGAAAAAGCCAAGGTAGATCTTGAAGAAATTGGAGCCGAAATGGCGCAGCGAAAAGAGGAGTTGATGGAGGAATAACGCCTTTCAACACGAAGGCTCAATCCTCTTTAACCTGTTGCCGTTTACCGCCTGGAGCGGAGCCCGACCCTTTGGTGCCGGCCCGCCCAGGCGTACTGTTATGATTTGCCGCATATGTCTCACAGAGAGGCTCATGCATATGCCCCGGAGATAGTATGCAAAATATTATCGTCATGTCGCACCTGCGATGGAATTTTGTCCATCAGCGCCCTCAGCATCTGCTCTCGCGCCTCGCGGCGCATTACCGGATTCTTTTCTTCGAAGAACCCGTATTTCACCCCAAAAAGCATCTGGCGGCGATTTCCGAGCCCCATCCCAATGTGATTGTCTGGACACCGCACACACCTGTGGAAACTCATGGTTTCCACGACGACCAGTTGCCCTATTTGCAGCCATTGGCGCGCCAGTTGGGAATCGACTACCCGGACCATATGGTCTGGTTTTACACGCCGATGGCGTTACCGTTAATGGACGAGTTAAGCCCGGGCCTTGTGGTTTACGATTGCATGGACGAGTTGGCCGCATTCAAAAACTCGCCCAAGCAACTGCTGCAGCGGGAAAATGCGTTGTTCAAGGAAGCGGATATCGTGTTCACGGGGGGGCCAAGCCTCTTCAGGGCAAAGCGCGAGCGGCATCATAACGTTCACTGCTTCCCCAGCAGCGTGGATGTTGCCCACTTTGCTCACGCACGGGACCGCTCCAAGAGCCATCCCGCACATGCGGCCATTCCCCGGCCTCGCCTGGGATACTACGGTGTAATCGATGAACGCCTCGATATGGCGCTGCTCGCCGTGCTTGCCGACGCGCACCCCGATTGGCAGATAATCCTCGTCGGGCCAGTGGTTAAAATCGATGAGGCGGATCTTCCGCGACGGCCGAACATACATTATCTAGGTCAGCAACCCTACGATGACCTGCCGAGGTTTCTCGCCGGCTGGGATGTATGCCTGCTCCCGTTTGCGCGCAACCAGTCCACCCGATTCATCAGTCCAACCAAGACCCTGGAATATATGGCTGCGGAACTGCCCATCATCAGCACCGATATTGCGGACGTCATCGAACTTTATGGGGAAGCCGTCTCCATTGCCGCCGACGCGAACGAGTTTATTGCGGCGTGCGAGAGCGCGCTTAACGCGACGCCCGGGCAACGAACCGGGAAAATCGAGGCAATGCGCAGGCTCATAGCGACCAGTTCCTGGGAGGATACCGCGGAGCAAATGCGTCGCCTGTTCACGGAGGTGGAAACCGAAAGGGCTGCCCGCAAAGCGAGTGGGCAGATCGAAACATCTAGTGAGGGCGCGGCAGCGGAAATCGCGGACGATGAAGCGCGATTGCCTCCCCCCAATGTCAAACGCATGATTTTAAAGGCGGGACGCAAACCGGTAGACGGACAGGATAACCGCGGGACGTGATGTACTGCTCGTACTGCTCCCCTGAGGGCAACGAAGGCAACGCACGCTCGGCACCTGAATCGGCAGCAGGGCAGCATGTTAACGGCGATCCGTAGATACCGGCCTGGTATACGGCTCGACGCGGGCCCGGGCGGGGGGCGGGGAGAGCGCTGAATTGCGCCGTAACCGGAATGGCCGAACGGCCGAACGGTTCCGGCCCCGGGAATGTCTGCCTTTGTCAGGATCCTGGCTAGGATCACCGATTGGATTAGCCATTCGCGCCGTCGCCTTTGGCGCATCTCATCCCGTGAACCCTGCCCGCGCCCCCCGTGGGGCTTTTTCCCTGCTTCCTTAATATCCTCCGCCAGATCCCCCGGATTGCCCGGATGAGCCGGAGCCCTGACCCGTGGAACCCGACTGCCCGGAAGAGCCGGAGCCTTGTTGCGTGGAGGAACCTGAGCCCTGCCCTGATGAGCCTTGGCCCGAGCGCATACCACCCTGCCCCTGCCCCTGTCTTTGTCCTTGGCCACCCTGCATCGACGACGATCCGCCTTGACCGGATTGCCCCGCCTGCGAGCGGTCTACAGGCCCCCCATGCCCGGACATGTCACCACCTTGCCCGGTTTGGTCTCCCGCGCCCGCCGCGTACGCTGCGCCGCTGAAGCCGAAAACGATAACACTTGCCAGTGTTGCAATTCGTGCCGTATTTTTGAGAAGAAAACTGTGCTTCATGATCTGTCTCCAGTAAGTCCAGCGAAATTGCTGTACGTCTTATCCTACTCAGATCACGCTGCCGTTCCGTACGTTTACGCACAAAGAAAAAGCGTAAAGCACCAGGCGACGGCACGAGGAATGGGCTGTCGAGGAAGGCTACCCAGCGATTCGCGATCATCAGACACCGCCCCGGCCGCGTGAACAATTTACAGCAACGCTTCTATTTATTCGCTTTGCGGTAGCCAACCCCGCGAGGCCGCGTTCAGAGGTTCCTCAACCGTTTTTCGGGCTCTGGCGGCTGGTCCTGGCATGCTGCGCGGATGAGCCTCCGCGTGAGGAAGGCGCCTGGCTGTCGGAACTGCCGCTCCTGTTTTCACGGGACGCCTCGCCGCCCTTACGGCCCGCTTCGCGAGCTTCGTCCGAATTGAACTCATGCGCCGTGCCCCTTTCATGAGCCGCCTTGCCGCCCTTGCGGCCGGCTTCGCGAGCCTCTTCGGAATCGAACTCATGAGCGTTGCCTTTCGCATGGGCGGCTCTGCCAGCTTCCCGGGCTTCTTCAGAGGTGAACTCATGCGCGGTGCCCTTCTCATGAGCGGCTTTGCCTCCCTTGCTGGCTATCTCGCGCTGCTTTTCATCATCCATTGAAGCAAAGCCGCGCTTGCTTGTACCGCTGTTGCCGTTAGCGGCGCTTTTTCCTTGATCTTTATCTTTGTCTGAAGCCATGATAAATCTCCTCATTCAACACTCAATGAACTCCCTTTACTTTATATAGATCGGGCGATATGAGCGGTCTCATATGAAATTTTCGGGGGCCTTATCTCAGCCATCTAAAGACGGAGAATAATTCATCCTAAAGGGTCAAATAGCTTTGCTCTGTTCGCCAGCACACATGCCGACAGGCCCTGTCCGACATGAAGCGGGAACAGGTCGTCAGGCATAATGGCGGCGGCATGACATCGGGATTAAACGCCCCATACCGGCTGCTTCAGGGGGGGCTGCTGCAGAAGGCAGACCCAGGGAACGAACAGGGCGGGCGAATATTTATTCAGGACGCATGAAAAGGCGTAGCTTTGCGCACTGCGGATGTTTCCGCCGTTTGTCGCAGTCGCGTGAAAAAATATGACGAGAAGTAGTTGATGGGTGCAGGGTTCAGCGCGCCGTGCACTTTCCGGAACGCGCCGGGGGAGGGATTAACCTGAGCAGAACCGTGCAGGATAGATAACGGCTACGCTGATATGGAAGCGCTGGGGTGAGGCGTGGGGTGAAGCGTTGCGGTGAAATCAAGCCAAAAAGGCGAGTCCTCTCGCCTTTTTTCCTGGGTCCTATTAAGACTTTTTATGGCTTGGGCTGGCTGCCTTTGCATGCTGCGCCGATGAGGCGCCGCGAGAAGATGACTGGCTGCCCGAACCCCCGCTTCTGCCGCCACGGGACGCTTCTCCTCCTTTGCGACCCGCCGCGCGGGCCTCTTCAGAGTCGAACTCATGCGCCGTCCCTTTTTCATGGGCCGCTTTGCCGCCCTTGCTGGCTATTTCCCGTTGCTTTTCTTCGTCCATGGAAGCAAAACCGCGCTTGCTTTGGCCACCGCTTTTTGTTGTTGAGGCCATGATAATCTCCTGTATATTCAGATTTAAGAAATTTCCGCTGGCATCCGGCCTGCTCTCTGAGGTCGCCGCCCCAGCGGATAGTGCCTGCGAAAGCCTGCCCAGGGTCGAAGCCCAGACATGGTCCCATCTTAGTAAGGGGAAAACCGCTTTTATGTACGGCGGCACACATATACGGAAAAAATCAAACTCATTTGTACTTATGACGCTCCATGGCATTTGAATGACCGGCCACGGTTGTCATGGCGGTTCAGGCAGGCGCTTGGCCGCGAGCAGTTCCTGCTTCTCCTGGTTGGAACAATGTACCTTCCGGATGTAGCGGCAGCGTGTCTCCCCGCTGACTCATTCCGCGCTTCACAGACATCTTGTCGCCAATGCCCGGCATCAGCTTAGATATTGTAGTATTGACAACCGCCATCGCTCCGACTTTGACATCCCTTCCCCCTTCCGTCGCCGCTTTCAGGATGGCTTCGGCGACTTGCTCTGGCTCGATCACCGGGGGAGGCAGCTTCGGCTCCCTATCCATATAGTTTTTAGCATGGTGCGGAAAGGGGGTATCGACAGCCGAAGGCTGGATCAGCGTGATGGAAACCGGGGATTCATCGAGCTCTTCGATTTCCACCCGCAGCGCATCAGTGAAGCCCTTGACGGCATGTTTGGATGCTGCGTACATACCGAGAAAAGGCACGACGGCTTCCGATACTTCGCTGCCCACATTGATGAGGGCGCCTCCGCTGCGCTTGAGATGAGGCAAAGCCGCGAGCGAACCATTTGCTACGCCCCAGAAGTTAGTATCAAACAGGCGCCTGCTGTCGGCTTCGCTCACTTCATCCAGGCGTCCATAGATGGAGACGCCGGCATTGTTTACCCAAGTATCGATCCCGCCGAACCGATCGGCAGCCTCCTGAGCTGCGCCTTCCATTTTCTGCCGGTCCCCGACATCCGCCACGATATGTAAAGCCTCTCCGCCGTCGCCCGTTATCCTCGCCGTGAGCGTTTTAAGCGTTTCTCCGCTGCGCGCGATAAGGACCAGCCTTGCCCCCTGCGCAGCCGCAAGCAATGCCGTGGCCAACCCGATTCCGCTTGAGGCCCCGGTAATGACGATTACCTGTTCATTTAAACGTTTATGCGAAACCATGCTTTTTCTCCTCAAAGAGTCAAATATGTCGATCCAATCAAACAGCCCAGTGATTGGCAGCGGGCCCGATGAGATGGACGAATGAGAAGCGAAAATGCGTCGCCCGTCAAACCTGAGTCGGGCGAATGTCTGGAAAATCTCAGAAGGCCAGAATTACACGCTGCTCAGATACCCAGACTAAAATCAACTCCGCCGCGAAACCGTGCAGTAACGCACACAACAGTCGTGAGGGGAGTAAGAAGGGGGATAAGGGAGAAGGCAGTTTGCGTCCGAGCCGCTTCGCCGAGCCATGGTAAAAAAGCAGAACGGACGCAGCCTATCGCGCTAGCGGATGCAGTCGTATCGCGCTAGGGGCAGGCTGGGGAAACGGAAACGGGAGGAATTAGGTAGACTTGGGGAGGGCTTACATAGACGTGATCAGTCCTTTGAGGATTTTAAAATCGACGGGTTTGGTAAGATGGTGATCAAAGCCGCTTTCGCGCGACATCACACGGTCCTTTTCCTGGCCCCAGCCTGTGAGCGCGACGAGCTTGATATGATGGTACTGCGGCTCTTCCCGAATACGTCGGGCCACTTCGTAACCATTCATCCCCGGCATGCCGATATCCATCAGGATCACGTTCGGCTGGTAGTCGGGCAGGGCCGCGAGCGCCGCCGGGCCGCTGTCGACGGCCTGCGCCACGAAGCCCATCGACTCCAGCAGCATTGCCAGGACTTCACCTGCATCATGGTTGTCGTCCACCACCAGCACACGTATCCCCGGGGCCGGGGTAGGGATGGTTTCCGGCGCGGCGCGTTTTTCCGACGTTTGCGACAACGGCAGGTGCACGATGATTTCCGTGCCCTGGTCCTTGCCTGCGCTTTTGGCTTCAACAGATCCGCCATGCATATCAACCAACCGCTGGACCAGATTGAGGCCGATGCCCAGGCCCTCCTGCGTCGCGGCCCCATTGCGGCGCTCCTGCGCGAACAGATCAAACAGCCGAGGCAGCATGGCCGGCAGTATGCCGATCCCGTTGTCGCGCACGGATACAACGGCAGCGTCGCCCTCCTGCCTTGCACTCACCCAGATCTTGCCGCCGTTGGGCGTATATTTTGCCGCATTATTGAGCAGATTGGTGAACACCTGCTCAAGACGGACCGGGTCTCCGTAAACGATCAGCGGTGTCTCGGGAATGTGCAGGTCCAGTTTATGCCGGTTCTCCTCGATAAACGCCATGCTGGCCTCGACACTATTGCGCAGCACCCCATTTAAATCAGTCGCGGCGCGCCGCAGTTCGACCTTCCCGCTGGTAATTCGCGATATCTCCAGCAAATCATCCACCAGCCGGACCATATAGTTGACTTGGCGGCTGATTACCGGCAGCAGATGAGGGACCGCCGATTCGCCGTCGGGGCGCCCAATCAGCGCCAGCGCGTTCGAAATCGGTGCCAGCGGGTTTCGCAGCTCATGCGCGAGCGTGGCCAGAAACTCGTCTTTGCGCCGGTCCGCTTCCAGCAGGGCTGTTTCGGCATTGACCGCCTCGGTAATATCGATCGACACGCCGACATGCCCCGCATACTCATCCCCGGCGGTGAACCACGGCAGCGCGTACGACTTCAGCCAGCGCCATTCTCCCCACGCAGTCTTTACCCGGACTCGATGTCGCAAGCGGCCCCGCTCGCGTTTCGCACGATCCAGCGCCGCGAGATAAGCCGACGCATCCTCGGGGTGGAGTATGGATCGCCAGCCATTGGGCATGAGCTCGCACGCGGACATCCCGACCATATCGAGGTAGGGCTTGTTAACGTAAACCACGTCGCCTCGAGCGTCCACCTGCCAGATCAGCGCTGGGGACGCGTCCGCAAGCACTCGGAATCTCTCCTCACTCTCGCGCAGGTTCTGCTCCGCCCGCTTGCGCATGGTTGTGTCGATCACATAGCCCACGCTTTCGTTCTCGTCGAGTTGTTTGGCCGTAAACAATGCCCACCAGCGCGAGCCGTCGACGCGGCGAAACTCCCTCTCATGGGGGACGGTTTGTCCCGTTGGCTTGAATTCGCGCCAAGCCCGCAAAAACATTTCCATCCATTCGGGGGGCGCGACAATATCGCAGCGCCGCAGGCCAACTTCCCCGTCTTCGCGGCCGAAGCGGCTCATAGTCAGAAAGGCGTCATTCGCTTCGGTAATCTGGCCTGCACTATTGAAAAAAATGACGCCGATCGTGTCAATCTCGAGGGCTCGGCGGAAGCGCTCTTCGCTCTCGCGCAGAGCGTCCTCGGCTTGCTTGCGCTTTTTCACATGCATGGTCACATCGATGCCATGGCCCAGTACGCGCTGGCACTTGCCATCCTCATCCAGCAGTGGCAAATAGACGAGATCGATGTAATGTTCTTCGGGCTGCTCCCCGGAGGCAGGGCTCACTTTCAGCGGCAGTTCGAACCCGACGAAAGGCTTGCAGGACGACATGACCTCAATAAGTTTTTCCTGGAATCCGCAGTCCGCTGTTTCTGGAAGCGCGTCGAACGCGGGGCGGCCGATCAGCTCGCGTTTGCCGACAAGCTGATAGTAGGCGTCGTTGGCAAACTCGAAGATGAATTCGGGGCCGCGAAGCACATGCAGGAATGAGGGTGCGCTGCGGAATACTTTCTCGAGCAACTGAATCCGCTCCGCTTGCAGCGCCTCCCTGAGTTGGATGCGCTCCGCCTCGCGTTTGCGCGCGCGAACCAGTTCGGTGGTTTCAGCGACGGTTATGAGCACCCCCTCGGGGGCGCCGGTATCGGATGATCCCTCGCGCGGCGGCCCGGGGAGCGGACTATAAGTGAGTTTGAAAAAAGATTCTTCCGGGGTCCCGTGGCGGTTGAGTACCATCCGCTGCTCGTCAAACAGATACGACTCACGGCGCTCCATGACCCCCTCGCAGATGGGGGAAATAAAATCCCATACCTCCGGCCAGCACTCGCGTACCGGCTGGCCCAGACCTTTGGGGTGCTTGCGGCCTATAAGATCGCGATAGGGGTCGTTATATAGCTGTATCAGCTTCGGTCCCCACAGCACTAGGGCTGGCGATGGCAGCAGGAGGATGATATTGACCGCGAGCTGAAGGTGCGGCGGCCAACTCTCCAATGGCCCCAACCCGGACTGAGTCCAGTCGTGGGCATAAATTTGCTCGCCCATTTCACTGCCGCGCAGCCAGCCCGGCATCTCAGGCTGAGTCATCGACAATAGCTCCCTCCTTTTTTTATGTATGTCGCTTTATAACACTTCCGGATGTTATAAGCCAAGTGCCGCGCTCCAGTGCGAAGACAAGCACCGCCTGACGGCGCTACGTGGCCGTCGGTAGAGGAAGCTCCTGCGGCGAGGCGCATCCGGATATCCTATAAAGAAATATAAACCTGTCGCGACCATAAAGGTCAAAGGTGAAGTTCAGGTGTTTCGAAATCAGTATTTTTTGGCAGCATTTGTAACAAGCGTTCGATAAGCTGGCGACAAGTGATGACAAAGGGGAAAAATTATGAAACATGATGAGAATATTCCGCGCCAGGAAGTACCCCGTCCCTCTGGCACCGTGCTTGAAACAAGACAGAAGATCGGGGACGAGCTCCAGCAGACGAGGTGGGCACTGGAAGAACGAACGAGACAGCTTGATCAGTCCCTGTCTGTCCTGCGCGCTGCCATCGAATCGACCGCCGACGGCATCCTCTTCACCGACGAGGACGGCCGCATACTCCGCTTCAATGAGCACTATCTGCAGATGTGGGGCATATCCCGGGAGAATGCCGAGCGTAGCGCACAGCATCACCAGTTGCTCGAATCCTGTGCCGCTTTGTTAAAGGATCCGGAGCAGTTCATGCGGCGCACTGCCGACATATACGCGTCCTGGCCGCAGGAAAGCCACGACGTGCTGGCCCTCGCCGACGGCAGGGTTTTTGAGCGGTATTCGAGGATACAGTATGTCGAGGGTAAGAGCATCGGCCGGGTCTGGAGCTTCCGCGACGTGACCGCGCGCGTACATGCGGAGGAAGCCTTGCAGGAAAGCGGCGAACGGATGTGCTTCATGGCCGACGCGATGCCCCAGAAGATTTTCACCGCGCGCGCCGATGGCAAGTTCGATTACTTCAACCGGCAATGGAAGGATTACACGGGGCTGGCTCCCCAGGAACTGGCGGGCTGGGAATGGACTAGGCTCATCCATTCCGACGATTTGGACGAGACCGTAGCGGGCTGGCTGCGCTCGGTTCGCACGGGAGAACCGTATCAGATGGAATGCCGTTTCCGGCAGGCTGACGGCGACTATCGCTGGCATCTGCTGCGCGCTCAAGCCCGACGGGGCAGTAATGGAGAAGTATCGATGTGGGTGGGTTCGAATACCGATATCGACATCCTTAAGCGCTCGAACCGAGAAAAACAGGAGTTGCTGGAACGCGAGCGGATTGCCAGGGGCGAAGCGGAACGCGCCAACCAGAGCAAGGATGAGTTTCTCGCTACGCTTTCTCACGAACTCCGAACGCCGCTCAACGCAATTCTCGGGTGGTCGCAGCTTATTTTACAGGGAACGATGCGGCAGGAGGACATCCAGCGCGGTCTGGAAATCATCGACAGGAATGCCCGCGCACAGAATAAGCTCATCGAGGATCTGCTCGAAATGAGCAGCATCGTATCCGGAAAAGTCAGGCTCGAAGTGCAGCGACTGGATCTTGCCCACGTAGCCGAGGCGGCGGTTGAATCCATGCTTCCGGCTGCCCAGGCGAAGGGCATACACCTGCGGAAAATGATCGATCGCGCGGCGGGGCTCGTTATCGGGGATAACAACCGCTTGCAGCAGGTCATCTGGAATCTCCTTTCCAACGCGGTCAAATTCACCCCGAAAGGCGGAACGATAGAGGTCATTGTCGAAAGGGTCGCGTCGAACCTCGAACTGACGGTTAGGGACTCCGGGGTTGGGATCCAGCGTGAGTTCCTGGCCTACGTATTTGACCGTTTTCGCCAGGCCGATTCTTCGCTTACCCGCAGCCACGGCGGACTTGGCCTCGGCCTGGCGATCGTCAAGCAACTCGTGACGCTGCATGGGGGAACTGTCCGGGCGGAAAGCGCGGGCGAAGGCCGCGGCGCATCGTTTATCGTCAACCTGCCGCTCGTCCCCATCAAAGACAGGAAAGACACGGAGTTATCTGGGCGCCCGCGTCGTGATCCCGGTTACGGCGAGGTAACCCTTAAAGGACAGAAAGTGCTGGTTATCGAGGATGAGCCGGATGCGCGCGAACTCATCAAGGAGGCGTTGACGCAATGCGAGGCCGATGTAGTCACCGCCGCAAGCGCCATGGAAGGGTTGGAAGTCGTGAAGAATCAAAGACTGGATGTGCTCATAAGCGACATCGGCATGCCCGGAGAAGATGGATACCAGTTCATTCGTGCGGTACGAAACCTTCCTGAAGCTCAGGGAGGTCGAACCCCGGCTATAGCGCTCACCGCCTTTGCTCATTCGACTGACCGTACCAAGGCGTTGCTCGCCGGTTATCAGCGGCATTTGTCCAAGCCGGTGGAATCGCATGAACTGATCGCGACGGTCGGCAGTTTGACCGGATGGGCGGGGAGACAGAAGATTGGAGAGGATGCCTGCCAATAACATCCCCCATTCCGGGGGCAAGGATTGGCACTCAAGTCCTTCCGAAAGGCCGGGCCAAAAAAACTGTGTTCGCGCCGGGCGCCGGCCACCACGATAAGGGGGGCCGGATAATAACCCGCAATGGCTGCCCTGCATGGCACAATATCCCTATCATTCCATATTAAGCCTGATTGGTCAGTCCGAGTATGCCCCGCTGGATCCTGGTCGCCATTGTTTCTTTATTGTCCGGGTTTGCAGCCGTGTTTATCGCCGCGCTTGCCGTTGGCGAACTTCTTTCCGGCGCCGCGCCCACCGCGGTCAGCACCTTATCGGTCGATTTCCCGGTCGAACCGGTGCGGATTCCTGTCCACGACAATTCGCGTGACGAAAATGCGTCTGTTCGCGGTTGGCTGGCGCGGGGGCCGCGCGGCGGGGGCCTGGTATTACTGGTGCATTCGATCCGCAGTAACAGGGTCGAGATGCTGAGCCGGGCGCGTTTTCTTAATGACCATGGCTATGGCGTCCTGCTCATCGATCTGCAGGCCCACGGCGAAACCCCCGGGGAACGGATCACCTTTGGCGTACGCGAATCGGAAAATGTGCAAGCTGCCGTTGCCTATCTGCGCAACGCCTTTCCGGGTGAACGGATTGGAGCTATCGGGGTCTCACTCGGCGCAGCCGCCATCGTGCTGGCAAAAACGCCGTTAAGGCTCGATGCCGTAGTGCTTGAATCGCTACATCCCACGATCGAGGAAGCAGTTGAAAACAGACTGAAACTGCATCTCGGGCAGGCGGGGCCGGCTCTTGCCCCGCTTCTGCTGTGGCAGTTGTCGTTTCGGCTGGGCATCCCCGCCCACGAACTGAATCCCATCGAGCAGATAGTCAACCTCAACGCACCGGTTCTGCTGATCTCCGGGTCCGTTGACCAGCATACTCGTATGGTCGAAACCGAACGACTGTTTGCTGCCGCCCGGCAGCCCAAGGAATTATGGATCGTCCCCGGTGGAGGCCACTTCAACATGCATGCCTATGCGGGCAAGGAATACGAACGCCGTGTCACCGCCTTTCTCGACTGGTATTTGCGCGAGCGCAACCTTACGCCGTGACTTCTCTCTCACTCCCTCTCACATGCTTGAAGCAACGGTTATACCCCTTGCGAACCGGGTAAAACATGACATGCCGAAATGGCGATCGGGACACGGATGAAATGCGCCGCCTTGGTTCCACTGCTCCAACAGGTACCTTATTTGTCGCGTTTTCCTGGTTGAACTGGTTGATCGTGAGACGTATGATGTGGCGCTGCCGTAGTGGCGGTCCGGCGGTCGTTTTTTATGGGTTGTACTTCGGTTTGTTGCTTTGATACTGTTGCCGGGCAATCGCGCTCCTCGATATCTGGCACTTCCTTATAATTTTGTGTGTAAACGTACGGAACCTCGGCGCCAACCCGGCTAGCATATGCAAAAAGGAACGTCGCGCCGCTCCGCTTAATGCCCTAATAATGACGCCGACAATGCCAACAGTGCGAATGGGCGTGAATATGCTATATACAGACTTGACCCGAGAAAGATTACCTGCCTTTCCGTCGCCGTGACGGGTGCCGCTGCTCCCGAACGGACAAGAAAAGGAACATACATGGCAATGATAGAAGACAACGAAGAGAAACTGCTACGTTGTGTTGCGCTGCAAACCTCCACCGTTATTCTCCAGGCACGGCAACGGGCCGAGCACGAACTCAGGCAGGCAAAAAAGGAGCTCGAGGAAAAGGCGAAGCAACTCGACCACTCTTTGTCGATCCTGCGCGCAACCATCGAGACCACCACCGATGGCATCCTCGTAACCGACGAGCATGGCATCGTCCTGCGCTTCAATGAACGGTATCTGCAGCTGTGGCAGATACCACGTGAAGCCACGGGTTTCCGCGAGCACTGGCATCTGCTGACCTTCTGCTGCAAGCAGATGAAAGATCCGCAGGGTTTTCTGGGAAGGGCGGCGGAAATTTACACGTCCTGGCCGCCCGACACTTACGATGTGCTGGAGCTCATCGACGGGACCGTGCTTGAGCGGTTTTCCAAGATGCAATTTATCGAGGAGCAGAATGTCGGCCGCGTCTGGAGTTTCAGGGATATCACGGCCCGGCGGCGCGCGGAGGAAGCTGTACGGGAAAGCGTGGACCGTCTGCGTTTCATGGCGGATGCCATGCCTCTGAAAATATCCACTACCCGTGCTGACGGCGAGGTGGATTATGTGAATCAGCAATGGGTGGATTACGCCGGCCTCGGCGCCGAGCAGATGATGGGCTGGGAGTGGACAAAACTCATCCATCCCGAGGACGTGGACGAGAATATCAAGCGCTGGCGTCGTGCCCTGGACACGGGAGAGCCTTTTCAGATGGAACATCGCTTCCGCAAGGCCGACGGAAAATATCGTTGGCATCTGACCCGGGCCCAGGCCAAGCGCGACATGCACGGCAACGTATCGATGTGGGTCGGCTCCCATACCGATATCGACAGCATAAAGCGCGGGGAAGAAGAAAAGAAGCAACTGCTTGAGAACGAGCGCCTGGCGCGTGCCGAAGCCGAGCGCGCAAGCCGGGTCAAGGACGAGTTCCTGGCAACGTTATCGCACGAACTGAGAACGCCGCTGAATGCCATACTCGGGTGGTCCCAGCTTATCCTGCAGGGAACCATGAATCCAGACAACATTCAGCGAGGGTTGGAGACCATCGAAAGAAACGCGCGCGCCCAGAATAAGTTGATTGCAGACCTTCTTGAAATGAGCAGTATCATTTCCGGGAAGGTGAGGCTCGACATGCAGCGGCTCGATCTCGCTGTGGTGGTCGAGGCGGCGGTGGAGTCCATCGCGCCGGCAGCGCAAGCGAAAGGAATTAACCTTAGAACGAGTATCGGCTCCCCCGTCGGACCGGTTTCGGGCGACAATAATCGCCTGCAGCAGATCATCTGGAACCTCCTGTCCAATGCGGTTAAATTCACGCCATGTAACGGCAACGTCGATATCGTCATGGAGCGGGTTGACTCGTATTTGCAGCTTACCGTGAAAGATACCGGCCCGGGGATTCAACCCGAGTTTCTGCCCTACGTTTTCGATCGTTTCCGGCAGGCGGACTCGTCGCTCACGCGGCAGCATGGCGGCCTGGGCCTTGGGCTCTCCATCGTTAAGCAACTCGTAGGGCTGCACGGCGGCACGGTGCGCGCGGAAAGCGCCGGCCAGGGCAAGGGTGCTGCGTTCATCGTATGCCTTCCGCTTGCGCCCGTTATGGAGGCAAAGGCTCCCCTGCGGCAGGCACGCTTGAGGTCATCGAACCCGCAGAGTGAACAAATTACGCTTCCGGGGGTCAGAATTCTTGTCATTGACGATGAAGAGGACTCCCGAGGACTCATCCATGAAGTGCTGACAAGGCATGAAGCCGAGGTGGTGTGCGCGGCGAGCGCGGAAGAAGGTTTGAAAATTCTGGAACGTCAGAAGCCGGATTTAATCATCAGCGATATCGGGATGCCGGAGAAGGATGGATATCAGCTTATTCGCGAAATAAGAAACCTGGGTGCAACCCGGGGCGGGAATATCCCCGCCATCGCGCTGACCGCCTTTGCGCGCCCGGAAGACAGGATAAAAGCGATGATCGCAGGCTTCCAAACGCATCTTCCAAAGCCCGTGGAAGCGCACGAACTGATTGCCACCATCAGGACTTTGACGCGTTGGGTGCACAGGCCCGATAAATAAGCGCAATCCGTATGAAAGCCAGTTGAATATTCTATTCGGAATCGGATGTCGTAAATCACTTTGGCTGGGCCGCGCCGCGTAATAGCGACAGCGTAAACTGTATCGTGAACGCCAGATCGTTTGTACGACCTTTTACCCATGAGGTTGAGCTCGCCCGAGAGAGTGGCAGCTTCGTGTGAAAGGCTCGAAAGGCTGGATACGCACCTCTCCGCCCAGCACCTCAGCAACCCCGGAGGCTCAATAAGGTACCTCGAGCCCCTTCCCAGGGCGCCGGTATACCCGTGCCTTCAAGTGGGTCTTGCATACTCGCGGGGAGTACATATATATTATATCGGTGTAATGTTGTTCCAAAAATTGATGTAATCCCCGCGCAACTTTTTTTTGAAAGCAGGAATCGCACCAATGACAATACCAACGGAACCTATAGGCAGTATCCCCCGCCCGCCCGAGCTGCTCGAGGCCCTGGCGAATAACGATCCCCTCGACCCCAAGATCGAGCATCTGTACGAAAATGCAATCCGCGACACGATCGCCGAATTTGAAGCGACCGGCTCGCCTGTTATAACCGATGGCGAACAGAAGAAGTACCATAACTTCTGGACCTACAGCGTGCATGGCCTCACCAATACCACGCCTGACGGGTTCACCATCCCCTTCCAGGCGGGCCATTGCCGCCGCATGCCAAAGCTCGTATCCGGTCCGTTTCGTTACCGGGTCTATGCGGATCAATATCTGGATGTGGCGATGCGCTACGCGCGCGTACCGGTCAAGCAGGCCGTTATCTCCCCTTCCGCCTTGAGCCTCATGTACCCCGCCGATGACATACCCGGCTACTCGCGGGCGGAATTCATCGACGATCTGCTAAATGAACATGAAACCGAGGTTCGCCGCTGTCTCAACCGGGGCGCGCATAAAGTCCAGATTGACTTTACGGAAGGCAGGCTGGCGATAAAACTTGATCCTACCGGCAAGCTCCTGAACAGCTTTATCGATCTGAACAACTTGGCGCTCTCGCGTTTCAACCCGGAAGAATTGATGCGAATCGGGGTGCATACCTGCCCGGGTGCCGACCGGGATTCCACCCACAGCGCCGAGGTGGATTATGCCGAGCTATTGCCGAGCCTGTTCCAGTTGAAAGCGAGGAATTTTTATATTGCGCTCGCTACCGAGCAGGACCGCGTGCGCGTTCTGAAAATCATCCGCGCCCATATGAAGCCCGAGCAGCGGATTTTCATCGGCGTCACCGCCCCGATAGAGGCGCGCATGGAGACGCCGGAAGAAATCCGGGACCGGGTTCTGGAAGCGGCGGAATACATCTCCGTCGATCAATTGGGCACCACCGACGATTGCGGCTTCTCGCCTTTTTGCGATGACACGTCCACCAGCCGCGATACCGCGTTCAGGAAGATACAGGCACGCGTGCTGGGAACGGCTCTCGCATGGAAGGTGATCTCTGGTCAATCGGTGATGGAGACGTCCATAACCTGACGGTGAAATACCGCTGGGGGTGTTGGAATGATTGTGCGGGGCAATAACGCCGTGCTCAAAAAGTGAAGCGACGAGAACGGACGAGAACGGACGTGTGCCCCGCCAGGGGGTGCCGGGCGGAGGCGCTGGCGCTGCGCCCCCCGCGCCGGGCCGCTCGCTAAAGAACAACTTCCTCGAGTGCCTGGGCGATATCTTCGATGATATCGTCGATATGTTCTATCCCGACAGATATCCTGACCATGCCCTCGGTCACCCCCGAAGCTTTCAGTTCCTCGGCATTGAGTTGCCGATGGGTAGTGGAGGCCGGGTGGCATGCGAGGGACTTGGCATCGCCGATATTCACCAGGCGCAGAACCATCTTCAGCGCGTCGATGAACTGGCTCCCGGACGCCGCTCCGCCTTTGATACTGAAGCTCAGTATGCCCGAGGCTTTGCCCCTGCTGATGCGGTTGCATAGATCATGATATCGGCTGCCGGCCAGCCCCGCATAATTTACCCACTCCACCTTTGGATGGTTTTCGAGGTACTGCGCCACTTTCAGTGCATTTTCACAGTGCCTTTCCATTCTCAACCCGAGCGTTTCAAGTCCCTGCAGCAGAAGAAACGCGCTGTGCGGCGATAGCGCCGCGCCGGTATTGCGCAGGGGCACCACCCGGCAACGGCCGATAAACGCGGCGGGACCGAAGGCCTCCGTATAGACGACGCCATGGTAGGAGGGATCAGGTTCATTCATCAGTGGAAAGCGTGCACTGTGTTTCACCCAGTCGAACTTCCCTGAATCGATGATGATCCCGCCTATCGTCGTGCCATGGCCGCCGATATATTTGGTCAGTGAATGCACGACGATGTCGGCACCCAGTTGGAACGGCTGGCACAGATAAGGCGTGGAAACGGTGCTGTCGACAATCAGGGGCACGCCATGACCATGGGCGATCTCGGCCAGCTTCCCGATATCGGCGATATTTCCGGAGGGATTGCCGATCGACTCGCAAAAGATCGCTCTGGTATTACTGTCGATCTGCCGTTCAATATCCTCGTGGTCATCGTTCGCCACCATGCGCACATCGATCCCCTGCCGCGGTAACGTATGCGCGAAAAGATTATAGGTGCCGCCATATAGCTGGCTGGTGCTCACAATATTCTCACCGGCGCTGGTAATGCATTGAATGGCATAGGTGATGGCGGCCATGCCCGAGGCAACAGCGACTGCGCCAACACCGCCCTCCATTTCCGCGATGCGCTGTTCCAGCACCGCCGTGGTGGGATTCATTATCCGCGTGTAGATATTTCCCGCGACCTTCAGATCGAATAAATCTGCGCCGTGCTGGGTGTTATCGAACGTATAGGAAGTGGTCTGATAAATGGGAACTGCGGCGGCTTTCGTCGTGGGGTCAGATTGGTAGCCGTGATGCAGGGCCAGCGATTCCAGTTTCATTGTGTCCTCCTGTCCTCTGTTATTCAGGTCCTCTCACATCCTGTAGGAGCGCGTTGCCAACTGATAATGTACGCATCGCACCCACGAAAGTCGAGCCCCCGGTTAAATAGGAGACGCATCGATGCGGTTGCTTATTCTGTTGGAAGCATGTCGGTCCTGCCGGCCATCGGGTCGGACAGATTGGCCCGCAGCACGTGTTCCGAGATTTCCTGGCTGTGACTCTTGATTGTGCTAAACCGTCCCTCACACTGGCGTGAGAAAAGACATGCCGGTGGCGCCAACGGCTCGCCCGTGCTCCAGGCGTTGCGCAAACCTGTTGCCTTTCGTTTCGCAATCATCGCCCAGAATTCTGGCTACCCTGCCGCTATGGAAGCTCGATAGCTGCTTGAGAAACGGAATCACGAATACCGCCTCGTTGCCCCGCTGTTCCCCGGATACCCCACCGTATAACTCGTTATGCAGGGCGGGCAACGCGTGCCACGGCGCGGTGGGCCGGGCATGATGCGCATTGTGGTAGCCGAAATTGAGCGTCACGAGATTCAGCCACGGGCGCGCAACCGAAACCGGGTTACTGAATGTATGCGCATGCTCATACGCCCGATCGCCTCTACGGCCCGGTGCTCCGAACTCCTCGCGTCCCTCCAGCCCCTCATGCCCCGCGCCCCCCTCGCCTGAGGGCAAGACGATTTCGTAGTTGTGCTGCAGCGCATCCATGAAGCGCAAGATCGTCAGGAACAGGACATGGGCAAAGAGGTAGCACGCATAGGCTGCAGCCGAATACAGGAACAGCACGGCCAGCAGGCTGAAGCGCACGGTGATTACCATTGCGGTCCGCAGCCTCTGATTTTTCTTTTCCTCAACGATAAACGGCGCGATCACGAGCGCCCCATGCATGATGATTTCCACCGCCGGCACATAAAGCCACTCCAGTGCTTTTACAATCCTGAGCTGGACTGGATGGCGCACGAGATATGGCCGGTAGTCGAAGCCAATAATGTCGGCATGATCGACGTGGTGTCGCATATGCTGTGCACGCAGGTCCGCATACGTTCCATAACACCCACCTGTGAGCCAGTTTAACTGGCTTCCAATAAGGGCATTATGATGCGGCGACTTGAACAGGGCGTTGTGGGCGCAGTCGTGGATGAGGTACGCGGCAATCACCATGCCGTGCGTCAGCCCGACAGTACCGATTCCCATCAGGACGGGATTCAGCGACAGGACGAGCGCAGCTCCGCCGAAATAGGCCAGGTGGCAGTAAAGCAGCGCCGAGATGCTCGGGATCAGGCTGCCTTTGTAACGAAAACAGGTTTCTTCAATTCTTCTGAACATCATCATTATGTGCTTTTCCTTCTGTCATAGGCACAGCAGCAGCGAACACTGCAAACGACTCGTGACGGGGACCGTTGGCATTGAATCCGTCAGGGTCGATATCCGGTTGTTGCTTCGTTGCCCTTTCATCCAACCCGCACCACCGATAATTGATACATGTAATAATACATGTAATCTTACGAATAATAAAGACGTATAATTTCCCTCAGCCGTTTGGACCGGTCGCCGTGGACCATGCGTGCACCTCCTATCCGGGGAACCAGGACCATAATGAATACACCTTGCCGCTACTCCGACACGAGGCGTCGCGAGTTCATCGACCTGCTCAACGATACCGACCAGTACTGGGTAGAGGTGATGGGTGACAGACTCTTCCACGATCTGAATTATTACGATCTGTTCACCAGGATGTGGCTGAGATCGAATAAAGCCCGCAATGGCCGCAATGGCCTGAATAGCCGCAATGGTTCGGGTGGCCCCATGGAAACTTTTCGCAAATCCGAGCTGTATCAGCTCATGCCGAATGTCAGCCAGCGAACGGCAATCAAATACATTCAAATCGCGATCGATAACGGCTTGCTCGTGGAGCAGGCCGATCCCGGCGATCTCCGTTCCAGGCGAATTACGATGTCGGCCGATCTCAAGCGCAAAATCGAGTTATTCCTCGATTACTCCATTTCGGTATTCGAGGCATTTCCCCGCGGCGACGTCGCGATGGGAGATCGGAGCGCTTACGGGGGAGCCGAACATGACGCCTGACGAGCTTGAAAAGCTTCACGACCAGCAGCAACGTCAGGCCGCGCAGGCAGCATCCAGCCAGAAACTTCCCGAGCACGTGGACATCTCAGACTTTGCCGACCTGTCCAGGCAGACCATGGCGGCGGTGATGCAGGGCTTCGGCACTGTGGCGAACGAAGCGGGAAGCTGGATCGACTCGCTGCCGCTGCCGTTGCAACTGATGACGCAGCCCAAGCTGACAGTCGACCTGACGCTTGCAACGCTGGCCTCGGATACGCCCTTTGGCTTGAGCATGGCTTCGCTCTGCAAGCTCGCGGGAAGTGGTTTCATTTACCTGAACCTGAGGGATTACGATTCCGATCTGCGAAATGGGCTGAAAGGGCATGTCGCGCAGCAGGCGAAACTTGAGAAGATTCTTGACTCGGGCAGCGTGTACATTGGCAGCGCCGTTCGCAAAGGCATATTTGATGCGGCCATTTCCAAACACGTCGAGAGAAGCCCGGGGTACATCCGCAGGAGCGGTAGCGCGGCGCCCCGTTACGAAGCCTACCGCGAAGAGGCGGCGCAGGTATTACGCGATGTCGGCAACGAATATGCCAAAGTGGCGGACAACGATCCGCACGTGCAAAACGCATATTTCCGCGGCAGGCGCACCACCGTCGAAGCCGTTTCCTGGCAATATGCCTACCTGCGCGCGGTTGAAGGTTATCTCCCGTATGAAATCAACCGGCAGCTCATGGAGGCGATCAATTCCGCCCCCCGCTCGGTGGAAGACCTGACGAAGTTCATGCGCCTCGCGCGGATCTTCCACCTCAACTTCACCGCGCCAATTACGGCTTCGTTTGGAACCACCTACAACATCACCCCTGACGAGTACAAGGAGCTGATAAGGCTGCGTACCGCTCCTGAAGACCCGGTTCATCGCGACCCCGAATATGACGAAATAATCGACCAGTTCCTGTATTGCCTTTTCGACCGGAAGTCGCCCCTTAACGCGCGCAGCGTGGCCAGCCTGAAACTTCAGCTCAGCGCCGATCCGGGAGAAATCGTGTTCACCGACGCCATGATCGATTCGCTGATCGATGTTCTTCAGCGCAATCGCCTCAAGCTCAGGTCAGCGGCGGAAATCCTTCGGCAGTTGGGTGCCGCCTCTTATGTTGATGGCAAGCAGGCGGAACTGGAGGACCTGATCCGGCAATACAACGCGATCGAATCCGAATCGCTCGAGCTCATCGCCAGGGAAAAAAAACTGGCGAAGGTGTTTACCGCCGGGACCTCGGCATTGGCGGCCTTGCCCGGTCCGCTTGCCTATTTTGGATTAGGCGTGACCATGCCCTGGCTCGCGGCCGCGGCGGCTTTCGGACCGGTGACCGCGCTGCTGGCCAATCAGTTCACCCCGGCCATCGCTGAGTCCGTGATCGAAAAAGTCAAATTGCCGCAGAAACTCGACAAGATGCTCTACCGGGTGCACAAGATCATCCGCTAGCCTCGTCTGGTGCCCGTGGATGGCCGTGGACATCAAGCAAAAGGATAAGGCGAACCTCTTCCGATTATCTCCCATCAATGATTAAGTTTAGTAGTCGCGACCTCCCCAGGCTGATCCGTTTCCTGAAAACGCGACAGCGGTGACCATGTGCACGACGCACCCTGCCGCCTGTTTGACGATCCGGTATTCAGAGATATCCAATGGATCAGGGAAGGACGAGAAGCCATCCTGGACCATAGCCGACGGGCAGGGATCAATATGCGATGCCATGGCAACCATCGGTGGCACCAAAACCGTACCCGCGCATCTGACCCATCTCATCCGCAGCGTGGAGACGAGCATTCCGAAAGAGGTGCTGAATCTGAGCGGCACGGACACCATATGAATGACCTTTGTGCCGTAGCGCACAGAAAAAAACAGGCTTCTGTTCAACGATAGCGGCTGGCCCCATCCCGCTGCTCTTTGCCGTCGCCTCGTCTAATCGCGCGGGCAATGGGACCTGCGCCTCCGGGGATGGCGGACGATTATCAACAACTTTAGATAAAAAGAGGATATATCGTGGACACAACTTCTGTCTGGCGCGCAACGGCGCCTAAAGCCGCTCTTCCATCCCTCCAGGGGGATATCGCTACCGATGTTGTGATCGTGGGCGGCGGCATCACCGGCGTCACACTCGCCTTGAATCTCGCCGAGCAAGGCATTCCGGCTGTATTGCTGGAGGCGCGCGACGTGGGCTTCGGCAGCACCGGCAACTCCACCGGCAACCTGTACGAGACCGTCAGCCGCGGCATACACCGCGTTGTCGACCGGTGGGACAAAGACGTCGCGCATGCGGTTACTGTAGCCCGCCGTGAAGCGGTCGATCAGATCGAGCACCGGGTACAGAAGTACGGAATCGGGTGCGGCTTCCGCCGTTGCGCGCTCTACCGCTATGCGTCCTCGGAGGAGGGGAAGGAGCGCGTGGAAAAGGAATACCAGGGCTCGCTTGATGCTGGATTGAGGGTGCGTTGGGAACCCTCCCTCCCCCCACCCGTCCACCCGCCACACGGACAGGTGATGGTCCTGGATAATCAGGCCCAGTTTCATCCACAGGCGTACGTGCGCGAGCTGGCCCGCCAGGCAGCGGGGCATGGCTGCCTTATCTTTGAAGATTCCATGGTTCTGGAAGTGGATACGGATCGGCGCGTGGTGCGCACCGCCCGCGGGAAGGTGAGTGCGAAGCATATCGTTCTCGCCACCCACTCACCGAAGGGCCTGCACCTGGTGCAGGCCGAAATGGTGGTGAACCGCGAGTATGGGCTCGCCACCCGCATCGAGAGGGATGGGTTTCCCGCCGGCATATTCTGGGGCAGCGGCGTCGACCGGATCTCGGCCCGCGAGCTGGGGGTCGATGATGAAACCTACCTGATCTGTGTCGGCGAGGAGCACAAGACCGGGCAGGAAGACGCCAACATCAACCTCGACCGGCTTGAAGCGGCCGCCGCTGCGCACTTTCAGGTGCGCGATATCGCATTTCGCTGGTCTGCCCAGAATTACGCCCCCGCTGACAGCCTGCCCTACATCGGCAAGGACGCTACCGGGTGCTTTATTGCGACCGGCTTTGAGACCGACGGGCTCACCTGGGGAACGGTTGCCGCATCCATTATCACGGACGAGATCATCGGCCGCGACAACCTGTTCGCACCGCTCGTCAAGCCAAGCCGCTTTTCACCGGTGAAAGGGGCGAAGGGCCTGGTGGAAGAGAACGTGGCGGTGTTGAAATCCTTCGTCAAGGATTACGTCACTGACCGGCCCGGGATTCCGTTATCGCAGCTCATGCCCGGCAAGGGCGACATCGTGAAAGTCGCCGGCGAGTCGCTGGCAGCCTACATGGACCCCAACGGCAACCTGTTGCTTGTCTCACCGGTCTGCACCCACATGAAGTGCAAGGTGCACTGGAACAGCGTCGAAAAAAGCTGGGATTGTCCCTGCCACGGGAGCCGCTTCGCGCCCGACGGGACTGTGATCGAGGGGCCTGCAACCGAGCCGCTGCAGCGCCATTTTCTGCAAGACGTCGAATAAGCCTGCGCGCCGGAGCACGCCCGGCATATAGGGACATCTCTATTACCGTCCGGGTCCCGCCCGATCCAGGTGGACACTGTTCTACCTGAGCCGATCGGCGGGGCCCGACCCTGTCTTCAACGGCGGAGCAGCGAGTTCGCCGCTCCGCTGCATGTCTTTCAGCGCCCGCAGCAGCATTTGCTCGAGCACTTTCGCGAAAGCCTGATTTTGGGGAAACGACTGCACCCCTTCCGGCACCGCCATGTTACCGATAGCGGTATGCACCGCGTGCTTGATGCCGCTCCACCTGGCAGATCTGCCTCCGGAGGTAAGGAATACCGACATCTCATAGGCGTCGGTAATGGTCTTGCCCAGCATCCACAGCGGGAGTCCCCTGCGAGCCGTTTCCACGGCAACCGTATCCGCGTCAGCGATATTGTTCAGCACAATCCTGATTTCTCCCTCGCCGCCCTCCTCCACCGGCAGTATCACGCCCGAATTCACCAGTATCCTGTTTGAATAGTCCTTAAGCGGCACGTCGCCCTTGGGGAAAGGCTCGCCGTTTCGCTGAAACTCGACCGCAAGATGCAGGCGCAGAGGCGCGGAGCGCGGCTGTATTTCCCTATAGCCGACTTGCGGATAAGAAGCGCCTAAAAATGACTTCACGGGCGGGCGTGCACCGCATCCCGCAAGCGCCACCAGAGTGATGCCGGCAACCAGCATCGGGGACAGGCCGAGATTCATTCATGCTCCTATAGATTTGCATCCTGCTTCAGAAGCAGGCGAAACAGGCGCGACAGACCCCTGACGGGCCAGGGGGCGTGAAGCTGGCGCAACAAAAATTCCCGCAGGGACGCCCGGCAGGTGCGAAAAAAGGCGGAATCAGGGCATAAACCAATCGCGCTGACGCCATGCCAGCACTTGAAGATTAGCCATTTATTCCGGATGCTGCAAGCCGAGGGGAAAATAGAGAGAAAACAGACCGGCAGGCACTGCATCCCATCGCTGGGAGCAGGCCAAAGGCGCGCAGTTTCAGCATTGAACGGCGGCGGATATTTTTTTCATGGCTCAAGGCCTGCCCGCCTTGGGCCATATATGGGGCACGAGGTGCAATATGATCAGCGCCAGGACCGTGCTTAGAACGGCAGAAGCCTCGCGCCCCAACCCCGCGGTGATGCCGATAGCCGCCGTCAGCCATAAGCCAGCCGCGGTCGTCAGCCCCTTTACGGTTGCCTCGCTTGCGCTTGTGCTTTTAAGGATGGTCCCGGCGCCCAGGAACCCGATACCCGTCACCACGCCCTGGATAATGCGGGACAAATCGGCATCGGACATGTGCATCTGCTGAGGAACGAGCACCAGAAGCGCGGCGCCGACCGCGACCAGCATATGCGTGCGCATGCCGGCCGCCTTGCCGCTGTGCTCCCGCTCCAACCCCAGCAAGGCCCCTAGCGCGGCAGCGATCACGAGCCGCAAGGCAACGCGTATGAACTCGGCCGTGGTCGGCAGATCTGAAAATTCTGCTGCCACAACTTCCCAGATTTCTTGCCACCCTTCGCTCATAGATACCTCGCTGTTCATATCCTCTCGACCGGACGGCTGCCAGACCTGACGCGATCCGACAATCCTGCGCCGAATAACTGCACCGTTCGGCATATCGTTTCCGCCGCTTGCGGTGCGCGCGACGTCCGGAAAAGTCCCTCACGTAGCGCCGCCCGTGACAGAGGCCTCGCCCCTGCAGTTTGCGCATTGTTCGGCTTGCTGACTATCTATTCTAGTCGCATCTCTGCCTCTTCACTGTCACGGCGTGTCCATTTTAGCTCACGCTTCATTTTATTGATGAGCTGCCGTTAACCGGAATAAGGCAAATTCCAGATCAACGCAAAGACAACTCGAAAGGGGAAAACAATGAAAGCCGGACTTGCATTCTTGATCGCCGTGCTCCCGCTGCTTGCGCCACTGCCTGCATTGGCGGGCGCGCCGGTAGACACGAATCAGGGCACCAGCTGGACTGCCGATACGCGCAAAGACTTCTACAGTCGCGATCAGGGTTCTCGCATCATGCCGTTACGCTGGATCGCTGCCCTGAAGCAGCCCAATGGCGAACCCTTCATGGCGGCAAGCCTCGGCCGCTATGGTTATCTGCTCAACGAGGAAAGCCGGCCCGCCGGGCTGCCGGTCGGCTTTACCGTCGCCGCCGGGAGCAATGGCCAGGAAATCGGCATGAATTGCTCTGCCTGCCATACCCGTCAGATCGAGGTCGATGGTATTCCCTATCGCATAGACGGCGGTCCCGGGATCGTCGACTTCCAGGGTTTCCTCGCCGATCTGGATCAGGCGGTCCATACGGTGCTTACGGATGCGCGGGCGTTTGCCGATTTCGCCCGCGCGGTGCTGGGGCCGTCGCCGACGCCCGATGAAAAAACAGAGTTACGCGCAGCGGTGCAGGCGTGGCACCTGCCCTATCATACCCTCATGAAGCGAGCCTTGCCGTCGCCCGCATGGGGCCCGGCAAGGCTGGACGCCGTGTCGATGATTTTCAATCGTCTCACCGGCCTCGATATCGGGCCGCCGCCCACTTACATGATTCCCGAGAATATCAAGCCCGCAACCGCCCCGGTCCGCTATCCATTCCTCTGGAACGCGGCGATTCAGGACAAGACTCAGTGGCCCGGCTTCGCGGACAACGGCAATAATATTCTGGGGCTGGCTCGTAATCTCGGGGAGGTTTACGGCGTGTTCGGCGTGTTTCATCCGAAAAAAGATTCCTGGCGACTGCTGGGCATCGATTACCTGCACCATAACTCCGCCAATTTCCAGGGCCTGCATGCGCTGGAGGATCTGGTGCGCAAGATCGGGGCACCCAAATGGCCATGGCAGATCGATCAAGCACTTGCCAGCAAAGGCAAGGAGATTTTTGCCCGCACGACCGCACAGGGCGGCTGTGCCGATTGTCATGCGATCCGCCCCGGCGAAACCCGCTTTTTCGACCAAAAAACCTGGGCGACACCCGTACAGGACGTAGGCACCGATTCGCGCGAATACAGCGTGCTCGGCTGGACGGTGAAGACGGGGGTGCTGGAAGGCGCTAAAATCCCGTTTCTCGATGAACCGCTCAAACCCGTCGATACCGCGTTCAACGTGCTGGGAACAGCGGTAATCGGCTCCATTCTCCAGCACTATGTGCCGGTATTGATGCAAGCGGAGGGTCAGCGCCAGACAACGGGCGCACTCAAAGATGCGCCATCGCCCTTTCCGCCGGAAACAGCATCGCTAAAAGGCGCTTTCAGGGTACCCGCGGCAGTGGCAAAGGGAACGCCTTCGTATGCCTATGAAGCGCGCGTGCTTGAGGGCATCTGGGCCGCAGCTCCGTATCTGCATAATGGCTCGGTGCCAACACTGGCCGAGCTACTGAAACCGGCAGCCGAACGCGTCAGTTCGTTCAAGATCGGGCCGGCCTACGACCTGGTCAATGTTGGCCTCGCCGCCGAACAGACCAGGTTCGACTATACCTTGCAAACCACGGACTGCAGCGACCGCAATTCGGGAAACAGCCGCTGCGGCCATGAATTCGGCACTACCCTTTCGCCGGAAGAGAAAAAAGCGTTGCTCGAATATCTCAAGACCCTTTAGTCTTGCAGCCCTCGGCAGCTTCCGGCGCTCTCACGCGCCAGGAGCTGCCCCCATTTACCCTTCGATTTTTTCGGTCTGGACAGGCGTTTGACTGCGGATCCGTTATCCCCTGTTGCATCTCATACTGCAGCAAGCATTACGAACTGCATGACAGCGCCGAGCATCCCGCCTTGTGGCGTGCCCATTCAGGGCGCTTCTCCGCCAGTTCGTCATGCTCGGGTTGCTCGTCATACGGATTGCGCAACACATTCATGAGTCGTTCAATTACCGTCGCGTCGTCCCTTTCCAGCGCCTCGATCGCCTGCTGCGCTAGATAGTTGCGCAGCACATACTTGGGGTTGGCGCGACTCATACGCTGATAACGCACATCCCTTGACTCCGGGCCCGGCCCATCCCGCCGGTCCAGACGGGTGCGGGCGACATAACGGCGCAGCCAGGAGGCGAGCCGCGCCAGGTGCTCGGGTGCAAAAGCCTGCGCCTCATCATAGAACGCCCGCCGCAGCATGCCTGCCAGGGCGACTTCGCCGCCTGCACTGTCGATCGTTTCAAATGAGCTATCCAGGGGAATGTTCATCAGGCCGCGGAAAAAAAGCGTCATGTCCGTTTCCACCTGCTGCAGCAATTCGAACATGTCGGACAGCAAGGCGTCATCCCCTTCCTGCCCCAGTGAGACCAGCCCGAGCTTGTCCGCAAGCATGCCACGCCAGGCTTGCTCGAAGGTTTCGGCAAAAACCGCCAGTCCTCGCTCCAGTTCCACATCATCGTTGATCAGTGGGGCAAGCGCGTTCCCAAGCCGGACAAGATTCCATTGCGCAATTCCCGGCTGGTTTCCAAAGCAGTAACGTCTTCCCTGTGCGTCCGTGGTATTAGGCGTCCAATGCAGATCGAATCCCTCCAGCCAGCCATAGGGGCCATAGTCGATCGTGAGGCCCAATATCGACATGTTGTCGGTATTCATCACGCCATGGACAAAGCCGACTCGCATCCAATGCGCGATCAGCGTCCCCGTGCGGCCGCAGATTTCTTCGAACCAGCGCGCATACACAGATTGGTCGGGCGACGACGACGGCAAAACGGATGCGGCAACGGAAGCTGCGGCGGGACCAGGCAGGCGCAATTCGGGAAAGTATTCAGCGATTACAAAGTCGGCGAGCCTTTTGAGCAGCTCCAGCTCCCCGTGGGCGGAAAATATCTCGAAATTGCCGAAACGAACGAATGAAGGGGCGACCCGGCACACGACCGCGCCCGGTTCGGCCTGGGGATTACCATTGTAAAACATGTCCCGCACCACGGCGTCTCCGGTCGCGACCAGACTCAACGCCCGTGTAGTAGGTACGCCGAGGTAGTGCATGGCTTCGCTGCAGAGAAATTCCCTCACCGAAGAGCGCAATACCGCCCGGCCGTCGGCGGTACGAGAGTACGGCGTTCTGCCTGCGCCCTTGAGCTGCAACTCGCGGCGAATACCGTCGGGACCGAGCACTTCCCCAAGAGTCATCGCCCGCCCATCCCCGAGCTGGCCCGCCCAATGGCCGAACTGATGTCCGCCGTAGCGCGCGGCGTAGGGCTCCATGCCGGGTAGAATGCGATTGCCGGCCAAGACCTGGGCCTCCGGTCCAGTAGCCGAGAGCGGACGCGCGATGCCCAGCATTTCCCCCACCGGATCCGACCAGGCGAGCAGCCTTGGCGCGTTCACGGGCGTGGGCTCCACGCGTGTATAACAGGCGTCTCTCACCTGCCGCGAACCGTTGCGCGTCTCCGGATCTCCCGGCAACTCCCGGACGAAGCGGTTGTCGAATTTGAGATCGTTCAGGGCGACGAGCTTGGCCGCAGGAGCGGGAGGAGTGCTAGGCTGAAGGTTGCTCTGGCTCATTTGTTTTCATGATGAGAATGGAACGCAATAGTTGACACTCATAATTGATGAAAATTCAAACAGAGACGTATAGGAAGCAGAGGAAGCCGCATGCCCAAACTCTCGGACTATGTAAAAATGGCGGCGGACGAGTATGCGCGGGAACACGGAGACAGCGAACCCGGCGCGCGCTGGGTCGCGGACTTCTTTCATGAGTGCGGGGTACAGGACGAGTACCCTCGACAGGACCTGGTGGCCTTCGCACAGATGGTGCAAAAAGAGTTAATCAAGAAAAACGAACAAGCCGCCAAGAAAGCCCGCATCGAACTGGATAAGCTGGACAAGATGATCCACCGGCTGAAGTTGCCGCGCAAATCCTGATACTTTGCTCTGATTAAGGCAAGTTTGTCCAGGTTCCGCACCCATAGAGAGTGTCGCAACGAGATCGCGCTCTCGAACTGGCGCCTCTACGCCGAATCGCCGAATGCCTGATCGCGCTTTTTGCCCCTCGGCAAAGACACTACTACATATCCCAGTTCCTCACGCGATTCGACCAATCCTGAAGAACTACTGGGGGGGCGGAGGCGGGCTGCCCGGCGGCGGGGGAGGAGGCATGGAACTGGATGAAGAAGGCTGCGATGGCGAGTCGTATCCCCGGTTTGCGCCGCTGTCCAGGATCTGGCCGGAAACCGGCACCCGATGACCTTTGCCGTACATGCACTGGGTGTACCCGATGTCATAGCGTTGCTGCCGGATATCTCCCGAGGCCCTGGAGGTGCCCGATCCCATCAGGGTGCCTCCCAACAGGCCGCTGCCTGCTCCTATCGCTGCGCCGCTTGCCCCTCCGAATGCCGCGCCGGCCGCGGCGCCCACCGCGGTGCCAAGGGCCGCAGTTCCCGCCCCGCTCAATATCGCGGCCCGGTTGGGCGTCATTTCCTGCACTTGTTCAAGCGCATACTGCTTGCAGTACACATCGTCGGTGCGAAACTGGTCGAAGGACTTGCCCGAGCCAGGCAACGCCATGATGCTTGGACCGCTCGGTATGGTTGCGCAGGAGGCCAGCAGCAAGACCAGCAAAATGGGGGCTACTCGCTGGAAGGCTACTCGATGGGAAGCTGCTTTAAGCGTGGATGACATGATTATCCCTTGTTTATTGATCTGCCGGCTGGGGCGCGACCTGCATCCAGCCTCCTGGGCATTTCTTCACGTAGGGGTAGTACCCGTCCGGATTCCTGCAATAATACCAATAATTGGCCGGTTTCTGGGGTGGGTTTGGAGGCCGCGCCTCCTCCCGTTGAATATAAACGGGGGGGGTGACGGGCACCGTGACCACAGGTGGGTAATATGGGGCGCCGAAGCCGAAACCATAGCCTCCATATCCCCCATATCCGCGATAGCCGCCGTAATACCCCGGGCCAAAGCCATACCCGAGGCCCCAGCCGTATCCGCCATAGCCCCCATATCCGCCATAGCCCCCATAACCCCAGCCGGGATAGAAGCCGCCTATGCCATAAAAGCCCACGCTCGTATGGTGATGATGCCCCCCGTGGTGGTGCCCCCCATGGTGGTGCCCCCCGTGGTGCCCGCCCCCATCGTGGCCGCCGTGGTGCCCGCCGCCACCTCCGTGGCCGCCATCGTGCCCCCCGCCCCCTCCATCACCGCCGTGCCCGTCTGCCCATGTGGACCCCGCAGAGAACAGTCCGAGCATGGAAAGGATGAGGCATGCTGATTTAATCGTCACATAGACTCCTGTTCCCGTCAGCGCATTCGTAACTTACAATGGTGCCTGAGATGGCTTGTTACAGGCCGCGCTTGCATAGATTGGATCCCGCCAGATCCTGCCATCGGTATCCTTCGCTTCGTTTAACTAACCCCAAAACCGATCCAGCTTCATGCCTGATCCACGATTCGAACCCGGTTTGCATCGCTACGCCAGACTATGACTTTGGCTTGATTTTGCGGAAAAAGTTCGAATTTCAGGCTGAAGTGTGATATTAAATCCAATCGACCAAAACCCGGAGCAAACGAGACCACATGTACATGGCCCAACTCTTGCTGCCGCTGTGGAGCAACCGCGGTGAGCGCTTTTCGAAGGCGCTGTTCGAGCAGGTTCGGGAAGAACTTGTGAAACAGTTTGGCGGACTAACCGCTTATACCCGCACCCCTGCGAGCGGGGTATGGCAGGAGAAGGATGGGGGCACCGTTCACGATGAGATTATCGTGTATGAAGTCATGGTGGAGAATCTGGACGAGACCTGGTGGAACAGCTACCGCAAACAACTTGAAAAGCGGTTCAGGCAGGACGAGCTGGTGATACGGGCCCACGAGATCCGCGTCCTATAATTGCGATTTTAGGTGAACTGTTTATTGTGAAGTTTTACCGGCAAGCATTTACCTTAGGAGAGCCTTATGATCACTTCTTCGATGACCTCTTCGCCGAGGACCTCTTCACTATTCGATAAATATTCCGCGATCCGCGGCCGGACGCTGGGCTTGATCGAGCCGCTGCTTGACGAGGATTGTTGCGTTCAGTCGATGCCGGAAACCAGTCCGGTCAAGTGGCACCTCGGCCATGTGGCCTGGTTCTTTGAAACTTTTGTGCTGCAGCACTATGAGCAGGGGTTCAAGCCTTATCACCCGGCTTTCTGCGCCATGTTCAGTTCCTACAACAAATCGGGTCAAACCCATCCAGACCCCAAGCGGGGGCTCTTCACCAGGCCCTCCCTGTCCGAAACGCGCGATTACTGCCGCAACGTGGACGAACGGATGGCGCAGGTCCTAAATCAGGGCGGCCAGGCAGGCCAGGCAGGCCAGCAAGGCAAGGAGGCGGCCAGGGATAAAATGCTGGGCATGCTGACGGTCCTGGGCATGCACCACGAGCAACAACATCAGGAACTTATCCTCGCCGACATCAAGCATCTTCTCTCCCAAAGTCCGCTCAATGTCTCCTATGCAAGGTCCAGACCAGCATGGACAGCGGCTCGGGTGGCCCCTTCCCCCGCTCCCCATGCGCTGGAGTGGCGCAGGTTCGAAGGCGGTCTGGTGGAGATTGGCTACGACGGCGATGGATTCAGCTACGACAACGAATCCCCGCGGCACAGGCAATTCCTGGAACCCTATCAGCTTGCTTCACGCCTCGTTACCAACGGCGAGTATCTCGAATTCATGAATGCCGGAGGGTATAAAGACCCTAGTTTCTGGCTTTCGGAGGGCTGGGACTGGATGAAGGCCCACGAACAGCGGCATCCGCTTTACTGGCGGGGCGAGGACGGCGGATGGCGGGAATTCACGCTTGCCGGGCTGATCCCGCTGGATCCGAACCTGCCCGTGATCCACATTTCCTTGTTCGAGGCTGACGCCTATGCCCGCTGGGCCGGCGCGCGGCTGCCGAGCGAAGCCGAATGGGAGCATGCCGCATCGCAACAGGAAATAGACGGATGTTTCGCCGACAACGATCGCTTTCATCCCTGCCCGGCTGCCACGGCTCGCCCTGATGCGGGCGCGGGCCCCCGCCTGGACCAGCTGTACGGGGACGCGTGGGAATGGACGCAGTCGAGTTATTCCCCCTATCCGGGTTACAACCCCGCCAAGCCCAACGAAAACGAACCGATGTCGGTGGTCTGGGATGAAGCGGTGGGTGAATACAACAGCCGGTCCATGGTGAACCAGTATGTACTGCGGGGCGGGTCCTGCCTTATTCCCCGCGAGCGCATTCGCGCCAGTTTCCGCAACTTCTTGCCCGCCAGCACCTGCTGGCAGCTGTCGGGCATTCGCCTGGCGCGCAATGTAGCGATGTAGCAAAATAACGCCATCGGTTCAGTGTTGTCCTGGCAGGGATCTGGCGCCGAAAGGGAACCGCAAGCCGCCACCCGGCCGGCCTGGGGCGGCAACCTCCGGTCCCTCGCCCGAGAGGGCTTGACGTCCGTCGCGACCCGCGGAAACTATTTCCGCGGCGCCTTCGTCGCCCGAATCACGTCGCGGGCGGCAAGCCCCGCGGCCAGCGCGACAAATACCGCGAACAGCGATTTTCCCGAGAGGCGCTTTTCGAAGCCGGGCGTGAAGCGTTTAGGGACCAGATAATAGTCGGTAACATAAGCGGCCGCGGTCACCGCTGCCGCATCCAGGATGGGCTCGAGCATGGGCCTGGCTTGTGACGCGATATTCGATGAATCATGGAGCGGACCTTCGTTCCAATTCGTCGGGTGGAGGGCACCCTGGTCCGCGCGGCTCTCACCTCTCCCCAGCAGCTTCTCGTAAAATAAAGCCCAGAATATCGCCGAGGCATGATTCAGCAAGAAGCCGGTAAGCGTGTATTTCAGCGATGGCTTATCCTGATGTGCCGCTTCGTCGCCCCATATGATGTGACTGGTGGCGTTGAGGGGCGCGGCATAATGATCGTCTTCGCGCTTTCCCGCCAGCGACGCGGCCGCCGCAGCGGCTAGCCCGCCGACCGTTCCTGAAATCACGGCTCGCCCGAGTACGGTCCGCGAACCATCATGTGAATCAGGTTTTCCTGGTAATGAGCGTTTCATGCTGATCTCCTTACAAAGTGGTTAATGCCCGGTTGCTGCTCAATTGCTCCTCAATCACGGTTTTTCCAGACGATCCAAATCTTCTGCAAGTGCAGAAGCCTGGTTGAAGGCACGTTCTACCGCATGGATGCATCCCGGTCTCGTGGGAGCGCCAGTTCCGGCGTGCGATCCGGCTGCGGCTGCAGCCGAGCGGGAGACAAGCGCGGCTGGGTCACGACGTGCCGCTCCTGCGGATTTACGAAATGTATGTCCAGCTCGCGGAAGCGCTCGAGAATCCGCTGGTTAAAGGCCCGCTGCACTGGCCACCGCCCCTTGTCCAGCGTGCGTATCTGCCCGAGCACCGTGATCATCGCGCCATCAACCTGATCCACGCCCCAGATTTCCAGGTCCGCCAGAATAAGGTCTTTGAGTTGAGGATCGGCGCGCATTTCTTCGCCCACGCCACGGATAGCGGCAAACACCCGATCGACGTCCGAGTCCGCCTTGACACTGACGCGGACCGAAGCATTGCCAAGCCCGCGATTGGTATTGGTCACGGTGGAAACTGAACTGAACGGCACAACGTGGAGAGAGCCGTCCGGCGCGCGCAGCCGGACGGTCCTGATCGACAGATATTCCACCGACCCGGAAACGTCTGCGACGGTGATGAAATCCCCGACCTGGATGGCATTTTCCATCAGCAGAAAAATACCGGTGATGAAATCCTGCACCAGTTTTTGCGAGCCAAAGCCCAGCGCGACGCCAATGATGCTGGCCCCAGCCAAAAGGGGCCCGATGTTGATGCCCAGCTGGTGCAGCGCCGCGAGCAGCACGACCATTCCGATGACGAAGAACAGACAGGCGCGCAGCATCGGCACCAGTGTCCGCAGGCGCGCAGCCCGCGCAATGTCGCCCTCCTCCGACCATAGCTCGATACGGTTGCATACCGCTTTGTTCAGCGCTTCCCACGCCGCCAGCGCCAGCATGCAGGTGACTGCGATGGTGACAAGCGCTGAAGCCAGGCGTCGGCCGATGGAGCCTTCCTCGAACCATGAATGCGTATCCACGCCCCACACCTGCAACAGCAGGATTAACGCGACGATGCCGATTATCGACGAGACCGCGCGATACACCAGCATGTGATAGGTGGTTTTGGGCGCCGCCTCCGGCTCCAGCTCGCCCGGCGGTCGCTGTCCGAGTTGCTGCTGCATATTCTCCCGGTTGCTGATGAAGGCGCGGTCAATCGCCCCCAGGACGAAGATCGATACCAGACTGGCTACGACGATGACCGCGGCCGACCAGCCAAATACATGAAGCACGTGCTGAAAACCGTTTTCGGTTCCGGCCGACCACAGCAGCCAGGCCGCGGCGATCAGAAAGGTCGCGACAAAAAGCCAGCTATCGGCCAGCATGCCGCGCAACCCGGACACATCATGACCGTCGCCGGCCCTGCCGCGAATGGCGGCCGCAGTCGCCTCCCGGCTGCGAAAAATCATGATCAGCAGCATCACGTGCACGGCGAGCGCCACCAGTTTCGTCAGCGTGTCATGAGTGTTTTGCGTTGCGCCGGTTTCCAGGGAGATGTCCGCGATAGCGGTGCCGAACACCGCGACGACGACGACCCATCGCAGCCAGCGATACAGGAAAGCCGCCACCCCATCGCTGATGTGCATCAGCCGCAGCCCTTGGCCCAAGGGTGACGCCATGAGCTGAATCACGCTCAGCACGAAGCGTGTGGTTGCATAAGCGCTGACGGCCACAAGGGTCGGGCCGTAAAAAGGTGCGGAGCGGCCGCCGGCCGCGTTCAGCAGTACGATCGCCACCACGAAAAAGACCACCAGCGGAATGAGTCCCAGCACCCAGTGGGCGAACGCGAAAGGGAGCCGTCGCAACAGCCTCCAGTGACGGTCGGCGGCGCGGGTCTCGGGCACAGCTTCGGCACGATGCCGACCTTCCGGCGCCGCGGTGCGGGCGGATTCTATTTTTTTCTGGTCGATGGCTGCCTTCCGGGCCGCTGCCCGATTCTCGACCAGTTTGCGTAGCCGCGCGAGCACTCGTCGCGCCAGCCACTCGGCCAGCAGGGCTCCGGCCAGCGTCAGGATCACCTGCCACAGGGCATCCAGCACGACGGCGCGGCGTTCCGGCACCCCCAGGTTATACTGCCACCATTCGCCGACCGTTTTCACCTCCAGAAACATGCGCCCGGTCAACCGCAGTTGATCCACAACCACATCCAGCCGCGTCGCGATCAGGTCGAATACCTGTGCCACCAGTCCATTCTCGGTCAACTGGATCGGCAGCGGCGCCTGCTCTCCTGTCGATGGGCTCCCCGCGGCACGTGGCGGCGACGTAGCGGGAGCGCTGGCCGGGGCGATGGCTGTGGCTTGGGCGATCGCGGCAAGTGTTTCTTCGAGCTCCGTGCGCTTCTTTTCGTCCTGAAGAATCGAAAGCGCGCGCTGGGCCTGTGCTGGCGTGACGGGTGGCGGGGACGCGGAAATTTCCCCACCGGTCCCCTTGGTGACTTCCTTCGTGACTTCGTTTGCAAGCGCGTCAGGGGGCGTCACTATGGCGAGTGAAAATGCCAATGAAAACGGAGCCAGAATCGCGGCAAAAAGGTTCATTCGAGAAAACATGGGCAACTGGAGAAGAGGGGAATACCTGCACGGGCAGCCGACGGCGCTTTGCAACTTAAGCCGGCAACCGGTTCTCCGTAAAGTAATGGATGAGTATGAATGGGGATGATGCGCCCCTGGCGCCCGGGAGTCAGTGCGTTGGCATACATTGAAGAACCAATCGCCACGTCCGCTACGGGGGCGCGTCGCTGGCAGACCCGGGTGGAACCTTCCGGCCTGAGCCGCTTGCGCATGGACCCGATACCCGTCCGGCGGATAGAATCCCTGGCACGACCAAACGAGGCACTGTAAGCTTTGTACGATATGGCACAGACCTTCCGGTGCATTGTTGGCAAGCTGGCCCCTTTATGGATGGGGTGCAGTTAGTGCTTGGAAGGCGACTGCCACGGCTCCAGCGCCACGAGCGCCATGAGCGCCATGATACGTAACGACACACGTCACGACAGATAACTATGCAACAAGAAGATTCACTGTGGTACAAGGACGCTGTCATCTACCAGTTACACGTCAAGACGTTCTTTGACAGCAACGGTGATGGTGTCGGCGATTTCGCGGGCCTGATCTCCAAGCTCGACTATCTGCAGGAGCTGGGCGTGACTGCGCTCTGGCTCCTTCCGTTCTATCCCTCGCCGGGACGCGACGACGGCTACGATATTGCCGATTACCACAATGTGCATCCGGCCGTTGGCGATATGGCAGACTTTCACCGGTTCATCAATGAAGCCCATCGGCGCGGCTTGCGGGTGATTACTGAACTGGTGATCAATCACACTTCGGATCAGCATCCCTGGTTCCAGGCAGCGCGGCGTGCGCCCCCCGGATCGGTCAAGCGCGACTACTACGTCTGGAGCAGCGACAACAAGAAGTACAGCGGCGCGCGCAGCATTTTCACCGATACCGAGGGCTCCAACTGGCAGTGGGACGAGGAAGCTAAAGCTTACTATTGGCACCGTTTTTTTTACCATCAGCCCGACCTGAATTTTGAAAACCCCCACGTCTTCAACGCCATCATGCATGTGATGCGCTTCTGGCTCGATGCCGGCGTGGACGGGATGCGGCTGGATGCGATGCCGTACCTGTGCGAGCGTGAAGGCACCAACTGCGAGAACCTGCCGGAGACGCACGCGGTGATCAAGCGCATGCGCGCAGAACTGGATGCGCACTACCCCGATCGCGTGTTCCTGGCGGAAGCTAATCAATGGCCGGAGGACGTGCGCGAGTATTTTGGCGATGGCGACGAATGCCATATGGCCTTCCACTTTCCGCTCATGCCCCGTATGTACATGGCCATCGCGCGCGAGGACCGCCATCCGATCGTGGAGATCATGGAACAAACCCCGGACATACCCGAAAACTGCCAGTGGGCGATATTTCTGCGCAACCACGACGAACTGACCCTGGAGATGGTCACCGACCGCGAGCGGGATTACCTTCATCAGACCTATGCGGTGGACCCTCTGGCCCGCCTCCACCTCGGCATCCGCCGCCGTCTGGCCCCTTTGCTCGAAAACGACCGGCACCGCATCGAACTGATGAATCTGCTGCTCGTGACCATGCCCGGCTCGCCGATTCTCTATTACGGCGACGAGATCGGCATGGGCGATAACCTTCAGCTGGGCGACCGCAACGGCGTGCGCACCCCTATGCAATGGCTGGGCGGAGTCAATGGGGGGTTTTCAACCGCGGATCCGGAATCGCTGTTCCTTCCGCCCATTGTCGATCCGGTGTACGGCTTCGCCGCAGTGAATGTGGAAAGACAGCGCCACAACGCATATTCACTGCTCAACTGGACGAAACGCGTCATCGCCGTGCGCAAGGCTCACCGCACCTTTGGTCGCGGCGCACTGCGTTTTCTGCGCCCCGGCAACCGCAAGATCCTCGCCTATCTGCGTGAATACGAGGGCGAAACGATCCTGTGCGTAGCTAATCTTTCCCGGGCGCCTCAGGCGGTGGAGCTGGATTTGAGCCAGTACAAGGGCAGGGTGCCGGCTGAGTTGATGGGGCGCAGCGCATTTCCCCCAATCGGCGCCCTGCCGTACCAGCTCACCCTGAGCGGGCACGGCTTCTACGGCTTTCGCCTTGCTACCGACGTGACGGCACCCGTGTGGCATGAAGAGCCCCAGGTGTTGCCGGATCTCGCGGTACTGGTACTGGTCGAGAGCGGATGGGGCACCCTGGCCGGGAACCACGCGGAAAGCGGACCCAGGAACCAGTTGATGGTCGAACGCGCGCGGCTGCAACTTGAGCGTGAAATCCTGCCGCGCTTCTTCAGCTCCCAGCCATGGTTCGCAAGCAGGCCGGACGTGGAAAAATTCGAGCTTGGCGAAACGCATGAATGGGTGACGGAGCATGGCAGCTGGCTCCTGGCCATCGTCATCCTGACGCTTGCCAGCGGCGAGACATATCGTTATGCAATGCCGCTCGCACTGGCGTGGGAAGACGAAGGCGAGAGCCGCCTGATCCCCCTGCTGCCTGCGATCCTGGCCAAGGTACGGAGCCGGGCCCGAATGGGCGTACTGTTTGACGCGTTCTGGGACGATGCTTTCTGCCGTACCGTGATCTCCAATATGGAGACGGGCGCGTCATTTGCGTTCGAGCGGGGACAGGTGCGCTTCCATGCAACCAGCGCTTTTCCCGGCGTCGTCGAGGAAGGGGGCGCGACGAACATAACCAGAACGGTATCGGAACGGGGCCGCCTGCTGGTGAACCTGGGCGATCGGCTGATATTGAAGGGTTACCGCTGGCTGCTCGCCGGCGTGCACCCGGAACTGGAAATGTCGCGATTCCTGACCGAGACCGCGAACTTCACCCACATTGCGCAACTCGCCGGCACCGTCGAGTACGTTGATGCCGAGGGGCAGTGCTCGACGCTCGCCATCCTGGAGCGGTACGCCGCGAACCAGGGCAGTGTTTGGGTCTATACCCACGACTATCTCGCACGCTACCTGGACGACTACCGCACAAGGCAAAAACGTCCCATCGATGCGCGCCACGCGGTTTACACGACGCTGGCGAAAACTCTGGGGCTGCGCACGGCCGAGTTTCATCAGGCGCTCGCGCAACCGGACCCGGCCGGCGCCTTCGGGATGGAACCCATCACCCTTGACGATACCGCCGAGTGGGTGAACAGCGTGCGCGCGCAGATGGACCAGATGTATACCTTGCTGGAGGCCGAATGGCCCCTATTGTCCGAGGCAGCGCGAGCGGCCGGCAGAGACCTGTTCGCGGCCCGGCCCCGGTTCTACCGGCGCATCATGCGTACGGCCGCGGCCGGCACGGTGGCCATGAAGGCCCGTTGCCACGGCGATTACAATTTGCGCCAGGTATGGCTGTCAAACAATGATTTTCTGATCACGAATTACGGCGGCGGTCCTGAGCGTGCCTGGCGGGAACGTCGCTGGAAACATACGCCGCTGCGCGACGTGGCAGGCATCCTCGTTTCGTTTTCGGAAGTGGCGGCAGCCGCGCTCGCGCACGTGACGACCGAGTATCCCGATGCAGGCCCGCTATGTCAGGAGCAGACGGATAACTGGAAGGCGCTGGCCACCGGCGCTTTCTTTAAGAGCTATCGCCGGGCGATGAAGGAACACCCTTTGTTGCCTTCCAACCCGGCGACAGTGGATACACTGGTTACGCTGTTCATGGTGGAAAAGGCGGCTGCAAGCCTGAGCAACGCGCTATCGCAACAATCGAGAACGGTCGAGATCCCGATTCGGCAGTTGATTGGCCTGCTGCGGCGCAAACGGTAGAAAGCGACGTGCAGATCCGAGCGCATGACATGCCCTACGGGGCGCAAATGACAGACCAGGGAACAGACCAGGGGGTGCGCTTCCGTCTGTGGGCGCCCAGTTGCAAAGAGGTGGCGCTTTGCCTTGCCAGTAAACAGGCTGATGGGCAGCATGAACAAGTACTGCCCATGAACGCTGGTGCCGGTGGCTGGTTCGAATTGACGGTCTCCGAGGCAGCGGCGGGAACGCGCTACGGGTTCGAGGTGACAACGCGGGCTGATAAGGGGGCACATGGCAAGATTCGTGTCCCGGACCCCGCCTCCCGCTTCAACCCGGAGGACGTGCATCGTGCGAGCGAGGTGATCGATCCCGCCGCCTTTGCCTGGCAGGACGCGGCATGGCGCGGACGCCCTTGGGAAGAGGCGGTAATTTATGAGCTGCACGTCGGCACGTTCTCGCCCGGGGGAACCTTTGACGGCGTTACCCGGCGGCTGGATTACCTCGCGGAGCTAGGGGTTACCGCCATCGAACTCATGCCCGTGGCGGATTTTCCCGGCGCCCGAAACTGGGGTTATGACGGCGTACTGCCCTATGCCCCGGATAGCCGCTACGGCCGCCCGGAGGATCTGAAGACGTTGGTCCAGGCGGCACACGCGCGCGGCCTGATGGTTCTGCTCGATGTGGTCTACAATCATTTTGGACCGGAAGGGAACTATCTCCACCTTTACGCCAGGGAATTCTTTACGGAACACCACCACACGCCATGGGGCGCGGCGATCAATTTGGATGGCCCTGACAGCCGGCAGGTGCGCGAGTTTTTCATCCATAACGCGCTCTACTGGCTGCAAGAGTACCACCTTGATGGCCTGCGCCTCGATGCGGTGCATGCCATTATCGACGACTCCAGCCCGCATTTTCTGGTCGAGCTGGCCGAGCGCGTGCGCGCAGCAGTCGACCCGCAGCGTCACGTGCACCTGATCCTGGAAAACGATGCCAATCAGGCGCGCTATCTCGGACGGGGCGGAAATGGGGGCGGTGGTGGGCGGCACGATAGGTATACGGCACAATGGAATGACGACATCCACCACGCCCTGCACGTGCTCGTGACCGGGGAGAAGGATGGGTACTATGCGGACTACGCGGACGATCCGGTGCGCCACCTCGGGCGCTGCCTGGCCGAAGGGTTCGCCTATCAGGGACAGCTATCGGCCTACCGCGACCACGGCCCGCGCGGCGAGGACAGCGCTCATCTGCCCCCGCAGGCCTTCGTATCCTTTCTGCAATGTCACGACCAGGTTGGCAATCGGGCATTTGGGGAGCGGATCACGCATATAGCCCAGGATGTGGCGGTTCGCGCCGCGGCTTCCATCTACCTGCTGGCACCGGGCATTCCCATGCTCTTCATGGGCGAGGAATTCGCTGCCCGCGCGCCTTTCCTGTTTTTCTGCGACTTCGGCGCGGAGTTGCGCGACGCGGTGACGCAAGGCCGGCGGCGGGAGTTCGCCCGCTTTGCGCGTTTTGCCGATACCGGGACACAGGCGGAAATACCGGACCCGAATGAAGAAAAGACTTTTCTTGTCTCAAAGATAGACTGGGATTCTCTCCATGAGGAGGCGCACGCTGGCTGGCTGGGCTATTACCGCGACCTTTTGAAGTTGAGAAAGGACTTCATCGTCCCCCGCCTGGCGGGGATGGAAGGCCACTCTGCGCGCTTCGAAGTGTTTCCTGCCGGCGTCCTGAACGTTGACTGGCGCCTGGGTGACGGCTCCACCTTGCGGTTGCTGGCGAATTTTTCGGACCGGATCATACGCCGCGCCGCGGCCGCCGCTCAGCCGGAGACGGTGTTTGCCTCCTCTGTGGAAGCCGGCACAGGGTTGCTGGCTCCCTGGGCCGTAGTGTGGACGCTGGAGCCGCCAGCCACCATCCCAGGCTCCGTGCCTGCCGCCACCGCCGAGGGTGAAGCAAGCGATGTCCAATAAGATACTTCGTTCCCGAACCCGGCGCCCCGGGGAAAAACGACAGAAAAATCTGGGGAAACCCAAGGGAAGAGCTTGAACAATCCGCTTGATCAACTGTGCAATCTGTATGGTGTGCTGTCGGCTTACAACGATATCTGGGGAAACAGCCACCATGCCTCTGCCTCTTCCAAGGCCGCCCTGCTGGGCGCGATGGGCGTGCCGGCAAACAGTGAGGATGAGATCGCGGCGTCGCTGCACGCTTTTGAGCGAGGTCGATGGAAAAATCCCCTGCCGCCGGTACAGGTGCTGCGCGAGCCGCCAACTGAGCCGCAAACTGAGCCGGCTCAGCCATGTCATGTTCCCTATCGTGTCGCGGTTACTCTCCCGGTCACCGACGATAAGGCCACCTATCGCTGGCATCTGCGCCGGGAATCCGGCGGTGAGGACTGGGGCGAATTCATCCCCGGGAGAATGGAAGAGGTCGAGCGAGGACAGCTGGATGGGCAGCAGTTCGTTTGCCGGGCGCTTCCGCTGAATCTCACACTCGAACAGGGCTATCACCACTTCGCCATCGAGCGGGCGGACGGCCACGGTGTCGCTGGTGAGATGCAGCTCATCATCGCTCCGGCCACCTGCTACCAACCCCCGGCAATCCAGGGGGAAGGCCGCACCTGGGGCTTCTCGCTCCAGCTCTATGCGGTACGCTCGGAGCGCAACTACGGCATGGGCGACTTAGGAGATCTGCGCCGTCTGGTCGAGTTTTGCGCCGAAGGCGGCAGCAGCACGCTACTGCTAAACCCGCTCCATGCGTTATTTCCCGATGCGCCGGAGCACGCGAGTCCTTACAGCCCCTCAAGTCGCGCCTGGTTCAATTCGCTTTACCTTGACGTGGAGGCCATTCCCGATTTCACCGAAGCCGAAGAGGTCCGCTCCCTGGTGCTTGCGCCGCAATTTCAGGCGCAGTTGAGAGCCCTGCGCGCGGCCGAACAGGTGGATTACCGCGGCGTGGCCGACGTGAAGAGCAACTTGTTCAACCGTCTGTACCGCCATTTCCGCGCTGTCCATCTGATGGAAAACACGGATCGTGCACACGCTTTTCGGGCATTCCAGTCCGAGCACGGCGAGAGCCTGCGCAAACAGGCGCTGTTTGAAGCTCTCCAGGAACATTTTCGTGCGCAGGATGACGCGGCGTGGGGCTGGCCCGTTTGGCCGGAGCCCTGGCGCGATCCCGGCGGGCCAGAGGTAGCGGCGTTTTGCGAAGCCCATCTCGACCGCGTGGAATACTTCGAATACCTGCAGTGGCAAGTCTCCATTCAGTTGGCCACGGTCGCGAGGCATTCGCGGGAACTGGGGCTCGGGGTGGGGGTGATGCTCGATCTTGCGATTGGCGTGGCGGAAGGCGGTGGCGCCACCTGGACCCGTCGTGGACTTTACGCGCTGGACGCGAGGGTCGGCGCCCCGCCCGACGACTTCAACCGTCTCGGCCAGGATTGGGGGCTGCCGCCGTGGATACCCCATCAACTCACCGCGCTGGCATACGCCCCCTTCGTCGAAACGCTGCGGGCCAACATGCGCCACTCCGGGGCGCTGCGCAAAGACCACATCATGGGCCTGTACCGCCTGTTCTGGGTACCCCGGGGTCAGTCCGCGACCGAAGGCGCATACGTGTGCTACCCGTTCGAAGACATGCTCGGCATCCTGGCGCTGGAAAGCCAGCGCAACAAGTGCCTGGTAGTGGGCGAGGACCTGGGCACGGTGCCGAACGAGGTGCGCGAAGCCTTGCAACCCATGAGGGTCCTGTCGACGCGGCTGCTGTATTTCGAGCGGCGCGACGACGGCAGGCTGAAGCCACCGCAGGAGTATCCGGTAGAGGCCGTGGCCGCGGTGACGACTCACGATCTTCCGACCCTGGCCGGTTTCTGGCAAGGGCTCGACATTGACCTGCGGGACCGGCTGCATCTGTTCCCGGATGAAGAGACCCGCCATCGCCAGATCGTGGAGCGCGCGGCGGACCGCGCGCAACTATTGGTGGCGCTCGAGAGCCAGGGTCTCCTTCCGCCGGGAGCGGGGGTACATCAGGTCGGCTTCCCGGAAATGACGGCAGAGCTTGCCGCAGCAGTGTACACCTATCTCGGGCAAGCCCCGTCGAAGCTGCTGCTGGTCCAGATGGAAGATGGCTTTGGCGTGCGCGAACAACCAAATCTCCCCGGCGCCGACAATGCCGCCTACCCCTCCTGGCGGCTCAAGCTACCCCTCAACCTCGAGGAGTGGCCCCAAGGCCCTTATCTGCAAGGCATTCTGCACGCACTGCAGCGCGAACGCCCGGTGGCGCAAACGCCCGGCTCCGGCGTCGAGCCTCCACAACAAGGAATCAAGCTGTCGATTCCGCGCGCAACTTACCGCCTGCAACTGAATCGCGACTTCAACCTGAGCCGCGCCGCGCAATTGATTCCTTACCTGGATGAGCTGGGCATCAGCCATTGCTATCTCTCGCCCATCCTCAAGGCGCGCCCGGGCAGCCGGCATGGGTACGATATCACCGACCACACAAGCCTCAATCCGGAGGTCGCAAGCCTCGCCGACTTTGAAGCGTTCTCCGCGGCGCTGAAGGCGCGCGGAATGGGCCAGATCCTGGACGTGGTGCCCAATCATATGTGCGTCACGGGCGCCGATAACGGATGGTGGCTCGACGTGCTCGAAAATGGTCCTGCGTCCCGTTTTTCCGGCTACTTCGATATTGACTGGTATGTAACCGGAGAACACGTGCCGGGGCACGTGCTGCTGCCCGTGCTCGGCGACCACTATGGCGTTGTCCTGGAGAATGGCGATCTCAAACTTGCGTTTGACGGCGAGCAGGGCTCGTTCAGCGTCTTCTATTATGAGCACCGGTTTCCGATAGACCCGCGTGAATACCCGCGCATTCTCGGCTACGGCCTGGAACGCCTGGAGACGCGCATGGGCGAGCAGCATCCGGGTTTCCTCGAGCTACAGTCCCTGATGACCGCGTTCAGTCATCTGCCATTGCGGGACAATGTTTCCCCCGAGGCCGTAGCCGAGCGAGCGCGCGACAAGGAGATACACAAGCGCCACCTGGCGTCGCTCTGTGCGATGAGCCCCGACATCGAGCAGTTCATCCAGGAGAATGCGTCCATGTTCAATGGCGGCGGGCCGGATGGCGCCAGGAATCTCGACCTGCTGCACGACCTTCTGGATGCCCAATCCTACCGCCTGGCTTTCTGGCGCGCGGCTGCGGACGAGATCAACTACCGCCGCTTTTTCGACATCAATGAGCTGGCGGCGCTGCGCATGGACAACCCCGAGGTGTTCGAGAGCACCCACCGGCTGCTGCGCGACTTGCTCGCGGCGGGGCACGTTGAGGGTTTGCGTATCGATCATCCCGACGGTTTATACGCGCCAAAGGAATACTTCGAACGCCTGCAAGCCATGGCGGCGGCGTTTTCTCCCCGAGATCCCGGAAAGACCGGGGATGACGCCCAGCCGCTATATATCGTGGTGGAAAAAATCCTCGCTTCCCACGAGCATCTTCCCCAATCGTGGCCGGTGCATGGCACCACGGGCTATGACTTTGCGGCTATTTCCACCGGCCTGTTTGTCGATACCCGCACCGAGGAGCATTTCACTCGCGTTTACCAGGGGTTTGTGCGGGTACGAATGGATTTTGACACGATGGTGCGGACGAACAAGCACCTCATCATGGAAACCGCCCTGGCGGGCGAACTGCAGGTTCTGGCCACGCAGCTCGCGCGCATCGCCAAGGGCGATCGCCACACCTGCGACTTTACCTTCAACAGCCAGCGAAGCGCGCTGGCCCAGGTGGTGGCGAACTTTCCGGTTTACCGTACCTATGTTTCCGGTTGCGAGAGCTCCGCGGAAGACGCCCGCTACGTGAACTGGGCTGTAGGGATCGCAAAGAAGCGCAGCCAGGCGCCCGATCCAAGCATCTTTGATTTCATCCAGGACGTGCTGCTGGCCCGGCGGGCCGAGGGCAAGGACGAAGCCTACCGGGATGCTGTATGCACCTTCGCCATGAAGTTTCAGCAGTACACCAGCCCGGTAATGGCCAAGGCCGTAGAGGACACGACCTTCTATCAGTACAACCGGCTGGTGTCACTGAATGAAGTTGGCAGCGAACCACACCGTTTCGGCGTTTCGCTGGCGGCGTTTCACCGCGCGAACCAGGCGCGGGCGACGCGATGGCCCCATGCGATGCTGTCCACCTCAAGTCATGACAATAAACGATCGGAAGACGTGCGGGCGCGAATCAGCGTGCTCTCCGAAATGCCCCGCCAATGGAATCTCGTCCTTACGCGCTGGCGCAAGCTCAACCGCCGCAACCGCCGCAGGCTGGATAAGGGGGGCCACGCGCCCAGCCATAATGACGAGTACCTGCTATATCAAACCCTGCTCGGCATATGGCCATTTGAAAAACCGGACGATGCGGCGCTGGAGCAGTTGGGTGAGCGCCTGAGCGCGTACATGCTGAAGGCAGGGCGCGAAGCTAAAGTGAACAGCTCGTGGATCAATCCCGACACCGAATACGAGGCCGCAACGCAGGAATTTGTGCGCGCCCTGCTCTCTCCGCAGCCCACAAATCTGTTCCTGTCCGATTTTCTGCCATTCCAGCAGAAAGTTGCGCGGTTTGGCGCATTCAACAGTTTGTCCCAAGTCCTGCTCAAGCTCACCGCGCCCGGCGTGCCGGACATATATCAGGGCAACGAACTATGGGACTTCAGCCTCGTGGACCCGGACAACCGAAGACCAGTTGACTATGACGCGCGCCGGACGGCCCTGCGAGCCGTCAGAACCATGCACGCGCAGGAGGGAGCAGCGGGATGCGCTCTACGTCTGCTGGACAACATGGAGGATGGCCGGATCAAGCTCTATATCACCTGGAAGACACTCGCGTTCAGGCGCGAGTGCGAGCCGCTTTTCCGTCGCGGCGACTACGTGCCATTAAAAACGGGCGGCTCCCGCGCAGAGCACGTTTGCGCCTTCGCCCGGCGTAACGGGAACGAAATCCTGCTGGTCGCCGTCCCCAGACTGCTCGGCGCCCTATTGGGAGAGGAACCGGAAGACAGAAGAATTCCGGTCGGCGAGAGCGCATGGGGTGACACCTGGCTCGAGTTGCCGCCCGACCTGAACTCCACACACGAGCAATGGATCAATGTACTGACGGACGAGACCGTGCCGATCCTGACCCTTATGGAGGGGGAAAAACGTGGACTCGAATTGGCCCAGCTTTTCCGGACGTTCCCCTATGCGCTGCTGAGGCCACATCAGCCGGAGGGATGAGGAGCTTGAACGGCGAACGTGAACCGTGCGCTGCCGTACCGAAAAATTTTAAGTAATTTCCTAGAATGGTGTCGTTGTTTCGCGAAAGTGACCTCGAGCGGTAGTGCGAGGGTGACCAGTAGCAGAGCGTTAAAAGCTCAGGTCACGTGGTCCCTTAAAACCTTTTCTAGGAGAACTGTCATGGGCAGATACTTGATTGCCTGGATGCTGGGTGTACCCGCGATCGTTTTATTATTCATCTATCTCTTGTAAGACGAGCTTAACGGGATTACAGAAAACTGAAAGCTTCCAATAGCAAACCCAGCCGCTCGGCTGGGTTTGCTATTTCGCCCCGATTTTCTGCCTTCTTGCGCCACCCCATGAGCCCGATCGAACCCAACCCGGCGAGCATAATGGCGTAGGTTTGCAGTTCGGAAGCCCTGTAGCGACCACTTGTCCGGCATCAAGTAAGCGCCTATTGGCTACGGGCAGGTATTCACGCCCGCCGCTGAAGCAGCACGAACGACCGCTGCACGACCGACAGCGTAGCGCCGGCTTCGAGCCCAGCCCCATCCTCCGACCATCCTTCCGCAGTATCGAACACTTTCAGCCAGCGCATGCCCCAGCGGTTGGGCGGCAGGATGAAATCCACGTCTTCGAAGTGCGCGTTGAAGATCAGGTAGAAACTGTCGTCCGTGACCGGTTCGCCGCGGGCATTGGGGTTGGGGAAGTTTTCACCGTTGATGAAAATCCCCAGGCTCTGCACCACCCCCCCTTCCCATAACTGCTCGCTCGCCTGCTCACCGCACGGATCGAACCAGGCGATGTCGTCCTTGCCCTCGCCGTGAATGGCCTGCCCCTGGAACCAGCGGCGGCGGCGAAAGACGGGGTGAGCGCGGCGGAACTGAATCAGGCGGCATGCGAAGTCCCGCAAGTCCTTATCCACATGATCCCAGTCCAGCCAGGAGATTTCATTGTCCTGGCAGTAGGCGTTATTGTTTCCCTGCTGGGTGCGCCCTGCCTCGTCCCCCGCGACCAGCATCGGGACACCTTGGGACAGCATCAAAGTGGCCAGAAAATTGCGTTGCTGCCGGGCGCGAAGGGCGAGCACATCTGGATCGCTGGTAGACCCCTCGACGCCACAGTTCCAGGAACGGTTGTCGTCGCTGCCATCGCGGTTGTCCTCGCCGTTGGCCTCATTATGTTTCTCGTTGTAGGACACCAGGTCGCGCAGAGTGAAACCGTCGTGCGCGGTGACGAAGTTGATGCTGGCGAACGGACGACGCGAATTGCCCGCGTAGAGGTCGGGGCTGCCGGTGAAGCGATAGGCGAACTCGGTCAGGGTGGGTTCCTGCGTCCGCCAGAAGTTTCGTATGCAGTCGCGGTACTTGCCGTTCCATTCGGACCAGCCTGACGGGAAATTGCCAACCTGATACCCCCCTTCGCCCAGATCCCAGGGTTCGGCGATCAACTTCACCTGGTTCGTGACCGGATCCTGCTGGATGATATCGAAAAAGGCGTTCAGCATCTGTACCTCGTGCAGTTCGCGCGCCAGGGCCGAAGCCAGGTCGAAGCGAAAGCCATCCACGTGCATTTCCAGCACCCAGTACCGCAGTGAATCCATGATCAGTTGCAATACGTGGGGCTGGCGCATGTTGAGGCAGTTGCCGGTGCCGGTGTAATCCCGGTAGTAACGCCGGTCCTCCATCAACTGGTAGTAATAGGCGTTATCGATCCCGCGCAGGCTCAGCACCGGACCCAGGTGGTTGCCTTCGCCGGTATGGTTGTAGACCACATCGAGAATGACCTCAATACCGGCCTGGTGCAGCGCCTTTACCATCTGCTTGAACTCCGCGGCGGCGGCGCCGGGCCGCTTGTCGGCGGCATACGCGCCATGCGGAGCGAGGTAGCAGATGGAGTTATAGCCCCAGTAGTTGCTCAACCCCTGGTCCAGCAGGTGCTTGTCGTTCGCGAAATAGTGCACGGGCATTAGCTCGACAGCAGTGATGCCAAGTTTCTTCAGGTAGTCAATCGACTCGGAATGGGCTAGTCCCGCATATGTACCGCGCAATTCGGGCGGAATGTCGGGGTGGCGTGCAGTAAAACCCTTTACATGCGTCTCATAGATGATCGTTTCGTTCCAGGGCCGTTGCAACTGACGATCGCCAGTCCAGTCGAAGAAGGGCTGGTGGACGATGCAGCGGGGCATGAAGGGTGCGCTGTCCCCGCCATTGGCCGCGTTGGGATCGGCATTGAAATGGTAGGGAAATACAGCTTGGTCCCACGCAATATCGCCATAGACGCCCTTTGCATAGGGGTCGAGCAGGAGCTTCCCGGGATTGCACCTGTTGCCCTGCTCCGGCGCCCATGGGCCGTGCACGCGGAAGCCGTAGCGTTGCCCCGGTTCCACGCCGGGGAGATAGCCATGCCAGCAGTGGCCGGTGACCTCGGGCAATGCCACCCGCGTTTCGCGGCCTGCCTCATCGAACAGGCACAACTCGACACGCTCGGCCACTTCGGAAAATACCGAAAAGTTCGTCCCCGCGCCATCATAGGTCGCGCCAAGCGGATAGGGTGTGCCGGGCCAGACTTTCATTCGAAGGACTGGCCCCAGGGCCTTGAAGACTGCTCACATCGCATGAAGCAATGATAACAGTGTCCAACGGCCGTGTTGAGTCCCTCCGCGTCCGGTTCCCTTGGGAAGCGCCAAACAAATCTCCGCTGGCGCGACGGCGGCTTTGCGGGATGGGATGTGCGAAAGGCGACGACGCGAATGGCTGATCCCCTTCGCTAGGAGCCGGACAAGGCAGACCACCCGCAAAGCCCCGTCCCATTCGGGTTGCGGTAAAATCGGGCGCTCACGGCGTTGCGCTCCTTGGCATCGTAGTCCCGGCTACGACCAGCGTCGCGCACCTTACGATCATCCCAATTTTAACTGCAACGCGCTCAGCGAGGATTTGTTCGGCGCTTCCCTAGACCTGCGGAGGGTCTGTCTCCCTGGCGAAATGCCGGTGGGCGGCGATTGCTTCCACAAACTGCGGCAGGACATCGTCGAAGTTCTCATCCTGGAAGTAAAGCACGCCCGAATCCAGCTCGCCGGAGGGAAGCACGAGCTTTACGCCTGCCCGCTCTGCCAGCGCCCTGCCATTGCCCAGAACCAGGATCGGCTTGCAATGACGGTATTGCTGGCCGATAAATTCGAGCACCGGGCCTGTGCTGGCCAAGACTCTCATGTCCTCGTGTCCGCCGGGCACCACCAGGGCATCAAAGAGCACGGAAGGCATGGCCTCTACCGTAACATCCACCTCGATCTGATTCCCATCCGTGCTTTGGACCCGTCCCAGCCGAACGCCGACGAAACGAGGCACCGCTTCCTCCCTGGCAAGCCCGGCATGAATCGCTCTTGCGCTCGCGCCGTTCACCCCGTCAGCAACCAGAATGGCGACCCTGCGCATGCGGATATTGCGTTCGCCGGGCCGGGCAAAAAGCGAGAGCGCGGGAGAGGATTCGACCTCGGGTACGACGCGCGTTTGCAAGGCTTTAGGCTGGGCCGGCGGCAGGTCGATGCCCAGCCCCAGCGCGACCGCTTCCGCGAGCTCCAGGGAAACGTTCACCAGCACCGACACCATGCGCTGCCGTATCGCCGGGGTTTGCACGCGCGTCAACTCGAAGCGGAAGGCCCTGATGATGTGTGCCTTTTCCACGGGCGTCTGGCTGTTCCAGAATAACGTTGCCTGGGTGTAGTGGTCCGCGAAACGCTCGGGACTGCCGCGCACCTTGTCCCCGGCCAGGGGCTCGCGATAGGAGGAAAAACCGGCTGCGCCCGCCTGGAACGGACATCCGCCGGCGAGAGAATTCGGCTCATACGCAACGCGTCCTCGGTTGATGGCTTGCCGGTGCATGCCGTCGCGCTGGTTGTTGTGGACTTGCGCGACCGGCGAATTGATGGGGATTTCATGGAAATTGGGCCCGCCCAGCCGTGATATCTGGGTGTCCACGTATGAATGGATGCGGCCGGCCAGCAAGGGGTCGTTGGTGAAATCGAGCCCGGGAACGATATGCGCGGCGCAGAATGCCACCTGTTCCGTTTCAGCGAAAAAATTGTCCGGGTTGCGGTTGAGAACCATCTTGCCCACGGTCCGAACCGGAACCAGTTCTTCCGGGATGATCTTGGTGGCGTCGAGCACGTCGAAGCTGAATTTTTCCGCCTGTTCCTCGGTAAAAATCTGCATGCCGAGCTCATATTCCGGAAATGCCCCGCACTCGATGGCTTCCCAAAGATCGCGACGGTGAAAATCCGGATCGGCTCCGCTGATCTTTACCGCTTCGTCCCAGTCGAGCGAATGCGTCCCTGCCAGCGGACGCCAGTGGAATTTCACGAAGTGCGAGCCACCATCCGCCGCAATCAGACGGAAAGTGTGCACGCCGAAACCTTGCATCATCCGGTAGCTGCGCGGTACCGCCCGGTCCGACATGACCCACATCATCATGTGGGCCGATTCCGGCATCAGCGAGATGAAATCCCACAAGGTGTCGTGCGCAGTGGAGGCTTGCGGCATCGCAAAATGGGGCTCGGGTTTGGCTGCATGCACCAGGTCGGGGAATTTTATCGCGTCCTGGATGAAAAACACGGGAATATTGTTTCCCACCAGATCCCAGTTACCTTCGTCAGTATAGAACTTGACCGCGAAGCCCCGCACGTCGCGGACAGTATCCGCCGAGCCGCGCTCGCCGATCACCGTCGAGAACCGCACGAAGACGGGCGTCTTCTTCCCCTCTTCGGCAAAGAGCGTCGCCCGGGTGTATCGCTCCAGCGACTCATAACACTCGAAATACCCATGGGCCGCAGAGCCACGCGCATGCACGATGCGCTCGGGTATGCGTTCATGGTCGAAATGCGTGATCTTCTCGCGCAGAATGAAATCCTCCAGCAGCGCCGGGCCGCGTAACCCCGCCTTCAATGAATGCTGGTTGTCCGCCACCGGGACCCCCTGATTGGTGGTCAGCGCGCGGCCGCTCGAGTCGGCGCGTACGCGGTCAAGCGACTCATTGGTGGCATTGAAGCCCAGTTGCGGCTCCCCCATGCCGGTCTTGTCGGAACTGGTGTCCTCGGTCAAGGTGCTGCCGGTCGCGTTCGGATCGGATGGTTCCACTGTTTGCCCTTTTTCCGGTGCGGGGGAGACCTCGCCATACTCAAGCGCCTTGTTGGCGTTGTAGGGCATGGCGGCGGCGAGTTCCTGAGCTGCCGCGAGCTTTGCAGTGAACTCGTTTGCCGGCGTTCCGTCCGGGCGTGACGGGCCGCTCACGGTCGAGCGATTGTCATTTTCATTAGCAGTTTCCATAGTGATCCTTTCAAAAAGATGAATTGAACTGGAGGGTTTAGCTGGATAAGCAGGGTTTACTGGGGTGCGTTTGCTGAGGTGCGGGTAAGACCCTGATGATGAGGTCTTTTTCTGTCGCCTTCAGTGCGGCATCGAACATACCTCATCAGCATCGTGAATACGCCGCGCGCGTCCTTCCTGTCCGTCGCATGCAGAGACACCACGCCTGGCTTTGTGCCTTGCCGTACGGAATCCAGCTAGCGCCGGGCATATGCTTCGATCACCGTGTAAGTGAGTGACCGTGAAAGAAGCGCGCGAGCATCCATTCCAATCCTGTTCTGTTCGCGAGTTATTGAAGAGATAAACATAAAGATAAAGCGAGCATAACAATGTCAGCCGTGCCACCCCCGCGCAATCCACCTTCCCTCAACCGCGGCCAGAACGACAATTACGGCCGCGACCTCAATGGCGGCAAGGACTGCCTGATCATCGGCGGAGGACCCGCGGGGCTGACGGCGGCGGTTTATCTCGCCCGCTTTCGGCGCAAGGTCGTGGTGATCGATAGCGGGTGCAGCCGCGCGTCGCTTATACCCGCAAGTCACAATTGTCCCGGCTTTCCAGACGGGGTCGGGGGTGATGAACTGCTTGAGCGTCTCCGCTGCCAGGCGGCGCATTACGAGGTGGAGATCGAAGCTGCCGAAATCTCTGCCCTGAAACGGGAAGGACATGTATTCGAAGCGATGCGGGCTGGAGACGGCGGAGGTTTCCTCCTTCACGATTTGCCTGCGCTTCGCGCCTCCACGGTTCTGCTCGCAACCGGCACCGCCGACGTCGTGCACAACATTCCCAACTGGACCGCAGGCGTTCGACGCGGCCTGGTTCGTCTATGCCCGATTTGCGACGCGTATGAAGCGAGAGACCAGGCAATAGCGGTCATGTCGAGCTCGGCCAGGGATGGCGTGAGCCATGCCTTGTTCCTGCAAACCTACTCACGAAAAATCACGCTTATATACATGGGCGATACCACGTTCCCACCAGCAGAGCGGAAAAAGTTGCGGCAGGCGCGAATCGATGTGATCGAGGATGCGCAGGCGGAAGTGTCGATAACCGGGCAGCCCCGGGCAGCGATCCGCCTTTCAGGCGGGAAAGAAGTCTTTTTCGACGTCATCTACCCAATGCTGGGGGAGAGCCCGAGATCGGAACTTGCCATCGGACTGGGCGCCAGGCGCAACAAATGTGGAAATCTGATCGTCGACCGCCATCAGCGCACGACCGTGCCGGGGTTATATGCCGCCGGCGACGTGGTCAATGAATTGAGCCAGATCAGCGTCGCCATGGGCCATGCCGCCATTGCCGCGACTGATATACACAACTGGTTGAGCAAGGGTCTGGGGGTCTGACCGCCTGATACGCATCATCGGCCCCGGCCGCCCAACCTCATGGCGCCTTCGGAACCGGTCTGGTGATTGAACCCGGAAGCGAGCGCCATGAGGTCACCCTTACTGCGTAGTCTTATTCCCGGACGGAGGCCAGAGCAACGTGATTTTCCTGTTCTGCCCTTTTACAAGCTTCAGCTCCCGATGAAGCGTGACCGACTCATGGGTGGCGTATAGGGAATATCTGCCCGGAGCAAGCCTTATCAGCATGTAGGGCCCTTCCGCATTCGCCTCCAGCATCACGTTTCCCGATTTGTCCTTGATTGTGACCTTCGCATCGCTGATGTACTCGGGACGCGGAGTATCGGCCTGGGCAAACTCAAGCATCAATGGCCACGAACTTCCTTCCTTCTTTATCGCCTCGGATTCGTCCAGGCCTATTCCTCCCGTCATGAATTCCGTTTGGCCCTGCGACTGAACCGGTGGCAGCGAGGGGCTTGCAGCCGGCGAACCCGCCGCGGGCTCATCCGCCTCGGCGAAACCCGGAGTGACGACAGCACCAGCCAGAATCAAGGCCAGCATCATTTTTTGAACAAATTTCAGAGGGTGCATGTGATGAGTCTCATTTGAACCGGTTGATAGTTACAAGACGAGTTATCTGGAACAGCGCATGTGCATTCGTATAAAACCGCAATAAAAAGCGAGGAAGCGCGATGCGAGCATCCTTGCATCATCGCTTCATTTTTTCTTTTTTCTTGCCTGCTCAGGCACATCCGATCCATGTTCTGAACCAGGCACGTCCGATTTCACGATGTCCGATGGAATGCCTCGGCGGTCGGTGTCTTTCAGGCCATGCTCCGTGTCTTCCGCGGCCTGCCCGATGACGGCACGGGACATCTCATTTTCATTCGGTTGGCTCGTGCCTGCGGACCTGGTGGTCTGATCACGCTCGTGCGGCAACAACGTTTGCTCCTCTGCTTCCGCTTCTTTCGTGGTTTGATTCACCGGATTGGACAGGTCTACCTGCTCTGCCACTTCTCCATTTTTCTTTTTGGGTGAAACACGCTCGGGGGCTCGTTTCTTATCTACTGCATTCATCGGTTTATCTCCATGAAAACGTTGTAGAACCATACTCTGCAGCAGCGCTTCCCGCTGTGCACCACCGCACATAAGCTTGATTAACTCAGAAGAAAATCATATTGAACAATGTGCGCTTTCGAACAGAAGGTGGGGTGGCCACTCCGCCATTGTGGTCACTTGCATTCCTGAAAATCGAGAGGTGACATCATGAATGAAATACTTTTGGCATCCTGGAAGGTATTGGCTATACGCGGTGCAGTCTCCCTGTTGTTTGGCGTGCTCGCCGCATTTTGGCCAGGTCTTACGCTCATGTGGCTGATCGTCATGTTTGCCGCTTATGCACTGGTCTCGGGCGCCGTATCCATCACGGCTGCTGTGCGGAATCGAAAAAGCATCGACGATTGGTGGCTGCTGCTGCTGCTGGGATTAGTAGGACTTGCAGGTGGCGCAGGCGCCCTCCTGTATCCAGGCCTGACCGCATTAATGCTGGTGCTCGTGATCGGTGCGACCGCGTTGGCAAGCGGGATTGCCGATATCGCCATGGCAATTCGCCTGCGTAAGATTATCCGCGGCGAGGCGTTCCTGATTCTTAACGGCGTTGTTTCCATCGCCTTCGGAGTATTCGTGTTTTTCTTCCCTGGCGCCGGAGCGCTGGCCCTGGTGTGGCTGATCAGCATCTACGCCATTGTTTCGGGCGTGCTGCTGCTCGCGCTGGCATGGCGCGCGCGAGACTGGGCTGGTGGTCACGGCACACCGCCGGAGAGTCTTCCCGCGCACGGTTAGTCAGCGGAGGGCATTTGGCACGGGTAAGGAGAAGGTAAGAGGAAGGGGAACAAAGGGGAACACGGCAGGGGGGAGCACGACTTGGAAAACGCCTGGTTCGGGATGGGACAGATACCCGATACCCGGACCCAGGCGTCAACCAGGAGGCGTTGCCAGCCCTGCTCGTGCATTTTAGTAACTAGTAACGAATTTCGACAGGAGCAAACCATGAACTTGAAATCTATAAAGGCAATTGTCATATGCGCTGCTTGCAGCGTTGCGTTGATGGGAGGCGCAATGGCGCAGCAGCCCAAGGACAAGGCTGCGGAAAAGGATAAGGGTTCGGAATCCAAAACCAAAGAAGAGAAGGCGGTGATGCCCCCGGCGATCGCCGGCAAAGTAATCCTTGGTGTCGAGGTTATCGAGGCTGACCTCGTTGCAACCGGATGGCGTGCCTCCAAGCTGATTGGCGCTCCCGTGTACAACGAGTTCGATGAAAAAATCGGCAAAATCGAGGACGTGATTACCACGCCCAAGGGAGACCTGTCCGCGGCAGTTGTCGAGGTAGGAACCTTCCTCGGCCTTGCCAAGCATCGGGTCGCAATCCCCATACGGCAGTTCAAACCCCTCGCGCCAAAGGCGATTCTCCCCGGAGCGACCAAGGCCGCATTGAAAAACATGCCAAACTTTGAGTACGCCGCCTACGTCCCGTCCCCATGACGCATCCCGCCGGTTCGAGCACATCTTCAGCAATCCGACTCAACGATTCTGGTTCGGATTGACGAAGCCGTGCTTATGCCTCTGAAAATTCCCAGCAGCATTCATCGACGTCCGCAGGTTCATATCCGGAGGCAACGTGAGATCCGATAGTGAAATCAAACAGGACGTGGAGTGGGAACTCAAGTGGGATCGCGAAATCGACGCCACCGATATCGCGGTGGCGGTAAAGGATGGCGTTGTTACCTTATCCGGCTTTGTTCGAAGCTACCTTTACAAGCCTCAAGCCGAAGTCGATGCCAAACGCGTTCCCGGCGTTCGCGCCGTGGCAAATGATATCCAGGTACGGCTGCCCACCAGCAGCATGAGACCGGACCCCGAGATCGCGCGAGACGCGGTTGCGGCGCTTCAGCGGGAGGTGCCGGGTTCAGCGGACCGCATCAAGGTCATTGTCAAGGATGGGTGGGTCACGCTCGAAGGCACTGCGGAATGGGACTGGGAGCGAAAGAAAGCTGAACACGCGATCCGGCAACTGCGGGGGGTGACTCGCGTCACCACCCTGATCAGTCTGCAGCCGAAGGCTGAGCCCAGCGACATCAAGCGCAAGATCGAAGATGCGTTCAGGCGGAATGCGGAAGTCGACGCGAAGAACATCATCGTCATTTCAAACGGAAGCGAGATCACCCTGCGTGGAACCGTCCGTTCCTGGGCTGAACGCAACGAAGCGGAAAGAGTGGCATGGTTGGCCCCGGGTGTAACAAGAGTGATCAACGAGATCACGATAAATCCATAGCCCAGCGTGATGCCCCGCCCCCAAGGTTGAGCAAGCATGAATGTGCAGGTACCGGCATGCGAGTGGACGCGGGTCCCTCGTTTGTTTCTCGTTTGACGTGAACATCAATGGAGGGCAGAACCTTATGGAAGCATTAAAGGCGGGCACATCCGCTCCCGAATTCTCATTACCGAGCACCCCCGACCAGCAGGTCGCTCTCTCCGAATTGCGCGGACGGCCTGTCGTACTGATTTTCTACCCGGCCGACTGGAGCCCGGTGTGCGGCGACGAGCTCGCGCTGTTCAACGAGCTTCGCGATGAGTTCGCCAAATTCGACGCCTCGCTGCTGGGGATCTCCGTGGACGGCGCATGGTGCCATACCGCCTTCGCCAAGGACCGGGGCTACCACATGACGCTGCTGGCCGATTTCGAACCCAAGGGCGAAGTTGCGCGCCAGTATGGTGTCTACCGAAGCAAGGAAGGCGTGAGCGAGCGTGCTCTGTTCGTCATCAAGCCCGATGGTGTGATCCATTGGAGCCACGTCTCGCCGATTGGCGTTAACCCGGGCGCGGACGGCGTTTTGCGCGCCCTGGAATCGCTTTCCGGAGGTGCATCATGAGTCTGGTCGTTCCGGTGGGTAAGGATGATCACATGCAGGGTTCTGAGACCGCGCCGGTTACGTTGGTCGAGTATGGCGATTATCAGTGCCCGTACTGCGCAGCCGCGTCTGCGATTGTGAAGCTGGTCCAGGACCAGCTTCACAATCAGATACGCTTCGTATTCCGAAATTTTCCGCTCGCCCAGGTCCATCCGCAGGCTGAATTTGCCGCCGAAGCGGCTGAAGCCGCTGGCGCGCAGGGCCGGTTCTGGGAAATGCATGACGCGCTTTATGAAAATCAGCCAGCGCTGAGTCCTGCGCTGATAGCAGCGCTTGCGCAAGCACTGGAGCTAGACATGGAGCGCTTCGAAAAGGATCTCGCATCAGGGCGATTCCGCGAGCGCGTTAAACGCGACTTCATGGGCGGAGTGCGCAGTGGCGTGGCAGGTACCCCAACTTTTTTCATCAATGGGGAGCGTCATGACGGTGGCTGGGATGAAGCCTCCCTCCTGCGTGCGCTACGGGCAGCAGCATATGTATAAGTAACAGGTATTCGTGAGGCGTTCCGGCTCGGCATGAGACAGATTCGGGCCCGGGGGGCAGCGAGTAGGTGGCGGGTCAGCTCATGCTGGCGCGCTCTAGTAGTAAGTGAACGTTGACAAAGTGAACTTTAACAGGAGTTAAATCATGAACCTGAACCTCGGAAGAAGCATAATCATCCCTGTATTTTTCAGCCTGGCATTGATTGGTACGGCCTTTGCCGAAAGTCATGACAAGGGAGCTGTAGTACCACCGGTACCGGCGGGAAAGGTAACGCTGGGTGTCACTGTAGTTGAGACCGAGCTTATTGCTACCGGCTGGCGGGCTTCCAAGCTGATCGGTACCAAAGTCCAGAATGAATCCGGCGATAAGATCGGGGAAATTGAGGATCTGATCCTGAGCCCGGACGGGAAGTTGTCCGTGGCAATTGTGGAGGTTGGAGGCTTTCTCGGGATGGGGAAGCACCGGGTCGCGATACCGGTGCGCCAATTCACCCAGATCGCCCCAAAGGCGATAATTGCGGGGGCCACAAAGGAGGCATTGAAGAAACTGCCTCCCTTTGTGTACGCTCAATAGCAGGGTAGCCGATAACGAGAGCAGTTCGTCGAATCTACAATATACGGGGGCTGCTCCCCACCGCCAAGCTCTCGATCCTCAAGGAATGGCCTGATGATCGTGCCGGTAAGAACCGCTGCCGGTGCAATCAATTGTCACTATCACGGTCACGGCAGTCTCAGCAGGCTTGCATTCCCGATGAGAGATGTATGGGCTGGAATCTGTTCGTGTTTGTAATAGAGGAGAGTTACAGGGTATGCTTGAGTGAAATCCGAACGCTTGCGTTGCTTATTGCGAATCATAAATGGAATTCAAGGATTATTACAAGATCATGGGTGTGCCGCGGGATGCGTCCCAGGACGACATCAAGCGCGCTTACCGGAAGCTGGCGCGCAAGTATCATCCCGATGTAAGCAAGGAACCCGAGGCGGAGGTTCGCTTCAAGGAACTGGGCGAGGCTTATGAGGTGCTGAAAGATCCGGAAAAGCGGGTGGCCTACGACCGGCTCGGCGCGGAATGGAAGCCGAACCAGGAATTCCGCCCGCCGCCGGACTGGAACGCGGGCTTCGAGTTTTCCGAACGCGGGTTTGGCGGGGCCGATGCATCGCAGTACAGCGATTTTTTCGAATCCCTGTTCGGCCATGGTTTTGGCGCGGCCCATGGAAGACAAGGCAGGCAAGGCGGAGCAACGGGCGCTCGGACGGGCGGGACATTTAGTGTGCCGGGCCAGGATCATTACGCAAAGATAATGATCGACCTCGAAGAAGCGTACACCGGTGGTACCCGCTCCATTACCCTTCAGGTACCCCAGGTAGACGCTGGTGGACATGTGTCGACGCGGGAGCACAAGCTGAATGTCGTCATTCCGCGAGGCATCCGCTCGGGGCAGTATATACGCCTCGCGGGCCAGGGCGCGCCAGGCCACGGCCAGGGCAAACCCGGAGACCTGTACCTTGAAGTTGCATTTCGCCCCCACCCCTTCTATCGTGTAGAGAATGCGGACGTTTACCTTGATCTGCCAGTGGCCCCGTGGGAGGCGGCGCTGGGCGCGACGGTAAAAACACCCACACCGGGTGGGGTCGTTGAACTCAAGATTCCTGCTGGTTCAACAACAGGACGCAAGCTCAGGTTGAAGGGCCGCGGCATTCCCGGCAAAACGCCGGGGGATTTTTTTGTGGTGCTGCAAATCGTGGCTCCTCCCGCCAATGATGAGGCGGACAAGGAGTCTTACCGCAAGATGGCGGAGCAGTTTAAATCATTTAATCCGAGAGCCAGGCTGGGAGTGAGCGCATGAGCGGTGAAAATGGGCTGGACAATATGTCGACCGATCCTGAATCCGGGTCTGCAAACGGGCCCGGCGCACTGAGCGGAATCATTCTCGACGAGGAGAGCGTTCTGACCCTGACCGAAATCAGCCATGCCTGTTCGGTGCAGACCGGTTACATAATAGAACTGGTGGACGAGGGCCTGCTGATGCCGGAGATGCCCACCGAAGAAAACGAACCCCAGCATTGGCGCTTCTCCGGCGAGCAGATGCGTCGCGCGAGAACAGCGATGCGCCTCCAAAGCGACCTCGGCGTCAATTTGGCGGGCGTCGCCCTGGCCCTGCAACTCCTCGACGAGATCGAAAATCTCCGCGCCCAGGTCAAGTCAATGGGCGGCGAATAGAAACCTTGCAGGCCGGGCAATCCGGCTCCGCCACCTTCCACTGCTTCGACCCCCCGGCTTTTCCCTGTATCCCGACTTACTTCTCGACTTGCTCCTGCCGTTAGCGGTTGCGGCGCCATAAATCGCGATCCAATGCATTTTCTGCGCTGGCACCCGGAATCTTCGAAATACACTCTTGACACCCATCCGCTATTATGCTAATAATTCAAACATCATTTAACGGAATAATCGGAGCGGTGGGCGAACAATGCGGGTTCTCAAGGATAAAGACCGGGTCTTGTATGACAAGCTGGTGCGCCTCGCGGGCGGCAATTCGGAAATCGTGATCAAGGTTCTTTCCAATCCGCATAGATCTTCCGTCGATCTGAGAACCGCCATCAAGGAAATAGAAGCATTGCGCAACGGTCAGAAAGCCGCAGCGGCGCCTTCCATTTCTGAGGCCGCAACGGCGTAATCCCGCCCTAAACCATCCCCCAAGCTATCCATGTCCATCGCCTGGGCAACGGTTGTCATCGTTGTCCTGCTGCTTCCCGGCTTCGCTTTTTTCTGGGGACTCTACTCCCCGAACCAGGTAACCCGGGAGGTATCCCCTGCAAGCCCACTCGCGCAGCTGGCGGGCGTCGTCATCATCAGTTTCCTTATCCACGCTTGCGCCTACTTTGTCATCAATACCCGTCTGTGTCTTGGCACCGGCCCGGGCGCTCTACCCACGCTGGCCGGCATGCCCTGCGTGGATTTCGACGAATTTGCCGCCTTGCTGCGCATCGAAGCCTTCACGCTCCCCGGCACCCCTCCGCGCACATTTCGCAGCATGCTCGACCATTATGCGGGCTGGATCCTGGTTTACTTCGGCGTCACGGGCGCGATCACCGGGTTGCTGGGGTTCGGCGCAGGTAAACTGATCGAGAACGGCTATCTCAGCGGCTTCACCCGTCACCGCTACCTGTTCATGCTGGAGAGAGGGAGAAAGAAGAAGGGCGCTGAACTCGTGCGCGCCCATGTGCTGTCCCGCACGCAGAATCTGAACAATGTAATCTTCTATGACGGAATTCTGCAGGATTTTTTTGCCAAGGCGGACGGCACGATCAGTTACATTGTTCTGCACGACGCCAGAACCTCAACGATCGAGATAACCGGCAGCGGCACGCAGCACTCAAGCACATCCATTCCCCTCGATATTGGCGGCGAAAACCTGGGAATCAAGCCCTTGCTGGTAATCACCAGCGATAATATCGCGAATGTGTATTTCGAGCCGCTCAACGCGGTCAGGATCGAAAGTGGCGCCGATACGGAGATTCTCGACCGGGCGATAGACGAACTGGAACAGTCGGGCAACGGCATCCTCCGGGGCCAGTAGCCGACGGAAGAAACGCCTCCGCCGCCCGCAGACCTTCGGAAATTACACCCTCATGCAATAACATCCAGACTCGGATTGAATGCCGCGGTCGCCACCAACTGTATCTGCAGGTCTCCCCCGCCAGCAACATGGGCAGTCAGAACGCCGATAGCCGCGTTGTATGAAAGCTGGCTCGAACTGAACGCCTGGTTGCCCGCCACTTGTGCATTCGCATCAATGGTGGAGAGATCGAGCTTATCCCCTTCCGGGCGGTTGAAGCCCGAGATGATGTCATACTGCGGATTGAACCCGAGCGGATGGGGCTTGAGGCTGTCACTCACCCGATCGAAATCGAAGGTATCTTTCCCGGTGCTCCCAAAAAGATAATCCTTTCCGCTGCCGCCGTTGAGATAATCATTGCCGTTGCCGCCGTTGAGGACATCGCTGCCATCGCCACCGAAAAGGTAGTCGCTGTCGTTGCCGCCGCTCAACGCATCGTTGCCCGTTGAGCCGTCCAGATGATCGTTGCCGGCTCCGCCGCTCAGCGAATCGTTGCCTTCGCTCCCGCTAAGCGCGTCATTGCCGGTAGAACCTTCAAGACTGTCATTACCGGCGCCGGCGTCCAGATAGTCGTTTCCGCTGCCGCCATCGAGCACGTCATTACCAATGCCGCCATAGAGCTTGTCATCACCCTCGCCCGCGTGAATCCGGTCATTGCCATCCTGGCCATACAGGCGGTCGTGCCCCCGATAGCCGTAAATGACGTCGCTTCCCGCGAGGCCGTAGATATTGTCATTGCCGTCCCCGCCACCCAAATAGGAACGATATTGCCCGCCATTCCAGCCGCCGTTATCGTTGTAGGGTGTGCCAAAAATTGTAGCCATGATGATCTCCTCATAAGGAATCGAAAAAATGAATACCGGCACAATGATGACTTGAATACGCTCTCCGGCAAAGGCAAAGGCAAAGGCAATGATGCACACGAGCGGCGTGGCGATCCCCGGAGAAATTTCTTCTACTCGATTTGATCAGGGGCGAGACTCGCAATGCTTCCCGATCAGTCGCGCCGCCGCATTTTCGGTCACCGCGGGAACTCATAAACAAGTTCATCAATTGAAAAATAGACGGTTTCAGCGATAATAACAAGCGCATGGCGATATGACCGACCGAACCGGGAATTCCTTTGTGCCCTTGCAAGCCTTTGAACAAGTCCTCACAACAGGTATTCACGGGGCGACGGTAGATTTTGAGGGATGGGAAGCAGGACCGGCGACGACGAGAAGGACAACAGTTCCCTTCGTCAGGAGCATGACAAAGTAACTGCCCGGAGAGACCGTCCCTTCAGCGGAGGATTTGTCCAGAGGTTCCTTCTGTACTGAAACGAACGGAGATGCAGGGTTGCGATCGCCCATAATGATGGGTATGGCGGCCGATAGCGGATAATTACAGAAGATGATGGATGGCCGGTTGCAGCTTGGTTACAAGTTCAAGGTGGCCTGGCGTTTCCAGCCGATGACAAACGAGGGCAAAGAATGGAAAAAGAACCGCTGATCACATTACCCTGGCACGGACACGAAACGATCGAGTCCATACCGGCGCTGCTGGATGATGCGCTGGAGATCGAGATTACGCTGCCCGTGAACTATAATCATTCATTGTTTTCCCTGTTGCACGGTGATGACGCGCCCGGTCGGGTGGAAGAGGTCCGCGCCTCAGGCGGCCCCGAACTGCTGGCGAAGATCGCAAGCGTGAAAGGCCTGGAAGAACTGTCGTCGCTGATCGAACCCCTGACGGCGGCAGGAGCTAAAGTGCGGGTCCTCAGTCCCCCCAGGATAGTCATCACCCTGCCAGCCAACGCGAAAAAGCAGGAACAACTGAAGCGGGATATACACTAACTGAGACGCTGACTGAGACACTGGCTTGGACGCTGGCGACGATCCTTCGAGGAAATTCATGAAAAATATATCCGTTTTTGCCGCCGGACTGATCGCGCCTGCGCTTGCGTTTGCCGACTTCCGGGAGATGGACGATGCGCAGATTGCCCAGGTGGTGATCACCGCGCATCGCATGGCCATCGAGACAGGCCTGCTCGCCGCGACGAAATCTTCCAACCTCGAGGTCAGGACATTCGCACAGCGAAAGATAAGCGACCACGAGGCCCTCAACAAGCGGGCTACCGAGTTGGTGGATAAACTTGAATTGCCGCCGCGGGACAGCACCATCAACCAGGAGTTGCGGCTGGATAGCGAGACGGGCTTTCCCCAACTCGCGGTGATGGACGGCACCGATTTCGATAAGGCATACATCGACCATAACGTCATTCTTAACCAGCACATGCTCGATACGATAGACAACAGGCTGATGCCCCGCGCCAGCAGCGAGGAATTGAAGGCGTTGCTGTACAACATGTTTGCGCCCCTGTCGGACCACCTTGAGCATGCCCAGCAGCTTCAGGGCTCCCTGAATAATTAACGCGCGGGGGGCCGAACCGCATCTGATCCTTTTATACGTCATCCCTGGGCTGCAACGTCATGATGAGATAGCGCATGAGTGTCGCTGGTGCCCAGCAGGAGCGGAAGAATCCTTATCAGCAGCCCGTCGATGAGGTATTGGCTGCCTTTGTGTCCGATACCAGGCACGGCTTGAGCGAAAGCGAAGCGCGGGCGCGGCTGGACAGGTACGGCGCAAATGAGCTGGAGGCCGAAAAACCGGTTCCCGGCTGGAGAAAATTTCTCGCCCAGTTTCAAAACGTGCTGGTGGTCCTGCTGCTGATCGCCACCGCCATCTCGGCAGGGGTGTGGCTGTACGAGCGCGACTCGGCCTTGCCATACGAAGCCATCGCAATTTTTGCCGTGGTGCTGCTTAACGCCCTCATGGGCTATGTCCAGGAATCGAAAGCGGAGGAGGCAGTCGCCGCATTGCGGCAAATGTCGGCGGCTCAGGCCAACGTCCTCCGGGATGGCGCGCGGCGGAACATTCCAGCGGCTCAACTCGTGCCCGGCGATATTATCCTCATTGAAGAAGGCGATACCGTTCCGGCCGACGCGCGGCTGATACATTCCGTCGCGCTGCAGACGGCGGAGGCGGCCCTTACCGGCGAGAGCACGCCGGTTTCGAAGTATACCCAGCCGATCACTGAAGAAGCCGAAATCGGCGACCGCCGCAACATGCTGTTCAGCGGCACCAGCGCGACGTTTGGCCGCGGCCGCGCAGTAGTCGTCGCGACGGGCATGCACACCCAGATGGGCCACATCGCCGGCATGCTCGAAGAAACGCCGCAGGAAACGACTTCCCTGCAAAAGGAGCTCGCGCACGTAGGCAGACTGCTGGGAATAATCGTCGTCGTCATCGCCGTGGTGATGATCGCAACGATTATCCTTGTCGAGCATGTAAGTGGCTTCGCCGCGATTATGGATGCGCTTATCCTGGGCGTGGCCCTGGCAGTCGCGGCGATACCCGAGGGGCTGCCAGCCGTGGTCACGGCTGTCCTTGCGCTGGGCGTGCAGCGGATGGCGCGCAGGAACGCCATCATACGACGTCTCGCGGCGGTGGAAACGCTGGGGTCGGCCACCACGGTTGCTTCCGATAAAACCGGCACGCTCACCAGGAATGAGATGACAGTGCGCGCGGTTGTGACGGCAAGCGGACGCGTGGCCTTCGGCGGCTCAGGCTATTCGCCGCAGGGCGAAGTGCTGCGCAAGGAAAATGCGGGGACCGCGGGCGCCACCGTGGATCAGCAGTCGGCCATCGCGGGTGCATTGCAAACCGAACTGGAGCGGGCGCTTGCCGTAGGCGACCGGGCCAGCAATGCCGTTCTGCAAGAGCATGAGGGGCATTGGACAGTGCAGGGCGACCCTACCGAGGGAGCGCTTCTCGTCGCTGCACGCAAGGCTGGGCTGGAAAAGGAAGCGCTGGACGCCCGTTTCGAGCGCGTGGGAGAAATTCCCTTCTCCTCCGAGCGCAAGCTGATGACGACGATTCATACCGATGCCGATGCCCATCCTCAGAGCCGGGAGCGGCTGCTTGTCTTCACCAAGGGCGCGCCAGACCTGTTGCTCGGGTGCTGTTCGTGCGAACTGGTAGGAGACGAGACGAAACCGCTGACCGAGGAGCGCCGCGCGGCCATTTTGAAGCAGAACGAGGAACTTGCGGGCGAAGCGCTGCGTTCGCTAGGGGTGGCCTTCCGCTCGATGCCCGCCGCTGCGCTGGTTACGCTCGAACTTGGTGGCGTCGATGAAAGCCTCGAACAGGATCTCGTATTCGCGGGCTTGATCGGCATGATTGACCCGCCGCGCGAGGAAGCGAAAGAAGCGGTCGCCCGCGCGAAAATGGCGGGCATCCGCGCGCTCATGATCACCGGCGATCATCCCGTCACCGCGGCCGTTATCGCCGCCCAGCTCGGGATCATCGGGGAGGGGAACACCCGGGCGGTCACCGGCTCCGAACTGGAGAAAATGACGGACGAGACGCTGGATCAAACCGTCAGGGAAGTGTCTGTGTACGCCCGGGTGAGCCCGGAACACAAGCTGCGCATCGTCAAGGCGTTGCAGCGCGGGGGAGAAGTCGTGGCGATGACGGGGGATGGCGTAAACGATGCGCCTGCCCTTAAGACGTCGGATATCGGCGTCGCCATGGGCATCACGGGTACGGACGTGTCCAAGGAAGCCGCAGACATGGTGCTGACGGATGACAATTTTGCGTCCATCATCGCGGCTGTCGAAGAGGGGCGCGCCATTTTCGCTAACATCCGCAAGTTTTTGCGCTACCTGCTCTCCTCGAACATCGGCGAAGTACTCGCGATGTTCTTCGGCGTGGTTCTGGCGGATGCCATCGGACTGCACGCCGAAGAGCAGCTTATCGTGCTCCCGTTGCTGGCGACCCAGCTCCTGTGGATCAACCTGGTAACGGATGGCGCACCCGCGCTTGCGCTTGGCGTGGATCCGCCGGATGCCGATGTGATGCGCAGACCGCCGCGCGCTAAAGGCGAAGGGGTCATTACGCGCCAAATGTGGTCCGGCATTGTCTATGTCGGCGTGATCATGGCCGCGAGCACGCTGCTGGTGCTGGACGCCTCTCTTCCCGGAGGATTCATTGAAGGCAGCGGCAACATGCGCTATGCGCAGACCATGGCGTTCACCACGCTGGTGCTCGCCTCGCTCTTCAACGTGATCAACGCGCGCTCGGATGAGCAGAGCGCATTCGCCGGCCTGTTTTCCAACAAATGGCTGTGGGCCTCAATCGGCCTGTCCATCCTGTTGCAGATAGCGGTTGTTTACCTGCCCTTTCTGCAAAAGGCGTTTTCGACCGTGAGCCTGAACCTCGACGACTGGATGCTGTGCACGCTGGCCGCGAGCTCGGTGCTGTGGCTGCGGGAGCTAAGTAAACTGGCGAGGCGCGCCATGGGTCGATCGTCAACCCGTCTTGCGCCTCCAGCCCGGTCCATCTGATCCGGCAGCCCGGGCCAATCCTGTCCAATCGCGGCCAATCGGGCCGATCGGGGCGTCAGGGGCACGCGGCGTTCCTTGGAATGCAAAGGGTGCACTCGCCGTTGTCGCCCCATTCGCAGCATTTATTGGGGAAGCAGGTGCCCCCGGCGGGGCTTCCGCCACCGCCGCCCCCACCGCCACCACCGTTCTCAGGGACGTCAAGCACGTCTATGCACTCGCGGCAATAGCCGAAAAACCCGCCCAGACAAGCCGCAAAGCACCCTACGACGGCAGGCACGTTCGGCGTGAACGCGGCGCAACCGACGCAGCCCAGAATCAAGCCGTTACACGCCAGAGACTTTAACGCTCCGCACGCCTGCGGCGAAACAAGCGCGTGACGGCCAAACCCGCCGGCGTACTTCACCACCGTGTAGCGGCCCCTGCTCCGATATAAGGATGCTTCCGCAGCAAACCCCGGTATAGTCATTTTTTATCCCTCTTCAGTTGAGTATTTCCCTACGATCCCTTCCCGCTCCTTTCACCTTAGTCGTATCTCACCTCCGTCATATCGGAATCCACGCCGGGATTGACCGGCTGCGGCACCCGACCAGCGAGACCTTGGATTGGGATCGCATTTTCGCGGGCACGGGCCCTTGTATGAGTCCTCCGCGCCTGCAACTTCGCAATGCTCCACGGACAGGTGCCCCATCTCTCCATGTATAGGATGGCGTCGACCGGGGCGCCGGTCTGTTGGCAGGCCAACATACCATCCTGAAAACCGGAATCCCCAAGCGGCACGCTGTTTCTGATCAATGCTCGGGTTCGCGGGCCGCCTTTTCCCGCGTTTAGTCATTTCGCTCGGCAGCGAATTTGTTCCCCCACGCCCTGTCAAAGCAGCCGCCGGAAGATGTCATCGAAAAAGCAGGGCCGTGCGTTAATTCATTGACACAGTTCACGGGACGATACACGCCATTGCCTGAACCGATAAGAGACGCGCCTCACTCGCACAAAATTGTTGCGGTTTTCATTTTGGCCACCCTTATGCAGAAACAGCAGCATATGCATAAGCAGCAAATGGGACTTTAATGAAAAAGATCACTCAGTCATGTCTCGCATTGTTCATGGTCGCCGTGCTCGGATTGACTCCTTCAGCGCCGGTATGGGCTGACGATGGAGGAGACGATGGCGGATTCGACGATGGAGGATTTGATGATGGCGCGGGGGACGACGACGGCGAGGGAGACAACGATCAGGACAACGATCAGGACAAGGACGGAGATGGGCGCCCGGACAAGGATGGGCACGGGCATCAGGATGGACACAGGCACTATGGGCGGCATCATCACCACCAACATATCCATTCGTACGGCGGTTGGCCAGCGTGGGGGTTCGGTCCGGGGTTCGGCTTTGGCGCATTCGGCTATATGCCGCCCTATTACCCCCCCGCTTATTACGGCTACCCGCCGGTCGCCGTGCGGCCCGTTCCCCCAGCGGTCTACATCGAGCGGAATGACACGGCCCAGCCCGCCACCCAATCTCAAGGGAATTTCTGGCACTACTGCCGATCCGCCGAGGGCTATTACCCGCAGGTGAAGGAATGCCCGGATGGCTGGGAGCAGGTAGCTCCGCAAGCGAAGGAAGATAATCAGGAATAATCCCCGCAAGGGGTTAGCGCCGTCAGCACAGCTGATCCTGCAATAATCTCCAGCGGCTTCGCCTCATGTTATCGCTTGCCGCCAGCCGTTCCGATTTTTACATTTGCAACTGGAACGACAGTTTGAAAACGTCTGCCTTCTCGCCGACAATGTCCGGGGCATACATAGTTAGAACCCTTTGCCCGCAGATCCCCATGCTGGTAGTTCGCGGCAATACGCGCATTAAACCCATTGATAATTCTGTTCATCCTGCCGCTGAAACCGGTACAGCTCGGCAAGGAATAAAAGCGCCTGATCCCGGGCTATTCTGTTATGAGACCGCACGGAAATTTTTTTAAGTAACAGTAATATAGTACCAAAGGCAGCTTTTTTCCCCCTATGTCCCTATGTTACTGGTTACCCTAGCGGCTATGCGTAGGAAGTAACAAAAAAAAAGGGCAAAGGCAGTATGGAAATTGCTGAATTGGCGCCATCAACCGAGTCACTCTATAAGGAGGATATCATGCGTACCATACAATTTACCCTCGCCACTCTCTGCGTTGTGCTGACGACATCGCTTGCCTACGCGAAGGATGACAAGGCGGCGCATCCTAGGGATCCGCAGGCCGAGATGGAACTCTATAAGAAACTGGCCACGCCGGGCGAACCCCATAAGCTGTTAGCCAGCCTTGCCGGAAGTTGGACTACCAAAACGAAAGAATGGATGGAACCCGGTAAACCGCCGATGGAATCTACCGGTTCCGCAGAAATGAAGATGTTGCTGGACGGGCGTTTTCTTCAACAGGAATACAGCGGCCAGATGATGGGGCAGCCCTTCTCCGGACTTGAGATAATCGGCTACGACAATCTTCTCAAGCGCTATGTAACGTCCTGGATGAGTACCATGGGTACCGGCACCTTCATCATGGAAGGTACGGCGAGCGCCGATGGCAAGACCATCACGTTGAAGGGAAAACATGCCGAGCCGGGTGGAGGACACATGACGCATCGCGCCGTCTGGACGATTGTCGATAACAATACCCAGACTTTTGATATGTTCGGGACTCATCATGGTGGCAAGGAAATGAAGATGATGGAGATCATTTACACAAGAAAGCCATAGTGCGAGGAGATAGCGACGCCCGCGTGCTCAATCCCAGTTAATCAGCAACTGGCTGCTGCCAAACGCTGTAATAAGGTTTGAACGTCGACCGGATGCTTTTGCGGCACGGTCGAGGGCCACTAGGGTCGAGGTCGAGGTCGTTAGTGGAGCGATTCATCGCCTGGTCATTTCCCCATCGGGCTAGGCCACGGGATCCCGAGGTTTCCCCTTTGGCCGTTCCGCGGTTCTCTCCATTACCCATTCTTCATGCCTTCGGCCTTGCCAGACGCTGTCGCAGACGGTCGCGTCGCTTCGCATGAAGATCCCTGGCCGGTTGGAGGCTTAACAACTTCTCCGCAAGCTCCAGCGCGACTCCCAGATCGCGCGTCACGTGTTCATGGTATTTGGCCAGGGCCTCTATTCCGGCAACGCAGTTGTTCTGCCTGAGCTGATGCCAGATGGCGAGCGCCTGTGCATCCTGCCGCTGCATCCGGTGCAGCTTCGCCAGGAATAAAAGCGCTGCCTCATCCAGGTCGCCCGCAGAATTGGTGAGGTGTTCTATCGCATGCTGCGCATGGCCGCGACGTACATGGATCTCCGCGACTTTCAGTGCGTGTGCTGCCTCATGGCCAGGTTCGGCATAGATACGGGCAAGCATGGCCAGCAACGCCGCCAGCGACAGCACGTCGCGGCGGTTGTGTTCCGCGATGGCGGCCAACGGCTGGACGGCGCCGCCCCTGACAAACTCGCTCCAGGCCTGAGGAATAAGATGGCTCGGAAAATCGTCCTCTCGCCTGAACCCCAGCAAGCGCTGCTCCGCGGTCTGAAGGCGGCAATCGTCCCAGCCGTGGCCACAGGCACGGCGCGTGAGATGCAGAAGATCGATATGCGGCTTGTCGGCAAACGGATGGGTCTGGCGGACCAGTCGGTAACGGGTGATGAGCAGCGGCACATCGAAACTCTTGCCATTGTATGAAACCAGGTGGGCCGAGGGCTTGATCCAGGTGAAAACTGTCTCCAGCAATGCCGCCTCGCCGGCGAACCCGGTCAGTATCCATTGCCCCAGCTGTATCTCTTCGCCCTGGATTCGCGCCAGGCACACCATGAAAGGCAGGGTACCCGTGCCTCCGGCAAGGCCGGTGGTCTCGGTATCCAGAAACAGCAATCCCCCAATCGACGCTTCATCCTGCAAGCCCAGGGCTGCGAGCGGGCTACAAGCCAACTCTGAAAACGCAACCCTGCCATGCCAGCTTGCAAGGGGGATGGCCTGTATCACCTGGATCAAACCCGGCGCTATCACATCCCCGCGAAGGTGCCGGGCGACCTCGATATCGCTGAGTTTGGTCCGTCCGGACGTGTTGCGACTACCATCGCTGCTGCCGTGTAACCGCTTCAGGCGCTCCATCAGTGAAACCGCCGCGGGCTCGGAAGGAAGGGAAGCGGGCGTGGACGAGTCGCCGGCCAAGTCGCTCCCCGGCTTGCCGGTCCTGTCCTGCCCCTCCCGTGCATTATTATTTTTACCTTGCAGCAGGGCCAACCGCTGCGCCAGCGTCATAGCGTCTCCGCATCCAAAGTCCGGCTTTGGCGTTCGCGTGAGATCGAGAGCAGATTCAGCACTGTCAGGGCAGCCTGCTTGGGCACATATGTCCGGCTTTCGTCCGAGGCGAGGATAGGTCCCACGCACGAAGGGCAGCCAGATGGGCAGCCGCAGTCCTGCACCAGCTCTATCGTTCGCGAAACAATTTCGTGGCGCAGGTCAAACAGCGGCGTCGAAAGCCCAATGCCTCCCGCGTAGTTGTCATAAAGGAAAACGGTGGGAATGAACTGCCGCTCGTTGAGCTCCACCGTCTCGCCGGAAATGCTTCGGGGGCTGCCGCGGCCATTCTGGTCGATACTGGCAAACCAGGTGCCCTCGCCATCACCCACGGCCCTTCCAAGGTCTTGCCGATCCGATAGCGTGAGCAGCGCGGCAACGTGATGCAGCGCATACGCCGCGCCGAGGAACCCGTCCAGCGCCTGCCAGCGGGCCGGGAAGGCCACGGCCAGCGCAGCGGGACTCATCTGCCACCATACCGCCGTTGTGTGCATCTCGTGATCCGGCAGGTTGACCTTGCCGTAGCCAACGTTTTCGTGGCTGTAGTAGCGTATCTTCTTGTAGCCCGCGACACGGCGCACCAGATGCACTTCGCCACGGCTGCACAGGCCACCTGCCCCCGCCCCGTTTGATCCATTCGGCTCATGTAGAGGTTTGTCTTCCCTATCCTCTTCGAAGCAGTCCAGTATCTTGAGCTTCGTAAAGTCGATGGAGTCAGTGTAATAATCGGCCTGCGTCCGGGTCACGAAGGCCTTGCGTCCTTCCCAGTCCAGCTTTTCCACCTGCCACGGGCTGGCCTGGATCAGGTAGATGGCCCCCTCGTACAGCGTCGATGCCGCCCTCGAATAATCGACCTCGGCAATAACGTCCTGCTTGCCCCCGGTCACATCCACCACCACGAAATTGCCATCCGCAACCGAGCGCAAGCTGACACTGTTGGCGGGATAGCTGTCCGCCATCCAGTGCCACCGCTGCCCTTCATGGTGCAGCACGCCCTCCGTCTCAAGGTAGCCGAGCATTTCCGCCAGCGGCTCCTTGCCGAAGCGCTCGCTGTCCTGGAATGGCAGCTCGAATGCAGCGCAACGGATATGATCCATCAAAATCAGCAATTGGTCGGGATCGATGCAGCCGCGCTCGGGAGATGCGGCAGTGAAGAATTCTGAATTGCGGATAATGTACTGATCGAGCGGGTCGCTGGTCGCAATCAGCACGCCCATCGCCGGCCGGTTGCGCCGCCCTGCCCGGCCCAGCCGCTGCCACGTTCCCGCAATGGTACCCGGAAAGCCATTGAGCAGGCAGACATCCAGGCCGCCGATATCCACCCCCAGCTCCAGTGCGTTCGTCGCCACCACGCAGTCGAGCTGCCCTGCCCGCAGCCGGGTTGCGGTATCGCGCCGCTCCGTCGGTAGATAACCGCCGCGATATGCCGCGATACGCGGCGGCTGGCGTGGATCGCTGTCGAACACATCCTTCAGGTACTTGGTCAGCACTTCCACCATCAGACGGGTATTGGCGAACACGATCGTCTTGAGCCCGGCCTTCACCGCACTGCGGGCAATGCGGGTGGTCTGGGAGCGGGCCGAGGCGCGCAGCCCCAGGTCGGGATTGATGAGGGGCGGATTCCAGAACAACAGATGCTTTTCCCCGGCCGGGGCGCCGGACTGGTCGATCGCGGCGACCGGCTCGCCCAGAAGGCCGCTCGCCAGCTGCGCGGGATTCGCAATGGTTGCCGAGCAAAAAATATAAGTGGGCCTGACACCGTAAAAAGCACAGATGCGGTTCAGGCGGCGGATGACGTTGGCAACGTGCGAGCCGAACACTCCCCGGTAGGTATGCATCTCGTCGATGACGACGAATTTCAGGTTCTCGAAGAACTGCGCCCACTTCGTATGGTGCGGCAGTATGCCCTGGTGCAGCATATCGGGATTCGATATCACGATATCTCCATGCGTGCGCACCGCCTTGCGCGCGTCGCCCGGCGTATCGCCATCGAAGGTGTAGGCCCGGACCCCAAGGTTGCCCACCTGGTTGAGTTCCAGCAGTTCCGTGACCTGATCCTGGGCCAGGGCCTTGGTCGGAAAAAGATAGAGTGCCTTCGCCCGGTTCTGTATTGCCGCCTGGATCACGGGCAGGTTGTAGCACAGCGTCTTTCCCGAGGCCGTCGGGGTGACGATCACAACGTGCTCGCCTGCCGTGATCCGATCCCACGCCTCGCGCTGATGGCTGTAGAGCTGGGTGATGCCGCGCTGCACCAGGCCCTGCGCGATGCGGCCGTCGAGGTCTGCCGGGAATTCCGCGAAGCGCGCAGCGCGGGCCGAAATCACGAGCTCGCCGGTAATACGTTGCGCATGGCGGCGTTTCAGCGCGGGCACCAGACCGCTCACGTCCGCCAGCCCCGCCTTCCGCTCCGCCAGCGTGCCACGCTCCCGCCCGAACTCCACTAAATCGTTCAATTCCACTCCCGGCGCGATAACAGCGAAACCATTCGTTTCACGTAACAAACCATGCTTGCCGCATCCGCACATCCGCATTATACAGAACGATTGTTCTGCTCCCTGAATTTAACCAAAATGCCATGGAGAGTCAACTCGATTGCGCCTCCTGTTCTCTTCAATGTGCGGATGCCACCGTTTTCGTATTGTCGAGTCACGCCTTGTTATTTCATGCCGCCAGTCTATAAACGAAAGAGTGTCGAAAGGAGCAGCGCCTTCCGCTGCGCGCGGTGAATAAAAGGAGCTACCAATGGAACAGAAGCATGCTACTGGTCAAACCCCAAATCATTACGACCTCAGCGGCAGGAATCTGCATGTGGTCTATTCAACGACGGGGATCGACGGAGAACCGCATTTCAGCTACCAGGACCTGCAGCAGACACTCAATTTCAGTGGTGACGAGATTCGTCTGGCGGCTACGGAGATCGGCACGCTTGTCAGCGTCACAACCCGTATGACGGTCGATACCGGCGGAACCACCTTTAGCGTTCTATTGCCCATGGTAACCATTCCGGGGGAGCAGACGGTGCCTGTCCGTACCATCGGAATCACAACCCTGCACCGGTTCTCGATCGTTCTTGCGGCCGGACAGCGCGATTTTTATACGGTAACGCCCTTGAATGGCAGCGCCTCGCGGGTGTTCTTCTAGTCTTCGCGATCGACGCTATGTGCGCTGGCGCGCAGAAAATAATCTTACGGAAGAGTAACGTTAAAGCCGTTCAATATTTTTGCGATTTTCAACCTAAAACTACTATTAAGGAGACGCTAATGAACAGCATTATCTGGTGGGTAGGACTGATCGTAGTCATTATCGCCGTTTTAAGTTTCCTGGGACTGCGTTAAAAAGAAGCAAAAAGACCGTCCTCGCTCAAGGTCCGCCAGTCAGCGCTGGCGGACCTTCATGACCTAACATCCCCGCTTTATCACTAAGCGAATGGCAGCTTATCCCCACTCTGATCGTTAGACAGAGCGGATGATCTTTCGCCGCTAGCGTTTGGCGCCAAAGCCCGCTGCGAGGTCGGCAAGGAGAGAGCGGTACACGCCGTTCATGTACTCGACCGCATCCGTATTTTCCGACTCCCACATCCCGGACCATTCCGCGAACGTCGTGTTGTCGGCGGTAATCGGCAGCAGGTGCAGGTTGCCCACATAATCACGGATTTCCCTGGATGAGAGCGGCGATGGTCCTTCATCAAGGGAATACATCATCCGCCTGTCAATTGCGCTGTACGCAATCAGCGTATCCAGTAACGCCCCATTCAGACGCCGCTTTGCGCCTACCGAGCGCCCATCGCCATCGCCCACTTTTTCGCACGAAGTGATCACGGACGGCGCCCAGGAGAAGTCATGAAAGTCGCGGATTCTCGACCATACCTGCTCTATCGGAGCAAATACGATAATTGAGTTGTATACTTTTGGCATGTCGTGCTCCTCTCTGTTTCCTTGTGCGAAGCCGCTGATAAAGTCCAAGGCAAAGGCCATTGCCCACGGAAACATCAACCTTCTAATGTTGAATCAAGACTCGCCATGGCCGCTAACGGCTAAGCGCATTTTCCGGTCATGGCGCCGTTCACGTCAATTCTGCTGCCGCCAGCTCAGCAACGGCAAGCGCGGCTTTTGCAGGCTCCCATTCCCCATCCCCGATAAACCACGCGGCGGAAAGACCTGCATAAGCCATGATCCACTTCAATAGCCGCTCCCGTTCAAGACCCGCCGCCTCGGCTACCACATCGGCCTGGCGGGTCAGCCGGCCCGGCGCTAATGCAATCGCCGCCTCGGGGTTGCAGAACAGATTGGCGTAGTCGAAGCCGCGTTCTCCAGTCAAACGCTTGGGGTCGATGGCCAGCCAGCCGCGAGGGCCGAAGTCGAGAATATTGCCGTGGTGGATGTCGCCATGCAGCGGCACGATATCGCGCTCCGATGCCAGCAGCCGACGAGCGGTTTCCGCGCACGTGGTCAAAATGCCGCCATGCCTTGCCGCAGCTAGCTCCAACTCCCGGAACCAATGCGCAAGCGGCACAAGGTCCGGAAGCGGACGCGATCTCGCCGCCGGTGCATGCAACTGCTCCACGACGCGGCAAATGAGCCTGCTGGCTTGATCGTCCCCGTCGTCCCTGTGACCCCGGGCCATGTCAGCCAAAGATGCAGGACCCTCGGCCCTTTCCATGAGTAATGCTACACCCTCATGCGCGAACACGTGTGCCGCCCCCTGCCCATCCCACCACTTCAACAACAACCCGCCGAATTTCTCTTCGGTATCTATCGCTATCTTCAGCATGGCTGGGGTCCCGTCCATGCGCACGGGCAAAAGCCTGCTACTGCGGGTAATGATGGGGTCGCCGTCAGGCAACAGCCGCCATCGAGTCAGATATCTGCCGAATATTTCGCTCAATATAATTCCTGGCGGGGGAAGTTTTCTTTTTTCCATTCTCGCGCTTCGGTATTCAAAGGCAGCGCTCCTTCGAATTCTGCCTGACCTTCATCCATATTGCTCACGCCATGCCTTTTTTCGACGTGCATACTCGGGTTGCGCTTCCGCCTGCTTCCATTTCTCGTAGAAAATAGCCGCGCTTTCGGCTTTCGCCGGGTCGCCGGTGCCTCTTTCGTTTAAAGCGTAACTATTGTTTTTGTCATATTTGACGCCCCCTTTGAAATTTGCATACCGCCTCGCGCGGGTGTATCCCATCTGCAGGAATTTTCGGGCCATATCGGCGCCGACGAAATCCCCGGCTTCTAGATATTCTTCGAACATTTGGTAAAGAACCGCGCTGCTTTGGCTTGCCAGCTCTGGTGTCCTGAAACGCCAGTGAGGCGTTAGTTCGCTTTTATAGGGCTCGCATATCAACACGCCCTGCTCGCCTTTGCCCACCCGATACTTTTCCGGCTCCTTCCGATAGTCGATGTCGGGCTTCCAGGGATAGCTGTGTTTATCGAAATTGAGGTAAGACGGCGCGCGTTGTCGGGTCATGAGTTCCTGTCATTTCCCCCGGACAGAGACATCGGTTCGCTTGGTGCGCCACCGAACGGAAAGCCTGCGGTCTGATGGATACTTTGCCTCATGTAGGCTCTGTCGTAGATCAACTTGAAATGAAGACGGACCAGCCCGGATTAATCGCGGCAGCGTCGCTACACCGAGGCAACCCGCATTAAGCGGCATTCGCAGGTATGGCCCTTCCGCTGTGGCGGTCGTTTTCTGACCTGGCGCATTTGATCGACTAACTTCATAAGGGGTATTTGTCATGCAAGAACTTTCTGAAGAGATCCCAGCCAACCTATTCAGCCTCCGTGGAGATTCCATAAATGTGGAATACGCGACCGGCACGCTTACCGGTTCGAGCCTCATCTATCACGATGACCAGTTAGACCGAAGCTTCGGCAACGACGAACTGACGGTTGAAGATACTTCGCTTGGGCAGTTGATAACCGTAACACTAAGCCAGATTCCAGATTTGGAAGTAGTGACCTTTACGCTGGTTTTGCCTTCAATTACCGTGACGGAGCATAACGCGCCGCTAGATGTCGAGGTTGCCGGAATTACAGCCACTCATCCAACCACAATTGCCGGCCCGGGGCCCGGGCAGCAGACATTTTATTCGCTCGTCACACTGATCGGTACTGCAGAGGCTGCCGTTTTTTAGAAAATTCGCTCCACGCCTACCGTGCGGAAGCGGGAGTGGCGGAGACCGCTACTCCCCCTGGCCTGCGGTTTTCTCATCTGGGTGTCCGATTTCTCCGCCGGTTTGCTCAAGTCTAACCTCGTTCTAAAATCGGGGTAGCAGGCCACAATTGACCAACGACTGGCTGACTGTAAATGCCAGTTGACCTGGGCACGTCGCCGTTATCGCCCCTTAAGCTATTTGTAGCCATCCTCTCGAAGGGGGGTGGTGGCGTCGTCCCCAGCCACGGGCGGCAATGGCAGCAATGTTTCAAGCGCTGCATCCTCGATGCGGCTCTCCTCGAGCAGGCGTATGCGGCGTTCAATCTCGTGCCTTTGTTCGGGCGGGACCACGGCGCAAGCATCGCGCAGCGCGCGCACCTGGATAGCCCGGCGCATGCTCAGGAATTCCGCGCGCCGCAGGCGCTGGAAGGGCGCCTGCTTCAGATAACGCTCGGGAGGCCCGCCGCGATCAAGCTCGGCCAGTTGTTCGTTCATCCGTTGAATGATGACGCTGGTTTCCTCGATCGCCGCGCGCAGCATAAAGGTTCTCAAACCCGTGCTATAGCGCTGCTGCTGCTTGAAACCCGTGATTGCCTTCTGCCTCGCTCTGATCGCCGGCATGAGGTTTTCCCGCTGCCAGGCGGGATCGAGTTCGAAATACGCATGCCTGTTCTCGACTCCCGAGCACCCGTCGCTGATATTTCCTAATGGAATGCCTGGGAACTGCGACACATACTCACGCCGAAACTCTTCATCGGAATGGATCAGGTTGGGTCCGCGCTGCAGCACCTGGAGCATTCCTTTCCGCCGATCTGAAACATTCCCGGGGAGCTTGCCCGCAAGGTTCTCGAGATCGTGCGCGACCGTGCCTTCGATGTCCTGGTTGCTTTCGTCACCAGGACAGCATGTCGTATCGTTCGACCAGAATTCCGCCCATCCTTCATGGAATGCGAACCCCGCATTGGCTGAGCCTGTCACCGGGGCGATGCATGAGCCATGCCCGCGTCCATACACATAGAGGAGGTCGTCGCCATGCCAGTGCGATTCGGGACCATCCAGCACGTCCCTGAAGACGTGGGAGAACTCGTGCGTAGTCGCCCTGTATGGATTCCCAAACTCGCCCGTGCGATAACCGTGAGCCCAATGGACTTCGTCATACCATGTCAGCGGCGTGAGATGGCCGCGCCAGATCTGGACCTTGAAAAATCCGCCGGGAACGGCCTCGCCAAATTTGTCCGGGAACTCGCGCGCGGCATTGCGGAAGCCCTGCCAGACAGCGGCTCGCGGCGTCCCTTCGCCGCCGTCGCGGGAAATCTGGATGGTTCCAACTTCGATGAGGCCGCCGCTGTTTGACTGGTGCGCGGTGTCGATCGACCAGACACTGGAGTTATCCGCATCCTCGACTTCCACCTCGGGGCTGAACAACCGCAGGCGCGCATAATAATCTCCGTCGATGGAGGCGTAGAGATCGAGGCTAAAACGCCCTTGGTCATCCGTGGATGTCTCGCCGACTTTGTCGTCGTACCAGTCCGAGCGGTAGCGGAAAAACTCCACTTGCGCGCCTATTAACGGTTGAAAACCCACTCCTGGCTCCACGCTGTTGGCGTTGAGATAGCCAAACTGACCGCGGATGACGAAGTTGCGGTTCTGCTGGGGACAACTGCCATGAACCAGAACTGTAAACGGCAGGTCGATTCCGCTGCCGACCAAGCGCAGCGTTACCGCCGTGTCGGGCACCGTCGGTCCGGCTATCGTGTTTATATTGACCGTGACACGTTCACCAATCGCGCCGCCGGGGAACGTGAGCGTCTGTGGATCGGCCGTTCCGGAAACATCCGCAGGCAACCCTTCAAGCGAGACAGTCAACGGCCCGCTTATGCTCGGGTCGCGGATCACCCAGTAATCGCGGGTCACGCTGCCATGCGCGCCTTGCGGGTTGCAACCGGCAAAGTCTATATCCGCAGGCCCGAATATGCGCAGCTTCGGCGTCGTCGCGATAACCATCGCCAGGCTGCGCGGGGCCGGGCCAGCGCTGGGAGTGGGCGTTCCGGTAAGAACGACCAGCCGCGTTTCCGGCATCGAGCTGGCGTCCGCCTGCAGGTGCAGGGTGATGCCCGTGCCAAGCGAGGGATTGGGATTGACGCTGCCGGTCACGCCTGCCGGCAGCTGGCTGAACGTAAACCCGATGGCGCCGCTGGATCCGCCGATACGCATGATGGTGACGGGAATATCCGCCGCCGCGCCACCCTGGACCAGCGTCTCGCCCAAAGGACCTACAAGAAAGAAATCGGCCTGTCCGCCGGTTGTCTCCTCGAAAGTAATGTCGCGCACCGCAATAGCGGCCAGCAATGCCGGATCGTTGACCGCCTCGAGCACCACCGTGGCGATTCGAGGCTCGGCGATGGCAAGATCGAGGGTCGTGTCAAAACCGGTTCCCGCGGTCACGTTCGCGATTGCCGTCGCGACTGCCATGCCGCCCGCATCGAGACCGGTCAGCCGCAAATCCTGCTGGACGGTAACTCCGGTCACAGGCAACAGGCCGACATGCAGGCTTACGCTGCGCTGTAACGCGGAAAATGAGATCCTTGCTCCACTGCCGCAAAACTCGCAGCCGGGCGCGTCGTTGAAGCTTGCCACATGGCCGCTCACGGAATCGACGACGATTCCACCCACCATTCCGCCATACTTCAAAAACTTTATTCCCGGCAGCTGGTCATCGAGCCGCGTGCCGACGGGCAATCCGGTAAAGTCATCGGTCATATGCCTCCAGTCAGCCGGTAGAGATGCCCCGCCTGATCAGTTCAGTCGCTTACACCAAAATATCCGTGTAGTCTGCCCCGCATGCGAGCGGGTTTGCGGAAGAAAACAACGGGCTCGCATACTATTTCAGACGAGATGAATCAGCTTAGTAACCGGAGAATGGAAGAGCAAGCCCAGCAGGCTTGAATTTTGGGAAAAAATTCTGCGCGGACTTCCAATAATTTGAGGAAACCTATCCTCCTGATGCACTCCTTCGGTTTCTTTTTTTTTGGATGCCACTCGCCTTCACAACCTGCCTTGCGTTCCTGTATGGCGTAATCTATGTTGAATTATGGCTCTTTGGAACCATGACCCTTAAGGACCATGGCTCGTTTGGAACGGCCTTTCCACGCAGCTTTTCGCGTTTGGAAAAACTGTCTGGGACTTTTCCACCTGTAAGAACTTACAGCTATTCGGGTATCCCTCTCCGTTATCTAATGGGCCGCAAGGATAAATGATGAACCCAGCAGCCAGGGACAAACGGAGGCTGCCGAGTTGACTACCCGGTGTAGATTGAACCTCCGCCAATCTTCATAGTATCCATTATTTGCAGCTATTCACTTTGCTTTAATACTTAAAAAAATGCGTAGTCTTGGACACGCTTATGGAGGGAGAAAATAATGGATGGAAAAACCAAACTTAGCATTAACTTTGACGAGATACATGTCATTGCGAGGGAAATCGTTGCGCTGCGACAAATAGTTGAAATGAAGCCCAACCCTGAGGTTCAGGATAAAATTTCTAAATTACAGGAGCTTGCAGCTACAGCTCAGAGCGCCGCGATGCGCATTCAAAGGAATTGTGAAGGACTAAGCAGACAAGTGGTAGAGCTTGAGAATCAATTGGGCAGGATGTCGGATAAAAATAACATCGTTGAACAATATCCTACGCCTCTTGAAGAGTTGGAGATGTGCCATTCACTCTGTGAAGAGAACTATCTGCTTGTTTTTCGCGATACAGCAGGATCACGACTAACTTTACAGCTTCACAGCGAAGCGATACCTCATCTCCTGGAAAAACTGAAGGCATGTCAATAGGCTGCTAGAACGAGGGCCGAAAACTTGACTTAAGTTAGGTCGTGAAGCGATATCTAACCTAGTGCAGGCGCTGAAATCAGGCCGTTCGCTTGATCACTTGGGCCTGATCGGAGTTTGGGCCAGCGAAAGCCTCCGCTGGTTGCGGTTTCGCGCCATGAAGCCCACCATGCCCAGTCCTGCGAGGAGCATGGCATAGGTTTCAGGTTCGGGAACAAGAATCCCTACCCCTACCGCGACGACTTGTCCATAGTTGTTGATACCCATGGCCTCCGTTAAAATTACCCCCTGCGGCAGCTCTACCAGGGAATTGAGGTCTGTCAGGTCCGTTCCATTTGAACCGGTGAAAAAGGCGCGCTGATGGCCTTCGGCCGTTACGGATGTCCCCACTACCTGCCCGGCATCGTTGATGTCCCAGGCAGAGCTGGAAACATCCCCGTCTAACGTACCAAGGGCTCTCATGCCTAATCCATCGGGGCCGGTGATGAACGCATGGGAAAGGCCTGCGGCTGTGAGAGATCGTCCCACCACCTGCCCAGCATTGTTGATGGCCCAGGCATCGCTGCGGTAATCCCCGGCCAACGTGCCAAGGTCTCTCATCTCCACTCCATTGGGGCCGGTGATGAAGGCGCGATGACGGCCTTCAGCCGTGACGGAATCTCCTACTACCTGCCCCGTATCGTTGATATCCTGGGCGCCGCTGGAACCTCCGCCCAAGGTGCCAAGTGGCCTCATGCCCACCCCATTCGGACCGGTGATGAAGGCATGAGCAGGCGGCGCCGGGTTTCCATCTGATACAGAGATTCCCACTACCTGCCCCGAGTTGTTGATGCCCCAGGCAGAGCTTTGGGTATCCCCGTTCAGTGCGCCAAGCGCCGTCATCCCCACCCCGTTGGGACCGGTAATGAAGGCACCGGCAGGGCGTCCGGCTTCATCGGTTTGTCCAATCGCCTGCCCGGCGTTGTTGATCCCATTAGCTTCACTGAAAACTCCGCCTAAACTGCCGAGGTCTCTTATGCCCACCCCATTGGGGCCGGTGATGAAACCATGAGAACCTTCTCCGGATGTGAAAGAAGACCCCACTACCTGCCCAGCATCATTGATGCCAGAAGCTATGGCACGCTCGCCTATCGTGCCAAGGAGCGTTACGGTCCGGGTGTTGAGGTCGACAAGAAACGAGCGTTGCTGTGCTGCCGCGTGGGTAACAGGACCCAGACCGGTAACGAAGACCGCGGCCAGGATGCAGTGGCGGACTTTGAAGCATTCTTTGATTATCATTATGTGCCCCCCAGAAGAGCGCGGTTAAGGTTAAGTGTTATGAAAGAGTTCGCACCCGGATTGCCGGGACTTGAACAGGTTGGGGGACGCGAAGCGCTCGCAGTCCATCCCCGCTCGCCCGATCGCGCCTAAGCGGATCTCGCCATTCTGGAAGGGGAGAAGCAGGTCTCTCCAGCGAATGCGTTTCGTTGCTTGTGATTTTCATGGTTTTAAATGGATTCGCGTATCGGTTTCGGCGCCGCCTGCCAGTTATTGCCTGGATCGGGCGAGGTTTAATGCCCTGTCCACTTTTACCAGACAAAGTCGAACTGAACAGAATTAAAACGAAACGGAAGCAAGGAGACGAAACGACCGGTAAGCCTTTATCCTGGCGCCTTCACTAGGGCAACAGTAAAGAAAGCCCAAGCTGAGCTTATACCCCTGGGGAAAGCAATAACAATAGTCCGAATGACTATCTGACTGTCGGTGCGAAAACGGTGAATCTCCGGAACGTCAGGCGGGTAAAGGGATGTCACGCTGTGGAAAGAGTATGGAAGATCGCCTGGGCACAGGATGAATTGAACATACGGAAGAGCTTCCGGCTTGAGTTCCAATCTTTATATTCCGAAGTCAAGCCGGGAGGCGCCGCGGGATCGATGACAATATCCCGATAAGCTCCAGGCCCTGAGCTACCTCGACACTACTTTGACAAAAGCAAGCTATTCCGCGACTGCGGCTCGATGCAGTTCGGAGATGTCGATTTTCTTCATTTGCAGCATCGCTTTCATTACCTTTTGGGATTTCTGCTTATCGAGATCGTTTAGCATTTTCATCAAAACGACGGGAACGACCTGCCACGACACGCCGTATTTGTCCTTGAGCCAGCCGCACTGCCGCGCTTTCTCGTCACCGCCCTCGCCCAGCTTCTCCCAGTAATAATCCACTTCTTTCTGATCGTCACAATTGATCTGGAATGAAATCGCCTCGTTGAACTTGAATATCGGGCCGCCGTTGAGCGCCGTGAATTCCTGCCCGTCGAGGTCAAAAACGACCGTCATTACGGTTCCGTGCGCTTGCCCATGGACATCCTGCCCCGCCTCTCCATAGTAGGAAATGTTCAGGATCTTTGAATTCGGGAAAATCGCGGTATAAAACCCGGCCGCCTCTTCAGCCTGACGATCGAACCACAAACACGGCGTAATTTTCTGAATGCTTTGCATGACTTCCTGTTCCTCCGGCCTGTTAATATGACGTCAAAATTATGACGGTATATGAAAACGGAATGAACACTTCAATTCAGCCTTAAAGCATCCCGAACGCCGGCCAACCTCATGTCGACCTTATGGTGACACTTGTGCGGTGGCCTCCACCCTTCCAGTCCAATACTGCCTTATGCTCACAGGCGAGAGCCCGGCGCGCTCGCGTCGCGCCTTCGGCAGACCCTACCTGATTTGTCGCAGACTTCAGACTACTTTTTGGCAGGCGCTACCATCGGCACAAAGACCGCCCCGGATACGTTACGGATTGCCCTCCCCGCCGGAGGCCCCGTATACCTGCCCGGTCACGTAGCTCGCCTCCTGTGATGCAAGGTATACATACAGGGCGCCGAGTTCCGCCGGCTGGCCTGGACGCCCCATGGGCGTATGCTCCCCGAACGTCGTTATGTTCTCGGGGGGCTGCCCGCCGCTGGGCTGCAAGGGAGTCCAGAACGGCCCCGGCGCCACCGCATTTACCCGGATGCCCTGGTTGGCAACCTGCTTCGCCAGCGATTTTGTGAAGATCACCATGCACGCTTTTGTCTGCGCGTAATCCAGCAGCGCCGGGGACGGATCGTAAGCCTGGACGGAAGATGTATTAATGATTGCCGCGCCCGGTTCAAGGTGCGGCATCGCTGCTTTGGTTATCCAGAACATCGCATAGACATTGGTCTTGAACGTCGAATCGAACTGCTCGGTGGTGAGGTCAAGGATCGAATGTTGCGCCGCCTGCGCCGCCGCGTTGTTGACCAGGATGTCCAGCCCGCCCAGTTCGCGCACAGCGTCGGCAACCAGCTTTTTGCAAAACCTCTCTTCGCGAATGTCGCCCGGGATCGCAACCCCCTTGCGCCCTTCCGCCCGGATCAGCTCGATGACCTCGCGCGCATCCGGTTCCTCCACCGGCAGATAGTTGATCGCAACGTCCGCGCCTTCACGCGCGAAGGCAATCGCAGCAGCGCGGCCAATGCCGGAGTCGCCCCCCGTTAGTAGCGCCTTCCTGCCGACGAGTTTACCGGAGCCCCGGTAGCTCGTTTCGCCGTGATCCGGCCGCGGGTCCATTTTGCCGGCAAGGCCGGGCGGGTCTTGCTGCTGCGGCGGAAAAGGCGGGCGCCGGTACTGGGTCGTCGGGTCCTGTTTGCTCGATTGTGTCGCAGGTCGCCCCGCATGACGCCGGGGACCCGCCGAGGCGCCGGGCGCCGCAGGTGTGGCTCCCTGCTGTGCAAACGCCGGCGACGTCAGCGCGGCAGCCAGCCCCGCGGTTACCCCGCCGACGAATTGCCGTCGGGAGGCCATGGCGTCGTCTTCTGTTTTCATACCCGTTCTCCTATGAATTTGCTGAAAGGTGATAAGGATCGAGCCCCCCAGTACCCGCGGATTAGCGGGAAGCTTTCCACCGACCGTCGTGGTTCTGAATCCAATGTATCAACCTAGGTCATGCATCCACACCTGTCAAGGCGGAGTTGCCAGACGGAAAGAGGCTGGCGGTATCGCTAAAACTGCTTTCGCGAAAGTTGACTTTGGTTCGCCTGGTAACACCGTGCCGCCCGACAATACGACTTGAGATAGCTGTTCACTGGCTAGCGGCAAAATTGCCAACCTGCCTCATCATTTGTTTAAAGGTCTGGAAGGGCCCGCCCCGAAGGACCGGGCAATGTCCTGGCCGCGCTGCGTCCCGGCCAACAGCAGCTTTTAGAGCCTCGCGCAGGATAAACGAATAAAGAATGGAAAATTTTGGGTAGCCCCGCTATTTTGACGTAGCCCCGCTAAACAGCATCCCGGACACTTTTAATAACCGATTGGGCATTTATCGTTTTAACAACCGTCCCTTTTGCTACACTGAAGATCATATCCATCCATTGCGCCCGCGTCCGGCCGTTTTTGATGCCGTGAGCTAAAGGTATGCGAGGTGTCGCAGGTGTGGGGAGTGTCTTTTCGATCCCAAAAAGGAGGCCGTTCAACATGCGTACAAGAAAAATACTGATCTCTGCCGCTTTTGTGTCCGTTCTCCTGAGCGGATGCGCAAATGGTCCGACGGGATCAGGCGGGTCAGGGGGATCTGGAGGACCTGGTGGATCGGGCGGGCCGGACATGAAGCCCGGCAAGGAAATCGAGGTGAATTTCAATAACACCTCTACCGACTGGCTCGGTGGACACTCGGACTATACATCCGACACGCAACCCACCGATGTTGTCGTCCAGCCCCGCCGGTTACCGGGAATTTTTGGCGGCCACGGCCTCTACACCGCCGGCACCAACCGGAGCGACGATCTTTTCATCTACATAAAAAAGAAATTCACCGGATTTGCTCCTGACAAGGACTACCTGCTGAATTTCAGCGTCACGTTTCTTACCGATGCTCCCTCGGGCTGCGCCGGGGCCGGCGGCGCGCCCGGCGAGTCTGTGATCGTAAAGGCGGGAGCCGCAACGGTTGAGCCTTTGACAGTAGCGATCGACAGTCAATATCAAATGAACATCGACAAAGGCAACCAGGCCCGGGGAGGAAAAAATGCCGTCGTGCTGGGCGACATCGCGGGAACCAATACCGATTGCAGCCGGCCAAAATTCGAGTGGAAAACGCTGACCAGTCCGGCTCCGCTCAAGGCCCGTAGCGACGCAACCGGAGCGGTGTGGATGATGTTCGGCATTGATTCAGGGTTCGAGGGAACCAGTGAAATCTACTACCGCTCGGCCACCATCAACGCATCGCCAGCGGTATCTGCTACCCGGAATTGAGCCTTGGCCGGGACTGGGCTTTCTTGCATGAACGCCACAATCACTGCGGTGTCGGCGGCACAATCACCGCCGGACGCCAACAAAGGGCATCCCTAACGTCCTGCCCGATTACCAGATCATATTGAGGTCAGACGTCGCGGCGGTATGCGGCAATCTCCCAGGTCCCGCTTGCTTCGTCATGCCGGAGCACGTACATGCTTCCATCATCGGCATGGACCCTGAACCAGCGCTGCTCGGGCGCGTACCAGCGGTCGGTTAGGGCATGGACCGCGAGCCGGCGCTCGCCCAGCCAGAACGCCAGCGGCTCCTGTGCGCCGCGATAGCCGCTTTGGCACTCCACGCGTATGCTCACGCCCGGGCCCGGCACACCTTGCCGGTCAGCCGAGGACAGCTTGCAGCGAATGGATAACTCACCACATCCACCATCGTCGGCGCTGTGGCGAAGGCGCCGCTCCAAGCTGGTCCTCACGCGCCGTCAGCACCGCCGGCAGGAATGCGGCGCGTACTTCCGAGGCTCCCCTCAGGCTGGGTTCGATCGTGCGCGTAAACCAGGAGGGGTCGCCCCGTAGAAAGTGACCATGCACGTCCACAAGCTGTCCGTAATGCGACGCGAGTTCCGCGATAATGCCGTTGATGCGGTTCAAGTTGGGTCGGGCGATGCGGGCGTCGACACTCAGAAAGTTGCGGGAGTCATCACCAAAGGTTGGGTCGAAAACCGTGCCGAGCAGAACCGGGCGCACGGGCAACGCTTGCAGGAACGCATCGAGCGCCCGCTCAAAGCGCATGATGCCGCCACCCCGGTCCGCGGCAAGGCCGGTGAGGAGATCGTTCCCGCCAATCGTTACCAGCGCAACCGCGGGACCGGGGAGGTTGATCCCGCGCGCCTGCCGGGACAGGTCACTGACTATGGCCCCATCCTGTGCGCGATGGTCGAGCTGCGCAGGCGCTGACGATGACAAGTCACGACCCTTGAAATCGGGGAATAAATAGTCGTCATTGCGCACGATCAGCTGGCCGGGGTGGACTCCATGTTCGTTATACCGTGCACAGTCGAGAATGGAATCGCCGAACGTGCAAACAGTAAACACCTTGTCCGGCATGGGCGATCCTCTGGCATTGAATGCCACCACCGCGGCCCCGGCCGCAAGCGTCTTCAATAACCGGCGGCGGGTATCGTCAAACTCATCATCTCTCATTGCTCTAGTCTCTAGTCACCACGGGGGTGGCTTTACCGAAAGATTGTCGGTATAGAGTTCGCCAGAAGCTTCCAGTTCCCAACCATAAAGAGCAGGCACCTATCGTGCGGCAACGTACGGAACGGACCAACGGATTTTCATATAACTGCCGCTTCCACCATTTATCTCGCAGGGCCGGTCTGATATCCGGTGCCCGGCTCAACTTTAATATAAGGCGAGGCCATCGCTCGGGCCCTCGCTTATACAAGGAGCTTAAAATGAAAAACATGACATATATGCTTTTAGCGACTAGCACAGCCATTATATTCAGTTTCTCACCGCTAGCGCTTGCGGAGGAAAGTCCCGGACTGGTCAGGGTCGATATCCGCGACGTCGCCAAAAATATTGCGAAGAACATCAATGTTGACGTGAGCCGCATTCCCGACACGGTTGAAATCCCGCCGGGGGTCGCTACCGGGGTATGCCAGGTAAAAGCTGAAACCCTGTGGGCCGTGCAACAAGGACACTCGGCTTGCGCCGCCAAAATGACTACGCCTGATCTGGACCGGATAATTTACCGGCGGATAAAGGGAGAGACACGGTAACAACGCGGTAACTTGGGGTTGGGTAAAAACCGGGCGCCTCTGCAGCGAGGTTACGAGGTGCCGGCGTGCGCCACCGAACGGAAAGACCTTCCGTTCTCAACTATAAACAGATGACCCGGCGACTTTTCCGTGGAAGGCTGTAGCCGGGCAACATCGATGAAAGGTAGTGCCGACCTTCCATTGCTCAAGGAGGATAAAATGAAAACGATCAAAAACATATCTGTATTCGTACTGACGAGCCTGATAGCCATCGTCGGTTTCGTGCCTTTCGCATCTGCTCAGACCCCGTCGGGGTTGATTAACGTCGATACCCGCAACATCGCGAAAAATGTTGCCAAAAACATCAATGCTGACGCTGGCCGGATTCCCTCAATTGTGCAGGCTCCGATTGATGTTGCTGCGAACATCTGTCACGTGGGAGCAAACGTCTTGGCAGATCAAGCCAAAAAGGTCGGCGCAAGCTGCACGGCTGAAGCCACTTCCGCCGAGTTTGACCAGATTGTGCAACGACAAATGAAAGGTACGGAACGGAAATAAGTTTTCCTGCGCCGTATGATGCTCCCGGGAGACGTCCCACTGGTGGCTCAAGACCAGAGCTTCGAATAATACAGTGCTTCGGCTGCCAATCGCATGTCGCTGCACAACCGCCACTTTCACCAGATCCCCTTGAGATTGCGCACTTGCGACGATTTGCGCTTTGGAGTTGGCGGCGCACGGCAGAACCCGTGCCCGCCGCGCCGCAGGCGCATAATGTGTGAAAAAGAGAATATTTTTGAGATAACGCTTGCTTCCTTTTCGAGTTTATGTATAATGCGAATCATTCTTATTATCATTAATAATACTTAAGCAATAAAGTACTAATTTGGCGGGATCGACGACATCTTTATGCCGCCACCCTCAGCTAGCGCACCCAAAGTCAGCCAGAGGCCGATCCCCGTATTATTGACCTTATCCGTTGCCACTGGGTTTCTCCTACGCCAGTGGCCTTTCAGCCAGCCAGCCTGTACTCCCCGGGCAAGCCAGCCAACTTTTTTATTCCAGGAAATTGCCGCGGTGCCGCAGGGTCGGGCTGCGGCAGTTTCCCCAATCCCGTCCAGGCACCGAGTGGCCGCAGATCGGCCACGACGCCTGACGGAGCCGAAGCTCACGCCTTCCCTGCGTCACCCAGTACCATACAGATGCAACGCGGGGGCGAGTCCCCCACCCCCTCGCCGTCCCAGCAGGACTATCAGCAAACCAGGTGACGCGCCTCGGCCTGGAGGCCTTTAGCCCGGTTCGCCAGATCGCGCGACTTGGCATCTATTTGCTTTCGCGTCCTGCGCGCCATGCTGTTCATCTTGTCCTTGGCCAATGCCCGGCGCCGATTGCCACGGTCGGGATCCATAAGAAACATCGTCAACGCGCCAAGCGCAGCAGCGCCGAGAACCCACTTTACCCGCGACACTTCGGTTGTATATTGATTCATGGTCATCTCCTTTCTCAATGTTGACTCGGGGCTATGTGCCCAACGCAGTCGTTTATACCCAACCAATTCCTAATAGCCCCGAACCGGCGACCAGTATCACTATGTACGCTATCCAGGATGCGATGCTATTCATTGCCGCTCTCCTTTCTAAAGAGTTAACGCACTTATATAAAAAAGCGCTTATATCTTCACGCTTTTGACACATCACATCAGTGCGTTGAGTAACATAGAACGCAAGCACAGCTGAAAGCCACCGGGGGGAATGGAAAAACTCCTGCTTCGCATTGCTGGAACGGCGCCGCGCTCTGGTCTGCGCCTGAGCTCCTGCTCTGCGCTCCTGCTCTGCGCTCTTGCTCTGCGCTCGTACCCTGCGCTTTTGTGCTGATGAGCAGCACTGCAATCGTTTACTATAATCAATATCGTCCACCAACCGGGCTATAGCGGAAGCTTATGGATGCGGCCCCGCCCCGGAGCCTGTTCAGATAAATAAACTCACCCAATGCCCTCCTCCCCCAGGCGTTCCAGACATTTCTCAATGATCCGCGATTTCCAGCTCGCGGACTTCTTCACGCTCGGAAACGCCGGCTGCGGCGTCGCCGCGGTGTTCTTCGCCATGCTTTATCTGGACGGGCGCTCGGTGTTGCATTTCTACAGTTCCGCCGGGATGATCGCCGCCGCGTTCGTATTCGACGTGCTCGACGGGAGAGTCGCGCGATGGCGCCGCGCGCATTCCCCGCTCGGACGGGAGCTCGACTCTCTCGCGGACATCCTCTCGTTCGGCATGGCTCCCGCCGCCCTCGGTTTTGCTTCGGGGATGCGCGGCGGCTGGGATTGGATCGCGCTGGCTTACTTCGTATGCTGTGGGGTAAGCCGGCTGGCGCGATTCAACATCACGGCCGAAACGCTCTCTGCAGGGGCGGATAAGGTGACGCATTTCGAGGGCACGCCCATTCCGACCAGCGTTGTCCTGGTCGCCGCGCTGGTATTCGCTGCCTGGACCGGGCGTATTGGGGAGCAGCTTTATTGGGGCGTCTGGATGATCGGTCCGTGGGAACTGCATCCACTGGCGCTGCTGTTCGTACTCTCAGGCACTCTGATGATCAGTAAAACCCTTCGAATCCCGAAAATTTGAACCGTGATTCTCCTTGCGCTTCGCTCATATCCTGTCCACATAGTTGACCGGCGCGTGATCAGCCAATGGTTTTGGCGGGCCGGCAATAAAAGCCTCCCAAAAGGAACGATCTTCCTGCGGCGCTCTTAACAACTGGAGCGCCCCCACATGCCGGAAGCCGAGCAGCTTCGGGGGGAGTGACGTGACTGCGTCCTGATCGTCCACCACGCGATAGATGGGCACATCCGCCAGCGAAGCGACAAACGCCTCATTGCCGATCCGTGGCGAGGCAAATGAATAGACGGCCTGTGGCGCGCGCCGGGATGCCGCGAGCACGGCAAGCGCCGCCCCCAGACTGTGCCCGGTATAGAAGAGCGGACAGACGAGGCCGGAAAGTTGTCGCTCTATATCGTCCCAGACTGAATCCAGCGCAGCCCCAAAACCCGTGTGCACCCGAATTTTACCCTCGCTCGACCGCGGAATCCCACAGTGAAGGTCGGTCCTGGCATCCTTGTAGCTCCGCTGCGTGCCGCGAAATACGAGCACCGCGAACGCTGGGGGCCCGAGGGGCTCCACCAGCATCGCCTTGGTATTGGTTTTCTCCGAAATGAGAAAGGCACGCTGCTTCAACCCGCCCCGTTTTAGAAAATGACTGCGCCCAGGCAGTGGAGGGAAATTGTCTTCCTCGACATCGTGACGGTAAACCAGCCGGCTTAGTTCAGCCAGCCATAGCGCATTAGCGCGGCTGTATGCGGCTGCTTGCGGATCGAATGGGGGAAATTCCTTTCGGGCAAAGAAATCGGTCGCGCTACCGGGGCGGAGAAGATCATCCCAGGTGGTGGGCATCAAATGCGCATGAAGTCAGGTTGATTGTTGTTGTCCACTTGCGGTAAGGCAGCTTTGCGTTAGCGCGGAACGCGCAGCTGAAAGATTAGCGCAAATTTATTTCTTTTCGCAAGCGATCTTCCATGCAGCCTCGTCGGCGGACTTCGGGGCAACTGGCAGCTTGGTACCCAGGTCTTTGTAGGAATAAATTAGCTCACCCTCTCCGTCATGGAGCGAATACCAGTAGAATTCCAGTTTTCGGAATTCGCGGTTTTCGCAGTCAAACTCGACCAAGGCCTTTTCCGACAGGTGTTTCCTGCCGGCCACGCCCTTGGGGCGCTGATAATTGGTCAGCGACGGCATCTGCGCCAACGGTCCTATCCTCGCGACGTTGCTTTTATCTATATATGTTTTTTCGCCTGATTTCGCATTGTCCTTGACCAATGTCCATTCCGCAGACCACGCAGAACCAGAAAAGATCGCCATGGCCAGAACCAGAATACCTGTCCGCATGATCATTCCCCCAAATAAGTGTTCCGCCCCTGATTAAGCCGTTGTGATCGAGGGGACAGCCGCCTCCACCCCCTCGCATCACGGAACCACGGACCCTGCATTAACCATAGCAGACCCGTACTGGTTCATAAGCTCACGCCGACAATAAAAATAAACCGCCCGAATAACCGCATATTTGGCCGCATTTCGGGGTTGTACTATGTCCCGGATCGCACTATACCTGTACTATCATGTCGCGAACCAGCTCGCCGCTCTAATTCAGCGAGCGGGCTCATATTGGAGAGTAAAACACTTTATGGCTGCACACCACGAAAACATCAGCATGGCCGTATTCTGCGACTTCGAAAATGTCGCGCTGGGCGTGCGCGACGCGAAGTATGAGAAGTTCGACATCGAGCCCGTACTTGAACGCCTCCTGCTCAAGGGCAGCATTGTCGTTAAGAAGGCGTATTGCGACTGGGATCGATACAAGACATTCAAGGCAACGATGCACGAGGCCAATTTCGAGCTGATCGAAATTCCTCACGTGCGTCAATCCGGCAAGAACTCAGCCGACATCCGCCTGGTTGTCGATGCGCTTGACCTTTGTTACACCAAATCCCATGTCAATACGTTTGTCATTATCAGCGGCGACTCCGATTTTTCGCCGCTGGTTTCCAAGCTGCGCGAGAATGCCAAGCAGGTAATCGGGGTAGGCGTCAAGCAATCAACCTCCGACCTGCTGATCGCGAACTGCGACGAATTCATTTTTTACGACGATCTGGTGCGCGAAATCCAGCGCGCTGCGGCCAAGCGCGACAGCAAGGAAACGCAGCCTTCGGCCAGGCGCCAACCCGACGCGGAGAAGCTTCCTAAAGAAGAACTGGAAGCGCGAAAGAGCAAGGCAATTAATCTCGCTGTGCAGACCTTCGATGCGCTGGTATCGGAGCGGGGCGATAGCGGCAAGATATGGGCGTCCACGCTGAAGCAGGCGATCAAGCGCCGTAAACCGGACTTCAATGAGACTTATTTTGGCTTCCGCGCCTTTGGCAACCTGCTCGAGGAAGCGCAGGCGCGGGGCCTGCTCGAACTGGGCCGTGACGAGAAATCCGGCACGTATGTCTATCGAGGCAGCGGTGAAATGGTCGACCGTGAAACAGCGACCGAGCCGGAAACAGCTCACGAGCCGGAAACGGCGCCCGTAGGGAACGAACTGGGGCCGAGCCGCGAGCCCGAGGCTGCTACCATAACCGCTCCCGAAATTACGGCACCGGCAGCAGCCGAGGATACCCTCGCAAGACATGAAACGCGCTCGCGCCGGGGTGGCGGTCGCATACCGAGGGACAGGAAGGCAGAAACCGCCTCAGCCCATGTCCCCCAGGTTGCACCCAGCGTGCAGACCGAGCAGATCGAGCCCCAGGCAGCAGCAGTGGGAGCGGAGGCGGCGCCCGAGGATACCGCGGTTCCCGTTGCAACGGCAACGATTGAGGAGACTATCGGAAAAAACGAAACGCGCCGACGCCGGCGCGATGGCCGCAAGCTGAGGGACAGGAAGGCAGAGGCCGCCTCACCCCAGGTTCCCCAGAGTGCGCTAATTGCACAGGTCGAGCCCGAGTCAGCCGCAGTGGGAGCGGAGGCGGCGCCCGAGGATACCGCGGTCCAGGTTGCCACGCCGACGATTGAGGAGACCATCGGAAAGCACGAAACACGTCGGCGCCGACATGATGGCCGGAAGTTAAGGGGCAGGAAGGCAGAGGCCGCCCGTGTGGATCCAGCCCCGAGGGAAACAACGGTCCAGGCCACGCCCGAAGCTTCGTCCTCCACCTCGTCCCCCGCCTCGTCCTCGATCGCGACCGCCACCGCGCCACTGGAAACAGTGGCCCCGACAAAACCGAAGACGGCGGCGCGCAGCCGGCGCCCTCGCAAAACAGAAACGACCGCGGACGGGACCGGCTAGCAACGACCAGCTAGCAACCGGACCGGCAGTCATGAAATCGAACGGCTGGCAATATTATTCCGCCATGCTGATACCCGAGCCGCCCATTTCCTCGGGGAGGTCCTTCATCTTCGGTAGCCCGTCCCTGATTGGCAGCACTGTCTCCTGGTAGTGCACGTGCACCGCAGGGCGATACGGAAAGCCCGGAATGACAGCCGCATACACATCCACAAGCCCCAAGCCTGGGTGCTCGGTGAGGATGTGGCCGCCGCAGGTTTTGCACCACTTGCGATAACTATTCGGCGTCTTGCTGTAGGTACCGGTGTTTTCCGCCCCCTGCGTAACCTGCAACGCTTCGGTTTTCCACAACGTGAAGGCATTCACGGGCCCCGCGGACCAGTGCCGGCAGGACTCGCAGTGACAGTAACCCATTCCATCCGGCTCCCCGCTGACCGTGAACTGAACCGCACCGCAAAAACAGCTGCCCTTGTAGATTTTTTCGTCATTCATATATGCATCTCCTGAGGTGATGGTGCGACGGAAGCGGCTATCTTGCGCTGCGGTCCTTTTCGATCTGAAAATGAGAATCCAGGAAAAATGACGTTCTTGCGTTAATGCAATGACATTCGCCGCCGTAAACAATAACAGAAGCTGCTGAAGCGAATGGGCTGACACGACCATTTATACGCCACTTCCTCGTATCGCTTCAACCACATCGAGGAACCTGCTTCCTGACCTTCTCATTTCACCGTTTTCTTTCTCCGGGGCTTCAATTTGCTGGCAGGGAACGCGGTATTTCCTTAAACGGCATCTACAGGTCGCATCCGCATTCTCGTTCGCATTCACATCCGCAGTCTCATTCGTATTGCCGCCGCCTCACCGCAATCATACCCACCAGGGAGCGAATCTCAATATGATATTAAAGAACATTGTGGCCCTCACCCCGATTCTTCTGGGTTGCTCGCTTACGCATGCCGCATCCCAGGTATTTTCCGATGATTTTAATAACTACGTACCCGATCAATTCACTTGGTCGCCCCCCGTATCGAGTGGCTGGAGCGTAACGGACGGCACTGTCGATTTGAATGGGGCGGGTGGCAACTACGACTTTCTTCCCGGCAACGGAAGTTACGTCGATCTGGATGAGAGCAGTTTTGTCAGCGGCCTGTTTTCAAACCATGTCAACCTGGTCGGAGGCACGACCTATCTGCTTTCATTTGACCTTGCCGGCAGCCATCGCGGCACCCTGGCCGACACGGTGCACGTCGGTTTCGGCAGCGCGACCGCATCCTACATGCTCGACAGCATGGACGCCTTTTCGACCTATACCTTGAGCTTCACGCCGGCCACCAATGGCACTTACAGCTTTAGCTACCTGGATGTCAGCGGGGACAATAGAGGGCTGTTTCTCGATAACGTATCAGTGACTGCCGTCCCTGAACCGGCGACTTCCGCCATGCTGCTCGCCGGGTTAGGGGTACTGGGTTGCTGGGTGCACCTTAAAAACTGCAAAACCCGGCGTAGCCAACCCTCCGGGGCCTGAGGTCGACACTCCACTGCCCCCTGTTAAAGGCCCGGAGTACCTGACACAACAGCACGCCCACCCCCCGAGACTCCAGCCAGCGCGGCTGCGGTAGCAAGCCCGCGGGATTCATCCATCTTCCGTCCCGGATTCAGCACAAGCGGGTCCGCTCAATATCAAGTTGGCGCCCCCCTGCCCCCTGCCCCCTGCCCCGGTCGCCTGGGCCCGGTGCGAACATGCCAGAAGTTCGGCCCCCCTTCCTTCGCCTGGCCTCCCGCACCGGCTTGTCATTCCACTTACCCACTCATGCCTCGCCGGATCTGTCGAGGTATCTTTCAACTTGCCCGCCCTGATGGCGCCGGGGAGTCGCACGCTCCTTCAACATGCTGATTCAGCGGTACTAAATATAAAGGCACGCATATTGCTTTATCTAACTCTGCCATAACAATAAAAGGAGTTACAAATGAAATTCAAGAATCTTGCCGTAGTTGCTGCACTTCTTCTCGGACCCTCCCTTACCCATGCGGCGACCATCTTTTCAGATAATTTCGATAGCTACGCACCGGACCAGCTTAATTGGGTTCCACCTGGTATAAGTGGTTGGACGATAACGGGCGGCACCGTTGACCTGCACGGCGCTGGAGGGGGCTATGATGTTCTTCCGGGCAATGGAAGTTACGTGGATCTGGATGGCAGCAGTTTCGCCAGCGGCCTGTTCCTGAACAACGTCAACCTGACTGGGGGTACAACCTACCTGCTTTCTTTTGATCTGAGCGGCAGCCAGCGCGGGATCCACACCGACACGGTACACGTCAACTTCGGCAGCGCCACTGCCTCGTACCTGCTCAACAGTACCGACCCATTCTCGACTTTTACCTTAAATTTCACCCCAGGCACCGACGGCGTGTATAGCCTGAGCTACCTGAATGCCGGCGGCGACAACAGAGGGGCTTTTCTCGATAACGTATCGGTGTCTTCTGTTCCGGGAGCAGTGTCGAATGTCCCTGAACCCGAAACCTACACCATGATACTGGCGGGATTGGCGATGATGGGGCTCGTTGCGCGCAGGCGCAAGGCGGGGACTGCTTAAGTAGAGAGATGCTGATGAGCTACAGGGCGCCGAGCTGATGGGAAACGCCGGGGAATGCAGTTGAGCCGCGCCTTGTAGCCTTTTGTTTCCCGGCATGCAACAGTCTCCGTTTGGGATCACATCTTCGTTAGTATCAACTCTTGACCACTTGACCTGATATCCCGGAAGTTCCCGGAACCGGTAAAGCCCGACCTGGCATGCGGATCGCATTCCGGGAACGCGGGGCCATTCGGACGATGAAGGGCTCAGGGATAAACCGGAACTGGCGGCTCGGTCCTGATCCCTTCGCTGTTCGTGACCCACTTTGCCCGTGCCGTTGCCTCGTTTTCGGCACGGCTGGCATTGACGCAGTTGGGGGTCGCATCAATTGTCCCCGGTTTGGATTGGCACTCTATCAGCTTCGCAGCGCGGTCCGACTCGTTCTTCAGGTACCATTCCACCGGCCGGACTTCCTCTTTGGGCTGGCTTTCGCAGCCTGCCAGCGCTGACAGCAACAGCGCGCTTGCCGCAGCCGAAACAATGAACGCTTTCTGCTTCATGGCTCACCTCAGCAATGCATCAGGATTCTGGATTGACGGAGGATTTAATCTTCCGTCATTGCTTTCTTGTTGTGACCCTTCCAAGCATTGCACGGCAAAACACATCGCTCTGTGCGCTGACTAACCCAGACTGCACAGGTCGGGGATTGGCACAGCTTATCCAGACAATGTACAGACAATGAATGAGTATGGCGACGGAATAGACTGATTGGACTATTGCTGAAGCGCATCAGCGCGGAGTACGCTCGAATAGCATGCCGAGATGCATACGAATTGCGGGGCTCGCTTTTTGCGTGAAAAAACAACTTCAGGAACAAAACTGCATCAGGAGCATGCGGCTCAACATTCGGGACACCAGCTACCAGTTTCACAGATATTTCAATCGGAACTTTTCCTGACCCAATTCCTAACTAATTTTTTTAACCTTCTCAAGAGGCAAAATAATGAAAATAATGGGCCCTAAACTATCCAGTCTTGTTTTGTTCACTGCGGGTGCTGTGGCAGCCACCGCAAGCCAGGCAGCCACGTTCTATACCTTTGCCGACCTGGGCACGGAAACCACCCAAAGTTATGCCCGCGCCATCAACGATACCGGCAAGATCGCAGGATATGCCTTGTTTCCTGACGAAACCGCTTACGACGCTGTGTCCTGGGATGGCACGAAAGTGACCGGCCTGGGCACACTGGGCGGGAGCTTCAGCTCTGCCCTTGGGATTAATAGCGCCGGCCAGATTGTGGGATATTCGGAAACTGCCAACCATAGACAACATGCAACCTTGTGGAATGACACCACCGCCACCGATCTGCAACCCCAGCGGCCAGAGCATGGCGAGGCCCAGGCCATCAATGACGCGGGTCAAGTGGCAGGCGCTGTCTTTACCTCTGCCACGGGCCGGCAGGCCACGGTCTGGAACGGCACCACGCCGACTGACCTGGGTTCGCTTGGCGGGCAATCCAGCCAGGCTCGTGCGATCAACAACGCTGGCCAGGTCGCGGGGGATTCCTATCTCGAAGACGACACCACCAAACGCGCCACCGTGTGGAATGGTACCAAGGCGACGGATCTGGGCACGCTCGGTGGTCGTAGCAGCATCGCTAACGATATAAACAATAACAGCGAATTAGCTGGATATGCATATCTCTCCGGCGATTCCGCCTATCACGCCACCTTATGGAATGGCACAAGCGCTACCGATCTCGGTACCCTGGGCGGAAATCTTAGCGAAGCTCGCGCGCTTAACGATGCCGGTCTGGCTGTTGGATGGGCCCAGACCTCCAGTGGCGTTACCCACGCTACCCTATGGGATAACACAACAGCAATCGACCTCAATAGCTTTCTCGACGCCAGCACGGCACAGGCTGGCTGGGTGCTGGAGCGGGCGTACGATATCAATAGCACCGGCTGGATTGTCGGGGACGCACACAACGCAATATCCGGCGCAAATCATGCGTTCCTGCTGACACCCGTTCCCGAACCTGAAACCTACGCACTGTTCATGGCTGGACTCGCGTTGATGGCAACGGTCATGTCGGCACGACCCTCTACCAGGATCAAAACATCCTGACGGCTCTTCCCTGTCTTGCACTGGACTCTGAAGCGATTGGAAGCAGTACAGGCTGCTTCCAGCTTCCTCCGCGCCTATGTGCGCGCATGCCTTTCCAGGATTGTTAAGCCCGTGAGCGAAGCGTAACGCGGCAATAGGGCAACTTATGCCCTTTCGAGCGCATCGGCTGTTCGCAACAGGCCCCGGCTGTGCATTTCCCTCTCCAGGATATCCATGGTTTGCACATGAATCAGATCGAGCGCGTCATATCCGCCGTTGCGCAGTGCAGCCGCCTTGAGCGTTCCGCAAGCCATGCATTTTCTTATTTCGCGCAACCCTATTTTTTCGCCGCAATAAGCGCGAATGATCTGTTCGATGCCCCGGCGGCTGTGCAGTCCGGTGCCAAAATTTGCCGCCAGATGACGCGCCAGCAAATTGAACCCCCCTGCTTCGCGACCGAACTGGACCCTTATGTACGCCATATGCAGTGCCGGGAGCGCGCGTTCGCACAGGCTCACAATCAACGCGGCCTGGGCATGCCGGTCATACGGGGTCAACTCCCCCTCCGGGACACCCCCTGCCCCGTCCGGCCCGCGCATCGCGTTGACAGAGGAAATTTTGATGATCGGAGTATTGATGGTTTCATACGCCCATCTCAGGGCATGCCGCGGATTGTTGAATTTCATGATCAGATTCCCCTTGGTTGATATGACGCTTGATTTCTTCCATGTGCCTTCCATGTGCCTTCCATGTGCCTTCCATGTGCCTTCCGTGCTTTCGTGCTTCCCGGCGCTCGAGTTGCAGGCTGTGTTCTCCGGCTTATCGGGGTTCCGGCGTACATCCCTTCCCATTTATTGCTCCGGCGCACCGAGATTCCGGTCGCGTATTTGGGCGGAACGCGCGTTGAGCTCCCTGGCCGCTTTCAGCCGCTGACAGGTCGGAGCGATCTCTTCGACACCTTCGATGGCGCACCACATGGCGAGCCCATCATCGATAAAACCGGCGCGCATGAAAGCCGCGCCGATATCCTGCCAGCGGCATTCACGGTCGGCTTTCGACCAGCCCAGCGCCCCGCCCATGCCTGCCGCCGAGGCCGCAACCGAGTATGTGTCGCGGCACGGCGCGGTCGGGACCATCAACCCGAGCCCGATGTTGGGATTGTTGCGCGCGCCATAGCCGCCCACGCCGCCGATATTCATGATCTGGCTGTTGCCCGCATTGTGCGCGGACCCGCCCTCCCCACCCATCGCGTTGGACACCGAGGTCTGGGACTGGATCTGGCTTTGCGTCTGGTTCTGTGCCTGATTTGAAACAACAGACGCGGTTGACGACGCCGCCGCCTGTGCAACGCTATGCGAATCAAGCTCTGCCGTTATCCCGGCGGCCAGGGGCGCCTGCGCACCAGCCTCGGCATGCGCCCCTAGCGCCATCACTGCTATTGCTGCGATTGCTGTTAACCCGAATGTCTTCACTGCCCCCTCCTTTCGTCGCTTTCGCGGTTTTTCAGGCTTCCCTGTTGCTCTGCTGTCGTTCAAGTTCCCGGCCCCCTGCGGCTGATGGCTTACTCAGACTTAGCCAACCCCGTGCCCCCCGCTCACCCGTTTTTCGCTGTCGATGCGAAAGGCTTCATTAATGCAGTCACCGCTACCGGCACGCATGCGATGCAATCCGAGTTGCGGCTGGTCGGTTCCCCCGCGCAACACCTGACGCGCGGATTGCTCATTCCCGATCAGTACCAGCGTCTCCGGCGGGTATCCCTTGCGGCTGTTGTGCGCTGTTGCAAGACCGATCAGCGTGGCCGGATATGACGGCCGCTCGCCGCGCGCACTGAAGCCGCGATAACGGTTCTCGAACTCCTTCGCCACGAACGGCCATTCGTCCTCGCTTCTGGCCCCAAAGGAAATCCAGCCGCCCATGTCCTGGATGACGCGATGAATCAGCCCATCGTCGAATACCACGTCGCAATATGTGCCCACCCTGCGCACCGCCTGGTCCACCTTGGCCCATGCGCGCAAGGCCGAGTCCTGCGTCGAACCCTGCAACATGCGGATAATGTCGGCCGGCTTGGGCGCGAACTGACCGGTGTCGGGATTAGCCAGATGACGATTGAATGCATCCACGATCGCCTGCAGGTCAAACCTCCTGAGGGCGGTCCACCATACGTCCAGCGCAAACCGCGACACGCTTTTGCCATAAAAGCTCATCACCCCGGCAATTCCGTCATGAAATTTCTGAAAGTCATCAATTTCCATGCTGCGCCTCCTCCACATGCGCCTTCACATCTGCGTTCACATTTGCCCTCGCATCCGCCCTCGCATCAGCCTGCCTCAGTTCGGGCGGTACCCACCCATCGGCTGCGGCGCGGTTGGATGACTCAAGCAATTCCTGGATGTTGGGCATCCGGCCACGGTGCAGGACCAGTTTTGCCGCCTCTTCCCGCTGCCGCTTTACGGTACCAAGGACATAAGCGAAGCTCGCTTTCCCCCTGGCAACCGCGTTTCTCGCGGCCTGCGCAAACTCATCCTCCACCGCACCCGCATTTAATAGCGCAAGCAATACGGGATGGTGCGGATTACACCCTTGCACCCCAAGCCGGATCAGCACCTTGCAACAGGCGCCGGCGATCCCCGGTTGCGATGGGTCGCAGGTTTTCGTCTCCCGGGGAACGGCAGCGGCGAAATCATGCTCATGAGGACAGGAATCGGGATCAGGCGCGGCATCCGCTACCCCCCGCTGCCCTCCCGTGGCATGAACAACGGCGCGAACAGCCCGCCCGGTATCGCCCTGCGGGTTTTGACCGGGTTGGCGCTGGTGCTGGTGCTGGTGCTGGTGCTGGTGCTGGTGAGCTTTGCCGCCGGGTTCGCGCCAGGTTGACCCGGTGCTTATGTGGCCGCTTATGTCGCAGGTTGTGTTGGGAGTTATGCCGCGGAAACCTGTGGCTAACCCGCCGGGTTCCGTCGGGTTTTCCGTCTCTTGCTGATGCGCTACTTGCCTGGGGGGACGACCGCCCTTGCGCCCGTTATTTCGGGCTGCCTCGATCTTTGGCCGGGCCTTGGCTATTTCGCGGTCTGCACGCTGGTTATGTCGGAACCCATCAACCGCAGAAACCGGGAAAAACTGCTCGGCCACCGACTTCACGGCCTGCTGCTCAAGCCGCGTCATCGCCCGGCAGACGCGGTAGAGGCTCGGCATATCGCTGGGCAGCGGCTTTTCTACGCTAAAATAGGTATCCAGCAACATCGTATAAGCACCGTGCTCAGCCAGAGACAAGTGCGCCGTGTCACGCTGGTAGTCGCCGCAATATCGTTCGTAGTAGTTCATGAGGAGAACTCCCGTTATCTGGGGGTTTTATGCGTCAAAACCCCTTTTCGCCAGTCAAAACTGCGTTTTTACCGCTGAGTTGGAACTTTCCCTGTATTTGCCTTTCCAATTCGGCCATTATTACAAGCATTACTTGTATTCGTCAAGGGATTCTTGTAAGCGAATCACAAGCATTGCTTGTATTATCGATGTATGGACATTGCGAAAATAATTCGCGAGGGGCGGGAGAAGCTCAATCTCAACCAGTCTCAGTTGGCGGAGCTAGTAGGTGTTTCCCCCCAGGCTGTCCAGCAATGGGAATCGGGGGCTACCCAGCCGCGCGGCAAACGGTTGAACAAGATTGCAGAGGTGCTGAAATTACCTCCGTCGCTCACGCATTTCGGCGCACCCGCCGAACCGTCAGGCGCGATGGCGGCGGCCGTTGCCAGGACGCAGGAGAATGCAACCGCTGCGCCTGGGGCTGAGGCTCCCCTTGCGGAGAACGACCCGCTTATCAGCCAGGTGGTTGAAGCCATGCGGCGCATGTCGAAGGAAGATGCTGTCCGCCTGGTGACAATAAGCAAAGCGCTTATCGGCGAAAACGTAGCTGAAGGAGTTCGCGGGCAAGCTGAGGCAAACGCAAAGCCATTGCCCGTACCCGACATGGCCCCTCATCCACCGCCAGCTTTTCCTCCGCGTCGGATGCCCGAGGGGAGATCGAAGACTCGAGGAAAGGCGGCAGTCCGATAGACGCCGGTTTGGCCGGCATGTGGAGGACCGCCGGAAATTCAACAGGCGCCAGCCCTAGCCCGGCCGGTTACCTATAAGTTTTTAATAATCAGGGGTGACGTCTGATATGAACAGCAAACTTCACAGTTCTTGCCGCGCAGCAGATCGTGGACGCGGTGTTGGAACCATCCGCGGGATTCGCTAACATGAAATCTCCGGAGAACCGATTGCCGTACGACAGCCTGGAAATGCTGTTTGCGTTTCACGTTTCGGAAAAGGCGCGCGCCAAGCGGGAAAAATATCTCATGGATTTTCCTGAAGACCAGCGGGAATTGGAGAACCGGCGGTATTCCCTCGAACGAGCGGTAAAGGAAGTGCTGGCCGAAATAGCCGAGGTCGCAGTACTTATCAAAGAATTGGAATGTCAGGGCGCGCCGGGCGAGTAAGAGTCGGAAACCAGCAGAATAAGCCGCTGAACCGCGCTGAACCGGGGGCCGCCTATAAAAAATACGGGGCGCCCATCGGAGGTCCTGCGCGTTCGGCAAGATTTTAATTCATGTCCTTGGGAGTACATTATGAAACCTGCTATCTTGGCTCTGCTCAGTATATTGGTCCTTTCCTCATGCGCCACGACAGGCAAAATGGCCGGTGTCCGCGCAGGGATGACGAAGACGGAGGTGATCGATGTCGCTGGAGATCCCGACGGCTACCAGCGCAGCGGCGATTATGAAGCATTATTCTACGTTGACCGGCGTGCCGCTCGCTCCCTCTTCAGCAGCTCGTACCGGGATGTCGTCGATTATTCCATTATCCTGAAAGATGATCAGGTCGTGGAGTACGGCCCGGGAAGAACGCATCAGCGGGAAGGCGAAGTGCCTTTCGTACGAGTGCCGATGCGGTAAGGTTGATACGCCAACCGTCTATTTTTCACCTGTCGCAACCTTCACCCCGTACAAGTTCTGTATTGACAATTACAAGTTTTACTTGTAGACTCTCCCCATGCTGCAAACACCGGGCTGATCCAGTCCAGGTATTTGCAGCATCCGCGAAACCGATGTGCAGCCCAACCCGGCATAGCCTCGATCCAGTAAGTCCCCGGCGGCGTGGAAAGACAAGCGGTCAGGAAGGGAAAGGCGCAAAGAAATGTCCAGGCCGTGCCTGGCGCGGAACTCGGCCCGTTTAAAGGGCAACATGGAGTAAGGAGAGAAGGACGTCGCAATGGGAAACGGGGCCGGAAGGTGGATGACCTGGGCACAATCAACTTGGACAGAACGCTGTCCGGCCCCCCTGGATTTCTCGGATACGGAAATACTCGACTGGTTGAGCGAATACTGCGACCAGGCCGTCTACAACCGCCCCACCCCCCAATACCGCGGCGGCTTCACCCTCTACTGCGACGAAATCAAAACCAGCGGTGCAACTCTGCGCGAAGCGGTCTGCCTCGCGGCAGCCAAGTGGAAAGAGGCGAACGATTAACAAGCGGAAGGAACGGACGGGTAATCCTTTCGGGTTACCCTGCGCTAATTCGACCTTTGTCTGTTACGGATTGGCCGTCACATCACTTTTCGCGGCTTCGGAAAATCGCAGCCGGTTTCCGAATGGGTCCGAAATCTCCATTACCCGCCCCCATGCAAACGCTTCGATCGCTGGCTTGGCATACCTGTACTGCTTCGCCCGGAGCTCGGAACAGAGAACATCGATATTTTCTACTGGCACAAAGATCGTCGCGCCCGGGGTGGCGTCACCGTAGTGCTCGCTTAAGTCGATTATTAATTCAGACCGCTTTATTCGCGCATACAGTGGAAAGTTATCTCCAAACCGATGCTCCCATTCGAGTTTGAAACCAAGAAAATCCAGATAAAATTCCTTCGCTTTATCTTCCGAGAAGATGCGCAAGACGGGAATGGCTGGGGACAAACGCATGAGTTGATTTAATCAGAATTCATGGATATAAATTATGGCCATTAGCCGGGCTCGCCGCAATTTCGTGCCCTGGAGATGACGGCCAAATGGCCGACCGTATGCCAATCAGTAAATGCTTCGCTTCAATTCTTCGTTTGGAGGCTACGGATCAATCAGGTCGGATTACCTGGTCGCAATCCGGCGACAGGCAGCTACTTTTTTCTCCCCAGCGAACTCTTGAGTTTCTTCGCGTCTTCAAGATGCTGGGCAATAACCCGGCGCAGGTCGGTCAATAAACGCTTCAATTCTTCGTCCTGCGCCTGGGGGATCAGTTTTTCATCCCACAAGTCCAGCATTTTCTGGTGAAACTCCACCTCATGACTTGCGTAGTCCAGATCAAACAAAATCCCCCGCTGCCGGTCAAGGCTTTCAAGATGTTCTTCTTCAACTACCTTCACCCTATCGCTCAGTGAGCTGTTCTGCGGCACTATATTATGCTTGGCTGCCCAGTCCTGGACCGACGAATAGGCTTCAGAATGTTCCTTGGCTACCCGCCGGCTGTACGCCTTTACGTCCGCATTGGACGAGGTGGCGTCGGCCAGCCTCCAGGAATCGACCTCGGCCTGGTTAATGGCCTGGACGAGACCAATGATCTCCGCATCGTTCAGCGCTTTTGTTTCGGCAGCAACTGCAAAGGACGGGGCGACTACGGCAACCGCAAGCATGAATAGGTTTTTCATGGGGATCCTTTATTATTGATGGGGGATCATTGCCGGTAACAGAAAATGGAAAATTCATGAACACCGGTACACCAAGCGTAGCCGATCGAAGGCCCCATGTAAATTTTCACGCAGTAGTTGAAAAATGAGTTGAAAAAAGCCGGCAAAAGCCGCCCGCAAATCTGCCGGCAGCAATTGGAGAACGCATGCAAGCAGCCTGATACTCGATAGATAGGCACGTAACGTGTGTGGGAGTACGGGGAATGGGATAGGAAAGCCGCTGAGCGCGGCAAACAGAAGCCGGCCTTGGGCCTGCTTCTATATGGCGCTCTGGTCGCCGGCGTCTTTACCCAGCTCAAGGCTGCTGATGGCCACGATGGGGCAGGCGCTAGCGGAATCGATATCAACCCGAATATCGGTGACGGCACCTGCCTGAGCCCAGGAGGAAAGCGGCGTCAAATTAATCGCCGTCATGCCCGGCTGCGTGGTGAAGCGGACGCTGTTGGCTTCGCTGAACTCTCTGCCGGCGGAATGCCAGGATATCTGGACCTTAACCGGCTCGGTCTTTTCGCCGCAGTTCAGGTCCAGCACCAGTTGCGACACGTCACGAGCACGAACCGGCTGGTCGAGTGAAAAGGTGACATATGGATCAGCCCCCGCCACGCGGTATGCCTGCCTGTTCCTGGTCTTGATGAGGTCATGCGTTTCGGTAGGGAGTCCGTGACTCACGGAGGTGAAACGCTTCGGTTTTTCCGAGGAAAAAATGAGTGGCGGGAGGCTTCCAAACCGCTTTCTCCTGGCCGCCCTCTCAACCACGGTAACGAAGACATAATCCGGTTTGAATGTGTCCACCAGCCGCGCAAGCGAGGCAGTGTCGGCGGACTCGTAATGAATCTGCAGCGTTTCCGAGAACGTGGCCGCCATGAAGGGAGCCATCGCGGTGCCAAACGAATCGCGCAACCACAAAACCTTTTTATCGTTCAGGGCGTGTTTGGACTTGACCAGCAATGGCTGCCGTGCCGTATGAATTTGAGGGTTGCCGCCGGCTTTTTTCAGGCGGCCGGTATCGAACTCATACTGCTCGATTTCAATCGGGCGCTCGCTGACGATATCCACCACCACCTCGCTATCCCGCAGCGTCTCCTTCAATCTCAGGAATTTCGCCAGGTCGCCCCCCTGGCGCTCATTCACCTTCGTAATACGCACCTCATGATCGGAAAGCAGGCGCAATCCCGGCTCGGCGCGTGCAATCTCCGCTTCGAAAGCGCGAAATGCCACCCATGCGCCCAGGCTATTCCAGTGCGTATCCGTCTTGTAATAAAGCGATTCCGCAAACCGCGACTTTGCAGTTCTCATCGCATTCCGGATGTCAACGTAGAGCCCCTTGCTGTCATTCGCCAGTAATGTGTCGGTTGACGACCTGGATGCCTGCTGCGCCCAGTCGGGCAGGAACTCCGGGTAGACGGTATTTTTGTCCGGACCGAGCATGACCCGGAACATCCTGACGCCCTTCAGGGTCAGCCACTGATCCCAGGATCTGGTCGCGCTCGCGATAACCTGGGCGGCCTCCGCATCCAGGGCCGTCGGCTGATGACGCCTCGAGGTAACCGTTTTTTCGTACTGCTCCCCGAGGTAGAGCCAGTCGTCTTTCCCGATGAACACCTGGCTCGGGTTGGTTGAGATCCCGTGCGGATAAAAAACACGGCCCAGAAACGCTGAAGCGAAGTCGAAGTTGTAGAGCACGGAGTCGCTCCACCATTCCTGCCCTTCCTTTTTCGGGCCATTCCACGCGGAAAGATTGATAAGCGGAACAATCGCCAGCGCGAGCAGGGCCACCCCGAGAAAGACAAAAACCCTTTTCTTTATCACGACAGCCGCCTAGAAATTGAAGTAAAGAAATATCGAGCTCGTCGTCACCATGGTCGAATACATGGCGATGCAGAACAGCACCAGCGCGCCCGAAAATTTGGCGGTTCCCTGGCCATTGACGCCGACCATCAGCTCGAACGAATTCTTCCGGCTTATGATCCCCAGCGTGAGCAGGATGGCAATGAAGCAGAGAATGTTGGCAGCGAGGCCCGCGGGCAGCCACCTCAGGAGGTAATCCGAGAACCATCCGCCCCACACCAGGCTATCGGTAGGCACATGCAACGCCGTCAGGTTAAAGACCGAGTTGATGTCCGCCATCCCGCGGATGATCCTCAAGGCACTCTCAAGGGTATCGGCACGGAAAAAAATCCAGGTGAGGTTGATGAAATTGAACGTCAGTAGCCACGCCATTGCCCTGGGCATGCGCAGGCCGAACCCGCTCCAGGCGCGATGGATCACCAGCGCAGCACCGTGAAACGCCCCCCACAGCACAAACATCCAGCTCGCGCCGTGCCAGAGCCCGCCCAATATGAAGGTAGCCATGAGGTTCAGGTAAACGCGCGGCGTCGAGCAACGGTTCCCGCCGAGCGGAATATAGAGGTAGTCGCGGAGGTAGCGGCTGAGCGTCATGTGCCATCTGCGCCAGAAATCCTGGATGTCGAGCGCCTGGTACGGAGAATTGAAATTGATCGGCAACCAGATGTTGAATAGGAGCGCCGCCCCGATTGCCATATCGCAATAGCCGCTGAAATCGAAATAGAGCTGGAACGTGTAGGAGAGGCTGGTCCCCCAGGCGCTGAAAAAGTCGAGCGTTTCGCCGCCCTCGAATCCTGCGTTTGCCCACACCGCGAAGGTATCGGCGATCACGACCTTCTTGAACAGGCCGATGCTGAAAATGAACAGGCCAAGCGCGATGTTCCGATAGCGCATGACCAGTGTCCAGCGCGACTTGAATTGCGACATCATTTCGCCGTGATGCAGGATCGGACCGGCTATCAGGTGCGGGAAAAAAGTGACGAACAGCGCATAGTTGAGGAAATCGTATTCCCTGGCCTCGCCGCGATAACTATCCACCAGATAGGCTATTTGGGTGAAGGTGAAGAAACTGATGCCCAGCGGCAGCAGAAGGTGAGGCGAAATAACGCCGATATCGAAAGCAGCGTTGATGTTATCGATCAGAAAGTCGGCATACTTGAAATACCCGAGCAGGCCAAGGTTGCCGATGATTCCGAAGGCCAGGACCAGGCGGCGCGAGAATCGCGCGGGCTTGTCCGGATTCGGCGCCAGGGCGGTGCCGATCGCGAAGTTGAACAGTATGGAGCCGACGAGGAGCGGCAAGTAGGCGATGTTCCAGTAAGCGTAGAAAAAAAGGCTTACCGCCACCAGCCAGGCCTTGCCCGCGAGAACAAGCCGAATCCTGTTCAGGTAGAAGTACCCGAGGAAGGCGATCGGCAGAAACAGCAGGATGAATTTTGGCGAGCTAAAAATCATTTATCCGCGGGTTTTCCATAACGAGCCCCATGAGAGTCATAGGCGCAGGTGCGCGATTATTCGAGGTTGGATTCTTTGAGGTCGAATGACGCGGGCAGTTTGGGATGCGAATTGTGTATGTACATGCGTGCATCCCGCCTGCGGTGGCTCGCCCCGCTGATACTGAACCGCCGCATTGTACCCGAGGTTTGATTTTTTTGCTTGGTGGGGCGGCTTTGATCACTTTGATCAATTAGCCCGTCGCTGGCGCTACGCGTTTTCCTTCCGTCCTGCCACGCGCGAGGTTCCCTTAAGGCATGCCCAAGGCAGCAGCAGTGCGGCAGAACGCGATTGATCACTCGCGAACGCGCGAGCAGCAAGCCTTCAAAACCGACTGCTGCCGAACAGTAAAGGCGGGATGGCGCAGCCCCGTACCAGGCATCCTGCTCCACTCACGCTCCACCGGCCGCTGCTGGAAGATTGATGACGACAACTGTTTGGGGGCAACCTTGTTGCGCATCAACTTTTTTAAAAAATATTTGCTTCACGCATGAACTTTTTATTTCAGCTTAAGTCGAACTCAAGCGGGCATTTGGAGTTCGGCTCGCTGATGTCTTGTGTTTTTGACGTGTTTTTGATCAACCTGGTAGTACAACCGTTGTACTGGTCATCAATGTAGTCATATTCTTGAGCATCTAAATCCTTAAGGAGGTAATCATGGAAATGGCAATCCTCGTGGTAGGTATCGGAGCAGTCGCCCTCTGGTTCTTCATGTCAAAGGACGGACACAGGGATTAATCTACCGAAGAAATTGAGTAGTGCTACCAAGCAGTAATTCTTCTGATTACAAAATAACGAACCCAACTAACGAGTCAATTCGCCGATGCTCACCCTGCGCTCCGCGGTGGCATCGGCATCTTTTTTGTGGGGGCGGCGCAGCCGCTACCCGTGGCCCCGGATTCTGCCCCGGCCTGTCGAACCCTTGACCCGGGCCTTATTACCTGATTGTTCTATACAAGCGCTTGCCACTCGGACATCCGGGACATCCACCCGCCTCCCCGTCACAGGATGATGTCATTCGTTTGACCGACCAGGTCCAGAGGCGGGTTGCCCACCAGACGGACCTGCAAATCGAGCGAACCGGGAATCCCGAATCCAATCACCGTTGCCGTCAGTATCCCCTGGCTATACGTCAACTGGTTCAGGTTGAATGCCTGGTTGCCAGCCACCTCCCGGTTCGCGTCAATGGTCGAGAGATCGATGCGGTCGCCCAAGGCGGCTCCCCTGCCATCGAAGCCGATAATATTGTCGCGAACCACCAGCGGACTGGTTTCCTCGAATCCCGGGCTGTCAGACAGCGCGTCATAATCGAACACATCATTTCCCCGCCCGCCATTCAGGGTATCCGTACCGCTACCGCCGTTAAGGGTGTCGTCGCCGCTTTCACCGTATAGCCTGTCATCTCCGGCTTCTCCCCGTAATTTGTCGTTGCCTTCGCCACCCAGGATAATATCGTCGCCCGCTCCCCCAAGAATTCTGTCCGCTCCTCCACGTCCAAGCAAAATATCGTTACCTGCCTGTCCATCGAGGCGATCATCACCGCTTCCACCGTCGAGACCATCATGACCGGCTCCGCCCAATAGCGTATCGTCGCCGTGATCGCCGGACAGAACGTCGTTACCATCGCCACCATCCAGGGTGTCGCTGCCATCGCCCCCGTCGATGACATCGTTACTGCCGTTTCCCGAAAGCCTGTCGTTTCCTCCAAAACCAAACATGAAATCGGAGGCATTGCCGAGTGATGCGGTGTTTGCTGATTCGTCTCCAAAATAAAAGGCCATGATGGATCTCCTCTGGTTCAGGTTAAACAGGTAGGAACGCCCGTTGCCGGCTGGTACTGGAATTACCATCTCCCGCAGCCGGCTCTATTAATCTGTAGCACACCGCGCGCAGTTAGCAAGCGTCCCGCGATTCATCTTGCATGCAGACCACTTGCCTCGCTGAGCCTGGACGAGGTTTTCGCGCGTGTATTAAGACGGCCGTAAGGTTGGAAGGAAACAACGCTTGATTCGTTCTGTAGCACCCATCCGGAAAAGCCGATGCCGCGATTTCGCTGCCTTGTCAAACGCAATTCATCAACTAGAATAAAAATGAATCCAGCCTGACATCTCAAACAGCTCTTTCCACCAGAGGGCTCGCCATGAAAATGAGCTATTACCCTGAAATCCGCCGCTTTGGCCTGGCCGCCGTCGTGATAATGGCCCTAAGTTTCGCTCCGCCCCCCGTGGCTGCGGCCCCCTTCTCCCTCACCGGATGGATTGTGGATTCCAATAGCAAGGAGCTGATCAAACTAGGCAACCTGGGAAGAACTCCCCCTACTACTACTGTTGCGGCGATCAACGACTCCGGCCAGGTAGTGGGACAATCCTACACAACCCACCCCTTTTACCCTCAACGCGCTTTCATCACCGGCCCTAATGGTGCAGGCATGACTGCTATTGCCTTGGACGGAGACCACAGTAGCGCCTCCGACATAAACAATTCTGGACAGGTAACAGGACTTTTCGGCACAGTCGCTGGTAAACCAGCCCTTTTCTCACGGGCCCCAATGGGGTTGAATCCGCGATCTTAGTACCGTGCTGGGAGACAGGAGTTATCCCGTCGGCATCAACGATGCCGGGCGACTGGCGGGAAACACCCTCGTGCTGTCCAGTTTAACTAACCGCGCGTTCATAACAGGACCCAATGGCGTCGGGAAGACCGACCTCGGCACGCTGGGTGGAAGTGAAAGCACCGCCCTTGACATCAACAATGCCGGACAAGTGGTGGGAGGGTCCACGACAGCTCTAGGTGAGCACCACGCTTTTATCACCGGTCCAATGGCGCCGGCATAACCGATCTGGGCCCCCTGCTAGGAGATGCGAGCATCGCCCTCGCAGTAAACAACATCGGACAGGTGGTGGGATCTTTCCACGACGCGGCTTCAGGTGAAGAGCATGCTTTTGTCACCGGCCCCAATGGCGTGGGTATGCGGGATATTGGTATTGGGTTGCCCTTTGGCGTCAATGACATCGGACAGGTGGTGGGATATTTCTACGACGCGGTTGCAGGTGAATACCATGCTTTTGTCACCGGTCCCGATGGGACGGGCATGACTGATCTCAATATGTTAGCGAGGCCACCGGACGGGACTATTCTAGCGAACGCTTATGACATCAACAATTCGGGGCAGATCGCGGTTACTGGCACCATACCCGAGCCGGCAACCTATGCCATGATGCTTGCCGGCCTGGGGATAGTGAGTTTCATGGGAAGACGCACGAGGTTAAACAGGTTCCGTGCGGTTAGCCGATCTGGTTGTTAAGCTGGAAGCTACTGCTCACCCAATCGATGCCAGCTTGGCCAATCGGGCTTGGATGTCCTTGTCACCAGCAACAATTATGAGCCACTGTTCAACCGCCTCGGTAACATCAAGGCAAAACCGATCCACTTGCAACTGGAGAACGTTATTGACGTGGTTCATGTGAATGAAAGATCCCTGGCGCGGAATGTCGAAGTGAAAGCGTTCCAACGCTTGCCGCGCGCGCTGATCATCGATTCCAAATTCGCCCTGGTGCAAAAAAGCGCAGCGCAAGGCGTAGCAATCCAGGCCGCTGAGGAAAGTGTGAAGCGCTCGATTCGGGCCGATATTCGCCTGATAGCGCTTCAGTAAAAATCGGTCATACCAATCGACGAACCGCGCCCGCGAATTCTTTGATGGATTCTCGGTCCTGCCGCAGATGTCAGGCATGGTGAGCGCTATCGCAAGCGCTGCATACCAGTTACCTTGTGCAACTGCCGCTTTGGTAGCGGTAACGAACTGATGCATTTCATGCTTCCATGGTCGCTACCTTGCGATCGGGAAACCATGTTTTTCCCTTCTGGACGCGGCTGATGGGATGATATCTGATCGGCTCCGAGAAGCCCGGCGGCAGGATTACTGCCGCCGGGCCGGGCTCCCTCTTGTAGGTATACCCTGGTGGAGGAAAACTTCTCCTCCACTTCCTATGATACAACCATTCTGCGGCTTGGGTATTGGACTGAGGTACTATCCGCCCAATAAATTTTGAGCGGCATCCGCTGGATTACTGGAGGCGCGACCTGCCGGTGAGCCGTATCATCTCCCCGCAGGACGCTCCCAGCTGGCAACCCCATCGGAAGCGACACTAATTCGACCGCTGGATGAAACAGGGAATAAGGCACGCATGTTGACCACAAACTCTCCATATACTTCGGCGCCCTCGCCCTACATCGTATCGGTGGACCTGTTGCGTGGCTTGGTGATGGTGCTGATGGCGCTCGATCATGTGCGCTGGTTTTTTACCGAAGCCGACTTCTCTCCTACCGATCTGTCCCGCACCGATACAGCCCTGTTTTTCACCCGCTGGGTAACCCATTTTTGTGCACCCGCCTTTGTCTTTCTGGCGGGAACCAGCGCTTTTCTTTCTGCCACGCGCGGTCTCACGCGCCGGCAGCTCGCCCGCCGGCTGTTCACCCGCGGTCTGTGGCTGGTATTTCTGGAAGTGACGGCTGTTCGCCTCGCCTGGGATTTCAACCTGGATTACAGCCAGCTGGGATTGGGGGTTATCTGGGCGCTGGGATGGTCGATGGTAGCGCTTGCCGCATTGGTTTATCTCCCGCGATGGGCAATCGCCTGCACCGGTATCGGCATGATCGTGGCCCATAACCTCCTGGACGGCCTACGGCTTGACAACTTCCGCGCCCTCGACGGCTCGCTGCAATGGCAGGGATGGCTGCTGAACGTGCTCCACGTGCCCGACTCCCCTATTTCGTATCCGCTGATCCCATGGATCGGGGTCATGGCGGCAGGGTATGCTTTCGGGCCCATCCTGCTGATGCCGCCAAGCCGGAGACAACAATGGCTGCTTGCAGGGGGAACGGCGATCATCACCGCCTTCGTCCTCTTGCGCCTCTATAACGGCTACGGAGACCCGAGGCCATGGGTCTCACGGGAAACGGCCTTGTTCACGCTACTGTCCTTTCTGAATACGAGCAAATACCCCCCCTCCCTGCTCTTCCTGTTGATGACGCTCGGACCCACGCTCATACTGCTGGCGATGTTCGAGCGACGGCAGGCCCCGCAAGGGCCGATATCGAGCCTGCTTATCGTCTTTGGACGCGTGCCGCTCTTCTTCTACCTCCTGCACCTGTACGGCATACACGGGCTGGTGCTCGTTTTCGCCTTTGCCATGAATCGCGACATCGAACCATTCCTGGCATCTTTCGACGCTTTCCCGTCCTGGTGGGGGTTCAGCATGCCCACCGTCTACCTGTTCTGGGTCGCAGTCACCCTGCTGCTCTACCCGCTTTGCCGCTGGTTCGCTGCTGTTAAGGCGCGCCATAAGGATAGCTGGTGGACACCCTACATATAGCCCTCGGCTTGAGTTGCTGACCGCCGCGCCTCATCCTTTTTTATTACAATCGCGCCAGCGGGAAACTCACTAGGCTTGAAACCATAGCCTGCACCCGTCGCCCGAAAAAATCGCTTTCGACCGCCGATCCTGCGAGACACGGTTTTTTTGATTAAAAAAACCTGCTTGGCGCGGCCATATGTGCGGTATCTAACGAAGTTTGAACATCCTCCTTTGGTAAACTATTTTTGCGGCTTTTTTTGCAATTTTTGGAATCAGGAGTTGTTATGGAAAACAATCTTTTTCAATTTCCCATAACTGGATGGGAAATAAAATCCGAGCCGGTTGATGGCCTGCTTTCTGTCCGCTTTCCGTTTTTGTCGCACGGACAGCAGAACCTTGCCGAGGCTGACCCCGGCAGGCCGTATGTCATGCAGGCCGAGCAGGCGCGCGAGCTCAGGGATGCGCTGTCCAGGGCCCTGGAACACATGGACAACCACGCGCACGAGTCTGCATCGTCACCGGCTTCACCCAGCAGCTTGTCCATCTATTGAAAGTCGGCCCGTTCCGATGATTTGCCACCAGCCAAGCGGGTTAGCTAGCGCATAGCAACTTGAGCCGGGCCGCACCTCTCGCGAAAACAGCGGACGGACATGTAATCGCCGGGCCGCAGCGTTCGGTTTCGGACGCGACACCGAAACCCGCCCAACCGGCTTGACCGGCAGGCCTCGCCCCGTGCGGCGTCGTGCCTGCGTTCGGAAGCGCACAGACATGCGGGTGTCAAATCCGTAGTCTTGCAGCATTCCCCGCGCTCACTCTCATCTACTCAAGGAAAAATCATGACAGTCAAAAAGGCATGGGCAATCTGGAAGGGCAGCATCAAGGAAGGTGAAGGCACGATTTCCACCGAGACGGGGGTGCTCAAAGAGGCACCGTACGGGTTCAAGTCACGCTTCGAAGATGGCAAAGGCACCAACCCGGAGGAGCTGATTGCGGCTGCGCATGCCGCCTGCTTTTCCATGGCCCTTTCCATGATGCTGGGCCAGGCCGGCCTCACGCCGGACCGGATCGAAACCCACGCCGAGGTCACGCTTGAGAAAATTGGCGAGGGCTTCGAGATAACGGCCAGCCATCTGCGCGTAGTCGCAAAAATACGGGTCGCGAGCGAGGAAAGATTCCAGGAAGTCGCGAACAGGGCGAAAGAGGGCTGCCCAGTATCCAAGCTTCTGAAGGCCAAAATCACGATGGATGCGAGGCTGGCGGAGTAGCGCGCAACGAATACGCCGCACTGGCGGTATTACCGGGGTGGAACTGACAAGGCATGTCAGGTTCCCCTTCGGGCTTTCAACACCCCGTCAACACCCTTTCAACCCTCTTTCCACATCTTTATTCCCTGCCGCAAATCCCGGACGCGCTGACCCGCAGTCCTGTCTTTTCATCGCCGCGCTTTCCGGGAAGACGCTACGCCACGAGAAAATAGCAAACAAGCGTGATAACCGCGGCCCCGATGAAATTAAGCGCCAGCCCTTCGCGCGCCATGGTGGAAATGGGTACTTTTCCGGTACTGAACACGACGGCATTGGGCGCCGTCGCAACCGGCAGCATGAAAGCGCAACTTGCGCTCATTGCAGCCGGTATCATCAATAACCGGGGGTCGATGCCCGCTGCAAGACCTGCGGGCGCGAGAATCGGCATCAGCAGGACTGTGGTCGCGGTATTGCTGGTGGTTTCGGTCAGGAAAGTGACCATCAGCGAAATGCTCACGATAACGATCAACGGATGCAGGCCCGCCAGACCCGACAGGTGAGCGCCGACGGAGTTCGACAGCCCTGACTCGACGAACGCCTGGGCGATGGCAATTCCTGCCGCAAAAAGAATGAGAATTCCCCACGGCACCCGTTCCGCCGTCTTCCAGTCGAGCAACTTTCCACCGCGCCCGTCGGGAACCAGAAACATCACTACCACCGCGGACAGGGCGACGATCGCGTCACTGGCGCCCTTGAGATTGAACCAGCCGCTCCAGCCGCCAAAGGGTTCAAGCCGCGTCACCCAGGCGAGTATGGTAATCCCGAACACAATCAATACCCGCCGCTCCTCCGGGCGCCACGCCCCGCAAGGGGGAATAACCAGTTGGCCCTTATAATCCAGGTTACGCGTCAGCCATAGCCCTGCCAGTGGCACGAACAGCAGCACGACTGGCAGACCCCAGCTCATCCATTCGGTGAAGCTGATTGCGGAACCTGTGAACAGGGCATACTGTTGCATGAAGATGAGATTGGGCGGCGTCCCGATCGGCGTGCCCAGACCGCCTATGCTCGATCCATAGGCGATACACAATAACAACGGCGCCGCCAGTTTGCTGTCCGGGCTCTGCGCAATCACCGCGAGTGCTATGGGCAGCATCATCAACGCGGTCGCCGTGTTGGATATCCACATGCTCAAGGCAGCACTGGCGATCATGAAACCGAATACGATGCGGCGGCTGCTGTGGCCGCCCACCAGGTTCACCATGCCCAACGCAATGCGATGGTGCGCGCCGGAGCGTTCCATCGCGGTAGAGATAATGAATCCCCCCAGCAGAAGCAGAATCAGTTCGTTGCCGTAAGCGGCGGATATCTTTTCCTGGGGCAGGACACCGGCAAGCGGGAAAACCGCCAATGGAATGATCGAGGTGGCCGGAATGGGTATGGGTTCGAATATCCACCATACCACGCACAAAACTGCAACCGCGCCAGTCCAACAGGCTTCTGCTCCCCAACCGGAAAAGCTCATTGCCAGGGCGACGCTCGCCGCTAAAAGCGGGCCGGCAATAAGCGCCCACCGGCGAATGGCTATGATGCGCATGAATTGGAGGGCGGGAGACCGCGGCCGGGTTAGCTGAACAACGCAGCTTGAAACTTTACAGGAAAACCCGGGCTAGCATGGCTTCTTCTGCTATTCACCCGTCCCCCTGGCCGACGCATTTGCGCTTTCCTCGTCAATCGTTACCGGCCGGGAACTGGCAAAATATACGTCGTATACGTCGGATGGGGTGCTTCAGGAGACCGATGCCCAAGAAAAAGCCCGGCGCAGGATCGCTGCCGCCGGGCTACAGGCACCCGCTACGTTGGGGAGTCATTGGGTCACTCCCGAGTCTTCATCTTACCCACTTTTCGTGCCTTTCCAATTGGACCAAAGTACACCTTTTCCAATCAGATCTTCATGACCCCATTACAAATCGTGCCTTCCTTCGCTCCTTCGTTCGCTCCGCGCGCGATTACCGATACTCGCGCCGCTTTCCAGCTTGCTCTCCCGTGAGCGCCTCCACCCCCGCGATAACGTCGAATAATTCCTCGTCGATCTTGCTTTGCCGCTGCCGATAAAACGTTTTCTGAAGATCTTCAAGCAGCTCATCAATGTTGCGCTCGGCGCGCTCCATCGCAGTCAGCCGGCTTGCGTTCTCGCTCGCCATCGATCCGGCACAGGCGCGGAAAAGCGATACGAACAGATACTCGCGGACCAGCGCCTGGAGCGTAGAGGCAACATCCCCTGCAACCTCGGGAAGATTCTTCGATGGCCAGGGAAGTTCAGCCAGTGAGCGACGCCACGTTTCATCCAGTGGTAACAGGCGCTCGGCGACGGGTTCATATACCATACCCGGGCCGGAGCGATTGTAAAAGAGATAAAGCCGCTCCAGTCTATTTTCGGGGCCATTCTTATGCTGCGCCACGCTCTCCAGCGTGCCCGGCACCATGATCCGTAACAGAAGTTCACCGACCAGCGGCGTTATGCCCTTGATCGACAGTGGAACGTCAAAACGCCCGTTCAGGGGCAGTTGCATATCGCCAAGACGGTCGTGCACGCGCTCGCCTATGGCCCAGATTTTCTTTCTACCGGACAGGGACGCCAGCGTGTCGCGGGCATAATCCGCAACGACATCGTTGAATTGCCCGACCAGTCCCTGGTCCGAACCGAATACGATCGCGCCGGTTACTCCGGCGTCCTCCTTTGCTCTCGGTGCCGCCATCGTTGCCGGCGGTGTCCTACCGCGAAAGCAAACGCTCAAGCCAAGCTGCACCACGCGGTAGTAGTCGTCCAGCGAACGCGCGGATTTTTCGTATTGAACCAGGTTCGCCGTGGCCAGCGCCTTCATTGTACTCACCACCGAACCCAGATCTCTGGCCCGGTCAATTTTTCGGCGCAAATTCGCGAGAGTATCGCTCATGGCTGATGCACCTCCATCCTGCACGTCCTGTCCGTCCCGTGAATGCAGAACGCGGAGCCCTGAAACGGTTGCCCTTCCGTGGTTACTTCAGCTGCTCATACAGCAGCTTCAATATCCGGCTGGCATTGCTCGACGTCTCGGTCGCGCCCTCCTTGTTCAGCACCTTGACTTCCGTGCTGTCCCCGGCTTCGCTCAGCAGTATGCGATACTGGCCTGCCGTTTCGGTAGCGGTTTCGTCGCGCCAGAAAGCAAGCTTGGAAAAGAAACCTGCTCCCGCCGCGCCACTGTCCACATCCGGGTCGATATAGCGCACGTAGTAGATGCCCTGCGAGCGGTTGCGGTCTTCCACCGTGAAGCCGACCCGGTCAAGCGCGAGCCCGACCCGGCGCCACGAACGGTCGAATGCTTCGTTCACTGTCAGCACGCCCCCTTTCTCCTTGAGCCGGGCGCGCTCCTGGGGCGCGCCTGTGCTGGTCACCGCTGACCTGGCGCGCTCTTCCCCCACCCCGAAACGCATCATCAGCCTTGAAAGCATTTCTGCTTCGAGATCGGGGTCGGCCGGGCGAGGCTGCCAGACGGTGCGCACATCGCCCTGCATCACTTCATACATTCCGCGGTGACTGATGTAGATCTCCGTCGTGCCGCCCTCTCCGCGCTCCATCCGCGTGCGGAACTTGTCGCGCTCGGAGGTTGAATACATGGAATCGAGTAGTTTCCCAAGAGTATTGCGGATGATGTCCTCGGGAATTTTCGCGCGGTTTTCCGCCCAGTCCGTCTCCATCACGCCGGCTTCGGGCAGCTCCACTTTGACGAGGAAACCGAGTTCGTGCCAGAATTCCTTCACCACCGGCCAAATCTCGTCGGGTTCGCCCCTCACCACCAGCCAGCGCTGCGTGCCCGCGCGTTCCATGCGCACCCCGCCCTCCTCCAGCGAGGGCAGAATGGCTGCCCCGGAGGGGTTCGGTGTCTTGTTGCGCTCCGCATTGTAGGCGGAAAAAGTTGCGCTTCCGGTCGGGCTGATGTCCGGGACGGTATAACGTTCGTCCGAGCCGGGGGCCGTCAGATCAGGCGGCATTTCCAGTGGAGGCAGCTTGCCCGCCGATTTATAACTGATCTTTTTACCTTCCGGCAACAGGTTGCACCCCGTCGCCATCACCACCGTCAAGCATAATGCAGCCGCTATACGCAATCTCATGTGCAACGTTTTACCCTTCGTCATTCGTCGTTGAATTTCTAGATTGGCCAGCCGTTAATATGTTTTGTCCCCGCGTCGCGCATCGCTTCCATTACTGCCTGATGGTGCTTATCCGATAGCTGCGTCAGAGGCAGGCGCAAGCCGGGCCCGATCAAACCCATTTGCGCCACGGCCCACTTTACCGGAATGGGATTCGCCTCGATGAATAAATCCGCATGCAGGCTCAGCAATTTCCCGTTCGTGGTCCGGGCTGCCGCAAAATCCCCCGTGAACGCCGCTACGCACATCTCGTGCATCAGTCTCGGCGCGACATTGGCAGTGACCGATATCACGCCGTGACAGCCCAGCAACAGCAGCGCCAGGCCGCTCGCATCATCACCGCTAAAAACGGCAAAGTCCTGCGGCACGCTGCTCAGCAGTTCGAAACCGCGCCCCATGTCCCCGGTTGCATCCTTGATGCCGACGATATTAGGGATCTCCGCCAGCCGCAGCACCGTTTCATTGGCCAGGTCAGCCACAGTCCTGCCCGGCACGTTGTACAAAATCTGCGGAATCTCCACTGCTTCGGCCACCGCGCGGAAATGCCGGTACAACCCTTCCTGGGTTGGCTTGTTGTAATAGGGAACCACCGACAGGCTCGCGTCCGCGCCGGCATCCTTGGCAAAAATGGAGAGATCGATCGCCTCCCGGGTGGAATTCGCACCCGTCCCGGCGATGACCGGGACGCGCCCGGCGGCTCGCTCCACCGCCGTCCTGATCAGCAGATGATGCTCCTCGAAATCCACTGTAGGGGACTCGCCGGTCGTACCGACCACTACGATGCCGTCGGTTCCCTCCGCCACGTGATAGTCGATCAGGGCGCTGAAACGCTCCAGATCCAGTTCCCCATTTTCATGCATGGGCGTGACGATGGCGACAAGGCTGCCTTTTATTGCAACACTATTCATGAAGTGTCCATCGGGTGAAAAGGGATATTTTACCTGAATCTCGCCTTCGCCAAGAATATTCCCTGAACCAGTCGGGGTTTCCCGCAGCAGCGGGCCCACCCGGCGCTCAGGCTCGTCGCAACGCGCCCCTGTTCCCACCGGCACGGCAGCGGGCGCGGTTCCGGCGTGGAGTCTGGATTGTGACAATGCCGTTGGTATCTCGTTCCCCAAGCTCGTCATTTTGTCCGTTTGTAAAAACATCGTTCCCTTATTATTACGGTAGTCTCGGGCAAGTTCTTGACGTCACACGCCCCTTCAGGTATCTCGTCCATCAGCGGCCTTTCGAACGCCTGAAGGTCACCGCTCAATGAATAGTTCGCCGTTGAACTCCGCCGGGTGCTATAAACCAAATTGAAACAACAAGATCTGCTTTGGACGTCTAAAGTTATGGAGATAGGGGTCTGTGACAACCACGGCTGACTCAGAGCTTCTGGCATGGGACGAGTCCGGCGGGCGGCCTACCCTGATCGTTCGCGGAGACTGGACGCTCGACAAGTATGTCGCACTGGGCGAGCAGATCGCCCGCCTGCGCGCCGAGGCTGGCGACCTGAGCGCGGCCCAGTATGACGCGGGCAACGTTGACCTGACCGGTCTGGAAGCGCTCGATACGGCCGGCGCTTCACGGCTATATGAATTGCTCGGCGGCGAGCTCGCCGGAAAACTCTGCGGGCCGGAGTCCGGGCTGAGCGCCGAACGCGGTGCGTTGCTGCAAACCGTCGCCAGCGCGATGGAAGCAGCCGGACAACCGGCGCGCAAGCGCCCCCGAGGGGCGCTCATCGAAATGCTGGGCCGGGCTGGACTTGCGATGGAAACCTTCTGGCGGGAAATTCGCGCCCTGCTCGGATTCATGGGTTTCACCCTTGAAGCGCTGGCCCATGGCCTGCTCCGGCCCCGGCGCTGGCGCGTTACCTCCGTGGTTGCGCAAATAGAGACGACCGGGCTCAATGCCGTACCGATCATTTGCCTGCTCAATTTCCTGGTAGGTGCGGTGGTTGCTTTCCTGGGCGCCACCGTGCTGGCTGAATTCGGCGCTACCATTTATACCGTCAACCTCGTCACTTTCGCTTTCCTGCGCGAACTTGCCGTGCTGCTCACGGCCATTCTCATGGCCGGGCGTACCGCGAGCACGTTTACGGCGGAACTCGGGTCGATGAAAGTCAACGAAGAGATCGACGCCACGCGGGTGCTTGGGCTGAGTCCGGTCAACCTGCTCGTGCTCCCCCGTGTACTGGCACTGCTCGTATCCCTGCCGATTCTCACCTTCCTGGCGATGATTGCTGGGATACTGGGAGGGGCAGTGGTGTGCGCATTGCATCTCAATATATCTTTTGTGATGTTTCTCAATATTTTTCATGATCAAATAGAGCTGAGGCATTTTCTGGTGGGGATGTCCAAGGCCCCGGTGTTTGCCTTCGTCATCGCGGTGATCGGTTGCCTGGAGGGCATGAAAGTAAGCGGCAGCGCGTTATCCGTGGGACAGCACACGACTGCCAGCGTCGTGCATTCGATTTTCGTCGTCATTCTTCTCGATTCGGTCGCGGCGCTATTTTTCATGGAAATGGAATGGTAGATAGGCAGGCAGGGACCTCGGACGAGGTGGCGAGCGAGTCGGCAAGAACTGCGGCCGGGCACATGGTCGCCAAAAGCAGGGAGCCCGGGCGCGCCGCATCTACAGGCGAGGCGCCAGGGGACCAAGCTCAAGGGCAGGAAACGGTCATCGAGGTCAGTGATCTGACAAACCGCTTTGGCAAGCAGGTGGTGCATCATAAGCTGAATCTGGATGTCTACCGCGGCGAGATCCTGGGTGTCATCGGCGGTTCCGGATCAGGAAAATCGGTGCTGCTGCGCTCGATTGTCGGATTGCAAACTCCTGCCTCAGGCCGCGTGCGCGTGCTTGGACAGGACGTTTCGAGCCTGCCGCCTGAACGCCGCTCCACCCTGGAACGACGCTTTGGCGTGCTGTTCCAGGGTGGAGCGCTTTTTTCATCGTTGACGGTGATCGAGAATGTTGCCCTCCCCCTGATCGAAAATGCGCGGCTCCACCGGCCGGAGGCGGAAAACCTGGCGCAAGTGAAGCTGGCGCTTGCCGGCCTGCCCGCCGACGCGGGACAAAAATATCCGGCGGCCCTGTCGGGGGGGATGGTGAAACGGGCCGCGCTGGCCCGCGCGCTTGCTCTCGATCCTGACATACTGTTTCTGGATGAACCCACGGCCGGGCTGGACCCCATCGGCGCCGCCGAGTTCGACCAGCTCATCCTTACGCTTCGCGACGCGCTTGGTTTCACCGTTTTTCTGGTCACGCACGACCTGGATACCCTGTACACCATCTGCGACCGAGTCGCTGTGCTGTCGGACAAGCACGTCCTGGCGGCCGACAGGCTTGACGCGGTGGAGGCAATCGAGGATCCCTGGGTGCAGGCATATTTCAACGGCCCCCGCGGGCGGGCGGCCAAAAAGGCAAACCGCCAACTCACTATGGAAACCCATTGATGGAACCGCGCGCAAATCATGTCCTGATCGGCTCGTTCACCGTACTGGCGGTCGCGGCAGCACTGCTCTTCGCCTTATGGATGGGCAAGGGGCCGGGCGCCGCCCAGCAGCGTTACTACACGGTCATCTTCAACGAGGCAGTCAGGGGCTTGTCCGTCGGCAGCGAGGTCCAATACAGCGGAATAAAGATTGGCGAGGTGGCGGCGCTGGAACTCGACCCGAGCGATCCGCGAAAAGTGCTGGCGCGGGTGCGGGTGGAAGGCAATATCGCCATCAAGCGGGATACCAAGGCGCGCCTGGCGCTAACCGGCATCACCGGCACCTCTGTGATCGAATTCAGCGATGGATCGCCGGAGAGCCCTGACCTGGTCGCCAAGGATGACGGCGATCCCGTCATCGTCGCGTCTCCCTCCCCTTTCGCCAAGCTGCTGGAGCAAAGCAGCAGCAACCTCGCGGGCATTACAGAGGTTATCCAGCAGGCGAAAACCATACTTTCCCCCGCCAATGTGCAGAATCTGACCAAAACGGTGGCCCATCTGGAACGGGCTTCGGGCGCGATAGCCAGCCAGGACGATAATGTCAAGGAGCTGATCCGGCAACTGACCGCCGCCAGCAACCAGGCAAACGCTATCCTCCAGCAGGCTTCCGGCATGGTGGGCGATGCGCAGGCGCTCGTCGACAACGAGGGTGTCCACGCCTTCAGGAGCGCGGACCGCGCCATGGCTTCCGTGGAGAAAAGCGCACAGTCGATTGATCAGCTGCTGGCCGACAACCGGGCGACGCTGAGCGGGGGGATCCGGGCTTTCGGCGAACTGGGTCCCGCCCTGCAGGAGCTTCGCGATACCCTCGTCTCGATCAGGAGAATAACCCGCCGGCTGGAGGACGACCCCGCTGAATACCTCACAGGCCGTCAAAAAATAGAGGAAATCGAACCATGAGTGCCCCCACATCGCGGCGATCCCGGCAATATCTGCGTTGGTTCGGCTTCATCGCTGCGCTCGCATGGCTATCGTCCTGCTCGATCCTGCCTAGTGAAACCATCGCGATATACCAGCTCCCACCTTCGTCAATCGTCCCGGCGACCGCACCGGATCGGCTGCCGTTGACGCTGCACATTGCCAAAGGGGACAGCAGCCGCGTCACCGACAGCCAACGCGTGCTGATACTGAACCAGGACAACCGGATCAGCGCCTACAAGAGCGTGCGCTGGAGCGATCCGCCTCCCGTCCTCCTGCGCAACCAGCTCGCAAGCGCTTTTCGCGCTGATGGCAGGCTCAGCCTCGTGAGCGATAGTAATCCCAACCTGACGCGGGACCTCGAGCTCAGCGGCGATCTGGATGCGTTCCATGTCGAACATTCCGCTGGAACGACGGTCGCAGTGGTCCGGTTTTATGCCGTTCTCGCGCAGCCGGCACGCAACCGTATCCTCGCCGCGCGCGGCTTTGAATCCCGGCAGCCGGTGAACGGCAAAGGAATGCCTGAAGTGGTCGCAGCGTTCGGCAAAGGCGCCGATGAGGTTGGAAGGGAGATTATCGGCTGGACGATCCAGCACGGCAATTCCATGCAAGCAGGCGGGAATGAGATGCCCGCGTCTGCCGGAAGAACAAACCCGCCGGAAGAAAAGCCCTGATCCGCACCCCGGTCGACGTACCGGTGCTCAAGGGGAACGTCCGCTCTTGTCGGCTGAAAGAAAACAATCAATAATTTCTGTCGCGAAATACAGAACACGTAATATTTTAAATAATTCCCTCGAATATAAATGCCGGAAAGAACGGGTGCCTAATTGCAAAGAAAGTTCAGTAAATGCATAGGAGCGATGCTGGCCATGATCGTGTTTTGTTCAGCAGGCGTGAGCGCGTCCTCGATAGACCCTCCAATGCTGGGAAATGCGAAGCGCATTTCCGGGAAATGGGTTGGGCACTACGAATGCTTTGATGGAAAAACCGGCGTTACCTTAATGCTTACGGGCCACAAGAATGGGAAGGTCGAGGGTAGCTTTTCGTTTTACCCAATGTCATCAAGCGCTGACATGGCTACAGGCCGTTTCGCTCTCGTTGGTTTTTATTATTATGACGGCTCCATGATTCTGGATAGCGGTGCATGGATAGAAAAACCCGAGGGACATGAAACGATCAGCCTGAGAGGGAAAGTTAATCCTGAATTTGATACATTCACAGGGACGGTGCCGGAGTGCTTCAATGCCGAATTCAGCTTGGAAAAAATGCAACGATTACATTACGACAAGACGCTTGATTAAAAAATCGCCAGAAGGTGAAGTTCTAATGAAACGCCCTGATCTGTACATTCACAATTATTGTCCAGGCTCGAATCGGCCAACACCCGGCTGTTCCTCCAAATGCCGCAGCCGGCGCTAGTCTCCCCCAATCCCCGTACTTCGACTTGAGGTAGAACGTTGGTAGAATGTTGCATCGCTGATGCTCATCTTCCCGCAGACCTCTTCAACCGGCTTGCTAAGCTCGGCCTGCCTCAGCGCAAAGATCGAAAGAAAAAGCCGGACGAGACGGATGCGGACGCCCACCCGCACGAACCACGCTAGTACGCTAGTGCTAGTACTATGTGATTTACGAAAATGCCGAAATGGGACCGCAACCTTTTTTAAATAAGATAAACAAGGAGAGCTATGGTGACCCTGTCCACCGATCAAAATCTTGACCCTGGCAAACTTTCTGCAAATGGTAGAAGGATGCTCGCCCTCAAAGAGGAGGTACTGGCGGAATGGACAAAAAGACTGCGCCAAACGGTCAAGGAAGCCGAACGGCTGGCTCAGCCTATCCTGATCAATACCTTCCCCGCGCTGTACGACAATCTTGCACAAGCTATTTCTCCGGGCTACCCCAGAGTCACGGCAAATGAAGGGAACACCGTAGCAAGTGAACACGGCAGCGAGCGCGCACGCCTGACAAACTACAATGCGTATTCAGTCATCTCCGAGTATCAACAACTGAGATGGACTATTTTTGACGTTCTGAAGCTGAATGGTATCGAGCTCGACGAGAGTGAAGTTTTTGTGGTTCACACTTCTATTGACGGATCGATACGTGAGTCGGTGAATGGTTTCGCTCTCGCGCAGGCGGCGCTACGCCAAAGATTCATCGCAGCCCTGACGCATGACCTGAGAAACCCATTATCGAATGCCCACGCATATGCCCAACTGATCGAGCGCACCACGGATCCGCTCAAGACAAAGGAGTTTGCAAGGAAAATTCTGGACAGCCTGAACCAAATGGATGGAATGATCCAGGAGCTGCTCGATTCTGCCGCATTACATAGCGGAGAGCGGCCACGCCTTCACCTGGAGGAATTCGACCTGCAAGAGGTCATTAAGGAAGTTTGCGATCAACTTACGGCCGAACATGGGTGCCGCTTCCAATTCATGGGCAATACGGTCACGGTCTGGTGGGATCGATCAGCAATCCGCCGCGCATTAGAAAATATGGTGGGCAATGCCCTGAAATACGGTACGCCTGATACCCCTATACGAGTCAACATTGCTTTGGTAATCGAGCGCACGATACTGTCCGTGCATAACGAAGGAGAACCCATTCCCCCGGATGAGATGGAGTCCATATTCCACGTATTCATTAGAGCAGAGGCTGCGAAAGAAGGAAACAAGGAAGGCTGGGGGATAGGCTTGCCTTACGTACGTAGCGTGGCAGAAAGCCATGGTGGAAGCGTGACCGTCGATAGCGCAGCGGCGCGAGGAACGACATTCATAATGGACATGCCGCAGGACGCGAGGCCCTTTCAAGATGCTCCGATATTGGGAGAAGCTTGGCACGTGGAAGCCGCTCGATCTGCTCGTTCATAGCGCAGCTGGAACCCTGCCCGGTGGCTCGATCCCGCCACTTGCCGGGCTTGTCATTTGAGACTCGCGGAGGTGCGGATGGACGACCGTAAGCAGTCACCAGGGGACGTTCCCATTGCGGCCGGGCTCTCCGGGACCATCGGGCTGCATGAGCAGTTGGAGCCAATCTACCGGGCGGAATCGCGTCGCGTGTTTGCGACGCTGGTCCGCCTCCTCGGCGACTTCGACCTCGCCGAGGAGGCGCTGCACGACTCCTTTCGCGCCGCGCTGGAGCAATGGCCGCACGAGGGCGTGCCGGCCAACCCGCGGGCCTGGCTGGTATCCACCGGACGTTTCAAGGCGGTCGACACCTTGCGGCGGCGCGCACGTTTTAGCCTCGTGGAAGACTTCGACGATCGCCCCGATCCGGCGAGCGAGGACGTGCCGGACCAGGACAGCGTCGAGGACGACCGCCTGCGGCTGATCTTCACCTGCTGCCATCCCGCCCTGTCGCCCGAGGCCCAGGTTGCGCTGACGCTGCGCGAGGTGTGCGGCCTCACCACCGAGGAGATTGCCCGTGCCTTCCTCATTGCGGCGCCCGCGCTCGCGCAGCGCATCGTGCGTGCCAAGTCCAAGATCCGCGACGCACGCATCCCCTATGAAGTGCCCGAGCATGCGGAGCTGCCAGCCCGGCTCGACAGCGTGCTGCGCGTGATATACCTCGTTTTCAACGAAGGCTACTCGGCATCGGCCGGCGATCTGCTGACGCGTGCCGACCTGTCGGGCGAGGCAATCCGGCTCGGCCGGCTGCTTGCTGAACTCGTCCCCGAACCCGAGTCGATCGGGTTGCTGGCACTGATGCTTCTTCAAGAGTCGCGGCGCGCGGCGCGCACTACCCCGGCGGGCGATCTCGTGCTGCTCGACGAACAGGACCGGTCGCTATGGAAACAGGAGTTGATCGCTGAAGGCTCCGCGCTGGTCGAGCGCGCGCTCGTCTCGGGCCGCGTTGGCCCTTATGCGCTGCAGGCGGCCGTCGCCGCGGTTCATGCCGAGGCGCCGAATGCCGCTGCAACGGACTGGGGGCAGATCGTCGGCCTCTACGATGTCTTGCTGCGGCTCGATCCGTCGCCTGTGATCGAGCTGAACCGTGCGGTGGCAGTCGCCATGCGCGACGGTCCGGCGGCGGGACTGGCGTCGGTCGACCAGATCCTCGCGCGCGGGGAACTCGCTGACTACCACTTGGCGCACGCCGCCCGGGCTGATCTATGCCGGCGTCTGGGAAGGGTTGACGAAGCTCGGGCAGCCTACCGGCGGACGCTGGAACTGGCTCGACAGGCGCCTGAGCGTCGGTTCCTTGAGCGGCGACTCGCTGAATTGCCTGAGTGAGGCCCCGTAGTGATGCCGTAGAGCGATGTCGCGTAGTCATGTTGTGGAGTGATATCGCGAAATAATGTCGCGTAGCAGTGTCGATTTGGCAGCGCGCCGTTCGACCAGGAGTACGTACGCCCAACTAAACACGCAAACACGCAAACACGCAAACACGACAGAGAAGGAGGAAGGCAATGAAATACTTGTGTCTCGTCTATCTTGATGAAGGTCGCCTCGATGAACTGCCCGATGAAGACTGCGTCGCCTACGACTCGGCGATCCGGACGAGCGGCCACTGCCTCGCCTCGGAGGCACTGGAGTCAGTCCGCACGGCGACGACCGTGCGCGTGCGCGACGGCAAGGTGTCGATCACCGATGGGCCCTTCGCCGAGACCAAGGAACAGCTTGCAGGCTTCTACATGATCGAGGCCAGGAATCTCGATGAGGCGATCGCGCTCGCGGCAGGTATCCCGCCTGCGCGCGTGGGCAGCATCGAGGTGCGCCCGATCCGGCCCATCCGCGAGACTGTCGCCGGAGCCGATACCGTCCCGCACGCGCACCCGGAGAATCGCTGAGCGCTGCGACTATCAAGTGCCAATATCGGGTGAATCCGCCATTCACGAGGAGAAACAGCATGAAATACCTGTGCCTGATCTGTGCCGAGAAGGTGATGGAGCAAATGCCCCCCGCCGATGCGGACAAGCACTTTGAGGAATACCGCGAGTTTACCGACAGCATACGGCGCAGTGGCCACCTTATCGGCTGCAACCGGCTGTTGCCGCCTGACGCCGCAAGTACGGTTCGGGTGCGCAACGGCAGGGTCTCGGTCACGGACGGTCCGTTCGCCGAGACGAAGGAGCAATTCGGTGGCTACTATCTTATCGAGGCCAGGGACCTGAACGAAGCAATTCAGGTCGCATCGCGGATTCCGGGCGCGAAACGGGGTTGCGTCGAGGTGCGGCCTGTCGCAGAGGATTTACAGACTCTGCGTGCGCTTGGAGCTGACGGTCCGGAATTTGCATGATGGCGAGAGCGCCATGTCGATTTGGCGGCCCGTCATTCGACTATCGGATGCAAGCAACTGTATTACCCGCTCAAAGGAAAGCCTGTCATGGACACCGCGACCACTCTTGCAAGTACCACGGCCGGTGCGAGTTAAGAAACGATCCCCGACCCTTCAACTTCATTTTTAACCAAGGAGAGCACCATGCGAATTGACCCTTATCTCATGTTCAACGGCCAGTGTGAGGCCGCCTTCAAGTTCTACCAGCAGTGTCTCGGCGGCACCCTTAAGGCGATGATAAAATTCTCCGAAGCGCCCAAAGGCGAGCACGGCGAGGACGCCGCCGGCGGGTGTGGCCCGCTTCCCCCCGGATCAGAAAACCTTATCATGCATGCTTGCCTGTCGTTCAACGACCAGCTTCTGATGGCGTCAGATACGCCCTCCCACTGTCCTTACGAGGGCATCAAGGGTTGCGCGGTTTCGCTGAACGTCGATTCGGTTGGCGAAGCCGAACGCATCTTTGCCGCGCTTTCCGAAAATGGCACAGTGCAAATGCCGCTCGGCAAGACCTTCTGGGCTGCCCGCTTCGGCATGTTCATGGACCAATTCGGCGTGCCCTGGATGATAAACTGCGAAGCCGGCAAGGAGGGTCAGTGACATGCGATTCATGATGCTTGTGATCCCGAAGGGCTATGAGAACGCGGCCGCCGGAACGATGCCGGACGCGAAGGCGGTCGAGAAAATGATGAAATACAACGAGGAGCTGCAGAAAGCCGGCGTCCTGCTCGCGCTCGACGGGCTGCACCCGCCGTCGATGGGGGCGCGCGTATCGTTCTCCGGGGGCCGGCCGACTGTCACCGACGGCCCCTTCATCGAGACCAAGGAGGTGCTCGGCGGCTACTGGATGATTCGCGTCGATTCGAAGGAGGAGGCGATTGCGTGGGCGTCCCGCTGTCCGATGGCTGACAATGAGATTATCGAGATCCGCCAGGTGCAGGAGCTGGCGGACTTTCCGCCTGACGTGCAAAAGGCGGCGGAGGGGTTTTCTGCGATGCGGCAGGGGCAGTCCTGAGAGATGGCTGGCATGCGTTTCATTCGGGGAAGCAAGGCCCTCGCGCCAATACCCAGGAACGACCACAGGCTTGGCTTGGGTCGTTTCAATTCAAACAGTGAAGGAGATCAATGATGAACTACGTGGATGGATTCGTTGCTGCCGTACCTACGGCAAATCGGGAAATCTTCCGGCAACATGCGGCAGCAGCTGCCGTGGTATTCAGGGAATACGGCGCACTGAACGTTGTCGAGTGCTGGGGCGATGACGTGCCCGAGGGCAAATTGACGTCCTTTCCGATGGCGGTCAAGCGTGAGGCGGACGAGACGGTGGCGTTCTCGTGGGTGACATGGCCCTCACGCGAGGTGCGCGACGAAGCCTGGAAGAAGATGATGGCCGACCCGCGAATGCAGCCCGACGTGAACCCAATGCCGTTCGACGGCAAGCGCGTAATCTTTGGCGGATTCGAGGTGATCGTAGAGGCCTAACGCTTGGCACAGGCTCATCTCTTGCGGGCAGACTTCGGACCCAGGATGCAGAGGCAGGATAATAAGCGATCGGACGAAGCCTGTAGCATCGGCGACAGCTCGCAGGCTTCCCGTCCTTGTTTTATCCAGCGCGTGTAAATCAACTCAGCTTGCCCATCGGCTATTTTATGCTGTTGCCATAGAACTGGGTCGTCTTCAATCTCGGTAAGTTTGCCTTGACAGCTTCCAGCCCCGCAGCCCATGATTTTGGCCAAGGAGGAGCCTCACGATGACCATCACCATTACCGCCTTTGAACGGTCACCCGACGGTGGCAAGGGAGTGGCGCGTGATACGCGTGTTCGCTGGGCGCTTGAAGAAGTGGGCCAACCTTACGAGGTTCGCCTTGTTTCGTTCCGTGCGATGAAGGAACCCGCGCATCTGGCGCTTCATCCTTTCGGCCAGATTCCGACCTATGAGGAAGGCGACCTCGCCCTGTTCGAGACAGGGGCGATCGTATTCCACATCGCCGAGCGCCATGCGGGCCTGCTGCCAGATGATGCCAATGCCCGGGTGCGCGCAATCACATGGATGTTTGCCGCGCTCAACACGGTGGAACCGCCGATCCTTGAACTTGGAACCGCGAGGCTGCTCGAGAGCGACAAGCCCTGGCATGCGGAGCGCCTTCCTCTGGTGGAAGATCGCGTTCGCGGTCGGCTAAACCAACTTTCTGTTCGCTTGGGTGATGCCGACTGCCTCGATGGTACGTTCAGCGCCGGCGACCTGATGATGGTGTCGGTGCTGCTCAGGCTGAAATCCTCGGGCATTCTGGACGAATTTCCGAACTTGGCCGCCTATGTCGTCCGCGGCGAAGCGCGTCCTGCCTACAAGCGGGCTTTCGCTGCCCAATTGGCAGTTTACACCGGCAAGCCACCGACCAGTTGATTGAGGTCCATCCCGGGCTCAAAGTCGTCATCCGAGTTTTTCGTTCAGTTTATGGGTCCTGACCCTAGGTTGGCTGAAGCCCTCGCGTGCATTCGTGTCTTGCGGTAAGAATACATGAATAGAAAAAGGTTGGCGGAGCGCGAAAAAAGTTAACAATCAAGGAAAGCTTAGCTTGCACCCTTATTTGCAGCAGGTATGCTTGGCCTTTTAAAAAACCATTAGAGGCATCATGGCCCTGACACTCTATTCTCACCCCCTGTCCTCCTATTGTTGGAAGGTTCTGATCGCCCTCTATGAGAATGGCACGCCCTTCGATGCGCGAATGGTCAATCTCGGCGATCTGGAGGCGAAGGCGGCGTTCAAGACGTTGTGGCCGACCGCGAAAATTCCGCTTCTCGAGGATGGAAACGAGATCGTCCCCGAGACCTCGATCATGATTGAGCATATCGAGCAGCGATATCCCGGAAAGCTTCGTCTCATCCCGCAAGACCCGCCTGTGCAATTAAGCGTGCGGCTATGGGACCGCCTTTTCGATCTCTACGTCATGGCCCCTATGCAGCGCTTCATCGCCCAGCAGCTGCGGCCGGCGGCGGAGCGGGACCTGGGAATCATTGGCGAATCGCTCACGGAGCTGCGAAATGCGTATGACATGATCGAGGACAGGCGCGGCAACCACAACTGGGCGGTGGGGGAAAGCTTCAGCATGGCAGACTGTGCTGCGGCCCCGGCGCTGTTCTACGCGCGTATCGTCGCGCCATTTTCGTCCAGCCACGTGAACCTGGCCCGCTACTTCGACCGGCTGATGGCACGCCCATCTGTCAAGCGGGTAATCACGGAGGCGCGGCCCTACTTCCAATACTTCCCGCTCCACGATGCCATCCCAGCGCACTTCCTTTCGGATGCGCCGGAGACAGCCTGACGCAAAGCAGGGTCGCCTTGCCCGGCTCTTCGCCGCGCTCGCGAATGGAAGCTCTGGTGCACAATCATCGACCAGCTCGGTGCCGGGTTTGCATCCGTATCCGGCCCGGCTCGACCGCTCCATATCGCCCTCCCGTTTGGCGCAGAAACTCCGCTCTTGACTTTCCCTCATATTTATATGATTCAGCGCATTAACTTACTCGTAAACCGCAATCCCGACGCGGCTGGCCGCATGGCTACAAAGTAGGAAACTTCAAGTGATCGGTGAAACGCGATGCGACGGTGTCGAATCCTGAAATATTACTGAATATCGCTTCTACCAAGCTCCAACCCTCCCGGACTTCCCCGAACACGCCGTTAAGCACGTTCTAGATTTTCCGACTGTCTCGGCTGCCAGAGCCGATAGTCACAGCGAGCGGTACCCGTTTAGAGGGCCGCTCAAAGGGAGAATGAAGTGCTTGTCGCCGTATTGATTTTTCTTGTCACCATTATCCTGGTGATCTGGCAGCCGCGCGGGCTCGGTATTGGTTGGAGTGCAACGCTCGGTGCTGTCCTGGCGTTGCTGTCAGGCGTGGTCCATCCCGCCGATATTTTGACGGTGTGGCAGATTGTCTGGAACGCAACGGCTACCTTCATCGCCGTTATCATCATCAGCCTGCTGCTGGATGAAGCCGGTTTTTTTTGAATGGGCGGCCCTGCACGTGGCACGGTGGGGCGGCGGACATGGACGGATGCTATTTGCCTCGATTGTCCTGCTTGGCGCAGCGGTTTCTGCCCTATTTACCAATGATGGCGCGGCGCTGATCCTTACACCTATCGTAATGGCGATGCTCCTGGCGTTGGGATTCAGTCCGGGGGCCACCCTTGCATTCGTAATGGCAGCTGGCTTCATTGCCGATGTTGCCAGTCTCCCCTTCGTCGTTTCCAACCTGGTCAATATCGTATCAGCCGATTTTTTCAGGATCGGTTTCAGGACATATGCCGTCATCATGGTTCCGGTGAATATCGCTGCCATCACGGCGGCTCTCGTGGTGTTATTGCTCTATTTTCGCCAGAGTATTCCGGCACGCTATGACGTGAATCAGCTTAAGCGGCCAAATGATGCCATTCGGGACGGAATCACTTTCAGCACCGGCTGGCTGGTGCTTATGCTGTTGCTGGTCGGATTTTTCGGCCTCGAACCTTTAGGCGTGCCGATCAGCGCCGTCGCCGCCCCCGGCGCGCTGCTTTTGTTCGCCGTTGCCGCGCATGGGCATGTCATCAGTACCCGCAAGGTGCTTCGAGAGGCTCCATGGCAGATCGTCATTTTCTCTCTCGGGATGTATCTCGTGGTTTATGGCCTGCGCAATGCGGGGCTTACCGACCACCTCACCCGGCTGCTCGATTACTTTGCACAGGGCGGGATATGGGGAGCTGCGTTTGGAACGGGTGTTCTTGTCGCGCTGTTGTCCTCGGTCATGAACAATCTGCCGACGGTGCTGGTGGGAGCCCTTTCAATTGATGCCACGAATGCCACAGGTGTGGTCAAGGATGCGATGATCTACGCCAATGTGATTGGCTGCGACCTGGGACCCAAGATCACCCCCATCGGTTCATTGGCGACACTGCTATGGCTTCATGTCCTGGCACGTAAAGGCATGAGAATCACCTGGGGCTATTACTTCAAGGTTGGCATCGTACTGACCATGCCGGTGTTGCTGGTTACACTGGCGGCCCTTGCATATCGTTTGAATCTCAATCAATGAATACGGGCGCTAGGGTCAGCAAAAATATAGGCGTAAGCATGCAAACTATTAACTGACTCGCTGACGGAGCTGCGAGATGCGAGATGCGTACGGCATGATCGAGGACAGGCGCGGCGACCGCAACTGGGCGGTGGGGAAAAGCTTCAGCATGACAGACTGCGCTGCGGCGCCGGCGCTGTCCTACGCATCGTCGCGCTATTTTCGGCCAGCCACGAGAACCTGGCCCACTAGTTCGACTGGCTGATGGCACGCCCATCGGTCAAACGGATAGATCGGAGGCGCGGCCTTACTGCCAGTACTTCACGCTTCACGATTCCAGACCGGCGCGATTCCTTTCAGAGGCGGAACCAAAACCACCGTAAACCGGAGCGTTCCAACCCTGCATCTCGTTAATGTGCACAGCACTGGTATTTCTGGCGGGGCGGTTCCTTCTTCAAAATGCTTTCCACCCGGATAGCCTGCTCGTAGGTGTGAAAAAAAAGCGGACGCGTCTTGACTAGCGCGCCCTTCAGTTGCTCATTCTTGACATTGTGAATCAGTTCGTTATCAATCATCTCGAGCATATGCTCATGAAAGGGGATTTCAAAATTGATGTACTCCTTGTCAAATGCCTCCCCTCTCAGCGGTTTCAGTCTTGCAATATTTTTGTCCGCGCTGGATTTCAAGCCCTGACTGATAGTATTTTCCCGCGGCGTAATTCCAAGCCGCGTGATCAGTTCAGTTAATGATTCAAGCGCCGTCGTATGATCAGCAACCATCCGTTGCGCGAAAAACCGTACTTCCGCGCTGGATGACTTGAACTGAGCAAGCGTGCCGGACTCGATATCCAAGGCATGCGCTGCGGTGATGATGGCCGCAATTTGATGATCATCCAATGCTGATTGTGCCTGGGCCTGAGTCCAAAATATAGGGGCGATAAACGCACTGGCAACCAGAAGGAGGATTTTCATAAGACTCCAGAATGTAGATTTCACAAGCCTCCGCAATGTCCGATTTGCATGAGAGTGCGTTGTGTTTCACGGATAAAACCTAGAATCGGTAGGTTTTACGCAGCCATTCCGGGCGAGTCTGTTAAATGTCCCACATACGACTGGGAATCGTTAGCCTTAAAGCGCTACTAATGGAGCGATACACTAGCAATTACATCCGTAGGAACTATGCTTCGGTAGCCAGTAGTCAGCGGTGCTAGGAAACAGGTCAAGAACGATATGAAGCGGGGCCTGGATCAGGTTTAACGCCACTCATTTTTTTAGTTACTTGCGGGGACCGCGACGCTTTGTTCGTGGCAATCAGTGCGCTAACGTATTCTGGCTCGGTTATCGCACTATATTCGGCCCAGGCCGGCCGCGCACTCGATTATTCGATCCAGTGAACGGATCACCCGCTCGATGCAAGCCAGGATGGGATGGTGGCGACCTGCGCCAAGCCCCGAAGCTACGAACGAACATAAGCACCGTGAAAGCCGAACGGCACGTGCTGGGGAACAGTCGCGCGGGCAACCTCCGACAAGTCACGCGCGTCGAGCAGCAAAAGATACGAATTGTTTGCAGGTGCATCCAGCACAACCGACAGCAATATGCCCTCGTCCTCCAGTTGGGCGTCTGGCCGTGCGACAAACACCGGCTCGCCAGGGTATTGGTCCTCCTGCTTCCACTCCCTGACGTCGCCCGCCAGATCGAATTTAACAACACTGTCAAAAATGGCTGATTCACCCCCTTTTGTAAGGCCGGCAGCATAAACATACTGGTACGTCTGGCCGTTGCACCGCTCATAGTTGATGCGCGGCAGCTCTCCCGAATAGTCCGCCAGTCTGCGGGAGCTGACCGTGCCGGCCGACACGTCAATCGTAAATCTCCGCAATTCGTTTTGCGGATAAACCTCATGGTTCGGCCTGTTGAGCAATGAGTTCAGGTAGAAGTACTGCACCACATCGGCATCCGGATACACGATCATGTCGAAATCTATTTTGCCGTCCCGATCGGCTGAATTAACGTGGTGAAAGCCGAACCAGGCTTCGTCGGTATGTGCATGGCTGACTTCGCCCGTATCGCGATCAACCAGCGAAAAACGGGTGCCGCGCTGTGGTTGCCATGTGTAGTTGGCAATGAACGGCTTGCCTCGCAACAACATGCTTAATGGATTCACCACCAGGGGAAACTCCATCAAAACGACATACTTCTGGCTGAGCCCGAAGCTGTGCATATACGATGGCCTGTCTGTCTGGTAGCTGCCAACCAGTCGACGTTCACTGCTGCCGTCAGGCAACGTGTAGATGTTGTATGTGGATTGGCGCCCAAAATTGAGCAGGTAGTTGAACTGGCTGCCGTGATCGTAATGCGGGTGAGCGGTGGTCAATTGGCCCTTCAGCGTGTCGCCGTAGCTGACGATACCTATGGTTTTCAGGGTTTCTTCGTCGAAAGCAATCGGCACGGGGCCTTCAGTTTGAGCGACGAACCGTCCGGCAATCTTGCCGATCGAGACATTGGCATTGGCGCCGGGTGCCGATCCCGTAAAGACCTGGGCAATACGTTTGAACAGGGAACGGCAGGGATCAGTTGCAAATTCCGCATATTGCATTTTTCCATCTTCAGCCGCTCGAAAAGCAGGGCTGTCGAGGAACTTGTTCGCATAGCTGACCCGGCCATTGGCGATATGGAACCTGTGCAGCATCGCCAAGCCGTCGAACCAGTGATTCAGCGTTTTGTCTTCCAGGCCGAACCGGGCGGGACCGTTACGCAGAAGCGTGCCGGATAGCCAGTCAGGTATGATCCCCTCTACGTTTAGCGAAGGAGCGATGATTTCTTTCGTCTGATCCGCAAACCCTTTTCTGTAGTCATCTCTCATTTCAGCACCTCCTCATTTCCGAGATTGAAACGGTAGTAGTCACGCTGCCGTACGGTTGTAAGGCTCAGGAGAGATATGTATTGCGTTCTTAGCTAATAAGAAGATAGAAACAAAGAAGCACTTACTAATCGGAATGCTAACCGTTTTCTTTTATCAAGTTTGTTATTCTCTCCATCCGCTTACGACTTAAATCGCACCAGAGGAGGTAACAGAGGAATAGCAGAGCCGACGCCAAAACAAGGCTCAGGCTGACTCCGTACATTCTAGCGAATGGCAAAACGACTTCATCTAAACCAGTAATAGCTTTAGAAGAAAATTGAAGTGCAAAGGAAAAAAATAGTAGAACGGAACCAAAAACAAAGTCAGTTTTTTGTTGAGCAAGCTCTTTCGCGACCGCCGCGCCGCTATCGTAAAAAGCAACAGCAATTACATCCAGCGAGGCATCTTTTATTCTAAGGACACCCATCGAAAAAGCTACTCCACTACCCAGACCGACAACAAGAGCAAACAGATCAAGGAAAAGCCCGAGCGTCATAATTTCCTAAATTAGAAAAGAGTAATGACTGAGATTTTATTCGTTTTCATCGACGTGATGTACCAGGAAGCAATTCTTTGCTAACCACCTACACTACATTTCCCTTCCCGTTTTTTTGAAATACCCACACTGATTCTCTGGTGTACCTCAGTACACTGGTAAATACTGCCGAGTTCGCTAAAATTACCCGGACAGCGTCCATGTATCGGATGCGAAGATATACTTAGCGGTGAACGGATTCTCTTCGTACGGTGATACTTAGGTATGAGCCTCGGTATAGAAATCCAAAAACCAGCTGTGAAAAGATTATCTCTACCGAGATTCCCGCTTTTCCATAGTTACTACCATCACCTACCCAGGGGAACAGCTACATGTCGTTTCCAGCCCAAGTATTCCGAATACTGATCGCGTCGCCCTCGGACGTTATCGTCGAACGAGATATCGCAGTCAGAACTATGCAAGAGTGGAATGACTTAAATGCGGCAGAGCGCCGGTTAGTGCTACTGCCTTTAAGGTGGGAAACACATTCCGCACCAAAGTACGGGGAGCGGCCTCAAGAGATCATCAATCAACAAGTCGTTGACCGTTGTGATTTATTAGTTGGGATCTTCTGGACGCGCGTGGGCAGCCCTACTGGAATGGCTGATAGCGGCACCATTGAAGAGCTTGAACGCGTCGCATCAGAGGGAAAGCCTGTAATGCTTTATTTTTCCCAAGCAAAGCAAGATCCGGACAAATTAGACCTTGAGCAATTGGCTAAGCTGCGGGAGTTCAAGAAAAAGACATTCCCGCACGCTCTCGTAGAAAGCTACTCTGATGTTATCGAGTTTAAGGATAAATTATCGAAGCAAATAGAGATGCAGTTAAGAACGCTACTGGCTGAACGCGCTGAGAGCGACTCAGAAGCAACGTCTGTTCGACCTGTTACCGATATTATTCTCCGTTTCGCGGATCCGGATAAAGGTGAGGACGTAGGAGCAATATTGATGTTGAAAACTAAAGTGGTTGATGTCACGGATTTTGAATCAATTCCTGATTTTACCCCACCGAAGACCGAGAAAAAAAACTCAAGCGTAGAACGTATTACGGATGTACTTACGCAAAGTTGGCTTACAAATCTACAGATATCCGATTCCAATAAGAATTATTATCGTCAGCGAGTAACTGCATTGGTGCTGAAGGAATTTTTCCGCCCAATACGCTTTTGGCTTAAGAACCGTGGCGGTATCGGTGCGCGAGACGTTTATATAGATCTCAATATTCATAGTAACAATGGTCGAATAATTGTGGTCTCAAAACACCAGCTTCCAACTTCATTACCTTCAAGATCTTCATCTCGTTCAGGGCTTTTGGGCGATCATCATCCAGAGTCCCCTGATGAACTTATCTCAAGCGGCAGTGATAGTTGGAACACCAAAATCGAGGTTCGGGCGTTGCAACCTCAACGAGAGTTGAGCCCAGCTACGGAATTGTTTATTGGCACCCCCGAAAGCTGTGACGTAATCATCACTGCAAAAATATTTGCTGACACACTAGCACAGCCTGAAATTCAGGAATTAGCGTTGCGAATAGACGTTGATAAAATGGTTGTTCAGGCAAGTGAAATAGTTAGCGAAATAATTCTTCCGACAACGGAAGCTGATCAAGCGCGCGACATAGAGCTAGAACTCGGTGGCAGCAAATAAGCTAGAAGACACCGCTGTTACCAACAGCAGACCTGTTAAATGGGTGAGAACGGGGACAAAAAGTCTATAAATCTCCTGCCATCTTACGAATTCCACGGTAGGGGGGACGCTAAAAGCACTATTCAATCCATCAGAACCTTACGCGCCAGTCATCTACGTAACCCCGGATGAAGTCGGTCCGAAAGCCACCTGTGCCATTGGGAAAACGACTACGGGCGTAGTGAGTGGTGGTCAGGGTCTTCTTATAGTCATCCGACGGACGGGTGACGGTGAACGTCAACTTCACCCCCGGCGCGCCGGTGGCGGGATGTTTCACGTCTTCAGCGCGGAAAACGAGGTTGTACCAGTTTTTGGTGCTGACGGGGCTCCCGAACGTATCGTCCTTCAGAAGGATGTAGTTATTATCCTTACAAAGCTTTTGTTTGATGAACATCCCCCCATCGGTTTTTAACGACGCCACATAGTGATCATTTGTAGTTCTGTACCGGGCGTACATCGACATCCCTTGATCGCTTTCCTCCCCTGGCTCCTGCTTGTCTAGCGAACTGAGATAGAGCCGAATTCTGTGCTCCTGGTTCGTCCAGAGCACGCGCTTTCCATGCGGGTCGAGGCTGAACGTCACCGCGCGAATTTTTCGGTACTCCAAACCCCGGGGTAAATCGAGCAATGCGTGTTCGACCGAGGCTGCATATCCCGTGCGGCCGTCGCTGATGGTCTGCTTGCGCAGGCACTGAGAGCTAACATCAAGGTGTGGCCGGAGCGATTTGCCGGAAGCACACTCAACTATTTCATTATCCGCGTATTCATTGAACGTCTCGCTCCACTCATCGCCAGGGCCGGCGGCCCGTTCCGGGTATGGGGCGGTTCCGGGGTATGCGTCGTAGGTTGGTGCTGAAGATCCTTTCGGACACCAACTTCTTACTGAGTCCTCAATTGCATCTACCTCCGCGTCGTTAAACTCAGACTCAGACGCCTGGACATCGTTGGAGAGGCTGCGGCTGAGCAGTAATACGAACACCAGCGCGAGTACTTTGTGTCGGTAACTGGTAGTCTTTTCATCCATAATAAATCCTCCCTCCCCTGAAGGGGGCAGTGTGACAAGGGGTTAATCATATGGTGCGCCGCCGTGTCTCGCCAGATGATACATCTTTGACCATATACCACCGCGTCCCGTATTTCCTTTGAAGATAGTATTTTTGTATATCTCCGAGCGTCGATGAGGTTGCAGTTTTTGGTAATGGAGGCTGGTCGACTCACGCGCCGGCACGATGTCTCCACTCCATGCGAACGATTGGATGCACAGATGGATAGCGGGGTGCGACAAAATGCCGCGCGGCAATTTGCCGCATTCTCAAATCGACGCTTTCGCACTATGCTTTGGCTTGGCTTCCCTACACTAGCTTGCGGGTGGTGATAAGTGACCTACAGCTTGCATATCACAGCTATTCTAGGTTTACTAATGGCAACCGCCACCTTGGGCCAGGCGGCCCAGCCGGCAGCAAAAATACGGAATATTGCAAACCCTGCGGCCCTCGGCGCTCAGTCCCCTCACTTTGCCGTGCTCCCTGCTGGGGGCATATTGATGAGCTGGGTAGAACCGGTTGCCGACGGCCATGCTCTCAAGTATGGCGTATTGCGCGATGGACGATGGATCCACAAGGGCGAAGCCGCGCGCGGTAATGACTGGTTCGTCAACTGGAGCGATTTTCCGTCTGTGGTACCCATTGACGAGTCCTTTTGGGTGGCGCATTGGCTAATCAATAAGGAAGGCGAGAACGTCTATCACTACGATATCGCCATATCCATTTCCCGGGATGCCGGCATAACGTGGAGTGCTCCCCGTCCACCCTATCGCGGCGCTACCGCGGCGCAATATGGTTTTGCCACGATATTCCCCGTGAATGACAGTGCCGGCGTGATCTGGCTGGATGGACGCGATCGGCGCAAGCGGAATGGCGGTGGCAAATCGGCTTTCACTTTACGCTATGCACACATTCATCGCGACGGCAGGATGGATAGCGAGCAGATCATCGACAGCAGTACATGCACTTGCTGCTGGACAACAGTATCCGTAACACCAGTCGGTCCAGTTGCAGCCTGGCGTGGCCGCACGGAAAACGAAATCCGCGATCACCGGGTAGCGCGTTTGCTTGCTGATAAATGGTCAGCACCTGCACCGCTGGGTAATGAGGGATGGGAAATTGATGGGTGCCCGGTCAACGGCCCCATGTTGAGTGCCCACGGCATGCAAGTTGCCGCTGCGTGGTTTACCGCCCAAGGTGATCGCCCCCGCGTGAACGCCGCATTCTCCTCTGACGGCGGGCAGAGTTTCGGCCAGACAATTGAAGTGGATGGCAAGAACCCGACTGGACGCGTTGGACTCGCCTGGATTGATAACCGTACCGCAGTCATTTCCTGGATTACGGCGCCAGACCTGGCAACCATGAAATCCCACCTGGTGCTACGCAAGTTGTATACCGATGGCTCATCCGGTCGGATGATACGCCTCGCGGAAATCAGTGCCGGACGAGATAGCGGCGTGCCGCAAATGGTTGCGGACGGTTCAAATTTCTTATTGGCATGGACAGGTGAAGCTCCGGATCATGGCGTCCACATGATATCCGTCTCCCGGGACTGGCTAAGAAACCTCTAAGAAATCTCTAAAAAAGTTCGATGTAGAAGGGTTTTAGAAAAAAGGGGCCTTGCTTTCGGATTCCCTGCCATTTTTAGTCACAAGCTATACTCTCCCACATCTCATATCACTTCCTAATCTCGCCAACTAGCCGTCTAGAAATCATGGCCAAGCAGCGGCGGCTCGATTCCGCCCGACGTATGTCGGTTGGTTCTCTTCAGTTCTGGCAAGTTGTGTAATTTTCCTTGCTCAATTACACAGGATTTACACAACCATTTTCAACTGCCATTACGCCCCCCTTAGGCCACTGCGTGTTTGTGAACGGCTCAACCCGCAATGCGCCCGTCCCATAATGTCGACGAATCAATAAAAATTACAGTGTATTTTGATATGCGTAGTGCGTAGCGCGCTTTGATTTTTTTCGAGGTTAGCATACCTCTCGAAATTTCATTGAAGATTCCAGCCAAACAGCGGAAATCAGCCGCGCAGAACCGATCCGCCGAGCGGCGAAATTGGCAGATCAGAAGAGCCAACCAGGACGCCATAGACGCTGAAATCAGGTAGCAAATGCTGGGCTGGGCTCGAAGTTACGTTTACGAACATTACGTCAAAAAAACATCAAGAAAATGTGAATTTTTTGCGAACTAAATTTATCCATGATCGTCTTAGTGGTATACCATACGGTACTGTACGGTACGGTACGCGGTACGGTACGCGGTACGGAGCGGAGCGGTACGGAGCGGAGCACCACTTAATTTAATTACTTTCGTAAGAGCAACCACAGGAGACTTGAGAATGAGTAAATATGTTACGTATTTGCGGACCCTCGAAGGCAATATCGAGCGCTTGCCAAATGCCACCGCCACGCAACTCGGTCCTTACCATTATGAAGAAACCCTCGTGGGCTGGCCCGAATCAAAGGTATATTGGGCGAACGACAGAGGGCCCGCCGTGGGTCTGGCGCCGCTGGATGCAACTTCGAGATCAGATGATCAGTTGGGCTTCGTATCGGGATAACTCCATTCCGTTTTTCCGGGAATCGATGATTTATTACTGCGAGGCTCGAAAATAATTTGCCTCGCGGATGGGTCCGGGCCGCGACCCCGGACAAGAATCGAACCGGCGTTAATGGTACAAAACAATAGGGACAGACTCGACCTGTCCCTATTGGCTCGGTAGTGCGTGTTGGGTTTACCCCTCGCTACGTGGAAATTGTGTATGCAGAACTGCCCGACGATGTTTAAATCAGTTATTCCGTCGATCGCCCAATTGATTAGTCCTTCCTCCAAACTCAATCTCCGCAAGCCTCCCGTGCCTCTTTCCACCGGAACGTGACAGACATACCGTTGTAGCTGGCGACTTGTTCTAACCAAGCCCATCTGATGCTACGCAAGTTGTATATCGATCCGATGGCTCATCCGGTCGTTTGATACGTCACGGAAATCAGTAACGGACGAGATAGCGGTGTGCCGCAGCAAATGGTTGCGGACGGTTCAGATTTTTTATTGGCATGGACAGGTGAGGCTCTCGATCATGGCGTCCACATGATATCCGTCTCTCGGGACTGGCTAAGAAACCTCTAAAAAACTCCTCTTTTATGATGCCGATTTCGTGCGGACGCCGTTATAAACGCCCTGTGCAAGGCCCTTATCACTCTTCTTTTTCTCCAAATACATCGCCTCATCAGCATGTCTGAGAAGTTGTTGCGCCTCGTCACCATGCCGAGGGTAGAGTGCAATTCCTATGCTTGGGCAGTATGCACAAGCTGCGGCCTCTTATTTTGATGGGTTGGCTGATAGCACTGCGGATTTTTTTGGCGATATTCGAGGCGTGCTCAGGCATCTGGATGTTTTCCAACAGCACCACAAACTCGTCACCGCCCATGCGCGCGACCGTATCCAAACCGCGCAGGCACCGCTTTAGACGATTGGCAACCTCTTGCAGCAGCTCATCGCCTGCAGCATGACCCAAAGAGTCATTGACTTGTTTGAAATTGTTCAAGTCCAGGTAGAGCACTGACATTTGCCCTTGTTCACGTCGTGTTCTTGCGAGCGCCATTTTCAGGCGATCATATAAAAGTGCTCGGTTGGGTAGGCCGGTCAAGCCGTCGTATTGAGCCATGTGTTTTAGTCGGGCATGTAACTGTTTTCGCTCGATAGCAGTAGCAACTTGACTGGAGACGAATTGCACCAGTTCCTTGTCCTTCCTAGTGTAGCGTGCTCCGTCCGGGTTGCCTTTCAAAATCAGGGCACCGATAGTACCCGTATGCGAATTGAGCGGGACGACCAGCCAGTACACCACATTGCTATCCTTGATAGCACCTGATCCATCGGGAAAGGTCGCCAGCGAGTCAGGTCCCAGCAGCAGGGACTGTCTGGTACGAATGACTTCTGCGCAGAGAGCACCTAGGGCTGTTTGCTGCGGTTCAGACGCCTCGCGGAAGTCACCGGTGTAATAGGGAAAGCTCAGCTGATCATTTCTCTCATCGTACATCGCCACGGAAAAGTTAGTCGCTGACAACAGCTTGCCGATTATTGGATGAATTAGCTGAAACAAAGAGGGTAGATCCTCTGCATTATGCGCGGCTTCAGAAATGGCATAGAGCGCGGCCTGCAGTGCTTCAGCCTGTTTGCGCTCGGTGACGTCTCGAGCAACAGCAATCCTCACCTTATCGGCTTCCAGCCAGCGGGCTGACCACATAATGTGCACCACTTGTCCGTCCTTGCGTATATAGCGGTTCTCAAAATCAAGTTTGGGATGCCCTGACATGATTTCATTGGCCGCCCGGAGAGTTATCGCTCGATCCTCCGGTACCACCATCTCTAACATAGCCTTGCCGATCATTTCTTTCGGTGTGTAGCCAAAAATGCGCTCGCATGCGGCACTGACAAAGATAAAACGCCCCTCTCTATCAACAATGCAAATAGCGTCAAGCAGGTCATCTATAAATCTAGTCAACGATGGGTAAGGTTTTATATCCATATGTGAAGGATACTACTTGGGGTTAACTATGGCCAAGGCCATACTCGGCCCCGAATGTGACGACAATAGGAAAACGGGCATATGCGAGAAGCGCGTGCCCCGCCGTGCTCCGATGTGTAGTTGGCTACGAATGGCTTACCTCGCAACAACATGCTTAGCGGATTCACCACCAGGGGAAACTCCATCAAAACGACATACTTCTAGGAGTGCGCGCGGTATGCAGGTTGCCGCTGCGTGGTTTACCGCCCAAGGCGACCGGCCCCGCGTAACGCCGCATTCTCCTCTGACGGCGGGCAGAGATTCGGCCAGACAATTGAAGTGGATGGGAAGAACCCGTCTGGACGCGTGGGATTATCCTGGATTGATGACCGTACTGCGGTCATTTCCTGGATTGCGGCGCCAGACCTGGCACAATGAAATCCCACCTGGTGCTACGCAAGTTGTATACCAATGGCTCATCCGGTCGGTTGATACGCCTCGCGGAAATCAGTGACGGACGGGATAGCGGCGTGCCGCAAATGGTTGCGGACGGTTCAGATTTTTTATTGGCATGGACAGGTGAAGTTCCGGATCACGGCGTCCACATGATATCCATCTCGGGAGTGGCTAAGAACCCTCTGAAAAACCGCTAAACAAGTTCGATGTAGCGGAGTGCTTTAGATAAAACGGGCCTTCCTTTCGGATACCCTGCCATTTAAAGTCACAAGCTATACTCTCTCACATCTTTTGTCCCTTCCTGGTCTCGCCAACTAGCGGTCTAGCCGTCTAGCCGTCTAGTCGTCTAGTCGTCTAGTCGTCTAAAGATCATTGCTGAGCAAGCCATAAAGAGCACATTTTAGCTACAGACCCAGCCCCGTTCTCGCTGAGTCCATCCGTCCGCTACTCGATAAACCAATTCCAGCACTTAGCACCGCTCACTTAAGAGCGTCTGCTTCATCCCTAAATTCGGAATAACCATATTGATTCTCTGGTGTACCTCGGTACACTGGTAAATACTGCTGAGTTAGCTAAAATCACGCGGTGCATCACTTGCGCGACGGCCATAACAAAAATGTGCTGCAATGTGCAGTGGCTAATCAAAAACAACAAGTTTGTCGTTGGGGAATAATATGACTGCAAGCCTCTCTGGTTTCTCTTTGTGCGGTTCCGGCACGGAGTCTCATCGTTCATGCCCTCTCGAAAATAAATTTCCCCCTTTGACGTTGATAGAGCCAACTAAATCCTGCTATTGATAGACTGCAAATACGGTGTTTAAAACAAGTTTTGGTGTTTTCGACGGAGACGGATGGGAAGCACTTTGCCAACAGGTCTTCAAGAAAAAATTCGCGAAGGAAGGCTATCAACCGATACCAGCATCTCCAGGCGATTTTGGGCTCGAAGGCTTCACAATGGTCACGGGCATTGGGTTTCAGTGTTACTGCCCAGATAAACACTATACCAGCCAAGAGTTGTATGAGGCGCAGCGCAACAAGATAACGAGGGATCTATGTAAGCTGAAGAAAAACGAAACAGAGCTAAAGCGGCGATTTGGCTCCACTACGTTGAGCGACTGGTACTTCGTTACACCAGAAATTAACAAGAACGATTTGCTTGCTCATGCGCGAACAAAAGAGGCAGAAGTAAGAAGCTGGAATCTTTGTATTCTGCAGCCCAACTTTCGCGTCCATCTGCACGACGCGACCACTATCTCATCGAAATCAACGAAATTCAGGCGGCTACTGGCGAAGCTCTGGATTTTGGCATTAGCCCTTCGGTTCTGCCCGCCTTAACAGAGCAGATAGAGATCTATGAAGACAATGTACTTCGTAAATGCAAAGCACTACTCGTGTCGAAACAGACGTCGGCACGGTACGACTTCCTCGTGAATCAAATTAATCAGCAAACCCTGAAGAGCTTTCTTGAGTCCGACGCCAGCTTTCGGAGAATCCAAGAGACGGCGCCGACTTTGTATTTCAAGCTTGTTCGTCTCATCAACGAGTTCGAGAAGTTTGTTGTGGAGACAAGTGCCATTTGGGATGGCACTGCGGATGAGTTAACAAGAACTGTGCGAGATAAGTTGACGCAACGGATAGTGCGTGATCTCTCGCCGCTGCTCGATGAAACGAACGCCAGTCAGATATCTAGGCATATGGTCGCACGCTGGCTGGCTATTTGTGAGCTCGACTATGACTGAGGCCAAAATGCGCCTGCTTTTCCAACGTAGGCCTGCTCCGATCATGGCGGATCACAGGCCACTGTATAAGATTTGTCAATTTCTACTCGTGCTTCGTATGGCATCCAGAAGTGGTAAGTCCAGCCTGACCCGCATGCATTTATTCAACTGGGCTTTCAAGCGCAGTGATCGTAGCGCACGCATCATTGAAGCAGCAAAGTCGAAGGAGTTGCGCGTCACTGCTTGGGGTTTTGACCCAGCGCTTGCCATTGCTCTGAAATATGGTATTGCTGAGGGGCTAGTGCGGACAGTATCCACTGGCTATGAGTTAACAGACCGTGGCATAGCACTCGCGGATGCAGTGGTTAAAGATAAAGATATCTTTGGTTCAGAAAAAGCCATTCTTATATCGATAGGTAAGGACATTACCGAGGGGATGGTCGAAGCGGTAGCCAAGGATTGGGAGGTAATATGATTATTCGCGCAATCAAGCTTCGCGCCATAACCAGCAAAGGGGACTATGGCTTCTATTTTCCATTCGCGCGTGGCCTGACTGTTATCCGTGGCGGCAACTCCAGTGGTAAGAGCACGCTATTCAACTGTCTGCTGTACGGGCTTGGAATGGAAGAGCTTGTCGGAGGTAAGGGTGAAAAAGTTCTCCCCTATGCGGTAAAAGAATACTTCGAATACAACAACCAACAAATTAATATTGTTGCATCTGAGGTCTATGTTGAGCTCGAGAACAACACTGGCCGCATTGTTACACTCCGACGTGCCATTCGTGATGAAGTTAGAGACACTAAGCTTGTTGAGATTTTCGAAGGTGCGCACTTAACGACAAAAGCAGAGCGTGGGGCAGCAACCCCAACTTACTTGCACGATGCCGGAGGTGCCATGAAGCTTGAGGGATACCATCGCTTTTTGGAAAACTTTCTCGGGCTAGAGTTGCCCCCTGTGGCAAAAACGGGCGGTGGTGAATGCAAGCTTTATCTACAGACGATTTTTGCGGCGCTGGCTGTTGAGCAGAAGCGCGGCTGGACGGACTACATCGCGAACATTCCGTTCTATGGCATCCGTGACGCTCGCACGCAGGTCACACAATTCCTGCTTGGACTCAGCGTCTTTGAAACTAATGTCCTTCGAAACCGCTTGGATGCGGATGCGGTTGCTATCGACCTTAACTGGCGCACTTTTAGCGACGAACTGCGGCGTGAGGTAACCGGCATGGGTGTTGTCGTTGAAGGGATTCAAGGGCGACCAGGCGCATTGTTTGATACTGCGCTTGTTCGCTTGGTCAAGCAGATCGAAGGGGCTTCTATGCCAATTTCAGAGTACGTTGTTCAGCTACGAAACGAGCACACGGCACTGACGCAGCAAGCTGAGGGCTATAGCCGTAGCAGTGGAGCGCATATTCTCAAGGTGCTCGACACGATGAGCGAAGAACTGCAACACCTCAGCGTCTTGCACGAGCGGGCGACAGCGTCGCTTACCCTGCAGCGAGCATCTCTGCTGGAGTACGAGATCTTGCTCATGGAGACAAAGGAAGACTTGGAGCGCAACAAGACCGCAGCTAAGCTTCGTGATCTCGGGGCGCAGCATGCAGTAGAGCTTGCGATTGGGCAATGCCCGACTTGTCATCAACATGTCGACGATACGTTGTTGGGGGGTATGGTCTCTGGCCCCCAGATGGATCTGCAGGCAAACATCGATTACTTGGATAGTCAACGCCGTATGCTTCAGAGGCAAATCGCTGGGATGCAGGAGGCAGTTCGCAAATCGGAGGTTGATGTGGCCAATCTTGCTACCAGAGTTGCGGCAAAGCACGACTACCGGAACGCCCTGCGAGGTGACGTCAGCAATGGTGCATCAGAGTCTCGTGCCATTGTCCGTCGCCAAGTGCAGATTGAACTTGAGGTCGCCGCTATCGAGAAACTAGAAATTCAGATGACTACACATTTGGAGCGGTTAAAAGGTGTTGCGGGTCGGCTCGCAGAGAACCAAGCGGCACGAAAAGCTTTGCCGAAGGACACCTATACCCAGAGCGACACAGCGCGCATTTCGCTGTTCCAGAAGATGTTCCGGGCTAATGCGGGTTCGTTTGGATACGAGAGCGCGACTATCTCCGAAATCAAAATAAGCTTAGACAATTTGACGCCGACCCTGTCGCAGTTAGAACTACGAGAAATCATCACGAAGGTGCCAAAGGCTGACATCAAGGCGGACTCAAGTGCAAGTGACTTTGTGCGACTTATTTGGAGCTACCTACTTGCTCTATATCAGACATCGGCGCAGCACAGCACGAAGGGCAATCATCCAGGAGTTCTTCTTCTGGATGAGCCGGGGCAACACTCAATGCGGTCAAGCAGTCAACACGCGCTACTGCAACTGCTGAGCGCTGAGACGAATCTGCAAAGCATAATCGCAGCGTCATTCGACGAGAATGAGTCTGTTTTTAAGGAGGCGACGGATGGACTCCAATACAAGCTTATCGAGTGGGATGGAAAGCTGTTGAGTCCTCTTTGAAATTCTGCGAGATTTTTACTTGAGCCGTGCTAAATGCGGAATAGAACGTAACCGATGAACTGGACCTTACCCGGTTTCGTAGACATTTCGGAATGACTACTTTCGAGAAACATGAGGGGCTGCATCGTGCCAGAAGCAGCCAATCGATCCGCTGTTACTGAAATAGGCTGGAAGATTCAATAATACCCTCCGTTTCTATATTAATATCATCATGGTAGAGATACTCATATTTTTACAGTGAATGTTAAATCCTCACAAAAGGTAATAAATGAGCGGAACTATCCAAATCCGTGAAAACTTAATTGGTTAGGGCTAGGATGCCTATGAGAGAAATACTTGAGGTAATTGAATCAAGAATAAAAAGCCCTGTTTTGGGTTATTTCATATTTGCGTTCGTTGCTATAAATTGGAAGGTTATTTTTTATCTTTTTGTTGAAAATAAAAGTGCTCTAGATCGAATATCTTATTTCGAAAGCAACACAGATTTCGTTTTTCTTCTCATTCTTCCCGCAATCGCAGCCGGAATATTTTCCGTTGCTTACCCGTGGATTAATTACTTTTTCTTGCATTTATGCATTAAGCCCACCGAGCTCAAAAATAGTGTCCAAGCCCGAACAGAGCATAATTTATTAGTAGTGAAGCAGGGGCTCGAAAATATTCGGTCCGAGATACTTTCACGCAGGGAAAGAGAATTGATCGATAGAGCAAAAAGAGACGAGGAGTTGAATAAAATTGAAGATCAAGAAATAAAAGAAAAGCTAAAATCGGAAATAGGCGAGTTGAGAATAAAGGGAGGAGCAATCGCGAATCCCCCGATAAATCCTGCGGGTTCTACATCGGTTACAGAACTTTTGGATTATGCAGCTAGATATCGGGAGCTTGCTAAGACCGCAGGCCCGAAAGAGAATCTAGATTATTTAGCCCGCGCTCGTGAGGCGGAGCTCCGGGCCCATCAAATTGTTATGGGTTCAAAACAAATCTCTGTCTGATCGCCTTTCGGGCGTTTTGCGGCCTTCGCCCGACTAGCACGCCCATGCCGTGCTCAGGTCAAGCGGAGTTTGAAGCGTACCGCTTTTAAATTCCAATTTCTCTTTCGGCGAAAACTATCCGTCCGATTTGTGTGAGTGTGCGACTTTCGTTACAGGGGGAAACATGTCCGACTCGAACCGAGGACCTACGGGTTCAAGGTTCACATCGATATCGTTCTAGTATCTACATATCGTCTACACAAATAGCAATGGTGCCGACACCAAGATTCGAACTCGACCTTCTGATTACAAATCAGTGGCGTCTTCCCTACGCTCGTTGTGATGTTTCTTCTCTAATTTGGGAAGAAGAAACTTTTTCACTCTTTATGTAGGCTGCATTTCCCCCCGCATTTTTTGAAATCCCACACTGATTATCTGGTGTACCTCGTCACACTGGTAAATACTGCTGAGTTAGTTAAAATCACAGTACCTATGAGACGACCGCCGAGCTTTCGCCTTGTGGGCGTCGAGCCTCCCACGCCGATAAACTCGCTTGATACGCGCCGTTTAAGCTCCATCGAAGTGAACGGCGGGGTGGCCATTGGAATCAAGTATATTGGACTTAAATTGAAGAAAGAAGCTGATTTACTAAATCTTTATAAGAAAGTTGACGCCACATCCAAGATGCGCTTTCACTCATCTCGTCGTTTGAAATTACACACAAGACTGTCAACAGCAACGATTGTCTTTATATCGTTAGTATTAATTCTTATAGCGCTTATGCAGGCATATAGCTTAGGAGTCAATATTCATTCGAGGCATCTCGCTTTAATTCAAGTCTTTTCTTCAATAACAGTGCTTGTGTATTCCCTGCTAATTGACAAAAATGGTTTTTCAAGCCTATCTGAAAGAATGTATTCCTGTGCGTCTCGTTTAGGCGAGTTGAAGCAAAAAATGTATCCCTTTTTGGAATCTGGAACTCCTGAGCAATACGCGGGTTTTAGAGATGAATACCATGAGATTCTTAAACTATATGAAGCAGCAGCTATTAATGATTTTAATGCCGATTACATGCGGGCTCAACTCGATATGCCGGAAAATTATAAGTTTAGTTTGCATGTAAAAGCGTGGTTAAAGACAAAAGTCGCATTTATGTATATCCTAAATTTTTCTCAGTACTTCGTGATCTTGGTAATTTTTGGCTGGTTGCTTTATTGGCTATGGTTTGGACCAGCGGTCATAACTTAGGCTCTCGATCGATCAGCATGTTTCTTCTTCACTTTCGGGGTAGCTTGTACTGAGGGTCGACTCGACCGCTTACCCTGCGCCGCCCGCCTCTTTCGCGCTTGCCGCCAACATGACGCAAGCCCCTCGGCGCCGCGTCATCCCTTCGCATATATCGCTTAGGATTTAATAAACGTTGTTCCCCCATTCCTGCTATCCACGGTAATGGAATCCTTGGGCCAAAGCTGCCTTCAAGTATTTCTGACATCTCTAACTTCTTGCCTTTTCTTTATCGTCATCTATAACTGAACTGAAAATGCAGAATGGCGATGGCGGGCGGTGGCTTGTCGCCATGGTGCATGTTGCGCGGCCGGGTTGGTGAGCTTGTTCATCGGCGTTATACATACAGATAAGGAGATTTCATGTCAGAAAGAATCAATCTTGGTAAATCCGCTCCAGCGCTTTACCAGGCAGTCATGGGCCTTGAGAAGCTGTCGGCTGAGGCCGTTGCTTCCGCAGACATTCAGGCTGGCTTTGCAAATCTATTGCGCCTTCGTGCATCCCAGCTCAACCAGTGCGCATACTGTGTGAGGATGCATACTCGCGATGCCCTTTCCAGTGGCGAGTCAACCGATCGCATAAGTGTCCTGCCAGCCTGGCGGGAAAGTGGGTATTTCACCGAAAAGGAACGCTCATCATTGGCACTGGTAGAAGCAATAACACTGATCTCTGACGGGCAAGTACCAGAAGCCATCTATGAGCAAGCAGCAGCCAATCTGTCAAAGGATGAAATATCGGCTGTCGAGTGGCTTTCGATAGTCATCAATGCCTGGAATCGCATTGCCACTTCCAGCCGTTATCCTGTGAAGCCGTGAGCATGGCCGGCAGTTCATTCAGCCAAAGCCGCTGCTCGGCTCGGTTTAAGTCAGGCGTTAGGCATGACGATTTCAACCGAACAGGAGAGCAATGTAATGAAATAGCATCGGATTTTCGGTGGTAGGTGGTTTCGGGGCGCGCAGGCCCGCAGCCTTTTGAAGCAGCTAGCTGATGACGGTCACTCGGTCCGTGTGACATCCAGCAAGAAAGTGACACACAACGCTGGAGGAAAGGTTGAGCGCATTCATGTGGACCTTTTAACGGCCGAAGGAATGACAAGTGCTCCTGATGGGATTGGTCGCGCGTTTTTGAAGGCGCCGGCCACGCACCCCGTGTAAAACTCCGGCTCCAGCTTGCTCGGTGGGCTGTGTATTGGAAGCCTGATCCTGGTGGCGACTGGAGAGGGAAAGGCGCAAATCGCAGGAGACTCTGCCCACCATGAAATCAAGGAAAGATAGCAACAACCGCAATAATCAAATCTCGATGATGAGAAATATACAATGAACTATTTTTTAGCTGTATTCCTGGGCTTGACCGGGGTTCTGTTTACCTGTCAATCCCAGGCAAGTGATCTTGCGACTAAAACCTATGCAACTTATGTCAATAAAACCGGGGAAATTAGTCTGCCCGCAAACCACAGACACCATTGGAGTCATTTGGGCTCATGGGCGGTTAATGATGCCAAGGCGCCGGGCTACGGTTTCCACGATGTTTACACACAGCCGGAGGTAGTCAAGGCATTCCTTGAAACCGGCCAGTTTCCCGATGGGGCAGTTTTAATAAAGGAAGTCCGCAAGATGAACTCACGTGCGTTGACCACTGGACCGGCGGTATGGGCAGGCGATATATCCGTATGGTTTGTGATGATCAAGGATACAAAAGGTCGTTTCAAAGGCAATGCCAACTGGGGGGAAGGTTGGGGATGGGCGCTGTTTGAAGCCGAAAACCGGAAAATAAATACATCCAAAGGTTACCTGGAAAGCTGTCTTCCCTGCCATGTGCCGGCAAAACAAACCGGCTGGGTATATATCGAAGGCTACCCCACCCTCGAACCACAATAAACGCACTGGAGAACCATTCGGTGAAGGCATCCTGCGGTGGATTTGTATCGTTTAATTTTTAGCAACGAAGGAGAACACGATGTTTACTAGATTTCTCTGCGGAGTTGCCCTCGCAGTTCTCTCGGTGAGTGCAACATCTGCCGATAACTTGCCTGCTGATAAGTCCAAGGTAACGGTCGTCTTTGATCACGTTCTTCCGAATGTGCCCGGCAAGAGCATGAAAGGCGTGCTCGTCGAATATCAGCCGGGTGGCTCATCGCCAGCACATACCCACCCAAAATCGGCTTTCATCTACGCAACGGTCCTGGAGGGGGAAATTCGTAGCAAAGTCAATGACGGTCCGGAAAAGGTTTACCGCGCCGGCGAGAACTTCGCGGAACTACCAGGCGATCATCATGGCGTCAGCGCAAATAACAGCAAGACTCAACCCGCACGCCTGCTGGCCGTCTTTAAAGAACCGAGTCTTGCAGTCACGCCCGCGGCCTGGAGGATAAGGCTGGATGTGGGAGGGAATAAAGGGATCAAACCGGTCCAGCATCAATAACGTCAACCAATAACGTCAAGAAGACGTCGGCTGACCGGATTGCACGGTTCAGCATCTCACCCAGCAGGAAGCGGCCCTCAGGCATCGGTAACAATAAGCAACGAGGGCGCATCTTCCCCTTTGTGGCTCGGCATCAAACGCTGCTCAAGCAGACTTGCGGTGGCGCGCGATAAAGCCCAGCAGACCCAGACCGGCCAACAGCATGGCATAGGTTTCGGGTTCGGGGATTATTACGCTAATGGCGGCGACTTGCCCATGATTATTGATCCCCGTCGCCATGCTTAGAACAGCTCCGCCCGGCACACTCACCAACGAGTTTAAGTCGGTCATGCCCGCGCCATTGGGGCCGGTGATAAAGGTGTGGTCAGCACCTGCGGCCGTGTTGGACTGCCCCACCACCTGCCCGGCGTCGTTGATGCCATGGGCGAAACTGGAAAATCCACCCAGTGTCCCGAGCTCGGTCAGTCCCTTGCCGTTGGAACCTACCATATAGGAATGGAACTCCTGCTGTGCCGAGACGGGTCTACATTCTTGGCGACTAGCAGGCGCGCACGTAATCGTCGCAATTGCGTCTAATGCATGTTCTAGATCGGCCTGTTAATGAGTCTGGGTCAGCTAAACACCGCCCGCAACTCGGACGACAAAATGGACCGCCGCCATCACCTCCTCCGCCTCCACCTGTTTGGTCCAAGCAACGAAGTACACAAACGCTTCTTAAAAAACTATCCTGAATGCGGTCACAATTCGCTTGGCAGAAACCTATAGGTAATTGAGGCAAGACCTCGCGACTGCTTCTCACGTCATTGGGAGTATTAGCTATCGCACGATAATGATCACTCGTTCTGTAAATAGATTTTTCTGCAGTAAATCCTGGCATGTTCATCGTATTCATTTCATATCTCCCTTAGATTGTTCGGGTGGTCCAGACTTTCCGTGAGCACATGCTCTGCGATTTGCCCGGTTCGAGTACCCCACAACCTCCATCTATTTGTATACCAGTTCATCCTAAAAACAAGGAGTCGCATTGGAAATCGGTTAATAAAGCCTAGGCCGAGACGTTGCCCCACCCATCGACATTTAGCGCTGAGAAGGCAGGATCAAAGCTGGCAAGACCCTTCCCAGTACTTAGCCTTGACCGAAAGCAAAGATGCTGGATTTTGCCAAAGATCCGATGAACGGCAGGTGTTACAGGCTATTACGCGAGCCAAGGCGATTGGCTGACCAAGCAACTACCGTTACAGCAAGTGAAAGTGTTTGACTAGTTAAGGGCTACCCCAGGCTAAGGCCTCACACTCATCTTCTTTCGCCGCGAAGTGAATCCGATCAGGACCAGGCCCGCAAGAAAGAGCGCGGAGATTTCCGGCTCCGGGATGGCGAGGGCGATGACCTGCCCCGCGTCGTTGATGTCGGTAGCTTGGGCTAGAATCACCCCGCCAGGCACATCAACCGGCGAATTGAGGTCCATCATCCCTCTGCCACCGGGGCCGGTTATGAAAGCATGCGCCACGCCTTCAGCTGTCTCTGCCAAACCCACCACCTGTCCGACGTTGTTGATGCCGAAAGCCTCGCTGTTGAAACCACCTAAAGTGCCAAGATCTTTCATGCCCATCCCATCGGGGCCGGTAATGAATGCATGCGAAAGAGTATCTCCAGCGAGGTAAGACTCACCCACCACCTGCCCGGTGTCGTTGATGCCTAAAGCCTGGCTGAAAGCACCACCCAACGTGCCAAGGTCGCGCATACCCATCCCGTTGGGGCCGGTAAGGGAAGCATGGCTCCCAGATTGACCCACCACCTGCCCGGCGTTGTTGATGTCATTAGCACCGACCGCGCCAAGGTCCCTCATGCCCATCCCGTTAGCGCCGGTGATGAAAGCATGGTAAGCGCCTCCAGTCGTCCAAGAATAACCAACCACCTGTCCGGCGGCGTTGAGGCCGTTAGCAGAGCTGGTGTCAATGGAGCCCGTACCGCCCAAAGTGCCAAGGTCTCGCATGCCCATCCCATTAGGGCCGGTGATGAAAGCATGGTAGTCGCCTCCAGTCGTCAGAGAATAACCGGCAACCTGACCGGCGTCGTTGATGCCATGAGCCTGGCTGAGAGGACCGCGCAGCGTGCCAAGGTCTCTTAGACCCACCCCGTTGGGGCCGGTGATAAAAGCGTGGTGAGAGCCTTCGGCCGTCCGAGACCAACCCACCACCTGCCCGGCGTCGTTGATGCCATGAGCCTCAGTAAGACCACCGCTCAAGCTGCCAATATCGGTTGCCGTCTTGCTGTTGAGGTCGATGAGGTATGAACGATAATACTGGGCGGAGGCACTGGTGCCGAAACCAAAACCAGTGAGAAATACTGCAGCCAGGATAAAGCCATGGACTTTGAGGCCAGGGGTAATTTTCATGATGAATCCTCTTCAGTCTTTCTTCAACAACAGGATAGAACTGCCAGGCTGTCGAAACGCAATACTCTTGCTTTAAAGATAGATAAAGGATTGGCATTAACAAGGTGGACGAAATCGAGATGCCCCTGGAAGGCAACAGCAAAGGCATTTAGCGGGTTCCTGAGGGAAAGGGCAATCTTCCTCATTTAACGCTCCGGCGGCTTTAAACGCGCCGCCTGGTTCTCGGCAAGGTTGTGGGAAGCAGGGTATTTGCGCCAAGGGAATTTAGCGCTTAAGGCAGACAAGGCTGACGAAAAGTAGCCTGCAGCGCCTGGCCTTGACGCTACCGAAACCGAAAACACTCGATTTTTGCCAAAAGTGGCGATGACTAAGGAGCGTCGGACCGACCTGACCGAACCTGCTCAGATACGCGAGGCTAAACAACAGTTGCCGCTACAGTGTGTTCGAAGTTATTTGACCCGAAGGTATTTGACCAGTACCGGGCTACCCTAGGTTCAAGGCCATCGCACTCGTCTTCTTACGCCGCGCAGTGAATCCGATCAGTGCCAGGCCCGCAAGAAAAAGCGCAGAGATTTCCGGCTCCGGGATGGCGAAGGCGATGACCTGTCCCGCGTTATTGATGCTGGTGGCTCGCTCTAGAATCACTCCCGGGGGCAGATGGACCACCGAATTAAGATCCGACATGCCTGCGCCATCGGGGGCGGTAATGAAAGCATGCGAATCACCTCCGGCCGTGTAAGAATAACCCACCACCTGTCCGGCGCTGTTGATGCCAAGAGCCTCGCTGTAATTATCGGTGCCAGCACCGCCCAAAGTGCCAAGATCTCTCATACCCATTCCATCGGGGCCGGTGATGAAAGCATAATGGCTCGCGTCTCCAGCCGTGCTAGACCAACCTATGACCTGCCCGGCATCGTTGATGTCAAAAGCAATGCTGATAGTCCCACCCAAAGTGCCAAGGTCTTTCATGCCCGTCCCGTTGGGGCCGGTGATGAAAGCATGGCGAGAGCCTCCAGCCGTGTCGGAATAACCCACCACCTGCCCCGCTTCGTTGATGCCAGAAGCAATGCTGATAGCCCCGCCCAAAGTGCCAAGGTCTTTCATGCCCGTCCCATCCGGGCCGGTGATGAAAGCATGTCTAGCGCCTCCGGCCCTCTCAGACCAACCTGTGACCTGCCCGGCGTCGTTGACGCCGAAAGCCCAGCTGGAAGTACCGCCCAAAGTCCCAAGGTCCCTCATGCCCATCCCATCGGGGCCGGTGATGAAAGCATGCTCACCGTAAGCCGTGGAAGAAAAACCCACCGCCTGCCCAGTGTCGTTGATGCCATAAGCGTGGCTGACAACACCGACCCCCAAAGTGCCAAGATCTCTCATGCCTAGGCCATCGGGACCGGTGATAAAAGCATGCTGAGCGTCAGCCGAGTAAGACCAACCCACCACCTGCCCTGCGTCGTTGACGCCGTACGCCTCAGTGAAACTACCGCCCAAGGTGCCAAGGTAGGATACCGTCTTGCTGTTGAGGTCGACGAGATATGAAAGTCGGGCAGAGGCACTGGTGCCGAAACCCAGACCAACAAAAAATGCTGCCGCGAGGATAAGGCTGGGGATTTTAAAGTTGTGGGCATTTTTCATGATGAATCCTCTTTTTTTTCAACAAAAGTATGCACAGCCATACGTAAAAAACAATAATCTTGCTCTAAAGATAGATAAGAGACTGAAAATTATCAAGGCCGTGATGGGCCTCAATCCGGTTAGTGATCTGCCCGGCGAACTGGTTCTCAAGCAAGCTCCCGGCGTCAATAACTCAAGTCAAGTCATCGCCAATCGTCCCGAAGCCGGATATCTCTGCGCTCTTTCTTGCGGCCTGGTCCTTGTTTCTTCGCGCGGCGAAAGAAGATGAGTGGGGAGGCTTTTAGCCGGGTAACCGGGTACTGGTCAAATAGCTTACAGAATGCGGTAGCGGGATGCCCCTGCTTCCCACAACCTTGCCTAGAAACGGGCAGCGCGTTTAAGGCCACTGGGGCCTTAAACGAGGAAGATTGCCCTTTCCCTCAGAAACTTCCTAAAGACCTTTGCTGTTGCCTTCCAGGGGCCTTTCGATTTCGTCCACCTAGTTAATTCCAATCCTTTATCTATCTTTAAAGTAGGAGTACTGGGTTTCGACAGCATGGTAGCCCCATCTTTGTTTAAAAAACTGGAGAGGAACCATCATGAAAATTACACCTGGCTTCAAAGTCCGTGGCTTTATCCTCGCAGCAGTATTTTCTGCTGGTGTGGGCTTCGGCACTAGTGCCTTAGCACAAGTACAACATGCATACCTCATCGACCTCAACAGCAAGACGGCTACCGAGTTTGGTGCTCTGGGCGACGCCCCCAACTCCAGGGGGGCCAGTGCCATCAATGACGCCGGACAGGTGGTGGGCGGATTTGTCGCGGACGACGGTACTCGACATGCTTTCATCACCGGCCCCGATGGGGTTGGCATGAGAGAACTTGGCACTTTGGGCGGTGATTACGTCGCTGCTACTGGCATCAACGATGCCGGGCAGGTGGTGGGGGCTTCTAGCACCGCTGGAGGTCGCACCCATGCTTTCATCACCGGCCCCAACGGGATGGGCATGAGGGACCTTGGCACTTTGGACGGTACTGGCAGCAGTATTGCTAACGGCATCAACGACGTCGGGCAGGTGGTGGGGACTTCTTACACGGCTGACGGCGCTCGACATGCTTTCATCACCGGCCCCGATGGGATGGGCATGAGAGACCTTGGCACTTTGAGCGGTACTTCTTACAGTGTGCCTTTTGGCATCAACAACACCGGGCAGGTGGTGGGTCAGTCCACCATACCTGAAGTCGCTCAACATGCTTTCATAACCGGCCCTGATGGGACGGGTATGAGGGATCTTGGCACTGGTGAGGCTGTGGGCATCAATGAGACCGGGCAGGTGGTGGGTTATTCTTACACGGCTGACGGCTCTCACCATGCTTTCATCACCGGCCCCGACGGGATGGGTATGAGAGACCTTGGTAGTTTTGGGGGTGCTGGCCCATATGTCTCCTCTGCTTTGGATATCAACGACGCCGGGCAGGTGGTGGGTTATGTTTCTAGGGAAAACGGCCTCCCTTATCAACAACATGCTTTCATTACCGGCAGCAACGGCACAGGCATGATAGACCTCAATTCCCTGATTCATCTGCCTAAGGGGGCGATTCTATTCTCGGCCTACGACATCAATAACGCCGGGCAGGTCATCGCGATTGGAGTTATCCCTGAGCCGGAAGTTTATGCGCTCTTTCTTGCAGGCCTAGCCCTTGTCGGGTTTGTCGCGCGGCGAAAGAAGATGGGTGGGGAAGCTTTTCGCCTGGGGTAGGCCTGTAGTTGAGGTAAAGACACGATTCGCGCTTTAAAGCACGCTAAGCCGCTGCATTGCTTTTTGACAGCTTGGCAGTCCCGTCCTTTCATCGAGAAAATTGAGAAGGATTCATCATGAAAATCATCCGTGCCTTCAAAGTCCGTGGCTTTATCCTCGCTGCCGCATTTTCTGCTGGTCTGGGTTTCGCCACCAGCGCCTCCGCACAAGCAAGACATTCATACCTGGTCGACCTCAACAGCAAGACCGTAACTGATATTGGCACCTTGGGTGGTCTTTCCAGCTATGCTATCGGCGTCAATGACGGCGGGCAGGTGGTGGGTTCGTCTGATACGGCTGGAGGCACCCATGCTTTCATCACCGGCCCCGATGGGATCGGCATGAGAGACCTTGGCACCTTAGGTGGGACTAGCAGCGATGCTTTTGGCATTAACGACGCCGGCCAGGTCGTGGGTTATTCTTACCTGGGTGGAGGCATGGCTTCAGGAGGCGCCTACCATGCTTTCATCACCGGCCCCGATGGGATGGGCATGAGAGACCTTGGCACTTTGGGTGGTAGTATTTCCAGCCATGCGTTCGGCATCAACGACACGGGGCAGGTGGTCGGTTCGTCGATGAGTCTGACTGATCAAGGTGGTTATAACCAACATGCTTTTATCACAAGCCCCAATGGGATGGGTATGAGGGATCTTGGTATTGTGGCGGGCTCTTACAACGAGGCTCGTGGCATCAACGATGCGGGGCAGGCGGTGGGATTTTATTATGGAAACACGGGAGCCTTCAGCGTCCATGCTTTCATGACAGGCCCCAACGGAATGGGCATGAGAGAGCTTGACACTTTGGGTGGTGATGCGAGCGCTTCTGGCATCAATGACGCAGGGCAGGTCGTGGGTTCCGCGGGCGGTTCTGTTTTTTCTGACCAGCCTAGCCATGCTTTCATCACCGGACCCGCCGGAGAGAGCATGAGAGACCTCGGCACTTTGGGCGGTCCTGGCAGCTATTATGATTACAGCTATGCTTCCGGCATCAACGACGCCGGGCAGGTGGTGGGGACGTCCTCCATCGGGGCCACTTGCTTCGCCTGCGAGCTGCGGCCGATTTCCCATGCATTCATCACGGGCCCTAACGGGGCAGGCATGATGGACCTCAATTCGCTAGTTGATCTGCCTGGTGGAGTGGTTTTATCCTCAGCCGCTGGCATCAATAATATGGGACAGGTCATCGCAATCGGAATCGTCCCAGAACCGGAGGTTTATGCGCTCTTTCTTGCAGGCTTGGCGCTGGTCGGATTCATTGCGCGGCGAAAGAAGATTAGCGCGGACGCCTTTAGCGTGAGGTAGGCCGGTGGGGAGACGCGGCCCAGGGACTAGCCGCGCCACCCCGAAGCAACACACAATTTAAGATTTAGCGAACGTCATCCCGCCATTCCTGCTGTCCACGGTAATCGTCTCCTTGGGGCCAAAGCGGCCTTCGAGTATTTCCTTTGCCAGCGGATTCTCAATCTGCGACTGGATCGCGCGCTTTAGCGGACGTGCGCCAAACACCGGGTCAAAACCCGCCCGGGCGATTTCATCCAGGGCCGCGTCGGTGACCTCAAGTTTCATCTCAAGCTTTGCCAGCCGCGCTTCGAGGTATTGCAACTGAATCCGCGCAATGGAGCGGATATTCTTCTCATCCAGTGCGTGGAACACAACCACCTCATCGATGCGATTGATGAACTCGGGGCGGAAATAGGTTTTAACCTCGCCCATCACCGCCAGCTTGATGACCTGGTAATCGTCCCCCGCCATCTGCTGGATCATTTGCGAACCCAGGTTGGAAGTCATGACCACCACGGTATTCTTGAAATCCACCGTGCGCCCCTGCCCATCGGTCATGCGGCCGTCATCCAGCACCTGCAACAGGACATTGAACACGTCGGGATGAGCCTTCTCCACCTCATCCAGCAGGATCACCGAATACGGTTTGCGACGCACCGCTTCGGTCAGGTAGCCGCCCTCCTCGTATCCGACATAACCGGGTGGCGCGCCGATCAGGCGGGCTACCGAATGTTTCTCCATGAATTCCGACATGTCGATGCGGATGAGATGGTCTTCAGAATCGAACAGGAACCCGGCCAGGGCCTTGCACAACTCCGTCTTGCCCACCCCGGTCGGACCCAGGAACAGGAACGAGCCGTAAGGACGGTTGGGATCGGCGAGACCCGCGCGCGAGCGGCGGATGGCATCGGACACCAGGCGCACGGCTTCATCCTGCCCGACCACGCGCTCGTGCAGCTTCTCTTCCATATGCAGCAGCTTTTCGCGTTCGCCCTGCATCATTTTGGAAACAGGAATGCCGGTCGCGCGCGACACCACCTCGGCGATTTCTTCCGCGCCCACCTGCGTTCGCAACAGCTTGGGCTTATGTTCGGCGCCCTGTTCGCGCTGTTCGCTCTCTGCGCTGAGTTGTGAATGCAGCTGCGCTTCCAATTGCGGCAAACGGCCATATTGCAGCTCTGAAACCTTCTGCCAGTCTCCCTGGCGCTTGGCGGCTTCCATTTCCAGCTTGATCTTCTCCATCTCTTCCTTGATGTGCTGGGTGCCGTGCACCTGGGCTTTCTCCGCATTCCAGATCTCTTCGAGATCAGCGTATTCACGCTCAAGTTTCGCTATTTCCTCTTCCAGGAGGGCCAGGCGCTTTTGCGACGCTTCATCCTTCTCCTTCTTCATTGCCTCGCGTTCGATCTTGAGCTGGATCAATCGACGGTCGAGCTTGTCTAATGCTTCCGGCTTTGAGTCGATCTCCATGCGTATTCGCGCCGCCGCTTCATCGATCAAGTCGATCGCCTTGTCAGGCAAAAAGCGGTCAGTGATGTAACGGTGAGACAGTTCCGCGGCGGCGACAATCGCCGGGTCGGTAATGTCCACCCCATGGTGAACTTCATATTTCTCCTGCAGGCCGCGCAGTATGGCGATGGTCGCTTCCACGGACGGCTCATCCACCAGCACCTTCTGGAAGCGCCTCTCCAGCGCCGCATCCTTCTCGACGTACTTGCGGTACTCGTCCAGCGTGGTCGCCCCCACACAGTGCAGTTCGCCGCGCGCGAGCGCGGGTTTAAGCATATTCCCGGCATCGATCGCGCCTTCCGCTTTGCCGGCACCCACCATCGTATGAAGTTCGTCGATAAACACAATAATGCCGCCTTCGGCCTGCGCGATCTCCTTCAAGACCGATTTCAGGCGTTCCTCGAACTCGCCGCGGTATTTGGCGCCTGCAAGCAACGCCGCCATATCCAGGGAAAGCACCTTCTTGTCCTTCAGGGTCTCGGGCACTTCGCCATTAATGATCCGCTGCGCCAGGCCTTCCACGATGGCGGTCTTGCCTACGCCTGGCTCGCCGATCAGGACGGGATTATTCTTGGTGCGCCGCTGCAACACCTGGATGGTGCGGCGGATCTCGTCATCCCGCCCGATAACGGGGTCGAGCTTGCCCATGCGCGCCCGCTCGGTCAGGTCGAGGGTATATTTCTTCAACGCTTCGCGGCTGCCCTCAGCTTCCGCGCTTCGTACATTCTCGCCCCCGCGGACCGCGCTGATCGCCTCCTCCAACGCTGCGCGGTTGGCGCCGTGCTGCCTCAACAGATTTCCGGTTTCGCCTTTATCCTGTATCGCTGCCAGCAGGAACATCTCCGATGCGATGAACTGATCGCCCCGTTTCTGCGCTTCCTTGTCGGCGAGATTGAGCAAATTGCCCAGTTCCCGCGAAACGGTGATTTCTCCGCCTGTCCCCTCCACCTTGGGCAGACGCTCGATACTTTTCTTCAGCGCATCGCGCAGCGGAGGCACATTGGCGCCCGCGCGCTGCAACAGCGAGGTAATACCGCCATCTTCCTGCTGCAAGAGCGCAAGCAGCAAGTGCTGGGGCTCGATATAGGGATTATCCAGGCCAACCGCGATGCTCTGCGCCGCCCCCAGCGCCTGCTGGAATTTGGTGGTTAACTTGTCGAAACGCATAAGGAAGCCCCCGGTTCGTTTTGAATAGGTTTTATATTAGGGGCGGAGACGGGAATTTCAAGGTCAGCAAGGGATTCAATATGATGCCGCAACCGGCCGGCCTATTACGCCCTACGCCCCTCCCCTACCCCCTACGCCCCTGCGCCCCCGCTGGTTGCCACTGGTTTGCACAGGCCATATTCGATTAGAATGTCCGCCCGAGCATCCTCTTAGACTCGAATCTTCATGGATTTAACCGCAGAAATCGAGAGAAACGTCAGCCAGGCCCTGGCAGAGGACATCGGCACCGGCGACCTGACGGCAGCCCTGCTTTCCGCTGATGAGGCCGCGGCCGCGACGGTGATAAGCCGCGAGACGGCCGTGTTATGCGGCGCCGGATGGTTCGAAGCGGCTTTTACGCAACTGGCGCCGCAAGCCGCGGTGCGCTGGTTCGTGCAGGATGGCGAGACCATCGGCGCCGGACAGAAACTTTGCGAGATCACGGGACCGGCGCGCGGGCTGCTTACAGCAGAGCGCACCGCCCTGAATTTCGTGCAGTTGCTCTCCGCGGTTGCCACCCGCACCCGGCTTTACGTCGACGCGGTTGCGAAAACCGGCGCGGTCATCGTCGATACGCGCAAGACACTACCGGGATTGCGGCTGGCGCAAAAGTACGCGGTCAGATGCGGCGGTGGCACCAATCATCGGCTGGGTTTATACGACGGCATACTCATCAAGGAGAATCACATCATTGCTGCGGGGGGCATCGCACCCGCCCTGCGCGCGGCGAGAAAGATTGCGCCGCCCGGGGTATTCGTCCAGATCGAAGTGGAAACCCTCAAGGACCTGCACACCGCCCTGGACGCCGGAGCGAAACTGGTGCTGCTGGACAACTTCGACCTCGACGGAATGTGCGAAGCGGTGATATTGAACGCCAGAGTGACCAACCGTGCCGCCGCGCTGGAGGCATCGGGGGGGATTACGCTCGACAACGTTCGCGCCGTGGCGGAAACCGGCGTGGACCGGATCTCGATCGGCAGCCTCACCAAGGACATCAAGGCAGTGGACCTGTCCATGCGCTTCTCATCGACCGTTTAAGGAAACTAGCGCGGCAAGCGTCCCGGGATCGGGTTCCCCCTGGAAATATTTTTCCAGGCATTGCTGGAATATTTCATTATTCGCCGTGACCTGCGCGAACAGGGACATCGACGACCGGAACTTCATATCGTCCGGATAACCGAAAATATCCTCCACTGAATGGCCCTTAAGATCGGCGACAATGCGGCTGCAGTCCCGCAACCGCGGCCCGAGGATGGGGTGCGCTAGATATGCTTCGGCTTCTTCACGGGAAGAGATGGCAAATCTTTGGGCCATTTCGCTGCGGCCCAGGCCCTGGACCTGTGGAAAGATGAACCACATCCAGTGGCTTTGCTTCCGTCCCTGCCGCAGTTCACGGCAAGCGCTCTCGAACACGGGCCGCTGAGCATCGACGAAGCGTTGAAGATTGTGGGGATCATCCATTTTTCGTCACAAAAACTGGTTAGCGGTTATATTATCGAGCCCGCCGCCGTTACTCATTGAAAGGGGAAACGAATTCCGCGTGGATCGGAAATTGGCCCCAGGTTAAACAGGCCGCGCGCTCCGTGCCCACCGTCGTTTCCGGGCACTGCTCAGCGGTTGGGTTTTTCTCGTCTCGTTCATAGTTTATAATGATTCTCCTTCCACTTGGGATCCAGCACCAAATGCGGGCGCCGCGCTGAACCAACGGAAGCATTTCCGGGGCCCGGCTTGAGGCCCTCCGAGTTTCTTCGAACCATTCAAACATCGGTTTTAAACCAATCACCCTCGAAGGAGACCGGATGCAATTGATAAGATTTTTCGCTGTCGGGCAGGGCGTTTCCCTGCAGTCCCTTCCCGGTACCGCATGACTTGGTCTGACTATCTTCCCGTATGGCCGTTTGCGGTGAGTCCGGCGCTATGGCTCGCGCTCACGCTCGTTATCGCGGTGCTCGTCAGCGAAATGATGGTGCGGCACCTGCGGTGGCCACGCATTGTCGGCTATATCGGCATCGGCATACTGTTGGGTCCCGGGGGGCTGAGCCTGATACCCGAGGTGTCGGCTGCCGAATGGCGGCTGGTGGTGGACCTGGCGCTGGGCATCCTGCTGTTCGAGCTTGGAAGCCGGGTGAACCTTCGCTGGCTCAAGGCCAACCCCTGGATTTTGGCCACCAGCCTGCTTGAAGCGACTGCCACGTTTGCCGCTGTTTTCGGGCTATTGAAATCGTTTGGCTATGCTGGGGCTGCTGCCGCCGTCGTCGCCACTATCGTCATCGCCACCTCTCCCGCCATTGTGGTGCGAATCGTTACCGAAACGCGCGCCCAGGGGCAGGTGACCGACCGGCTTATGCTCATGACCGCGCTCAACTGCATTTATGCGGTCATCTTTCATAAGCTGGCCGTCGCAGGCCTGCATGGAGCAACGGGGGCTGAACTGATCCATACCATATTGCCGCCCCTCTATCTCCTCGGTGGTTCCGCGCTGCTGGCCTGGTTGTTCGGTATTACCTTCGAGCGCATCCATCATTATCTGGGACAGCACGAAGAAACCTTTTCCTTTGTCCTGTTCGGCATGATCGCATTCGCGACCATCATGGCCTCGACGCTCAAACTCAGTCCAATTCTGGTGCTGCTGGCCGCGGGCCTTATCACGCGCTACCGCCGCAAGCGTCCGCGCACCTTTCCGCCGCACTTCGGCTCGGCGGGGGCTGTGCTCGTGGTGATGATGTTCATCGCGACCGGCCTCGCAGCCGACCTCGGCGGCTTGAGCGACAGCTTCCTGCTGGTATTGCTGCTCATCGTAGTGCGGGCGGCGGCCAAGCTCCTTTCGGTGCTGGCTCTGGCCAATTACAGCGGCATCGGCCTGCGCCAGGCTCTCGCATTGGGCGTGGCGCTGACGCCCATGTCCAGCGTCGCGCTTCTGCTTACGGTGGATACGGGAACGGTTTTTCCTGGCTTCGCCTCGGGACTGGGCCTTGCGCTGATGAGTTGTATTGTCATTCTTGAGCTTGCCGGCCCATTTCTGGTGCAAGCCGCCCTGCGGAAAGCGGGAGAGACGTCGGAGAACGGAAGATGAGCCTGATGCCCTTTGCTTCCTCGCGCCCCCTGACCTTGGGCGTGGAGCTTGAGCTGCAGCTGCTCAGCTGTAATGACTATAACCTGGTTTCCTCAGCCCCGGATATACTGCGCCGCCTGGAGAAATCCACGCACCCGGGCGAAATAAAGCCGGAGATGACCCGCAGCATGATCGAAATCAACACCTCTGTGCAGCAGGAGTACGGCGAGCTTGTCGAGGAACTGCTCACCCTGCGCAGCGCCGTTACCGATGCCGGTCGCTTTCTGAATGTGGCCGTGGCGGGCGGTGGCACCCATCCGTTCCAGCATTGGAGCGAACAGAAGATTTACGATGCGCCGCGCTTCCATTACCTGTCGGAACTGTACGGCTACCTGGCGAAGCAGTTCACCATCTTCGGCCAGCACGTCCATATCGGCTGTCCCGGACCGGATGAGGCGCTGCACCTGATGCATATGCTGTCGCGCTATATTCCCCACTTCATCGCGTTATCCGCCAGCTCTCCATTCGTACAGGGACACGATACCGGGTTTGCCTCGGCGCGGCTGAATTCGGTGTTCTCGTTCCCCTTGAGTGGACGTGCTCCGTTCGTGCTACGCTGGGAAGACTTCGAACAGTTTTTCTCGAAAATGACCGGCACGGGCGTGGTGGAATCAATGAAGGATTTTTATTGGGATATCCGACCCAAGCCAGAATTCGGCACCATAGAAGTCAGGGTGTGCGACACGCCTCTCACGGTAGAGATAGCGGCCGCCATTGCCTGCTATATTCAATCGATGTCACGATACATCATGGTGGAACAGCGTACCCCTCCGGAAGAGGACGATTACCTGGTTTATACCTTCAATCGTTTCCAGGCATGCCGTTTCGGCCTCGACGGCGTCTTTATCGATCCGCGCACCCACGTGCGGCGCAGTATTCGCGAGGATATCAACGACATGCTGGAACGCATCAGCGATCACGCGCGCGAACTGCGCGCGAGCGAGGCGCTGGAGCGCATCCGTGAAATACTCATTGTCGGCAATGGCACCAACTGGCTGCGCCAAACCTACGCGCGCGAGCACAATCTCGGCGATGTAATGCAATTGCAGGCCGAATTGTGGATGGGCAATTGAGGGCCAGCCTGGCGGCCCCCTACCATGCCCCGCCCGCTACGGATTGGCCTGTCGCCACGAATCCTGCATAACCCCCCGCCCGAACTCGGCTTTCGCAACAAGACCCTGCAATACCTCGAGCAAACGGTCGCGCACTGGATCATGCGGCGCGGCGCGCTGGTATTCATGTTGCCGGCGATCGAAACCGGGGGGGTTGAACGCTCCAAGGTACGCATCAGCGACTACGTGAGGGAAATAGACGGCCTGGTTCTGCAAGGAGGTGCGGACGTAAGTCCCGTCTCATATGGCGAAACGCCGGTGCGGCCCGAATGGTCCGGCGACCGGGTGCGCGATCTCTATGAAATGGAGCTTTTCTGGGAATGCGTGGTGCAGTCAAAGCCTGTGCTGGGCATCTGCCGCGGGCTGCAGCTGATCAACGTCGCGCTGGGCGGAAGCCTCTACCAGGATATCGTTACCGAAAATCCCGACGCCATGGCGCATGTGGACGCAGACTTGTACGACCAGCACCGGCACACGGTCCTGATCGAGGAGAACTCGCGCCTGGCGAAGCTATACGGGGACCAGCATCAGCATCTGGTCAACAGTATCCATCATCAGGCCATCAAGCGGCTTGGACGCGACTCCGTGGTCGAGGCTGTTTCCGCAAGCGACGGCATTATCGAGGCAATACGCATGCGCGGCCAATCCTATGTGACCGGCTTTCAATGGCATCCCGAGTTTCACGGCCTGGGCAGCGAACTGCTTGATTCCGGACCCATCCTGGACGACTTTCTTGCCGCTGCGGAAAAGCAGCGCAAGTGAACCAGGCACGCCGGTTATCAATGGACCCGCATACAGAACAGAACACCGGAAGTCCTCCGATGACCTTTTTTGAAATCGCTCCCGTTGAACGCTATGGAACTCGCAGGTTGGATTAGCACAGTATAATCCGACAGCACGACGCTCATGCGCCCGAGATCGGCGTCGAGTTATGCTGCGCCAGCCCAACCTGCGTTTCTGCGTTTTTCTGGCAAATTCCCTGTTAACTTAGCTTGCGAGGCGCAAAAAGCGAGGGTCATACAGCGACAAAATTTGCAACTTGTAATTTATCGTCTACAAAGAGTTGACTACACCTGTTTTCTCGATAGATGGGGCTTCCGGGAAGAGCAAGGAATAGGAAAAACCAGCAGTAAGCGAAAATGTTGTTCCGACGTGACACAAGATTCTTCGCTATTTAGAAATCTTTGTACTATAAATCCAAGGCAGCGTGCATGACATGGGTTGGAGCTATTACCAAAACTTGTGTATGACGAGTAATTGGAAGATTCGTGGTTGCATCAAGGAATCGCCGCCTGATCGTGCGGGCGGATTGAATTAGGCGAATAAATAGACTAAGAGGGGAAAATGCTGGGGGCAAGCCGGCAATTGCCGGACACATTAGAAGGTAGCTAATGTGTCCGGTCAGTCGGTTATCCGCGGGAATGACCTGCTCTTGTTTATTGGCTTCATTACGTCGAGTGCGATCCTTGAAAAAAGGAGCGGACTCCTGACGAAGCAATCAGTGAACAGGTGATTGGTTCCTGAAGAGAATAGAGGCGGACGTGCCTGTGCACGGGACGCACCCCCCCACCTGATTTTTGGATGCCCTCCTGTTACAAGTTGAGGGCCAGGCTGCGGGGGGCATGAGTGTCTGAGGCCAGGCGATTGAGCGCCCTTGAAGAGAAAGCAGAACAGCAAGCTCAAGCATCTGATGGCCGATGCACTGCTGGACACCGCAGCGGTACGTGGAGGACGTGGGGTGGCGCTATCAACGTCGGCATGGGCTGATGGGAATTTCCGCTTCTGTGTTGCGGAATCAGCCACTAGCCCGAGCGTTGAAACGCGCACATTTGCTTGCGCTAACCCTGGCGCCTATTGCCGTCCTTACCCTTGCCCTCATTGAGCGCAGCCTTAAATGCCGCACCCGGTTTGAATATAGCAACCTTGGAGGCCGCAATCGCGAGTTCTTCCCCTGTCTTGGGATTTCGGCCAGTACGGGCAGAACGCTCGCGTATTCCGAAGGAACCAAAACCGGGTAGCGATAAGGAATCCCCTTTTTTCAGGGCATCCGAAATAACCTCGATCAGCGCAACAATAGCGCGTTCCGCATCGACTTTGCGAGAGCCGGTTTTAGCGGCCATCGCATCAATAAGTTCTTTTTTATTCATGACTTTGACGAACCTGTTTCATTGTAATGGGCCTTTCAGCTTACGCGCTTGACGAGTGAGAGCAATAGTCTCAAAGTGCCATCCTGCCTGGTAGCACCGCCAGGGTTCCGGCTGTTGTGAAAAGCGCGAATTATCAGGCTGAAAATTCGCGAAATAATCCCCATGGAATCGCCCTCGAGAAGGCGAGAAGTGCCCCCGATTCGGGTGGCATGAATAACTTTTATCGGTAACTTTTATCGCAAGGTTTAGGCCGGGGGGAAATCGATACGGGCGGGGAAGGTCCGGCGGGGATCAGCGGACGAGCGACGAGATCAACGAAGGCAGGAAGGCGCCCAGGCAGGAAGGTGTCCCAAGGCAGAGTGGGAAGCCGGGAAAGTGCAGCTCCCTCTAATCCTGGCGGGCCTGCTCGGCAATAAAGGCCTTGACCACGTCCGGATCGGCATTCATGACCACGTACCGTTGCGGCAGGTCTTCGATATTCTCATAGCCGGCGGGACGGGCGGGTTCACTTCCGATAGCCTCGACAATGCTCTCGGAAAACTTGACCGGGAGGGCAGTTTCGAGGCAGACCAGCGGCACGCCGGCCTCACGATGCTCCAACCCCACTTTCAAACCGTCGGCGGTATGCGGATCGACCAGCAGGCCATACATTTCGCGTACCTTGCGTATCATCTCAATCCGGGCCGAATGGCTGCTGGTACCGGACACCATGCCAAAATCATTCATTCTCTCCCATAAGGGGGTTCCGGCAAGATCAAAGGCCCCACCCGCGTCCACCACGTCCCATAATTCTTTTACCCTTGCCGCGTCCCGTCCGGTAAGGTCGAAAATGAAGCGCTCGAAGTTGGACGCTTTCGAAATATCCATTGAGGGACTGCTGGTGTGCAGTGTTTCGGCGGTTTCCCGGGGGCGATAGCGACCCGTCCTGAAGAATTCATCCAGCACATCGTTTTCGTTAGTGGCAAGAATCAGGTTCCTGATGGGCAATCCCATCATGCGGGCAACATGCCCCGCGCAGATATTGCCGAAATTGCCGGATGGCACGGAAAAGGACACCTGTTCCTCGTTTGAGCGGGTCGCGGCAAAGTAACCTTTGAAATAATAGACAATCTGCGCTGCAATCCTGGCCCAGTTGATCGAATTGACGGTGCCAATGCGGTACTTCTGCTTGAAGGCAATATCATTGCTGGTTGCTTTGACGATATCCTGGCAGTCGTCGAATACCCCCCGAATGGCGATATTGAAAATGTTCGGGTCTTGCAGGGAAAACATCTGCGCGGTCTGGAAGGGGCTCATCTTGCCTTGCGGCGACAGCATGAATACGCGAATGCTGCGCTTGGCGCGCATGGCGTGTTCCGCGCTCGGACCCGTATCCCCGGATGTCGCGCCCAGGATGTTCAGGCGCTCTCCTGTTTTTTCGAGGGCATATTCGAACAGGTTGCCCAGCAGTTGCATGGCGATATCCTTGAACGCCAGCGTCGGGCCATACGACAACCCGAGGATATGCAACCCCGGCTCCAGCGTTTTGAGCGGCGTGATTTCGTCGCTTTGAAACGCTTCCGCGCTATAGGTGCGCGCGATCATGTCGCGCAGGTCATCCGTGGGGATATCGTCCGCAAACCGGGAAATGATCTCGAACGCAAGTTCCGCGTAACTCAGGCCGCGCAGTCTGGCCAGCCCGGCCGCATCGATTTGCGGATAGGTTTCGGGCATGGCAAGCCCGCCATCGGGCGCGAGCCCGCCCAGCAGGATTTGGGAAAACTTCTTTGGCGGCATTCCGCCGCGAGTGGAAATGTAGCGCATTCGTTCACCGTCAAGGAATACAGAATGTTCTTTAACTGAAAAAATTGCATGGCGGCAGCGTTTTGGCTCGCTCCCCCAGGCTTTCCTAAAGGCCTTTCATGAAGGCTGTTATTGAGCCGGGCCGCCGTTGAAGCCGTTTCAAAAGATTACAGGGGGCTCCCCGCGACTCGGCGGCCAAATGTGTCCAACGCCGCCATTATTTGCTGTTCAAGTGTTCCAGCCGAATTCGCGTGACCTTGCCGGTCATTGTCGGCAGCTTCGTGATTTTGGCGATGGCCGCATTAATTTGTTTTTCGAGCGTCACATGGGTGAGCATGATGATATCGACCTGTTCTTCCCCTTCACTGGGCTCTTTCTGCACCATGGCTTCAATGGAAATGCCCAGGTCCGCAAGTATGCGCGCGATATCCGCGAGCGCCCCCGGCTTGTCCAGGACCCGCAGCCGCAAGTAATAGGAAGTCTCCACTTCCTCCATCGGCAGGATCGGCGTATCCGATAACAGGTCGGGCTGGAACGCGAGATGGGGAACGCGGTGCTTGGGATCCGCAGTATGCATGCGGGTCACATCCACGAGATCGGCCACGACTGCGCTGCCGGTCGGTTCCGCACCCGCGCCCGCGCCATAATAGAGTGTTGCGCCCACCGCATCGCCTTTTACCACGACCGCGTTCATCACGCCCTCGACATTGGCGATCAGCCGCCGGGCCGGAATGAGTGTTGGATGAACCCGTAGTTCGATCCCCCCCTCCGTACGGCGGGTAAGGCCCAGGAGCTTGATGCGGTAGCCCAGTTCCTCGGCGTAGCGGATATCTTCGCGCGTCAGTTTCGCGATGCCTTCGGTATAGACCTTCTCGAACTGCATGGGAATGCCGAAGGCAATCGAAGCCATGATAGTAAGCTTGTGCGCGGCATCGATGCCTTCGATATCGAAGGTCGGATCGGCCTCGGCATACCCCAGCTTTTGCGCCTGCTTCAGCGCGGTATCAAAAGTCAGACCTTTGTCGCGCATTTCGGAAAGAATGAAATTGCTGGTGCCGTTGATGATTCCGGCAATCCATTCGATGCGGTTTGCCGTCAATCCCTCGCGCAGCGCCTTGATGATGGGGATGCCGCCCGCGACCGCCGCCTCGAACGCAACCATGACCCCCTTTTTCTGCGCCGCGGCGAAGATCTCGGTGCCGTGCGAGGCCAGCAAAGCCTTATTCGCGGTAATGACGTGTTTGCCGTTGTCGATGGCCTTCAGTATCAGTTCCTTTGCAACGGTGTAGCCGCCGATCAACTCGACCACGATATCGATATTCGGGTCCGACACAACCTCATTGGCATCGGCCGTGACAAGCACGCCTTCGCCCGCGAGCTGGCGCGCCTTCTCCACGTCGCGATCCGCGATCATGCGGATGACAATGCCTCTGCCGGCCCGGCGCGTAATTTCTTCCTGGTTGCGTTCGAGGACGGCATACGTACCGCCGCCGACAGTGCCGATGCCTATTAGTCCTACATTGATGGGTTTCATAGCGTGAGTAATATTATTATTCAGATAAATCGGTTGATTGGCTGGGAGGCACCGTTTTCATTTCCCTCCGCCATGCTTTCGTCCGCTCTCAGGTCCCGCAAGTCCCTCACGATTCTCAGGTACGGTGCCGCTTGCGGTACCGCCCGAGAAAATCGGCGACGCGGCCCAGCGCTTCGGTAAGGTCATCGCTGTTAGGCAGGAAGACGACGCGGAAATGATCCGGTCGCGGCCAGTTGAACCCGCTTCCCTGCACCACCAGCACCTTTTCTTCCAGAAGCAGATCCAGCACGAACTGCTCGTCGTCCTCGATCGGATACATTTTTGGATCGAGACACGGGAATAAATACATCGCCGCGCTGGGCTTGACGCAGGAAACTCCGGGAATATCCGTCAGCAGTTTCCAGGCGAGATCGCGCTGCCGCATGAGCCGCCCGGTGGGCAGGACAAGATCGTTAATGCTCTGGTATCCGCCCAGTGCGGTCTGGATGCCGAATTGCGATGGAACATTCGCACACAGGCGCATCGAAGCCAGCATGGTGAGTCCGGCAATGTAGTCGCGGGCATATTGTTTTGTTCCTGAAACCACCGCCCAGCCGGAACGGAAACCGGCGGCGCGATAGTTCTTGGACAAACCGTTCAGGGTGACAAATAGCACGTCATCCGCCAGCGAGGCGATCGATGTGTGCTCAGCGCCGTCGTACAGTACTTTATCGTAGATTTCGTCCGCATAAACGATCAACTGATGCTGGCGGGCGATCTCGATGATTTCGAACAGCATCTCGTCCGGATAAAGCGCTCCGGTCGGATTATTCGGGTTAATGATGGCGATTGCGCGAGTGTTCGAATTGACCTTCGAGCGGATATCGTCGAGGTCGGGGAGCCAGCCGGACTGTTCATCGCAAACATAGTGCCGCGCCGTGCCTCCCGCGAGCACCACGGCCGCCGTCCATAGCGGATAGTCGGGGGAAGGAACCAGTACCTCATCGCCAGTATTGAGAAGCGCCTGCATGGCCATCACAATCAGCTCGGAAACACCGTTGCCGATGTAAATGTCCTCCATCCGCACGTCCTTGACGCGCTTCTGCTGCGTGTAGTGCATGATCGCCTTGCGCGCCGCGAAAAGACCCTTCGAGTCGCAATAGCCCGATGCGGCGGAAAGGTTATGAATCACATCCTGCAGGATCTCCTCCGGCGCGTCGAAACCGAAAGACGCGGGGTTGCCGATATTCAGCTTGATGATGTATTGCCCTTCCTCCTCCATTTGCCGGGCACGGTCGAGCACCGGCCCGCGGATGTCATAACAGACATTCGCCAGCTTGCTGGATTTCAGGATGGGCCGCATGGATGGGAAAGCGTGATCGCGTGATCGCGTAGTCGCGTAATGGGATAGGGTGCCGGTAATGCCAGTCAAGCGCCGGTAGGAATAACCAGTGACGGATTTTTACCGCTTCAGGACCTCGCGGCTCGTCCGTCAATCAGGAAAATGCTACTTTTTCCGCCATTGTTTACACTTGAGCAGGCACAAAAACTTTATCACGGCACGAAAAAGATGTAATGTTACCCGACCAGCCAACCTGCCGCAAATGGAGCCTTGATTGAAGCTGCATCTTTCCGGAATGACCGGACAGAATATGTTCACCGGCTATGGGGCCGGGCATGTCATTATCAACCACCAGCGTTACGAGCACAGCCTGATCGTATTGCCTGACCGCATCATCGAAAACTGGGATGCGACCGCCTTCGAGGACGTCACGGCGGAACACTTCGACTTCGTGAAGTCGCTGCAACCGGAAATGGTGTTGTTCGGCACCGGGGCCACGCTGCGTTTTCCGCACCCGCGGCTGACCCGGAGCCTGCTCCAGGCGGGCATCGGCGTAGAGGTGATGGATACCGCGGCCGCCTGCCGCACCTACAACATCCTCACCGCGGAAGGGCGGCGGGTTGCGGCGGCGCTGCTGATCTAGCCTCTTGCCGCATTACTCGGTACGCTGCGCGCTAATCTGGCGGCCGGTCGGGTGGGCTATTCCTGCGTCTATTCCTTCGTACCTTCGCGCGTCGGCAGGGATGAGAATAACTCATTCCGCACCCGTTCGCGCCAGCTTTCAACCCACCCCGGCAGATCCGCGGGCAACATGGGACGCGACATAAAATTTCCCTGGGCCAAGTCACACCCGGTGCTGCGCAGAAGCTCCCAGTCGTTGCGATCCTGAACGCCTTCCGCCACCACTTCCATTCCCAGCTGCCGTGCCAGGGACAAGCTCGCGTCATACATGGCGCGCAGGGTCTCATCTGCCCATGCGCCGTGCACGAAGCCCTGGTCGATCTTCAGTTCATCGAACGGAATATCCCTCAGCTGAGCCAGCGAAGAGTGCCCGGTGCCGAAATCGTCGATGGACAGACGGAAGCGCTTCAGGCGCAGCCGGGTGAGGATCTCCAGCGGAGCGCGCGTGTCCTGCATCAGCTTTGTTTCCGTCACTTCCAGCACGATGCCCTGCGGCGCGATACCGGCTTCTGCCGTCAGCTCAGCGACAAAATTGAGAAAGTCCAGGGATGCCAGATTATCCATGGACACGTTCACCGCGACCCGCAAGGGTAGCTGCGCCTCGCGCCAGATTTTCGTCTGCTCGATCGCCCCGGCGAATACCACCCGTGTGAGGGCGTCGATCAGGCCCCCGGCTTCGGCCACATTGATGAACTGATCCGGAAAAACGATACCATCGACCGGATGCCTCCATCTCACCAGCGTCTCGACGCCGACCACGTCGCCGGTGGCAACCGACACCTTGGGCTGGTAATAATTGATCAGCTCGCCGTTGTCGATCGCGGCCCGCAACTCATCCACGCTATATGCTTTTTTCGCCGGTCCACCGGTACTGGTTGCGGAAGGGACCCATGTCTCGACCAGTGCGGCCAGGGCCTCAGGCTTGACCGGCTTATGCAGGTAACCAAGTATGGGAATATGATGGGCCTGAACCAGTTTCTCGGCGGTTCGCAGCATGCGCTCATCTTCCCCGCTGACCAGAATGAGGCTGCCCTGGTAGTGCAGGCCGACCAGGTGCCTCACGAACTCGATCCCATCCATTTTGGGCATGTTAAGGTCCAGCAGGATCACATCCGGCCCCCCCTGCAGGCCGGCAATCCGGTCCAGCGCAGCCTGCCCGCTGTCGCACAGCGTGACATTGGTAAAGCCCGCGTTTACGAGCACGCGCCTCAGCAGCTTCAGCATGAAGGACTCATCGTCCAGTACCAGAATTCTGATTTCCGATCTTTCAACCATTGCTTTTATCGCCTGAATTACGCCGACCGCGAAGCGACTTCGGCTTGAATGAATTATTAGACGGCATGGTTGAGCTGCCAGGAAACACCAAAGCGGTCACTTACCCAACCAAACCGCTGGCTAAAACCATAGTTGCCCAGCGGCATAAAAACCTTGCCTTCATCCGACAGTATGTCAAATGCACGGTCAAGCTCCTCTTCAGTAGAGAATTCCACAAAAATGGAGCTTGAAGGTGTAAACGTAAAATCATGTTTGACGGGACTATCCGAACACATGAACTCGCGGCCACAGAGAGCAAAAACTGCGACTTTGACTGTATGGACAGGGCCGGGCTCGCCTTGCCCGTAGCGCTCAACGCGCATAATGCGGGAATCAGGGAGAGTGGCGACGTACAGATCCATCGCGGCTTGCGCGTTGCCCGTAAACATCAGGAACGGCCTGGCAGTTGCCATCAAGTACCCCCAGAAGTCGATTGCCGACTCACTTTATGTTATTCGTTGACGGGAAAAAAACCGCGATGTACCTGGTGGAAGCACGGTGGAACCCACGTCCGACCCTACCGAGAACGCCTATTATGCCAATGATTCGATATATTTATCCACGGTCGCCAACTCCAGTTCAAAACGCGACAAAAGCGAATTCAACGCCGCGGCATCCCCCGCCTTTCCCGCCCGCTCCATCTCTGCGCACAACTCACCCAAGCCCAGGGCGCCGACGGAACGGGCCGACGATTTAAGCTTATGTGCGGCGGCGGCAGCCGGCACGGTATCCCCCGCGACGATGGCAGCACGCAGTTCGGTTCCAATTTTTGCCGCACTGATGCGGAAGTCCTGTAAAAATTCTCCAATTACCGCAGGGTCATTCCCGACCAACTGTTCCAGAACCTTCACGTCTACCGGTTTTTGCAAAACCGGCGTTGCCGAAGGAGTCGCAAGTTTGATCAGCTGAGCGGTTGCGGCTACTGGTGGCATCCATTTTTGCAGTATAGCTTTTAGATGCGCAAGCTGCACGGGCTTGCTCAGGTAATCGTCCATGCCCACCGCACGGCAATGCTCGGCCTCTCCCTTGAGCGCATTTGCGGTAAAAGCGATAATGGGCGCGCGGCGCACCTCCCCCTCCGCCTGACGGACAGCCGCCGTTAATTCGTAGCCGTCCATCTCCGGCATGTGGATATCAGTCAGCAGCAGGGAGTAGTTCCCGCTTTTCCAGCGTTCCAGCGCTTCGCGGCCATTGCTGGCAATGTCTGCGGCATATCCCAGCAAGGTCAGCTGTTGCCGGATCACTTTCTGGTTGATTTCATTATCCTCCGCCACCAGAATGAGCCTGCCCTCGCTCATGGCCTGCTCGCGCGATGGCACCGCCACCGCCTCCACCTGCTCGGGCGGACGCACTTCGGCTTCTTCCTGCAGACGTCCCGCCGCAAGGGCGACCGCCCGCAGGAACGCGTCCCGATGCATGACATCTCCGTCAACCGTGACGGTATCCACGGTTTCGGTACGCTCGTGACGGCGCCGCCCGCGCCTGATCACAACAAAGCGCGGTTCGATGTCGGGCTGATGATGCCCATGCTCGAGCACCACGAAGTGGGGATCGACGTCGGGCCGGGCATGGAAAGCGGCGCGTACAGTCTCGAGTGGCGGAAGGTCGTGTCCCGCATCGATGATGACCAGCCACAAGCCGGGGGGAAGTTTCCCGATCCGTTTAGTTGCCTCCGCCACATCCACCGCCCGCTCGGCCGTCGCCCCGCTATATGCCAGATAGATCGCCAGATCGTCCGCCAGCCCCTTCGGGTCGCCGATGACGAGACACGAGATCCCGGTCAGATCCACAACCTTGCTCGCGGCGGGGGCGGCAAGCGGAGACGTAAACGGCAGACGCACCGTGAAAACGGACCCCTCGCCCAGCGCGCTCGTCACGCTGACCGACCCCCCCATCAGTTGAATCAGATGATGGGAGATTGCCAGCCCCAGGCCCGTCCCGCCGAACCGGCGGGTGGTGGATGCATCGCCCTGGGTAAAGGAGGTAAAAAGCCGCGACTGGGTTTCCTCGTCCATCCCGATGCCGTTATCGATAATCTGAAACTCCACCGTCGCCTGGTCGAGGCTGCGCTCCATCAGCACCGCGCGCACGGCCACCCGGCCGGGCTCCTGCTGGCCGCTGGAGAATTTGATCGCGTTGTTCGCTAGGTTGACCAGCACCTGGCGCAGGCGCAAGGCGTCGCCCCGCACCTCGTCGGGTATCGCCGGGTCCAGGAACATCGTAAGTTCAACGCCCTTTCTGACCGCCAGGCTTTCGAGCATGCCGCATGCCTTTTCCACCACCTTTGCCACCGACATGGGGGCCTGCTCGATTTCCAGCCTGCCCGCCTCGATTTTGGAAAAATCAAGAATATCGTCGATGATCTCCAGCAGGGCGAAGGCCGACTCCCGGATGAGATCGACCATCTCCGTCTGGTAACCACTGAGGCTGGTTTGCTGCAATACGTCAGCCATGCCGATCACGCCGTTCATGGGCGTGCGTATTTCATGGCTCATGGCGGCAAGAAAGATCGATTTTGCCTGATTGGCCTGTTCGGCGTCGAGGCGTGCCTGCTGCAACTCCTTAAGGATGCGCGTCCGCATGCTGATGTCGATTGCAGAAGGAATTATTTTCACGACCCGGCCTTTGGGGTCGAGAACCGGCACCAGCATGCAATCAGCTGTCATGAGACCGCCATTGGCAATGCGTATCTCAACGTCACGGCGAACTATTTCCCCGGCTTGCGCCCGGTTGATGTCTTCTCGAATCTGGGCCTGCACCTCCGGCTTGTAGGAAAACCATCCCGTTTCGTCCAGCGTCTTGCCAATGACATCCTGGCTCCGCAGGCCGCCTACCTCCAGTGCGGTACGGTTGATATCCACCACGACACCATCAGGGGTCATTTCGCCAACAAGCGCGGCTAGGTTGTCCACGATGGCGCGAAAACGCTGCTCGCTGCCGCGCAGCGCCTGTTCCACGCGCTTGCGTTCGCGGATATCGCGCAAAACGCCGGTGAAATAGCGGTTTCCGCCGACGAAATATTCGCTCACCGCGACATACAGGTCGATGAGCTCTCCATTCTTGTGCCGCCCTTCGACCTCCCGGCCCATGCCTATGTTATGCATGCCCTCGACTTCAAGCGAGAGGATATGATCGAATTCGCAGCGCCCTCGCCCGGTGCGGTAATACCTGTTGATGTACGAGTCGTGGCTGCTCCGATGGGGTTCGGGCATGAGCATGGAAATATTCTGGCCAATCACCTCATCGCGCGTGTATCCAAAAAGTTTTTCTATTACCGGATTGACCGACCGGATGATGCTCTTGTCGTCGATAGTGATGATGCAATCCACCATATGCTCCACGATGGAGCGCATTTCCTCTTCCTTGCTGACCAGGATCGCATTGGCGCGCTCGAGGTCAGCGGTTCGGACTGCCACCCTTTCTTCCAGTTCCTGGTTGAGTTGCCGCAGGTTGTTTGCGGCAATGTCGCGCTCGCGGTTGCTGGCGTTGAGGCGCTCGGTCATGGTATTGAAAGTCCTCGCCAGCTGCCCTATTTCGTCCCATCCTTCCACCGGCACGCGCTGCTCAAGGTTTCCCGCCGCAATGTGGCGGGCGCTCTGGCTGAGATTTTTCAACGTGGTGACGACGCGGCGGCTGAACAGGAGTGCGCCGAGTACAGCCGCAACCAGGGTCAGACCGGAGATCAGCAGGCCGAAGGTGCGCACGCGCTGCATGAACGCAAACACCTCGTCCGCATCCATCTTTACCTCGATGCTCCAGTTCATGCGCGGCAGATATCGCCATGCCGCCACCACTTCCTTCCCGCGGTAATCCGTTTTCAGGCCACCCCCGCGCTCGCCGTGCAAGCCACTCTCTACCGCAGCCGAAGAAGGCGGGTTATTGAGCGGCACCTTGAACTCCAGCGCCGCATTGGGTTCATGCTTGAGGGGAGCCATCACCAGGCCGGTGCGTTCATCCAGCAGTCGCGTCAGCACCGTTTCGCCGCTCGCCCCGAGCCCGACGTTGTCCGTCACCACCTGGAAAACGCGCTCGCTGTAGATCTGCAGCGCCAGCACGCCCTCAAGCTTGCCCTGAATCACGATCGGGAACGCCATGAACGCAGCGATCTTGCCATGGGATGGCGCATAACGTTCAAAATCGGAAACGCCGTCCTGTAGGGTGTTCAATGCCTGGCGGGTCACCATGCCCAGGCCGGTGTTTCGAAACGGACCGGTGATCAGGTTGGTGTCAAAGTCGGCCTCATGAGCGTCGGTATAGACGATTTGCCCCTGCCGGGAGATCAGGAACAGGTCATAATAATCGGCTTCCTCCACAAACCGTTTGAAGTGCTCGCGATAGCGGGCGTCCAGGCGATGATAGGCATCCGAGTTCACGCCCCACCGGGCATGGACCTCGGCAAACTCGCGCACCGCCTGGCGCGTGGTGCTTGCCGTCTGTATGACACGCGCATCGAGGAGACGCTCGCGCAGATAACTGTCGATCTGCTCCGCTTTCATATCGGCCATCGCGGAAACCTGCCGGATGGCGGTTTGTTCCATCTCGGTTTCAAAAGTCCGAAGCAGCGTATACCCGATGACCAGGATAGGCAGCAGGGAGACCGCGACAAACCAGACCGCGAAGCGCTGCGTGAGTGAGGTGAACCGCATCATGTTTTCGGCTCCCCAGCCAACCCGAGCGACTTGAGCAAAGAATCCCACTCTTCGCGCGACCGGTACGAGGGAAATGGCGAAGGCTCAAGCGGCCGGCCCGATTCCCAGACGATGTCAAACTGACCGTCCGGGCGCGCCCGGCCGACCCGCGCCACTTTCCATGCATGGCGCGTAACCGGATCGAGCGAGACCACACCCTCGGGCGCAGGCAGGCTTTGGCGCAAGATGATGCGCTGCACGCGGGTCAGCTCGCCGGAACCTGCTTCCCGCGCCGCATCAATCCACATTTTCATATTGACATAAGAAACTTCCGCCGGGCTATCGACCATGGCCTCGGAACCGAAACGCTTGCTGAACCTTTTCAAAAAAGCCTGGTTCTCGATGGTAGGAACAGTCTGGAAATAATTCCGCGCCGCAAAATGGCCGGCCATCCGTGCGGTATCCTCGGCGGTCAACACCTCGGTGATGCTGAACGAGAGCACGGGAACCTTGTCGGCGGTGAGCCCCTGCTCCCGCAGCGCGTTAAAGAATGCGGCATTGTCGATGCCGCTGATGGTATTGAGCACAACGTCCGGTTGCTGACGGGCGATATCAGCTACCAGGTCGTCCATTGCAGTGCTCTTCAGTGGCTCATAGCGCTCGCCCACCACCTCCGCGCCGTGCGCAGCGAGTAAATCCTTCATAAGGACATTCAGCACGCGCGAAAAAGCGTAGTCCGAGCCGGCCAGATACACCCGTTTACCCCCTCGGCTCGGCCCCCCGGCCCTGCTGAGATTTTCCAATGCCCAGTGAACCGCCGGCATGACCAGCTGATTGGGTACAGCGCCGCCGTAAATGATGTTCGGCGACTGTTCCATGCCTTCATACCGCAGCGCGTAAAAGAGCAGGTGGCGATGCTTCTCGACGACCTGCCCCACCGCTTTCCGGCACTCCGACGTCCAGCATCCGAACAGGGCCTCGACATAGTCTTGCGTGATCAGCCGCTCCGCGTCCTGGGCGCAGTCATCCGGATCAGACCCGCAATCGATTACCCGAGCTTCTATTTTCCGTCCGTTTATTCCGCCGGATGCATTGGCCTCGTCGATGGCAAGCTGGATTGCATTCACTAATGGCCTTTCGCTCACGGCCATCGGACCCGACAGTGAATGCAGTACGCCGACCCTGATGCTGGTCTGCGCGCGAGCGTTGTGATGCCATATGACGAAACCGACGCCCAGCAGAACAATCAGCAGAACAAGGGCCACGCCCGACTTATAGCTGATCTTCACCGCGTGTTTTCCGCCATGACCATGAGGTGCCGGTTGAAAGGCTGATAATCAAAGTCTGAATAACCTTGTGGTGAGTACGTCCTTATCATAGACACAATGGTCGTGTTGCGAAACAGATCGGTAAAATTAAAGAAGAAACGCTAATAATCCCCAGCCAACCCACTTATAACCTCTTGCGCCGCGTAGATCCGCCATGGGTTCCCGTCTGAGGCCTACCTTTAATCGAGGCCCGTTCGGATTCTGGTTCTGGTTTGGCCCTTAAGTTGTGCTGAGGTTCCCCAAGTTCCTTCAGGTTCCACGCCGCATGCGGCGTGGCGCGCTGCATCAGCGCGGCACCGCTCTGGTTCATTTATAAGGAGGGCTCGGGGAACGACCGGGAACGGCGGGGAACGGCCGGAGCATGCTCATGGAGCATTCAGGGCCTGCAGATGAGCCGCCACGCTCCGTCGCAGCGCCTTCAGGTGATAGCCGCCCTCGAGAACCGATACCACCCGATCACCGGCAAAGCGGCTGGCAACTTCCCGTATTATCCGGGTTACCCAGGCGTAATCCTCTTCCACAAGATTCAACGAAGAAAGATCATCGTCTCTATGCGCGTCAAAGCCGGCCGAGACAAACAGCATTTGCGGCCGGAAGCGCTCCAGCGCGGGCAACCAGAACTCACGCACGGCGGCGCGAAACAGCTCGCCCCCGGCGCCAGCCGGCAGCGGGATATTGACCATTCGGTCGGAGCGCCCCTCGAGGCCCTGGTAGGGATAGAAGGGGTGCTGGAATGTGGAAACCATCATGACCCGCGCATCGTCCCGAAAAATATCTTCGGTGCCGTTGCCGTGATGCACGTCGAAGTCAGCCACAGCGACGCGCTCCAGCTTATGTGCCTCCAGGGCGTGCGCCACTCCGACCGCGACATTGTTGATAAAGCAAAAGCCCATGGCCTGGCTGCGTTGCGCATGATGGCCCGGGGGACGGATGCTGCAAAACGCGTTATCCGCCTTCTTTTGCACTACGAGGTCCGTTGCGAGCACGACCGCGCCCGCCGCTCGCAACGCCGCCTTCATGGAATGGCGGTTCATCGCGGTGTCAGGATCGAGATATGCCCCGCCGGTTGCAGATGCGCGCAGGCTTGCTGCCTCCAGCATTTTGATGTAACCGGGTGCGTGCACGCGCTGCAGTTGCTCGAGAGCTGCCAGCGGCGCAAGATGACGTTCCAGTTGCGGCATAAGGCCGCATGCCAGCAGTTCATCCTCTATGGCCTGTAGCCGGGCCGGGGATTCAGGATGATATGGACCGCATTCGTGCAACAGGCAGTCGGGGTGCGAGATGAAAGCGGTACGCATCGATGTTTTTCAGGCGGCAGACCCGTGGGCTGACATTGAGCTCACCCGGGCGGATGTTGTTCTCGCGCTCGATCTTCCTCTGAAATTGAACCACCGTCCAGTCCGTGATAATCTCGAGTGCAATTTCTAAATCGGCCCGCCGCGTGCGCGTTGCAGGTAGAATCAGAAAAAAAGAAAAGGCGCGCGAGCAGGATCCCTGACTCGGTCTGCGATCTCCCCAGGGATGGCGGGAAGGTGCCCCCGGCGGGCACCTTCCTCCGAAGATGCTGCTCCGCCCGCGGGCTCGCATCCGCTCGTCGCCTTTCGCGCATTCTGTTCGGCAATGCGGAGGTCTCGCGGTCGTCGGTATATTTATCGCTTCCCTAACATCAGGCGTTGCAATGTCACTTTTTCGACAACTCTGGCTGGCCGTCATTCTGGTTACGCTGACAAGTTTTTCCGGGAGTATTTCGGTAAGCCTGCTCAGCACCCACCGCTATCTGGAGCAGGAGTTGCACCGAAAAAATGTCGATACCGCCAATGCCCTCGCTCACTCCATTTCCCGTCTGGGGAAAGACCCGGTCACTGTCGGCCTGCAGATCGACGCATTCTTCAGCAGCGGCCAGTACGCGACGATTTCAATCACGTCCCCAGATGGCAAGGTCATCATCGAACGGGTGGCGAACCCGGTAGCGACCGGTGTTCCGGATTGGTTCGTCGAACTCTTCCCCATCAGCGCCCCCGCGGGACTGGCCCAGATTCCCGATAGCTGGATCAATTTTGGTGTGATAAAAGTCGTGAGCAGCGCCAGTCTCGCCCATCAGGCCCTATGGGAGCAGACCGAAACCCTGCTGCGCTGGTTTCTGGCTGCCGGCATCCTCTGCGGATTTATCGGCATGCTGATACTGCAACGTATCAATAAGCCGCTGGCCGCGATGGTTGCCCAGTCCGAGGCCATTCTTGACCGGAGCTTTCTCACCGTCTCCGAACCGCGGATTGCCGAGCTGCGTACTATCGCACGCGCCATGAACGACCTGGTAAGACGTCTGCACAACAGAACCCTTGAGGAAGCCTTGCGGCTGGACGCGTTTCAGCAGCAGATCAACCACGACCCCATCACCGGACTCTCCACGCGCGAGTATTTCATGGACCGGTTCGGTAAATTGCTGGATGTTGATGAGACCGGGCCAGAGGCGCAGAGTCAGCAGGCTCCGCAGACGCAGGGCGATGCTGATACCGTGCCTGCTGCCGGTGGCGAAAGCATCAGTGCAGGCAGTGGGGCTAATGGCGCAACTGGCGAAGAAGCTCCGGCGAGCGATGGCGGGCATCCCGTTTCTGCCGCGAACACGGGTACCACCCCAGTCATTCCGGATGAGGCAGCAGGCGGCGTACTCTTCCTCATACGCCTGCATGGGCTGGAGCAGATCAACCAGAAGCTTGGCTACAGACAGGCAAACAGGCTGCTGCGGCAGATAGGCGATCTCGTCAGCAGGATTGCCGGCGAAGGGGGTGGCGAGCCCGCCGGTCGCCTCGCAGCGCGCCTGAACGGCTCGGATTTCGCCCTTATCGTCCCGCATATGGAGGATGCAACGGAATTCGCGAACCGGTTGATGGGCGAGCTCGCCGCGCTATCGTCTCAGCTTAGCCCTGACTCAGCCAACCTCTACCACATCGGCGCCATTCATTATCATCGGGGGGATAAACTGGGTGACCTTCTCGCCAAGGCAGACAGCGCGCTGGCGACGGCCGAGCGAGCGGGCGCCAATGCCTGGCATATCAGCAATCCCTTATCCGCAGCCGCACCTGCTCGCGATATCAGCAACTGGCGCGATATCTTCGGCGAGGCGCTCGCCCAGGATCGCTTTAAACTGGTTCTCTTTCCCGTGGCTGGCGCCGCTGGTGCCGTGTTGCACCAGGAAGCCTTCGTGCGCATGCAAGCCCAGCCTGATGGGGGCTGGCTTGACGCAAGCGATTTCATCACTATTGCGGCGCGCCTCAACCTGACCGGCGCGCTCGACCTGACGGTCATCCGTCACGCGCTCCAGCTGCTGGAGTCGAGCACAGACGACCTGGCGATCAACCTGTGCATCGAATCGGTCGCCGCCCGGGATGATCGCGACAGGCTCGTAGAGTTGCTGCGCCAGCACTCCGGCCTGTGCTCGCGCCTCTGGGTCGAGGTGCCGGAGCAGGGGGCGTTCGGGAATATTGAAGCGTTGCGGGATTTTTGCCAGATCTTCCGGGAACTCGGATGCCGCACCGGCATCGAGCACTTCGGCCACCACCGGGATGAGTTTGGGCAGTTGACCGGCCTGGGCCTGCATTATCTGAAGGTCGATCCCAGCTTTGTGCACGGCATCAATCAGAACAAGAGCAATCAGAAATTCCTGAAAGGGTTATGCACCCTGGCTCGCGGCAACGGTATCATGGTCATTGCCGGCGGTGTCCAGACCGAAGCAGAGGTGAAAACGCTCACAAGACTGGGATTCAAGGGATTCACCGGGCCCGGAGTGAAGCAAGCACCGCCGGTTCCCTCCGTACCTTGACGTTGCTCCCTGACTCTGCTCGTCCATCAGGTCTTTATCGCCTGCTTGCAATACTCGCGCGCTGCATCTATAAAACAGGAATGCCGGGCACGTCCATAATGGCATAACCGGTATCACCGCAGGCTTTACCTGGACCTTTTCAAACCCCAGCGTCAGCGTCGGGCTAGGGAATTGGCGCATCCGGGATTATTCCAGGACTGCGTGACAAGAAGCGGCGGAAACAAGCGCTGTTTGGCATAATCAATAAAAAAGAAGGATAAATCATGGCCACGCCCTCACTCCTACCCCCACACGCATGGAATTTTTTCCGCGCCGGTGGTTTCGACCAGGTGCAGATCGATACCGGCGCCGACTTGCTGGCATTAAAAGAGCTGGATCAGAAGCTATGGGTGGCGCTGAGCTGCCCGACAAGGGGCATAGAATTCGATACCAGGACGCTTGACCTGATCGACACTGATGATGATGCGCGCGTGCATGCAAACGAAGTGCTGGGTGCGATTGGCTGGGCAGGCGGCTTGCTGAGAAACCCCGATCTGCTGGTGCAAGGCGGAGATAGCCTGGCGCTTTCGGAAATAAACGATAGCACCCAGGAAGGCCGGCAGGTGCTGGCTTCGGCGCACTACATCCTGAAAAATCTGGGCAAACCCAATGCCGCCACCATTTCCATGGCGGACATGGCTGATATCGAAAAATTCGTCGCCGGGCTGGAATTCAACGGCGATGGCATCATTTCCGCCGCGCGCATTGCCGACGAGGACGTGCGCGCAACGGTCCTGGACATGATCAAATGCCTCGGGCCGGCAGTCGACCTGAGCGGAGAGCCCGGCGTCAACCAGGAAATGAGCGATGCATTTTTCGCGGAAGTTGCCGCCTACCTCGGTTGGCAGGCCAAAGCGGACGGGGACGCAAATATCCGTTTCGTTGGGGAAAAGACCAGCGCCGCGGCGGATGCGTTTCACGCGGTAAAGGAAAAAATCAGCGACTACTTCACACGCTGTAGCCTGGCTGCTTACGACGTACGCGCTGCCGTGCCGCTCAGCCGATCCGTGGAAGATTACCAGGGCATTGCGGCCCAAACGCTGTCCACGGATAGCAGCGATATCGCCAATTTCCCTCTGGCGACAGTGGAGCCGGACAAACCCCTGCCGTTGGTTGCCGGCATCAACCCAGCGTGGCAAAAACCGATCGAAGCGTTGCGACAACTCGTCATCATTCCCCTGTTCGGCAAAAAGGAAAGCCTGTCGAGGTCGGAGTGGGCAACGCTTTGCGCCCGATTTGAGCCATTCGAGGCATGGCAGGCGGCCAAGCCCGCGGGCAGCGTCGAGCAGCTGGGCCTGGCGCGTCTGCGCGAGATCGCGGCCAGCGACCATCGGGACGCGATCGATGGGTTGATCGGACTGGATAAATCGGTGGAAACCGAGGTAAAGGCAACCCACTCGATGGAACGGCTGCTGCGCTACCGCCGCGATCTGTACAAGCTGGTGAATAACTTCGTATCGTTCCGCAGCTTTTACACCGGACGGGAGAAGGCGATATTCCAGCTGGGAACCCTTTATCTCGACGGCCGCAGTTGCGATCTCTGCGTACGGGTCGAGGATATCGCCAAGCACGCGGAATTTGCCAATATGAGTGGCTTGTACCTCGCGTATTGCGATTGCGTGCGCAATGGCGGCGCGGAGAAAATGAGCATCGCTGCTGCCTTTACCGCCGGCGATTCGGACTTTCTCATGGTGGGCCGCAACGGAATTTTCTATGATCGCAAGGGCAATGACTGGGACGCTTCCATCGTGCGCATTGTCGACCACCCCATCAGTATCCGGCAGGCGTTCTGGTCGCCGTATAAAAAACTGATCAGGTTCGTCAACGATCAGTTACAGAAGCTCGCCGCAGCCAGGGCCGCGGCGGCGGATGCAAAGCTCATCCAGACCGCCGTCGCCACCAGCACGCCTGTGGTGGCGGGCGCTCCCCCGCCACCGCCGAAGCCACCTTTCGATGTGGGCAAATTCGCCGGTATTTTTGCCGCGATCGGGCTGGCACTCGGCGCCATCGGCGGTGTGCTCGCATCCATTGTCGGCGGAATACTGGGGTTGAAATTCTGGCAGATTCCGCTGGCCATCCTCGGCGTCATCCTCATCATTTCCGGTCCGGCAATGATCATTGCATGGTTCAAATTGAAAAAACGCAACCTTGGCCCCGTGCTGGACGCAAATGGCTGGGCGATCAATTCGAGGGCGCTCATCAACATCTCCTTCGGCACCTCCCTGACTAAGCTCGCCCGCCTGCCGGAAGGCTCGCATCGCTCCCTGACCGATCCCTACGCCGACAAGAAACCGGTGTGGCCGTACTATGTCATCATCGCCGGGGTCGTCGTTGCCATTATTCTCCTATGGCTGATGGGCCTGTTCGACGGGCCTCGAACGCCTTAAACAGCACTGCGCCCGACTGCAGGGCCGCGTGTCGGGGTCCCCTGTTGATTGCCCGCAAGTCTGGGCATGCGACCGGTGCTTGGTCTATATTGACTCTATCGGCCGCTGCCTGCTTTCTCCACCCCAGAGCGGACAACGATCAGGAGCGGCTGCGATGGCCGGATTCAATCCATCGCCATGCTGCCATCTTCCGGAAATATACAATGGGGCGGGTCAAGAGGAGGATAAGCCAATGAATATCCATGAACTCAGGTCAACGGCTGAACAAATCGTCGCGCCGCCGAAAGGGATTCTGGCGGCGGATGAAAGCGGTCCGACCATCAAGAAGCGCTTCGAACCGATCGGGGTGGAATCGACCGAAGAAACCCGCCGGCGGTATCGCGAAATACTTTTCACCACCGAAGGCATCGAACGTTATATCAGCGGCGTCATACTTTATGACGAAACGCTACGACAGAGCGCCAGCGATGGCACGCCCTTCCCGAAACTTCTCTGGAACCGGGGCATCCTGCCCGGGATCAAGGTGGATAAAGGCGCGAAGCCGCTCGCATTGCAACCCGGCAACAAAGTGACCGAAGGACTGGATGGCCTGCGCGACCGCCTTGCCGAGTATAAGCAGCTCGGGGCGAGGTTCGCCAAATGGCGGGCGGTCATCGACATCGACGAACGTGACGTACCGTCCGCCTGCGCCATCCACGCCAATGCCCATGCCCTGGCGCGTTATGCAGCCCTGTGCCAGGAAATCGACCTGGTGCCGATCGTCGAACCCGAAGTGCTCATGGACGGCGCCCATGGCATCGAGCGATGCGAAGCGGTCACCTCGCAAGTGCTTGAATGCGTCTTCGCCGAACTTGATGCTCACGGAATCCTCTTCGAAGGCATGCTGCTCAAGCCGAACATGGTGCTTCCAGGGAAGAAGTGCCCGCAGCAGGCCAGCGTTCCCGAGGTTGCAGAGGCCACAGTGCGCTGCATGCGGCGCTACGTCCCGGCAGCGGTGACTGGCATTGTCTTCCTGTCGGGCGGCCAGACCCCCGAGGATGCGACCGACCATCTCAACGCCATGAACGCGATGGGGGAACACCCATGGCAGCTCAGTTTCTCCTATGGCCGCGCGCTGCAGGAGCCGGTTCTCTCCACCTGGCGGGGACGGGACGAAAACGTTGCCGCTGCGCAGCGTGCCTTCTCCAAGCGTTGCCAGCTGAATGGCCTGGCTCGCGAAGGCATATACAGCCGCGCGATGGAAACTGCCTGAACCGGCATTCACCCCGACCGTAAAAGCCGATGGGACAATGCAAACCGCACACGGAACATACCTGAAGTTCTACGTAAGCGAATACCGCGAACACAAGGGCATTCTGATGTTCGAATGGCTGCTTGAGCGTGGGCGCAAGTTCGGCCTGGAGGGGGGCACGGCGATGCGTGCCGTGGCCGGTTTCGGGCGCCACGGCACGCTGCATGAAGCAACTTTTCTCGAACTCGCGGCGGACCTCCCGGTGGAAGTAAGTTTTATCCTGACCGAAGATGATGCCGCGCTTTTCCTCGACTTGCTGGAAACGGAAGCTATAGACCTGTTTTATGTCAAATTTCCGGTCGAGTATGGGTTTCTGCCGGATTGATCGTACCTTTCGAGCTCGGCCCATCGGTCAATAGCAAAGGGCACGGCGCCGCCCCGGCTTCACTCACCGGAACCATCTCAACTTCCCACCGCGTTTACGCGTGCATCGACGTTCGCCGTCCCATTAACGCGATCATGAAGAGCCCCGCAAGCAACATGACATAGGATTCCGGTTCGGGAATACCCAGCGCGATTACCTGGCCCATGTTATTAATATCCATGGCTCGGGTGAGAATAGCGCCGCCCGGCACGTCCACGAGCGAATTCAGGTCGATCATGCCAGTACCATCAGGATTGATGATAAAAGCGTGGTCAAGGCCATCGATGGAGGTAGCGGAAAATCCCACCACTTGCCCGGCTTCGTTGATGTCATTAGCCACACTGGAATTGCGCCCCAGGGTGCCCAAGTCCCTCATCCCCACCCCGCCGGGGCCAGTGATGAAAGCAAACCCTCCCTGACCCGAATCGTCTTTTGAGGAAAATCCTACGACCTGCCCCGCACCGTTGATAGCATTAGCGTGGCTAAAGCTTCCGCCCAAAGTCCCAAGGTCTCTCATATTCGCGCCACCCGGGTCGGTGATAAAAGCGTGTGAATTCCCTGACACCGGTGTCCACCCGACCACCTCGCCACGATCATTGACACCAAAAGCCACGCTGTAATTTCCCTCCAGGTATCCTAGATCTTTCACGCCGATGCCATTCGGGCCAGTGATAAAAGCATGAAAATCATCGCCGGTTCCGCCGACGACCTGCCCAGCCGCGTTGATGTCCTGAGCAACGCCCCCGAAAAGATCCCTTATACCCATCCCGCCGGGCCCGGTCATGAAAGCACGGGGAGCGCCTTCGGGCGTGGCCGAAAATCCAACCACCTGGCCCGCATTATTGATGCCATAAGCTTGGCTCCTCGAATTCGCGCTTGGGGTACCGAGATCAGTCATGCCCACGCCATCTGGGCCGGTGATAAAAGCGCGTTGCGTGCCGGCAGACGTGTTGGAACTTCCTACTACCTGTCCAGAATCGTTAAGGCCGTAGGCCCTGGTGAAACCGCCCCCCAGATCTCCGAGTTCGGTCACCGTCCTGCTATTGAGATCGATAAGGTAGGAGCGTTCCTGCGCAGCGGCATGAGCAATAAAACCGGGCCCAGCGAACAAGGTTGCAGCGAGAATAAAGCTTCCGACGTTAAAGCCGCGCGTTTTTCTCATGATGAAGAACTCCTCGGGAAGGGGTACTGCCCAGCGGAAAGCACGATCTCAGAATAGACAACCGGCCTGCGTTGTCAAGCAGGATGAGCCCCGCTTCGGCCAGTCGACAACCAGCACAACAGCGTTTGGTCGCCTGCTTCTAACGGTGAGGCCCCCATTCCGCTCAACCGCTTTTAATTGAGCCACCCAACGAACTATCCTCAAGAACAAGTCGCTCGGACGCGGCGCTTCGCTGTTCGCCTCTTCCTTTACCCATTTTTCGATATCTTTTATGCCGGCCGCCACTTTCGCCGAGCCATGAACCCGACCAGCCCCAACCCCGCGAGCAACACGAGATACGAGTCCGGCTCCGGGATAAATGCGGTGGCGATGACTTGGCCCGTGTCATTGATGCCAGTAGCTTGCGATAGAACCAGCCCATCAGGCAGATCAAGCAGCAAATTGAGGTCCATCATGCCTTCCCCATCAGGACCGGTGACGAAGGCATGGAATAAACGATCTTCATCAGTGTAAGAACTTCCCACCACCTGCCCGGCGTCGTTGATGCCCAAAGCTTCGCTGGAATTAAAGGGAAAAATACCGCCCAACGCGCCAAGGTCTTTCATACCCATGCCATCTGGACCAGTGATAAAGGCATGGAAATTGGACTCTCCCACTACTTGCCCGGCATCATTGATGTCACGGGCGACACTATCCCCGCCTAACGTGCCAAGGTCTCTCATTCCCATGCCGTCAGGGCCGGTGATGAAGGCATGGGAATCGCCAAATTCACCAGTGCTAGACTCTCCCACCACCTGTCCGGCCTCGTTGATGCCCCGAGCAACGCTATAATACCCCCCCAACGTGCCAAGGCTTCTCATCCCCATGCCATCCGACCCAGTAATAAAGGCATGGGAACCGGACACTCCCACCACTTGCCCCGCATCGTTGATGCCCGTAGCGAAGCTGTGAATACCGCCGAGCGTGCCAAGGGGTCTCATCCCCCTCCCACCGGGGCTGGTGATGAAGGCATGACTATCCAATTCAGGCGTGCTCGACCAACCCGCCACCTGCCCCGCCTCATTAACACGCCATCCAATGCTGTTATAATCGTATGGCGCACCTAACGTGCCAAGGTCCCTCATACCCATCCCGTTCGGGCCGGTGATGAAAGCATGGGCAGCCCCTTCCACCGTTGAAGAATAACCCACCACCTGCCCCTCATCGTTGATGTCATATGCCACGCTGAAATTCCCGCCTAAAGTGCCAAGATGGGTAACTGTCTTGCTGTTGAGGTCGATGAGGTATGAGGCCTGTTGGGCAGAGGCTCCGGTGCCCAAACCCAGACCAAAAAATGCTGCAGCGAGGATAAAGCCACGGACTTTGAAGCCAAGGATGATTTTCATAATGGATCCTCTTCGGTTTTTTTCTGCAAAAGGCCTATCCCAGGGCTAATGGCCTCTCTCATGCCCATCCCGTTAGGCCCGGTGATGAAGCCATGGGATTGGGATTACCTGTGGTCGGATGTAACCACCCTCCTACCTGCTCCGCATTGTTAATGCCGGCAGGATAGACGCCTACCCCGCCTGAGGTACCGAGTTCCCGCATTCCCCTGCCATCGGGACCGGTGATGAAACCGTGCAGGAAAAGCTTCCTCTCCTCAACTTGTCAGACTGCCCCACCACCTTCCCCCCATCGTTGACATCATAAGCTTGGCTGAAACCCCCGCCCAAAGTGCCAAGGTCTCTCATGCCCTTGCCGCCGTGACCCGGTGATGAACGGATGCCGGTCGAATTCAGACGTGATCGAATATCCCGCAACCTGCCCGGCATCGTTAATGCCCGAGGCGACAGTACGATTGCCGCTTAAGGTTCCAAGTTCGGTTACTGTCCTGCTCTGAGGTCGACAAGGAACGGGCGTTCCTGGGCAGTGGCATGAGTAACGGGGCTGAGACCCGCCATCAGGGCTGTGGTTAGAATGAGACTGCGGACTTTGAAGCAATGTCTGAGCGTCATCGTATCCTCCCGCAAGGCGGCGTTGGCAATCCATTGCTTCAAGGTAGGTGATGGAACTTAAGCTGTCAAAGGCGACCCATGTTCATCCAGGGGTTTTCTGCCTTCTTGCGGCGTGCAAAGAGTCCGATCAAACCCAGTCCGAAAAGAATCATCACATAAATCTTCGGCTCGGGAATTTGAGGGTAAGCAACGACCTGGCCGGAATTGTTGATGAGTACCGCTTCGCCAAGAACAACTCCGCCTGGCAGGTCAACCAGCGAATTGAGATCAACCATAGCGTTGCCATCGGGACCGGTAATGAAAGCACGCGAAAGAGCTCCCTCAGTAGCTCTGAACGATCCCACCACCTGACCCGCATCGTTGATATCACGGCCAACGCTATTAGCCCCGCCTAAAGCGCCGAGATCCCTCATACCCATGCCGTCGGGGCCGGTGATGAAAGCATGAGCTTCGCCGCCCGTCGTATAAGACAGTCCCGCCACCTGCCCCGCATCGTTAATACCAGACGCCAAGGTAAAATCGCCGCCGAGCGTGCCAAGGTCTCTCACTCCCGTTCCATCTGGACCAGTGATGAACGAACCAGTCTCGTACGGAGACGAGCCTACTATCTGTCCGGCATCGTTAACGTGAGTAGGGATGCGTCCGACTCCGCCTAAAGTGCCAAGGTCTCTCATGCCCACCCCATCCGGGCCAGTGATGAAAGCATGCTGAGTTTCTCCGACTATGGTGGATACACCCACCACCTGCCCGGAATTATTGATGTCGCAACCCTCGGAAAAGGTTCCCCCTAAACTCCCGACATCCCTCATGCCCACCCCATCCGGGCCAGTGATGAACCCACGGTATTCCCATGCGGAAGAATCGGCGGCATATCTGGTCGAAATTCCCACCACCCGGCCCGCATTGTTGATGCCATGAGCCACGCTGTAGGATACGCCTAAAGTGCCAAGGTCCCTCATGCCCACCCCATCCGGACCAGTGATTAAGGCATGGTAGTCCTTCCCCGGTGTCAGGAATATTCCAGCCACCTGCCCCGCATCGTTCATCGCCCGTGCAGGTTCCAGGAAGAGATCCGCGACTTCAAGCTCGGTCACTGTTCTGCTATTAAGGTCAATAAGGTAAGGATGCAGCTGCGCTGCAGCCGGAGTAATAAAACCGAGACCAAATAGGGCTGAAGCGAGGATAACGCGCCGCACCCTGGAACGACGGGTAATCTTCATGATGAAGGTCTCCTGGGGAAAGGCAGGCACTGCCAGCAAAGCATGTTCTAAAATTAGACCGCAAAGCGGGATTGTCAAGGCAACACAAAATTCGCGTAGAGTGCCGATTACGGCAGCCCACAAAGACATCCGGACTGCGGTGAAGCGCTGGGATTGCTACGGTAGGGCTTTAGGCGGGCATCAGCAGGCTAACAACCACCGGCCGCCTGCCGGCGACCACCGTGAAGGCGCCGGTGAGATGGGGAGTACCCAGGAGTTCCTGGAGAGTTTCTAGAGCAACAGCCGCTTCCGCCGCTCTATCAACGCGATCAGGCCCAGCCCGGCAATTATCATGACATAAATCTTCGGCTCGGGAATTTGGGGGGACGCAGGGTACGCAATGACCTGACCCGCGTTATTGATCTCCCTCGCTTCGGTAAGAACAACCCCATCAGGCAGGTCAACCAGTGAATTGAGGTCGGTCATGCCATCGCCATTAGGGCCGGTAACAAAAGCATGCAAAGAACCATCTGCCGTAATACTGGATATTCCAACCACCTGGCCCGCATCGTTGATGTCCCAGGCCGAGCTGTAATCCCCTCCAAGCGTCCCAAGTTCCTTCACATCGACGCCGTTCGAGCCAGTAATGAAGGCGTGAGGTCCCATCGACCCCACGACTTGACCCGCATTATTGATCCCGGTGGCCTCACCCCAGGCGTCACCAAGGGTACGCACGCCAACCCCATTTGGGCCAGTGATGAAAGGACGAAAAAAAGAATCGCCTCCCGGCGGCAAGATACCTCCCACTACTTGGCCAGCATCGTTGATGTCCCAGAAGCGCACAGAAGCTCCGAAAATTTCACCAAACGCCTCAAGTTCTCTCATGCTGCCGCCATCGGGGCCGGTGATGAAAGCACGTGTACCACGGCTCGCCGTACTGGACGTGCCCACCACCTGCCCGATATCATTGACCGCGTCCGCCCAGCTGAAATCCCCCCCAAGCGTCCCAAGGTCTCTTATACCCACTCCATCCGGCCCGGTAATGAAAGCATGTGACTCACCAGTGGGAGGGGGAAAAAAAATATTTCCCCCCACCACCTGCCCGGCATTGTTAATATCCCAAGGGCTTGCCCAGGGGCCAAGGTCCCTTATGCCCATTCCGTCGGGGCCGGTAATGAAAGCCCCGCGATCAGATGACCCCGCCACCTGCCCCGCATCGTTGATCGCCGCTGCGTGAGTGCTTATCCCTCCCATCGGGCCGAGCGTGGTTGCTGTTCTGCTGTTAAGGTCAACGAGGTAGGGCTGTAACTGGGCTGCAGCAGGAGTAATAAATCCGAGGCCGGCGAGCAAGGCTGCGATGAAGGTTAAGCTCCCGGGTTTGAATCCATATGTGCGCATGACCTGCTCTCCTTAATAAAGGACGGGCTGCTACGAACAAAACCAGTTCTAACCGTAGACGACAGGCCTGAATTGTCAAGGCGGGAAAAATTTCCGCTTGCGCCTATCCAGGCTCAGCCAGGGCTCGAACACATCGGCGGATTTGCCCTGCTTTGCTGGAAAAGTAAGGTGTCAGGTGGTATAAAACGCGGAGGTCAGGCGGGAGGCGCGGGACGACTCAGACCGGATAAGTGGAGCTTCTCCGAACGTTTAGACCAGCACGCATTTTCGCCGCGCCATCGATCCAACGGTCGCTCACTGGCCTGAGGCGGTAATCGGATACGGGGAGAGTATCTAAGAGTTCCTAGACCAGCAGGTGCTTCCGCCGCGCCACGAACCCGATCAGAGCCAACCCCGCCAGCAACATGATGTAGGATTGGGGTTCGGGTATACCCATCGCGCTGACCTGGCCTGCGTTATTAATGTCGATCTCGTAAACCTGAACCAATCCTTCTGGCAGCCCCACCAGCGAACTCAGGTCCGTGAGGCCCTCGCCACCGGGACCGGTGATGAAAACATGCTCAGCGCCGGTGGAGATAGTTGATCGTCCCACTACTTCCCCGGCATCGTTAATCCCCTGTGCGACGCTAAACCCTCCACCAAGCGTCCCAAGGTCTCTCATACCCACGCCATCGGTCCCGGTAATGAAAGCATGCGTAACACCCGAGGAAGCGCGGTAAGCCCCCACCACCTGCCCCGCAGCGTTAATATCGTAAACATCGGTTATAGCGCCACCCAACGCACCAAGGTCCTTCATGCCCATTCCATCGGGACCGGTAATGAAAGCGCCCTGCGCACCGGCGGATGTCACGTAATGCCCTGCCACCTGGCCAGAATCGTTGATAGCCAATGGAGTGCTGGTTCTCCCACCCGAAGTGTCAAGGTCCCTCATGCCCATGCCATCGGGGCCGGTAATGAAGCCATGATAACTACCCGCGGATGTGAAGGACTGTCCCACCACCTGTCCCGCAGCGTTGATATCGTGAGCAGAGGTACTTCCTCCTCCCAAACTGCCAATAGGCCTCATGTTCCTGCCATCAGCCCCGGTAATGAAAGCCTCGCCCGAATGCCCCACCACCTGTCCGGCACCATTAATCGCGGTGGCAGAGCTTTGGTCTACAACCCCAAGTATACCCAGGTCCCGTATGCCGATACCGTCGGGGCCGGTGATGAAAGCATGATATCGGCTGGCAGAGGTAACGGATTGCCCCACCACTTGTCCGAGGTCGTTAATTCCCGTTGCAACAGTGCGTCCGCCCCCCAAACTTCCCAACTCTGTCACTTCTCTACTGTTAAGATCAATCAGGAAGGAACGCTCTGGGTCAGCGGCATAACCATCAAAACCGAAGCCAGCGAACAGGGTTGCACCGAGGAAAAAGCTTCGAACTTTGGAACGATGGGCAATTTTCATACGAAGTTCTCCTTAGGAAAAGACAGGCTGCCAAGCACAAAGCGTGTGGGGCGGATTACCAGGTTCCTATGCCAAAGGTCGCTTTCGGCGAGCCGCAAACACAACCATACCCAGTCCTGCCAGCAGCATGAGATAAGATTCCGGCTCCGGAACACCCGTTGCGATGATCTGTCCCGCGTTATTGATGTCCATGGCGGCAGTTAGAAGAACCCCTTCCGGCAGGAAATCCAGTGAATTAAGGTCCGTCATGCCTGCGCCATCGGGGCCGGTTACAAATGCATGAGTAGCGCCGGCAGAGGTGGAAGAACTTCCAACCACCTGCCCCGCATCATTGAGTCCTTCAGCATCGGTGACGTCGGTACCAGACGCGCCTAACGTGCCAAGTGTCGTCATACCCATACCATTGGGACCCGTGATGCCAGCACCGCCTGCTACCTGACCGGAAGCGTTAATGTCGGTGGCAACGTCGCCACGCCCTCCAAAAGTGCCAAGAACCACCGTCCCGGCGCCGTTGGGGCCGGTTATGAACGAAACAAAATCGCCCCCCGAAGTTACGGATAACCCGAGCACCTGCCCGGCATCGTTTATCGCAAAAGCATAGTTCGTCGCCCCTCCCGAAGTGCCGTCAAGATCCCTGATGCCCTCACCGCCGGGACCAGTAATAAAAGCATGCGCATCACTACCGGTCTGCGTATCGGTTTGTGTATATCCCACCACTTGGCCGGTATTGTTGATGCCTTCAGCCACGCTTTGATCCCGGCCCAAAGTGCCTAAGTCCCGCATCCCGACGCCATTGGGGCCAGTCATAAAGGCACGACGCGCGCCAGTCGCCGTGTCGGCGAAGCCTACCACTTCCCCCGAATCGTTAATCCCTAATGCCCGGCTGAAGTTGCCGCCTAGCGAACCAAGATTTCTGATGCCCTGGCCACTCGGACCGGTGAGGAACGCGTAATGACCCCCTTCAGGGGTAGTCGCTCCGCCCACCACTTGCCCTGCATTGTTTATGCCGCCGAAGGTGCTGAACCCGCCGAAAGTCTTAATCTCGCTCACTGTCCTTTTGTTAAGGTCCATGAAATAGAGAATTTCCGCATCGGCATGAGTAGCAATGCTCAGGACAGCTAAAAGCACCGGACCAAGGACGAAAATGCCGACTTTAAAGCCCCCGTTTTTTTTCATATTCATTTTGGGCACTCCTTGCAAAGAACTGAACCGCAACAGAGAAAAGCACGTTTTTAGAGTAGACGGCCTAGGCGAATTGTCAAGAACGGGCGACTTCCGGCCAGCCCGGGTAAAAGCTTGGATTAGATCTCGTAGCCTCAACACTCAGGCCCTTTTATATCCGCTTTTTTATACGGCAGGCGCTTCGGCCGCGCCATGAACCCAATCAAGCCCAAGCCGACCAGCAGCAACGCATAGGTCTCCGGTTCCGGAACGCCGGTAGCAATCACTTGTCCACTGTTATTGATATCCACGGCATTCATTAGAAGCACCCCCGGGGGCAGATCAACCAGTGAATTGAGATCGGTCATGCCTTCGCCGTTGGGACCGGTTATGAAAGCATGCTCTCCGCCTTCAGCAGTGCTGGTAGTTCCCGCCACCTGGCCCGCATCGTTGATGCCGGAAGCCCAGCTAATGCCCCCGCCCAAAGCGCCAAGATCCATCATGCCTACCCCATCGGGAGCCGTGATGAAGGCATGGTGACCTTCAGCAGCAGTATCAGAACTTCCCACCACCCGGCCCGCAGCGTTAATGTCATTAGCATAGCTGTTTCGCCCGCCTAAAGTGCCAAGGTCCCTCATGCCCATCCCATCAGCGCCCGTAATGAAGCCGTGGAAATATTGTTCAGCTGTGGTAGAATGCCCCACTACCTGCCCCGCATCGTTGATCCTGCTTGCCGAGCTGAAATTCCCCTCTAAAGCGCCGATATCTCTCATACCCGTCCCATTTGGACCGGTGATGTAGGCATGGGAATCGCGTTCAGCCGTCTCAGATTCACCCACTACCTGCCCGGCGTCGTTAATACCTTGAGCGGCGCTGAAATCCCCACCTAACGAGCCAAGGTCCCTTATGCCCTCGCCATTAGGCCCAGTGATGAAGGCAGTTGTAGAAGAAGGAGTTGGAGTAGAACGTCGTCCCACCACTTGCCCCGCCTCATTGATGTCCGCGGCGTCATCGGCGACACTGCTACCTGCCAAGCCCAGATTTCTCATCCCCATGCCATCAGGACCGGTAATGAAGCCATGGAGTCCCTGACCTGGGGGAAAATAATATCCCACCACTCGTCCGACATCATTCAACGCCCTAGGTACGGTCGTGCCTCCATCCAGGCGTTCGAGTTGGGTTACCGTCCTTGTGTTGAGGTCAATCAGAAATGGAAAGCGTTCCTGGGCGACGGCATGAGTACCATGGCCCAGGCCGATAATCAGGGCAACGCTCAGAATGAGGTTGCTCACTTTGAAGCAACGGTTCAGTGACATGGCATCTCCGGCAAGGCATGTTTAGGATCGCTTACTTCAAAATAGGTGATGGAAGTTAAGCTGTCAAAAGGCAGCCTCTATTTATCCCAAATTTTCGCCTTCTTTCGCCTCACCATTATGTGCTCCGCATTGTGTTTAAGTATGAAGAGTCCATTACTCATTAGTTCATGCAGCTGCTCGCCCGCGCGCTAAAAAGCCAATCAAGCCAAGGCCTGACAACAGCATTGCATACGTCTCGGGCTCGGGAACTACCACTACTGCCGCCGCAGCCACTTGCCCATGGTTATTGATGGCAGTGGCGCTGTTAAAGTACTTAAAGCCAGGCGTCGGGTCCACCAAGGAGTCAAGCTCGGTCATGCCTACGCCACCAGGGCCGGTGATGAAAGCATGGGCCGGCGCGAACCCGGTCTGGAATACCCCTACCACCTGCCCCGCGTCGTCGATCCCGAAAGCGAAGCTATAGTCTCCACCCAGCGTGCCGAGATCGGTCATGCCTGCGCCATCAGGGCCGGTGATGAAGGCATGAATCTGCCCATTGGCAGTTGCCGAGTACCCTACCACCTGCCCCGCGTCGTTGAGCCCGAAAGCGTAGCTATAGTCTCCACCCAGCGTGCCGAGATCGGTCATGCCCATGCCATTGGGGCCCGTGATGAAGGCATGGCCAGCCCCGTTTACCCCTACCACCTGCCCCGCATCGTTGATCCCTCTAGCAACGCTATAGTCTCCACCGAGGGTGCCGACGAGATCGGTCATGCCTTCGCCATCAGGGCCGGTGATGAAGGCATGGGTCTGCCCGTTGGCAGTCGTGGATTCCCCTACCACCCGCCCCGCGTTGTTGATCCCGAAAGCTTGGACCCAGGTTCCGCCCAGCGTGCCAAGTTCGGTCATGCCTACCCCATTAGGGCCGGTGATGAAACCAGCGAACTGCTGATTGCCAGTAGCGTACGATTGCCCTACCACTTGCCCCGCATCGTTGATCCCGTAAGCGATGCTCCTGGCTCCGCCGAGCGTGCCGAGATCGGTCATGCCAGCGGCATCAGGGCCGGTGATGAAGGCATGGGTCAGCCCGCCGCCTATATCGGATTCCCCTACCACCTGCCCCGCCTCGTTGATCCCCAAAGCACGGCTATTGAACCCACCGGGGAGGATGCCAGGGTAGGTTACTTCCTTGCTGTTAAGGTCAACCAATAAAGCAACCTGGGCGAGCGCGGAGGATGCGAACCCAATAGTCAGGACCGCGGTCAGGATAAGGTTGCGCGGTGTGTAGCAGCGGTGAATGTTCATCAGATCCTCCACAGAGATCACGACAAGATCAGCGTGTTTTCGATATTCAGGATAGATCACGAATGTTAGAGCGGATGTGATACGTACAGCGATTGAAAGCTGATGCATCGTTTTTTGAGCAAAAAGACATGAGATAACAAGGAAGCGATCGAGGGACACCAACCTTTATGCTTGCGGTGGAAATTCCTATGCAGTTGCTCGCCCGCGCGCTAAAAAGCCGATCAGGCCAAGGCCTGACAGCAGCATTGCATACATCTCTGGCTCCGGAACTACTACTGCCACTGCAGCCAGCTGCCCGTGGTTATTGATGGCATTAGCGTCCGTAAAGTTGTAAGTAAAACCAGTCGGCGGATTCACCAAGGAGTCAAGACCAGTCATACTTAAGCCATTGGGGCTGGTGATGAAGGCGTGGAGCCCCCGGTTATCAGCATCTTGGGCTGCCCCTACCACCTCTCCCGCGTCGTTGATCCCGTAAGCGACGCTTTGGTTTCCACCGAGTGTGCCGAGATCGGCCATGCCTGCGCCATCAGGGCCCGTGATGAAGGCATGCTCCTGACCGTTGTCAGTCCTGGATACGCCTATCACCTGCCCCGCGTCGTTGATCCCAGTAGCCCAACTCGTTGTCTCCACCGAGCGTGCCGAGGTCGGTCATGCCGGCGCCATCAGGGCCCGTGATGAAGGCATGGGTCTGCCCGTTGCCAGTGTAGGAGTACCCTACCACGCGCCCCGCGTCATTGATCCCGGTAGCGTAGCTCACGTCTCCACCGAGTGTGCCGAGATCGGTCATGCCTAGGCCATCAGGGCCGGTGATGAAGGCATGGGTCAGCCCTTTGTCAGTCTCGGAGTACCCTACCACCCGCCCCGCGTCATTGATCCCGTTAGCATAGCTGTCGTCTCCACCGAGTGTGCCAAGATCGGTCATGCCTATGCCATCACGGCCCGCGATGAAGGCATGGGTCAGCCCTTTGTCAGTCTCGGAGTACCCTACCACCCGCCCCGCGTCATTGATCCCGTTAGCATAGCTGTCGTCTCCACCGAGTGTGCCAAGATCGGTCATGCCTATGCCATCACGGCCCGCGATGAAGGCATGGGTCTGCCCGTTGGCAGTCCCGGAGTACCCTGCCACCTGCCCCGCATCATTGATAGCGTTTGCATAGCTCCGGTCTCCACCGATTGTGCCAAGGTTGATTGCTTCCTTGCTGTTAAGGTCAACTAAAAAAGCACGCTCCTGGGCGAGCGCGGAAGATGCGAACCCAATAGTCAGAATTGCGGCCAGGATAAGGTTGCGCAGTGGGTAGCAATGCTGAATGTTCATCAGATCCTCCGCCAAAGATTACGACAAGGTTGACCAGCGTGTTTTCGATATCCCAGTATAGGTTATGAATGTTAGAGCGGATGTGACAGGTACAGCGATTGAAAGCTGATCTATCGTTTTTTCGAGCAAACGCATGAGGTGACAAGGAAGCCAAAGAGGGAAATCATCCTTTATGCCTTGGATGGTAAATTCCATGCAGTTGCTCGCCCGGGCGCTAAAAAGCCGATCAAGCCAAGGCCTGACAACAGCATTGCATACATCTCCGGTTCGGGAACTACAGCTACTGCAGCCAGTTGCCCATGGTTATTGATGGCTGTAGCGTGGGCAAAGTAAGCAAAACCGGGCGGCGGACTCACCAAGGAGCCGAGGTCGGTCATGCCTCCGCCATTGGCGCCCGTGATGAAGACATCGAACTGGCCTTTGTCAGTGTACGAGTACCCTACCACCTGCCCGGCGTCGTTGATCCCGGAAGCGAAGCTATAGTCTCCGCCGAGTGTGCCGAGATCAGTCATGCCTACGCCTTCAGGGCCGGTGAGGAAGGCATGGGTCCCCCCGTTGACAATATCGGATCCCCCTGCCACTTGCCCGGCGTCGTTGATTCCGTAAGCGATGCTCACGTCTCCACCGAGTGTGCCGAGGTCGGTCATGCCTACGCCATCAGGGCCGGTGATGAAGGCACGGACCTGCCCGTTGTCAGTCACGGATTCCCCTACCACCTGCCCCATGTCGTTGATCCCCCTGGCGAAGCTAAAGTCTCCACCGAGTGTGCCGAGGTCGGTTGCTTCCTTGCTGTTAAGGTCAACTAAAAAAGCACGCTCCTGAGCAAGCGCGGAAGATGCGAACCCAATAGTCAGGACTGCGGCCAGGATAAGGTTGCGCAGTGTGTAGCAGTGGTGAATGTTCATCAGATCCTCCAACGAAGATCAGGACAAGGTTGATCAGCGTGTTTTCGATATTCAAGTATAGGTTATGAAATGTTACAGCGGATGTGACACAGTACAGCCCCTGCTGGTGGCCGCTGGATGCCGATGTGGACGAACCCGCCACTTCACCGCTATTGTTCATTCCATATGCCGAGCAAGGAGACCGAGCCGAACTGCCAAGGCAGGATGAATTCCTGGTTTAGGTCAAGTTAGGCCAACCAGCACATAAATGCATCTGCAATGCTGTAGTAGTCCGTTTGCAGAGTCAGGCAGGGTAAAAGCCCGGGGCTCCTCCAGCACATGGGCGCGCGAAAGCATCGATCGTGTAATGGTAATAGTTTCTGAGGCGTGTTTTAGACGAGCACGCGCTTTCGTCGCAACATGGTCCCATCAGGCCGCTCCTACCAGAGGCATGACAGGTCTTCGACTCTTGTCCAGCAGGAATCCGGTGCTGCTGACTGTGTACTTCCGTCGCCGTGCTGCTTCGGTAGTGCGTGCGTTCTTAGGGGATCAGGTAGCTTAATACTGAAGCCCAATCGGCAGACAGAGCACGAACGTTTATAAAGCCGTCCACTGCCTCATCGATTCACTAAGTGTACTTTGGTCCAATTGTTATAGTTCCGAAAAACCGTAATATCAAAACCGTGTGCAGGAGAAGCGGGGTTCGTTCAATTCAACCGGCTATTCGCGGTTTGGGCTTTTAACTGGAAGGAAGAGCAGTTCAAAATAGAGGAGCGATACTATGGAACTCAGGCTGGAGATTAACTCTGATATTGAATCAAGGCTGAACCGCCTGATCGAGCGGTATGGGCACGACAGGGAATACTATCTGTCTGAGCTGACACGCACGGGCATCAGGAACCTTGAGAGCGCATACTGGGCCGAGAGCAGCATCGACTCGAACGACGTGATGAGCCGATACGCGTTGGAGGATTAGCCTAAGTAATCCTGTAGCGGCAAGCAAACAGGGCTGCGGCGCGCACAAAGCTGGGGATTCTGTAGCGATGGGTGACCTTCATGATGAAGTTCTCCTGAGGAAAACAGCGCTCCCGCTGACCCTACAACCGGGGCGCTTCGTTTTCAATATAGAAGACCGCTCAAATCATGCTCAAAAATTTCGGATCAGGTATACCCCTCCTCCCATTTAACCGGCGCAAACCGGATCAGCGGCAACGGTGGGTCTCCAACACTGCCGAGGTCCTGAAGCGCGCGGGAAAGATCGAGCAAAATGTCGGGGGACTTGGGCGACGGAACGGGAATGTCGAATTCCAGCGACAATCGATACCGTTTATGGGGCTCGGTGAGGGACACCCCTCCTCCGACATCGCGGTGATCCCATACTCCGCCGGTATTCGTCTGCTGTCCCTCCGCATCCCACATACCAAACTCAAACCCCCGCACTGCTGGATAATGCGTGCTGCCGATCACGAGCGATGCAAGTAGCGGCCGGAACACAAACCCGCCTGTCCGCGGCGTCACGTCCACAAAGACCCGGGTCTTCCCGGGCCGATAATTTTTGGGATATAGATTGCGCGGGTCAACAGAGAGCGGCAAGCCGAAGAAAATCTGCGTGTCGTAAGTTTGCAGCCGGTTGTCGATACCGACATGCAGATTCAATCCGGGGAGGTTCAGCTCAGGCCCCTCGGTCGAACGCTGCCGCTGGGGTGCGACGGGAGCAGTACCATCGAAATAAGCGGCACTTTCCCAGCCGCCGCGAAATCCTGCGCAGCCGGTAACGATGACGCATAGCGGCAGGATGATGCAAAGTCCCGATAGTCTGTTCATACCAACCTATTGATATATGAAAACAATTGTCGAGGTGCGGCACATCCGCCATGAGTTGAAGGTGTGGTCCGCATTGTGAAATACCGGCAGACGAACCTAACCCTTAGTTACCTTGGCTCAGTTACCTGGTTCCGTTAACTCGCCATGGCGGATTCCGGCGATTTACGCGCGCCTGATATTGACCCTCCCCTATTCCGGATTGCGCCCGTCCTTAGGAACCATTAGGCGACTCCCCAAATAGGCCCTGCCTGTCGGCAGGGCTCGGGCTTATCCCGGGGGCAGGATCAAATCTCCTTCGGCTGGCGGCCATTGTTCCACAGGTCGCGCAGACCCGGATTATATTCCCTGGACCGGTTGCGTTTCAGGCTTTATTGCGATGCTCCTGCCGATGCTTCTCACGCATCTGTTTCATCTGCTCCCGCTGGGCATCGGTGAACACATTATTTATGTCATTACGTGTCCGGCTGCGCTGAATGGTCAGGTCGGCCACCAGATTACCCCGCTCCCGTGCCAATGCCTCCAACCGGCTTTCGTCACTGTTTCCGGCTCGCCCAAGTTCTTTTAACGCTTTTCGATTGGTCCGCATTTTTTCCTTTAGATCTGCAAATCGGGGCTTGGCGTTTTCCACAGCCGCTTTAACCGATGCGCGCTGCGCCGTCGTGAGTTGGAGGCGATCCGCCATCTTTTCCCAATACAGCCCTTTGCCCTCCATACCTTGCCCTATCTTTCCGGAACGTGCCCCGTGATGGCATCCTCGCGCGCCGTCTTTCAAATACGTGTCCGAATGCGGATCGGCCAAAGCCATACTGCTTGCCAGTAACCCGCCGATCAATGAAATTTTGACGATTGTTTTCATTTAGCCAGTCCTCTTGATAGTGTTGTCGGAGAATATCGCCGCGAATGTGTACGGCTTGAACAAAGAATACGACCGGGCAATGTCAAGAAGGGTTACGGAAGCGTAAAGTTGTGTAAAGAGTCCGGGGGGCGCTGTATTTGGCCGCATTAATTTGGCAATATCCGTAGCAGATACATCAGGCAAGCCTTTGCAAACGATTAACCTGGAAAAAACGGATGGCCCACATACTGTTGGCGGATGACGATATCGAATTGAGCGGCATGCTGGTGGATTATCTTGCGGTAGAAGGCTTCGATGTCGATGTGGCGCATGATGGCGACATGACGTTAAGTAAAATCGCGGCCAACCAGTATGATCTGCTGATACTCGATGTGATGATGCCGCGCCGAAATGGTTTCGATGTATTGCGTGAACTGCGCACCCGGTCCCAACTTCCTGTGCTTATGCTGACCGCGCGCGGGCATGACGTCGACAGCATCGTCGGGCTTGAGCTTGGAGCAGACGACTATCTCGCGAAACCCTCCAATCCCCGCGTGCTGTTGGCGCGAATTCGCGCAATTTTAAGAAGAGCAGAGGCGCAAGGCGAGTTCCAGAATGGAAAAGATCGGCCCGATCAAATAGTACTTGATGATATCGTCATGCACAATGGTTCCCGCACCGTTACGTGCGGGAACCATTCCATAGCGATGACCAGCACCGAATTCAGTCTGTTGCATGTGCTGTTGCGGGAAGCGGGTCAGGTTGTTTTGAAAGCAACCCTCTCACAGCAGGCGCTCGGCCGCAAGTTAAGCCGTTATGACCGCAGTCTCGATATGCATGTAAGCAACCTGCGCAAAAAGCTGCGCCCGCTGCCTGATGGCCAGGAACGAATCAAGACGGTCCGTGGGGTCGGTTATATTTATTCACGGAACTGATGTGCACAGATTATTCTGGAAAATATTTCTATCGTTCTGGCTTACTTTGGTAATTTTTGCCGCGTTACTCCTGTTCGCGGTTTCCAGCTATCTGGAACACACGCGAACCCAGCAGGATATCGGCAGCATGCGTGCGCGCCTTGCCGAATATCTCGATCAAGCCCAAACAGCAGCAAAACAAAACGGTATCGAAGGCCTTGAAGCATGGCTTAGCCGCCTGGACCGTCGCGAAGCGATACCGATTTTCCTGATTGATGAAAGCGGACAGGACCTTCTGGGGCGTGAGGTTCCCGCTTATATCGTCACAAGGCTGGACAGGAGGCGCCAACATGCGGAACGCATGGAACGAAAGGCCCCGGCTCACCTGCGGTCAATCCGCCTGGCGGATGGAAGCTCGTATCGCATGGTGCCGGACTTCCAGAGCATCACATTGCTCAGGGTGTTGCAGCGGCCGAGAGTTATTGCGTTGCCGGTGACCATTGCAGCCCTGATAAGCGCGCTGGTTTGCCTGTTGCTCAGCCGGTACCAGACGTTCCCGCTGGAGCGGTTGCGGCGCGCCGCCCAACATATCGCAGCCGGCGACCTTACCCAGCGTGTTTCCCCATCCATGGGTACGCGCCGCGATGAAATCGCCGACCTGGCAGGCGCATTCGACAAAATGGCTGAACGCCTCGAAAAAGTCTTCAGTTCGCAACGGCAACTGCTGAGCGACGCCTCCCATGAACTGCGGTCACCGCTCGCACGCATTCAGGTTGCATTAGGTCTTGCTCGCCAGCGATCAAATGGACAGGCCGAAAACGAGCTCGACCGCATCGAAATCGAGATAGAACGCCTGAATGAACTGATCGGCCAGCTTCTTGAGCTCTCCCGCCTCGAAGCGGGAGTGGATGCCGGACGTACTGACAAGGTGGATATACGGGAACTGCTCGAAGGGCTTATAGAAGATGCGCAATTTGAAGCAGCGTCACGTGGTTGCAGGGTCGAATTGCGCGAATCCTTTCCGGCGATTGTCCAGTCCAGCGCCAGGCTGCTGCACAGCGCGATTGAAAACGTCGTGCGCAATGCCATCAGGTACACAAAACCCGATACGACCGTAGAAATAAGCATGCTGCCCGATACAGATCGCCAGGATCGCATCCTCGTTCGGATTCGGGATCGCGGACCCGGCGTACCTGACGAAATGCTGCTCCACCTTTTCGAGCCCTTCGTCAGGGTGGAAGAAGCGAGGGACCGCACAAGCGGTGGATACGGACTCGGGTTGGCCATCGCTGAACGGGCTGTTCGGCTGCATGGCGGCGAAATCATGGCGAGAAATGAACCCGACGAAGGGCTGAGTGTTCATATCCGCTTGCAGCTCGCCGGAACTTGAGGAGCATTTGACCAATCGAGGCCTTTTTCCTCTTATCCTTCTTCCCGAGCCTGGCATTGGAGACCGGTTTAAAAATCGCGGTCGCCTCCCCCTGACGCAGTCGCAGGTGCAGCCACCTCCAGCCCAACGAAAAGGCCCGGAAGCAGGATCGCTGCGACCGGGCCATGGCGTTTGCTTCTATTTCCACTTTCACTGGGAAAGCGACCACCCCACCATTGCTTCCCCGATTGCATGTTACCAATCCTGGGGCACTTTCCTATTGTACTGAAGTACAACCCGACCCTGTCGGACCATGCAAGGCTGCGTCGGATCGATGGATCCCGTCCCTGGGCTCACGTCTATTTTTTCGCGCTTTCGCTCGAATTCACCCCGAATCCCCCTAAACCGACATTGATATTTTGCTTAAAACCCAATACGCTCATCATCTAATCTGGAGGACAAACATGAATGCTGAGTACAAGGGATACAAAATTACTGCCTGGGCGGAGCGTGACGACACAACCGGTCTCTGGAATGGTCGCTACCGGATTCTTGACGAGAAGGGCGTGGTTGCCTACGAAAGCTTCGCCGAGCCGACGGATGATGAAAGCAAGGCGCACGAGGCCGCGAGTGCAAAAGCCCGCGCATGGGTCGATGAGCAATAGCCGTCACTAACTGATTCACCCCGCGGAGTACATCAATCCCGGCCGCCATTACAAGAGTCAGCCTCGTATAACTCGAAAACCAGAAGCCTCCCGGCTTTTCGCGCCGGCTATGCGCGGCCATTCGCCCTCAGTGCTCGATACCCTTTGCGCGCAGTTCAGTCTGCGCCTCCGCGGTCTTTTCCAAGTCCAGCCCCATGTACTTCAGCACCGCGTCCGTCTTGGTAAATTGCAGGTCACGGTATTCAACCACCTGAACACGGTTGCCCCACGGGTCGAGGAAGTCCAGCCTGCCGCCTTCCAGCATGGTTGCCCCTGCCGCTTGGGCGAGCTCCCGCACGCGCGAACGGTCATCAACCACCAGGCCGAAATGCCGCTGGTCATCCGAGGGCTGTTTCCGCCCTCTCATCAGGGCGATGAACTGATCGCCCATGTCGATAAAAGCGGCGCTCTGGCCTCGGCCCCGTAATTTGAAGGCGAAGATGCGGCCGTAGAAGTCCAGCGCCTCGTCGATATCTCCCACCTCAAGGGCAATGTGATTGACTCCGACGATGTGCGGTTTGGTCTTTTCGTCCGCGCTTCTCTCGCTCATGTCTTTCTCATCCATGGTTTCCTCGTCTATCATGCTTTCCCGACTGCACTGGTTTGATTGCACTGGTTTGACTTCCCCCGGTTGATTGCACTTTATCCTTGGCTGCGTCCGCGAATATCTTCATGCCGCCTCATGATATCCCTACCCAACCTGAATTGCCATTGCGAGGCATCACCACGGGGTCTGGCTGCCTGTTAAAGCGCTCGTTGCTCAGGGGTAAATCTTGGGGCAGGTGAATCTTCCCTAAATCTCATCTAACCTGAAGATGATGGTTCGCGGAAATTGTCTTACCCTTCGGTCCAGCCGCTCCGCCGAATATTGCGTTGCCTATTTTCGCTAATCGAGTCGCCTGTTTTCAACTACGGTGTTCGTTCGAACACATATCGCTCATGGAAATCTCTTTACTGTTTGCCCTCATTATTCTCAACGGCGTGTTCGCCATGTCCGAAATCGCGTTGATAACTTCGCGTAGAGCCCAGCTTCAAAACCTGGCACAGAACGGTGACAGCGGCGCAGCCGCAGCAATACAATTGGGGGAAGATCCAAACCGCTTTCTCTCCACTGTCCAGATCGGGATTACCTTCATCGGCATTATGAACGGGATCATCGGCGAGGCCGCGCTGGCGCGTCCCTTCACCGGGTGGATCGAAAACCTGGGAGTTCAAAAACCCCTCTCGGAATATCTCGCCACCGGCGTGGTCGTGGTCGGCATTACCTATTTCACCATCGTGCTGGGCGAACTGGTTCCCAAACGGCTGGGCCAAATTAATCCTGAGTCTGTCGCCCGTTGGGTGTCGCGACCGATGCTGTGGCTGGCGGTTGTCTCCAAACCGTTTGTGAGGTTGTTGTCCGCGTCGACCGCGCTGATATTAAGCGCCCTTGGAATCAAAGAGCAGGGCAGGCCAAGCGTGACTCAGGAGGAAATCCACCTGATGCTTGCGGAGGGCTCGAGCGCCGGGGTGATCGAGCATGAAGAGCACCAGATGATCCGCAATGTGTTCCGCCTGGATGACCGTCAGATTGCATCGCTTATGGTGCCGCGAAGCGACGTTGTCTACCTCGATATCGAGGAACCGCTGGAAGAAAACATCAAGCGGATTGAAGCCAGCGAGCATTCGCGCTTCCCGGTGCTCAAGGGCAGCTGGGAGGAAATACTGGGGGTAGCCAGAGCGCGGCAATTCCTCACTCAGACATTGCGTGGCGAGAAACCAGATCTGACCGAAAATCTGCATCCACCGGTATTCGTTCCGGAGTCCCTTACCGGTATCGAGCTACTGGAAAACTTCAAGAATTCTGGCACCCACCTCGCATTCGTCATAGATGAATACGGCGAAGTGCAAGGCATCGTCACCCTGGAGGATGTGATGGAGGCCATTACCGGCGAGTTCAAGCCGAAACGGCCCGAGGACGCATGGGCAATGCGGCGTGATGATGGCAGCTGGCTCCTGGATGGTTTTATTCCCGTCCCCGAGCTAAAGGACCGGCTCGGCCTTAAGGAGGTGCCAGAGGAAGAAAAGGGACGTTACAACACGCTCAGCGGAATGGTTATGCTGCTCGTGGGAAAACTGCCGCAGACGGGAGACCGCTGCGAATGGGAGGGATGGACCTTCGAGGTTATCGACATGGATGGTAATCGCATCGACAAGGTGCTGGCGACACCAAGAAAGGCAACTCCTGCCGATACCGCTCCGCCGGATGAGCCCGGAAGGTGAATGGGCTGTTTCGCGGAGCAGGATGTATCGTCATCCTGCCCTTTGTCCTCATTCGGTGTATGGGCGAGCCATTTTCGCGATGGGATGGGCATTTCGTTCTCACCGTCCCTCACAACGAATAAAAAACCCGGTAGCAGCAGTGCTGCGACCGGGTCCAAGGCGTTTGCTTCCGTTTACTTGCTTTATTTGTTTCCTTGCTTCTGTTGCTCGTTGCTTGCTGCTTCTGCTGCTTTCACTTGCGTCAGTGACTCTATTTTCACTTAGGGAAGCCTCCCTGCTGCATCAGTGCTTCCCGGGTGATATATTCGCCAATTCCAGGCGGACTGGCTATTGGACTGAAGTACAATGCCGCCTCGAGTTCGACAGGCTCGACAGGTTCGAAAGGCTACCTCAATCGAAGCCGAACCGATCCGTCAGGCGCCTTCCACTTTCCACAGCCACGGCCTCCGTTCCCACTCGGACGCGCCGCGCTTGAGCTACCTGCTTTATAGTTTTGCAGTCCTTTACTATAAATAATGGCAACTCGGCCATTTTGACATTTACTCTCTCGGACCTTACTGCCGCGGCGCAACGCCGCCGTTGAAAGGCTTCTCATATGGCGGAAAAACAGGACGAAAAATCGAAGCTGCCCCTGGCCGGGCTTATTGCGCTGGTTGCAATGGTAAGCGGTTACCTTTATTACGAAGGAATCACGCTTAAAACAGTGCGACCGATCGACAAGGAAAAGGCAACGAGCATGTTCCAGAGAAAGGGCCTGGTTCAATCCCGTTTGTGGCAGGACCCTTTTGAAGCGATCGAGGCACACCGGCAGCTGGAACAAAAGCGTCCAACGCAGCCGGGGGTAAAAGACGACGTGCATACACTCGACAGGCTGGTGGAATCCCTCGTCGGGTCTAGCATTTCCAGCCTGCGGGTGCTCCCGGTATTCGTCGATGGAAGCCCGTACGTCAATGGCGGCGAATCGAGGCTCAAGGATCGTTATGCGGTGGTATCGGCTCTCGGGGCGGCGGGCTACGTGCCGGAATCGGGAGAGTATCTCCGTTTTTTCAAATGGAACCCGTTCAGCGACAGGGATAAGGAAGCAACGGCGGGGCCGGAAGCAGGCATTGGCGACATCGACGTGCTTGTTCCAGTCGAATTGTTTCTCCCAAAGGCGAAATTTCACGGGCAGCCGCATGCTAAACCTGTGCTCATCCTGTGGCTCAAGGAACAGGATGCTGGCGCGCATCCGCTGACGTTCCTGGATGATCTCCTTGCGTCGCTTCACAAAACCTTTGCCAGGCATAAGTCAAAAGTAGACCCGACCTACGAGGTACTCGGGCCCCGAAGCTCCGCGGCGTTAAGCGCCATGCTGAAGGAATTGCAGACCGGACAGCCCGGCGCTTCCCCTCCTGCCTTCGACCGCCTGAAAGATGTTCGTTTCTTTTCCCCATGGGCGACAGCCGAGGATACGTTTCTGCTCGACCGGCCGCCCGCCCTCCCTTCCCGGCAGCAGGACGGTCAGCAAACAAACGAGTCGGTGCAGAAACTGTTCGCAAGGGGGCAGATCAGGCTGACGAGAACCATTGATACGGATGCAGTATTGGCGGAGCAGCTTCTGCAGGAGCTGAAACGCCGCCAGGTCGATTTGAAACCCTGCGCCGACAAAAACTGCAATCCCAAAGTTGCGCTGATCTCCGAGTGGGACACGCTCTACGGACGCTCGCTGCCGCGCACTTTTGCCGCAGTGGCGATGAATAACGGCTCCGGCGCCACGGGTGCGCCCCTGAAGGGCGAAATCGACAAGCTGCGCAGGGATGAATGGCCGGGCTGGGTTTACCGGCATTCGTATCTGGCTGGCCTCGACGGGGAATTGCCAGCCACGGCAAACGATAAGGACAGCGATAAAAAGGACGACAGCCAGGCGAGAATCAGGGCATGGTACGAGGGGGAGCTTCCCGGTGTCGAGCAGAACGCGGGCCAGCGTCCGGAAGGGCGTGCGCAACTCGACTATGTCCTCAGGCTCGCGGCAGCGCTTAAGGAAGAGGAAGCGAAGAACGGGGAGGAGTTCAGGGCCATCGGCGTGCTTGGCAGCGATGTCTATGACAAGCTGCTCATTTTGCAGGCGCTGCGCCCGACATTTCCCCGCGCGATATTTTTTACCACCGATCTTAATGCCCGCCTGGCCTATCCCGCGCAATGGATATCGACGCGCAACCTTATCATTGCTTCGCATTATGGGCTTGAACTTCAATCGGCGCTGCAAACGCCGATTCCGCCATTCCGGGACAGTTACCAGACCTCGCTGTTCTATTCCGCCTTATGGGCGCTGGAACATTTCGTGCCCTCGCAAAAGGTAGATTGTCCAGGCTGCTTCCAGTTGCGCGAAGCGATGGATAAAGCAGAGCCGCTGCTATTTTCCCCTCATGTACAGCCCAGGTTGTATGAAGTCGGGCGGCACGGCGCTTTCGACATCAGCACAAATCCGAATCCGCGTTCGCAATCAACCGGCGACGCCATCAGCATTCACCCTCCCCGTCCCGATTTGAATCGCTTTCCATTCTCCCCTGCCCAGAACTGGCTTGCGCAGGCAGCATGGGTGGCGCTCACCGTTTTCGTCCTGATTGCGGGGGCCATGCTGATCAGCAGTTCGGTGGCGAATGCTCTTCTCAGGCTCGGATCCGATAAATTATTGTGGCTGGCAGTGGCGATCGCGGCGGCAACCGGCTACGCCATCATAGAATGGATAATGTGGAGAGTGCCGAACGCAGCGGAGAACGAGCCATTTACCTTCACCGAAGGAATCAGTGCGTGGCCGGCCGCCATCTTCCGGCTACTCGCGCTAGTGATGAGCCTGGCCTTTCTCTGGTATTCCTGGCGTAAGTTGCAACAGAATGAGCGCACCCTGGCGCAATGCTTTATGTTTGAAGAAAAAAACGAACCTTTGGGTAATAACACACGTGAGGAATCCAGCCCCCGCCCCCTCGGGGCTTGGGGAATTTTCTCCAGCGCCCTCTCCAGCCGGCTGCGCCGCTGTATCGGCCTGCATGTGTGGCGCCCTCAAACCGCGGAGCAGATTGATGCCGGTCACCTGTGGCATGAATACATCACCCTTGGTCAATGGAAAAATTTCGCGGCACGCGCGTTGCCGCAACTGGCTGTCGCCTGGCTGGCCGCCCTGCTGCTGATGAAGCTGCTGGGTTTTCCTCAGACCCCCTGCCGGGGAGATGCCTGCGTCGAGATCAATAATGTAGCTGTCATTCTTGCCGTGATCGCGCTGATGGTTCTGATCTTTTATATCGTGGATTCGACCAGGCTCTGCCGGCGCTGGGTCAACTGCATCGCTATGAAAAAAATCCGGTGGTCTGGCGGGACGCTGGACAAACTATCCGCGGAACGAAACATGAGCAAGCAGACCCTGGAGGAATGGCTCAGCATCGAACTGATTGCCGAGCGCACCACCGTGATCGGCAACTTTATCTATTTCCCGTTCATCATCATGTTCCTGCTGGGTATGGCCCGCCACCGCTACTTCGACAACTGGGATTTTCCCACCGCGCTCATCATTATCTTTACCCTCAACGCCGCACTCGTCATTATCAGCAGCATGGCATTGCGGCACTCGGCGGAGATCGCCAAACGCGAAGTCGTCAAACGGCTTGAGAGCAGGCTCATCCGCTCCCGCCAGATGTCGGATGACGACCAGAACAGACAGGAACTGGAATGGGCGATCCAAGCCATAAAAAACAATCACAGAGGTGCATTCCTGCCGTTTACCCAACACCCGGTATTCGGCGCCGCCGTCGCCTTGCCGTCGGGCGCATACGGCGTGGTGCTCCTGGCCGAGTATCTAGCCACGGGTTTCGGAGGGTAGCGAATCTTTGACAGCCGTCCTTTGCGTCAATATATGAGTGACAATAGTGGACTGTTCCAGGTCTATGTAACAACTCCTAGGCTCAGAGGCCCCTCTGCGTCCCGGCTGGTCTGGGATGATAATTTTCATATTCCAAAAATTTCCGGGAGCATTGGCGGAGTCAGCAGCCGCCTCCCACTCGAACCCTGTTAGTAGCCGCGTAGAAACCCTATGCACTTGCAACGCATCTTCCAGCCACGATTTTGCTGGTTTAGATCCAATGCTGCTTGCGGTACCAACTCACCGCATCCCTTGCAGATTCCTCTATGGGCCGCGGGGCCTCCAAACCAAGCTCGTCATAGGTCGCCGAAGGATCGAAGTGCATGGTACGTTTTGTCAGTCGCACACCCGTGACCGTCGCGCTAGGCATGCGATGTGAAATATGATCGGCCCACAACTCACTGAACCAACCAATCGCCAGCGCTACCGGATATGGAATCGTCCATCGTGGAGCGGGGCGATTCACAATGTCTCCAAGAATTTGAAGCCACTCGATTAACCGACAGTTATGTCCTGCGAGCAGATATCGAACGCCAGGTCTGCCCCGTTGCATTGCGCGCACCAATCCGACAGCCACGTCACGGACATCGATCAGGTTCAATTTACAATCCAGATAGACTGGAATTTTGCCCTGACAGAAGGCGACCGAGAGACGGGTGGGAGGCGTTTGATTTCTATCCCCTGGCCCCATAGGCAATGTTGGACTACATACAATGACCGGGGCGCCAGCTTCGGCAAGTTGGAACGCAGCCTGTTCCGCCTGAAATTTGCTCAAGCAATAAGGTCCGATCATGTCCTCTTCACCCAGGCGGACGGACTCAGCGGCTCCACCGCTGAACTCGTCCGATGTAAGAATACTTTCGGTGCTTACGTAGAGCACTCTACTCACACCGCTGTCGAGTGCGGCCCGCATGACATTGAGAGTACCTTTATGGTTGATTTCGTCAAATTCACAACGATTGCGTCGCCAAAGATTGGGATCAGCCGCAAGATGATAGACGCGGTCGCAACCGTGCATCATATTTCGCATCGCTCCGAAGTCTCGAATATCTGCGCGAACAAGTTCAATGCGTTCAAGGGGTAAATGATTTACTACCGCCTCAGGATGTTCAAGAACGCGGACAGGCTCGCCGCTGGCGAGCAGTTGATGCACGAGATGCGAACCGATAAACCCGCCGCCTCCGGTTATCAAATTCATTTTAAAACACCATTGGGGAGAGATGCGGCGAGATGACGAAGGTGCGTTCGTGTCTTGGCGAGCCGGTCGCGTGAGATTCGATCAACCAGATTGATAACGGCATTATTAATAGGGCAAGGAAAGGCTCCTGCAAGTCGAACAAGATGTCCGTTATAAGCATCAATTTCAGTCTGTCCGCTTCCCATATCCGGACTCATGGAACAATATGCCCCTCGCAAGGAAGGACGGAAGAACAACCCCATGATTTTGGGCAAGAGCGGTGTCCGCAATATACGCATTACGGTGTGGGGGTGAAATGGGCCAATCGTTTCAAGCGGCAGACCGGCGTGATGCAAGATTGCGTAGTTTTCTTTTAACAGAGCGAAGAATAGTTTTTGCGCGAGCGGATCAGTGAGGAGTTCTGCATTATCGACACCGGCGCTTGCCGCCAGCGGTGAAACAGCTGCGTTGTACATCAGTTTAGTTGCTTTGAATGGCCGAATATCAGAAACACACTTGACGGGAAATAGTTTGCTTTCAGTAAACGCGGAGGCGAGGGCGCTGATGTGTTCATGTTCGGCGCTAGTTGTCTTTCGCCGCGCGCCTATGTGCAAAGACCCCGCGCGGGTAATGCGAGCGCTCAGGCGATCACGCGGGCACTCAGAAACAAATGAAGCAATGGCTTCCGCAGGATGGTCACATTGCTCAAGTTCCATGTCATAGCCGTTTTGAATGGGTACCAACGCTTGAGTATTCGCGATTCGTTGCAGGACCGGCGCGTTATCGAATGTTTTCGTGCATAGCAACACCACCTTGTCCGTTGGCGGCACCCATTCATCAAAATGGATGAAGTGCGCCCCCTGAATGGGCTGGCCGTCGAGCGTCATTTCATCGCGGCGCCCAGCGGAGAGCTTCCGGGGGTTCGACTCGATCATGGTGACGTCCCAGCCAGCACGGATGAGGCATGCCGCTGCTGCAATGCCAATACCTCCGGCGCCAATAATATGGGCTGATGATTTCATATCGAAAGATGTTGACAATGGGAACGAGTAAGGCTTGCAGGGCAGGTTTGGAAGCGACGGTGGATTAGCATAACCGCGTCCACTCCTCCATCGAGGGAAGTTCGATATACGAACCACACGGCACCACACGGCACCACCCGCTATGACTGCCCTGCCCGGTCGACCGATGACGGCATGTTACTGGGCAACTTAACTTCGCTCTGTACGCTAGCAGACAAGACGAGTCTCCAATCAATCAGAGAACGGGTTGATTAGGCTGTGCAGGAAAATCAGGACACGTAAGGATAACAATTCCAGGCAGTTTCCCAGCTTCTTCCTGCACCTTTCCAGAGAGGTCTTTTGCAGAACCGTGGACTTGACTTCTTTTCATTGATCTCCTGATAAGGGGCAGGGGTCGTCTCAGAAAATGGATCGCAAAGTACTTTAAGGGTGCGGAATCCTGAGGGAAAGCGCTGGATTTGATATCCCAAGCTGTCTGGCCACATCTCTTGGCAGTGCGGCCATTGGTCCGCAGTTTCTGTGTGCCGGGACTTGAATGTCGCGTACCTGCAATGTGCTATACCGAACGGCACGAAGTCACAAAAAAGCATTAATCTGGTTTTTAAGCTGTCCTGCAGTAATCTGTTACACGAAATCAAAACGTATGCACTCAAGAGGAGATCGATTTTGAATAAAGATCAATTAAAAGGGTCGGATAAAGACTTCGCTGGAAAAATTTAAGAAGAAAAAAAAGCACAAAAGAATATATGGGATGCGAACGAAACGGTAAACGATGCATGCAGTGGATAAATCCTAACCCCTGCTCAATATTTCCCCCCTAACCCGCTTCGGCGGGCTTTGTTATCCGGATATGCGGATCAATTTCCTGCGAAAATCACCGCCACTGCAGGAACAATTATCGCAGCGGACCCTCTCACCTTTCCTTAATATTAATGGCGCTTGCCAGAGCGATAATTCAACCTGCACATGAAGAGTCCAGAATTCACGCCCCCTGCTCCTGGTGAGCGAAAAAACATTCTTTCCGAAATGCGCAATCGGAAAATGGCTAGATCACCTCATGCTTATGTACGAGGAAACACGGCCAAGTTTTACGAATGGCTGGAAGAGAAGACGATGCGATTTCCATCAGGCCCCGCCATTTGGATCTGCGGCGATTGTCACTTGGGGAACCTCGGACCCATCGCCAACCATGAAGGAGAAGTTGATATACAGATCAGGGATCTTGACCAGGCCGTCATCGGAAATCCGGCACACGACTTGATACGGCTCGGATTATCTCTTGCTTCGGTTGTACGGGGATCCGGCTTGCCGGGTGTTATCACCGCACAATTAATAGAACACTTAATGTCAGGTTATGAGCATGCATTCGATGAATCAGAATCGAAGCCCATAAAAAATCCAGCATCTATAAAAATCGCAAAAAGAAAAGCAACCAGGCGGACCTGGAAGGAGTTAGCCATTGAACGGCTGGAACTATCCTCTCCGCTTATTCCGCTAGGAAAAAACTTTTGGCCACTTTCTCGCGAGGAGAGAGCGGCGATCGAAAAATTATTTGAGCAAAAAACCATAACACACCTGGCGACTTCGCTAAATGTAATGGATGACAATTCGGTTATAAAGCTCCTCGATGCCGCATATTGGCAAAAAGGCTGCAGTTCGTTGGGAAACCTTCGCAATGCTGTGCTGCTCTATATAAAAAATGGTGCTTCCGATGAAAAAACGTTTTGCTTAATGGACATCAAGGAAGCAACGTTGCCGGTTGCGCCGAAGCAAGCGAGTCAATTGATACCGCGTGAACATGCTGATCGGGTTGTCACAGCCGCCCGGCATCTTTCGCCCTACCTCGGAGAAAGAATGGCGGCAGCTCGCCTCCTGGATACATCGGTGTTTCTAAGGGAGCTACTTCCCCAGGATATGAAAATTGAAGTAGACAGCTTGACGGAAGACGAAGCCAAGAAACTCGCAAGGTATTTGGCGGCGATTGTTGGAAGGGCACATCTGCGGCAGATGGATGTTTCAACCAAAAAACTGTGGTTTAGGGAACTTCAGAAAAATCGCTTCAAAACCTTGGATGCCCCTTCGTGGCTTTGGACCAGTATCGTGCATTTGATTACAAATCATGAAGGGCAGTACCTCGAGCATTGCCGAAAATACTCGGTGGGGAAGAACGAGCGCAACTGATTCAATACTATTTCTGATCATTCAAATTTGATCTGCATAAGTGGTTTACAGCCATTTCGAAGAATCGTCAACCTCTACCCCGCATTTGGTCGGGGAAAATCCTATCCATCAGGCTGCGGCAGGCCATGATGAGGCGGTTAATAATCGCTGGAGCCCACACTAGGAAGCTTGTGCAAGCACAGATTTTTAACTTATAGCTTGTTCAGATCCAGGCCCCGTCTTCTGCACTTTAAAAGGCAATCGTTCGCCGTACCTCGATCACTTGGCAATACTATAACTCTGCCCTGTAAAGATTAAAGGTGGCGTGAGGTTCAGACAGAGGTCTTGCATGCGGGAGGTTTATCCTGTGGTCGCGGGAGTGTTCTCGAGAGTATTGCTGTTGCGGGCGGTCTCTCCTGGCAAAAACCCCGCCCTTGAGATTGAGGGATACAAATCACCAAAAGGAGTAACTATGCAACGGAATCAGTTTTCCTTGGCGAACTGGCACGACCTCCGCGGCAAACATCTTCGTGTTACCTGCCTGCTCATGGTACGGATACCGACCAGTTTAATCCTCCCTTTTTGTAGCGCTATTTGTCGTGTCGTATAGTTGATTTATCACGTCAATCTCACTTTCCTCTTCGTTGGCAGTTTCGTCGGATTCGTAAAACTCCATCAGTCTTCGAAGTGTCTCGCTGCGATTTCGCTCCGGGTTGCCGTCATTGTGGCTCGCTTCGAGTACGGCCTCCACCGGCCGGTGCACGCTTTTTTCTTGAACCATAATTCGGAAGCCTATCGATTAAGGTAGTTTGGATCACCGATAGGTTTATAAGCAATATACATTCCCGCTCAAAAGAATGTATGGGATCAAAGTGTAAGAAGTATTTCCTGCCGAATTGTAAAAAGTTCCGACTAGGTTTTGCCCAGGAAGCTCGCGCAAAGCTGCTTATGTCGCCGTGTCTGGAGCAAAGCTAGGCGTTAGGATAGAAGGATATCAAACGTCACATTAAGCGCCAGCCCCAGTTTCCTAAGCCGAAATATTTTCTTGTGAGGAGTTTCCTGCAACTTCGTACTACGTAAGCTTTTCTGAAGTTTTGCATGGTCAAAATTCATTTTTCAGCACCTTCCATTTTTTTGATTACGGCGGTGGTGCGATGATGAAGGGTTGAAGAGGCTACACCTGTTCACTAGCAGACAGGCTGGCAAAGATTTCGCTTGATGGATTTTTCAGGAGTCCAAGATGGACGGGTGGGTCTAGAAGCTCGACCATGGTTTTAAATCAAAGTCCGCGCAATGATCGTCGCAGCAATATGATCGCCGCCCATGCGCCTTAGGATGTTCTCCTCAATATCGTTTATAAGTTACCGCGCGCATGTTGAACTTGCGTTTTTTGGCGAGAATAATTAGCATCGTTTATCGGGGATTTGGCAGCCTCCCCATTCAAGACGCTTGCGTCCAAGGCTTGCTCAAACCTTAGCGGGTAATTCCCGATAGAGGAGAGTGCTTGGACGTCCTGCGCGAAGGTAACAACGTACCCAATTCTGATACATCCCCTCCCGTTACGCTTGCGCAGGCCACTTTATACTGGCTAAAGCTCGGATTCATGAGTTTTGGTGGCCCTGCCGGGCAGATTGCGATCATGCACCAGGATTTGGTCGAGAAAAAACGCTGGATTTCAGAAAGCCGTTTTTTGCACGCCCTGAATTATTGCATGGTCCTGCCTGGCCCTGAAGCACAACAGCTGGCAACCTATATCGGCTGGCTCATGCATCGCACTGCAGGCGGTCTTATCGCCGGCACGTTCTTCGTATTGCCCTCTTTCTTCATTCTCGTGGGGCTGGCATGGGTATATATGGCTTACGGCTCGGTTCCCGCCGTTGCCGGCATGCTCTATGGCTTCAAACCCGCAGTGGTGGCCATTGTTCTATTCGCTGCTTACCGGATCGGATCGCGCGTGCTGAAAAATGGAGTGACATGGAGCATTGCCGCGCTCGCATTCCTGGCGGTCTTTATTTTGAAATTACCGTTTCCCTTTATCATTCTGGGGGCGGGTCTGATTGGCTATTTGGGCGGACGCATCACGCCGGGTCATTTCAGGATAGGCGGTGGACATGGTGACGCCAGAAAAGAATCTGCAAGTGCCTGGATAGATGACCATACACCCACGCCGGCCCATGCCTTGTTTAGCAGGACAAAGTTTATTCGAGTGGCCGCCGCAGGTCTTGCCATCTGGGGGACTGCTATGGGCGCTCTTTTCCTCGCCTTTGGCGGGAACAGCATATTTATCCAGATTGGCTGGTTCTTCACCAAGGCGGCCTTGCTTACTTTTGGTGGAGCATACGCCGTGCTGCCCTATATTTATCAAGGGGCAGTTGAGCATTACCAATGGTTGGCCCCCCATCAAATGATTGATGGGCTTGCATTGGGTGAAACCACACCCGGACCCCTCATCATGGTAGTAACCTTCGTCGGGTTCGTGGGTGGGTGGGTGAAGGCAGCTCTGGGTCCGGATGCGCTGTTTGCCTCAGCTTTTATCGCCTCTACCGTAGCCACTTTTTTTACCTTTCTGCCGAGTTTCATTTTTATCCTGCTAGGCGGTCCTTTTATAGAAACCACCCATGGGAATCTGAAACTTACAGCTCCACTTACTGGCATTACCGCCGCAGTCGTGGGTATTATCGTCAACCTCGCCCTGTTTTTCGCCTACCATGTTTTCTGGCCATCTGGCATGAGCGGTCCCCTTGATGTACTTTCCGTCATGCTTGCCGCTATCGCAATGATTGCTTTGTTTCGCTTCAAGGCAGGAGTCATTCCCGTCATTCTGGGATGTGGAATCATCGGTATGGCGCTGAATCTGCTAACTCCTGCAATTATTGCCTCGGGCTTGGCTTTTTAATCAGGGAGGAACTGCGATGTCTAATCCCGAACGTTTTCCAAAGAGAGGAAGCCTGAAGATTTTTTCGTTGTAGCCGGCCGGGAACGTATTTTCGCTGGAGGATTAACAGGCGTCTGTTCCCTCGCGGAGGCGGGTAGAACAAGCAACATGAATCGTACTCATCGATAAGATCGACGGGTGCACTAAGATAGGGCGTGTATTGGCATTATCTGTTTTAACGATAAGCGACAGAATTTTTTGAAGGATGGGTATTCTAAGTATTACAAAACAGGATCGAGATCTCACGATCGCGATTAATGGAGGTGCCATGAAATGAAGGCGGCCATGGCTATGGCAGCAGGGTTGAGCGTTATCACGGGAGCATATGCAATGGAGAAAATCACGACATTACATCCGGCGACGGAGTATATCGTTCTGGGCATGGGTTGCTTCTGGGGAGTGGAGAAGCGCATGGGTGAAATCCCCGGTGTTGTAGACGTGGAAAGCGGCTATGCGGGTGGCGATCTTCCCAGCGCCGGTTATCAGGACATCCTTAATCACGAAAGAGCGCTTCGCACCGGTAAAACTACAGCACGCAACCATGCGGAAGTGGTCAAGGTGATTTTCAATCCAGCCGAGGTAACCCTGGAAACAGTGTTAGCCAAATTTTGGGAGAACCATAACCCCACTCAAGGCGACCGCCAGGGGAACGATGTAGGCAGCAATTATCGCAGCGCTATCTATTACCATGACGCGAACCAGAAGGCTGCGGGACTTGCAACCCAGGCAGTTTATCAAAAAGCACTCAATGCTGCGGGTTACGGCAGGATCACCACCGAAATCTTGCCGCTGAAGAATTACATTACCGCTGAGGAATACCACCAGAACTATCTGAAAAAGAATCCCGATGGCTATTGCGGACTGGGGGGTATCGGAGTGAAATACCCCGATTCCGCCAAAAAAATTGGGCAGGCGGAGATATCCTCCATCTCCTCCGGTACCTCTGCGGACTCGGCAACGTCCAACCCCATAGCGCAGCCGCTGAAGAGCGGCGATCTGGACCTTGCTCGACAGTTGGTGGCATTCGAGGCCGAGCATTGCGAATTTTGCGAGCGCTTCGAAAAGGACATCATGAGTTCCTGGCAAGCGGAAGTGCCCATTGCAAGGACGCTGAACTCAAGTCCGCCCAGCGGCTGGACATTGGAGAAACCCTTGTTCGCGGCACCCACCATCGTGCTGTTCAAGAACGGCAAGGAAGTCGCCCGCTACACGGGATACAACGGCGAGAAATCCAATTTCTGGAAATGGCTGGGCTTTCAGCTACTGTCGCCCGAGCAGCAGAAAATCGCCTTCACGCAAGGCACCGAGCCTCCTTTTACCGCATCCAATCTGGATGAAAAGCGTCCTGGGAGATTTGTCGACCCCGTCACAGGCGCAACGCTGTTTTACAGCAATACCAAATTTGACAGTGGAACAGGGTGGCCCAGTTTCTTCGATCCCGTGGAAGGGGCCATCACCCTGCACGAAGACAACTCGCACGGCATGAGGCGGATCGAAGTGCGTAGCGCAAGCTCGGGCATTCATCTCGGCCATCTATTCAACGACGGGCCACCGCCGAGCCACAAGCGCTATTGCATCAATGGAAACGTCCTGAAATTCGTCGCCGACCGTTAAGTCCGAACGGGCCATATAACCAAGGCAACGGAAACGAGGTTTGTCTTTGTATCCAGCTCCGAGTCCTCCACGCCCGTTCCCAGTGCTTGCGCTGTGGGCGTCACTCCGACCTGGGGCTATAGCAGCAACTGGGGTTATGGTCCTCCAAGTGGCGGCCTTGGTCTTTTGCTGTCGGGGGCAAGCCGGCGCAGTCAGCGGCTGGGGCGCGGTGGGCATCGGGGGCCGGCACGGGCAAGGCGAGGGATAGCGGGGTGCGGAAAAAAGACAAAATGCGGTTCAAGCGCAAAACTGAGTCTCTTTTACCGGACCATTATGCACTGGCCCATCTCCAGCGCCAGCCCTTCGCTTCCATAGCCCCAGACGGCGATAAATCTTGCTGCTTCTCCTTCCCCCGGCACAGGTTTAGCCTTATTGCTGGCTTTGATTGTCAGAGAAACAATGATGGGTTCATTTCCGGGGTGAGCCACGGGCATTAACGGCCCGATTGCCGTGAACGTCCCGGTCGCGGTGTTGGCAAACACGGTCGCATTGCCTGCATAGCAGTTCGTCCATAAACACGCGGCTAGCTCATGGTTTTCCGGTCGATAAGTGAACGACTCCGCATGCGAGAAATCGTTATTCATGGTTTCGCAGCCCGCCGCCGTGCATTCATGCTTGATATCCGGAGTGCAGCGATATTCCGAAATCACGGCCGGTGAGCCCATCGCCGGGCTCAGGAGCAACGTTGTCGCCGAGCCCGAACACAACGCCGAACACAAAGCCCGGCGCAGCCAGCACGGCCGAATGCAGCCGTTTAGGAGTCCCGGCGGATCGTCGCGGCAACTCTCACGAGTTCTCGGGGTCCACAATCTCGAATCCCCATTCCCTCAACTGGGCAATGAAAGAAGACAGGCCCCTGGCTGTTCCTCTTTGCACATGCATGAGGACATTGAACAGGAGTTTACGCGACTGTTGCGTGAACTGGCTCTCGATCATTGAAATCTTCTCCGCGCCCAACCCCTGGGGCGTCTTCCAGTCCTCGGTATCAATATCCCAGGTGACGATAGTCAGCGAGAGTTCTTCGGCGACCTCGGCCAATTCGGGATCAATGTGGCCGCGAAACCCACCCCCACCATACGGGGGCCGGACTTTCGTCGGAATTACTCCTGTGGCATCGACAATAACAGCCTGAGTATCCTTCAGCTCCAGTCTCACGTTCTGCGCTGGCGCTCTTGCCAGGTCAGCATGGCTCCAGGAATGGTTCTGGATGGAATGCCCCTCGCGCACAATCATTCTCGCCGCGTCAGGATACTGCTCCACCTCGCTCCCAAGTACATAAAACTCTGCCTTGATTTCGTTCAGACGCAGCGTTTCGAGGATACTTTCAAGCGCGCTCAATGGGGCGGGTCCATCATCGAACGATAGTACGACCGATTTGCCATCACCCAGCATGTTTCGCCCTCTGCAATAAAGTCAACGATCAACTATTACCCTGGTTACCACAGACCGCATCGGCATTCAGGCGAACGTAACGGCGGTTCTGCCATCCGTCGCCGGGCACTTAAAATTGCCGTGAACGTCGCCATCGCTGAATCCCGCGAACACGGTTGCCCTTGTTGCCTTACAGCAGTTCGCCGATAAGCAGGCGGATAACTCGAGCTGTTCGGCCCATAAGCGAACGGCCCGGAATGCTGAAATGCGTTATTCATGGTTTCGCGCCCGGTCGCAGTACGCTCATGCTTGATATCGGGGCTCGGCGATATTCTGAAATCGCGGACGCAAGGACGATCACCGGGCCCAGGAGCAACGCTGCCGCAGCCCCCGGGTGCAACTTCCCGCTCAACCAGTGTGGGCGAAGCAGACCGCCAATAGCCTGGCGGTCCCCGTTCGAAAGCCGCTGTCAGAAGATTTCAGGTTCCCCAAACGTGAATCCCCATTCCGACAACTGCTCGATGAACGCGGGGAGTTGCGCCGCTGTCCCTTCGTTCACATGCACGAGGATGTCGTACTCGGTTTTGTCAGGTTGTTGGAGGAACTGGTTCTCGATATCCGAATACTTTTCAGGGCCCGGGCCCTGCGGCAGCAACGTGTCCCTTGAATCGATATCCCAGGTCACGATGCTAAGATCGAGTTCCTTGGCCACAGCGGCCAATTCCGGATCGATGTTGCCCTCAAAGCCCCCGGCTCCAAATGGCGGACGAACTTTCGTCGCGGTTACCCCGGTGACATCTTCAATGACATCCTGCGTTTGTGACAGCTCCAGCCTCACCTGCTCCTCGCTCGCAGTGGCCAGGTTAACGTGACTCCAGGAATGGTTTTGAATTTCATGCCCTTCGCGCACGATCATTTTCGTTTTTTGGGGATTCTCCTCCACCTCGCTGCCGATGACGAAAAACTCGGCTTTTATGTCTTCACGGTGCAGCGTCTTCAGAATATCTTTAAGCGCTCCTATAGGCGCGGGCCCGTCATCGAACGTCAGCACGACCGTTTTGCCGTCACCCAGTTTGCCATCACCCCCGTTGCCATCATCCCCTTTGTCATCATGCCGTTTGTCATCATGCCGTTTGTCATCACCCCGTTTGTCGTCACCCCATTTGTGGTCACCCCGTTTGTCGTCATCCCGTTTGTCATCATCCCGTTTGGCATCATCCCGTTTGGCATCATTCCGTTTGGCATCATCCCGTTTGTTATTGTTGCTCATGTTTCCTCCACTCAGAAAAAGTCTACAATGAATGCTACTTAAGAGTCAGGCATCCCTGAAGTCTTTGAGGCAAGCCTGACCGACTTTTCCCTCTTTGTTGTTGGGCACTCCGGCCCATTTTGCTCTATAAAGGACATGTGCAGGCGTAGTGCCATCCCTGCGGTGCTACGCTTTAATTTCTAGACCAACTCAAACAGATAGTCAAGGTTGGCGATTTCGCACCCGACGCTATCGTAAGGTAAGCTGGTCCGCTGGACTCTCTGCATTATTTTGCAATTACCAAAAGGAGACGACATGAGTGATTATCGAGTTGGCGTAGTGGTAGGCAGCCTTCGCCGTGATTCCTTCAACCGCCATCTGGCTGAAGCCATTGTGAAACTGGCGCCGCCGGAGTTCTCGTTCAGGCAATTGCAGATTAGCGGCCTGCCGCTCTACAATCAGGATGACGATGCCACCCCCGCCGAACCGGTCAGGCGCCTGAAAACGGAAATCGCAGATTCGGATGCCATCTTGTTCGTCACCCCGGAATACAACCGGTCAATGCCCGGCGTCCTGAAAAACGCGCTCGACCATGCCTCGCGGCCCTACGGCCAGAGCGCCTGGGCGGGCAAGCCGGCGGGCGTTATCGGAACTTCGCCCGGTTCCATTGGGACTGCCATCGCGCAACAGCATCTGCGAAACTCGCTCGCCTATCTGGATATGCCGACGCTGGGGCAACCCGAAGCTTTCATTCAGGCAACAGAAGGGTTGTTTGACGGGGCCGGGAATATCGGCAATGAAGATAGCAGGAAATTCCTCCAGAACTGGATGGACCGTTACGTGGCCTGGGTAAAGAAACACGTCGACAAGCACTGAATTTCCGCCGTTGCGACGGTGGTCCCGGCTGGCAAGACAAGAAACGGGCTGGGCGCCTGCTTATCGCGGCGGTAGGGGAGCAACTGATCGACAACGGGCAAGGCTATAAACAAAGGAGATCGATATGGAATCGGGACCTATTACCAATACGGCAGACCTCATACATACTGATGATCTGTTCGCGCGTATCAAGTGGCTGGAACAGGAATTGAATTACCGCTGTACCGACGAGTACTCCGAAGAATTAAAGGCCCTCAAGTCCCTGGCGAGAAACGTCGAAAACATCACCTCGGAACACACCTACCAGCGCAGCGCGGAACTTATCCGCGACGGTTACCTGCCGGAATACAGAAAAGGCCTGGACGAGGCAGCGAGAGGTAACGCGAAGTTCAGTTCGGTCGATTTCGATGGCGTGACGTACTGGCTACGCCATTGAAGCCCAACGGCCATTAGAGCGGCGATTCGAGCCCGACTTCCTGCTGGCCACGACGCCGAGCAGGACAAGCCCGGCAAGCATCAGGGCATAGGTGGCGGGTTCGGGAATAATCGCAGCGGTGGCAACCAGCTGCCCCATATTATTAATGCCCCCCGCTTCAGTCAGGATTACTCCATCCGGCAGGTGCACCAGCGTATTGAGATCGGTCATTCCTACCCCATTGGCGCCGGTTATAAAAGGGTGCGTCACCCCCGGCGTGCCGTCAAAAAAAGAATCTCCCACTACCTGCCCGGCATCGTTGACGGCCTTTGCGAAACTGAAATTACCGCCGAGCGTCCCCAGGTCGGTCATGCCGACGCCATCGGGACCCGTAATGAAAGCATGGCGATCCCCTCCGGTCGTATCGGAAAACCCCACCACCCGACCGGCGCCGTTTATCCCGAGCGCGGAGCTGAACCCGCCACCAAGGGTGCCAAGGTCGGTCATGCCGGCGCCGTTCGCGCCTGTGATGTACGCATGGCTATTGCCGGTTGCCGTGCTGGAATACCCTACCGCGCGCCCGGCAGCGTTGATGCCAAACGCATAGGTTTCCGCTCCCCCGAGCGTTCCGAGATCAGTCATGCCCACCCCGTTGAGGCCGGTGATGAAACCATGCCTGCCCCCTGAGCTTGTATCGGAATATCCCACGACCTGTCCGGAGGCGTTGATTGCCTGAGCAGCGCTATACGGCCCACCCAGCGTCCCGAGGTCGGTCATGCCCGCCCCGTTGGCCCCGGTGATAAAGGCGTGGGAACTGCCTTCCCCCACTGTATCGGACCATCCAACCACCCGGCCGGCGCTATTGATTCCTTCAGCCACACGGTTCCGCCCCCCCAGCGTGCCAAGATCAGTTATCCCCGCCCCGTCGGGTCCGGTTATAAAAGCATGCTGATCACGCCCTGCTGTGACGCTATAGCCGATCACCTGTCCCAGATCGTTGACTCCGCGGGCAAAGGTGTCTCTTCCGGGAAAAACAATCTCGGTAGCTTGCCAACTGTTCGTATCAATGAGGTAAGAGGTCGTCCGTGCCGTTTGGGCAAAGGCTGCCGACCCCATGGTCAGGCCAACGGTCAGGCCGGCACCCAGCAGTGCCGCGAGAGCAGTCTTGCGAATTTTTAACCCGTAATCGATTGAGTTCATGTGAAAGGCCCCAGCTAAAGTAAGATGCGGTTAGAGACCGAAAGACAGTTCATTAACGATGGAGCGGCCTGCACGGATACATGAAAGCACGCATTCATGCCTCAGACTAGTTCACACACACGATTTGTCAAGCGGAATAGCAAATGAAATAGCGGGGAGATGGGCGACAGGCCGGCCTTCCTGCAGATCAAGTGAGCACTGAATAAATGCAACAGCGCAAAATGGATATTCATTTTCTCCGTAACCGGCAACGTCCGGGATAGCTGTCGCGCTATCGAAAATAGCGAACAGACTACGTTTTAGGGCTGTTCTCACTCGCGCAACACGGCAATTCTGTGCTATACATTATTCATAACAATCAACAAGGGGAGTTCGATAATGGCGACGAATGAAGGCGAAAGCTCTGGCGTGCCCGGGACTGAACAAGCGCGACCCGGCCCGGGATTTCGCCGACGGGTGGTGGTGAAATTCAAGGAACATGTCCAGTTACCCCGCGAGGACACGGCCCGAGCGTTGGAAAGCATGGGGGCGGGTCCATGGAACGCGCTGGCAGCCCAGTTCGAGGGGATCACGCTTGAACCCCTCCTCTCCATTCAGCCTGAGCAGTTTGCCGCGCTGGCCGAGCGGGCGCGGGCGCTGGATCCGTCCTTCCGCGCCGCGAACCTCGGTGCTTATTTCGCGGTGAATCTGCCACTTGGAACGAATGCTGAAGAGCTGGTGAGGGCGCTGCTGCAATGGGATTCAGTCGCCATTGCCTATGTCGAACCGCCGCCCGTCGAGCCTCCGCTTGTAAACCCCGCGGACGATCCCCGCTTCGCCAACCAGGGATACCTCGACCCCGCTCCGGACGGCATCGACGCAGAGTACGCCTGGAACTTTCCCGGCGGGGATGGCGCAGGACAGGCGCTGGTGGATATGGAATGGGGTTGGACCTTCAACCATGAAGATCTGGCGGCGCATGGCATCACGCTTATCTCGGGGCTGAATCACTCCTATTTCTTCCACGGGAGCGGCGTGCTGGGAGAAATCGCGGCAGCGGACAATGCCCTTGGATGCGTGGGCATCACGCCCGCGCTGGCATCCATCCGCTGCGTGGGCCAGCATCGGGACGGCGGCGGCTACAGCACGGCGCAGCCAATACTCGACGCGATCGCCGTCATGCAATTTGGCGACGTGCTGCTGCTGGAAGCGCAAACGAACCTGTTCGGCTACAACCTCGTTCCGGTCGAGATTGAGCCGGCGGTTTTCGATGTGATTCAGCTCGCAACCTCCCTCGGTATCGTAGTGGTGGAGGCGGGAGGCAACGGCGGCGTCGACCTGGATACCGTGGTCAATCCCGGCGGCCAGCAGATATTCAATCGCGCCAGCCCCGATTTTCTGGATTCAGGGGCCATCATAGTAGGGGCGGCGAGCGCCACCGCGCCGCATGCCCGGCTCGGCTTTTCCTGCCACGGCAGCCGGATAGACTGTTATGGATGGGGCGAGAGCGTGGATACCCTCTCTTCCGACGCCACCAACACCGCAACCAACCTCTATACCACCGGGTTCAACGGCACCTCCAGCGCCTCGCCCATCGTCACGGGCGCGGCCCTTGCAGTTCAGGGCCTGATGCAGGCGGCCAGCGGCGGCCGACTGGCGCCATGGCAACTGCGCATGATTCTCTCCGACCCCGCAAACGGGACCTCATCCCAAAACCCAGCCGTGGACCGCATTGGCGTCATGCCCAACTTGCGCGCCATCATCGATGGCATGGTGCTCAATCTGTCGCCCGATATTTATCTGCGCGACTTTGTGGGCGATAACGGCGACCCCCACTTGGGCGCCATTGCGTCGAGCCCCGACATCATTCTGCGCCAGACGCCCGTGGCAGACCCTCAGGCGGCTTTCGGCGCGGGCAGCGGCACCGAGAACGATGTGACGCTGGGCTACGAGGCTGAAAGCGGGCAGGATAATTTCGTTTACGTGCGCGTGCGCAACCGCGGCGGCACGGCGGCCTCCAACGTAACCGCCACCGTCTATTGGGCGCCACCGTCAACGCTGCTTACCCCTGACCTGTGGACCCTGTTGGGAGCAACAACGCTGCCAAGCGTGCCAACCGGCGACTTGCTGACCGTCTCAAGCGCCATCACCTGGCCAGCGGCGGCCATCCCTGGCCCAGGGCATTATTGCTTTATCAGCATCCTCAACACCCCGCGCGATCCCGGCCCCACGCCAGCCGATTTAATGGTCTGGAATAACTTCACCACCTTCATCCGCAACAATAACAATGTCACATGGCGCAATTTCAACGTGGTTGATAACGTCCCGCCTCCGCGTGCCGAGCCCCCCGGTTATGTGGCCCTGCCGTTCATGGCCGCGGGTGCGCCTGACATGGCCCGCCGCATGCAGCTTGAGATTGTGTCGCGGCTTCCGGCCGGTTCGGAAATCATGCTCGAATTGCCTCCGGAGTTCGCTGAACGGCTGCGCGTATGCCCGCATCACATCGCTTCCGCCGCCTATCCCAGGCCCGACTCTCAGCGCGTGGTTCACATTGTCATGAATCCCTGCGGACGCGTAAGTTTTCCGCCGATCGCCTTCCCCGCCAAGGCGCGGATTCCGCTACGGTTGCTGGTGAAAATACCCGAGCCCATGCGGAAGCATGAGTTCGAGCTGTTTGCCCGGCAGACTTATGAAGGCGAGGAAGTCGGGCGAGTAACGTGGCGACTCGCACCGCCGCGAAAACCAATGTAAGAGCACCGTTTACGCCGGGTTCATTTTTATCGCTGCTTTTTGGCCCCGCCACCGCCACGCTGGCAGGAAACCGGACAGGCGGAGCGCGCCCCGGGCGCAAAGCGACGGAATGTGCTTCACCGAACAGATCAGGTACCCACCTCATCCTAAACTGGTGGAAAGCCCCTGCCTTTCACTTTCAGGAGAATAAAATGGATAATGCCAGAATCGTAAGCATGCTCAACGGCCTGATCGACATTTCACGGGATGGCGCCGCAGGGTTCAGGACCTGCGCCGATGACACGGACGACGCCACCCTGAAAATGTATTTTCAGAACCGCGCCCAAAGTTGTGATGACGGGGTTCGCGTATTAAGCGCCGAGGTGAGACGCTACGGCGGCGACCCGGACAAAAGCGGGAGCCCGGCGGGCGCATTGCACCGCGCCTGGGTGGATCTTAAAGCGATGTTGACTAATAACGATAACGTCGCCGTTCTGGAAGAATGCGAACGGGGCGAAGCTGCGGCGTTAATGGCCTACGAGAATGCATTAAGGGAAGAGTTGCCCGGCGACCTGCGCGCTATTCTTGATCACCAGTTTGAAGGCGCGAAAAGGAACCACGACCGGGTGCGGCAGCTGCGCGACACGGCCCGGCATCGCGCCGGGTCCGCCTGAACACCGGAGGCCGGGGAAGAGGCTAGTTGTGCGTCAAAAAACGGGCTTGTCCGTGTCGGACTCAAGCTCGCCCCGCTTTTTATAAATTTCCTTTATAAATCCATCCGGCACATGAGCCGAAACGCGCGGGGCTCGTGCGCGGCGACCCATACGACTGAATTGTTTGGGCGGGACAAGGTCATCCAGCCAAAGCTGCAAGTTATGGTTTCTTCGCCCTGTCTAGCGTGTCGAAACACAAATACCCCGGTTGACCCGAACGGTGCTATTTCGATATGCGGTGAAGCGTAAGCGTGCTTTTGTCCTGCATATTCAACGTTGCCGTTTTGCCATCCGCGCTGATGCTGAAGGATACCGGGCCGTTGGTGGAAAAACCGGCGCAACCATTGGTATCGTAGGTAAATCCCTTGATATTCAGGACCTTGCCGCCTGAATCATAAGTATATGAGGCAAACTCGACACCCGGGTCGCCGCAACTCTCGTGATCGGCCGTTTTTACATCACCCACGGGATCGACCATCATGTATTTCCCGTTCGAAAAGAACAGGTACATTGGCGTCTTCATGCTGGCGGGGTCCGCAATCCACGCCCCGGTAATACCTTTCGGATCGTTCTCCATCGGGGAAAAATGGATTTCCTTGACCTCGGTCTTGATGGGCTCCTTCGAAGAGCTGATCTCGAGCGTACCGGCAATATGGAAGAGTTCACCGAAGAGACTTTTCTGTTCCCGCTTCCTTTGCACGGTGAAAATATCCGAGGTAGTCAGGTTGTAGCCATCGCTACGAACTCGCCAGTTTGGGCGCGGATTCGACAGCCCAGCCTGAAGATTGGTATCGATTACAGGTTTTGCAGCGAATTTGAAGCCCCTGTTATTCACCCCGGAAAGGTGCGCGGTGCCGTATTCGACACCGGCTTTGCTGACCAGATTGCCGCCGCAGACGCGGTTGGTGTCGCAGGAGTCATCCGGCGTGGCCTCGCCTTGCAAATACTCGGCGCCGTTCGCGCCGGTACCCGCAATACGGATAATGGAAGCCGTCCCATCATCCTGCTTGACCCAGACCTGGTTGCTGAGCATGGCCATTCCCTGCGAAAGAAAGTGACCAGTGGCCTGCACGGGGGTTTTTACGGGCCCGGAAATGCCGGCCGCCTCTCTCGCCTTCTGCAACTCGGGGGACGCAACAAACGCAGCGGGTTCACTATCCAGTTTGATCGAGGCACTGAGGGCAGATGCGGCAGCGGCCGGGATAGAAATGCCGTTCGCCGGATTCCCATCCGCGTCCAGGGACTGAAACAGGACAAGGAGGTTTCGCAACCTGTGATCGTTATCCCCCGCCAATTCCATCGGCGTAATAATGGCCGCCCCCGGGACCTTGCCGAGCACCAGGCTGCCCAGCTTGAACTCTACCGTGTCGCCATGGTTAAACTTGAAAATCCCGTTCTCATCCGTGGTTCCGGTAGCTCCGGACGCCGCCGCGTACCCCACGCCACTTACCGCCGCATCCAGCAACTTTCCCGTCGTAGGGCCTTTTTCCGTCTTGCCGCCACCACCGCCGCTACCACTGCCGCTGCCGCCGCTTGCTGAGGGTCCGCTTCCATCGCCGCACGCACCAATACTCATCGCGAGCGCCAGAGGCAGCAAATGTTTCCAGGAGATCGCTTTTTTCTTCCCATCGCACTTCATGCAGGTAATCCATTCCGTTTAGATTGAGCAATTCTAAACTATAACGGCGTAGTCGTGAAAATCACCTTTCAATGTCGTCTCCATATGTCCTGTGCCGGGCCGATGACCGCGGCCCCCGCGGCGCGGCAGGATCATACTTGCGAAATGCGGTCTACCGCACAGAAAACGGGCCCACACTTATTTAAATTGGGAGATGTTCTGTTGACTAACCGCGTGTAAAAAATGGTTGAATACGTCCCTTACATCAGATCCGCAGAAGGCCAGATAGAGCGGATAGCCCACGCCATCTTCAAAACCACCGGAGAATCCCGCGACCCATACGTGCATGAAGAATCGCTCGTGGGTTGGCCGGAATCCAGGGTATTCTGGGCGAAGTCCGCAGGGCCTTGCTTAGGCATCGCTCCTTTCAAGCTTTAGCGCCGGTATAACGCCTGACGGACTGGACACTGGTCGAGGTTGAAACCCGGCGGATCGCGGGGACGGGAGTATATTGCCGCCGGCAGATTAAACGAACCTGACAAGGTTCCTCGACCCCAACCATAAAAAGAGCGTTCGTCTCTTATACTTCTTGTTGAAATGTGTATCCCCGGAATCGCCTGCCAGGCAACGATATTTCAGCAAGGCTGGTTGCGCAAACAGGAACGATCTGGATTTATTCTCTATCCCACGACCCTTTGCGCTTTAACCCGAGCCAGAAAATCCGTTTCCGTCCCTTATTCTTACACACCCTTCTCGTAGCCTGGCCTGTGCGCCGATTTAATACCAGGCCCCCTACTGAAACAGCATGTGCGCGGTGTCAGGTTATGCGAGCGGTTTTAAGTAGGTTTGATGCCGGTTTTGTGTATGTGTGAATGGCCGCGCGGGTGGGAACTGGCGGCTATCCGGATGCAAGCAATCGGCTTAAGGAATAAGGATCGCTGTAAGGAATTGCGATCAAGCAATCGCAATCAAGGACGGATGAAGGAATCACCCTGTTGAAGAAATTTACCGCTCACGCCGACCTGGTTCGACGTGAGCGGTATCCTCGTGACACAGTAAAAACGCGTTACACGTTAAAAGGTTTACAGACGATTGCCGGGGTCGGAGCTGACCTTCGCCTTGATCTCCCGGTTATCGTCCTGGCGCGGCGCGTCCGATGCCGCATAATTACCCTTTGCGAGTTCGGCCGCCATGTTCCGGTGATGAGCAGCCAGCTTCACGTTGTCCTCTACGGCTCGCTCGTACCTGGAAAGTAAAGCCGCGGTATGAGATTTGTTATCCTGAGCCTGCCTGCCGTAGAGATAGCTTTTCTCCTCGTAATGCTGGAGCAGCTTCTTTTGCTCCTCTGCTTTTACGCGCAATTCCTTGGCAGTGTTTTGATAACGCTGCGCCAGGCGATCATGGTCTGCATGGGTTCGGGCGCTCTGCGTCGCTTTGCGAGCAGTCGCGTCCTCCGCCTCGAGCGATCCCATCTGTGCGCATGCGGTGAGAAAACCGAGCATGGACAAAACCGCGAGATGCTTTCCTATCGTCGTTTTCATGAGAGTAATAAACCCAAAAGGATTGAAAGTGATGTCATCCTATCGCAGTCAACACTATGAGTATATTGGGGAAACCCTTGTTTTACGCTAAGGGAAACCCTTAGACAACATTTTTGTGCCAGAAGTGTAGAATGCAAGGGGTAGTTACATGTGGGCGGTTCAAGGTGATAACCGCCTGAAGTGGTGGAAATAACCGGGGATTATGCACGCGCGATTAAATCCCATGATTGCTGTATGGCAACGTGGCGCCGCGAGGACCGCGCTAACGCTCTTCCGAAATCCATTGGGTCGCATAACGTATCAGGTCGGCCCCGTCTTTCAAATTCAATTTGGACCGGATATTAAAGCGGTGCGTTTCGATGGTCTTGATACTCCGGCTCAGCAATTTGGCGATTTCCTGGCTGCTATGGCCCGACCCGATCAAGTGCAGTACTTCGAACTCACTCGGGGTCAGACTGTTGATCAGGGGCTCAGCCTGCCCGTTTCCGGTCGCGGCCCGGTTCAGCATCCGGGCGTGCATCTGCTTGCTCAGATAAACATTCCCTGCCAATACCTCGCGAATGGCGGTCACCAGCACTTCGCCCGGCTCCTGCTTCATCACATATCCGCGCGCACCCGCCCGCAGGGCGCGCTGGGCGTAAACCGTTTCATCATGCATGGAGACAACCAGCACGGGCAATGCCGGGGCCACGGCATGAATGCTTTTTATGACCTCCAGCCCGGAGAGCGTCTTGAGGGAGACATCCATCAGAATAATATCGGGATGAGGCTCTGTCTTGAGCCTGGCCAATGCTTCGGCGCCGTCGCCGGCCTCGCCAACGACCTCCAAGTCAGGTTCCAGATTGATGAGCATCGCCATGCCATGACGCAGCATGGCATGGTCATCCACCAGCATCAGTTTTGCTTTAGAGGCCGCCATATCAAACCGTCCGCATTTCAAGCCGCACTTCGGCGCCGCCCTCGGGGCGCCTCAGGAATTGCAGGGCGGCACCGAGTTGCCTGGCGCGATATTTCATGATCTTGATGCCCATCCCGGGCGTGGGTCCGGATCTCGTGCTGGTGCCGGCAAATCCGCGGCCATCGTCGCAGATGGAGAGGCGGAGCATGCCATCGTCCGACTCCAGCAAGATGATCAGATGTTGCGCGCCACCGTGGCGTATGGCGTTGTTGACCGCTTCCTGGGCGATCCGGTAAAGATTGAGCGCGAGATTGTTATCGGTGATGACAACCTCGTTTTTACACGAAAAATCACAACTGATCTTGTATGTGGCGGCTATTTGGGACGCAAACGCATGCAAAGCGGCCGTCAAGCCCTTGGTTTCAAGTTCAAACGGAAGCAAACCCTGGGCAAGCTGCTTGCACTGCATCACGGCCGTCTGAGCCTGGGCCGCGATGGACGCGGCGACGGTGGCAACATCGCTGCTGCTGCCCGACGCGGTTATCTTTTTCTCGAGGGCCTTCGCCTGGTATCCAATGGCCGCGATCTGCTGTCCAAGGTTGTCGTGCAACTCCTGTCCAAGCGTACGCTGGTGTTCTTCCGCTATCGAAACAAGCGTCTGCTCCAGCAGCTTGCGTTCAAGCCACCGCTGCAGGTCGCTGGCGACCGCATCGATCAGTCTCTGCTCTTCGGGCACCAGAAATGGTTTGTCGTCCGGATAAAACACGCGCAATTGGCCAAATACCTTATTGTTGGCGCTGATCTCAGACCGCAGCTCGTGCGTGCGCCGCTCGCTGTGGTTCGCGGATACAAACCGCCTGCCGCCCAGCTCGATCACGCCAGAGGCAAGTTCCGGAAATTGCATCGCGGGCAGCAGGTGCTCGAAAATCTGCCCGCAGGCCCGGTCAATTGAGAGCTCCTGCCCCAGGCCGCGGCGAATCTCATAAAGACAGGTGATTTCCTTGAGACGCTCGCGCAGGGCCTCGTCAATCTCCTTTCGTTCCAGCCACATCTCCAGATCGCTCGCGACCGCGTCGATCAACCGCTGCTCTTCCGGCACCAGGAATGGCTTGTCCGCCGGATAGAATACCTGCAACTGTCCGCAGACCTTGCTATTGACCCTGATCTTCGATTGCAGCGCGTTCGTCAATCCCTGGCGGTGATTCTGCGACGTGAACCGGTTGCCGTCGAGCTCGATCACGGCGCTGGCAATTTCCGGGAACTGCATGGCGGGTATGAGATGCTTGAAAATGTGCTCGCAAACGTCATCCACGGACAATTCCAATCCCATCCCCCGGCGAATCTCATACAGGCAGGTAATTTCCTTCAAACGCTCGTGCAACACTTGTCCTGCGCCTCCATGGCCTTCCGCCACGGCAACGCCCGCATCCGCGGGGCTATTTTCATTGCCGCTCATAGAGGATCCCAAGGTTTCATCGATTCCATAGTTCCGTTGATTCTGTGTCAGCAATTGCATCCCTCTGCATCGCCTGCTTCATCTGTCCGGCCTGAGCTCATCCCCTGCCCGGCTCCCTGTAGAGCGGCACGACGCTTCGCACCCGCGCCTCAGCCTTTAAACACCTTAAAAGCTTTTAAATGCTACCTGCTTCAGGCACTTTACACGCTCAAATATCAAGACATATCTTGCCGAAATGGCGTTTGCTCTCCTGATAGCGAAAAGCCTCGACGATCTGTTCCAGGGGAAAATGCCGGTCGATGACAGGGCGTAATCCAGTCGCCTCGATTGCCCGGATCATGTCCATTTGCCAGCGCCGGTTGCCAACTACCAGGCCTTGCAGGCGCAACTGGCGCGTAAGAACCGTGTGCAACGGCAGCGTTGCCGTCACGCCTGAAAGAATGCCGATAACGGCAATATGACCGGCGAGACGGGCCGCCACCAGCGACTGCGCCAATGATGACGGTCCCCCTACCTCGATGACGTGATCGACCCCCCGGCCGCCAGTCAGGCGGCGCGCCGATTCTCCCCAGTTTTCATCCTTGCGGTAATTGATCAGGTAATCCGCGCCCAGCCCTTTTAACCGGTCGAGTTTTTCATCGCTGGATGAGGTGGCGACGACCGTCGCACCGGCTGCCTTGGCGAACTGCAGGGCGAATACCGAAACGCCGCCGGTTCCCTGGACAAGCACGGTTTCGCCGGGTTTCAGGCCTCCATCCACCATTAACGCCCGCCAGGCCGTCAACCCGGCGCAGGTGAGCGTCGCCGCTTCCGCGTGGCTATAGCCCTTCGGAGCGCGCGTGAATGCAGTCGCCGGCATGGTTACCTGCTCGCGCGCGTAGCCGTCGATTCCGTCGCCAGGAACGGTGTGGAAATCGCCGATCTCTGATTCGCCATCCAGCCAGGTGGGAAAGAACGTGCTGACGACATGATCCCCAGGCGCGAACTCAGTCACGCCCTCGCCAACCGCGACGACCTCTCCCGCCCCATCCGACATCGGGATGCGCGGCACCTTCGGTCCCCACATTCCGCTCACCACCGCATAATCATGGTAGTTGAGCGAGCTTGCGCGTATTCTCACCGTCATCTCATTCGCTTTGGGCGGAGACGGATCGCTGCTGCCGAACGTGACGCGGTCAAACCCGCCACCCGGCTGTACATAAACCGCCTTGTTGGTCATAGTCATGATTGCCGTCCCGGAAACTGCAGCATCAAATTGAAACGATGCCGCATACTTTATCAGGTCGCGCACCACTATACGACCCCCGCGGAACACCCTCCCGCGGCGACATTATGTCTCTGCAGCGCCGCCCGGCGCTCGTGCACGGCAACAGCATAATAAAAACAGTTCCTTCCACACTACGTACTACACTTAGTAAGCGGTGGCTTGAATTCCGCACCGTGGCTTATCGAGGCTTCTTATTTGTCTCCTTATATTGTGTCTCTTATGGCACGCATCCGGCAGGCAGGTTCGCCGTCCGGTCCGGCAATTATTGTGTGACTGAACATCTGGATATTCCGTACCTTGACGGGATCGACAGGCGTTCTTCGATGAAGGAACGATCATGTCCCAATACGACGAAAACAGAGATGGCACGCACGAAAATCGGCTACCTGTAGATGAGACGGACAACGCAGCTGTTGCACTGGCCGAGCTGCGCAACGCAAGGGATGTCGCTACCGGCGGTATAGCCGGTGGAAGCCCCTCCGAAAGCATTATCCACCCCCAATGCCATAGCAGGCATGACCGCGAAATTCCGGAAGTCGATCTGTTGTCCCCGCTAACCATTCGGAGCATCAACTTCCGCAACCGGATAGCGATGTCGCCCATGTGCATGTACTCTTCCGAGGACGGTTTTGCCAATGATTTTCACCTCGTTCACCTGGGTAGCCGGGCCATTGGCGGCGTGGCGCTGGTGATGGTCGAAGCCACCGCGGTCACCGCCGAGGGACGTATCTCCCCGGCTGACATGGGAATCTGGAAAGATGAGCATATCGAGCCGTTGGCCCGTATCGCCCGGTTCGTCGCGGCGCACGGCGCAGTCCCTGGCATCCAGCTCGCTCATGCCGGCCGCAAGGCAAGTTGCGATAGTCCATGGAACGGCGGCAGCAGCCTGAAAACCCCTGAGGAGGGCGGCTGGCAGGTGTTGGGGCCCAGTCCCCTGCCGTTCGACGCCGGCGACCCCGTTCCAAAACCCATGTCCGCGGCGGACATCGCACATTGCATCAGTGCCTGGGAAGCAGCCGCGCGCCGCGCGCTGGCCGCCGGGTTCAAGGTCATCGAGCTCCACGCCGCGCACGGATACCTGATGCACGAGTTTCTCTCGCCTATAAGCAACAACCGCACTGATGAATATGGCGGCAGCCTCGAGAACCGCATGCGGCTACTGCTGGAGACCGCCACGCGACTGCGCGACGTCATCCCGCAGGAGCTGCCGTTGTTCGTGCGCATCTCGGCAACCGACTGGGCCGATGGCGGCTGGGATATCGCACAGTCCATCGTGCTTTGCCAAAAACTCAAGACGCTCGGCGTGGATTTGATCGACGTTTCCTCTGGGGGAACCACACCGGACGCGAAGATCCCCGTAGCCCGAGGCTACCAGATCCCGTTTGCAGCGCGTATCCGCGATGAAGCGGAGATCCGCACGGGCGGCGTGGGCCTGATTGCCGACCCGCAATTCGCCGATGAAATCATCACCAGCGCGAAGGCCGATCTCGTTTTCGTCGGGCGGGAACTGCTGCGGGAACCGTACTGGGCCATCAAGGCGCAACACGCGGTGGAAGTGGAGCCCTCCTGGCCTACCCAGTATGGCTATGCAGTCAGGCGCCGGGCAACATAGGCGGGTTGGCGGCGAAGTTCAGAAAAGAAATAAGGGAAAACGGTTTTATATCGCGGTGATCCGATCGGGCAGACTTTCTCTCTCCCCTTTCTCTTCGTGAGAGACCTGAAACGGTCCCCGGTGTTATCCAAGCGTCAATGACTTAAATCGACCCGTCGGGTTTACCAACGGGTCCTTATACTAACTCCCCCATTTATCAGGGTATCAACGCTACGGAAGAGATTGAATCGTTCGGAACGCCAACATCTTCCACCCAGTTGTAGAGGCCAGATCCAAAGATAGTGGAATCAGGCCCGCTATAATTAGCATCACGGGAAAACTGCCACTCGCCAGACACAACGATGTATTTGCTCTATCTACCAATCCCGATGCTATAGTTAACTTATAACTTGATCCGCAGGAAGGTTCGCAGAGGAGAGCAGTATCCCAACTCTCAGAGACAAGTCAGGAAAATTATGAATAAACATCTTTCCAAACTCTTGCTTGCAATCCTGGTATGGGCGAGCGCATTCGGGGTTCATTCCCAGGAGCGACCGCACAGACCGGCATTGAAAGAACATAAAAGTATTGCAGTCCCTATTTGGACCGTGCTTGATACGAAAGACAAGCCCCCTTCGTCTGCACGTGAGATGGAATCTCCTAAACCAATACCGCCAACCGTACCAACGGTTGTGGACAGAATCCCGCCCAAGAAAATTGGTGATCTGAGCTGCCCCCAGGTCGATGACGCTGCTAAACAGGCGTGCAATGACACGTGCGCACAGCATCCTAATACGCCCTGCGCACTGCTATGTACATATCGGAAGAATGATGAGGGGATATGCGTTTTGTGGGTCGAATGTACTTCTGCTTGCGGTGAGATTCCAGCAGAAGTCGAGACGCCTACTGGTCGATGAGAAAGGCGGCTCTGTTGCAAAAAAAGGACGAACCAGAAAACTATGCGTGTGATCTGATTAATCGCTTCTTATTTTTTGCAACAGAGCCTGTTATTTCATATACCTAGACAACCACTCTTTGCCCGCTTGTTCCCGCGTATGTCCGTAGCAAAATAATCGCCTGTACGCTCAAATAGAGCGATTCAACCGATCGACCGGAACCTTGAAAACAGCGATTCAAGATTCGACTTCGCCCGCCCTGGTTTTAGAGCGGACTTAATCAGACAGTAGTACAGATCCAGCGGGAAAGATGTGATGAATCTCACAAGTCACATGCTATAAGTGGAAGAAGAAGTACGGCGGACTGGCCTCTCAAAGGGAAAAAGGGAGAAAGAGAAACAAAAGTATCGTCCTAACAGACAGTCGCTCCGACTTGTTTTGCGCCGCAATCAAGTCTGATGAAATGTTTTAATGGGCCGCGGGACGTCCTTTGCGCTATTGCTAAGAAATAACGATGCTTTATCACGACTTCGGAAGACAATATGGCTCGGGCAAAAACAGCGTCATGGATACTTGCGATCATCCTCACCTTCGGGGCAGCAGGCGTGTGGGCGCACGATGAACATGAGCCCGTGGGTGGCGCTTCCCCCGAAAAACTCGGGGAGGTGAACTTCCCGGTAAGCTGTAACGCCGAAGCCCAGAAGGAATTCAACCGCGCGATGGCGTTAGCACATTCCTTCTGGTTCGATCCGGCGATCAACTGGTTCGGCACCGTGCTGCGCCACGATACTACCTGCGCCATGGCTTACTGGGGCGTTGCCCTGATGTCCCTGGGCAATCCGTTCACCTGGCCACCTGGCGCGAAGGCATGGAACGCCGGCGCAATAGCCTTGGCGCACGCCCGGCGCATACCCGCCCATACCGAGCGCGAACAGGATTATATCGCCGCGTTAGCCATCCTTTTCAACGATTGGGAGACAACGGATTACCGACCGCGGGCATTGGCCTATGAAAAAGCGATGAAAGGGGTGGCCTCGCGCTATCCCAGCGATACTGAAGCGCAGGTCCTCTATGCGCTCGCGCTCAACGCAACCGCAGTGCCCACCGACAAAACGTTCGCGAGTCAGCTCAAAGCCGCGAGTATTCTGGAACCGTTGTTCAAAAAATACCCTAACCACCCCGGTGTCGCCCACTATCTGATCCACACCTACGATTATGCAGAACTGGCTGAAAAGGGCCTGCCCGCAGCGAGGATCTACGCAATGATTGCGCCCTCCGTCCCGCATGCGTTGCATATGCCCTCGCATATCTTCGCCCGTGTGGGGCTCTGGCCGGAGATGGTGGAGAGCAACCAGGCCTCCTATCGCGCGGCCAGGAGCGAACTCAAGGACGCGACCCTCGGCGTTGGCGCTTATGACTCGCTGCATGCCATGGACTACATGGTTTTCGCCCACCTCCAGCAAGCGCAGGACAAGGCAGCCAGGCGCCTGGTCGACGAAGCCAGATCGATCCGCAAGGTCAACGTGGAAAATTTCCCCGCGGCTTATGCCTTCGCCGCTATCCCGTCCCGCTTTGCACTAGAACGCAGCGACTGGAAAGGCGCGGCTGCGCTCGAGCTGTCGCCCGCAGAGCTGGCCTGGAACAAATTCCCGCAGGCTGAAGCCATTCTCGTCTTTGCCCGTGGGCTCGGCGCCGCGCGGAGCGGAAACACTTCCTCCGCGCGCGAAGATGTCGCGCGACTGCAGGCGCTCAAGGAAGCGATGACCGCCGCCAAACTGGACTATTGGGCGGGACAGGCAGACTTTCAAATCAAGACGGTCAATGCGTGGCTTGCCCTTGCGGACAAGCGCAATGACGAGGCCGTGCGCCTGATGCGCGCCGCCGCGGAAGCGGAAGAAGCAAGCGACAAACATCCGGTGACCCCGGGCAATGTCGCTCCCTCCCGCGAACTGCTGGCGGAGATGCTGCTTGAACTCGACCGTCCGGCGGAGGCGTTCGCCGAGTTCGAGCGTTCCCTGAAGCGTGATCCCAATCGCTTCCGCAGCATTGCCGGCGCAGCTCGCGCCGCGGAAATGGCAGGCAACCGAAATGATGCCCGAGATTATTATGGAAAGCTTCAGACCGTGGCCGCCGACCATGATAGCGAGCGCCCTGAACTGGTCCGGGGAAAGGCCGTTCTAGGGAAATAGCGGCTCCGGTCGACGGTTCATGCAAGCCGCGCGCCACGGGAACTGCGGGCGTGAAAACGGGTCCATTATAAACTTGCCAGCTCGGCAGCCAAGCTTGCCCCGAGCTTCTGCCGATGGCCTTGGAAGGCGCGCAAATGCTGCACTGGAATAGATACATCACGCCACGTTTGTGAGAAAATGACCGGCGTTATCAGCGGGCGCAATGGGGCAAACCGTGGATTTGCAGCCTCGCGTTCACGCGATCCGGCGCTCATAAGGAAGGTTATGAAAACACTCCCGCTCGCTTTTATATTGCCTCTGGTGCTCGCCTTCGCGCACCCTGCTTATGCGCAGGAGAATAAGTGGAAGGCCATCAGCGAAGAGGCGATATCGCTTTATAAAAAGGGTGACTACGAGCGTGCTGTGGTGGCAGTGAAGAAGTCGCTCGCGGTCGCGGAAAAAACAGTTGGAACCGACCATCCCGACACCGCGACCAGCCTGAACAATCTGGCCGAACTCTATCGTGACCACAACCGATACGCCGAGGCGGAGCCGCTGTACAAACGCGCCCTGGCGATCCGCGAAAAATACTTCGGCCCCAACCATGCCCTTGTGGCGACCACCCTCAACGGGCACGCGGAACTTTACCGCTCTGCCGGCAGAAACACGGACGCGGAGCTGCTCTACAAGCGCGCGCTGACGATCAGGGAGAAGGCCCTGCGCCCCGAACATCCCGATGTGGGCCAGACCCTCAACAACCTGGCGGAACTCTATTGCCTCCAGGGGAAGTATGCATCAGCCAGGCCCCTCTACGAGCGCTCCCTGGCTATTCGTGAAAAGGCCCTCGGCGCGGATGATCCAAGCCTTGCGACCGGCCTGAACAACATGGGCTTGATCTACCATGCCGAAAATAGATTTGCGCAGGCCGAACCGCTCTACAAGCGTGCCCTCGCGCTCTATGAGAAAAAACTCGCTCCCGATCATCCCAACCTGGGGACAAGCCTGAACAACCTTGCGGCGGTCTATCACAATCAGGGCAAACATGCTGAAGCGGAACTGCTCTACAGACGCGCTCTCATGATCCGGGAGAAAACGCTCGGCGCGGGCCACCCCGATCTGGCGAGCGATCTGAGCAACCTGGCCGAAGTCTCTTACCATCAGGGCAAATATGCCCTGGCAGAGCCGTTCTACAAGCGCGCGCTGGCGATACGGGAGAAAACACTGGGTCCGGATCATCCCGAAGTGGGCAGGGACTTGAGCACCCTGGGAGAAGTCCATCGCGCACTGGGTCAATATGCCGAAGCTGAGCCGTTCTACCAACGCGCGCTGGCTATCTTTGAAAAGGCCGAAAAAGCCGCGGAGCCGTATCAGCTCAACATGGCCACCAGCCTCAACAACCTGGGCATGATCTATTACGCCAGGGGCCAGTATGCAGAAGCCGAACCTTACTACAAGCGCGCGCTGGCACTCTTCGAAAAAGCGCATGGCCCCAACCACCCAACCGTACAAATCAGCTGGAAAAACCTCACAAAGCTGTACGATGCAACCGGTCGCTCCAGCGGGGAGGCAAGCCACCGGGTGGCGGGCTTCCGGCAGTAAACCAATTCGGAGCATGCTGACCTCCACTGCGCTATCGAATGATTCCAGGCAGCAATTCCCAGCGGCCCAGCGGTAGAAAGCGCTGGTTGCCCGGCGAAGCAAAACCGCCATTGGCCGGACCGCAGAGGTTTGCAAAAGACCCGCCGCTCCTCGTGGCCAAAGGTACACTCGCAGACGGGGCGAACTATGTTGCGTGCGAACGTCGGTGCGGCTGGTAACAGACTGCTTGTGCGGACAGGGATATAAGTTCAGGAATCTACTTTGTGAATATATTTGTCAAACCTGTGGATAATTAAAAAAAACAGTGACTAAATACTATTTACTTCGAGGCCGCGAGGCAGTGCCCTGCTCTAACATGTTCAAGTGGGGGCAAAGCATGGCTAGCCGCGATCCGAAAATAGCCGACGATCACCTGGACGAGGTTCGGGTAAGCACCATATTTCTTGGTATGGATCATAATTCCGATGATGACGGCCCTCCCCTGTTGTTTGAAACCATGGTAGTGGGCGGAGCGCTCGATCAGTTCAGGATGCGCTGCACGACATACGAGGAAGCCGAAATCATGCACCAGATAGTTACAGCGATGGTAAAGAGAGAACGGGAGAATAACGACCAGGCAATGGAAATCGCCATGAACGCGATCGATGTGATTCGGCACCGGAAGGATGATTAATATTAAAAAGCACAACGCCGGAGCTTAATCGACAGCCCGTTGATTTTTTAGCATCCTCCACGTCTCCAACGCTACCTCGATTGCAATTCCACCAGCCAGTCTGTACTCATAGGGTTCCCGGTCCACGCGCGAGAAAGCTAAGCCTTTTGGGCAATGATATAAAGATGCTGCTCGGGATATTGGTCATATTCCAGGTGCCGGCAGACGCATCCGAAGCGCGTTAACAGCTCAAGTGTCTTCGGGATGCCCAGTGCGCTGTAATACACCGGCGGGCCCATGCATGAATCGCATTCTTCTTCTGCGTTGTCCAGTCCGCCCGTCGTGAACATGAACACTCCCCCCGGCGCCATGCCCTCGGAAATCTTCCGCAAGACAGGCTCCTGCCGGTCAAGCGGAATATGCCAGATGCTGTCCCAGGCAACGACAAAATCATATTTTCGCGGAAGATTCCACTCGCATATATCGGCATGGTGAAACGATATACCCGGATGGCTTTGTCTGGCCAAAGCAATCAGTTCTTGAGAAACGTCAACGCCTTCAACTTGAAACCCGTGCTTGCCTAGCACATCGAAGCGGCCGCTGCACCCGCAGCCAATATCCAGGGCAAAGCGGCGATTCCTTGCAAATCGGATCGCCCGCTCCAGCTGAGGTATGCCGTTCGATTGAATACGATCCTCACGCCAGATATGGGCGATAGCGTCGTAACTCTGACCAGTCTCCTTGAGATGCATTCAAAACCCGACTCTCAGCGTGAAAAGGATTCCCTTGAGTCTTCGCGGGAAGCGAGATCCGCCGAGCGAACCGCTTTTCCGGTTGCCGATTTCTCAGGAACCATCAAAAAAATACGTGTACGCCCCCGCACAGAACTTCCTGAAAGGGAAGCTTATCGTAATGTTGTTTTGCGCTCACGCGAAATATGAAGAATGGACCTGAAGAATCGACCTCTTGACCAACGTGAAGGAGACCGCCATGACTCATGCTACCGATCCCCAAATGCAAGCGTGCATCGATACCTGCACCAAGTGTCACCAGACCTGCCTGCACGAAGCGATGAACCACTGCCTGGAGGCAGGCGGTGAGCATGTCGCGCCTGACCATTTTCGCCTCATGATCAACTGCGTGGAGATGTGCCAGACTTCCGCGAACTTCATGCTGAGCGGTTCCGCTTTATCCAGAAGGGTCTGCGGCGTCTGCGCGGAAATTTGCGATGCCTGTGCTCAGAGCTGCGAGAAGATAGAGGGGATGGAAGAATGCGCCCGGGTCTGCCGGGAATGCGCAGAGAGTTGCCGGCGGATGGCCGGTTCTGGAGCCAACGCAAGCGCTGGGGCTCAGGAGCGCGTCCCTGCGGATGACTTGTAGAAAATCCTGGCCACATGAGCTGAGGCGTGGCAACCGACCGACACCAACCAATACAAAGTCAAAGCTGCGCAAGGCCGTGTTTGCCTTCTCAAGCGCAAAGGCGATCAACGCTAGATTAGCATCAGCATTTAAGCGTAAATTCGCCTGGGTTCAATCGACGAAGGCAGACGCTGAATGGCCTGCTTCTGAAGGCCATTCAGCAACGCGAAATCCGACAGATGTAAAGAGTCGGGTTCTTGACCAAGCGCGGTAGTTTAATACTGTTTACCTCGCGGTCAGGTGTGACTGAAAAGCCCTGTATTTCTTTTCGTTTGCATCTGCCGTTACCTCAATAAGTCCTTGAAATTTTTGCATCACTGTGTTGACTCGCTCTATACTTTTGAGCCCATCATTTACTGCTTCCTCAAGCTGAGCAGATAGAGGGGCTGTAACGTCCACGATTTCGCTCCAGATCTTCTGTGCGTCATGGGGCGAAACCTGAACTCCGAAAGATATGCGATAAAGGTTGGGGATCCTACGGCCTAAAAAGACCTCAAGACATGCAGCGATAGCGGAAACCAAAAGATAAATTGAACCACGCTTACGTAAGAAAGTGATTTGTTTGTCTTCACTCTGAGTAAGATTTGCGTCACCTTTTTTTGCTTTGTTCATGAGAATTAGTTTACGGTTCTCCACAGCACGCAGCAAGGAATAGGCGAATACAATATGCGCACCCGTTGTATCCTCGTTAAAGTATTTTGAATATAATCGATCATTAATCCATATATCGGTCTTTTGGTTATACGCAGTGACTGGATCACCATGCAACGCCGCAAGGCTTTGACCTACGGTATATGATGGCAAGAAATTTTGTCGACGTTTAATTGCATCACCAAAACCACCCCTCCTCCCACCCTCATATTCAGCGTTGGGAATCACAATAATTTCGTTTTTCAACCTCTTTTGGATTTTATCCGTGCTTCTAAAATCCGAAGCCGTTACTTTGTTTTGGCTGTTATTAAACTGAACGATATTTAGTACCAGATCCGGATTACTCGTTTGCACAAATCGAACCGGCACTTGAACTTCATCGGAAGGAGATTTCTTGAGAGAACCTATGGCACCGGTGGTCTGCGCGCCATTCACAATCGATATCCCCGAAATCGTAAGGTATTTCTTCCCGCGCTGGTTGTTATCCGGTTTTTCATAACTGTTGACCAGAACGGTTAAGCCGTTATTGAATACCCAAAAATTCAAGGGGTCTGACTCTGCGGTTCTTTTTATTCCATGATTTATGTTCGAATCGCTGGATCGAGAACCAAGGTAATCTCTAACATTTGCCGAGAATAATCGTGTTCTATATCTCTTGAACACGCGATGAAGGAAACGAGCGGACACAGAGGTAATATAAGCTGTCCAATCTGGTCCTGTAACTTCATACCCATTTATAACTTCAACATTAAAGGTGTCGTTCACTAAAATAGGTGAGAGTGTGTCCGTGTACCATTCATTAAATATGCTTTGACCTATTTCCAAAGCATGAACTTTGGTAGCGATACCCGGATAATGAGTTTTTAATGCCGCATTCGCAGAGGCTTCGACTGTCAGGAGTTCTTCTTTTACGTTTGTGGATTCATTGAGATTATGAATATACCAAATGTGTATGGTTGAGATTTTGTTGGCCGTAAGAGCATTTCGCAACTGATTTGCCGCCGAAACAATACGAGGTGGTAAATCACTGATGGGCCTCTGCAACAACCATGCGACAGCGGTGTTCAGATCCGAAGCTTTATTAGCCGGGGCCGTCTCTCGGTACTTCCGGGAGAGATAACATTGGCTAATAACTGCAACAGCCTCGTCTTCATCAATATAAACGATATCGCATTTTTTATCGTCGCTGCCATCCGTGATCGAATCGGCGGCGATCGTATCTAAATCTTCGATCCCGAATTTTAATCCGAGAGCGAATAACCCCAGAGCGTTATCACCATACGCCTGTAGGTCATCCCGTGCACTGAAAGCTGTTTCCCATGGCTGATTCATTCCATTTCCTTTTTTTGTTTTTTGTTTTCAACGCTTCATTTTATTTCAACGCGTCAATTAAACACGCTCGCTACTTGTAACTGAACAACGACGAAAAACCAGAAGACTTAACTAATAGGATTATTCCTACGCTCCCCACCCCTCAATGGAGAGTAAGCTGCCCAAATTCTAAAGCTCAGATGGTCCTTATCTATCTCTTAGCTTCGCGAATGCCGCAGCCATTGCGGTATCGGGTTTAGCCTCTACTTTTTGTTTCTGTTTCTGCTGTTGAGGCCGGGATTGCTTATTCCGGCCACCGGATCGTTCCGGCTTCCTGTTTTGCTGCCCACCCTGCATACCTTTGCCGCGGCCTTCGTCAGTCGCATGGTGAGCGCGATGCACTTACGCTTTTCGTCTATCTCCACCACCTTGACTTTCACCACCTGCCCCACCTTTGCGAAGGCATGCGGGTCTTTCACGAATGTGTCGGCCAGCGCGGAGATGCGCTCGAACGCGTCCGGCACGATACCCAATCACATCAACAGGTGTCCAGTTTTCAGGCGTGATCCGTTATGTGGTACATCGAACGGACGTGCTTGTGTGTGAGTGTCAGGCTTAGCTGGTCAGGCGAAGACTATCCGGGCCCGGACCCGTCCAGTCCCCGGCAAATGATCTGACAAACGTTGTCCTTTTTAACATTCGTGCTGGCTACTCGATAAGTGCTCCCAGGCAGGTGGCGATCCCACACGCGACTTCTGAAGATGAAACCATTCGATGTAGCAACAGACATTCCGCCTAAGAGACCCGATCATGAATTTGTTCGGCAATTTAAAAAAAACAATACTTTCTTTTGGTTTGGGACTGGCTCTTGTTTTTGCTCTCCTGTTTTATGAAGAGGATAGACTAAAGAAATTATTCCAGATAGCAAAGCCGGACCATCTCTCGGTGCTGTATTTAAGGCTCCTCTTGAATATCAAGCCCGATGACGCAGGTTTACGTACTGAACTTGCTCGACAGCATATAAACCTCGGGGAATTGCGCGAGGCCCGGAATGCTCTGGAACCACTACAGCTTGCAGGCCGCACGCCGGAATTAAGCGTCAGGCTATTAGTATTGGAACTCGACTTCTACGATTATTCATCAGTTGGCGACGACGGCCCGGATCAGAAAACAAAGTTGGCTAATCTTAAAAACAGCATTATCGAAATCAGTAAAACGGCGCTTCCACTATCCTTGTTACCAAGTTTCATTAAACTCAGCCTTGAGCTCGAACAGACTGCTGTGGTTGCAGATCTATATTATCGATGGTCCGCGGTTATTCCCCATTCTTCCGAGCGCATGGAGAAATTGAAAGAATCGGCACGATGGTACATCGCGGCGGAGATGCCGCGTAAAGCAGCGGAGATATATGACAAAGGTTATAAACTGGCCGAGAACAAAACTGAAGCTCGCGAATTCTCATTTCTAACCCTTAAGGCACTGCAAGCAGCGGGCGACAGGAAGCTTGCTCTCGAACATTTCCGTAATTATCAGCAGCTCTTCCCGGAAGATCCCGAACTGCTTGATGAGGCCATCAGTATTAATTTGGCGGACAATAACCCAAGGCAGGCATATGAAGTCGGGGTTTTGCGCTTGTCACTTGATCCGGACAATCCTGAACAAATCAGAAAGCAGGTCGATCGTGCGCTTGGGGTTGGTGAACTTCAGCCGGCTCTGGCGTTAGCCCAGCGTCTGGTGGAAATTGCTCCGGCAGACGGAAACGCTCATGAAAAGCTGGGAACGATCGCAGAATGGGCTTTAATGCCAGAGGTCGCGTTGAAGGAATGGCTATGGCTGGCGAAAAATAGAAAGGATGATGCCGCAATCACGAATGCGCTGCGACTATCAAAAGGGCTGCATTTTGTCGATACTTCCCTGGACCTGCTGCTACAGCTATCAAATACGAGGAAGTTAGCGCCCGAGGAGTTGAACAGTTTGTTGTTTGCATACAGCGAGGCAGGTACTTATTCAGATCATGTTGATTTTCTGAAATCATATTTGAAGCGCTATCCCGATAATTCACAAGCATGGGAAGCGCTGGCTAAAACACAGGAAGACGCCGGACGACTATCCGAGGCAATGGAAACCTGGGAACTCATTGGCGCTAATTTCAATCGTCGGCCAGAGGCTACGGCCCATCAAGCGAAATTAACCTGGAAAAATGGCCAGTCCGAGAAGGCGCTTTCCATGCTGCTGTCTCACAAGGATGATATGACAGCAAAAGAAACCCATTTCTGGGAGATTCTGGGTGAGCTTTCCTGGGAACTGAAAAGACCCGAACATTCGTTATCGGCTTATAGCGTAATGTGGAAATCAGGGAACGCGAACGTCGTTGTAGCGGAACGCTTGATTCAGTTGACGCGTGATATGGGTAGGCCGGAAGACGCCATTGCCATCGGCGAGGAAGCCTATCGTCGTTTCGACCAGTCTCGCTGGCTGCTGCTCGCGATGGATGCGGCCAACCAGGCCGGCTCTTCAGCTCAACTGAAGCGGCTTTTAAAAACGGCAAGGAGCAAAGAGTCGCAATTTCTGGATTCCGAAATGTACTGGCTGATGCAGGCTCAGTTGCAAACTCACGAGAGCAGGACTGATGCAGCTATACAACATTATCAGCAGGCTTTAAATGTTAACCCTGCATCGACCACTGCCAAAGAAGGAATCTTGTGGAACCTCATTGCACAGAATGACAAGCGGGCACTGCGGTCCCATGTTAAAGCGTGGCGGCCGGATGCCTCAAAAAACCAGGCATTATGGGGCGTTTATGGACTGGCATTGGTTAAGGTTGGTCAGCACAAAGAAGCATTGCCGTGGTTTGAGCGTAAATCGCGGATCAGTCCCGACGATTATCTCTGGCTGCTTACTTATGCCGATGTCTTAGGCAGGGCAGGACGCGCGGATGCGGCCTGGCGGTTGCGTAAATATGTCCTGTTCAACATAAGATCCCGCCTTAAGCAAATTAAAGAGGGGTCAATAAGCAAATTCAAGGACTTATTGCGACCTGAATATATGGCTTTAGTTCGTGATATGGAGGGAGCAAACGCCGACATATCCATATTAAAGCAATTTCTTGACAAGGGATACGATGACCCGGGGGTTCAGGAACTGCTCGTGGCGTCATATCTGACGCAGGAGAATTATACCGCAGCTCGTTACTGGCTTCTGCAGGAACATATTGCGCGACAGGAAACGCCCGCCTGGCAGCGCCTTGCATTAGCCCTGGCGGAAAATGACCGCGTTGTTGCCGAACGTATTCTTGAAAATGACAATGACCAACTTACCGATTTCAACAGGATGGAGACGCTCAAGCGTCTCGACAAAAACGAAGAAGCGCTGGCATTAACCTATAAGCTTCTCGCGTCCCATAAAGAGCCCACCACGGTGCAAACATACCTGTTCAATGTCAGAGATGATCTAATAGTAAAAACAAGCAAGCAGGTGGCGGGCGGCATCGAGTATAAAACGTTGGGCGATATAAACTTTGTCGAAAGCCGGGTGCGTTTGAACGTGCCTTATGGACGCGGCTTACTGGCCACTGAACTGAAGCATAACCTGCTCGATTCTTCGAATCCCGGGATTACTCTTCCGGCAAGGAACGAACTGGACATCATGACGGAATTTAAACATCCTCTGCGGGAAGGACTGTTTCAGGTGAATCTGGGAGGTAATCTTCGGGACGTCGATTCCCTCGTTTATGGAGCGGCAAGAGTCAGCCAGGATGTGACCAATCGATTGAAAGCGAGCCTGCGGCTTGGTGTGAATGAAATGAGCCATGAAACAGGGGCGTTACGGGCGCTAGGGAAAAAAGATACGATCTTATTGGGCGTATCCGCTCAACTGTCACAACAAACCTTTTTCAATGTGGATATGGATGGTCATCGTTATGCGAGCCGAGATGGAGGCAGCCTGGGGAAAGGCTATAAGCTGCAAATGATCCTTGGGCATTCCCTGCTGAGGGGCATCCAGGACTGGCAGGTCAGACTCCAGGGATCATGGGAAAACAATCAGCTTGCAGCGACACTCCCGTCCGACCTGAGTGGATCATTGAGCCCTTCCTTATCAAGCGTTCAAACGCTCATCCCAAAGAAATTCGCACTTATGGGGATAGGCACGTCTTTTCGTTATGGACCATCGGATCAAGGGGTGCTGAGGCGTCCGTTTATTCTTGCGGATGCATGGGTGGGCGGGGTATGGCCTGCGAACGATTTGGGGTACAACGGACGGCTTTCGATGGGAACGTCGCTATTCGGTCCCGATATCCTGAGCGCAGGCGCATTCTACAGCAACGTACAGGGCGGCAGAACTGACCAGGCTTTTGCGGGTGCAGGCCTTCAATATTCCTTTCGTTTCTGAAATCAAGATTTGCCGATCACTACTGCTGAACAACAAAAAAGCCCCCGGTTTTGCCGGGGGCTGATTTCAGCTCCTCATTTAGCAGGCGTGTGACTGTGCGACCCGTCAGGAGCGTGACTGGTCGTTGGCTCAGGCAAGGGTTTTTCCGCCTGGCTCTTGGATATGAGTTCAGACTGCTTCTCGAAATA
>NZ_QAOU01000001.1 GCF_003050965.1 Nitrosospira sp. Nsp2 | reverse complement strand
ATCTCCGGATGCTTGGCGATTTCATCGGTGCATTTACGGTCTTTCAGCCCGGAATGATTGCCGCTTACCAGCACCCGGTTGTTATCGCTTTTCTCCGGAAGAGCGAGAAGCCCCCAGACCGTCCGGTTCTTCGTAATTTCCGCCTTGATGGCCGCGAGGGTGGTAAAGGTGGGGTAATCGCAAGGGGCATTCGCCGGGACCGGCGCCTTGTCCATGTCCAGATGGGTGAAGGTGTGGTTGATGAAGCGGAAATTTGCTTTATTGGCCATTACCGCCGCCACCAGCTCGTCGGTCAGGTTCAGTGCCAATATCGCCGCTTTCGGATCCACCACCGCTCCGGAACCGTTAAACGCCAAATCCAGCTTGTAAGCACCGGCCACCGGATGCGCGGCGCGAAAAGCGGCCTGTTTGCTCACTGCATTGGCAATGTCGGCGCTGTTGAGGCGGTAGGTCGTCGTACCAGGGACATTAGGATCAGCAGGATAATTGTTGTTAATGTCGGGATTCCAGAGATTGTTGGCCAGGAACAGATCATCCAGATGGGTGGCCATATGAACAAAGCGCGCGCCAACGAATACCCCCTGCGTCACCCAGTTGATGAATTCGTAGGCCAGAACCTTCGAATGGATGAGGAAGGTGGCATTGCTAATGGTCGAGATCATTACCTCGCGTACGGGTGTCGTCTGCGACGGCACCATATACCGCACGATCGATAGCAGGGCCTCCCCGTTCTGCGTTGTCAGAAGCGGTTCGACCTTGGGCATCGATCCGTCCCGCAGGGTAGCAGTGTCATTTCGCGGATTGGCCGCAAAGGCAAAGTCCGTAATCGGAAATGGATTGGCCAGGTTCACGTACTCAAACATTTCCTTTGGCTTGGTCACGGTCCACTTACCCTCGTAGCCGGTTCCGCTGGACGAAAAGACCAGACCATAATCCAGGTATACCCCAAAAGGAGACTCTGGATCCCAGTAGGTACCCGGCCATCCTGACAGTACCGCCTGACGCACACCGAAGTTTTTCTGGTAATTGTGCAACATGTCCCATTCCGTGGGCGTGAAGGCTGGGTTCAGTCCAGCGTCCGTCAGGATAATGCCGTTATAGTTGCCCACGCAACCTGCTTCGGCAGCCAGGCAGCTGGACCCTCCCGCAGTAGAGGCGAGCATCGCCGCGGTAAGATCCTGCGTCTTGGAGTTCAATACATCGTATGGCACGCCCATTTCATCGAGCACCGGTTTGATGTAGGCATAGCCAGCATCTTCTGTTACCTCTCCTGTCGTGAGGAGCAGTATTTTCAGCTTGACGGCATTATCAGCAAATGCAGGTGTCGTAACAGCAAAAACCAGCCACGTCATGAGTACCGAGCAGAGCAGCGAAAACTTAAACTGCGCATTCTTATTTTTCATGGAAAAGCTCCTTTTTTTTATTAAGTGAACCTTATGTTTTCAAGTCTTCAACCTCTCAGGTTAGGATCGATTTCGTCAATCGACCGGCGACCATGCTTACCCTTTGATTCCCCCATCAATGATTCCCCAGTCAAGCTAAAAAACGTGTAACAACGATGGTTCCCCCGATCAGGCTTTAAGAACAAGCTGAAGCGGGTCCCTAGACCAGCATAGACGATTAATTTGTTTTTGTTTTACTTAAGGGTGTGGAAGTATGTTAATTTGCTGAGCAATAAGGGAATATTATTTTTAATGCAGCCGTTAGGCCTGCTCAACATTAGCGGGATGACATCGCTAACCTTCTAAATATCCCTGTTGGTGATTTGGAACATCCCTGATTGCGCTCCTCTCTGAAACCGGCCGCATCCTCGCGTTTCCGGTCCGAGCGTCGCCCTCCGCTCATCAGTTGCAATATAAAAATTTTTGCTGTTCCGCCCCCGGACGAAACAAACAGCCTTGTAATGTGCACGGGGCTGAGCTATACCTTTGAGCAGGGTTGTAAAAAAGACGGGTGGCTGCAACAGAATTTAGAGGAGGATTTCGGAGACTCGTTACGGCAAGCGGCAGTCCAGACAACGATGATTGCCCCTGCTTGTGTTCAACATGGTTAATAAAAATAACTGCCTGGTTACCGGGTAGACCCAATCAACTAACAAAAAAAAGGTGGGTTTATGTTCATCAATAATAATGAAATTCTGCAGTTTCTCCATAAAAAACGGATAGTCGCACTTTTAATCTTTACTGTTCTTTTCAGCCTGCTGGCGTCCTGCTCAGTAGTTGACGTACACAAAAGCGCCCCGCTTTCCTCTTCCCAGCGCTGGATAGTTCTCCCCTTTCAAAATTATTCCCAGAGCCCGCGGGCCGGTGAACAAGTGGAAGAGATGGTAGCCACCTTGTTCAGAATCCGTGGCATTCCAAATATAGAAATGTACCAGGTGCAAGATGAAGACAAAGGCGGCTGGCTTGATTTCAATGATCGCAAGCGCCAGGAAAAAGCCTTGCTGTTGGCAATAAAGCACAGTGCTTCCTATGCAGTCACGGGAAGCGTTGATGAATGGCAATACAAACTCGGTGTCGGCAGTGAACCGGTTGTTGGCTTGACGATCCGGGTGATCGAGATTCCCTCCGGCGCCGTTGTGTGGTCTGCAAGCGGAGCCCAATCCGGCTGGAGTACAGGATCGCTTAGCGGTACCGCCCAACAATTGCTAAGAGAATTGATTTCCAATATCGAAATTAAGAAGTCTTGATTCTGTTAAAGATTGGAAGGGGCCCATCATGATGACCAAAACACTAAAAAACAAATGGACAGAGTCGATTGCGATCTCATTATCGGTCCCGGTAATTGGTTACGCGATTGATTCATCCGATCCTTTTTTCATAAATTATCGGTTCCCCTGGTTGATTCTTGCTCCTGTGTTAGCAGGCCTTCGCTATGGGTTTGTCTGCGGACTCACCTCAGCCGCCCTGCTTGTAAGCTTGGTCACAAGTGGTTTTTACCTGGGATGGCCCGGGGTTTCGTTTTTCCCCGAAGAAATGATAATCGGCTTATTGGTGCTAACCCTGATTTCCACCGAATTTCGTGAATCATCGACTCGTCAGATAAAACTCCTGGACCATGAATACAACCACCTCAAGGTAAGAATGGATAAATTTTCCCGTTCCTACCAACTTATCAAGGACTCCCATTATCGCCTGGAACAGCATTTGGCAAGCCAGGCAAAAAGCTTGCGTTTATCGTTAGACGACCTGAAGAAGAAAGTGTTGACCTGGGAGAACCATAAAGGCGAACCACTCGCGGGCATTGGCGACAGTATTTTGAAAATACTCGGCAGTTATGCGAATGTGCAAATGGCGGGTATTTACGCGGTAAACGAACACCGAAAGATGAACCCTCATCCTATTGCATCTTTAGGGCAGCCGCGCACTTTGCTGCCCTCGGATCCCGTGGTAGCAGAAGCGTTGAAAACGGGACATGTTGCGAGCATTGAAATGGAAAAAAACGGGGCATTGCCTGCTGTGGGCGCGCTCGTCGCGATCCCTTTGGTGGACGTTTACGAGAGGATTTGGGGCGTGATCGTCGTGAATGAGATGCCCCTGTTTGCATTCCAGGAAAATACGATGGATTTTCTTGCCGTTCTGGGCGGAAAAATGGGTGATCTTGTCAAACGACGCGCCGAAGCTCACTGCGATGAAAACGATGTTGGAAAAATTTTTGAAAGCAGGTTGCGACGCATCACCGACGAAATCCGGTACTTGAAGACCTCGGCTGTAGCGATTGCGACCGTCATCAGCTCGGACGAACCACAGAGCGAACTTCTCGCAAAATTTCAGGCGGAGTTACGGGGCGTGGATGAAATCCTGATCATTAACGATAGCTGGAATCGTCACGTCTTTTTACTATTGTTGCCCTATACGGATGAGCATGGTGCCAACGAATTCCTGAATCGCGTTGGATTATCGAAATCATCGGCTGAAGTCGCGCTTGATGGCCCGAATGGAATGGCTTTCGGCTTTCGAGGGGGAGATATCAAGGTTTGTACGTGGGTTTTGGATAACAAGACTTCGTACGAAAAAGTTTTATTGGGAATGGATCGCTTTTGCAAGAATGAATTCATTCACATCAGCATAATGGCGAACCCCAATGCGAGTATTTCCAATTTTGCCTGAACTGGTTCTGATCTCTCTGGCCGTGGGGCTGGAAGCATATGGGCTGCGGTTGATTCTCGAGCCCATGTCGGCGCAGCCCCTGATAACCGCCGGCGCTTGTCATTTTATGGCCAGTGTCGTCGCTGCTTATATTTTCCCCAAAATTATTATCCCTGAGCAATATGAGGCTCAGCGGAAAAATGGCTTCTTTTTCTTCATGATGGTTTTTTATCTGCCTGTGCTCGGATTGACGGGGCTGATTTTGGCAATGCCGTTGGTAGCGCGCGGGTCATTCATAAAATCGAAAGGATCAATTTCGCCCGTGAGGGTAAACAAAATCCGGGATCTTCCTTCCGAGACCGCCGGGTCGGACGGTCAATCGGTTAACTCGCACAGCCTGTACGATTTATACCAATCGAGGGATCCCGACAGAAGGCTGCAAGCTGTGTATGCGACGTTAAAACTGAATGACCGGGACGCAATTCCATTACTGCGCATGGCGCTCGGCGACGCGACGGATGATATCCGGTTGCTGGCTTATGCTTTATTGGATCGTAAAGAGTACAGGCTGAGCAAGCACATAGAGCAATCCAAGCGCGATCTTGAAAAACAGGAAACGTCCATGAGAAAACAGTTATGCCGCCAGATTGCCAACGACTATTGGGAACTGGCGCATCTCGGCCTGGTTCAGGGAGAGGCGAAAAACTATGTTCTTGGCATGGCGTACAAATACATTGAACTGAGTCTCATATGTTCTCCCCAAGATTCGGGCCTCCTCTTTCAGTATGCTCAAATCCTGTTGAGGCTGGGAAAATATCAGGAGGCATTGGAGGAATTCAAAAAGGCCGAAATGCTTGGGATGGAGTTTATCTGCTTGCAGACTTACTACGCCGAAATAGCCTTTTATACCGGCCGTTATCAAGAAGTGAAGCAATTGATGACGGCAATAGAACTCCCCGCGGCCTATCCCTTGTTGACAACGGCAGCACGCTTCTGGCGGAAAGAGATCTGATGCCGCAGCAGCGATACGCAGACATCACGCTCCTGCTGGAAGGCACCTACCCTTTTATCAGGGGTGGAGTTTCAGGCTGGGTACACCAGATACTGGAAGCGCTGCCTGAGCGCACATTCTCCCTCATTTTCCTGGGATCCAGGAAGAGTGATTATGACGAACAAAAATATGTCCTTCCCGAGAATGTCGTTCACATGGAATGCCATTATTTGTGGGACCGGGTAACCGCATTCAAGCCAAAAACCTGCAAAGGCAACGAAGAATACATTAAAAACTCGGGGAAGCTTCATGACTGGTTCCGAAATCCATGTCCGGAATTTGACGAGGCCGCCCTGGAGAAACTATTAGTTTCCTTAGGGCAGCCTTCCGGCTTTACTGCAGAGGAATTTTTTTTCAGCGATGGAACATGGCAGCAGATCTGCGAGTATTACAACAAATATAACGCGGAGAACTCATTCATTCATTACCTTTGGTCAATTAAAGCAACACATGCGCCATTGTTCAGGCTTGCCAGCGTCGCCCATCAACTCTCGGTGGAGACAGGCGCATTTCATACGGTATCCACCGGCTATGCAGGTTTTCTTGGGGTATTACTGCATTACAAGACCGGACGTCCGCTTATTCTGACCGAACACGGCATTTACACCAAAGAGAGGAAAGTAGACTTGCAATCCCTTTTCATTAGAGAGCATCACGATTCATTGAATGACGCGCTCTATATGGGAATGCAATATCAGGAAATATTGTGGATAAGATATTTTGAATCCCTGGGCCGGCTTATCTATAAAGCCTCAAATCCTGTCATAAGCCTTTATGAAAACAACAGAAGGCGTCAAATTGCCGATGGCGCAGATAGCGAACGGACGCAAGTTATTCCAAACGGCATGCAAATTGAACGCTTCCTTTCTTTGCGCGCGGAACGACCGGTAAAAATTCCCCGGGTAATCGGATTGCTTGGCAGGATCGTACCGATAAAGGATATCAAGACTTTTATCCGTGCCATGCGCACGGTTGTGATTCAGCTTCCCGAAGCGGAAGGCTGGCTGATCGGTCCGGAAGATGAGGATAAGGAATACGTGGAGGAATGCAGAAGTCTGGTTCAGGAGCTGGGGCTGGAAGGAAAAGTGCGCTTCCTGGGGTTCCAGAAGATCAGCGACATACTCCCTCGCCTGGGTCTGCTGGTATTGACATCCATCAGCGAAGCCTTCCCTTTGGTGCTGCTCGAAGCTTTCGCCAGTGGCTTGCCAGTGGTGACGACTGATGTGGGAGCTTGTCGGGAAATTCTGGAAGGAAGCAGTGAAGAAGACCGTGCCTTGGGATGCGCCGGTATCGTGACGCCCATAGCTGATCCGGAAGCAACTGCTGCAGGGGTAATCGCGCTATTGACGGATGATGACCGCTGGTATGCCGCACAGAAAGCCGGTATTCAACGCGTCGAAAACTATTATACCCAATCGAGGATGCTCGACAGCTATAAACGGGTTTATGACCAGGCGCTCGCCCAGTGAGCACGCTCGGGCATCATATGCAACAGGCATCATGCAGCCACTTTCCTGATCTCTTCCGTCTCGTCTTTTTTAGACCGTATGTCCGAAGTCATTGCCGGCAAATGGCAAGGCCCCGTTCAAATTTCCCCCAACCGCTTGTTGCGCTTCCCCCACGCATGAGAAGCATGTCGGCACGCTCGGCTGATATGCTGGGGCACGTTTCCGCGGCTCCCGCCCGGCATAAACTCCGGGTAACGCCACAGTAATGGCTGGCATCGGCTTCAGACTGCGTGAACTCACCAAGACCGATACTTGGTCGGGACTGCTGCTGGCGTATGGCTTTGCGGGCGTCATCGGTTCAGGGCCATGGGTTCTATCCATCGTTGGCATCCTCCTGATCGGCATCCTCAACACGGAGAACTTTGCAACCCCCTACTACGTTGGGCAGTTTCAGATATCCGTGACCTATCTGATGGCGGGCTCCTTAATCCTGACCAGTCCCTTGCAGTTGATGGTTACGCGCTTTATTGCCGACCGCTTGTTTGAAAAACAGGATAAACAGGTTTTGCCGAATCTGACCGGCGCCATTTTTTTAGTAATAACCGTGAGCGGAACGATTGCGGGGCTCTGTCTGGTTTACCTGTCTACCGGATCGGTGTTATACAAATTATTGATGTTATGCGGTCTGGTTATCCTTTCCACGATCTGGATCGTAGTGATCGTTTTATCGGGACTGAAGGCTTACGCCGAGATTTTGCTGGCGTTTCTCGTGGGCTATGGGTTCACGGTGCTCGCCGCCATGCAGCTCGGCGAGTTCGGGCTGGAAGGTCTGCTTTCCGGTTTCATATTGGGCCACGCCATCCTGTTATTCATGCTCGTGGTTGTGGTTTTCCGTTCCTACTCAAGTGAAAAACTGATCGCCTTTGATTTTTTACGGCGAGGCCAGGTATTTCCAAGCCTGGCTATTACAGGGGTTCTTTATAACCTGGCCATCTGGTCCGATAAATTTATTTTCTGGTTCAATCCTCTCACCAGCGTCGAGATCATTGCTCCTTTGAGAGGGTCGCCAATTTATGATATCCCAATATTTCTGGCGTATTTGTCCATCATACCCGGTATGGCGGTATTCCTATTGCGAATGGAAACCGATTTTGTAGAACAGTATACGAAGTTTTACGCGGCGATTAACGGCGGTGCGCCTTTGAAACGTATTTTACAAATCTATGAAGAGATGATCGTAACAATTCGAAGAGGATTTCTGGAAATCTTTAAAGTCCAGGGAATGACTGTTGTCATATTGCTGGCGGTAGGGGATCAATTACTCGCGTGGGTCGGAATATCCCCTTTCTACAGGGTGCTGCTGAATATCGATCTGGTCGCCGTGGGTGTCCAAGTGCTGTTGCTCGCTGTTCTCAACATATTGTTTTATTTCGACTACCGCAAAGATGCGTTGTATCTCTGTTTGCTTTGCGTCACCTCGAACATTCTATTCACACTTCTGAGTCAATATCTGGGGCCTGCCTTTTACGGCTACGGTTTTGCCTTGTCAGTCGTCTTGACTACGTTGGTGGGAATGACAATTGTCTCGAAAAGGCTTAGCCGGCTGGTTTACGAGACATTCATGCTGCGTTGAGCATTCTTGCGGGATATATAAAAAATATAAAAAATGATCAGCCAATTGCCTTTTTTGAACCGTGGCGCTTTTGTGAGGGTTGTTCTTAGCATGCTTTTCTCCTCTGTTTGCCTGCCTATCCACGCTGATCCGAGCATTGCTTTTTTTTATGGCCGCCCTGCCCCGGTGGATCTGCTTGCTCATTTCACGCAAGTCGTGGTAGAGCCTGAGAATATGGATAATCTCGATTATCTGCGGGAACAGGGAACCAAGGTATTTGCCTACGTAAGTGTCGGGGAGGTCAATGCAACAAGACGCTGGTATCCGGAAATCCCCAAAAGCTGGTTTGTCGGCAGCAATAAAGAATGGGAAAGCAACGTTGTTGATCTAACCCAGCAAGGCTGGCACGACTATCTGATTGATAAATATCTTTCGCGGTTATGGGAAGAAGGCTATCGCGGATTTTTTCTCGACGGGCTCGAGAGTTATCAGAGGTTTGCGGTTGAACCCGAGCGTCGATTGGCTCAGGAAAAAGCTTTGTCGCTTCTGATTAAACGTATCCATCAACATTTTCCAGGGGTCGAACTCATATTTAACCGCGGGTTTGACGTTCTGCCGGAAGTTGGCCAGTATGCCGTTGCGTTGGCTGCCGAGTCACTCTTCCAAAGCTGGGATTCGTACACCCGGAAATATGAAAGCGTTATCGAGCCCGACCGTGTCTGGTTGATGAATAAATTAAGACAGGTGCGAAACCAGTACGGTTTACAAATAATCGTCATAGATTACGTTGACCCAAAGCAGAAGGAACTGATGCGCGTTACTGCCCGACGAATATCTGACCTTGGATACACACCGTGGGTGGCGAATCCCGGGCTGGATATTATTGGCGTCGGCAAGCTGGAAATTTTCCCCAGACGGGTTTTGGCGCTCTATGATGGACAGGAACACCCCGAAGGGTTGCACCAGGCGGAGGTGCATAAGTTAATGGCAATGCCCCTGGAATATCTGGGGTATGCGGTCGATTATCTGGATGTGAACGCCGGATTGCCGGGTAATGTATTGACGGGTCAATATGCCGGAATCGTCACCTGGTTCAACCGGGACGCATTACCCAGGCCGACGCTTTACAGGGACTGGCTGTTGCGGCAGATCGAGTCCGGAGTAAAAGTTGCCGTTCTGGGAAACTTAGGTTTCAAGGCCGACGACAATTTTTTGCGCCATCTGGGGGTCAAGGCAAGCGAGCCGGAATCGATGGAGGGCCAGCCCAAAATCGAGCCAGTGAATAAAATTATCGGCTATGAGGCGCAGCCTGGTTCCGGTATGCCAGGATCAATCGCGTGGCAAGCATTCGATAAACGTATCGCAGCCCATCTAGGCTTCGGCGAGCAATCGGAAGGACCTGTGGTTGCCGTGTTTTCTGGAGATTGGGGTGGTGTCGCGTTACATCCCTATGTAGTAGAGCCGGGTTACAAAGGACGTCAACGATGGATAATCAATCCGTTTGAGTTTTTATCGACAGCTCTCGATTTGCCTGAAATACCTGTGCCTGATGTCACAACCGAGAATGGCCGGCGGTTGCTGCTGGTACAAGTCGATGGTGACGGCGCGGGGATCAAGGCCGAAATACCAGGGACGCCGCTGGCAATAAAAGTCGTTAAGGATAACTTCCTGCAAAGATATAACCTTCCTGCAACGGTTTCCGTGATTGAAGGGGAAACAGCGACAAACGGGTCACCTGACGGGTCCGATGGGTTATCCGAGGTCGAGAAAGTGGCGCGAGACATTTTCAAACTGAACAATGTTGAGGTAGCAAGTCATTCCTATAGTCATCCAAGAGCGTGGTTCCAAAAAAACAATATTGACGATGCGGGTGATGGCTATCACCGTTCTGTCGACAACGACCAACTTGACATCCACCGGGAAATCGCCGGATCAGTTGAATACATCAATAACACCTTGGCGCCCGCGAATAAGCCTTCCCGTGTTTTCCTCTGGACGGGCGACGGGCTGGCGGACAACGAAGCCTTGGCCCTGACGCGCCGGCTCGGACTGGAGAATATGAACGGCGGTGGCGCGACCATATCGGATGCTGAACGGACGATGACCCGTGTGCCTCCGCTTGGTTATAAGATTAATGATCAGCTCCAGGTGTATGCCCCTATTGCCAGCGAGCATATCTATACAAATAGCTGGCAAGGCCCTTATTACGGATTCAATCGCGTGATTGAAACGATGCGGCTCACGGACAGTCCGCGCCGCCTGAAGCCGATGCATATTCATTATCACTTTTACTCAGGCAGTAAGATGTCATCCGTCAATGCGCTGAAAGCCGTGTATGACTGGAGCCTTCAACAGGAACATCGGGCTGTCTGGGTTAGCGAGTACGGGCAGAAGGTAAATGAATTCCACAGCATTACCCTCTCACGGCGCATGGATGGGGCTTGGGATATCAGGGGACTGAATGCGCTGCGCACATTGCGTTTGCCAACGTCCTCAAAATGGCCTGATATGGAGAGATCCGAGGGAGTAGTGGGATTTCGGGATGTGCATCAGGGTCGCTATCTGCATCTCTTGCCTAATCAGGGGCAAGTGCTGTTGCATACGACGCCTCAACCCCCCTCATCGCCTTATCTGTTACACAGCAACGGCAAGATCGAGGAATGGCAGAAATCGGCCGACGGTATTCATTTGCGGATGCATGCCCATACACCATTGGAAATGGTTATCGCATCCCCGGAACAGACATGCGTTATAAATTGGGCTGGCCGCACATTGGAAGGGCAACGACAAGGCCAGGGCTGGAAATTTGTTTTCCCACGCGCCGAGCCCGGGAATGTAACTCTCGTCTGTTACTGATCAACAAAAGTCCGATTATTCAGGACCAAAATAAAAAACGAGGAAGAGATCCGGGTCCTCGTTTTTTTTGATCGTAACCATATTGACAGTGCGATTCCTCCCGACTGCCGCGAATGCCCTTTACCTGTCCTTCAACTTGGCGAACGCCGCGGCCATTGCGGTATCGGGTTTAGCCTCGACTGTTTGTTTCTGTTTTTTCTGCTGGGGCTGATGCTGGGGCCGCGATGATTGCTCTTTCCAGCCACTGGATTGTTCCGGCTTCCTGTTTTGTTCAGGCTTCCTGTTTTGCTGCCCGCCCTGTGTACCTTTGCCTGCGGCCTCCGCCAGTCGCATGGTGAGCGCGATGCGCTTGCGCTTTTCGTCTATCTCCACCACCTTGACTTTCACCACCTGCCCCACCTTTACGACGGCATGCGGGTCTTTCACGAACGTGTCGGCCAGCGCGGAGATGTGGACCAGCCCGTCCTGATGCACGCCGATATCGACAAATGCGCCGAACGCTGCGACATTGGTCACGACACCTTCCAGGATCATATCCGGAAGCAAATCCCTGAGTTCATTTATCCCCTCTTTGAATGTCGCAGTCGTGAATTCCGGACGCGGGTCGCGGCCAGGTTTTTCCAGCTCCCCAAGGATGTCGCTGATGGTGGGAATGCCGAATTTTTCATCCGCGTACTTTGCCGGGTTCACCGATTTCAGCAATTTCGCGTTGCCGATGACCTGTTTGATATCCTGCTTGAGGTCGGCAAGGATTTTTTCCACCGCCGGATATGATTCAGGGTGCACCGCGGAGGCATCCAGGGGATTATCGCCGTTCATGATGCGCAGGAACCCTGCCGCCTGCTCGAAGGCTTTTTCGCCCAGGCGCGGCACTTCGCGCAAGGCGCCACGTGAAGTAAACATGCCTTTGTCGTCGCGATGGGCAACTATGCTTTGCGCCACTGCGTGGTTGAGTCCGGAAACGCGCTCAAGCAAGGGCGGCGAAGCCGTGTTCACATCCACGCCCACGGCATTCACGCAATCTTCGACCACGGCATCGAGCGAGCGCGCCAGTTGCGACTGCCCCACGTCGTGCTGGTATTGGCCGACGCCGATGGATTTGGGATCGACCTTTACCAGTTCCGCCAGCGGGTCCTGCAACCGGCGGGCAATGGACACCGCGCCGCGCAGCGAGACATCCATGGCGGGCAGTTCGCGTGAAGCGAATTCGGAAGCGGAATAGACCGAAGCCCCCGCTTCCGACACCACGATCGCGGTCAGCTTGAGGTCCGACCGCCGTTTGATCAGGTCGCGTGCCAGCTTGTCGGTCTCGCGCGACGCGGTGCCGTTGCCGATTGCTATCAGCGAGACTCCATATTTTTCCGCCAGTTTTTCCAGCGCATGCAGCGATCCATCCCAGTCGTTCCTTGGCTGGTGGGGATAGATGGTCGCGGTTTCCATGACCTTGCCGGTCGCATCCACCACTGCGACCTTCACCCCGGTGCGCAGGCCGGGATCGAGCCCCATGGTGACGCGCGGCCCGGCGGGCGCGGCCAGCAGCAGCGCTTTCAGGTTGCGGGCGAAGACATGGATTGCCTCCGTTTCGGCCCGCTTGCGCAGCCCCGTCATCAGTTCGGTTTCCAGGTGGACAAAACTTTTCACCCGCCAGGTCCAGCGCACCGTATCGCTCAGCCAGCTATCAGCGGGGCGGGTACGGTCCCGGATGCTGAAATGCGCGGCGATGTGCGCTTCGCAGGGATTCTGCGGCGCATCCCATTTGGGTCTTTCGGCCTCGGAATCCAGTCGCAGGGAAACATTCAGCATCCCCTCGCGGCGGCCCCGTAGCATCGCCAGGGCGCGATGGGAGGGAATCGTATTGATCGGCTCGGCATAATCGAAATAATCGGCATACTTCGCGCCCGTTTCTTCCTTGCCTTCCGTGATCCTGGATTCCACCACGCCGTGCGTGAGCAGATATTCTCGCAGCCACTGAAGCAATGTTGCGTCTTCCGCGAAACGCTCCATCAGTATCTGACGGGCGCCCTCAAGCGCGGCCTTGGCATCTTCCACACCGGGATTGTCGCCCTGATCAGTCTTGAACGCGGGTTTCAGATACTTGAGCGCTTCTTCTTCCGGCTGCAACATCGGATTTGCGAGCAGCGCATCGGCCAGCGGCTGTAATCCGGCCTCCAGCGCAATCTGCGCTTTGGTGCGGCGTTTTTTCTTGAACGGCAGATAAAGGTCTTCCAGCCGCGTCTTGTCTTCCGCCTGCATAACCGAGGCCAGCAACGCCGGCGTCATCTTGCCCTGCTCTTCGATGGCGGCAATGATCGCAGCACGCCGGTCCTCCAGTTCGCGCAGATAGTACAAACGCTCTTCCAGCAAGCGCAGTTGAACGTCGTCAAGCCCGCCGGTCGCTTCCTTGCGATAACGCGAGATGAATGGCACCGTGGCGCCCTCGTCCAGAAGGGCGATGGCAGCCGCGACCTGCTCGGGCCTGGCGGCGAGTTCGAGGGAAAGGCGTTGTTCGATTGATGGCAGCATGATGAGAGTATGAAAAAATGGGCCGAGCCGGGCCGACTTTGCCGTTATGGGCAGTAAAATGGGCAGTAGAGTCCGGCGGGCGGGTTATACGGATACCTGACGTTTGACGTTTTTACGCAGGATGGTCGAGCGGTTAAGTCTACTCAGTTTTTAGAGGATGCATCGGGAAGGTTTTATCAGCCTTGACGCTTTTTTGCTCGACATAAACCAGCTTATCGGTCGCGAAGCCCAGTTCACGGGCCTTTTGAATAAACCTGCCCATCACCTTATCGGGCACGTGTGGCGTCCTGGAGAGAAGCCACAACGAATTCCTGTCTGAGCCGGTTACGTATGAATACTGATAGTCAGCGCCATCCAGGCCAAACACCACGTACGAACCATAAAAAGGGCCAAAAAACGATACCTTGAGATAGCCGACATCCGGCCCTTTCACAAAGTAGGCTTTACCCTCAGCCGTTCGCCACTCGCCCTTTTGGGCGTCATAGCCGCGGTTCAGGACGTCGATGCCGCCATCATCACGTAAACGGTAATGGGCCGTAATGTTGCGCAAACCTTTTTCATAAGGGTGCTCGAGGCGGGCAATCTCGTACCAGGCGCCAAGATAGCGCTGGGCGTTAAAGTTCTCGACCGGCGTAATTCCCTTGGGAACGCCGGCGCAACCCGCCAACAGGCCGAATGCCGCTATGATAATTGCCAGGAAGAATTTTCGCATTCGCTCGCCATGAAAAGCCCGCTCGAAAAGCCATCTTCAAAAGACTCTCGTCAGCGGGAGTTCCTCCACCGCTCCTCGAAGGGAAACAGAAGGTGGAGACAAACCAGTCTTTACGTCCTAAACCTGCATGATTATAGCCTAACCGACTGGCAGCCTGTCCCTGCTTTTCCCTACACCTTGTCTTAACCCCTGTCGGCACGACCCGGAAGCCCGATCAATAACCCAGCCGGGGTCCAGTCCATTGACGTTACCGCCAAGCCCGTTTGGCATTTGACGTGAATGAAATCCTGGCCCATCGCATGCAGCGGGCCGCGGCATGGAAAAGCGCCGACGCACCGGGCCCCGTCTGCTGTTCAGGTGGCCCGATGTTCTGCCGTTTTTTTGCTCGTATCCGTGCGTCTGCGGTACATCCCTGCGCGCATGAGCAGGGTGGTCGTCACAGGAGACGTCGCTACCACGAACAGCGTGATTAGCACCTCCTGGAATACAAGTCGCTCAGCCTGTATTGAGGCGACCAGTATGGACGCCAGCAGCACGCATCCCAGGCCGAGCGTATTTCCCAGGGTAGGCGCGTGTATCCGCGCAAACAGGTTAGGCAGTCTTAACAGGCCGATTGATCCGATCAGGGTCAGCAGGGCGCCCGTTACCAATAGGAGTGAAGCAAGCAGATCCGCCCATGCGGGAAGATTCTCGGCTGTCATGGCTCGATCACCTCTCCGCGCAGCAGGAATTTCGCCATTGCGGCCGAGCCGACGAAACCGAACAGCGCAATCAGCAGGGCGATATCGAAGAAAAACCTGGACCCAAGCTGAATGCCGAGCGTCAGCACCATTATCATGCTGTTAATATACAAGGTATCGAGTGCCAGCACCCGGTCTTCCGCAGCAGGACCACGCAGAAGGCGGATTGCCGCAAGGACCATGGCGAGTGCGATAGCGATCAGGGCAAAAGAGATCGCCCAGGGCAGCATTGCGCTCATTCGAAAATCTCCATCAGTCGTCGTTCATAACGCTGCTTGATGAATGAACTCCAGCTCTCTTCATCTTGCAGACCCAGCACATGGATCGTCAGGCCGCGTCCGACGGGGGAGAGACAAACCGGTCGAACCGCTTTCACGTACCCACCCTTTCAGCATTACTCGCCGGAAAGATAGAAATGTAGTCAATAGCTATGAGTTGTGTCATTTTAATTGGAATCACTATCGGTCTGGCGGCCTGCATTATGATTGTCGAATAGAGCCAAATAGCATTAACAGTCTTCTTAATAGCTTAATGCATTGCATCAAGAATCTTTTGCGCGGCGGTATTCCCTTGGGCAGCGGCTTGCTGGTACCACTCCACCGCTTTGGCATCATCCTGTGGCACGCCCTTGCCATTTTCATACATAAAGCCGAGTTTTTTTTGCGCCAAGGCAAGTCCTTGGGCAGCGGCTTGCCGGTACCACTCCACCGCTTTGGCATCATCGTGTGGCACGCCCTTGCCATTTTCATACATAAACCCGAGATTGACTTGCGCAATGGCGAGTCCTTGGGCAGCGGCTTTTTGGTACCACTCCACGGCTTTGGCATCATCCTGGGTCACGCCTCTGCCATTTTGATACATAACGCCGAGGTTGTTTTGCGCCAAGGCAAGTCCTTGGGCAGCGGCTTGCCGGTACCACTCCACCGCTTTGGCATCATCCTGTGGCACGCCGTTGCCATTTTCATACATAAAGCCGAGGTTTTTTTGCGCCAAGGCAAGTCCTTGGGCAGCGGCTTGCCGGTACCACTCCACCGCTTTGGCATCATCCCGGGGCACGCCCTTGCCATTTTCATACATAAACCCGAGATTGACTTGCGCAATGGCAAGTCCTTGGGCAGCGGCTTTTTGGTACCACTCCAGGGCTTTGGCATCATGCTGGGTCACGCCTCTGCCATTTTGATACATAACGCCGAGGTTGTTTTGCGCCAAGGCAAGTCCTTGGGTAGCGGCTTGCCGGTACCACTCCACGGCTTTGGCATCATCCCGGGGCACGCCCTTGCCAGTTTGATACATAATCCCGAGACCGTTTTCCGCAGCGGCATTCCCCTGTGCAGCGGCTTGCCGGAACCACTCCACCGCTTTGGCATCATCCTGAGGCACGCCCATGCCATTTTGATACATAAAGCCGAGGTTGTGCTGTGCGCTAGCAAGTCCTTGGGAACCGGCTTGCCGGTACCACTCCACGGCTTTGGCATCATTCTGGGTCACGCCTCTGCCATTCTGATACATAACACCGAGGTTGTTTTGCGCTAAGGCAAGTCCTTGGGCAGCGGCTTTCCGGTGCAACTCCACCGCTATGGCATCATCCTGGGGCACGCCCTTGCCATTTTGATACATAAAGCCGAGGTTGTCTTGTGCAATGGCAAGTCCTTGGGAAGCGGCTTTTCGGTACCACTCCACGGCTTTGGCATCATCCTGGGTCACGCCTCTGCCATTTTGATACATAACGCCGAGGTTGTTTTGCGCGCCGGCATATCCCAACTCGGCTTTACGACGAGTCTCCTCAAATTCTAGTGATTTTGAGGACTCAGAGGTTGCAACGGTTTTTTCCTTATCTACATTAGGCGGGGCTATTGCAGTTGGCTGAGAGGACTGCTTATGTGATGCGGTCTTAATACGAATATCCAACACTTTATCTTGGAACGTTTCCCAACGATTCAATATTTCCACCTCAGTTAAATTGCTATTTTTAAGCATTGAACAGTAAGTCGCTGCCATTGTTTGTAAAGCAAGGGACCTGTCCACGTTTGGGAATTTATCAAACAGACTTTTAGCAGCAACTTCAGTTCTAATTGCAACGTTACCGGCGCTAACTCGTCCCAACCTCCCTGCGCTAGCTTCTATCTCTGATTTTATATCCCGATTAACATTTGTTATTGCTCCAGGCATTGACGGGCAGACAATAGCCGCTTCTGAAAAGGTCGAAATCACCAGAAACCCTATTACAACGATATTTCTCATAGAGAATTTTGCATTATCGATACCACCTAATCCATCGCCGATTGATAGCGAAAACGGTATCAAACGAAAAACTGATCATCTTGCAGGCCCTTGAAACGTTGCCAAGCTCGATTATCAGAATTGAGCAAGCCTAGCTTGTGTTTGATAACGAAACCAGATCATCCCCTTCTCACTTAATCCGGAAGTAATTTCTCAGCCACAGCAGAAACAGAAAGATTCTCGGGATCAAGCCGAAGCCTTCCTGCGGCCGTCAGAAAGCCCATCAGCCCCGATCCCGCAATGAACATAATGGAGGTCTCCGGTTCGGGGATAGGACTTACAGCAGCTGTAATGTGGAAGTTGTCCATCGCAGCATAATCACCTTCAACAGATCGATTCGAACGGTTACATTCCGGTCGGTATTGCCTATTGTACTAGGTGGCAGCGTAACCTCGGTCCAACTGAAAACATCGCGGGAAGACGCAATACCGGAAACTTGCCCTACATCTAACATCTTTCCAGAACCTAGGCCATCATTCCCGTTAGCATCATCGAAAAGAGTGAATTTGAAAGTTGGAACAGCACCAGGTTTAACAAATGGACCGCCAAATACGCTGACATCAATACTTGATATCTCCGCCCGCACATTCATAAATGGATTGCTTCCAACATTAAACGACAATCCTATCAAATCATTCTCTACGGTGAAAGCATCCCCAAAGCATAATTCCCCCTTGCCAGAAAGATCGGAATAGCCATGACCAGATGCCTGATTGCCGGCGATAAGAAGCGTGTCCACCGTATTTGCTTGAGCAAAACTGGCCCAGTTGGCTGATTGCCATAGAGCTCATTTACAGGATTGAAGACGTTGACATCGCCTCCGTCGTTCACAAACGCTACTGGATGCTCAAAATTCTGATCATATGAAGTCACCTCGCCTTTACGGGCAATATAAAAAGTATTGTCATACTGAGGCTCACAATTAGGAACGCCAGTTTCGAATTCATCATCTTCCCTCCCGTTAAACATTTTCTCGACGGGGTTTAAACACGCTCCCTTGCCGTGGCCATAAGTGCAAGCTTCCGTATGCTACCTCGCGCCCCGTGGTTCGACCGCAAGTTGTCGGGGCTGATTAGCCGAATTCGTCCAGGAAAGTGAGTCGGGGGTGCGGACTTCCTACAGCGTATAATTGCCTTGCTCTTTGATTTCAGACGGGCTTATGCTTTGCGCTGTGGCATTTCCATGATCACAAAAATTTTTATAAGGCGGCCATGAATCTCTCAACGTTTATTTCCGAAAACATGGAAGCCATCCTCCAGGAATGGGAAGATTTTGCAAAGAAAATCACCATCCACTCCACCCACTTCATGGGCACGACAGAACTGCGCGACCATGCGAAACAAATGCTTCAGGTTATCGCAGCCGATCTGCGCACTCCACAAGATACACAGCAGGGCATCGATAAATCGCAAGGCCTTGCGCCAGAATCCAGAGACTCCACCGCTGCCGAGATACATACCGTTGCTCGTCTGACATCGGGATTTACTATAGAACAGTTGATGGCAGAATACCGGGCGCTGCGTGCCAGCGTGCTGCGTCTCTGGCGGGACCGCGTCAACATTTCTGATCCGGCCGAAATCCATGAGATGGTCAGGTTCAATGAAGCGATTGATCAAGCCTTGACAGAGTCAGTGGCACGTTACACAGCAATTCTGCGCGAATCACAGAATCTTTTCTTGGCCATCCTGGGGCATGACGTACGTACTCCGCTTGGCGCCATCAGTATGGGAGCCCAGTTTCTGCTGCTCGATGAGAAACTACCGGGCAAGTCTCTGAAAATGGCCTCGCGCATCCTGAGCAGTACCAAACGCATTGATGAGATTGTCAGCGACCTGCTTGATTTTGCGACCAGTCATCTGGGTGATGGCATTCCCGTTTCACCCTCGCCAATGGATTTGGCGGAGGTGTGCAACAATATAGTAGAGGAGGCCCGGACCTTTCACCCGGAGCGTGTCATCGAGTTGGAGATGGCTGGCGACCTGTGCGTCGTCTGGGATAGGGCACGCATCAGCCAGGCTTTATCCAACCTGATAGCCAACGCCATACAGTACGGCCCCGAAACCGATCCTGTGAGCATCACAGTTACTGGAGAGGAGAAAGAGATTGTATGGACTATTCACAACAAAGGCGAAGTAATCGCGCCGGAAAAACTGAAAACAATTTTCGATCCCGCTAAACGCTTCGCGCTGCGGCCAGCCCAGGAGCGCGCGCTTGCTCAAACACAAAATCTGGGACTCGGTCTATACATCACTCGCGAAATTATCAGCGCCCATGGTGGCCGTATCAGCATTACATCGAACATGGCCAAGGGGACCAGCTTCACGATACGGATGCCGCGGCAGGTACCGGCTGCGCCAAGTGGCATTTCTCCCGAATATTAGAATATTGTCATGTGAGAAACGCCCTCCCCATTTTATAGCTTCGCATTCGTCGGGCAGATTTTGAGACGGCATTAAAACCGTGCCGTCTCACAACGGCGCGAAGTCCGCTCATGGCATTTCACTTATTGTCCAGTAAGCGTCGATAGAGCGTATTACGTCCACGAATTGCCGATAATCAACGGGCTTCGACATGTACCCGGCAATTCCCAGCTCGAAACTGTTCAGCTTGTCCTGTTGTTCCTCGGATGTAGTTAACACAACCACCGGTATGCGCTTTAGCTGCTTATCATTTTTTACTGCCTGCAGGAATTCGATGCCGTTCATGATGGGCATGTTCAGGTCAAGCAGAATAATGCATGGCTTCTCAGTCTTCGAATCTTGAAGATAATCAAGGGCCTCCTCGCCATTTTCTACATGTACAAGCGGATTCGTTACCTGAATCTCATTAAGGGCGCGAATCACTGTCATTGTATCCACTTGATCATCCTCGACTACGAGAATCGGCTTGTTGTGAACTCTCACGTCACTTTTCCTTTAATTGAGAATTGAGCTACAAAAATGCGATTCGAGGCGGAGGACTAGAATGAACTCAGTCATCGTGCGCTAACGACCGTGTTTGGATCTCCCCGTGCGAAGAAACCTGCACGGCACATAAGTTGCATAAGCGGGAAAAAACCGTTATCTTTACATGGTTAAGAGTACCTTATCCTCATCTGTTACCCCTGCTCGCACTTCAGGGAATGAGCGGCTACATTAATCTCGATGCATTCGGTTCTGCTCCCCCCGCTCCCCGTCGCTCAATAAGCAGTCCGGCCCCCTTTCCTGCTCTTTCAGTTGATCTGATAGCAAGGAAGCGCCTGCATCTGCGTAACTATTTGAACCACGTTGGCCCCTCAAATAATCCAGACGCCCAATGAATAATATCATCACTCCAGATCACGGTTCATCGCTGACACCTGCGGATACTCCTGCTTCACTGGAAAAAGCCCTGGAGAAAAGCGAGGATGTAAAGGAAAAGATGGTTGATTGTGTCACGGAGCTTGCTACCGTCAACGAAGCGGTAAAGCAGGAGATGGCTACCGGGATTACATTACGACAGGCAAAAAAAGCATTGGCACAAAGCGAAAGCGTGGAAGAGAAGGTGCAGGAGTGCGCTGACGAGCTCCATGAAGTTAATCAGGTTTTGGCAGAGGGAATCGGAGACCGGAATGAGATTAATCGGGAATTAAAAAAAATGGGGCGGAAGCTGGCCGCTACCCAGCACATGCTATCCCATGCCCAGGACGTGCTGGCAGTTGCGGAGGAGGCAGCGGAGCAGGCAAGCCAACGAACGCTGCGCGATTTTGTTACAGGCATTCCCAATCGGGAGCTGTTTAACGACCGCCTTGAACAGGCGATTGCGCTCGCTCAGCGGGGCGGCTGGATACTGGGGGTGATGTTTATCGATCTGGACCGTTTCAAGGCGATCAACGATACGCACGGGCATGCCGTAGGTGACCGGGTATTGCAGGCCGTGGCGCAACGATTGGACGAACAGGTTCGCAGTGGAGACACCATCTGCCGGTGGGGTGGTGACGAGTTTCTTTATCTGTTAGTGAACCCCCAGAGCGCGGGCAATATCGAGGGGGTAGCGCGTAAGGTATTGGATCGCATTTCCGAAATCCTGATCATCGATGACTTGACGCTTTCCATTGAGCCCAGTATCGGAATTGCTGTTTACCCCAGTAATGGAAGGACGTCGCAGGAACTGCTGGTGAATGCCGACGCCGCCATGTACCGTGCGAAGAAAATGAAAACGGGGTTCAACTTCTTTGATGACGTTCAGCAAGATGGTGGCTAAGCCGGGCCCTCGGTCGCTGCCCTTCTCGCAGAAACCTGCCTGAAGGTTCGAACGGGAGGACCTGAGCATCAAGCCTGGCGCCGCAACGGCACGGAAGTTACAGGACGGGAAATATCCCGGCATTGGCATCCCTGTCATGGAACAGCTGGCGTTTTGCTAGGATGCTCCTGAATTGGGCGAGCAGGTTGCGCTTTTTCTGACTTTGAGCCGAGCATCGCATCGACGGCAAGGAAACAGCCGCGACCCGCTTTGTATACAGGGCAGTATTCCGCTCATTCGAAAATCTCCATCAGTCGTCGTTCATAACGCTGCTTGATGATCAGGATCCAGCTCTCTTCATCTTGCAGATCCAGCACATGGATGGTCAGGCTGCGCCCGTCGGGCGAGAGCCCGGCCCAAATGGTGCCCGGCGTTGCCGTGATTATACAAGCCAGCATCGCGAGCCCATATGGATCCCGCATGTCGATCGGCACATGCATGAAACCCGAATTGAAATGCCTTTTTCTCGGTCCGAGAATAATCCGCGCCACCGCGATGTTGGAACGGATGATATCGACCAGTACGACGAAAAATAGCCCGACAGCCGTCAGCAGATGATGAGGGCGGGCGGTCAGCGGACGGATCGCGGCGGTCGAGGCAGCGCTTGCGATGGTCGCGATCATGGCCAGCGCAATCTGACCGGGAGTCACGGAATCGTTGAGCAGAAGCCATATGGCGAACAGGATAGCCGTAAATAATGTCAGTGATGGCCAACGTTTCATTGCCCGGCTCTCTCAAGGCCGCTTGAAGCAGCGGACGGCACATTATTGATCAGCACGGCGTCGATATAAGTCTGAGGCGAGGACAGGGATTCACCCGCAAGGCTCAGATAATCCATAACAGGGCCGGTCCCTGCCGCCAGCGCTACGCTCAGCGCCAGCAACGCGGCGACAGGCGCCGCTTCGGTCAGGTGCAGCCGCGGGGTGACTATCTCCTCCGAACTCCAGAATAGCCGCAGGCCCATTCTGGACAATGCAACGATGCCGACCAGGCTCGACCCCAGTACCGCTGCCCATAGCATCCACACCGAGACCGGCACGCTCCCCGGGGAAGCGCCGTCCAGGGTGGCGGAAAGAATCAGTAATTTTCCGATGAAGCCAGACAGGGGCGGCAAGCCTGCCACCAGCAGCGCGCACCCGAGGAAACTCATGCCCAGGAACGCCATTGCCGCGGGTATGACGATTCCGACCACTTCATCCGAGAAATCGGGGTGAGGCGAGTCTTCGAGGCCCGTCAGCTCAGCTCTACCGGGAACGTTATCACCGAATTGCTGGGTACGCACAATCATCTCGCTCAGCATGAAAAAAGCGCCGGTGGCCAGAACCGAACTGGCCAGATAGAACAAGGCCGCACCTTTCACCGCCGCGCCTCCCAGCCCGAGCGCCGCGAGCAGCGTGCCTGCCGAAGCGATAACAGAATACGCTACCAGCCTCTGCAGCTGGACGGCGGTGAGCATCCCTGCCGTGCCCAGGATAAGGGTTATCAGGCCGATGCCAAACAGCCAGCCATCATTGAATGGGGCCGGGGCCCCTGACTCCGATGAGGCAGACAGCAGTGATCCCAGCCGCAGCAGCGCATAGATTCCTACCTTGGTCAGGATCGAGAATACGGCTGCTACCGGTGGCGCGACGGCGCTGTACGCGCCCGGCAGCCAGAAATTCAGAGGCCATGCCCCGGCCTTGAGCAGAAACGCGACGCCGAGTATCGCCGCGCCAGTCTCGAACAGCACATGATCGCCGTGCGCGAGTTGGGGTGCACGCGCTGCGAGGTCCGCCATGTTCAGCGTTCCAGTGACGCCATAGATCAATGAAACGCCGATGAGAAATACAAAAGAGCCCGCGAGATTGATGGCGATATAGTGCAGGCCGGCCTTGACGCGAGGCTGGCCGAGCCCGTGCAGTAAAAGACCATAGGACGCGGCCAGCAGCACTTCTACAAATACGAACAGATTGAACAGATCGCCCGTCAGGCACGCGCCGTTCACCCCCATGATCAGGAACTGAAACAGCGATTGAAAATGGGGCCCCATCTTCTTCCAACGAGCCTGTGCATATATCAGCGACGTCAATGCCAGCACTGCAGTCAACATCAGCATCACCGCCGAGAGGCGGTCCACCACCAGCACGATCCCGAATGGAGCCTGCCACCCGCCCAGCATGTACACCGCGATTCCTTCAGGCCAGATGTCAGGTATCGATCCGCCCGCCGCATAGGCCAGCATGCCTGCAACCACCAGGTTCGCAAGCGTGGCTACGAAGGCAATGATCGTTCGCTCCGTGCGCTGGGCCTCGACGAACAGCAGCATTGCCGCGCCCGCAATCAGCGGGATGACCACGGGCAATACCGGAAGATGCTGTATCCAGCTATTCACGCTTCCGGCCCGTTGCCGTCGACATGATCGTTGCCGGTCAAGCCGCGGGAAGCCAGCAGCACGACCAGGAACAGCGCGGTGGTAGCGAAGCCGATGACGATTGCTGTCAGCACCAGCGCCTGCGGAACGGGATCGTCGTACAGCGCCGGATCGGCTTTGCTCAACGTCTCGATAATCGGCGCACCGCCTATCAGCAACCGTCCCATCCCGAAAATGAACAGGTTCACCGCGTACGAAAGCAGGGAGAGCCCCACGATCACCTGAAACGTGCGCGGGCGCAGCAACAGCCATACCCCCGAGCCGGTCAGGACCCCAATCGCCAGAGCGTAGATCGCTTCCATCAATGTTCCTTGCCTGGCGGTGCCATTGCCGCGACACCGGGCTCGAGGACAATGGAATCCCGGACGATGGGGTCCGGGATCTGCGCAGTCACAGTGGAGGGTGCGGCAGCCACGCCCGAGCCATGCGCGACTGTCGGCCCCGGCTGCAAGATTTTTCCATCCACTTCGATGTGCGCAGTGCCTGGCCGGCGATGTCCGCGCCGGGATTGATGGGCCAGCGCCACAAGAATCAGCACGGCGGCGCCGACCACCAGAAGAAAAACGCCGAGATCGAACAGCAGCACGGTGGAAAGATGCACCTCCCCGATTATTGGCAGATGGACGTCCCGCGCCAGAGCGGACAAAAATGGACGTCCCGCGAGCCAGGCAGACACGCCTGCCCCCGCGGCACACAACAGCCCCGCCGCGATCCAGTAGTGCGGAAATATACGGGTGCGCGATTCTGCCCAGGCAGTCCCGCCCACCAGGTACTGCAGGATGACTGCCGTCGCGACTACCAGGCCGGCGACGAAACCGCCTCCCGGCTCGTTATGGCCGCGCAGCAGAAAAAACAATGCCACCATGCCCGACACCGGCAGCAGCAACTGCACGATCACCGCCGGCAGCATCATCGGGCCCTCGGGCAGCAGTGCGTGCGGATCTGGTGGCGACGCGCCGGTCTCCAGGGCCTGCTCCTGCTGCTGAATGGGCAATCCCATGCTTTCGGTCGCCGGGCGAAACCGGCGCAGCAGCGCGAAAACGGTTAACGCCACGATACCCACCACCGTGATCTCGCCCATCGTATCGAAACCGCGAAAATCGACAAGGATCACGTTTATTACGTTTGAACCGCCCGCCAGCGCAAGCGAATTCTCGATGAAAAATGGCGAAATGCCTTCGCCCGCCTGCCGAGTCAGCACCGAATAGCTCAACACGGCTATCCCGGACCCGGCAACAATGGCCAGGCCCAGATCCCGCAGTCGGCGGGTTTGCGCGCGAACGCGCGCCTGGAGTGGAATAGTCTTATCGTCGACGGACTTATAACGCGGCGGCAGCCAGCGCAGGCCCAGAAGCAGCAGGACGAGGGTCACCACCTCCACGATGAGTTGCGTCAGCGCCAGATCGGGCGCGGAAAACCAGACAAAGGTCATACAGGTAGCGAGTCCGGCCGCGCCTGACAGGCTCAGCGCGGCGAGGCGATGATACTTAGCCTGGGTAGCGGCGCCAATCGCGCAGACAGCGCCGACCAGCCACAGCAGGGCAAAAGCGGGCTCGATTGGCGCCACCGGTTTATCGCCCTGCGGCAGCCCTCCGCTGGATAACGGGATCAACGCGAACGTGAAGACCGCAGTGATCAGAAGCAGCACCTGAACCTGCAGACGCTCCGTGGAAAACCATCGCATTAACCGCCTGGCGAACACATCCAACTTCAGGAGAAGGAATTCGAAGAGGCGCTTGCCATCAAAGCGATTGATTACTGGTACCACCGCCGCGCCCTGCTGGTATTTTCCAAGCGCCCGGTACACCACTATTCCTCCGACCATGGCTGCCAGGCTCATCACCAGAGGAAGATTCAGTCCGTGCCAAACTGCAAGGCTGTGGGAAGGCATGTTCTCACCCATCACTGATCGTGCCGCCATATCGAGGTAAGGCCCAACGGTTTCGGCGGGAAACACGCCGACCACCAGGCAGGCCGCCACCAGCAGCGCACTGGGGAGCAGCATCCAGCGCGGCGGCTCATGCGGCTGCCTTGGCAAGTCCCGGGCTGGCGGCCCGAAAAATACCTGAAGGATAAAACGCAGGGAATAGGCAACGCTCAGCGTTCCCCAGATTACAGCCATTACCGGCAAGCCGAGGCGCGTGACCAGGTTTCCGCTTACGAAGACAGTTTCCGTGAAAAACATCTCTTTCGAAAGAAAGCCGTTGAACAGCGGTACCCCCGCCATCGATGCGGCCCCAACCGCAGCAAGCGTCGCCGTAATGGGCATGGCGCGATACAAGCCGCTCAGCCGCGACAGATCGCGCGTGCCCGTCTCGTGATCGACCATACCGGCCGCCATGAACAGGGAAGCCTTGAAGGTGGCGTGGTTCATGATATGAAAGATCGCCGCTATCAGCGCAAGCGGACTGTTCAAGCCAAGCAGCAGCGTGATCAGCCCCAGATGGCTGATGGTCGAATAAGCCAGCACACCCTTCATGTCGCGTTGAAACACTGCCGCGTATGCGCCAAGCACCAGCGAGAAAAGACCCGCGCTGCCAATTATCCAGAACCACGCTTCGGTACCGCTGAGCACCGGCCATAACCGGACAAGCAGGAATACCCCGGCTTTGACCATGGTTGCCGAATGCAGGTAAACAGATACGGGCGTCGGCGCCGCCATCGCATGGGGGAGCCAGAAATGAAACGGAAATTGGGCGCTCTTGGTGAGCGCGCCCAGCGCGATGAGAACCAGCACCGCCAAATACCACGGATGTCCGCGAACCAACTCGCCGGAGCCCAGCACCACATCGAGATCGTAACTGCCTGCAATGTGCCCCAGTATCAGCACGCCCGCAAGCAGGCAAAGCCCGCCGGCCGCAGTGATTGTCAATGCCATGCGTGCGCCGCGGCGCGCGTCGTCACGGTGGTACCAGTATGCTATCAACATGAAAGATGTCAGGCTGGTCAATTCCCAGAAGACTACCAGCTGGATCAGGTTGCCGGACAGCACGACCCCGAGCATCGCGCCCATGAAAGCCAGAAAGAAGGAGAAAAAACGGGGAACGGGATCCTGTGGCGCCATGTAATAGCGCGCATACAGCGCCACCAGCGCGCCCATCACGGTCACGAGCATCGCGAACAGCCAGGCAAAGCCGTCGAGTCGAAACGTAATCTCCAGGCCCAGCCCCGGCGCCCAATGCAATGACTGGCGCACGACCTCTCCCGCGGCTACTTGCGGATAATGGTGAAAGATCAGGGCAATGCAGATAACCGCGACCACGTCAGCCAGCCCCGCCGCCGCATTCCGGGCGTGGGACGGCAGAAACGCGGCACAGAGGCTGCCTGCAAATGGCAGGATAACAATCCAGACTAGCGACATGACTTATTGATTGGCTTTCCTCAGAGGCAAGCAGCGAGCCCGGCTGACCCCCCCGCGCCGTAACCACGCTACGGGACGGAATGCGGTCGGCCATGATGGATGCGGCCAGGTTGGGCACGAGCCGCACGCGACAGGGCTCCGCGAAGAAGCCATTACGGCGATCTCCAGGTCAGCCAGCGCTCAGGCGCGCAGTCACGCCGTCAGACTGGCTGCCTGAATAATATCATTTGATGATATTTTTTGACGACTTATCATGACGGGGGAGCGTTAATGCGCTCTGCCATGTTGTCGCCGATTTTATCGGAGCAGGGCTGACCTCATTTCTGCGACTTGTCATATCCTCGCCGACGCGCGCTTACGTTCCCACAAGTGGTTACGGCACACACTGCAGCGACATGAGGCATGGACTGGATAAGAGGTAGGGCTGTGCGTGGCGGGGCAACAGGACGGCCGGGCACCAGACGCTGGGCCGGTCACATCTCCAGCCGCTTCGCCTTCCAGTACGCGGACCTCCAATAGCTTTCGTTGAGGTGGGAAATGGCCACGCCCAGCTTGGACGAGGCATGCAAAAACCTGCCGTCCTCCAGATAAACACCTACATGCCTGAGCGTTCTGCCGGTCTTGAAAAAGACCAGATCACCCGGACGTAATTCGTCCTTGTCGACGTGCTGTCCCAGTTCGACCTGCAGATCCGTGGACCTCGGAAGTACAATGCCCAGCCTGGACTTGAAGGTGATATGCACGAAACCGGAACAGTCCACGCTTTGCCTGCTCATGCCCCCGATCTGGTATCGCGTCCCCTTCCACTCCTCATACTGCGCGTAGAGCGTGTTTTTAACCGCTTCAACATTGCCCAGATCGATCTCCGCACCTGGAACTATACTCATCCGGGCACTGGAGCCGGTCGTATATCCCGCTCTCGCCTGCCCTCTTTCAGGCACGCTGCTACATCCCATGAGGGCCGTTGCTGTAATCAGAGCCGCGATCCAAAGTGTGTTTTTCATAAGCGGGCTCCTGTCATGATAAATGTTCGAAAGCGCGCGAAAGGGCTCGCGCCAGGTAACTTCACATCACGATGCTAGCGCCGACGCCACTAGACCTCATCCTTCGGTGCGCCGATCGGGTGCGAAGTTATGTGCCCGTCAGTCCGTTTTTTCAAAGGAACAGGCGAATTTTAATCCATCAATCAGTAGCTCAGCAATAACTACGCTTTCACGGCGCTGTGGACCGCCGAACGGGTGGCAGGCCCCTGAAGCCTTCAAGCCAACTTTCAAGGTGTGGCCGTCAATGTCGCCATTAACGCCACTCCTTCTGAAAATCGTAGATGGGCCCCAACGACAGTATGCTGGTGAGTTCATCCAGCGCAGTGCGGCTTTCACTCAACAGGGACGGATCGGCCACGTCCGCCGGCAGGATGCGGTCGCGATAGTGGCGTTCTATCCAGGCTTTGAGCAGATCGTAGAGCGGCTGTTCGAGCATGACGCGGCTGGCCTGTTGCACCGACTCCAACTCCGCTTCTGCAAGCACCACGCGCAGCCGCAGGCAAGCGGGTCCGCCGCCGTTTCGCATGCTCTGGCGCAAATTCACGTACTCGATCCGGTCCACCGGATTGTCGGGGTTAGCTATGATGCCTTCCAGAAAAGCAGTTGCCGGCCCGGATTCGCGGCATTCCGCAGGGGCGAGGATCATCATCCCGCCATCGGGAACACTGATCAGCTGGCTGTTGAACAGATAAGTACTGATCGCTTCGGAAAGCGAGAGGTCGGCTTCGCGGGCCCGGATGAAGTGGACGGGGCAACCGCATGCAGCCTTCGCGTTCTCTTCCATCTCCAGCCAGTCGCGGTAGGCCGCCTCGTGATAGAGCAGGACATTGCAATTCGATACGGCAAGCACATCATTGTGGAATGCGCCTGCGTCGATCGCGTCCGGGTTTTGCTGAACGAAGAGCTTTTTTCCGGGCGCCAACCTGTGCAGCCTGCAAACCGCCTCGCTCGCTTCCCACGACTGGCGGGCAGGGAACTTCATCGGTTTCGGCAGATCAGGATCGGCCGAGCGGCCGAATACGAAAATCTCCAGACCGCGGTCCCCATGATCCACGCACAGGCGCATGTGATTTGCGGCACCCTCGTCCGCGCAATAAAGATTCGGCGGAAGCGGATCGTGGTGCATGAAATAACGTTCGTCGCTGAAAACCCGCTTCAGCACTGCCGCAGTAGTGGGAGGCTCGATACTGCGATGGAATTGTGAAGGCAGGTTGGCGGGGGTGATGTGCACCTTGCCATCCTCCGTATCCGGGCCAGGGGAAATCGTTGCAGCGTTTGCCACCCACATGCTGGATGCGGAACAGCAGGCACGCAGCAACCCGGGCGCCAATGCGGCCGCCTGGCGAATAATGGCAGGTTCATCGCCGTCGAACCCCATCTTCTTCAGGATGCCGATTGCCGGGCGGTCGTGTGGCGGCAGCACCGCTTGCATGATACCCATATCCGCCAGCCGCTTCATTTTTGCCAGCCCCTGCAAGGCGGCTTCGCGGGGATTGGATTCGGTCAAAGCATTCTCCGCTGCCGCCAGGTTCCCGACCGCCAACCCCCCGTAGTTATGCGTTGGGCCGACCAGAGCGTCAAAATTGACCTCCCACGCCCTCATGAAGAGCCCCATGCGCGACCCCAGGCGCTGACGTCATGCCGGCTTCGGGACGCCTCAGCCTTGGGGGACGGGATCGCCATGACCGGAAGTTTTCCTCGTCGGCGGAATCGCACTGGCGGCCGCATATTCCAGCCGCCGCGCTCTTTTCTCCAATCCGCCAACGACCAGTTTCTGAATGCGCTTGTGGGGAAGCGCTTCCCCCGCCGCCCAACGCGAGACCGTTGAGGGCGCAAATTCGAATTCATCAGCAATGGCGCGTTGCGACGCACCCGCGATGTCGCCATGCTCGACCAGCCAGGAAAACTCCGCGGGATCTCCAGCCCACTCCGTGCACATCCGGCGATATTGCTCTATCGTAACCACGACTGACGTATCCTCACTTTTTGTTCATAGAATAATTGCAACCCGCAATTATTTATATTCCAGAAGCTTTGCCCTGTCAAACACTTGCTCTGCTGTAAGCAAGAAATCCGACGCAAAAAAGCGATAAAGCCCCTGTGAAAACAAAAATTGCTTCCCATTGATTTTGACCCTGATGCCCTTATATAGCGCTATCCGTTGGGAGCAAAGCTGGGAAGCAGAAAATCGGTGCGAGAGCGTTCGTTGTGCCCGAAAAACCGGTCTACCCAACGCAGACAGGGGCTGTACCGCCTTGGCATACCGCGCGTTCGTAGCACCTGCGCGGACGCAACGGCCGCAACACTAATGGCGGCAGGAACAACGCGTGAGGAACTGAGACAATGAGAGTCACCCAGGCAACAGTCAGGGCGGCGGGCCTCGCCGATGTGGACCATATTTTGGCCGAATACCGCGACGCGATCAGCAACCTGCCGCCAGAAGAGTCGGCGAATCTGCTGTGGCGCCCTTACGGGGAGTTCAAGGCAGCAGTTGAAAATGGGCTTTTTTTCATCGTCGAGAACGCCACGGGAAACTTCATGGCCGGCGCCGGCGTGTTCGATCTTGCGGACCCGGCCGAGAAAGAACTGGGGATGTGCTACGTCAGGCAGGAGTGGCGGGGCTATGGGTTGCAAACGCTCCTCTTGCACGTCAGGGTCTGCGCTGCGACTCTGGGTCAGGTGCCTGATAAAGGCGCAGGCAATCGCGCAGCAAGAAACTACGCTGCGCTTATCACCGGCGTCAAACCGGCCAACGCGCGCTCGGCATCAAATACGGCGGAATTAGGGTTTGAGCCGCTCCCCGCGCCCTCGCCTGCGCTGTTCAACGCTTGCGCATCCTGCCGGACGCCTCCGACCCCGCAGTGCGGACGGAAGTGCTGTTGCGATTTCTTTTCTCTTGCAGATACCCGGCGCAGGCAGGTACTGGAAAAAAGTCTGCAGATGGAGAACTGGAGCAGGACGAGAAACGACCATCAGCTTATCGTGGCGTTGAAGATCCGCCATTTACTGGATCCCGACTTCCGGACAGCGCTGCAGGACATTGTGGATGAACTACGCAGCGATGAGCTGCCCAGCGAAAAGCTACGCCATGATGAACCGCGACTTGAGGCAGAACCCGTAGCGGTAGAATCCGTGGGCAGGATTAACGACGTGTAATCCGACAATGAGGCGCTCGGCAGAATCGCATGGGGACTCGTTACGCTTCGCTGACCCAACCTGCCTCAAATTTTGATATGCGATGATGGGTCGTCTTTACGAGGAGCCCTTTGTCGCTGAAGACCTTCCATTCGCCAGCTTTTTTACCGTTCTCGTAGAAGCCTTCGTCATAGACGGATCCGTTCGGGTGAAAACGCTTCCAAAGCCCGATCTGAGTGCCCGCTTCAAATGATCCGATTTGCATCAGATTGCCATTTTCGCGGTACCACTTCCATTCACCCGAAAGCTGCCCCGCCTCATACTTCCCAACAGCTTTTAACTTGCCGTTCTTTAGATAGTATTTCCACTCACCCTGCTTTTCACCGTCGAGAAAGTCCCCCGCCGATTCAAGCGTCCCATCCTTGAAGAAAAACGTCGCAGCGCCATTCCGCAGCTTGCCCTGCTCATCGAGTTTGCTTGCGTTCCCCCTCATTGCTCATCTCCATTGCGTCTCATCCAGCCGATCAAACACACCTCACTGCGGCGGGTTAATGAAGTGCAATCCGACAGCAATATACGCGATAGATTCGGATGGGGTACGTGACGAGACGTACCGTCGGGTTATGCTTCACTAACCCAACCACCCGAACCACCCCAGCGGCCGCCGCGACCCCCAGCTACTTCCCGGGTATTTCGTAATCGGTGGTCAGCATTTCCAGGAGGTGTCCGCCGGGATCGCGGAAGTAAACGCCCCGTCCGCCATAATGGTGGTTGATGCTCATGTCTTCCGGATTGAAAGGCCCGCTGCCGTATTTGAGGTTTTCCCCCTGCAGGCGCTTGAATATCTCGTCGAATTCCTGCTCCGTCACCTTGAACGCATAGTGATGAGACTCGTACTTGTCTTTGCTGTCGAAATCCAGGCTCAAGGTGTCGTTCACCTTCACCACGATGAAGTGGGAAAACTCGCCGATATATTCGAACCCGAATATTCTCGAATAAAACCGGGCGGACTCAACTTTGTCGTGCGCAGGCACGATGGTGTGATTCAATGTGATGGTCATCGCGTCCCTCATCATCCGTGACAGGAAGGCTAACCTTACCCCCCTTTAATCTGACCCGCAACCATCAGCGGCAGCGAGCTTGGCGACGCGCCCTGCCGGTCTGCCTCATGCTCATGGATTGGATTCCCTGAGCAGTTCCTAGGGCTTCCTCTCCCGACTCTCCCGTTCTGCCTTGTTGCTGCGCGAGATAGAAAGTATTAGCCAAATCCCCCCGATCGATGCGAATACGAAGCCGAGCAAACCGAAAAAGGGCAACCCAAACAGGGTGGGTCCACCGGATACCGTCATCACGACAGATGAGCCGACAATGATGGAGGCAACGATGATGCCGACGATCAGCCGGTTTGTCGCCCCGTCCAGCTGATCGCCCACATGCTTGAGATGTCCCACATCGATGTGAAGTTCCAGCCTCCCTCGTCGCGCCGCCCGCAGCAGTTGTGAGAGATCCCGCGGCAGATCGGACATCAGCTTGGATATCTCAGAGGCGGCGTGCCAGCCGCGTTTGGCCAGCGCTGCGGGGGCGTAGCGGACTAATAACGCCTCTCGCAGCATGGGTAGCGCTTCTCCCGCCAGATCCAACTCCGGATCGAGTTCCCGGCCCATTCCTTCGAGCGAAATGAATGCCTTGATGAAGAGCACCAGATCGGGCGGCAAGGAGAGCTGGTGTGAACGCAGGATTGCCACCAGATCGGCAAGCATGGTTCCCAGCTTAAGTTGTTTCAACGGCATGCCGAGATGCTGGTCGACGAACGTCTGAATTTCAGCCGTAAGTGCTTCTTCGTTTACTATGCCGGTCCCCGTCCAGTCAAGCAGCACATTGGCGACGAGCGCGGGCTCGTGCTGCACGAGGCCGAGCAGCAAATGGATCAACTGGTCACGCCGCTCGTCGGAAAGCCTGCCGACCATGCCGAAATCAATGAAGGCGATGCGGTTGCCCGGTAAATAGAATACGTTGCCGGGATGTGGGTCAGCGTGGAACAGGCCGTCCACTGCAATCATCTTGAGCACGGCATTCACGCCGCGGCGTGCTAGCACCTTGCGGTCAAGCCCCGCCCGCTCGACAGCCGCAAGGTCGCGACCAGGGATGCCGTCGATATACTCCTGCACGCACACCCGCTCACCCGTCCATTGCCAATATACCTTTGGAATCACAATAAGCGAGGGCGGGCCATGGGGTTCCGCCACTGCCCCTGCGACACCTTGATTCGCAGGGACCGTTGAATCAGGATCGGAATACCCGGCAAAGTTCGCCGCTATGCGCTCCGCATGCCGGCACTCCGCCGCGAAATCAAGTTCCCGCCGCAGCGACTGGTTGAACTGCCGAACCACCTCCCGCCAGTGAAAATGGCGCAATTCGGTGTTACCGGTTTCGATCGCTTCCGCCAGTCGCGAGACCCAGCGCAGATCGGCCTCGATCACTGCCCTCACCCCGGGCCGGCGCACCTTGACCACGACTTCGCTCCCATCCGCGAGCCGAGCTCGATGCACCTGGGCAATGGAACCGGCCGCCAGTGGCTCCGGATCAAATGCGGCAAATACTTCCTCCGGCGGAGCACCCAGGTCTTCCGTGAGCTGCTGATAAACCTCCGGATAGGGCGAAGGGAGCGTGCTGTCCTGCAACTTGCTGAATTCCTCGATCCACTCGGGATCGAAGAGATCGACGCGGGTAGCGAGGATCTGGCCAAGCTTGACAAACGTCGGGCCCATTTCCTCCATGGCGCGACGCACTCGGGCGGGCGGCTCAAGCTGAGCCAACTCAGTGGCTTCATTCCACCTTAATGCGCGCCCCGTCCGCTCCAGCGCATTGGCGAGCCCCATCCGGCGCACCATGTCGCCAAACCCGTAACGGATCAGGATGGATGCAATCTCGTGCAGCCGGCCGAGGTCGCGCGCCGCCATCAGCGCTTGCCAAAGCATCAGCAATACCTCGAGTTTATTAGATGCATGAACATCTGTGCCTCATATGCGGTAACACGACCTATACATTACCTTGAATGGAGTCGCCGTATCCCGGATTTTATTGCAACCCGTTCCACTGTAACCCATTTTACTGCAACCGCTGGGCAAAGCGCCCAGGGCATTGAAGGTAAAAATCAAAAGTACCCCTCTGTGACTTCCCCACGTTTTCCGGCAATTCGCAAACGCGGTTCCTACCCTGAAGCTCTGTTCGGCACCGAACAGAAACCGGGTCCCCTAATCCACAAAATTATTGTGGGTTTTTCCGGCTTGACGTTTCAGTATCAACAAGAAAGAAAGCCGGTGGAAACATCAAGAGGAAAAACTTCTCACCCGACATTATCCCATTTACTTTGGAGTTATCTATGAAACCACATTCAATTTTTTCCGGCGCTGTACGGTTGTTAGCGCTGCTCGTCTTAAGCGTAGGCTTGAGCATCGGCCTGGATGGCACCGTTAATGCCCAGGAAGGCATGCAAGGGCAGGACCGCGAAAAATCCGGGTCACAAGCAACATCCGCCAGCGGCGGAAAGAAACAGCTGCCCTGCGGCGGGCCAAGCGTCATTCAGTGTCCGCGCGGCATGTCTTGCGTGGACAACCCCCATGACAAATGCGATCCGACCAAGGATGGCCTCGACTGCCCAGGCACATGCGTCGCTGGTAGCGGACAAGAACAGAAAGTCAAGGCGCCCTGCGGCGGACCATCCATGATCGTGTGCCAGGGTGGCATGATTTGTGTGGACGACCCTGCCGATAACTGCGACCCCACAAAAGATGGTCTCAACTGCAAGGGTTTTTGCGTCGATCGCCCGTAGTCTTTCCTCCGCTTCAGTCGACGCTAAAAAAAGGGACAGCCTCTAAAGGGCTTGTCCCTTTTTGGATAGCCCCGTCTCCCATACCTTCCCGAACGACATACTCTCTTCAGCGACAACGCGAGCACGCCCTCCATTTAATCGCTCGAACGGCTTTTTATATGTGTTCTCCGATTTTTTTCTTTTCAGCTTCAGCGAAGTCGGTGGCTCTTCCGGCGTTTTGCTTGGTCCAGTCGAAGCTGACGTAGGTTAAGGAACTTTCTCGTCCACTACGATTCGTTTATCAAGAGAACTCGATAAGCTTATATAAAACTAATATAACCCAGCCCCGACGTCATCAGTACAATAACAGCATCAAATGGCTCAGCACGCTCTCGAGGCGGATACCACAATATGCGCAAATATGTCCCTTACATACGAACTGCGGAAGGCTTTATCGAGCGGGTCTCCTATGCAGTTTACAATTCCCCTGACGAGCCGCCGGCTCCTTATGTTCACGAACAGTCCATCAGCGGCTGGCCGGAATCCACGGTATTCTGGGCAAAGGCAACCGGGCGCAGCGTAGGCATTGCCCCTCTTTTCTCCGCCACCCCTGGCGCGGACAGAGGCGTAAAGGCTTCGTCTTCAGCAGATATTGCTACTCTTCTCTCCCCCGTCCCCGACTAATCGTCAACCCGGCCCGAACCTTGCACATCCATAAATCGCACGCCGTACTTCGCGAAGCTGGAACAACCTGCTTGATGGGCCGTTTTAAACCGGCTCTTTCCGGATCAGCAGCTATCCTGCTTCAGTCATCCTCCTTTACCGATACAACCACCTCTGCGAACGCTCGCAAGACCCTTGAATTAACGTTGTTTTTATAAAATAGTTCTTGTAGATTTCGCTACTTAGTTCAAAAGTGTCATGCTAATATAGCTCTGCAGTTTGTATTACTCTTGAATATTCATTTTTTAATTTTAGGAGGTCTTACTGTGAGCAAATTATCGTTTCGTCTGCTGCAAGTTGCACCCCTCGCTTCGGCTCTGTTTCTGACGGGTCTGCCTGCTGTAAAGGCGGCCACCATGGATGACGTACTGGCTGGAATGGAGGAGCAAAGTCCTGTTGATATTCGTCCGGATAACACCTTTTTCCGCCGACTGACTCCGCTGAAGTTTAGTTTGAGTTCAGACACAGACTTAAGCGTACTCAACACCGGTTCGCCCAACCACGAGAGCGCCATCAAAGCAAATATTCTCCCCGGGGCAGGATCAGTCACCGTTGATGGCCATACCTATAACCTGGCTCAATTCCACTTTCACACGCCCTCTGAGCATCTGGAAAGCAGCAAGGCCACGCCCCTGGAGTTGCATATGGTATTCGCCGACTCCACGGATAATCTTCTGGTGGTGGGGCGGTGGATAAACCAGGGCAGCTTCAATAGCGCGCTTGACCCGATTTTCTCGGACTTGCCAACAGCAAGCGAAACGCATCAGGTGTCCGACTTTAACCTGAATTCACTTCTGCCCGACAATCTACAATCATTTCGTTACGAGGGGTCGCTCACGACTCCCCCATTTACCGAGGAGGTAACCTGGATAAACCTGGCGCGGCCGCTCGAAATGGCGGCCGCCCAAATCCAGGCTTATCAAGACCTCTTCCCCCACGGCAACACGCGTCCGGTTCAACCCCTCGGTGATCGAATCATACTTACAGATGTGCCAGGGTTCGTCACCAACGTTCCGGAACCGCAAACCTATGCCATGTTCCTGGCGGGATTGGGTTTGCTTGGTTTTATGTCGCGGCGAAGCAGGCAGACGTAAAAGAAGCGGCCTGGGAAATAAGAAGACCCGCCTTGGTTCTCAAGGCGGGTTTTTCATTCGGGCAACACAACCGCTGGTTCAAGTTCAAGTTGAGCTCGTTGGTCATTTAAACGCCGTGACCAACACCTCTACGTAGAAAAAATCACTAAAGCCCGGACGCTGCGTGATTTCCTCGGGGTGCGCCGCCATCCGGTTTTTGATGAAGTCCCCAGCGATGAAGTGCGAATAACCAATGACTGTGTTGATTCTCGGGTCAATCTGATAACGTACGCGCAGTTCCACCCCGTTCCCGACCTCGTCGCCGCTTCTCCCGGTCCTGTCCCGATTGAAGCCGGGGTCCCTGACGACGCTGATGTTGCCATCAAAAGTGTCGAACAACCGGTCGGTACTGCTCGCCAGCCAGAACCAGGCATAGCTGGCTTCAATCCCCAGTTTCTGGGTCGGCTGCAGGTCAAACCTGATTCGGGGATGCTTGATGTTTTCATAAATAATATAGTGATCTGACGACCATGGGCGTGCAAAGCCAAAAAAACGGTCGAAACGATTGTTCACGCCGTCATTGGGATGCCGGTCACCTGTAGCATAACCGTAAAAGCCACTGAGACGCGGCTTCCAGGCGTGCTTGAACTTATACCCCACCTCGGTGGTATAACCGTAGGCATCATGACGCTCGGTGCCGTTAGTACCGAACTGGTAGCTGAAGTTCACATCGAAATCGAGCCCGGTAGTCCCGATCAGTCCGTAGCCGCGCAACGATGGCATGTGAATCTCGCGATCAAGCCGGTTGGTTGCGGTATGGCCGTTGGGATCAGCAGTCTGCTTCTGGCCCATATAATAAGGTTGCAGCGTGATGATATCGGACCACTTGCGCCAATGCCCGATTGTGCCAAAAAACCAAAGGTGGTCGTTGGCCTCATCGAATTGGGTCTGCAGGCGCTTGACCGGCTGGTAGCCAAATGTATCAATTTCCCAGTCATTCGCTTCCCGCCCGAGGTTCAGGCGAAAGCCTTCGAAGGTATTCGTGGTATTACGCCATTCGTTGCGTGCGATAAAACGCCGATCCAGCGTTTCATAAGCCATACGCCCTGCCCGAAACCTGATTGGACGGTTCTGCTTGCGATCGTCCTGGCCCAACGCATTTTTAAAATTCAATTCCCCGTATCCCTGGATCAGGTCGTACGGGTTGTTTTCCTGGTCAGTTGTCGGAAACCGGTTGTTGTAGACCCGCGAGTCCTGGAACTCGACTGCAAAGCGGAACGGGTCGAGAATTTCCCTTATGCCCAGGTAGGCTCGCGAACGTATAAAAAACGGGTTGTCGAATCCTGCTTCGACACGGCGGAAATCATCGTGGCGCATTTCATAGCGGGTGCGAAACTCGAAACCGATATCCAGCCAGTGGATGTCCTTGAATGCCTCAATGCCGGTCTGGCTCAGCCGGCGCACATATCGGGGCGGATCGGAGTCCGGATTGGTCGCATAACTGTTCGCAGGGCGATAATAGCTGGTGGATTTGTTATCCCCGTTCGGTTTGGCTTCGGGTGACCCAGCCGGTTTTTCGGATGCGGCGGATTTATCCGCCGGGATCGCCCATTTATTGCCCTCGTCTGGCGACTTGATGAGCCATTTGTAATTTTCATCCGAGGATTTGGCCGGCGCGCTATCCGCGCCGGGTGCCGCTGCCTGCGCCAACTGTTCGGCCCGTTGCCGCGCGGACGGGGGCTGGGCCTCCGGGCCGCTCGATGAGCCATTCAATAGACTGCCGTTAGCCTGAACTGACCCGATCGGTAATACGCCGATTATCGTTGCAAGCATGATTCGCCACCCGTATTTCACTGCATTCCCCTGAATGGCTCCTCCGGTATCCCGGTCGGCGACCCTATCGGTTGCTGTTTCCACCTCCAGTCTTGTGGTCGGTGTTACTTCGTCGCCTGCGGCGCGGTCCATCGCCGTTCCCGCTCAGCAAACGAAGGTTAGCAGAAGCTCTATATAAGATTAAATTATATTATTTCACTTGCTTATCCATTTTAAAGATATGGGGCGTTCACTTCGCTTACGGAAAGGATCGCGAAAGGCGGGAAAAGACCCGGGGCACTGGCTCCGTGGTATGAAAGCAGCTGAATTGATATGGGCCGCATAAAAAATCTGCAACAAAGCATCCGTACAATCCGGAGCTGATCTCACCAACGGAGGCTGTCATGTCCCAGTATGCTGTCTATATAAGGACCAAAGAAGGCGACATCGAGCGCACCAAGAATGTTATTTGTGGTTTTCCCCATATTTCGCAAGCACCATACGGATCCCTCGCTCCGTACATCCACGAGGAGCCGCTAGAAGGCTTCCCCGAAAACATTGTGCTTTGGGCCAGGAGTATCGGCCCTACGGTAGGCATCGCCCCACTGGACGCTTGCGCTAATTTCCGCGACCAGAATTCAGCCACTTAGGATTGTGACACGGCGGTAAGCGGCGGGACCCTGGTTACGGGTCAGGCTGAATTTTAAAAAATATCGCTGAGTGCTTCAGCGGCGTTACGGCTTTAGCCGTTTTTGCGGGAGACAAGCAAATGGCGAAATTCATCTACTATCTACGCAATACGCAAGGGCGTATCCAGCGCCTGGATAACGTGATTGCTATCGCGCCCCACGGCCTGCTGGCCGGCTATAAACATGAAGAGCAGGTGACCGGTTTTCCTGAATCCACGGTATTCTGGGCCAGGAACGAAGGGTCGACCGTGGGAGTAGCACCTGTTACCGCCTGTCCTCCAGGCGCGCCATAGAGGGACGAGGGCCGTGGCTCTCAGCTGGCTGGTGGGCTTGCCCTTCCCTGGTTCGCGGGGAAGAACGAACACTGATTTGAAGGCGAACGCGTTTAAAAAAGACACGTACCTTTTTTGGCAGAAAAAACCCGTATACCTTGCGCACCGCCCAACGCGCCCAGGTCAGAATCCGGTAATGTATCAGGACGTACAGGAAATTCTCGGGAAGATATTTCCAGACCCCGTAGCGATTGAATATCAGTTCCGCCCACGTCAACCGCAGATAGTGAGGGATGAGAACGCGGTTGGGGTACGAAATGTCGAACGAGCCCGCATGCCTCCCCGCTGCGCCTTCCGCGAAGTGCCGCTGAATAATCTTGGCCCAATCCTCGCCCAGGTACCTCGGCTGATCGATCCACAGGTTCGGCCGCATGTCAGCTTCGAAATAGTAGCGCTTCTTATCATGCTCAGCGTGTATACAGCCGACACTGGTAAAACCGTGGGAGCCAAGCGCCTTGCCAACCCGACGCAGTTCATCAGACACTTGTGGTTCCAGTGAGGCAATTTGCTGATAAGACCTGACTGAGGTGGGCCCGAACCGGTATTTTGATTTTTCCGGAATCGAATAGGCAAAATGCACCAATTCGCCATGCCGGTAGAAAGCCTCCAGGCTCACCTCTACGCCCTTCACCTTCCGTTGAACCAGAACCGGATAAAGCTTCAGCGTTTTTCGCAAATCTTCCACGTCCGCCTTGTCCAGGCATTCGAATATCCCTACGCCGCCGGCGGAGGAGTCGAGCTTGACCAGAATGGGATAGCCGAGCGTTTCCGCCCCGGCAGCCAATTCCCCTTCGTTGCGTGCAATCCGGTACTCCGGCGTGCTGATCCCGTTTTCTTCCAGCGCAAGGGATAAGCCAATTTTCGAAAAAATATGGCCGAAGTTTTTATCAGACAGAATCGGCAGCAACCGCAACTTCTGCTCGTGGGTCAAATCCGAGTTTAATATCACCCCGAGCGTCGCATCGTCACCAATAACAACCAGTGAATAGTCTTTCCTTATTTTTTCTGCGGCGGTTCTGGCCAGGAGATCGCGTTTCTTTACCAGAACATAATCCCGTATTGCGCTGCTTCTCCTGAACGCCGTGTTATTGCAGATGACATCTACCGTAAACCCTGCCCGGATGAGCAGTCCAAGCGTCACCGCCATCAACTCCGGCCAATAACCACCTATCAGTAAAGCCTCAAGCTTATCCATCGGAACCTGACTCCCTGCCTGTCGGCCATGTAATTCAGCCCGGCAGTAAATCACCATCTACGCTGAATTTGTAGCTGTAAAATGTTACAGGCTGACGAAGGAAGAAGGTTGGTCGGGGAAAGGATCAGCGAGAATGCCCATGAAAACAAGGCGACCGCTATGGCGCAGGTCGACGCATTAGTTGTATTAGTTTGGATCTGATCGGACAAACAATGTCAGATTCGAACTCGCGGTAAGTGCCACGAGCAGTCATCTGGAATACATTCGAATACTGGTTCAAGAGGAGATGAACATGAGCGAACTACGGTATCCAAATGAAAGTAGAGAGTATCGCGATGCGCGGGAATTATTGCTCAAAGACGAACAAGAGCTTGTCGAAAAAGTAAAATCTGTAGCAGAAAGACGCCGCAATCTCCCTCTCGGCGGGCGACTGAAAGAGAACTACGTCTTCCAACGGGCCAATGATGGAAAAGTAGGGGGAGAGCGTGAAATTCTCGGAGCTGTTTGCGGACAAAAACACGCTGCTGCTCTACTCATTTATGTACGGTCCGAACTGGGACCATCCCTGTCCTTCGTGTACGTCGCTCGTCGATGGGTTTGATCGAACCTGGTATCAGGTCACTCAAGATGCCGCGTTTGTCGCAATTGCCAAAGCCCCGGCGGATCGAATCAATGCGTGGGCAAAACAGCGCGGATGGTCGCAAATTGCACTGGTTTCCGGAGGGGGCTCTGCCTATCAGGCTGATTACAAATGCCAGGGAGACTCTGATGATATGCAATGGCCGATGATGCATGTATTCAGGAAGCGGGATGGAAAGATTTATCACTTCTGGGGAAGTGAGCTGCCGATGAATCATGTCGACACGGTGTGGGCGTATTGGAATCTCATGGACTTTACGCCAGAGGGCCGGCCTGATATTCCCACTCCGCCACAGAATTTCAAGTCCGAATTCCTGGAAAAAAACTATCTGAACCAGGATTAGCTTGACACCCATACGCGGACCGCGAGAGGTAAGTTTCCTGTCTTCGGGGATCACGTTGAGGCGGTTTGCCCTGAATCTGGATTATCATAATTCGGTGCTGATGCCGTCACCGACCGACTGTCGCTTAACTCGCGCTCAGCTTGCGTTCGGTTCGCGATCAGCTGGCAACTCTTTTTCAGGGGCGGAATTGGAACGCGGCAGACCCGGATCTTCCTTCGTGTGGCTCCGCTCGTTAACCTCGGCCCGCGCCCGCAGACTCTCCCGGCGCCGCGCCATGATGAGCCCCCATACCCCGAAAACGATCAGCGCGACGGTGGTGGGCTCCGGAACCGTTGCGATCTCCGCAGGCTGCTGCACTGGATCAAATACAGTCTGATTCGTCAGCCCGCTATTGCCCACGTTAAGGTAGCCAGAAGCCGCCAAATCCGAGTAAGAATGGTTCTTCCAGCCTCTTATGTCCCACACGCCCCCTTGCACGCTAAGTTCAAAGGGCGTTCCGTTATATGAAAAATCCTTCACCAGGAAGAAACCGCTAAACACGCCATTCTTGAACTGGATGGATGGTCCACCCACTATATCGGAATCCCCGAACTTAAATTCCAATGGCCTAATGCCGAAAACGATGTCGAATACAACATTATTGGAAGCGCCTGCGACGGCCGCTAACGGAACATTAACGACGCCGGTACCGTTTCCCGGCACAAGGCTTTTATCAAACAGCACGTTCCCGCTTACGCTACCCGCCGCGCAACCGCTGCAGGTGTTTGTTCTTTGCAAGCCCAGGCTACTCCCCAGATCTTTCACTGTCGAGATACCTCCAGAGAAATCGGCGGCGATATAAATAGGTATAGCGTTGGCAGCGGACATTGTTGCAACAATAATCCCGCAGGCTGCCGCCAGGTTAGCTAGTTTGTTCATCTTCCCTCCATGGTTATCAACGTGAACCAGCAAGGAAAGCATCATACTCATAGCGAAAGCAGTGCCTATTGGACTGAAGTACATGCTGTACCAGGGTACAGGTGCTGGGAACCTCGCCGGATGAGAACGAGCGGCGGATTACAGGTCCGGAAAAATGCGTCGCCGTCGTACGTAATACTCGGACAGCGATTCATGGGGAATTGAATTGATGGAAAAAGGCTTGCCGAGCCGACAATACCGGAGGCTGACGCAAGTACCGGCCGCTAGAGTTTGGGTGTCGAAATATTTTACATTTTTTCGATCACGGTTTTTCAAACCCAAACTTTGTCTTTATTATTCAGTCTATTAGAATATTTTTTGGACGAGCACGCTTCTTGCTTAGTAATAATGGAGTCCCGAACGGCTGACGAGTATCTGAAAAAAAAAAGAAAACGGGACCGGGGAAATAAAAATGGCTGGCGAGTCTGGCCAATAACTCTAAATAATCCACTTCAATAACCCGCTTCGGCGGGTTTTTTGTTTATAACGCGCAAATACCATAGCGGGCTCATTCTCTTCAGGGAGGGATTTCTCCTTTCACCCGCCGCATGGCACCGTCTCCAGTCGCTAGCTGATGTCAATCCGGTCGGCGAAAACCGGGACGCGCAAACGTAAACTTCGAGCCGGCTCTCCGGTTGATAAAGCATCCCATGCACGATTCCGAACCGTGGTGTCGCTAAATGCCAGCTGTAAACTGCCAAAAATAAGTCGGATGAGTGGACAGCGGATGCGTGGTGGATAAACGGCGAAGGTTCAGGTCTGGATAGAAATTTCGCTTGCAGGTGCACTGGTGCATGAGCTTCGGGAAAAAGCCCGTTATTTCATTAGCTCAGTACCGCATACCTGCACTTTGGTCCAATAGGCAAGGTCGCGAAAATCGGTAAGATATGTGCTGCGGGGCATCACCACAACCCTGCAGGTGACGCTCAGCGCCGGCCGCCCCACAACGTGGCGCGGCCGGGTTTAATTTCCTTCTCTCGTCGACGCTGAGCGTTTTCCGCTAAGCGGCGACAGCTCTGATTACCTTGACCGTACTGCTGGCGGGTTTGCTTTGCAACAGCCGCTGGTATAGTTTTTTAACCACGGCGTAGCCATCGCTTGCTCGCTCTTCCAGCAGTGCCCTATCCACTACCGTTATATGGCCGCGCCGGTACTGGATGGCGCCGTCTGCCTGTAGCGTCTGCGCAGCCTGGGTTACGCTTTCACGGCGGACCCCGAGCATCGCCCCCACCAATTCGTGCGTCATGGGAAGGGATGCAACTGCAAGACGGTCCTGACTCATCAGCAAAAACCGGCAAAGTTGCTGCTCCACGGTTTGCCGATGGTCCACGGCACACTGTTCAGTCTGAAATAGCAGGGCCTGGCTGAAACGCAACATCAGGTGCTGCAGGAAGCCGCCGGACTCGAACTCATTTTTCAGCACGCTCGCCTTGATACGATAGCTATAGCCGGGGCTTTGCACCGTAACTGTGGCAGGCGTAGTTTCCGACCCTAATAGCAGGGATACCCCGGTGACCCCTTCGTTCCCGATCATCGAGACCTGCCGGGAAATTCCGGACTCCAGTTCATACATGCGGGCAATAATGCAGGTTGTTGGAAAATAAAGCTGGCTAATCCGAGTATTAGGTTCATAGATTACTTGACCCAATGGCAAATCCACCAATTCCAGATGTGGCAGTAAGCGGGCATATTCATCTGCAGGCAGTGCCGCTAATAGCTGATTTTGCTTTGGGCTGTGCAGTACTGACATAGCTCCTCCTTGTAGGACTTGATATCGTTATTAGACACTTCAATAATAGACTTTTATAACGCAAGCCTATAGCGAGTATAAAGCAATAAGCGTGCCTGAAGTTTTTTCTTTTAAGAACATACGGCTGTGCTTGATGTACTGGTACATTAGTCACCATTAGCCGACGTTATCTCCGGCCTTAATATTAAGTACTTGAAAATACATAGTTATAAATGTCGCCAATTGGCGACAGATGAGCATCCGCGAGTCCACCCAAGCTTGAGATCGTCTGTTTCGAAAAACATGACCACCACTAGCAACAAACTGGGGAAGAAGCAGGTGGGAGCGCCCGCTCCCCGAGCGGAAAGGTTTTCCCGGGTTAAAGGAAGGCTATTACTTACCGTAGATACTGGGGTTCGCTTACGGTTACGGTCGAACTCGGAGTCGAACGCATCCCCGCATTCGAACATTTCTAATGAAACAGAACTGGAGAAAGAGAACGCATGGCCATGTATTGCATCGGGTACGAGCTTAAAAACCCGGGAAACACCAATGCCACTCTGATAGAGGAAATCGAAACCTACGAGACGTGGTGGCACTGCTTGGAATCAACCTGGATTATTGCTTCCCCTAAAACAGCAGATCAGGTGAGGGATCATCTTCAACAGTACATGGGCTTGAACGATAAGCTCGTAGTGGTTGAAATTGCCGGCAATGCCGCCTGGGTGGGTTTTGATAAAGAATGCTCGGATTGGTTAACTAATCTCTAATAATAAAATCGCCAGCAGCTTTTCCAAAGCGACCCCGGGCCTACCCCAAGTCCAGTACCGCTCCACTCCCGCAAGCAATTAGTCCGGCACTGCCTTAAAATCCTCTATTCGGGAAAGGTTTTTATGCGCCGCCACAACCTTTATCCAAGCTGTTAATTGCCCGGACTGGCCTGCGCCGCCTGTCTTCCCGGTCGAGGAAAGCAGCCAGAACGGGTGATACTGAGATTTGCGATTGCGCCTCTCGCCGCCGTTCTCTCGCGATAGCTATCGCATCCAATCGGCTTCGACGCGCCTGCCCAAGATCACTCCGCCACCGAGCTTCGGGTCAACAAGGAGAAGTATAGATGACAACAGCGTCCACACTCTTGCATCGGCATATCCAGACGTTCGTCGACGACCACGCGCGCTGGCAGACGTTGATCGCCGATAATCTTTTGTGGGAGCTGCCTTTTGCGCCCTCCCTCGGGCACCCCGCGCGACTGATGGGCCGGCAGGAGGTGGTCAATCATGTGACGTGGTTTCTCAGTTCGGTAGAAAATTTCCGCTTCCTCGACGTCGAGGTCCACCCGTTCGTCGATTCGCAAGCGGCAGTCGCCGAATTCAGGGGAGAAGGGTTCATCAAGTCGACCCGCCGCATCTACGTCCAGAATTACGTGCTATTTCTGCGGGCCGAAAACGAAAAGATCACATTCCTGCGCGAATATTTTAATCCCGTGCGCGCCGCCAAGGCGCTCGATACGCCGATCCGCGGCCTGGAGCCATGAGGAGATCAGCTCATCAAAATCAATAAATGCGAAGATTGCCAGTCAAGGTAAACAATTAATCAGGCCAAGCGCTTTTCGCCGACTGGGGTGTCGTTCGGGTACAGCCTGCCTAGCTCAAGACCACTCCATCTACAAGGCACCGCCATTCAGTTCCCAGGATAACTGACTTTCCCGTGACGGAGTGCCGTACCGGGGCGGGTCCTGCGAAAACGCACACTGTGACTGGGGATGAATGTTCATTGCTTTCCTGACCTTTGCCTCTATCCGGGTGTTGCGCTTCAATATGCCCGGCCAACAACAGTGCCAGCAAGATCATGCCCATAACTCCCAACGCGGGCTACCGCACGGAAGAGATTTCCCGCTTTTTTTAGTATCACTTTTAAAACAGCTAAAAAAGGAGAGACCGTCACAACCTGAGGCAGCGTAAATGCCCATATATATTCTTTATATACGCAAAACCGACGGTTCAATTTCGCGTCACCAAAATTTCCGCTTCAGGGGCTTCGAAGTAACGGACGTATACGTGTATGAAGAAACCTTAATCGGTTGGCCTGAATCAAAGGTGTTTTGGCAGTACCAGGAAGGCTACAGCGCGGGTTTGGCGCCTGTTGAAATAGATCTTTGCGCTTAAAAAGAAAGAGCGAAGGGAATTCACGTTTCGACCGAGAGAATAAAGCGTTCGGTTCGATGAGGCGTGTCCATGTGCCTTCGGTTTAGCGTATTCCGCCGGTCATGACGCCCGTTCAACCCGTCCGCCGCGAAAATAAGCGATAAGCGAAAAGCGCGGATAAGCCATTAGCCGCGAGACATCCCGAATCATGAGCGGCTGGCCGCCCCCGGGTCGAGATGAATCGGGACGACGTGTTCCCGTCACCCCTTTCAGGACAGCGGGCCCCGCACGCGAGCACCAGATCTTCCTGTCGAGGAAACCGGCCGACCCTGGCAGCCGCCTGGCCCACCCCTCAATCTTCCAATCGATTGGAATTGCCAAGCGACGGCTAAGCGACGGACTTCTAATTCATCAGGAACCGCTGAACAAGTCCTCACCGAACGTGGGAACTTATTCAGGGGTTCCACGATGGGTTGCAGCCTGAGCTCGCCTGACGCCTGAGCTGTCCGGCGGGCCGCTATCCGATATTTACAGGCTGCGCTGCCGAGAATAGCTGGATTTGCTGGAGCCTTGCCGGGACGCCTTCAACGGCGCTGACATGTCCGCTTCCCACGAACGTTTTACCTTAGGGGCGGTTCGTTTTAAAATTTTGTTCGTGCTTTCCTCAAGCCACTTATCGAACTCTTCTGCCTCATACCCCAATACATCAATATTTCTGAGTTTCTTCATCGGAAATTCCTATCGAGAAAGAGTTTTTCAAAAAATGCGGGCCGGCTTCTTAAATGAAAGCAATATGGAGAACCAGCCCGGACAATCCGGACACGCCGCTAGCGCATCCGCGAGGAGCACCGCGTAAAAACTGTATCTCATGGCAATAAGGAAGATATGTGCGCTAACCAACGTAACAGCGCAGAAAGAATTCGTTGCCCCAAAATATTCCGGACCAGAGGTGGAGGGGAAGGCCGGAAAAGGAAGAAAGCCACGGCTCGGTCCGGATTTCGCACTGGCGCAAATGATTTGATGCTCTGGTGCTTTGATTAAAGCTGCGTCGGAGGTCCCTGCGACGACCGACGACAAAAAATCAAGTTACTGATAAAAAAATCCCCGCTGGCGGAAAATAAAAAAACCCGCCAGCCGGCGGGTTTCAGGTGACCCCGAGGCGACGATATCCCGCGCCGAGGTAATGCTTCTGTCGTCGCAAGAGCTACCTAGTCCACCACATTCAAGGAACCAGGCAAATGGATGTTCTTGGGATGGAGCTGGCACCAGACGAGGAAGGCGCCGGACTTATCCGCTTTGATAGTAATTGTCTTGGTTTCGCCCGCCTTCAGGACTTCCTTGACTCCATATTCGTCAATGGAAAATCCTTCGCTGATAGGCGATTTATTCTCGACCGTAATCTTTACTGTCGTCCCTTTCTTGACAGTCAGCGTCTCGGGTTCGTTGAGAACATTGAACGCGCGGATATTCTTGACTGTCACGCCTTCAACGTTAAGCTCCGGAATGTTAGTGTCATAAGCATTGATAACCACCTTGAATTTTTGTTCCGCTGCGTGCGCTGTTCCCGCCAGCAGCAACCCAAAAGCAAGACCCACGACTGTTTTGTTTATTTTCATCATCTTTTCCCCCATTCAATTTAAGTTTTAATGAAACATCATGTTACTCTCAATACTCTAGATTGGATAATGATGGATGTCAATCCAAGCTGCGGCGAATATACGGCAGGCGTATCGTTTTCCGCGACATGCTATCAAACGGCTTTCCCCGGTGTCGGTGAGAATGCCATGCCCTGTTCCCGATCATGTCGGGCGTCCCGAATCCTTGCTCAATTTCTCTGTCACCGCCGCATCCGGCAAGACAAATCACAACGAACAGCGCAGATAGCGGCTTCTGCGCCTGGCCAGTAATGAAGCGCGTTGTATGCGCCGCCGGCCCTCGACCTGAGCGCGGCTGTAATACTCTATAGACCGCTGGAATGGCTGTGACGAGCACGTGCCCTATTGAAGAACGATGTATTGCTCTAACAGATGGCCGATGATATAAGACACCGATGCGCCCTGCTATCGCTGTTCTCGTGCTCGTCACCTGGCTCACCCTCCCCCATGCCGCTTTCGCCGCGCCCAACACGGAACCCATCCATGCCCAGATACTGCAGATTGTTGACGGCGACTCAGTTACCGTTTCCATAGATGGCGAACTGGTCAGGGTACGGCTGGCGGAAATTGACGCCCCGGAGCTGGACCAGCCGTTCGCAACTGAATCCCGGCAGTCGCTGTTCGACTTATGCCTATGGGTTCACGCGGAATTGACTTCCATCAGCAGGGATTACTATGGACGAACGCTGGCCAGGGTCGAGTGCAATGGCGTGGATGTCAACGCCGAGCAGGTGCGGCGCGGATTGGCCTGGGTAAAGAATCAAGCTCCCAAGGATAAAAAACTTCACAGGCTGCAGGAAGAAGCCAAAGCGGCCAAGCGGGGATTATGGGCCTTCGACTCGCCGACCCCTCCCTGGGAATGGCGCTCATTCCATAACTTTCAGCCCTCCGAATGACCGCCCTACCCATAAAATACGCCAAATTCAGCTTCTCTAAACCCCGGATGAGTCGTCTTCTGCTTTTATTTCGCCATGTACCGGCCCCGTGTAGCGTCCTGCGCGTACCGCCCTCATGTGCTACCCAACCGCATGCATGCAGCCGCTTTATTTGAACCATTGACTCATCCATTGATCTGATACATCAAATGCAGAACAATCCCAAGACATAACAACAAAAAAAGGTGAATCATGAAAGCTGCCGTGCCTGTCATTCTCGCGCTGCTTGTTTCCGGTATCGTCCATGCCGAGCCGCCGCAACTTCGGGATCGGCAAACAGGAAAATACCTCGGCAACCTCAGCTCCAACCCCTACGACGCAAACTCGGTCAGTAACCCATACGGAAGGTACGGCAGCGAGCACTCCGCAGACAGCATCAATAATCCACACGGACAATACGGCAGCCGCTACAGCAACAACAGCCCGAACAATCCGTATGCCACCAATCCGCCTGCAGTCTATGGCAATGACGGAAACCGCTATTAGAACGGTACTGTCCCTGGGTTCCCGGCGATGTTATCAATAGCAGCGATGCTCAGGCGCATCGCGCTTGGCAACAACTGCCAACGTGGCAGGCTACCTGTTTGCGGTCACCCCGTTGCGCCACCCTCCTGCATAAAAGAAAACTGCTTGACAACATCAGGTAGAGCCAGGCGGCGATGTCTTTGCTTATTGCTTCCCCATATGAAATAAGAACCCCCGCACCGAAAATGAACAAGCCGGGTCTGTTGGGCCGTTGGCCCCTATTTATATGCAATATTTCTACCCAATGTGATTTAGCGCACAGTATTAACCTCATCATTATAATAATCTGACAACTCTTGCCGCTGATGGTCCTGTAACCGCCCGGCTGATTCCGATGTCACTGACGTCATCAGTAACCGGGTTACAGTGGAGGCAAGCAACGTTGGATTCTGATTTTCCTTAAAGGAGATTAATCATGAATAAAGATCAAGTGAAAGGTACTGCGAAAGACATCGCCGGAAAGGTCCAAGAAGGAGTTGGAAAAGCAACAGGCGATAAAGAGCAGGAAGCCAAGGGCCTCGGCAAACAAGTAGAGGGAAAAACCCAAAAGAAATACGGGGACGCCAAAGAAACCGTCAAGGATGCGATAGATAAAGCCTGACTGTCACGGCACCTTCAATACCTTAAACCCGCTTCGGCGGGTTTTTTATTGCCTCGGATATATGAATTCGCTTTTCGCTGCCCCGACACATGAAATATTAAAACTTGGCGTTACCTAATAATTGAACCTCAGTTGCGCGAAATAGGTCCGCTGGGGAAAGGGATGAAAGATCCAGTACTTGTCGTTATTGACATTATTGATACCGCCGATAGCGGTCCACTGCCTGGTGATCCGATACTTTGCGACCAGATCGGCAACGAGATAACTGGTTAACCCTGTATAGGCAAAGCCGTTGGTATCCGTATTATTCAACTGGCCGAACTGGCCGCTGCTGTAGCGAACATTCACGGAAGCGCTGAAATTTTCGTTCGCTCGATAGGTGACTACCGCGTTCGCCCGCCAGATCGGAAGCCGGGGCTGATGCTTGCCGGTCGATGGAACTGATGCGTTCGGATTCGCCGGCGTCGGTCCCAGCGCTGCTGCTGCCGCATCCGCCGCGCGGTTATCCTCTATCCTGGAATCCACCCAGGTCACGTTGCCGATAATATCCAGCCCTTTTATCACCGCGTCGGTTTTCTCCCCGGAAACCTCAACGCCATAGGTATCGATTTCGCCAACATTTGTTATAAAGGTTGATTGAACAGTTTGATTGGTGATCGGATTGGTGATTAGGCCGGTCTGGGAAAAAATCGCATTCTTGATACGCTCTTGAAACAGGCTGACCCGCAGTCTCCCCTTGTCTACAAAATACTCGCCGGATAATTCAGAAGCCAGCGCGTCCTCCTGCTTGAGATTAGGGTTCCCATTGACCGCTATGGCCGTCGCGCCTGTCCCAACCGTAGTGGTCTGGAATAACTCCGAGGCGGTTGCATAGCGATAAGCCTGACCAATGGCTGCGCCGATTCTCACTTGCGGAAGCGGCGCCCAGGTCAACTTCCCCTTGGGAGAGAAGTTGACCGCGCTTCTGTCGGCCTGATTTACCGTTTGGAGCGACCCACCCACCGTTGAAGTGTTCACGCCGTCGTATGCGTGCCAGGATTCCAGTCGGCCACCAACAGTAAAGTTCCATTTCTCGTGGAAATCCCACGCGTCCTGAATCCAGTAACCTTCAGTCTGGGTCTTTCCGGTGGAATTGGTAAAAACACTCTGACCCGGGCCGCTTTGCCAGTTACCCGTATTGAATACGGGATTCTTCAGCGTATACAAATCATGGTGAAAGCCAAAGCTGATTTCATGAGAACCGAGCAGATCGACCCTGGGCCTCCAGATACCCTTGGCATCCACGGTATGCCAGCCAGAGCCGCTCAAGCTGGTGATTCTGCCGGGTGCATTGCCGGCAAACGCGAGGGTAGGGTCAACTGTTGGCGCCCGAACGGTGTCCTTGCCTAGTTCGATCAGGCTTGCGGCCAATTCCCAATCAAAAACCCCGCCCGTATTGGATCGAAGGTTGATCCCATGGGACCAGGTGGTCTGATCAGTCTGGTTACCGGCAAAAGTGGGGCTATTGGCAGGAGACAGGTTGTACCTTCGGCCATCAATATTGACAAAACCGCTTTGCAGCGGATTTCCTGCCGCATCCCTCAGGTAGCTTTGTGTGTTTGCATGCGCATTGTTCATCCACAGGCCCAGGGTATACGCAAGCCGGATGGAGGGCGTGATGTCGTAGGCAAGCTTCCACTTGAAGTTGTCCTGCACGGTATGATTGATATTCCCCGCGCCCAGCGTCAGGTTCCGCGCGTTGGTGGGATTTGCGCCCGCAAAGGCACCTGTCGCCACTGTATCTCCAGCACCCGCCAGGGTGTTCGAAATAAGAGTGGTTGCAAACGTTATGGGCTGGCTTTGGGCATTGAGATGGCTGTAGTCGAAACGGAATGACAGATCGTTGTAGCGGTGGCCGACGTAACCCGCATAACGCTGCGTCTCGTAGGTATCCTTCGTGCCATAAAGATTGAAAGTCTGCCAGGACGCCTGGGCGTCTGCCCCGAATTCGAATTTTTCCGGCATCCGGGTCGTAATATTGATTACGCCCCCTATGGAATTGCCGGCGTAGGCCGCTGAAAACGGGCCATACATGATATCAACCCGTTCTATTTCTCCGGGCGATACGGTATTCCAGCGGGGGGAGCCCGTGTTTGTATTGTTGTTGCCGAGCAAAGAAGACAGCAGAATGCCGTCCGCATAGATCAGATTGCGCGCGCTCGCGGACGTGCCCGAGGTGCGCATGCCAACTGGCGCATTCGTATCGCCGATATAGCGAGTGCGTACCTGTATGGACGGCATGTACTTGATGGCGTCCTCGGGATTCGCAAGATTGATCGTGTTGTCGATTCTTTCCCGGGTGATACTTTCCGTGGTTTGAGGCAGCCTGTACCGTTCCACTTCAGTTTGCTTGCGGGGGGGCTTCACTTTTCCCCCAATTGTCACTTCCGGCATTTTCACCACTGGCTCGTGAAGCGCCAGTTTCGTACCAGTGGTTCGCGCAGCGACAGGCGATACATTGATATTCAGCGAAGCTTCTGGCATGGGAGCGATGGCAACCGGCTTGTTGATTACCGGCGGAGCCCACTTGGTCTTGTCATCTTTTGCCACCCCATCCGGCGCACTCGCGGCCGCGCTGGAAGATATCCACAGCAGACCTGCCAGGCTAAAGGAGGCGTAGACAAGTTTTGGCTTAATGCCCGGCGTCATATTATCGATATGCTCCGATTATTCTTTTACGACACCTGCTTCAAAGGTGGCCTCTCGATTCGGTTTCGAGCGGGAAAGTTAATTGCTGATTCTCAACTTCTCGGGCCTATTCCTGCTCCTGCCATGGTGAGCCTCTATTCGCCGTTGAAAGCTGGGAATTATCTGTAACTGGAACCGGGGAATATCGACGGCGCAGCACGCAATGCCGTCGCAGTGCTTTTTCGATCGAGCGTGCGCGAGAATAATCTATTTCAGCCAGCCTAGGAATGCGACAAATTGTCGCAGGGAGGCCCTGGCCATGTCTTTGGGAGAGCGCAACCGGCGGGTGGACGCGACATTAGTTCCGCAATCGAGGGGGCAAGCCGGCGCAATTTTCGGGAGGCGGCCGTTCTCTTATCTTCTGGAGATTCCGGTTTTACCTGGTTCACAAGTAACGCGAAAGCACATCATGGGAAATCGACATATATCTCGGATCTGCAGTTGTGGCAGCTGTACCATCGCCCCAACTTGTTGTGATTCCTTAACTGAAGCAGAGCTTTCTGACGCTTTGTGAAGCAGTTTGCGCAGAGCAGGGGGAAAGGCTCCCCATTCGTTGCATCGGGTTTCAGCGCATAAGCGAAACGCTCAGGTGCTAAAGCATGCAAGGCGTATCTTTCGGCCTGCGCCTCCCATCCCGCGACATTCGCTAGTTCCGTCTCGAGCTCGCGTATTCTTGAGAGCAGGTTTGACTGTACCTCCTGGCTCGCCAACGCGACGGTGGTAGCATTCATGAGTCTGGAATTTACCTCCAAAACGGCTGCCGTGAGTTCCTCGTAATTGGAAAGAGACTTCGTCGTGCTCAAGAGTTCGACAAGTACGTTTGCGCTTCTCAGGGCTGCGGCAACTTCGGTGTGCATGGATTTTTTCGAAAAATACGGGTTTTAACGATCGAAACTCTAGCTTTTTTTTTGTAACGTTATCTATGGAACAAACCGAAAATCCGCTTGCTCTTCTCGGCATTGATGAGATGCGAAAAAATGCATTAGCCGAGGATACGAACATCCTTGATCGGCTGCATCTAAAGGATTTCTAACAAATTTCCTGCGGAGCGTGATCCAGAGCATAAGCCTGGATCGCGCCGCCCTAACGGCGAAATTCCCAAAGGAATAACAAAAACAGGATTTCATGCGTCCCAAAGGACGTGGGCGAAATCCACCATTTCGATGCACGCGCTAGTTAGGCGTAACGACGTCCTTTGCCGTTTGAGGATCTTGCAATTCGGTAAGGAAAATGTAGGGCGCGTCGTTATTACCTAATACACTTCGGGTTGGGTCGCATATACTCATCCCCTACCACTGAAAATCGCCGCTGATTTTCATCAACGCTATTGTCCCGCCAAATTATCGATATTTCTTATGGAATCCAATGAGCTCCCGCGGCACCAGTTAATTAAAAGCCTGCTGGTAGAGTCCGATGAGAAGATCGCGGATGCTGCGATCAGCTTGTGGGAGCCGATGGCACGCGAAATCATTTCGATCGTCGGCGAAGACGGTTTCAATTCGCTTTATGCAAGAACCATATTCCTGCATCGTGCGGTATTTCCCTGGCTTTCTGTCGCCTCGGATCAGTTGCAGGCTAAACAAGGGTTGGCAGAATTAAAAATGAGCTTCAAGAAACAGACACCCGCGCAAGTTAGCGAAGCAAATAACCTGCTGCTGATCACTTTCACCGACATCCTGGCCTCACTAATTGGCGAGCAGCTAACAACCCGTATTTTATGTTTGGCCTGGAGCACTGACATTTCGAATTACACTGGCGAGGAGTTCCAAAAATGAGTGAAAAGCTTAGCATACGTCGGCTTCAGACGGGGATACCTGGCCTGGACAACCTGCTAGGCGGAGGCCTGCCGGAATTCTCGTTTAACCTGATAGCGGGGACCCCCGGCACCGGAAAAACGACGCTCGCTCATCAAATCATGTTCTCCCTGGCAAATTCAGATAATCGAGCATTGTTTTTCACGGTACTTGGAGAGCCCGCCTTGAAAATGCTCCGCTATCAACAGCAATTCCAGTTTTTCGACGTCAATAAAATCAATGAATGCGTTCGCTTCATCAACCTGGCTGCCGAGCTGACCGAGGGAAATTTTGACCGGGTTTTGTCGCGCATTGCCGAAGAAGTAAGAAACTATGGCCCCAGCCTCGTATTCGTGGATTCGTTTCGCTCGGTGGTGGAGTCAGCTAAGGTCGCAGGACAGGGCGTATCCGAACTTCAACGGTTCATCCAGCAGCTGGGCATGCAAATGACCAGCTGGCAGGCAACAACGTTTTTGATCGGTGAATACTTGACGCCAGAAACAGAGTCAAGCCCTGTCTTTACCGTAGCTGATGGCATCCTATGGCTTTCCCAGAACCTGCAGCGCAATTCCGCGGTACGCAAGCTGCAGGTAGTCAAAATGCGGGGTCAAGCTCAGGCACAAGGTCTGCACACGTTCCGAATTAATGACAAAGGAATCGAGATTTTCCCGCGGGCGGTTATCGAACCAAAAAAAGAGATTGAGTCACAGAAGAAGCGATTCGCCCCTGCTGAACGTCTTTCCATGGGAATACCTGGCCTGGACGAAATGCTGGGGGGCGGTTTGCCGGCTGGATATTCGTTGCTCGTGGTCGGGCCATCTGGGTCCGGCAAAACGATATTTGCGACGGAATTTCTTGCTGAAGGCGCGCGCATGGGCGAACGGGGGATTATCGCGGCGTTCGAGAAGAGCCCTAGCCAGCTGCTGAGCACCAAGCTGGCGTCGCTTTTCGCCACGGGGCAGGTTGAATCGCTTGCCATACGTTCGCTGGATTATTCGATTGATGAAATCCTGCATGATATGGTCGACATGATTGACCGGGTAGGAGCGAAGCGCCTTGTCATTGACTCTCTGTCCGGATTTGAGTTGGCGCTCGCGCCTGAGTTTAGCGAAGATTTTCGCGGATCGCTGTACAGGATGATTGGCAAGCTGACGGGCATGGGCGTGACCATCCTGATGACGTCGGAATTGGAAGACCGCTTCACCGACCTGCGCTTCAGCCCGTTTGGAAGCGCTTTTCTCGCCGATGCGATTATCGTGCAGCGCTATACCGAAATCATGGGGCAGCTCAAACGTGTCCTGTCGGTTGTTAAAGTCCGGGGCAGCGAGCACAGCAAGGACATTCGATTGTTTGATGTAACAGAGGAAGGCATAGTTATCGGCAAGACCTTGTCCGGATATGACGGAATCATGTCCGGGCATCCTGCTGTCTCGCTTGGACAGGGAATCGACACAGGAAGACCGTAATGAATAAACATGACAATGAAGGCACCCCAGGTACTGAAGGCTCAGGTCAACAGGATTTACCAGACATGCCTGATGAGATGCCCGATATTCACGAAGAAACAATTACAGGCCGGGAAAGCGCCGTCGCCGGGGGTGAGACAGTGCTTTCAAACCGCGAGACGTCGGTCGCTGCCCGGGAAGAGGCAGCAGATCTGCGTGAAGACACCGCATATTCGCGCGAGGATGCGGCCAACATGCGGGAAGACACCGCCTTCCTCCGTGAAGATGCCGCCTATTTGCGCGAAGATGCCGCCAACCTGCGCGAAGGTGCCGCCCTCTTGCGTGAAGAAGCCGCGCGTCTGCGCGAGGTAGCGGCCGGGATACGGGAAGGGGAAGCCCATGTGCGTGAAAGTGCGACCTTCCAAGAGCGGGAAGCCCGTTTAGGAGAGACGCAAGTCGCGTCGGGCCGTATAAAAGTATTGCAGGAAGCGAACGCGCGCTTGGTCGTCGCCACAATCGAAGCGAGAAAACTGGTCGAACAAGTTGAAAGCGCTAAAACGCAGTTGGATCATCTGGCGCATCACGATGCTCTCACCGGTTTACCTAACCGAATGCTCCTGCATGACCGTCTCGTCCAGGCGATCGAGCTGGCCAGTCGTCAAGGCACGCAAATAGCCTTGTTATTCATGGATCTGGATCGATTCAAGCACATTAATGATTCTCTGGGGCACGCGGTGGGCGATCAGCTTCTGCAATCGGTCGCCCGACGCCTGCTGGCTTGCGTACGTCACTCCGATACCGCCAGTCGCCAGGGTGGCGATGAATTCGTGATACTGCTTTCAAATATCAAACAGGCGGAAAATGCGGCGATCAGCGCGCAAAAGATACTGGCTGCGCTAACTGTTCCATTCGACGTTGATCAGCATGAGCTTCACTTATCGGTAAGCATTGGCATCGCAACTTATCCCTCGGACGGACGGGATGCGGAGACTCTGCTCAAAAGCGCCGATAGCGCGATGTATCATGCCAAGGAGAGCGGACGTAACAATTACAAATTCTTCGTGCAGGACATGAATGTTCGAGCCGTCGAACGGCAATCGATCGAGGCCCGCCTGCACCGGGCACTTGAGCGACAGGAGTTCGTCCTGCATTACCAGGCAAAAATAGATCTTCAGAGCAATATGATCATTGGAGTCGAGGCGCTCATTCGCTGGCAGCACCCGGAACGAGGGTTGGTGCCGCCGTCTGAGTTTATACCCGTCGCCGAGGACTCCGGCCTCATCCTTCCTATAGGCCGCTGGGTACTGCGTGAAGCTTGTCTTCAGGCTCGAGCGTGGCTGGATGCTGGCCTGCCGCCGATCATCGTCGCGGTGAACACATCCGCGCGAGAGTTCAGCGCAACAGACTTTACGGAATACGTAGGCACAACGCTCAATGATACGTGCCTAGAGCCGCGCTACCTGGAGCTCGAACTGACTGAAAGCGTCCTTATGAAAGATGCGACGGTGACAAATCCGGTGCTGAATGCGCTCACGGATCTGGGCGTGAAGCTCGCAATCGATGACTTCGGCACCGGCTATTCCAGTCTGAGTTACTTGCGACAATTTCCAGTTGATACGCTCAAGATCGATAAATCATTCGTCAACCGGATGACCAGTAACGCAGAGGATGCCGCGATTGTCAGTGCCGTGATCGGCATGGGTAAAAGCCTGAAGCTCCGCGTTATCGCGGAGGGAGTGGAAACAGCAGAGCAGTGTGCATTTCTGATAGCCCAGCACTGCGATGAGGGCCAGGGCTATTATTTCAGCCGCCCGGTAGTGGCAGAGGCGTTCGCCACCTTGCTTCAAACGGGCACTTCATCCACTGTTCAGCATTCATGATCCAGCCTTCTCGCTGCACGACGCACCGCCGACTAAGCGTTTTTTACGCTGAGCGATCAGTTTCTTAAACTGAGTGGTGTTTGCTGCCTTCGGGTTCATTTGCTTCAGCGGCTACTGTGATTTCCTCGGACGCTGAATCTCGCGGTCGAGCTTAAAGGACTCCATTCGAGCAAGGCAATCCGCTTTTCGCCGGCCTTGGTGTAAGAAATGATCTGTTGAGAAGGGGAAAGACTCGGGAGGTCTTTAGGAACGCACCCACCGAAATAATATAACCCGTTACGGTTAGACATATTAAATGGGGGTGACGCCCCGCTCGCCGTATTATTATCGAGCCGAGAATCCTGCAGTAAGCCAAAGCTTGCTGAAATCCTCCTCGGCAATCGGCTTGCCATCCAGTCCTTGTTCTCCATAGCGCAACCAGCGGATCGAGAAGGGTTGCCGCAGTCGTCGATGGAAAACCCCGCTCTACCCGCCGGCACAGTTAAAGCAAGGTCTCAATCTCGCCTTTTGCCCACTGTCTTGCCGAGCGCGGCGTGTCCCGTAAGGCCGAATTGAAGGTACAACTCGTGGCCCGCTGTTAGCCACCCTCTTCATTTGAGGTTCACGGACATACGTTTCATCCAAGCGGTTGATAAGAGCGGTACCGCACTGAACTCTACCTGGTGCATATATTAAATTGCCCACATTCAGGAAGTGGAATTAGACGTCGTAATCCATACAAGACGGTCGAGTCCAGCTTCAGCCGGTTTCTATAAAAACTCAAAACTCCGTAGCAATAAAGGAAAGAGATGACTATTTATGCGTTCTATACACGAACCAAGAAAGGAAGCATTCAGCGCGATCATTTCTTATTTGACTGGAAAGGGCCATTAGGCCCATATGCTCATGAAGCCCCCCTCGTGGGCTGGCCCGAATCGAAGGTCTTCTGGATATATGAAAAGGGACACAGCAATGGTTTAGCGCCTGTTTGCGCCTCCTCCTCAGACTCATCCGGCATCGAGGCCCTGGAGCCCGCCTTGAGCAACACCGAAATAAAAAAGCCCGCCGGGTTAGGGGTGGGGTAGAAATAAAGCCATTGGTATCGTAAACACGGAACACCAATGTTGAGCGCGCCATAGCCGCATATTCCCGAGCTGCCGCATATGCTTCTCTGAATCGCATCCTGGCGAACTCTCCATCTGACAGCAACTCGCACAGGGTTCTCTGCCAGTAAGTCAGAACAGGCTCATTCGCGGGCGCGCGTGCTTTGTGTACTCACCGCCTCACGCTCCACCCCGCATTGCTGATCTTGTGGCACTGATGTAGCTTTCTTTACCCGTACAGCCACGCCAATATCCAAGGCGATGCAGACATTCAAGAATCAGGCGTCAAGGCGGTGCCGGGACCCATAGTTGATTTGCCGAAGTTTTGGCCCGAATGCTTTTCGAGGGGCTGTTTATTTGAAACGATGAACTGCCCTCGCTCAAAGGTTTTCACCGTCCTTTGCATAACCACGCCAGCCGCTTATTCAGCGGTTCGTCGATGATTTCGAATCCTCAGCTATAACTCGTCAGCCGGTCGCGTTTTTCACCTTCCTTTCAATTCCCCCTCGCCCTTCACGCCCTTTCTCGTCGGGCAAAACTCGTCGTGTCGAAAAATTTTCGCCCCAAGAGCATCATCCCTTCATAAGTATTGTAAGTAGTTCTTCTTTAAAGATATTTTAAATAGGCATAATAATTGCTTGATTATTAACCAGTCATACAAATACCTGTTTTGAGAATAACGATACAACTTAATCAGATAAGGACGAAGACTTCGATGGAAAATAAAACGGCTCGGCTTATCGGCGCCACGATGGTTTTTATATTAAACACCGCTGCAATATCGTCTTCTTCGATAGCGGCTACGACTCTCACTGCTGCAGTAGGCGGGACACCGGTCGGTACAGGGCCGTATGTAAATTTTGATAGCCTGGCCGCAACAGGCGGTACAGTCGACGGAGGCATTACCGTGTCTTTTAGGGGGATTGGAGCGGGCGCCATTGCCCTTCCTCAAGTCGTAGGGAAATACGCTTCGCCCTATATTATGGGAGGGAATGGGGCGCTGTTTGGAAATAACCAGGCGGATGGTCTCGGCGTCAGTCAATATCTGAGCACAGGTATTGGAGAGGTCACCCTGCAACTGGATCAATACCATAATTATTTTGGCCTATTGTGGGGCTCCGTGGACGACTACAACAGGCTGTCGTTTTACGATGGCGCCAACCTGCTTTTCAGTTACACGGGACTTGACGTAGACCCACTTGCGAATGGAAACCAGGGTGCCGCCGGCACGTTTTACGTAAACATTACCTCGGATACGGCATTTAACCGGGTAGTGGCCTTGAGCACCAAATACGGATTTGAAATCGATAATGTAGCTCTCAATACCAATTTGGCGATACCGGCAGAGGTGTCAGTAGTCCCGGAACCCCATACTTACATCATGCTTTTGGCAGGGCTTCTTCTGGTCGGCAGGATAGCCGCGCGCAGCAATACATCAAGCAGGTAAATCAACGGCCAGCCACAGCAGTTGATGCAGAATTTTGCCGATGCCCCGCATGGAGGTGGAGGATTCTCTCCGTGACGGGGCGCATTACTGCCGTGCCTCCTTGCGGAATGGCGAGTGAATCGCGCTTCGGTCCTGATGCTCCACACCGGATATTCCTCTTCGTATGCTCAATACTTGCGCTGCCGGTCAATGGACGGGGCGCATGCTTTTCTCTGATCTGATCATTCAATAAGCTCATAAATCGAGGCGATATCCTATAAAAAAGTAATAAAAGTTTACGAAAACTTGATGCATTCGCAACAAGGCGTTAGATACAATGAATCCCCTCTCTATCAAATGGGTTACCTATGTGCCGGTTTGTTCCGTACATCCGAACCGCAGAAGGCTATACGGAGAGGGTTTCATTCGCCATTTATAACTCCCCCGATGACGTTTTGTATCCGTATATATATGAAGAGCTTCTCGTGGGCTGGCCGGAGCACAAGGTATTCTGGGCTGCTAAATCGGGGCCTTGTGTCGGTGTGGCTCCCGTTTCCTCCTACACACTGACTATAGCTCCACGTAGTGCGGCGTAGTATGCACAGATTGCCGGCCGCACGCTCCCGAGTCCTCAACCTCCCAAAGAACTCAGCATGATTGTTTTCGAATGACAAGCCTTACAAAGCAATCGAAACAGCGTTAGAGCAATAGAATTTCTGGCAACGCGCCTCTCATCTTTGAAGAAGCAATAAAGATGGCAGGCGGGATAAATTGAAGCTCCCAAATAGCCCTGCCCCATGGGCTTTACATGCCGCGTACGCGTTGAATAGCTCGTGCCCTCACGCTCCCCCTATTTCCAATTCGACGGGAGGTTACAGCGCGAAACTATCCATGGCAAAACGTGTGTTATCGTACTGAAAATATTTCGTTGCGCCCGCAACATACACGCTTCAAGCCCCTGAAGATAATCGAAAAATGGGCGGCGTGGACGAAGAAGAAAAAAGCGCTTTGCTAAAAACTCCCTTTTGGAAAAAACTCGGTCCCGGACTCATTACCGGTGCCGCGGATGATGATCCGAGCGGCATTGCAACATATTCGCAAGTAGGGGCGGGCTTTGGCTATGCGATGTTGTGGACCACATTTTTTACATTCCCCCTGATGGTGGGTATCCAGGTGGTCAGCGCCCGCATTGGACGGGTAACCGGTTACGGTCTTGCTGCCAATATTAGGACACATTACCCCCCGTGGCTGCTTCGAAGCATTATTTCGTTGCTCCTGGTTGCCAACACGATCAATATCGCAGCCGATATTGGGGCAATGGCCGCGGCGCTTAAATTGCTCATCGGTGGATCGCCGCATTTATATGCGGTCGTATTTGGTGTTCTCTCGCTGGTACTGCAGGTCTTTATTCCCTTTCCGCGGTATGCACCGATTTTGAAGATGCTGACGCTATCCCTTTTCGCCTATGTTGCGACAGTGTTTATCGTACAAGTGCCATGGGGTGAGGTGCTCAGGCAGACCGTCATGCCATTCATATCATTTAAAACCGAGTATGTAGTAGCAGTGGTTGCCGTCTTCGGCACCACCATCAGTCCGTATCTTTTTTTTTGGCAAGCTTCTCAGGAAGTCGAGGAACAACGTGCTGTAGACGGTGACGAGCCGCTAAAAGAAGCCCCGCATCAAGCAAGCGCTCACCTGCGGCGTATCAAGATTGATACGTATATCGGCATGGGTTTTTCCAACCTGATTGCTTTTTTTATCATGCTGACCGCCACAGTGACCCTGCACCTGCACGGCATTACCGACATTCAAAGCTCTGAGCAGGCTGCGGAAGCGTTGCGCCCAATAGCCGGGGAATATGCATTCTTGCTGTTCTCGGCAGGGATCATAGGCACCGGAATGCTTGCCGTTCCGGTTCTGGCAGGATCGGCTGCCTATGCAGTGGCGGAATCTTTCAGATGGAATATTGGCCTGGGTCGCGCACCTCTGGACGCCCAGGGTTTCTACCTGATCTTGATCGTTGCCACGCTATTGGGCGTCGCCCTCAACTTTACCTCTATAGATCCTATCAAAGCTCTTTTTTGGAGCGCTGTCATCAACGGCGTAATAGCCGTTCCAATTATGGCAGTCATGATGCTTCTAGCCGCAAGGCCTGACGTGATGGGACAGTTTGTTGTCAGCACCCGTCTTCGGGTACTCGGCTGGATCGCAACGTGTGTAATGGCACTTGCCGTAGTTGGGATGGGAATAACTTCGCTACTATGAAAGTCTTCGTTAAGGCCGGCGGCGGATCCCAACGGCTAAAGGAACTCGCAATGGTCGAAAGGAATAAGAAAGCCAAGCAAGCCCCGTCCTCTGAACAGGCAACCTGTTACCGCGGGGACAACAAATGATGAGCGGTTAGCGGACGTTACTGCGTGCAGGGATTATCTTATGGACAACGGCCTAACTTCGGGATGGGGGGTGCCAAGTGTTACATCTGGCCGCAAGGCAAATATGCGAAGACCGTAACGGACTTATCGTTCCTGGAGGTGATGCTTGATAACGGCTTTAGCGTGGACCGTACCGCAGACGGCCCCGGTTCGAGCTATCACATGCAGGAAAATAACGCCCTCAGCATGAGGAATCTACAGCTTCTTGCGGTCCAATCATCGGGCATACATGGGCCAGTGTGGCGCCGAGGCGCCGTTGGCCGCATCAGCCGAAGCGAGGTGCACCTCACTGTAACGGAATTAAGTGTCCAATGAGAGTTACGATCAAACTGGTATGACCGATACCATCATCGCTAGTGTCGGGGACATACATCCGTGCAGAAGGAGTTTGCCCGGCTTCGTAGTAAAAGGTGGTTTGAGCATTCAAGTTACTGGCAGCTCTGTAAGGCTTCGTCACAAATAGTGTCCCGTTACCTCCCTCCAGAATGATCACGGATATTGCGGGACTTAACTGGGCAGAAACATGCGTAATAACCAACCGCTGTCCCTGTGGTACTTCCGGATAACGTAAAGTGCATTGAGGCGCACAGGTTGCGGAATCGGCAATAGTTTGCTCGACCTGGTACGGAGTCACGCCAATATTCACTGCACCGTGAACGTTAACTGGGTTTGTTTTCTCATTGGGCACAGGTACATTCGGTGCTGACTGTGCGAATGCGTTCGTTCCTAATAACCAAAAAGCTTGGATTGAGAGTATGCCCACTACAATACCCATTCTCTTTGCAGCTGCTTGCAGGATTTTCACAATCACCTCGTTTGTTCAGAATCCTTCCAGCGTAAGTGTGGAAGCCGAAACTGTCTTATTATAAATACAGGAGGAATAGTTAAGGTTTATAACATGTAATCGGTTTTCAGTCCCGCCATAATTCCGGTGCGCTGAAACTCTTGTTCGAGCTTAACGGATCAATACGAGCGAGTCTGTCGGCTTCGTTCCGGTCCGTCGTTTTAAAGCTGAAAATCATCCGAGATGAAGGAGGCCGTCCCTGGACGCAAGTCGGTAAACTTATAACTAGCTGCACTTGTCTGCCCAGATATAAGAAGTATGGCAATCGCCATAACGGAAATACCAAAACGACTAACCGAGGGCACGCCCATATTGCCCGCTACATAATGTCGCTTATGGAACAGCCAAACAGACGACCACGATAAGCAGGGGAGTCAATCAATAGCAATAGTCCGAATGGGTAACGCCGGGAAGGAGGACCCATAGCTTTCAAAAGCAAAATGGGTCTGCTATTGCTGTCTAGGCGCTCGTTAAATGCACGATTGATAGACCCCCCACCCGCCATAATTGCGGTATGGTCCTCGCGACTCGCCACCGTCTTCATCATCATTCCTCACGTTTATTGCGATCGCCCTAGAAGCGGCGATCCAGGTATTCCTTACGCTCGTATGAGGCGGGATGCTTCTTTCGGTCGCGTGGACTACCGGACACTCTCCTGTTTCAATTCCTTCACGCGCTGGTTAAACCCGGCCATCAGTCGACCCGGCGCAACGTAGCCACTTGCTTGAGAATAGGCTTCAGCTCATCCCCGAACCAATCTGTGGTACTCAGAAACAGAAAAGCCACCCGGGAAAGGTGGCCTGTTTGGAGAATGCTACCGGGTCATCATCTGGCGGCGTTTCCGTTTATCGTCTGATAAATCGGAATCGCGTCGGCCGCGAGCGTTGGGTCCGTCCTGACTGGACCTCTTTTCAGGATTGGCAGCGTATGCGGGTTGTTGTCGAGTCACAGCGGATGCGGGTTGCACCTATCCGCAAGTGCCCTCCCCGTCCCTTTTGAATCTTTCCCCGCCCTGGTAGCATCGACAATCTGCCGAGGATATTTGCAGCCCCAGAATCTGCCTTCTCCATCGCCTTGGCTTGCAGGCGCAACCACTTGTTCTCGGTCCACGGAACGCTCGCGCTTGCCATCCATCCGTTCCCTGGCGTGGTCTTTGGCATTGGAGAGGTCTTTACCGCCCTGCTTGGCAGCAGCACGCCGCTTGATGAGGGATTCAACGAGGGGGCGGACGCCTTCGAGCTCGAAGTGATTCCGGGATAGCGGGATTTCTGCTTTGGTGACAGGGATGCCCTCTACAAATTTGGTGGCTCCAGACTGTAGCCTGACATTATGACCACCTCCACTGGGGAGAAATAACCCATATCCGCTGTTCTGGCCAATATCTCCTCCATCTGGGAGAGTTGGCGCTGAAACTCGTCCTCGTATATCCGCTGGGTCAGCAGTTTCGAGACTCTCTCCGGCCATCCCAGCATCCACCAATTGGCGATCGCCACCCCAAGATTTCCTGCGCCCCATATCGTTTTCAGAACTGGGTCTGGATATACGCTCGCGTCGTAAAGTGTTTCCATTTTCAGTAATCCGATTTGTTAAAGGCGGTGCGGTATCAATTGCTGACCCTTCTCCTATGAGACGATTATGATTCTCATTCCCAATAAAAAAAGATTGCTGAGATGATGGAATTCCTGGAGAAGATATTATCGGCTCTGGTCCCGCCGCCTCACACTCCACCATCGCATCCTGGACCGGCCTGAGTTCAACGGATTCATCGCGGCCCGCGGCCGTGGCTGCGCTCTGCAAAACCATGGATTTTTCATCGGTAGCCGTCCTGAATCAAGGTCCCGTTTGCGTCCCGGGCGATGACGACCGGATCACCTGTTGCCGGTTTCTCATCGATGCCATACCGCAATGCATAATACACATGGGCTCATCGTCGTCCAGTTGCCCATCAAACTCAGTGAATGCCATGCGCTTCCTTTAAAATGAAAAAGCCGCCAAAAGGCGGGCTTTATGTCAGCCTAGATCAGATCGCTACCGCGTCAACCGTTATTTTTTTCTCCATTATTGCGTTAACATTCATTCCCAACGTTCAACTGGAATGAACATGTTTGAGCCGCCAAGACCAGAAAAGGACGCAGGCCCAGCATTACGTAGAACAGACCTGGAAATCGCCTTATGCCAGGCCATCCGCAGCAAAAAGAGAGTTCGCCTCCACTACAGAAACGAAACCCGCTTTCGAACGTTTGAACCTTACACTGTGTACTGTGTGCAAAGCGGGGAGATACTGGTTCACGGAATGCAGACCAAAGATGATTCAAACCGGACGGAAGGGAAGAACCTCCGCAATTTCCAGGTTGGGCTGCTTAACTCGGTTATCCTCATCCAGGAAGCCTTTGAGTATCATGGAGCATTCAGTTCCTTCCAGCCCAAATTCGGCATGAAGGTTATTTGCACCGTTGACCGCCTCTAAATATGCAAGGAGCTGGTTCAGATGCATACTGGCTATCTCGCATGCCAATTCGGGGTCATGCCCCAAGGTTTCAAAGCAGCCGAGCGCAGCCCGAACATCGAAAACGATCTGGTCAATTGACGGCACGATTTTTACAATCATTCGACCTCCGTTATTCCGCGATAAAGCTGACGATGTTCTCGACGAGCGGGTCTTGCTTGATCGCCCTTTCTTTTTCCCAAGCGAGTTGGTCCTTTGCAATATCCCGCATTGAGGCTGCAATATCGGCATCCTGTTTAGCTGCTTCTCCGATTAACGGGTCAGCCTTTGGGATTTTTGGCGCACACATAATATGTGGATTCCTCTGGATATGAGTCGACATGACGCCAGATCCATGTTGTTTCACTAAACCAATGATGGTATGACCAACCCCCTGATTCATCGGCAATCGATTGGTTCTGCGATCTGCGTATATCTTCCTGACTTGAGCATCGTTCAGCTTTGCGTTCCACTTTTCCTCACCCTTTATCGTCTCCGGATGTATTAATCCCATGTGGTTTTCCATAAATACTTAGACGATCCAGAACGGCCGCTCCCCACAACTCGCGCAGGCCCGATCGTGCCACCGCGCAGCGCCACGGATAATGGTTCTGACACATTCCCCGACATTCAGTACGTTGCCGCATCCGATCACGCCACAATTCCCATTATGGCAGTCATGTTGCTCTTAGCTGCAAGACCAGATGTAAAGGGGCAACTTGTTGTCAGCCACCCGTTCGGATACTCGGCTGCATCGCAACGGCTGTAATAGCGCTTGCGATACGGGGGATGGGATAACTTCGCTACTGTAAAAGTATCCATCAAAGCCGCTGGCCCACTCTGATCTGCTTTGTTGGGAGGAGTAGGCGCAGCGTGCCGCTCGTTAAGTTCTGCGAAGGTCTAGAAATACGGGATTTTGTCCCGCGAACGAGGATGAACAGAGTTGCCGGCAGCACTGGAAAAGCCCGGTCCGGTTAACCGCGCAAGTAATGCTTCGTTCGAGTTCATGCGCGAGTTAGGCTTTAAGTAGCTCAATAATGTAGATTCCAGACGCCAACAAACCCAGCCCGGTACGCACAGCGTGGAGTTTTCCCCGCTTTTCGAGCAGCGCTCGGGTTTCATCCGACGCGAGGTCACGTCCGGGAATTAGAAGCTGATGGTTCATGGGCATGATTACAAGAAATGTGAATGGCACGACCAAGCCAATAAGAACTGCCCCAATAAACCACATGATGCCGCCATCGAGCAACCAAGCGGACACCCCGGCGCTGAAACTCAAGATAGCCAGTGGAGCTTGCATCATTGTTGCCCGTTTATAGCTGGGCGCCCAAACCGTAACGGCAGTCTTTGTATCGCAGTCCATCCGTGCCGGGTGCTCAACAAGACTGATGTAGAGCGCGGCACCGGCAAAAACGGTACAGCAAAAAACAGCGACGAATTGCGCGGCGTGCAACATCTCAATACCTGTTCATGATTGATTGGCATAAATGACCTGCCCATGACAGCACCCCGGTGGCGGTCCTTACGCCGCATAAATAACTAATGTAAACGGCAAATGAATTTAGTTCTCTGATTACGGGATCCATTGCAAACGCCAGCGCATTTCACAACTTTTTAAGGGAGACCTGCTAGAAGACTAGTACAGATTGCGAAATGGTCATACCTCGCAAGAAGGAAAATGTCGTGCTTCAGTTTGTTTGCGTACATTATTCGATTAAGAAATTTGCGAACATCAGAGCCGCGACATGCCTGCTGACTACTCATCGAGGTTTCCGCTGAGTGGACGGCCTCCTAGGTACCCGTTTTTTTGCAGTCTATATAGGATTTTTATATAGGAAATGCGGATGAAAAAACCAAAAGGTATTGATGCGTTGGGATACAAGGCAAAAGAATTCGATAAATGGCTGGAAAAAAGAACTAACAAAATTCTTAAGCGCACGCTCAAAATGCAGCGACTGGCTAAAGAGGAATTGCCTGCCTTGATCAACAGTTCCGAACGCCTTGCGCTGGACGACAGTGTCCAAACGCGCCAATAAAGTCGACATAGCCTGACGCATCTTCATCCCACTGCCCGTCAAACTCGTTGCCACGGGCTTCCTCAAATAAAAAAACCGCCAAAAGGCGGACTCAACTATGACCTAACACGAATTCTCTATTGCGTCAAATGTTATTTATTTTCGCATTGCTGGGTTAATATTTCTTCACAATATTCCGTAGGAAATGGATATGTTTGAAACAATAAAATCAAAAAATCGGACAGGCCCAGCTCCGCGTAGAACAGACTTGGAAACCACGCTATGCGAGGCCATCCGTAGCAAAACAAGAGTTCGACTTCACTACAAAAACGAGGGCCACTTTCGGACGTTTGAACCTTACATTATCTACGAATCAGCGGGAAGAATTCTCGTGGCTGGAGTGCAGATCAAAGATGACTCTAGAACGCTATCCACGTCTGGGTGGCAGGAGTTTGAGGTTGATCGGGTTAACACGATCCTTCGCATCCGAGAAACCTTTAGACCCGACCCCGAATTCAGTCCCTTCAGGGCCAAATTCGGCAAGAATGTGATCTGCGTCGTTGACCGCATTTAGATATTCCAGCAATCGTCTCAACCATAAGTCGCCGATGGCAAGTGGGGTCCTCTTGGTGGGACGCAAGCGAACCCGAGCGCGTCTCGCCGATCACCCGCCGAGGAACACGTCCGAAGCTATAGAGGGGATCATACTGTCCTCCAACGTTGCTCACGCAACGGGTTCCAGTTTGGACAAGGCGGTGGGGAGATATTCCGCAACTGTCGGATGAATGTGCATTGCGCGCTGCACTACCGTATACGGCGCCTTCGCATACATGACGTCCAGCAAAACGTGAATTACTTCATCGCCTCCGGTGCCAAGAATCGCAGCACCCAAAATATGTTTTGTTTCCGCATCAACAGAGATTTTGATGAAACCTTGTGTCTCACCTTTCTCAACGGCGCGACTCACTCCGCTCATCGGAAGTTTCGTAGCAAGTACAGGGCGCCTGGACTTCCCTATTTCGGCGTCCGTCATGCCGCATCGTCCTAACGGTGGATCTGTAAACAAAGCGTACGCCTGGATCCGGTCTGACACGCGGCGATGGTTTGAGTCGAGGAGATTATCGGCGACGATCTCATAGTCGTTATAGGAAGTATGTGTAAAGGCGCCGCGGCCGTTGCAGTCGCCCAGGGCCCAGATGCCGGGCACGTTTGTTTGCAGTTGATCGTCAACGATGATGTAACCGCGTTGGTCGGTCGCAACGCCGGCCCGGTCTAGACCCAGGTCGTTCGTGTTGGGAGTACGTCCCACCGCTAGAAGAACGTGAGTGCCTACTACTTCCGGCGGACCTTCGTCGCATTCCATACCAACGGCGATACGACTGTCACGCTTCGCCAGTGATATACATTTCGCATTCGTCCGGATCCGTATCTCCTCCATCTCCAGGATTTCACGCACGGCGTCCGAAACATCTTCGTCTTCACGTCCAAGCAGGCGCGGTCCCTTCTCTACTATCGTGACTTGGCTCCCGAAACGGCGATACATCTGAGCGAATTCCAACCCAACGTAACTTCCGCCAACGATGACAAGATGCTCCGGCAAGAAGTCGATATCCATCATTGAAGAGTTCGTGAGAAACGGTGCCTCATGAATTCCCGGCATCGCGGGAACAAAGGCGCGCCCGCCGACGTTGATGAAAACTTTGTCGGCTTGCAGCACCTCATCGTTGACGACGACCGTGCGGGACGACTGAAAGTGGGCATGGCCTTGGATGACCGTGCAATTCTTCAGTCCTCGCAACCATTCCTCGACGGCCTTGCTCGACCGTCCGGAAACTTCATCCTTTCGCGCTTTGACGCGTTTCATATCAACTCGCACATCGCCATCGCCGTCAAAACCATACTCGGCGCCGCGGCGAGCAACATGCGCCGCGTACGCGCTCGCGACGAGGGTCTTTGTCGGGATACATCCCGTATTCACACATGTGCCGCCAAACTTGCTGCGTTCAATAATGGCGACAGTCATTCCCGCGCCGTTAAACCGCGCCGCCAGAGACGGGCCTGCCTGGCCGGTCCCGATGATAATTGCATCGAAATGCCGCGACACGAGTCACCTCCTTTAAGGAAGATCGCAGGCCAACTTAGGCCAGCGCATCAATGCAGTGGTCGCCGGAGCACCGCCGCTGACGACGATCATGTCGTAGTCGTTCACTGAGGCAGCTCTTTGCCGGACTGCTCGCGCACCATGTACTCCGCGTACCAGTCCGGCCAGTTCTTGTCGGCTTGCCCCGTCCGCGCTTCGTGCTGTCCGTGCGCGGCCGCCGCACGCCGCAGCGCGCTCGCCAGATCGTTCGCCGACGCGAAGGTCGTCGTCGCGGGGTCGACGCGACCAGGCAGCCGCGTCGTGACCTCCTGGAACAACCAGCCGTTGCCGTCCGGATCGCAGAACGAGGCGAACGAGCGGTAGCTGCGATGATCGGGATCCGGACCCCTGACCCGGAGCCGACCAAACAGGTACGGCTCGTCCGTGCCAGCGTATGCGCCGTCGGCGTCGTGGAACACGTCACTGATCTCCACGCCGCGACCGAGCAGCTCGGCGCGCGCGGCCGCGATATCGGAGACGATCAGGTACAGACCCTGAGCGGAGCCGGGTGCCGCGGCGGTGACGTTCTTGCCGAAAATGATCGAGCATCCGGAGCCAGGCGGCGTAAATTGGATCGCGCGGTAGTCTTTACCGCTGACGAAATTGGCGTCGAGCCGCCACCCGAGCCTCCCGTAGAACTCCTTCGCGCGGTCGACATCCGAGACAGGGATGACGACGATCTCGAACTTCATGTCTACTTTCGCGACGCCGGTCGGGTCGTTACCGTAGATTTCAGTCTGCGCATTTGCCATGTTCTTTCCTCCGCTGTGTTTTAACAGTGAATTAAGATCGGTCATGCCTACGCCATCTGGGCCCGATGATGAAGGCATGCTCCTGCCCGTTGTCAGTCGTCGCGGATCGCCCTACCACCTGCCCTGCGTCGTTGATCCCGTAAGCCTCGCTACGGTTCCCACCGAGTGTGCCGAGGTCGGACATGCCAGCAGTGAACGTTTATCAGATCCTCCGCCAAAGATCACGACAAGGGTGATCAGCGTGTTTTCTATTTTCCAGTATAGTTATGAATCTGCTGATCACACTTGCGGCGGTGCCAAAAAGCCGAAATTTTGCAACTACATGAAAGGAAATGGTTGACTTCATGGAAGCGCTAACCCAGCAAACCCTGGAACATGGGTAGGCTGGGTTAGGAAATATTAGGCTGGGCAGCCGTAGAAACAACGTCAACTAGGGTACCAGCGGCTTTCGCCGCTGGTTTTGGCGCTGTGGAGGCTAAAGAAGAGCAGTCAATTCCGCGTGGAACGCCAATGTGCGTAGCAAGGTAATGCTAATTTCCGCGAAATTTCCGCAATAGGCTCCCCTCTTTGAAGAGGTAGAGTATCAGATCGACGCGGTCAGATGAGCTTGCGGCGGTTCGCGGCGAGGCCGACGAGACCGGCGAGCAACAGCCAGCCCGTCGCGGGGAGCGGCACGGGGACCGCCAAGGAACTGGGGTCGGTGTCGCCATACGTGGCCCAGGAAGGCGAATTGATATTGTAGCTGACTCGGCCGTAGGTGAAGTCCAGCGCCAGGAAGAGATCGCCTGCGAATTCCTTAGCAAGGTTCAGCGTGAAGCTTGAAGTGCCGCGATTCGACGCGTTGGCGGCGTTCCACGGGTTGTAGGTAACGTCAAAATAGCCGGCGAGAAGATCCTGGCTGCCACGAACCTTTCCATCGCCCTGATCGACATAGTAGGAGCCGGAAAACGGCGCATAGCTGTAGTAGATGGCGCCGCCGCCGTTTTCATAGGCGCCAGGGCTATAGGGTCCGGTCAGTGAGAAATCAAAAACGATGGATGTTGCGCCCGGCACCAGGCCGGAGAACTTGAAGATGTCGAGTCGATCGCCGCCCATCCACTCGGGTGCGCCCGTGCCCGTAACGCCGGTCGTGCCGCTGGCAACGACGGTCGGCGAAACCCATTTATTGGAGAAATTGCCGCCAGCCTCGTGCAGGATAGGGATAGCTTCTGCGGCGGGGGCCGTGATAGAGGTGGCACAAACCAGCACCGCAACGTAGAGTTTCCGAACTGACATCGCTGCAACGGAAGTTAAAAAGCTTTGTTTCTTCATGTGTCCCTCTTGGTTTTTATACTATTACTACTAAAACCCAAACAGCACTAATCACCCCTATATCTTACTCATTTTGATAGCTCAGCCTATTGGACTAAGGTACACCAGAGAGAAGAGGTGTTACGTTTGTCCCGGCATCCGAACTTGCATTTCCTCAACTTGTGCCGAAAATTTCCAGGGAGGAATGGGCAGCATTACGCCGCATCCCAAACCCCCACCTGCTACGATTAGCGGCTTCTTCCACCTTACAGGTACGGGGCCGTGTGCTCTTGAATCCCTAGTAGCTTGTAATGGAACGGCGACCCTGTCCTAACCTGCTCCAGATTGGCGTCCTGCCCCTACACCGTCTTTGCTCCTCGCTGGCGCTATTGCGGAGAAGTTGTCGCTGGGCACACGGTTGGAACGTGCACCGCGGAAAGGAAGACCGGTCTCAGGGTCGCAGACGGCCAAGGGAGGATTGGATATCCAGAGGGATACGCATCCAGCAATAATCACGGAAGCGGAGGCAGAGGCAATTCTCGCAAAGCGAGATAGCAAGAAAGCTGAGCGAGCGAGCCGAGTCCGCGTGTCCGATTCGCCGGTTGGCACGCTTGGCAGTGAGCATTGCGGCTAGCGCCGCTTTCTCGCGTTCGGCTACGGCGATTGAAATTGACTCGACACCCTTACGCACCCCCTCGATGTCCGTAGCCCAGCGATCATTTGCCGCACTCAGGATCGAATTACGCGCGTCGACGTCCTTTTTCTGGGACCGGACCAGCGCGATCTCCGCGCCGTCCTTCCAGTCTTTAACTATCTAGCGGCCACCGAAACCAATAACTAATAGTGCACCCGCCAAAAATAACTGCAAACATTTATAGGCTTTCTATAATTATTCGATATAAATACGCAAGAAAGGTATGCCAATGCCCCGCTTTGCTATATACGTCCGGACCGAGGACGGCACAATCTGGCGACATCATGAAATCGCACATCAGTTGCCCGGCTTCCTGGACCATCCTTACGTCCATGAAGAAGCGCTTGTCGGATGGCCCGAAGCCAAAGTCTTATGGGCGGAAGAAACAGGTCCAACAATGGGTTTGGCGCCGGTAGATTGATAGTCAAGCATCCGCGTCAGCGGGTACCGGAATCGAACACTTTTCCCTCTGAAGTAAATATGAGAAGCTTCAAAGGTTTCACAAACTGTGCGTCTACTGCGCGCCGAAAGGGTCATGCTTAGCTACGTTCTATATTCGCGAACCGCTGAAGGACAAATCGAGCGATTACCTGCTATGGTTTATAAATGCCCCCACTGCGCAGCCGATGCACCTGATCCGTTTTCATGCCCCGATAACGACATAAACCGATATGCGCACGAAGAAGAACTCGTCGGTTGGCCAGAGCCAAAAGTTTTTTGGGAAAAAAAGATCGGTCTCAGCATAGGCATCGCGCCACGTTACCAGCAATCCACAGCCTAACTAAGGCTGAGCTTATTTCTGGCTCCATCCTCCCTAAACATCCATAAAAAAACCCGCTCGGCGGCGGGTTAATTCTAAGCCGGCTATTCCAATGTCACGCATAACCGTGTCTATTCACGGTAAACGCAGCATCAAAGCCAAGCGAACTGACTCGGAAGTGCTGGCTCATGTCTGTGCCAATCTGCAATCCGAGGCATTTATCAAGTCTGTGACTGCGAGCGCAAGGAAATCAGCAAGGCTAACTGATGATGATGCAGAAGGGGAAACACTACGATCGGAACTAAAACGCCTTGACGCAAAGATCAGTCGCTTATCGGATGTGCTATCGGAAACTACTGCCGCCGAAACTCTTATCAATAAAATTGAAGAATTCGCAAATCAGCGTGATACGCTTAACAATTAGCTTGCCGCTCTGGAAATAGCGCGAAGGCAGTCTAAGGCTATGAGCCAGATTAGGGAATCGGACGTGAAGGACATGCTTGCGGAGATTGCCGACAATTTGTCGGAGCTTGAGCGTGATGCGTTGAAGGATCTTCTGCGCGGTCTTATCGAGCGGATCACGCTCGACCTTTCCGAGTTAGCCTATTGTATTCATTACAAAATTAAGCTTCTAACAGAGGAATTAGTGGCGTCCCCAAGGGGATTCGAACCCCTGTACTCACCGTGAAAGGGTGATGTCCTAGGCCACTAGACGATGGGGACTGAGGGACTTTTGACCGTCTTCAGTCTGTTACTTGCCAGATTGCTGGTGGAGGTAAGCGGGATCGAACCGCTGACCTCTTGCATGCCATGCAAGCGCTCTCCCAGCTGAGCTATACCCCCGGCAAAATGAACGCGAATTATACTGAGCCGTCCTGTTGCAGTCAATGTAAAGCAGCACGACGGCATTAACGCCCTACTCGCGTTCGTTGGGAAAGTTTTCCAGCTGCTCATCCATGCGCTTGAGCGTTTCCTCCCTGCCGAGCAGCTCCAGCACCGCATTGATCGAGGGCGTCTGCGTCTCGCCCGTCACCATCACCCGCAGTGGCATGGCGACCTTGGGCAGTTTCATGCCGTGCGCCGTGGCGCAGCTCTTGATGGCGTCATGTATGGCGTGGCTTTCCCATTCGACAACCGCGAGCTTCTGCCGCAGGTTGGAAATGCCCGGCTTCGCCTCGGCAGTGAAATGCTGCGCCTTAAGTTCGGGTGAAGGGTCCAGCGAACGGTAGAAATATACCGCCGCGTCGGCCAGCTCAGCCACGGTGGTGACACGCTCTTTGAGCAGATTCGCCACGCTCGCCAAATTCGGCAGCCCCGGCGCAGCGGCAGGGTCGCAACCATCCGCCTCGAGAAAAGGCCGCACCAGCGCTGCCAACCGCCCATCGTCGGCACCTTTAAGATACTGCTGGTTGAGCCATTGCAGTTTCTCGGGATTGAACTTCGCAGGCGAACGGTTGATGGCTGAAAGGTCGAACCACTCGACCAGCTGTTCCCGGCTGAAAATTTCCTCGTCTCCATGCGACCAGCCCAGCCGCGCCAGATAATTGACCAGCGCCTCGGGCAGGTAGCCATCCTCGCGGTATTGCATCACGGAAACAGCCCCATGCCGCTTGGACAGCCGCTCACCATCCGCGCCCAGAATCATCGGCACATGCGCATACTGCGGCAATGACGCGCCTAGTGCTTTAAGAATATTGATCTGGCGCGGAGTGTTGTTGACATGATCGTCGCCCCGGATCACGTGAGTAATATTCATGTCCAGATCGTCGATCACCACGCCGAAGTTGTAAGTCGGCACGCCATCGCCGCGCAGCAGCACCAGATCGTCCAGTTCGCCGTTGGCAACGGCAATCTGGCCCTTGACCAGATCATTGAAGACAACGACGCCGTCCTGTGGATTTTTCAGGCGCACCACCGGCTTGACACCGGGCGGCGGCGTCTGTGTCGAATCACGCCAGCGCCCATCGTACCGGGGCTTCAGCCCGGCCGAGCGCTGCTGCTCGCGCATGGCATCCAGCTCTTCCTTTGTGCAATAGCAGTAATACGCCTTGCCGGAGCGAAGGAGCTGCTCAGCCACCTCATGGTAGCGCGCCAGCCTCTGCATCTGATAAAACGGCCCCTCGTCGTAATCCAGCCCCAGCCATGCCATCCCGTCCAGTATTGCCTGGGTTGATTCCGCCGTCGAGCGTTCAAGATCCGTATCTTCTATTCGCAAAACGAATTTGCCGCCGTGCCTTCGGGCATAAGCCCACGAAAACAGAGCGGTTCGGGCGCCGCCTATGTGGAGGTAGCCGGTTGGGCTGGGAGCGAAGCGGGTACGGATCATGGAAGTGGGTGTGGAGAGAATAGGCTTACGGTTGGGTAAGATTTGAATCTACAGAACGCGCTATTTTACGCGACCCGGCCGTATCATGCCGGGTCATTCGCATCATTTGGAAGTGAGAACACGATTGAAACCATCGCGTAACCCGGGAGACCCGGGGGGGTTTCTTAATAACTGCCCAAGCGCGTGGGCCCTACGTACTTGCTCCTGCTCACCACCCTGCCGTTCCCCGCCCTTATTATCCCGTTTCCTTTCCAGCAATTGTTACCGGGTGCATACTATTCCATCTTCCCGACTACGCGTCTTTCGTGGACAATTGACAGCAGGAGACAGCCATGCAGCTATTGTTAATTCTCGGCATTGCCCTCGCCATTGCCGCCGTGGCGTTCGCTCTGCAGAACAATTCAACGGCAACAGTAACGTTAGGCCTTTGGAGCTTCGACAGCTCGCTGGCCATGGTGCTGCTAATTGCGACAGGCATAGGTGCGGTTATCGCGGTGCTGCTCTCCTGGCCCAGCATGGTAAAGAGCATGTGGACAAGTGCGCGCCTGCGACGCCATATCAGCAGACTGGAGGCGGAGAAAGACACGCTGGAACGGCGCGTCGCGCAACTGGAAGCGGAACTGACGAGGATCAGCCCTGAGCCAATCCCGGAAGAGCCCCCGCGTTACCTGGGGCTGAAGTCACTACTTGTCGGCAGGGATGCCGAAAAGCCGAACGAATAACAAGGGTCAGCGAAAGTGATATTGCGAACAGCCCACGCGTTGACCGTAATCCGCCATTTATGATCTAATTGCGCCTCCTCAGCGGTTATCAATTAATTACGATAACTAACGCAACGGGGCGGTTAACTCAGCGGTAGAGTGCCACCTTCACACGGTGGAAGCCACTGGTTCGATCCCAGTACCGCCCACCAACAGATAGTCCGAAGAAAACCAAAGAAGGCCACTAAACGTTATACCGTGCCGTTTTTGGCTGGCGCTCCAACCACCACAGTTGCTCTGAACTAAAATCAGGGGTGCAATGCAATTATATTGTTCATGCCTGACGCGACCTTCAGCACGCCAGCCACGCGGGAACTCGTTCACAACCAACTTCTGTCAGTGAAAAAAGAAAAAGCTGTAGCACTAGAACGTTTAAATAAAAAACTGCTGCTGGCCATAAGGGAACAGCAGGCGACAACGCTCGAACTTTCAAATGCGAAACTTCGCACAGAGAGGATTTTGGAAAGTATTACCGAGGCTTTTTACACAGTGGATCGGGAATGGCGCTTCACCTATGTGAATAGGGAAGCGGAAAATCTGTTACGGCGCCCCCGTGGCGATCTTCTGGGGAAAGTGCTCTGGAAGGAATTTAAGGAGGCGATAGGAACAATCTTTGATCGTGAATACCATCGGGCGCTCGCGGAAAACACCACAGTGAAATTTGAAACCTTCTACGCGCCTCTGGAGGGCTGGTTCGAGGTGCACGCCTATCCGTCAGAAGAAGGCCTGGCAGTTTATTTCAACGACATTAGCGAGCGCAAGCAGTCTGAACATGCCCGCCAGGAAGCCGGTGCTCGCATCCACCAGCAGGCTTCCTTGCTCGACAAGGCAACCGACGCGATTATTGTGCATGGCATCGATCATCGCATTCAGTTTTGGAACGAGGGTGCTGAGCGGCTCTATGGATGGACTTCCGAAGAGGTATCGGGCAAATCGATAGAGATGTTGTATGAGGACATCCTGGCCTTCAAGGAAGCAACCAGCCTATTGTTGAACTCTGGGGAATGGAGAGGCGAGATCGCGCAGCGGCGCAAGGACGGAGGCATATTGTTTGTTGAAGCACATTGGACGTTGGTCAGAAATGAGGAGGGACAGCCACAGTCGGTCTTTGCAATCAACACAGATATTACGCAACGCAAGAGCGCTGAGAACAAAATCCAATACTTGGCATTCTACGATTCGTTGACGGGGTTGCCCAACAGGCAACTCTTGCTGGACCGGTTGCGGCAGGCACTCGCAGCAAGGGCCCGTAACCACCGCACGGGTGCGTTACTGTTCATCGACCTCGATAATTTTAAATTGCTCAATGATACGTTCGGCCATGATTCCGGTGACCTGTTGCTTCGGCAGCTTGCTCCCCGCCTGATCTCCTGTGTGCGCGAAGGGGACACTGTCGCCCGCTTGGGGGGCGACGAGTTTGTAATAATACTGGTAACAGACTTTAGCGAAGATTATGACGCAGCCGTTGCTCAGGTAAAAGTCATCTGCGAAAGGATTCACTGTACGTTCAATCAACCATTCAGTCTAGGTGCCCATAAACACCACACCACCGCGAGCATAGGGGTCGCAGTATTTAACGATCAGTCACACACAACAGACGAGTTGCTCAAGCAAGCGGATCTGGCGATGTATCAGGCAAAAGCATCAGGCCGCAATGCAATGTGTTTTTTCGATCCGGATATGCAAGCGGCAATGAATGCCCGCGCTGCTCTGGAGTCGGATTTGCACAAAAGCTGGGAGAGAAACGAGTTTGTTCTTCACTACCAGCCGCAGGTAGATGATTGCGGGATCACGGGTGCCGAAGCGCTGATACGGTGGCAGCACCCTCGACGCGGCCTTTTGCCTCCACACGAATTCATTCCTCAAACGGAGGAAACCCGCCTCATTCTTCCTTTGGGTGCCTGGGTGCTGGAAACCGCGTGTACCCAGCTTGCAATCTGGTCGGAGCGACCGGAGGCAGCTGGGCTTAATCTGGCGGTGAATATAAGCCCTCGCCAGTTCTGTCAGCCAGACTTTGTCGAGCAGGTAGTTTCGACGCTCGATCGAACCGGCGCCGATCCGCAAAGACTCAAGCTTGAGCTTACGGAAAGCATACTGGTCCACAACATGGACGACACCATTGAGAAGATGGCTGCACTCAAGGCCAAGGGTGTGGGCTTCGCCCTGGATGACTTTGGTGTCGGTTATTCCTCGCTCTACTATCTGAAACGCCTGCCAATGGATTGGGTAAAAATCGATCAGTCATTTGTAAGGGACGTGCTCACTGATAATAACGACGCAACAATCGTCCGCGCCATTCTGCTCTTGGCAAAAAGCATGGGGTTGGCGGTAATCGCCGAGGGGGTGGAAACCGTAGCACAAAAGGACTTTCTCGCTACCCATGGATGCACTGCTTATCAGGGCTACCTGTTCAGCCCACCTCTTCCATTAGATCAATTTGAGGAGTTTGTGGTGAAAGAGAAGAATGCGCAATATTAAGCGCCTTGGGCGCCGGATTTATCGCTGCCTCGTCCCAGTGATCCCGATGAATATGGGTGACAATTACTGCATCAACATCAAGGACCTCGTTTATGGAAACAGGCAAATCGACCAAATGAGTACACCAACGGCTGGAAATGGTTTAGCTCCAATTCTGCTGCGGCTGTTTCACTAAAAGGAGCGCATAGGCAAACTCATTTCCCGATATGTCATCCTGAAGTACATCGGAACCTGACAAACATATCTGACACTTTTCGCCCTTCCCACCTGATGTCCGCCCATTTGGGCCCGGTAATGAACGCGTGTATAGCGCCATCGGAAATGGAGGAACCTCTCACCATCTGACGGCATTGTTGATGCCATAAGCAAAGCTGTAGGCTCCGCCTAAAAGCGCCAACGTCTCTCATGCCCATCCCGTCAGGGCCGGTGATAAAAGCATGTTCAGTGTCCGCATCCGCGAGAGATCGTCCCGCCACCTGCCCCGCTTGGTTGATACCCGCTGCTTCGCTCCAATAGGCCGCCTGAGATTGAGATATTCATACTCATCGACAGGTGCGCCGGGCAGACCCCATCCGCCTGTGACAATGTCCCTCATGGCGCTAGGGGTGTCCTTCCCCGCCCGAGGCACCGTACACTTGTCCGGTCGCGTAGCTTGACTCCTGCGACGCAAGAAAGACATACAGGGGACCCAGTTCCGCTGGTTGGCCGGGCCGGCCGAGCGGAACATCGTTGCCGAACCTGCTAAGATCTGCCCATCCTGTCGTTTGCATCGGGGTCCAGAATGGTCCCGGCGCCACGGCGTTGACCCGTATGCCCTGCTTGGCCACCTGCTTCGCCAGCGATTTTGTGAAAGCAACGCTGCACGCCTTCGTCTGCGCATAATCGATAAACGCGTCGGATGGAGTGTAAGCCTCGATTGAACTGGTGTTGATAATGGTTGCGCCTGGCTTCAAGTGCGGCATGGCGGCCCTGGTGATCCAGAACATCGCATAAACGTTGCATTTGAATATCGAGTCGAACTGCTCGGTCGTGAGATTGACGATGGAGGGCTGCGCGGCCTGCATGGCCGCATTGTTGACAAGGATATCCAGTCCGTCCAGATCCCGTACGGCTTCGGCAACAAGCTTGGAGCAGAAATTTTCGTCCCGGATGTCGCCGGGGATCGCGACCGCCTTACGCCCTTCCGCCCGGATCAGTTCCACAACCTCCCGAGCGTCGGGCTCCTCAACAGGGAGATAGTTGATCGCGACATCGGCGCCCTCACGCGCAAAGGCGATGACAGCGGCGCGGCCAATGCCGGAATCGCCGCCGGTCACGAGTGCCTTTCTACCCACCAGCCGGCCCGAGCCCTTGTAGCTTGTTTCGCCATGATCAGGCCGCGGTGTCATCTTTCCCACAAGGCCGGGCGGCTCCTGCTTCTGCTGGGGGAAGGGGGGAGCTGGATACTGCGTCCTCGGATCCTGTTTAAGGAACTGGCTGGCGCCTTGCCGCGAACCGGCGGCGCCGCTTTCCTGGCGCCCTTGCTGCCCAAAGGCGGGGGGGATGAATGCCGTGGCAAGGCCGGCAGTCACTCCGCCAACAAACTGGCGTCGTGAGGCAATGGCGTCGTCTTCTGGTTTCATACCTGTTCTCCTAAGAATATTGGTAAAAGTGAGCCCTCCCGATCGCGATCCGGGCAACACGGAAATCGGGCCGGAAGCGCAGCTTGAAAGCGTGTCGCTGTAAACTGATGTGCAAACAGGAAGACGAAAACAAGCAATAATTGTCCCGATGGGGAATACATGATTTTCCTTTTCGTTTATCTCATCCGTGCGTTAAAGTACATTAGAGGCGAGTGTGTAATGGTGTAATAGGGACGGGCCGCGGTTTCGTGGCATGTATGGGCAATGTCCGAAGATTACAGTCAGCGGGCGGAAACTCACCCCAACCCTCGGCATCGTTCGCATATCGGCGTGCTTACAAACCATGTTTCCCTGATTAGTTTCTTGGATATAATCCCGAGTGTCGCGCTTCACGAAGCCGGCCAGACGTTTTGTTCGCTTATTGTCAGCCGCTATTAGCGGCTATACCGTCCGCCTACATTCTCTCCATAACGAAGAGTGAAAACCTTGAAAGTCTCTCTGTATTTCCTGTTCATGCTTGGCGGCCTGCTCGCCTTTGCCTTCCATGCTGGCGCGGCGTCAAACGACCCGGCAACGATCGAATTCAAACGGGGAGATAAAGTGGTGAAGGTCCTTTCCCTCGAGACCATGCGCGGCATCGCGCCAGCGGTTTCACTAAAGATTTTTGAACCGCACGAAAACAGGGAACGGATCTATCAGGCACTTCCAGCCCGGCCTGTGCTGGATCACGTCTTCGGCAAGGAGTGGGAGCAGGCGCGGGAGATTGTGTTCACTTCCATCGACGGGTTCCAGCCAAGCATCCCGGTGGAGAAATTCCTCGCCCATCCCGCCTACTTCGCCTTTGCGAGCCCGGACAATGCCCCCTTTACCACGACGAACCCGGTGCAGAACAACGAAGTGGTACAACTCGGGCCGCTCTACCTGGTGTGGGATAACCTGAATTCGAAGGACCTTCTGGCGTCCGGCGATTCCGATTTCCCTTACCAGGTGATGCGCATCACGCTCAGACCGGACGCGCCATTCCCGAATATTTTGCCCCCGGCCAATGCCTCGGAGGAGGTGAAACGCGGGTACACGCACTTTCGGCAATACTGCGTCTCCTGCCACACCATCAATGGCGAAGGCGGGGGCAAGGCGCCGGAACTCAACTATCCGACCAGCGTTGTGGAGTACATCAAGCCGGAATATCTGCGGCGCTGGATCTTGAGCCCGCAAAGCATCCGCTACAACGCACGGATGCCAGGTCTTCCGCGAGGCATCGCCAACGCGGAACAGGTTACGGAAGAACTGATCACTTACCTGAAAGTGATGAGTATCATGAAACGCGAGCCGGCGCAGCCCTAGTCCCCGGGGCGGCGTCCTAAAACCGCGCCGAGCTTGCATCCACTGCAAGCTTGAACAGCATTTGTTCTACCCCAGAATAAGACGCCGTAGCGCAACGGCATTATTGTGCAGCTCATCGTGGGCGGAATAAACCAGCGTAATGGAATCCTCGCGCGCCAACACCCGCAGTTGCTTCAATTGGTCGGGGTGCTGGCTCACCTCTGCCGCATAGCGCTCACAAAACTCTTCCCAACGGCCGGGGTCATGGCCGAACCACTTTCGTAAAGCTGCGCTGGGCGCAAGATCTTTTGCCCATTGCTCGATCGCTGCCTCGGTCTTTTTGACTCCACGTGGCCAGAGCCTGTCCACCAGTATCCGCGTGCCGTCCGCGGCCTCCGGCGGATCATAAGCCCGTTTCAGTTTGACGTTGGCGGCGTTAATTCTGCTCATCGCCATGCTTCTCCCACTGTACGCTTCGTACGATTTGTCTCTTCACAACCATATCGCTCCGATATCCCTCCGACAGCTTCTCAAGCCCTAGAGCAAAACCCGCTGCGTGAGTTCGCAAATAGGAGCAAAACAAAGCAGCCGCAACTCAATGAACATTTCCTCCAAGGATTTACTGTCCAGCCTGTTCCATGTGTGCCTTGGCGTACGGAACTCAACCGCATGTAGAGCTAAAGTGAGTGCGTAGAGTCAGTTTTTATAAACTTAGCCGGTTCAATTTCTAACGGAGAATGCCATGAACAACGTAATCTATCTGGTCGGCTTGATTGTTATTGTCCTCGCCATCCTTAAATTTGCAGGCATCATCTGAGAAGCCGCTGCAAGCTGGGCACCTCACCTCAGCTCACGTCAGTAAAGCTGGCCCGCGGAAGATGATGAAGTTGTTTCGCATTCCACAGCCCACAGCGGATATGACGCAGGTATGCAACGGTCAATAGTCAACTGGAGCGGCCTGTGATCGAACAACCCTGTCACCGCACTGTCTCTTTTGCGATCTCCCTGAGCTGTTCCAGTATCGCGTTCTTCTGTTCACCTAATTCAGAATAGCGCGCATACAGGCGGTCGAGTTCGCGTGCGTGTTGCTGGATGCGATCCTTCCGTTCGCGCTGCACCCGTACACTTTCGTCATAACTTATTGGGGGCATGTCCTTTACACCCCCCATGTCCTGCATAACGAGCGGGTTTATATTCTGTACTTCACTCCGACGCATCTCCTGCAGCATCTGAAATTGCTGGTATACCGACTGCTGTTCCTGGTTCACCAGGTTCAGCGCCATCTCCAGCTGTGCGATGCGCGGATCCACTTTGCGTTCAATGTTCGGCGCGGTCTGCGCGGTGGCGACGCCCGCCAGGCACCAGCTGAGCAGAAATATAGCGAATATCGTCGGTTTCATAACTCGTCCCTCACCTTAACTTTTCATCGTGGCCAGGACGTATCATCACATACCGCGCGAAACAGATAAACACCCTGCGAAGTTACGCTCTTACCTACCGTGCTGAAATTGAGACACACATTCCATTTTGAACCAAAATTGCGGCGTAAGACTCGAATTGGCGTATTCCAGCTACACCCTGCAAGCTACCAGCTACAAGCGGCCCTAGGCGAACAGCCAGCAACCGCCGTAAGATTCAGCCCAATCTCGCACCTGTAAGATACATATCATGTCGATATCCGATCCACGCGATTCAGACGAGCCATACCGCGACGCTGAACCGCCATTCATGCAAGCCCCACTGAAAGCAAAAAAGGGACGCGGCGCGGTATCGAACTTGCAAGGGCGTTACGAGACTCTGATACGCGAGGATATCGACGATGGCTGGACCGGCGAAAGCCTCGGCGATTGCGAGCGAAGCGCAGCAGTCGGCGCTCAGGCCGGCGCCCAGCCCGCCGCAGAAATGGACCCGGTACCCGGACCGGACGGGGCAGCGGCGTGGAAGACGCAAATCATCGAGGAGCAGGCCAAGAGCATCCTCAGCCGCAACAAGTCCCCTGATGTTCCGTTCAGCATTTCGCTCAATCCTTATCGCGGCTGCGAGCATGGCTGCATTTACTGTTTCGCGCGCCCCACCCACAGTTATCTCGGGCTCTCCCCGGGGCTGGATTTCGAGAGCAAAATTTTCGCCAAGATAAATGCTCCGGACTTGCTGAGGCAGGAATTGTCGAAAGCCTCCCATGTACCGGAGCCCATCGCGCTCGGCGTCAATACCGATGCATATCAACCGTGCGAACGCGAGTTGCGGCTGACCCGCCGGGTGCTGGAGGTGCTGCGCGAGTGCCAGCACCCGGTGGCGCTGATCACGAAATCTTCCCTTATCGAGCGCGACATCGACTTACTGGCGGAAATGGCATCGCGACGGCTCGCGATGGCAGCGGTGACGTTGACCACCCTCGACGCGGAGGTGGCGCGCACTCTGGAACCCCGCGCGACCGCGCCCATGCGCCGCCTGCGCACGATCCGCACCTTGACCGACGCGGGCATTCCGGTTGGGGTCAGCATCGCGCCAGTCATCCCTTTCGTGACAGAGCCTGACCTCGAACGCATATTGGTGGCGGCAGCGGAAGCCGGCGCCATTAATGCGGGCTACGTCACGCTGCGCCTGCCTTGGGAAGTCAGTCCGCTATTCCGGCAATGGCTTGAAGCCCATTTTCCGGATAGGGCGGCGCGGGTGATGAACCGGGTGCGCGACATCCACGGGGGCAAGGACTATGACTCAAGCTTCGGCAAGCGCATGCACGGCCAAGGAATCTGGGCGGACCTGATCCGGCAGCGCTTCGAGAAAACCGTGGCGCGTCTCGGCTTGGGTATACGTTCTGGCCGTTTTAAAGGACTGGATACCTCCCTTTTCCAGCGACCTTCAATCACCCCAGCGCTTGAACGGAACACGGGCGAGGGCGCGGGAAAGAAAAAATCGGGCAAGGCGCGAGACGCCGGGGGGCAGTTCGAGCTGTTTTAATCGAACTGTCCAGCGGTTGCCGTAAAAACAGGTACGACTGCGTTACTTGAGGTGATGCGTATCCCCGACGGATGGGTTATCACGGCTTGTCCTGTCAGCCCGCAGCACTTTCGGGGAAGCTAGGGTTCCCCTCGTCGCCTTCCCCGCGCTACGCGGAACCCAGGTTCAGGGTTAGAGGAATTGGCAGGCCAAGCAACTACGCGAACTTCAACTCCACTTTAACCAAGCCCGCGGCAACGTCCTTGGCAACTTCCTCGGCGGCGTCGGCAGCTTCGGATTCCAGTCGCCTCCACAAGCACTTTCCCTTGCTTTCTTTTTCAATCATCTCCAGTTGCCGGGTGTGAGCCTCGAGTTCGTCCGGTGTCGGCGGCAGCACGATCAAGTGCAACTCATGCAGATTCGCGGCAAGGTCGAGCGTGGGCTCAGCCTCCAGTTCCATCAGCAGGCTTTCCTGTCCGCGCGTCATGCCGAGGTAGACCTCCGCCAGCAACTCGGCATCCAGCAGCGCGCCGTGTAAGGCACGCCGTGAATTATCCACCTCATACCGTTCACAGAGCGCATCCAGGTTGTTCCTCTTCCCCGGATACAGCTCTTTCGCGATTTTCAGCGTGTCCGTCACTGAATGGCAGCATTCGCACAGCTGAGGCAACGCCGCGAGGCCCAGTTCATGGTCAAGGAAGGCGACGTCGAAGGGCGCGTTGTGCATGATCAGCTCAGCACCATCGAGAAACTCGATCAGCTCGTGCACAATATCGCCAAACTTGTGCTTGTCCTGAAGAAATTCCGTGGTTAATCCATGGACCTGCAGTGCACCCTCCTCGATCTCCCGCTCGGGATTCAGATAATAATGAAAGCGGCGGCCCGTCAGCCTGCGGCTCTTCATCTCCACTGCGGCGATTTCGATAATACGATGACCGAGCTTGGGTTCAAGGCCGGTTGTTTCCGTGTCGATAAAAATCTGGCGCATCTTATTGGTTTCCTCTTTCCTGCTGTCCCGCGTTCGGCGGGTCCGCCTCTTCGATCCTTGACGTCTTGTTCGTCGTCTTACCCGCCAAATTCTCCGCAACAAATCGGTCCGGGGTTGGGGAGGCGGTGAGAGCTGCGTTCTCAAGCACCGACTGAACGCCCTGATTAGCCAGTCTGTCGGCCTGTTCGTTGCCGTCGTGGCCGGAATGACCGCGCACCCAAAGCCATTCTATTTTGTGCCGTTGTGTCAGGCGATCCAGTTCTTTCCACAGGTCGTCGTTTTTGACCGGTTTTTTGTCCGCTGTGCGCCAATCGCGCTTTTTCCACGAATGGATCCATTCGCTGATGCCCTTCTGGACATACGTGGAGTCGGTGTGGACCCGAACCTCGCAGGGCTTTGTTAGCGCTTCCAGCGCGCGAATGACCGCGAGCAGCTCCATGCGGTTGTTGGTCGTCAGTTTTTCGCCGCCGCATAACTCGCGCGTACGTCCGTTATATCGCAGCAGCGCGCCCCAGCCGCCCACTCCCGGGTTCCCTTTGCAGGCCCCGTCGGTAAATATGTCCACTACTGCCGTGCGCGGCGCTTTCACTCCTTGACGCGCGCCTCAGTCTTGCTGCGCGCAGCCCTGCGGGGTTCTTTCCCCGTCGCGTTGCCCGTGAGCTTTTGCGCGACCGGCGCCATCGCCCTTCTTCGTGCGCGAACTTCCTTCCACTCGGGCTTTATAACGCGCATGCCGTGCACGCGCTTGACCGCCGTCAGAAAATATACGCCGCCGGAAGACTGCCACCACCGATCGCCGACCCCTTCCATGAATCCGAATCGCTTCAGCCACTTCTCCTGGCTGAATGGGGGCACGTAGCAGCATAAGCGGTCTTCGGTAATCTCAAAATCCAGCAATGTCAGCCAATCCTTGAGCCTCGGCCGCGCGATGAAATTGCCTCGCCAGGGATAGTCATCGTTCATTGAACCGAAAAGCCCCCGTACGCCCCAAAGACTGCGGGGGTTGAAGCCGCAAACGATTGCATGCCCTTCCGGCACCAACACCCGTTGCACCTCGCGCAGGATCTGGTGCGGATTGGCACTGAACTCGAGTATATGAGGCAACAGCACCAGATCGATGCTATTCGATTCGATCGGTAGAAAATCCGGAGCCGCACGCACTGCGCCTCCCTCTTCCGTCGATATGCCGAACTGGAGCGGCATGCGGTTGGCGCGCAGGAAATCGTACTGTGGAAAACCGATCTGCACGGCGTGGTAACCGAAAACATCGGCTACGGCCCTGTCAAAATGATTTTGTTCCCTCTCCAGCAAATACTGGCCCAAACAGGTTCCAAACCATTCCAGTTTGTTATTCGTTGGCATATAGTAATGGTGCAGGGATGACGGCAGTTTGGAAATCCATCCATACGCGGCTATATTCGCTCGATTCGCTCGCGTTGAATTTCGGGCAGCCGCGAATTGTCATTACATTTGACATCGTAATCAATATGCCGGGTTTGACTCTGTCCAATCCGATTTTGATCCGCTCACTCGCTAGTTACCCTTGATTATGGCCGTTCCCCACATCCTCCCGCTCCGCGCTTTCAAGGACAATTATATCTGGGTGATCCGGGACCATTCCGACGCTGCCGTGGTTGATCCCGGCGACGCCGCACCCGTGCTGGATTACCTGAGCCGCGAGAAGCTAAAGCTCATCGCGATTCTCAACACGCACCACCATAATGACCATGTGGGAGGCAATGCCGCGCTGCTGCAAGAGTTTAACGTGCCGGTCTACGGGCCCACCAGAGAGCCGATTTCAACACTCACCCATCGCCTCAGGGAATGCGACGAAAAAGAAAACGAAGAAGGCAACGTATACCTTCCGGAATTTTCTATTACCCTCAGTGTGCTGGATATTCCCGGCCATACCGCCGGGCATATCGCCTATTATGGCGCAAACCTGCTATTTTGTGGTGACACCCTGTTTGCCTGTGGCTGTGGACGATTATTTGAGGGCACGCCGCAACAAATGGTTCAGTCTTTGGAAAAACTCTCCGACCTGCCCAATGAAACACAGGTCTATTGCGGCCACGAATACACGCTCGACAACATTCGCTTTGCCCGCGTGGTGGAGCCTGGCAACCAGACCCTGATAAAACGCGAAAAAACCGTCGAAAACCTGCGGAAGCTTAATGCCCCTACCCTGCCCTCGACCATTGGGCTGGAAAAAGCCACCAACCCGTTCCTGCGCTGTAATCAGCCTGAAGTCATTCAGGCCGCGAGTCGACATGCCGGGAGGGCATTGACCGACCGCGTCGACGTATTCGCCGCTATCCGCGAATGGAAGGACAATTTTTAGTTGGACCGAATAAAACGAACAGGCGGTGAATGCTTGAGCGCTTGCATTGTCCCATGATTATGCTTTACTTCAGAAAGACCTCGGAGACGATACTGCACAGCTAGCGGATCAAACCGATTGTTACAGTTGTCGAAATACCGAAAGGGCAGTTGGCGGGCAGCTGGCGGCAGTTTGAACCGCGGCGCCCCGCTACCGATATTGCCCTCCCATCCGTGAATGAAGCGGCGTTGCCAAGGAGGAAAGACATGAATCCTTTTGAACCGTTATTACAACTCGGCCAGTCCATCTGGCTGGACTCGATCAGCCGCGATCTCATCAATAGCGGCGAATTGCAACGCATGGTGAATGAAGACAAGCTGCGCGGCGTAACCAGCAATCCCACGATTTTCGAGCAGGCGATGGCCCACGGCCAAAGCTATGACCACGCAATGCGCCAGCTGCTACGGTCGAATCGGCAACTAAGCGACAAGGATTTATTTGAAGCGCTTGCGTTCGAGGACATTCGCATGGCGGCGGATGTGCTGCGGCCGGTCTACGACGCGACGCAGGGCGGCGACGGCTATGTCAGCCTTGAAGTTTCGCCGCATCTCGCCAACGATATGGAAGCAACCGTGGCGGACGTGCACCGGCTATGGAATGCCGTGCAGCGCCCCAATCTGATGATCAAGATTCCCGCAACCCCGGCGGGCATTCCCGCGATTACCCAGTGCATCGCCGCGGGTATCAATATCAATGTGACCCTGATGTTTTCGCTGCAGAATTATGCCGATGTCTCGCAAGCCTACATTCGCGGGCTCGGCCACCGCGCCGATACGAAGCCGGATTCGGCTGCGCCGTGGCCGGTTTCGGTTGCATCGTTTTTTGTCAGCCGCGTGGATAGCGCGGTAGACCCGTTGCTGGATAAAATAGGCACTACCGAGGCGCTGAGCCTGAGGGGAAAGATCGCCATCGCCAACGCCAGGCTTGCTTATCAGCGCTTCCGGGAAACATTCTATGGCGAGCCTTTCGCCGGACTGCGTGCTCAGGGTGCGCCTGTACAACGCCCGCTTTGGGGCAGCACCGGCACGAAAAATCCCGCTTATTCCGACGTGATGTACGTTGAACAACTGATCGGCCCAGACACCGTCAATACGCTTCCGCCGAAAACGATGGCAGCGTTTCGCGATCACGGCCGCGTGCGCCCAACGCTCCAGGAAGGGATCGAGCAGGCCGATGCGGATGTGGCGAAGCTGCGCGAACTGGGCATTGACCTGGACGCCGTTACCCGACAACTTCAGGAGGACGGCGTGGCCGCTTTTGCCGCCTCGTATGACAAGTTGCTGGCTGCGCTGAACGGCAAGCGCCAGAGTATCGCAGCTTGAACGGACAGCATCTGTCCATCACATTCACAGGGAGAAAACGATGGAGCTTGGAATGATCGGCCTGGGGCGCATGGGCGGCCCGATGGCACAACGGTTGATACGCGGAGGTCACCGCGTCGCCGGTTTCGCCCGCCACCCGGAGGCGGTGAAACAGCTGGAGGAAATAAATGTCTTGCCAGCGACATCGTTTGAAGAGCTCGTCAGTTCGCTCAAACCTCCACGCATCATCTGGCTGATGATTCCCGCGGGCACGCCGGTGGACGAGAACATAGCCGCGTTGCTGCCACTGCTCGAACCCGACGATGTCATTATCGACGGCGGCAATTCGAACTACAAGGATACGCAACGCCGTGCGCAGATGCTTAGGTCTAGCCGCATCCATTATGTGGACACCGGTACCAGCGGCGGCATCTGGGGCCTGCAGAACGGCTATAGCATCATGGTGGGTGGCGATGAGCCGGTCGTTGCACGGCTGCGCCCGATCTTCGAAACCCTCGCTCCGGCCGCGGACAAAGGCTGGGGCCACGTTGGCCCGAGTGGCGCGGGCCACTTCACCAAGATGGTTCACAACGGCATCGAGTACGGCATGATGCAGGCTTATGGCGAAGGCTTCGCGATCATGCGCCATAAAACAGAATTCAATCTGGACCTGCACCAGGTGGCCGAAATCTGGCGCGACGGCAGCGTGGTGCAATCGTGGCTGCTTGACCTGACCGCGGCCGCGCTGGCGAAAAATCCAGATCTCGACGGCATCGCCCCCTATGTGTCGGACTCGGGCGAGGGCCGCTGGACCGTTGCCGAGGCGATCGACCTTAATGTCGCCGCACCGGTCATCACGCTGGCGCTGTTGCAACGGTTGCAGTCGCGCGATCAGGAATCGTTCTCCAACAAGCTTCTATCCGCCCTGCGGAACCAGTTCGGCGGCCATGAGATGAAGAAGGAATAAGTTGGACATAACAGCAAAACGGGCGGCAGATTATTATATCGGTGTAGTTTGGTACTTTTTTGATCGCCGCATTCTCCACCCTATAAGCCCGAGACCTGCTAAAAACATCGCGTAGGTTTCTGGTTCTGGAACCACCTGAACAGCAAATGAAAAGGAGGGTTGAATAGCGAAAGCTTCATTAGGTGTTGCAGTTGGCTGCATAAAAATGGTCACGCCTATGGAGTGGGTCCCGACGCCAAATGAGAAGGGCGGGCCAAATGTTTGGTTAAAGGCGGCAGTTTCAGTATGGCTTATCTCCGGTCCACCCACGGGATCCGATGGGAGGGGAACACTAATCAAATCCGCTGGACCAATCCCTACTAGACCTGCCGTGCTGTATTGGTCTGAAAATGTGCTGTTACGTCAAGAAACTCGAGCTTTCCAGTGGTGTTAGTCCAGGTATACGACAAGATCCCACTCACGCCCGGGCTGATATCCACCGTGGCGTCTGCCGAAGGAACAGTAAAGACTTGGCCCTCATGAAAACCAATGGTATTGAAGTCATCTATGCGCGGCTCTATGCTGAAAGTACCTGCGGCATTGGTATGAGTGGCATAAATGCAGAGAAAAATCAGGGCAGCGCTTGTTTTTTTCAACCCACCCGTCGCTCTTCCCGGCTCGACATTTGGTGATATTCCGTCTTTCGCTTCCTGCACGCCAGCGTTCATGATCCATTCTCCTTATTAATAATCGGCAATATCCGGCGGTCTTGCGTGCATCTGCTGTTAAATTCTCCGTACATTCTTGCTTTAGTTAAACAGTTGGCAATTGCAAGCTCAGTACGTTGGAATTTCGCCATGGCTTTTGCAAATCCGTAGACCCCGTCGACCAAAAGGGCCCTTCGATCAGAAAAGAACAGGGCATTCCCTGACTTTCCCTAATTTTGAACGACCGGTAGTTACTGTTGGAATCGTCAGAATAGGACTTATTGGGGACGTGTTTCCCGTCAATAAGATACTTTAGACATGCGTAACTTGACGAAATACCCTCCTTCCGATATTCTTTACGCTCTGTGGTAATCGATTCCAAACCCTTTCCATAAACGCCAGGGCGCAGGTTTCCCGTTCCTGTTCGATCACTGTCCGCGAGGCTTGATATGAACCTCCCCAGAATTGTCGCTACTTTTTCCCTGCTTGCCGTTTTTGCTGCGGCGAGCCCGCTTGCAGGCGCAGCGGAAAATTTCGATATCGACGCAGCCGTTAAGAGCGCCAAAACCAGAAGCGATCATGAGGCGGTGGCAAATTATTATGAAGATGCGGCCAAAGAGGCGCAGGTAAAGGCATCGGAACAGCAATCGTTGCTTGAAGAGTATGAGAGCAAGGGCTACCTCTATGGCAGGAATGCCGAAGATATGAAGTCCCGAGCCAGCGCGGCACTGCGTAAATACGAGAAAGCAGCACAGTCCAGCAGCAAAGAGGCGGCGGTGCATCGGCAGATGGCTGCCCAGCTCGGCGACAGCTCCGGTGAACCCGGCGCAAAGGCTTTTAATGTTGCGAATGAGCCTCCTCGTGACAACAGTCTGCCGCAGTAACGGGTAAGCAAGCCAGCTCAGCAATACAGTCAAACGATCAAACAACGACACGGGAAGATAGGGGGCAGCCTCGGCTGATCCTCCTATTTTTTCGCCTGAAAATAAACCTCACGCCTGTGTTACAGCGATATCGGGGACGGCCCCTATCCATACTTTATACATAAGTAAGTTGACAAAGTGTGGATATTTGTGTATTCTTCACACCATGGTAGCTCGAAAAGACAGAAAGAACAGACATGCAGCAATTCCGTCAGAGAAACCAAAGTCAGAGAGGTGTGATCATGAAAGCCGGAAAAATTGTTACCAGTATATCTTTGCTCGGCCTGTTAGCCGCGCTGAGCTCACCTGCGTTCTCCTTTGACGTTAACTCCGCCCTTCAAAATGCGTCAACAGCGCATGAGCATGAGGTAGTTGCAAAGTACTATCAGGAAGTAGCCAAGGAGATGCAGGCAAAACAGCGGGAACAGAAAGAGTTGTTGAATGAGTACGAAAACCATAGCTATCTCTATGGCAGGCAGGCTCAGGATCTGCAAGCCCATACCGAGGCCTTGGCGCGCAAGTACGAAAAAGAAGCACAAGCCAGCATGAAAGAAGCTGAGTTGCATCACCAGATGGCCTTGCAACTTGAGGAACAAAACCCTTCAGGACAGCGGTTGAGCGTCAGATAACTGGCATTTGAACCCGATTTGTTTCATACTGTCTAAGGCGGGATACAGCATTGCCTGTAGCCGCCTTAGTAGCAGATAATCAGCTCCGCAAACCCTAGTTAGCAAACAGTCAACAGATGGCTAGCCCCCTGCCATTTTGCGCTCACATCCCATTTCACGTGCACCAGAATATGGCGAAGGGCACCTCCTTATGAATAAAGCGCGACAAAATCCTGGAACTCTTAAGATATTATTCATGCTGGGCTTGGTGATTGCAGGTCCACTCCCGGTTGCAGGTGCGGAGGACTTGGGTGCTCATGCCGCCAAACGTATTGACCTCGCGCAAAACAGCCATGCAATAGTTTCACCGACACAATTTGAAGCTGCGGCCAGCAAGAATCATGAGACCGTAGCCAAGTATTACGAGGATTCCGCTGCGGAGCTGCGGGCAAAGGCTGAGGAGCACAAGCTGTTACTGGAGCAATACGAAAACAAGAGCTATCTTTACGGTAAAAAAGCGCAGGATCTTCAATCACACGCATCGGCATTGATACGCAAGTACGAGCAGGCCGCGGAGGCAGATGCCAAAAAAGCAGATACCCATCGTAGAATTGCGTCCCGACTCAAGGAAAACTCCGATACGGAATCCAAACTCAACACTGCTAATGCGTCCCGGCGATAACTAAGGCAACACGGCGATGTATCACGGCCTCGCTGCGCCCGCCGGCACTAAATTCCAAGACCCCCTCCTCTCGCTCGCGACGCCTGATAAGCTAACGGAAAGCGTCGACGTTAATACCTGCTTGCAACGTTTCTCATCCGGTCTCTGGAGCTCAAGCCTGCCATAAATCCCCCAGGCTTCGCGTGCATCCTCGACCCATCAATTAGCCTGCTTCATCCTGACTCTCCGAACTGCTGCCACCCGACCGACTTTGCTGCGACATGGCTGGCATATTGCTAACTGAGAGTGAACTGAGCTGCCAGCACGGGGTGTATGTGCGCTGGGAGTTGCGGGAGTTTTACTTGTTATCCAGCCTTGCGGTATTATTCCCCGGCGGCTGCCGGTTGCCTTCGCAGGATGTACGGGCGACCGACCGGACCAGGCGCTTAACTCGAAATAACACAACAAGGTTAATTAAAACTCATGAACTCACCCCAATCCGAACAATTCCGCTGGCACGCGTTTGACGATCTCCAGGCGCTCCAGGACGCCGCCGTAGACGCCATTCTCGACAGCGCCGCTCGCTCCATCGAGGAACGCGGCCGTTTTCTCCTGGTGCTCGCGGGGGGCGAAACCCCGCGCCCAATTTATCAACGGTTACGGGAAGCGCCGACCGATTGGTCGCTCTGGCATATCTATTTCGGTGACGAGCGTTGCATGCCGCCAACCGAAGAAGAACTGAATGCGCGAATGGCCGGAGAAGCGTGGCTCGCCCACGTGCCTATTCCTCGCGCGCAAATCCACGAGATTCCGAATGGGCCGCGCGCGGATATAGCGGCTGAGGCCTATGCAAACACGTTGCGGCCGGTTGGTGTTTTCGATTTAACGCTGCTCGGGCTTGGAAAGGATGGGCACACCGCGAGTCTCTTCCCTCACAATGACTGGGGGGTGGAACAAGATTCGCCCGATACGCTGGCGGTATTCAATGCGCCGATACGGCCGCCTCAGCGGGTATCGCTCAGCGCCGCACGGCTCAACCGCTCGCGGCAGATTCTATTTCTGGTGAGTGGAGAATCGAAGCGCAAAGCCGTTGCACGTTGGCGCGCTGGAGAACATATTCCTGCACGAGTCATCGTGGGTGAAGCGGGGGCTGATGTGCTGGTGGAATCGCGATTATTACAGCCGGCGAACACTTAAGCAGGTGAACTGAGCGGAGGAAAATAAGCTGAGGAAAATAGCCGCTGCAAAATTATCGCAGCAAATGATGGCAAAAAATGAGGACAAAAAAAAGGAGTAGAACCTACTCCTTTTTCGGGGAGAATCTGAATCGACATAAATCTCCGCCTTCGGCCATGCATTCATCGTGCTTGACCTGGCTATCGGTAAAAGTCTCCATCATGCCCTTGTCCAGATGGCAAATCTCGCGGTCTTTTATCGCCATCCTGTGAAACACGCAGTTATCCGCTTCAATCACCGTCTCGCCGTCGGGCATGGTAGTCTTTTTTGCGTTGTAGCCGAGTTGGTCCATAACCTCAGCCAGCTTGTCGACCTTTTCCTCATGCGTCTTTAGATTAGGATATTGGCTGCGCATCTGCTGAGCGACGCCGACGCCGATGTCGTTCAAACGCTTGCCCATGTTCTCGGAGCCTTCCTCCTGCTGCACCGATGCCACCACCAACTGCGCAAGCCACGAATACTGGCGCGGAAAACTTTCTCTACCAAGCTCGGTCAGGACGTAAAGTTGCTGTGGCCGTCCCCCGCCGGATGGACGGGTCTTCCCGGCCGTTACCAGCCCTGCTCCCTCAAGAGAGGCGAGATGTTGCCTGACGGCATTACGCGTGATTTCCAGGCTCTTCGCCAACTCATCGACACTCATGCCGGGCCTTTTTCCTCGTAGCAGTTTAAGCAACTGCTTTTGCCGCTCTCCCATGGTATTAAGCATTAGGCTACCCTCCTCTCCACACTCAGATTAGAAAACGCACGCTTTCATTATAGAATCGGTCTCGTTTATCTGCTGCAACTATCTTTTAGACACTTTTACCATACTATAGTTGACAAATTGTCACAATTGTTAAATATTTCTTTTTCTCCGCAACCTGACCGATTATGTGGAGCGAACTGTACCCTGTCGCATTAATTCATCTGTTCAGCAACGGTGCCATTTATTCCCTTAGGTTGCCTATGATTCTAAGGGAAAAACCCGGATGATAACAAGGAAATTCGCGGGTTTAGCCCCGGTTTGCCGGCGTCCAGCCTTCAAATTTACATCAACATCCGCAAATTGCTCAAAGAGCGGGCACATTCAGTCCCGTCACCGCCCCGGTATCCGAAGGGCCGGCCGTTAGATCGGGAGCGATCAGACGAACAGCAAAAATTGGCTGAATTTGAACGACTGAAGCTTCTACGGACCCTGGGCTCCGGGCCTGAAGTCCTGTTTCGCGGCCTGCTTAGGGGCGGACGCCTGAATCTCAATCCCTCCACGCCGGAAATTGCGGTAAGCCCCGGTAAAACGCCATATCGTGGTTGGGCCAGAGCTCGGCCTTTTCCCTTGCGGCCAGGGACTTGAGCTTACGTATACTGGTCAGTGCCAACGCCTGGTTATCCTGCCAGCAGCATCCTGGGGCTATTTCCTCGGAGAGATTTTCGCTCAGATCCGCCGCATCGCCGCAGAGGATGATAGGTGACCCTTTTTGCAACTCGATGAATAGCGACATATGCCCGGCGGTATGACCGGGACTGGCGACAGCACGAATTCCCGTTGTTACGGTATATTCACCGGTCGTGAGGTGCCAGCGGGTCGCATCCGCCAGCTCATCCTTAAATACACTGCCGTCCATTCCAGTATGCGCGGCAGCCAACTCATCCGCATGAACGTGCACTTCGCAGTCCGGAAGCTCGCAGAGACCGCCAACATGGTCGAAATGCAGGTGCCCGACAAACACGACGTCTATATCGGACGAGCACAGTCCCAGGCGTGCCAGATAACGCGGAATACGCTGCTCGTCACCCATCTTCGGCGGCTCGACTGTCGGGCGCATCGGATAAAAATATTGCGCCTGCAAGCCAGGGTTGGAGACCTTGCGGTAATCGCATCCCACGTCGTACAGAATCCTGCCATTGGGTGTTGCTATCAGATAGGCGAGTATGGGCGCGTCGATGAACTCCCCATGACCCCGGCCGTGAGTGGAAATCTTTTTTTCATAGCGTATTGTCCCGGTAAGCAGCGGCCAGACTTTCACTCCCTTCGCTTTTACTCCCTTCGGCATGTCCTCTTCCAGCTATTGCGATAAAACGAGATGACACCCCCTCGACTGCTACCGCGACCTCTGCAGCAACTAGCGCAGCCGGGGTCAGCGGCTCTTCCGCTCGGCATCCGGGTTTTCCGCATCCCCGGCGCTGTGCATCGAGTTGGCGATCATGTGCGCGGAAAAGTTCATCGCGAATGGCACCACGAGGATGGCCGCCAGCAATATCAGCAAGGCAGTGTTGACGCTAATGTCTATCTCCCCCTGCAGTACTCTGATGAAAAACCAGGCGAGAAGCCACACCAGGCCAATCACTGCGGCGGAAATGATGAGCACAAGACTAAAATCCGTCATGGACGACTGTTTACGAACTTGTTCACTGCTGCCAATAGATATGACTGCGAGCTATGACTGCGCAGTTCCATCGAAGTCTCTCGTTGGCAAACATGTTACCGCAGCCTCCGTGCATTGCAAGCAGGCATCCCAAGCGCGACTGATGACAACCAGGCGCGAAAGAGTCTTGACGCGCTGCCGGGCGTCCACCGTAGACGCTGTCAATCCGTCACGGCGCCGGCACCTTCACCTGCGGCAGTCGCGGCACTCGAGTGCGCCATATGACCGCCAGCAAGCTCCCAAGCAACGAGTGCATGACCGCCGAAACCGCGCCAACCACGGGCGCCAGCGGCAACAATGGAAACGCCTGCTTCGCCAGCACGATGGCGAGACCCGAGTTTTGCATCCCCACCTCGATCGAGATCGTCCTTGCGCTCTGTCCCTGATAACCCAGCATTTGGGCGAAGCTATAGCCCATCAGGAAGCCGCCCCCATGCAGCAGTGCGGTAGCGAGGACCAGTTCCCCTCCGTAGGCAAGTATCGCCTCTGCATTCGCGGCAAAGACGACGGCGCAAATGAAACAGACGCCGATGACCGATAACAGAGGCGCCACAGGCATTACCTCCGCAACCGCTCGGGGAACCCACCGGTTGAGCAGCACGCCCAGCACGACGGGGATGATCACCACCTGCAGGGTTTGCTTGAAAAGCATCCAGGTATCCACCGGAACCATCGCCCCGACAAGCAACTGGGTGAGCAACGGCGTTAAAATGATCGCAGCCATGGTGGAACAGACTGTCATTACCACCGACAGCGCCACATCCGCCCCAGCGATGTACGTGACCAGGTTCGATGCGGTACCCCCTGGACAACAGCCCACCAGTATCAGGCCAACGGCGAAATGGGGCGGCAGGTTCAGGGCATGGGCCACGCCCCACCCCAGCAGCGGCATGATCGAGTACTGGGCCGCAAAACCGATCCCCACTGCACGGGGCATGCGGGCAATTCTGCGAAAATCGTCAAGAGTCAGTGTCAACCCCATGCACAGCATGACAAACGCGAGCACCAGCACCATGATGGAACCCTGGTTCAGGGCTATGAACCATTCGGGCCAGCAAAGCGCCATTGCTCCGGAGAGAATCATCCAGAACGGGAATAAGAGAGCCAGTTTGTGTAACATGAGGCGAGTGCCCGGCGTCAACCCTTTTTCATTGCGGACGTGGCAGAACGAGTGAATAGCAGCGTGTGATGTTGTGCGTGGCGGCCGATCAGTCGCATGTGGCTCAACCCCGCTTGCCGGGCCATTTCCTGCAGGGTGGAAAGGGGTTCGGGGTAATCATGTTCACGCACATGAGTACAGGCTTCCTCCAGTTGGTCCCGAGGCACCTCCGTCCATTTCTCGTGCATGAATCGCAGATAACCATCCAGATAGGTTTCCCGGTCCTGGTTTTCCTCGCGTACGACATCCACCAGGATCAGCCAGCCCTTCTCCGACAGGGATCGCCCGGCGGCGCGGAAAAAGCGCGCCTTCTGATCGGTCATCAGATGATGAAGCGCAAATCCGGTGAAAAGAACATCCCAGCTTTCCGCGGTCGATTCGACCGCATCCAGAAGATCCCCCTGGGTTAAAACGACCTCGCCGGGGAGTTCCGCCAGGTACTCATGCGCCTCTGCCAGCGCCGTCTCGGACAAATCCACGCCCCGGTACAACGTTGGCGGTATGCGCATCAGGCAGGGCGCCAGATAGCGAGCATTGCCGCAGCCCAGATCCAGCAGTCGGTAGGGTGAATCATCGCGTAACCCCAGAAGCTCATCGACCCCGGCGTAGATCTCGCGATGAAACATATAGTTATGCTCAGTCAACAAATCGTAGAGCGACCATGAACGGGTGAAAATCGCGGCAGGGTCGAGGAAGGACATGAATGCGGGCCGGATGCTTTTATGGAACCCCGCAATATACCTGATTTAGCGACGGCTGTTACGCGGCTCGCGTCCAACCAAACGAGGAGCCCAGAACCATTGCCTTGCGATGGCGCCGATTACGCCAGCAATAGCGGCGTACCTGCCGCATCGGTCAAAGGGGGCAATTACGCGATCTAGGTCAGCGGCATCAAACCTGCCGGTCGCATCAGACGTTAAACATATCCGCTGCCGCGTCATACTTCAGGCTGGCGGTCAATCCGGTTAACTGGACATGGTAATCATTTGCCGTGATGCTGTGACTGCTGTCCAAATCGATGTACAGGTCGCGGCCATTCTTCAAACAAACGTTGGTTGATGCGCTCATCACTTCCGTTAAGGTGATGTCGGATGTCGCCGTGCTCAGGCGGGCACCGTTCGCTATCAGCAGCGCCTCAAGAGCGCCGCTGAAATCAAGTGCATCATCGCTGCTGAAGTCCGATACCGTGTCCAGCTCGCCGGCACGAATATCGCCGCTATTGAAGGAGGTTGCAGTCCATCCAAACCGGTCATCGCCGCCACCGCCGGTAAGCTTGTCATTGCCAGCCCCACCGTGCAGCGTGTCATTGCCCAACCTGCCATTCAGCGCGTTTGCACGCGCGTCGCCAGTAAGCCTGTCGTCAAAGGCAGAACCGGTCAGCTGTTCGATGCCCTTTAACTTGTCAACGCCATCACCTGCCGTTGCGCGGCCACCCGCCAGGGAAAGGTCTGCGCCGACCGGAGCGGTCGCAGTCGCGTATGAGACCTCATCCCACCCTCCCCCACCGTTCAGCGTATCGCTCCCCAAGCCCCCGATGAGGAGATCGTTCCCTGCCCCGCCGTTCAGGATATCATTGCCGCTGTCGCCGGACAGAATGTCGTTCCCATCGTCCCCGATGACAAAGTCATTGCCTTCGCCGCCGTTCATCACATCATTGCCGTTATGGCCCGTCATGAAGTCGCCGCCGCTGCCGCCGTACATCTTATCGTTATCAAATACGTTACGGTCCGCCCACTCGGACCCGCGCATAGTGTCGTTTCCCGCCCCCCCTGAAAGAATGTTGCCCGCGACGCTGCCGAAAATGGTATCGTCATAACTGCTGCCGGTTGCGTTCTCAATGTTGGCGCCGAAGGCAATCGCTAGATTGTCCCGCACCCATGCATGCTCATTCCATATGGCCTCCCCGATCTTGCTGTACACTCCGGGAGTCAGGTGGAGCTCAACATTCCGCGGCTGATTCGCCGCGCTCAGCGTATCCACGCCCCCGCCATCCCAGATCGTCTCGTAGACCTTTGCGCCCGCCGCCCAGCTGTAGGTATCGTTCCCGTTCCGATAGTTGGAGTTGGCGCCGTATATCATTTGCAACGCGAGCACATCGTAGAGCATGGGGGTGGTAGGGAAAAAATTCGGACCGACACCATCAATCTCGTCTCCGACGTAATCCCGATAGCTCATGATGGTGTACTTGAGCGCATCGACGGACAGGCTCATGATGTCGTTATCCTTATTCTCGTGCGGATGCTCCAGCCCCAGGGCGTGGCCGACTTCATGCATGATAGCGTAGTACGCGTAGTCTCCAACGACCGGGCTGTTAAAGTCGTTCTTGTTGAGCCACACATCTCCGCCGTAAGGCTTGTTATCCTGCCCAGGATAATAGGCCCAAGCTGTAGATGGCGAATTCGACATCGCGAACCGGATATCGCCCGCCGCACTGTTATCCCCGGATTCCCACGCGGTATCGGGGGTATCGGCTACCTCGGTTACAGTGAGGTTCGCGACCCGGGCCCACTTTTGCAACGTTTCGCGCGCCGCGTGGATTTGCGCGTCGTTAAGAGCCTGGCCGCTGTCGTCCGGCTCGCCGCCATACGCAAACGCTCCGCTACTGAACTGCCCGCTGCTGCCCACAGCAAAGGAAACCGGGAAACTGAACGTGACCTTCCCGCCTCCACCGAGGCCGGAGCTACCCCACTTGGTGCCGGATATCAAAGCATTGACTTCACTATTCCCGGTAGGCGCAGGACCGATCCTGGCGTAGGTGCCACTGCTATAAACCGAGCCAGAAACTGAACTGGGAACTGAGCTGGGAAGGGGGTTCACGATGGTAATCCTTTTCACGCAAATCGGCTCGATACGCGATCCAGACACTATGTTTTGCCGCTCGCAAGGTCTGTGCGGTTCCGCGCCTAACGAGCGGTAAAACACTCATCAAAATGAAGTCTTTCCATTGTCGACTCTCCAGAATGACAACAGGGTGGCCAACTCACAGAGAAGACTGCTCGCCCCTCGCCGGAAGCCGGGCAAATTTATCGCCCGTCAGGCCGCGTCCCGTCGGTTACGGCAAAATCGAGCGATTGGTTCACAAAAAAATACTAGAATTTTCACAACTCATCGTTAAAATACTAACTCATCGCTTTTCCGTGAGATCTGACCATGAACCGGTTAGTCCCTTATATCCGAGCCGCAGACGGAGCCATCCAGCGCATCAGTGACGGAATCTACGAGGCCTCGGGTGACTCCCTGGAACCATATATTTATACGCAAAACCTGGTCGGTTGGCCTGAGCCACGAGTTTTCTGGGCGAAGAAAACGGGGCCCAGCCTGGGCATCGCGCCGCTGCCCGCTTCTTCTCCAGACTGATCTACCTCAACTATCTTTTTTTGTTGAGCTGGCGGATGCAAAAGGCGGATGCCCGCATTCCGCAATTGCTCCGACACCCTCTCCTGGGCCTGTGAAGCACGAATTGATCTGTCTACATCGATTTCCCTGCCCCATTTTCTAATCCATCTCCTCATACCATCCCCCGGGGATCGCCGGGCGGCGTCCCGCAGTCCCCCCGTTGATTATTAAAAGCGTACGCTCCATCCTTTATCTATAGGGAAAGGCGCAAGCCGGCGAAATAACGATGCGATAAACTGCAAGCCACGCCAGAATCGGCATTATGACCCTGACTTCAACGCCCCGGACTAACCCAGCAGCAGTGGTAGCAGCAACACGGGGTAGAAAATCCGGTGTCGTTTTATTAGCACATATGACCAGGGAAAACTCCAGCACTAGCCCAGCTTTACTATTGTGGCAACCGGTGACGGGCAATATCATGAGCATGCGTATCTACTATGCGCGGTGAGGGGCTTTCTTGGTGGATGTATTCTTCAGGGGGCGGGCATGAAAACGTACAAGGCGCTGGTTGCGATCAGCTTGATCGGTGGAAGCGCAAACGCTGCCGATTTTGCCTTTATCGGGAATTTCGGCCATGCTAACGAGGTACAGGAATTTAATTTCGCCGTCACAGGCGCAGCTAGAGAGGTTACGTTGCGCACATGGTCCTACGCGGGTGGAAGCAATTCCGAAGGGACAGTCATAGCCCGCGGCGGATTTGACCCAATGGTCACGCTTTTCGACGCTTCCACGGGCGCCCGTATCGGTTTCAGCGATGACGGCGGTGCGCTAAGTGCAAGAGACCCTGTCAGCGGCCACACCTGGGACTCGTTCCTTACGCACCTTCTTTTCCCTGGCAGTTATACCGCCACCCTGACCCAATACAGCAACTTTCCCAAGGGGTCATTGACTGATGGCTTCCAAGGCACGGCTCACACTGGTTTCAACGGCAGGGATTCACATTGGGCATTGGATGTGCTGAATGTCGAGGGCGCCTCGCTCGGCAGTTCGTATAACGCCCCGGTATCTTCCGTTCCCGAGCCCGAATTCTATGCCCTGCTGCTGGCGGGTCTTGCTGTTGTGAGCATCGCATCCATGCGAAGAGGGGCCGCGCAGCCGCGATTATAGTTCACCCTGTTTCGCACCTCTGCTTGCATCCGGAAAAGGGTTCCCTTCCAACCGCCGTTCGACCGTCCCCCCTCTCGACAGCAACCACTGTTCGAAACCAACTGAGTTGGGATTGGGGGACGCGGGATCCTTCCGCCCAACTTGATTCCTGTCGCGGGTGCTTTACGCGCTTTCGCCCGCCGCCATGCGACGCACCCGCCGGGAGGATGCAGTCGGTTACAGCAGCACTGACGCAATTCTTGACAACAATTCCCGGGTTATCAGATTGGGGACTGTAACTCATTGACAATTATATCTCTTATATCTGGCATAATGTTTGCTTAATCCGTGATGCTGCGGGACGTTGCGCCCATCTACGGTCTATACGCTGCTCACGTACTGGCCGGGCATGAGAGACCTCACGGATGAAAGATGAAAAAATATCTGAAAAAAACCGCTGGCGCGATTTCCGCTCCTGGCTTTTTCATTGCGATCGAACACCGCCACGCGCTTCTGTTCAAGGCGGAACAACGCAAACTCGCCTACATGGTAATACCACGCCGTTTTATGCGGTTGAACGACTTCTCGCTCATCAGATGCACTCCTGCCTAGAGGGAGACCGGATCATGCGAGGACGGTTTGTAACAGTTGTTTGCGGGTTTCTGCTGGTCGGTTGTGGTTCGCTGCCAGTACCCCGCAATACTCAGGACACGAGCCCTGCCGTGCGCGTCGAAGGGACGCGCGGCGCGCTTTCCGCCCGGCAAAGCGAGCTTGTGCTGGCCCGTAAAAACGGGAGCGCAGAAACAGACATTTTTACCAAACACCTTGCACAGGTAGAGGAAATCTCCGAAAGCCCTCTCACGACTGGTAACAAGGTGACGTTGCTGCTTGACGGACCCGCTACTTACAAATCCATGTATGCAGCAATACGAGACGCCAAAAGCAACATCAACATGGAAACCTATAGCATCGAGAATGACGAAGTCGGGCAGCGCTTCGCCGACGCCCTGTTGGAGAAGCAAAAGAAAGGGGTGCAAGTGAACCTCGTTTATGACAGCGTCGGTTCTGCAAGTACGCCTGAAGAATTCTTCAGGTCTCTCATCGATGCCGGGGGGAACGTGCTGGAGTTCAATCCCCTCAATCCTCTGCTGATACGCAAGAAGTGGGAGATGGGACGCGATCACCGCAAGCTACTCGTAGTGGACGGCCAGGTCGCGTTCGTAGGGGGGGTAAATATCAGCAGCGTGTATTCCAGCGGCTCGTTCAGATCGAAGCCACCTGAGAAAGGGGCCAAGCCCTGGCGCGATACACATATGCGTATCGAGGGCCCTGTCGTCCGGGAGTTTCAGAAACTGTTCGCGGCCACCTGGCTCAAGCAGAACGGAAAATCTCTCGATTGGGCCTCCTATTTCCCGCGGATCGATAAGAAAGGCACCGAAATAGTCAGGGTTATCGGCAGCTCCCCTGATCAGCCGCATAACCCGATTTACGTGACGCTCCTATCGGCGATCGATAGCGCGAAAACCTATGCGTATGTGACAAACGCATACTTTGTGCCTGACGCGCGTTTACTGGCCGCCTTGCGAAACGCGGCGCGGCGCAATGTCGACGTGCGACTGCTGCTCCCGGACGAGACCGACTCCAATCTTGTTTTTTATGCCTCGCATTCGTACTACGACGAATTATTAAGCGCCGGAGTAAAAATTTATGAACGCAAGGATGCCATGTTGCATGCCAAGACAGCGCTTATCGACGGTGTCTGGTCCACCATAGGCTCGAGTAATCTCGATTGGCTCAGCTTCGCGCATAACCAGGAGATCAACGCCATCGTTGTAAGTCAAGAGTTCGGCGAGCAGATGAAAGCCATGTATGACAACGACATGGAGGCTTCCCATCTTGTCACGCTGGAACACTGGCGGCAGCGCTCCATTGTCACGCGCTTGAAAGAATTCGGCGCGCGCCTGCTCGCCCGCTGGATTTGATCGATTGGTTGGCTCTGAAAGCTCAGCACCGAAACAAGCAAGTGGCGCAGCCGGAAATATTCTCATTTTAATCGGGATTTCATGAATTCGACCGAGCTTCAGCATAAAGCTTTCCTGCTCCTGTTAGTTGCCGTGTCCGTGGCATTCGGCACCATACTGCTACCGTTTTACGGTGCCGTGTTCTGGGCGTGCGTGCTGGCCATCATGTTTACGCCGTTTTACCGGCGTCTGCTGGTCCTGATACCCAAACGGGAGAACCTCGCTGCGTTTGCAACGCTACTGCTCTGCCTCGTCATTGTGATCCTCCCCGCGACATTCATTACAACGTCGCTCCTGCATGAGGGCCACGCGTTTTATCAGAAAATCAGCTCCGGGGAGCTGAAATTTGGCACATATTTCCATCAGGCGATCAGCATGCTACCCCCATGGATCGTCAATCTCCTCGATGGCGCCGGATTGGCAAAATTTTCAGAAGCAAAAGATACGTTATCAAACGGCGCCGCCCAGGAAACTCAGCTCATCGCCGTGGAAGGGCTAAAGATCGGACAAAATACATTCGAGTTCATCGTAAGCTTTGGCGTCATGCTCTATCTGCTGTTCTTCCTGTTGCGAGATGGAAACATCGTATTTGAGAAAATAAGACTTGCTATCCCGCTACACCCGGAACACAAGCGGCACCTGTTCAGCAAGTTCACTACTGTTGTCCGTGCCACCGTAAAGGGCAACATTGCCGTGGCTGCATTGCAGGGCGCCCTGGGAGGCGTGATATTCGCGTTTCTAGGAATTCCGGGGGCCGTGTTGTGGGGGACGGTAATGGCTTTTCTTTCCCTGTTGCCGGCAATTGGGGCGGGGTTAGTCTGGGGACCCGTCGCAATCTACTTCCTTCTTACCGGAGCGATCTTCGAAGGAACAGTTCTTATCGTCTTTGGAATATTCGTTATAGGCTTGGTGGATAATATCCTGCGGCCCATACTCGTCGGCGCTGACACTCAAATTCCCGATTACATGGTTCTTATCTCCACCCTTGGAGGAATGGTTCTTTTCGGGCTAACCGGGTTTGTCATCGGCCCCGTGATCGCCGCTTTGTTTATGGCAGCCTGGGATCTTTTTTCTTCAAGCCGGCAAGCGCAATAACCATTCGGTCGTCCTCTTGCCGCCGCCCTAACCGCTCATCCCGTGGATCAGGCCGACCCGGATGATTGCAATAATGACGTTTCAGCACGATGAATTATTGTGAACAGTTCCGGCGCTGAGATCTGTTCGTGGCGAAGGCCAATTCTGAATCAGGCCGTTGCGGACTCTCCGGGCGCGGTCTTTCGATTCCATACCCTTGCGCGTAGTCAACGCCAATTCCTCGCAACGCCTCAAGAATTGCGTCGTTCTCCACAAACTCCGCAATCGTCTCGATTTTCATCACGTGCCCTATATTATTGATGGCCTCGACCATAGCGCGGTCAATCGGGTCAGTGACCATGTCCTTAACGAACCCGCCATCAATTTTTAGGTAGTCCACCGGCAAATGCTTGAGGTAGGTAAAGGAGGACATTCCGCTGCCGAAGTCATCCAGGGAAAGGCGGCAGCCGAGATCCTTCAATTTTCCGATCAGCATGTTCGCCTGGATCAGGTTCGCGATTGCCGAGGTTTCTGTAATTTCGAAGCAGATTCCAGCGGGTGGAACCTTATGCAGATCAAATTGCTCGACCAGGAACTCATATAAACTCTCGTCGCAAATCGACGTACCTGAAAGATTAATTGAGCATGTGCCAAGCGGGCTGCCGGGCGGGTGGCGGTCCGCGTATTGCGCAAACGCGGTAACGATCACCCATCGGTCGAGCTGGGGCATCAGCCCATAGCGCTCCGCAGCAGGGATGAAAGCCATCGGCGGCACCAGCATCCCGTCCTCGCCTTTCATGCGCAGGAGCACTTCATAGTGATCGCCACCCTCGGGATGATCGGAGAGCCGCAGTATTTTTTGCGTGTAGAGCACAAACCGATCCTCCTCCAGCGCTTTCTGGATGCGCCCTACCCATCCCATCTCGCCACGGCGTTTGGCCAGGCCCTTGTCTTCGGAGGTATAGACTTGAACCCGGTTGCGCCCGTTGTCCTTGGCAAGGAAACAGACGGCGTCAGCCATGCGCATAACATCGGAAAGGGTTTCCTCTCCGTCGCTGAACGTCACCAGCCCGATGCTGGCACCCAGTGGAAAGATCTTGCCGTCCCAGACGAAGCGAAATTCATGCACTGTCTGCCTCAACAGATCGGCTATCCGAAGGGCGGGTGCCGTCGGGCAGCTTTCGAGCAGCACGCCAAACTCGTCGCCGCCCAGACGCGCCAGCGTATCGCTACTGCGCAGCTTGGCCTGGAGCACGCCCGTCAATTGTTTCAACAGTTCGTCGCCGGCGGTATGGCCGCAGGTGTCATTGACCACCTTGAACTGATCGAGATCGAGATAAAGCAATGTATGCTCCTTCCCGTCCTGCTTGCCCGTCTGCAATGCGTGCTCAAGGCGCCGCTCGAATTCATGCCGGTTAATAAGGCCGGTCAGCGCATCATGGGTGGCCTGATACGTCATCTCCAGCGCCATTTTCTGCGCGTGGGTGACATCGTGGAACACGAGCACCGCGCCCATGATTTCGCCATGCTGGTCACGTATCGGCGCTGCCGAGTCTTCAATCGGAAAAGTTTTGCCGCCTCGCTGTATCAGCAGCGTATGGGGCGTGAGGCTGACGTTTTCCTTTTCGCGAAGCACTTTCTCGATCGGGTTGGGAACGGGTTCATTTGTAAGCGCATTGACTATCTGAAATACCTCGGGCAGCGGGAGGCCATACGCTTCTTGGGAAATCCAGCCTGTCATGGCTTCCGCAACGGGGTTGAGATAGGTCACCTTTCCCGCCACATCAGTCGTAATGACGGCATCCCCGATGCAGCTTAGCGTGACCCGCAGGCGTTCCTTCTCTTCAAAAAGCGCCTTTTCCGCAATCTCGCGCTCAGAAAGATCGCGCCGGAGTTGAGTGTGTATTTCCTTGATACGGTTTCTCTCCGAGATATCCCGGATGGCACCGGATATCAGCGTGCCCTCTTCGGTTTGAATCGGACTGAGACTGATTTCAACAGGAAACTCGCTCCCGTCTTTTCGCAAACCATACAGTTCCAGCCCGGCCCCCATAGGCCGCGGGCGCGGGGCAGCGGCAAAGCTGCTCCGCATACGGGGATGATGCATTCTGAAACGTGCAGGTATGAGCATCTCGATCTTGTTGCCAAGAAGTTGCTCGCGTGGATAACCAAAAAGCTTTTCGGTCTGCGAATTGACCAATACGATTTCGCCCTGATCATTGACGATCACGATCGCATCCGGCGCCGACTCCAGCAGATCGCGGAATTTCTGTTCCGCTTTTTTCCGCTCGCTGGTGTCACGGATCGCGCTCATGCTGAACATCCCTTCGTCTGTCTGAATGGGACTCAGGCTGATCTCGAGTGGAAACTCGACGCCATCCTTTCGGAGGCCATACAAGTCCAGTCCGGCGCCCATTGTTCGGGTGTGGGACTGGGCGAAGTAATTGGCTCGATGACCAACGTGAAGGCTGCGATAGCGGTGCGGTAGCAGCGCCTCCACCGGTTGGCCAATTAGTTCGCCCGTTCGATATCCGAACAGCTTGTCCGCCTGGGTGTTGACCAGCACAATGCGGCCTGTCGAGTTCACGATGACAATCCCGTCAGGCGTCGAATCCAGCAAGTTGCCAAATTTGGTACCGATCAACTTGGCGTCGCGCAACGCTTTAAGATGAGTTATGTCCTTGCAGCTGAACAGTACAAGATCATTTGGTTGCTGTTCAATCGACAGGACTTTGCTCGATATGTCCGCATGGATGAGCCCCCCGTCTTTTCTCCGGCATAATGCTTCCTGGACGTAGACCTCCTTCCGCCTAATATCCTTGAGATTGTTTTCAATCTTCCACGTCTGCTGATTCGGCGTCCCGATCAACTCGTCAAGTGGACGCTGCAGCACCTCGGCCTCCGTATAGCCGAACACCGATTCAGCACCCTTGTTCCAGTAAATGACAACTCCATCAATTGTGGTGATGACAATTCCGTCGGGCATTTCATCAAGGACGAGCTTGCCGATTTTTCTTAACATTACCTCGCTCCCAACAAAAATCTTTAGTTGAATTCAGGCATATCGAGCAATCGCGTGATGATGCGCGACCAATGCATGACCAGCCATGGCGTGGTAATTGCCCCGACTTCAACCAATCCCATTGCCAGCGACGATACCTTCAGTGAGCCAGACAAAGAGCGAAGCAGCGGCGGCCCATTGCACGCACATGCCCGGTGCGCAGCCATATCCGCGGTTATACGGACGATGAATTGCCTTGCCGATGACGTCTCCAGGTTTATGGGTCGCGCCCGCAAAGTATGTTGCAGGTATGCAGCAAGTGCCATCGCGAATCATCGCGCAGCGAGACGATTTCTGCGCGAGCGCGACCGCCCATGACGAGTTTCACCTATTAATCTACGGCAGAATCGGGGCGTGATGAAGCAACAATATGAAATACCTGTAAGATTCGACAGGTAGAGAGGAGAGCGTTGGAAGCGTGCCGCTGTAGCCAAATGATCAGCGACTCGTCGAAATCAGTAAAACGATAATTGGGGAAGGGACCGAACTGTTGAGGTTGGTCTCACTTCAGTGGTCAAGTGAGTCCCATTTCTTTAGTTCATTGAACCATCAGCTAGAAATTTGCAGCTTGACCCTGTCTGCCCAGGTAAACCGCCTTCATGCCTGACGGACCCGTATTGGCCCGGAAATCCATCGTGCGACGACGCATCTTGAATCCCAGCAATCCAAGACCCGCCAGCAGCAGCATGAAAGCTTCCGGTTCGGGTACAGGGGTCAGCAATATGGCGTGTTGGAACCCGTGCTGCCATGCATCCGCTACTATGGCTCCGTTATTGTTAATATCGGAAGCATTGACAATTTCCCATCCCGTTCTCCCGGAAGCAGGATCGAGGGCATCGTTAAGATCTATTAGTGCGCCATGGTCCCACAATGTCGCATGTTGCACGGTTGCGCGCGGATTATCGTCCAGTATGCTATAGCCAACGATTTGCCCCGCATCATTGATAGCGTTAGCAACACTTTCGCTGTCGGAGCCCGAGATTGGAGTCAGCGCACCAAGATCGGTAATGGTGGACCCGGACCAAAGGGTGGCATGCCGTATTCCGTTGGCTACCACGCTATCCCCGACAATCTCTCCAGTATTGCTGATGTCATTGGCTGAATTGAAGTTCTCATACAACGTACCCAAATCCGTGACGGTATTCCCGTGCCATAGGACGGCACGCGTTAGAAGGGAATCAAGGTCAGTGATGGATCCGACAATTTCTCCGGCGTCATTGATCGCGCTGGCGTTACTATAAATTCTGCTACCGGGAAAAACAGGCAGATCTGTAACGGTATTGTCAGTCCAAAGCACAGCATGTGTAGACCCGGCATCAGCAGGTCTATTTATCACAACCTGCCCCAGGTTATTGATATCGGAAGCGTAGCCGCCCAGTTTGTTCGAGGGTTCAAGGTCAATACCCGCACTGCCATTCCAGAGCGTGGCGCGGTTAACGCCGGCAGAAGTTACACTAAAACCAACAATTACTCCCGCATCGTTAATGGCCTCGGCGTAACTATAATTTCCGCCGAATGTCCCGAGATCGGTTACCTTGCCGGCCTCCCATAGCATTGCGTGTACGGTCGCAGTCGCAACAAGGCTGTCTCCAACGACTTGTCCTGAGTTATTAAGGGAACTGGGAGAATCATAAAATGCCCCCGGCGGGCTCTTGAGTACAGTGACAGCATAAGTGCTGGCCTGAGTCTGATTTACGCCACCCAATAAAATGGTTGCGGCAACTAACCCAAGACAGGGTAATTTTGTCTTCATTCGACTCTCCTTAAGATTGAAGAACCTCATCGGATTTTACTTACGGAAATGGGGCACGGCCCTAAAGAAATCTTGAAGCGCCAGGCGGTGGCAGGAAGCTGCTCGACGAATTGAAAACCAAGACGTTAAAGATGAACGAAAATGAATACAGCAGAAGAGCGCGAAAAATTCGAAAAGTGAGCAAAGGACCAGAAATGCAATGCAATCTATAGGCCTGACCGAGAAACGTACCTGGATGACAAAATCAACGTTGCCCGCCCCGTCGCGCTGAGGGAACACAAACATGAACTTCCAATATCGAGGGCGTGTTACACAGGCCGGGTGCAGACCTCTTTTTCTCCTACGCTAAATGGTATTGTTGACGCATTCAGTCTGGCACAATTTAAAATTAAGAAATTATTTGAAACCCTGACGATCCAACGTTGATAAGCCGTCATTTGGCCTATCCAGATCCAGTTGTTTTTTTACTATATTTCCTGCCATGCTTTATCTGATATTGATCTGTTTCGTCATTCTCCTGATTGTCGGACCTTCCTATTGGGTCAAACATACCATGGAAAAGTATAGCGAACCGGCGAATCGCTATTCGTTTACCGGCGCCCAACTCGCCCGCGACCTGCTGGACCAGGCCAATTTGCAACATATCGGCGTGGAGGTAACGGAATCAGGCGACCATTATGATCCCCTGGCAAAAAAAGTCCGTCTCACGCCGGATAAGTTCAACGGTCGCTCCTTGACCGCCGTAGCAGTCGCGGCGCATGAAGTAGGGCATGCGATCCAGGACCATGATAATTACGCCCCCCTTGCCTTGCGTACCAGACTGGTCCAATGGGTTGCGCCCGTGGAGAAGCTGGGCGCGGGTATCCTGATGCTGGCTCCTGTGATTATGACGTTATCACGGTCTCCGGCGGCAGGATTGCTGTTCGTTGCCGGCGGCCTTCTGACCCTGGGAAGCACCGCGCTTGTGCACGCACTCACCTTGCCGATGGAGTTGAATGCCAGTTTTGCCCGCGCCTTGCCGAATTTGGAGCGAGGGCATTATCTGATAGATGGGGACCTACCGCACGCCCGGCGCCTGCTCAGCGCCGCGGCGTGGACTTACGTTGCCGCTTCCCTGATGACACTCCTCAACATGGCGCGTTGGCTGGCGATTTTGCGCCGATGAGTGAAGTTGAGCTGTGCAAAATATTAACGCCGGAATGAACGATCCATTCGGGTTGCAGACTCGTTTATTATCGACACGGACCTTATCCCGCCATTTCGTACAACCGGCGTGAGGCTCCTCCACACCTCTTGAGAGGCAAGCATTTTGATTCGAACCGTAGCACCGCCTGGAGTGATGAGGACCGAGCCTCGGCGGGGAGGCTCGGGTTTTTCATGAGAAGCCGATTGAAATATGTCGCGGTCTTCAGCTGGGAGTGGGAGTGCGGCGCCTGATCAGAAGCGCTAATACCCCAAGACCAGCCAGCATCATCGCATATTCCGAGGGCTCCGGAACGGGGGTTAGAACGCCAAACAGACCGTTAGCCTCTGAGTCGGGCCCTGCAGTGAAGTACAGCAGATGGCTGCTTCCTGCCGATCCATCATTTCCTGGCGAAATGGCCCATAATCCGTCGACCGCAAGCGGGCTATTGTTAGCACCAGTTACTTGCCCAAGAAATGCGTGGGTGGTGGCGTCATAAACATTGATGTGGCCGTCGCCGAAATTACCCACCAGCAAGTCACCCGCCATGTTACCGAACGAGGATGGCGCAATCGCCATGCCCCATGGCGCATCCAGTGCCCCCCCGGAAGCCACTCGACCGATAAAGTCGCCACTCAGGCTGAATTTATCGACAAAGCCAGTTCCCGGCCCGGAGACCTCATCCGACTTGTCCGCGTCCTGTTTAGCATAAGCAACGTAGAGCGAGCCGTCGAGATTCTGAATGTTGAAGGGCGCATATCCCGCAGGGAGAGTGGGATCGCTAAACGAGCCCGGTAGGGACGGAGCTCCGTTAACGCCCTTATGGACATCGATCGTGCCCGCCCTGAAGTTCGCCGCGTACATATAATCATTACCCCCGACGCTGCCCAGGGCAACACCCTTGTAAACGTTGGCCGAGGACGCCGGGGCGATAGCTTCAGCCGTGCTGCCCAGCGCTGGCCGCCAGCCGGAAACCGTGCCGTCTTCGCTCACGAAGAGAAACTGATTACCATTGAATGATGCCGCATTGCTGTTGAAGACCTGGCCTGTCACACTGCCATTGCCGGGAATCGTTACCTTCAGTGGCTGTTGGGTGGGAACCTGGGTCACCGGGTCCACGCTATATATCACCGATTTTCCAGAACCGTTTCCGGAGATCCAGAATGGGTTAGATGGACCAAACGACATACCCCATGCGTTTTTAATATCGGGATCCCCAATTGGCGCTGGGTGCGCCACCAGATCACTGCTAACCAGGTTGGTTTGATTGAAAGGAACAGCCCAGGCATGGATGGAGGTAGATAACACCACGCCTGCAGTGAGTGAATACAAACAGTATCGGACTTTTCGCATGACAGCTTTCCTCAGATAAGTTGAGCATCTTCGATTACACCGTGACCACGCTATGCCGCTTCTAAATCCATTTCTGTTCGGCGCCGCTATTCTGTCCCCCCGTTTCCGTTTCTGAGCCTCTTCTATTTCTTGTAACAAAATCATCAACATGGAAGAGGTTGAGTCGGGTGTCACTATTCCTGGCACGACGTGTGTCTCATTCAACATAGCTAATAAGCTGGATTTTTCAAATCTATCTTTTAATAATTTATTAATTTTCACGGAATGGGATCAAGAAGCAGAAGGCGCTGAAATAACGGGATCAATACTTCCAGGAAACTTTTCATAGAGCGTATAGGGGCTGATTTTGGGGGATGCGGAATGAAAAACCGCTCTCGCAGAACACACAGAATCGATGGGGAGCCAGTACTCCGGTTGGACTCACCCCGTCCGTGCTCTGCTCGCTCGACATTAATCTTTACATAGCTTATATTAATCGATATCGATTAATGATTGCTTCGTAATGATCAGCTGCCGCCTTTCCACGATCCTGGGAGCCAAGCGCCTCAAAGTCTCCGACGTGTGTCGGGCGACGGGTATCGCACGTGCCACCATTGATCGCTATTACTACGACAAGGTGAACAGTTTTGACCGCCAAGTACTGTCCAAGCTGTGCGATTTTCTTCAAGTCAAACCTGGCGATTTGCTGGTAGTCGTGAAGCAAGGCAAGCTATTCGACGCGGATGCGGACTTTCAGTAATGCCCCGCGGTCGCACCTGGCCGTACCATCGCCAAACTATTTTCTGTATACGTATGCCGCGAAAGAAACGTTGGTTGGACGATAATAAAAATGAGAAAAAAATGACCGAGCGAGAACTTAAACTTCTGCTGAATGCCGGCGCGCTCAAGCGTATCCAGGTGAGCTATGCTGTCATGACAAACGGCTACATGATCGTAGCCGACGGATATCCGTTGGAAACTTCCCGACGCGAGACTCGCCAATTCAAAACCCTCGATACCGCGGCCAGGTTCCTTTTCAAGATCGGGATCGCGGATTTCGCGGTTAAACTAAAAACTGGCTGAAGCTCGGCGAGCCCTCGCCTCGCGCCCAGCACGAGCACGGCACTGCCGGCCTTGATCCACATGTCAGCCGGCTTTTGAGTTTTCGGCGAATTGCTGTATGCGGTGAATTTTACGAGGAATAAGGGGCTGGCAACTTAATGATTTCCGCCGTTCGCGCAATTATCGCCAGCGCGACAACGCAACAACGTGAAAGTGAAAGCACGTTAGCCTTCGCTGTAAAATCGTACGGGCTCAGCCTTCAGCATTTATAGTGGTTTAGCAGCGACCACGACAAAGTCGCTCTTCAATGCCTCGGATTCGATCAGCCCATCCTCGATGTCAAACAGCATCTGGAGTAGGCGCATGGAGTGCGGGTCTTCCTGTCTGAAATTTCCTGCTATGCCATGCAGAAGAAACTGCAATAGCGAGCCCCCGCAGGGATTGATCGTCTTAATGTCGAAGTAATCGTTCACGACATTCAATATGTCTTGCGAACGCACTGCTTCCGAAGGATCGGTGCGCACGACTTCGATTGGGTCAGGCAACGGTACCACGTGCTGAATCTGGCCAAACGAACCACGGGCAAACGACACGCGATAGCGCTCCGGGATCAGGGCAAAAGCGTGCGTGATCGCGGCGACCTGCGGCGGCCCGAACCCGAAGTGATTAGCGCCGACATATTCATTGAAAAACAGCCAGCCGGTCGGCTTTAGCGAACGGCGTACCCGTTCGCACACCACTTCCAGTTCGCGAATGTGGTGCAGTGATCCATTGAACCACACGGCATCGTATCGCCCTGCGGGCAGGTCTGTTTTTTCGACGTCTTCAACGCGGTAATCAATGGATCGTGCACCTATCGCGACGGCTTCCCTTATCGCGGTTTCGATCGCCGCTGGTGCAATATCAATCCCATCGCAGTGATGAAAGGCGTTGAGCCGGAACAGATCCCTTTCAAGCGCGCCGCTACCGCAACCAATACTCAACATATTGAATACCGCGCCATCGCTATTTAGAAAGGTGCCGACACAGTATTCCACCCATGTAGGGTAATCACTTCCGCGGCAGGCCCGTTGGCAAAAGCGTTTCTGGATCTCCGGTACCGCCAGCCAGTACACTTGCGGCGAGAACGCATCCGAGCCCGCCATATTCTCCGACCAATGGTTCGCGGTAATTTCCTTCGGGTCTTCGTAAGCCGAAGTGGCGTGCCCGCCCAAACGGTTGAATAATTTCTTGAGCATCAATGGCTCCCGCGTTGCAGGTGCGGCTTCCATGCGCCCCATTTGCTTTCGAAATAGGCCTGGTTTCTGTCCCACAATTCCTGATATTTGCCGCTGGCAATAAGCTTCTTGAATGACGCTTGGCCATAGTGATGAACGAACGCATCTTCGGCGCACACGGTTCTGTACCCCAGATTGTGGGCGCGGCGGCTATAGTCGTCGTCCTCGAACATCCCGACACCAAATTTTTCATCGAGAAAACCGATTTTTTCAAATACTTCGCGACGCATCGCTATGCAAAACATGGCCAACATGGATATATCGAAGACATGACCGCGATGTTGCGCCGTATAGCGATCCGAAAAATCCTCCATCTGATCCAGGCTTGAATACTCAACCTCAATTTTCGCTTCGTTGCCGACCGAATTCGTAACCGGGCCGACCAGCCCGACATGCGGCAAATCGAGATGACGCAGCATGGGCTCGACCCATCCCTTCGGCACTACGGTATCGTTATTGAGCAATACCAGGTAATCTCCCTGGGCCATACGCAACCCCTGGTTATTTGCAGCCGCGAATCCGCTGTTTTCGTCATTGAGAACGACCTTTACCGCAGGTTTGCTGCGAGCCAGATAGCGCAAATAGTTGCGCGTGTCATCAACTGACGCATTGTCGATGATGATCACTTCGTAGTTTGGATAAGTTGTATTCCGGAAAACACTCTCGACACATCGCTGCGTAAGCTCGAGATTGTTGTAGGTGACGATGATAATCGAAACCCCTGGATATACATCGGTTATGGCGCGGAGCGTGTCGTCGAACCGGTTCTTCCAGTCATTTGCGCGGGCAAGCTCTACACGGCTTGTTACGAGCTCAAGCGCTCGCTCATCTAATCCCAGTTCAATTTTTTCGATGAATTCTTCGGGACTATTGGCAAAATAGACGAATTCTTCATAGACCTTCATTTCTTCCAGCGGCACCGACACGACCGGTTTTCCTGCACTCATAAATTCGTAAAACTTGACCGGATCAACCGCGTGGGTAACGTTGTAAACACGGAACGGAATCAGGCAAACGTCGAAACGATAAAGGTAATGCGGCATCTCGGCATAGGGCTTTCTTCCGATCAAGTGCACGTTGGGCATGGATTCAAGCCCCGCGAGATCGGATACAAAAATGTCTCCGACGAGCACGAAATTCCAGTCGCGTCGCCTCATTGCTACATCGGCGAGCAGTTGATAGTCCACCCATTCTGCCAGCGCGCCATAAAATCCGATGATCGGTCGCTTGATTTCCGGCAGCAGATTATTTGGAACGCAGTGGCGCGTGAAGAATGAAAAGTCCACGCCGTTTCTGATTAGCGAACAAATCGGGTTATGCGCAGACCACTTCTTGTTCAACACGGAGGCAGTGACGGTTATCAGATCGGCCTCCGCTACAAGCACCTCCTCCTGCCGTAATAATGCTGTTCCGATATGCGGGAAATCCACCCAGTCATCCATGCAGTCATATTGGATGCGCCATCCCAAATCCATTCTGAGCCGCAAGACAAGAGGTGTCCAATATGATAGATGAATGACGGAGATTGCGGTCTTGATACGAAAGGCCTCAGACATCTTTTCCAGAGATAGCAAGCAGGCGTCGACGTTCTCGTCGCTCATGCCTTCGGTATAAAAATCCTGTACCGCATGCCTCGACAGCGCAACCTCAAATATCCCTGGCAAAACCTGGTTGACGCTATAAGCCTGCCTACCCGATGAAACACGGGAGGGGACGACGTAAAAAACCCGATAGCCGTGTTCCGCGAACTGACGCATCATTTGTTGCGGCCGCTGGAATCGCGCCGACCATTCGATGTTGGCGAAGCAGATAACGTCGAATTTGTTATTCACGGCGGCAGCAGGTTTACGACTACGCAGGGGACGCAGAGCAGGCAGGTCAGCGAAAGATCGAACCCGCCCGCCCTTTGCAGGTGCGGTGGGATCACTTTTAACATTTGCGGCGATGCGCTGCTTCCGGTTGCGATCTTTCCACCATCGCATGATGCGGCTTCGATCTTCCGACGTTAGGCCCCATCGCATCAGGCGCATGAGAAAACGCAAAGGACTCGTGATTCGCCATGACCGGGTATTTTTCAGGAAATCAAGGTGCGCCAGGGCCGCATCTCGCTCAATTACCGCCGGCTCGCACTCGGCTAATCGAGAATCCCGATCAGTCACCGGCGCTCCCGTAACTGTGTAATTGGGGAACTTCGTCGGGCGGCCACATCGAACTTATAGAACTCGTGGGATAGAACGTAACCGTCATGCTGCGCCGTGACTGCTTACAACCATCCCTGACGCGCGTTACTTCGTGCCAGGAATGTTCCGATCGTATGAAAGCTGCCGAGTTTCCGACAATCGGCAGGACGTGTGCCGCGACATTTGCGGCGTCGGATGAATTCAGGATGGCCAGGCAGCCTCCATCTGCGAGATTCCATTCGTCATTGAAATAAAATACATGCGTGGCGATTTTCTCAGGAAGATCACGGTGCGGTCCGAGATGAGCTCCTGGCCCGTAGTGAAAGACATTGACCTCCATCTGCCGGGTATTGAGATCAAGTCCAGTCAGTGAGGACATAGCTTCGCGGTAACTATCAGAGAGCAAATCGTGTGCAAGCTCCAGCCATGCTCCGCTTAGCTGCTCTGGATTCGCGACCGAGTTCGAGCCCATCCCGATCAATGCACGCGCCTCATAAAAATAACTTTTCTCACCGCCGTAAGCCGCGATTGTCTTGAAGTTATCACAGGGAAAGGACGATGCCAGCGCGGTTGCGTTCGCCGGGGAATAGAGATTTCCTATCTCGGTCCAGGCAAAAGGTTGAACATTTAGCTCTTTTCTTGAGATTTCAGTGAAATTAATCATCCAATTCCCTTGTTTTATAAGTGCTTAACCTGCGAACGATATGCCGCAGCGGCGCCGTGATTCTGAATGAACGCGAACTGTATAACGCCGTGATCTGGGAGTGAGCGAGAAACAGGTCACGCTTGAGTTGATCAACTTGACGCTGATCCGGGACAGACGCGACAGGCTGTACTGTGCCAGCTTCGAGTAAATTGGGAAGATCCTGCAAAAATCGTCCCAGCATTGGTTGAGTGTGAACTTTCCCCTCTCTGATAATGTTTGCAATGAGATCCCAATGTTCATCGAGTTGCGCCAAAGCCTTTAGAGCAGCTGACGAGGGACGGCTTTTTCCAAGCCGTGACAAAAACCACTGCGGTTCATCCTCATTTTCCCGGGGAAGGGGGAAGATGGTTTCAAACTCCAACAGGGCCGTGTATTTGCCCTCCGAAAGGTTAGCCGAACTGAAGACCGGCACTCCGCACGCAAGCGCTGTGATCGCCAGATGGTAGCTGTGACCAACCACGGCTTCCGCGTGACTGATTAACTCTGCAAGTAGAAGTGGCGGTGGCCATGACGGCAGCCGCACAGCATTCGGAAACCCGCTCTCTATCACGGCCTCGTGATCCCCCAGTACTGGCCCGACAGGGAGGAGCAGGACGCGTAAGCCTTCAAATATTTGCGGATGTTTTTGTACGAAGCGAATGAAGGGGGCAATGCAATGGATTGCCTGGACAATAATGTAGGGCCCCGTCAATCCCGAAAGCTCCCTCAGAATTTTAAGTTCTGCTGACGACTGGGGGTTGACCATTCGGGAAATTCCGAACGCGGTATCGGGCACCACCCCTATCTGCGGGTCATTGCAAAAATACGTCAGCGCCTCTTGCGAGGGTTTGTCACGCACCCGGATGTGGCGGCTGTTTTGAAGGACCAGCCTCATTAATGGTTCTGCCCATTTGGGGATAATGTTGCAATGCATGCCCGGTGCATTCCAGATCAGTGGAATGCCGTGCTGCAAGGCAATCAGGGCCGGGGTTAGCCAATACCCGGTGGGGTGATGTATTTCGGGAGTTGGCGGACCATAGGCGGGGGCAACGTCTTTGTCAAACCGGATAATAAATCCGCCACCGATGAGGACACCGTCCAGGCGCATCGCGAGGTTGGGCAATTGCGCCACCGATGTAACGGTATAGGGCCACTCCGGCGTAGATTTAGCGTGATAGGAAAATCGGTGAAGCTTCACCGCGCCCAGCCGCTTCGTCAATTCTGCCTCGGCAACGATAGGAAAGAGCAAATCTCCGTAGTTCTGGACGTCGAAGGTCCCGCATATAGCGATTTCCCACACGTGTTCTTTCATATGAACCCCTCTTCCAGGTTTTATACGATTGGGATATCTGGTGAAGGGTTATCATCATCCAGCTTCCTTACTTAATTGGCTTTTCTTACGCCTCAATTACAACGGCTGTCCCTGTCGCACATCTTCGGCGAAACGTCGCCGTTAATCTGGCCGGGAAAAGACCCCGATGGGCATGGCGTTAACAGGTAACCTGTCCGGCAATCGCTGAGTGGAAGTTCGTAGGAGGATTACATCACGTGATCAGGGATGTGAATACTGTAAAACCTTACAGGGAAGAGTGCGTGACGAGCGGAGGATTTTTCGGCACTCGCGACAGGGCACGCCGTCTACTTTGATTCAATTGGAAAGATTCAATTTGATGCTGGAGCATGCGGAAGGGCAACGGGTGGTCCTGGCGACACGAACTTGCTGTTCGCCTGCGCGTTATCAGTGATATGTCGGCTAATGGAGGGGTAGCCATTGGACTGAAGTCCAGTAGTAGCTCCGATTAACGCTTGATATTATTGACGGGTTATTAGATACGCTTGAACTGATCGCGAACGAGCCCGGAGCAGCATTGGATTGCATTATTTGAAGATCGACCTTCCATCGTGACTCACTTGTTACAGAGCCCAACGCAAAACAAGATTCTCGGGGCTTTACCCGATGAAGAATACAGGCGTTTACTACCATTTCTTGAATTGGTCCACCTGCCCCTGGGTTACGTCATCCACGAACGAAGCACCCGGATAACGCAGCTTTATTTTCCTACAACTTTCATCGCTGCGCGAGTCTACGAGCTTAGGTCGGGTATCAGCAGACTCGTTTCCATGACCGGCAATGAAGGAGTGACCGATATGTTTTTACTGTTCGGCTGGGATGGCACCCCGGCCACCGTGCTGGTACAAAGCGCGGGCTATGGGTACCGTATTAAAGCAAATGCCTTGAAAAGGGAATTTGAGTCGGGAGGCGCTCTACAGCAGTTGTTGTTACGTTTCAGTCGAACTTTGCTTCTTCAAACGGAGCAGAGCGCGTTAGAAGTCTACCTGACGATTGAGCAAAGACTATGCTGCTTTTTCCTGATGATTCTGGACCGTTTACCAACCGACTCCATGACGATGACTCATGAGTTCGTAAGCAAGATGCTCGGCGTGCGGCGTGAGAGTGTGAGCATGGCGGCCCATATGCTACAGGTGGAGGGTGCAATACAATACCGACGGGGACATATCACGGTAGTGAATCGAAAGCTGATGGAAGACCGAGTACACGAGGGCTACTTAATGCTTAGGGAGGAATATAACAACCTGCTGCCGGCCGACGCTTGTAACCATTAAATCTCGGGGATCGAAGCAGGATCCGACAAGAGGCGGCATCAATGTATGTAAGGCTACCCCCTTGCCTGGCTTTGGTTCCTTCGAACTTGCAGAGCCAACGCTTCACTAAGTCCGAAGCTCAGCCAGCAAGGCGACAAGCTCTTCCACATTGACAGGCTTCACAAGGTAATGGTTAAAGCCCGCTTCAAGTGAATTTTTACGATCCTCGTACTGGCTATATCCGGTTATTGCTATCAAGACCGTTTGCGCCAGGGCTTGAATCGACCGAAGCCGGCGCGCGAGTTCATTTCCGTCCATGTCGGGCAGGCCAATATCAAGCAGGCATACATCCGGTAATTCCAGAGGTGCTCGTTCAAGAGCGCGGTAGGGATTGTGCTCTATGACTGTCTCGTGCCCTGCGGCTTGCAGTAACATGGACAGCATAAGCGCCGCATCCTGGTTGTCATCAACGATCATTATGCGTAGTGCTTTACCCGGCGAAGAAATAGCCACATCTTCGTTTTGAAGGGCAGGAGCTTGCGGTTCAATATAACGGGGAAGCAAGACGGTAAATTTGGTCCCGGTACCAGTCCCTTTGCTGTCTGCTGTTACGCTGCCCCCGTGAGACTCTACAAGACTCTTGACTAGAGAAAGACCGATTCCCAGCCCCCCCTGTGACCGGTCGGCAGAGCGTCTTGCCTGGGCAAACAGTTCGAACACGCGCGGAAGAAGCTCTTGCTCGATGCCGATCCCATCATCCTGAACGACGAGCATCAGTTGCTCACGATGCGCGTCGAGGTGAACCACGATGTTCCCGCCCTCCGGAGTGTATTTGGCAGCATTGTCTAAAAGATTCACTATCACCTGCACCAGCCGCTTGCGATCTCCAAGAACTTGGAACGATTCCGTCGCCTGAGGTAATACGAGCCGATGTCCCCGGCTCTCGATTGCCGTGCCTGCTTGCTCGACAGCATCGGATATCAGGCTCCTGATATCCACCGGATGTTTTTCCAGAGATACCTGCCCACGAGTAACGCGGGCTACATCGAGCAGGTCATCAACGAGGCTCGTGATATGCTCGACCTGGCGGCCAATAATTTCACTGGCCTGCCTTAGACGTTGCTCGTCAACAGTGTCGATCTTTAGAAGTTGGGCCGCTGCCCTGATGGGCGCCAGCGGATTGCGCAGCTCATGCGCCAGCATCGCCAGGAACTCGTCTTTACGCCGGTCGGCTTCCTGCAGCTTTTCTTCTGCACGTTTGCGTTCCGTGACATCCAGGGCGATACCTCGTATCGCAAGGGCTTGGCCTGCCTCGTCGACGATGATTTTTCCGCGGACATCCGACCAAAAAATCCCACTGTTTTGGGGATGAATAATTCGTACCACGACTTGAAATTTCCCCCGTTCTGCGATTGCCTCCTCGCACGCATTCTTCATGACCGACTGATCCTCCGGATGCAGCAACTCCCAGGGCCGCGCCACTCTTTCCAAATCGGCGCCAAATATTTCCGAAGCGTTTCCAGAAAAGCTCAGCTCTCCGCTAGCCAGTTTCCAGTCCCAAACTACCATGCGGGCTGCCAACATTCCCTCCTCTAATCGTCCCTGGCTTACCCGGAGTGCGTCCTGTGCATGTTTTTTCTCGGTAACGTCCGCTCCTTCGACAAATACACCTGAGATGGAGCCATCGGACTCAATGATGGGCTGATAGACAAAGTCGATATACAATTGCGTTAAAGGCAATCCTGAACCCCGTTGAAGCAAAAGCGGCACCTCGTTTGCAAAGAAAGGCCGCCCAGTCGTAAAGACCTCGTCGAGAAGTTCAAAGTAGCCCTGCCCTTCGCCTTCGGGAATGGCCTCGCGGACCTGTCGACCCAAAATTTCGCGATGCCCAACGAGTCGCATATAGGCATTGTTTGCAAACTCGAAAACATGCTGCGGGCCGCGCAAGACGCACATGAACCCGGGGGCCTGCTGGAACAAGACTTTCAGGCGGTCGGCTTCATGCCGGCGGCGCAGAATTTCCTCCGCAAGGCGCTCATTCACACGTTTCAGCTCGTCGTTGGCTAAATGTTCTTTGGTGACGTCATTGCATACGACCAGCACCCCGCGTACACCCATAGCGTCACGGATTGGGCTGTAGCCGTACGTCCACCAGGCATCTTCCCGCGTGCCGTTCCGCGTTACGGGTACGAGCTGGTCTTCATTCCAGGTCGGTGGACCGCCGGCCATGATGGATTCGATCTGTGGTCCAATAATGGGCCAGATTTCCTCCCAGCACTCCCGGCCAGGCTGGCCTAGCGCACTCGGGTGCCGCTCAGGCCCAAGGGTCTTTCGATACGCATCATTATAAAACTGGATTAAATCCGGCCCCCACCAGACAAACATGGGATGGTTGGAGTCCAGCACTACATTTAGTATCGTCTTAAGAGAGACAGGCCATTGCTCAGTTGGCCCCAGCGGCGTGGCCGCCCAGTCGAATGCCTGTATGAGAGATGCCAGTTCTCCGCGACATGATAGTAAGGCAGGTGAGAGAGCCATGTTATTTCCATCAATAATGTAGGTTTGCATCCGTCCCCGCTAGAACTTGCGGAAGTGGAGAGTGAGCCCAAGGCGGGCAACGGGATGAGAAAAGGTGACGAAGGTAGCGGTTAATGCGCCGTACTGGACAATAGAATTTCTTTCGCTGCGCTCACAGGCAAACGAAGTTGACCACCCGGAGCGCAAACCGTTCACGGTTCAAGCCATTAACCTGGCCCGCCCCAGAATCAGTACTGGGGCCGAAACGGAAAACCCGACCCCGGACCTGCCGCCAAAGTCAGCATCGGTCAAAAGTGGAAATTCCGGCCGCCTACCTGAAAACGGCGCTGTCACCGGGAGCGCATCCGGGTTATTTTGAATGCCCGCAGCCAGTGCTTCTGCTTATTTCCTCCTTCTACCTGGACCAGGTAGTCAGAGAATCGTCGGGAAGCTCGAAACGACGGTTAGAGACCGGCAGGTCTCATGAAACCTCGGGTCCTTGCCGCAGTAGGTGATGGGTGACCTGGCAACGCTTGAATAGGTATGTGTAAATTTGATCGGCAACGCCGTTAAATATACTTCGAAGCAAAAACGAGCTGAAAATCAGCATCGGCTATATGGGCGATGAAGAAGGCCAGAATCCATGTACGGGAGAGTTGAAGCAGCAAGCGGCGAAACTTCCTGCCGCCCCGTCTTGACCGGGCGCCCGGGAGACGTTGTTAAAAGGCTGTACCGATTACTCCTCTTTCACATCTATCTTGCGATGTTCACCCAGCGCATCGGTATCCCCTGTCGCAAGCGCTTTGACAAGTCCGTATGCACGCGCGGTAGCGCTATCAGGCGCATCCCAGTATTCGGCTTCCATAATGCTGACTTTGAGCAACGCGAGGTCTGGATCGTCCAGCCCCTTTGGAAACCAGGGTCTGATCCAAGGAGACCATAAGGCCTGCATTTTCTCCTTGTCATCGACCAGCTCAGCAGCACCGGATACGGACAGATAATCATGTTTATCTGCGCGAACATAGCAGAGGTTGACTTGCTGATCCGGCTGCGCTTTCGCAATTTTTGACGATGACAGCGATGTAAAAAACCAAAGATTGCCTTCGCCGTCGAGTTGCATGGTCGCCATAGGGCGGCTACGCAAGACCCCGTCTTTTTCCAGGGTAGTCAACATCGCGAATCTGGCATCGCCCACCATTTCAGCCACTTTAGCCAGGGCGGCATTATGTTGTTCGTTGATTTCCATGATGACTCCTTTATGTTGATTTGGTGATATTCACATTTTTCCACTATTTCAGGTCGATCTATCGCCTGGGTACCGGTTTCGTCATTCCTTTCAGATCGGCGTAACACCCCGGATGGGTCCATTTTACCCCATCATGAGCAAGCCCAATCGCAGCGGGAATCTTACGCGGGTCCGGGAGACTCCGGACGTGCAAAGGGTCAACTGCTCATTGAATTCCTGAGATCGGGACGAAATACTTTTTCGCAGGATGCATAGAAGGAGTTGGCATCAGCCAACGCAAAGACCGGTCTATTTCGCTTCGTTGATGACATAGGTCACCACGCCGAGGATGACCAGTTCCTGTCCTCCCTTGAGGATAGTGTGTTCATTGAGCGGGTTCTCGGACAGGAGCTTGATAACCCCGCTGCGCTGGTACAGGCGCTTGACCATCCATTCGCCATCCACATCGGCTATGATGATACTGTAGGATTTGCCCTTGATGGAGCGGTCGATGATCAATGTGGCGCCATCGAAGATGCCAGCGCCGACCATGGAGACGTCCCTTGACGTTGAAGAAGAACGTGGCGGGCGGGTTGGCAATGAAGCGGTCATTCAGGTCCAGGGTTTTCTGTTCATAGTCCCGGGCCGGAGAAGGAAAGCGGGATTGGCCTGTCAGTATCTTGCCGCTGTAGATGGGACGAGGCAGGGACGCGGGATCCAGGCTTGCGATGGGGAAAGCGATCGTATCCGCATTCCCCTGCTGTGACGCTTTTCTAAACGGTTCGAGATAGAGCAGAATGCCCGACTTGAGGCTGAGGGGTACCCGTATCACGGATGTTTTCTCCCCGTACGGACTCATGGATTTCTTCGGACCTGACCCTTCCCTTCTGCCGCCGCGTGCGCCCATGACTAGCCTTCGCTGAACTCTGTAACGGCGTTCAATTACCACAGCCCAAGTGATCTGTTTATAATTTTGTAGCAGCTTAGAATTCCCTCCCATTCCACGAGCAAGTAACCCGGCTCCCTCTCTTGTGTGTGCCAATGAGAAACGCTTCCTTCTTGCTATTCATGTGGTCAATGCTATTTGCGTCGGGGTTGTCCGCAGATTCCCTAAAGGGTAAGGACATTGAAGTTGAGGTAAACATAGCTGGAGAAAACATTATTATTGACCTTAATTTTGCGGTGGCGGCAACCCAGCAGGAGGTCTGGGACGTGCTGACCGACTTCGACCGCATGGCTGATTTTGTCTCCAACTTGAAGGAGAGCAAGGTGGTCAGTGTTTCTGAAGCCAGGCTTACGATTTTTCAGCGCGGCGCTGGGAGTTACGGCCCTCTGAGCTATCCGTTCGAGTCAACCCGGGAAGTAAGATTGATTCCTTACCATGAAATACGGTCGCACCTGATCAGTGGCAATATGCGCAAATTGGACGGTGCTACTTATCTGATTGACGAAGGCGGACAAACCCGTGTGATCCATCGCACCAATGCGATCCCGAAAATCTGGATTCCTGCGGCAGTGGGAAAGGTCTTCATCCAGCATGAGATGCGGGAGCAGTTCAACGAAATGCGAAATGAAATAATCAAGAGAAAGAAGGTGGATCTTAAAGAAAGGGACATGAGGAAAACACGTGAACAATGAACAGGTGAGAGAAATTGCTTTAGAACATGGATTTGAGTTAACGGAGCAAGCTGATGGCGCTATAGGGGCGGTTCCCTATATCCGCAAACCTTCCCCAAACCTGTAAGGCCCAAACCCATTCCGCCAAACAGGCAAGCCCTTTTCTGCCCTATCTGCCCGGAGGCTGAACTTGAGGGAATTGAGGCCAAGGGGTTTCGCGGATGCGGACGGCTTTTCCAGACAATGTTAATCACGCAAAAGGAGAGCAAAATGAATAACCAGCACTTCATCGAACAGCCATGACGGGCGAACGTTCACAATAATATTAATTGCGCACGATTAGAAAGTTAGCCGGCTTGTAGTATTGTTCAATGTCGATAGGTCAGCCATACCTTATCCCTGCTCAAAATGCCACACTTTGACCCAGCATCGAGGTTAGTAATCATCGCAATGTTTGGCTTTTGTCTTTCAGCCGCACAAGCTGCAACGTTCAGTGGAAGGGTCGTGGGCATAACAGGTGGGGACACCTTAACAGTCCTGACCGCATCAAAGCGGCAACACGAGATACGCCTGGCTGAGATAGATGCCCCAGATCGGGGCAAAGTCGAGGCAGTCCCTCTCTGATCTATGTTTCGGCAAGGAGGCGGAAGTCTCCCCACGTGTAAAAGACCGTCATCAGCGAATCGTAGCCCGTGTCAAATGTGCTGGCGTTGATGCCAATGCAGAACAGGTTAATCGCGGCATGGCCTGGGTGTATCGGCGCTACGCAAAGGACCACGATCTGTATGTGCTGGAGCACGGGGCAAAAGTAGGAAAGCGGGGACTATGGGCGGATTCTTCCCCTACTCCGCCTTGGCAATGGCGAAAGAACAGCAATGTGCGGCAGACTTGAACAATCGGAGACGCCCCGGCATTAGCCAATAATCGCTTCGCGTCCATATTAAGGAACACCTCACAAGGCCGGGAGACAATAGCCCTTCCTATAACGTCGACCCTGGGCAATCTCCATGGATGATCATGCTCCACACTGGCGAACTGCTCTTGATCGGCACGACCTGGGGCTATCGAACTCCGAACGAAGCAGCTGGGAAGAAGAAACCATGGATATGCGCGCGAGTTGAGAAGCCTTTGACCGGACGGGGCTGGAGGGCTTGCATTAGCAGGCGAAGAAAATTCCTAATCCTTCTGTCCCAGCTGACAGGTGTAGCGAGCAATATCGTGCTGAATATTGAGATCAAGTCGTCGAGAGGCTGACTTCATTCGGCCGAGCATGGGCACCATGCCCTCAACAAAATAAGCCGCTCGCTTTGTTATTGCTCCCCTTGGTGAATACTTGGTCTTATGGGACCGAGCTGCAGGCAGGTCAGGCATAAGGACTCATCCCGTTTCAAAGTGAAACCGAAAATATAAAGCCTGTATTCCTATTTATTTGCTCGAAACAACATGGCTAAGACCCGTCTCTACTTGGATTCGCTTTCCAAACGGTTCTCTAACTGTGGTTGCCCAGCGATTTTGATAGCCCCGGGTCCTGATCGTGACCAAAGGGGAAAAGAACAGGCTCGTAACATCCTTGGGCGAATGTCACGAGCCTAAATAGGTAATGAAACCTAGGGGGGAAAAACAATGAAAGTACAGATACAAACGCTTACTCGCACTAATGCTTAGCAACAAGAAGCAGCCCGATTATAGAGGGGGGATACCAGCTTGGGAATGTGACATATTGCCGCGCGACAATATGTCACACCATGGGGTTGGCTGCTTTGAAAGTAGTATAGCGCCATCGGTAAAAGACAGTAGAATCTAATACAGAACAATTCTTTATCACATCTATCCGCCCTGCTTCCTGGAAGCAGCTGAGCCTCGTTTCCACTCAAGCACTTCCGTGCCTGCGGCATATTGTCACATGCGGCAATATGCCGCACTGATTGATTGCCATGGCTCGTTATACTCCCTTACGCGCGTCAATCCTCGCACCAACGTGACGTGTATTTCAATCTTGAATATCAAATGGGAGTTTAACGAACAATATGAAAAAAACTTTAAGGTATGCATTGCTTCTCGTCGGCATGACTTCATTGCCGGCAATGGCGCACGTCGGCTATACCGGGCGTAACTTCGGTACATTCGATGGTACTTCGGCGACGTCCACCTTATCCGGCCAAGGGGTTACCGGCAATTATGGCTGGATCGACGGCACCGACGCGGACTATGGCGATGCCCATAAAACGGCGTCTTACCGGTTTACATTGCTAAACCCCGCTGATGTAACACTTACGTTTCAGCAAGCAACATCCACAGTCACGGACCACAGCGGAATCACCTCCACGTCCGAGCTGGGACTGACGCCGGGTTTTTCGCTTTATCAAGGGCTGGCTCATCTTGCCCCTATGGGCGCAGACTATGATTCGTCCGCTATGTCCAAGGCACACCGCCCGGCTGGCACCGAAGGTGCCTTCAGAGCATTGGACGATTGGAAGATCGGCAATGACGCGGACACCGTCAATGGAGTTCCGGCAAGCCTGAGCTTTTTCAAACATATAGGCCATGCCTATGATGGTACTGCGAGTGGGTCGGTCTCCGGTTTCGACGGTGTCGCTGACGGTAAGGTCTCCCACACCTTCTCGAATCTGGCAGCCGGGGATTACTCGGTATTTGTGGGAGGGTCGGACTATCTGGCTCAGGAGATTTCGAATCCTAATATTCTCACCAAGTACGGAGTCAGCGGCACATTGGTGGCTGGCGTAGTGCCCGAACCAGAAACCTACGCCATGCTGCTCGCCGGCCTGGGGCTGATGGGAGCCATCGTTCGCCGGCGTGAATCAAAGCGCAATTCCGAAGATAGCATATAGTTAATACTAAAGTAGCTTGCCAAATGTGGCTCTAACTATCCGATGTTAGCGATGTTATTGATTCACCCATGGAGGAATAAACATGACTAAATTCAAGAAGCGTCTCAGTCTCGCCGCCGTAAGCTCGTTGTTCGCCCTGGCGCCTGCCGCTTATGCGGCAACCAATACTTTTGATGGCAACACCTTTACAGTGGATTACGGTGTCTCAGCCGTTGGCCCGACAAGCTCTTTCTTTTCGCTTTCGAAGGCGGACGCCACAGGCAGCGCAAGCGCTGTGGAAATTCCCAATCTGTCGGGCTGGAAGATCGATACCGTGGGCAATAACTTATCGCTCACCTGGAATAAGGCTGACGAATTCATGAATTCGGGCAGTCCCGCATTCATTGGTTTCAAGATCTCCGATACTGGCGGTCATTTAGCCGACATCCTCGGTGCTTCAGTTACCAACACGACTTACACCCCGTCGACCTATGGCAATCTGGTTGAAGGGTTTTCGCCATCCCAGGTCACTTTTGACGCCAATAATATCTACGTCAACCTGAACACCGCCATGTGGCACGAAACTCCCATGGCGAGCATGGGCGATCCCTACCGTGATCAGATCGCGCTCTCAGTCAATTTCGCGCCCGCCATCCCTGAGCCGGAAACCTATGCCATGTTCCTGGCTGGAATTGGCTTGATGGGCGCAGTTTTACGCAGACGCCGCGCCCGCACTGAAAAATAGCCAGCGATTGATTGTTGCAGTTTGGCACTAGAGGCCGCTCTCCTCACGGAGGGGCGGCCTTTTTATGATGATCACTTCCGATGATCAATTGGCTATTCATTAGATAACTAACGTGCGTCTTTCCTCTCAACTACGTGCCCTCTCCTGTGGCTGGTTCGTTCTTGCTGCTTTGTCAGGCCAGGCAATGGGGCAGGAGGTTTTACGCGAGGTAAATGTCTCGACCACTCGGGTGAAGGAGCCCCTGATCGAGAAAGAGGCGCTCAAATGGAACCCGCGTCCAAGTAGTGATGCGGCAGACTTTCTACGACAGAAGCCAGAGTTTTCCGCGGCCAAAATCGGCGGCACCGCCGGGACTATATACCTGCGAGGTCTGGGTGGCCCTCGCCTGGGTATCGTCATGAACGACAGCCTGGAGGAGGCCGGCGCCAACCACGGGACCGACCCGGCGACGTCCTATATCCAGCCGGACGCCCACGACCACGTCACGGTAGTGAAAGGACCCAACAGCGTCCTGTACGGCTCGAGCATGGGCGGGCTGGTCATATTCAATGAAACCCCAAAAAAGTTTGAGAAGCCTGATGTACGCGCTCGATTGGTGGGTGGCTTGGGCAGTTTCGGCCGCCGCGATTTGACGGCGGACGTAACGATCGGGGCTCCCTTGGTCCAGTTGCGAGGTATCTCGAGTTTTAACCGGGGCGACAACTACAAGGACGGCTCGGGTCAGGAATTCTTTTCTTTCTTCAAACGCAACTCAAATAAGCTGATCGCGACATTTACACCCACAAAAGACATTACTGCCGAGTTCAGTGCGGAACAGGGTGACGCTCAGGTTGCGTTCCCCGCATTTTCACTGATGGGCGATGGGATTCACTTCAAGCGGGTAATCCTGGGAAGCCGTTTTACGGTGGCAAATATTTCAGAAAAATTCAGGAAACTGGAATTGCAGATTTATGACCGGAATCTCGATCACCATATGGACAACTTTACCCTCCGACCGGTAACAGTGGACATACTTAATCCAGATCCACCTGGACCACTCATCACCAATACCAATCGCAGAACCTTGATGCAGACTTTCAGGGGACGCTCCGCGCGAACTGTTGCCACATTCGATCTGAACGCTAAAACAGAGGGCGTGATTGGCTACGAACACAAGGATGAAAAATTCGCCGGTGATAACCAGACGGCGGGAACGCTATGCATCATCACCTCCTGCACTACCAGTAGAATATTTGTTCCTTTCTATGATCTTCACACAATCACCAATTCCGCATTCTCAGAGGTGACGTATACCGTGAATCCCACTACCACTATTAAGGCGGGTGCGCGGCGAGACTATTTTAATACCCACTCGGGAGAGCTGACCACCTTCCTTGGCGCGCCGCTGCCTACTTCAAATAGCCAGCGCGATGATATAACCAATAGCGGCTTCATTCGCATTGAAAAGGAGATCCTGTCCGGCGCCACCGCTTTCATCTCTCTGGCAAACGGGGAGCGTCCGGCGAGCAATCTGGAACGCGCGAGTTTTAATGGATTCAATCTCAAAAAAGAAAAAAACCGCGAAATAAATATAGGGCTAACTGTAAGTAAATCCACATGGCAAGGATCAGTCACGGTGTTCGGCAGCCGCATCAATGATTACATTCTGGTCAGCCAGGGCATTAACTCACAAAACGTGGATGTAGACCGTGTAGGCACCGAGTTTGATGTGACCAAGCAGATTACACCTCAGTGGAGGCTGTTTGGTAACCTTGCCTGGATAAGGGCCGAGAATCTGACCGGTCATGGACAGGGCTCGGTACCGCTTGCACAAACGCCACCGCTCGATAGCAGGTTTGGCCTCATTTTTCAGCAGGGAACCTTCTCGCTTACCCTGGCCGGACGTGCCGTGATGAAACAGGACCGTATCGACCCCGGCTACGGTAATTCGCTTGGTATCGATAACCCCACGCCTACACCGGGATTTGAAACGGCGAATATGTCCATGACCTGGAAACCGATCAAACCGGTTCAATTGAGCATGGGCATTGAAAATATCTTCGATCGCACGTACTACGAACACCTTAGCCGACGGATCGGGGACGTCCCGCCAGGGTTTGTCAATTTCGGCCGGGTCAATGAGCCCGGGCGAGCGCTGTGGTTCAGAGTTGTCTTTAACATGTAAAGATCTTAATGAACGTCCCCCAGGGGAAAATTCCGACCCTGCAGGCCTGTCCTCGCAACAGCGCATCAGCGGAATATCCTGAACGGGCCAATGTTTAGTCAAAGTTATTAACTATGATCTTGCCGCCCGAAAGGACAAGATCGGGGTATTCCAGAATTTTCAGGTTATGAGCAGGATTGCCTTTCACTGCAATAATGTCGGCGGGCGCACCCTGTTGCAGCGTACCCAATAGCGGGAAATTCAGATGCTCGCCTGCCTTCGAGGTCGCGGCACGCAGAACATCTGTAAGGTCCATCTTCGCCATTTGCCTCATATATATAAGCTCCTGCACATCGATACCCCAAGGGATGTCCGGATGCGCCACTTCTGCGCCGTATAAAAATTCACCCCCCAGTGCCGCCCAGGTACTGGCATTAGCAGCAATACCCGAACATTTCGATAAGGTGTCCAATGTCGTGACTATTTTTACGTTTTGCTCCACTGCCTTTTTCAATAATGTTTCGGGAATGATGTCGCAAGGCACGTGAGCCCATTCATCGATGCCTGCATTGATGGCAATTTGCGCGCCCTGTTCTTCGGCAATATGTGCAGTTACCTTACGGTTGTTCTTATGTGCTTCATCCACAATTGCCTTTACAATATTTTCAGGCAGCAGCGGCCAGGTTTTCTTTGATTGGGAAGCATGTCGGGCAGGCTTATCATGGATGTGCGTCTGTTGTGCATCCGATATGTCATGGTGCGAATGACCGGAGTGGTGGTTGTGGGCAGCACCCTGACTATGACCGTGACTGGACGACCAAGGGGCGCCCTGTTCGCCGCCGGGCTCAAGCGCGATCTTGATGACGACCGCACCGCCATTGATCAGATCGCGAACTGTATCCCTGGCTTCTTTCTCCGTGGAAACTGCCCTGGCGATATTTTTTTCTCCCATCATGGGGATGGGATATCCGCCTGGTGCCGTAATAATCGGTCCCGAAGTGAGAACACGCAAGCTTCCATCTCCCCCGTACGGCATATGCACGGGCCCACCCACATCGCGAATAGTTGTGATTCCATGCTTCAGAACGGTGGCGGCCGGAATATTCTGAAATGCGAGATGCGCGTGCAATTCGATAAAGCCAGGCAGTATGGTTGCATCGCCCAGATCAATAGTGCGCGCGGAGTTGGACTTGAACGAGTCGCGGGTGTTGATTTCTGCGACCTTTCCATTTATCACCAGTACCGAAGTATTCGTTCTCATCTTGCTGCCGTCAAAAACCCGCGCCGCATGCAGGAGAATGGGTGCATCGGGGGGCTCTTTAGCGGCAACCGGGGAGGAGGCAACGAAACTCAAAATCAAATACAAGCAGAACAGCGTCTGTGTGACAGATTTGCAGGGTATATTCTTTAGCATTTCAAGTAACTCCTTAAACGACTACTTACGAATCCACCGTTTGAATAGTGACCATTGCTAGCAATCGCTTGGCTCGATGATATCGGCTAGAACGCAGAGCGCCGCCATGAGCAAAAAACTGCCCCATGCCGACTCGACCAGTTCATCGTGTCCACGATTGGTTTTGTAACAACAGCCCCAAAATATTCCCTGGGCTTTCCCCTCTTTATATTTTTCCCGGCCGTGATTTTCCTCGAAGCCGATGAAGTACCGGCTGAGAGTGACCGCGGTAATCTGCTGATGGGCGTAGAGACGCCATTCATCCCCGTCAGGCACAAGATCGGCCAGGACCAGCATTGCCAGGGATGCGATCACGGAAGACGAAGGATCGGGAGGACCGGACGGATCATCCAACCGGTTGGGCGCCAGCAGGTTATGGCGCGACTGCCGCCAGTAGTGACATGCGGATTGGGCATAAGTCAGGTAGGGCTCGCCCCATTGCGCTGCGGCTCGACTTAATCCCAACATTCCCCACGCTTGACCGCGAGACCACATACCCGCCCGATCGGTTGCTCTTAGACGCGCAGCGCGGAGGTGTGCCGCTGTATGAAACGCCCCGTTCTTGGTAAAGCAGGTATCCAGTATGGTATCGGCATGACAGCGCGAGATATAAGGATAGACGCTGTGCTCGCCGCGGTTGAGAAGCTGGATCAAGGACGCAAGCGTGTCTATCGTGACGCATTGATTTCCTTCCCGTCCTCCACCCATGCCGGTACCAAGCGGAATGCAATTGATTTTTCGATCGTAGGAGGCCCCGATCGCTGCGATGGATTCTTCGACCAACGAGCGCGCGCTGATGTCGCCGAACCAGAGATTCCCGAGCGCCGCGCCATACCAGAAAATCTGGCAGCGATTGATGGAATCGGCGGCGATCTTGGACGACAAGCGCGCGCAGATTTCGGCAGCTTTGCATTTATCCGATATTGACCCCGTGACTCGCGCGCGCAGCCACCACCATCCGCTCCAGAAGCCGCCAACCCACGAACCTCCCGGAGAGACGGTCCATTGGTCCGTAGATCCTGGGGAATAAAGCGGAAAACCATCCTTGCACTGAGCGTCAATGGTGTCCATGCGACGAATTAACGACTCAAGCGCCTTTAGCACTTCTTCCCGGCTCAGCATCTGTGCCTGTTCGTTGCTGCTTCCTTCTTTCATTAGATGCATAAGGCTTCTCAAAATACGAGGTTGAAATCCAGGTAGACCATGTCTGCGTCTTTTTTCCCCTGATAAATGCTTCTGAGGACAGTGCCACCGAACGCGTGCCCGTAATAGAATCTCCACGATAAGGCTTTTGTAAGGGTATGCGTGAAACTGATGTCAAGCGATTGACCTACATCGCTACTGCCCGCGGAAGACTGCCCCGAATAGCCAAAGGCTCCCGATTTCATCGTAGGACCCAGTCCCTTATAGAACAGATCGCTGGAACTGGTGAGCGACAGATGATGCAGGTCTATTGTTACCCTGGTTTGCGGGGTGGGCGACAAATTCAGCTGTATGTACGCATCCTGCATATTCATCAGATTGTAGAAAGGGAATTTGACATAGCCGCGGCCATTTGGAAGGAGGGAAAAGAAAGTTTTATGCTTCAGGTCCGCCGCGTCATCGTCGCCTGAGCTGACAAAGTAGAGCGCGCGGAGCCATGGCTTGAAGGCTGCATCAGACCATTGATAACCTGCCTCTGCAGCGAAGGCCCAGGCTTGATGCTTCTGATTTGTCCAATCGCCGAACTGGTAGGCCCCCCAAAGTAAAGCGTCTGCGCTGCCCCCTTTCAGTTGATGAAGCGCCAGCAAGTGTGCGCCAACGGTATGGATATTCAGGTTTTGACTGTCAAGACGGGGCCGATCGGCGGCGGCGCGATTATCCACAACCTGCGTGTTGCGCTTGTCATCGTAGTTCACATAGAAAATCCGGCCTTCGGTTCCGGGCAACAGTACATCCTTCTTACTCGTTACCGCCGCATAGAACAGGTTGATATCGCTGATCTGGCTTTGTCCTTCGGCAGTAAAGCCGCCTTGAGTTGGGCGAGTAGCGGTCATTGTCATATTGAAGCCGGCTTGATCATAAACCGCCGCAAATCCGTCGAAGGTTCGACCCACATGGACAATATTCGAGGCCAGAAGACGCTGAGCGACACGAGATCTTTTAAGGCTGTCGAATTTCTCATTGCCCGTCTTGTATTCCATGCCATCCATAAATTCGAATCTGCCAATCTTCAGAAACGCTCCCGGAACGCCCAGCGAACTGAATTTGAAGTCAAGATGAGCCTGCCTTAAAAAAATATTACTCACATTGGTGGATTGATTTGCCTGGAAATAGGCGGCGCCGAGGCCAAGCGGGCCGCCGGGGGACGCGACCGCATCATTCGGGAGATCGTATAAACCGACATATTGGGCTTGCGCATAACCGTCAACATATGAAGTAGTGAGCAATGCACCAAGCCTGGCTCGCAACGCCCACAAATCATAGGAATTGTCATTGTTTATTGCGGGGCTTGGGCGAAAGAAATCCCATGCCTCGTAGCTGCCGTAAAGCTCGCCGGTCGTGCGCAGGTATGGATTGATATGACCTAGTGGCTTGCTCCCGTCCCCGGCCCAGGCATCGCTGGTTAGAAATATAAATATGATGGCGGCTGACACCCACAGAATTAACGATTGCAACCATTTCTGATGATTAACTTTCACCACGTTTAAATTCTTACCTTCCAGCGAGTCTTGTTTTTCCGCGCAAAGAATCTACAATCTGGGCAATCATGGAATTCATTTCCTCCAAGGATGGGGTTCCCATCGCGTGTTGGCGTAGCGGCGCCGGTAGACCCTTGTTACTTGTGCATGGCACGTCTGGAGATCACTTTGCGTGGTCCCCGGTATTGGCCGCGCTCGAACAGCACTTCTGCGTCTGGACCATTGATCGGCGAGGACGCGGACGCAGCGGCGACCGCCACGACTACGCTCTTGAGCGCGAAAGCGAAGATATCGCCGCTGTCATTGACGCCATAGGCCAGCCGGTGCATCTTCTCGGACATTCTTTTGGAGGGCTGTGTGCCCTGGAAGCGGCACTTCTGACCTCCAACATTGACTCGCTTCTCCTCTACGAACCGTCCATTTCGCTTGCTGGCAGCGGTTGGTCGCCTGAATTCGACACACACCTGCAAGCCCTGCTCGATTCAGGAAACCGGGAAGAAGCGCTTCTGTTTTTTTTTCGCGAAATCGTCAAATCACCGCCCCATGAGCTTGCTGCCCTGCAAGCGGGACCGAGCTGGCCAGGACGCCTGGCCGCTGCTCATACGATTCATCGCGAATTGCGGAGTATCAGCCATTACACTTTTGAACCGAACCGTTTCACCGCGCTCGGAATTCCGGCCCTGCTCCTCCTTGGCGGCGAAAGCCCACATCGCCGCCACCTTATCGCCGAGATGCTTCATCGATCCCTATCTCCCAGTCAGACTGCGGTTCTCAAGGGACAACAGCACAGCGCGATGCGAAGCGCACCCGATTTATTCGTTCGTGAAATCCTGACATTTTTACATCTTCACGGTGGAAGTACGCTGGCCGTGGCTGGCTGCAACTGCTAACGCCTGAGTCTTCCGTCGACGGGCAGAGGCGAGCGCCAGTACCGTGAGGCACGCGGCCATGAGCACGCCAATGAGCACGACCCACCCAGACGACATATCCGGGGAAGAACTCGACAAAACGCCGAAAAGCGGCGGACCCAGTGCAAAACCGCTGAAGAATCCAACCGAGACATATCCGGATGTGATCGTTACCGGACCAAATTTCGGGTCCCTTACCAGCATGCTCATCGCTATTGCGTTCGTGCCTGCCGCGGTAAGCCCCATGCTTGCGGCCCCTATCCATAACAGCCAATGATTTTCCAGATCGGCGTGCATCGTCACTGCTATTGCGCAAGCCGCAATAGCGATCAGTAACAGCAAAAGAGCCGACTCGTCTTTAAGTTTTGCCCCTATTGGTGTCAATACAATCCGGGAAATCACTCCCATAACACCGAAAACGGCAATTAGAGAGCCAGCCAGCGATAGCGGCATACCTTGCCGGGCGGCAAAAGTTGGTAAAAACGTGACAAAAGCAGAGAGCGAAACGCCAACGCAAAACTGGGTAACGATTAACCACATTAACAGCGAATTTGGAGGCGAGAGCGAGAAGCCCCTGTTTGTTCCGCTATGTTTCCCGGGCGTAAAGAGCGGGGCCGCTATACCGAGTAACACTGCCACCGGAACAATCAGCCCGAATGCGGTCGGCCAGCCATATCGTAATGCAATGCCTGGGAGCACCAGACCCGCGAAGAGAGCCGCGAGCTGAACTCCAGCTTGTTTCAGCCCCACAGCTTTTGCTTTTTTCTCCGCGGGAACTTGTTGCGTGATCAGTAAATTTGTTACCGGATTTGCGAGAGCCTGAGCGATCCCGCAAATAGCGGTGGCGGCCAGCAGACCATAAAAATTTTGGACCGTTGCGATCAGGGTGAACGCAAATGCAATAGTCGAGAAAAGTACGATCAGCGAATAACGCGTACCAACCCGATCGACGAACGCACCTGCCCATAGCGATAAAACGGCTGCCAGACCGAACGAACTCATTAACAGGTAGCCGAGTAACTCGGGCTTGAAATGAAGGTCCAGTGTCAGGAATGGCCCGAGCGCGCTGATTGCATATAAAACCAGCATGGGCATGGCCATGGCAAGAACCAGTACAACGCGAAACCAGATAGCCATCATGCCTTGCACTTATAACCTGATCCCGTCGGGAGAGGGGCGCCCCTCGTCCGAGCCGCGAAGCCAGACCCCAATTCGTAGAAAAATTTCGACAGATCGGCAACCATGGGATCAGGCAAAGTGATAGGTGTCTTCTTCTTTAAAGAAATTGATGAGCCGGCGCCCCACTGAGCTGACAAGGGACTCGTCGGTACCGTCCAGAATGCGTGACGTCCGGGCAATTCTATAAATGCCGGAGAGCGGGGTAAGATCGCTAATGCCTTCCGCGCCATAGATTTGCACTGCCGAGTCCGAGGCAATGCAAAGTGCTTGCGACGCAGCGATTTTCGCGACATTGATCTGGACATCATTTGGACATCCCCCGTCAACGCCGCGGGCAGCGACTCGAATCAATTCCCTCGCACTTGCTATGGATTGGTACGCCGTGACGAGGTGTTGGCGGACCAGTTGCTTTTCATGCAGTCGCGCCGAGAGGCCACGGCCGGAATTTATCCGGGCGCCCATGAGATCGAAACATCGTTGGGCCAGTCCTATCCAATTCATCGAGCGTAGCAGCCTCCCCCTTCGAAGGCGTCGGCTCATCAAATCCATCCCGCCGCCACTGGATCCCAAGAGGTTGCTCTCAGGGACTTCGACCTCTGTGAAAGACATCTCGCCCTGACCGAGGAAACGACCCAATATCGAGATTTGGCGCTCGACCTTGTATCCGGGTGTATCTGTCGGGACCAGAATCATGGAGTGTGACTTGCCGAGCGGCAAATCTTCCCCGGCGGTGCGTGCCAGGACCGTAACAAAAGTGGCGCGGTCTGCGTTGCCAACAAACCATTTTCTGCCGTTGATCGTCCAATTCCCGTTTTCGAACTGTGCGGTCGTCGATATCAAGCCGGGGAACGATCCGCCATGTCCCGGCTCAGTCATCCCGTAAGCCGGAACGGCTTTCCCGGCCGCCATTGGTTCAAGGAAATTTTTACGGATTTCGTTGGTACCAAATTCCAGGAGCATATGCGCGTCCAATGCGGAATGGCTCCCAAGAATTGCCGGAGAGAATTCCGAACGCCCTTCCTGTTCCGCAACAATAAGGTACTCTTCAAGCGATGCCATCTTTCCGCCATGAGACAATGGGTAAAACAAGCCCCACAGCCCGGCAGATCGGGCTTTTTCGGTAAGCTCGGATTGCAATCCGGCCGCCAGATCTCCGCCATCGGCCAACATTGGTTCATGGGGAAGGATTTGCTCATCGACGAAGCCTCTCACCTCTACCGAAAGGGATCGCGCCAATTCCATACAGCGCGGTTGTGTTTTCACAATTGATTCGCCAATTGGGCAAGGCCAGCTTTGGCCGTGTAGTTGCTGAACTCCACCTCGGCGGATAAGCGCTTCTTATCGATTTTTCCTGCCGGACTGAGGGGCAGTTGGCGGTAATAGCGCAAATATTCCGGCAATTTGTTCGTATCCAGGCCCTTCTCATGCAAGTAACGAGTGAATTGGGATAGCGATGGACGTTCAATCCCATCCTTCAATGCCAGGCAAAGGCAAACCCGATGGCCAACGTCCGGATCGGCTACAGGTACACAGGCAGCGCTGACAACAGCCGGATGGGAAACGGCGATGTTTTCGATTTGGGCAGGACTGATATTGAGACCACCGCGAATAATGATGTCTTTCTTGCGCCCGGATAGCACCAGATACCCATCATCATCGATAAAACCAAGGTCACCGGTAAAAACCCAGCCATCCGCGTCTCGATATAGCGCATCCAGGTCAGGAGCATTCACATATTGCATAGGACTTATCGGACCTCTGGCAGCTATTTCTCCGACACAACCTTGGGGAACCTCCTTCTTCTCGTCATCTACTATCCGGATAGAGCAAACCTCCGGGTTAGGCCTCCCTGCCTTGCAAGAAACCGCTTCCAAATCATCATGAAGGGTGGTGTGGCAATTAACACCATCCGCAGATCCGTATAAACTGATAAAGCCACATCGAAACGCCTCGGTACATCGTCGGATTGACGTTTCATCAATTTTCGCTCCACCGCTAATAATAGCGATCAGACTGGACGTATCCGCTTTTGATAATGCCGGATCAGCGGCGATGCGTTGGAACATGGTGGGAACACCAAAGATGTAGGTCGGCTTCAATTCGGCAATACTTTGAATGGCAGCGGCGACGTCGAATTGACGCAGCAGAACAACGACTCCGCCGAGCCAGGATAAAACCCCGAATGTTGCGGTTGAACCGAACGCCGTGCCCAGCGGCACCAGATAGAGGCCCCTGAAAGCACTACCATCGACGTGTATTCGTTGCAGAAAACGTCCTCGTCCGCCAATCAGCGCGTTGTGGGAATAAGCAACCCACTTTGGCTCGGATTCTGTTCCGGACGAGATGAGCAGCCGAACGGGGAAGTCAGGGGAAACGGTGGGTAATTGGCTTGATTCAATCGGCTCGGCTCCAAACAAGCTATCCATCGTGTGCCACCCGTTTCGCTCTTTTCCGTCCACGACGAGAACACGGAGCGACAGCAGAATTGGGCGTATTGACTCAATAAGTTCACAGAGGTCAACCCCGGCGTATTCATGCTCAACAATAATTACGCGCGCGGCGCACCGTCTTAGCAATGACACAATTTCAAGGCGCCCACGCCCTGGGGGGAACGGTGCCACAATCGCTCCTATTGCAGCGGCAGCGAGATCGATCGCGCAACTCTGCCAACCATTCGGGAGTTGATAAGCGATGACATCTCCGGAAACAATTCCCACTGCTTTGAAGCTGGCTGCAAGACGACGCACCCTGTCTAATAGTGCTGCGTAAGTGATCGTCTCATCAAACGATACAACCGCAGGGCTGTCAGGGTTCTGACATACATGTTCGCAAAACAGCTCGTATACGGATTTATTTGGATAGATCCCATTTAGAGTCCACTCGCGGCGAACTTCAGCAGGAACCATGTCTACGATGCCCGAGTGATTCATCTAAAACTCCAGGGAGAATTCACGCTCGTATAAGAGCCAGGACTCAAGCCCGGCTGCAGATATGCTATGTTCTGCAGGTCAGCCAGGTTTTCGATAACCACAGCTGAAGGAACGCATGCATCTTCCAGCACTTCAGCCCATTCAGTAGCGGTTCTTGACCGGAACAAAGAGTCCAGGTGCTCCTCAAAATCGGCCGTTTCAGTATCAGTTTCAATTTCAAGAGCCTCAGCTAATCGCATTAACGTTGCTACGTTGCAACATTCAACGGCGATTTTTCCCTGCTTGGTGTCATAGATCTTGTCGATAATACTTTTTGAGGTTTTGAGAGTAGTGGGCAGGTTATATACCTCACGGAAATCATCCGCACACAGAAGCGTGGCGGCGCTCATCAACGATGAAGTGACTTTCGCACCAACCTTATTCATATAACGATTAAGCAGTGCGATGGTAATCCCCTGGGCTGCAACCACCCCTCCGAGTACATCCAATACCGTAAATAGAGAGCCGCCATGATTCCCTGAAGTGTCCGCGATCTTTCTGGCAACCCCGGAGTAGGCTTGAGTCATGAAATCCGTGCCGGGTCTTGAGTTCGAGGGGCAATGAGCCGCCCTGTCTGTTGCCCAACCCGCGGCGTAGGCATAAATCAAGGAAGGATTAACCGCAGCCAGGTCTTCATCGTCCAGATTTAACAGCACCGCTTTACCGGGTGCCCAGTTGTGCAGAAACACATCCGCATCCCGCACCAATTCCTTGATTTTCGCTTGTCCAACTGGAGACTTGATATCCACTTCCTGAATAGTTTTAAGACGGTTAAGCGCATGGAATCGTGCCGAGCAACCCTCCGCCATTGGCGGCATACCTCGCAGCGGGTCTCCACCCGGCGGCTCGATCCTGATAACTGTTGCGCCCAGAAGTGCGAGAAGATGTCCCGCGAGAGGACCTTGAATTCGCCGACAGGATTCTATGACGGTAAGCCCGCTTAACGGCAGGTCACCACTGGCCCGGGTTGATGCCCTGCTGTCCGGACTTCTCTCGTAAAGGAATTCCCAGGGTCCCTGGAGCCACACGTGCCTGCAGTCGTCATCCTTCGCTCTGTCATCAATGGATCGTATGGGACAGATTGACATGCCAGTACGAGCACATATTTGTGAAATATGCTGGTAAGCGAGATTTGATATCGCGCTGACTAGTTCATCAGGCAGAGGAGATATGGCTTTAGCATATCGCAGCAGAAAAGCGGCCCATCCCTTGCCGGCCACTGTTGAACTCACACCGACCTCGGTCCAGAATTTCTGCCAAGGACCGACATCAAGGGTTTCGAGTTCAAAGATGATACCGTCCGACGAAACCAGGGGAAGACAGGGGGTATGGGCGCTGTTGTCCGGCAACAGTACTTCCGGAGACTCGCACGCTGTTGCTCCCGCTATATACTGTCCCAGACTTAATAGCGCTGCCGCTGCCATCGAAACGCTGCTGTGCCGTATGGGCAGACCGCGCAGCTGACCGATTGAAGCCGCAGCTCCACCTTGAAGCGCCAGCGCGGCCGTTAAGGTCGAGACGTAGTTCAACCCCAGAGGCCGATATTTGCCGCTTGCTCGACCATGAACCGACATAAGCCCACATGCCGCCTGCATAATATTTTCAGTCGCAAACGCTTGCCTGGATGCGTCGCTCCAATTATCCACGACGCATACGACAGGCCGGGTATGCGGGGTCCTGAATTCAAAAGATAGGGCGCGATTTTCCGCAGGGCTTTTGCTCGACTCAATGTGCATACCCAGTGCGGTGGACTGGTAAAGCAGTGAGGATGCGATAGCAGCGAACTCCGGACCATGACCATCTAATGGACCGGTTATCCCGCAACCGGTTAAGGTACGGTTCATATTCATCTTATATGTGGAGCGCGAACAGGCTCGGCTTGCCCCCCGGCGACAGCGGGCAAAATGGTCAGCGAATCGCCATCTCGCAATTCTGTTGATAACCCTTTACCAAAACGAATGTCGTCATCGTTTACGTAGATATTGATGAAACTGTGTGCCATCCCGTCGGTTATCAGTCTTTCCTTCACGCCAGGGTACTGGTGCTCTATTTGATCGATGACTTCGAGAACGTTGACACCAGAAATTTCAATCCGCTTCTGATTATTGGTGAGCGGTCTGAGTATGGTTGGGACATTTACGGTGATAGGCATAGCTATTCCTTTTCGATTTATGATCACAAAACCCGAAAACTACGGTAGAGGCGAGCTTGCGGAAACCGGCTTCAACTCAAGTTGACGCTCCATTACGATTGGTCAAACCTCACATGTGATGGTGGTCATGTCCGTTCTTGCTGCCGGCCTGGGGCTTGGCGGCGTTCTGTTTCCTGGCAGTCTTGGCCGTGGCCTTGAGCGGGATAAAGCGGGCGGTCGTGACTTCCTGTCCGGGAAGGTCAACGAATACTGTGACCACTGTCTGGGGAGTGACAGAAAAATCCCCTTTACCCTTTAGCAGGTTTTCACCCTCCGGTTCCAGCTTGATAGAGGTGTTATCCTTGCCCTTGCCGATTTGAACGTTTGCCTTGCCACCGCCCCCCTCGGTGCTCAACGGACGGTCTGCATGATCCATTACATAGAGCACGATTTCCTTATCCTTGGCGACGAGCTCCAGGTGGTAAGGGCCAGCCATTCGCGTTTGCCCACCGTGCGCCGATTCCCTGGAATCGAAATATGCTTCATCGTGGGCTCCGGCAAACATTGATATCCCTGACAGCAAAACAGCGACAAGTAACGCGACGGCTCTTGATTTACTCATTTTTCGTCCTTCCCTTGGGGATACGTATAAATCGGCTCGGTTTGTTGCGCGGGTTATACAACTAGGCAACCATCGACAGTTCCCATTCTGTTTTATAGGAACCCAACATCCTGACTCGTTCTTCGGTCACCATCCCGTCCACGATGCGGAAGCTGCGGATCTCTTCTGTATATGCCGGCCCTGTAGGAATAATGACGTAATGAGACGCCGGCTCCGTTGCATACTGGACATCTGTACGGCTGGGGTAGGCTTGCGTATGGGTATGCGAATGGTAGATAACAATGGGCTCCTCGCCTCGCATCTCCATTGTTCTCCACACTTGAAGGTGCTGCTGCGGGTCAAATTTAAAAAAGGTTTCCGATTGGGCTACATTACGCATCGGAATCAAGCGAAGCGGAAGATTTGAACCGGTGGGTCCGGCGATGATTCCACAGGTTTCAATAGGGTGATCTTTATGTGCTTGAGCAAGCATCGCTTCAACAAGTTTGGCGTGTATGGTCAGCATAATTTTCAACTCCTGAGTAGTAGGTTCATTGAATGACACACAGAATTTTCGTGCCGGAGAGACGGGATTTTTTAAACATGACGGATTGTCGATACTGTATGAGTCTCGGGAAATGCAAAAATGTGATGCTTGCGTGACCAGGTCAGTAAAAGTGAAAGCCGTAACCGTTTGCCGGCTCAGCTAATAGCTCGGCAATGAGCGGTCCACATCCCTTATCCACGCCAGAATTCCTCCGTCCAGGCTCTTTACGTTTGTAAAGCCATGTTTTTGCATTTCCGTCAGAACATCCCTGGAACGCATGCCCATCTTGCAATGAAGGATGATGAGATCCTCTTTATTCAGCCTGGATAAAGTTTCTTCCGTCATGATCTTGTTTTTAGGAATATGGTTTGCACCTTCAATACGAACAATGTTCCATTCTTCGATTCCTCGGACGTCAATGAGCTGCATCTCCATGCCGCTTTCCCGCAGTTGTTTCAATTCCAGTGCACTGATTACCGGAACATTTGTTTTATTGTCGGAAGCGGGTTTCCCCGATCCGCAAAATTCCTGATAATCGATCAATCCCGTTATAGGAGTTCTTATCGGCGCCCGCCGCAGGGGAATGAATCTATACGTCATATCCAGCGCATCGTAAACGGCGAGGCGGCCAAGCAAAGTTTCACCTAGGCCGGTGATCAATTTGATTGCTTCGGTCGCCATAATTGCGCCGATCGAAGCGCAAAGGATGCCTAGTACGCCGCCTTCGGCACATGAAGGGGCCATTTCAGATGGAGGCGGTTCGGGATACAGGTCTCTATAGTTAAGGCCCAGTCCGCCCGGCGCGTTTTCCCAGAAAACCGAAGCCTGTCCCTCGAACCGAAAGATTGATCCCCAGACATACGGCTTTCCTGCAAGTACACAGGCATCATTCACAAGATACCGCGTCGCGAAGTTGTCCGTTCCGTCTATAACGAGGTCATAGCCCGAAATTATCTCGATGGCATTAGTTGCTTCCAGGCGTTCGTTATGAAGCTGAACATGAACATAAGGGTTCAATTCATTGACCGAGTCCTTTGCGCTCCTGGATTTGAAACGGCCGACATCCGATTGCCCATGGATGATTTGTCTTTGCAGGTTCGATTCGTCGACGATATCGAAATCAATAATTCCTAATGTCCCAACCCCGGCTGCCGCGAGATAGAGAAGTACGGGCGAGCCAAGTCCACCTGCGCCTATTACCAGGACCTTACTGTTCTTGAGACATTTCTGCCCTTCCAGGCCGAAATCGGGAATGAGGAGATGTCGACTATAACGAGCAATTTCATCTTTACTTAGCTCTCCTGAAGGACGTACTAACGGTAACAGTTGCATTAAAACCTCCATGTTTTAAACCTAAAGCTCGGCACTTATATCGGGCACTAATACATTTCCGACAAAAATAATTTTTTGTACTTTCCTTCACTCTTAAATTAAATGCTCAGTCATATCAGTCTCAGTTCAGAAGCTTGCGGATAGCCCGATCTGCCCCCAGCGCCCGGGCATGGGATAACCTGGGCGATAGGCATAGTTCGCATCCAGGAGGTTTTCCATGGCCACGAAAATCTCCCCTCTTTTACCGAGTATTGGCAATCGATGAGATACGCGTGCATTCATGATCACAAATGAATCCACTTGCTCAGTATTGACGGCCCCCGCCGCCCGCGGACGGCTGAGCGCCAATACGCTTGATTGATACTGGGTATCAACCGTGAGACGGACAGGGCCGATTTGCCCGTTTATACCCGCTGTAACGGCCCTCTTCGGTGTATAGGGCAAGTTGTCGATGCTAGGATCAAGCAGCGTCAAGCCCCCAAATATCGTCCACTCAGAGGTAATATTTTGTCGGATCGCAATTTCGGCGCCACGCATAACGTAGGTCCCGAGATTTATGAATTGGGGAGGGGGCGGCACATTCGGCGGGAAGCCGAAGATATAACGATTCTTCACCTGATCGATAAATACGCTGATATCGATTTGCGTTGATTCCGTGGGGGTCAGCTTCACACCGACTTCCGCATGATTGAGCTCTTCCGCGGAGAGCTGCTTCCAGGTCTGTCCGAGCGGGGGAATCAGAGACGACAGGACGGGAGCTTCCAAACCCGGATAATTGATGCCACGCGAGACATTGCCAAATATCGTTATCCTCTCGGATATCAGGGATAGGCCGGCGTGCGGCGAGGTTTTTGTCTGGAATTCACTATGATCATAAACGCGTATACCAATCGCCGGGACGAGCGACCAGCTTTTACCCAGGTCGATCTTCTGGCTCAGCGCTATGTAAGGCGATGTAACACGGAAAGTCGGCGAGTTAAAGGTGCCCGACGGCGCCGGCGCTACGCGATTGAATCGGGATTCGCCCGAGACCCAGTCGCTGTCCAGTCCGGCAACAATAGCCCCTCCCTTCCATAGAGAGAACTGTTCTTTCCAGCGCACGCCCGTCATCTGGAAATTATTAAACTGATTTCCTTCCAATCCGGCCTGATGCAGCCAGTTGCCTTCACCCCTGTTGTGGTAAATACGGAGATCGCCATGCCAGTTGCCATGCTTATGGGATATGAAGGCAGATACCATTCCCGCCTGTGTAATATATTGCGGTGCAATGGCTGGGGATGGGAGACGGTTGTCCCCTGGGTCTCGTGCCTGGTTGGTGACATACAAAAAGCTGGTCCCAACCGCCCAATTGTCATTCAGCCGAAGACCGCCACGACCCATTACATTATTCAGTTCCCCACTCGCATTGGGCCGGTGCCCATTTGACTGAGCGTGGCCTTGTGCCAGCATAAAGTCCACGTTTCCGCGGCGACCGACGAGATCCACCTGCTCGATAAAAGTACTGAAGTAGCCCCCGGAAATCCTTGCGTTAGCCTGTACGCCATCGTCGGACGCACGCTTGGTTTCCAGATTGATCGATGCGAAATTGTTGCCGTTGATTTGCGGCTGCGGGCTCTTGTAGACCGTAATGGACTGCATGCCATTGACCGGCAACAGGTCGAGCAGTGGGTGGTTCCAGACGCCCATATAGAATGGAACGCCATCAATATAAGTCTTGATTTCGCTGCCAGGACGGCTCACGCCCATCCCGCGAATATAGACAGCACCTCCTTGGTCGCCACCAAAACCACCGACCGGGTTGTAACGTGATATCTGCACCCCGGGGGTACGTCGCAATGCAGTCGCCAGATCGAATGCATTCTGGTCACGTAACTGACTCTCAGTGACCACAGCGGACGTGCTGGAGAAAGGATCGATACGGACGCGATCAATAATCGGATTAGCCGTCACGACAACCGGAGAAAGCGGCGTTTTTGGAGAGGGTGTTGTACTCTGTGACATTGCTAAACCGGGGAAAATCATTATTAACATCGCGAATGACACGATTGCCGAGTAATTCTTGCTTTTCATTTTTCTTATTCGTTTGAAGTGCCGGGCTGGTAACGGAAACCCGTCATTGCCGTTTGGTCTGGATCATAAAATCCAGACTATGCAAAACGATTAATTTTTTCCATTTTCCTGTCAACATGGAAACTTTTGAAATATTCATTTCGGTTGTCGTGGCGCCGCGTCTAAATGGCTGGAGAGCCCCTACTAAAAGTCATTGCGCCATTCCAAAAAGTCATATGGCTGGGGACCAACTGTAAAACAAATGATTTAAATTAGGAATGTGGCATATTGCCGCATGCGGCATATTGACGCAGATATAAGGTGCCGCACTGAAGCGCCCGTACTTCGGGCCAAACGAGCGGGTTTTGCTTACCTGGTTATGTTCCGAGAAGGACGAGTTATCAGAACCGGGCGGTGCTGATATGAATGGACAGGTGAGAATGGTTAGAAGCTGCCTGGTACATCACAAGGCGAACGGCTCAGCCAATTTTCATGGCTGGGGTCTCCAATTACATGGCACTGGTGAAAACAGGAAAACTTGTTGCCACTTCATAGTTCCTGTGTATGGGTGGCAGCCCTGCCAGTTCCAGTTTTATTGAACAGCTTTCATATATCGGAGAAGGCAATTGCAAAGGCCTCCCATACGACGTCCCCAGAATTCGCTTCTAATCGACTGGCATGACTTGCGGCTATCTTCTCGTTCCTCTGGACTGGCTGCTGAACCGTGGGTTGGGTTGGCAGCCAAGCACGGCTCGGGCGCGCGGGTATGCAGCAGGCTTACTTGCCGCAGCGATACTGATACGTATTGGTAAGCTACTTCTGTCTTACTGGAGCTGCAGTATGATTCTGGATAGCCGGATGGGCAGGATTTCTCAGAGAACTGCATAAATGCATGGCAGTCTTTTGGAACAGGTCGTTGTCATTTTCCCGAGGTTAATTCAGCCTTAATCAGCATCAATTTTTCTTTCTTGCCCATCTGCTTGATTTCGTACTCGCGCTTGCTTGCTGCTGAGCGGGTATCGTATTTTTCCTGGTAAACAAGCATGACCGGACGCCGGCAGCGGGTATACCTGGCGGCAAGCACATCATTGGTATTGTGTTCAGCCACACGCCGCCCTACATCAAGGGCGATACCAGTATATAAGCTGCCATCCGAACAGCGCACCATGTATACGTTCCATGTATCCATTAACTAAACTAAGCCAATTTGGATCTGAGGCTGGCAGTATTTAACTTCATCCGTGAAATAAAGGACTATGATTTTCCTCTCGTAGCGCTAAATATGAGCCCTGGTAACTAAATTCCGAAAAACAAGGACGCTTTGCAGCAGATAGGGATGTTTAACAACAACGTTTGGGTGATAAAAAAGCTGCGGGCGGCGATCCCGGAAGATCCATTCGAAGTGTTAATCGATGGCAAATCAATGGGGAAGACCAAGCTCCTGTCCTTTGCGAAACGCGTACCCAATACAAACCGTTTCCCTCAGGTTCTTGTTATCTACTCTTCCGGTTATCTGCGGCTCAAGGTCGGGACTGATCCTACCCCACCGTTGCCGTTCGGCCAGAGCCTCGTCCTCGGGCCGGCAATCTCCGGTACCTCAACCTCATTTCCGAAGAGAACCTTATTCTTCCATCCCCAGTTACAACGCATCGCTATTGACACATCCCAACTCGGTCGGGATGGTACGGGCAGGATGCTGATCCGGATTACGAGCTCGCGCTCAGGTTCCCGCAACAGCGCCACGACGAGTCAGATCATGAATCTCTCTTGGGCGCTGATCCTGGAAGACCCATCTGACCTGGCAACCACGCTCCATGTGGCGGGGACGTTTGAATTAACAGAGGATGTGGTTCCCGATCCGGTGCAGACGGAAAAGTTCGAGTCAGTGCGGCTCCTCCAGGTTTCCACCATGTATATTGATAATGTCCGGCATGATGTTGACGCGCTCCGTTTCCTCACTGGTGGGAATGTGGTGACGTTATCCTACAGCCCTGCATTGGCAAATCTGCTGCTGCCCATTTCACCCACCTCACTGGATCAAGGAATGCCGATGTTCGATTCTGTCCATACAGATGATGTCGGACAGCCCAACGGGAATACACCGAGCTACAGAATCAGGATTAATTCAACTACAGGCCCCATGACGGGGCCGATTATGGTTCGAGCATTTTTCAACCGCAGCCAGAACCTGCACAACGACAACTTGGGACTGTGGGCCTTTCAGCAACCGCCGGCGTCTATTAAAAAGGGTACAACCGGAAACATCGATTACACCGTGATCGCGAGTATAAATCCTCATTCCCTACAACTGCGCCCGCTGCTGCCGGATTAGTTGTAGCTGCTGGATCCGCCTCCCGCCACGATCTCGAAAGAGTTACTTACTTGTAGCCGCTGGATCCGCCTCCTGCCACGATCTCGAAAGAGTTACCAGAGCACGCCCGCAGTAAATAATTTGTCTGAAAGGAAAATGAGATCGACCGAATGAAGCAGTAAAGCGGTGACGAAGGCGTGCAGCGCCGTGCCACGACGAAAGTCGCAACTCGACATAGAGCTGCCTGTCCCGATGGGCTCTTCAACATGTGAGTTCAGTCTTATCGCTCGCTACTGAATCACGCGTGGATGGCTGCCTCTCTTCAACGCTTGAATGGCCTCTTCCTTATTTCTCACAATAACATTAGCCGGGCAGAAGAAATATCTGGAAAGCGCCCGTTGCGCATAATGCTGAGAGATATCTTCGAGTTCCTCCCATTTTGATACTCGTGCCCGTACCCAGGTCCTGTCGTCACGGCCAATGGCGTAGAGCCTTTTTTCGGTAACCTGAAATTTAAGTATTAATATTTTCAGTCTCGCCTGCTCTCTCACGCCATCGGTTGCACACCGCATTCCCTCGTAGCTTACGTTCATCGCTCCTTCGGGTGATTTGATTACCAGCGTATAGCGCACTATGCCTTCCTCTCCGACCACGAGAGAGGGAGCATCGATGTAATAAAGATTATTGCTGGCAGGGCCGGCGTCAAATGGCAGCAGATTCTCCGCTTTGGGGTAAGCAGGCAGTTGTACCTGCAGTTCAGCCCAGGGTTTGTCACCATCAAAATCGGTATCAAATCCCTTCAATGCCTTTTGGGCGGCGCACGCCGCAAGCGTCAGCAAGCATAGCAACAACAGAATTTTTTTCATGATAAAAAATCAACCAGCGCAGATATCACTCTGCCGGTTTCAAGCACTGCACACCTTTTCCTGCTCAACCAGCAGAAAAGCAGCATCAAATTCCGCTTACAGCGTTTCGGGTGATGTCGAAGAAGCGGAGGCCCGTTTTCTCCCCCTTAACCGAGGGCTTTTTTTCCTACTGGTCTCAAGTCTGTAACGTAAAACATGGATTCACTGCTACGGCAGGCTCTATTTCACTATCTCCTTCCCGTGGAGCACAAAATGAAGCATAAAAATAACTACCAGCACGTTTAGTGCCAGTGCGGCGAGACCTAGCCAGGTAACATGTTCGCGCAGCTCCAGAAGCTCAAAAGGCACATAAATCGCTCCGCTTGCCGCCGAAACCCACTGGGCCCACTTCTGGTAATGCCAGAGACCATATGCCTCGATAAACCGGACAAAGACATATAGCCCCGCACCCGCTGCAATCAGGGGTATCTGCGGCTCCGTTATCTGCCCAGCCAAATCAAGGAAGATACGCGGATACCGGGAAGCCGGGTTCAGGTGGGAGTGCGCTACCAACTGTTCGGCAACCCGCTGAGCGTCGTGATGAGCCAAGGACAGCACGCCAAAACCTGCTAGCAATACCACCGCGCCTTTGAACGCTTCAAGAAGCGCGACCGTACGCAATGTTTTTGAAGCAGCGTTTGCAATCCGGAATGGCATGCAAGGATGTTAACTTAGTCTCAGCTGCAGAATATATAAACGGAAGGGCAGATGAATCGAGGGAAGTCGCCGAGTGCGGAATTTGCTCAGGTACGAACAACAAAAAGCCCGCGATTCCGCACGGTCTGGGCTCCAGCTATCCAGCGTGGCATCGGCACGCAATCAGCAATTATCGTCGCCCCCAGGCATTGCCTTGGCCTCGGGTTCGGCTGTGGCAGGGGTCGCCGGAGTGCCGATTTCCTGTCCATAGTACAGTATGCCTGGCTTGATGCGTTCCCGCCCCATTGCGACGCGATGGTTGTTGGTGTCACGCAGCGAATAAGCGCAACCGCAGTACTCCTGCTGGTAGAAATTCTCGCGCTTGCTGATCTCGATCATGCGTGCCGAACCGCCGCCCTTTCGCCAGTTGTAGTCCCAGTACAGCAGGCCCGGATAGCGTCCGGCGGCGCGGTGCCCGCAGTCGTTGATTTGCTGCATGTTCTTCCACCGAGAGATGCCGAGCGAGCTGGTAATGACCGGAAAGTCGTGTTCGTGCGCGTACAGCGCGGTGCGCTCGAAGCGCATGTCGAAGCACATGGTGCAGCGGATGCCCCGCTCCGGTTCGTTTTCCATGCCCTTGGCGCGCGCGAACCAATTGTCGCGATCGTAGTCGGCGTCGATAAAGGGCACGCCAAACTGTTGGGCAAAACGGATGTTCTCGTCCTTGCGCAGTTCGTATTCCTTCAGTGGATGGATATTTGGATTATAGAAGAAAATGGTGAGATCAACGCCGGAGGCAAGCATTGCTTCCATCACTTCGCCGCTGCACGGCGCGCAACAGGAATGCAGCAGCACTTTGTCGTGGCCATTTGGCAATGGCAGGGGATTACGCATAAAGTCTGGTTTGTCGTGCATGTCGTTCACCTTGGCTGATTACGGTGCGCGCGCGCCAGTTCGACGAAAGCGCGCAGGTAGTCGATATCGGCATCGCTATTGCGGATGCCCAGGAAGATCTGCTTGGCAATGCCCTGTCGGCCCAGCTTAACCGGCGCAATGTCAAGCTTGTCCGCATATTCCTCGACCAGCCAGCGCGGCAGTGCAGCTACGCCGCGGCCGCTTGCGACCATTTGCAACATAATGTCAGTAGTCTCGATGGGTTTGTGCCGTTTCGGGCTGATCCCGGCGGGCATCAGGAACTGCGTATAGATATCAAGACGCTCGATAGCGACAGGATAGGTGATCAGCGTCTCGTCGGCAAGTTGCTCTGCTTGTACGAATGCTGCATGACGCAGCGGGTGCTGTGGGCCGACGCCCAGCACCTGCTCGTAGTCGAACACGGGCTCGAAATGCAGGCCGGTCCTGTAGAGTGGATCGGGTGTCACCAGGATATCGATTTCATAGCCGAACAGGGCACCGAGGCCACCAAACTGAAATTTTTGCTTGACATCCACATCCACTGCCGGCCAGGCGGCGAGGTAGGGCGACACGAGCTTGAGCAGCCACTGATAGCAGGGGTGGCATTCCATACCGATACGCAACGTGCCGCGTTCGCCCTTCGCAAACTGTACGAGGCGCTCTTCCGCATGCAAGAGTTGTGGCACTAGCCGGTTGGCCACCGCAAGCAGATATTCTCCTGCCTGTGTGGAGCGCAGACTGCGGCCCTCGCGATGCCAGATGGCTACGCCGAGCTGGTCCTCCAGCTTGCGCACGGCATGGCTCAACGCGGATTGCGTGAGATGCAGTTTTTTCGCTGCGGCGGTTAACGAGCCGTGTTGCTCGACCGCGCGAACGATTTCAAGGTGGTCGCGTTCAAGTATGGTCATGCCGTATCATCATGTATGAGCAAGGTTAATTAATGGATGAAATAATACCATTTTTATTCATGAATTATGCGGCCTAGAATGGCGCTGTTTTCCACTCACTCAAGGCTAAGCATCATGACACTCACGCACAACCTCGGTTTTCCGCGCATTGGCGCCAAGCGCGAATTGAAATTCGCCCTCGAATCTTATTGGAAAGCACAATCCTCCCGTGACGAATTGAAGACCTTGGGTACCGAACTCCGCCGCCGGCACTGGCAGGACCAGGCAGCATTGGATCTGGTGCCGGTTGGCGACTTTGCCTTCTACGATCAGGTGTTGGACATGAGTTTCACGCTTGGCAACCTTCCGGAGCGCGTACGCGGCTTTCACGGGGATGCCCTGGACAACTACTTCCGTGTGGCGCGCGGCCGTTCGGCCCAGTCGGCGGATGAACATGCCCACTGCTGCGGCGGTGTCGCAGCCGGCGAAATGACCAAATGGTTCGATACCAATTATCACTACATCGTTCCAGAGTTCAGCGCCGCTACCGAGTTCAAGCTGGATCCTTCGCGGCTACTGGAACAACTGGCGGAAGCCAAGGCGCAGGGCGTCAAGGCCAAGCCGGTGATCGTCGGTCCGGTTACTTACTTGTGGTTGGGCAAAGCCAAGGATGATTCTGACAAGCTGGCCCTGTTGGAGCGGTTGCTCCCCGTCTACGTCGAACTGCTAGAGAGGCTGGCCGCCGCAGGCGCTGAGTGGGTGCAGATCGACGAACCTGTGCTTGTTACCGAGCTCGATGCCGCTTGGACGCGAGCCTTCAACCTGGCGTACCACCACCTCAAATCTTGCCGCGTGAAGCTTTTGCTGGCCACCTACTTCGGCGCCCTGCAGGGGAACCTGCCTCTGGCCGCCAACCTGCCGGTGGCTGGTCTGCACATCGATGCGATCAATGCCGGCAGCGAAGTGCAGAGTCTGCTCGACCTGCTGCCCTCCTATAAGGTCCTTTCGCTGGGCGTGATTAACGGCCGCAACATCTGGAAGACCGACTTGAACGCCGCGCTCGACTGGCTGCAGCCACTGCACGAGCGCCTGGGCGAGCGTCTGTGGATCGCACCGTCGTGCTCGCTGCTGCACGTGCCGGTCGATCTGGACAGCGAGCAAAAGCTCGACGGCGAGGTAAAGTCCTGGCTCGCTTTCGCGAAGCAGAAGCTCGATGAATTGCGCGTGCTCGCTACCGCCCTCAATCAGGGACGCGCCGCGGTCCAGACCGAGCTGGAAGTTAACCGGGCCGCCATCGCAGCGCGTCGCAACTCGCCCCGGGTCAACAACCCCGCAGTCAAGACGGCCATCGCCAAAATCGACGGCAAACTCGGCGAACGCAAGAACGGCTATGCCCAGCGCGCCGCCAGGCAGTCCGCGCTGCTGAAACTGCCAAAATTCCCCACCACCACCATCGGCTCCTTCCCGCAGACAACGGAAATCCGCCAGGCACGCAGCCAGTTCAAGGCCGGCGAGATTAACGAGGCAGCTTACAAGACAGCGATGCAAGCGGAAATCGCCCGCAGCGTGCGCGAGCAGGAAGCGCTGGGACTGGACGTGTTCGTGCACGGCGAGGCCGAGCGCAACGACATGGTCGAATACTTCGGCGAGCAGCTTAATGGTTACGCTTTCAGCCAGTTCGGCTGGGTGCAGTCCTACGGCTCGCGCTGCGTGAAGCCGCCCATCCTGTTCGGCGACATCAGCCGCCCCAAGGCCATGACGGTCGAGTGGATCAAGTACGCCCAATCCCTCACCGACAAACCCATGAAGGGCATGCTGACCGGTCCGGTCACAATTTTGAACTGGTCCTTTGTGCGCGACGACCAGCCGCGCTCAGTGTCCTGCTACCAGCTTGCGCTAGCGATCCGCGAGGAAGTGCTGGACTTGGAAAAAGCAGGCGTGCGCGTGATCCAGATCGACGAAGCCGCCCTGCGCGAAGGCCTTCCGCTACGAAAGTCGCAGTGGAAGGAGTACCTCGACTGGGCCGTCGAATCGTTCCGCATCACTGCCAACGGCGTGGAAGACGAGACTCAGATCCACACCCACATGTGCTATTCGGAGTTCAACGACATCATCGCGTCGATTGCTAACATGGATGCCGATGTGATCACGATGGAAACCTCACGTTCCGACATGGAGCTGCTAGACGCTTTCGACAACTTCAAATATCCGAACGAGATCGGCCCTGGTGTCTATGACATCCATTCGCCCAATATCCCAAGTGAGCAGCACATCGTCGAGCTGATTAAAAAAGCGGCCGAGCGCATTCCCGCCGAGCGCCTGTGGGTTAATCCGGACTGCGGCCTGAAGACCCGCCAGTGGAGCGAAGTGATCCCGGCGCTGACCAACCTCGTCGCGGCGGCAAAAACCTTGCGCGCCACGGTTGCCTGATCGTTTCACTCCTTGCGTCCGTGCCGAGAACAGCAGTTTTACCTTTTCTAACCCACTGCTTCGGTCCGTGTACCGCACAGGCAGGGTTCATGCAAGGACGTGAGCGATCAACAGCTAGTCGGACACCAAGCGGATTGCGGCCAGGTGCTGCTTCACCGCTAGTGAAGACAGATGACCTCGAAGGGTCTCGGTGTAATATTAGTGATGGCACGCTTCAGTGCGTTAGGAAATAGGTCTTATCACTCGGGCAGTGCATAAACCCGTAGCCAGCAGCTATCCTTTAGTTGCATGGAACGCAGTACCAAGAGAAACCTCCAGCCGGAAGGGCTGGGGGTTTTTGTTTTTCAGCTATGTGCAGACATCTTCATTCTTTGGCCTCTGCGCAAAGTTGTACGTATTGCAGATTCATAGAAGATCACTAGATCTTTTAACGCCCTCATTGTATCTTCAACTGCTCCTGGTATTAAGCCGAGGTTCAACTGTGTGAGTGCGGATGTAGTATTGCAATGGAATTTCTCACCCACCGGCTATGGCTTTCGCCAGAGCGACTTTTGGCTTCCTCTGCAACTCTCTGGCGAAACATGCTGCATTATTGAGCAGTTCCGGGTTATATGGGATCAAGCCGTAACGTTTTCCTGAGATGAGCTTCCTGCAACTTCGACGTGATCTCTAAGATAAGTCCCCTCTTCCCCTTCGGGGAAAGCTATCGTGACCATATCGGCAGTACAGCCAATAACCTGACCTTGCCCTCTCTTTGGAACCGAAACGCTAACCCCGATGGCGAGTTCTTCTTGAGAGGGAGCCTTTGCTTGTTCTTCATGAAGGTTTGTGCATTGATCAGGCGGAGCAAGTTCCAGCGCTTGCTCCGGAGGTTCCAGGCAATTGTCGCAGTGTTTACAATGCTCCCAGGCCGACTCTTCCTCAAAATATTTAAGCAATACCTTCCATCGGCAAGCTCCCGCTTGGGCATAGAAAACCATGTCTTCCAGTGCCTTGCGGTGGTGGACATCTTTCTCATGTGCCGTGTTTGCGACCTCGAGAATTTTCTCCGAAGGATTCTCTTTTTTCCCGAGGCGATAGCCTAGGTTTTTATTGCGAACGATTATTCCGCGATCCTGTAATAGCTTCAGCAATATTTGCAGTTTTCTCTTGGAAAACTGACTAAACCTCTCCTGTATCTGGCTTAGCTCAACAACACTGTGATGCTCCAACAGCTCCGTGATACCCCTGTAGACACCCTTCAATTCCTCAAAGGTTGGATAGTGGCGCGCTAAAAAGAATTGCTGGATTCGTTTATCGTTTAGGTCATAAAGGAGCGTACATATCGCATCCTTTCCATCGCGGCCCGCACGACCGCATTCTTGATAATACGCACCCAGATTTCCTGGTATTTGAAAATGCACCACAAACCGAATGTCCGGCTTGTCAATACCCATCCCAAAAGCGTTGGTGGCTACGATAATCCGGCTTTCGCCTTGCATGAAATAGTCTTGATTTTCGCTGCGATTCTTTTTTGGCAGGCGGCCATGATAGAGGGTAACGGTTGGCTCCACTTCACGAAGTGATGCGGCAAGATCTTCCACCGCTTTTACCGTGGCTGCATAGATAATTCCGCTGCCATCGGTCGTCCGGATCAACTTCTTGAGCTCATCGATTTTCTCCTCGGCGTTGGTGGTATGTATCACCTTGAAGTGGAGGTTCGATCTATAGACACCGGTATTTATGAGCTCAACCGATCTGCGTCCCAATTGCTTCGTTATATCATCCATCACCTCTGGCGTGGCCGTCGCGGTTAAGGCAAGTATGGGTGGATTTCCCAACGCCCTGATGGCATTGCCTAGTTCAAGATAGGCGGGGCGAAAGTCATGACCCCACTGTGAAATGCAATGAGCTTCATCCACGACGAAAAGGCTGACGGTGAGGCTCTGCAGCCTCGCTATGAATTCCGGATCAGCAAGGCGTTCCGGCGTTACATATACGATGTCGCTTTGGGCTTCGGAGATATTCTGTAATGCTTCCGTCTCTTCCTGCACACTCAGAGAGCTATTAACCTGACCGGCCTCCACTCCAATCTCCTCAAGTTTCTCCACCTGGTCCTTCATCAAAGAAATTAGAGGGGAGACGACAAGTGTAATCCCGGGCAGACTAAGGGCCGGTAGTTGATAGCACAGAGATTTGCCTCCACCGGTCGGCATGATTACCAGGGTATCGCGTCCATCCAATACGTTCTGGATAACCTGCTCCTGTCCGGGCCTTAACGATTGCAAGCCGAACGTTCTTCGTAGGTTCTTCTTAAGCTTGGATTGATCAGAATTCATTATTTAGCACCTTGTAGTCACCACAGTAGCGCAGTGGCAGGGATAATGAAGAATTGAAGAGGTTGCATCTGTTCGCTAGCAGACAACTGATCATTATTTTTAGAAGTGACCAACCTATAGCTGGTTGAGGCAGATGAAACCCGTAAGCCCCAATGAAGGCCCATCGACCGAAATGGCCCTAAAATGGGCGATCGGAATCGTTCAAGCAAATCATCATGTCTTCCGGCAAAGCTCACGGTCAGGACGCCTATTAAGTGGGAAGATCAAGAGTGTCGGGCGTGTCTATCAGCAAACGTTAGTTGATACCTATTCCAAGGGGGCTGCAGCCCAAGCTCTATACGACCAGCCCCCCCTTAGTGCAGCTAGTCTGCTAAATGATCAGGTGCCACCTTTCTTCGCAGAACAGGCCATCTGCCCTGATCCGCATCCTAACGGATAGAGGGACGGAGTTTTGCGGTAAACCGGAGACTCATGATTATCAGCTCTCCCTGGCCTCGAATGATATTGAGCACCTATAGCCTCAGGTTTCCCGGAGCTATTATCTATAATATTTACATCAGCTACTCAGCCAAAGACGAAGTGATTGGGCATATTGTTCATAGGATGAGGCCATTCAGTGTCGCAGATGAAACTAAGCAGCAAGCTCGATCGTCCGGTCGATAACGACTACGACCACACGCTCGGTCCAGCGAACGCTGAAATAACGCTGGTAGAGTACGGAAGCTACGCGTGCCCGCATTGCCGGGCAGCGAATGAGAGAATCGCGCAGGTTCGTGATCAACTGGGTGACCGCCTTCGTTATGTATTCCGGCATTACCCTCTAACAGGAAGCGATATTGCTCTTAGGGCTGCCGAGTTAGTGGAGCATGCAAAAGACACCAACAGCTTCTGGGACGCTCATATCGCGTTGATGACGCGTTCGGAGACGTTGACAGAGGAGGATCTGATTGCGGTTGCCCGAGATCTGGAAATGCCGCTACCAGATCCTGGTGAAGCCACGGAGACCGATGAGCGTGCCAAGGCGCGCGTCCAGTCCGACGTAAAGAGCGCCCAAGTCAGCCACGCCTTGGTCACGCCGACATTCTTTATCAATGGTCGGCGCTATGATGACCCCTGGGATGAGAGCTCTTTCGCTGATGCAATGCTCGGTGCGCCCGCCCACCGATTGCGGGGCGTAGCGCTCGACTTTGCCGACTGGGCGCCTTCGGCGGGCGTCCTGCTCCTACTGGCGACAATTCTTGCTGTGGCTTTTACAAATTCCGGCCTCGGCACCCACTTCGTGGCGCTGTGGGAGCTGTATCTGGGCGTTTCACTCGGTACCGCCGAGTTCAGGATGTCCTTACTCCACTGGATCAATGATGGTCTGCTCACGATCTTCTTTTTGGTCGTGGGACTGGAAATCAAGCGCGAATTTACAGTGGGCCGCCTCGCGAGTATACGATCGGGAGCCCTCCCGGTTGCAGCAGCTGTGGGCGGCATGGTGGTGCCGGCGATCCTTTATATGCTGCTGACTCCCGCGGGAGCCTGGTCGCACGGGTGGGGCGTTCCAATGGCGACCGACACCGCGTTCGCCGTCGCGCTGATCGTGATGATGGGAAACCGCGTGCCGGCCGAGCTGCGCATCTTCCTGACGGCGGCGGCAATCGTGGATGATATTGGCGCGATCATCGTGGTGGCGATCTTTTACTCTGGCACGATGAACTTCGGCTATTTCGCAGGCGCCATGGCCATTGTTGCGGCTCTGGCTCTGGCTCTGCTCAACCGTTCCCGCATCTATAGTGTCACGCCCTACGTGCTTCTGGGCGTCCTGCTCTGGGCCTGTGTGCTCGCAAGCGGACTTCACGCCACCATGGCGGGCGTGATCCTGGCGCTATTCATTCCGACGAGGCCCCCCCCGAATCTGACGGCATTGATGACCCAGGCGGATGCAATCCTCACTACCGAGGCACGACGTAGCGGCGAGGTCTTGCGGCACGGTCCTTCTCTTCCGGCTATGCGAGCGCTCGACGCAATCCACGACCGCCTGGAATCGCCGGCTGATCGCCTGCTGCGAAAAGCTGGTGCCCCGTCCAGCTACGTTGTGCTGCCGCTGTTCGCCTTGGCCAATGCCGGAGTCGCGGTTGCGGCGGACGCACTCGTCGGCCACGAACCTCTCATGCTTGCGGTTTTCTTCGGATTGGTGATTGGCAAGCCTCTAGGGCTGGTGTCGGCATCGGTCCTCGCTGTCCGGCTCGGAATCGCCACCAAGCCCGACGAATATTCGTGGCGGCAATTAATCGGAGCCGGCGCACTGGCAGGGATCGGCTTCACCATGTCGCTGTTTATCGCCAGCCAGGCATTCCCGACAGAGACCGATTTTGCCGTGGCTAAGATCGCGGTGTTTGCCGCCTCAATAGCATCGGCGATCCTCGGCGTGGCTATCTTATGGAACGCGGACGGGGCAGCTAAACGCATAAACGAGGACGTGAGGCTGTAAAGGGCTATGACTACAATCGTTCAAACAAGGGGAGTTGAAGATGCCTATAATGCTTCTGATGACACAGTAAAACTAGCGGTTCGTGGTTTTTCAAAAGGCGCAAATCATGGTCAAGCGAATTTCGCTATCGTCCTCACGAAATGCACGGTTTGATGGATTTAAACATATTGAGCCTGGGAGTTGTATGGTTTGTACGCATCTCGACAGCATTCGCGACGTCATACCTTCCGCGAATGGCTGTGAGGATTGTCTTAAGACCGGAGACTCATGTGTACACTTCCGCGTGGGCCGCCAGTGTGGTCACGTCGGTTGCTGTGATAGCACACCAGACCCGCGCGACCGGTGCTACATCGAAGAAGAGAGGCTCGATTTCACCGGCAGCCCGACCGTACACCTCCACACTTCATCGGTTGCTTTCGGGGATCCCAAGCTACGATGAAAAAAGTCCCTGACAGTTCGCTCTCGCCAGCGTCTGGTCAAGTGGACGATGTTCCACCCAACGCGGCAAACTTTCCATTGCCGCCAGACCTGGAGTCGCGCCGAGAGCAGATGTTTCCCAAGCTCGCCCCCGCAGAGGTTACCCGGTTACGGCGTTTTGGCACAGTGCACACCTGGCAACCGGGTGAACTATTATTCGAACCCAACAGGCCCGGGACTGGCATGTTCGTTTTGCTGCGTGGACGCATTCTGACCACGCGCAAAGATGGCTTCGGCATCGAGATTCCCATAATTGAAAGCGGACCGGGCAACTTCACGGGCGAAGTGGGCCAGCTTTCGGGTCGTCCTCCCCTTGCCTATGGGCGCGCCCTGGAGGTGGTCGAAGCGTTGGTGATAGACCCTCCCTCGTTGCGCGCAGTGGTCGTGGCCGAGGCTGAGCTCGGAGAGCGCATTATGAGGGCCCTGATTTTGCGACGTGTAGGACTGATCGAAATCGGAGGAGGCGGCCCGCTACTGATTGGCTCTCCGGACGGTGCGGGCATGGTGCGATTGCAGGAATTTCTTTCAAGGAACGGTCATCCCTATGTGGTGCTGAATCCGGCACTGGATAACGTTGCAGAAGATGTGATGAGGCTACACCAACCGCGGCCAAATGAAGTGCCCCTGGTTGTTTGTCCCGATGGAACGGTCCTTAAATGCCCCACCGAAAGGGAGCTCGCGCGTCGCCTCGGTTTGTATATAGATCTAAGCGCAGACCGTGTCTACGACGTTGCGATCGTTGGCGCTGGGCCCGCCGGTCTTGCTGCTGCGGTATATGCTGCATCGGAAGGGCTTTCCGTATTGGTGCTCGACACTCATGCATTCGGCGGCCAGGCGGGTGCAAGTGCGAGGATCGAAAATTACCTCGGTTTCCCCACCGGTATCTCCGGTCAAGCGCTGGCGGGGCGCGCTTATGTTCAGGCGCAGAAATTCGGTGCCGAAATGGTGGTCCCCGTCGAAGTAACGGCGCTCGATTGCTCTGGCTTTCCCTACGCGCTCCAACTTGATTGCGGCGTACGGGTTTCTGCAAAAACTATGATTATCGCCACCGGTGCAAAATATCGGCGTCCCGCCATACCCGAACTTGAGAAATACGAAGGTCGCGGCGTCTATTACTGGGCTTCGCCGATCGAGGCCTCGCTATGCGGACAGGAAGAGGTGGTGCTGGTCGGCGGCGGCAATTCGGCCGGCCAGGCCATAGTATTCCTGGCGAGCCACGCGGCGCACGTGCATCACTTGATTCGAGGAGCCGATCTGACAAAAAACATGTCGAAATATCTCATCGACCGCATCGGGGCGCTGGCGAACGTTACCTTACATACGGAATCCGAGATTGTTGCAATCGAAGGCTGCGAAGAAGGAGTGAGCGCCGTTCATTGGCGCCATCGCCCAGACGGCAGCATGGAGACGAAATCAACCCGGCGCATTTTTCTGTTCGTTGGTGCCGATCCGAACACCGATTGGCTCGCCAATTGCGGCGTAAAGTTAAATGATAAGGGATTCGTCTGTACCGGCTTCGACTTATCGCTGGACGAATATGCTGGGTCGGCGAACTCGAAAAAGGGCCGTCAACCGCTACAGCTCGAAACTTCCATACCAGGTGTATTCGCGATCGGCGATGCACGTGCCAACTCAACCAAACGTGTTGCCGCCGCGGTGGGTGAAGGCGCCGCAGTGGTCGCCGAGGTGCATGCCTGGCTTGCATCGCATGAAGCTATGCCAGTAGACCACGGAGCATAACGGACTCTTGCAGCGAGTTAACTGATGAGTCGTGTGCAGCTCGTTTTCGTTCCCGCCCGTTCTTTTGCATGGTCATCGGCATCGCTGACTTGGCAACGCGTAGCCAAACTTGGCTGGCTGAATAAGCTTCTCACCTGGTTAGCAACTCAAACCGTAAGCGGTACCACCCATAGCTGTTTTTGCGGATCGGATGGCTTCAGAATGGGCAAAAATATTTCATCAGGTTGTGGCAAGGATTCAAAGGATCTCGGGACAGAAGAGGATTTCAAGGAAGCGATCAGAGCGGTGCATGAGAAAGGAGGGCGAGTCATCCTCTATGTTGAGCCCCTTATCATCGATACCGATTCGGACATCGCTCGAGCATGGGATCAGGGCTTGGGGTCGTGATCACCCGGATGAGTCAACCCAGACCAAACATGCTTCCACCTGTGCCAAGGGCTAGGCTCATGACCCCGGAACCTTGTCGCCGGTGTAGTTGATCTGCCAGTGTATGCCGAATTTGTCCGCGCACGCGCCGTATTTCTCTGCCCAGAACATCTCGCTCAACGGCATCACAACCCTGCCGCCCTCGGATAACTTACCAAAAAGCGATTCCGCCTCGGCAGCGCTATCGGCCTCAAGAGTGATCTGGATATTATTGCCAACGATTAGCTTCTCCGACATGTTTGAAGTGATGTCCGTTCCCATCAACGTGACTCGTTCTGTCAGAGGCAGGGCGACGTGCCCGACAAGGTCCTTTTCCTCCTCCTTTAATGGCGGCATATCCTCCATGCCCTCCGTTGGCGGAAAGTCCCTGAAGCGCATGATGCCGCCCATAAACTCGCCGCCAAAGACGGATTTGTAGAAGTTGAATGCCTCTTCGGTGTTGCCTGCAAAGTTAAGGTAGATATTGACAGCTTTCATCATCGTTTCCCCTGTCGGTTGGTGGTCGATAGCGGCTGTGGTTTCACCAGGACGCGTTTTAGAGCCACGTAGTCGAACGAGCCTTTAGGAAATCGCCATCCTCTTGGCGCAAACTTGACAGCGCCACCTAACGCTCCGGCTCAGCGGCGACGCGAAGTGCCGTCCGCCGAACCAGCTGATAGCCACGATTTCGCTTTTCTCGCTTATTCCCATCATATGCCCGTTGCAGCGCATCAAGATTAAATTTCTTCATTTTGAGAAATGCCTGGGTAACTCGGGCCAATCTGGCAGGATCCTGATCCTGCATCATTTTGTCCATGACAATGGGTACGATCTGCCATGAGAGACCATACTTGTCCTTGAGCCAGCCGCACTGTTCGGCCTCCGGAACAGCAGAAAGCTTTTCCCAGTAGTAGTCTATTTCTTCTTGTGCCTCACAATAGACCATGAAGGAAATGGACTCATTGAATCTGAATAAAGGTCCAGCGCTGATAGCCATAAACGGCTGGCCGGAAAGAGTAAACGAAACAACATCGCAGTCACCCGACGGCGTGTCGTGCAGCGTATTCATACTCGTGATTCCTGAATCGGGAAAGACCGAGCAATAGAAGTGTGCCGCTTCTTTTGCTTCTCTATCGAACCACAGGTGCGGAACGATCTTTTGTTTGACCGCTGCCATCGTATTTCTCCTTATAAGTCTAACTCGTTATAAATCGCAAAATGCCAATTTCACATGGCACCTTGTCGTTTAACATCCCCTATTCGTGGCCCCGCAAATCTGCTGGCAGACTGCGCTGCGGCCGTCCATGCCGTATCTATGTAGACATCGAACACAGGTTCGATCGATGTGTTCCGGCTTGTCGTTGCACCCCTTGTCTGAGGGTACGGAAGGCGCAGTTCAAGGACGTAAGGGAGCGACATGCGCTGACCTTTCTTGAGCCGAAACTGCTCAAATCCGGCATGATCGGTCTGCCTTACAGCGTGTAGCTCGGCGTTGCTGGCATTCCACGATGACTCATTAGCGCTCGAATGTCCGGTATTGAGCCTCAAGACCAGTCCAGAAAGACCGCTCCTGGCCGGATGCGGGCCCTTCCTTTCCCCGGCAAGCATGAAGCACAAGGGCCCATGGTTGATATCGTGTCTACCATGTGAATCAGTGCAGTCCGGGCCGATGGCTATTCGCTATAAAACTGCTCCGGTCGGCGTTGACCACGCTGCCCTATGAGCCGCCATGCGCTATAGGAACTTGCCAGCGCCAGCACGGCCGACAAAAGCATGACCCAACGAAATCCATAGACGAAAGCATCACCGACATCGGCCTTTACAGTAATTTGCTCGTCCCGGGTCGCTGCGGCCGGCACATCGATCCCGGCCAGCTTGTCCCAATGCGCAAAGACTTCCCTGCTCACCACAGGCGACACTTTGTGTTCGAGATCAACTAGCGCATGCCGGAAGGCCACGCTCATCACGATGCCAAACAGCGCAATCGCCAGCAGCGCAGCAAGCCGCGAGACGGCATTGTTTATGCCGGACGCAGCGCCGGCCTGGCTGCTGTCCAGGGCATTCATCACAGTGGTCGTGAGCGGCGCCACGCTAATCGCCATGCCCAGGCCCAGAACCATCACAGCCGGGAAGAACGTAAGCCAATAGCTTCCACCGGTCGCTGGCAATGCGAATAGGCCAAACCCCAGCGCAGCAATAGCCGGACCGATCATCAACGGTTTCTTCGCGCCGTAACGGTCCACCAGCGCGCCTGCCCAGCGCGACAACAGGAACATGGTGAGTATGAAGGGCAGCAAGGCGGCGCCCGCCTCCACGGCAGTATAGCCCTGCACCTGTATCAGGTTGAGCGGCAGAAAATACAAACTCCCACCCAGGGCGGCATATAGAAGCAGAGTGAGCAAGTTGGCACCGGAAAAGTCGTGCGAACGGAAAAGCTCCAGCGAAAGCAAGGGCGCCGGATGCCGACGCTCCTGCAGCACAAAAATTACCGAAGCGACGGCAGCCAGTAAAAGGGAACCGGCAACCCGCAAATTGAGCCAGCCGGCGGTAGAGGACAGGATAAGAGCGAATACCAGCGAGCCAAGACTGATGCTTGCCAATGCGGCGCCCAGCCAGTCCAGGGGCCCCTTTTCCCTGCCCCGGCTTTCAGGCACGTAGCGCAAAGTGAGGAACAGCACCGCCAGCGCCAGCGGGATATTGACTAGAAAGGCGGCGCGCCACGACCACTGCTCTATCAGAAAGCCGCCTGTCACTGGTCCCAGCGCGGCGGTGATCGCGGTATAGCCGGACCAGGTGCCGATGGCTTTGCCGCGAACATCCGTCGGGAACGAGGCGCTGATGAGCGCAAGGCTGCCGGGAACCAGCAGTGCTCCACCCACGCCCTGCATGGCCCTGGCGCAGATGAGCTGTTGCATGCTGGCTGCCATGCCACACCATACAGATGCCGCGGCAAACAGCATGACGCCGGCCAGAAATACTCGGCGCCGGCCGTACCGGTCGCCAGCGCTGCCTCCTGCCAACAGCAGGGCCGCCAGAAACAGCGCATATGATTCGATGACCCACTGGACCTGTGCTGCGCTTGCGCCGAATTCGTGCTGCAGCGCTGGCAGGGCAACATTGACGACTGTGCCGTCAATGAAGACCATACCGGAAGCGAGTATTGTCGCCGCCAGCACCATGGGGCGAACCTGCTCGGCGCATGGCGCATCGGCTGGCGCGGCCAGGATCGCGGACTCATCGGATGCGGAAGCAGTGCAGAGACTCATCGTTCATCCCCATAAGTAGCGTCTCCACGGGCGGAGCATAACGTTATCTTATGAATAACAGACTATTCGATAATTCAACGGCTGATAAAATACGTGAAAGGGTCAGGCGAGGACGACGGCCATTTTGCCGCGGCCAACTCGGCCCATGATAGGTCAGACTCAATTAAAGTAACGTTCGATGCCCGTACACGGGTGTATCCAGCATAGCTACCGTTGATGGTGGACCGAGCCACCCATCAGCGCCTCGACCTTAGCGCTAATCGGAAGCTCGCCACCTGGCTTTTCACGGCGTGAAGACCTCTGCAATCAGTTATAGAAGCGTAGGATAAAAATCCTCTTTACCGAAAAACCGGCATGCAATGAATCAGTCCTCGTCCGGCAATTTACCGGTACTGGCTTCAGAAGGGGATTATCCGTACCAGGGCTCTTAGCTCATGCGACTCTTTTTTGCCCTAATATCTCAAGGAGAACCGCCTTTATCACGAAGGAGTCGTTTTTCTTTGCTATTCGGCGTTTTGAGTCTATAAAAAATTATAGCTTCGTAGCGCTACTGCCAGCCTTGAAATTCACTTCTTATGGGAGGGTAGAATAAAATGAAAAACAAGACACATCATCACTTCGTTGAAATTAACGGTGTTGATAAAGATTAAGAAGGGAAGAGATAAGAAACCAAAAATACTTTTTTGCCGCGCTTCAAGCCTTATGTGCAACTTAACAGGAGCATAAAGCCATGCACAACTCAAAAGCTTACGCCGCCGCCAGTGCGACCTCCCCCCTTGCCGGAACGACAATTGCGCGGCGCGACCCAACCGAACATGACGTGCAGATCGAAATTCTTTTCTGCGGTATCTGCCACTCCGATCTTCATTCCGTCCGCAACGAGTGGAGCGAGTTCATGCCGACTGTTTACCCGATTGTTCCTGGCCATGAGATCGTGGGCCGTGTCACTGCAACCGGCTCCGCCGTCACTAAATACAAGACCGGCGACCTCGTAGCGGTCGGGTGCCTGGTTGATTCTGACCGCACCTGCCCCCAGTGCAAAGCAGGCCTTGAGAACTTCTGCCCAAACCTGAGGTTTACCTTTAACTCTCCCGACAGGTATCTGGGTGGCAGGACTTACGGCGGCTACTCCGACAGCATTGTCGTCGACGAGCATTTCGTGCTGCGCGTCCCGTCCAATCTCGATCTCGCGGGGGCGGCGCCACTCCTCTGCGCTGGGATCACGACATACTCGCCCATGCGCCACTGGGGCGTCACAAAGGGTAAGAAAGTTGGCGTCGTCGGTCTCGGCGGCCTGGGCCACATGGCCGTGAAGATTGCACATGCGCTCGGAGCCCACGTTGTCGTCTTCACCACGTCGCCCCACAAGAAGGAAGACGCCCTCCGGCTCGGGGCCGATGAAGTCGTGATCTCTCGCAATGCGGACGAGATGAAGAAGCATGCTGGCAGCTTTGACTTTATCCTCGACGCGGTCTCCGCCGAACATGACATTAACGCCTATATCAACCTGCTTAGCCTCGACGGCAACCTCACTATTGTTGGCCTTCCTTCAAATCCCCTCAGTGTCGTCGCCTTCGGCCTCATCGCGCGCCGACGCAGCCTCTCCGGCTCGCACATCGGCGGTATTCCGGAAACCCAGGAAATGCTCGACTTCTGCGGCACGCACAACATTACTGCCGATGTTGAAGTGATCCCGATTCAGAAGGTCAACGAAGCCTACGAAAGACTGGTGAAGTCGGATGTGAAGTATCGATTCTCCATAGACATGGCTTCTCTCCGATCTGAGTAAAGCGAGCCTACCGATCCGGTCGGGAAAGAATTTATGAACCCGATCTGCATTTTTCGGTTCTATCCGGCCACTGCCATAGGATTTACAAATGAATGTTATATTTCAACATCCCAGGCTTTTATCTGATGTTCCTTGATCATATCTTCAACAAATTTGGGAACAACATTGCGGAATTTTCCGGTGTCGGAAGGAACAATTTTGATCATTGCGTCGATCATTTCCTTGGGATCCAGCCTGCCTTCCGGTTTGTCTAATAATGATGCGAAAGTTGCCTTCATTTCATCACGTTTAGTAAAGTTTTTACTATCATCCAGCCAGCGGAAAGCATTGTCAGACATTGTTTCGTTATATCCGGTCAGATATGCACCAGGATTAATAGTCTGAATTTTAATGTTATATTTTTTTAGCTCATCCAACATAGCTTCAGCAATCGCTTCCAATGCATGTTTGGTGGCAACATAAATGCCAAATCCAGGAGGCGTAAATAATCCGCCCATGGAAGAAGTGAAGACCACTTTACCTCCTCTTTTTTCATTGATCCATTTGGCAATGAATTTTTGGGCAAGGTCTAGTGGGGCAAATACATTGGTTTCAAAATTGCTGCGAACTAATTCAATTGGGATTTCAAACACCGGGCCGGCTTCACCCTTGCCCGCGTTGCTAAACAAGATGTCGATATCCCAGGTTAACGCATATTCGACATCAAAGTGATCAAGGATATCGAGCTTTTCAACACGAAGGTTACCTTCCAATCCCAACTCCTTGGCCTTATTGCGGAGTGACGTTACCTGGGGAGAAATTTGTACCCCGGCTATAACTTGATACCCTGATTGTGCCAATCCTATGGCTGTTCCTTCACGGAATCCGGAACCGGCTCCGGTAATCAGAATTGTTTTGTTTTCCATAATTTGGTGGGTTTAATTTCGATCTTAGATTACGCTGCCCGCAGTAGCGATTGCAGCATCCTGGGAAATTGCGCCGCCGGAGACTCCTATATAGCCAACAATTTCACCGTTCTGCTTGATCGGCAAGCCACCGGCAAAGCCTACAAGGCCGCCATTTGTATATTCGAGGCCATAGGCTGCTACTTCCGGCTTAAGAAATTCGCCCAATTGTTCAGAAGGCATACGAAAAAGCATGGCTGTTTTCGCCTTCCGGATGGCAATATCAATGGAGCCTATAAAGGCATCATCCATCCGTTGAAGTGATTTGAGATGCCCGCCAGTATCCAAAAGGGCGATATTTACGGCAACACCGATTTCCTGCGCCTTCGCTTTCGCCTTACGTAGCACTTCATCTGTTTGATCTAATGTGATTTCCATTCTCGTTATTGAACAAAAAATGTTAACGGAAGAATAGTTCATTTAATGGTTCTGCTTTGGCAATCCAATCCAGCACACAATCCAGAACATGCTAGACACATAAACAATCACGCCGATATATCGATGTTATCGGTGCGCCAACGCACAGTAGACATTGATCCGATCGTCGCGCCAATCATCTCGAAACTATTCGAGTTGTATGCAAACAGCCAGTACTCAGTGCGCGAGGCGACAGTGAAGGGGAGGGAATGGGGGCTGGTCCACCGAAAGAGCGGCACGAAGGTTCCGGCGAGCACCGTCAATAAAGCGGATACTGTTGTTGCTCAGTCTGCCGCAGCAAAATGCGCCATCTGGTCTGCGTGTGCCTTCACGAAAGACGGACGGGCCGTAGCGCGGGCGACATAGTCACGACAGGCGGGATGTCCCGCCAGCCGTCGAACCGATGGACAAGGCGCAGCACATCCGCCATGAGTATGTCGGCGACGGAGAAGGTCCCGGCTAGCCATTCGCGTCCTGCCAACACCGGCTCCAGGTGCTGGAGCCGCGTGCTATCGGCCTGCTTATGCTTAGGCCCATTATTTCGCGAAATCTTTCTGACATTAACTTTAGTTTTTCGATTCCTTCTCAAAACCGGTTAGGAGCCCGGCCGGGGTTTGCTTATCCTCAAGTCCCTTGTCAAGTGGGTGGGGGCAGGTTCTTTTTAACCGCGTATTTCTTGTTGATGCGCCCAAGCGGAACGCAGCTCATCCTAGGCCACGTCCCGCCTTGCGACACTTAATGCTGCATATGGTGAGAATGTCCTTCACTACTATCTACTTGCCGTTTGGTAACCTTGGCTTTATTGGAGAGTTTGGCCTTGAGCTTAAGAGGGGTAAAGCTGGCAGCGTACGCTTCCTGTTCGGGTAGCGTAACGAATACGGTAATGACGGTCTCCGGCGTGATGGAAAAATCTCCGCTCCCCTTGAGAATGTTGTCACCCGCCTGTTCCAGTTTCACCGAGGTTTTAGTCCTGGTCTTGCTGCTTTGAATAATTGCCTTGCCTGAGCCACCGTTGACGCTGAGCTCGCTATCGGCATGATCCATCACATACACCACGATCTCATTATCCCTGGAAACGAGCTCCAAGTGATAAGGCCCGGTCATGCGCATTTGACCGCCGTGCGGCGACGGTCTGGAATCAAAAAATTCTTCGGTATGGGCGCTTGCAAGGAGAGACATGCTCGCCAACGCAGCGCTGAAGAGAAACGTAGTGACGCACCCTGTAGTCATTTAAATTCTCCATGAAAAATTCCAATTTCGGTTTGAAAGAAAATTCTTTAAGAAGACAATCGAGATAACTCCTGAAGAACCGTTTCTATGCGCCGCTAGCAGGAGATGAATCTCACGATATACCCATAGGGGGTATAAATCAATGTGGCATATTGCCGCATGTGACAAATTGCCGCACGCGGAAGTGCTCTTTCGGTGAAGGAGCTATGGACTGGTCTTCTGGGAAAATCGCCGTGATCTCGAGCTTGGGGGTCGTAATCAGCGGGAGCGGGCGTGAAGACCCCTCTACTCTCATCGCTGCTGCTGATGAGGCATTTTATCGGGCGAAACCGCGGGTCGGAAGCGTGTTGAATTCAGTGTTTGTCATTTATTCAGCTGTTTACATCACCCATTCTGGCAGCTCAGGCTACTACTGAAGGGTAGAACATTTCTGATCGCGCTTTTCTTGGCTAGCGAGATAAAAAACAGCCAGACTGCGTTCCCGCTAGCTCGCCATTCGAAGAATCTTGGCTATTTCCGACAAATGGTAAGGTTTCTTTATAAATTTATAGTCTTCGGCGTCAGCATTTTCTGTCGTCAAAGAACGGCCATGATAGCCTGAAGCCAGGATGATTTTTATATTGGGAATAAGGCCGCGTGCTTTTCTGGCAAGTTCAATGCCACTTATTCCTGGCATGACCACATCGCTAAACAGTACATCGACATTCGGCATCCTTTCGAGGATGGTGAGCGCGTCCTCACCGTTATTGGCGGATAGCACCTTATAACCCATGTTGCGAAACAGCTGGAGGGTCATGTCCAGAACCTCCGGCTGATCGTCCACGACCAACGCTGTTTCATTGCCGGTTGTCGAATCCTCCCGTCCTTCATTTGCGTCCCCTTCCTGCGCGGGGACGAATAATGAAATAGCGGTACCCTTGCCAACTGCTGTCTCAATTTTCAAGCCCCCACCGAATTGCTTGATCGTACCGTACACTTGGCTCAAGCCCATGCCCGTCCCTTTGCCGACCTCTTTCGTCGTAAAGAAAGGCTCTACTGCCTGAGTCGCCACCGCAGGCGTCATGCCCATCCCGGTGTCACTGACGGTGACTTTCACATATCTGCCTGCAGGTAGTTGCTCCACTGCGTTTTCATGAAGCTCGACCTGCTCAGTACTCAGCGTAATGATTCCGCCGTCAGGCATGGCATCACGCGCATTGATAATCAAGTTTAATAACGCGGCCTCGAACTGCGACACATCGATTATTGCTAGAGGCAAAAGCGGATCCAGTTGCATCCTAAAATTAATGGAACCTTTACTGGCTCTGCGAAGTACTGCCTCAAAAGAACCTATTACGCTGTTTACGTTGTATTTGTCTTGCTTTAAGGGTTGTTTACGAGCAAACGTCAATAACTGTTGCGTTAAATTGGCCCCCTGAGTGGCAGAACGCCGCATCGTCTCAAGAACCTTGGCAGAAATTGGCGTTGGAATTTCCTTAGTTAGAATTTCAATGCCGTTGATGATGACACTGAGCAAATTATTAAAGTCATGTGCAATACCCCCGGTCAGCGTGCCGATCGCTTCCAGTTTCTGGGATTGGAACAAGGCTTCCTTGGCGCGCTCCAGTGCCTCCGCTGCCTGTCGCCTTTCGGTAATATCGCGCGTGACTTTCGCATAACCAATTAAAACGCCTAATGCGTTTTTAATCGGATCGATAACCACATGCGCCCAAAACCTGGAGCCGTCTTTTCGTATACGCCAGCCTTCGCCTTCAAAACGACCTACTTCCGCTGCAGTCTTTAACGCGGCCATTGGCAAGCCCGCGACCCTGTCTTCTTCGGTATAGAACTGCGAGAAATTGGTGCCCACGGCTTCGGCATGCTGGTAGCCCTTGATACGCACCGCGCCGGCATTCCAGTTGGTGATAACGCCGTCTGGCGATAGCATGTAAATGGCGTAGTCCGTTACGCTCTGGACCAGGAGGCGGAACTGCTCTTCAGTGGCATGCAGGGCCTCCGCTGCCTCCTTGCGTTCAGTGATGTCGCGGGTGATTTTAGCAAAACCAACCAAAGCACGCTCATCGTCCCAAATCGGATCAATGACCACGCTGGCCCAGAACCGTCTGCCATCCTTGCGCAGCCGCCAGCCTTCGTCCTCGAACCTGCCCTGGCTAAGCGCCGTTTGCAGCGCTCTGGCGGGAAGATTGGTGGACTGATCTTCTTCGATATAAAACCGTGAGAAATGTTGCCCGATAATCTCGTCGGCCGTGTAGCCCTTGAACCGCTCGGCACCCGCGTTCCAACTGACCACAAAACCCTCCGGACTTAGCATGTAGAGCGCATAATCGGTTACGCTGGCCACGAGCAACCGGAAGCGCTCGGATTCGGGATGTAACGAGAGAGGAAGAGAAGAAAAATCCATCTTTATCATCCATATAAAGTACGCACAACCATAAGCAATGGGGTTAAAGCCTCATACTCTACTGTAACCCGTTTCTGCCCTTCTGCATGTAGCACCTAAGGGTTACTGCTCTCCTGCGAACAGACACTTTGAGATTCTCCATCCGCGTTTCCACCCCCCTTTAGGACTAGGGTTAGTCAAGAAAAAAGGATGAAATATCATTACGACATCTCTCCTGAGAAATGCTACGAATTTTCGATGAATTTAAACATCCTCGCCGCTAGCATCGTGCGCTCCGGTCTCAGCCGTTTGTTCGGGGCTGTATATTTATATGCTTCACTTCCTCTGGTAATGAGGCGGTGGGTTAGGCGGTGGGTTAGGCGGTGTTAGCTGAGTCCATTCTTTGATTTCAAACAATCTTAGCTTCAACATGAAATTGCCTTGCGCCGTGATCATGATCGGAGAATCACTTCTTTGCGTGCAGAGAGCGCCAACCAATCCAGCCACAGCAATTTGTCGATTCTGATAGTGGAGCTCATGCACCCATGCCAGACAGGGATTCCGTATCTGGGCTGTTATCCGTTTGCTGGGAGAAATGAGTGTTACTGCCATTCCATTTTAGTGGCGTGAATTATGGGCGATGAAAAGTTGCGAATCCCGCTATACCGGCACAGCCAGACTGTCGTGACCTTGGGGAATTCGGGATGTTGGGGTTGAGGAGAACGTTGTTCTCTTCGGGCAGCGACGCAGGCACGATCAACCTCGGCTGGCGTAGCGCTTGCGCGTCTTCGTCTACCACTTCCAAACCATCTGAAGGCACCTTCACTCCGTCCTGACCAATTTCACCGTGTCTCTGTAGCATACGGACTCGGGATGGACGCATTCAACTTGGGTCAGATCCGTGCGAGTGCCGAGGTCGAAGACGACACCGCCGTTTATCTTCCTATTCGGCCACATAACACCGACTTCGAGGACAAACGATCTGATGCTGAGAACCCATGCTTCACGCAGGAAGAAAAAAACGTATCTCTCCCCCTACACCGCCCAGCCATCCTGTTACGCGCGTCACAGCGAGTTATCTCGCCTCCAAATGGTGACTTTTGTGAGTTTCGGTGGGAATTTGGATGGGAATTAGAGCGCTATGCCACACTGCTCAATAATTAAAGGACTATAACGGGCTGGCCCCTACGACGTGAGAGGCCAAGGATATAAGCAGGAGCGCCCCCTCCTTGCTCGCTCGTAGCGAGGGTGTCCTCCACACTTAAGTTCTAAGGTATTGTATTCTAATGCTTCTATATTTAGATCACCGTCGAATTACCACGTTTGTTACCACGCATGTGACTTACATACCTCCGTCGGCGACTGTTCAACCAACTGGACAGGACTGCCGGATAACGACGGACAGTACGCATACCACTTTTTTGTTGGCTATCGCACAGAAGTCTGCTGCTCGATGGGAAATACTAAACTTCCACCTGAAGCCAGCCCTCTCTGGCCCCGCAGCTTTCTGCGTGGACCGGCCTGTTTAATCCTGGTGAATCAATCAAAGGACCAAGCCCAAAGGAGCCTAATCCTTGAATGCTTCCGTGACACAAGCAACAGAAATCTGGCCCCTGGTTGCATACTTCTTCCTCGTCGTCACGCTGGTTGTGGGCGTCATGGCGCTTTCGTACATCATTGGGGAGCGTCATAGATCGAAGGCTACGGATGAGCCATTTGAAAGCGGTATTGTCACCGTCGGCCTTGCGCGCTTGCGCCTGTCCGCCAAATTCTACCTGATCGCAGTGTTCTTTGTGATCTTCGATGTGGAAGCTGTGTTCCTTTTTGGCTGGGCCGTCGCTTTTCGTGAGCTGGGCTGGCCCGGCTATATCGAGGCTGTCATCTTCATAGCTATTCTGGGAGCGGCCCTCGCTTATTTATGGCGGCTGGGTGCCCTGGATTGGGGGCCCAAAAGGCATTCGGCTGGCAAGTTTGCCAAAGAATCAAGGAGCCCAAACCATGCGGTGGTCTCTAAGTAAGCCATACGATAAACCATCTGGGGCAACGTCCGGGTCTTCAATAATCCGTGATAACGGTTTTGAAGAAGACGGACGCCGCAGTGTGTTGCTGACGCGATTGCAAGACCTTGTCGCATGGGGCCGCAAGAATTCCGTCTGGCCCTACAATTTCGGTCTGTCGTGTTGTTATGTGGAAATGGCGACCAGCTTCACCAGCAAGTATGACCTTGCCCGGTTTGGCGCCGAAGTTATCCGCGCTTCTCCCCGTCAGGCCGATCTGATCGTTATTTCCGGTACGGTTTTTATCAAGATGGCGCCCGTGCTCCAGCGTCTTTACGATCAGATGCTTGAACCGCGCTGGGTAATTTCGATGGGTTCGTGCGCGAATTCCGGCGGAATGTATGACATTTACAGCGTGGTGCAGGGTGTAGACCGGTTCCTTCCCGTGGATGTTTATGTTCCCGGTTGTCCACCTCGGCCCGACGCATTCATGCAGGGGCTGAATCTGCTTCAGGACGCAATCGGCAAGGAAAAGCGCCCATTGAGCTGGGTGATCGGTCCGCAAGGGATCGAACGACCGGCTGCGGGATCCCAGCGGGATCTCAAGCGGGCAGACCGAATGCGGGCTACGACGCTACGAAGTCCGGACGAGGTCTAACCTAAATCCGGCAATTGACCGCTCATACTTTTCAGGACGGCGCTGTGCCTTATAACCGTTTTTCCCCAAACTTGACTTTCACCTTTTTGAATGAGTTCGCTACAAGCTTGATTGCACGTTTTTGGGGCGTATGGCTGCATTGCAACTCCTCGGAATGGAATAACCATTCCGCGTCGTTGCGCCTTTCCCTGCATCCCCAGGCTGTCACTTCACTCTGTCCAACTGCCGGGTTTAGGTTAAACCCGTGAGCGCAGCCTCCAGCATTGCCTTAAAGCAGGATATGCCGAACACATCAAGCCCTTCAGATGTGCTGGAGGAATTGAAAGGTCGCTTTGGGCCCCCGAACGCCGGTAACCCGGGCGGACCGATGGGTTTAGTGCAAAAAACCGCCGATGACCTTCCCACTCAGTGGGTTTCCCGGAACAGGGTACGCGACGTCCTGCGCTATCTGAAATTGGAAGCGGAGCGGCCTTACCGCATGCTGTACGATCTGACCGCGATCGACGAGCGCACGCGGGCGCATCGCAACGATCAGCCGCCAAGCCGATTCACCGTCATCTATCACCTGCTGTCGTTCGAGCGTAATGCGGACGTGCGTCTCAAGGTCGCGCTTACGGAGACTGATCTTCACATGCCCACGATTACGGATATCTGGCCTGCCGCAAACTGGTACGAGCGCGAGATATGGGACATGTTCGGGATCGTCTTCGACGGCCACCCGCACCTGCGCCGGATTCTGCTACCCCCGTGGTGGCAGGGGCATTCCCTGCACAAGGAACACCCCGCTCGCGCGACTGAAATGGAACCGTTCCATTTGTCCGGAGAGAAGGAGGAGGCTGAGCAGGAAACGCTGCGTTTCCATCCTGAAGAATGGGGAATGCGCCGCGCACACGACGGCACCGATTTTATGTTCCTCAACCTGGGGCCGAACCATCCGGGCGTGCATGGCGTATTTCGCATTGTACTGCAGCTCGACGGCGAGGAAATCATCGACGCTGTGCCAGAGATTGGCTTTCACCATCGCGGAGCGGAAAAGATGGGTGAGCGCCAATCCTGGCATACCTATATTCCCTACACCGACCGCATCGATTACCTGGGAGGGGTCATGAACAACCTTCCCTATGTGCTGGCCGTGGAAAAACTGGCAGGCATTGAAGTGCCTGATCGGGTAAAGGTGATGCGCGTGATGATGGCTGAATTTTTTCGCGTTGCAAGCCATCTGGTGTTCTATGGAACTTTTACCCAGGACCTGGGCGCGCTTTCCCCGGTATTTTTCATGTTCACCGACCGCGAGCGAGTGTTCGATGTCGTCGAAGCCATCTGTGGGGGGCGAATGCACCCGAGCTGGTATCGCATCGGCGGTGTGGCTCAGGACTTGCCCAATGGATGGGATCGGATGGTGCGGGATTTTCTGGATTATATGCCTGCAAGACTGGATGAGTATGACAGGATTGCTGTGGGCAACCGCATCTTGAAAGCCCGGACGCGCGGCGTCGGCAGTTACTCGACAGATGAGGCGATCGAATGGGGCGTGACGGGACCCAATCTGCGCGCCTGCGGCTTCGAATGGGATTTCCGCAAGGCACGGCCGTATTCGGGCTACGACCAGTTCGAGTTCGATGTACCAACCGGCCAGCATGGCGATTGCTATGATCGCTGTGCCGTTCGCGTCGAAGAAATCCGCCAGAGCTTGCGCATCATCGAGCAGTGTCTGGAAAACATGCCGGCCGGCTCGCATAAAGCGGATCATCCGCTCACCACACCGCCGCTCAAGAAGCATACCTTGCATGACATCGAAACGCTCATCGATCATTTCCTGGGTGTGAGCTGGGGACCTGTCATTCCTCCGGGGGAAGCATTTGTAGGGATCGAGGCGACCAAAGGAAACAACGGCTATTACCTGATTAGCGACGGCAATACCATGGCTTATCGGGTGCGTATCCGTACGCCTTCCTTTCCGCACCTGCAAATGATTCCTTTGATCAGCCGTGGACTGATGATTTCGGATTTGATCGCCATTCTGGGCAGCATCGATTTTGTCATGGCCGACGTGGACCGCTGATGTGGAACGTTGACATGGGATCGCTGAGGGGGATACCGAGGGGAAACAATGCTGAGCGAACAGGAGAGGAGAGAAATAGAAGCGCATGCGCGGCACTACCCGAATAATCGGGCGGTATGCATCGAGGCGCTCAAGATCGTGCAGCAGCATCGCGGCTGGGTATCGAATGAGGGGATTGCCGACGTGGCCGAGGCATTGCAGATGAAGCCGGCTGAACTGGAGAGCGTTGCAACCTTCTACAACATGATTTTCCGCAAGCCGGTAGGCAAGCATGTCATCTTGCTGTGCGACAGCGTCAGTTGCTGGATCATGGGTTATGAACATCTGCGCGAGCACCTGGCGGCGCGCCTGGGCATCAGGCCGGGCCAGACCACTGCCGACGGCCGTTTTACCCTGCTGCCGAACGTGTGCCTCGGCGCCTCTGACCATGCTCCTGTCATGATGGTGGATGATGCGCATTACCAGGACCTGGACGCGGCCAGGATCGATGAAATCCTTGCTAATTACCAACAGGAAGAAAAAGAATCAACTGATGGAAACACCGCTGACCCGTAATATTTCTTTGGGGAAAGAACCGCCCGATCTTGCGCAGTACGAAAAGGCGGGTGGTTATGCTGCCCTGCGCAAGGCCCTGCACATGTCTCCCGCGGAAGTCCAGGCAGCGGTGAAGGAATCAAACCTGCGCGGGCGCGGGGGGGCAGGATTCCCCACCGCGCAGAAGTGGAGTTTCGTGCCAATGGGTGAGGACGCGCCGCGGCCCAAGTATCTCGTCTGCAACGCCGACGAGATGGAGCCGGGTACATTCAAGGACCGCCTGTTGCTCGAAGGTGATCCCCACCAGTTGATCGAGGGCATCATCATCAGCGGCTATGCGATCCAGGCCGACGTGGCCTACGTCTTTCTGCGCTGGGCGTACAAGCTGGCGGCCCGGCGGATGGAGCGAGCGATCGCTGAAGCTTATCACCAGGGCTACCTTGGGAAAAATATCCTGGGCTCGGCGTACAGCTTGGAGATGCACCTACACGTCAGCGCCGGGCGCTACATGTGCGGAGAAGAGACCGCTCTACTGAATGCCCTCGAAGGCAAGCGCGCCAATCCGCGCGCCAAGCCTCCGTACCCGCAGGTGAGCGGCCTATGGGGCAAGCCCACCATCGTCAATAATGTTGAAACCCTGTGCAATATTCCGCATATCGTGAATCATGGCGCTGCATGGTTCAAGAGCCTGAGCCGTAGCCGCGATGGCGGTACCAAACTCTACGGCGCCAGCGGAAGGGTAAAGAACCCGGGGTTATGGGAATTGCCCATGGGCACCCCTCTGCGGGAGATTCTGGAAGAACACGCGGGCGGCATGCGCGACGGCTACCGGTTTCGCGGCTTGCTGCCGGGAGGTGCGTCGACGGATTTTGTTACTGCCGATCACCTCGACGTAGCGATGGATTTCGATTCGATGCAGGCGGTGGGCAGCCGTTTAGGGACGGGCACCATGATTGTCCTTGACGACAAGACTTGCCCGGTTGGCATGCTGCTCAATCTCGAGCATTTCTTCGCGCAGGAGTCGTGTGGCTGGTGCACCCCTTGCTGGTCGGGGCTTTCATGGATCGAACAGATATTGCAGGACATGGAGGAGGGGCGCGGCCAGGCTTCCGATCTGGAACGGCTAGAATCGCATACCCGCCTGCTGGGCCCGGGGCACACCTTCTGCGCCCTCGCGCCCGGTGCGGCAGAGCCGCTGCAAAGCGGCCTCAAGTATTTCCGGGATGATTTCGAGCGCCACATCCATGAAAAACGCTGCCCCTGGGGCGAGCGCGATGTGGGGACGCAGCATGGGAATGTGGCGAGGCGAATGTGACGATCATCCATATCGACAACCGGCCTTATCCTGCCAAGGATGGCGAGAACCTGCTGCAGGAATGCCTCTCGCTGGGATTCAACCTGCCTTATTTCTGCTGGCATCCGGCGCTTGGCTCGGTAGGGGCGTGCCGCCAGTGTGCGGTCAAGCAGTTCAAGAACGAGGAAGATAAGCATGGCAAGATCGTTATGGCGTGCATGACTGCGGCTAAAGATGGAGTTCGGATTTCAATCGATGACCCCGAGGCACACGAATTTCGCGCGAGCGTGGCGGAATGGCTGATGGTCAATCACCCGCACGATTGCCCGGTGTGCGATGAGGGCGGCGAATGCCATTTGCAGGACATGACAGTGATGAACGGTCATGTTTATCGCCGCTTCCATGGCCGCAAGCGCACGTTCCATAACCAGGACCTCGGGCCTCTCGTCAACCACGAGATGAATCGCTGCATTCAATGCTATCGCTGTACGCGATTCTACCGGGACTATACGGGCGGACGCGACTTTGACGCCTTGATGTTGCGCGATCAGGTCTACTTCGGCCGCCATCAGGACGGGGTTCTCGAAAGCGAATTCAGCGGCAACCTGGTGGAGATTTGCCCTACCGGTGTTTTTACCGACAAGACATTGAAGCGGCACTATACGCGCAAGTGGGATTTGCAAACGGCGCCATCGGTGTGCGTGCACTGCGGACTCGGTTGCAACACGATTCCGGGCGAGCGTTACGGCATGCTGCGCCGCATCCGCAACCGTTTCAACGGCGCGGTCAACGGCTATTTTTTATGCGACCGCGGCCGCTATGGTTACGAGTTCGTTAATAGCGAGCGCCGGATCAGGCAGCCAGTGTTGCGTAAAGCCAAAACCGAACCACTGCAGCTTGCCACCAAACAGGACGCGCTCCAACATTTGGGAGAAATCCTGTCCAGTGGCGCCCGCGCCATCGGTATCGGCTCCCCGCGCGCCTCGATCGAAGCCAACTTTGCGTTGCGTACGCTGGTTGGACGTGATCAGTTTTATCTCGGAATATCGGAGCGGGATTCCCGCCTGCTTGCTTCAGTCCTCGATATTTTGAGAAAGGGTCCTGCCCGCGCGCCATCGCTGCATGAAGTGGAGTTGGCGGACGCGGTGCTGGTGCTGGGGGAAGATGTCACCAATACTGCGCCCCGGCTTGCGCTGGCCCTGCGCCAGGCGGTGCGACGCGAACCGCAAAAGATGGCGGAGAAAATGGGTATCCCGCTCTGGAATGACAATGCGGTGCGCGATGCGACGCAACAGGAGCGGGGGCCATTGTTTGTTGCCACTGTGACGGATACCCGGCTCGATGATATTGCGACTCGGACCTTCCATGGGCCGCCTGCCGATCTCGCCCGCCTTGGGTTCGCGGTGGCGCACGCGGTCGATTCGAACGCGCCTCCGGTAGTTGGATTATCCAGTGCGGCACAAGCACTGGCTGACGTCATCGCAGAAAAACTGAGGGCGGCTGAGCGTCCATTGATTATCTCCGGGATGGGTTGCGGGGACAAGGCCACCGTTGAGGCGGCGGCCAACGTTGCATGGGCGCTATGCAGCACGGGCCACGCCGCCGAGCTCTGCTTCGTTGTTCCCGAATGCAACAGCCTGGGCGGGTCGATGCTCGGAGGCGATAGCCTCAACAGCGCATTGGAAGCAATGGACAGCGGCGCCGTGGATACCCTCATCGTTCTGGAAAACGATCTTTACCGGCGAGCGGATGCCGCGATGGTCGATCGGCTTCTCGCCGCAGCCCGGCGCGTCGTGGTGATCGATCATATCGAGCATGCTGCCAGCGCGAAGGCTGACGTGGTGCTGCCTGCCGCGACCTTTGCCGAGGCGGATGGTACGCTGGTGAATAACGAAGGACGGGCACAGCGCTTTTTCCAGGTTTTCGTGCCTACGGGTAATATTCCGGGGAGTGACATTCCGGGCGATATCCAGGAAAGCTGGCGCTGGCTGCGGGACATCATGGCTGTGGCTGGCCGCGGTGATGAAGCACCATGGTCAAGCCTGGACGATGTCACCGCCGCCTGTGCCGCGGCAATTCACCACCTCGAACCGATTTTGCGCGCGGCGCCATCGGCGAGCTTCCGCATGGATGGACAGAAGATTCCGCGTGAGCCCCATCGTTATAGCGGGCGCACCGCCATGCACGCCAACGTAAACATCCACGAACCCGAGCTGCCGGATGATCCGGATAGCCCCCTGTCATTTTCCATGGAAGGCTATCCGGGCCATCCACCGCCGTCGCTTATTCCCCGGTTCTGGGCGCCCGGCTGGAACTCGGTGCAGGCGTTAAACAAGTTTCAGGACGAAGTGGGCGGCGCGCTCTCCGGGGGCGACCCAGGCGAGCGCCTCATCGAGCCCATGCCGGCGAAAAAAACGGCGTACTTTGAAAATGTACCGGCTGGCTTCGCGCCGCGTTTGGGCGAATGGCTGCTGTTGCCGTTGCATCACATCTTTGGCTCCGAGGAACTGAGCGCCCTGGCGCCCGGTATCGCTGAGCTAAGTACTGAACCGTATCTGGCGCTCAACCCCGACGATGCGGTCGATCTTCGCCTGGCTGAGGGGGATGACGCGCAGTTGCTGTTTGGGCCCGAGCTTATGGAAATTTCACCCGGCTTCCCCGAGGAAATTCCGCGAGCGTACTGGCTGCCGGTGCGGTTGAAACCAGAATTGCAACGCGGCACTGCTGGGCTGCCCGTCGGTCTGCCAAGTCCGGGCAGTCTTGGGGGGGTCGGATTGCCGGCATTCGGCAAGATAAGAAGGGCGAGGAAGGAGAACCGGATAGAAGAGGGACGCCATGAGTGAATCGGCGCGCATCTGGGCGAACCTGATCTTGATCCTCGCTGCCGTGTTTGCTTTCTCGGCGCTGCTGTCCTGGATCGAACGCCGTTTGCTCGGCGTCTGGCAGGACCGCTACGGCCCGAACCGGGTGGGGCCGTTCGGTATTCTGCAAATTGTTGCCGATTCGATCAAGCTCCTTACCAAGGAGGACTGGGTGCCGCCATTCGCCGACAAGGCGGTGTTCGTGCTGGCGCCGACAATAGTTGCCGTCACTACGCTGCTTGCATTTGCCGTGGTGCCGATCGCGCCGGACATCGGTGTGGTCGACCTGAACATCGGGTTACTGTTTTTTCTCGCCATGTCTTCGCTTGGCGTTTACAGCGTCGTACTGGGCGGATGGGCGTCCAACAACAAATATTCGCTGCTCGGCGGCTTTCGGGCGGCGGCACAGATGTTGAGCTACGAGGTTTTCATGGGTCTGGCGCTGATGGGCGTCGTCATGCTCGCCGGTTCGTTCAACCTGCGCGATATCGTCGCCGCGCAGGAAAATCTCTGGTTCTGCGTACCCCAGATCCTTGGCCTGGCAACTTTTACCGTAGCGGGCATTGCCGAAGCGCGCCGGCTACCTTTCGATCTGCCCGAGTCGGAGAACGAGCTGGTGGCTGGCTTTCACACCGAATACTCCAGCATGAAGTTCGGCCTGTTTTTCATTGGTGAATACGTGGGCATCACCCTTGTCTCGGCAATGATGGTGACATTATTCTTCGGAGGGTGGCTGGGGCCGGTGCTGCCCCCAGTGATATGGTTTTTGCTCAAAACCTTTATTGTCATTGGGTTCTTCATTTTACTGCGAGCTTCATTGCCCCGGCCCCGTTACGACCAACTGATGGCCTACGGCTGGAAAGTCATGCTACCGCTCACACTTGTCAATTTGTTGATCACCGGCGCGGTCATATTGGCTGCGGCGTAACCTGTTCAGATAGCTCCGGGAGAAGATTGCATGTGGAATTCCCTGAAGACAATGTGGATCATCTTTCTGCACATGTTCCACCGCCGGGTGACGATTCAGTATCCGGACGAGAAACCCAAGATTCCGCCGCGCTGGCGCGGACGCATCATCCTGAGCCGCGATCCGGATGGGGAGGAACGATGCGTTGCATGCTACCTCTGCGCGGCGGCCTGTCCGGTGGATTGCATCGCATTGCAGGCGACTGAGGATGAGCATGGGCGGCGCTATCCCGAGTTCTTCCGGATCAATTTTTCGCGTTGCATTTTCTGTGGGTATTGCGAGGAGGCATGCCCTACCGATGCGATCCAGCTTACGCCCGACTTCGAAATGGGCGAATACAACCGGAAAAACCTGGTGTACGAAAAAGAGGACCTTTTAATCGATGGCACCGGCAAATACCCTGGCTATAACTTCTACCGGGTAGCCGGGGTTGGAATCGGCGGCAAGCACAAGGGTGATGCCGAGAACGAGGCGCCGCCCGTAGACCCACGTTCGCTGTTGCCTTGATCCGTACCTTAATGCGGATCTTGATTCCTGATTGGGGAGGGAGGCTATGGAAGCGACATTCTACTTATCCGCAGCAGTTGCCGTTGCAGCCACGCTGATGGTCGTTACACGGGCGAGTGCCGTGCATGCGCTGCTCTACCTGATCGTGTCCCTGCTCGCCGTTGCGGTCGTCTTTTTTGTGCTGGGGGCGCCGTTTGTCGCTGCACTGGAGGTCATTATTTACGCAGGCGCCGTCATGGTGCTGTTCGTGTTCGTGATAATGATGCTTAACCTCGGCAAGGCCGCAGCGGTTAAGGAGCGCGAATGGTTGAGCCCCGGCATGTGGATGGGCCCCGCCATACTGTCGGCGTTACTGCTGGCTGAACTGATTTATATCCTTATGGGGAATGAAGGCGCCGCAATCGCCGGCAGGGCAGCGGTCGACTCCAGGGAAGTAGGTATTACGCTCTTCGGACCCTATCTCCTCGGTGTCGAACTGGCTTCGCTGCTGTTACTGGCGGGGTTGGTCGGCGCATGTCATCTCGGCTGGCACACCGAGTCAGGTTGGGGTTCACGTTCTGAGCCCCTTTCGGATAGGCGCGGCCATGAGCACGGCTGAGGCTGTCACGTCCGCCACTACCGCTGTTGCGGCCGCTATTCCCATGCATCACGGCCTGCTGCTCGCTGCAATCCTTTTCGTGCTGGGAATGGTCGGCATTCTGGTCAGACGCAACCTGATCTTCATCCTGATGTCGATTGAGATCATGCTGAATGCGGCCGGGCTTGCCTTCGTGGTTGCTGGTTCGCACTGGGCGCAGGCCGACGGTCAGGTAATGTTCATCTTTATCCTGTCTGTGGCGGCGGCTGAAGTCTCTGTCGGCCTGGCATTGCTGCTGCTGTTGCATCGCCGCTTCCAGACGCTGGATGCAGACGCGGTGAGCAAGATGCGGGGATAACGTGTTACCCCTGCTCTGGCTTATTCCCACGCTGCCTCTGGCCGGTTTCCTGATGCTGGCACTGGGCGGAAGCCACTTGAGCCGGCGCAGTGTCGCGGTAATTGGAACTGGCTCCGTGGCTCTCTCGGCACTCATCGCCATTCTGATCGCGATCGACTTCATCGCTGCAAGACCGCCGGGTCTCGCCTTTCAGCAGGAAGCATGGGTCTGGATCGCCACAGCCGATTTCTCGCCGAGGATCGGCTTTTATCTTGACGCGTTATCACTGGTAATGGCCCTGGTCGTGACCGTCATCGGTTTCCTGATCCACCTCTATTCCACGGAATTCATGATTGGCGATGACGGCTATGCGCGCTTTTTCGCCTACATGAATCTCTTTGTTGGCTCGATGTGTATCCTGGTTCTTGCCGACAATCTGCTGTTTCTTTACCTTGGCTGGGAAGGGGTGGGACTTTGTAGTTACCTGCTGATCGGATTCTGGTATCGGGACCCCGTCAATGGGCGCGCTGCGCGCAAAGCGTTTATCGTGACCCGGATCGGCGATACCGCTATGGCGATCGGCCTTTTTCTGCTGTTCACTCATCTGGGAACCCTTGATATCCAGCCGTTGATGCAGCGCGTGACGCAGCAGTGGCCGGAGGGGTCGGAGCTCGCTATTCTCGCTGCAGCACTTTTGCTTGCCGGTGCGGTGGGCAAATCTGCCCAGCTCCCGCTACAGACGTGGCTGCCTGACGCAATGGCCGGGCCTACGCCGGTGAGCGCGCTGATCCATGCCGCAACCATGGTAACGGCAGGCGTATATCTGATCGCCCGCACGCATGCGCTCTTTACGCTCGCACCAGTAGTGCAGCTTGCGGTAGCAGTGATCGGCGCCCTTACCCTGCTGCTGGCAGGGTTCAGTGCACTTGCCCAAAAAGACATCAAGCGCGTGCTCGCGTATTCGACCATCAGCCAGATCGGTTATATGTTCCTTGCTCTGGGAGTGGGCGCCTGGTCCGCAGCCATCTTTCACCTGATGACTCACGCCTTCTTCAAGGCTCTGCTGTTCCTGAGCGCAGGTGTGGTCATCATGAGCCTGCACGAGGAACATGATATTTTTCGGATGGGTGGGCTGAGGAAAAAACTTCCCGTTGCATTCTGGACTTTTCTAATTGGCAGCGCATCGCTCGCGGCGCTGCCGCTCATTACTGCGGGCTTCTACAGCAAGGACCTGATTCTTTGGCGGGCCTGGTCGTCAGCAGGAGGGAATCCATGGTTGTGGGCCGCGGGATGGGGGGGTGCAATATTGACTGGCCTCTACATCTTTCGCGTGGTGTTTCTCGTCTTTTTTGGCGAAGCGAGGACTGCGACGCCTCCCGAAACCAGACGGCCGGGGTTGCGCATAACTATACCGCTCATCGTTCTTGCAGCACTCTCTCTGGTTGGCGGATGGATTGAAACCCCACCTTTTCTCGGCAATTTAACGCTGTTTTCCAGCTTTATTCAGCATGCCTTGCCGTCGGCTCAGGTCGTTCATGGCGGGAAAAATGACGAAACCATTCTGGAGCTGCTCGCAATTGCTGCCTCTCTTGGCAGCATCGCGTTGGCGTATCTGTTGTTTTTGAGATATCCCGCCTTTCTCCATGGACTGATGTTGATCCCGGCATTGGCAAGAATCCGGAAGTTCTGGCATTTTGGCTGGGGTTTCGACCGTTTTTATGAGTTCCTGTTCGTCCGGCCCTATCTCTGGCTTGCGTACGCCGATCGGCACGACGTGATCGACAATATCTACAGCATGGCGATTTCATCCACACTCAGGTGGCTCCAGAAGGTCGATCGGCATGACGTGATCGACAATATCTACAGCGGCCTGGCCGAGCTTTGTCTGTTTCTCTATCGCGCCTTAAGTGCAACGCAAAGCGGACAGGTACGCCGCTACGCGGCGGCGATTGCCACCGGATCGATCGGTATTATATTCATCGGGATATTCGCATGATTCTCTCCGCATTAATTTTCATCCTGGTGGCCGGCGGTTTGCTGGCATGGATGGCGAATCTGTGGCATTCGGACTCTGCGAAGTGGGTTGCGCTGGCTACGGTGGGCATCGAGCTCGTATTGGCGATATGGCTTTGGCTGCAGTCTGCCAGCGCTATGGCTCTTCCCGCTCACGGGGGGTGGCTTGCCGAGACCAGGGCGGAGTGGATTCCGCGTTTCGGAGTGAGCTTTCATCTGGCCATGGATGGAATAAGCCTCATCCTGGTCGTGCTGACCGCTTTTCTGGGGGTGGTATCGGTGGCATGTTCCTGGACGGAAATCCAGGAGCGTGCTGGGTTCTTTTACTTAAACCTGCTATGGACGCTGGCAGGGGCTGTCGGCGTATTCCTTGCGCTGGACCTGTTTCTGTTTTTCTTCTTCTGGGAGCTGATGCTGGTGCCGATGTATTTCATGATTGCGATCTGGGGCCATGAGAATCGGCAGTATGCATCGATCAAGTTCTTCATTTTCGCCGAGGGGAGCGGTCTGTTCATGCTGGTAGCAATTCTTGCGCTGGTATTCGTCCACTACCGCGGCACTGGAGTCCTGACATTCGATTATTTCGAGCTGTTGAATACGGCCATGTCTCCCTCCACCGAGCTGTGGATCATGCTTGGCTTTTTCATTGCGTTCGCAGTCAAGGCGCCCATCGTGCCATTTCACACCTGGCTGCCGGACGCACACACCGAGGCGCCGACAGCAGGAAGCGTGATTCTTGCAGGGGTGCTGCTGAAAACCGGAACCTACGGGCTATTGCGCTTCGTTGTTCCGCTATTTCCCGAGGCGGCCGGGTATTTTGCCCCGGTGGCGATGGCGTTGGGAGCAACCGGAGTTCTCTATGGCGCTTTCCTGGCGTTCGCCCAGACGGATTTCAAGCGCCTCGTGGCCTACACCAGCGTGAGTCACCTGGGCTTTGCGGTGCTCGGGATATTCGCCTGGAATCCCTGGTCGCTTGGGGGGGCCGTGATGCAAATGATCGCGCACGGCATCAGTACGGGAGCACTGTTTGTAATCGCAGGCATTTTGCAGGAGCGGACCCACACACGCGATATGCGTCGCTTTGAAGGCCTGTGGAGCGTCATGCCGCGCCTGGCGGCAATGGGATTGTTTTTTGCCATTGCCGCGCTTGGGCTGCCGGGAATGGGTAATTTCGTCGGGGAATTCCTGGTACTGATGGGATTATACCGCGCCAGCAGCGTGCTGGCGTCCGTCGCGGGCGTGGCATTTGTCGCCAGTGTCGTGTATGCGCTTGCGCTGGTGCAGAAAACTTTCCATGGCGAGAATACCCATGGTTGGCAACTGCACGATCTGTCAGGCCGTGAAATGGCGACCCTGTATTCAATGGCGGCGATTACCCTATGGCTGGGGCTGTATCCGCAGCCGGTGCTGGATGCCGCGCCAAACACCCCAAATAGTCCGCCTGCGATTGCTGTCGCTCGCCATGAGGTCAATGCGCAATGAACCCGCTACACTCCGACTCACTACACTCCGACCTCGTGGCCCTGTCCCCGCTCATCCTCCTTGCCGGGTCTGCGGTAGTGGTGATGCTGGCCGCAGCCTTTTACCGTCATCCCCGGCCGGTCATGATGTTGACACTCGCTGGGCTGGTTCTGTCATTTGCATCATTGTTTCTGTCCCAGGGCGGCGGGTCCCGTCAGGTCACGGCTCTGCTGGTCCTCGATACCTATGCGCTGTTTTTTATCGGGCTCATCTTCGCCGCGACCTTTGTCGTCGCAGTGCTGTGCTATCGCTACTTCGGCGGTTCTGAAAGCCGCCATGAGGCGCTTTACATCCTGTTACTGCTGGCCGCCCTTGGCGGTGGGGTTCTCGTGGCAAGCAGCCATTTTGCTTCGTTTCTCCTGGGTCTGGAACTGCTCAGCATTTCGTTGTTTGCATTGATCGCCTATCCGCGATTCACAGAGCGTCCTCTCGAAGCGGGGATCAAATACCTGATCCTGGCTGGATTCTCATCCGGATTGCTTTTGTTTGGCATGGCGCTGGTCTACGCGCAGCTCGGGACGATGCAGTTTGCGAAAATCGGAACAATGCTTACCGCGCCGGATCAGGCGTTGGAGCTCTACGGACTGGCCGGGCTCGCGCTGATTGTGACAGGTGTCGGATTCAAGCTGGCCCTCGTGCCCTTTCACATGTGGACTCCGGATGTATATGAAGGTGCACCCGCACCGATTACCGCATTCATCGCCACTGTTTCAAAGGGCGCCATGCTCGCCCTGCTACTGCGCTATTTCCTGATGGCGGGAGCGCACCAGTCGCAGCCGATCACGCTGGCATTGAGCCTGATTGCCGTCACGACAATCCTGGTTGGCAACCTGCTCGCCCTGCTGCAAGATAACATCAAGCGGATTCTTGCCTATTCCTCAATTGCCCAGCTTGGCTATCTGCTGGTCGGGTTTCTGGCTTTTGATCCGCTGGCAATCGAGGCGGTGGCTTATTTTCTTACGGCGTATTTTGTCACTATGCTGGGTGCGTTCGGTGTGGTAACGGTATTGTCGGGCGGGTTCAATAACGGATCCGAGGGCGAATCCCAGCGCGTAGCGGAAAGGGATAGCGACAGGCTTGCGGATTATACGGGTCTATTCTGGCACAGACCGTGGCTCGCGGGGGTGTTTACCGCCATGCTACTGTCGTTGGCCGGAATTCCGCTGACGATGGGCTTTATCGGTAAGTTCTACATATTAACGGCTGGCGTGGAAGCATCGTTGTGGATACCTGTGATTGCATTGGTTGTTGGCAGCACCATCGGGCTCTTCTATTACCTGCGTATTATCGCAGTGATGTGTGCGCCTGGTTCCCAGGCAATCACTGAACCAACCATGAGGCCCGTTGCATCACCCTCCCTTGGGGAAAGTGTGACGCTGGCGGCGCTGGCGTTATTGCTTATATGGCTGGGCGTCTTTCCGGCTCAGCTTATTGATGTGCTTGAAGGAACGGTGGTGGATTTGACTTGATTACCGGTGCTTCGTCTGTTTGTCACAATGCAAAAGGTGGGGCGGGGCAAAAGGTCGGTGGGATTGAGGCAGGTTGAAAATAGGGAGCTTCAAAAATGCGTGAACCGGAAATACCATCTGATCCCGATAGGGTGGCATGCAAGGTCTGTTTCAAGGAAATCCCTTTATCCGAAGCAGTTAATGAAGAAGCGACCGATTACGTCCTGCATTTTTGCGGATTGGATTGTTACGCGAAATGGAAAACTCAGGAAAAGGATTATGGTTCAGGCAACTCACCAGGAAAAAAGTTATCGTCGTAAAAGGCAGAAAACGGTTTTCTGTTGCGGAATTGATGCGTCGCGGCCGGGCAACGTCCGGCCGACACACTCAAGATGCGCGAGACGGATATCCGCGAGGGCACCCTGGCTGTGAAGCAGGGCAAGGGCGGGAAGAAATTGCGTTTGATGTTGACGAAAGATGGCGTGCCCAACGAGCTGGGCGACTGATTGAGACCTTCCTGGAGAGGAAGCGCGAGACAGTGTGCGCAACTTGGCGCTGATCATTTCAAAAGGCGGGTATGTGCGTTGACCACATCGGGCCTGGACAACGGCTTCGAGCGTGCAAGAATCAAGGCAGCGGCAGCTGCTGACCAGCGCGGTCAAGCCGATCTTGCAGCAAGAATTAGGGGATTTCAGTTCCGGGATCTGCGTGCGAAGGCCGGAACGGAGAAAGTAGATAGCGACGGACTGGTAGAAGCAAAACGCCAGCTAGGCCATTCTTCCGTCAAAATGACCGAGCATTACGTCCGCCTGGGCCAGATCGTCACGCCTACCAAATGACATATTTCCTTCATATTTGCGGACCAACCATGCTTTTGCGGACCGAAATAATATGCGGAAAATCGCTTAAAGCCTTACGGATATTGGCTCCCCGACCAGGGCTCGAACCTGGGACCTGCGGATTAACAGGCTATCGGCTCAATCGTTTCTCTTCAGCCACTTAAGACCGTTTTTGCTCCGCAATTATGGCCAAACCGCCTCTAGGAAAGCGGCATGAATACTGCGGCCGAATGTTTTTGCGGAGCAAAAATCTAGATCCACGAGTTATCCCGGAGCTTCTACGATTGCATTTTCTCCCAGCCAACACGAACAAAATTTGTCTATAGATTACCCGCCATTCCGTCGGAAATAACAGGTGGATGTTGCCCGTTATTGCTCTTAAAGACCTCGAAATATTCCTTAGGCATGTAGAAGGTAACTGAAAAAAAAGTGGAGTTCTCAAAAAAACAATTTAGAAATACGGTACATCCCCTAATAGGAATGTTATTTTTAATAATTACTATTTCACAGTCATTAAAAATGCATGATCTCAGGTCGCAGCCTATTAAGATGATGTGCGCTGGTCCTAATAACTCACATTCTTCAAATCTAGCTTTTTCAGTACCCATGTAGAAAGGATGAAAAAAATCTGAGAGCTTCAGACGTTCCCGCTCAAATCTCTTTGCTAACGGATTAATGGCTATCATTTGAGCCTGCCTATCCGCCCAGTTCGCCTGAGATAGTTTCACTCGGACGCCACTTAATAACCAAGCAACAGCGGCGACGCCGAGACCGACCAGCAATCCAATTGCAACCCACGCCACTAGCCCATATTTTGCAATTGGTTCAGACAAACTGGCAATGTAACCGGCCGAGCCGCTCGCAAGAACCGATACTATCGCTACCCAATGCTCGATCGCGAAATCTACAAAGGAGTTTAGACCCGCCCGTGCCCACCTATTATTCCGTGCCATTGAGTGCCCAGTCGCATGACAAACTCGCGCCCCGAGAACCGGTTCACGAAGCCGGCAAGTATAGCAGAGCATGAGGACGGGTCGAAAACGCCCATGTCATCGGTTTCAATAGCTAAATATGAACACGGCAAAAGCCTGCCGTTGTAAATACCATAACTTTTCCAGTCTCAGAACGTATCGCCGGGCTTACAGTAAACCCGAAAAGGTTTCACTTGACTGCAAGCTGCTGGGCCACCCAGTCTTGCAGCCCGATCAATTGCTCCGTGTTGGCGATGCAGACTTCGGACTCGAGCTCTTTCTGCCGCTCAACGTCTGTGAGCCCAACGTCGGAGGCGCTTTCATCAATTCCGCCGGCGGCGTCGGGAACCGCCCCTTGGTTTGCGCTGTTCCACATGCTGACAAAATACTTAGGGATAACGCAGCCGCGATCAGTGCGCAACGTGACTTCATATGGGACCTCTCTGTCTCGGTAAATAATGCGGTCTTTAAACACCGTCCGGATCTTCTCTTGCACGGCCACCGCCTGGGTACCGGCAGCGTTCGACACATCATCTCGCTCTCCATCGATCCTGATCTCTTTCTTCTGTTCAGCAATAGTTTCCAGGCTATGCCCGGCCTCATTCCAGTAGCCACCGACATACAATCCGCCCGCGAATGCCACAAGAACCGTCCCGCCCCAAACTGCTGGAATTAGCATTTCCTTACCCCCTTGTACTACCATTAAGGTGCTGATTTAGATCGATTGCAGGGCGTTTTAATCGCCCGCATTTTGCGCAGTTTTAGCGATGCCGTCGTATCTCGTGCCGCGCTCGAAACTGTCCCGCGTTATCCACGCGGTCATATTGTCCCAACTGGAATTCCAATTGCTCCCCAATGCGTCTTAGCGCGTGGTGATCCTCGCCCGTGACTTCAAAACCCAGCCTGGCCAAGTATCCTTTTATCTCACATACGTTGGCCTGTTCCGATTCGACCATGTTCATAACCCAGCCGTAAGGCCCTGTCAGCGACGTGTCGTCAAACCGCTTGCGTATCAGGTACGCGCGACGAACGAGCTGCTCCACGGTGATCAGCCCGTCAACGATGACAAAATCATCTGGCAGGCTCACGCCGCACCCTTCGCCCGTTTCCCTTCGCAGATTGCCCGCTCTTCAGCACGTCGCTTGACGAGCCCCGGCAACACCTTTCTCCCCGGACCATACTTGAACGCCTCGATGCGCTCGCAAGCCTCCTCATAGCGCTCGGCGTTTATGAGGTCAATGAGGTTCGGCGGCTTCCCAGGCTTGGCCTTTCGGCAGAATGTAGGGACGCCTATGTTGTATGCCAACCGCACGAATGCTTCAAACTCATGCGGATAGAGAGGCACGGTAACGCACTGCCGAATTCCGCCCGCGTACACGTCCTCGATCTCGCCCAGCAGTCGCACCAGCGAGCGCTCTGGCGTGGTCTTGTCACCCATCCTGACGCCGGCAGTCGTGCCAAACCCAATGGTCGGCACATCCCCGGGAACCGGGATATACGCTTCGCCCTTGTAGCCCTCGTGCAATGCGATCCCCACGAGTGTTGAAGCGGCCAGAGCCAGCGCGGCCAGCGCGGACCGCGATTCCGTGATTGAGGGTTTAATCATTTTTGGTCACTGTCAGGTTCTTCTGTTCCATGAGTCGCACGATGACGGTAAGCCCCGCGGAAACGAGGACAAGACCACCGCAAATATCCGCCGTCGCGGCAAACAGATCCGGATTCAGGCCCAACCACTCGGCGGGAACCTGCTTGATCCCCTGCTGTATGGATTCCAGCGCGGCTGTGACGTAGGTCATCCTGACGCTCCATGCTTTCTTGAGAACGTCCTTCCAGTTTTCAATGAGTGTCATTTGCATATCTGCATTAGCCCAGCAACGACCAGACCGACCCCAGCTGCGATCAAGCCCCAATCAACCCCACTGTGAAGCCCTATCCCCAGCGAAAAAGACCCAACGCCGGCATAGGCCACCGGCCAGCCTTGTAGCCACTTCAGCCAGCTCATTTCGGCGGACTCAGCAAGCAGTCCAGCTTCTGGTTGATGGCATCCTCCACGTCAACCACATCGAGATCGACGCATGGATTCCTTTCGACCGGCTTGGGCTTGACTACGTCCTTCGCCCTTGGCGCGACAACCTCGACCGGCGGCAATACAACCGGCCATGCCGTGGGAGCGGCGACCGGGGCGAGCATGGAAGCCGCAGGCGCCGTTTCTAGGTTTGACGTCTTAGGTGGAACGGGGCACCCCGTAAGGAAGGTCACTAACAAAATGGGCAGGTATCTCATCAACGCCTCCTGTTCGGCCATTGCTCGATTAGCCTGTCGAGCTTGTCGTTGAACTGGTGCAAGGATTCGCGATGCTCTACCCGCATCGCTTTCATTTCTTCGCTCAAGCGGTCATTGGTTCGTTCCTGATACAACTCTCCCCGCTTGAGACTCGCGATGTCGTTCTGGATGGAGTTGTAAGTAGCGACCCCCGACGCCGCAAGACCGGCAACGGCAATGATCCCGGCAAAGGACAACGTATAGGTGGTAGGGCCTTTACGCGGCTCCCGTCTTTCTTCTTCCCCTTCACACGCCATGCCCGCCACCCTCTTCTTAACTGAACAACGACTTGATGAACGACCAGCCAAAAACCACCAGCGCGATCGCAACTGCGGTCAATATGAGAACCGTCCCCTTATGGCGAACGAAGAAGCCGTCGACCTTGCCTTCCGCCTTGTCGTAATACTTTTTGGCTTTAGCTCCGATACCCATTTTTCTTCTCCTTTTAAAAAACGTCGCGCCATTCATATCGCGTAATACAACGCTGCAAAAATCAGGCAGGCAAGGCCGGCGCAAAGCGTGTCTTGCCTACCGATCAATTCCCAGTGCCATTTCTTTTGTTCGAGCTCGCGGAGGATGAAATACCCCATCGCCAGGAGCACGGCGCCCCACAATGGCATCGGATTGGCGAAACCGACCGCCATGATGACGACATAGGCGCCATGACCAATCTGTTCTCCGGATTCCAGCCATCCGGACTTGCCGGGCTTGAGAGTAAAAAGCGCCATGGCTATGGATTCCGGCTGTTATATATTTCGTTCAAGTGCCCAAGCGAACGTTTAAGCAACTGGCATACCCTTGATTCGCTCACGCCCAATTCATTTCCAATGTCTCGGTGCGTCATGTCTTGCCCGTAGTACATATCGATCACGTTCTTTTCCCGCTCAGGTAGGTTTGCTATCGCCGCTACCGCCGCGAAAACCCTTTCCTTCTCCATCAGCCTGTCCAGCGGCGTAACCTCATCAGAATGCCGTGCATGGAGAGACACGAGCTGTTCAGACGGCAAGTCGTCAATACTCACCATGCTGTAAACAATCTCATCGCCTTTCCTGAGAGCCCGGCGCGGACCCCAATCCTCGCGCCTCAGCTCATCAAGCATCGCGCCCTTGATCCGGTGGCTCGCGTAAGTCTCGAATTTCGCCCCTGGCATTTCCTCGTATCGATTCAGGGCCTGCATCAAACCCATCATTCCTACTTGAATCAGATCGTCGCGCTCGACACATGCGGGCAGATGCGCCTTCATGCGGGATGCGATGCTTCGCACCAGGGGCGCAAATTGTTCTATTTGTTTTTCCATAAAAAAAGCCGCTCAAGGCGGCTGTGGTCATAAGCTGGGCTGATCTATCTTGCATACTCACTGTACAGAACCACGTCGAGCGCACCGGCATCGACTTGAGCCCTGATAGCGACACATAACTCCCGCAGCCGATTGCTCGATATCTGGATTGAGTTCGCGGCAGCATCCGGACCGACAACGCGGTGAATCATCAGGGTGGCGTCGCCGCCAGCTGCTGCTACGTCGTTGATGTAGGAAATGATTGTCGCTATATTTGCTGCCTCCGTTCCCGAACTGGTCCAGGTGTGCCCGATAATCGGGCCGCAGAGACGCTGTAGATTCCTCGTGCTGAGTGCGTTGTTTTTCTGCATATGGTATGCCGGGTTGGCACCATCAGCGGTGCGGGCTACAGAAAAGCCGTTATCAAGCATCAGTCCGAGAAACGCCAAGTCTGTTACCGTGTTGGCGTATTTGCCTTGGGGCCAGATGTAACACTTGGCACCCCATTCAGACGTCAAGCTATTGGCGACCAGGTAATTCTTGCACGCGAGCACATCCGCCAAACGCTCAGCATCGGTTGTCCAGACTGAAAACAGGTTGCCAGCTCCCAGTGTCGTCGGATGGTTCGGACCATGTGCGATGCATTCATTTCCAGCCGCCACATAAGCTTGGAGATCGCTCAGCGAGGCATAGGTGGACGTTCCCACCGTGGCATAGATGATGCTCATGGTGCTCTTCAGGCCGTACTCCTGGAGTATCGGCAGACCCATGCGCATGAATGATGAGTAACCGTCATCTGCGGTAATGGCGAGTCTTGCTTTTTTGCGCATCACGCCGGCACGTACTGAGCGCAATCCAATCGTCGCAGTATTGCCGCTGGTTAAAAATACGCGCAGCTTGCACTGCGTGCAATCCAGATCACCCACCGGATGGGTAAACCCACTCTTCGTCCATAAGGCCTCGTGCACGAAATATGCGGTCAGCCCGTTAATCGCGAAGGGGCCTTGAGTAGTTGGCACCAAGGCGGTAGTGATATTGCGGCTGGCGAATTTTGCATACGCGGCACTGCCGACATAAAGCGTCATGCTCTCTACTTTCGACATGTCGGGTGTGTATATCTCGAAGGCGATGTCCTTCGCTGAGAATGCCTCACTGGCTACCGGAAGGTTGATCTCGAAGTTGTTTGTCGGGCCTGCCCCAGTCCCGGTTGCCGTTACCACCCACAGCGTCTCTCCGCCGACCGTGGCTTGGGCTGATGAGCTGACGCTGACATTGGCTCCGGCCGTGACGGTGATTCCAGCGACTGGCGGCTCGATGAGTACGTTTCCATACGCCGCTCTCGGCGCGAAAATAGCCGGGGTGAGCTGGATCAGTTCCTTGTTCAGGTTGGTGAAATTTGCATCCAGCTCGGCTTTAGTGAGCAGGGTTCCTTTCGTCAGTCTTTTTATGATCGTTGCCATTTAGGGATGCACCCACTCAGGAAGTGATGCGATCAAATCAGAGATGGCGGGCAGCGCAGTTTCGCCTGCCTCTACCGCATCGAGCGTGGCGTTTGCAGACGTCTGCACTTGGGCCGCCCAGACCTGGAATGCTTCGGATACGGCGCGCAGCGGGTTATCTGTTCCGACGAAGCTCTTCGCCTCACTGATACTGTTGAAGTGCTCAGGCGCTGCTTGAGCTACGGCGCTCATATGTTGCCGCACCGCGAGACGTCGTCGCTCAATCTCGTACTGAAGCTTCTGCTCTGCAGTCGGCAAAGGTGCGTCCCTCACGATCCATGCAGCCACTCCATCAAAGAAAATGAGTTGGCCGGGCTCTACTGCAGGCGGAGGAGTCTCGACACAATGGACGGGGGTAAGGAATGTGCCGGGCTCCAACGGGCTTTCCTGTGCGTCATAGGCCCCAGTAGGAGCGAACGTTACCGGGTCATATAAATAGACTGTTTTTCTCATGGCTTCCTTACTGGTATTTGATGCAAATCAGTACGCGCGCGCCCGCGGCCAAGTTCGCGGATCCGCCTGACGAGGACGACGTTTTCGTTGTGAGGTTACCTACCGAGTTGATCCATGAGCCGCCAGTGCTCACTGATCCCGTGTTATCCACGTCCGCATAAGTGTGAGTGTGAGCAAGGTTATCGCCGGCTGTTGCTTTACCCACACCCTCCAGGGTCACAGATGGGTTTGCCTGCAAAATTGCATAACCGGAGGCAAACCACGGCAGGCCAAATGTGGTTGAGCTATCGCCGACCCCCCATGTCGTGCCTATTGCGGTAAACAGTGTCGCGTATGTGGTTCGGCTAATATTGGTCAGCGTGGTTGGGCAAGTCAGGTAACCAGCGGGCGGGGATGATCCGGCATAGAGCAGGAAGGAGCCAACGGGGGCGCCTGCAGGCGCCGCAGTCTCTACGTTGGCATGCCCGCTCATCTTGATGTAAGTCACCCGTACGGTAGTGCCGTCATAGGTGAATAGCGCGACGTCGCCCGCGGCTCCAGTGATATTCGCGCCGCCTGAATTGAGCTTCAGGTTCGTGGCGTGATAGTTAAATTGCGGAGTGCCGTCGATAATTAACAAAACATCTTTACCGGCGGTCATCGTCGCGCCAGTTACGGTCGTGTTTCCTGTAAGGTGCGCTATGTTACCGGTGGCGGTAGAGAGGTCGATTGTGGCTGCGGAGGCGATGTTTGCCCCGATCGCGTGCTGCAATGACTTGACTGCAAAATCCTGCGTAATCGACCCACCCGACGAGCTCGCGTTCGACAAGGATAATGTCCACGCGGCGAAGGTCCCGGATCCCTGCAACAAGTTCATGTTGATCGTCAGAGAACCGGTAACGGTGTTGTATGCGGTCACATCTCCCTGCATCCAGTTCGTGGGGCTGGCGGTTGATGCGGCCTTGACCGTTTGTCCTACAACATAGCTGCGGCCAACATCAGCAACAAAGATCCTGTCGCCAGTGCCGATGGTCAGGCTCGTGGTGCTCTCAGCGTTCGTCGCATTGTTGTTCATCGCGATGGCGACCGCGTCGGCCTGCTGGGCAAACAGGACTAGAGCAGCCATGAACGTATCTGCTTTACCGTCAAATACATCTTTAGAATCGCCGCGCTGCGGGACCGGAGGTAGCGCGTCTATCGCCATAACAACCCCCTCGACATAATCTGATTCGGCATAATCTTCCTCAAAATATAAATCCGACATCTAGGTCAATCCCTCGATTTCCAGCGAGCAAAGAGACTCTTTCGCGTACACGATTTCAATCGTGAAGTCCTTAAAGAAGCCGTAAATGGCCGTGGATGTGTAGTCGTCCGCCCCGATGTATAGCGTTGGCGTTGCTCTCAGCGATGCCAAAAAGTTGTGCAATGTGTCTACGCGGGCGGAGTCAATGATTACGGGGAAAGTGGCGCGTTTTCGGTATGCACGTTGGACGATGGAGTAATTCCCGAACGTGTCCTGGTCTTTGGTGCTGAAATCTTGAATGCCGACGGCTGCACTGTATTGCGTTTCACCCACATCGGTCGTTGGGCCTATCACCAGGGCGCCACACTTGACTGTTTCACCAGGCGCGGACAGGGTGATGTTGATAATCGGCCCGGAGTAAAGCGGCAACCCCGTTATGACGAGGTCGTTAAGGCGCACTATCGGTTCAAAAAAATAGTCGTACCAGCTGTCAATCCCGGAGTTGGAAACAAGGCTGTGGGTCTCGTCATAGACCACACCGTCGAGCGGATCGATCATGACCACGCGCGCTTCGACCGCAGAGACGTTCAAGAGCGCAAGGGCGGATATTCTTCCGGTCGCCTGCAGGGATACATCAATGCTGTCCGCATTTTCCGTCTGGGAAGTGACGGACTTGTCGAACATCAACCAGGGATTCGTGGCGCTAACGTAGACCCATTTTGTCGTGGAGGCGGCGGGATCGTTACCTACATTGCTGGCGACAAGAGACTCGTAAACCTCATGGATGTCGGACCCGATAATGGATACCCGGTCGCCGAGCGCGTACACGTACCCAGCGTCGTATGGCGGATGCAGTGTCTCAGAAACGTTTGTGGATATAAGCGCCGCGTCATTGATCGTAATCGGTACGACTATCTTCATGCAGCGCGCTCCGGCGGCAAGCCGCTCACGTCCCACTCTTCAGTGAACCGCAGCATCTTCTCGGTATTCCTGGCTGTCTTGCTGGTATTGGTAGCCATGGCGACATGGACCGCCTTCAACTCGGCACGCAACTGACGTATCTCGTCAACAAGAGCGTCATTTGCCGCCCCAGGGTCGCTCAGCCTGCGCATCAGCTCACGGTTATCAGCTGCAGGCAGTATCCGTTCTCCCTTGTGGATCCTCGCCGTCATGTCGTGCGGGATTTCGTTCGAGCCGCTTGCAAACCCGGGCAGGAATACTTGTCCCGGTGCTTGATAGACGGGCCCTGCCGGCTGCGCGGCAGTTACACCGGCATTGGCGGCCAGGCGGATGTACCTGGTGTAATCAAACAACGTGGCGAATGCGTCGGTGGTTAGCAGCTGGATCGAATCAGCGATACGCTTTGCTTCGGCGGCTGCGTCGTCAGCCGCTTTGGCGATCGCATCGGTCACCGTAACGAATGCCGGAGCCAGCTGGATGAGTGCGGCGAACATCTTTTGCCCGGCATCGGTATTCAGATCCTGTGCCTCGACCAGGGCGCGGAACTGCGCGCGGGTTGTCGGTAGCGTTGTGATGCCAAGTTTGCTCATCTCGGCATTCATCAGCCGGCCGGTGCTGGCCACGCGCTCAGCGTCGGTATAGAAGTTTTCGAAGAACGGCTGGAGCGCGGATCCAGCGTTTTCGATGCCGCCGAGCAATTGGACGAGGCTGTCACGCAGGCCGAGTGATGCCAAGCCTGCAACCGCAAGTGATTTGCCAGTTAAGTCGAGGATGGAATTGACGAGAGTGAATTCAGCGCTTGCACGGGCGGCGGTATCCGCCAGTTCTTCGCCCTTTTGCTGGATCAAAGTCAACTCTGGAATAAGCTTCGAGCCAATGCTATTGCTAAGGTCTTTTGTTAGCTCTTCCTGCTTCTCTTCCGTATCGATGGCGCGCTTGACTTCGAACGTCCACCCGGCAAGCGAGCGTCCGGCGTCACCCGTCGTTTTCGTCAGACTCAGGAATGCGCCGGATATATCACCCACCATCGCGTCCAGGGCAGCATCCTGCTCTGCGGAGATCCCCAGCCCACGGCGACCCTTCTTTTTTCCGAAGGCGAACAGACCGCCCTTGCGTGTCCAGTCGGCCTCGAACTGGCCATCGAAACCTTGATCGCTAAATTTGCCGGTGAGCTCCTGCGGCCCTAGTTTCTTGGGGCCCATGCCGAACAACATATTGATCAGCGGTCCTATAACCGGGACATAGGTCAGCGCTTCAGCGCCCTTGATTGTCTTGTTCCCAGCTATCAGCCTGAAGATCATGTCGGCAGCAGCAGCGATGGCCAGAGGACCGGCAGCAGCGGCCAGCATTGAACCCATGCCAGTCAGCCCGGCAACTGTCGCGCCGGTGCCACCCAAGGCAGTACCGGCGCCACCAATAAACGCAGTTCCAGCGCCGGCACCAGCGCCAACGCCGCCAATGCCTACTCCGGCACCAAGCGCAGATCCGCCAGCAACGCCGAGCCCCATCGCCTGCCCGATTGCTGATGTAGCAATCGACGTCACGAGCGAAGATGCACCGCCAGTGAAGGCGCTGAAAATAGATTTCGCGCCAGAGGCGAGATTCATTAAGTTGAAGCTGTTTCCGGCAGCGGAGCTAGTTCCTGCGATTCCTGTACCAGGAAATCCAAGCGCGCCCATCACGCCCGCCATTCCCCTGCTCACTGGCGCCATCGCCAAGTCTATAACTGGCCGCAGTATCGTCGTTTGAAACATGTGCACCATCGTGTCGCGCAGGTTCTGTGCGAACGTTTTGCCGGACTCGAAACCCCTCAAGAGAGCGTCGGTCAACGAACGGTTGATGTCGCGCGCAGTGTGTTGCCAAGCATCCGAGGCCGCTTTAGCCGCTTCTTTGACAGCCGTGAGCGCCTCGCCGCGTTTTGCCTCAGCCGCCAGTTGTTTGGATAGCTCAAGCCGACGCTCAAGCATCGCGATCACATTGATGTCGATGTTGTCCGCGGCCCACGCGCGATCGAGCGCAGCTTGCAAATCGGCCTGACCCATTGCCGCGACTGCACTAGCGCCGTATTCAAGCAGGTTGTTTTTTTCTTGCAGGGACTGGAGGGCCTTCTCGTCCGCGCTTATCATCGCGGCATAACCATCGAGTCGTTTCTTTTCTTCAGCTTCGATCGCCTTTGCGGCAGCCGCGCTTTCTTCCTGCGCCTGGGTCGCCATCGCCCATGCCTGGGCGGATTCCATGATCGCCGCACGCTGAGACTCAAGCGGAGCCTTCGCAGCCTCGCGAGCAGCGCCAAGTAGCTTCATCTGAACAGCGTTTAAGCCAACCGCTTCGGTCTCTTCCCGCAGCTTATTGATGTAGTCCGTGGCTGCTTTCGTAGCCCGTTCGTAGCCCGACACAGCGCCGCTCTTGTCAATCGCGCCCGACAGGTAGTTGAGTTGGGGTTTTACAGACTGAGTCGATTTCTCGACCTGCTGATTTCCGCCGAGGATGGTTGAAACATAGTGCTGGTGCTCTGCGATTCGCTTGCCAATTTCGTTGTCCAGGTTCTTCTGCAGCTGCCCGACTTCATGGAAGTCGCCCTTTACAATCGCTATCAACTGTCGCGCGCGGGTGCCGATGGCGTCACCCATATTGCCAAACAGCATCCAGACAGCCGAGCCCTTGACCAGCAGGAACTCAAGCATGGAACCGACCGACCGGCCCGCAGCGGTAAAGACATTCATTCCGCCCGCCGATCCCTGCATTGCTCCAGTTATCCGGTTCAACGCGGGCAGCAGTCCCAGTGAGAATGATGTCAACGCTTCGTCCGCCTTGCCCTTGAGCAAGCCCATCTGGTCCTGAAACCGCGCTGCCTCGGCAGCCGAGGCCGCTGATACACTGCCGAACTTATCGACGTTTTCTGCCAGGTCGTTCAGAACGGGGAGCAGGTTAGCACCGGACTTGCCGAACAGATCGGTAACAATGGCAGACTTGTTAGCTCCGTCCTGGTAGTTCTGCAGCCGCTTCGCAATCTCGATCAGCACCTCAGATGGATCGCGAAGATTGCCTGCAGCATCGCGTGAGGACAGACCCAGTGCCCTTAATGCCTGATTGGTTCGGTTCGATTCATCGTCGACTGTAGCAATTCCCCGGGCCAGCTTTACGAGTGCTGAATCGATGTCCCCAAAATTGGCACCGAAGGCTCGTGCTGTTTTCTCGATACGCGACAGGTTCTCAACCGATGATCCGGTTTTCTGCGCCGCATCGTCTATCGTTGCGAGTGTGTCGACAACGCGATGCGCATAGGCAGCAAATGCGCCGGCTGATAATCCAACGCCAATCAAACCGAGTGCGCCGCTCACCAGGTTGGCCGATTTTTGAATATCGCCCATTGCCCCGGCGACGATGCCTTTGGCTCGGTTCATATCCCGCTCCAGGCTGGATAGCTTCGCCACCATCTCGATTGTCATCGTACCGATGTTCATGGGTTACCTTTTCGCGCGCGCGAGTGCCTTCAGCGCATTAGTGACTTTTCTCGCCACTACTTCGCGGTCAAATTCAAGTTCAGGATTTCCGTACGGAGGCGGGCAATCCGGCTTCTCAGCCCGCCTGTTTTCTGCGATATAGTCAGATGACAGCCTGCGCAATATCTGCGTCTCCCAGGGCTGCAGGCTTATTCCTGAGCATTGCTGCCAGGCTTGCAACTCCGTGAAAGCGATCTGGGCGAGGCCCATGCCGATGCTGCTCGCCGGGCCTATCTCCAACAGGTAGTCAATGAGGTATCCCGCTGCACCGATTTCCGGCAGCAGGACTTCTCCGCCGTTTTCCTTGATCTTCTCGATGCGCGATACCGGCTCGGGGGTATCGATCCCCGGGTTGCTTCTTTTCTTGTTCTTTTCTTCCGGGACCGCCTGGAGCCAGGCGATCTGCCGGATGTACAGGCTCAGCTCTTCGTAGAGCCCTTCGTAAAATTTGACCAGTCACCCAGCTCCTTATTTACCTGCTCGGCAATGAATCCGATCTTGGTATCCAGGTAGCACGCCTTGAACTGCTCGTATCCTTCCAGCTCCAGGTACTGGAAATTATTGAAGCTGACCGTGACAGCGGCGAGGAACTCGGCAGTTTCCTCAAGCGTTGTGTCAGCCTTATTCTTGCCCTTGCGCTGGAAACGCTCGATCGTCGCCTTGTTTCGCGCTGACTGGGCCTTGGCAAACGCTTTGGTCCCTGGCCCGTTCACGGTGATCGTCATAGGCTTGCCATTCTCAGCGACTAGCGGCTCGTCGTCTGCGCCGCGCAGATGAATATCGGTTGTTTCATTTACTGCCAGTTTGCTAATGTCGAACATGATTGCTTCCTTTTCGCGGGATAAAAGATGCCCGTGCCGGGCCCATCACCCGCGAGAGGCAGACGGGCCTGGTCGGTGCTGGTTATGGGCTAATGCCCGGTGTAAGTCAGATCAGGGGACTCAAAGGCGTGAAACACGAGCGAACCGCCCCGCATCTGGAAAGTCGCCACGTACTTACCCGGGTTGTCCGGCATCGGATTACCGGTTCCATACATCGCGAGGTGGCGAGTGCTTAGCGGCGCTTTCTCGTCACATAAGGCCCACAGGCAGCACTCGTCACCCTGCATTTGCACGTCCAGCAGATTCGCACCGGCGGGCATGAGGACAGATTGCCTGTCGGTCACTACAAGAGGAAACTTCCAGATACGCATTTCTTTAAACCACGCCAATGATGATGACTGTGTAAGTCACTGAGGTGCCGGCTGCGCTGTTTGCAATCTTCAGCAGGTCCGCGCTTGTTGCGGTGATGTCGTACCCCGTCGCATCCGGAGCGATGAAAGCGACCGTCCCGCCGGGCTTGACCTTCACCACGTCGGTTGCGTCGCCAAAGAAAGCTGATGCCTGACTTGCGGCAGCTCCGCCCACCAGCACGTCGTTGGTATTGCCCGCATCAGCCTTGATAATGAGCGCCTTGATCTTGTCGAACGTGATCGTCGCGCCAAATGCATTCGTCAGCGATCCGGCCAGGTCCAGGTTCTCGTTGGCCGATGCGGCAAGGGTGCGGACGTCGGCAAACAGTTCGTTAGCCTGGTTCGCTCCCGTCCCGTTTTCGAACACGTAATTGGCGCCGTACTGTGGCTTGTACTCGGCCACGCCGATATCGAGTGCGCTGCTGAGCAGCATGTCGACATTCAAGGAAAGTCTTCCCGTTACAGATGACATTGCAATTCCCCTCTATGATTTTTTGCTAGGCCAGGCTCTAGGCTATGAGCTTAGGCTGCCAAGACTTCAATGACCCCGACACCCGCGGACGACGAGGTCAGTTCCAGGTTCACGCTCGCGCTGGTGACAGCGTCAACCGTGCTCAAGCCAACCTTGAAGTTCATTACCTGAGCCTGGAAGTAATACTTATCCCCGTTCTGTGAGGTAATCTGGAAGCTGTAATCGTTGTCGGATAGCGATGCTGCCTTTATAAGGATCTGGCCGGCATCGTCGGTATCGAGGCCCAGCTTGAGCGCCATCGTTCCCTCGTTGAAGGATCCTTTTTTCTTGACGGTGCCACGTGAGCCGATGGGGTTGTGCGTGACCAGCGCATACTCGCGACCAAACTCGCCAAGGTCAGTGATCTCGGCAACGTTGGTGAAGGTAAGCGCAGCGTAACCGGCAGCGTCAAACGTGGCGGGGGCTGCAGCAGAGATTTTTAGCGTCGTCCCTGCGGATGTGCGAACTGACATGATGTTTTCCTTTCAAGTGGTGGCGCCCGCAGAGACGGGCAAAAAAAACCGGCCGCTTAGAATCTAAGAGGCCGGGATCCGGTTTGGGAAAAGCCGAGCTATCTGGCGATATCCGGGGCGTCTTCCTTCGTATGAATTTCTACTGTGAACAGCATTGCTGTCATGCCCCGAGGCTTCTCGCCGTCGCCATGCAGGCCAGTTGTCACGCCGGTTATGACGGCGTCTTTCGCCAGTCCACCGATTGTGGGGTCGTTGCCGATCGCAGCTCTAACTTCCTTTTCGATGGCGTCCAGGACGTCATCCAGGTCGTCATTGTTCTTGGTCACCGCATTTACGCTCAGCGTAATCCGGCTCCGTATCCTGCGTGGATAACCCATCGAGGTATATTCGGGATCCTCGGCCGGCGTCGCAATCAGAAGACAAGGCAGCTCTTCATCCTCGACCGGGTAAATCCTGCCCTTAAAGACACGTGAACCGGTCAGGCTCAGTCCTGACAGCAGCGTTACAGCAGCTGCACGCAGCTGTGTCTTGACGTGATCAGCCATTATTTGTTACCCAAAAGGTTAATTTGGCGTGCAAACTCTTTTTCGAACTGCTCCCCACCGACCGTCCGTAGCGCGGTCATGACAGCCTTGTTTCGAACGGCAGTCGGCAGGCTGATGCTGCGCAGGTTCACAATGGGATCCTTGTATTGCTGGGCACCGCCGCGCGCTTTCGGCGCGCCGGGAATGCTCTCCCGCATGAACACCCCGCGGTATCCCTCCTTAGTGGTGGCAATGAAGGCGTGCTTCACCGTGCGGCGTCCGCCGGCGACCTTGACCTTGACGCTCACTCCGCCACCCAGCTTGCGATGCGGCCTGCCTGGCACGTTCCACGGGTTGACGGGCCGAGCTGCAAATTCGACCAGGCTGATCGTTCCACCGGAAATAGTCACGCTCGCGCGCAAGTTCGCCTGTTTCAGGTGCGCCTTCGTGACTTTGGTTGCCTTGGTGATAACCCCAAGCTTGATGTTGTAGATCTTGCGGATCTCGCGGCCAGATTCGGTTCTGACTTTGCCGATGGCGTGGTTCAGCGAGCGTACTGTTGCCTTGTCTTTTATCTCGGACTGGAACACGACATCCAGGCGGGCAAGCACCTTGTCGACGTTGGTCCGTATGTCGATCTGCATTACTGCTTCTCCAGCCTCAAGAGGGTGATCCCGGTACCGTCCGGCTCGACACCGACGACCTTGTACGTTACGCCGGCGCGAACCAGAAGATCGCCGTGCCTCGCTGAGGCGACATCCGCGGTCGGGCAGGTGAAGACAGGCTGGCTGCCCTGGATGCCCTGCCCTTCGAAATAAGCGTTATCGAAGATTCCGGCTAGCGGCGCGCCGTTATAGGTGACCGCATCCGCGAACTCATCGGTATCGAAGAAGACGCTCAAGTCTTCGGCAAATGCCACGTGTTACTCCGCGTCCTTGGGGTCTTCCTCGCCGGGTGCGACATCTTCCGGATTATCCGGCGGCGTATCGGTTTGTGCAGACGTCTGCACTTCGGCGGCTTTCTTGCTCTTCTCTTTGCTCCACGGAACCCCAAACGCATCGGCGAGATAGTGGTTGAGCTCGCCGTCGTAGCCGATCACTTCGCCGCACTTGAATTGCACGGGGTTCACGACCTCATACCCGTTTTTAACCTTCTTCAGGTTGTGAATGCGATCACGCACTTGCTCTTTGCTCAGCACTAAAACGCCTGAATGAAACTCAACAAACGGTGCAGCAACTTTGTATTTCATGGTGGTCTCCTCGAAGTTTTTTCATGCCCCTCTTCCTGGAAGAACATGAAAAAAGGGGCCTCCCGGGAGAGAAGCCCCAATGGTTGACGCAATGCGCTTTTAGGTCATCGTCACTTTGCAGGCACGCTGCCAGTACCCGTAGCCGGCGGTACGCCAGGTGTCGATGCCGAACTGCCATGCCTGGTTGTCGAACTCGTACTCGCTGTTTTCCCCCTTGACCTTGAGCTCAATACCGGTCTCCGACTGACGAATCAGCCCCTTGATGGGACTATCGGTACGGAAGACCGCAAAGGAGTCCGTCCAGGTCAGGCGCGGATTCATGTGTACTTCGATCTTCAGACCCGCAATCAGGTTGGGGTTGAGGTTTTGCTGAAGTGCCCCAGTCGTGATGGCGCTTACCGCGGCGGAAGCGGTCAGGAAAAGCCCGACCGGAACGATCACCGAGAATGACTTGGCATTCTCGTTCATTGGTTCGCCGCGGTTATCCTTGAACGACAGGATTTGCGCGATCGCAGCGAGGATGGCTTGCTGCATTTCCTCAACCGACGGGGCAGTTACAGCACCGTGTACAGCAGCCGGCAGAGTGGAAATGTCCACTGAGATGCTGTTGCTTTGGGTGCCGGAGTCACCTTCCGAATGATCGGTATCGAAGTAGTACTGGCCGTCGTAGCAAAGCGAAGATGCGCCGTTGAGCAGCAGTGTCGAGAGCAGGCTGGCCCAATGGGTTTCGGCGCGATCGGCAAACTCCTGTACCCTGGCAGCAATCTGCGAAGTCTTGTCGCGACGAGCATCGCGCACGGCGATCTCCAGGGTAGCTTCATAATGCCGATTCGTAAGAATCAACGAACCCCCACTAAGGCCTTTGGCTTGACGGCCGCCGACCCATTCACGCATCGCCGGCGATTGGCCGAGGAATGCATACGTCTCGCTTGCCTGGTCCGAGTCGAACAGGTTCGACACGCCATCGACCCACGCCAGGCCCGGATTGGTCTCCAGGCGGGCGTAGTACATGCCGACAATTGCACGGCTTGATAAAATCTGTTGATCCATGTTTTTCGTTCCTTATCTGAGAATGTCTGGTTGTTAGGTACCGAGCGAGCCGATGCTTAGGATACAAATGCCTCGAATGCGACCAGGGCGACACCAGTCGAAATGAAACGACGGACCTTACCGATCTTGGTGTTTGAGGTCGAAACAAGGGTGAAGGTGTTATCGTCGGAGGCATAGACAGCAGCGCCAATACTGGTAATGGCAACGCTGGCAACCGGCAACTCAATCAACCCCTCAGTGACAACGCGAACCCGGATAGCAGCCGCGGCGCCTGCCGAGTTATCCGCCTGGGCTTCTGCGAATCCAGCAAACGCATCCGCCGCAACCAGGGGTCGTGCGTGGCCACTCGCCGAGACGATGCCGACCGCCGCGCCTTCATAGATAATGTCGCTGGCGATCATCGGGATCTCGTTGCGATTGCCCAGCTCGTAGGCGCGAGGTTGGTTAGCCGCGAGGGTAGTCATGCCAAATCCCGCGATCATGGGCAACAGTGAGGTCGCCTCCGTACCTTGGGGCACGCCCAGGACGAGCACGGCGCCGACGACAACAGCAGCAAGCGCGATGTTGAACAGGTGTGATTTCATGAATTTCATAGTTGCTTTCCTTTTTTCAAAAACGGACATTAAAAAACCCGCCAGCGTTAACTGTGCGGGTCTGGTGAATAGCTTGTTTCAGTCGGATTCGGGTACTTAGGCTCGCTTACTCAGAATGCTCACGCGCCCCTGGCTGGATGCTTTCTCGAAGGCAAGATAGGTATCGAAAGTACCAAACTCGGCACGGATCTTTGAATCTTTCTCCCAAGTTGCTTTGCAGCGGTCTTCGACTGGAAGGCTGTCGTCTCCAGCTGGGGCAGCGGTACCGGGCTCAGTCGCGGCAGGCACTGCGTTGGGCGCATCGGCAGCCAGGGCAGCGAGCATCTTGTTGCCCTTGGCATGCTCTGCGGCCAGGACTTGCAACGCGGCCTCGGGGGCAGTCGTCTTTCCGTCTGCCTTGAATGTCGCCACCAGCGCTTCGTGACCGCGTGCAGGCAGGGCGTCGAGTGCCAGGATGCGCTCACGCTCGCGTGTAGCGCCGTCGTTGACGCCCTCGGAGCGGCCCTGGGAGTACCCCTCCGCACGGAATGCCTCCGCAATATCCGGATGGTTCTTTGCAACAAAATCTTTAGTAATTGACATGTGGTTTCCTTCGTCGATGGTTATTGAATGGCTGCCAGCAGCACCGGCTGGCTTACTGAGGGGGTTGCTGCCTGCTGCTAGGCTGGCAATCAACGAGTCGAGAGTGGAAACACCGTCCACCAACCCGGCATCGATGGCTTGCTGGCCAATGAAAGTCTTTCCGTCCGCCATGTTCTTTAGCACGGCCTCTACCGATACGCCTCTGTTCACCGCCACGACTTCGACGAAAACCGAATAAAGGTAATCCGTCTGATCCTGGATGGACTGCCGCCCCTCTTCGGACAAAGGAGCGTAGCCGGAAGCAATACGCTTGTACTTGCCAGAGGAGATTTCGGTGGTCTTGATTCCCTCCTTTGCCTGCGCCTGGCTAATGTCAACGTGGGACGCCACCACACCAATGGAACCGACCTGAGTGGTCGGCCCATCGATGTAGATTGAGGAGGCTGCAGATCCGATCCAATATGCTGCTGACGCCATGAGGCCATCGGCGAACGCGACCACTGTCTTTACTTCTCCCGCATCGCGGATGATGTCTGCAAGCGACGGCGTTCCGTCAACCGTCCCGCCGGGCGAGTCGATGTGCAGGATGATGGAGTGCACGGAGGAATCGGCGAGCGCGGCTTGAATGTCCCGCCCGACGAGTTCCGACGATGCGCCGCCGGATATCGCGGCGAACATGTTCATCCGCTTTGCGATAACGCCATGGATAGGGATGATGGCAACGCCATCAACCACATCGTAGCCCTGCGGCTTGTTCTGCAAGGGCAGTCCCGTTTGCGACCTTACCGCATCCAGGTCGATCTTCTCCCCCTTCATGTGGGTTTCATAGATCGCCCTGATTTCCCTGAGCTTGTCCGGCTGGATTGCCCAGGGGGAATTGACGATATCGAGTAGCTTGCTCATGTTTTCTCCAATTACGCTGCCCGGCCGAGCAGAAACTCTTCATCCCGAATCATGCGGCTGCGCCCGCCCCATTCCAACGTGGGGTAGCCAAACCGCTCCTGGCTTTCGATGCCGGCAGCGGCAATCCGATGGGGTTGTACGTTCTGTGTCAGCTGAGCGGAGCTGCGACGCGAACGAAGCGGCCTGTGCCCGGACCCGAGCTGGAAGCCCGTTCCGGTATAGGGCACCAGGGGAAACACAGTCGGAGTGCCGAAAGCCTCACTGCTGGCGATCCCGCCGGCGCCGGTTATCTCGGCCGCAACCAATTCGCCAACCAGAGGCGCACCTACTGCTTCTGCTGTGGCTATACCGCCGGCGCCGGTGACCTGGACAGCTAGCGCTGGACTTCCAAACGCTTCAGCACTGCTTACTCCTGAACCCGCTACCGCTATTCCAACTACGGGCGCGCCAATCGCTTCCGCAGTTGCAATCTGCCCCACGCCGGTGACGTCTGCAGCTGCTGCGCCTACGTTCGGTTGGCCAAGAGCTTCGGCTGATGCAATGGCTGCGGCTTCCACCGCTACGCCCAGGGCGGGTGAGCCCAAGGCTTCCGCTGATGTAATGCCCGCGGCTGTGATTTCCGCCGCAGCAGCTCCACCAACTGCCGGCGAGCCGACTGCTTCCGCACTGGCGATGCCAGCAGCATCAACTGTTGCTGCGATTGCCGCACTGCCTAAGGCTTCCGCGCCAGCGAGCCCGGACGCGGTTACACTCGCCACGATAGCTGGCGATCCCGCGGCCTCAGCACTTGCAATCGATGACGCTGCGACAGTTGCTGCAATGCCGGAACTGCCAAACGCTTCTGCGCTCGTTACCGCAGCTGCGGCAATGTTAACGGTAAGTGAAGGCTGACCAATCGCCTCTGCTGATGCGATCTGCCCAGCGCCGGTAACGCTTGCAGCGCCACCGCCAGTGGACGGGATTACCAGTCGCCGCTCTTGCCGATAGATCTGCCACGGGTTGTTTGACAGTCTGAGGGCGTCCTCGGGAGTGGTGTACTCCTTGAGGATAACGGCCAATTCCGCATCGTCCGGGTACCCTTGAGTCGCTCCCGGGTGGACATGTACCCGGCAACCATCGGTAAGGATTACGCCGTTCGCTGGCGTCCCGCTCGATGTAACGTTGATGCCGTCCCGGTAGAGCGTCCACGATCCAAAGCCTGCGGGCCGAGTAGCAATAAAAACGTGCCATTCGCCATCGACGACGCCGGCCGACGATTGCCCTGTGCCTTGAAATCCGAAGTTGTATTCAAAGGTGGAAAAGAGGCCAGATGAAGCAGTACCGGAAGCGGTGCAGTTGAACGCGAAACAGGCCTGATTGTATTGAGAACTGACCGCAGGTAACTCGTCTCCGACGAAAAACGCCCTCTGCAACGTACCGCCCGCAACTGGCTTGGCGTACATCAGGAACGTCATCCCAGTGGCAAAGATGCTTGGGATCGGACGCAGACTGGACCATACCAGGCCGTGCGCCACGTTTCCGGTATAGCTGGCCAGCCCTTTTTGCGATGGGCGCCGTCCGACCGTTGAGCCCTCAGCTGGGAACGAACGGGTGACAATGTCCTCGCTTCCGGGCAGGCCGGTAATGGAAGCGAACGCGACACGGTCTTTCCATGCCGGATCCAGCTCAACAGAGTACTGTGGCTGGATAAGATGCCTTTTCAGCAGCGGGATCACGGCTATACCGTCGTCACTTCGCTAAGGAACGCCTCTACCGTAACGTTCTGGCTTGTGTTGTCGTCGAAGTCAACCTGAAGATGCATTACCGCGATATCGATTGGTATGCCGACTTCCGTTATAGCGTTCGCCGTTAGCCCGCCGCCATACTGCGCGATGACCTTCCAGTCCGCCCCCTCGGCAGCTGCGGCAGGCAAGGCCGCGTTGTGCGCCACCATGATCTTGCAGACGCATTGCGCCGCCGGACCGGTCGCCCCGTTCGTTATCTTGATAGTGAGGAAAGCGCCATACGCATCGGCAAGATCCGCTCTACCGCGAACAGCAGCGCCTCCAGCGGTTCGCGTCTGGCTGGATACTACTGTAACGGCTGTTTTTGTGAGAGCCATTACGCCCCCTGCGCAAAGACGTTAACGGCGAGGTCTACCTTCGCTTGTACCGTCGCGTCATCTGCCGCGATGAGCTGCGCCAAAGTGAACGCTTTATTCTGTGCGAGTACGGGCCACATCATTTGTGTAGCGGCCAGAGCGGGATTCGCAAATACCTCTTTTGCCCACTTAAGCCGGTTGGCGTGGTTCGTCGTCTGGTCGGATTCCGTCATGATCGCGGTCGCCGCCACAACCACGGCCACACGCACTTTATTAAGTAGTGCCTGGTTCCCGTTCGCCGTCAGCAATTCGTCGTATGTCGCCATGATTACCCCTGTCGTTTCCTGTGGAACTCAGCGCTCTACAGCTTGAATATCTTGTTGGCGCCGTTGTCGTGCGTGATGTTGACCGTCTGCCCCACGCTCGGCGTGAACGGCAGGCCTGCGCTGGGGGTGTCAACATAGGCGATCAGCCGCGCTGTCGCGTCGGTCCCGGTGTGTTGAAAATAGACAAGCGCATTGGACGCTGCAGCGGCAAGGGCGGTAAGCGAAGTATCGGCCGCGTCGAACACGCCGCCTGTGTAGGTCTTGGACCCCAGCGCTGCACTGCGGCCGTTGTCGTTACCCGATGTGATATCAGCCAGATCCTCATGCGCGGCATTGAAGACATAAGCGCTTTTGACCAACATGACGCGGATATCCCCCGTCATGTCGATAGTGCGGTCCAGAATACCTTCGCGCCCTTTATCAAATAATACGTTCGACATTTCCTACTCCTATGGTGTTGTTCTGTTGATCCGGATTATTTCGTTGTTTCTGTCCCGCTCAATGTTTTCGATCTGCACGTGGCCATTGGCGGCAGTACGAACGATGCGGACTATCTCGCCGTTTTCTCCACGCTCGATTTGTTCAACAAAGGACTGCGGTTTCTGAGCCTGGAGCGATGCGACTATCTCGCTCAGCTGCGCAAGGGACGTGCTGAGCTCGGCGATCCTCTCTTTGTACGCTTCGTCTCCTGGTGGCAATGCGCCCAGGAGCGCAGATTCGTCAACCGTCTCAGCCTTGTCAGCCGCCTCTTCGGTATCGCGTTCGTCGTTCGGACTCGGCTGCGAAGTCTGGCCAGAACCGTTGGGGGAACTGTTTACGTCACCAAAGGCCTCAGGCTGCAGGTCAATGAGTGTTCCCTTGTCTTTCCGGTCCTGGATTTCCTTCGCCAGTTGCGTATGCACCGGCTCCCATTTCAGCCCGTGCAGTTGCATTGTTTCTATGCTGTGATTGGATAGCGCACCGGCTATACGCTCTTTCGCTGCCTGGACTTCCTTGAGAGGATCGATCTGTCCAGGCACGTCGCCAATCCACTCTGATCCTGAGTACGCGGCCCGAAGCACGGGGTCATCGAAATAACCAGGTGCTGATATCCGTCCGCTGGCTATGGCCTCTGCGAGGAAGGTCTCATATATCGGCTGGCAGAATCGCGCGGCAAGCCAATCTCGGCGCACGCGAAAGAACTTCCAGGCTTCGAGCATCGCTGCACGTGCCGCGCTGTAGCTCGCGGTGAAATGCTTGATCAGTATTTCGAAAGGGAGCTCTAGCGCAACGCCTACCTGGCGCAGGATCGCCTGGACGAAGGGATCGAATGCTGTGTTGGGCCGCCCGGGATTCGCGGTTTCGATCTTCTCGTTAACCCCCAGATCTATGATCGAGCCGGGTGACATCTTCACATCCGTGTCGGATGCGCGTGCACCTGTCTCCGCGCCCATACCCATCTGGTTCGCCGGATCTAGCCCCTGACCCTCGGAATGTACGAACACGGTAAACATGCCGGATACGACCGCCGCCATGATCTCCGCCTCGGTATAGCGGTCCAGCTGCTTCAATGATTCGATCACGGGCGCAAGGTAAGGCGCGCCACGGTTCTGACCAGGGCGCACGCGCTTGAAGAGGTGCAGCACGTTGCGGCGGCCGGTGTTTTTTCCGAACGCCTCGATGCGATCCCATTTCTTGCCGCTCGCGAGGAAGTCACCCGGATGTGTTGTCAGGATATGATAAGCAACAGGCGCGCCGGTATCATCCATCTCCACTCCGCCGGCAAGCCCCAGCTTATCCATGGCAAAGCTGGGATTACTTACCCTGTCTCCCTCGACCACTTGAATTTTGAGACCATAGGCATCGCCAGGGCGGCGGATATGCGGCAGTACTGCGAAAGAATCACCGGACTCAAGGGCGCTGCGGAAGGCGAGATCCTGCAGCTCATAAAAGTTCTGCGTGCGCGTGATGTCGCAATCCGCGCTTTCGCACCACATACGAAACTCGCGTTCCGTATTTGTTTGCCACTCGCTGGCTTGTTCCTCCGTCATTCCAAGCACATGGTGGTCTACCCGTGATTGGAGCGAGAGGCCGGTGCCGATGACGTTCGTTACGACTGTATTGATGGCGCCCGATGCGAGCGGCGCGTTGCGCACCAGGTCACGCGATCGCTCGCGTAGCGTCGGCAGATCAGGCAGCAGATCGGCATCCGCGCTATTGCTTGTGGTGCGCCATTCCGACGTACCACGGCGCGACTTCGACGCACCCGTATAGCTGCTTCCGCCGGACAGCGCTTCCATCTGCAGGCGCGCTTGCATGCGGCGCTGAGCCTTAGCTGGATTGAAATACCGGACAGCACGGTCAACAAGATTCTCGTTGATCTCGATTTGCTTGCGGCCCACCTTGACGGCAAATTTCATACGGGTGTGACCCCGCGGATCCGCATGCCGCCGTTGCCGCCACTCGACAGCCGTTGCACCCACTTATTCCAGTAGTCGATCTTGTTGCTGATTTCGGCCGCGTCGGTGCGCCGCAATGTGCGGCCGGCAATCTGGTATTCCTGCCCCGATGCGACAGCAGTGTCCGCATCAATCCAGAGGGCCAGCTGCGCTTCCGCTTGTACGAGTGTAATTCCGGCCATTGTCTATCTCGATCCGATGCCTGCGCTGCGCACACGGCGGGTTTTTGGGGCGTTAAAAAGCCCGCTCGCGGCGGGCTGTTGGGGCTGTGCTGGCGCTGATGGCGGCGGGGAAACCCCGCCGCCCGGCGCACCTGTGGTCGCAGCCGACCTCGTAGTATTCCGTGCAAACATGTCTTGTTGCGTTGGGTTGATCATTGATTCGATCATGTCCCAGTTTGTGCGCTGCAGCCCGGAGTAAATCGCGGCGGCATAGCAGAGGATCTTCAGATCGAGCGCTTCGTTGCGCTCGCGGGTTTTCACCCACTCGTGCTTTTCCATTCCCCGCACTTTGCGGCGCACCAGTTTCTCGGCGGCGAGCTGCTCGAAGTACTCATCCGGCAGGCCTCGGGGGAAGTGGTGGTATCCGGGCCCTTGTTCCGACAACTCAAGCCGCTTGTAAAACCGTTCCTTGGCAGTGTCGGTACCGACGTGCCACAGCTGCACGCCCTGCTTGATCCGCACGCCCTTGTGGTTGATATCCACTAGGACGGGCCGCGAGATGACGGGCTTGCCGGTGGCCCCGTCGCCCTTGGTCGCAAACACATGACGATGAGACCAGGCGCGGCAGAAGTCGTACACCTCCTGCGTGAGATAACCCGAGTCGACTGCCATTGCGGTGATCCTGAGCGTCTGTCCGCCGGCATGCTGATAGGACTTTGCTCGCATATCTGCAAGAGCCTCCCAGACAGAGCCAGGACCCTTGCGGGTTGGATCACCGTGGATAACCTGGTGATCAACAGTCCAGCATTCCTCGCCGCGACCAAACGCATCAACTTCTACCTCTAGGCGATCGCCCTGGACGTCAACCCCGGCCACGAGCAGCAAGCCGCCTGCAGGCACCTGCCCCAACTGGTAATCCTCAACCCGCTGCTTGATGATGTTGATCTTCGGCTGCTCGCCGACAATCTCGTACGGATCTCCCTTGACGGTGTTTTCGAACACCTGCATCAGGGATTCGCCCGTCTCCTCGTCGTAACCGCCTTGCTGCGCATCGAGGTACTGCCGCACGGCCTTGAGCCAGCTGAACCAGCCAAGCGGTGAATACAGCGCGGACACATGCCAGGAGAGCGGCTTCGTCCAGTTCGGCAGGAACCGCTTTACTTCTCCCCGCACCATCGCCCAGATTGCGTGGGGATCTGGGTCGTTGTCGTCCAGTACCACACCTGGGCCCGGCGCGTGGTGGATGTGGCGACCTTGCTCGAGCATCGCCGTCTTGTGATGCTCCTGGATTGACTCACCACAGTTCTCGCACTCGTACCAGACGCGCTCGATTTCATCGGTCACCACCTCGCGAGCAGTACTGTCGTTGATCAGCATTCCCGCCTGGCAATGCCGGCATGTTATTGCGTCCTGCGCATCAACGGCCTCAATTTCCGAAATGCCGCCGCATTCGAGGCATACTGCCTCGCAGCGGTGCATCATCTGCCAGCGCATCTGCTCCCAAGCCAATGGCTGCTCGTGTTTGCAGTGCGGGCACGGCACGTAATACCGCGCCTGCGTTCCCGCCTGGTACCGGCGATCGATGCGGGACTTGCCCTTGATCTTTGGCGTGCTGCACTTGATGCGCTTGGCGCGGGCATACGTGTCCGTGCGCTTGTCCGCTACCGCGGAAGGATCGCCTTCGCCATCGACATCGTCCGGATAGGCGTCGATCTCATCCTGCAGCAAGACTCGCACGGGCATCGAGCGCAACCCCGGGCCAGAGTTCGCGCCGGTAACCACCAGGACGCCGCCCGGAAAATCCTTCATCAGAACGGTGTTCGAAGAGGTACGCGATTTGACCTCAGCAAACCGCGTCGCGAGACACGGCGTCTCGTCGATCATTGGCTGCAAGCGTTGCTTCGATACGCGTTTGGCGGTATCGATAGTCGGCATCAGCAGCATGATCGGGCATGGCACCTGGTCGGCAACGTAGCCGATCGCGTTATACAGTGCCTCGGATCCGCCGATCTGCGTGCCCTTCATAAAGGCACTGTCAGTGCAGGGGTGCGAAAACGACATCGCGTCCATGATTTCACGCAAGTACGGGGTGCGTGATGTCTGCCACTGGCCAGGCTCGGATGATGCCTTGGACGACAGCCTGCGATTCTTGTCCGACCAGGCCGAGACCGTTAGATCAGGCTCTGGTGCAATAGCGCGTGCCGCAGTGCTACGGCATAGTTGCCGGGCGCTCCTCAGTCCCTTCGGCAGTAGAGGTATCCAGCTCACGCGAGCATTCATCAAAGACCTGTGTAAATTCGGCTCTCAGCAGACGCTCGATCCGGGCCGGATCGGTTTCGGTGGCCAGCTGCTGGGCCTTGCGATCGATAATCCTGAACATGCTGATCTTCAGCAGTGAGAAGATCGACATGGTTTCGCGCTCGACCTCCTTGGCTGACACCAGCTGGCCAACGCGTTCGAGGTACTCCAGCTCAGCGATATCGGCGAGATGTTTCTCGCGTTTTGTCCTGTGGTCCTGGTAGCCTGGCGCCGCAGGCTCTGTCGGCGGCAAACTGTCAGGGTTACTCTGTGCAGACGTCTGCACTTCGAACATCAGCTGCGGTGCCGCCGGCGCTTCGATAACTTTTCCGCTCTTCGCAGCTTCACATGGGTCCGTGTTGCGCGCCCATTCCTGCAGGCCAAGCTCCGGATCCACCCCGCACAGCCGGCCGCCGTGGCCGCGCTTGACTGATGTTACCCGGCCTGATGCGATCGCTTTTTGAACCGCTGACAGTCTTACGTTAAGACGCCGCGAGAACTCACGCAGGGAAACATACTTTGACTCGCTGACCATGCGTTATCCCGTGACTCGACCACCCTGCTGACCAAAGACCACCCCGAACCGACCACCCCATGACTTTTCACTGCCTAGCGCTTTTTCGCGCCCTTGAGTGCCGCACTAAGAGGAGAGGCTGGAAGTACCTTGGGTTTTCTGCGAGCGCCCAAACAAAAAGCCCGACGGCGGGGTCACGGCGTCGGGCTTTCTTCAGACGGATTTATAAACATCTGACAATCGGGAGGATAAACCGACAAAAACGGGAAGTCAAGCGCTCTGACTCATCAGCGCGGATGCGCGATACCGGGCAACCTCCTCCGCCTGCTTTGCGAGCTCCGCTTTCAACAGCTCATGGCCATGCATCACGCGGCGTTCATATGTGCGCCAATCCACGCCCTCGCCACAACGGCGAGCGAACCACACCAGCGGCCTGCCTTCATACTGCCAGAACAATGAGACGGCTTGCTTGTAACGGTTCGGCAACTTACCCAACGCCTGGCCAACATCTTCCGCTTCCCCAATCAACACTGGCTCCCTTGATTCCGGGTAACGATCGCCACCGCCCAGCGTATAGCATGAGCTGATCAGGGATTGCCCCATGCTTGCACCAGCGCTGGTCAGCGCCCAGTTGCGCATCTGCCGGATAAAGTTTTCCGATACAGCCTGATAAATCTTTCCCTTTCCGCACATGGCTATCTCCTCTCCTGGTACCACTTGCACCGATGCCCGATGTGCGGCACCCCTGCCTGCTTGTCGTTGCGCTGCTCAGTACAGATTGATCGGCCCAGAATCCTTTCATGCTTGGTGCACAGCTTGCAGCCCAGGCGATCCAACTGCAGGCGTTCAAGAGTTTCCGCTGGATCGCGGTAATAAGACGCAGGCAGCGCATGGCTATCTTCCATTGCGCCTCCCCTGCTTTTCCGGTTCTTCCTCCGGCACCTCGATCACCATTTGGGAAAGGGTCAGGGTGGTTTCGGGGGATGGCGGTGTTTGCCTACCGATAGACCGCCCATTCTCGCTGGCATAGTTGAGCGTCACGCCGGGCCCGAACACGTCCCTGAACTCATCTGCAATGCCCACACACTCTGGGAATGCCGCCCTCACCTGCTCTGCCGTTACCGGCTGGGTTTCCTGAGTCAAAGTTCCATACCTCCTGAAGGTGTGGATAAGGTATGGAAGCCTGAAACCCGCGTCTTTGTTGACTCTTCCATACCTCCATACCTTCCATACTGAAAATGATGTGTATATGCACATGCGTGCGCGCGTGCGCGCGTGTGTGTGTACGTGTGTGTGCGCAAGGGAAAATGGTGTGGAAGGTATGGAGGTATGGAACAAGCCCTATCCACGCGGCTTTCAGGGTTCCATACCTGCTCCATACCTTCCATACCTCTGCGCGAACCTTTAGAACGGAATGCCATCGGGCCCTCCCGTTCCTTGTGCATTTCCAGCCGTCGACGGTGCCTCATTTCTTGGGGGAGGCTTGTACCAGTGCCGGATAATGTGTGTTCGTTTTTCAATCTTCGTGCAGCCGAGCTGCCGCAAGGCGCTGCCGATCCGCGTCTGCACGTCGCGGGTTAGCTTCGATGCATCCAGCTTCAGGCAATCCAATGCCGCATCGGCCAGGGTGAATTCCTTGTATTGCTCATCGACCCAGTTATGCAGCATGTCGATGTAGGCATCCGCCACGGTGCGCTTGAATTGCTCGGGGTCGAATATCGCGCGTTGCTCATCGCCTGTGGGCCAATAGCGCTCGCCAGCGATGAACAATGAATAGGCTTCAGCAAAGAGCTGGTCCCGAACCTCAGCCAGTCCTGCGTGATCGACTTCGATCTCGCACTTGATTGGCCAGAAGCGGCGGCCGCCCGTTGGGTCCTTGTTCCATTCCCAGTCGTTGGTGGTCCCGCCGAAACATAATTGCCGTGGGCTGCGGATTTCTCTGCGACCGTAAACCGGGCGGAACTCATCGATCTGGCGCGAAAGGAAAGACTTCTGCCGGGTTGCTTCCGACTTGGCCAGCGAGCCTAGCTCCGCGAATTCGTACAGCCATTTCCCGCGAATCGCGGACATGCTGTCCTTGTTGTTCAGGTCCAGATCAGTGTCGCCAAACCATTCACCACCCAATACTCTCAACGCCGTTGATTTCAACCTGCCCTGCTCACCTTCGAGCACCAGGCAGTAGTCGAACTTCACGCCCGGCTTCATCGCCCTGGCCACCATGCCCAACAGAAACCAGCGGGCAACGCGTGTTGAGTAGTCTGTCTTGGCGATGCCAAGGTAATCGCACAGCCACTCATCGATGCGTGATGTGCCGTCCCATTTCAGGGCAGTGAGGTAGTCTTGAACCGGGTTGAAGCTGTTCGATTTCGCGATTGCTTCCGCGGCGGAGGCAGTGAGCGCGGCGGATGGTGCAAAACAGTACTTGCGTGTCATCCACATCGCGGTCTGCATATCGTCCTGCTCATCCCACTCCCCAACCGTTCCGTCAGCGTAGGGCGGCGGCTTGAGTTTCACGACCTGGTAAGCGAAGGCGTTATAGGCCAGCACGCCAGTCCAGTTCGGGTCATTGAGCAAGATGTCATAGACGTTCGCCAGGCACGCGACGAGCTCGCCCTTTTTCCAGAGCAGGTTATTGGTGAATTCTTCCCGATCCTTGCCGGAAGGCTCTTGTCGCGTGGATTTACTTTTTGACGGCTCGGCGGCAGGCTTGCGCGTCTTGCGCATGAAGTCTTTCAGTTCCTCCGCCTTCATGCCGTCTGCAACCGCGTCGGCGATATCCCAGCCGTTCGGCTTCTTACCCGGGGCGGGAATATCGATGAGGCGAAATCTTGTTTTAGCGTCCGCCTCTATCAGCTTCGCGCCGATCTCCAGCATTGCACGCATGCCCGGCTGCTTGTTCTCTGGCAGAAAAGGCTTCTTGAGTGGGTCAACTCCGAGCGCCTTTTCATCCTTCGATAGCTTTTCGCGCTGCGCATCGCAATCCGCCCAGGCGAAAATGTCGCGGCCGTAAAGCGGAGACCAGTCCGCCTTGTCTATCGCCTTGCTGCCGCCTGGCCAGCTGACAATCACGAGCTCGGGGAGCAGCTCCACCGCGGCGTCCGCGCACTTCTCCCCTTCCACCAGCAACACAGGCAGATTGGGATTAGCGGCCAGACGGTCCAGCCCATACAAGGGGCGAGGCTCAGGGAATGACAGCCAGCGCCACTCGCGCTGCTTGGTCTCCTCATGCTCGCAGTAACAGACCGGCAGGGTTTCCTTGCCTCCATCGGAGGTTTCGAACCGATACACAAAACCGTTGATCGCCTTGTTGGCGTCGAGATAGGTCCAAATCTTCTGGGGTTTTCCACGCGCGTAATGCGCTGCAGGCCCAGGGCCAGCGTCGGCAGGCGCTGGCAGTATCGGTTTCCAGGGTGTTTTTACAACCTTGAGGTCCGGCTTTTTTGGCTCGGGCTTATCCTTTGGGACATCGATGCCGCAAATGTCCGCGACCTCGCGCGCTGCAACGTCCTGTTTAAGTCCGTGAAGATAGGCATACAGGCTGACCAAATCTCCGCCCTTGTCACCGGTGGCGAAGTCAGACCACAAGCCAGTGTCGAGATTGATCTTGAATGAACCCGCCTTGCCGTCGCCCCTGAGCGGGTTCACCACAGAGTATTCCCGCCCTTCGACCTTCCCGCCGGGGAGCCATTGCCGTAACAAGGAGTCCGCGCGTGATAAGGCGGCGTCGGCAATGTATTTGAAGTCGATGCGGGACATTTACCTTTTCCGGGATCCCGCTTCGCGTGAAAGCAGTGCCTTTGCGCGCTCAAACCAGAGTTTGGCAACGGCTTTCTTGTCTGTACGTTGTGGAATTGCATGAGCCAGCGCATAGAGCTGGCGGAGACGGGAATCGCTGATTACCCGGATACGGCCCATCAATCGATCCTCGGCGCTTGGCGGCGCTCATGAAGCTGTTTTTCCAGTTCCAGTAAACCCTGGACGGCCCGGCGGATCGTCAGCTCGATCTGTTCCTGCTCTTGGGGCGATATCCAATTGTCAGAAAGCGCGGTTGCGATCGTCCCGGCAACTTGCCCCTCATCAGCAACCACGTTACAGATCATCCTCAAGAGTTCACCACCTGCGGCTGGCCGTTCGGCGGGTAGCTTCACTGCTACGTACCCGTGGCGCCAACAGAAAGCCTGGATCGGTAGCTCGGCCGCATCCCCCTTCCCCACCTCTTGCAAGCTTTCGATAACCTCGGAAACTTCCTCGAACTGCGTGTGATGCGTATCGACACCAGGGCGGAGTTTGTTGTAAAGCACCGCAGCTGATGGCTGAGCCATTCTTCGAGCAAGCGCCTCTACGCCACCAGGATATGTGCGCGCTGCCTTATAGAGGGCGTCGTGCTGATTGATGTCTGAATAGCGATAGGTCACGTGTTAAAACCCTTCACCGATTAACGTTTTTTTTAAGCGCCGACGGGCGCATGATTCCATCATGCGATCTCATTCTTTTCCGTCCTGTGCCTCGTTCAACAGCCATTCAAAGAATTGGAGGACTTCTGGCGCATCTTTCAGCATCACAACCATCTTCATGAGGATTTCATTCAGATTGCCTCTATCGAACCGACTGGGCGTTTGTGACAATTTGATAACGCGCTTCCGATCCCGGTCTATGAGGCGGCGCAGGTACTCTGCGTACGAAATGCCTAGCCGGTCCGAATATTCTTCGCTCCACTGAAGCAAGTCCCATGAGATGTAGAACTGCTTCGGAATGTCATTCATCTCGCGCCGCACTGGCGCCCCGCTGGTTTTTTTAGGGCCTGTCATGAATCCCGCTTCTGCTTGTTATTGTTGTTATATGCATTCCCGCAGGTTTTCGGGCAAGCCATCATGAGGATGGGGATAAAGATCGGGTCGAAGCTTGTGCGGGGTGATCGTCCAATCGGTGATCGCCGCAATCGCAATACAGTGCTCTGCGGGGGGCATGGGAGTTTTACTAATGTTCAACCATGCCCATACATGGGCCTGCGAAACCTTAACGGTGCGCCCTTGGCGGTAATGCCAGTCGCAAATCGCCTTTGCCAACGCAACTTGGCCGCCGACATGAGTTACTGTTTGTTGTAGAGGAGAGATCATGAGCACACATTACCATCATCATTGTATAGGAGTCAACCATCATCATTGTTTTACACCTAACAATTATGGTTGTACGCTTTCACCGATGACCCTTGCTGAACGACTACTGCAGGCGCGCACGTTCGCGAAGCTGCGCCAGGACGAGTTGGCGAAACAATCAGGAGTTTCGCAACAGGCAATCTCACGCCTAGAAACAGGCGTACAGAAGTCGTCAACTGATATCGTTCAGTTGGCTGTTGCGTGCGGTGTTCGCCCTGAATGGCTAGCGATGGAACAAGGGGAAATGGTCAAGGTAACTGAATATGATCGATGGACCGAAAGAGTCATACACGACATGCAGTGCATGAAGGAAGAAGAGAAGCGCTACCTTGTGATAACGGCTGAGGCGCTGGTGAAAGACAAACAACGCCCGTATGACGGTCCGCAACGCCGGGAGAAAAATGACAATCCGAACCCCGAGCGGCGGTGGGGTGAGATCTATTACGAGGGTGCAACGGATTACGAATACGACTCGACTGACCGGATTGAACGCAAGCGTAGGGAGGAGCAATGAAGCCGCCGTTCGTCCTGGCGAAGGACACGATATCCCATGATACCGTCGAGGCCCTGCAGACCCTCCTGGACGAAGCGAAGAAGGGCAATCTCATCGGGATCGCGTTCGCCGCGATGTACACGAAGCCAAAGCGACGCTTTGTTACCGAAGCAGCTGGGGAAGCAGATCGCAATCCCACGTTTGCTATCAGCACTGTTGTCGTGCTTCTCTATAAGCTTTTACTCAGGGTAAATAGGTAAGAGATCAATCGTCACCCCGTGCCGATTCCAATAAAAACAAAAAAGGAGATACAGATGAAATCGGTAGGAAAGACGATCGCGGGTGGACTTGTCGCTGTGGCTTTGGTAACGGGAGCAGGCAGCGCCAAAGCGGTTACGTGGGAAATATTAGGAAAACTGTCGGTTGAATATACACTTCAAACTCCCCAGGAATTGCTGAGCCTTGAGGGCACTCCGTTCTCCGCGTATCTCACTTATGATGAAAACGCCCTGCCCACCTCGACGCTATCACCCGAGTTTACCAATTACGCCAATCAAGGGAGCTTTGTGGTCAACACAGTCCTGGGTTCTGCAACTGGGGCGCTCGACAACCTGCAAACATTTATCTCAACGGGAACGCCGGGACAGGGAAGCAACTTTAATGGCGGCGCTACCCACGTCGGTTTAACTGGGGCGATATCTACGCTGGGTTTGATCCCTCGGGGATTTGGTTTCCAATTTCAGGAAGTGCCTTGGCACCTTAACGTCGGCTTGACCAGTTTTGCATTGCCTAGTGAGCTCAACCTTCAGGACTTTGGCGGTTTTAATATTTTGGGCCTTGTTTTTTCATCCCCAGCGGGAAACCCTTTAGATACGCGACTATTAGGAGTGATGGACAGCGTTTCAGCCATCCCGGAACCGCAAACCTACATGATGATGTTGGCAGGGGTCGCCCTGTTAGGTTGGCGGGCTCGTAATCTCGCAGGATAATGTTGCCCCATGTGCGGACGCATTGCACAGTCTGAGTCGCGGCAGTATTACGCTCGCCGACTCCTCCCCGACCTTCTTGAGCGAGAATGGGCTGGTGGCGACACCATTCCTCAGTACAACCTGAGCCCCGGCCGGCCTGCCCTGCTGCTCCACATGCTCGATGGAAAGCTTCACTCTGATTACGTCACGTGGGGATACAGAACGCCGAATGAGGCCGCAGCGAAGCGCAAGCCGTGGATCAATGCGCGGATAGAGAAGGCGCTTACCGGCCGTTATTTCCGGCATATGTTCAGGCAAGGCCGGGTGATTGTGCCTGGTGGCGGCTGGTTTGAATGGACGTTCGAGGACGGCAAGAAACAGCCCTGGTACATCTCCCGTAAAACAAACGAACCGATCTTCATGGCCGGGCTGACGAATTTCCAGCTGTACGCTCAGCAAGAGGTTGAGGTCGGCCTTGTTATTGTTACTGAGGATTCCGAACGCGGTATGGTGGACATACACGACCGCCGGCCTGTTGTCTTAGAGTCGCAGGATGCATTGCGCTGGATGGATCCGGAAACGCCAGTTGAGGAAGCGGCACATATAGCTCAGAGCCGGTCGTTGGCTACAGAAGAATTCCAATGGTGGCGCGTGACTCGCGGCGTGAACCGTCCCGATCCGGCTAATAACGAGCCCGCTCTGCTGGATCCGATAGAGTCTACTGGATAACTCACTGGTAACTTACTCTACTACTTAATAGCGGCTTCGAGGGCTACCCTCGCCGCATCCAGCCCCGCCTTGGCCAGGAAAGAGGAGCGGTTTTCGCCTGCCCTCTTTGCACCCTCATCTATTACGCGAAGCACACGCTTTGGAACCGTAATATTCACGCGTTCGACGTTGTCATCCAGTTGGGACAAATCAACACTCACCATTGCCCACACCCAGCCGTCGAATTCGGGATTTTTCCGATGCTCGTCAATAGGCAGCGGCTTGGGAAAGGCCAAGCCTTGATCCAGATATGACTCTAGGTGCAACATGACGGCCTCATGGGCGTTTGTGATTGCATCATCGATTGAATCCCCTGATGAGAAGCAGCCAGGCAAATCGGGCACCACCACGCCGTAGCAATGCTCCTCATCTCCTAATTCAATCGCTATTGGATAGCGCATTCAACCTCCTTATTTCAATCCTGCTTGTTTCAGTATCGCGTTGACCAGTCCCGGTCCAAGTTGTTTTTTAGGATGCGGCACTGTCACCGTAACAGGCCAGCCTTCCTTTCTCATCTGATGATGGCTGCCTTTGATACGGTCAACCTCGAATCCGTTTTCTCTCAAAAGCCTCATTATCGTTTTGCTGTCCATGGTGTGTATTATACACACTCTTATAAAACAGTCAAGTAATTGTTTGCTCTATTCCCTCTGCTAGGCGCCGTTGCTTTACGTTGCTATAACACCTTGGTATAGAGCACCGCAAAAAAAGGGAATCTCCACGTGATAAGATTTGATTTCCACATTAACAAATCACAAAGGCATTCCCATGGAAACGTTGCAGGATGCAACCGTCAAAATATGCGAACTTAAAGGAGAAAATCTCGCTCTCTTTTCATTGCTGGCTTGTTTGGTAAAAGCCTTGCCCCCACACGTGCAGCAATCCTTGCCAGATTCATTCGAGCGAGAAGTAGAAAGCGCCCGAGTGGTGTGCATGAATTCAGCTGTTTCAGAACATGTTTCCGTTGGCTTGGAGAGCATGGCAGACGCGATTCATTCCTTGTTATCCAGCCGTCGTTAAGTGACGCCTTGTAATACTCTTCCGGTTTAGCTCCCATCTAATCTCCTGCCTCAGTCATTCAAGAACCCGCTTCGGCGGGTTTTTTGTTGCCCATCGTTACCGCAACCATCAGCGGCTCCGTTCGTCGTGGCAAAAATACAATGATAGTTGTTGACACAAATACAATGATAGTTGTATTCTGCCGTCCATCGCCCAACCATAAGTCGTGAGCGTAGGTGAAGCGGGAAGGAGTGCCAGATGACAGAGACCCGTGTGTGCAACAAATGTCAGCAGGACAAGCCGATCGAGGAATTCAAACTTAATCGTGGTTGGCGGATGCACCGCTGCAGCAAATGCTTCCTCTCCCACCAAAGAGAGAAATGGCGAAAAAGGTATCGGCAGAACGAGGAATTCAGGAAAAAAGTTAAGCGCGCTTCTGTCGCATGGAGAGCAAGCAGGCTCAAGACAGACGATGAGTTTCGGCGACGTATCAATCATCAAGCAGCAGCGTTGGAAAGAAGGCGAAAAACCAACGATGCATACAGGCGCCGGGTTAACGAAAGAGCAGCAGAGCGAAACAGAATCAGATTAAAGACGGACGATGAGTACAGGACACGCAGAAATCAAGCGAACGCTAAGAGGATTCGGGCCAGCGTAAAAAACTTGGATGAGCGATATATCTACAAGGTATTGGGTGGAACGAGGGCAAACCCGTACCCAGCCGAGATTATAGAAGCAAAGCGGCTTCAACTGAGAATCAAACGGTTACTTGAGGACAGACATGAAAAACATAACTGAATTGCGAGCTCAACTTTCTACTTTGTTTGCCGACCTGAAATCCGGTTCGATCGACGTAAAGATCGCCTCGGAGATGAATAACACCGCCGGAAAGATCATCAATTCACTGAAGGTAGAGCTTGATTATGCAGCACAAAGAAAAGAAGAGCCGTCAATTGAGTTCCTGAAACAGAGCAACCAATAGCCGCGTACGAACGCAGAGTCAACCACGGAGATACCCATGCAATTAGAAGTAGCCAAAGAAAAGGGACATACCACTGAACAGGAATTGAGGTTTATTGATGAGCTTGGAAGCCACGCGGATACCAAGCTCTCAAGAAAAAATCTGTTGAGGTTATACATCAGCGCCGCCTCGAAGCGGACCCACTGGGGCAGTCTGGATCGGTTCGCCGTGGTTTCTCACGCACAGCAATTACTCGCACCGGCCGCTCACTCGTTTACCGAAACGCCTCCCTCCCCCACGTCGGCTGCGCATGCAGAGATAAACATCGCGCGCGAGGAAAACCCCGAGCCCGCTGCGCAGGCCGCGGAACCGGTTGCGCAACCGGAGGAAACCCATATCGAGGCGGCGGTTCCCGCCGCGCCCAGGAAACGAGGCCGGCCGAGAAAGCAGGCCGTCCTAACCCCGGCGGCCGAGGTGGTTGAATGAGAGTGATCGGACTGACCGGCCCTGCCCACTGCGGCAAGGACACCGTGGCCACGTTCCTCTGTGACACCCAGGGCTTTGTGCAGGTTGCCTTCGCGGATCCAATGCGAGCCGGGCTCAAGGCGATCTTCCCGATGCTGACGGACGAGCATTTCACTGACCCAGTGCTCAAGGAAACCGTCATCCCCGAAATTGGCAGATCCCCCCGCGAACTCCTGCAAACCATAGGTACGGAGTGGGGACGAAAGCTCATCAATCCGGATCTGTGGGTCTACCTCGCCTCCCGCATCATCGACCAGCTCCGGCGGAGCTCGCCCAGCTATCACATCAACGGCATCGTCATCAGCGATATCCGCCTCGAAAACGAGGCCTCCTACGTACGCGACATGGGCGAGCTGTGGCACATATACCGCCCGGGCAGCTACTCGAACCTCACAGACGGGGCCAAAGCACATAGCAGCGAGAACGGCATCCAGACTTCCCCACACGATCGGATCATCGTCAACGGTGGCTCGATCGAGGATCTGTACGAATCCATTAACCGCGTCATCTCGAACGAGGAACAATCATGACAATACCCCGCAACCCCAAGCTCATAGACCCTAACGACTCCGGCACCGGCATCGCGATCATCGGGATCGTGGCTTTGTTCGCAGTCCTGTCATGGATGGACGCCCGCGACAATCCTGACGCTAAGCTCATCAGCTGCCCTCGCCCCGGGCCCGGCCAGCAACTCATCGGCCGCGGCCATATGGAAGTGGATGGTGAACGCGGCGAGCTGCAGTGCACCTATTCCACGGCGCCGGTATATGGCTCTGGCGTCACCGTCGCAAGCACCAGGCTTTAGCCAGGCAGCAGTCCCGCCCAGCAGAAGGTGGCGGGTTAGAAATAACGTCTCCCGTGGTAGGTGCCCTCCTAACTGTAGTTAAACCACCCGCCCCGGCCGGATGCCGGGACTAACAACTTACTAGCCATGCGAAAACGACAATTATGGACGGACGTCGAGAAAGAGTTGCTGAAGCAGCTCTACCCGAGCACCCCAACCGATGAGTTGGCAAGAAAACTCGACCGGCCGCTCCGCTCGGTCTATGAGCAAGCCCGGCTCCTCAATGTTCACAAGAGCGCCGAGTTCAGATCCCGCCCGGAAGCTGTCGCCCCTATGGGGGACAAAGGTGCGGCCTACCGGTTCAGCCCCAACCACACGCCCTGGAACAAGGGTATGAAGGGGCTGCAGCTCAGCCGTATGGATACCCGCTTCAAGCACGGCCAGCTCCCCCACAACACCGTGCCAGTGGGCACGGAGCTCATGTCATCCGATGGATACCTGAGACTCAAGGTAGGACATCCGAATGAATGGATTTTCGTACACCGCAAGAATTGGGAGGAAGCGCACGGCCCCATACCCAAGGGCATGTGCGTTCTTTTTAAAGACGGTAACCGCGAAAACTGTGCCGTCGAAAACCTGCAGTTGCTAACGCGTAAAGAGCTGATGCTGCGCAACTCAGTGCTTCAGTACCCGCCCGAGCTCGTCGAGGTCATCCGGATGCGTCAGGGCTTTATAAAACGTCTCAATCACATGGAGAAAAAACGCAATGAAAAGTCGGAATGATTACACGATAGACACGGTTCGCGATCGCCTCGCCCAAACTCTGGATGGCCTGCTCGACAAAAAGAACCCGCTGGAGATCGACCGCGCCCGGGCAGTGGGTGATATCGCCCAGGTGCTGATCAACTCGGTCAAGGTCGAAGTGGACCATATGCGGGTCACTGGGACCAGCGGATCGGGATTCATCCCGGATAGGCGCCCTGACGTACCCGGGCTCCCCAACGGCACCCATAGCCCGGCACGGGGTGTGCTGGTGCATAAGATGGACGACAGAAAATGACATTAGGGGAAGCGAAGGGCGGTAGAGAGGCCTTCGAGGAGTGGGCGGATGGGATGGGAATTTGGAAGTCTGAAAGAGACATGTACTGGCTCTCTTGGCAAGCCCGTCAACCCGAGATTGAAAACCTGTGCGCTAGGCTTGGCGCCCTTGGGGTTAGCAACACAAAATGGAAACAACTTCACGCCGACATCACAAAGCAGTTTCTGGAAGCCCAGAAAGAGATTGCCAAGCTCAAGGCCGCACTGGATAAGGTGAAATCATGAGCAAAGAAGATATGGACGATTACAACGAACCAGCAATGGAACTGTCCTGGCAAAGTCTTAAACCGCAGCTTGATCCGAAGGATTGGACCGCTGGAGAAGCATTCACTTACAGGGGGTTCTTTGCTTGGGGGTGGGAGGCTAGAAGGCAATATGGCGCGCCAACGCCAGAGTTCGCGCCGGTTGCCTTTGTTTCTTACGAGAGCCACAACGGCCACACAGTTCGCAAGGCTGTTCTGTGTTCGGAGGGACTTGAACTTCCCAATGGGACTTTGCTTTATACGGGAACCTCCGCCCCGCCGTCCGAACTGGTGAATGTAATTCGCGCTGTTTATCTCGATATACAGACAACGATGTATCGGCTTAGCTCTAAAACTGAGGAAGAAGTTAACCGCCTATTCGCCGAACTGGATAAGGTAAAACCATGAAAGAGCGCGGAATCATTTTCTCGGGTCCGATGGTTCGAGCCCTGCTCGACGGTAGCAAGACGCAGACGTGGCGGGCAATGAAGAATCCGGCATCCGTTCTAGGCTTCCGCCTGTGGCTGGGGCGTCAGTGGGAGAGGGTGGACCGCAAGGGGCATGTGCTGGACATGATTAATTGCCCCTACGGTCAACCCGGCGACCGGCTATGGGTGAAGGAGACGTGGGCGGCAAGGCCAGATCAGGATTATCTTCCACCGTCCCAATGTGACGACACCGGGTTGTGGTGGAAAGCGTCCCTGAACGGTACCGAAACAGGCTACGCTACTTGCCATGGTAAATGGCGTCCGTCAATTTTCATGCCCCGTTGGGCTTCCCGCATCCTGCTTGAGATCACTGCCGTTCGCGTCGAGCGCTTGCACGAAATCAGCGAAGAAGATGCTTGGGCTGAAGGTTGCTTAGGATCTGACGGTGACGTAACCGGCGGAGAGTCAGGCTATACGGAATATGCCGGGCTATGGGAAACCATCAACGGCGCGGGATCGTGGGATAAGAATCCGTGGGTGTGGGTGCTTGAGTTCAAAAGGATCGAGCCGTGACTGAACCCATCGACTGGCGCCAGGTCGTCCTGACTATCAAGCGTAAACATAGATGGCCGCGCAAAGTTATCGCGGCCAAGGTCTGCGCAGCCGAAAGCACACTCCACGATTGGCAGGCTGGAAAAAGTGAACCGCGCTACTCACAGGGCGTGGCATTGCTGAGGTTGGCAGGACATGTTCCTCACCCCTGAAGAGATCGCCACGCTGACCGGACGCAAGCTCAAGGGCGCTCAGGTCGCCCAGCTGCGCACGATGGGCATTCCCTTCTACGTGAACGCCGTTGGGAGGCCGGTTGTGGTGCGATCGGCGCTTGAATCAAAGCAGCAGGAGAAGCAGCCAAAGCCGCGCTGGCAACCCAAAGTCTTGCGGAGCGCATAATGAACAGTCAGAATAGATCGATGGGACGCCGACCAACAGTTAATCTAAATCTCCCCAAGGGTATGAGGGCTCGCGTTCAAAAATCTGGACGAGTCTTCTATTACCTGGATACCGGAGCGAAGCCGCGCAAGGAACTACCCCTTGGCCCTGACTACACCGAAGCCGTGCGCCAATGGGCAGAGTTGACGGTTACCGCCACGGCACCCGCCGTCACCTTTCGCCAAGTGGCAGAGCGCTACCAGCGCGAAGTCATCCCGACCAAGGCGCCCCGCACCCAAAAAGACAATCTCACCGAGCTCCAAAACCTCTACAAGTTCTTCGACGACCCACCATGCAACCTCGACGAGATCGAGCCGCTCCACGTCCGCCAGTATCTGGACTGGCGAGGAGCCACGGCCAAGGTGAGGGCTAACCGGGAGAAGGCGCTCCTATCACATATCTGGAATTACGCCCGCGAGCGGGGCCTCACCGCCTTAGCGAACCCCTGTAAGGGTGTGAAGGGATACAAGGAACCGGGGCGTGACGTCTACATCAACGATGACGTATTCAGTGCGGTGAAGGCTTGCGCCAGTCAAGCCGTGCGGGATGCGATGGATCTCGCTTACCTCACGGGGCAGCGTCCGGCGGACACGCTCAAGATGCGCGAGACGGATATCCGCGATGGCACCCTGGCTGTGAAGCAGGGCAAGGGCGGGAAGAAATTGCGTTTGATGTTAACGAAAGATGGTGTGCCCAACGCGTTGGGGCGACTGATTGAGACCTTCCTGGAAAGGAAACGCGGAGGCAGTGTACGCAACCTGGCGCTGATCATCTCGAAAGGTGGGTATGCGTTAACCACATCGGGCCTGGACAATGGCTTCGAGCGTGCAAGAATCAAGGCGGCGGCAGCCGCTGATCAGGGCGGCCAAGCCGATCTTGCGGAAAGGATTAGGGGATTTCAGTTCCGGGATCTGCGTGCGAAGGCAGGAACGGAGAAAGCAGACAGCGACGGACTGGTGGAAGCAAAACGCCAGTTAGGTCATTCTTCCGTCAAAATGACCGAGCATTACGTTAGGCTCGGGCAGATTGTTACCCCAACCAAATAACATATTCTGAGGATATTTGCGGAGCGGAACCGCTTTTGCGGAGCGGAATATTACTGCCAAATCGCCTGAAACCCTTATGGCTATTGGCTCCCCGACCAGGGCTCGAACCTGGGACCTGCGGATTAACAGTCCGTCGCTCTACCGACTGAGCTATCGGGGAATTGGAGAGGTGCATATACTAATAGCTTGAGGCAAGCTGGTCAATGCGTGTAGGCGAAGTATTCCGCGAATGGGCGAGTTATGGCCCCAATAACGATGGGTCCAGGTGACGAATTGCATCGACGGACGGAGCGTTCCTTTTCCCCTTCGCAGCGAGTCGCGGTAATTATATTCGTGATTGGTTTTGCCCTGCCATGCGGACGTCCAGCCTCGTGTAGCAGAGTAACCGGGTGAATGACGGCCCTATATGAAACGGACGGACTGGAGCGCCGGCGCGCAGCTGTAGCTGCGATGGCCATGCAACGCGCCGGCGATTTTTCTGACTTGGGTTTTTAATACCGTTTCTCGGGAACAACGATTACTTTTTCAGTGTTGCCGGAATCGCCTTTCGGACCGGGGGGGCCTTGAGGGCCAGGCTCTTTTGAACCGATCGATATGCAGCCGGTGAGTGCGGTAACCGCGACCGCTACTGCGAACAATTTTATATTTTTCATCGTGTTTTCCTTTCTTTCGTTTATAAAAGTTATAAAAGGCTACCACGACCAAAGCATAACCAGAAACTGTAGCTGTAACTGTTCGTTGCCGCACATTTTGTCGGTCGGCGAACGTACCGCGACTTGGAAAATCGCTCCGATCCCATGAATGACCACCCTGCATTGACCCGCACGGGATTGGTTTTACCCACACGCCGTGGAAAATTTCTTAAAGTTTTCCTATCAAATTTCTCTTGACATTCCCATAGTAATCCACACTTGGAATTTCATTAGAACAATGATCAGGGCAGCCCGGCAGGACCGGCGTAGAGCAGAATATGATTTACAAGAGGTTGAAATTTAAAGGTATTTTACATAGATGAAAAAACAGCCAAACGAGAAAATATTGTTACAGGGACGTGACTTAGCCTCCGTGTCCATAGCTTATCAACAAACTTATCCACAGGAATTGTGGACAATGAGACGCTCAGACTGTAACTTAACAGGAAAAGCTCATGGATTGGATAAACCAGCAGCTTGAGTTGGTACAAAACCGCCCAACAAAAAGTTTGCGAGCTGTCTAAATACCGGCACAAATGCCCTTGTTGAAACCGCGACCGTCGAAGGAAATTAACGCGGATGGTTACTTAATCGGGTTTACATGCATGACCCTATAGACCGGTACCGGGATCGAGTCCCGGATTTTGCCGAGCCTTCCGGGTGATTCATCGATATATGCGACAGCTCGCGCCGGCGGAAGGGCTGCGAACGGTTTATTATCCTTAGGCGCTACTGTATGTTCGATTACGGTTTATCCGCCAGGGGGTTTTCGTATTCCTCCAAACGCAGCGCAGCTTCTACAATTTTTTTGGCCTCATCCACCGTTTTCGCCTGCGACAGAACCACGCCGGGGTTGGGATAGCTGTGCCAAAATGAGAAACCGGCCGATGTAATCCAGAGCAGGCCGCGCACGTGTTGATTGACGAAGACCTCTTGATGATGTTCATCAACTATCTTCCACTCGATTTCCATTTTTTGCACTCCTTGATTATTAAGTATCTTATCAACCTCTACCGCGCTCTGGGCCGGAGAGATTTCGCATAGCCGGGGTCGATCCGGGACATACGAGTATACGAATGACCGCGCCGGGGTCAACCCCGTCATCCATCCCGCGAAGACGGTTCTCAAAATTATATACGTTGTTTATCTCTCAGCAATGGGAGAACGTTTTTCGCAGGCAATCAAGGTCTCCGGTTAGATCGCAGCCGAGTGCGTGAATCTCATACTTGTGGATCAATTCGGGAGTCGAAAGGACCATTAAATTTTAGATTAATAGACCGACATTTCTATTGACATTTGCCATTAATCCACATCCGTTTCGAGCTGCGCCGTAACGCCAGCCAGCAGTTAAAATAGCGTCGAGAAAAAAACTTTTAATCAGAGGCAATAAAATATGTATTTGAAATTAAAACCTTTTTTCATAAAGTATAAAAAATAGCCATGCAAGAAAATAGTGTTACAAAAAGATGACTTACCTACCCCGTCCATAGGTTACCCACAAACTTATCCACAGGAATTGTGGACAAATGGCCGTGCGCGGTTTTACTCAAAAACTCGTCCCTATCAGGGCGATATATTCAATCGGAAGCCCAACAATATAGCGAGCGTTAACGGACTGAATCGCAACTCCGCCCAAATGCCTGCACGGCGGGCTTTTTGCCCAAAATCCGGGTGCGCGCCCACCCGGACATCATGTCACCCGGATATTCTTGAATTGCCATGGATCGCTGCTATCCACCTCTTCAGCGAAGGGCCACCCCCTTTCACGCAGCGGTGTCCAGTCGCTGTATACCCCCACAACCTCTCCCAGATATGGTCTCGCGATCTCGAGTATGAGCTGATGGTCAACTTCGTCTGGCTCCACCACTCCCGCCTGAGGGTTCAAAAGCGCCCACACCATGCCTGCCAGTACCCCGGCTCCTACCTGCAGGCTGGTGGCATTGTTATATGGCGCAAGCTGCCTGGCTTGCTGGATCGACAGGCGCGACCCGTACCAGTAAGCGCACTTCGCATGCCCCATCAGCAGTACGCCCAGCTCATCGATACCGCTTACGATCTCGTCCCGGATCACCCGTTCTTTTGCCTGCGCACGCCAGTTCCTGCCGGCAAATTCGTCGACGGAAAGCACGGCGTCAGGGCAAGGATGATACGCGTAGTGTACCGTGGGGCGGTAGACTACTTTTTTGTCGTCTCTCAAGGTCAGATAATCAGCCACCGAAATGGACTCGCCATGCGTGATCAGAAACCCATGATAGGGCCCGCCAAGCGGGACCCAGCTGCGCACACGCGTAGCGGCGCCAGGGCGGTTGAGATAGATGGCCGAATCACATCCAAATTCGTGCCGACCGCCCTCCTCTGGCCAATGGCGCTCATGCGTGCCCCAGCCCAGCTCCGCAGGCTGTAATCCCTCTCCGGCAAAACCGAATACTGACCAGGTGTTGACAAACTCATCCGGCTGTTTGTGTCGGCTGCTGACCTGGGTATCCTGCTCGGCGATATGAATGACTTTGATGTCCAGGGCTCGCGCAAGCTCGGCCCAATCGGTGCGGCTCGCGGGCGCGCTTACGGTCGCGCCTGTATCCGTGGCGATATTGAGGAGCGCCTGTTTGACGAAGGCAGAGGCCAGGCCCGGATTGGCGCCGTGGGATAGCACAGCGGTAGGACCTCCGCCGGTTCGCCGCCTGAAGGCAAGCGCGTGTTCCCGTAAGGCGTAGTTGGAACGTAACGACGGAGTCAGCGACATATCGGTATAGCCTCCCAGCCACGGCTCAATGCACGTGTCCAGGTACAGCGAACCACGCCGAAAGCATAACTCGATTAACGCAAGGCTTGAGACATCCACCGATAGATTGAGAAGAAAATCGCCCTTGTGCAGGCAAGGCTCAAGCACTTCGAGATAATTTTCTTCAGTGAGCGCTTGGGGAGTGAATGACACCCCGAACTCCTGCGCGACCTCCCCGCCGTTTTCGCCCGCCGAAATAATCCGAATCTGCTCCGGACGCAAATCAAGATGCCGAAACAATAAGGGAAGCACGGCCTGGCCAATGCTGCCGAAACCCACCATCACCAGGTTGCCCGGCAAATGCGCGAAGCGGTTATATGTCTTCATCCTTTTTTCTCCCGTGGTTCCCGCGCGTGAGGAGGGGTCGGTCCCCGAGCCTCTCAATGATTCTCCCTATAGTCTCCCTATAGAATAGACACAGCGCTACACAGCGCTACACAGCGCTACACGCTCTCCGACACTGCCGGCGCTGCGCGCCTTGCCGTATTTATCCGTACTGCCGGAAGGGAACTGTACACGACTGAATCTGTCAAATTTACACTTGACCACCGCTGAGCAGGGCTGCGCGGTTAGCGGCAGCGCACTGTGTGGATACTCAGAATCGGCGGCTACAGTTGTAGCTGGTTTTCTACGATGGCGATGCCGGGATTGTAAAGCCGAAAACGCTCAATTTTATCACAGCTGACAGAGCGTTGCTTTGAGGGCGGCCTGTTTAACTATGCAGCATTTTATGAGGAAATTATCAATGAGCCATTGTACCTCTCAGCAGCACGAAAATCATGATCATCCGCATGGGCCGCAGTGCGGCCACACCGGGATCATGCACGATGACCATATCGATTATCTGCACGACGGCCATTTGCATCATCCGCACGAAGGCCATATCGACGAACATGTGATTGGCATAACCTCGTCCAATCCGCAAAACTGCACGCCTGAGCATGAATGCGCCGGACACGCGTCGGAGCATGTGCATGGGCCTGGCTGTGGGCATGAGGCAGTACCGCATGGCGACCATATTGATTATCTGGTCGATGGACATCTCCATTATCCTCACGATGGTCATTGCGATGACCATGGCGCGGTGACGAAAGCCTGAGGCTGGTGACTGTGGCAGGCCTGCCCGACCCTGTATCAGGATCCGGGGCATTCCTGTCACAATATTCCTCGGCGGGTGAGGCGCCAAGAGCAGCCCGCCGCAATCCGTTGGTTGATTTCGCGCCCAACTGCCACGGACGTCGGTTGTGAGCATGATCGCGTTTCTGTATTTCTCTAAGGGTCCCGGTATTCCAATGCCGCCAGATCACCAAGGCCGGCAAGACCACCAAAGCTTCAGCCGACCGCAGGACGCCACCTGCCCTGCACCTGGGGCAGACACCATAGTGCTCGTTCATGGACTGTGGATGGGTAGCTGGGTTATGAGCGCAATGGGAATGCGGCTGCGGCGGTGCGGCTTCCACACTGCCTTCTTTTCGTATCCTTCCATGTCCAGCTCGCTGTCCCGGAACGCCTTGATTCTTTCGCGTTTTGTCGCCGGTCTTGCTGCCTCTCGGATACATTTTGTTGGCCACAGCCTTGGCGGTCTGCTGATACTGCAAATGCTCGCCGAATTTCCCGAGCCACGAGTGGGCCGCGTGATACTGGCGGGCAGCCCCTATGGTGCGTGTTCGGTGGGAACCAAACTTTCTCGCCGGGGACCCGGACGACACATCCTCGGACGCAGCATGTTACAGTGGCTGAATCAGGCTGGGGCAATGCACACAACCCCCGATCATCCGTATGAACTTGGCGTAATCGCCGGTTGCAGGAGCCTGGGGGCGGGCAGGCTGATAGCCCGCCTGCCGGAGCCTAATGATGGCGTGGTTACAGTTGAGGAAACGCGAATTCGGAATGCACGCGACGAGATTGTGCTGAACGTAAGCCACTCGCAGATGCTTGTGTCCGCTGAGGTGGCTCGACAAGTGTGCTCGTTTTTACGGCAGGGTCATTTTTTGCATGACAAGGAACAAGAACAGCGGGGGCTACATCTTTAGCTCCCGGTTCTCCCAAACCTAACCTGGGCGAACCTGAGCTAAACTGAATTGAAACATGACCAGCGCTCCGGCGAATTTAATGACCATCATGAAGCGGACAGTTTCATCAAAATCGAGGCTGATCGCTCTTGGCCTTACCGTCTGGCTTGGTGGTTGCGCCAATCTCGGCTATTACGCTCAAGCGGTGGATGGCCATTCGAATATCCGGAACAAGATCCGACCTATTCACGCGGTTATTGCCGACCCCGATGCCGAGCCAGCGCTAAAACGCTCTCTCGCCACGATCGTCCAACTGCGGGAATTTGCCATACGAAATCTTAAGCTTCCGGATAACCAGAGCTTTACCACGTACGCCGATCTCGGGCGGCGCTATGCAATCTGGAATGTTTCCGCAACCCCTGAGCTATCTCTGCACCCAGAAAAATGGTGTTTTGTAGCCGTTGGATGTGTCAGTTACCGCGGCTTTTTCTCGGAAACTGAAGCAAATCGCTTTGCCGACGACCTCAGGAAGAAAGGCTATGATGTATCGGTAGGGGGTGTCCGCACCTACTCCACTCTGGGATGGTTCAGGGACCCCATACTCAATACTTTCCTTGGCTATTCCGATACGGAGCTCGCTCAGCTGATATTTCACGAACTGGCCCACCAGGTGGTCTACGTACGCGACGATAGCACCTTCAACGAATCGTTTGCTACCGCTGTCGAATTGGAAGGCATAGCGCACTGGCTGAAGGAGCATGGCACGGAGAAGCAGCGCGTGCTATTTAATGTCGGACAGGAAAGGAAAGCCGCTTCTGCGGCCCTCATGGTGGAATACCGCAAACGATTGGAGGATTTATATGCCTCTGACGAGAGTGACGATGAAAAACGCGCCGGGAAAGCGCGCCTCTTTGCCGAACTGCGGGAACAAATGTCCAGTCTGGTAACGGACAAGACCAAGGCCGCAGCCTATGACCGCTGGCTGGCGCAACACCTCAACAATGCGCACCTTGCGTCAGTCTCGACTTATACGCAACTGGTGCCCGCATTTCGCGCGCTTCTTGCACAGCATGAGGGAAATATGGATCGGTTTTATGAGGCCGTGCGAGCACTCGGCCGCCTGCCTGCAGCAGAACGGGCTGCACTCCTGCATGGCATGGACACTGGAGGCCAGTCCGCCAGCAACACAATCCCCTGAACACAACCGTGCACAAGCTTGCGGATCTCGTTCGGCCCGCCGTCGGGCCTACTGTCGGCGTGCGCGCTGGCCCGGTCGCGCGGTTTTCGCTCCCAACAGCCGGTCAGCGCGCCCTACGATGTTCAAGCAATATTGATCAGGGCGGGATGAAGCAGTTCAATTTCGGAGAGATGGCGCCCTTGTTGCGGGGGTGAATACGCGCTGTAGCTTGAAATAACCGCAGCTTCCAGATGCCCCGTGATCTGCTCCAGTTCTGACAGCCGTAATCCCTGTCGAACCAGGTATGCTATGTAGCTATGCCGGATTGCTTCCGCGGTTATTTCCTGAGGCTCGGGCAGGCCTGAGTCCACCGCCGCGCAAACAAGGGCGGCTGAGAGATCGACCCTGGTTTCCAGATCGCCCGGGTTCCATACGGCATATCCCTTCGATTGCATGAGCAAGGATTTTAGCACTCCGCACAGCGGGATGGATCGAGGGGACTTGCCGCCAACATGGATCATATTAGCTTCCAGATCAATCTGATGCTTCGTCAGCCATACGACTTCGTCGAGACTCAATCCGCTCAGCAATAAGGCGATCAACTGCTTCCCCTTGAGATTCGAAGCGTTGAGCAACGTCCTTAATTGATGACTGGACAGTTCCCGTCGCTGTGGCGGACTTGCGAGGGATTGCGGCGTCTTCTTATCTAATGATGGTGGCGCGGCCTGTTGCTCGATCACTCCACCTGCCGCGCCTAGCGTACCCGGGGGCGGTTGATAGCTCTGCACGCCGAAAACCGCAATCGGCATTTGCGGTTCCTTTTTGTGCGTCAGATACTCAACAACCCACACGGTAAGCAGGCCGAATAGCAAGGAACCGGCAATCGCTATCAGCGCATCCCGCGTATAGTCGGGTCGCACCGGCTCCCTCGGCTCGTACGCCCTATTGATCACCGTCACCTGCGGATACTTCTCTTTGCGGCTGGTTTTAACTTGTACCAGCCTCTCTTGCGCATCGCGGTATAGCGTTTCCAGACCCTCCAGATCCGTTTTCAACGCTTCATGCTGGGCAAATTTAGACGTGAAGGCGGACGCCAGCTGCTTGTGCTCAGTCAGCTGGGCCCGAATTTCCCGTACAGTTTGTTGCGCCGCGGCATAAGCCATTTCCGCATCGTTCAGCACCAGATTCTGGCCATGCTGGCGCCTGTGTTGAACCTCGGATTCCAGTGCCTTGATTTGCTCGGGGATGGATTTCAGGTCGGGTTGGAGGTCCAGGTAGTCGCGCGTGAATTTCTTATCCAGGTCCGCAAGCTTATCCCGCAAGTCTTGCAATCTCTTTTCAAGATCGGTCAGGCTACCCTTTTCATCCTCGGGAACAACCGCCTTGCCGCGCGAAATTGAAGTCTTCACGGCATTCAAATGTGCTCTTGCCTTGACTTCATCCTCACTGGCTTTGTTAAGGGACTCAGTCAGGCCTTTGAGGCGGGCTAATGCCTCGTTTTCCTCACGGCCGGTGGAAGAAATATCATTGTTTCTCCGAAATTTATCCAGCTCTATTCGGGCCGAGACAACTTTTTCGGATAACCCCTCCAGCTCGTCCTCGACAATACGCTGCGTGTCGCCGGCCAACTTCTTGACATCTGCCGCGCGTGCATCCAGATATACGTCAATCCAGGTATTGATGAGTAGCGGCAAAAACCTCGGGTTGGAGCCCTCCGCGCTGATCTCTACCAGATTTGTTTCGGGAACAGGCTCGACAGTCAATAAGGTCTGGATATCGGATGGCTTCAACTGAAGCAGCAACTTGTCCGCGATCGAGGCTTTAAGCCTTGCAAGCGTTTCCGCCGCGAGCTCATGCCCCAGCAAAATCTGTCGTTGAATAGCGACATGCTGAATATCCGCATCGCTGCTTTCACGGTCGATGGCCGTCATTGCGGAGGTCAATAAAGTCGCGCTGCTACGATAGACGACGGGGCGGCTGTAGCTGTAAGCAAGACTGACGGCGGCGCTGATCAGGAATGCCACTGCGAAAATGCTGAATCTACGCGAACGATACCAGGGATGATCGCTTTCATCTGCAGAGGAACGAAAGGTGCCTCCAAAACGCGAGTCGATTCTATTGTTCATAACCTAAGCCAGATCTCATACGTTGTACCGGTGCAACTCCCGCTTTTCCAATGAGGACTTCAGAGCAATTAGCGCGCCAACTCAGTCTAGTACATTTGCACGCGTAATTCGACCGACGGAAGAAATTTGAATGATGCGGCACTAATCCGTAATTCCGTTTACCTCGTAGCCTGCTGATCTCTTCCATCTATTGAGGGCTCTGATTGAGGACGACGCCATGACGACACGTCATTAATTTAAATCATTCATAAAATTCGAAATGAAACGCCGTTCAATCGTATTTCTGTTCGTTGCCGCACAAACGAAAAACGGGCGAAGGGCAACAATGTCGCCTTAAATAATAAATATATTTTTTATCTTACTGTAAAAGTTTTGTTTTAAGGTAACGGTCAAGCACCTAACTATCTTTTGGGAAAAATCCAAATGAAAAAATACTATGCTCAAAATCCGCCTGGCGCCGCTCTTGCCCCCTTGGATCACAGGTCCGAGGCATTTCGGCAAAAGATGTGCAGACATTTCCAGACGAACCCGCAAGCCCATTGGACAAGTATTGAGAACATGCCGGAATGCAACCGCAGCAAGGGAGTGATATTGTTCAGGGAACCCCTGACAAACGCCTAACGTAGCAAACGTAGCAAATCTTTAATTCTGTCGTCGCGTTCGCGTGACGAGTGGCGCTTCGGCGCCGCCCTTGCGGCGGCAACCCCTCTTATGTCCCCTCTAACGCCGATGGCCGCCCCGGTTCCAATGCCTGCAATTTTCGTGGGGCACGGCAATCCGATGAATGCGCTCTCGCATAATGCATTCACCAACGCCTGGTCTGAAATCCGCACCGCCCTCCCCGCCAAACCCAAAGCTGTGCTCTGCATTTCCGCGCATTGGTACGTGCCTAAAACCGCTGTCACGGCCATGCCAAAACCCAGAACAATCCATGACTTCGGCGGGTTCCCGCCCGAGCTTTTTAAAGTTGAATATCCAGCGCCCGGTTCGCTTGAATTTGCCGCAGAAGTAGCGGATTTACTGTCGCCGGATGCAATCATGGATACCAGTTGGGGGCTCGACCATGGAACATGGTCTGTTCTCATGCACATTTTCCCCGCAGCGGATATTCCGGTCGTTCAGTTAAGCATTGACGAAACCAGAGAGCCTGCCTGGCATTACCATACAGCTCGAAAACTGGCGCCGCTACGGGATCGTGAAGTGCTGATACTGGGCAGTGGCAATATTGTGCACAATCTGCACACCTATGCATGGGGAAAGCATCACGTGGAACCGTACGATTGGGCGCTCAGGTTTGAGAAGACCGTGCGCAAAGCATTAAGCGCCGGTGATGCGGAGTCTCTGGTAGCTTACGAAACGTTGGGACGCGATGCGTTATTGTCGGTACCCACACCGGACCATTACCTGCCTTTTCTTTACGTGCTTGCTCAACGGAGGGAAAATGAACCAATCATGTTCCCAGCGGAAGGATTCGACGGCGGTTCCATCTCCATGCTCGCAGTGAAGATTGGATGAGTTTGAATAATTTTGTCCTGTAGACCCCGCGAATAACGCCATAGCTGTCATTCCCCTGGACTATTTTCCAATCGGCCATAATAGTTGGCTGCCGTGCTGCGGTGTTCCTGGGCATGCCCGCGCATGGCTGCTTCGTATTCCGCAAGCGCATCATTTGATTTTGACCCCGCCAATGGCGTCACTGCTTCGAGCACGGCGCGAGCGCCCAGCCGGGCAGATTCAATCGCCAGCTCAATGCCCATTCCGCTTAGCGGATCAGGCGCGTAAGCGGCATCGCCCACGGATATCCAGTTTTCCCCGGTTGCGCGGTCGAATGGACGGGCATCCGCCATGCGTCCGGAGATGTGCAGATTGCCGATATCGTGCGGCAGCAAAGGGGACAGCAGTCGAGTGCGGCACAACTCCTCGACAAAAAACTCTTTCAGCGATCCTCCCCTCTTTTTAAGTTCAGGGCGCTCGAGGCAAAAACCCGCAAAAGAGCTTCCATTCCGCGCCGGTAACGCGTACCACCAGCCTCTGCTCGTGCTCTCGACATATAGCGCATGCCGCGGCTCATCATCCTGGGACGGCAGCGACGTCATCAAGACGAGTTTTGATGACTCCCAGGCGGCCGGACGGTCGAAAAAGGGCGTAGCGGCACGACCGGTGGCGAGAACGACAAACCTGGCATGCAACCGCGAGCTGTCATCCTCTCCCACGCGCATCGACAGCTCCCAGTTGTCATTGCTCCGCTCGATTCGCACGACCTTCGCGTCCGGTAGTACCTCTGCCCCGGCCGTCCATGCCAAGTCCCGCAACGCTTGATCAAACAGCGAGCGCTCTACGGCGAGTCCCGGCCCCCATGGGTTGAACATTGCGTTCAATACAACCGGTTCCGGCGTGCTCCAGAGAGATATCGTTTCATGAACTTCCACCCCTTGCGCTACCCCCTGAAAAAAATCAGGACAGTGCTGTTCGATCACACGACGGGCTCGACCGGATACTAGTTCAATTCCTCCAGGGGCGTACCCGCCCCAGTGCACAAGACTCACCCGAGCGCCGCTGCGCGCGAGCATGAACGCACACCACGCTCCCGCCGGCCCTCCACCGACGATGGCAATCTCGGTTGTTTTAAGATTCTCTTTACGAATAGCAGTTCTCGATCATGGAAGGATGTATATAGACGTCCCTCTATTAGAGGTCCCTTTGCCTCTGGAATTTATCGACCTGGAGCCAAGGCATCGTTGACCAAAGTCTGGGATACCTCCTGCATCTTGCATATTCGAGCCCACCCGGATAGCAGATATATTATGAGATTTCCCGTGAGCAAGGTGTTGCTAATAGATGTGATTAACAAGAATTTGTTTACTAGGGGGTGGTATTTTCCGGGCTGCGGATAAGGGTTCTAAAGCCGGTGGCGAGAACGTCCAGGAATTTCTATAGAGGTGCCTTACCGAAGGGCAACTTGACCCCACAATCGTTACAATCAAATATCTGGGGCAGCGGAGGATTGACTCTGCAATATCAAAGAAGTGCTGTGGAGTTGAGCACCCTCGTGCGAATATTAAATCTGTCGCATGGATGAATTTTTACCAACATGCCAACGAAACCCGGGGAGCTACCGCAAGGATGAGAACCCTGCCCGCAACGCTTTCCGGTTACAGTACGATGTCCGCAGCGACAGGCGCGGCACCCAAGACCTCAATCGCGAAATCAGCATGCTTGTCACCGTCCGTGTCGCCTCTTAGAAGATTCGATACAGGATCAAAATAGAGTTGGCTAGGCACTCCCGTAAAAGGACCCGTGATCCAGGTGAAGGGATCATTCACGGGATCAGTCGTGTCAGCATCGATCTTGCTGAGATCGATCTTGTCGTTCCCTACGCCGAAATCTCGAATAACATCGCGGTATCCCTCTACCGGAACACTGTCGGCAAGGGAGCTGTACCCAAACACATCGATGCCGATTCCTCCAGTCAGATCATCTTTTGCCATGCCGCCTGCAAGCACATCATCGCCATCCCCACCGTCAAACGTATCGCGGCCTTCACCCCCTAACAACCAATCGTTGCCGACACCGCCATTAAGCTTATCGTCGCCTTTGCCGCCTGACAACCAGTCGACGCCGTTATTGCCCGTAAGCGCATCGTTACCGTCATCTCCTGACAACCAATCGTCCCCGACATTGCCGTCCATAATGTCGTCACCTTCGCCACCGGACAACCGATCATGGCCGGCTCCGCCGTCAAGCTTATCGATACCGTCGTCACCGGACAGCCAGTCCTCGCCGGCATTGCCGTTAAGAGCATCGTCACCTTCACCACCTGATAACGAGTCGTTGCCGTCGCCGCCATTCAGCTCATCTTTGCCCTTACCGCCGGACAACCAATCCTCACCGGAATTGCCGTTAAGGGTATCGTCACCGTCACCGCCATCGATCCAGTCGTTCCCGCCTAATCCACTGATAGTGTCAACGCCCTCGGTAGGAAGAAGGTTTCCCTGGCCCGGTAAGCTGGAAAAATCGGGCGTAATGATATCGTTTAACGATGTTCCATTAATAGTAGCCATGGCAGTTACCTCTATATGCAATCAAAAGATGCTTATGAAGTTTCCTCTACTTGATGTCTCCCTCTTGTAATTCTTCTTGGTTGCTTCGTGTTTTCTTCTTATTTCCCTCTTGTTTCCCTGCTACGCGTATTGCCGCGCAATTACACGATACTTCGCGGCGCGCCGAAAAGATGTGAGAAAAGTCACACGTCTGTGATGTTTTATATTTCTGCTAGAGTTACAGAATGACCCCGTAGGGTCGAGAAGGGAAGTGGGCGAGAGATGTGGGCGCAGGGTTCTGGCATCAGATCGGGCGCTGTTCACATCTGCATGGTTCTTTTTAATTAACTATGTGCGGTTTCCAACATTAAACCAACCCGGATAACGTTATCCTGCGAGATGGGCAAATTTGCGTAAACAATGCAATTCGATTTTTTCGGCCGCTCATCACTGATTATCAGGAGCGTGAATGAGGTGCTAAGCACCCCCGTCATAACAGCCGGCGCTATCCTCACCAAATTATCCTTAAGAAAATCATACAGACCTCCTAACTGCACTCCTTAAACATGACGGACTGGATCAAACGTCTGTTATTCGCATTTCTCGTCGGCACGTTTGGGGTATTGATCAACCTGACGCCGTTGGGGCTGGAGCTGGAGGAAGATCTTGGACTGCCCCGGCTATTTCAGCTGCGTGGCGCAGCCCCGGCGCCGCCCGACGTGATGGTGGTGGCCATAGATAAGGCCTCGGCCGTCCAGTTGAATTTACCGGTCGTGCCCGGGCTGTGGCCCCGCGATGTCCACGCCCATCTTATCGAAAACTTATCGGAAGCGGGTGCAAAAGTAATTGCCTTCGATTTGCGGTTCGACACGCCCGGCAAGGTGCCGGAGTATGACGTGGCGTTGGCGAAGGCGATAAATAACGCGGGCAACGTCGTGATCGTGGAAAGATTGGACCGTGAGGATTCGCCCTTACCGGCCGAGCAGGGGGGCGGGGCTCACTTCGGCTCAATGGTAAAGAGCGCGGCCCTTCTTCCCATCATCGCAGACGCTGCGGCTGCCCAAGCGACGTTTCCCTTGCCACGAACCTCCAGGATAAACGATTACTGGGCGTTCAAGACCGATGCTGGCGAAGCGCCAACGCTACCAGTAGTCGCGCTACAGCTTTTCGCGTTGGATGCGTATGAAGATTTTGCCCGCTTGTTGCGCGACGCCAATCCATCCCTGGCGTTGCGGCTTCCAGATAGAAACAGTATCGCTGTCGAGAATTTGATCTTGACCCTGCGCGGCATTTTCACCGACGAGCCCCAGCTTGCTCAGCAAATGATCACCGCGTTGAACCGCGACGCTCGTCTCGACCAACAATCAAGGCGACTTATCAGATCGATGGTGAGCCTTTATTCCGGCGATGAAGCACGCTACCTGAATTTTTACGGCCCCCCGCGTACAGTACGAACCATACCTTATTACCAGGCACTACGATCTCACCATGGTTCGGGAACGGGCGGACCAACAGAAAATGATTTTAAAGGCAAAGCTGTGTTTGTTGGTTTTTCGGCCGCAACGCAGCCCGAGCAGGACCGAATTAGAGACGACTACCATACCGTGTTCTCGCGGTCTGACGGGCTTTATCTAAGCGGGGTCGAGATCGCCGCGACCGCTTTCGCCAATCTGCTGGAAGATCGCCCCCTGCGGCTCCTCCCTCCCCCCTTGAATCTCGCGATCGTTTTTCTCTGGGGGTTCGCCATAGCGATTGTCGTCGCCGCGCTGCCTCAACCCACCAATATCACGCTCGGTACGGTTTTCGTACTTCTCGGTCTGGGTTTTGTCTCCATCTATGTCTATATCGCGCACCATCAATTCACCAACGCGGGGAACTGGCTGCCCCTGATCGTACCGCTGCTGCAAGTTCCCGTCGCTGTGTTCGGAGCCGTATCGCTAAAGTATTACGACGTCAAACGGGAACGCGAGATCCTCAAGAAAGCATTCGCTAAATTCGTGCCCCAGCGAGTTGTCACCGAAATTTTAAAGAGTACAGGTCCCATCACGACCAACAATCGATTGGTTCATGGCGCGTGCCTAGCGACCGATGCGGACAGGTATACGACGCTTTCAGAGGAGATGAACCCCGCTCAGCTTGGCTTGTTGATGAACGACTACTACGCAACCATGTTTGAACCCGTAAGCCGGCATGAAGGCGCGGTTTCAGACGTCGTAGGAGACGCCATGCTCGCGATATGGACTACCTCTTCAGGGGATGAGTCTTCTTTACGTAAGAAGGCATGCCTAGCCTGCCTCGATATTGCGGATGCGCTGGAACGCTTTAACGCGATTAAAGGCAGGCCCCCGCTTTATACCCGTATTGGGTTGCACTCAGGCGAGATGCTCCTTGGCGCCGTTGGCGCGCTCCACCACTTTGAGTACCGCGCGGTCGGCGACATCGTAAACACCGCGAACCGCATCCAGGGTCTCAACAAATATCTCGGCACACGCCTATTGGTATCGGAACAAGTCATCGAAGGACTGGACGATTTCCTGACACGTTCGGTCGGAAGGTTTCTGCTGGCGGGGAGAACGACTTTCATACGCGTAGCCGAACTCATGGGGCGCAAGCAGGAGGCGAGCAGCGAACAGACGTGGCTCGCCGAAATCTTCACCGATGCCATGCTTGCTTACGAAGCGCAAGAATGGAACAGGGGATGCTACAACTTCGCGGAAATTCTCAAAGCATTTCCTGATGACGGCCCGGCCCGATTTTATCTGAAGCGCTGCCAGCATTATCGGGAAACGCCACCGGTGGGGCCCTGGGATGCGTGCATACGAATGGAAGGAAAGTGAAACTGGGAGAAATGGAATACAAGCTTACGAAGTCGTGCGACCCGATTCAATGAATCCCGCGAAAAAAACCGAGGCAGCGCACTGGAAAAAACTGCGAATGCAAACCGGAATGACTGGTTAAAATGAATAATCCTCAGGAAGGTCTAAGAAGATCAGTCTCCGCCTGCAAACATAGCGCGGTGGTTCTACTGATCCTGGCGGCTGCCCTGTTCAACTCAGTTTTTGATGCATCGGCCGCGGAACTTTGCACCCCTGCAATCGCCCTGGTGGTATCCGTGCAGGGGATCGTAGAAGTGCGCCGCTCCCAAGAAAAAAACTGGCAGCCGACGGTACTGAACCATAGTCTTTGCCCAGGCGATATGATCCGCGTACGGCAGCACAGCCGTGCAGCACTGCGGCTCAGCAATGAAAGCATGCTCCGGCTGGACCAGAAAACCACGCTCGTGCTTGGGGGTGCCGATGGAGAGCGTCAAACGCTGCTGGAAATGCTCACGGGCGCGATGCATGTACTGACCAGGACGCCAAAGCCCTTCAAAATAAACACCCCGTTCTTAAATGCCGGCGTCGAGGGAACCGAATTTTTAATTGAGCTGGACCAGGACCAGGCAAACCTGGTGATGTACGAGGGCAAGCTCTCGGCCAGCAATAGCCACGGAAGCATTATCCTCGCGGACAATGAGGCAGCGGTTGTCCCCAGGGACCAGGCGCCGCGGAGAGAAACAGTCGTGCGTCCGATGGATGCCGTCCAATGGGCGTTATTCTATCCGGCGATTATCAGCTATCAGCTCGACGAGCAGCCAGACGACGAACCCGCAACGCAACACTTGCGTATTGCTATTGACCGGTATGAACACGGCAGAATTACGGAAGCGCTCGCGGCGCTCGATGATGTGCCTGAGGGCGAGCACTCGCCTCGCTTCCTGATCTACCGCGCCGGGCTCCTTCTGTCGGCCGGTCGCAGCGATGAAGCCAGCGCAAATATCGCTCAAGCGCTGCGAATCGAACCCGGCAACAGCGACGCCTACGCCCTGCAAGCCGTGATCGCTACCGTGCAGAACGATAACGAGCGGGCGCTCGCCATGGCCACCCATGCGGTCGAGCTGAATCCAGCCTCCTTTGCCGCCTGGCTGGCATTGTCCTACGCGCAGCAAGCGCGCTTCAGGATCGAGGAAGCGCTGGAAAGCGCAAAAAAGGCGGTCGAGCTTGACCCAGAGAATGCCCTCGGATGGGCGCGGCTGGCTGAGTTGCAGATGGCTGCCGGTTATCCGGAGCGGGCCGTCAAGGCTGCGCAACAGGCTGTGCGACTCAAACCGGATCTCGCCAGAACGCAGACCGTATTGGGCTTTACCCACCTCGTTCAGATCGACATCGGCGCGGCAAACGCCGCTTTCTCCCGCGCGGTCGAGCTCGACCAGACCGATCCCATGCCGAGGCTTGGTGTTGGCCTTGCGAGAATACGCGAAGGTGATCTTGAGGCCGGCCGGATTGAGCTTGAGACCGCCGCCAGTCTCGACCCGGCAAATTCCCTCATCCGCAGTTATCTAGGGAAAGCATATTTTGAAGAGAGGCGCTATTCCCTCGCGGGAACGCAGTTTGATCTGGCAAAAGAACGGGACCCCAATGATCCCACACCCTGGCTCTATGACGGAATCATGAAACAGACCCAGAACCAGCCCGTGGAGGCACTGCGCGATATTCAAAAGTCCATCGAGCTGAACGATAACCGGGCAGTCTACCGTTCGAGGCTCTTGCTTGATCAGGATCAGGCAGCGCGCGGTTCCAGCCTGGCGCGCATCTATGACAATCTGGGTTTCGGGAACCGCGCGATTGTGGAAACAGCGAAATCATTGACTATCGACCCTGCCAATCACTCGGCGCATCGATTTCTCTCGGACACCTACGCAGACACCCCCCGATATGAGGTTGCCCGGGTCAGCGAACTTCTTCAGGCTCAACTCCTGCAACCCGTAAACGTAAATCCGGTTCAACCGCGCCTTGCAGTGGCTGATCTCAATATTATTACCGGAACGGGCCCGGCAAGGGCGGCCTTTAATGAATTTACGCCGTTGCTTGAGCGGAACAAACCCCAGTTCGTCGCTTCCGGCGTGATAGGCAACCAGAGCACCCGCGGGGACGAAGCTGTGCTCTCGGCGCTTTATGGCCGCGCTTCAGTCAGTGTCGGGCAGTTTCACTACAACACCGACGGATTTCGTCAGAACAATGATCAGAAACACAATATTTATAATGCATTCATGCAGTATGCGGTAACTCCGCGTTTTAATGTGCAGGCCGAAGTGCGCACGCGCCAGACTGAACACGGCGATTTGTTACTGAATTTTAACCCTGCTGTTTTTACTCCAGACCGGAGAAAACTGGACGAAGATACGGCAAGGATCGGGGCGCGGTATTCGTTATCACCCAACCAGGATCTCATCCTGTCCGGGATCTATACTGATAGGAAAGAGGCTTTGATAAATGTTCCGGACAACACGTTTCCCGGAACAAATGTTACCGATACAACCACAACTAAAAGCAGAGGCTATCAAGCGGAAGCTCAATATCTTCTCCGCGGCGAACGGTACAACGTAACCACGGGGGGCGGGGCATATCAAATCGATGCGAGTAAAGGAGAAAGGCTGGATTTCGGAGTGCCATGTCCCCAGTTCATGGAGTGCAATTTAGGGCTGCGAAACTTCAGGAGGGAACGCTACAGCGGTTATCTCTATACAAATATAAATTTACCCGGAAATATCACCGGAACAATTGGTGGAAATTACGTCTCCCTGAAGGACGGCACAAATTTCGAAATCGATAAATTTAATCCGAAATTCGGGTTGCAATGGGACATTACGCGCAGGCTTCGCCTGCGGCTTGCATGGTTCGAGACGGTCAAGTCGGCTCTCATTGCGAATCCAACGCTTGAGCCTACACAGGTCGCGGGGTTCAACCAGCTATTTGATGACGTGAACGGAACGACGGCGCGACGCAGGGGAGCAGGCCTTGATGCTGTCGTATCCGAGAATTTGTACGCGGGCGTGGAAATCTCGGACCGCAACCTTGGCGTTCCATTTTTCTCGGATAATCTGACTTACAGCAGAACGGAAAGCCAACAGGAAAAACTCTATCGGGCATACCTTTACTTATTACCTCATCCATATTTCTCGGCCAAAGGCGAGTTTCAATTTGAAAAATTTGCCCGGGACGCCTCCACAACCGGACCGTATGGAATTGAAACGGCAAGCGCGCCGGTCAACGTCAGTTTCTACCATCCTTCGGGCGTATTTGCGAAAATGACGACAACATATGTTCACCAGAAAGTAAAAAGTCGTACGGGCGAAAATTCCGGGGTTGACGACTTCGTTTTGCTGGATGCGGCCGTAGGTTATCGACTGCCTAACCGACGAGGTATTTTAAGCCTGGAAGGCAGAAATCTTCTGGACGAGGATTTCTTCTACAGGAATGTCAATTTCCAGGCATCCGAACCTGTTTACTATCAACGTTTCACCCCGCATCGCACTTTGTTTTTACGTGTTACGTTAAACTTTTAAGGAGAAAAAATGAGCGCAATAACGAAGATATTGGCGGGAGTGGTAACTTTGACTTTAGCGGCACCGGTAGCCGCCGCGACCCCCATCGCTCCAGCCAAGGACGTGCATATAAAAGTCACTGATAATATACGTGAGGCGGTTAGTATCCTGGACGTTCAATTTGCCATCGTAATCGATAAGCACAACCATATACACGTTCTCACGGTCAGCGATATGAAACACCCGGCACACAGTGAGGCGCAAAATCCGCCCGCGGAGGACCCGACGGATGATGATGCCGGCGGAGGAAAGTTTTCCACTCAAATCAGACAGGAAGCGGATGGCTGCTGGTGGCTGACAAGAGGCGAGCGAAATCAGGATGGCGCGCAGATTGAAGCTCACGAAGTATGTATAGGAGGCCGTGGATGTCCCGTTGGGGAGCGAAAGCCGATCGCCTAAGCGCACATACTATCTCTGGCACCATTCTCTGCTTATCCGTGATTACGGTGAAGGTGGCACGACGTTGAACGACGGAAATCCCACGGGTTCTATATAGATTCAATGGGAAGCGCGCTGCGTTGCCCCCGCTCGCCCCTTGCAAACGGAGCGCTCCTGTACGTGCTCACGGAAACCTGCCGAGTTGTCGCACATAGATGAGAGGAGAGACCGGAGATGATTGCGCCAGACATCACAGCTGAACGTGCCAGCGCAATGCTTGCGGTTATCAAGGAATTTCGGCATCTTCACCAAACAGATCTTGCGCTTGTAGCCAAATGCTGCCATTGGCATCATTACTATTCAGGCGAGCATATCGTCGGGTATCGGGAAGATACGAACCACACCTTCTTTATCGTACAAGGCGAGATTCGCATTACCTACTACTCGTCGTCCGGCCATGAAGTTATCTTATGCGACCTGCCGGCCGGCGAAATGTTTGGCGAAGTAACGGCCATTGATGGCCTTGCCCGCTCCGCCCTTGTAATTGCTAAAACAGATTCGATAGCGGCATCCATGTCCGCACCCGATTTCCTGAATCTCCTTCAATCCAACCCACATATATCACTGGCTATCCTCAAGCGTTTAGCCGGACAAGTGCGCCGTTTAACCGAGCGTGTCTTTGATTACAGCACACTTTCTGTCCGCAATCGTATTCATATCCAATTATTGCGACTTGCAAAAAGGCAAACAGCGGCGCCAAACATGGGCGTGATTTCACCAGCACCCACTCATACTGAACTTGCCAATCTTCTCAGCACCCATCGTGAAGCAGTGACTCGGGAATTGAACGCGCTGGCCCGCGCCAAACTGGTCATACGCGAATCCCATGAATTACACATACTGGATATTGCAAAGTTGAAAAGAATGGTTGAAGAAGCCCGGGGGCTCCATCGTCTCTAGCCAGATAATATAACTGTCATAGCCGTGATTCTTCCAGATAACTAAACGAGATTAAAACACCTCACACGCTTTGTGCGACTGGCTCATAGCCCGATCATACGTTGCGAAGCTGGGATTCGGTCCGGTTGACGTGGCCATTGTAAAACTCCCGCTTCAGACTCTCTGCCGAACCAATATATGCCAGCACGATCACGCCCAGGACAACCAGGAAAAGGAATGGCAGGGGTACGAAACCGAACAACTGCGCGAGCGGCGTATATGGAAGCACTATAGCAGCCGTTACCACCACCAGGGTTGCGAGCATGAGCGCTCTGGATGGGGTGCTTTGCCAGAAAGGACGGCGAGTCCGGACTACCAGAACAATCAACGAGGCCGAAACGACAGATTCCACGAACCATCCGCTACGGAACATTTCAGGTGATGCGTTAAGAATAAAAAACAGCGCACCAAAGGTAAGAAAATCAAAAACGGAACTGAGCAAGCCGAACTTGAGCATGAACTGACGAATGAATGTAACGTCCCAACGTTGCGGACGATCGATCCACTCGGCATCCACGCGATCCGTTGCAATAGACATCTCGGGTAGATCAGTCATCAGATTGGTGAGCAAGATCTGCTTCGGCAGCAGAGGCAGGAACGGTAAAAGAAGTGATGCACTCGCCATGCTGAACATATTGCCGAAATTTGCGCTTGTCGCCTTAAACACATACTTCAGCGTATTGGCGAAAGTTGTACGACCTTCCCGGATGCCGGCGGCGAGCACTGCCAGATCTCGCTCGAGCAGTATAATGCTGGCGGTTTCTCTCGCCACGTCTACCGCGCCCTGAACCGACACACCCACATCTGCCGCATGAAGCGCAGGCGCATCGTTGATACCGTCGCCAAGATATCCGACCACATGTCCCGCCTTGCGCAAGGCGCGGATAATGCGCTCTTTCTGATTCGGTTCGATCTCTGCAAAAATATTTACGGTGCTTGCTAGTTGCGGCAATGCTTCATCGCTAACCTGCTGGAGCTCCTGGCCGCTGATCATATGCGTATGGTCCAGGCCGATTTGCAACGCGACCTCCCGGGCGACCAGCCGGTTATCCCCGGTGATCACCTTAAGTGCCACACCCAGACTCCGCAGTTCCTGAATCGCGGCTGCAACGCCTGTCTCTGGTGGATCAGCAAACGCCAGAAATCCAATGAAAGTAAGGGGGTTCTCATCCGCTCGCTCGATGGTCGAGCGACCCGGCATTGTCTTCATGGCAACGCCCAGCGTGTGCAATCCGCGCTGACTGAACATGGCATATTGCTCACGGATCGCGTTTTCGTACCCAGCAATTCCAAAAATGCCGCCATCGCTCAGCTCTACCGTGTCGCATATCTCAAGTACCTGGGCGAAGGCGCCCTTTGTGACCAGCACAGTCTCCCCGCCCACAGACGCAAGCACACTCAGGCACTTCCGCGTAAAGTCGTATGGAATCTCATCAAGGCGGACGACCGCCGCTCGGCTGAGCGGCTGCACTGATCGTGTCATCGATCGGGTTGCGGAAGCCAGTCTGGCAGGTCGCGTTGATCGCCGCGAGTTGCAGCGTGCGCAAGCTCTGCTTGCCGTCGGGGGCGAATGCCCCCTCAAGCCGGACCGCGCCCTCCGTAAGCCTACCGGTTTTATCAGAACACAGCACATCCATGCTGCCAAAATTCTCGATTGATACCAACCGCTTGACGATAACCTTCTTGGCGGCCATGCGGCGAGCGCCGCTCGCCAGGTTGACGCTGATGATAGCCGGCAGTAATTCGGGAGTCAGGCCGACCGCGACCGCCAATGCGAAAAGGAAGGAGTCGAGTACCGGCCTTTCCAAATAAACATTAAATGCAAATATGAGGATAACAAGGGTCAGCGTTACCCTTATCAACAGCATGCCGAACTGGCGCACGCCCTGCTCAAACTCTGTTTCCTCCGGACGCGCGCGCAGATGGGCGAAGATGGCTCCGGACTGCGTCTCGCGTCCGGTCCTGACCACCAGACCCCGGCACGTCCCGCTGACCACATGAGTTCCCTGAAACAAGGCATTGGTTCTTCGCGCCATTGGTGTATCGGCAGACAAATTGCCGAGAATCTTCTCAACCGGAAAGGTTTCGCCGGTTAAAGCCGCCTCGTTCACGAACAGATCGCGCAGCTCCAGCAAGCGGCAGTCGGCGGGAACGCCGGATCCAGCGGAAACTTGCACGAGATCGCCCGGCACTACCTCATATAAAGGCACTTTAATGACGCAGCCATCCCGCACCACCTCGGCTTGGGATTCCACCATTTTCTGCAACCGTTCGATAGCTGTCGCGGCATAAAATTCCTGACAGAAGCCGAGAAGCGCACTGGCGGCGACTATAAACAGAATGATGAGGCCATCGGTTGCATCGTGCAGGGCAAACGACAGGATTGCTGCAGCAATCAAAACCAGGATGATAGGCGAACTTAACTGGCGCGACATCAGGGATACAACCCGCGAAGATTTATCCACCGTCAAAGCATTGGCGCCATACCGCCTTAGCTTTATGGCCGCTTCAGCGGCCGCAAGGCCGTTCAATGACCCGCCGATATCCTTTGCGGTTTCCTCAACACTTTTCGCCCACCATGGAATTGTATTCACGTTCACTGGGTAGCTCCCTTCCAAACGCTGCGTCCTGGTTTCTACCACACCCCCAACTTATAATCCGCATAATCCGCCGCTCGCACTAATCCCGCACAGGCGCATCCGGCTTCGTCAACCTGGCCTGCGTGCAACTGCCCTGCCACCTAAACCAGAGAGCGTCGCTACCTCGCGTCAACTTGGGCGCGTTTCCTTATTCTGTACTATTGTGATTGTGTACAGTAACGATCATTCGCCATTCGCGGAGATCCGTGGCTAAGCCGGAAGACGGACCAATAAAAATTATTACAACACAGCTACTGCAAGGTTCATGAAATACCTCGGCCATCTATCCACGGACGATCCTTTGTATGGGTACCTTCGGGACGATATCGTCCCGAAGCTCGGCGTTAAAACTCGTTCTCCGGAATTCCGGGTATATCAGCTGCCGGCGTCGAATCATGTGTATCTGTATGAAGATCAGCAAAGTCAGACGCGGGTCATCGGGAAATTCTTCGGCGGCCTGCCAGACCTGGACCCCGAGGCTGCTACCCGGCGCATGGAACGGGAATTCAACAATTTGACTTACTTGCGAAGTATTGGATTTACGGGTTACCCTCACTACGTAGCCAGGCCTCTGGGGCGGAACGCCAATCTGAACAAGGTGTTGATGGAGGAATTCTGCTACGGCACGTCGCTTGCCACATTCATTCTCAACGCCATCCGCAACAGCGCACGGGAGGCGCTTTTCGAAAAACTCACCGCGCTCGCCTATTTCCTGGCGAGCCTGCACAATCGAACCGTACATGAGCGCACCGTGGACTTCACCAAGGATTCCGAATATTTCGATCATATCCTTCAAAACCTGATAAATGCAGGACGCCTCGGCCCGGACGAGGTTCGGGAATTCCGGCAGCTCAAGGAGCGTTGGGTTGGTCAAAGCTGCATGTGGGAAGATCGGCAGGTCCTCGTACACAGCGATGTCACGCCGCCCAACATCCTCTTCGGCGACGGCCTTTGGGTCATCGTTATCGATCTGGAACGGATGAAATCTGCGGACCGGGTGTTCGATCTTGGCAGGGTCGTGGGTGAGCTTCAGCACTTCTATATTCAGTACGCGGGTGACAAATGGCTGGCGGAACCCTTCATCGGGCACTTCCTGTGGGAATATGCCTGCCACTTTCCCGACCGCCATGCTGCTTTTGCATCGATCACCCGCCGTGTCCCCTTTTATGCGGGCCTCACCCTCCTCCGTATCGCGCGCAACGGGTGGATTGGCGGTCACTACAGCCGGCGACTACTGGATGAAGCCGGCAAAACATTGAGGTAATCACATGATCATAAAGGGAATTTTATTCGATCTCTACGGAACGCTGATCGACATTGAAACAGACGAATCCATGGATGAAATATACCGCGCCATTGCCCACTACCTGACATATCACGGAGTGTATCTGCACCGCGGCGAGGTTCAGGAGCGCTATTACCACATCATGAAACAGCAGCGGGAAGCGAGTGGCGAGGAATACGCGGAAATCGACGTGGAAGCGATATGGAATGAGTTTCTGATGCAGGAAGGAATCAGGTTCGGCCCCACCCGTGGACAGTTGGCGAAGGTGCTTGCCCAGATTTATCGCGCGATATCGCGAAATCGGCTGCAACTATACCCAGGCGTAAAAGAAGTATTGAATACATTACAGGCCAGTTACCGGCTGGCGTTGGTAACAGATGCCCAATCTTGCTACGCAATCCCCGAACTCCGCGCCGTAGGGCTGGAAGGCTACTTTGACCCTGTCCTCATCTCAAGCCGTCATGGCTTCAGGAAACCCGATTCAAGGCTCTTCAGTAAGGCTATCGATATTATGGGCCTTGAGCCATCCGAGGTTATTTGCGTGGGCAACGATATGTTCCGCGACACTTACGGCGCCGCGCTGCTCGGAATCAAAACCATTTTCGTCGACTCGAATCAAGGCGCGAAATCGTTCGAAAACGTGTCGCCGCATTATCGCGCCCGGCAATTCGAAGATGTCCTCGAGGGAATGGCGGCGCTGGAGCGATCGAGAGCGTAGCGCGAGGGACCCGAGAGATCCCGCGGAGCGGGGATCGGACAGCGGAGGGATGCAAGGCCACGGCATGGATTACGGGCGGAACGCCTGTCTCCCACTACGGGGTCGCATCGTCCGGAAGCACTGCCCAGCCCTTCAATGTCGGTCGTTTAACCCGGATACTTCAATTTCAGCCGGTTAATGAACGGCGCCGACAATGTAAAATCGGTATCGCCGGGAATAAACACATTGCAGCTCTGTTCCGTTCCCGCATGATTTACCTTGAGGGTGGCGGTAATCCCCTTATCCGTTGATCGTTCTACCGGGATCTGCGAGGTTCCGGAAGCCAGTTTATGCCCGGGGGGTAAAATTCTTTTGTCTGGCGCGCCGTCCAATTTCGAGCGTCCTCCTCGGGTGAGATAAGAATACTGCACCTCGGGCTGTGCCTGCAATTCTTTGACGCCCGTCTTTGTCCAGTTGACATTCAGCACAAACTCTTCGCTTTCCGGCGCGCGTGGCGAAGCCCAACAAGTCAATCCCTCGCGCTTCTTCATGCAACTGGACCAGGCCTGCACAGCCCGGGCTGTGGCGCCGCTACCCACCGCTGCCCCGGTGGTGACCGTCTGTATTAAAAACTCGGCGGCCTGAGACGATTCCGCTTCTGAATTCTTTGAACAATACCCGGCCTTCCACTGCCTGAACCGATCTTCACTGAGGGAAGTGCTCGATGACCCCACCCCGGCGCTCAGGCCTTCGTTGACCCCGTCGTCATCCAGCGTAAAAAGCCCATACGTCAGTCCCAGCCTCCCATCATCCCCGGATTGCCGCGCTTGTTTTATCGCGGCTTGGGCCTGTTCATAGTTGAGCGAGCAAAGTTCCGCATAAAGCGAGCGGTCTCTAACCTTTGCCTCGCTCTTGGAATACTCGTCGTAGAAACCTGCCGTGAGAATATTGTGACAGGCATCCAGAGCGGCTGCTTCCACCGGTAAAAGGGACGTAATAAGCAGAAGGGGGGAAAGGCGCGCAGTCATACTGGCACTACGGTTTTTCATGGGATACCTCCGAAAAATGTCATAAACCGATGAATAAGAGACGCTTGCCCGGCAGGCTGGTTCAGAGTCGCAATAGTATAAGACCACGGCAGGCATAACGTGACCCTGATTGCACAGGCACGGTGTGCAGGGGTGAATAAACGCATGCATTTTTGAATTAATGCAGTGTCTAAGCATGAAGTGTTAACAATCATACAGACGGGCCCACGCTTCGGATGCTCAACTATTAGCCTGGAGCCCTTCTATTTCCTTCTATTTGTGTTCAACAATCAAGTGTTGTTCAGAGTTGCCCGTTAAAGAGGGCTCTTCCATTCCGCAGATAATAATGATTTTACCTTGCTCGACCGTCATATGCTGAGGCGCCCGGTCTGGCTCCTCGTTCTCCTCTACGCCAGCTTTTCAACGCTATGGATGGCGATTGCGGGCTATCTGATCTCGCTTACGCTGGACGATCCGACATTGCGGAGCCAGGCCTATTTTATGAAGGAACTGGTCCTTGTTATCGCAAGCAGCGGTCTGTTTTATGCCCTGCTGAAGTTCGCCCGCGATACGGTCGTTCCCCCTTCCATACCGGCCCCCGATTCCGTCCGCTTCCAGCTGAACCGGTTAATGCTGATGTTTGTATCCCTCGCGATGGTCGCCCCCCTGGTCAGCGTCGGCATTGTCAAGGTATATGGGCCGGAGATGGAACGAAGAATGTATGATGACCTTCATACCATCGCCGATCTCAAGGCGGAGCAGATCGAAATCTGGCTGGACGAACGAGGTGGCGATGCGGAGGTGCTGGGTGCCAGTCAGGCCTTCATCGAACGCGTGGCAAGCATGCAAGAGACAGGCGCGGACCGGAATCGGCAACTGATCCGCAACCGGCTGGAGGCTATCATGAAAGCCTATAGCTACGAGTCTATACTGCTCCTCGACACAGCGGGCCACACGCTGCTGACGCTGGGCGAACAACCCGACACGCCGGAGGTCAGCAAGACGCTGCTGTCTGCAGCGTTGCGCAGCCGACGAACACAGAGCAGCGATCTGTATCTGGATAAAAACGGCCGGGCCTGGCTGGATTACGTGTTGCCGCTGGTCTCTGACCCGCCGAACGGACAAACGGTCGCGCTCGTGGTGCTGCGCGCAAATCTCGGTAAATTTCTGCTCCCCCTGGTCGAGAAATGGCCTGGCAGCAGCGAAAGCGCAGAAATCCTGCTTATACGCCAGGAAAACAACACTGTTCATTACCTCAACGGCGGGCGCCACCTCAAGCATCCTTCTCCGCCAGCAGAAATCGATCTCTCCGCCCGCAACGACTTGACCAGAGCTATCGGCGCCCGTGAGCCGCCCCACGGTGAGATGCATGGAGTGGATTATCGTGGCGAGCAGGTGCTGGCCGCTTATCGGCCAATATCCGGCTCCGATTGGCATCTCATCGCCAAAATCGACCAGCGTGAGGTACTCACGCAATTGTGGACCCTGGTGTTCTGGGTCAGCATCGTCGTCTTGCTCGCGATTACGGCGGTCAGCGTAGTATTGCTGCGCCTCTGGCGCCAGCAGCGGCGCGCTCACCAGCTGGCTCTGGCGATTCGCACCGCGGAGCAGGACCGTCTTCTCAAATACTTTTACGAGCTGCCATTCATTGGCATGGCGATCACCGCTCCCGACAACAAGCGCTGGCTGCGGTTCAATAACCAACTATGCGAGATCCTGGGTTATTCACGCTATGAACTTGCGGAAAAGGATTGGCTGGAAATGACTCACCGCGAAGACATTGAAAAAGATCTTGCCGAGTTCGAGCGAGTGATGCGTGGCGAATCCGACGGGTATGCGATGAACAAGCGTTTCATCCGCAAGGACGGCACTATTGTTATGGCTAATCTCGACGTGAAATGCGTGCGGCGGGACGACGGCAGCGCCCATTACTTTGTCGCCATGATTCGGGACATTACCGAACAGGAAAACCAGAAAGCGGAAATCCTGGCAGCCCGGAGCCAGCTGCAGGCCACGCTCGACGCCATACCCGACTTGCTGTTCGAACTTGATCTGGAGGGCCGCTGTCATGCGTACCATTCCGCGCGCACCGGCTTCCCCGCCTTGCGCGCTGAGGAGCTGCTTGGACAAAAAATCTCCGAAGTCCTTTCCCCGAGCGCAAGCGAGGTAATCGTATCCGCATTGCATGAGGCTAATGAGCAGGGCCTCTCGTCCGGGAAGGAACTGGAGCTGCAATTCGTACAAGGCACCTTCTGGTACGAGCTTTCGGTTTCACGCAAGCATGTCCATCCCGGAATGGCGCCCCGGTTCATTGTCCTTGCACGTGATGTTACCGAGCGCAAGGCGGCGGAGCGGCGTATCCTGAACCTTGCCCACTACGACGCCCTTACAGGGCTTCCAAATCGCGCGCTGCTCTCAGACCGCATGAAAGTGGCGATAAAACGCGCGGCGCGCGTGCTGGGCCGCCTCGCCGTACTGTTCGTGGACCTGGACCGGTTCAAGCCGATCAATGATTCGCTAGGTCATGAGATTGGCGACCGCCTGCTTCAGGTGGTAGCCGAACGCATGCAGGCGGCGATTCGCAGCGTCGATACTGTGAGCCGCGTAGGCGGCGACGAGTTTGTCGTTCTTCTGAGCGACATCGAGTCAGCGGAAGATGCGGCGCGCGTCGCGGAAAAGCTTATTTTCACGCTATCGCAGCCGTACCATATCGAGGGGCATGAGTTGTCGCTGACCGCAAGTGTCGGCATTTGCATCTATCCCGACAATGGCACCGAGCCGAGCACTCTGATTCGAAACGCAGACGCCTCCATGTACACGGCCAAGCAATCGGGCCGCAACCGGTACCAGTTCTACTCCGAGGACATGACAGCACGGGCGCTTGAACGGCTCAGCCTGGAGCGCGATCTCCGCGGAGCGGTCGAACGCGGTGAGATGTTCCCGGTGTATCAGCCGCAAATTGAGCTTGAGACTGGACACGTCATTGGCGCAGAAGTCCTTCTCCGGTGGCGGCACGCGACGCAAGGGCTGATTCCCCCTCAGCGTTTCATACCCGTGGCGGAAGACAGTGGAATGATACTGGGAATTGGCGAATGGGCGTTGTATCAAGCCTGCCAGCAGGCCCGGCTCTGGCGCGACCGTGGCCTGTTCGAAGTGAGTATCTCGGTCAACGTTTCGGCAGTCCAGTTCCGCCAGACAGACTTTATCGATGTCGTCAAGCGCGCCCTCAAGAAATCGGGGCTGCCGCCCGAACGACTGGAACTGGAACTCACCGAAAGCGTGGTAATGCAAGGGGTGGAGCCTGCTTTGGAAAAATTGCGGCAGCTGGCTGGACTGGGGGTAAAAGTGGCGATCGACGATTTTGGAACCGGCTACTCAAGCCTCTCATCTCTCCGGCAGTTCACGGTTGACCGGTTGAAGATTGACCAATCCTTTGTACATGGCCTGCCGGGAAATACCGACGCTGAAGCCATCGCCACAGCCATCGTAGCGATGGGGAACAGCCTGGGCTTCCGGATTATTGCCGAGGGAGTGGAGACTAAAGCGCAGGCGGAGTTTCTGCAAGGCGTCCTATGCAAGGAAGGCCAGGGTTATCTCTATGCCTGGCCGATGACCGCAAGCGAGTTTGAACAGTGGGTGGCAACATGGACGCCGCGTCCTGCAACTCAGTAAGCGGATTTTACGTGCTGCTTTCGCGCGCACGAACTCCGTTCTACCTGCCCTGCCCGACCACCATCAACCCCTGATCTACCGATTCTATTTCGATGACTCGGCGGGCGCTTCCTTTTTCACCGGGTTCTGAACTGTATAGCCTTCCTCTTTCATCTTGTATCCGCCGTACGCCCCAACTCCTCCCGCTGCAAGGAGCCAGCAACCGGACAGTGCCGGGATGACAAGCAACAGCATGCCAACTTGAATCATTCTTTTCATCATGCCTCCGCAATCTAGTAATAAAAGTGGTGCAAATCCACGTGGTATCTGTTCGCGCTGATATTCATGTTCGAATGCCCCGATCAGAACGAGCAAGGGTACATGCATATGATAACGCATCGCAAAATTAAAAGCAGACCTGGCGAAACTCAACCATTGAATCATTGAATGTGTGGCAATGAGTCGGTAAAGTGTTCATCAGTCGCTGCATGGAACTAACCCCGTGGAGATAACCCCACCGGTCCGTGCCGATCTGTGCTAAATATGATGATCTGCGCACCGTTGGCGCACTTTCCCCGCGAGGACGACTGGAACGCGAACACGGAGGTTCGCCATAACCACTTGAATGTTGTGGTAGACCTGGAACTATAATTTTCACGCATTGCCTTTTTATACAGGGAAAGCTGTATGAACATGCGTAATCAAGATCGGACGTGGCTTAGCCATAGGCGCGATCAAGCAAGGGAGCACATGTCTCCTGTTACACGGATGAGGAACCTCGCATGAAATGGGAGCGCCAACGTCAGAGTAGCAACGTCGAGGATCGCCGGGGCAGCGGGTATGGCATCGGCGGACGCGGCATCGGCATCGGCACAGTTATCGTGGCGCTGCTCGGCGGTTTGCTGTTCGGGGTGGATCCGCTCACCATGCTGAGCCTTATCTCGGGCGGTGGCGCAATCCAGGAGCAAGGGCCGGCACCAGCTCCACCACCCGACGACAGGCACGCGGCCTTTGTTTCAACTGTGCTTGCCGATACCGAAGATGTGTGGGCAGGACTCATGCAGCAGGAGGGCGCCACTTACCAGGCGCCTAAGCTGGTGCTGTTTCGCGGAGCGACCATAACCGCCTGTGGCCACGGCAGCGCCGCGATGGGACCGTTCTACTGCCCGGACGATCAGCGCATCTACATCGATCTTGATTTCTTCGACACGCTGGAGAGCCGGCTTGGCGCTACCGGGGACTTCGCCCAGGCCTACGTAATCTCGCACGAAGTCGGTCACCATGTGCAGAACCTTCTGGGGATTTCGGACCGTGTTAACCGCCTGCGCAGGCAGGCACCGCAAGCCCAGGCGAATTCCTTATCGGTTCGGGTTGAACTGCAGGCGGATTGCCTTGCCGGGGTCTGGGCTTTTCATTCGCAGAAATCGAAGGGATGGCTCGAGCAAGGTGACATTGAAGAAGCCCTGAATGCCGCCGCAAAAATCGGGGATGACTCGCTGCAGCGCAAGAGCCAGGGCACGGTTGTGCCCGAAACCTTTACCCATGGAACAAGCGCACAGCGAGTGAGCTGGTTCTCGCGCGGGCTGAAAAGCGGCAGCCTGAGGCAGTGCAATACGTTGGAAACCGGCCAGCTATGACATACCGGAAACGGTGAAAGGGAAATCTAATGAAAGTATCCGAGCTTAAGGATGAGCTGCTCGATTACTGGGTGGCCAAGGCCAACGGCGCAGCGGAGGTGCATGTAGTTGACGCACATTGCCTCATCGACCATGTGCGCTGGGAGCCGTCGGCTGACTGGTCTCAAGGCGGGCCGATCATAGAGAGGGAGGGGATAAACCTGGGTCACAGCCTTGAACCGGGATCGGAACATTGCGTAGCCTACATGAGGTCGGGCCGAAACCGGCAAAAAGGACTCACGCCACTGGTAGCGGCAATGCGTTGCTATGTCGACTCCAAGTTTGGCGAAGAGGTCAGCGATTGAGAAAGTCCTACAATCACAATCATATTTCCACGCCTTTGCTGGCTGCACATATCGTGCGCCACGCACACGAGCTAGCCAGATACACATGGCCAACGCGAAGCTGAACGAATCCCCCCGCGAAGCGACGTCCACGCCGCGCGTCCTGGCGGCTCAGGCCTTCTCGCGCGCAGCCGGCGCGCCGCTCGTTCACGGCAACAGGATTCGCCTGCTCAGGGACGCGGAAGAGAATTATCCAGCTTGGCTGGAAGCGATCCGCTGCGCGAATAAAACGATTCATTTTGAAAATTATATTATTCGCGACGATGACATCGGCGAGCAGTTTGCTAACGCGCTTATTGCGAAGGCAAAGGAACGTGTGACGGTAAGGCTGATCTACGACTGGATGGGCGGCCTTACGGAAACGGGTAACGCCTTCTGGAGGCGCCTGAGTGAAGGAGGCGTCGAGGTTCGATGCTTCAATCCGCCGCGCTTCGACAGTCCCCTGGGCTGGTTAAGCCGGCTGCACCGCAAATCGCTCTGCGTGGACGGTAGCGTTGCCTATGTCAGCGGGTTATGTGTCGGACGGATGTGGACGGGTTTTCCGGAAAAGAATATTCCGCCATGGCGCGATACAGGCGTCGAGGTACGTGGCCCCGTGGTAGCCGACATCGTGCACTCCTTTTCGCGCGCGTGGGCTGAGACCGGGCCGGAGCTGCCTGCGCACGAAATTCCGACGCGGGATTCGCTGCCGACAGTAGGAGCGGTAGACATAAGAGTCCTTGGAGACAGCGCTGCGACAGCCGGATTATATCGGCTGGAACAGTTGATCGCAGTGCTGGCGCAAAAAACACTCTGGCTTACCGACGCATACTTCGTCGGCACCACAAGCTATGTTCAGGCATTGCGGGGCGCGGCAATGGACGGGGTGGATGTCCGGCTGCTTGTTCCAGGATCAAGCGGCGATCTCAGGTTTTTGCGGCCGATCTCGCGCGCGGGTTATCGACCATTGCTGGAAGCCGGAGTGCGCGTCTTTGAATGGAACGGGTCAATGCTTCACGCCAAAACTGCCGTCGCAGACGGGCGTTGGGCCCGTGTCGGCTCAAGCAATCTCAACCTGGCGAGCTGGATCGGAAACTGGGAACTCGATGTGGCCGTGGAAAACCTTGAATTTGGGGACGAAATGGAGCAGATGTACCTCCAGGACCTGGACAACGCGACCGAAATCGTGCTCAGCGAGAAAAACCGCGTACGCCCGGTTGCCAGCTCCCGGGCGAACAAACCGGCTCCACCTGAACCCAGGGGGCTGCGTCAACCCCGGCGCGGAAGTGCCAGCCGATTGACGGCGGGGGCGATTCGGGTGGGAAATACCGTTGGAGCCGCGATTACCAACAAGCTTGTTCTCGGCGCGGCCGAGGCAAAAATCATGCTGTTTGGCGGCGCGGTGCTGTTATCGCTGGCTGTGGCCGCGCTCCTGCATCCGTTGCTGATAACGGTTCCTTTTGTGCTGATCGCCGGCTGGATAGGCATCTCGCTACTGATCAAGGCCTATCATTTGCATGTGAACGGGAAAGACAATGCCGCTTTCAACGGGCAGTCCAACAGAATCGATGATAGCGGCGGGCCTGTCAAGAGCCGCGCGGAAACGCCCTTGCTGCTGCGCGAGATAAGGCCTAAAACGCCGGCCGCGCCTGAGGGGGCGTCGGCCGATCAATCACGTGAGACCTGAAACGCTGAAGCGCCGAGACGTCCAGGCAATCTCCCTGCGGCAAACGCATCCTGCATGGGAAAATGAGATTCTACGGACACAAGACAATTATCTTCAACCGTGCAGCTATGGCTCGCGGCTGGCGATTTTAACCTGGTTGCGTCTGATCATTTCATTGACGAGTTCCGCGAACTGCTCGCGCGCTTCATGCTTTATGAAAGCATTTCCCACCATCGGAGGAATCCAGGTGCCGGGAATGAAAACCGCATGATACGTTATGCGGGTTTGATCCCCTTCGAGAGTTAGCTGTGTCGTCTCTTCCAGTTTGCGCATGCTGCCGCTCGTCAGACGCTCTTGAATCTTGCTAAAAGGAAACAAATCAATTTCCCGCTTTGAGTCGTAGGAAAAAGTAAGAAAGCCGTACTTTGTCGCCCCCTTTTGAGAAACCCACACGCGATTGCCCGTTCTGCCCGTGACCCTGCTGGAAATAACGCCGGAATTAAAGTTGGGTATATTGTCAAAATCGGTTAAAACCGCCCATGCCTGCTCAGGCAGAATCGGGACAACAAAGGTCGCCTCCACGGTAATCTGTTCACCATCGTTCCGTACCCGGACGGCAATGTTCTTGGCGGAGAGCGCGTCGGAATTTCTGCTCGAGATCGAGGCTGGCGCTGATACCCTGCCGGTCCGCGTTTCATCCCCGGCGACGACGGCATTACCCAGAAACAGGTTTATAAGCACAGCGGCACACGTGATTTCAAATCTTTTCATCACGATCCATTTTCAGCTTGAGGGTTTGTCGTTTATTATCGCCCAATCGCGGGTTTGAGCAAAGCTCATCGGCTGTTTTTGAATGCCTGGCTACCGTGTTCGACTGTGCGCCAGGCCGGCTGAAAAAGCCATTAAAGCCCCTATACACATAATAGTATTATCCAGGCGAATAGCCGGGACGATTTATGAGTCCACTGTATGCGCGACTGGCAATAACAAGGGGCTGGGGCTGGAGCTGGAGCCGGTCACGATCATGAGGCAATCCGAGGAGACGCGATATGGGTTTATTTGACTTTAGCACCGGCAAGAGCGATGACGCCGATCCCGGCGCGACCAGGAGAAAACCGGTCCAGAGCCCGTTGACCTTGATCATGACGATCCGATCGTCCGAAGACTTCGAGGCGCTCAACGCCCGTATCCAGGAAATTCAATCCGCTCCACCGGAACAAAACCCGATCTGGATTGCGCTGGACAAGCTCAGGATCGTGCATTTTGCACGCTTCGTCTTCCTCGAAAACAATACCAAGCTCGCGATCATAACCACCTATGACGGGTCCTTCGATGACTATCTCAATGAATTCATAGACGAGATTGGCGACATTTTTAACGCGCTTCTCGAGCACATGGAGGGGGCGCCGCCGCTTCCTGTTCAGCGCAACCGCAGCCAGTTCCGGGAATACGTCAAAGCCAACGACCTGGGCGGAATTGAACCGTTTTACAGCGCCTACCCGAGCGCAACGGTACTGGATATCCAGGCGGCACTCACGGATGGCTGATCATTACGGCTGACCGAAGTGGCTGATCGCCGTGCCAACCGCCATGTCTGATCGCGATGCCCGATCATTTATCCGGCTTGAGATCGCTATGACGAAGGCTTACGCTGACTTGTGAGCATGGTTGTGGGCAATAGAAATAGAGATAGAGGCGAAAGTAGCAGCCTGCACCTGCATTAACCCCATACTTTGACTCATGACTATGCCAGACTTGGCGCATGCAGATATCCAGGGGTTCATCCTCCGCACTTACGCGATGCCGGCGCTGCGCGTATTTGCCTTGAAGGTTGTGGAGCCCCAGGCGGCACGACATTTTCTCGGCGAACTCGTCAAAGGCGCCAGCAGTTCCCAGGATCTGCCGCAACTCGCGACCGCGACCGACTGGACCGTCCAACCGTCATATTGCCTGAATGTCGGCCTTACCTATCCCGGCCTTGCTGCGCTCGGGGTTCCGCCTGACTCGCTGTCGTCATTTCCGGAGGAGTTTGCGGCTGGCGCGGTGGCCCGCGCCGAACGAGTCGGCGATACCGGGCGAAGCAGCCCGGAAAACTGGATCGGCCAACTTGCCAGTCCCAACCTGCATGTCCTGCTCTTCCTTTTTGCGCAGACGGAAGACGTGATGGAGCAGGTTACTACCCGGATCAGGGCTATGTACGCCAGCGACGGGGCTATGTCCGAGCTATCCCTGCAGGAAGCCCGCAGCCTGCCGGAAAGCAAAGCACACTTTGGCTATCGCGATGGTTTCGCTCAACCCACCATCGACGGCGGCCTCCCGCATGCCATGCCGGATGTGCTACCGAAGGCGCCGGCTGGAGAATTCCTGTTCGGTCATCCCAGCCAGTACGCGGACTTCACCTACCCCGCGCCCATCCCACCCGCCCTCGGCGAAAATGGCAGCTTTGCCGCGTTTCGTATCCTGTCCCAGGATTGCGATGGCTTCGAGCAATTCCTGACCGAGGCCGCGATCCAGACGGGGTTGGACCGCGAGCTGATCGCGGCCAAGCTCTGCGGGCGGTGGCGAAATGGCGTGCCGCTGTCTCTATCGCCGGATTCCCCCGGGGACCATATCCCGCTGGAAAAGCGTAACAGCTTCGACTACGTGCCCAGCACGAGCGTGCCGGATGCGTTTGATGACAGGCGCGGCTACCGCTGCCCGCTCGGATCGCATATTCGCCGCATGAACCCGCGCAACTCGGTCGTGGCCGGCAATAGCGGCCTCAAGCGCCGCATTATCCGCCGCGGCCTGCCCTATGGCCCGCCCTACGATCCGTTGAATCCCGGCGACGGTATCGACCGCGGATTGCTCGGTTTGTTCATTGGCGTCAGCATCAAGGATCAGTTCGAATTCTTGATGTCGGAGTGGGCCAATAAGGGAAGCTTCGCGCCCGGGTTGCGCGACACCCGGGACCCTATCATTGGCGATAATTCGGTCTCGGACGCGACGTTCCTTATCCCCGTGCAGGGCCAGAAGCGGCCCATTGAACTTTCCGGGCTTTCCAGTTTTGTGAATTGCCGGGGCGCGGCCTATTGTTTTCTGCCCAGCGCCACCGCAATCCGCTATATTTCTGCTTTGTCTCCTTCTCCAGCCTGATACCGTGCGGGCCCCGAAACATACCATGGGCATCGCGGGCACAACCTATACTGTACGTTACCGGTGCGCAAATACGCCGGGTACGGCGGTGACTTCAATATGAAGGAGAATTGACATGGCGTTAAAGCTGGGTCCCATCCTCTCGTTCAGGGGCTTGAAGGGAAATACTGAACGGCAATGGCGCGTGTCCGTGCTGATCGTCCGCGACAGCGGCGAAAAAAAGCCGTCGCTCGAATGGCAAGCCGCCGGTCCAGGCTCGGCCCCGGCCACCGCGTCTACAGGGGCGACGGCAAAATTACTGGCGACATTCCCCGATGCCTCTCCGGCCAGGCAAGCGTGGCGGTTTGATTTTGTCGTAACGCTCACCGGGAGCCCGCAAAAAATCAGCTATCGCATCAAAGGCGAACCCTCCGGTTGGGAATTTCATGTGCCTGCGAAAGGCGCTATACCTAACATGGCCTATACCTCGTGCACCGGATTTTCCTCCAACAAGCTGATGCAGAAAACAGAAGATCCATATGGCATGGTCCGGAATCTTATCCGCCAGCATTCTGATAGTCCGTACCATCTGCTGCTGATGGGGGGCGACCAGATCTATGCCGACCCGATGTTCGATACGCTTCCCGAGTTGCACGATTGGCTCGCGCTGCCGCGGCAGAAAAAAATATCCCATCCTTACACCCCGGAGATGGCGAGTGCGGTCGAGCATTTCTATCGCGAGCTGTATGTGAAGTGGTGGGGGCAGACGGACCTGACAACGCTGTTCGCAAGCGTCCCCACCTTCATGATGTGGGACGATCACGATATCTTTGACGGATGGGGTTCTTACGATCCAGGGCTGCAGGCCTCCGACGTGTACCAGGGGCTCTTCGCAAGCGCGCGCGCCGCTTTCGCGCTGTTTCAGCTGCAACTCGCCGAGGACGAAGCGCATCCCGCCAAAATACCCGGTCAGCAGGCTTTCAGCCTGGGGCTGAACCTGGGACCCCTTGCCATCGTGGCGCTGGATATGCGCACCGAGCGCAGCGACAACCAGGTCATTTCGCAGGTGTCCTGGAAAGCGGTGTACGACTGGCTCGACACGCTGACCGGCAATTGCACTCACCTGCTTGCAATGAGTTCCATCCCCGTGGTCCATCCCGATTTTTCGGAACTGGAAAAAGCGTTATCAATCTTCCCGGGCCAGCAGGAACTGGAAGATGACCTGCGCGACCAATGGAACAGCATACCGCACAAGCAGGAGCGCCTGCGCCTGATCCATCGTCTGTTGGATTTCTCCAGATCCCGGCAAAGCCGGGTCACGCTTCTCTCCGGGGATGTGCATGTAGGCGCCCTGGGCCTCATACGCGACCTGCGCAGCGACGGAGGAGGCACAGGTCAGGAGATCATCCAGCTGACCTCATCCGGAGTCATTCATCCGCCTCCGCAGGGGGTGGCGATGTTCTTTCTGGAGAACGCCGTAGGCAAGGAAATGTCGACCGATCGGGATATCAGTTCAGTGATGATCGAATTCCCCGGCACCCACCAGTTCTATATCGGCGCACGCAACTGGCTGGCGCTGGAACCGGATGCCCAGCGCCGCATCTGGGCCAACTGGCATATCGAGGGCCAGCCCTACCCCTACACACAGGTCATACACCCGGTTAATTTTGCAATGCCGAAGGCATCGGTTGGAAAAATCGGACAGCCCGGCTGACCGGGAGTCTGACGGACATATATTTGACGAGGAAACAAGGAATGGCGAGAGATCAGCGGGTTATCCGAACAATGGTTTTTGCATTCTTCTACGCGCTGTCCGCAGCGCCGGTGCAAGCCGAAATGATCGGGGAAGTGGATACAGCTTTTCGGTGGCTCGGAAAGGACGACCGCGTGGTCATCGAAGCGTATGACGATCCCAAGGTACAGGGGGTGACGTGCTTTGTTTCACGCGCCCGGACAGGAGGTATAAAAGGCACGGTTGGCCTTGCGGAAGATAGGGCTGAAGCCTCCATCGCCTGCCGGCAGGTGGCCGAAACCCTGCATTTCACCGAAAGGCTTCCGCGGCAGGAAGACGTGTTCACCGAACGCATGTCGATCTTGTTCAAGCGCCTGCATGTTGTTCGGGTCGTTGACCCAAAACGCAATGCGCTCATCTATCTCACTTATTCCGACAGGATCATAGAAGGCAGCCCGCAAAATAGCGTTACCGCCGTTCCTGTCACAAGATCCACTCCCATACCGGTTAAATAGGCAATAACGCCGGCAGATAACGCCTTGACGCGTCTTTAAGGCCAGAATCGAAAGCGGGAGCATCCGATAGGCCGGATGACAGAGTCGCATTCCGCTTGTACCGCCTATTGTCTGGTTGGGCCTGGTTCTCAAGCAGCAAAAGCAGCAGCCGCAATTTTGCGGCTCTGAGCGGCTTGTCTGTTATCTGGAATGCTGAACGAATAATAAGATACCACTCTGAGGCTCTGATGATTCACCGACAGCCCGCAGCCGGCGCGCCTATGAAAATGACTTGCGCGGCTTCATTGCCTTTACATGAATGCGAGCTGCGGCCGCGATCAATGCGCGGCGTCGTATCCTTAAGCCCTCCGTGCCTGCTGTACAAGGTAGCGGGTATATGAAAATTGATCGGGCTCAAATGCCACTGAATGAAACAGACCGCCTCCTTGCATTAAAACAATACGATATATTGGTTGAGCACTCCATCGACGGCACTTTTAATCGAATTACCGCCTTGGCGGCGCGACTGTTTAATGTCCCGGTTTCGATCATCGGCATTGTCGATGTCGATCATATTCGCCTTGTCTCGAAGTATGGCCTTGAAACCACCGAAATCAGGTTTGCACCCGGACTCCCAGCGGCCGCAATGCTGTGGGAATCACCTTGTATTGTTGAGAATACGAGCGTTGATACCGGCCTGCTTACAAAAACGCTTGCAGCCGAGGTGACCGGTATGGGGTTTTATGCGGGAGCGCCTCTGATCACGACACAAGGTTTCAATTTGGGCGGGCTATGGATTATTGATCGCGAACCTCGAGTATTGAACGAGAGAGACATCGCCAACTTACAAGACCTGGCGTATTTAGTCATGCGTCGAGTGGAATCAAGTTTAACCTCCAGTCGAACATTGGCACAGATAATCCGAAACAAAGCTGCCAATAAAAAAACGAGTTTGGAGCAATCGGAAATTATTTCCAGTATGAGTCATGAATTACGAGCGCCCCTAAATGCCATACTTGGATTTGCCCAGCTTATGCAAATGGGTAATCCACCGCCAACGCCATCCCAAAAGACAAGTATTGAACATATTCTTGAATCGGGATGGTATCTATTGAGTCTCATTAATCAACTCTTGCATTCTGCAGCGATCGAATCGGGTGAATTATCTCTGTCCCAAACACCGCTATTACTAGTCAATATCCTGAAAGAATGCGAAACGATGATTAAATCCCTCGCCCAAAAAAAGAATGTCAGATTGCATATTTCCCGATACGGGCTTCCTTCGCATGTTCTCGCGGATGAGACCAAGTTGAAGCAGGTTCTAATCAATCTTCTTACCAACGCGATTAAATATAATCGGGAGGGGGGCAATGTCACCGTTGAGTATTCTCAAAATGAGTCCGGGATGACCCGCATCAGCATCCGGGATACAGGTCCCGGATTGACGCAAGAACAAATCAGCAAATTGTTTAACCCGTTCAATCGGCTTGGCCGGGAAGCCGGCTCCGAGGAGGGTACTGGGATTGGATTGGTCGTTACCAAAAAACTGATTGAATTTATGGGAGGAGAAATCGGTGTTGAAAGCTCTGTCGCGGTCGGTAGTACATTCTGGATTGATGTGCCATCAGCCGAACCGCCGCAATTCAAAGTCAATGAATGATGGGCGAACGAACAGAGTAAGGGAATACGCTCTGTGCGTTACGAGCCCGTGGCGAACGAGCAATACGCATCCCGAGAGATTGTCGTAGTAATTGATGGCGCTCTCCAAGGCGCAGCGTTAGCCGCTTAGCCCAGAATAAAATGGCGCAACAGGCCAGTAATCAGCGGGACAACATGAACGTAACTTGTGGAGATGTCCGGCAATTCACCTGCTAATCTAAATGAGCATTGCTCACCTACGTACGCTACCGTACGGACTCATCCTGATCGAATAGGTAGAATTCGACCTATTGGCTGCCTCCCGCCGTCACAAGACCAATATGCGGCCGCCCCAATATTCCTATCCCGTTAAAGTAAAGCGGAAAAAGCGCGGAACCTGAAAGCGGCGGAACCAGTTAAGCAGCCACCACCGTTTTTAACCTTTTCACCGAAGGAGATAACTCAATGAGCATAATTCTACGCAAGTCGCGATTCACCCTGGCACTTCTTGCATTCATGGCCGCCGCCCTGGCCGGGGTCTCCGGCTTCGCCACGGCGGGCGAAATCAAGATTACGCTGAGCGGCGACCAGGAGGTGCCTCCAGTCCAGACTTCTGCATCCGGAACCGGGACCATCACGGTTGAGGATGATAAAACCATCAAAGGCAAGATCATCGTTAGTGGCATCAAGCCTACAGGTGTGCATATCCATGAAGCGCCCACCGGCAAAACGGGCGATCCCATCATCAGCCTCGAAAAGACCGGTGAGAACGAGTGGTCGGTCCAAAGCGGCGCGAAGTTGACGGACGCGCAATACGATGCGGCCAAGGCGGGGGGCCTCTACATCAACGTCCATAGCAATGAGCATAAAGGCGGCGAGATACGCGGCCAGATAAAACGCTGACCGGAACGAGGCCTATCGCTGCCGGCTTGGACCTTGCCGATCTAGACTTGCTATCGCCGAACCGGTGGAACCAATAACACGGCAGTATTGGGAGAAATGGAAAAAAGCGCTGCCCGTAGCACCGGGCTCGCTGCGCTTAGCACTCTGGCGCGTAGTCAATCCCAATGACGGCTTACTAAGCTATTCGAGATCTTCAGAATATAATTCATGAAAACCTACATGCAGAATTCCCAGAGCCAGAACCTACCAGATGGGCCGGGGCGCACAGACCGCCCCGATCACCCCAGTCCGGGACCCCGTCCCGATCCCGCTCCGGAAAAACCGGTACAGGACCCGCCCCGACCTATCGACCCGGACAAGCCACGCGAAGATCCCCAGCCTTTCGATCCCGACAAGCCGGTAGATCCCCGGCCAATCGATCCCGACCCCTCTCCCGGGGATCCCATTGTAGACCCGGCGGACGAGCCCTTGCTCTGATGCCGGATTCCGGTTGGGCATTGCTGGCCCTAACCTGAAGAACAGGTCCTTCCCGTACGGAAGCGACGATTCCCGCAGATGCCGCCTTACTCCATCAGACCGGAGAAGACTCTTCCTTGTCAGTGCATGCCTTCGCGACTTTTGTCGACTTGCGGTGTCGTAACCAGGCCGGCGCGGTTACCCCATGCATTGCGGATATAGGACAATACCATCGCGACTTCCCCGTCGCTCAGGATCTGGGCGTAGGGAGGCATTCCGTAAGGTCGCGGATTGCCAGTGGTGGACGGCGGATAACCCCCATTCAGAACGCTACGGATTGCATTGATAGGAGGAGTCATGGTCACTCCGCGGTTGCCTGCAAGGGGTGGATAAATACCCGGCGCGCCTTCTCCGGACGTGCCATGGCAATCCTCGCAATGTTTCTTGTAAATTCTGGCGCCTTGCTGGAACCAGGCTTCGGCCTGCTCGGTGCGCGCTGGGGCCACCGCTTGCGCGCGCGGATTACTCTCGCCTAATGATTTGAGGTATACCGCCATCGCCCGCGCATCCGTCTTGCTCAGGTGTTGCAGGCTCTGACCGACTACTTCCGCCATTGGACCAGAGGTGGTTGCGCGTTCCGAAACGCCCGTGGTAAGCAACCGGGTGATTTCCTCTACCGGCCATGAGGCTATGCTCGCCTCGCTGCGCGCATTCAGTGATGGCGCGTACCAGTTCGTTCCCATGATTTGTCCGCCGCCCGTCGCTTCGCCTCCCACGGTTTCCCGTATGCCCCCCAGCGGGTCCCGCTCCGCATGGCACGCGCTGCAATGACCGAGTCCCTGCACCAGATACGCGCCACGGTTCCACTCGGCATTTTTGTCGGGCTCGGGCTGAAAAATACCCGGCTTGAAATAGATCATGCGCCAGAGGCTTAGCAACGGCTGGAAGTCATAGGGGAAGTTGATCCGGCTCGGCGGGTTTTTCTGCGCAACAGGCGCAAGCGCCTGAAGGTGAGCAAAAATGGCGTCGGAGTCCTCACGCGTAACCTTGGTGTATTCGGTATATGGAAATGCCGGATACAATGGGCGGCCATCGCGCGACTTTCCCTCGTGCATCGCTTTCCAGAAATCGTCGTCGTTCCAGTGCCCGATTCCGGTAGCCTTGTCCGGGGTGATATTAGGCGTAATAAACGTGCCGAAGGGCGTGGACAGGCTACGTCCGCCAGCATAGGGACGTCCCCCCTGCGCGGTATGGCACGCCATGCAATTTGCCGCCCGGGCGAGATAGGCGCCGCGCGCCCGGCGTTGTTCGGCCAGCAACGCCTTTCCGGTCTTCGCGTCCTTTACCTTTACCACCGGCGCCGCCTCAGCCGGCCCCTTCACTGCGGCCGCCCCTGCCAATCCTGCCAACCCAATACCTGCCGCGCAGGCAAGCACCGCCACGCCAAGGCTAGGTTTCATTGCGGGGCGCCTCCGAGTACGATGCTGCGGCACCGTTTTGCCATCCCAACGGGCAACGATTCAGCCGCCTCCATGCTTCCATCAACAGGGTGCGACGCCAGCCACGCCGCAACGGCGTTGATTTCCTCATTGGTGAGCTGTTTCGCGACCTCTGACATGCAATCCGGAGTCTGTCCCCGCATCAATCCCCCATTCTTCCACGCACCAAGCTGGGCAATCATGTAAACGCGGGGCAAACCCAGAAGTCCCGGAATAAAGGGGGCGGTGCCCATCAACTGCTTGCCGTGGCATTCAACGCACGCCGGTATCTTCCGCGCCGGGTCCCCCTGAAGGATGAGTTTCTCGGCCCGTCTCGTTTCGGCAGGGGACAGGACGACACGTTCCGGTGGTGGATAGGGCTGCTTCAGCGAGGCAAAATAGCCGGCCATCTCTAGCAGGTACTGGTCCGATGCGTTGGCCAGGAGCAAAGCCATGGGCGGGTAATAACGGCGGCCATCGCGGAAATTGCGCAACTGATTGAACAGGTAGCCCTTCGGCTTGCCTGCGATACGCGGGTAATAGCCGTCCCGCCCTACTCTGTCTTCCGTGCCGTGGCAGATGGTGCACGGCTTCATGCGCTCTGCCATCGAATCTGGAACCACATGGGGGGTCGGGGGCGTAGTCGTCGCCACTGCCCCGCCGTTAAACGCCAGAGCAATAAATGTCAACACTAAAAGCAGAAGTCGCTTCATGGCCTCTATCATTTGATCTGCACTGATGAGACTGTGGCCGCGCCGGCAAAGTTGCAACCGCTTTTCCATCAGTCCGCAGGGGCCTGTGCACGATCGAACGTGCACGAAGTCCGGGCTACGTCCCGCATCCCCTCCCCCGCCGTGCCTGCCGTACTGTACTTTAATATTCGCTATTCGCCAACGTTGCGCTCCACCGGCGGAGGTATTTCCCGTCGAGGCGGCAATACGCAAGCGCCATTCTGCTAGACTGAATTCTGCGTTGCTGAATTCCACGTCCATTTCACGCCACGTGGATGCGTGATCGCTTCGAGAGCATGGAGGGCCAAATGTTCGGTTCAAGCATACTGGAGGCGGCAATTGCCCTGATTTTCGTGTACTTGCTGCTCAGTCTCATGTGTACGGCGCTGAATGAAGGAATCGCCTCCCTGATCCAAAAACGGGGAAAGAACCTCTTTGAGGGGATCAAGAACCTCCTTAACGACCCTACTTTCACGGGGTTGGCGCAGCAGGTATACAACCACGGGCTGGTAGGCGGCATTTCACAGAATGCGGCGAACCCCAGCAAGCCGACCAGGCTTCCGTCATACATGTCATCGGCAAACTTCTCGCTCGCGCTGCTCGATATTCTCGGCACACGCGGCATTATTTCGGCCGAATACGGGGACCTGCTGGCCGCTGCCGAAAGCGCCGACGATGCATACGAGGAAGCCTTGCGCGCCGCAAAAGGCGAACCCGGCAATCCTCAGCTTGCTGAAGCGGTGGAGGCGGCAAAAGGCGCGCAGGAACGCGCCCGGGCCGCGCTTGAAGCAATTGGGGACAAGGCCAAGGCGGCGTATGAGCAGGCCGTGCAAGCGACCAATGCCAACCCGGGCGATTCGGACCTCGCCAGGCGCGCTTTGGAGGCGCGAAATACCTCGGAAAAAATCCGCGCCACGATCGGGATGCTCGATGCCCGCCGCGCCGCGGTCGCGTCGGCGAAAAATCCGAAAGAGCTTCGCCTCCTCCTCCTCGCCGGAAACACGTTGAAGCAGGCCCTTGCCCTGGGTCGCAGCTTTGCCGCGCAATATCCCGATCCGCTGGGCAATATTGAAGCGGCCCTCAAGCGAATGCCTGAAGGGCACACCAAAGAGACCTTGCTCGTTCTCGTGGATAAGACCCGGCGCGAAGTCGCGGAGGTTGAACATCAGGCGGAGGCCTTCCGCCGCAACCTGGAAGACTGGTTTAATGATGCCATGGACAGGGTCGGCGGTTGGTACAAACGTTGGACACAACGGGTGCTTCTCATCCTGGCGACATTGCTCGTCCTGGTTTCAAATGCCGATACCGTGATGCTCGTTCAGCAGCTTTCAACCAACGATGCGCTGCGTGCATCGCTCGTCGCAGCTGCGCAGGAGGCGGTAAAAACAGTGCCGCCTCCCGGCGGCGCGGAACCCAGCTCCCCCGAACCTGATTCCAGCGCCAAACGCGACAATACGACCATCCAGTACATTCTTCAGCAAACGCAGTCTCTTCAACTTCCCGTAGGGTGGTCGCTTGACCCCAAGGACCCGAGATACTTCCAGTTTCCGGAATTTTCCCTCGATTTTGCAGGATGGGCGTTTTACAAGGTATTCGGCCTGCTGATTTCGATACTTGCGATATCGATGGGCGCCCCCTTCTGGTTTGATACCCTCAGCAAGTTTGTCAACCTCCGCAGCGCAGGTACTCCGCCGGGCGAAACCCGCAAAAGCGCGCCCAGTCCTGAACGCTCGTAGATTGCGCCTGATCAGGGCTTAAGAAACGCGGTCCGCGACCGTATGATGTTATTCCATGAATATTCTTATTGTGGTGGACGAACCCGACGATTGGGCTCTGGAGATTCCGGAGGCGAAGATCATCGCCGCACGGAGCTATCTGAACGGTTCAGGCTTTCACCCTGATCCGCCCGCGACGCGCACCGTCGGGCGTTCCCGCGCGGCTCACAAGGCTGGGCAGGGCATGAGCCGCTCCGTCAAGCTGTTCAATTTATGCAAATCCTACCGCTACCAAAGCTCAGGTTATTATGTTTCGTTACTTGCCGAGGCCCGCGGGCATAAGCCGCTGCCGACCGTGGGCGCGATCGAGGACTTGCACAACCAAGCCCTTGTGCGCCACCTTACCGAGGACCTGAGCAGCCTGATCCAGCGTCTTCTCGCACCGCTGACGACGGATGAGTTCGAACTGTGCATCTATTTTGGTCGCGACACCGGCGACCTCTATCATCCGCTCAGCCGAGAGCTGTTTGCGCTACTCCAGGTACCCATGCTGGCGGCGCGTTTCCAGCGCCATAACAATCAGTGGAGTCTGCGCAGCGTGCGAGCCATCGGCGCAAGCGACCTGCCACCGGGGCATCATGAGTTCGTGACAGGCGCCGCCAGGGAATATTTCACGGGACGCATGCGATGGTCAAAGAAACGGGCCCCTCGCTTCGATCTCGCCATTCTTTACGATCCGGACGACCCCGAACCGCCGTCGAACGCAAAGGCGCTGGAAAAATTCAAGAGCGCAGCTGAGGAACTGAGCATGCGAGTGGAATTCATCGGTCGCAGCGACATCAGCCGCCTGCCTCAATTCGACGCCCTGTTCATTCGCGACACAACCTTCGTCAACCACTACACTTACCGCTTTTCCCGGCGGGCAGTCGCAGAGGGGTTGGTCGTGATCGACGCGCCCGACTCCATCCTCAAGTGCAGCAATAAGGTTTATCTGGCGGAACTGTTTGCGCAGCACGGTATCGAAACCCCCAAAACGCTGCTCGTGCACCGGGACAACATTGCCGAGATCGTGCCTGAACTCGGTCTGCCCTGCGTACTGAAGCAACCCGATAGCGCATTCTCCCGGGGGGTAGTAAAGGTCGAAACGGAAGCCGAACTGATGCCCCTGGTAAGCGAGCTGCTGACAAAATCGGCGTTGATTATAGCCCAGGAATGGCTGCCTACCGAGTTCGACTGGCGGGTCGGCATTCTCGACCGGCGCGTCCTATTTGTCGCCAAATATTTTTTCCCCTCCGGCCATTGGCAGGTCGTAAGACGCGACTCGGAGCGGCGCAAGCTGAGCGAAGGACCTACCCAGGCCGTGCCCGTGGACGAGGCGCCAAAAGAAGTGGTCAGGATCGCGCTAAAGTCCGCTAATCTTATCGGAGAGAGCTTATACGGCGTGGACGTCAAGCAGGTGGGTAAACGCTGTTATGTCATCGAAGTCAACGATAACCCGAATGTGGACGCGGGTAACGAAGACGGCGTGATTAAGGATGCGCTTTACCGCGAGGTGATGAGTGTTTTCCTAAAGCGGATCGAAGCGCGCAAACAAAACCATGCGCGGTAAGTTCAACGACAGCGGCGGTGAGCATCGCTCGGCTCGGCATGGCAGCGCCTCCATTGCCCTGCTGTCAAGTGATGTGAGGTTACGTGCGAAAAGTGGAGCGTCGCGGCCCCAACACAGAGCCGTGCAGCGGTGAAAACGCATAGCTCGGATGATCTGCATGCATCCATGTACCAACTTAACTGGTGACGAAAATATTTACAATTCCGCCCCCGAAGATTTGCAACAGTCGGAAAAAACCCTGCGTATCCAGCTGATTTTCAGGAAAATTTTTAAAATCCCGGATTCACCATGCAATTCAGGCACGTCTTATGCATAAGCAGTGTCAGGGACATGGCGCACGAGCGCTGCCCCGCAGCAGCGAAGCTGCACGGCCGATTATCCCAAACCTGCCATGACGGAGTTACCCGGAATCCTGAGGAATTGAAATGCGTAAAATGCTTGGTTTTGGTGGTTCACACCTGCTCTATTTTCTTGCTGACTGCGTGGACACAGTCATGCAAAAAACCGGATCGAGGATGCTTTTTCCTGTCTACAGTAAACTGCTGGTCCGCTCGGCCGATGTCGAAAACTGGGGCGGCGGAGGCGGTGCCTGGGGCGAGATGTGGGCGGGGCAGAAATAGGCTCGACGGGTCGGATGGATGATTCCGGTCCCGTGGCACACGATCAGTAAACAAGTATACGTATTAAATCGCGTCACGTTTGTGCGGCCGGTCCAGATCGAGGATCGGCCCGGCCGGCACGATGCCGTTGGGATTAATGGTGGGATGACTGCGGTAGTAGTGCTCCTTGATGTGGCCGAAGTCGACCGTCGCCGCGACGCCGGGCCACTGGTACAGCTCGCGCGTGAAGCCCCAAAGGTTGGGGTAATCGACCAGCCGCCTCAAATTGCACTTGAAGTGCCCGCAGTAAACCGAATCGAAACGAATCAGGGTGGTGAACAGCCGCCAGTCCGCCTCGGTGATGCGCTCGCCGAGTAAATAGCGCTGGCGGGATAGCCGCTGCTCGAGCTCGTCCAGGCAATCGAATAAAGCGGTGACGGCGAGTTCGTAAACGCGCTGACTGGTGGCAAAGCCAGCCTTGTAGACCCCATTATTCACAGCATCATAGATCCGCGCGTTGATCTCATCGATTTGTGGGAGTAGCGCCTCCGGGGCATAATCTCCCGGCAGGGCGCCGATGCCGTCAAAGGCGGAATTCAGCATGCGAATGATTTCCGATGACTCATTGTTGACAATCGTGTCTCGCTGCCGGTCCCACAGCACCGGTACCGTAACCCTTCCGCTATAGTCCGGCTTGGCTCGGCAGTAGATTTCATACAGATTGCGGGCGTGATGGATGGGATCAGGTATTACGCCGGGCGCTTCCTCGAACGTCCAGCCGTTTTCGCCCATGTAGGGACTGACGACCGACACGCCGATCATCCGCTCAAGCCCCTTGAGAATGCGAAAAATCAGCGTACGATGCGCCCAGGGGCAAGCCAGCGAAACGTACAGGTGATAGCGTCCTGCCTCGGCCCGAAACCCCGCTTCGCCAGTGGGTCCCGCGCTTCCATCAGCCGTGATCCAGTTGCGAAATTGCGCATCGGTGCGCACAAACCTGCCACCCGTGGCGGAGGTATCGTACCACTCATCCACCCACTTGCCCTCGATCAGCAAGCCCATGTTGATCCTCCCCGTTTCTTGCAGAGCTGGCGTGTATCAGTGTAACTCATGGATAGAGCAAAGGATTAACCAAAAGCATTAGCCAACATGGCACGGCGGAAAGCAGAAAGGGTCTCTGACGACCAGCCTAATTCTGCAGCATGAAGGTTTCATATTCGAGCCGGTTGAACTTGTGCGACAGGATGAACAGGCCAAGAAAGGCTGATACCGTCACCGATGCGGCGAATCCATAGCCGAAAGACTCCGCGCCAAGGTGCAAGGTGGCGAAGGTGAACAGCAGGTTGGTCAGGAAAAAGCATCCTGTGATGATCAATACTTCGCGTCGGGCATCGAGATAAAACAGCACGTTGAGTATCGCCATCAGCAGTACCTGCACGCTGACCGCGACCACGTCGATGTAGAACAAATGGATATATAGCGGAGAGATGCCGACAGCGTGGAGCAGGTCCCTGCCCCATAACAGGCACAGTACTACCGTCAAACCCTGCACCTTGAAAATTTCGTAGATTCCCTGGCGCGCCGCGTACACCATTCGATCGCGTCGGTGTTCGATATGCATTAGGGTGTCGCCTTCGCGCACTGCCCGGTAAAAGCGGTCGTGTTGTTCGGCGAAATCCGCTTCCATCGTTACCAGAAACACGGCCATGCCGGGCAGAATAAACAGGTAGGCCAGAAAGATGGGAAGGTCATAGATAATTGACGCCCGCAGCGGGCCGATCACCGCCTCGGAAGTATATGGCACGAACCAGAAGATGAATTTATCGACCCAGACCGCCAGGTAATAAAGGGTCCCGACTGCGAACAAACTGTAAAAACTGCGCTTGCGGTCCAGAAAGTCGAATTTGAGCAAGCCATTGCCGGGGTATTCGCGCACGATGTGGTGCAAAAACGAAAACAGCAGGTAGCTGTGCCCGACCAATACGCCCAGCAGCAGGCCGTTCAATTTCCACTGCGAAGCGGCGAGCCCGACGGCGATACCGAGCAGGTAGCCTTTAGCCAATGTCCAGACGATCCGCCGATAGGCTTTCATCCCGGATAAAAATATAAGACCGATCCACATGCCGCTCAAAACGACAAAATTGCACAGCAGCAATAGCTGCTGAATAAACGGGCCGGTGAAAAACCAGAAAATGAAAGGTGCAGCCAAAGCGAAGCCGCCTGCCATCGTAAACATCAGGACGCCAAACAGGTTGGGTAATACCTCGGCCTTGTCATCCGCATAAGTACGATCGGCGACAAAACGCGTGAACATCAGTTGCATGCCGCCGGTCCAGATCAGCGACGCCGCCATGAGGTAGGTGACGCAAATCTGGAAAGCGTTGACCTCGCGCTGGCCCACGCCGAGCGTGACCGCAAGGACCCCGATCATCATGATGCTGAGGATAGAGAGCACCCAGGGACCGCCGCTGACCATTCCGGCATAGCCATACGCGCGTATTACCGACCAGTAACTGTCGCGTTCCAGAATCTTGCGTATTTCGAAACCGATACCCGCCATATACGCCCTTAACCGTGTACTTGAACCGCCGAGTACTTAAACCGGGTGTGTAACCGTGCACCCGGCGTTCTCTGAAAACCCCGATGTCCCCGAAGACCCCGGGGCGAGCGTTTCCATATAAAGATTCCGGTAGGAAGAAAACATAAGCTTGTCGTCGTAGTAACGCGCCACCCGCGCAAGCCCTGCCTGCTGCGCCTGCCGCCAGCGCCCGGCGTCGTTGAGCAGTTCAAGCGCCGCTTCGGCGGTTCCTTGCGGGTCGGCAATTGGGACCACGCTGCCCGCTGCGCCGAGCGCCCAATCCTCCTCACTGCGGCCTTCTATCAACTCCCGGCAGGAACCGACATCCGTGGCCAGACAAGGCAAGCCGCTGGCAAACGCTTCAAGCACCACCAATGGCAGTGCCTCGCTGATCGAAGTCAGCACCATCAGGCCAAGTTGCGGCAGGATATCCAGCACGTTCTGAAAGCCCAGGAACTTGACGTTGTCATTCAAGCCCAGGCTGGTCGCAAGCTCCTTGCATTCGGTCACGTACAGCTGATCTTCGTCTTCGGGGCCGACTATCCACCCCTGTATGTCGGGCCGCCGATTGACCAGTATTCGCAAGGTTCTGATGAATGTCTTGATGTCCTTGATCGGCACGACCCGGCCGACCAGTCCCAGTACGGGCGGCACCGTCTCCGGCCGCCTCTCCAGGGCGGCGCGATAGCGCTCCAGGCTGATACCGTTGGTGATGACGCGGGTTCTTTCGGGCGCCGCCCCATCCGCAATCTGACGCTGCCGGTTGCCTTCATACAAGCTGACAATGGGTGATGCCTGGCCGTACGCCATGCGGCCGATCTGCTCGTAGAACCTGATCCAGAGGCCTCGTATATACCCCATTTCATCATGCAAGGTATTGCAGACGTCGTCGTTGTGATCGTGCAACCACGTCGCCTGCGCCAGATCGATTTTTCGTTCTTTCGTATAAATGCCATGCTCGGTGAGAACGAATGGGATCTCGCGCCGCAGCCGTATCATCGAACCCAGCAATCCGGCGTAACCGGTGGAAATTGCATGCACTGCCCGCACGGGCGGGAGCCCGGCGGCAATGCGCGCCAACACGAACAGCGGGGCATGCATGGCGCGGACGGCCCAGAAATAGTCGACAAAGGATGGCTCGGTGCAGCGCTGCCGATACTGCTCCGTAATGTACTCCCAGGAAGCCCGGCTATAGAGAAAATCTTCCTGGCTGATGCCGTTTGCGGAGCCCAGCCGGGTAAATGCGTCCATCATTTCCTTGCCGGGGATTTCCCCGCCCCGACGCAAGTACTCATGCAAACTGTCCATCTGCGCAAACGCGCGGCGATTGCCGGCGCGCGCACCGGGCTTGCCATGCCTGTCCTGGCGGAGCAGATAATGCGTTTCGACATGCGTGACGTTGGCGGGGTATTGATACTGTACCGGGCCGTACATGGACGGATCGCTGCCAATAAAAACGACGGCGAACCTGATCTCCGGCAAGGCGCTGATGATCTGATGGACCCAGGACGATACCCCGCCCCGCACATACGGATAAGTGCCTTCCAGCAACAGCGCGATGTCGGCTACGGGTGCCACAATCGGTCCAGTTGCCCGTTTTTCTGCCGGTTTCCCCGCCGGTCCTGGTGACTGGTCACCGGCTTCCGTTTCAATTACCCTGTTCATCTGTTCCACCACGCTGTGACGAGCGCGAGATCGCGCCCCTTTTCACCCCGGCGGCCCCCGGCGGATAAGTGGCGTCTCACATCGGCGAACTTCCGCTCATGAAACGCGATCTCGGCCAGCCAGGGCGCAACTTTCTGCTCCCCCATCCCGTCGCCTTGCGCGCGGGCAAACGCTTTTTTCGCCTGTGCAAGATCATTTGCTTCCAGCAAAATGCGTCCATACAGCATCCAGCTGTCCGCATCCGCAGCCTCCGCAGCAGCGGGCGATTCAGGTATCTCCCGACTCTCTGAGCTGGGTAATGCGGCAACAGCCAGCGTAGTGGACGCAGGGCGAGACCCATGGCCAGCCCCATGCCCAGACACCTTGCCTGTTACATGATCCGGTGACATGAGCGCAAACTCGATATGACGTCGCGCAGTTGCCAGCCAGTGTTGCCGGACCGCGCCCTGCACCAGCCGGTGATAAACCAGCTCCCAGCATAATGCGGCAATGGTCTTGTGGCTGGCATTCCGCCTGCGCACAGGTAAATCCGGCAGCGCTTCGGTCAGGACAAGGATACGATCGGCCAGCTTTTTCTCGCTGTTGTCCAGCATGGCATAAGCGAGCAAACGTACGTCATCGACCGGATCGCGCGTTGCTTTCGACCATACCGCCATCGCGTCCCGGGGGGGCATATGGCGCGTGGCCATTACCGCTTTCAAGCGCTTCAATGGCCGCGGGGCAAAATGCACAATCTGACGCAGGGCCCCTTGGCTGTAGGGTGGGGCTTCATAGATGACCGGCGGCGAAAACGGCAATTCGGGCAAGCGAATAATCCGCGCGCCCTCGAAAGCCCGCCCGCGAGGCTGTTTCAAGGCGCTGACGACACTCCACAGCACGCCCAGTGCGCCCGCTACGGGTAAAATCAATAGCAGCACGAAAAGAAACCCCAAGGGTCTCCGTGCTGGCAGCTTGTAGCGGCGCGGCAACAATTGCCAGAAACCCCATGCAAGGAAATAGGACGAAATCGCATGGAACGCGATCGCTCCCAATATTGCCCACTTTGCCATCCCGGCTGCCGCCCCGTCTCCCGCGCTCAACCAGAGCAACACACCGGCAAGCACCTCGGCCGTAACTCCCACCAGCATTGGCTGGCGATACATCAGCGCGGCTCCAGACGCCGGATGGCTTGGGGATCAACTTCGCCGATCGCAAGCAACTCGCTTGTTAAAGTCGCGAGAACGCCCCCTTCGCGCTGCATCCATGCTTTGGCACCGGCGATATCCGTGAGCGGCAGCAGGACCCAGATCACAAATTCGCCTTTATCATCCCGCCCGATGCAAATCAGGTCGATACCGCGAACCGAGGAACGCAGTTTTTCATAAACGCGCGCCAGTTCGCCGGTTTCGCTTTCCCTATTGCCCTCCCCTATCGCAGCAGACACCTTCAGGAGTGTCGCGTCGAGCTTGAATCGGGCGTGGTCCTGGCACACGCGCTCGAACGCGGCAATAAACCGCCCGGTAGATGAAGTAGCCGCGCCAAAACGGAGATGATCCACTCCATGCCCAACGAGCACGGCGATAAGCTTCAGATTGTCTTCGTGAAATGCGAAAAACGGCATTGACCTTACCATCAATATCGCATGGATATCTCCGGTCGAGTCCGCCAGTGGAATTGCAGCCAGCAACGTATTTTGATCCACGGCCTGCTCTTTCACCAGATTCACCGTGGCCAACTCGCCGCTTTCAAGCGCGGCTGCTACCACCGGATCGCCTTCGTCGATCGCGAAACGCTCGCCGACCCCCGCCAGTACCTTGGCGGAATCGACCCGGTCGCCACTGAGCCCCACGATGGAAGCCTGCGTCAGCGCAGCATATTCCGCCACGAATTCAAGCAACCGGGTGAAGGAAGCATGAGTCAACCCATCGATTGTTTCCAGCCCCGACTGTAAACGGATGATGCCTTCGCGCAGCGAAAAACCACTGTTGGCAACGGTCTGCTCCAGGCGATCATGCGACAAGCGCAGTAGCTGATAACTACGGGTGAACTCCTCAAGCCGTTCGGCGCGGTACTGATAGGCGCCTTCCAGACGGTGCAGACGCCGGCCCCATATGTCGCGGAACTCCCCCGCCACCATTCCCACCACAACCACGCCGATCGCCCACGCCAGCGGAAACCCGGGCGCCGCCTGCCACTGCTGGTTGATGGCCACGCCCAGCGCTGCCAATATCAGCAGCGCGCTCACAAAAGCATAGACAAACCCATAGCGTAACCCCGCCAGCAGGGGCGCGAGCACTGGCCAGGGAAATCCGCCTTCCAGCCTGAAAGGGTCCTGCTGCTGGGTAAAAAACGACGCGGCCATCACAAGCGCGGTCAGCAGCAACGTTTCAAACCATCCCCCCCACGGCGGCACAGCCTTATTGACATCAATGACTTCGATGCCTTCCAGCCATGGTTTCTTCATAATTTTGCCGGCTCCTTCTCCGGCACCGGTTTTCTCTGGGATTCACGTATTTTCGCCAAGGTCTGACGGCAGATATCGAGTTCGCCATCCAAAGAGTTTTGACTGGCCGGCGCTTTTCCCCCCAGCCACCGGTTTGCCCGCTCGATGTCCTCGATTGAGAGCGGCAGCATCTCGGCAGGCGCGGAATTATCCGTCTGTCCCTGCAGATAACGGGAAACCAGCGCCAGTTGCGCGGAAGTCGACACGTCTTCGCTATTCTTTACCGCATCGGCAAAGCGCTCCCAGGCGGGAGACGTCAGACGCTCACGCTGGCGCTGCAAGGCAAAATAGCGGGCGTTGTCGAGATCGCCGCTTAAACCCCAGTGTTTTTGCACAGACTGCATCTGTTGCTGCGCCTTTTCACCCTCTCCTGTTACGCGTCGCGCTCGCGCCTCTCTCAATCCAACGATATGCTCGGCCAGTCGTTTGGGATATTTCACGTCCTTTTGCGCGGAATCTCGCGCGGCAAACATTTGCAATACCGCATAGCGGGTGTGGTTCGCATGAGCGGAGCAGCCAGCCCATTCCATATTATCGGCTAGCGTCAATGTCCATAGAAAGTCCGCAGGCCTCGTTCCGAGTGATCGCAGGTACCAGGCCGCCGCCTGAACAGGTCTGCCCAACGTTTGCTCTGCCGCCGCCAGTGCTTCCACCAGCGGCGGACTTACCGTCGCCGAATTTGCCGGTTGCCCCCGATACGGTTGAACTACCGCGTCAAGCAAGGCTTGGTCAAATTGGGTTTCGGACAGCAGCAGCCAGATCATCGCTTCCGTTACTTCGGGGTCTGGACCCCGCAAACGTAAAATCTCCCGCAATGACTCGCGGGCTGCATCCCCCTCGCCGCTTGCCATCTTTCGCATCGCGCGAAAGTACCAGTAGTCAGGGGCCTGCGCCATTGCAACCGGCGTAGAGGCCCGCATTTCGTCGGCAAGCGCAAGCCAGTGATCAAGTTCCTGCCAATTCTCCCGTTTCCATGAAAAACGCATGAGCCGTTGCAGATCTTCGACGCGCTTCAAACGATCCCACCCGTAGCGCGCGAGTTGTTCACTTTTTTTATCATCGCGATGACGTGCAGCCAGGCGCTGAAGATGCTCAAGTATTTCCACGTCATCGGGGCGGAAGCTTAAAACCTTTTCGTACGCCTTGCTTGCGTAAGCGTCCTTCCCGAGCCGCACGGCAACTTTTGCCAGCAAGAGCCAATACTCTTCGGCGTACGATGGATCGGGGGAATCAATGTCCCGCAGAAGCAAGTCAAAACTCTTCTGCACGTTCCCGGTTTCCTCGAATAATCGCGCCAGCGCCATTCTCTGCTCGCCATTCTCCACGTCGGGCTGCCCCTGCCGCAACTTCAGCGCGGCCTGCGGCTCGCCTTTAAGAACCAGCACATCGGAAAGTGCTTTGACGGTTGCGGGAGGGTTGTTGAATCGTTCCGCATGGCGGCGCAACTGCGCCTCCACATGGGAGGGTTGCCCAATGCTCAGGCCCGCCGTGACATAAGCATCAGCCTCTGCGGCCGTCAGCGTGCGACGCATCATGACTGCCTCAAGCAACTGTAGCAGCGCCGCGTGGTCGGGCTTGGCCTGGGCAAGCTCAAAGGCGCGCGCTTCCGCCTCTTGATCCGCGCGCTGGCGCACAAAAGAAAGCCACGACGCCAGGGCCTCGTCAGGCTGCGCGTTCCAGTCATATATTCGGGCGATCAACCGGTGACGATCGCTGCCCGGCACTAGGGACGCCCGCAATCGCGCGGCATGGGCAACGCTTTCGCTCAACAGCCCCATCGACAACTGGAGACGCACGATGCGCTCCACCAGCATCAGATCATCAGGCGACAGCCTGCTCGATTCCTCCAGCCAGGCGAGGGCATGTTCACGATCCTCGAGCGGTTCGGCAATATTCGCGGCCAGCAATAAAAGCTCAGCATCACCCTCGGCAACCGGCTGGACCTGTACCGCGGCTTTGAGCGCTTCCCGATCGAGTCCGGCCTGAAGATAGGCGCGCAAACACGATTTTGCTACCTGCCTTTTGGCATCGCGCGACCGCTCAAGCAAGAACGCGTCGCACAAATTCCTCGCAGCCAACCTGGGCTGCGCTGCGGCCATGCGTTGACTGGCGGCGGAGATCAGCCAGCGCGCTTTCTTTTCACTGCTTTCGTCTCGCAGGGTGATCAACTGCTCAAAGGTTCCAGCCAGTACCGAAGGCTCACCAAACTGCTCCGCCAGCGCCACGACCTGATTTAACTCCTTGTCATTGCGCGCCATGCGCAGCAATGAGGGAATGAGCTCGGCGATACGCGCTCTCACCGCTTGTTCGATGTCTCCGCCGGGATGCTGGTAAAGCCGCTGCAGCGACAGCTTTAGCTCGGCCAACTGGATTTCGTAGGCCAGGGCCGATTCCGAAGCACGCTGCAGCGGCCCGATAGCTGAAACGGCTTCATCAGTCATGCCCGCTTCGGTCAATAGCTGAACAAACGACAGGCGCAGCGGCACGTTATGCGGGTCGGACTGGACCAGCACCCGAAGATAGGCCACCGACAAAGCGTCTTTTGCGGACAGGTTGGCCGGATCTCTGAAGGCCGGCTGGCGGGGAAATAATACCCAGAACGCGACCAGAACCACCGCGCTCATGAACATCAGGGCGGGCGCATTGAGTAGTGATTCCCGCCGTATCTCAGCATTCAAGCCGGAATTCCCCCGATGCGCCGTCTTCCGGCATGACGTAAACCGCATTCGACCCCTGCGATTTTGGAGTTAGCGCCTGCCCATCCATGCTGAGCACGCACGATACGGGCACTTCAAGCGTTAAGGGGCCTCGCGGCTCAAACAATAGCGTGGCTGAACCGTCCAAATTGAGATGCCAGGATTTCAATGGGGCGCTTGCCCCTGACAAACGTAACGCCGAGGCTTTGCCATCCCGCTCTCCATTGCCGGATTTGACCCCGGCGGTTTTAAGGATGGCATGGTTCCGGGCCAGAAAAATATAGCGGCTCGCGTGCAGATCAGAATAGCCGATGACGTCGCCGGAAATTTCTGGCGGTGTTTCGGAGACGGGCAAACGCACCGTTCTGAGGGCATCACCAAAAAGCAGCCAATTCCCGTCGAGGTCGCGCGCGATGCTCGCCGTTTGAAACGCACGCACACGCTGAGCATATTCGTGGACCCAAACCCCAAGCAAATTTTCCTCCCGCTGCTGCTCAACCAACTGATCCAGCAGTTCCGCTCCGCGCGCGTGCAGAAATGCATCGGCATGGATCGATATGGACGACACCCGCAGTCGCCGCCCAAGATCGAGCTGGTGGTTCCAGTCGCTGACTTTGCCGAAATTCAACGCTTCACCGTACCATAGCTGGGCGAAAAGCGGCTCTCCGGTCAGGGGCGTCAACACCTGGGGACCCCATTCCGTGGGACGTACCGCCGGAGAAAGATCCGCCAACGATAAAGGGCCACTCTGCCAGCGCAATCCGCCGCCGCCGTAGTGAGCCAAACCAGCCTTTTGTGCCGCCGCAAGCGTCGCGGGGCCGGGTTTGCCATCGCCGGACCAGATCAGCAGCGTGGGCGACTGAGGCGCAATCGATTGCAGAAACGTGACGGTCCCGCCGGTTTCGCGTGTTATATCCGCCGCATAATCCTGCATGAATACGCTGTACCGATAAGGCTGCTGGTCGGCATCCTTCTTGCCCTCGAACACGCCCCAATAAAACGGATGGCTGTAGGTGTGACTCGCCAATCGTACCTGCGGCATCGCCGCGAACTGGCGCAGTTTTTCGCGATGCTGTTCGTCGTTGACTTCCGCTTCGATAACACCCAGCGTGACCGGCGCGCCATTTTTTTCTATCCATGCCCGAAGCCGGTCAATCGCCTCCACGCCTTGTTCATCTTTGACGAACAGGCGATCGCCCCTGACTTCGATAAGACCCAGACGGCGTCCGTTTTCCGTGGTCATATCGAACACCGGTTGCACCGGCAGGCGCAGGGCTGCCTGAAAAAAGGAAAACGGGTCCAGCAACCAGTCACGTCGGCCGGATGCGCTCTCGCTGATGATATGTGGATGCAGCGCATAGCCTCCCCATGCGCTTACCGCAATCGGATGAAAGGATTTCTCGCCATCGCTCAAGGTCAGCCAGGCGTCGTTCCTATCGCGCGCGCGAACGTCGGGCGTGCCGCTACCCACAACCGGCGCATTATCAGGCCGGCCGAGACGATCGCTGACCGCGCCGAGTTCAAGCGAGTCTGTCGCCGGTTGCAGGTCGCCCTGATAATCGATCAGGTCCCGGCAGGCCACGCCAGACGGCAGGTGACCCACGAATACCACCGGCAAGCCCGCGTCGACTTCGGGCTTCAAACGCGCGCACACACTTTCATAGCGTCCGTTGGAATCCAGGGCCTCCCCATTCAGCCATGCGATGATTCCGGCATAACGTCCCACGAGCGGCTCAATGGGCAGGGGGAGCTGGTCGATATACCAGTAATCGAGCGCCAGCCCGAGATATTCCAAAGGCATCGCCGCGTGCCTGAACAGTTCCTGGTCCATTTGCTGGGCGGGCGTACCGTTTATAATCGCAAGCAGCTTGCGCGAGGCCAGGCGCAAGCGGCCCTGCCCCAGCCAGGTCAAATCTCCATTCGCGACCCAGGGCATGAATCCAAGCTTGACGATCTGCTGCGCGGTTTTTTCCGCCTCCGCCCAATTGCCCGGCTCGACATAATCAAGCACGGTAACGGGTACCTTGAATTCATTTTGGGCGCGGTTCAACTGGTTAAGGAGCCACGCCCTGTTTTCCTCCTTGGTCGGTGCATGCTTGCCTGTAACCGGATCGAAGCCGTGAAAGAGCGATTCGGCAACCATCCCGTCAGCATACTGGCTGGCGCGGTCCAATACTTCGAACCCTCGATTGAGAATAAGCTTGCAACCAGGAAAGCGCCGCTTTACCTCGGCGAGCAGCGCCACCAGGCCTGTCTCCTGTTCCTCCCGGATCTTTCCTTCGCTCGTTACGATCAGGTAGCTGTCCACGGTATCGAGAAAAAAGGCGCGATAGCCGTCCTGCCACAGCCGGCCGAAATGCTGTTCCAGCAGATAATCGTGCCAGGCGGGGTCGGTCATATCCATCACCAGACTGTTCCACGCCGGGTTTATGCCGATCGACCATTTCGTCTTGATGCGCGGCATATCCTCGCTATTGCGCGCCACCTCGCCGAATGAAACGTAAGCGAACACGAGCGCATCCAGATTCAACAATGCGGTTTTCTCATGTGGCAGGATTTGGCTGGGTTGAATGACGATCTGATCGAAATGGCGCAAATCCTCGACCGGCGGTCGACTGCCATAATAAAAGACGATATCGCGCTGTTCCAGCCCACCGGTTTCGGCGGCAAGCACGGCGGACGTCATAAACAGGAATGGCAGCAACAGCCAACCCACGCGGAAACGGAAAGAAAACATTTCGCTGTTAAATACCGGTATATTATTGCTGTACATTGGACAGGGATAGAAGATACTACAGCTATCTTCTCATCTTTCCCGCTGCTAGACACGCTGCCAGCCATATGCTGGTTGAGCGTTAATAAACGCTTAGCGGTTCGGCTCATAAGCAACGCTTATGAAACACCCTTGCAGGTTCTGAACGGTACGTCCGGCCGCGGCGCACGTCGCCAGCGCAGAGGCGCCTTTGCAAAATCCCAGGCTCAAAATGAAGCTCGGCCGGATATAACTGGAATTACCTGCCTGCGATCAAGAATACCATGATTTCATCATGGGTCTACCGCGTAAGGCAGAGGCATGATCTCAAGCGCGGGACCATCCGGCGATGTCCAGTGAATCTGGCTGGCCTCGGCGCTGCTTATCTGTATCACCGCCAACACATCGTATCCCCCGCCGGGGGAAGGAGCTGCGTTGACCACCGTGCCGCTGGACTGATCCCCCATGTCGGCGCTGAACAATTCGTCACCAGCCCTAATCGGCATCGCTGCTCTGCCCGGCTGGACCTTGATGCCGGCAAGATACATACGGCGCTTGATTTTACCCAGGTACTGGGTTCGGGCGACGATTTCCTGGCCTGGGTAACACCCTTTCTCGAAACTCACTCCCCCTATGACGTCCAGATTCACCATCTGCGGCACGAATTGCTCCTGCGTCTCCGGCAGAATCACGGGAATGCCAGCCTTGATATCGAGCCAGTCCCAGCATGCCGCGCCTACCGGCCTCGCCCCCTTCCTCAAGCCTTGCCAGACCGCGGCCGTATGTTCATGGGCAATGATAAGCTCGAAACGTTCCTCTGAAAGGCTGATCACACTGCCTCTTTCGCCCTGGCTCACGCCGAGGGGAAGGGGGGAAATTTCGCCTAGAATGCTCTGGACGAGCGCCCCTGCGTGGCTACCGGCGACTCCAATGCGCACCAACGAATCGCCGGGGTCCGCCGCCAATGTGACTTTGGCGCGCAGCACGTACATCGCCAGCCGTTTCTGAATCCCGGCACGCAATGCCGACGGCAATTGCATGAGGTAGCCGCCGCTATTATCCCGCCACAGCAGAAAACTCGCCAGCATCCTGCCTTTGGGGTTGCAATAGCCCCCGTATGTTGCCACGGCCGCTGCGGGAGAACCCACTTTACTGACGTCGCAGGTCAATTGGCCTTGCAAAAAGGATTGCGCGTCCTCTCCCGCAAATTGAATCAAGTCGAAGTGCGAAAGATCAGTCACGACCGTAGCGGATTGGGTGGTGGAAAGCTCCGCCGCGGCATCGCTGAAATGAGCTACTCGACCATTCTCGATCAGCGCGTGCTGACTCTGCAGGTAGGCTTGCCAGTCGGGATTCATGCGGAACGTGTCAGGCTGTAATCTGGTTGGGAACAAGCTAATTATAAAGACAACATCCCATTGTATAAACCGTAAATTGCCAGGAATGAGATAATGGAGCCATAATGGATTCTTTACCTCCTCTCCTCGTCCTTCGTCTTGGATCATCTCTTCGTCTTGCTTTAATGCTGGGCCTGGCGCACGTGGCGGCGATTTCTCTCCTGTGGCCGCTCATGTTGCCCGTCGCCGCCAAGCTGGCCGCAACGGCCGCGCTGGCCATCAGTCTGGTTATCTATTTGAGAAATTACGCGTTGCGAAACTCCCCCGGATCGATAACAAGTCTGGCGCTTGCGGATGACATGACCTGCATCCTGGAAACACGGCGCGGCGAACGTATTGCATGCGCGCTGCTCGGCAGCAGCTTCGTCGCGCCTTATCTGACTGTGCTCGAACTGAAACCCCTGAATAAGATCGGATGGTGGCACAAACTTCATGCGCGCAGCGTTGTCATTCTGCCTGACTCGATCGCTGCTGAGGATTTCAGGCAGTTGAGGGTACTGTTGCGGTGGAAGTGGAAAGAACAGAATTGACCGCGGCCCCCCCATCCCTTCGCATCATCCTCAGCTTCCACCCCTTCTCTTCAGTCGTTTCTTCCATAGTTGTGAACTTCCGAATGGATGAGTAGTCCTAATGGCGCCAACCCCTTTCGCGGACATGGTTATGATGTATTCGACAACTAGTGGTTTCGTAAAATGCCCCGTCGGCACAAGACCGGGTGGAGCTTTTGCTCCGGCTCTTGGAGAGTTGTACCTTGGTCCAATAGAAAACATGGATCAAACCTGTAAAATTCAGCTTGTGGCAACTACTTCCCTCCATAGTTAGTAGTACCTCAGCCCGATAGCACTCACCCTGCTATCGGGTTTTTGTTTTTTAGCCCTTGCTGCGGCTGAGCGAAAGTGATCATCTTTTAAAAGGAGCAGTACATGCGAACCACGATGATTATCATTGCTGTAATTGGGTTAGCCACGGGGCTGATACTGGAAAGCGAAAAAGCCTTCTACGAAAACCCCATGCTTACCAGTCCCACCGGCTCTGCTGCCGAAGTACTGACATGGGAAGCCAGTGAACAGGCGGAAAGTCTGGAAAGGTTGGTGGAAACTCCTGCGCATTCTGTCCATGAAGCGACAGTGGTTGTTGAACTTGGGGCGCTTCTGCTTATCGCTGTGGCGTTATCCGGTTATGCAGCCCCGCGAAAGCGTAGAGGCAGGAAGATACGCAGCGATCGGATTACATAAATCCGGATCAGCGGTACGAAGCACCAAATGACCCGCTCTCAGCGGGTTTTTTATTTTCACGCGTTGGACGCCGATTCCGGTTCCTGGCGCGATTTCCCCACAATGCGGAAATAAGCATGAAGAGAATACAAGAACGCTTAGACCGCGGGCTCACCCCGCAGCAACATGAATACTTCCGTTTAAACCGCCTCGGGGCTTTCTTTCACTTTCCACGCCTGTCCAAGAGCGCCGCGCCCCTCTCGTTCCTGGGCCCAACCACCACTCGGTTCTCTAGAATTTGCGCGACAATCCCATCCTGAGCAAAATGAATTTTTTCAGCCTGCTTCCATCCGCCAACAATTTCATCGACCGTAAACAACTCCAGCGCTGGAAACTGATGGGCGTACCTCATCCGCACCCATAAGTCTCTCGGGCGATAATAATTCCTGCCGACGATGTCCTGGGCCTGGGTCGTGTACAGATACTCGATATAGGCGATAGCCACGTCGCGATCGCCATTCATATCAGCGACCGCGTCCACCACGCTGACTGCCGGCTCGGCGACGATGGAAACTGTGGGGGTAACGATTTCGAACCTGTCTGCCGCTCCCTTGCCGAATTCGCGGACAACCCCGTGAGCTTCACTTTCCCAGACTAACAGTACATCGCCAATATCACGCTCGATAAAGTCAGCGGTTGCCAATGACTTGACGTTGTTAAACAGTTTCGTGACAAACTCAAGCGCAACTGTCCGGTTGCTGCCGGATCGTTTCACGGCGTATCCCCACGCCGCAAGGTAATTCCATCGGCCGCTTTCCGAGAGACGTGGATGGGGCGTTACCACGCCCAGGCCAGGCCTCAGAAGATCATCCCAGTCAAGAACCTCCTTTGGATTTCCCCTGCGCACCAGAAATACAACGGTCGATGTATATGGCGAAGCTGGCAGTGCGGCTTCGGGAGCCTGTTGTGGCGGGACGGGATTCCAGACCGGGGCAATAAACCGGTTTTTTTCGCGCAACTTTTCCAGATCATAATACAACGCGAGGGTCGCGACACCGAGACCGTCAACCACCGCTTGGATCGGCTTGCCCGATTTGCTCTGAGCGGGCATGACGCTGATATCGACGCCGGTTCTGCCTCTCCAGTGGGTAGCGAATGCCTTATTCAACTCTGTAAACAACACTGATGCAGCGCTCTCGGGGGGACGGTCAGAGAGTGTTTGCAACGCTGCATACGCCGCGCCCAGGCTGAGGACGGATATAACGACCGTAAGAACTATGCGGGATTTAATAAAAGACATTTTGTTTTCCTCCGATGCAGGTGATCAGGAGGAAATCTAGCATCCGTCTCCCCGGAATCAAACCAAGGAAATATGCATAGCTTATCAGACAGCCCTCAATAAACCCTGACGCTGCAGTGGGCAAAAAAAGAGGGTGGAATCAGAATATCTGCCCACGGGCATTGTGCTTTGTTATCCAAAAAAAAGATAAGCAAATGAAATGATATTGGTTCCCTCAGAAAAGGGTCGCTGATAACTTTGACCCCGTGGCATCTTTCTCCTTTGTTGTAACTTGCGGCGCTGGCCATTGGCCAGCGCTTTTTCTTCTTCCAGGATTGGCGAACGCGACCGAATCTCATGATTAAATAATTACTTGGGTCGCGCTCCCGGGGCCAACCGCTTGTAACGGGACTAACCCGCTTGCCGGCCTCGGAATCCAATTTTCGGGCTTCCCTAAACCGGCAGGCCCTCCGCTGCATAAATGGAGCCCCATATCGAGCCATCACTAAATACATTTGTTTAGTTAACAGATGATTATCTGAAATGACTCATCTCATCAAAACAAATTGATATAAGCTTATATCTAAATCTGCTATAACTAATGCAGCATCGACTTTGAGCCTTGGCTCGTGGGTGCTAATCATCAACCGTAAGTACTATTAACTCGACAGGGAGAAAAAGAAATGGCAGACATTCATCAGGGACACTCCGCATTGGGGGACGTGGCCGCACGAACGCTGGCCAACGCCACCAAAACCGTCCCGCAGTTACGGCTCATCACGCCGCGCTGGTTTACCCACATGCTGCACTGGGTGCCCGTTGAAGCGGGTATCTACCGGGTCAACAAGGTAAAAGACCCCAACAAGATCACCGTGGACTGTTCACAGAGAGAGGAAGAACGCGAGTTCAATACGACTTTCGTGGATTACGAGGAGTGGGGGCGGGAGTACTACCTGAGCGCGGTCAACACGGTGGTGGACATCCACACCCGCGTTTCCGACCTGTACAGCAGCCCGCACAACCAGATTCACGAGCAGGTTCGCCTTGCCATCGAAATTGTCAAGGAGCGGCAGGAGCGGGAGCTTCTAAATAACGAGGAGTATGGCCTGCTCAGAAACGTAGATAACGGCATGAAGATCAAAACCCGTACCGGCGCGCCTACGCCGGACGACATGGATGAACTGATTGCCCGCGTGTGGAAAGAGCCAGCGTTCTTCCTGGCACATCCCGCCGCCATTGCGGCGTTCGCGCGTGAATGCACGCGCCGTGGCGTCCCCCCGCCCACCATTTCGCTTTTCGGCTCTCAGTTCCTCACCTGGCGCGGCTTCCCGCTCATTCCGACCGACAAGATTGATGTTGTCGACGGCAAGACCGCCATCCTGCTGCTGCGCGTAGGGGAAAGCCGTCAGGGTGTCGTCGGGTTGTATCAGCCGGGACTGGCGGGAGAACAGGGCATGGGTTTGTCGGTGCGCTTCATGGGCATCAATCACAAGGCGATCTCATCGTATCTGATTTCACTCTATTGCTCGCTTGCGGTTCTCACGGAGGATGCCGCTGGCATACTTGAAAATGTCGAGGTTGGCAAATATCATGACTACAAGCATGAATACGCCAAGTAATCCGTTGGGGATAGGCGGATTGAACGAAGCGCCAGGCAATCTCCCGGACGTCGCGGAGCTTACCCGCCTTGCCAACGAATTTTATTCGACTCCGCCGGGATACTCCACGCCTCCCGGACAGCGCGTCACGGGGAAACCGTCCGGCGATGCCAGCGTGTCGCCGTCCGGCATAAGCGAAGCCGCCCCCTGGTCTTCCCCTGCTGCCTTCGAAACGCCATACAACGTCCCCCATTCTGCGGCAGCGGCGCACGTTCCGCCGTCTTTCGTTAATCATCGACCTGAGGGGATACTGTCCGAGGTTCCCGGCTCGGATATGGCTGCCTCTCATCCCAGGGCCACCGCGGCCCACCCGGTTGCTCCCGCAGGCCCATATTATGTACCCCCTTCCGCTTCCGCTACGCCGTTTTCGCGGACGCCTGCACCCTCCCCGGTTGCCCCGAAGGGGCCATACGGCGTACCGCCCTCCGCCGCTGCGGCGCCTGTGCCGGGAACGCATGCAGCGTCCGCAATCGCTCCCGAGGGCCCATACCATATACCCCCTTCCGCTTCCGTCACGCCGTTTTCGCGGGCGCCTGCACCCTCCCCGGTTGCCCCGAAGGGGCCATACGGCGTACCGCCATCCGCTGCCGCAGCGCCTGTGCCGGGAACGCATGCAGCGTCGGCGATCGCTCCCGAGGGCCCGTACCATGTGCCCCGTTCCGCTTCTGCTACGCCGTTTTCGCGAACGCCTGCACCCTCCCCGGTCGCCCCAAAGGGACCATACGACGTGCCACCGTCCGCCGCGGCCGGGCCAGGCCCTGCTGGTTTCGCGCCATTCGCCGCGCAGGCAGGGGGGTCTCATTACGCTATTCCCTATGCTGGCGCAGCCGCACAGGCAATGAACCTTCCCGAACCTCCGGCGTTCGGCACTGATATTCCCTTTGCCGATACCGGCCCGTTTACAGGGTTTCCTGGCGTGCCTTCTGTTCTTCCATCCTATGAAATTCCTGGCAGCAATTCCGGAACCTCGGCTGGCACGGGCGCGCTGCCTATTCCTCGCACCGATGAGCCGTCGTTCTATTTTCTCGACGGTGCCACCCCGTTCGGCAGTGGCGCCCGGGCATCGGCGATGCCAGGGTTTACAGGAGCGCATCCCCCGTTTGACGCCAATGCCGTGCGACGCGACTTCCCGATCCTGGTTGAACGGGTAAACGGTCGCCCCCTGATCTGGCTGGACAATGCCGCCACCACGCAGAAGCCTCAATCCGTCATTGATCGCCTGACGTATTTCTACCAGCACGAAAACTCCAACATTCACCGCGCCGCGCATGAACTCGCTGCGCGGGCCACCGATGCGTATGAGGGCGCGCGGGAAACCGTGCGCCGCTTCCTCAACGCGCCGTCGGCAGACGAGATCGTTTTTCTCAGGGGAACGACCGAGGCGATCAACCTTGTTGCTCACAGCTGGGGCCGGCAAAACGTCAGGGAAGGGGACGAAATCGTCATTACCTGGCTGGAACACCACGCCAATATCGTCCCCTGGCAGCAGTTGTGCAACGCGGTAGGTGCGAAACTTCGCGTGGCGCCAGTGGACGACGATGGCCAGATATTGCTGGATGAATATCAGAAACTGCTCGGCTCGCGTACTAAAGTCGTGTCGCTCTCCCAGGTTTCGAACGCACTCGGCACCGTAACCCCAGCCCGGGAAATGATCGAGATGGCGCACCGAGTCGGGGCCCGGGTGCTGGTGGATGGGGCCCAGTCCGTCTCGCACATGCGCGTAGACATGCAGCAACTCGATTGCGACTGGTTTGTTTTCTCCGGCCACAAGGTATTCGGTCCAACCGGGATTGGGGCCCTGTACGGTAAAAGGGACCTGCTCAATTCCACTCCCCCATGGCAGGGAGGCGGCAACATGATCCAGAACGTCACCTTTGAGAAGACGGAATACCACGAGGCGCCGGCGCGTTTTGAGGCGGGGACGGGAAATATTGCGGATGCGGTGGGACTTGGTGCTGCGCTAGAGTACGTGGAACGCATCGGCATCGACAACATCAACCGCTACGAGCATGAGTTGATGGCTTACGCGACACGCGGCCTCAGTACTGTTCCCGGGCTGCGGCTGATTGGCACGGCTAAGGACAAGGCAGGCGTGCTGTCCTTCGCACTCAAAGGATTCACCACCGAAGAGGTCGGCAGCGGATTGAACGAGGCGGGAATCGCGGTACGCGCGGGACATCACTGCGCCCAACCGATCCTGCGCCGTTTCGGCCTGGAAACCACGGTACGTCCTTCATTGGCAATGTACAACACGTTCGCGGATGTCGATGCTCTGGTGACGGCATTGCATCGCCTGCGCGGCGGACGTAATATTTTTTAACGCGGCACAGGGCGCAGAGCAAGGTAAAAAGGGTGAAATACAGGGAGGCTGGGCCCACCGCTGCGTTAATCCGCCGGATCCCGGAGAAGGCTAATTCGGGGTCCGGCACTTCCGGTGCCGAGCGCGACAACGGGGCGTCCGCATGACCTGTCCCTCCCCTCGCGCCACAGACATTTTCTCCAAAGAAAAATGATGGATCTCCGTTAAAAGGCATGCAGCGCAGTATTGATGACATTGTCGCCGAGTTGCGGGCGGTACGGGTTGCGTCGCTGGAATACAGGCAACGCCGCGACCGCCCGCCCAAGCTTCCGTCGCGCAAAGCCCTCGCAGGTATTGTGGAGGGATTAAGCGCCGCGTTGTTCCCTAACCGCTTGGGCCAGCCGGAACTCACCGATGCGGGCATTGATTATTACGTCGGCCATACGCTGGATGTGGCGCTGCGTGAGTTGCTGGTACAGGTAAGCCGCGAGTTGCACTTTGCCTCGCAACTGGAGACACTGGGCGATGCCGATCGCGAGCGTGCGACTGATATTGTGCACGCATTCGCCAAACGCCTGCCGCACATTCGCGGCTTGCTGGACAGCGACATCCGCGCGGCTTATGAGGGAGATCCGGCAGCGCGGACGATGGACGAGGTGCTCGTCTGCTATCCTGGCATTACCGCCGTCGCCCATTACCGGCTCGGGCACGAACTGCATAGCCTTGGCACTCCTCTCATCGCCCGCATGATTTCGGAGATTGCCCACTCCATCACGGGCATCGAGATTCACCCGGGTGCGCAGATTGGGGGGAGTTTTTTCATTGATCATGGCACTGGGGTTGTCATTGGCGAAACAGCCATTATTGGCCAGCATGTGCGTCTATATCAGGCCGTAACACTCGGGGCCAAACGCTTTCCAGTGGATGAGCATGGGGCGCTGATAAAAGGCAATTTGCGCCACCCCATAGTCGAGGATGATGTAGTCATTTACGCGGGCGCCACCATTCTGGGCCGAATCACTATTGGACGTGGGTCAACCATCGGTGGCAACATCTGGCTTACGCGCAGTGTGCCCCCTGGCAGCAGCATTTCACAGGCGCAGGCACGTTACGAAGCATTTGAGGGTGGCGCCGGAATTTAATCCTTTATCGATATTATTCTTGTCAAAATAACAATATGAATTTTCAACAGCTGCGCATCATCCACGAAACGGTCCGGCAGAACTACAACCTGACAGACGCGGCGAATGCCCTGTTTACTTCCCAATCCGGCGTAAGCAAGCACATCAAGGATCTTGAAGATGAACTGGGGATCGAATTGTTCGTGCGCAAGGGCAAGCGCCTGCTGGGATTAACCGACCCCGGCAAGGAGTTGGTGAAGATCGTCGAACGCATTTTGCTGGACGCAAAGAATGTCAAACGACTGGCCGAACAGTTCAGCAAGCGGGACCAGGGCAGGCTCACTATCGCAACTACGCATACGCAGGCCCGCTATGCGCTGCCGTCAGTCGTCACCCAGTTCAAGAAAGCCTTCCCCCAGGTACATCTTGTCCTGCATCAATCCAGCCCGGGAGAAATTGTGTCGATGCTGCTCGATGGGCAGGCGGATATCGGTATTGCAACCGAGGCGCTGGAGAGCGCTGCGGAACTGGCCTTATTTCCATACTACTCCTGGCATCATGCGGTCATCGTGCCACACGGACATCCACTTGAATCGGTTCGCCCGCTCACGCTGGAAGCTATTGCCGAGTTCCCCATCATCACCTATCACGAGGGATTTACCGGACGGACGGGAATCGATCGGACGTTCGCGCAGGCAGGATTGGTGCTCGACATCGCCATGTCGGCCCTGGATGCGGACGTGATCAAGACTTACGTCGAACTCGGGCTTGGGGTTGGCATCGTCGCGTCAATGGCTTTCAACCCCGACCGCGATACCCGGCTCAATCTGCTCGATAGCTCGCACTTGTTCGAAAAACATACAACCAATATCTCCGTCCGGCGCGGCCATTATCTTCGGGGCTATGCTTACCGCTTCATCGAGTTCTGCCTGCCATCGCTGACCGAGGCGGCGGTTCGATCCGGCGTCAGGCCGGAGTTGGACGTGGAACTCGCCGATTAAGCGGCACAAGTTATGCCGCAAATTTATACCCCGGTTTATCACCCGTACCGTTCCGGCATGCCCCGACTATCCGCCTTTTCCCGCGTTGTTGCTTTCAAAACATTACTGTTCAGGCGATCCGCGCCGCCCTGACTTTTGGGAAACAGCGACCCATGAGCGATAACGTCTCCTCACCAACAAAAATAATTACGATCATTGGCGCCGGTTTCTGTGGCGCTCTCACTGCTGTCAATATCCTTCGCCGGAATCCGGGAGCGACGGTACGTATCGTTCTTGTTGACCGCAGCACCCGGCCGGGCCGGGGACTTGCTTATGGGACCTGGGACGATAATTTTTTATTGAATGTGCCGGCCGGCAATATGAGTGCGCTGCCGGACGACCCCAACCATTTCGTGCAGTTTTGCCAGAACATTGATCCTGCATTCAATTCCGCAACGTTTGTGTCAAGACGGCTTTATGGTGATTATCTGGAGCTCACCCTGCAACAGGCGGCAGAACAAAGTGGCGGAACGCCGTTCGAACAGGTGCGCGGCGAGGCCGTCTCGATTCGGAAGCGCCCCGAGGATGATAGCTATCAGATCGATCTGGCGAATGGACGAAGCATCCGGTCCCATCAGGTTGTTCTTGCCCTCGGGCATTTTCCCCCTTCCACCCCCGCTGCCATTAGCGGACTCCATGAAAGCGGCGTATATATCGGCAATCCGTGGGATTCTGTTGTGCTTGAACGCACGAATGGAGAGGCTCCGGTCGCGATCCTGGGTACAGGGCTGACCGCGTTCGACGTGTTGTTCCGCCTCACCATCAGTAGCAGCACACGGAAAGTCTACCTGATCTCGAGACATGGGCTTTTTCCCCAGCCCCACCGTTTCAATCCAAAACCGCCCGCCGCGGCCGGTTTTCCGTCGTTTCTCGAGAATTTGCCCGTAACCGTGCGCGCCTATTTTCACGCCCTGCGGCTGGAGATCAGGAAAAATGCTGCAAACGGGGGCGACTGGCGTGACACGATCAACCTGTTGCGTCCCCACACGCCCCTCATATGGCAACGATTTCCAGTGGAAGAACGGAAGAAATTTCTTTCCCGCGCTGTCGCGTATTGGGACATACACCGCCATCGGCTCGCACCGGCCGCGCATTTACGCCTTAGAAACATGCTCAAATCGGGGCAAGTGGAAGCGGTAGCCGGCCAGATCCAGGGCTATGAAGTAAAGGGCGGCAACGTATCGATCAGAATACGGGAGAGGCACACCGGCCAACCCAAGGAGCTCGATGTCAGCCGCTTGGTGAACTGCACCGGCCCAACCTGCGATATCAGCAAGGTAACGCTACCGCTGATCGCCCAGTTGAGAGACGAAGGCTACCTGAAGCAGGACCCCACAAGGCTGGGGTTCGAAGTGAATGATGAGTACCAGGTAGTCGATCGCGGTGGGGCGCCTGCAGACAACCTTTTCTATATCGGTCCCATGCTGAAGGCCGGCCTGTGGGAAGCAATCGCAGTTCCTGAACTGAGGGTGCACGCGCGGCGTCTGGCAGAATTCCTGACGAGCGAACTCTCCCGGAAATAAAAAAGCAAGACTACTAGCGAGTAGTCTTTCGATGTTCAAGCATACTCCACCGCTACTAGACATCTTCACCCAGAAAGCCGCCGCTCTGGTGGCTCCACAGGCGGGCATAGAGACCGCCGCTCTCGATGAGCGCCTGATGGGTCCCTTCCTCCACGATCCGGCCCTTATCCATTACAATCAGCCGGTCCATCGCCGCAATCGTCGACAGGCGGTGGGCGATGGCGATGACGGTCTTGCCTTCCATCAACCGGTATAAACTCGACTGTATGACCGATTCCACTTCCGAGTCCAACGCGCTCGTGGCTTCGTCCAGCAGGAGAATAGGCGCGTCCTTGAGCATGACCCGGGCGATCGCGATCCGTTGGCGCTGCCCGCCGGAAAGTTTCACGCCGCGCTCGCCCACGTGCGCATCGTAGCCCGCGCGTCCCACGGGATCAGTAAGGCTCATGATAAAGTCATGTGCCTCGGCTCTTTTCGCCGCGGCGATCATATCCGCGTCCGTCGCACCCGGTTTGCCGTATAAGAGATTCTCCCGCACCGAACGATGCATGAGCGAAGTATCCTGGGTGACCATTCCGATATTGGCGCGCAGGCTATTCTGGGTAACATATTTGATATCCTGATCATCGATCGATATACGCCCCTGCTCGATGTCATAAAACCTCAGCAACAGATTGACGAGTGTCGATTTACCCGCGCCCGAACGACCAACGAGTCCGATTTTCTCGCCCGGCCTGGCGTGGAGCGAAAGATGATCGATGACAGGCGTCGTTCCGCCGTAACAGAACAAAACATCCTCGAACCGAATGTCGGCCTTGCGGATTCGCAGGGGTTTCGCTTCGGGAAAATCCGTCACCACATGCGGACGGGATAATGTTTCGATCCCATCCTGCACGGTGCCGACCTGTTCAAATAACGTCGCCATTTCCCACATTACCCAGTGCGACATGCCGTTGAGCCGCAGCGCCATCGCGCAAGCCGCCGCCACCGCACCCACGCCTATCGCGTTATCGGCCCACAACAGCAATGCGACCGCGGTCGCGCTGATGATCAGAAGCGCCCCCATGATCTGATTGACGATTTCAAAGGTGGTCACCAATCGCATCTGCTTGTATACCGTCTTTAGAAAATCCTGCATGGCCGATCTCGCGTAACCCGCTTCCCTGCCTGTGTGCGAAAAGAGCTTTACGGTAGCGATATTTGTGTACGCATCGCTGATGCGCCCCGTCATGAGCGCGCGCGCGTCGGCCTGGGATTGAGAAACCCGGCTCAGCCGTGGTACGAAAAACCGCAATGCGCCCGCATAGAGAATGAACCAGCCGATAAAAGGCAGGGACAGCCAGCCGCTGAAATTACCTACCACCACAACGAGGGTGAAAAAGTAAATCGTCACATAGACCAGGATATCGCCGAGAATGAAGCAGACATCCCGCAGCGCCAGCGCAGTTTGCATCACCTTGGCCGCCACGCGGCCGGCAAATTCGTCCTGGTAAAAATTCATGCTCTGGTTAAGCATCAGGCGGTGGAAGTTCCAACGCAACCGCATCGGAAAGTTGCCGCCCAGCACCTGGTGCTTGAACAGGTTTTGCAATCCCACCAATATGGGGCTGGCAGCCAATAATCCGGCGAACAGAAGCAACGTCGTTCGCTCCTGCTCCCACAACAGGGCGGGGGGTATGCGGCTCAGCCAATCCACCACTTTTCCCAGAATGGCGAACAACAACGCCTCAAATGCGCCTATCGCGGCCGTAAGCAAGGTCATCCCGACCAGATAGCGCCGGACCCCGCTGGTGGCTTCCCATACAAAAGCCAGGAATCCCTTCGGCGGAACCCGGTCCACGATATCGGGATAGGGATACAGCTTTTTTTCGAAATAATTAAACATCCAGCCTTAGTAACGTATCCGCGACCTTATGGCAAGACCCTACGCGAATCACGCGGATATCGATTGCCTCATGACTTGAATAGGGTCATGCCCGGCCACTTGCGCAGGCATTGTTAAGGTTGCTGCCGGACAGTTGAACCGGAGGGGTCGCGGCCCATGGATGAGAATGAAGGTGTTTTCACGCCATAAAATACTGCTGTGGATGTTACAGCTCTCTCAAATTAGGAGAAAATACGAACAATGACCGCTTCAATTTTATATCGCCGCGATGTCGCGGCCCGTATTCTCCAGGAGGAGACCATGCTCATGACGGATCAATCCATCGCGGCGGAACATTAATGCCGGGCGCCTATGCACACCTCACCCTGGTCAACCTGATCCGGGAACCGGTCCGTCTTGAAAGCCATGGCTTCCAGCCCGAGGCCATTGTTCCTGTACTCGACTACTTCCGCTTTTGCGAACTCGGCGCGATCAGTCCGGACTATCCTTATCTGGATATTGCCCATCCCGATGCGTGTGAGTGGGCTGACCGGATGCACTACCAGAAAACCGGGGATATGGTCAAAGCGGGCATTGACCATATCAGGAAGCTCGACGGCCCCTCGCAGCAAAAGACGTTTGCCTGGCTGCTGGGCTATACCAGCCATGTCGTGACCGATGTAACCATCCATCCCGTGGTCGAACTGAAGGTGGGTGAATACCAGAAGAACAAGGGAAGGCATCGAACCTGCGAAATGCACCAGGATGCCTATATCTTCCAGCGGCTGAATATCGGTGAAATAGGCCTGGCCGAACACCTCGATTCCGGGATCTGGGGCTGCTGCGAGCCCCCTCGCAGCGGAAAACTCGACACGGCTGTTGCCAGCACCTGGCAGCGCATGCTTGAGACCTGCTACCCCGCCGCCTGTCAAACCCATCCTCCGGTCATCAACGACTGGCACGGTTCCTTCAAGTTCATCGTCGATAAGGCCGAGGAAGGTAACGCGCTGCCCCCCTTTGCCCGCCATGTCGCGGCCAACATCGGCTTGACCTATCCGGCCATCATCGATCTCGACCCGCAGTATCTGGAGGCGCTGGAAACCCCGCTCGGCGCGATGCATTATGACCAGATATTCGACCGGGCGATGGAAAACGTGCTGAATGCCTGGGCACACATTGCCGATGCAATCTTCAACAACAGCAATACCTACCAGACTGCGGCGGTTAACTGGAATCTCGATACCGGGCGCGACCAGACCGGGCGTTATGTCTACTGGCAGGAGAAAGGACAGGGGTGACCACGATGATCCGGACACCTGTTAAGGTTACTGTCACGGTAGCGCTCGTGCTTGCCTTGGCGGCGGGTTGCGCGCCGGTTCCGCAGCGCCCCGACAGGGAGGAAATGTACATCAAGGCTTCCGCGCTGACGAAACTATCTGCTGCGGTGGAATCGACGGTCCGCTACAAGAATCCGCCGCCGGAACTTAACGACCGAGAACTGCTGACGCTCGCCACGCGGCATGATCCGGCACTGCTGGATAATTTCAATGACTACACGGTCCGGGTGCTGCGGCAGGCGCGCCATTCCGTTGTGCTGGTATGCGATGCACCAGGTACCCGCGCCTTGCTGGAGGATGCAGGATGCTCCGGCCCGATGGATCGCCACCCTTGGATGGAAAAACCGGAACCGTGCGAATTTACGATCGACACCGCAGAGGTGTGCGAAATAAAATAACTGTCGTGTCCCTTCTTCATCCGGCAGATGAAAACGGAATAAAGATGGAGAAAAACGTCAACAAACCTTTTTCTTCCGTAGGGTACCATTCTTGGAATAAGCTTTAATCTGAATCAGCTTTGATCAATCTCTGTACGAATTTACGAGCAGCCTCTAGTTCAGGGTCTGTGTCAAGCGTCCTGGCAAGGACAGCATTTACCCATTTAGGTCCATGCCCCGCTTCCGTTTTGACAAAACCTTCTAGCTCGCCCACTTCAACTATATGAAGACCTCCTTTTCGAAGTTCTGCGAGCAGCCTTTTCGCTGCCTTTGATGCGTCTCCAGCCGGTATGAATGCCTCGCCCACACTTTTCGCCTGTGCCCAAGGCGATGATCGTCTTAATATCGCTTGGATATCGTTTTTTGCTTTTGTAGAAAACTGGTTTCCCTTGATTCCATCCAAAATTTTGATTATCTCAGCCTTTATCTCGTCGCTCTTGAGCTCAGGCTTTTTACTATCTATTCCAAACTTTACGGTCTCCCAGTCCGCCCGAAGAGCGTCCCAATTCATGCCAAGGGCAGTAACAACACGAGATAGGGTGCTCTCGTCTGCAAGAATGTCAAAATCCGCTATGGCACAAACAGGAACATCAACTTCTCGAAGTGCATGAATGACAACTGGCAGGCGGGCTTTTCCCCCGCAGTGGGTGAACACGATATCTTGGCGCCGCTCGGCGTTATTAGCGATAATTATAGAATCCATTATGGCCGAATAGAAGCGGCAATCTGCGTCACCTTCGCATACAACGACAGCTTCGTGAAATAACCCGTCTAGAATGTTCGAATGACGAAGAAGCGGGTCCCCCCACAGTTCCTTGATTCTATCGTTATCTAGAAGCCGGACTGAATTGGTATTCCCGTGACGTTTGATACGAATCACTCGAACATTTTTACTCCCTGTATCGAGAATTCCGCGCACAACATCAGAGCTGTGCGTGGCGATAAAAAGCTGCCGGCCTTCCAACCGGTCTTGGACCATAGTTGTTCCCAGCAAACGGGCTTGAGGCGGATGCAAAAACGCTTCCGGTTCATCGATTAAAACTATTGTCTCTCTGCCAATCGATGTAGCCAAAAGAACACCGGCAAAGCTTCGCATCCCATCACCTTGAGTATGCAAAGTTGGAAGTTGCTCCAACTTTGCTATATAGCCAATACTGACTCTGTCTTCGTTTTCTGCTGGAACCGGTCTTGCGCCAACATACAATGGCACCATGCCACCAGCATTTCGATGCACTATCAAATCGACCCCAAAGGCTTTCCGAAATCTTGCGCTAAGAATTAGCTCTAGTTCATCATTGCGCTGAAGAAAGTGAATCGGATGAACGGGGTTATCATGAAGCAGCGAGATATTAGTGGGTGGGTTACAAATCTGTAGCCTTTCCTCTGTGGTTAAAAGATGGCAAAACCAGCGGGAAATACCGCCGAGAGAATTATTTGCGTTTGGCCACACGCTTTCAATATCACGTTTAGCCATTCCGTGCCCTAGGGCTTGGAAGATCGGGTTCTCGGGACCAAAATGGTTTAGCACCAGAGCCCAATTTTTAATCCAATCCAAAAATTCCGAAGAACTACCAGTTCGATTAACAGTAATTTGTCTTATGATCTGACTTGTGTGTATTGGATTTTCGAGCTTTTCCCTAACAGCGCGAAGCGCACCGCTTTTTCCCGCGTTGTTTGGACCAACAATTACAAAAATGTCATTTTCCGACGCGTCTACGACTGTACCATCGCTAAAAACTATTTCTTTAATTGACACGCGGGGCGCAGATTTCGATGGGAACTCAAGGTTCATGGTTTGATGGTTAATTGTGAATTGTTAATTGTTGATTGTTGATTGTTGATTGTTGATTTTTTTAATATCGTATCCCTTGCCTGCGGCAACAACTCCGGATAATCCCGGCTGTAGTGCAGGCCACGGCTTTCATGGCGCAGCATGGCACTTAGCACGATCAGGTCGGCGGTATCGACGAGATTCCGCAATTCCAGCAGGTCGCTGGTCACATGGAAGGTAGCGTAATACTCGTTGATTTCCTCCCGCAGCAACTCGATGCGGCGCCGCGCGCGCTCCAGTCGCTTCGTGGTCCGGACGATCCCCACATAGCTCCACATGAAGCGCCGCAGTTCATCCCAGTTATGCGAGATGACGACTTCTTCATCGGCGTTGGTGACGCGGCTCTCGTCCCAGTCGGGCAGGTCCACGGCAGGCTCGGGCGCCTCCCCGGTAATATCCTTCGCGGCGGCCTGCCCGAATACCAGGCATTCCAGCAATGAGTTGCTTGCCAGCCGATTGGCGCCATGCAGACCCGTATGGGCGGTCTCGCCGACGGCAAATAAATTGTCCAGGTCGGTCTTGCCGTTAAGGTCTGTCACGATGCCACCACAGGTGTAGTGGGCCGCGGGCACGACGGGAATGGGCTGCCTGGTAATATCGATGCCGAATTCCAGGCAGCGCTTATAAATGTTGGGGAAGTGTTCCTTCAGGAAATCCTCGGGTTTGTGCGAGATATCCAGATAAACGCAATCGAGCCCACGCTTCTTCATCTCGAAGTCGATTGCGCGGGCGACGATATCGCGCGGCGCAAGCTCCGCGCGGGCGTCGTGCCAGGGCATGAAACGCGACCCATCAGGGAGCTTCAGCAGACCCCCTTCCCCGCGCACTGCCTCGCTGATTAGAAACGATTTGGCATGCGGATGGTAAAGGCAGGTGGGATGGAACTGGATGAATTCCATGTTCGCAATCCGACAACCCGCACGCCAACCCATCGCAATGCCGTCGCCGGTGGCCGTATCCGGATTGGTGGTGTAGAGATACACCTTACCCGCCCCGCCGGTCGCCAGCACGGTACTCCCCGCCCCGATGGTTTGCACCTGGCCAGTTGCGCTGTTCAGCACATAGGCACCATAGCAGCGGTTGCTCTTTCCATCGCCGGCCGCCGGCAGATGGCTCAACTTCGCGCTGGTAATGAGATCGATCGCGACATGATGCTCAAGTACGGTGATATTGGGATGGTTGCGGGCCTGGTCGATCAGGGTGAGCTGAACCGCCTGCCCGGTCGCGTCCGCCGCATGAATGACACGCCGCACGCTGTGGCCACCCTCCTGTGTCAAATGATATCCGGTCCCATTGTCATGATCGCGGGTAAATGGCACTCCCTGGCTGATCAGCCACTGGATGGCCTGCGGACCGTTTTCGACCACGTAGCGGGTAACTGCTTCGTTACACAGGCCAGCCCCTGCCACAAGCGTATCCCTGATGTGAGATTCGGGTGAATCTTCTTGCGACAGCGTTGCGGCAATGCCCCCCTGCGCCCAACCGCTGGCTCCATCGAGCAAGGCTTTTTTTGTGATCAGCCCAACCTTCCTGCCGGATGCCAGATTGAGGGCGAGGGTAAGACCGGCGAGACCGCTGCCGATAATCAGAGTATCGAAATGAAGTCGTGGCACTTGAGGTTATTGTTTTGTTTCAGGAGCGGAATGATACCAGACCTCGCGCTGCCCTTTATTTATATAAGGCGATGGGATCTCCGCCGATAAGTTTCCCCCTAGACGGGGATCGCAGTTCGCAGATGAGAGACGCCTGCCGCAGCGAGAAAGCTGATGCACACGCCCTGCCGGCACCCAGTGAGGATAAAGGTTTGCGGATTACGTCGCGGTTCCGTCGGGTAGCGAACAGAATGCACCCAGTCATGCGCGCACATTATTGCGTCACCGCCATGTATTCACCCGGCCAAAAGACCCAAGTCTGGCCCGAAGTCTGCCTGGAGGCTGCGGAAACCTCCTAACTCAGCGGAATCCATTTAACTGCCCCCAAGGAGCTGTCATGGCACTTTCTATGAATACCAGCCAGAACATTGACTCATGCATTGACGTTTGTAATAGCTGTCACCAGATCTGTTTACAGACGGCGATGACTTATTGCCTCGAATCGGGAGGCGAGCACGTCGAGCCCGAGCATTTACGTCTGATGATGAGCTGCGCTGAAATATGCCAGACCGCATCAAATTTCATGTTGAGCGGTTCCAGGTTCAGCGAGCAGATTTGCCGAGTTTGTACCGAAATATGCGATGCCTGCGCGGAAAGCTGCGAGAAGATCGGGGACATGGAAGAATGCGCGAGTGCATGCCGTGACTGCGCCGAGAGCTGCCGCAACATGGGGGGCGATGCAACTAGCTGATCCCTATAAGCCGCGGAGAAAGCCGATCGGGACGATTTTTCCCGTTCACAAAATCAGTACAGGAAGCCTTCTTCAATACTCCCAGCGGCGCCATGACTGGCCACACGGATCAGCTGTAATTGCTGAAGCTTTCCGTGCACGGCGATAGGGGGCTGGACGACCTGCGGGGGCCGTGTTCGCCCGCGCCGATTTTATAATTTCGCCGGGTCGCGAGAGGCCTTGAGTTCACTTGCAAAACGTTAAAAAGATGCGACTGCTCTATCCGTGGAATAACCACGTTTTCAACTGAACTAATTTATACTATGCATTGTCTCTGTACACAGATCACGGATATTAAGCCTGGAGCGCGTCATTCCCCGATGGACCCTTGAACGGGTATACTTGGCTGAGCTGCATGATATTGCAGCAATTGCAAGTTAAGAATCATCAATTCAGGGATTAGGCGGCATGGGTGACCGGGAAATTGATCAACAACTGGTGGAGCGCGCGCAGCATGGCGATAAACAGGCGTTCGATCTTTTGGTGGTCAAATACCAGCGCAAGCTTGCACGATTGCTTTCGCAATTTATCCGGGATTCAACGGAAGTCGAAGACGTTACCCAGGAGGCTTTTATCAAGGCGTACCGGGCTCTGCCGTCATTCCGTGGAGACAGCGCCTTTTATACCTGGTTGTACAGGATTGGCATTAATACGGCGAAGAATTTTCTTGTGGCTCAGGGCCGGCGCGCGCCAACTACCACGGCTGGATTCGATAACGAAGATGCCGAGGGATTTGAGGAAGCGAGCCAGTTGCGAGAAATGAACACGCCGGAGAGTGAACTGACAAGCAAGCAGATCGCTCAAACAGTGAACCAGACGCTGGAAGAATTGCCTGAAGAGTTGCGGACGGCAATTACGCTAAGAGAAATAGAAGGACTGAGTTACGAGGAAATTGCGGAAATCATGAATTGCCCCATTGGTACGGTCCGGTCGCGCATATTTCGCGCTCGGGAAGCGATAGCGGAAAAACTACGGCCCTTGCTGGGGACCGGCAAAGACAAGAGGTGGTAGCATGCAGGAAAAAATATCGGCGTTAATGGATGGTGAGCTAAGTGAGGAAGACGCGGCAAGCGTAATCCGGGAATTCGAGGCTACAGACGGTCTCCGGGACCAGTGGGCGGTGTATCATCTGATCAGTGATGTTCTGGAGCATTCCGAGGCAAGACAAACTGACGTTTCGCGGCGTGTGAGCGCAAGATTGGCTGCGGAACCCCTGATCCCTGCGACGCCGAACGTGACGGTGCTTCGTCCGAAGGCAAAGCGCAAGCCTGTCGCTTATGCGGCCGCTGCCTCGATAGCCGCGGTTTTTGCCGCGGGCTGGATGAGTTTGCAAACGACGCAAGCACCCAATCCATTGCAGCAAAATCTTGCTGACGCCCGGCCCACTCCCGTCAACGCGATACCTGTCATACCAGCTGCGGCAACTCCGGTTACCGCATCCGCTCCAGTTCAAATGAATGATTACCTCCTGGCGCACAGAGAGTTTTCGCCTAGTACCGCAATGCATGGCGCAGCGCCTTATACGCGTACGGTAGCCCAGTCGCGCGAACATTTCGGCAGATGACACGAGTTGCACTGGCTGCCCTGTTGCTGCTAAGCACCAGCGGTCAGCCTTTATTCGCTCAAAACCCGTCCAGTTCATCCCAAGAAGCATTAGGCTGGCTGCAAAAAGTCGCTGCAGCGCCTCGCCAGCATAACTACGTCGGCACTTTTGTCTATTCGTCCGGCAGCGAGATTGAAACCTCTCGGATCGTCCATCTGGTAAACGAGGAAGGGGAGCAGGAAAGAAGCGAGGTTCTCGACGGCTCGCCACGTGAGATTGTCCGCAACAATGACGAGATGAGATGCTATTTGCCGGACACCAAGACCGTTGTCACCGAAAAGCGCTGGCTGCGAAAGGTTTTTCCGGCACTGCTTCCCCAGCCGTTGAGCAACCTCGATGACAACTACATTGTGAAAATGGGCGGAGTGGAACGCGTCAGCGACTACCTCTGCCAGGTCATCGAGCTGGAACCCAGGGACGACAAGCGCTATGGGCAAAAGCTGTGGGTGGATACCGAAACCGGTTTGCTGCTGAAAGCCGCGGTGATGGACAAGGACCGGGTAGTGGAACAGTTCGTGTTCACGGACCTGAAAATCGGCGGCAAGATAGACAAGGAATTGTTGAAATCCAGATATGCGGGAAAGGCTGCCGGATGGCACAACACCAACCTGGTATCGTCGACGATCAAAAGCGGACAACTCGGCTGGCAAGTCAAGGATCCGCCCCCGGGGTTCAAAAAGATCATTGAAATGAAGCGCAATCTTTCTGAAAAATCGAGGCCTGTAGCGCATATTGCGCTTTCGGATGGCCTTGCCGCCGTGTCGGTATTCATCGAGCCTGTTTCGAAGCAATTCACGCCGCCGGCCGAGGGGCTTTACCACAGCCGCGGAGCGATCAATATCTATACCCGCACCATGGCAGACAACGTCATCACTACGGTAGGCGAGGTGCCCCCGGCTACAGTCATGCAGATTGGAAACTCTGTGGCCACCCACAAAACCGATTGACGAGTCCTGCGAAGCCCATTGGCATAAACCCCTTGCCTGAGCCACCTTCCCCGCCCCCGTGCACGAACCGCTGGATATTTCGACCCTCGAGCATTACAACCCTCGGCACTTCAGTTCCATGCGAGGATTAGTCGGCCCCGTTTCAGATCAGTATCACCCTTGAACAGTGCAATACACCCTGCATATAGACTATAGTTGCGCTATAAAGCGCGGAGTGAGCGGGGATAGACATTTTTCTAGTCCCTAATACCCGGCTTGCAGTTTTATTTCCCATGAAAGGTAGAGAATGATACTCAAATTTTTTCTTGTGGCGTTGTTCGGTTTATCTACTGCCGTTTCGGCGCAACCCGGAGATCTGCCCAATTTTACCGATCTGGTTGAAAGGGAGGGCTCCGCCGTGGTGAATATCAGCACGGTCCAGGCTCCCAGCATGGGCACCCGGACTTTCCCCGGGATGCCGAATATTCCGGAGGATGATCCCTTCTTCGAGTTCTTCCGACGCTACGCTCCTCCCCATGGAATGCCCAAAGATTTCGAGTCGAAATCGCTGGGTTCGGGCTTCATTATCAGTTCGGACGGTTATATTCTGACCAATACCCATCTGGTGGATACGGCCGACGAAATAAATGTGAAACTGACGGACAAGCGCGAATTCCGCGCCAAACTGATCGGAGCCGACCGGAGAACGGATATCGCGCTCCTGAAGATTGATGCCACGGGTCTGCCCAAGGTCACCCAAGGCGATCCCGAAAAGCTCAAGGTTGGCGAGTGGGTCGTGGCTATCGGCGCGCCCTTTGGGTTCGAGAACAGCGTTACAGCGGGTATTGTCAGCGCCAAAGGTCGCTCTCTGGCGCAGGAAAACTTCGTGCCCTTCATCCAGACCGATGTGGCCATCAATCCCGGCAATTCGGGCGGTCCTTTATTCAATATGAAGGGGGAAGTAGTCGGCATCAATTCGCAGATTTATAGTCGCACCGGTGGATTCATGGGCTTGTCATTCGCCATACCCATCGACGTCGCCACCGAAATTTCCAACCAGTTGATCGCGAGCGGCAAAGTAAGCCGCGGCAGAATTGGGGTCCTGATTCAGGAAGTAACCAAGGAACTGGCGGAATCCTTTGGCTTACCCAAGGCAAGCGGAGCACTGGTCGCGTCTGTGCAGAAAGGCGGTCCCGCAGAGAAAGCAGGGATTGAGCCGCGAGACGTCATTCTGAAATTTGACGGTAAAACGGTAACCAGCTCAGGTGATTTGCCCCGTATCGTAGGCGCAACAAAGCCGGGGTCGAAGGTCCAGGTACAGGTATGGCGAAACGGCGCCACCAAAGACATCGCGGTCACGGTGGACGAGCTTCCGCCTGATGAGAAAGCCGCCGGGCGCGGCGGCAAGCGCGGGAAAGCCCCGGATACCAACCGAATCGGGTTGAGCCTGAGCGAACTCACTTCGGAACAGAAGAAACAGCTGGAGGTGGACAACGGCCTGCTGGTAGAGGATATGGGGCCGGGCATTGCCGCCCGCGCCGGCGTCCGCCCAGGCGACGTGATTCTCAGCATCAACAACCAGGATGTAAAAACTGTCGAGGAATTTAACCAATTGCTTAACAAGGCTCCGAAAGGACGAAACATCGCGCTCCTGGTACGGCGCGGCGATACCACCACCTTCATTACCATGAAAGTAAACGGTGACAACAAGTAAGCCGGTAACAAATCCCGCTCCAGGCCCTGTTCCCGGCGACAGCCCCATCGAATTGATGGTTTATGCCCGGGAACACTGCCATCTTTGCGAGAACATGATTGCCGCGCTGCGGCAATTGCAGGCGCGGCTCCCGTTTCGCCTCGATGTGACGGACGTGGACAGCGACGACGATCTTCGGCTGCGTTATGGCGAACGAGTTCCAGTGCTGGTGGCGAAGGGCGGGGAGGAGATTTGTCACTATCATCTCGATCGGAATGCGCTAGATGCTTATTTAGCCAAAATTCGCTAGAATGCGCACTTCTCGAATAAAGAAGGTTGCCGAATCTGTGCGGGGTCCTGCGGGACTGCGCCCCAGAGATTCAAGAGGGCACGGCACGTGCCCTTTTTAATTGTTCCCAGTCAGCCCCCATAGCCTTCCTCGATCATTCTCCAGTCCCCGATGCACCATATTCGAAATTTCTCCATCATTGCCCACATTGATCATGGCAAATCCACCCTGGCGGACCGCATCATTCATTTGTGCGGCGGCCTGTCGGATCGGGAAATGGAGGAGCAGGTGCTGGATTCCATGGACTTGGAGCGGGAGCGTGGCATTACCATCAAGGCCCAGACGGCTGCGCTGGAGTACAAGTCGCGCGACGGCAACCAGTACTTGCTGAACCTGATCGACACTCCCGGCCACGTCGATTTCTCATACGAAGTATCACGCTCGCTGGCGGCATGCGAAGGCGCTCTGCTGGTGGTCGATGCATCGCAGGGCGTAGAGGCCCAGACGGTCGCCAATTGCTACACCGCCATCGAACAGGGTGTCGAGGTGGTGCCGGTATTGAACAAGATCGATTTGCCAGCAGCCGAACCTGATCGCGTGATCAAGGAAATCGAAGACATAATCGGCATAGACGCACAGGATGCCCTCCGCGCCAGCGCGAAGACCGGCGAGGGTGTGCAGGACATCGTGGAAGCGGTAATCGCACGTATCCCTCCCCCCAGGGGAGATCCTGCCGCCCCGCTGAAAGCCTTGATTATCGATTCATGGTTCGATAATTATGTAGGCGTGGTGATGCTGGTACGGGTGCTGGATGGCGTGCTCAAACCAAAAGACAGGATCATGCTCATGGCCAGCAAGGCCGTTCACCTGTGCGAGCAGATCGGCGTGTTCACGCCCAAATCGAAAACCCGTGACTCCCTCGGCGCCGGCGAGGTCGGTTTCATCATTTCGGGCATCAAGGAACTGAAAACCGCCAAGGTTGGCGATACCGTAACGCTGGCTGACCGTCCTGCCGCCGCACCACTGCTCGGCTTCAAGGAGATAAAACCGCAGGTATTCGCCGGCCTCTACCCTGTGGAATCCAATCAATATGATGCCCTGCGGGATGCGCTTGAGAAACTGAAACTCAACGATTCATCGTTACAGTATGAACCGGAAACGTCGCAAGCCCTGGGCTTCGGTTTCCGCTGCGGCTTCCTCGGGCTACTCCATCTCGATATTGTTCAGGAGCGACTGGAGCGGGAATACGACATGGATCTCATCACCACCGCGCCAACCGTGGTGTATCAGATCGTGTTGCGCGACGGCTCCATGATGGAAATCGAAAATCCCTCCAAATTACCCGACCTCTCTAAAATAGCGGAAATCCGCGAACCGATCATTACCGCCACTATCCTGGTACCCCAGGAATATTTGGGATCGGTTATCACGCTCTGCATCAACAAGCGCGGTGCGCAGAAAAACATGCAATACATGGGCCGGCAGGTAATGCTCACTTATGAACTCCCGCTTAACGAAGTTGTAATGGACTTCTTCGACCGGTTGAAGTCCACCAGCCGCGGATATGCCTCGCTTGATTACGAGTTCAAGGAATTTCGCGCTTCTGATCTGGTCAAGCTGGACATCCTCATTAACAGCGAGAAAGTGGATGCGCTCTCGCTGATCGTGCATCGGAGCAACAGCCAATACCGCGGGCGGGAACTTGCGCAGAAAATGCGCGAATTGATCCCCCGGCAGATGTTCGACATCGCCGTGCAAGCTGCCATCGGCTCCCATATCATTGCCAGGGAAAGTATCAAAGCCTTACGCAAGAACGTGCTCGCCAAATGCTACGGCGGCGACATTAGTCGCAAGCGGAAGCTTCTGGAAAAACAAAAGGCGGGAAAAAAGCGAATGAAACAGGTTGGTAACGTCGAGATCCCGCAGGAAGCTTTTCTTGCAATTTTGCAGGTTGGCGACAAATAGCCATCAGCCCGCTGCACACCCTTGTAATGCCCCGGACTGGGTTTTGTTTAATGCTGGACGGCTTTCTACTCGAAAAATAAGGAATGGCGATGAACTTCCCGCTCATCATGCTGATACTGCTGGTGATAACCGGCGGCATCGCGTTGCTGGACCGCTACGTGCTGAGTCGTCGTCGTGCGCCGGAAGCTCAGGGACCATGGTGGGTGGAGTATCCGAAAAGCTTTTTCCCCGTCATCCTCGTCGTCTTCTGTCTACGCTCCTTCCTGGTGGAGCCTTTCAAGATCCCCTCGGGATCCATGATACCCACGTTACTGGTCGGGGATTTCATCCTCGTGAACAAATACACTTATGGCATCCGGCTGCCGGTGGCGAATGTCAAGGTCCTGGATATCAACGAGCCGAAACGAGGGGAAGTGATGGTGTTCCGGTACCCGGTGAATCCGTCCATGGACTATATCAAACGTATTATCGGCGTGCCCGGCGATACCGTTACCTACCGCGACAAGCGGTTGACCATCAATAATGTTCCGGTGCCGATGGAACCTCAAGGCGAATATACTTACGTGGAATCCGGCCTTAATTACGTCTACAACCGCCGCTTCAGGGAAACGCTTGATGGGCATAAGTACGACACCCTTATTAACCCGGATGCTCCCGATATCCAGCTCGCGGGGGTTCATCCATTTCCGCACCACCAGAATTGCAGCTACGATGACCGCGGATTCACCTGCAAAGTGCCGGAGGGGAACTACTTCACCATGGGCGACAACCGCGACAGCAGCAGCGACAGCCGCTACTGGGGATTCGTTCCCGAACGCAACATTGTGGGCAAGGCCTTCATGATCTGGTGGAATTTCAACGATCTCAAACGCATCGGATTGTCCATTAAATAGCGAGGGCAAGCCTTAATTCGCTCGATGCAGCGGCAGCATAGGTCTCTCGCCCGACTGCGCCGTGCATGGTCGCCCGCCAGGGGCGAAAAACCGGAATAAGCCCGGATGTGGTGAGAATAGGTTCAGAGGTGAATTGCAGGTAAACTTAAGGATATGAACCATGAGGAGTTTTGCCGGAGAATCGGGTACACATTCGATGATCCCGGGTTGCTGCGCCAGGCATTGACTCACCGCAGCCACAGTCTTCCTCACAACGAGCGGCTGGAGTTCCTCGGCGACAGCGTGCTCAACTGCGCGGTCGCGGGCTTGATATTCCGCCATTTTCCCCATCTTACAGAAGGCAATCTCTCGCGGGTTCGCGCCAATCTGGTTAATCAGCAGGCGCTCGCCAACGTCGCGCACATGCTTGAACTCGGAAAGCTGATCAGATTTGGCGAAGGGGAACTTAAAACCGGCGGTGACCGGCGGCCTTCGACGCTCGCCGACGCATTGGAGGCGGTGCTTGGCGCCATCTATCTCGACAGCGGTTTTGCAGCAGCCGAGAAAGTGGTCGTGGCCCTCTTTACCCCCTTGCTGCAAAACCTGGACGAGCGCACGTTGGGAAAAGATCCTAAAACCCTTTTACAGGAATATCTCCAGAGCCGCAGGCTGGCGCTGCCCCAATATTCGGTTATAGCCACCTCGGGCGAGGCTCACCAGCAGCGTTTCACAGTGGAATGCATCATTGCGAAGCCGAGCATGCGCACGGTGGGTGAAGGCGCCTCCCGCCGGCGCGCGGAGCAGGAAGCCGCGAAACAGGCCTATGAACAGTTTTATCCACAGGATGATTAAAAAACCCTTGAACAAGTCCTCCGCGGAGCGTAGTGCTGGCCAAATCGGCATGACCAAAAGGCGCCCCGAAAATAACGGCCGCACCTCTTCCGTTTACATCGGGATAATGTTGGGGGCTTTCATGGATGACCGGCTGCGATGACGGACGACCCTCTGGATCATACTCGTCATTCCGATTACCGCTGCGGCTACGTTGCCATTGTCGGGCAGCCCAATGTCGGCAAATCGACCCTGCTCAACCGGATGGTCGGGCAGAAAATCAGTATTACATCCAAGAAGCCGCAAACCACTCGCCATCGCATCACCGGCATTCTGACGGATGCGGAGTCCCAACTCATTTTCGTCGATACACCCGGCTTCCAGTCACAACACACGAATCGCCTGAACAGCGCGATGAATCGCGTGGTTACCCAAAGTATCCGCGATGTCGACGTGGTGGTGTTTGTAATTGAGGCGATGCATTTCGATAACCGCGACAAGCTGGTAATAAAGCTTCTGCCAGCAAATCGGCCCGTGATTCTCGCCATCAACAAGATTGATCGCGTCACCGATAAATCCCAGCTGCTGCCCTTTCTGGACAAAATGGCAAAGGCGTTCCCCTTCGCGGAGATGGTTCCGGTGTGCGCGGAACAGGGAACACAACTTCCGGAGCTGATCAGCACGATCCGGTCCCGTCTTCCCCTGAATCCGCCCTTTTTCGCCGAAAATGACGTCACCGACCGGGACGAACGTTTCATGGCCGCGGAACTGGTCCGCGAAAAACTGTTTCGTCTGTTGGGCGACGAAATCCCCTACTCCACCAGCGTTGTCGTTGACCGATTCCAAATGGAAGGCGGACTGCGCCAAATTCACTTATCGATCCTCGTGGACAAGCCGAATCAAAAAGCGATCGTTATTGGCAAGGGTGGAGAAAAACTCAAACTGATCGCCACCGCGGCGCGTAAGGATATGGAGGAAAGCTTCGGCGGCAAAGTGTATCTCCAGGTCTGGGTAAAGGTAAAAAGCGGCTGGGCTGACGACGCCCGAACGCTCAGAAGTCTCGGATATGAGTAAAAGTTGTCACGGACGAATAGCGCGTGAGCGTTGATAAGCTGCGCCAAAACGACCAGCCTGCATTTGTGTTGCACACCTATCCCTACCTGGAGACCAGTCTCCTCGTCGAAACTTTCACGCGGAATTTCGGGCGGGTACCGCTGGTGGCGAAAGGTGCCAAGCGTCCCAAATCCGCGCTTCGGGGTGTGCTGCGTGCATTCCAGCCATTGCTGCTCAGCTGGGGGGGAAAGTCGGAACTGAGAACCTTGTATAAAGCCGAATGGCAGGGGGGCCAGCGGCCGTTGCACGGTACGGGGCTGATTTGCGGATTTTACCTCAATGAACTGCTGGTGCGGTTGTTGCATCGCAATGATCCTCACGAGCATCTGTTCGAGTATTACCAGAAGGCGCTGGCTGAGCTGAGTACCCTTGGTGATTATATTCCCATATTGCGCGGCTTCGAACAACGCATGTTGCAGGAACTGGGGTATGCGTTGACGCTTAATCACGATGTTGCATCCGGCAAACCCATCGAGCCGAACCGGGAATACTCTTATGAAATCGAGCGCGGACCGCTGCATGACGGAAACCCTGCGCACGGTCTCGCGATCCTCGGAAAAACGCTTCTGGATATGGAGCGAGGCGATTACTCCGACGCCCTGACCCGGCAGCAAAGCAAGACCCTGATGCGCTACATCCTCAATTATTATCTCGGGGATCAACCGCTGTACACGCGGCAGTTGCTGAAGGAGCTACATCAATTATAAGGCGTGCCAAGGCACGATAGGCTGATGCAAATTACAGCCGGCCAACCGCTTGCGAGGCGATTACCCGTTGGAGGGGATAGTGGTTGTCATGACGTCCTGCCGGCATATTCGACCCGGTTACGACCCGCTTTTTTTGCCCGATAAAGCGCCTCGTCAGCAGCAGCAATGAGACGTCCGGCGTCTCCACCCGCGCCGCCGCTCATCGCCACGCCCAAGCTCACCGTGATTGGAATTTCTCCAGTTTCGCTCATAACGGGCGCCGTGCCGATGGTACGGCGGATTCTTTCGGCCAGCATCAAGGTCTGGCTCCAGTCACAGCCGGATACCGCAATGAGGAATTCCTCGCCGCCATAGCGTCCGATACGGTCATCGGGTCGCAGTGCAAGCTCCATGCGCCGTGCCGCCTCCTGCAATACCTTGTCGCCGGCAGCATGCCCGAGCGTATCGTTAATGCTCTTGAAGTGATCGAGGTCACCCACTATCACGCCGATGCAGGAATTTTGCCGTGCCGCGCGTTGCAGCGCCCGCTGCAGATAGTCTACGATTGCCGCCCGGTTCCATACCCCGGTCAAACGGTCATGCGTGGCTTCGATATGCAGCTTTTTATGCAGCCCGAGTATTCGTTCCGCTACCCGGAGGCGGGCCGCCAGGAGCTCTTCGTCAAAGGGCTTGGTAATGAAATCATCGGCGCCCGCATCCATGCCCTCAAGGTAACTGCCCTTGCTGTCCATCGCTGTGAGGAGTATGACATAAGTATACTGCAGGCTGGGCTCCGCCCGGACCATTCTGCACAGCTCCAGACCGTCCACGTTGGGCATCATCCAGTCAGAGATGAGTAGAGGATAATCGTCCTGCCGCCACGCTTCCCAAGCCTCGTGGCCATCCTCAACCGCCGTTACGTGATGTCCTAAACTCTTCAGCGTGGCGCTGAATAAAAGCCGCGAGGTCGTATCGTCTTCCGCAATAAGAATCTTCATAATAGGGTATCTTTATGGTGGGGTTTTCCCGGGGGGTGAACCACCCGGGTGAATTTTAAGCTCGGCAATTCCGCCTAGTACCCTTTCAAATTCGCCTTCAAGTTGGTCGATCAGTGCTGCGGTCCAACTCATGTCTGCGTCATCTCCGGAGCACTCCAGCTGTTGGGTGATAGCGGCCATGTGCAATGCTCCCACGTTCGCGCTCGCGCCTCTGAGCGCGTGCGCGGCCTTGCGCATCAACTCGGAATCGCGCTCGCCTGACGCCTTCCGCAAAGCGCGAATACGTTCGACGCTATCGATCACAAACGCCGTAAATATCTGATCCATCAGAGAGGGTTCGGATGCTTCCGCCAGCGCGCGCAAGCGGGCGATTGTTCCGGGATCGAGGGCGGCGGAAATGCCCGATGAAGCCGGGTCACCAGAGGATGAGGCAGTTTCCGTGGCATCAGGGCTGACTGCGCTTCCATGCACTTCTGGTCGGTGTTGTGTATCATTCTTCCGTTCCGCGGTTTTATCTGACACCCAACGATATAATGCAGTGGCGAAGTCCTCCTGTTTGACCGGCTTGCTGATGTAATCGTCCATGCCGGCGTTCAGGCAGCGTTCCTGATCGCCCTGCATCACCTGCGCAGTAACGGCTATAATGGGAATATGCTTGCCGTCGGGCTGCCGGCGGATCGCGGCAGTGGCCTCATAACCGTCCATCTGGGGCATTTCGCAATCCATGAAGACAACATCGTAGCGGAAGCGCCTCACCAGATCCGTTGCTTCCCGGCCATTGGCAGCAACATCCACCTCACAGCCCAGATTCCGCAGCATCGTCGCACATACGATCTGGTTTACGGCGTTGTCCTCCGCAAGCAGCACACGGGCGCCGGCAAACGAATAATCCGGACTATGGGCCGTCAGGACCTCGGGAACGGCAGCCAAAGATGACGCGTCACTGATCAGATCCAACGGCTGCTTGCGACAGTGCGCATCCCAAATATCCACGAGGGTCGACATTAACTCGGATTGGCGCGCGGGTTTGACCAGATAAGCCGCAAAGCCGATTTTCTTGAGCCGCTCCCTGACGTCCCCTTCCTGTCCCAGCGAACTGAGCATCACCAACTGGATGTCGCGCAGACGCGGGTCCGCTTTAATGGCCCGGCCCAACATTTCTCCATCCATCTCCGGCATCTGGAAATCGAGGATGGCAATCTGGTACGGGTTGTCCGCAGCGGAAGCGTCGCGCAACGCCCTGAGCGCTTCCCCGGCTGTTGCGCAGCTGCCGATGCGCATTTTCCAGCCGCGAAGCTGCTCTTGCAATACGAGGCGGTTGGCCGAGTTATCATCCACGATCAGCACGCGAACACGTGCCAGGTCGACGCGCGGGGCAGCGGGGACCGGTGGCTCCTTCTGTAACGGCAGGCGCAGGGTAAACCAGAACGTGGATCCAATGCCGACGCGGCTCTTCGCGGCAATGGTGCCACCCATCAATTTTACCAGTTGCTTGCTGATAGCCAGACCGAGGCCGGTACCGCCGTAACGGCGCGTGGTGGAAGAATCCGCCTGTGTAAATTTGTCGAAAAGGGTCTCCAGTTTGCCAGCAGCGATTCCCAGTCCGCTATCTTCGACGCTAATACGAAGCGAGACCTCGTCGTCGCTTAATTCGTCGGTCTCGACATCGATGAGCACGTGCCCCTTTTCCGTGAACTTGATGGCATTATTGGTCAGGTTCGTCAGTATCTGGCGGATGCGTCCTTTGTCTCCGAATACGTATCGCGGGACATCCGGCGGGTAGCGCACGATAACGTTGACGTCTTTTTTTCTGGTCGGCTGCATGGCGATCATGCTCCCCACTTCTTCAACAGTCTGAAGCAAGTCAAAATGGATGGGTGAAATGGTGAGCTTGCCTGCCTCGATTTTGGAGAAATCCAGAATGTCATTGATAATGGTGAGCAAAGTCTCGCCGCTTGCTCGCGCCAGGCTGGCCAACTCGCGCTGTGCCGCGGTTAATGGCGTATTCAAGAGCAGGCCAACCGTGCCAAGCACCCCGTTCATGGGAGTGCGGATCTCGTGACTCATGTTTGCCAGAAATTCGCTTTTCGCCCGGTTGGCCGCCTCAGCTGCTTGGCGGGCGTTTAGCAGCTCGGTCTCGATGTTCTTTCTCGCCGTAATGTCCTGGCCTGAAAAGTACAATTCGCGCACGTCTCGGGTAGCGGCCATATTCCACAACACCCAGCGGGAAGAACCATCCTTGCAGCACATTTGGCATTCGAACGAAACGGGTGTGCCCGTGATTACACTGTCCATCGCTGCCGAGAACATCGGGCGTGAACTGGGAAAAATGAAATCCATGAATGGCTTGGATAGCAGTTCCTCCAGCGAATAGCCGGAAACCCTGGCACAGGCGGGGTTTAGTCGCTTGAAGCGACCCTCGAAGTCGGAAATACCCAGAAAGTTGAGCGACTGGTTAAAATAGCGGTCCCGCTCAGTTTGGGCCGCAATAAAGGCGTGGGACAGATGTCCTATCTCATCATTTGAGTCAATCTCCAACGCCGAGTCGTAGTCCGCCTCCCCGATATGCCGGGTTTCTTCTTCAAGCTGCACCAGATTCTCCACCTTTCGGCGCACGATCCGGTAAGAAAGCCCCAACCAGACAATGAGGCAAATGAGCGTGATGAAAACGCCTGAAATATAGAGGCCCGCCCGGCGCTCGGCAACGACTACTGCCTCCAGCAAGCGCCGGTCCATCAACTCGTAGAATTCGTTTACCGAGCGCAGGATGCCGGCCTTAGCAATGTGGTAGCGCTCGTCGTGCAAGAGGCGGCGCGCCAAATCAGGGTCGGCCTCGGCCTGGATGTAACCGGAATCGGCAGGACTCTCCGTCAACCCTTTCATCGCATTGAACGCCTTGCGCTCCAGCTCCACCAACTGGTTTGATTTGGTTTCGGCCTCGTCAAATTTTGTAAGCTCCGCCGCGGTAAATCCGAACTGTTCCAACTGCGCTCTTAGCGGCAGGCCTTCGCTTGGCTGGGATTCAAAGTCCCGATCCCCCAGAACCAGATCCCAGTAACCGCGCTCGTAGCGCAGTGGACGCGGCTTCTGGCCGTTGCGGATTGCCAGGACGTCCCAGTAGAACTGCTCGAACTTCGGATCGCCGGTCGCCACATAGGTGCGCGCCATGCGCGTCAAATCATCGGAGGACTGGCGCAACTCACCTGCAGCAAGAAAAGAAGCGTAACGAATATTCAGCGCATCATCCAGGTTCCGAATCTCAAGGACGCGGAGTACGATAAAGATCGTAAGCAGCGAGATCAGCACGCCTGTTACAAAGTAAAAGATAAAACTCAATTTCCGGATTGTCATGGCTCTCCTTCCGCGCAGCAGCTAATTTTCAAGGCAAGCGGCGCTTTTTCTTATTTTTCCGACAGGAAATGAGTGATCCGGTTCGGCTTGGTGTTTGCCCGGTTCTTGTCTGCTGCTGGCGTGGTGCATCAGTCCAAAACCGGTAGTTTTGATACGGTATACAACTGAACTACCGTGAAGGTCGGCAGATACACGACGGCCACGGGGCGGCAGTTCATTCAGGAGGCTCCGCTTGTGCGCGGCCGCCCGATTCATCATTTTTCCTCGTACCCCATTAGATAACGGTGGGTGATTTCTGAATAGCTGTAAGTTCTTACAGGTATAAATAGGGTGAGAATTTCAGGGTTCCGGACACACGGCAATCCACGACCGACGGGTACGGCGCGATAATGAGCTAGCGCCCTGTAGGCAGACATATGCGTTGAAAACGCTTCTGCCAGAGCTCGCGGGACACTGCTGGGCCGGCGTTGCCGCGCATCAAGTAAGTGCTCCCTTACAAGCGGGGCGGAAAGCCTGATAGATGGTTTTCTATTCGACTGCTAGCGGGGGTGTGCGCAGGTCGGGCAGGGTGGAGTTTGGCAGCTAACGCGACGTACGATAAAGTTGCCGCGCTTCTTCTTCCTTGAGCGTGTCGTTAATTTCACGCATGACGCTTTTCATGTCGACAGGGTTCTCGGTGCGCTCGAAGTATCCAGTTAAAGCCGTCTCCGGATGCAGCTTACTGCTCTGGTAGAGTGACCAGATCTCCATGCCGTAGTTGGTGGACCGCAACTCAGGCGCAAATTGGCCGAAATAGGTAGCCAGGTTTTCGACATCCCGCAGCAGCATTTGACGGGCCTGGTTATTAGCGGCTGCGTCAACTGCCTGGGGAAGGTCGATAATCACGGGCCCTGCCACGTCGACCAGAACGTTATACCGGGAAAGATCGCCGTGGACAATTCCGGCGCAGAGCATACGCACAACCTGCCTGATCAAAATGTCATGGTATTCGCGAGACAGCTCTGCCGTAAGCACCAGATCATTGAGACGGGGCGCCGCGTTGCCCTCGCTGTCAACCACCAGTTCCATCAGCAGCACCCCTGCATGAAAGTTATACGGCTGGGGCACCCGCACTCCGGCTGAGGCGAGCCGGTACAAGGCATCCACTTCGGCATTTTGCCAGGCCTCTTCCTGCGCTTCGCGACCATAGCGGCTTCCTTTCTCCATGGCTCGCGCGCGTCGGCTGTTTTTTACTTTGCGGCCTTCGGTGTAATCCACGCTTTGGCGGAAACCGCGCTTATTCGCCTCCTTGTACACTTTCGCACAGCGAATCTCTTCCCCGCAGCGCACAACGTAGACGGTGGCCTCCTTGCCGCTCATCAACTGGCGGATGACCTCATCCACAAGACCATCCTGGACCAGCGGCTCGATTCTCTTTGGGATTTTCATCAGTTTTGAATGGCTTTCAACGGTGACAGCGTCCGGGGTCACGCAAAACGATTACCCCCATTTCCATCTTTGACCTCCTATTGCTATTGCGAAGCGCCCGCGGGCTCAACCGGTTCTACCACGAGTACGTCGCAAGGCGCATACTGGATGACCTGCTTTGTGACACCGCCAGGCAGCATATCTTCCCATCCGGCCTCGCCGTGCTTGCCAATAATGATCAGATCAGCTTCCAGCGCTTGCGCTTTTTTCAGGATAACATCGGCTGGAGCCCCCGGCTCCACCACGTGATTCCACGCAACGCCGTCGTTACTCGAACTGGAGACAAGTTCCAGCATCTCATCGCTTTTGCGGGCACTCAACTCAGCGCGATAAGCCTGTATCTTTTCGGGATCGAGTTGTAATCTGGTTACCAGCGGAACCTCAAACGCGTGCAGGACGGTGGCGCTTGCGTGCGGCGCAATATTCCTTGCCATCTCCAACGCTCGCCGCGACAACTCCGAAAAATCCACCGCAATTAGTATCCGTTGATAAGGCGCCTGAGGCTCGTGCCGGACGATTAGTAACGGGCAAGGCAACGTGCGCAACACCTTGTCGACGGTCGAACCCACAAAAAGTTCGCGCACCAACCCGCCACCGTGAGCACCGAGCACCACCAGCCCAGCTTTTAGCAACCTGGCGTAGTGAGCGATTTCGTTATGCGCGCGCCCCACATTCAAGGTCATCGTCATTACCCTGATCCCGTAGCTATCGGACAGCCTGCGTTCAACCTCGGCCAGCTGGCGGCGAGAGGAATCCATCAAGTGCTGCTCGGTATCCACGAGAGGCTCGGCCAGGTGACGCAGCGATTCAAGCGCCAGTCTATCGATGACATGCAGCAGGTCCAGCGATTCGCAACCCAGCTCATGCGCAAGCATGGCGGCGCGCGCTTCGGCGCGAGCCGCCATGGCGGACATATCGGTACCGACGACGATTCGTTTTATGGGCGATATCATTGGTTCTTCCCCGTCTAAATGATTATCTATTCAACTCACATGAAATTGCGCATTATGCCTAGGTCTTCATGCCCCGGATTGCGAGTCTATTGCACTTTCCCATGCGACAGTGGCCCATCATGATGTGGCAGTGGGGCATTTGCTCAAGCGACTCCGACCGGCATCGTAACGGCTTGCCACCTATCGCAAGTATAGATAATACTTGTGTGAATATCAGGTATGCCCCCAGCAGAATCCCCACCATGGCAACCGTTAAAGAAAGCAATGCGGCAGCCATGGAATGGCCAATCGGGAAATAGCCCCTGGTGGACGAGCGCGTACATAAAGCAGATGATTATAAAAAGCCCCCCAGGACGACCACAGAACCGGCGAAGACAAAAATATGGCGCCAAGCGCGCTGGAAGCACAATGGGGCGGAGCAGCCTCATGAGCGTCAGGGGCCGCTGCCGTGAGGTTCAGAAACAGACCAAATCTGGCCATGATACAACCCAAGGCGATTATTGTACGCCCGGTGCGTACCGATGCCGGAAGGGTACGTTCAGTGGTGAAGAAGACGCGCGGGTCCGCTTGTCCGGCTTGCCTTCTTCCTGCATGCATTCATACGACTCCAGCTTGTAGCAACATGATACGCCCCCCCCTGCACACGCGAATTGCGCAAATTGCGCGAGGTAGGAACCCTCCACGCGGAAATCTTGGCTACGGGAAATGTGGATACCTGCAGGTCGGCCTTATCGTCGAACACAAAACTGTACTAGTATAGTCAGTTTTTGCGGGTCGGGCTCGCCATAGTGCGGATACCGTGGCGCGGAGTGACCGACCGCCCCCAGGTTTAACCCGTTCAAAACGCAATGCCGATGCTTCCTTGACCGTCATCGCAGGTCGGCGCGCCTGTCGATTTGTAACGCGGACCCACTTGAATACATTGGATGGAACCCCCCGCACCTGCGGAGGGCAAGCGCCGAGTCGCGACATACGTTATCATCCGCAAATGCCCGCCACAGACTATTCCGGCAGGTGCCGCAACTACAGTTACTAATGAAACATGATAAGACTTGGTGTCAATATTGATCACGTCGCGACGCTGCGACAAGCTCGGCTTACACGTTACCCGGACCCGGTAGAAGCGGCACTGGTCGCCGAATCAGCCGGCGCGGATGCCATTACGCTGCACTTGCGCGAAGACCGCCGCCACATACAGGACAGCGACGTTGAGACCCTGCGGGGTTTGATAAAAACCCGCATGAATCTTGAAAGCGCGGTAACCGATGAGATGACGGACTTCGCCCTGCGTATCAAACCCCAGGACGTTTGCCTGGTGCCGGAACGGCGCGAAGAACTGACGACGGAGGGCGGACTCGACGTGCTGCGCTACTTCGACTCCGTGCAGCGGGCGTGCCGGAAGCTGGCAGCCGCCGGGATTCGCGTATCGCTGTTTATCGATGCCGATCCGGCACAGATCGAGGCGGCGGCGCATGCGGGCGCTCCAGCTATCGAAATACACACAGGCCATTACGCCGATGCGCCAACTGCGGACGAGCAACAAAATGAGCTGACGCGCGTCCGGGCCGCCGTCCGCGAGGGTCTTGCCCGGGGGTTGGCGGTCCATGCCGGGCATGGGCTGCATTACCAGAATGTCCAGGCCATTGCAGGCATCCCCGGCATATCCGAGCTCAATATCGGCCATGCCATTGTAGCGCATGCTTTGTTCGTGGGGTTCCAACAGGCTGTACGGGAAATGAAAAACCTGATGGTGGAAGCCTGCAAATGATTTATGGAATCGGAACGGACCTGGTCGAACCATCGCGCATCGCAAGGCTGCTGGAGAAGTACGGGGAGCGCTTCGCCAAACGTCTGCTCTCCGACGAGGAATGGCCCGAATATTTGAAGAGCGGCCAGCCAGCCATGTTTCTCGCCAAGCGATTTGCCGCCAAGGAAGCCCTCTCCAAGGCCATCGGGACCGGTATGCGCTATCCCGTGAGCTTGAATAAAATCCAGATCAGCCACGATCCTCTGGGGAAACCTTATTTCACCTTCCACCCGGAATTGAACTCACTGGTCAGGAATGCGGGCATCACCAGTCATCATCTCTCAATCAGCGACGAGTTGAACCTTGCCTGTGCATTTGTCATATTAGAAAAATAACATCATGACGCTCGGTCCCATCATGCTCGATCTCGAAGGCACGAAACTCACTGCCGCCGATAAGAGAAAACTTCTGCACCCTGCGGTTGGCGGCGTGATCCTGTTCACCCGCAATTACTCGTCTCTCGCGCAGCTTACGCAACTGACTGCCGAGATTCACTCGCTTCGGACGCCACCGCTGCTTATTGCCGTCGATCATGAAGGCGGCAGAGTACAGCGTTTCCGTACCGACTTCACCCGACTGCCTCCAATGCGGGAACTGGGAAGAATCTGGGATGAACATCCGGGGCAGGCGCGCCACCTCGCGCGCCAGACAGGTTACGTGCTGGCGGCCGAATTGCGCGCGGCGGGTGTGGATTTCAGCTTCACCCCGGTTCTGGATATGGACTACGGCACGAGTTGCGTCATCGGTGATCGTGCCATTCATCGCCAACCCGAAGTGATAGCCGAGCTCGCGCATAGCCTGATGTCAGGGCTGAAGTCGGGCGGCATGAACGCAGTGGGAAAACATTTTCCAGGGCACGGCTGCATCCAGGCTGATTCCCATTTTGAACTGCCGGTTGATCGACGCGCTTACACCGATATTGAAATGAACGACATGGTTCCATTCCGCAAAATGATCGAGCTCGGGCTGATCGGCATTATGCCCGCGCATGTGATTTACCCGGAAGTGGATATTCGCCCGGCCGGATTTTCCGGGGTTTGGTTAAAAAAAATACTTCGCGACGAGCTGGGGTTTGAAGGATGTATTTTCAGCGATGACCTGAACATGGAAGGCGCAGCAATTGCGGGAAATGTCTTGCAACGCGCCGAAAGCGCACTGCAGGCAGGTTGTGACATGGTGCTGATATGCAACAATCCGGAAGCTGCCGCTACCTTGCTCGCGGAGTTACGCTGGGATATCCCTGCCATCAGCCTCGTTCGCCTGGCCCGCATGCATGGGCACCCCCACCCTGAGTCCATCGTCGAGCTGCACGAAAACAGCAAATTTGTTAAAGCAGTACGAGATATCGCGGGTATTGGAATGAGCAGCGGGGAGTTGCCCTTAGGGAACTAAAAGGAAACCTGTGCACAAGTGCTCCGCCGAGCGCGTGAGACTCGGACGTTGCTTCGAATAATACCTGCCGGTTGCCAGATCAGCCACTTCCCCCTGCCGGACCCCGGGAATGGCGTCACCGTCTCTGCCTCGGATGCCTCGGCCTGAACATTTGTATTCCCGTTGCCGAGGTTTGGTTGAAAAAAATTCAAATGCCTCTATATTGAGGAATGAATGCAATTTAATTATTTCAACCACCGACACAGGAGGGAATGTGCCTATTACACGTTATGAACCCTGGAGCTTATTGCATCAATTGCATAAAGAACTGGACCGCGCCCGCGAAGGCTCCAATGGCGACGGATCGACGGCTACCGCGGAGTGGGCGCCTGCTGTCGATATCAAGGAAGATCCCGATAAATTCCTAATACAGGCCGATCTTCCCGGCGTAAAACCTGAAGAAATCGACATCAGCATGGAAGACGGGGTTTTGACGATCAAGGGGGAAAAGAAAACTGAAGCCAAAACCGAAAGGGAAGGCTATAAGCGGGTCGAGCGGACCTATGGCTCGTTTTACCGTCGCTTCAGCTTGCCCGATACCGCGAATCCTGATGCGATATCAGCGAAATCAAATAATGGAGTGCTTGAAATTGTCATTCCCAAACGGGAAGCGGTTCAGCCCAAGAAGATCAATGTCACGTCGGCTGAATAAGACAGGAATGTAGCACGTTAAGGAAGCGTCCGGCATCGTGCCTAAGCTGGGCCATAAACGATTTCGATAAGGATCATAGGGGGCCGTGGCAAGATTGTGTTCCACAAAACGGCCCCTTTCCTTTTTTGTCGCTGAAATCCGAATATCGCCCAGCGGCAAACCCTATATTCAAACAGGATTGTAGCCGTACGCCACGCGATAGTAGATGCGTCGCAGTGGCCTATCGTCCTTGTAAATGACCAGCTCCTGTGTTGGGCCGGGTCGGACCAGCGACGGTGTGATGTTGTCCACACCGTGCACATCATGCTCGAGCTGGTGGGGTTTCATGCCTACCAGAAGGATAGGCCGGGTTGTTGCCGGTTCGGATGGGTACCAGAAATCGTACATCGCGGCGCTTTGATGAAACATATTGCGCGCACGTATCTCCATTGGGTTTGACTTTTGGCCGTAAAAGGACAACGCAGCGGAAACAGACCACTTACTCATGCCCACCACGACGGGTTTTTGACCGGTCTGACGCTGAATCTCTTCCGCCAGCTTCTCGACCTCAGGGGTTGCTTCACGCCAGAAGTAGTGTTCCGTGAAGCCCATATAGGGAACCCCTGGGACCCCGAGGGCAACATAATGCAACGCAACCGCATAGAAAAGCAGGCAAACCGCAATGGTCGGTTTCCAGGCTGCTAACACCCAGCGGCCGATACCCCGCCAATTGCCAGGCTGCCCAATCATCCACGCCATCGCGGGTAAGACCGCAAGCCATACGGGCGCCGTCCAGTGAAATTTGGGCGCCCCGAACAAGCTGAGCGAAAAAAAAGTTGCGAGCGGCACTAGCGCGAACACCCTCATGAACAGGCGCCGCCGCCGCATACCCGGGCTTTGGGAATGGTCTCGTCCCAATAAGGCAAGGCAGGCAGCGACAAAAGCGACCGGCGTCAGCACCAGTAACATATGAATGAACAACCAATGCAATGAAAATTGGTTGCCTATTCCCGTTGCCCGCTGCGACTGGAACAGGATCGATGCCCAGCCATTTTCCACATTCCATATAATCACGGGCGAAAACAGCAGCAATGCGAGGGATGCGGCCAGATAAGGATGAGGGCGGCGGAACCAGCGGCGTGAACCGGGGTCGAGAATGACGAATACAAGCGCCGCGAGCCCGAGGAGACCCAGGGTGTATTTAGAGAGAATTCCGAGACCGAACGCGATCCCCATGCCCAGCCAGGCCGAACGTCTATCAGCCAGCAACGCTCGTTCCATGTAATACAGTGTGGCGGCCCAGGCAGCGACCAGAGGTGGATCTGGTGTCATGAGCGCCGCCGTTACAAAACCCAGCGGCAGCACAGCGAGCAGCAGAACGGCTCGAATGCCTGTCGACTTATCGTACAGGTTACTTGCCAGCGCATACAGGTACGCCATCGCGACCAGTCCACATACGAAGGCGCCGATTCGAACGCCAAACTCATTATCGCCGAATATGGAAGTCCCCAGCCAGATCAGCCACGCAACCATCGGCGGGTGATCGAAAAAGCTCAGGTCCATGTGCTGCGCATAGTTCCAATAGTATGCCTCGTCGGGAATCAGTTGCGCCACGCCCATATAGATCAGTCGTAATAACACCGCAAACGCGACAATCCCGAAAGAGGCGACGCGCCAGCGTGACTCGACCGAAGTGGAACCCGAACCCGCGGAGAGTACGTAGAAGTTGGAGCCAAAATAAAGGATGACAGCAGTCACGGCGACGGCCGGAACAATGGCTATAAATGCGGGCGTTTGCCAGACATAGACAAATAATGCCAATACGCCGCCGCGCATCGATAAGGCAAGCATGCTGGTCAGCGTGAAGCGCCCGAATTGCGACCAGCGAACGCGGGCGCCCTGCTGCGACCATTTCGGGAGTAGAGAGTAATTGATCGCGGCTGCCGGGAGAAAGCTCAGGATATGAGCCAACGCCAGCCCTGCCCCCAGACTGGTGAGCAAAAGAAACAGCAACACGTCAACTACCGCACCCAACAACGCGACCACTGCGAAGCGGCGGCTGCCGGCACTGGCTATAACGGTATCTCCCGCGCGATTCATCGGGCGTTGCGGAAGAGCCATTGATGCGAAATTGCCAGAACAGGATGCGCGTGATCGGGCTTTTCCCCGCATTTCACCAGGCGCACATGCGCGCGTTTTTCCCTGGCGCGAACCCGCCCCACCGCTTCCCCGCCTGAACGGTCGATCACAAAGATCATCTCAAAGCTTTCCGACGGGATGTCAGCCGAAGATAAATGACTCATGAGCGGAGCGATCTCGGCACCACCGTTGAGCGGCGCAGCTGCGACGGAAAACCGTATGGCATTCCGGTTCGCTGTACTGGACGCGTAACCTGCCGGTGACCCTGATAGAGAACATGGCGACAGGAACCCCGCGCCAGCTGGAAATTGGCTTAAAGAACTCACGTGGGTTGTTATTTTCTTGCGAGGTGTCCAGTCATTTCCTGGTTGCAATAAGCGCAGCTGTGACAAGCATGCCGAAGCGTAGCATAATTATTCAAGAGGAGTATGGCTGGAATGCACCAGCGCACGTGACTAAAGCCGTCACCACGCCGAAATCGGCTCCTGGACGACGTTTTATTGCTGAGCGCTTCAATTTTTTAAATGCCGTACCCATATCCTCAACGGTGTGCTAGTATTAGATCGGCTTTAATTTATCAATTAATAGGGAGGTATCGATGAAAAACACGTTTAAATCACTACTGATACTATCTGCGCTTTTTTTCTTTTCGCCACAAGCTGCTATGGCCCACGATTACGTGGAAGGCGTAGGTGATAAGCTGGCTCATGGTATTGCAAACACCGTAACGGGAATTGGGGAAATCCCGAAGAACATCATCATAGAAACCAACGAGAAGGGCCCAGCTTATGGAGTCCCCGTCGGGTTCTTTACCGGTATTTTACACGGAGTCGGGCGCACGTTGACCGGCGTTGTCGATCTGGTGACATTTGTGATCCCCACCAAACCCATTATTGAGCCTGACTTTATCTGGAAAAATTGGGATAAGAAAACCCACTATAACCCCGATTGGAAGTTATCGACGGATACTAAATAATCTTTCGAAACTCATTTATAAAAAAGGGAGCCTCGGCTCCCTTTTTTATGGAGGTTTTGAGGGATCAGGCCATCCGAGACAATATTAATTGTGGAGCACGCAGAACGGTAGCGATACGAGGGATCGTCCGCGGATTCAACAACGAGCCGGCCATAATAAAAACAAATGAAGCAGAAAATCCTTGCACGGCGCCCCAGCGATTTAACCATAGACTGGGCTCAACGAGTGGTTAAACATGGTTACCCCGACGTAATCGTATCGGATGTCACTACCGTCTCTGTTGATATCGGCACGACCACCCGAGTACGCCTTGCAATAGAACATGATGGTCCCGCAGCGCTGCCCCGGCGATGGTTTGTGAAGTTGCCATCGCTCGACTGGCGCGCGCGGCTCATCACGGCTTTGCCGGGACTGCTGCATACGGAGGTACGTTTCTACAAAGAAGCGGCGCATGCCGTTCCGCTGGCCGTCCCGGGATTTCTCGCGGCCCAGAGCAAGCCTGGGAGAGGCGCAACACTGGTTCTCGGCGATGTGACTGAAGCCGGGGCTACGGCGGGCCGACCAGGCGACGCCCTGACCCCGGCGCAAGCCACACTCGTCATTGAGCAACTTGCCCGTTTTCATGCTTTCTTTTGGAACAAGGTGGCGCTCGCACATACCTATCGATGGCTTGCCGGCCCGGTACGTCGGCTGGAGGATCACCTGGGCACAGCTCTGGCTGTGCCTCTGATGCAGCGCGGCCTGAAGCGCGCCGGAAAGCTTGTGCCCGCAGCGGTTAGAGGATGGGCCGTGCGTTATGCCCGGCATCGCCGCCAGGCAATGCGTTTTCTTTCAGATGGCCCGCAAACGCTTGTGCATCATGATTGTCATCCGGGAAATATATTTTGGCGCCAGTCCCAACCCGGCCTCCTCGACTGGCAACTGGTGCGCTTCGGCGAGGGAGTCGCGGATATTTCCTATTTTCTTGCTACGGCACTCAAACCCGAGGTGCGGCGGGCGCACGAAGCCCGTTTTCTGACAACCTATGCGCAAGTGCTCGCACAACATGGAATTACAGGGATTGATCCCGGCAGTCTGTGGCAGCGATATCGCGCGCACCTGGCCTATCCCTTCGAGGCCATGATTGTCTCGCTAGCGGTGGGGGGAATGATCGAGCCCGAGAGCAACCACGAGCTCATTCGCCGCGTAGCCGCTGCCGTAGAGGATCTGGACGCCTTTGCCGCGATACCGATCTGACACCGCGGCAGGTTGAATCGCGAGAATGTTCCAATAAATGGTCGACAGCTGAACGTCAGGCGGCGGCTGATGCGCCCCGTCGCTTACAGCGCAATCGCCGCCAGGGGAAGGTACTCAACGCACGAGGCTTTTAAATTACGTTACACTTGGTAATTGGTAAAAAGGCCGCTGCTGACGCGGTGTGCGTGAGAATACAAGCGAGGGCACGGGTGAGTGCTAAGGGCAAGCGTTAAGGTTGATCGTACACCCGCCCGCGGCGGGTGGGATGGCCCGCAGTTTGATTACTCGCGCATCGCATCGCAGGCTGGGGTGGGGGGCGCCACTTAACTTCCCGCGCTTGTACAGCGGTCCACGAAATGGATTTCATGATCTCAACCAAGAGGGACTGCTTCCGCAATCATAATGAGTGATACTCTCAGAACCGGGCTGGAGACAATTGATGCTGATTGCGAAAGCGCTGCGAACATAGAGCTGGAAAAGCTCTATGAAGACGCCGGCCACGACCAGAAATCCCGCCTGCCTTCCCCTCAAGCGGTGGAGGCAATCTGGCTCAGGCTTATTACCCGAAAAGAACGCGAGTTTATTCAGGAAATAGGCAGAGTGCTGAAACCGGAACCCGCGGCCCCGCATCCCAGGCCCAGCAAGGAGCTGATAGCGGACATTCAAATCCTGGTTGATTCCATGCTGGCTGACAGTCGTTACGTCGATCGCTTTCAGAATTTTTACCAGGAAGCAGCCAGGAACGCATCAAAACCCGAAGCCTCCTTCGATACCCAAGCTAAACGGATTGAATTGATCGACGCCGCTTATCGAACGGGCGTCCGGGATGCACTACGCCGGGCCCGGCAAAATATCCTCGCGGAATTGAACTTGTACGGGAGCCGGGAAGCACCCCAGGATGCAGATTTCCTCTCTACGTGGAGGCGTTATTCCACCTTGAGCCCATGGCGGTCTGTCGGTACCATTATCCTTCTAAGCTTAACCTCCTATCTGATCGCCTTCATCATCGCCAGCGATACCTTCCGCGCGTTGCTGGAACGCCTCGGGTTTTCAACTGGAACCGGCCTGTAGCCGCTGTCCAAGGTCACCCAGAAGCCCCGACCACCAACCGAAGATCAGCGAGGTTTCACCGTAGTTTTTTGATCGGTGGTTCAATTTTGCCAGCAGTTTTCCTGATCGCAGGCTTACAAGCTATGTATCCAGCCACTGGATGATTTTGGGATTTAATTCTTCGAGCGGGCAGTAGCCGCCGGAAATTAGCAAATATAAGGCCGCCTTCTGCCCTATCAGGGTTGGGAAGCCGCGCACACCCAGCTGACTCGCCCTGTGAAAATGACCTTGCGTCATGTCCCGGGCTGCGTCGGATTCAAACGCCTGCAGAAACTGCTGTGTCTCCAGCCCCACGTCCCCGGCGAGTTCGGCCAGGACCAGGGCATCGGTTACGTTTCTCTGTTCGACATAGAAAGCGGATTGCACTGCACGAAAAAAAGTGAAGATCGCTTCTGGGTTGAGCATCGAAACGACAACTACTGCTCGACAAGCAGGCTCGGTGTCGTAAATGAATCCCTCCGGCATCGCGCCCGCAAATTGGAAGGGCTGTCCCGTTACCCGATGCACAGCCTGCCAATGACCGAGGATCTCCTGCCGCTGGGGGGACGGTAGCGGGTGGCTGGTCCCCGGCCGCAACCCTCCCAGTAATAACTCCACTTTCAGGCGATGGCCATACGTATTCCGGACTTGCTCGATTACAGGTGCGAATCCCCAGCACCATGAGCACATGGGATCAGCGACATACCAGAGGATTTTTTCGTTCACGGCAGGTACGGGTTGCGCTCAATTGCCCGGACCGATGGGCGGACCGAAAACAGGCCCAGCCAGCAACCCGCGCGGATGAATGGAGGTAGCCCATGACGAACCAGGCCACCCCTACCCTTCGTTGGGACTACGCCGCTGCGCGTGAAGCTTTCTTGCGTTCATGTTCCTGCAGGAAACGCTTGCGGATGCGGATAGTTTTCGGGGTAATCTCCACCAGCTCATCGTCAGCAATGAATTCGATCGCGGATTCCAGAGTGAGCTGAATTGGCGGCGTCAGGGTCACTGCTTCGTCAGTTCCGGACGCACGTACGTTCGTCAATTGTTTTCCTTTTATCGGGTTGACGACCAGATCGTTGTCACGGCTGTGAATGCCAATTACCATTCCCTCGTACAAGCGGTCGCCCGGACTGACGAACATGCGCCCACGCTCCTGTAATTTCCAAAGCGCGTAGGCGACCGCTTCCCCCTGCTCTGCGGAGATGAGCACGCCATTGCGGCGGGCGGCAATTTCCGGCCGTAGCGGGGCATATTCGTCGAATACGTGACTCATGAGGCCGGTACCACGGGTCATGGTCATGAAGTCAGACTGGAATCCGATCAGTCCCCGCGCGGGAATACGGTAATCCAGCCGCACGCGGCCGCGTTCGTCCGAGACCATATCCTGCAAATCGCCGCGGCGCGCCCCCAGCGCTTCCATTACTGCGCCTTGATGCGCTTCTTCCACATCCACGGTAAGCATTTCGAAGGGTTCGCATTTAACCCCGTCAATCTCCCGCAGCACCACATGCGGACGGGACACAGCAAGCTCATAGCCTTCGCGACGCATGCTTTCCAGCAAAATGGTGAGATGCAGTTCGCCCCGGCCGGAAACCAGAAAGGAGTCGGTGTCGCCCGTTTCTTCCAGCTTCATCGCAACATTGGTGAGAAGCTCTTTTTCGAGCCGCTCGCGCAATTGGCGGCTCGTAACAAACTTGCCTTCCTTACCCGCAAAAGGCGACGTATTTACCTGAAAATTCATCGTCAGCGTGGGTTCATCCACAGCGGGCATCGGCAACGCTTCGGGCTGATTGATATCGGCAAGGGTTGCGCCGATACAGAGCTCTTCAATCCCATTGATCAAAACGATGTCTCCCGCCTGCGCCTCGTCCAGCTGCACACGCTCAATCCCGCGAAAACCCAGCACCTGGTTTACCTTGGCCTTCTTCGGCGTAGCTGCGCCAGCCATGACCATCACGTCCTGAGCAGGCCTGAGCCGGCCGCGACTGATGCGGCCTATACCGATGCGCCCGACAAAGCTGGAATAATCCAGGGCGCTGATCTGAAGCTGCAACGGTTCGTCGGCGTTGCCCGTGGGTGCGCTCACATGCTTGAGGATGACGTCAAACAGGGGGCGCATATCGGTACCGGGCTGTTTCAGGTCCGTGGTGGCGTAGCCGTTGAGCGCGGAGGCGTACACTACGGGAAAGTCCATCTGGTCTTCGTTGGCGCCCAGCTTATCGAACAAATCGAATGTATGATTCACGACCCAGTCCGGACGTGCGCCGGGGCGGTCTATTTTGTTGACCACGACAATGGGAAGCAGACCCAGCGCCAGCGCTTTTTTAGTGACAAAACGGGTCTGCGGCATGGGGCCCTCGACCGCATCCACTAGTAGCAGCACACCGTCAACCATTGACAGGACGCGTTCGACTTCGCCGCCAAAATCGGCATGCCCCGGCGTATCCACAATATTGATATGGACCCCTTCATAATCGACCGCGCAGTTCTTTGCAAGTATGGTAATGCCGCGCTCGCGCTCAATGTCACTGGAATCCATCACCCGATCCGCAATGTGCTGGTGCGCAGCGAAAGAGCCTGCCTGATGAAGCAGTTTATCCACCAGAGTCGTCTTGCCGTGATCGACATGAGCGATGATGGCGATATTGCGTATAGGACGGGACATAAAGGATTCCTTCGCCGGAGCGACAAAAGGGCGGCATTATACCAGTTGTGAAGAAGTACGCCCACACCTGATAGGGTTTATGGAGTCCCGGTCAGGAGTGTTTCAACAAGCAATAAACCAAAACCCCCGGACTAGCCGGGGGTTTTGCATGGTTTGACGTGCGCTGATGTGATTTAGTTCATATCAGGCTTGCATTCGGTGTCGAAGCACCTGTCTCCATGGACGTTTCAAAATGTGGCGGGCTGGTGTTACTTCGCTGCTGATTTTTCTTTCGTTTTCAATACCGTGGGCCCGGTAACCGTAACTTCCCTGTAGAGCTGCTTCATGTCGAGGTGCTGTTCATTTACGCCATCCACCTTCGCCAGGTCTTCGGTCGTCTTGAACTTGCCTGCTTTTGAACGGTAGTCGATAATTGCCTTCGCTTTGGCCGCCGTAATACCGCTCACCGTCTGAAGCTCTTCCTGTGTAGCGGTATTGATATTGACAGCCCCGAATGCCGTGCCGGCGAACAGCAGCGGTATGGCCATAATCATGAGTAGCTTGCGCATGTTTTTTCCTTTATGGTTTAAAATGAACAGCGGAAAGGTGTGTCAAAACCTTTATCCCGGTCCGACACCGAAAAGTATCGGATAAAGACTCACGTATCTTAACCTGATTTGGCATCGTTTTTAAAATTGCTATAGAGGCGTGCTCATTTGTGTCAATTAAGATACATATCGTGACCAGCATCACATCGGTGCCTGCTTACGGTGCCCCATCCAAATACCGAACTTCGGGCGCCTGTGCATTCCGCTGTCATTCGAGCCTGATGCTTCAATTATTCCGACCGGTTTGTCAGGACCTGTGCTGAATCTCTGAACGCGTCTTCCAAGTTCGCAGCTATTGACGCCTTGAGGCCGGTCAACGGCCGCTGTAGAACCATGAGAAAGTCGCTTCGTGGGCGATCAAGCGCGGCGATCAGCGTGATCACCAGCGGGAACGAGAGAGCCAGGATCCGTGCAGATCGCGATCCGGTGTCCGACTGCAATCATGCCCCGAATGACGATGAGTAGAGAATCAGCCAGACAATGCCGGTTACGGGTGCAGCCCCTCGCCGACAATATTCCCAAAATCATTGATCAGCGCCCCTGACCGGCATCTAGAGGAGCCTCCCCTCCCGCAGCCATTGATGCCTGGAGGTCGGTCAACGGCTTCTGTGGAACCCTGATAAAGTCGCTTTCCGGGCGGTCAAGCACGGCGATCAGCGCAATCACCAGAGAGAATGAGAGCGCCAGAAGCGACACTGCGCGCGACCTCCTGGCCGAGCCCGTGATGGCGGTCTGATATCCAGTGGCCATCATGCCGAGAATGACCAGGGCGTAGAGAACCAGCCAGATAATGCCGGGAATCTGCGCATGCAGTGCTACAGCTACACGCAAAGTATGAATATTGATCAGCTCGTTCAGCGATTCAATATAAAGCGCGGCAACGTCCGAGTTCATATCCTTGCGCGCGTTCTTGACCGCCGTGTCCCATAGTTGATGCTGGATTCGGCTGGACTCGCCAACACCTTTTTGCACCTGATTGAGGTCATGCGCCTGAGCTGCGTCCAGGCGATCGGCGACATATTTCCGTAAAAGCCCTTTCGCCTCCGCCCGATCCGGCTCCGGCAGGAAATCCGCCCGCAGCCAGGCGGTGCCAATTGCATTGGCCTCATCCCGCACCAGCGTTTTGCGATCGTTCAGCCGATCCGACGAAATCCCGAAGGTGAACGCCAGCATGAACCCCGCCAAGGCCAGGATGGCGCCAGCGATCGCGGATACCGCTGCTTCCTTCTCGTCCTCCGACCTCTGTCGCACCCGACGCCCGAGCCTGAATCCAGCCTCGATAGCGAGCACCACCACGATAATCGTTGCGACGAAAATCACCCAAACCATATTTATTCAATCCTCCTACGCCCGCTAACCACTTCGCCGTTACGATATTGCCGGCAGCAATACAAAAACATTCACCCCCGGCTCAAAATCGCCGCCGAGTTTTGTAACAACCTTAGCCAGGAGATCACGAATGACTGCGTTCCATCACGGGTTACAGCACACTGTTTCCAAGCACACCGCTTCCATCAACCACGATTGGTCGTTCCACCACAGCGTCGAAGAGCATACGTTCCCGAAACTCCTCGCGACTAACTTGCTCCTGCCCTACGCAATACAGCAGCGTCCGGCGCGACCGCCAGCCCCAGCTGGATCGCTTGAGATACAAGCAACTCGTCAATGTTTAGCGCCGCCGATTGCGTCCTGCAATGTTCTCATCACCTCGTCGAGATTGAACGCCGCCGGCTTCTGGCGCGGCGGGTACTTCACGAAGTTCTCGATCTGCTGCGCCACCAATCCCTGCATCTCGTAAATGATGAAGGCGTGGTCCAGGACCCAGTCCCAGTAGGTATTCGAGTTATCGTCGGCCCGCTCGAAAGGATCTCGGCGCAGATGGAAAATCTTGGGTCCCCGCAGCTTCACGAACGGCTCAAGCCAGCACATCATTCGCGTCGCTCGTTGCTCCATCAGTACAACTTTATAGTCACCCATGCGAATCGCAAGAATGTCGCCATCATCGCTGACGTAGAAGAAGAAATTCCTCGGGCTTTCCTTCGTGTCGCCGGTAAGGTAGGGCAGCATGTTGTAGCCATCGATGTGAACCTTGAAGGTCCTGCTGCCAGCCGTATGGCCATTAAGGAGCTTCTGTTTGATGTCCGCGTCCCCCGCGGCGGCGAGGAGCGTGGGCAACCAGTCCTGGTGAGTGACGATATCGTTGAGCATTGTGCCCGCCTTGATCTTGCCAAGCCACCGCACGAATGCGGGCACCCGCCACCCCCCTTCCCAGTTGGTGTTCTTCTCGGATCGAAACGGCGTGATCCCGGCGTCGGGCCAGCTGTTGTAGTGTGGCCCGTTATCCGTCGCGTATATGACGATAGTGTTATCGGCGATGCCCAATTCGTCCAGCTTGGAAAGCATCCGGCCCACATCCTCGTCGTGGGCAACCATCCGGTCGTTATAATCGCCTTGCCCACTCTTTCCCTTGTGCTTGTCGGCTACATGGGTGCGAAAGTGCATGGCCGAGGCATTCCACCAGACGAAGAAAGGCTTGCTCGCCTTGTGGCATTTGTCAATATAGCTGAGAGCGACGTCCGTTACCTCTTCGTCGATGGTTTCCATCCGCTTCTTGGTCAGGGGACCCGTGTCCTCAATCTTCTGTCCGCCCTTGCCGTCCGCCTGGGAGTGCAGCACGCCTCGGGGACCATAACGCTTCCTGAACTCCGGGTCCCGGGGGTAGTCCGGAAGTTCCGGCTCTTCTTCCGCGTTCAGGTGGTAGAGATTGCCAAAGAACTCGTCAAAGCCGTGCACGGTCGGGAGGAACTCGTCCTTGTCCCCGAGGTGATTCTTACCGAACTGGCCTGTTGCGTATCCCAGGGGCTTGAGCAGATCGGCAATGGTGGGATCTTCCTTTTGCAATCCAACGTTTGCGCCCGGAACGCCGACCTTGGTCAGGCCGGTACGAACCGGATTCTGTCCCGTAATGAAAGCCGCGCGCCCTGCGGTGCAGCTCTGTTGCGCATAATAATCAGTGAATCCGACGCCTTCGCTGGCCACGCGGTCGATGTTGGGGGTCCGATAACCCATCTGGCCACGGTTGTTGTAGCTTATGTTCCACCATCCGATGTCATCGCCGAAGAGGACCAGGATATTTGGTCGTGACGTTGCCATAAATACCTCCTTTTAGTCTGTTAGTTATCAGACCAGCGCTGAACTGGGATATAACTTGATAGACTGCTCAACCTTACACGGCCCTTGTTTATCCGCCATTACCGTGATGCTGCATGGCGGTCGCTCCACCCAAAGGCCATTGACAAAATTTGTCCTGCCCGGACCGCTGTAACTTATCTGCCCTGGGCAGCGTAAAAAAAATAATGAACGTCGAGCCCATGATCTAAAAATAGCAGTTTTTCAAATCATTACTGAAAAAACACCGGCGTCCTGGGTTGCGCCGAATTAAACGTAACCCGAAGGTATCCCGTATTCTGGGAAGTGACTCAGCATAGTCACCAGAAAGAATGAACGCGTCGAAAACGATACTTCCCGAAACTTCCTGGCCGAGGCCGCGATGGCGGTGTTATATCCGGTGGCGACCTTACCAGGAATGACTTCGGCATAGAGAGCCAGATAACGCAGGGAATCTGCTTTTGGTGTTTCCCCCCGAAACGCTTATCGGATGTCGGCTAGTGCATTTCGTGATCGAGGCGCGCGCCCGGTTTTGAGTCCAGGCAGTAACACCAGACTTGGTCTATAAAACGGTTAGGGTGATTGATAAAGTGCTTGGACCAAGGTGGCGTGCATTCCGGTCAACCGCGACGATTACGCCGCCTCTTCACCCGGTAGATACGGGAATCGCAACGTGGGGACTGGAAGGAACCGCGGAATACAAAAACAATATCCCGTCGTTTAGGCCCGCCCGCCCATGACAGATACATCGAAACGATGAGATGAGGGAGGCCGCAGTTGCGTAATCGAGGGCTTCAATCATGAAGCCGGAGGCTCTGTTATAAAAATGGAAATTCGGTCAACGATCCGGAGGAAAGCTAATGAATATTTTCAGACGCCCACTGTTAACGAGCATCGGTATTGCAGTTGCGATCCTTTCAGGTTCCATTGCCGCCCAAGGCTTGGACCAGTTGAAAGATATCACCCGCGGAAGTGGACTCGGCGGCGCGGCCTCGTCGTTGGGATCGTTGTCCTCCATCACATCGGGAAGCACAGGTAATGCCGCAGGGATAATCGACTACTGCGTGAAGAACAATTACCTGAGCGGCGGTAGCGCTTCTTCAGTCAAGGATCAGCTTATGGAAAAGACGACCGGTGCTGGAGATCAACCCGCCGAAAGCAACCCCGACTACATCAGTGGCGCTCGAGGTATTGTGACCGGCAGCAGCGGCCAGAGTGTGGATCTGAGCATGGCTGGGCTGAAGGGTAAGGCAGTGAAAAAGGCATGCGAAAAGATACTCGACCAGGCTAAGTCGATGCTTTGATCAGCCTGCAGTTGTCGATCTAATGTCAGAGGGACACCGGGGGCATCCTTCGCATGGGTGAGTGATGCGTAACCCATGCGAAGGATGCCCGTGCGGCCAGTTCTGCCCAGTACAGTTTACGACCCGACGCTCGGCGGCGACTCCGTAATTTTATTGAGGAGAAATCGAAGCCCCAACCATCGATCATGGCCATCTTCCATAGCTCGCCCGCGACACGGCCGTTGACTCAACGGCTCGTACGCCGGTTAGTCGAACTCGGGGAGCGGCCATGTGTGCTGAGCGATCAAGACGAGGAGAAACAAGAAGAGGCGGTCAGCTACCAGTTGCTTGGTCTTGGGGCAGTTAGCCAGAAAGATCAGTTCCCCAGGAGAAAACGTGGGTTTGCTGATGCCCAACGTCACTGAAACCATCTGCCTGATTTTTGGCATGAGTGCCATGGGGCGCACACACCTGCCATGCTTAACTACACGGCAGGTAGCGCTGGAATGCAGAATGCATGCCTCACCGCCGGGGGTGCAAACCATCCTCATATCGCGCGAGTTCGTTGAGGCAGCAAAGTTAAAGCCTGACCTGGCCAATCTAGAAAATGTTCAGATCGTCTATCTGGAAGATCTGCGCGTGCAATTCGGCCTATGGGACACCCTTTGGCTCATGGGCTTTGCATGCTGGATGCCCGCCTGGGCCGTGTCGCGAGGCAGACCAGATGACCCGGCTCACTCTGCCCGACGTTGCCATATGGTTGCGATAGGTCCCTCAACCCGGCAACGCCATGGTTGATTGTCTTTACTTCACTGTGTAACCCTTGCCTTCAAAGCACGCGCCATAGGCGCGCTGATATTGCTGTTTCTGTTGGTCTGCAGCGTGCTGCTGTTGGCTGGTGGCCTGCTCATAATTGTCCTGTTTACGCCGTTGCCTTGCCCCACCCGCCATGGTCCCCGCCACGGCGCCAATCGCAGCGCCCGCGCCGGCGCCACCAGCAATGGCACCAATTATCGCTCCGCCAGCTGCGCCGCGGGCGGCGCCTTTTACCCGCTCGCCTTCATGTTGCGGTGGTGGCGGCGCCGCGTACTGGGTTCCTTGCGCCGGATCATAGCCCGTCTGCTTCTTGGCCCATGCGTAGCACTCCTTTTCATCCTTCTGCTGTTGCGCTGCCGACTGCCCTTTTTTCGGGTAGATAACCTGCTGCGCAATTGCCGGAGCGCTGGCGAGCGCGGCCAGCACCGCGACTGACATTATCGATTTCAAGATCATTTTCCTGCCCTCCTCGTCTATTTAAAAAATTCCGTCCACCTTGAGATAGCCCGGCGGCTTCCTGGCTCAATACACCAACGGAATTGCAGAAGCGAGTTCATAGCGTACGATGGCGCGAAGCTTGTTCTCGATCTGAAGGTAACGTGCCACCTTTACCCCAGAAAGAACCTTGCTGAGCTTGGGCACGTAAGACTTCTTCAACTTGGCTTCATCCACATCGATATCAATCGCTTCATCAATAAGTTTGCGTGCCGTCTTGTCCATTAGCGCACCCTTGTTGTAGGCCAGGGCGTATTCGTTGATTACCTTGGCCATGCGCTCGTTGAGCTTGTGCAGATCCGCCTGATAGGCCTCGTATACCGGCCAGAAACCCTTTGCCTCCTCCTCGCTCAGGTCCATATTCTCCGCAACAATAAACTTCTTGTCCGCGCGCACCTTGTCGCGCAATATTTCCATATCACTGGCACCTGCCTGTGTGTCCTCAGCGCCAACCGCCGGCAGGGCCAATGTCGCAGCCAGGATCAGAAGAATAGTCCGCAGCATGTCCCACGAATAATTTCTTATCATTTTTGCCTCCATCAAAAGTAACGGGTAACAGGTTGAGCTTTATTTACCTGTAGTCGATCAGGCATCCATTAAAATTCAGTATAGCAGCGGGTCAACTAAATGCCTCTGCTTCACCTGCACACCGGATGAGATGTGTCGAGGGCTCGTGGCTGGCTGGTGGCTAGTACCCGCTTTATCGCCACAAAGCGACATGTATCAGTTAAAAAAAGCCGGATAGAACGGACTTTCGTGCTGCATATGGCGGTCAGCAAGGGTTGCGGCGTCCATTTTGAAGCTAACAAGAGAATATGCCCGCTGCAAAAGACTCAGATCAAGTTTAACTGTCATCTTACGCTTTCCATTCCACGTCCCAGCAAACCCGACGGCTATTCTTCAACGATAGCTTGCACTCGTCCCGAGCGCATCGCTTTCACCAGGGCCGCATGATCCTTTTCGGTCTGATCCGCATAATCCATGGAAAAATCTCCCAGCGCCTGGTCGAACGTATCGCCTTTGCCCAGGTAACCGCTGATGGTCGCAGCATCCCCGGACTTGGCATGGGCGCGTGCCAGAGTCCATCCGCAGAGCCCGGCGTAGCGCTTGAATTGCACAGCTGATGCTCCCTCGACGGGGACCGACATCTTCATGTCCCGTAATTGCCGTACAAAATAATGGTAGCCCTGCCGTCCTCGCGTCCAGCCCAAAAAAATGTCGCTGGACGACTGCATCAGGCGTTGTCCCATGACGACGCGCTGGCCTTGATTGTCATGGCGGCTCTTCCCGGCATACGGTTCGAGGACCGAGCGGCAGGCTTCCTTGAATTGAAGCATCAGGGGATGGTTTTCTTCGTCGAAAAACAGCCCGATGAAGCAGCGCGTTCCGACGCTGCCAATGCCTACCACCTTAAGTGCAAAGTCTTCCAGGCGATAGCGATCCAGCAACACGCGGCGCTCGTCGGAAAGCGACTCCCGGTAGGCAGCCAGGCCCTCGCGCACCCGCTCCTCGAAGTCTGGTTCGGCCACGTGAAAAAGGAGCGGGGGTTGATCGACCAGTTGATGGCGCCCGCCCGCCCTGCTTGCGATCTTGGGAAAGAGGTTTTCGACGATACGTTCGCGGGCTTTTTCCGCGTATCGTTGGCGCGTCTTTTTCGCCTGTTCATCCGGCGCCATTGCAATAAGGGTTTCCGCATCCAGGCGCGCATACCAGACTTCCAGCGGACTCATCCGCGAATACTCGTGCAGGCGTTCCCGGTAGGCTCGCGCGCATTCCAGCACGACTTTGCGGTTTTCTGCATCCGACAACCGGTTATCCCGTCCGGCGACCGCAAAACTGACGGCCAGCCGCTTGACGTCCCATTCCCAGGGGGCGGGAAGGGTTTCATCGAAATCGTTGATATCGAAGACCAGGTTGCGCTCCGGTGTAGCGAACAAACCGAAATTCAGCAAATGGCAGTCCCCGCAGGCTTGTACCCGAATGCCCGTGCTTGGGGTACTGGCAAGATCGTAGGCCATGAGCGCCGCGGAACCGCGCAGGAAAGTGAAGGGGCTGGCAAGCATGCGGCCGTAGCGTATTGGCACCAGTTCAGGCAGTCGATCCCGATTGGATTCTTCCAGGATATCGATCGGATCGAGGCGCTTCGCCGGTGGGTTCCACTTGGCGTGACTCGATCGCGGCAGATTTTCGCGCAACGCCTTGCCTGCCGCAATACGTTCTTCCCAGGAGTGAAAAACCGGGGCAGGCTCTGCTTGACTGACTTCAGTCTCGGATTTTGGAGGTCTTTTTTTGACGGTTGCCCTCATCAAGTCCCTTTTGGAATTAAGTTAGGTGAAATTTAGTTGGATGCGCGCGCGTTGGATATCTTCTCAACCTTACACCGACACCGGACATACATACCTTCCGGAGCCGTATCCAGGATGGCCGGCGGATGTTCCCTCTGTTGACAGGGGGGCAACTCGCCCCCATCCGGTTTGGATATGGCGCGGGATTGGCAGGTCGTACTCCTATTGTAGATGGGATAGGGCCCGGTTGCTCCATGCCGCCAGTTGGCTCGCCAATCTCGGCGACGTCATCCATCCTCGTTAACCATCGGCAAGCCAAACTGTCGCCCGATACCAATCGTCCGTGGCACGGCATTCCCGCTCCCCTACCGCGTAGTATCATGTTTTTTCGTTGGCGCATTTTCCAGCGGTGAGGCGATGAGCACGCTAAACTAAAATCGTTACGATTTTCCTCACGAACCGGGGAAATCCTGTGGAAATCAACGAGCCCTTCCTGGCAGGCAGAGGTACAGAGAGCACTACATTCGAGGGGAACTGCGTGAGGAGATCGCGATATGGCATCACCAGCACCTGCGCCTGGGTTTTAGGGGTGGTATCACTGTATGCGGCGACCCCCTCCGCAGCGCTGGGGCAGGAACCATCACCACAGATACCGAGAAGTAGCGGGGTGCCCCTTGCGCCGCAGAATGGCATCGAAGATCCTGCAAAAGAACCCGATGCCGTGCCCGGGGCGCCGCGCGTCCTGCGCAGGCTGGGGCCCCAGGAGATGACGCCGGAGCAGCGGGAAGAGGCGGAGCGTCTCAGACAACTGGCCGCAAAGTATGGGACCGATCCTACTGCAATCGTGGGCCGAATACAGCTGTCTTCCGAATACCTGGGCCTCTCCCACGGAGCGCGAGGCGTCAATAACATAGCCCGTGTCGATCTGCCCTTCAGGGGGAACTACCTGCTCCGCGTAGATGCGCCGGTCTTTGCCTGGAGCGATCCGAACCGTGCCGGCACCTCCAGCGTCCAAGGGTTCAGCGACCTCGCCGTCACGGCCGCGTGGCGCGCCTACAACACGCCTGAATATGCTGTACTGGTCGGCGTGACATCCACTTTCCCCACCGCGACCGAGCCCGGGTTAAGCCTCGGCAAATATACCGTCGGCCCGACCATCGCCACAGCCCGGTTTCTCCCCAAATGGGACTCTTTCCTGGTGGGGTTATTCACTCAACAGGTCTCTGTCGGGGGCGAACCTGCCCGAAGCTCTGTTAACGTTTCGACGGCAGCAATGCAGCTCAATACGTTTTGGGGCCAGCACTGGTGGAGCATCGCGCATGCAAACTGGAGGGTCGATTGGGAGCGGAGCGCCAAGAGCAGTATGGTCCTTGAACTTGAACTCGGACGGAATGTAGTGGGAAGATTCGGAGTGTTCGTGCGTCCCGGGGTTGGCGTCTGGGGACAGGACCTTCCCGGTGCTTACGCGTGGAATATCAATGGTGGCGTCCGTTACATGTTCCGGAGTTTCTAGCGATGAGCGTGACTTCGGGGAAATTGGAATTGACGGCGGATTTTTCCCTCGGCGTCCAATGGTCAGAAACGCTGTTCGTCTTTACTTGATTTTTCGTCCATAAGCTGACTCTCAAGAAGTTTTGCCCCATCACTATGCAGTGCCTGTCGATGCCTTTCTGGTATCGCCAAATGACCCGAAGACCTATTGCCCGGGCCTCCGCGCTTTGTGGAAATGATTACATGGGCAGCGCCTTTTATCCACCCAAGTCCAAATTCCACACTCATGTACGAACATGGTTGACTGAGCTTATGGCGACAGCTTGAATCTGCATCTACAATAGAAACTAATAATGTGTGTTTTGGGACGAACATTCATCCCTTCTATCGCTCCTGGAGATAAACAGGTCCGGCATTGCCGGCAGAACAGAACTGGATAAAAGAGGCGTTCATGGCCACGAATGAAGAAGCGAAGCGGCTTGAGGCTGCGCGCACGGAGAACGTTCCGTGGAAGAAGTGGGGGCCCTATCTAAGTGAACGGCAGTGGGGTACGGTCCGCGAGGACTTCAGCGAAAACGGGGATGCGTGGAATTACTTCTCCCACGATCAGGCGCGCTCCAGAGCATACCGCTGGGGGGAGGACGGGTTAGCGGGCATTTCCGATGACAAGCAGCACCTCTGCCTTGCGCTCGCACTGTGGAACGGCAAGGATTCCATTCTGAAGGAACGCCTTTTTGGGCTCACGAACAGCGAAGGCAACCATGGCGAGGACGTGAAGGAATACTATTTTTATCTCGACAGCACGCCGACCCATTCTTACATGAAGTACCTGTATAAGTATCCGCAGGCAGCCTATCCTTACAATGACCTGCTGTCGACAAACCGGCAGTGCACCCGTGATGAAATGGAGTACGAACTTATTGATACGGGCGTGTTCAACGATGACCGTTATTTCGACGTCTTTGTGGAATACGCCAAGGGCGGCCCGGAAGATATTCTGGTTCAGATCACCGCCATAAACAGGGGCCCGGATGCGGCCGAGTTGCATATTTTGCCGACCCTATGGTTCCGAAACGACTGGGCGAAGTGGATTGCCAGGCCATCCAAAAGACCGGATATAAAGCAGAACGCCCTTTCTGAGGGTATCACCGCGGTCGAAGCTGCGCATGAGACTCTGGGTTCATACCACCTCTACTGCGAAGGCGATGTACAACTGCTCTTTGTCGAGAACGAAACGAATTATGAGCGCGTCTTCGGAACGCCCAACCAGACTCCCTTTGTGAAGGACGGAATCAACGACTACATAGTGAATGGCCGCCAGGCCGCGGTGAACCCCGACAAGAATGGAACCAAGGTCGCGGCACACTACGAGCTTAAGGTAAGTCCTGGACAGTCAGCGATAGTGCGGCTGCGTCTAACCACCACCAAGGCCAGCGAGACCAATGCCGCGCAGGACGCAAACGCCATCGGCGCATCCCTCTTCGGGAAAGATTTTGAGGAGACCCTCACTGCGCGACGGCGGGATGCGGATGAGTTTTACCGCTCGGTGACGCCGCGGTCAGTTTCTCCTGATGCCGCCAACGTGATGCGCCAAGCGATCGCCGGCATGCTCTGGTCAAAGCAGTACTACTACCTGGATGCGAATCAGTGGCTGGAAGAGCACCACGCTCACCCCCTTCATCGAGGCAGCCGTGATTTCCGAAATCGGCAGTGGTTTCACATGGTCAATGAGGACATTATCTCCATGCCCGACAAGTGGGAGTACCCATGGTACGCGGCCTGGGATCTCGCCTTCCACACATTGCCGATCTCGATTGTGGACCCCGACTTCGCAAAACAGCAGATGGAATTGATGCTTCGCGGCCACTACCTCCACCCCAGCGGCCAGCTCCCCGCCTATGAGTGGAACTTCAGCGATGTGAATCCGCCCGTCCACGCCTGGGCGACCCTGTTCCTGTACCGTACCGAGCAGGCCCTGCGCGGCGAAACTGACGTCGATTTCCTCAAGTCTGCATTCACCAAGCTCCTGCTGAATTTCACCTGGTGGGTGAATCGCAAGGACCGCTTTGGCAAGAACGTCTTTGAGGGCGGCTTCCTCGGCCTCGATAACATCGGCGTCTTCGACCGCAGCGCACCGCTTCCCACCGGAGGCTACCTCGAGCAGGCGGACGGGACGGCGTGGATGGCCCTCTTCACGCAGAACATGCTGGAACTCGCCCTTGAGCTGACTTCCTACGATCAGACCTACGAGGACATGGCCTTCAAGTTCGTGGAGCATTTCCTGTATATCGCCGCGGCCATGAACCAGCCTGGAGCGGACGGCATGTGGGATGAGGAAGACGGCTTCTACTACGACCTGCTGCGGCTTCCCGATGGCAGCGCCACCCGGCTCAAGGTGCGCTCGCTGGTGGGGCTTCTGCCTCTTTGCGCCACCACCGTGATCGAAACGTGGCAGCGCGAGCGCACGCCGCAGACAATGGCCTTGTTTACGGAACGCTTGCGCCAGATGCCGGAACTCCTCGAGTCCATCCATCCCACCGGCACGGGTCATCTTGGCGTGGCCGACCGGGGGATCATGGCCCTCGTCAATCCGGAGCGGCTTCGCCGCATTCTGTCGAGAATGCTTGATGAGAACGAGTTCCTGAGCCCCTACGGCATTCGCTCGGTCTCCAAATTTCATGCGCAAAACCCATACGTTTTGGAGGTGGGCGGCCAGGAGTACCGCGTGGACTATCTGCCTGCCGAGTCGAACACGGGCATGTTCGGCGGCAACTCGAACTGGAGGGGGCCGATCTGGATGCCCGTGAATGCCCTCATCATCCGGGCGCTGCTGCAGTTTTATCTGTACTACGGTGACAACTTCAAGATTGAATGCCCCACCGGTTCAGGCAACATGATGAACCTCTTCGAGGTTAGCAAGGAGATCGGGGACCGGTTGACCGGCATCTTTCTGCGCAATGAACAGGGCAGCCGCCCGGTGTATGGAGGAACAGAGAAGTTTCAGAACGACCCGAACTGGCGCGACCACATCCTGTTCTACGAGTATTTTCATGGCGACAACGGCGCCGGCCTCGGTGCAAGCCACCAGACGGGTTGGACCGGTGGCGTAGCAAAAATAATCCAGCTCTTTGGATTTCTCGATGCTCAAAGCGCGCTCCAGCAAGGAAAAGCCGCGGCATTCATACATCGGGACACAACGAAGTGACGCACCGATCTGAAGCATGGGCCTATCGGGATGATCTGCGAGGTCGGTAGATCAAGGGTGATCAGATACTGAACGAGACGCGCCCCCCATTAACGGTCCACCTCCTTATCAGCACGAACCATCTTCCGGTCTACCAATTCAATAGGTTGCTCCGGCGGAAAGCCAAACAATGACTCGAACTCACTTCTGCTCAGCAATTTCGCGACCTCGTGCAAATAGATATTAATTGCTACGTTTATCTCGGCTGCAGCCTGCTCGCCGGGCGTCAGGTTGATTTTCGCTTCCGCCTCAAGCTGCAATTCTGCACCAAACCGTTCTCGTAGCGCTTTCAGTTCCGCAAAACGGGTCGGTGGAAGAATCCGCCGGGCATCTCTATCGAAATCGTCGTCACCATTGTTTGTCATTTCATCGCGACCTCCACCTCCCCCTCCCCCGCTCCCACCGCGGACAGGGTTTGCAGTACAACTCGTTTTCTTGTCGTTCCAGGCTTCTTTCTCCCGACCGTACATCCGGTAAAAGAATACACTTGCCTTGTACCCATTTGAGCCAGCTGTTGTCAACGGAACACCCGTCCTGTCTTTTGATGCCCAAAGTACCTGATTGGCAAGTTGATGACAAACACCGTCAGCACCGTATGTAAATATTGTTCCCCGTGCGGAGCTATCTACTCGTGAATCGGCGTTGGGCCGTACCAGGCACTCAGCGAATGGAACGTTCACCGTGCCTGAGCGCAGAGGGGTGGCCGGATTTCCATCGGCGTGGAAGCTGCCCCAACAAAACCAGTAACGCTCCCCGAGCGCGTCGACGGACTCGACATCGGGCAACGGTGTAACTTGATTATCGTAAGTGGTCACCCAGGTGTGATCGACAGGCGCACCTGACACGAACGCTGGTGTTACCCAAACATAAGCCGTTCGCATGATCAAGGCATTGCTCATATTCATCCCCACTAAATCTACGGAAGAAATTATCTTCGTCGTCCCACAATCCAAGTGTAGATCATAACAAGACGCAGGTATAGTTCACGTCCTGCTGCTGTCGAGGATCCCCAACGGCATAGGAATGATAACTGGCAGGGCACTATCCTCACTGTTGCGCTGCATCAGTATTTGATCGCGCCGCCGCCTATGCTTTTACGTAGGGACGCGCGCCAGCGCATATAAGGGATAGCCGCCAAGTTGGAAAATAACAAGTAGGCTGCGACGACCGGCAGCGGCTTGATGCCGGGAGAGTTCAGCGAGGCTATAAGCAACACGAGCGCGGGAAAGCGACTCGCACAAGCGATGGCCAGCGCGGTACGGTCGTTCGGATCTGGTCCGCCCAGGGCATGGCCGATCCCCAATGCGGCAAATGTCATCATCACAATGATCGCGAACGCCGAGGGGCCCACTGCAAGAATAGCGGAGAGATTGGTCGCCACAATGAGCACAACCAGACCTAACAGAATGATGTTTCCCGTGTTGATAATCGGGTCGCTGATGCGCTCGGCCAGCGTCGGCGACAGGTGGCGCGCCACCATGCCGGCGAGCAGGGGCACGAGAAATGCCGTCGAGATCGTGTAGGCTACCTCACTTGCCGCGATGCTGGCGGATCTGTGGAAGATGGCGCTGAGGATGGTGAGCGAAACCGGTACGGTGACGATTGCGAGCAACGCCGCAATGACCGACAGACTATAGACATAAGACGGGTTTGCGCCGAGCTTGAACAACGTCTTCGGCAGCAGGGGAGCGCCGGCCGAGATAGCCATCAGCAATACCGCACTTCCCACCACCCGAGGCGCCGGGAAAACGAGCACAAGCAGCATGGCGGCCAGCGGCGTCAGCACATACATAGCGAGCAGCGAACGCGAGAGCAGCCCCGGCCGGCGCAACAAGTAGGCGACGTCCGCCCAGGCTGCCTTGAGGCCAACGCGAATATGGTCGTGAGGATGCATGCTTTCAGCACCAACCCGAGGATTTGTGCAAGAGACAAGTCCATCGACACAATCTCACTGTTTGGCGAGGGCGATGTGCATCCGGGCTTGGTAATCCTCGACGTGCCCGCCGCTCCCGTCGACAATGACCCGTTTGATCGCGCCGGTAAAATGGAAGGTCCGCTTCTCCGTCAGGACAAGCGGATGGAGAAACAGACACGCCCCTCAGCACTTGTAAGCCATGCAATTGGGGTCGTAAATCCTCCTTGTTTCGTTCCTTTTGTCGGGCGATTGCAGAGGATCGGCAGCCCGACCTGGTTTGGCGATCCAATGTGCTTACTGCCGCGCCATAATGATTTTCAAGGCCTGTTCATCGTCCTTGATCAGCTCTCCGCTCACGTCCACAGTCGCGCTATAAAGCGTGCCGGTGAACTTGAACGGCGGCTCGTACTTGTCCCAAACCGGAGAGCCAGTGTCGGCACCGCATACAATGCCACCGCCGATACCGAGCATGATTGGCATCGTCACAGGAATGTCGACTTGCCCGACCATCTCGCCATCGATGTAGAGCTGCCCGCTTCCCGGCACACCCTTGCCGTGCTTGATGTCCGGAGCGCCGGTCACCTCGAACTCGAAGCGCAGCTCGTGGCGTCCCTCTGGAACCGGGACGTTTGATTCAGCGTGAAAGAACTGGTTGCCGACATAGTTGTAGACGTAATGGAGCTTGCCGCCCTGCACATAGAAGGCATATCCGGCCTGGACATCGCCGGCTGAGAGCAGCGCCCCTTCCGCGCCACCCTTGGGAATCTCGACATCGGCCGTGATACTGTGGGGTCGGTTCACCACATTGGGGCCTGCGTTCGCTGGAATCGCTTGTGTGCCCGGATAGTAGGTATAGCTGGTCCGCCCGACCGCAATCTGGGGACGCTCGTCAGCAAAGCGCAACGTGCCGCGGCTGTCTATCGGCAGGACATTGTACTTGCCAGCCTCGACATACCACATGGCGATCAGCTCGATGAGTTTCGCCCGGTTCTCAGCTGCCAGGTCGTGATTTTCCGCAACATCTTCCGTGATGTGATACAGCTCCCAGCCCTTGGCATCCAGTTCGGTCAGCTTATCCTTGTCGATCGGCGCGCCGAAGAAGGCGCCCGACTCCTTGAATGACGTCCCCGGCCATGGGCATACTGCACGCCAGCCTTCGTGGTAGATCGACCGGTGCCCCATCATCTCGAAGTATTGGGTGAGGTGCCGGGTGGGAGCGTCGGCGTTGTCCAGCACGTGCGCGAAGCTGTGGCCGTGGATCGGGGACTGGGTCACCCCCGCGATGGAGGCGGGGGCGTCGATACCGAGCATCTCGAGCACGGTGGGAACCATATCAATGGCGTGGGCAAACTGCGTACGCACCTCCCCCTTCGCCTTGATTCCCTTCGGCCAGTGCACGATGAACGGATCGCTGATGCCACCGCGGTAAGTCTCGCGCTTCCAGCGCCGGAACGGGGTATTCCCCGCGAAGGTCCAGCCCCACGGATAGTGATTGAAGGTCGACGGCCCGCCCAGCTCGTCGATCTTCTCCAAATTCTCTTTCAGCGAATCTTGCACGTTATTGAAGAACTTGATCTCATTGACCGATCCGGACGGTCCGCCTTCCGCGCTGGCGCCGTTGTCCGAGATGAACATGATGATCGTATTTTCCCATTCGCCGATCGTCTTCAGGAAATCGAACAGGCGGCCGTAATGGTAGTCGGTGTGGGTCAGGAACCCGGCGAAAACCTCCATCATCCGGGCATAAAGCCGCTTCTCTTCTGGCGACAGTGTGCCCCAGTCCGGCACGTCCGGATCGTGGCGCGAGAGCTGTGCGTCCTGCGGAATGATGCCCAGTTCCTTCTGCCGCGCAAACGTCTTTTCGCGATACGCGTCCCAGCCGTCGTCGAATTTGCCCTTGTATTTGTCGGCCCACTCCTTCGGCACGTGATGCGGTGCATGCATCGCGCCGGGGGCAAAGTGGAGGAAGAAGGGCTTGTTCGGTGCAACCTGCTTGGAGTCGGCAATGAAGCTGATGGCCTTGTCGACCAGATCCTCTGTCAGGTGGTAACCTTCCTCCGGCGTTTTCTCCGCCTCAACGCTGTGGTTGTCGTATATCAGCTCGGGGTAGTACTGATGCGTATCCCCGCCGAGAAAACCATAATAACGCTCGAAGCCCCGTCCCAGTGGCCAGCGATCGTACGGGCCTGCCGCCGATATCTGATCTGCGGGCGTCAGGTGCCATTTCCCAATCGCATAGGTATTGTAGCCGTGCTGGAGCAGCATCTCCGAGAGGAACCCGTTCTCGAACGGGATGTTGCCGTTTCCGCTCGGATAGCCGGTGGATCCCTCGGTGATGCAGGACATGGCGTTGGAGTGATGGTTGCGTCCCGTCAGGATGCAAGAGCGGGTGGGCGAACACAGCGCCGTGGTGTGCATATTGTTGAAGAGCAGGCCCCCTTTCGCCAGCGCGTCGATGTTCGGCGTCTCGATGGGACTGCCATAACAGCCCATCTGGGCGAAGCCGGTGTCGTCCTGCACGATGAACAAAACGTTGGGTGCGCCTTCCTTGGCGCGCAGCGGTCGGGGCCAGGCCGGGCTGGAGACATCGAACGTTCGGCCGAGGGTGCCGGGAAAAGCGGTTCCGGGTGTGTATTCGTTGAGTGCCATGTTCCTGCCTCCCTGATTTTTTTTGTAACTTGTTATGCCAGTCCGCTCAGGCGTCGAACCGTACGCACCAGCTCCGTTAGCGAAAGAGAATGGCTGGACGAACCACGGGAAAGAGAATGAGGGACGTCAGGCCATACTTCAGACTAGCAGGTTTCTAAATCGCTACCGAAAAATTACCAGCGCCACCGCTGTATACACAGTCTTGGCCACCATTCTTCATTCGTCCCGATTACTACAATTACAGCCGCGGCCGGCCGCCGCCTCAGGCGATCTCAGGTGCCGCGCGGCATTTGCATGATCTCATCGGCGTATCTGCCCTGCCGCACCAGGCTGGCCATGGCCTTCATCGGCTTGTCGATGTGGATGAAGAACGCCTTGTAGCCGGCGCAAAGATAGTTCAAACCATCTTCCCCGTCGGGAGTCTTGATGAAACGATTGCGCGGGCATTCGCCATAACAGGCGAACAGGACCGGGCACTCCTTGCAATACTTGGGCAGTGTGTCGTATTTGCTCTGGCCGAAGCGGCGTTGCTTTTCGGATGATACGAGCGTCTTGAGCGGGGTTTCCCTGATATTACCTAGCTTGTGATCGGGCTCGACATAATGGTCACAGGAGTACACATCGCCGTTGTGCTCCAGCACCAGGGCGCTGCCACAGGTTGGGGCAACAATGCAGGCATTGTGCTGTCCAAGCCAGCTGCCGAGAGCGACGTCGAAGGTCGTGACATACACTTTGCCGACGTCGCGCTGCACCCACTCATCGAATATGCTGATCAAGAATTGTCCGAACTGCCCGGCCTTCACCGTGCGTTCAGTCACCAGATTGCCCTCCTGTTTATACAGTGGCCGGTCCGTACCTTTTTGGCCACCCCAGCCCTGGTTGGCGAGGGCGATTGTTTCCGGTGTGGCACGCTCGACAATAGGAATGAACTGGATGTACTGTGCCTGCAACTCGTCACGAAAAAAGCGGTATACCTCCAGGGGATGGTCTGCATTTGCGGCATGAATGGTGCAAAGGATGTTGACATCGACGTCATGCTTGCGCAGGCAGTTCCAGCCACGTATTACGTCGTCAAAGCTGCCTTCGTTTTGCTTGTTGACCCGGTATGCATCGTGCAGCGCGCGAGGCCCGTCTACGCTGATCCCAACCAGGTAATTGTTTTCCTTAAAGAAGACCGCCCATTCGTCATCCACCAGCGTCCCATTCGTTTGCATGGTGTGGAGAATGCGCTGATTCGGCTTTCGGTACTGGTTGGCGAGCTGCACGGAGCGTCGGTAGAAGTCCAGCCCCCGCAACATCGGCTCGCCGCCTTGCCAGGCGATATCGACCTGCGGACCGGGCGACGATTCCATCAGTTGCCGGATGTAGGTGTCCAGCAACGCCTCGTCCATGAGCGGACTTTCGCGGGGATAAAGGTTTTCCTTGGACAGGAAAAAGCAGTACTGGCAGCCCAGGTTGCAGGCTGCACCCGCCGGTTTCGCCAGCAGATGAAAGTCAGGCAGGGGAGTTTGCATTCGAATTATCCTTGGTGAAAAACAGTCGGGCGCCGCTTTGGAGATAGGCCTCCCCCGCGTGGTGCAGAAGCCCGCCTGCAATCGGGAGTCTCGCCGGCATGTTATTGGTGTGACGCAAGGGTTCTATCCACTGTCTATCTGGTTTCCAGTAGAAAGGGGATGAACCGCGACACGGATGATATGCGGGCCCGATCATTTCTTGGAGCTAAGACGATTGACCAGTCCGCGCAGGATCAGGTATGGCACGATTGCGAGACCGAACGCGACAATGATCGCCTCCCCCGGATATACGAAACGCAACACCATTATCTGGTACACGACATCGAGAACCAGCGCTATTACAAAAACCTTGCCGACGCTCTTCCATCCATCGCGGACCATATCCGCCCGCTGCGTGGGATCGGCAATGAGGGACCAGAAATAGGGCGGCTTGCCCGCCTTGGCATCATTCAAGCCCGAGGTGATCGCGAAGATCGAAGCCATTACCGGTTCCAGAATAAATCTCAGTTTCATCGGCCCGCTCGTCCGATCGCCTATGTTCTCCACAACGCGCATCCAGATGTCGTCCATATCATGGTTCCAAGGGTAAAAATCCCTTTTAAGCCAAAGAAGCCTATTGCACGGTTTGCTTCCTGATTAGTAACCCTCCAAACCCTTCCCCGTTGCCCTGTTGCTTTGTTAACACGACGGCAACACAATCAAAGCATAGATGATCCCACGGGTCATGAATGAAAGAATCCGCCCATCTTTTTCTGACGCCGATCCATTACGGCGCTGTTCATGATGATTTGCCCCGAGAGGAAAGCCATTCGAAGGGTCAGCGCGTGATGCGGCAGGGCCAACGGCACGCGCCCGTAAACGCCAGAATGCCGGTTAATGCAATAGAGTAGACGGCATGACTTCATACCGCAGAGGCTCGGACACGGATTCGGCAAGGGATCGGCGGGGTGCAGGGAAGTTGTATAAGTGCCAGCGAGGAATGCGAAGGCAAGCCACACCGCCGCTGCACCCGTTTCCATGAATACCGGATTTCGGGCTCATGTTCAGAGCACCTTGACGACAATACCCACGAACAAAAACACACCCAAACCGGACATGATCAGAGCGACGACAAACGACGGGCGCCACAGCGGGAAATGCTGAAGCAGACGGAGTTCCTTGAACGTCTGCCAATACGCAATCGTACCCATTACCATTGAAGCGGTGCCGAGTCCGATCAGAAACAGACCGATATTCCGTGGTGTCTGTTCGGCGGGCAGCTTTAACCCGCTCTCCTGGAACCCTTGAAGAATTTTGTAAATGGTGAAGCCAAAACTGATCATGGAGAGCGCTGTCCGGATCCACGCCATCAATGAACGGTCCGCCGCCATCATGGTGCGGCTTACTGCGAGGTCCGTCCGGTCTTGCGCAAGCATGTTGGTCGATTTCGTATCTGGGATGGTCATCCTGACCTCCTGTTCGATTTAATCTCGAGCAAAATCCTGCCGAAAAGTTCTATTTTCTGCTTATCTCTCAAACGGGGGAGCTTACGCTTTGACTATCCGTTCTACTTCACCTATGTTTAATATTAGTGAAAAGGGGTCTTTATTTTGCTATTCACTACGCCAGACAGATCAGTAAAGATCAAGCAGATCTTATATATAAGGAGCAAGAACATGACTAGGAAAGCTGGTTTTCAAGTTGTCGTATCTCACTTGGCCATAGCGACGGCATTGTTCATAGCACCTTTGACGAGCTACGCGACAGAACAGGGCGAGCAACGTCGCGAAGCGCGAGACATAAAGCAGGACGCCCGTCAGGGGGCAAGAGAGACCAAAGCCGAATGTCGTGCGGGAGAGGAAAAGACTCGGGCGGAATGTCGGCAGGACAAGCGGGACACCAAGCAGGATGCCCGCAAGGAAGGTCGTGATATCAAGTATTAGCTGTAGCAGTTTCAATTTAATCTGACAGTAGCGCCTTGCCAAAGGCGGCGCTGAAAGGCGCACAGGAGTACCCCACGAGCGGTGAACAAATGTTTCAAGCACAAGTCAGGGTTGCTTAATCTTGCAGCCGGGCAGACGGGACGTCTCTACACACAGAACTCGGCGACTGAAAGGCACCTGGATCAGACGGGCCCCGTACGCTTCAATAGTCTTGCTGGGCTCGACCTTGCTGATCGACCCAGGTCCATCCAGTGCGCAAGCGGTCGATGTTCCCCCTTTGGGGGGGGACATCAGATCCCGATCCCGACTCACCGGTAACTGGAACGGGCTGCGGGACGAGTTGGGTAAAAAGGGCGTGGTGCTCGACACGGACTTGCTTTTGACTCCGCAGGGGATCATGAGCGGCGGAAAAGGCACGGATGCCGGGATCTGGGGCACAGCCATTTACACGCTCAACGTCGATACGGACAAGCTCGGGCTCTGGCCAGGTGGCTTCTTCAAGTTCCAAGGCATGAGCACCTTCGGGCATAGCGTGCTTGGAAACACAGGGGCTATCGTGCCGCCAAACGAGGCTTGGCTGTTTCCCGGGTTGAACCAACCCGCCAGCGGTCTGATGAACGCGACATTCACGCAGTTTCTCAGTCCAAAGGTCGGCCTGGTCGCAGGAAAAATCAACATACTCGATCTCATCACCGGCACGTTTGCCGGCGACTACCGCACCCAGTTTCTAAACACGGGGATCAACCTCCCCATGGCTTTTGCCCTGACTCCGATTTCGGCGTTCGGCGGGGGCACCATCTTGCTCCCAACACAGAATATCACTTTGATGGCGATGGCGGTGGACGCGAATGGCACGGCAACGAACAACGACGTGGGCAAGGCTTTCGAGAACGGTACAACCGTTCTCGCCGCCGGAAAAGTGACCATTAAACCGTTCGGGCTCGTGGGCAATCAGAGCGTGACAGGCATGTGGAGCGACAAAAGCCGCCTCTCACTCATTCAGGATCCCTCCAATGTCGGGCGCGGGCTCCTGACCGAGCGATATCCCCGGCTCGCAGCACCCGGGCCACTTCTCCAGGGGATCATCGAGCGGTATGCCCCGGAACTGCTCGTGCCCGTGCAACCTGCCAACCGCGAGGACAGCACTTGGGCGATAGCTTACGGCTTCGATCAGTACCTCTGGCAACCTGCTGGTGATCCTAAACGCGGGATCGGGGTGTTTTTCAACTTCGGCACCACCGACGGGCGTGCAAACCCGATTCAATATAGCTACAACATGGGCATCGTGGGCAATGGAGTGGTTCCGGGACGCCCGCGCGACACGCTCGGACTTGGCTGGGCACGCACACAGTTCAGCGATAACTTTGCTCCCCTCCTTCGCGCCAGGCTCCCCCTTGGTCTTGAGCATGAGGACGCGATCGAAATTTACTATAACGCCTCAATCACGCCGTGGCTGAACCTCACCCCCGATCTCCAGATTATTGAACCCGGCCTGAAGAAGACACTCGGTTCAAGTGGCAACCTGAACAATGTGAACACCGTGATCATGGGCGGCCTGCGCGTTTATATCCGATTCTGACTGGCCACCTGGGAGCTTCACAAATGAAATCTGAGGAGTAACCCGCGCGACAGCCGCGTTCGGGTGTCCACCGGCAGGACCCCCGCAACCAGCTTAATCAAGGAAGCGAACTCGCCCCGTCGCGAGGTCATATACGCCGCCTACCAGGCCCACACGTTTTTCGCGGAGCGCCCGCGCACCTTCCGGGCTGGTGGAAAGTTGCCGCATGGACCAGCGTACGTTCGCCTCCACGGCTGCTCTCAACAGCGCGGCCCGATCCAAATTCAGGTCGAGTTCTCGCAGGCCGGGTTTGATCAACTGGATCAGCGACTCAATATGTTCCAGTTCCTTTGTCTTGTTGAGCATCTCATCCAGGGTGGCGCCGACCGCTCCGCAACCTTCATGACCCAGTACGACCACTAACGGCGTATGCAGGTGAGCTACGCCGTATTGCAGAGTACCGATTACGTCTTCCGCGATGATGTTACCGGCCACCCGGATCGTGAAGAGATCGCCAAATCCTGCATCGAAGATCAGTTCAGGCGGTACGCGCGAATCGCTACAACCTAGAACGGTAGCGAAAGGTTTTTGGGTTTCGACTAACAATCTGCGCCAGGAAGCCGTCTCGTGTGTATGGCGCGACACACCATCCCTGAAACGCTGGTTCCCCTTCTTCAATCGGGCGAGCGCCTCGCCGGCGCCAGATGGATAAGGCTCGGTATCGGCTGTTTTGGATAGGGGCTCTTCGGCCGTGACACGCAAGGCTTTTCCCAGCCCTAAGCTGCAGCCGGCTATTAGCAATTGCCTTCGGGTTAGTGTTGGACTTGTCATGACGCTACCCCCGTCTAGAGAATGCCTGGAAAGATTGGCTGCAAGACTCCAGCCCTCCCCTGCTCGTGATCGTTTGCTTTGTCCGCTTCTGGAACGGCGGGATGGTTGGCCGCGGCAGCGGTTCTCACCTGATCTTATGTTAGACCATCGAGGTACTTATATCTCGCGGCGGTGGACGCGGTAGCGGCAAACGCCCTGTATCGCAAACAATAGCGCCATAAAAAATGGCCACGAACGCTCTGCCCATTCATGGCCATTGCTAGGGAGTGATAGCCATTTAACGCTAAAAAAATCAGTAATGTTTATCGGCAGACTTCCATGCTTGTCCTATGCTTAATTATTGAATATCCGTGTGTTTCAGTAGAGCCGGTTGGCGCCATTTTTTTAATGGCACCAGGGTAAAAACAAGGGGGTACAAACCAAGGGAGGGTACAAACCATGTTTAACAAAAATGTTTGGAATGTCATGTTGGTAGGCCTGCTTACTCTCATCGGTTGTCAATCTACGGGAGGGCAGTCAACCACTTCTAAGGGGGGGCAATCTGCAGGGAGTTCTGCGGCGGAGATCGATAGGGATGTCGACGCAGCGCTGAAAAAACTTTACGCAAGCACTCCTGCGGCACGAGAGCTGGCGCAGCGTGCAAAGGGCATACTGGTGTTCCCGTCTGTCATTAAAGCGGGGTTTATGGGCGGCGCGCAATATGGCAGCGGAGCGCTGCGTAAAAAAGGTAAAACGGTCGCCTACTACAACACGCTTGGCGGGTCGTATGGTTTTCAAGCTGGGGTGCAATCGTTCAGCTACGCGTTGTTTTTTATGAGTGATGAGGCATTGCGCTATCTGGACCAGAGCGGGGGCTGGGAAATTGGGGCCGGCCCGAGTGTCGTTGTCGTGGATGAGGGAACCGCCAGGGCGATGACTACGACAACGGCCAAAGACGATGTCTATGCATTTATTTTCGGTCAGAAGGGATTGATGGCAGGCGCAGGGCTGCAGGGTTCGAAAATCACTCGCATCTATCCAGACTAATGATCGAAGGTGTGTCGCTGCAGTTACCGAACGCAGCCTGTACGAACCTCAGCGCGGATGGGACTCTTGGTTGAAATACTTCCAATCCTGTTAAAACTCTCGATCGTGATCTTCATGGTGGGCAGCCTCCTGGACATGGGTCTCAGGCTTAATCTCCAGGACGCCCTTGGGGCGCTGCGAAACGTGCGCTTCGTGGTACTGAGCGTGCTGTGCGGTTTTGTCCTATGCCCGGCCCTGGCGTACCTGCTGACGAAGGTCATTCCGCTGCACCAGTCGTATGCCACGGGTATGATCTTGCTGGGGATGACACCGTGCGCTCCGTTTCTGCCGATGATGGTGGACAAGGCACACGGCGACATGGCTTACGCGGCGGCCTTCATGCTGCTGGCCTCATTGGTCACAGTCGTTTACATGCCCCTTGCGGTGCCCGTGATGATCGAGGGGTTGACGGCCGATGCCTGGACCATCGCCAGGCCGTTATTGTTGTTCTTGATCGTGCCCTTGGCGATCGGATTGGCGATACAGCGCATCTCAGCGAACGTGGCCGCCAGACTCCAGCCAATCGTCAAGAAAACGACGGGTATCGACATAATTGTCATGCTTGTGTTGTGCGCGGCTATTTTCGGCAAGGATTTCATCAACGCCGCGGGAAGTTATGCGTTCGGGACACAGATTCTGTTTTTCCTGGTGGCGACCACGGCGACATATGCACTCAGCTTCGGCCTGCCCCAGGCTCAAAAGAGCGTCCTGACTCTTGGAATATCCACGCGCAATCTCGGGGCAGCGCTCGTACCGCTGTTTGCCATTCCGGATGTTGATCAGCGCGCGATCATTATGGTCGCTATCGGAATTCCCATGCAAACGATCGCGTCATTGCTGGCAGCCCACTGGTTCACCCGACGCGCCGAGACACGTCAATGGGTGTAGCCCGGAGCGCTCCGCGAACATAGGATTCCGCATGAGTAAAGAAATCCTATTAATGTATGTGCAATGGCAATGCACCAGTAAGAACGCCTGGGTAGCTGACGGAGCGGCGTGGCAGCCCTGAGTTCCGTCACCTTATGGCCGTAAGAAGTCTTAAAAGATGACGGACACGCAAAAGAATGCCGAGAAAAGTTGCGTTGCCGGCGCACGGGGGGATACCTCGGGGAAAGTGTGGAGTCCTTACCCTGAGCGAACGGCAGGGGCAGGTCCACTCGGCCCAGCGTGAGGAAGCGCATAAATGAAACCGTGGTCAAAATATCCCGTAGTCTATGAAATAAATACCTGGGTTTGGCTTCAGGAACTGTCTCAGACATGCAAAACGCATGTGACGTTGGCGACAGTTCCCGCCGAGGAGTGGGATTCCATCGCAGATTTGAAGGTAGACGCCATCTGGTTGTTGGGTGTCTGGGAACGAAGTCCCGAAGGTATCGCCATCGCGAACCAGAACAAGGGTCTTATTGAAGATTTCCGGCAGGCTCTTCCCGATTATTGCTCGGAGGATAACGTCGGATCTCCCTATTGTGTTCGTCAATACGTGATTGACGAACACCTCGGAGGTCCCTCAGGCCTCGCGGTTGCCCGAACAGAACTGGCCAGGCGGGGGCTTAAGCTTATCCTCGATTTCGTCCCGAACCACATGGCGCCGGATCATCCATGGGTTAACAATCATCCTGAATACTTCGTTCAAGGGAACACCGATGATGCCAGGAACGATCCGGCATCATTTGTTGAGACGGCAGGAAATGTGTTTGCACGTGGCCGGGACCCCTACTTTCCGGCTTGGCCGGACGTGCTGCAACTGAACGCCTTTCAGCCGGGACTCCGGCAGGCGGTGCGCGAGACCCTTGCGGACATCGCCGACCAGTGCGATGGTGTGCGCTGCGACATGGCGATGCTTGTCATCGACGCTATCTTCGAACGCACCTGGGGCAACCGCGCGGGTCCACGGCCCGCAACAGAGTATTGGGTTGAAGTCATTACCACCCTAAAGAAAGCGCATCCGGACTTCCTTTTCATGGCAGAGGCTTATTGGGACCTCGAGTGGGAACTTCAGCATCAGGGGTTCGATTACTGTTACGACAAGCGCCTCTACGACCGTCTGGAACACGACACCGCGGAGCGCGTGCGGCTCCATCTTTGCGCTGACCTTGACTACCAGGGAAAACTGGTCCGCTTTATCGAAAATCATGATGAGCCTCGCGCCCGGTCGGTCTTTTCTCTCGAAAAGGAGCGCGCCGCTGCCGTAATCACTGCGACGATCCCGGGAGCAAAACTCTTTCACGAAGGGCAGTTGGAGGGAAGAAAGGTCAGACTTCCCGTCTTCCTCGGTCGCCGCCCTGCTGAACCTGAAGACCCTGAGCTCCGGGCTTTCTACTGCATGCTTCTAAGAGCCGCGTCTTCGGACCAACTGCGGAAGGGTCACTGGCAGCACTGTGATCGAACCGGTTGGCCGGATAATGCAAGTTACCAGAATCTCGTTGCGTGGTGCTGGCGCAGCGATGAGGAGCATCACCTGATCATCGTGAATTTCTCGGCCTCGAGTGCGCAAGGGCTGGTACTGCCGCCATGGGATGAACTCAAAGGCAGGCGATGGCAGATGACCGACCTCTTTACCGAAAAAGAGTATGAACGGAGCGGGGATGAAATGTGCGCTCAGGGATTGTACGTGGATCTTCCACCGTGGAGGTATCATGTCCTGACCCGATGGCTGCGAGTGGGGTGAGCGCGTGATGTGTTTTTTTGAATCTTGTAATAATTGGCCAGCGCTTATCTTTCAATTAACTGTAAGATGGACACTGCTCGATATCGGCTTTCTCCCCAAGGGCTCATCGCCCGACCCACCGCGCATTTCTCACGCCCAAACTGTCGGCGCCGGCTAGCAATTACCTTCGCGTGATTTCGGTCTTGTCATAATGATCCGGCTTAGAAGGATCGACTCGCGGAGCGGAGCCGCTCCAGGTTCTTGACCATCTGGTCCTTCATCTGCTCGCGCCCGATGCTGTGCTTTAAGCTGCTGCCCATTCCGGCGACCTGATCAGTGGAAGTTCGATGCGCATAAAATACTACGGAGCCATTACGGTACGGCAGGCAGCCGACTATCAACTGGCTGGAGTTGTAGGAGTGCCCGACAAAGAATTGTCTTGCGAGTATCAACGACCCCGCATCGGAGGTTTGCAGGACGCGATGACCAAGAATAGCAGTGGGCCGGTCTTCCACTTTCCGGTTGAGCCAATAAAATTGCTCCTCCGCGCCAGCCGGCAATGTAGCGGGATAATTCAGCCAGGCCTGATACAGATCGGGATAATAGCGTGCCAATAACTTGCTGCTAACGGTTGCAGTACGCAATTCCTTCGCGGGACTAGCCTCTTGGCCACGTCGTGCGTAAGGTGCAATTCCTGACAAGCCGCCTTTGCGGTAACTTTGCCAGCGCTGCAACAAAATCTCCCGATAATGTTGCGTAACGCCCGCAATCAAAGCGGTGTTATCAGCAGCGGCCAGATTTTTTTTAAGGGGTGCAAAGCTCTGGATTTCATCAGTGGATAAATTAAACCGGTCGCTCGACGCGGCATTCAGTAAACTTTTGGCCTCATCGCTCTGCTTGAATTTAAAATCAAACTTTTTGAAGGCATCTGCGTCTGATTTTGGCTGCACATCGCCCTGCGCTATGGTATTCGGGTCGATCGACGCCAGTGCACCGCTCTTGAAGTAAGCCACGAGTTTCGCCGGTGGCGATGGCAGGTAAATGCCCAGACCCATCGCCAGTTCTTTTTCAGTTGCTTCACTGATTTCCAGTGCGACAATTTCGCCCCGCTCGAGGTTGGCCACCTGATCCTGCTTGAGCCCCAGCGAGGCAATGATGTCCTCGACAGTGGGCACGGGGGCCGCAAACGTCGTAGCGGATGACAACAGCAGCAATACAAGAAAGAACCAGGGAGATTTGGCGCGTGTTGGATAGCTGTTCCGGGCAAGATAAGTCCGCTTGTTCATAATTGGTTCTCTATTGTTATTGTCGCCCACTCCGCTAAACGCCTGTTTGTTTCGATTCAGCTACCTAGCCGCTAAGGACGGATGTACATCGGTTTCATGACTTGCAGCGGTTTCCTCTATAACCTGATCTGCATCACAATGGAAACGGCCATGCCCTCTATCACCCACGGCCGCCTCTGGGTTAACGCAAAGTGCTCATTCACGTCCGCCCCCGGCATGGCGAATTTACTCAATCGTAGGTGTGTATTCACACCTTTCCTTGACAAGCGGTGATGCATTGGCCATGCCAATCCCGTTAGCAATTAGCGCAATCACGCGGTCATCCTGGTCGTAACCCATATGCGCGGGACCCGGACGGACACCGCTCATACCGAAGACCTGGATAACTGGAGACACATTGATACTGATGTTGGTGATATCCGCACATAACCTGGAGTCGATATATTTTTCCTGATACCCGGGAGGTATCCCATAACTTAACAGGTCATTGGGATCACTGAAGGCGACTATCGACGTTTCGCTGACCGTGCGCTGGTCGTAATAACGGCCTTCAGGTCTACAATAATCCGCATACTGTCCCGTTACTTCGGGTAATTCTCTCCCTAGTTGCAGCAACGGGAGTTGATTGGAGAGCATGTAAATAGGTATGTGTTTGAGCCGTAGTGCCTCAACCACTTTTTGGGGGATGCTCATTTTCGCGTCTCCCTGCTTCTCCCGCAAAAGTTCTTCCCGGCGTGGCAGTATTCCCGCTATACGTTGCAGACCATCAATAGTGATGCGACTACCCAGGCTATGCGAAACAAAAATATAATCGTCCTGGATCATACGGTCGAGAGTAGCATCGCTCAAGCTGGAACAAGACTGCCTGCCCCTTTCAGGAAGATCGCTCCACTCGTCTTTCAGCATCCAGCAGAATGATTGCGAAAATGCCGCCTGTATAGGTTCTCTTTTGTTTCCGCTATAAATAAGCGGATCGGCAATAGCGTCATTGCTGAATTTCTTCGCGATGCTGTTTAACGCGGCCCTTCGATAATCGAATTCTCCCGAAGTATCGTAAGCAAGAAGCTCTTTATCTCCCCGGGTAATTTCAGACCAGGTCAGCTCATAAAATAGAACTTCTTTGCCATTTTCCGCATTTACCAGGCGCGACACGCGCAAATTGCCGAGTCCCCTGCCCGGAAATAAAATGCTTTCCAGCTCGATATTTTTTGACTTGGCCGAACGGGCGTTGAGGCCCAACTCCTTGGCCAGTTTTCCCTGAAATTGAGTCGTATACCCCGGGATATGATCGGCTACGCCATGCACCATCAGAATTTTTGTTTTCCCCTTTTCTTTAGCCAGTCTTGGTTCAATACCTTCAAAAGGTTTGCCCCACGCTTCACATTTCCGGGTATCCGGCTGTTCGGATTTTTCCAGGAGTGCCAGCGTCACGCCCTTACTCATGCTAACGCAACCGGACAATGCAATGACAGTCATGAGAGAGCTCAACCAGATAATTTTCCTGGGGAAATAATAAGCAAGGGTCAGCATGTTTATTGTTCCGGTTGTTGTTGTGTTCAACGTAGTAATCCTGCATAGTGGATTACTGACGTGATCTTTTTTCTGGCTCACTCTCCGCGGCGTTGCCGTATGGTTGCGATAAGTGGTTACGATCAGTCCCTCAACCCGGCAACGCCACGGTTAGTTATATTTACCTCACCGTGTAGCCCTTGGCTTCAAAGCACGCTCCGTATGCACGCTGGAATTGCTGTTGCTGCTGTGCCGCGGCCTGCTGCTGTTGTCCCGCAGCCTGTTCATAATTGTCCTGTTTACGGCGTTGCCTTGCGCCGCCGCCCATGGTTCCCGCCACCGCGCCAATGGCAGCGCCCTTGCCGGCGTCACCAGCAATGGCGCCAATCGCCGCTCCGCCTGCTGCGCCGCGTGCCGCACCTCTTACCCGCTCGCCTTCATGTTGCGGTGGTGGCGGCGCCGCGTACTGGGTTCCTTGCGCCGGATCATAGCCCGTCTGCTTCTTGGCCGATGCGAAACACTCGGCCTCATCCTTCTGCTGCTGCTCCGCCGACTGACCCTTCGCGGGAACAATAACCTGCTGCGCAACCGCCGGAGCGCTGGCGAGCGCGGCCAGCACCGCCACTGATATTATCGATTTCAAAATCATTTTCTTGCCCTCCTCGTCTATTTATAAGATTCCGTTATCCACCTTGAGATAGCACAGCGGCTTATCTGGCTCAATACACCAACGGAATTGCAGAAGCGAGTTCGTAGCGTACGATGGCGCGAAGCTTGTTCTCGATCTGAAGGTAACGTGCCACCTTTACTCCAGGGAGAACCTTGCTGAGCTTGGGCACATAAGACTTCTTCAACTTGGCTTCGTCCACATCGATCTCGATTGCTTCATCAATAAGTTTGCGTGCCGTTTTGTCCATTAGCGCACCCTTGTTGTAGGCCAGGGCGTATTCATTGATTACCTTGGCCATGCGCTCGTTGAGCTTGTGCAGATCCGCCTGATAGGCCTCGTATACCGGCCAGAAACCCTTTGCCTCCTCCTCGCTCAGGTCCATATTCTCCGCAACAATAAACTTCTTGTCCGCGCGCACCTTGTCGCGCAATATTTCCATATCACTGGCACCTGCCTGGGTGTCCTCAGCGCTAAACGCCGGCAGGGCCAACGTCGCAGCCAGGATCAGAAGAATAGCCCGCAGCATGTCCCACGAATAATTTCTTATCATTTTTGCCTCCATCAAAAGGTAACGGGTAACAGGTTGAGCTTTATGCCGAACGTTTCATTTTACTTAAGGGTGTGACCAGAAGAGCAGGCGCCTTCCTCAGCTATCGAATCGACCAACAATCTAAGCATAGCAGCCTAGTTGAAAGTTGCTGAAATGAGACTCGTTGAACTTTGCGCGCACCCAATGACCAGGAAGGGCGACACCCGCGAACCTCTTCTCTTCACGGCGCGGCTTGAGGCGGGTCCGTTGCCGCTATCTCTGGTATCTCGCGGATGAGGCGCGAAAAATCGGCTGCACCGTCGGCGGTGTGTGCCCGCGCATTTATGTGGGCGCGTCGCCGAAGCTCGGAGAATGGCAAACTTGTGTCAAGTCGCCCTGCTTCATACGTGTATTCTGGAACATAGCCACTTGCCAAAATCTTCCAGCTGAATGGGAGATGCTCGGGATTGACGAGCGTGTGCATCCAGATACCAGTTGTACAATTCGTCGTAAGGGTGTTATAGAATTCAGGATGGTCCCGTAGTTTATTAATTTTACTCATGTACTCCAGAAAGACCCGCCGCACGTTTACAAGTGGGCCCTGCACCCGGTATACGTAAACGTCTTCAGGTGGGTCGTTGCGATAGTTGGTCCGCAGGCGGATGACATCGCGTTCGTCGGCGACCACATAGTAGAGTTCATACTGCCGGAAGAAGCCCTTGAGGGTGGAATAGCTCTCTCCCTTCTCCTTGCGCGTCTCGATGGAAACCGCCAGGTGGTCCCCTCCGGCGAAGGCGAAACTGGCGAAGATGTGTGCGATGGCCGGTCCCATCCAGTAGACAGCCACCAGATCGACGCCCTCCAGCTTCCGCAGGTAGAAGCGCTTGTCATAGTAGGCGGGAGTGTAGTCCGTCTCGCTGCGATAATCGAAATTGCGGATGTTGTGCACGGTGACAATGTCGCCTTCAATCTCCGCATAAGGCAGTACTGCCACATCGGGCTGCCAGTCGCGCTCGTTGGACGGCTCGATGCCCCGCCACCAAACCATCAGCAGCGCAAACAGCGCGAAGTAAGCGGCAAGGGCGCCCCACCGCACGTGGGGAAAGCCAAGTCCAATTATTGCCATAAGTGATACGACCCCAAATAATACCGCCAGGCTGCTACGCACCGTTTCACTCTGTGGGCCCGAAAAAGCAAGGGCGAGAACGCCCCAGCAGCCGGCGACCGCTATCACCAAGCCGAGCATTGTCAAGCTAGCGGTGGTGAGCATTCGAGTCAGAGTAAACTCCCCGTTTTGTACGTCAAAGTTATGAAGATGGGTCAATGCATGGGGATCGCGGCTACATCAAGCCGCTATACGCAGAACTTTTATCTGTTTTTCAGCAGGTCAATATCAGCGTAGCAGTTATTTCACACGCTGCCTGACGCATTGCCCCGCCACTGCTGGCCAAGGGGTGACGCTTTCTTTATTGGGGGAGATTCTCAGCACCAGAGCTCTGCGCTTTGTTTATCGTTGAGCCACAAAGCCTGCTGGTGCTCGTCATGTGCTTATGTCGCGCTCTGGGCCTCTGGGCAATCGCTAGAAGGCCAGTTCTACGCCGGCGCTTCCCCCACCACCGGAGCCTGGGATATTTTGCCGCTGGCCATCACAAGGCTTTCTGAGGGCTGGTCGCCTTCAAAAAAGTGGGTTGAGAAGCGTCCTTCCCGGTAATAGTGTGCCCTTGAGATGTCAATGGCCGATGGTGCCAACCGTAACCGATTCAGCACCACCACTCCTTTCGGTTGCGTGGCGATATCGATAACCTGTCTCGCTTATTGTGTCGTGCAGGACAAGATCATCCAGGCATCATCGAAAATGACCAGAATAGTTAGATGAGCCAGTAAACAAAAATAAACAGGCCCAGCCAGACCACATCAACAAAGTGCCAATACCAGGCGACACCCTCGAAGCCAAAATGGTGCACGGGCGTGAAGTGCCCCGCCAGCACCCGGAACCAGATGACCAGCAGCATGATGGAGCCCAACGTGACGTGGAAGCCGTGGAAGCCGGTCAGCATGAAAAACGTTGCCCCATAGACCCCAGTGGTCAGCTTGAGATTGAGATCCGAATAGGCATGACCATATTCATATGCCTGCAGCCCAACGAACAGAAACCCCAGTGCGAAGGTTAGGAACAGTCCCAGCTTGAGCTGTCCGCGTTTGTCCAGCTTCAGTGCCCAATGCGCCCAGGTGACCGTGATGCCCGATGTCAGCAGTATCACGGTGTTGATTGCCGGAAGTCCCCATGGGCCCATGGGCATGAACTTCTCGCTGATCCCGGGCCCCGAGGTAGGCCAGTCCGCCCTGAAGTCCGGCCAAAGCATTCTGCCGTTCAGGCCCGCCAGATCCGGAATCGAGTAGACGCGCAGATAAAACAAGGCGCCGAAGAAGGCGGCAAAGAACATCACCTCGGAGAAGATGAACCATGTCATCCCCCAGCGGAACGACTTGTCCACCAGCTTGTTATACGCCCCCCCTTCGCTTTCCCGCGCGACCGTCGCGAACCAGCCGTATATCATATAGAAGAGTATGGCAAAACCAATTGCCAGCAGGCCATAGCCCAACGACATCTTGTTGACCGAAAATGCCGCGCCGAACCCCATGAATAACAGCGCCATAGACCCCGTGATAGGCCAGGTCGACGGCGGCGGTACATAATAGTGACCCTCTGCTTGGCTCATACCCTCCCCCGCTTAAGTCCATATTCAGCGACCGCCGCTCGGGCAGCCCCGGCAAGTTTTAATGAATTACCCTATCAAATAATAGATCATGGGCAGAACCAGTGATGAAGTCAGCAGGAATAGTGCGGTTTTAATGGATGTCAATCGCCTCTCCATCTCCACCTCGGACGTCTCCGAGGTTTCCTGCACGAGGAAGAGTTTCGGGGGCTGCGCACGCGCCTGGAACAGGTTGGCGAGCACTTTGGACCCAGAGGCTGCTTGGTTGGATCCAATGCCGGGGTGGCGCAACTTAATTCTGAAACATTGAATCTCTAAAATGAGCTTCGCCCTTCGGGTAGCAGGGCTCGCCCCTCGCCTCTATTCACCGGGGGGTTCGGAAACATTGTTCAATAAGTAATTCGAACTATCCATCTTAGGGAGCCAACACGATGGCAGGCATGCAACGCATTGCGCTCGCGATTGCCACCACTTTGACGATCAGTGCCGGATTCGCGGCGGGCACCCAAGGCCCAGGAAGTTCGCAGACGCCTTATGTCACCCCCACTGCAGCGGGCTGGCATGTGACTTCTATCATTTCTGTAGGCGACGCCGCCGCCAATGGCTACAGGATGGTCGGCTTCCCGGATGGCCTGGGTGCTTACGACAACGGCAACGGCACCTTCACCGTGTTGATGAACCATGAACTCGCTCCAGGCGCCGGTATTGCGCGCGCCCATGGAGCCACCGGCGCCTTTGTGTCCGAGTGGGTGATCAACAAGGCTGATTTCAAGGTGATCAGGGGGGCTGATCTAGCCACGACCCACTACCTGTGGAACCGTTCCGCCAATCGCTATGAGGCCGCAACCGGGGCAGTCAACAGCTTTAACCGTCTTTGCTCTGCCGATCTGCCCGCCACCTCTGCCTTTTATGATAAGGCAAGCGGCAAAGGCACCACAACGCGCCTCTTCATGACCGGTGAGGAAGCCGGCAGCGACGGGCGCGCTTATGCGTTCATTGTGTCGGGAACAAACAAGGGCAAGGCGTATGAACTGCCTAAGCTGGGCAAATTCTCATGGGAAAACAGCGTTGCCAATCCCTACTCCGGTGACGACACCATTGTGATCGGCACCGACGACTCCACGCCGGGTCAGGTCTACATTTATCGAGGCGCGAAGACTGATAGTGGTCTTGAAATCGACAAAGCCGGCCTGACTAACGGCACCCTCGCGGGGGTCAAGGTTGCACCAAATCCGGCAATTACCGGCAACTTGGAATCCGGGCAGATCAATGGCACGTTCTCCACCGTTGCGGTGGATACCGCCGTCGATGGCGCAACGCAACAGGCGAACAGCCGGGCCGCAGGCATTACCGAGTTTGCGCGCCCTGAGGATGGCGCCTGGGTGGATGCAAAAACCTTCTACTTTGTTACAACCGGGGCCGATCCCGATGGTCCCGGCTCTGTCGGGATGCAAACGTCCCACCTGTATAAGTTGGTGTTCGATGAGGCAAGGGGTGAGGTCGATTACGGCAGCGGGTCGATTACCATGGTGAAGGACAGCGACACGCTGATCGGAACTGACGGCAAGGGTGCCCGGAAGTTTGACAACATGACTGTCGGGGAAGACGGCAAAGTGTACATCCAGGAAGATCCGGGCGACAGCGCCTATATCTCCAAGACCTGGATGTTCGATCCCGCCTCGAACTCATGGAAACAAATTCTTGAATCGGACCGGGCGCGGTTTCTTGCGCCGGCAGCGCCATTCAACCACGATGAGGAAAGCTCCGGCATTATCGAGATTACCTCCATCCTGGGGCGGAACGACGGACGGCGTTACTTCCTCGCCAACGCGCAGGCACACTACGGCATTCCCGGTGAACTCGTCCAGGGCGGCCAGCTTTATGTCATCAACGCAGGGCCGCAACCCTGAACCTCTGGCTTATGGCTTAATGCCACGCACCCTCGGGCTCATTGGCGTGTGCGGATGTGGCGAGACGGGATGCCGCGGCTCGACCCGCGCTCCAGGTCAATCTAAACGCAGCATATATAGCACATCTATTGCGTTGTTGAGGGCGCTCTCGTTGCCACGTGATCTTGTGGTCAGGTTATAGGTTCAGGTTCAGTTTCGTCACCGTAAATCGCCTCACTAAAAAGTAACCGAAGGGGAGTAACAAGAAGAATACGTTACCTAAGAGTTCGATAACCGGACCAATAGAGCTTATCGGCAGGGGTAACTGAGAAACAGGCGTCTCTTTAGGGAATACGCAATCGCTATCGATCCGGCGCCTCCTTAACAGGGGAATTGGATGTGCCTCCCGATTGTATTTCCCGCAACCAAAGCAATGCTGCCTTCAATCGAAACGCAGCGTGTAGAGTAGGTCTATTGCGTTGTCGAGGCCGGCTCGCGTTACTACAGTGATCTTGGGCGTCAGGTTATACGTCAGTTTCGTCACCCCTGCCACCGCCATCAATCCCTGCTCATAGGTGATATAGGCCCGGTCCGACAGGCGCTTGCCTATCACGCCAACCTGCCCCATTAGCGGGTCGATTCCTGACTGGCGGATGGAGAGCTCATCCACCCCGATTGTCCGGCTGATTTTCTCCATCACACCCCCGGCCTGCCCCCCCATGATGGAGCTCGCGGCCGCGAGCAACAGCGACGCATCCGTCTTTCCTCCGGGGGCGCGGCCCAGCGCGATCCAGGACAGCTTTTCCATATCAGGCACGTTAGGCGTCGAAACGAGTCGTACTTTAGGTAGACGCACGGTGCCGGTAACCTCCACGCCCGCTTCCACCGGCAGTCCCTTGCGCAGGGCAAGCACGTTCAACGCGGGATCGTCGATTGGACCCTGGAAATTTACGATCCCGCGCTCGACCACGAGATTTTGACCGTAGGCCTCAAACTTTGTATCGCGCGCGGCTATGGTTCCCGTGGCGCGCAGGGGTCGCCCCGGCTCTCCCCGCAGCTGCAACTCCCCGTCCAGCCGCCCCTGAAGACCAGAAGCGCGTATATAGAAGCGCTCACCAAGATCGAGACGGGCCTCCACATCGATCCGCAGCCCCTTACGATCGGGTTGCGCCCCCCCATTCGTATCCTTCCCGATAACGACGACATCATCCGGCAAATGCGGGCGTCCAGCAGTAGGCTGGGCGAGAAGACCGGCGTCGGCAGCGAGCGCGCCCCGTAAGGTGAGCATGTTGTTTTCCAGCGTTGCGCGACCGTTCCCGGAAGCAATAATCCAGCGATCGGGACGCTGCGCCAGCGGCAACAGGCTGGCGGTGATTTCCAGATTACCGCGCTGGCCCGTCAGGTCGATGTCACCGGCTGCGCGCAAGGTGCCGGGACCTTTTTCCAGCTTCAAATTTTTGAGCAAGGAGTCCTTGGGCATGGGCTGATGCGGAGCGCTGAAGTGCAGGGCGTCCATATGCACTGATTCCTGGTCGAAATGCGCCGCCAGCGTTCCATGCTCGAGCCATACGCCCTGGTCCAACAGAGCCACCGCCAGATTGTCGCCGCGTATGCGGCCTTGAAGGCGCGGCCGGTTCAGCGTGCCCACCACATCGGACTGCAATGCCAGTTGGCCGCCGGTCCTGAGGTTATTGTCGTTTCCGAATGCTGCCCCTGCCCAGGAGATATCCTCCATGTTGACCGATATGCTGCCGCTGAGCGGCGCTTCAGGCGCTACTGTCCACTTGAGGGCGCTATCATCCGATCGCGTTATCGGAACCGCAACGCTTGCACTCACCAGGCCCAGACGCTTTCCCTGCGCTTTCAATTCGCCCGCCACTTTCCCATCACCGGCACGCGCGGACATCTCAAGCGTTTGCAGTCCAAGAGAAAATGGAGGTTCTCCCGGCAATACCCAATCGCCACTTTCGCGCGCCACGCGTACCGCGCCGCTCAGTTGCGCAGCGGAGGAGGCAATATCCCATTCGCCCCCCAGCCGAAGCATCTGCTCACGTTCCCCGGCCGCTTCCGCCTCACCTCCGCCTCCGCCTTCCATTTGGCTGATCCGCGGACGCAATCCGATGCGACTAAAATCGCCCTTGCTGTTCCAAGTCTGCGGCGTCCATACAATGTGGTTGATGTTTATATTACCGCCCGCGATGGCAATGCTTGCTGTGCCCAGCGAAAGCTGATTGGCGGCCACTTCCAGAGGAGCGCTATCTTTCATCCGGAACGTGAATTGACCGTTGCCCGACAGCTCGGCCAGCTTGCCTGTCCACCGGGCATCCCGCCACCCCTGCAGTTTCTGCAGCGATTCATGCAGTCCTCCGCTGATTTTCAGGTCCAGGTTCTGGTTTTCGCCCAGCCGGGCTGTAGATACCAGCTCGTGCTCCCGGCTGAGCCCCCTCATCTCCAGCTCAAGAGTTTGCAAAACAGTCTTTTGAGCGGTCCCATAATCCTTGAGTGACGCTGTCAAGGCGATCTCCTCACCCCGCAGCGACCCATTTGCGGAGAAGGCGGCGAGCTTGTGATCTCCGCGAAAGGACAGGCTTTTCCCTTCGGCGCTGAAGCGTATATCGGGCAATTTCTGACCGGGTCGCCCGAAATCGGTAACCCCGGTTTGCATTACCACCTCGGCATCGAGAGACCCGCGCAGCCCCAACCCGATTTGCGCAAGCTTGGGGGCGACAAGGCTCAGTAGTAGCTGGTCGCCCTTATGGCCGATCCCGCCACGCGCCACCAACTGGTTCAGACCCAACCGCAACTCGACTTCTCCGGAGCCCCGCGCCGTCGCCAGGTCGCGGCCAGAAAATTCGATGCGGCCATCGCCCGTGACCGCGTGTTCCGCTATCTGGCTATTCCCCATCCTGAAGTCAACCTTAGCTGCCGGTCCCGCTGCGGAAGGAGACTCGAGCTCGCCGGCAACCTTCAACGTTGCGTTGAGACTTGTCCGGGGGACCTGCAAGAAGGCGGAAACATCGAAGTGTTGAAGGCTGCCTTCGAAATTGAAAGAACGGGGCACGTCCAAGCCGAGCTTCCCGCTGCCTGTCAGGGCCGCCGCCCGGCCATGCCTGAGATGCAGCTTTTCCAGGCTGAGCGTTTCCGCGTCCTTCGCGAGAGTCACATCGAGTTTCAGGTTTTTGTCCGTGAGCGTCAGAATACCCTCTTGCCTTTTTGCATCGCCGCTCAGCTTCATTGTCCCGTCAATACGCCCGGTACGCAGACGGGTATCAAGTCGCGCTGGATCCAGGCTAATCACCCGCAGATGCCCGGAAGCAGAGCCCCGCTTGTGCCGCCAGGATACATTGCCTGTGATCTTCCCCCCGTTCGGTAGTGCCAGCAGCAGGCCGTCAAGCTGCAACAACTCTGCGGAAATCAGAGCATCCGCATCCATTTCGAGTAGCGGCAGGCCACCCTGATCAAGTGGCCTCGCACCGCGGTTCTTACCGCTGAGGCGTCCTTCAAGCTCACCGGCAGTGTTTTCTCGCAGATCGGCTTCCAGGTCGAGCCTGGCTTCCGGTGCCGCCGGCGAGAAAGCATGAGGATCAAGGCCATTCACCGCCATGCGTAGACGTGCAATCTTGAGCGGGTCGTACGGCCGCAGCTGCGCCTGGGCTTCACCCATCAGCCCGCCACCTTCTCCGTCTGCCTTTACGTCCAGCTGTCCAAGGCTGCCGCGGACAATGGCGGAGATACGGCTTTGTTGCGCTTGCGTCGCACCCGGTAAAGCCAAACCCTCCAGCTCCATGCGAGCGCTCAAGCTGAAGGGTTCGGTCCCCGCGATCTCGCCCGAGGCGGCCAAGGCACCAAAATCCAGCCGGACGCGCAGTTCGGGCACCCGATGATGGCTGCCGTCGCTAAAGAAGCTGGCGGCGAGTTGAGTTGCGGCAAAATCCGGCTTCCCGCCTTCCGCGGGCAATACGCGCAAGGCGCCGATACCGAGCTTGTGTAACCTGACGCCAACAGGCAACTCAAGGGTTTGGGGAAGAGACCGAGGCTCCGAAGAAGGCGGAGAGATGATCTCGAGGTCTTCCATCGCCAGGGATGTAATCTCCAGCAGCCCCGACTTCAGGGAACTCGGCTGCCAATTCAATATTACGTTCTGGGCGACGACAAGCAGGTCGTCCGAGCCCAGGCGCACGGTACGCGCGGTGACCGATCGCATGAGGGTGCCATCCAGTCCCTCAATGGATACCTGGCCGTTGCTAAGATGGGACACCGTCGACCCGGCCCATCGCAGACCGGATGTGCTTGCCGTCAGCCAGACACCGAAGCCCGCAACCATCGCAACAAGGATCAAAACCAGCAGCGCAGCTCGCCGCCATCGCTGCATGACAGACTTAGGGGACCGGTTTTCCGTTATTGAAGGTTCCATATCCGCCTCATCAGTCAGGCCGGTTAGAACGCCACGGCAATGGAAAAGTGCATCCGCAGTTTGCCGTCGCGATGACCTCGGGCGAGATCCAGCGCGAGCGGGCCTACCGGGCTGCGCCAGCGAATTCCGCCGCCATAGCCGACAACAGGATCCAGCCGATGCCAGGTATCGGCGGCATCCCCGATATCGGTAAATATGGCAGCACCCCAGTTCTGGGTAACCCAGTGGTTGTATTCGATGGTTGCGGTGGCAAGGACGCGTCCCCCGACCACGGCACTGCCCTCCTGCACACCCAGGCTCTGGAAGGGATAGCCTCTGACCGACTGGATGCCGCCAGCCCGGAACAGGTATTCCTGCGGTATGCCGAAGCGCGACGGAGCGAACGTATAGCCGAGCTCTCCCCGCAGGAACAGGACATGCCGGTCCCCAACCGGATACCAGAACTGATGCCGCGCGTAAGTACGCACAAAGTCCTGATCGGAGAGGACCTGTTTGCTGCCGCCCGCCACCCGCAATTCGGTCACGCTGCCATCGCGCGGAAAGAGGGGATTATCCACGGAACGGTAGCGCAACAGCCCATCCAGCGCCAATGTTTGATTGACCGAGTGCACCCCCCCTTTGGGGTCGCGGTCTTCCCGTTGCCAGTTTATTGCAAGCCGCGTTTCGGTATTGCCGGATAGCTGATTACGGCCCATGCCTACTTTTTCCCGGATCGTGTCAAGGTTCTGGATCGATGTTCTCTCTGCGGTCCCCCCCAACGAAAACCAGCGGCCCGCCTGGTTGGGCACACTGTCGAGGGTGGCTGCCAGCGTCTGGCGCTTCTGCTCCAGGCGCAAGACGCTGTTGAAGCGCACAGCGTCATCCAGAAGGTTGTTGTTGGTGTAATTGATCTCGCCGCGTGCGCCGGTATTCGAGCTGTAGCCGGCGCCAATGGAAACGCGCTGCGTTTGCGCCTCCGATAAAACGACTTCCACCGGCGCTGCCTGGTGCACGACCGGGTCCGTATCGATATGGACGACGGCCGAACTGAATTGGGGCATATTCTGCAGCTTCGTCTGAAAGGCGAGCAACTCATCCCGCTTATAAGGATCGCCTGTTTTAAACGGCGCCAAGCCTCTTATTAACGATTCATCATAACGGCTAAGTCCTTTTATGATCAGCGGTCCATAGCGAACCGCCGGTCCTGAATTCACCGTGACCCATAGACGAGCCTGGGACGAGGCGGCATCGACTTCCGCCCTGCTTTCCTCAATCTGCGCCGCGGGATATTCTTCGCTTGTCACGCTGGATAACAGTAGCGCTTTGGCTTCGTCCCACATAAGCGACCGAAACGGCTGGCCGGTTCGCAACGGCCAGGCAGCGCGCAGTTTCTCAATCCGCGCAAGCCGCCCCGGTTCTTTGATTGCCAGGTCACCCTTGACTTCGATACTGATTACGGCAACCAGGGTTTGAGGGCCCGGAATGACCTCAAGTACTGGCGGCTTGTCAGGCGGAGCCGGAAGAACCGCTATCGTCGGGTTGAAATAGCCTTCGGTCGCGAGAAGCTCCCTGATCTCGCGATGAGCCCGCCGCTCGAAAGCGGCACGCGCGAATTCATCCGTAAGTGGCGCAGCCGGAGCCTGGAAGTGCGTCTGCAGCAAACTTTTGACCGGTTCAGGCGCGTTTATAGTGATGGAGGGAGCGGGTTTCTTTTTCCAGAACAGTTGCGCCTCAGCCGTCCCGATCGTTAGCGCTAGCGTCAGACAAAGCAATACCGGCATGAGTACCGGTATCGAGATGGGCGCTGAGCGAAAACGGGGAAAGTAGGGGGTGATAAACATGGCTCAATGAGACCACGCGGCGGAAGACCCTGATAGCAGGATTTAAGGGCATTTCCGACCGCAATCATTTCGAGTCCCCCTCGCCGCATGGTCGTCGAGTTGCTAAATTGCCGATTCAGCGGTACGGCAAACCAGGGCTTGCAAAGATGGGTGTTGTGCTCGAGTAGAAGTGGCACAGCTGCTGGAACTGTTGATAATACCTAGCCGCACCTGTCGCTGCAACCGAAGAGAACAGCAGAAACCCGTGTTCCTGCGCCAACGCTGGATCGTCAGCATGAGGGCCACGCCAAGCGGTACAGTGCAAATCGCTGTCCGCGAGTATTCCGGCGGAAGATATCGGGGCCGCCAATCGGATAAGTCGGAACAGTATTAAAAAGGCGGCTGGATACCTGATTTCGCTTTGCCGTTAGCCTCCGGCATTATCATCCATTATTTTTTGTGGGCCGCAGGTTGCCGCTCCACCGCCATTCAGCTCCCCGAGATTCTCCGCTATTCTTCCCGCGGCAGTGGCAACCACATCTTGAATACCTTTGACCAGGCTTTCGACATCGCGGCCCGCTGCCTCCGATATCGCCGAATAACAGGCCGCGCTACGTCCCTGAGTCGAACTCGTGATTGTCCAGTCAAACCTCGCGTTAACCCTGCCGCCGATCGTTGCATTGAATTGGCTAAGTTCAACCGCAATACGATAGACCGGTTGACCGGGTAGCCGGCCACCCCGGATCACTTTTATCGCGCCAATTTTTCCCGCGATGGCCGCGGCAAGAGCATCCCGCAGTTCGTGATTAAAAGGGGAAGACCACCGGGCCTGTTCAAGAACCAGGAGTTCACCTTCCTGACCCTTGATACTGACGACAAGCTGCGGACGGGCAAGCCGCTCCGGTATGCTGACCGGCATTACCTCAATAAAAATCGGCGTAGCCGAATATCCTGGATATGGGTCCTTCTCCCGTATATCAGATGGCACCGATAACGTATAAAATCTCGTTTTTTCCCCTACCGAGGCACAACCGGCGGCCAGGGCCAACGCAGCCAGTAAACAGATTGAGATTGAACCGGGCGAGAATTTCAAGGCTTGTCCTCCCGCTTACCCCGGATTATCGCTTCCGGATGACGCTCCAGATAGTCTGTCAGAACTCTCAACGAAGCAGCGGCACGCGCCAGTTCCTGTAAAGTCTCGCGCAAATCCTGCTGCAACGGGGCATCTTCCGCCAGGGTCCGTTCCACCGCACCCAGCGATTTACGCACGTCCTTCATCGCGCCGGCAATTTCTGGTGCAACATCGTTATTCAACTGTGCCGTCAGTTGTCCCGCCCTGTCCAGCGTTTGCTTGAACGCACGTAAAGATTGCTGCAAGTCGTCCCCTATTTGATCGAACGGGACTTTACTGACCTTGCGCGTTATTTCCGCAATCTGCGCCTGAATTTCATCGGAACCACCAGGGATGGTCGGCAACTCGATAAGTGTACCGGGAGCGCTCACATCCGCACCGGGCGGCCCTGCTTTTTTTGCAACCTTCGATGGAAACCCTTTAGGAAAAAAATCCAGGGCAATAAACGCGTGGCCGGTCAGAAGATTAGCCGTTCGTAGTTGCGCGACCAGACCACGGTCCAACATCGATTGCAGACGTTGCTGCGGCGTATGGGCTGGCTGCTTTCCCTCATCAACAGCGACCGTTCCGCTTAGACGTGCAGGATAGACTTCTCCCAGCACCGGCATGACGAATTCTTTTTGGCTGCTGTCATATTCGATTCCAACCGATTTGACCTTCCCGAGGACGACGCCGCGAAAGCTTATCTCCGCGCCAGGCGTCAACCCGCGCACCGATTGCTTGAAATTGAGCAATACCATCCTGGGCTCTCCATCTTTTTCTGTCAACGCTTCAGCGTGGTTTGCCGCCAAGGTGAACGCAGTATTTTCCGCGGCTTTAGGACCAGAGCCTCCGTCTGGCGCCTGGAACGAGAGACCCCCGAGCACAATGGAAGCGAGCGATTGGGTTTGAAGCGAGAAACCAGCGGGACTTAGTTGCATTTCAATGCCGCTGGCGTGCCAGAAGCGCGTATTGACACCGACAAGCCTGTCATAAGGGGTATTAACGAATATACGTACGGTAATGCCTTTGCCATCGTCATCGAGATGATACGCAATGACCTGTCCCACCTTTATGCGGCGGTAATAAACGGGCGCGCCGATATCCAGTGAGCCGATATCGGCGGTATGCAAGACATATTGTTTGCCGGAGGCGTCGCGCGTAACGACCGGCGGCGACTCCAGTCCCGCAAACGTAGCTTTTTTTTCACTTGCAACACCCGCCTCGGCGCCTATATACGGTCCGAATAGCAGGGTGCTCAGTTCCGATACCCCCGATAGCGCCACCCGGGGGCGAACAACCCAGAATCGGCTATCGGCTGCGGTAAAGCTCTTGGCTTCTTTTTTTAACTGCACCCGCACCAGAACATAAGAGCGGTCCTCACTAAGGGTGACGGATTGCACGAGGCCAATTTCAACTTCTTTATACTTAACCTTGGTCTTGCCCGCTTCCAACCCCTCTCCGGAACTAAACATTATCGTAATCTCCGGGCCGCGCTGGATTATGGTATTAACCGCAAGCGAAATCCCAATAATGGCGGCAAGTATGGGAATGAACCAGATTAATGAAGGAACCCAATCTTTTTGGCGCACCTTTTGAGGTACGGGTATTGGTTCGTCCAAGTGGGTGGTTTCCCCCGTATCCCCTGTGTTCCCTGCCTCATTGGGCCTGTTCCCGTTCACGCCGGTGCCCCGGAATCTTGTTCGGCGGCATCCCACAGTAAACGAGGATCAAAGCTCATTGAAGCAAGCATGGTTAGTATCACCACTGCCGCGAATGCCGCGATTCCGGGACCGGGGTGAACCTCGACAAAGCCGGGGATCTGTACGAGGCCGGTCACCAGGGACACGACGAAAACGTCCAGCATTGACCATCGACCGATTACTTCGACCACGCGATAAAGCTTTGCCCGCTGCAGAAGTTGCCAGCGAATACGCCGTTGCACCGTTATCAAAAGCAATATCATGACCGCCAGCTTGAACAGCGGCACCACAAAGCTGGCGATAAAAATGACAGCTGCCACCGCCCATGAGCCTGAAACCCAGAAATAGATAATACCGCTCATGATAGTGTCGTGCTGCTGCTCACCCGGAAAGGATGAGGTAATCATTACAGGAAGCATGTTTGCGGGCAGATACAGTATGCAGGCCGCAATCACGAAGGCCCAGGTTCGACGCAAGCTGTTAGGTTTCCTCATATGCAGCTTTGCTCCGCAACACTCGCAACGTTCGCCCGCTTCAACGGCTTTCCAGAGCTTCGCGCAATGAGCACAGGCAACCATGTTCAGGCTGGCCGCCGTTTTCACGATGCTTTGTCCTTTACGGCTTTTTCGATTGATCCACCGGTTCCGGTTCTGTTTGCCGGCATCGCTTTATCGTCATCATTGTTGAGCAGGGACATGTGCCACATACATTGCGGATCGAATGAGAGCACTGATGCGAGAAGCAACGCGAGCCCGCCCAATGCCCACAGCGAGATTCCCGGCACGACCGTTGCCATGCTCGTCATTTTGACGAATGAAACGATCGCGCCGAGCAGGAGAATCTCCACCATTATCCAGGGCCGCAACAATTGAATCATTCGCACCAATAAATTGAACCCTAGTGGATTTACCAGCCGGTTTATGCATACAAGCAGATAGAACAGAGTAAAGAGTTTAACGAGGGGGAACGCAATGGTCGTTGCGAACACCAGAAATGCTATCAGGGGCATCCCTGCAGCATTCATGGACAACACCGAGCCGATGAGCGTCATTTGATTGGAACGACCATGAAGTTCGATCTCCATAATCGGAAACCCGTTTGCGACAATGTACATGATCAGAGTTGCAATAGTCAGCGGCAGAATGCGCCTTCGATGGGCCCGCATGTCCCGTTCCAGCTCGCCGCCGCACCGACTGCAATGCGCGATCTCGCCTGGCTCCAACGCTGGCCGGCTGTGAATCGCATCGCAATGTTCACAAGCCATCAAATACGGTATTTCTTGCATGAGCAGTAACCGTGGCCGATTTTGGAGGGTCCCATCACGTCACCTGAAGGACATGTCCGACGAGGACATCAAATGTTTGTCAACTCGACTCAGGGAGTCGAAACCCTTCTCAAAGTAGAACTCACTTCGAGTTTTAGTCGAGCTTCTCGACTTTTACCAGCTTTTAATCGCCCTAGCCCACCCCGGCATGGTTGTATTCGGCGGCTGAGCCCCCCATCTGCTATGCTGGAACTGGACGAAATTGTCTAGAGCGAGCAATTGGACATTGAGGAAGGATAAATGGACAAGAAAGCGCAAATCAATTTCTGGTACATCATTATCGCGATATTCGGCATTTTGCTGATACAAGACCTGTATTCTCAATATACCAAGGTCGAACCCATTCCTTACAGCCGCTTTCACGAATTACTGGATCAGGGCAAGATCGCGGAGATCGCCATAACCCAGGATCGCATCTACGGCACGCTGAAGGAGAAGGGCGCCAATGGGCTGAAGGAGTTCGTTACGACGCGCGTTGAATCCGATCTGGCCGATCAACTGGACAAGCACAACGTAATCTACACTGGCGTCGTTCAAAGTACCTGGCTGCGCGACCTGTTGTCCTGGATCGTGCCTATGGCGGTGTTTATAGGAATCTGGCTGTTTCTTATCCGTCGCATGAACCCTGGCGGGATCAGCGGGGGGCTGATGGCGATCGGCAAGAGCCGCGCAAAGGTATTCGTGGAGAAAGAGACGAAAGTTACCTTCGACGACGTGGCCGGTGTCGACGAGGCAAAGGATGAACTCAAGGAAATCGTCAATTTTTTGAAGGATACGCAAGGGTATAGCCGCCTCGGCGGGCGCGCGCCCAAGGGTATCCTGCTGGTTGGACCGCCGGGCTCGGGCAAAACGCTGCTGGCCCGCGCCGTCGCCGGTGAAGCGGGTGTGCCGTTCTTCTCGATTTCCGGCTCGGAATTCGTCGAGATGTTCGTCGGGGTTGGTGCCGCGCGCGTGCGCGACCTGTTCGAGCAGGCTCGTCAAATCGCGCCAGCAATCATTTTCATTGATGAGCTGGATTCGCTGGGGAGAGCCCGGGGCGCCTACGGGTTAGGCGGGCACGACGAGAAGGAGCAAACGCTGAATCAGCTCTTGGCTGAACTCGACGGTTTTGATCCGAAAAGCGGAGTGGTGCTGCTGGGGGCGACGAACCGTCCCGAAATCCTCGATCCGGCGCTGCTTCGCGCCGGCCGGTTCGATCGCCAGGTCCTGGTGGATCGGCCGGACAAGCTGGGCCGCGAGCAGATTCTGGCAGTGCATTTAACGAAGGTAAAACTTGATCCCGATGTAAAGCCGGAACAGATCGCCGCTCTAACGCCTGGCTTCACGGGAGCGGATCTTGCAAATCTGGTCAACGAAGCGGCGCTGCTCGCCACCCGGCGAAACGGCTCGGCAGTGACGATGAATGACTTCAACAACGCCATCGAGCGCGTGGTGGCCGGACTTGAGAAACGCAACCGCCTGCTCAACCCGGTCGAGCGGCGCGTGGTCGCTTTTCACGAATTAGGGCACGCCATGGTCGCGCTTGCCCTGCCAGGAACTGACGAGGTTCATAAGATCTCGATCATTCCTCGCGGAGTCGGCGCGCTCGGCTATACCATCCAGCGACCGACGGAGGACCGGTTCCTGATGAAAAAAACGGAACTCGATAATAAAATGGCTGTGCTGATGGGAGGACGCGCGGCCGAGCAGGTGGTGTTTAACGAGATATCCACCGGCGCGACGAACGATCTGGTGCGTGCTACCGACCTTGCTCGAGCCATGGTGCTGCGCTATGGCATGAGCAGCGCCCTGGGGAACGTGGCCTATGACCGGGAGCGCTCAGCCTACCTGCAACCGGATTTTCCCCTGCCACAGAGCCGCGAATACAGTGAAGAAACGGCGAAAGCCATAGATAACACGGTACGTACAATGGTTGAACGTGCATTGGAGCGCGCCATCGCGATCCTGAAGACGAACCGAAGCTTGCTGGACCGCACGGCGGAAGAACTGCTCAAGAGCGAAACGCTTAACCCCCCCCAGATAGAAGCCCTGAAAAGGGAAATCCGGCGGGGCGAAGCCCTCGCGGCCTGAGCGGGCAACCGTCAAGCGCTTCAGCTTGATGAACCTCTTAACAAGTCCTGCGTGGAGCGCGTTCCCGGCAAATTCGGAGTGAGCACAACGCCAGCGCAGGACGTGGCTTCAACTCTTGGTCGGCGGCGCAAACGCGTTCAACGCGCAAAGCCGATGGGGCATGATTTGTCGCAACCCGAAGAGATGTGGCTGTGGACAGTCTGCTTTGTCGTGCTCCCGGGTCGGCATCGATCATTGCTCGGCCATTCGCGTCACCGCCTTTCGCGCATCCCATCCCGGGAAGCCCATTATCACGGGCGAGAGGACTTATTGAGAAGCTTTTTAAATAACTATAATTTATCCCGGGTTTCACGTATACTACGCGAAGCGATGGAAAGGGAACGAACGTATCAACGTGCATCTCTTCTCTTTTCTTCGGTTCATCGTTCCTGACCGTTTCCGATCTCTCTTCGATTTTCCAGTTCCCAGGAAATTGTGCGGCACGCTTAGCGGCGATGTTTAGGGTTTTCTCGAATAGCATCCCTTAATCGGGGCGCCTGGAAAACTCCTTGTTGTGCGCCAGCGGTGCCATGCCCATCAGTTCTACGGCAGTAACGTCCTGCTCGCGCGCGTTAGCGCATCAATAATCCCAAGTCCAGCACACACGGGCGACCAATACGCGGTTAGCAATCCGGCGCTCAAAAGAAGCGGCCCATGGTCATTTACATTGCGGCGTCAAAGCCTGATGCAGCAATGCAGCACTGGAATCCGGAAAAATACGATGCATCATGCATTCCATTTATAGGAAAAAAAAGTGTCTTTCGAAAATCTCAATCTGCATCCACTCATCCTTAAAGCGATTAACGACGCGGGCTATACGACCCCCACACCCATTCAGGAACAGGCTATCCCGGCGCTTCTCGCTGGTCAAGACGTGATGGCCTCGGCCCAGACCGGCACGGGCAAGACAGCCGCCTTCATGCTCCCGGCGCTGCACCGTCTCGCAGAGCCATCCAGGATACCCGGTCGAGGCCCCCGGGTATTGGTACTCACCCCTACGCGGGAACTTGCGCTTCAGGTGTCGGAAGCGGCGGCAAAGTACGGCAAGCACCTGCCCCGTGTCAAAGTCATAAGCATACTCGGCGGCATGCCTTATCCGCTGCAGAATAAATTGCTTTCGCAGCCGGTCGATATCCTCGTCGCGACGCCTGGCCGTTTGATCGATCATATCCAGCGCGGACGCATCCAGTTTTCGCGCCTCGAAATGCTGGTGCTGGACGAAGCGGATCGCATGCTCGATATGGGCTTCATTGATGACGTGGAAACCATCGCCTCGGCCACGCCCGCAAGCCGGCAGACCCTGCTGTTCTCGGCGACGCTTGACGGCGCGATCGACAAGGTGGCCGCGCGGCTCCTCAAAGCGCCCCAGCGCATCCAGGTGGCAACGCAACAGGCAAAGCTTGATAACATCGAGCAGCGACTGCATTACGTGGACGACATGTCTCACAAAAACCGGCTGCTGGATCACCTCCTGCGCGATATAACCATGAAACAGGCCATCGTTTTTACGGCCACCAAACGCGACGCCGACACGCTGGCTGACAATCTCTCTGCCCAAGGCCATGAAGCCGCCGCGCTGCACGGGGATATGAATCAGCGCGACCGCACTCGTACGCTGACAAAGCTGCGCCACGGCGGGCTGAGAGTGCTGGTGGCAACCGACGTGGCCGCGCGGGGAATTGACGTGGCCGGCATTACTCACGTCATTAATTTCGACTTGCCGAAGTTTGCTGAAGACTATGTTCACCGCATAGGAAGGACCGGCCGGGCCGGCGCTTCTGGAATCGCGGTATCGTTCGCTTCGGTGAAGGATGGCATCAGTCTGAAAAAAATAGAACGCTTTACCGGGCAGCGGATCGATTCGCATGTCGTACCAGGACTGGAGCCGAGATTCAAGCCTCGTCCCGGTGCTGGTGCTGGTGCCGGCACCGGCGCCGCCAGCGCGTCGCGAGGCGCGCCCAGTGTTGCCCATAAACGCAACCGTACCTGGTCAAACGATAGCGGACGACCTGCAGCCGGCAGCGGAAGCTGGGAGAATGGCCGTGGCCGTTCCTTAAGCGATAACCGGGATAAGACGCGTAGCAGCACCACCGCCAATACCTTCAGAAACAGCGGCGTGCCAAGCCCTTATTCCAGGCCCAAGTAAGCGTTATAATATCCTGATGGTCCGGGACTAAGTCCCGGACCATTTTTTTGCCTGAACAGGCCCCCTGCCGGCAGCGGGAAAAATCTTCATCAATAACAATCCCGCATATGGATATGGCGCCGTGTACAGCGGTACAGTTATCTTCTATTCCGGCTGATTGCGCATGAAATCCGCGGTCTGGTAAAACGCCTTTCCCAGGCTCTTGCATACCTCCTGTTCCAATCCGACATCTTCCATGGCACGGCTCATGCACGACAGCCACTGGTCGCGCTCGGAAATACCAATGGTAAACGGCAGGTGGCGCGTGCGCATGCGCGGCTCGCCAAATTTCTCCGTGTACAGGGATGGTCCGCCCATGAAACCGCATAGGAACATGAATAGCTTCTGCCGGGAACTGGCCAGATCCTGCGGGTGAAGCTTGCGTATGCCGTAATAGTCCGGGTCCTCGTCCATCAGATCGTAAAAGCGATCCACCAGACGCCGCACTGCGGTTTCGCCGCCCATGACTTCGTATGCTTCTATTAGGTGCACTTCATCCTCTCCGTTTTAACTTACTGTAACCGATCCAAAACGCTGCCCGGCTCCCTGTTCCCGCTGCGGCGTTCGTCGTCGCAGCATGCGCAATATCCAGTATGCCGCGGCAGCCGCGACCAGATGCTTTACCGTATGTCCGCTTACGAGATTACCCAGGTCATAAATTTTCTGATCCGCAATTTCGCCTGCTTTCGCGAGCGCATACCACGCTACTACCGCATATATATCTTCTCCACGGGTATACCGGGACGGAAAAAACTTTGCCAGAAGAACAATCACCAGAATCGAGTAGAATTGCACCACGATGTAAAAGTTCAGATTCCCTGCACCCTGCTTTTCGCTCCAGTGCCAGTGCAGCACGCTTCCCGCACCGAGAACGACCAGCAGAGGCAGCAACTGCAATCCCGCCCGGACGCTCACGCGCTCGGCCAGGGTTGCGGCTACCAGCGCCATAATCGCAACCGCCATGGGCAGGCGGTCCCACATCAGCCGGTCATTGTCCGGCGCCAAATGATAATAGGCGGAACCTATCCCGGTCAGCGCCACGCTCGCAAGGAGCACGAGGTATGGCCAGCGCTCACGTGGCTCGACAAAAACTGTATTTGCACGGGCATTGCCTGAACGCGTTACAAAAAGCATACCCCCCACCCCCACCAGCAGAAACCCAACGTTGGAGGTCACATTGAAGAAATTCGGAATGCCGAAAAACTCCCGCTGATCGGCGAACTGGTGATATTCCGCCGGCTGGTGAACTGGAGGAGCAAGTCCGGCGATAAGAAGCATTGCTATTGAAAGTGCTCCCAGCAGCCACAGCCCGGAGCGCATACGGCGACTCATATTTTCTTCACCAATAAAGATAAAGCGCCCTCCTCTCATTGCCATCGCCATCGTATCGCCTCAGCGCATTTTTGCCACGGCTTCCTCCACCCGTTCCACTGCAATAATCTCGATACCTGGGATGGCGTGTTTAGATAGGTTGGCTTTAGGTACGATCGCACGCACGAACCCGAGTTTAGCCGCTTCCTTCAGTCGTTCCTGGCCGCGCTGCACCGGGCGTACTTCCCCCGCCAGGCCGACTTCCCCAAACACCACCGTTTTCTCCGGCAAGGGCTTGTTCTTAAGCGACGAAACAATCGCAAGCAATACCGCTAGATCGACCCCTGGCTCGGTAATTTTTACGCCTCCTACCGCATTGACGAAGACATCCTGATCAAAGCAGGCAATGCCCGCGTGGCGGTGCAGCACAGCCAGCAACATTGCCAGACGGTTCTGTTCCAGCCCAACGCTCAGCCGTCTTGGATTGGGCGCATGGGCCTCATCCACCAGCGCCTGAATCTCCACCAGCAGGGGACGCGTACCTTCCTGGGTTACCATCACACAGGAACCGGCGACTTGTCCGCCGTGGTGAGAAAGGAATAGAGCCGAAGGATTGCTGACTTCACGCAAGCCCTTGTCCGTCATGGCGAATACGCCCAACTCGTTCACCGCGCCAAACCGGTTCTTGAAAGCCCGAATCATGCGGAAACTGGAGTGGGTGTCCCCTTCGAAATATAGCACGGTGTCCACCATGTGCTCGAGAACCCGGGGGCCGGCCAGTGACCCTTCCTTGGTGACGTGGCCAACCAGAATCATGCACGTGCCGCTGGCCTTGGCCAGCCTCGTCAACTGGGCGGCACATTCCCGGACCTGAGCAACGGAACCGGGCGCGGATTGCAACGCATCGGAATAAATCGTCTGTATCGAATCAATCACCGCGATGCCGGGTCTGCGTTCGGTCAGCACTGCCTGAATACGCTCCAACCGGATCTCCGCCAACAGGTGTATCGCTTCCGCATCCAGCGCCATGCGCCTTGCCCGTAGCGCCACTTGGCGAGCCGATTCTTCGCCGCTGACATACAACGCCTCTCGTGCGGGAGACATATGGGACATATGACATAGCGCTTGCAGCAACAGCGTGGATTTGCCAATTCCGGGGTCTCCTCCCAGCAATACCACCCCACCCTCGACCAGGCCGCCTCCCAGCACGCGATCAAACTCGGCTATGCTTGTGGAATAACGCGCCTCTTCTCCCGCATCTACCTCGCTCAAGTTCTGTACCTGCCCAGTTTCCGACACCGGCGCGAAGCGCGGGGCAACTCTCTCGGCAACTGCCTCAACCAGCGTGTTCCATGCCTGACAATGCGGGCACTGACCCTGCCATTTGAGAGTCTGACCGCCGCATTCGATACAGGTGTACGTGGATTTGCTTTTAGCCATTGTCTGGAGAGTCGGTTGCCCGCTTAGGAGCTAGCGCCGGAGACAGACGCCAACACGCGGATAAGCACGAACTGGTGCGAAAGGACTATTGTACCCTGTTCGGAATACCGCGCTCGCCCCTCCCCTCACCCGCTAACTCTTAACCGTTAACACGGTTCGCCTTCTCGTGCGCAACAGGAAAGAAACACATTACGATCGGCCCGTGGTGGTCTTGACCGTTTCCTGGTCATCCTTCGATTTCCCGCAAAATGCGGCATGGGTTGCCAGCGGCAAATACCCCTTCCGGTATATCTTTTGTCACCACACTGCCCGCTCCTACCACAGACCTTGCACCGATCCGGACACCGGGGCATATGATGGCAGCACCTCCTATCCATACGTCATCGTCTATCTGAATATCCCTTCCGAGTTCGAGTCCGGTCATGCGATCACCAGCGCGCAAGGGGTGTATCGCTGCGTAGACCTGGACAGCCGGCCCGAATAACACGCGCGACCCTATACGGATGGGAGCGACATCGAGGACAACACAATTGAAATTGAAGAAGACCTTGTCGCCTAATGTAATATTGCTCCCATAGTCGCAATAGAAAGGCGGCTCGATCCAGACACCCTCTCCTGCAGCGGGTATGAGTTCTTTAACGAGGCACGCACGCTCGCTAATTTGATCGGCCCGGGTATCGTTGAGTTTTTTAACAAGAAGCCGGGCATGGCGGCGCTCATCGGATAGTTGTGGGTCGTGCGGATTGTAGAGGTACCCACTCAGCATTTTGTCCTTTTCAGTTTTCATCAAGCCTCCGCGATTGTTTTGAAACCGGACAGACCGCCGATGTATTTACTGTGGAAAGTTACTACGAACCTGTGAGAACAAGCGTGTTCTATTTCTATATGCTATAGACAATTATCGGGCAACGCGCATCACCGGGGAAGGAACAAGTCAGACCCGATGGGTCCAGCGCAAGGTCTGTACGCCCACATCCGTTACCCTGCAGAATGAGCGAATCGTAGCCGGTATCAGCCCACCGTGTTGGCAGATCATCACGGTCGTTAGCGACGCGCGCAGATGAGCCAACGTTGCGCGTTGGCCCGGAGCGGGCTGATCTCGGGATGTAACTACGTTGCGATACAAAGACAAGGAGCAAGCGGTGCGCTGCGGCGATGAAAACGAGTGACTGGTGTGAATAAGTCGGACGAACATACCGCCTCGCCTACCACGGACGCCAGCGCCTGGGGCCCTTTGGGCGTGCCTGTGTTTCGGGCATTCTGGCTGGCCGCGCTCGGTTCTAACATTGGCACCTGGATCAATGGGGTGGCATCGGGCTGGGTGATGACCGATCTGTCTCATTCGCCGGTAATGGTATCGCTGGTGCAGGCAGCCGCATCCTTGCCGATGGTACTGTTCGCGCTGGTTGCGGGGGCGCTTACCGATATTGTCGATCGGCGGCGTTATTTGATAGCCACCCAGCTATGGATGGCGGTTTGCGCGGCAATGCTGACTTTCCTGGCCGCGGTCGATCAGCTCGATCCCTGGAACCTCTTGATTCTGACGTTCGCGCTCGGAATTGGCGCGTCGATGGCGCAACCGGCGCTCAGCGTCACGGCGCCGGAACTCGTTCCCAGAAATATGCTGCCGCAAGCTGTTGCCCTGGGTTCGCTGTCGATGAACCTCTCGCGTTCCATCGGCCCGGCCATCGCCGGTCTGCTTCTATCGCAGCTTGGCGCATGGGCTGCATATAGCCTTAACGCAGTCTCATTCATCGGCATGATGGTGATGCTCTGGTCATGGAAAAGGCAGCCGGAGGAGCGATCGCTGCCGCCCGAGCGCTTCTTTCAGGCGCTGCGTGCCGGTTTGCGCTACGCGCACCGCGCTTCGCCGTTCCGTGCCGTGCTGATCCGTACCATCGCTTTTATTCTTTTCACCATCTCCGCATGGGCATTGCTCCCGCTGATTGCACGCAACGAACTCGCCGGCGGCCCCGCGACCTACGGATTTCTCCTGACCTTCGTCGGAATCGGCGCCGTAGCCGCAGTCATGATTTTACCGCGGCTACAGGCCCGCATTTCCCGTGACCGCCTGGTGCTTATCGCGAGCGTGGTCTACGCGCTGACCATGGTGGCGTTGGGAACGGTGCGCAACGAAGCCGTGTTGTATGGAGTGATGATCATTGCCGGCGCAGCTTGGGTCACGGCCCTGTCATCGCTGCAAGTCGCGGCACAGGTCTCGGTGCCGGCATGGGTACGAGGCCGTGCCCTGTCGTTGTACATCATGGTCTTTTCCGCCGGGCTTACGCTCGGCAGCCTGCTTTGGGGTTGGGTCGCGGCGCACGCAGGCATCTCCGCCGCGCTGCTGGGGTCGGCTGCGGGTGCGATGCTTGCAGCGCTGGCCGTGCGCGGATTCAGCCTCGGTGGTCCGGAGACGCCTGACCTGTCGCCGTCTTTCCATTGGCCACATCCCCCTGCGGCAAGCGAGCTGGATAAGGATCGCGGTCCCGTCCTGGTCACGATCGAATACGAGATTGAACTCGAGCAGCGTGAGGCCTTCCTGGATGCGATGCAGCAACTTGGCACGATGCGGCGGCGGGACGGTGCATTCAGCTGGGGTGTGTTTGAGGATATCACCGTACCGGGGCGGTATATCGAGCTGTTTCAGCAAGACTCATGGCTCGACCATTTGCGTCAGCACGCTCGGGTCACGCGCGAAGACCAGCGCGTCCAGGAAATCATTCACCGTTTTCATATTGGTAGCGCCGCCCCCAGGGTTTCACATTTTATCGGGGGCGCGCCCAAAGCGTTTACCGATGGCTCAATGGAAACCGCCCCATGATGGCTCTTCCGTTCGCGCCCCCAGTCAGATCTTCCGCGGCTTTTTTTCTTCTGCTAGAGTAAGCACCCGATATGCCACGCCTTTGCATAGCCGTCTATTAAAGGAGAATAGATATGTTGGAATTACGACGCGCGCAGGATCGCGGTCATGCCGACCATGGCTGGCTGAATTCCTGGCACAGCTTTTCCTTCGCGGATTATCAAGATCCCAAACATGTTCAGTTTCGCGCGCTACGCGTCATTAATGACGACACCGTGGAACCGGGCCGCGGTTTCGGCACCCACGGACACCGCGATATGGAAATCGTCAGCTATGTACTGGACGGCGCACTTGCACACAAGGACAACATGGGCAACGGTTCCGTTATTCGTCCAGGTAATGTGCAGCGGATGAGCGCCGGCACAGGTGTACTGCATAGCGAATTCAACCCATCACAAACCGAGCAAGTTCATTTCCTGCAAATATGGTTTCTGCCCAATGCGGCAGGCATCACCCCCAGCTATGAGGAAAAGTATTTCAGGGACGAGGAAAAACGCGGCAGGCTGCGCCTGATCGCGTCACCAGACGGCTCTGATGGTTCCGTGACAATCCATGCGGATGCGAAAATGTTTGCCGGCCTGCTGGATGGCAACGAACGGGTTGAGCATTCCAACGCACCAGACAGGTATGTCTACGTGCAGGTCGCGCGCGGCGAGGTATCGCTGAATGGTGTCTCTCTGCAGACTGGTGATGGCGCCATGCTCGCAGGCGAAGAGCGCGCGGTTCTTGACCAGGGCCGAAACGCGGAGGTGCTGGTTTTCGAGCTCGCGTAGACGGCAGAAGCGAAGAAGCAGCGGCTGCGTGATAACGTACAAGCGGGATAACTGGCGGGTAATTGCGGCACAACTACCATCTGATAGTCGCTCATGCTCGGCTTGAGCGACTGAAAATTGTCTGCCGGAGCTACTGTCCGGTCACGGCTACGCCCGGGCACCAGGCAACGACCAATGCCTGCTCCCCTGGCGCGGCCTGGAAGTTGCAATCCACCCCGAGCCCTGGCACGCAGGCGAGTTGTTCCCCGCTGAATAACAGCGGAAGCGTTTTTCGCTCCCATGGCGGCATCGCCGCCTCCTGCAAGAGGTTCTTGAGACTGCGGCGCGGCCGTTTGCAATCCGGTCGCAAGCCCTCCCCGCCTCTGCGCAACCGAACTGTCACGGGATATTCGGTAAGTTTACGCAGGCTGATCCCCACTCCTTCAGCAGCCGTGAATTTCAAGGCCCCGCACAACTCGGCAAGAACAAGTTGTTTCTCTCCGTGCCAGCCCATGCACCAGTGGATGGGGGGAAATGCGCTTGTTTCGCGTATATGTAGCAAGCCTCTGAATGTGCGTATTTCATTATTTCCGAACCTCACATGCAGTTTCGCATCAGCCCCGGAAAACAGCAGTTGCCGCAGGATATCCTCCAGCTTTGCGGCGCTCGGCAGTATCGCGCCCCTGCGGGCAAACATGTAGCGCAGCAGGTTCTTGGCGCGAAGAAAACTCAACTTGCGCAAACATTCGATCTCGATGCTTCCCGTACGGGCGCATTCCCTGCTATCGACCTCGGCCAATTCATCCAGTAGGGCGGATGCCTCCGCGAAATGCCCGCTTGCGCGAAGGAAAGCCTTGCGATAGGAAGGGAAACGTTTCTCCAGCATGGGAAAGAATTCGTGGCGCAAGAAGTTGCGATCAAAAGCCGTATCATCGTTGCTTTCATCGGTTATCCACTGCAACGCATGTCGTTGAGCATAATCCTCGATCTCCCGGCGCGATACTTCCAGCAGCGGCCGCAAAATCAGCGGGTAGGGCGAGGTTCGGGCGGGGGACGCGCTCCCGCTGTTCGGTTGCCATGGATCCTTCATCGCCACACGCGTTGCCCTGACGACGGGCATGGCGCTCAGCCCTTTCACGCCCGCGCCGCGTAACAACTGCAGCATGAGGGTTTCAGCCTGGTCATCCAGATGCTGAGCCAGGACCACATAATCTGCCTTCAGTGTGGCAAATATGCGATAGCGTTCTTCCCGCGCCGCGGCTTCAAGGCTGACGCCGGGTTCCCTGTTGATTTTGAGCCTGGCGGTTTCGAGCGGGACGCCGCGCGAACGGCACAGATGATGGCAGAAGCGGCTCCACTCGTCGGCACGCGGGCTGATGCCATGATTGACGTGAATGGCAGAAAGCTCAAACGGAAGTTGAACAGATAGCGGTACGAGCAGATCCAGCAGCACGACCGAATCCACGCCCCCGCTCAACCCCACGAACAGCCGGTTTCCTCGCCGGACCTGTTCACGCAGCACGTTTTCGGCTTTGCGGGAAATGTTATTTGATTTTAACTTCCTTGAACTTGCCATATCCCATCAACCGGGTGAAGCGTCTCTCCAGCAACGCCTCCGGGGAATGGCCTTGCAGGTGCTTGAGCGATTCCTCGAGCGCCATCTTTACGTCATGCATCGTCGCAATGTAGTCGCGATGGGCCCCGCCGGCGGGCTCGCTGATGATTTTGTCGATCAATCCCATGGTCTTGAGGCGATGAGCCGTGATACCCATGATTTCGGCAGCTTCGGGCGCCTTGTCAGCGCTTTTCCACAGGATAGAGGCGCAGCCCTCGGGAGAAATAACGGAGTATGTGGCGTATTGAAGCATCTGCACCCTATCGCCTACGGCAATTGCCAATGCTCCGCCAGACCCGCCTTCTCCGATGATGGTGCAAATGACCGGAACCTTAAGCTCCGCGAGAACATAGAGGTTCCGGCCGATCGCTTCCGATTGGCCGCGCTCCTCCGCGCCAATGCCCGGGTAGGCTCCCGGGGTATCGATGAACGTGAACAAGGGGATGGAGAACTTCTCAGCCAGGCGCATCAGGCGCAGCGCCTTCCGGTAGCCTTCAGGTTTGGGCATGCCAAAATTGCGATGGATCTTTTCCTTGGTATCCCGGCCTTTCTGGTGACCAATGACCATTACCGTTTGACCCAGGAATCGCGCCAACCCACCGACGATGGCATGGTCATCGGCAAAACTCCGATCGCCATGAAGCTCTTCGAAGTCGGTAAACAGGTGCCGGATGTAGTCAAGCGTGTAAGGCCGCTGGGGATGTCGCGCAACCTGCGAGATCTGCCAGGGTGTGAGCTTGGCGTATATGCCGGTGGTAAGTGACTGGCTTTTCTTCTGTAAACGCGAAATTTCAGCTGAAATATCGACCGCTGAATCTTCCTGGGCGAAGCGCAATTCCTCGATTTTTGCCTCAAGCTCAGCGACAGGCTGCTCGAAATCCAGAAAGGTGATTTTCATGCAACACGGATGTAATTCGAAAACGCAATGATACATGAATGCCGGCCTATCGCACGAATGATCAGGCGCGGTTCAGTGGCAGAACGGGTGGGAGGATGGCGTACGGGAACGTCGGGCTGACGGGCCCCAACGCCGAAAGAACGGGAGGTGTAGCGTATTTCGGAACACGCGCGAAACGATGCCATGCTTCTTTCTGACACGTCTCCCCGTGGTACCCATATCAATACATCTCGATTATTTTCGACTGGAACTGAGCTGTCGCCTGTAGAAATCCGAGAAGGGAAGCCGGCAGGCCGGCCTTTGGATTGGAGATAAACTTCCGCACCGAAATACCGCTTTACCGTACCCGCGGTGCGATGGATTCACCGCCCGGATGGTTCCGTATTACACATTAATCGGGTAAAATTTAGGGTTTTATCCATTTCCGGACAGACCTTTGATTACTACCGCTAACGTCACGATGCAATTCGGGGCACGACCCCTGTTCGAAAATGTTTCGGTCAAATTCGGTGACAGCAACCGTTACGGATTGATCGGCGCCAATGGCTGCGGCAAGTCGACCTTCATGAAAATACTGGGAGGCGACCTGGACCCGACCTCGGGCAATGTCAGCGTTGACGCCGGCGAACGTGTGGGCAAGTTGCGCCAGGATCAGTTCGCCTTCGAGCACTGCTTGGTGATCGACACCGTAATGATGGGGCACGCCGAGTTGTGGCGGGTGAAAGAGGAGCGGGACGCGATCTATGCGAACCCCGATGCCACCGAAGCCGACTACATGCACGCCGCCGATCTGGAGGCGCACTTCGCCGAGCTGGACGGTTACTCCGCCGAGGCGCGCGCAGGTGAACTGCTGTTGGGAGTGGGTATCCCGCTTTCACAACACCAGGGCTTGATGAGCGCAATCGCACCCGGCTTCAAGCTGCGCATATTGCTGGCACAAGCGTTGTTTGCCGATCCCGAGATTCTGCTGCTGGATGAACCGACGAACAACCTTGATATCAACACCATTCGCTGGCTGGAAGATGTTATCAACGCGAGCAGGAGCACAATCGTTATCATTTCCCATGACCGACATTTTCTTAATAGCGTCTGCACGCATATGGCGGATCTGGATTACGGCGAGATCCGCATCTACCCCGGAAATTACGACGACTACATGATCGCTTCCACTCAGGTGCGCGAACGCATGGTGGCTGACAATGCCAAGAAGAAAACGCAGATCGCGGAGCTGCAATCGTTCGTCAGCCGGTTTTCCGCCAATGCCTCCAAGGCACGGCAGGCCACCAGTCGGGCACGGCAGATCGAGAAGATAAAGCTGGAGGATATCAAGCCTTCCAGCCGCCAGTACCCATACATCCGGTTCGAGATGGATGAGCGCGAAAAATTGCACCGCCTGGCGGTATCCGTGCAAAGCATCAGCAAGCAGTTTCCGGGTATGGAAAAACCGCTGTTCCACAAGTTCAGTCTCAATGTGGAAGCAGGGGAGAAGATCGCGATTATCGGCCCCAACGGCATCGGCAAGACCACCCTGCTGCGCACTATCGCTGCGGATATCGCGCCGGACGCAGGCGAGGTGAAGTGGGCGGAAAAGGCTCGCCCCGGTTATTTTGGGCAAGACCACGCGGACGATTTCGAGGAAGACATGTCGCTCACTGACTGGATGACGCAATGGCGGGGTGCAGGGGACGATGATCAGGCTGTGCGCAGCGTTCTTGGGAGACTGCTGTTTTCCGGCGACGAAGTAAAAAAATCGGTGAAAGTCATATCCGGGGGCGAGGAAGGACGAATGTTGTTTGGCAAGCTCATGCTGAAAAGAAACAATGTGCTGCTGATGGATGAGCCCACGAACCATCTCGATATGGAATCGATCGAGTCGCTCAATGCGGCGCTGGAGAAATACACGGGCACGTTGATCTTTGTTTCCCATGACCGGGAATTCGTTTCTTCGCTCGCGTCGCGTATTGTTGAAATGACATCGGATGGAATCACGGACTTCAAGGGTAACTACGAAGACTATCTGGGTGGCCAGGGCGTCGTGTCCGGTTCCGGCTTTAATAGCGGAAATCAGGCGCCAAAGGAAAAGGCGCGCATGTCGTCAAGATAATCACGCGCTCTGCAAAAAAGGAGAAGACCGCGGAAACGAAATCCAGGGAATAGAGGGGACTTGAAGTGAGATCAACGGTCCGAGAGCAGCGCGCGGTAACGCCCCCAGTCGAAACAGGGGCCGGGGTCGGTCTTGCGCCCCGGCGCGACATCTGAGTGCCCGGCTATCTCCACAATAGGATAGCGCTGTTGTAGCGCACGGGTCAGCACCGCCAGCGCAGCGTACTGAATGTCGGTAAACGGAACGCTGTCGCTCCCCTCCAGCTCTATACCGATCGAATAATCGTTGCACCGGCTCCTGCCCTGCCAGCAGGATTCACCAGCATGCCACGCGCGCTTCTCGCACGGAACGAACTGAATGGTTTCGCCATTCCGGCGTATGAAAAAGTGAGCTGAAACCTTGAGTCCGCATATGGACCGATAATAGGGATGCGTGTCGGGCTCGATCCGGTTGGTGAAGAGATCAATCACCCCATCGCCGCCAAACTCATCCGGCGGGAGGCTGATGTTGTGGATGACCAGCAGGTTTATTTCACACCCGGGCGGGCGCTCATCAAAATTGGGAGAAGGAATAAAGCGGACGTTGCTCGGGCAAATCGCTGGATCAGTCTGCATTTGATCAACCTGCATTTTGATCGGCTTGCCGTTGCATTCCACGCACCTATCGACACTCCAGGTTTTTTATAACTTCAGGTGCAGGCGGCGATGCTCATCGCTACAAAAAAATTCCCCTTCGGATGTGATGCTTTCACTCCTCGGCAGATGTACGCCGCAGTGGACGCACCGAACCATATCCTCTCCCTCCAGGGAGCGCGGCTCCTCATGCGCTTCTTCACGCTTTTTGAGCGACCGTCGGTAGCTTCTTATTATCCAGAAAACAACGACGATAATAAGAGCGAAGAAAAGAATTCTACCCACGGTATTGTTTCCGTTGCCGCATCAGAATTGGGCGCACCTACTGCTAAGCAGAAGACTTTGCATTCTACCGACTGCGCAGAACGGTGCAAGTCATAACGGACGGATCTTCCGGGAACGGGGTAAGGCTGAAATAACATGACGCTTTCGGAACCGGCGCTGCGGCCCGGCCATGGCTCCCGGAACCTGTGGGTAACCGCTGCCACGTCCTCCGGTTTTCCGCAATCGAATCCCGGAATCCCGGCATGCCCGGGAAAAACCTGCTTGAAAGTGATCCCTATGAAACATGGTCGGGGTGAGAGGATTCGAACCTCCGACTCCTGCGTCCCGAACGCAGTACTCTACCAGGCTGAGCTACACCCCGAATTGACCGTGCTGTTTACATGCGCCTGAGATAATCGCTTCCTGCGCGTGGGCAGCAATTGTACGCAGGAAGGGATTTCCGGGCAATTCAAATTTCCTTCCGGGCCGCGGGAAACGTTTGTGAGTTCAACCATTCTCCGTCCCTATTTGCTGAGCGGCTAATAATTTCTTGCTACTGCAAAAGTGCTGAGCTGTAACAGGCATTCCTTGTAATCGGAATCGGGCAATGACGCGATCGTTCTGGATGCAGTTTCGGATTCGGATTGCGCCCGCTGCCGGGCGTAATCCAGTGCGCCGGTCTGCTGGATGACGTCCAGGATGGGCTGAAAGCCTCCCTCGCCGCCCTTCTCTATCGCGTTGCGTATTATTGCAGCCTGGGCGCTCGATCCCGCTTTCATGGCATAGATGAGCGGCAGGGTGGGCTTGCCTTCGGCCAGGTCATCGCCCAGATTCTTGCCCGTTTCCTGATAATCCCCCGAGTAGTCCAGCATGTCATCCGTCAACTGAAATGCTGTGCCGAGATGCATCCCGTAAGCGGCAATCGCCTCCTCCTCCGCCATGGTGGCGTTGCCCAGGATTGCCCCCAGACGGGTTGCCGCCTCGAACAGTTTCGCGGTTTTATAACGGATCACGCGCAGATAGTTCTCCTCATCCACATCAGGGTCGCGGCAGTTGAGCAACTGCAATACCTCGCCCTCCGCGATCGTATTCGTGGCATCGGCCAGCACCCGCATGACGCGCATGCTGTCCACCTCGACCATCATCTGGAATGCGCGTGAATATAAAAAATCTCCGACCAGCACACTGGCGGAATTGCCGAACAGGGCATTTGCCGTCGCCTTGCTGCGCCGCAATTCGGACGCGTCGACGACGTCGTCGTGCAGCAACGTGGCGGTATGGATGAATTCGACGATGGCGGCAAGATTGTAGTGATGCTTGCCAGCGTAGTTGAATGCACCGGCCGAGAGAATTACCAGCGCGGGCCGCAGGCGTTTTCCCCCGCTATTGATAATGTATTCGCTTACCTGGCGGATGAGCGCCACATCGGAGTAGAGTTTCTCGCGGATAACAGTATCCACCGCGACCATATCCTGGGCGATAAGGCTTCTGATACGTTCAATCGACACAGAGGTTCCCGCAAAAAAGGTGCCATGGTAGAAACGTCACCGCCAGTATGTCAAGCCGCTAACGGAGTAACCCGCTATTGTGACACAAAACTCATTCGCAACAGAACTTTGACCTAATCAAGGGGGTAATGTATAATTGTCGTTTACCTTTTTCAGGTACTTTTTTCCAGGTACTTTGGCCACTTACGTAAGAGAAAGAATTCAAATGTATGCAATTATAAAAACGGGCGGCAAGCAATACCGCGTCGAGAACGGGCTAAAGCTCAAGATTGAACAGATACCTGCAGATATAGGTAGCGAAGTTGTGATCGACCAGGTGTTATTGATCTCGGATGGCGACAATATTTCAATGGGCAAGCCTGTGTTGAGCGGCGCCTCGGTGACCGCCACCGTGCTGAAACAGGGCAGGCACGACAAGATACGCATTTTCAAAATGCGGCGGCGCAAACACTATCAGAAACATCAAGGACACCGGCAGAATTACACCGAAATTGAGATCAAAGATATTTCGGCATAGGGAGAGCTTAGCATGGCACACAAAAAAGCAGGCGGCAGTTCACGGAACGGACGTGATTCAAATTCGAAACGCCTGGGCGTGAAAAGCTACGGTGGAGAACTCATCTCCGCTGGAAGCATTATCATCCGCCAGCGCGGAACCAAGGTCCATGCCGGAGAAAATGTTGGCATGGGCAAGGATCATACTTTGTTCGCCAAGGTCACCGGTACAGTAAATTTTGGGATGAAAGGTGCGCAGCAGCGTAAAATAGTCAGTATCCACCCGGTCGAGTCAAGCACGCTCTGAATCGTTCCCCGCAGCCCCAGTACTTGTTCTTGTCCAGATATAGTTTTTCCAGGAACCACCGCGAAAGAGCCCTGTCGATCTGATAGGGCTTTTTTGTTTTCAGCCTGATAAGCGGGACAAGATGCGATGAAATACATAGATGAAGCACTGATCCATGTCACCGCCGGCAAAGGCGGAGATGGCGTCGCCAGTTTCCGGCGCGAAAAGTACATCCCCAAAGGCGGCCCCTCCGGGGGCGATGGCGGGCGCGGCGGAAGCATTTTTGCCATTGCCGATCGCAATATCAATACGCTGGTAGATTACCGCTTCGCCCGCGAACATCGGGCAAAAAAGGGCGAGAACGGGCGCGGCTCGGACTGCTACGGCAAGGGGGCCGAAGACATCGTCTTGCGGATGCCAGTAGGCACCGTAATCTCAAACGCGGCTACGGGGGAAGTGATTGCCGATCTGGCGGGGCATGAACAAACGGTTTTGCTGGCCAAGGGTGGCACAGGCGGCCTTGGCAACCTGCATTTCAAGTCCAGCATTAACCGTACGCCACGTCGATTTACCCTTGGTGAACCCGGAGAGGAATTCGATCTTAAACTCGAACTCAAGGTTTTGGCGGATGTAGGGCTCCTCGGAATGCCAAACGCGGGTAAATCGACCCTTATTCGTGCTGTCTCCGCTGCGCGCCCAAAAGTGGCCGATTACCCCTTTACCACCATGCATCCGAATCTGGGCGTGGTGCGCGTAGACCAGAATCGGAGCTTCGTGATGGCCGATATCCCCGGTCTGATCGAAGGCGCGGCAGAAGGCGCAGGGCTGGGACACCGCTTCCTAAAGCATCTTGCCCGCACGCGTCTGCTGTTGCATGTCGTTGATATCGCGCCGCTGGATGAAAATGTCGATCCGGTGCGCGAAGCCAAAGCCATCGTCAAGGAACTGAAGAAGTATGACGAATCGCTTTATCGCAAACCGCGCTGGCTGGTCCTCAATAAAGCTGATCTGTTGAATGAGCAAGAGCGGGATAAGGCTGGCAAGAAATTCCTCCGCGAACTCCGGTGGAAAGGCAAAAGCTTCCTCATTTCGGCGGTAACGGGGGAAGGTTGCAGGGAACTGACTTATGCAATCATGGAATATCTGGAGCAGGAATCAGCAGGCGCAAATGAGGAACATGCACCATCGGGCGAATATCTGCAGAACCCATCGCCATAGGCTGTTCATAAACAGAAGCACAACGATTATACTACTCAGGCCTTTCATTTGAGCGCGGCCCTCGCCGGAATCCACCCCACGTACATTCGCCACAGAATTTGCGCTACCACGCATCATCACACTGTCTCAGCGTAAAACTCAGCGTAAAACATCATGCAATCCATCTTGAAAAGCGCCCGGCGCATCGTCGTTAAAGTGGGCAGCAGTCTGGTAACAAACCAGGGACAAGGACTGGATCACGCGGCACTTGCGCGCTGGGCGGAGCAAATCGCCAAACTCAAGGCAATGGGCAAGGAGGTCGTGCTGGTTTCTTCCGGCGCAATTGCGGAAGGCATGCAACGGTTGGGCTGGAAAAAACGTCCGCATGCCTTACACGAACTGCAGGCCGCGGCCGCCGTCGGACAAATGGGGGTCGTACAGGCTTACGAATCCTGCTTCCGCAGCCACGAATTGCATGCGGCGCAGGTGCTCCTTACGCATGAGGACCTGGCTGACCGCAAACGCTACCTGAATGCACGTTCAACCCTGACCACCCTGCTAAGCCTCAATGTCATTCCGGTAATCAATGAAAATGATACGGTCGCGACCGACGAGATCCGCTTCGGCGATAACGACACCCTAGCGGCGCTGGTCACCAACCTGATCGAAGCCGACGTGCTGGTGATTCTCACCGATCAGGGAGGATTATTCACAGCGGACCCGCGCAAGGATACGCAAGCCACGCTGGTGGAACACGCGAAGGCCGGCGACCCTGCCATTGAAGCCATGGCAGGCGGCGCCGGCAGCGAGATCGGGCGCGGGGGCATGCTGACAAAAGTGCTGGCGGCAAAGCGGGCTGCGCGCAGCGGCGCCCACACGGTGATTGCATCCGGTCATGAAACAGACGTTCTGATTTCCCTCGCGCAAGGCCAGCTGATCGGAACCCAGCTGTTGGCGGATACCATGACGCTGGCGGCCCGGAAACAATGGCTGGCCGACCATTTGCAACTGCGCGGCAATGTGACCCTGGATGAGGGAGCGGTTAACGCGCTTGCCGCCGGCGGAAAGAGCCTGTTGCCCATAGGCGTCATGGATGTCAGCGGCAACTTCGAGCGCGGCGAAGCAATCGGGTGCCTTGATACGGACGGAAAGGAAGTTGCCCGCGGACTCGTCAATTACAGCGCTGCCGAAACGAGGAAGATCCTTCGGCGCTCCAGCAGCGATATCGAAGCCCTCCTGGGTTACGTAGTTGAACCGGAACTCATACACCGGGATAATCTGGTTTTGCTCTAGTGAACCTTTGACGAACCTCTCAACAAATCCTCCCCGGAGCGCGTGGGAATTATTCAAAGGTTCCGGGACTCACATACAATATCTCGAAACGACATTGCCTGAGGAGATTCAATGAAACCGCTTACCCCAATTGACGATCACTTTTCGTCCAGCCCGCAAATTGATGTTGATGACCTGGCGGAGATTAAAGCAGCTGGTTTTAAAAGTGTCATCTGCAACCGGCCGGATGACGAGGACGGGGGCGCCCATGCCGACCATGCGCTGCTCGAATCTACAGCAAGGACGCTCGGTCTTGAGTTTTTTTATTTGCCGGTCGTGCCTGGGCAAATAACCGATGAGCATGTGTCCGAATTCAAGACAGCCATGGAAACGCTCCCGGGGCCCGTTCTGGGCTATTGCCGTCTGGGGATGCGAGCTAAAACGCTTTATCAGAGAGCAAACGCTACCGCCTGAGTCCGGCGGGCCAGCTCGCCCCAGATCCCCCAGGGCGAGATCATAAGGGGCGTCATGATCTTTCGTCAGCTGTTTGAGCCTTTGTCCAGCACGTATACCTATCTCCTCGGCTGCGAGGAAACCGGAGAGGCCGTACTGATCGATCCGGTGATAACGGCGCTGGAGCGGGATCTTGACGAAATCAAAAAGCTCGGAGTGACTCTTGCCTACAGCGTGGAGACGCATATCCACGCGGACCATATTACTGCCGCGCTTGAATTGAAACGGATCTCGGGCAGCAAAATCGCCGGGCCCGCCTTCGACCGCCTCCCCTGCACGGAGTTTGGCATTGAAGAAGGAACACCCCTGCGCATTGGCAGCGTTGCGTTGCAACCACTCCATACGCCGGGTCATACAGACGGGCATTTTGCATACCTGTGCGACGACAGGGTATTCACCGGGGATGCGCTATTGATTGACGGGTGCGGACGGACGGACTTCCAGAACGGCAATGCGGAGACGCTATTCAGGAGCGTTACCGAAAAATTGTTTTCCCTACCGGATGACTGCCTGGTTTACCCCGCCCACGACTACAACAGCCGGCGGGTTTCCTCGATAGCGCAGGAAAAAACGCGCAATTCCCGGCTCGGGAACAACCGCGCCCTTGAAGAGTTCAAGGACATCATGGCGAACCTCAAGCTGGAGCCTCCGAAATTCATTGATTATGCCATGCAAGGCAACTGCCTGTGCGGCGTTTGCCCGGACGATCTGCCCGACAATTTGCAAAACTATTGCCGGCGCATGACCCAAAGTCCTCAAGGCTAGTCTATCAGAGCCCAGGCTGATCCGTTAATACCGGACTGCCTTCGGGTGGCCTCCCGCTTTCAATGCCTGAACTGCCTCGTCCGCGTCTTTCACCATGCCTATCCCGAGCGGACAGAAATAATATCGATAGAGGGCGCGTTGCGCATAGTTCTGCTTGATATTTTCCAGGTCCGACCATTTGCCCATTCTTGTCGGTGCCCACGACTCATCTTTGGCCCGGCCGTAAGCATAAACTTTCCTTTCGTTGGTCTGGCAACGTATGCCTTCGTAGCTCACGTTCATCGCCCCCGCTGGCGATTTGACCACTAGGCTGTAGCGCACCACGCCATCCTCCCCCACACTAATGGACGAGCCATCGACGAAATGAAGATTTGTGCTCGCGGGACCAGCGTCGAACTCTAACAGGTTCTCCGATTTCGGATAGCTCGGCAGTTGCGCCTGTATTTCGACCCAGGGCTTTTCATTTTCGTACTCGTAATCCGAGCTTTTTTTGGGGCCGAAAAAAGCCGTAGCCGGCGCGGCCACCGAAAGAAGGCACAACAATATAAGCAGTCGCCTCATTACGAAGTAGCGTCCGTATCCAGATCGCTTACCAGGGAATTGCGCACTCCCGTGTCGACCGGCGTGGCTGGCACTGAATAGGCCGCATGATCTATACCCATGCTCAAGGGGGCGCCGTCCCTTAATGCCGCGACCACGTCGCTAGCCAGCTCAAACCGCAAAAAATGCACTGCAGCAGTTTTCTCTTCCGTTTCACGGTCGAGGTCTTCGTCGGCGATGGCGTGTACCGGGTCATGATTATCCACTTTTACGTACACCCGATCCGCTATCCCGATCAATTCCTTCAGCTGAGCGGTACGCTCAACCGGATCAGAAAATTCAATCATCATGGTCGCTTTCCAATTGCCTCCGTCAGGCAGCAGCGCTCCGTACGCTTCCAGTTCCTCGAGTACGCCTGCTTCTTCGAAAATCTTCTCGACCCGCAGCATTTCCTGAATCTGGTACCGTACCGTCAACTCATCCTCGAACATGAGCGTAACGTGCTCGCCGAGATGCACCTTGCGGTTTTTTTTATGCGCGATCATTTGGGCACGGAATTCTTGCCGTGCTTTGGCATACGCTTCCAGGGTCATGAGGCTATCAGAGGTTATACGGCGCATGTTCAGGGTAAATCTAAGAGAGGTCAATAGAATTTCCGTACAAATTGTTCAGCCAATCCCATACGCGATACGCATAAGCGTCAACGGGTGCTGCTTCTGCGCTTTTGTTTCCCCCATGCCCTGCTCGATGTGTCGGGCGGCAATGGCGCAATCTGAGCTGATGTAATCAGGGCCCGGGGCGGCCATCTGCCTGAATACCGGTTTTCCGATTTTCATGGAATTGGCGAAATACTCGGTTTTTACGCCCCAGGTACCGTCATGGCCGGAGCAACGCTCCACTACCGTTACCTGAGTGCCGGGAATCGATTGCAGCATTTCCCTGGTCTTCTGCCCCAGGTTCTGAACCCGCAAATGGCACGGAATGTGGTAGGAGACCTTACCCAAGGGCTGCTTGAAATCGGTCTTCAGCAGGCCATCCCGCTTCCGCAATGTCAAATATTCGAACGGATCGAACATCGCGTCCGCTACCGCTTGCACATCATCATCCACCTGGAACATGAGCGGCAGCTCCTGTTTGTACATAAGCGTACAGGAAGGCACCGCGGTAAGGATGGCATATCCTTCCCGCGCGAGTCGGGCGAGCGGAGGTATGTTTTTTTCCTTAAGTTCCTTCACCGCTGCAAGGTCGCCCAATTCCAGCTTTGGCATCCCACAGCACGCTTCTTTTTCTACCAGGCAAGCAGGAATTTCATTGTGATCCAGAATCTTCAATAAATCGTGCCCGATACCGGGCTCGTTGTAGTTCACGTAACAGGTCGCATATATCGCTACTTTTCCCGGCGTTTTTGCACCGGCACGAACCTCATGAGCGGTATTGATCCGGGCGTTGGCACGAAATTTTCTACTATCATAATCGGGAAGTTTCCGCTCGGCGTGAATACCGAGCAGATTATCCATCAGCTTTCGGGCGGCCGGGTTCTTGTTAACGGCGTTTACCGTCTGTGCGACTCCTGGAACACTGGCCACCTTGCCCACGAGATCGGTGCTGGAAAGCAGTTTGTCACGAAAACCGGTCTCGCCCTTTTCATATTTTACCGCCTTGGCGCGCAGCATCAGGTGTGGAAAATCGACGTTCCATGGATGCGGCGGAACATAGGGGCATTTCGTCATGAAGCACATGTCGCAGAGGTAGCATTGATCCGCCACCTCCCAATATTTCTGCTTCTCCACCCCATCGAGCTCGCCTGTGGAGCCCTCGTCTATCAGATCGAATAACCGCGGAAAGGCCGTGCACAGATTGACGCACCGACGGCAGCCATGACATATATCGAAGACGCGTTCCATCTCATTGAACAGTTTCGGTTCGTCATAGAATTCGGGATTTTCCCAATCGAGCGGATGACGCTTGGGTGGCTCCAGACTGCCTTCTCGAGTGGTCATGACATAGGAAAATTAAATAAGGAAATGAGGAAAATAAGGAATTATGGCGATTGAACTGAGGCAGAAAAAACAACGCCGACTGGATCGAGCTCGTCGCTCGATCCAGTCCATAGTATTACTGGTGCCGCTCACTCTGTCAGGCTGTCCAAAGCTTTCTGAAAACGGTTGGCATGAGAGCGTTCCGCCTTGGCTAGCGTCTCGAACCAATCGGCTATTTCATCAAAACCTTCTTCGCGCGCAGATTTGGCCATGCCGGGGTACATGTCGCTATATTCGTGCGTCTCTCCCGCTATGGCTGTTTGCAGATTCGCACGGGATGAGCCGAAGGGCAGACCGGTAGCCGGATCGCCGCAGCCTTCGAGATATTCCAGATGACCATGGGCATGGCCGGTTTCGCCCTCTGCCGTTGAACGGAATACCGCTGCCACGTCGTTCTGTCCCTCCACATCCGCTTTGGCTGCGAAGTAGAGATAACGGCGATTGGCCTGAGACTCACCGGCAAAAGCCGCTTTCAGGTTTCCTTCAGTTTTCGATCCTTTGAGTTCCATAGTTCCCTCCTGTTATAGTTGGCAGTTACCAAACTGATTGGGTGTTTGAAGCCGGTTGGCATGCTGAATCGCATGAATTAAATCAGCCCGACCGATACCAGTAATATCAGGTCAAGCTTAACCATAAAAGACTATCGGAGGGAACCTGGCTTGTCAACAGCCGGGCTTGCGCTTGCGGGCGCCCGCCATTCGCTCGAGGTACTCGCCCCTCCAGCCTTTCTCCAGCGGTTATTTCAACTCAAGCTCGCTCATCCATTGGTGCGCTAACCACTGTCCTGTTGCCTCCGAGCGGTGGCCCGCGAATTGCTATGTAGGACGCAAGGGGAACTGCTCAGGCATCTGTCAAGTGACGAGATTTTGTGGCTTGGCGGCTACCCACGCCTCGATATTATCGATCAACTGGTCGGCCAGCGTCTGCATTGCTTCGGCCGAAGCCCATGCAACATGAGGTGTAAGGATAAAGTTGGGACGTCGTAACTCGAGCAACGGATTGCCGTTCACCGGTGGCTCTTCGGTGAGCACGTCGAAGCCAGCGCCAGCGATCAGCTTCTCATCCAGCGCCCGAACCAGCGCCGGCTCGTCCACCAATCCGCCACGCGCGGTATTGATGAGAAACGCACTGCGCTTCATCTTGCGCAGCTCCTCGATACCAATCAGGTTACGCGTGGCCGGCAATAAGGGACAATGCAGCGAAAGCACGTCGGACTCGGCAAGCACCTGATCCAGAGGCGTGAACGCCAGATCTTTTTTCCTAGACGATGGATGATATGCAAACAGCACCCGCATGCCGAAGCCACGAGCAATGGCAGCTGTCGCCTGTCCAATGGCGCCTTCGCCGATGATCCCCATGGCGGAGCCGAACAGCTCACCAATATCATGCGTGAAGAGGCAAAATTGCTCCGATTTTTGCCATGCTCCCTGCTCGATCTCCTGCCGATAGGCCAGCAGATTCCGGCGTAACGCAAGCAGCAGCGCAAACACGTGCTCGGGCACGGTGTGGATGGCGTAGTTGCGAATATTCGTCACCGCGATACCCCGGCGGCGGCAGGCGGCAAGATCGATGCCGTCATATCCCGTCGCGCACATTGCGATCAGTTTCAGGCTGGGTAATTGCGCGAGAATCTCGTCGTTCAGCCGTACCTTGTTAATAATGGCCACTGTCGCTTGTTGCAGCCGCGACACGACTTGATCGTTGGCCGTATGCGCGTATTCCTCGTACCTATGCTCGAAAATCGGCCGGCGCACCTGCGCCTTCAGAGAGTCCCGCTCCAGAAAAACCACGTACTGGCTCATTATTCCGGAGATAAAATGCGAAGCACGCAAGTTGGCACCATTGCGATGTTACCGGCATGGACGTCAAGGGCGGCAACACCAACAAGGTCAATAACGGCACCTAAGGGCAGGGGCATGGATCGTATGGGCAGCGGGCAAAGGTTTATGTTACGCCCGATTCATCCGCGAGGAAAACAGGCTGGCGGAAATAATCATTGCGCCGCCAATCCATTCTCTCGCTGTCATGGCCTCGCCCGCGAGAAAGTAAGCCCCCAGCGCAGCAATGACCAGTTCGAACAGCATAATGACAATCGCGCGATTTGCGGAAACATGCGTCAGGCCATATTGCACCGCCACGCTCAGCCCGAACACCACCACCCCCACGCCCAGGATGAGCAGATAAATCTCGGCAGGAACACTGCCCAGCGATGGCGGCGACAAAAAAAGGCTGTAGCCGAAGGCAATCACCGTAACCCCCATCCACACCGCAAGCGACTTCAATTGTATGGTGTGCGCCTGATCCATGCGGCTTATCACGTTTGAGAGGGCGAACATGAAGCCGGCAGACAATCCCATCCAGTCGCCATAAGACGAAGGCATTGAAAAGCCCTGTTGGGGTTGCCATAGCATGACAATCGCCCCAGCCAGAGACAACGCAATAACCAGGTATCCGTGCAGACTGAGCACTTCGGTCAGCAGCAGGCGCGAAAACACGATCGTCCAAAGCGGTGCGAGATAAAACAAGAGCATAACTCGCATGATTTCGCCGTGAATCACGCCGAGCACGTATGCAAGATTAGTCCACCCGGCGCACAATCCGATCCAGAGCAATAATTGGGGCTTACCGCATAGAATTCGGGACGTTCGCAGGTTTCTCCCGAACAGGGCCAAGCCCAGCAATAATGCGATAACATAAGTGAGCGCGGTAGCGATAGGACCGCTCACCTCCGCTTCTTCCAGCAGCCGGTAGGGATACCATAGCAGACCCCAAATAGCCGCCCCCCCGAGCAGGGCCAACACGGGATACACATTTTGCTGGTTTTGATTAGTCATTTTGTCTGGTAGCAAAACGCTTGCCACTTTATAATCCCGCTACGATCAATGGACCCCGTCTTTTAGGCAATTCTCCTTCAAGAGTCAGGCCAAACCATAAAATTGAATCCCAATCTCGACCGCCTGCAGCCCTATCCCTTCCAGAAGCTCAACAAGCTGTTTGAGGGGGCGGCGCCGGAGCAGGCCTATTCGCCCATCAGCCTCCACATCGGCGAGCCTAAACACGCCACGCCCAATTTCATCCGCCAGGCTGTGACGGAGAATCTTGCCGGCATGGCGGTTTACCCGACCACGCTGGGCGCCCGATCGCTACGAACCAGCATTGCAGCGTGGTTGACCCGACGCTACCGGCTACCGGAAATTGATCCCGAAACACAGGTCATTCCGGTCAACGGAAGTCGTGAAGCCCTGTTTTCCTTTGCTCAGGCAGTGATTGATCCGTCCCGGGCAGAGGCAATTGTAGTGTGTCCGAATCCTTTTTATCAGATATATGAAGGTGCGGCCTTGTTGGCGGGTGCTACTCCCCATTTCCTGAACACGATGCCAGAGAACGACTTTGCGCTCGACTATGGACAACTGCCCGAGGATACCTGGTCGCGTTGTCAGTTGGTCTACGTTTGCTCTCCCGGCAACCCCACAGGCAGGGTAATGAGCATGGACGAGTGGAGATATCTGTTCGAATTATCCGATCGTTATGGTTTTGTCATTGCTTCCGACGAGTGCTACGCCGAGATTTATTTCGACGAGGACGCACCCCCGCTTGGCGCCCTCGAAGCCGCTCATCGTCTGGGCCGTAGCGGCTTTCCCAGGCTGGTGGTATTCAGCAGCCTGTCCAAAAGATCAAATGTGCCGGGCATGCGGTCAGGGTTTGCCGCAGGCGACGCGTCGATACTCAAGAAATTTCTGCTCTACCGTACCTACCATGGCAGCGCCATGAACCCGGCGGTCCAGGCGGCGAGCAAATCAGCGTGGGACGACGAGGATCACGTCGTCGAAAACCGGCGCCTATACCGGGAGAAATTTCAGGCCGTTACGAAATCGCTGCAGGAAAGCCTGCAGGTGTCAATGCCCGACGCGGCGTTTTATCTGTGGGTAAGGACACCTGGTAGCGACGTACAGTTCACCCGTGAGCTCTATCGCAATTATAATGTTACCGTTTTGCCGGGAAGCTACCTTGCGCGGCATGCCAATGGAATCAACCCTGGCGAAAACTTCATCCGCATCGCCCTCGTCGCGCCGTTGGCGGAGTGCGTGGAAGCGGTCCAACGGATAAAAATGCTGGTATCCGCCTGACCCGGCGATAAACCTGGACAACAAAACAACCAAAGGAAAACCATGGATCAGCTGCAAAGTACCATTGAAGAAGCATTCGAACGCCGTGCCGAGATCACGCCACGAAATGTGGATGCAAAACTCAAGGAATCCGTAGCGCAGGTGCTGGAAATGCTCGACAACGGTAAACTGCGAGTGGCGGAAAAAATAAACGGTGAATGGAACACGTATCAATGGATCAAAAAAGCCGTGCTGCTTTCCTTTCGCATAGAGGACAATACTTTCATCAAGGGCGGTTTTTCCAACTATTTCGATAAGGTTCCGTCCAAATTCGCGGATTACAGTTCCAAGGATTTCCGTAATGGCGGCTTCCGCGTCGTGCCCCCGGCAGCGGTGCGAAAAGGCGCGTTCATTGCCAGCAATGTGGTACTAATGCCGTCGTACGTCAACATCGGTGCGTATGTCGATGAAGGCGCAATGGTCGATACCTGGGCCACGGTCGGGTCATGCGCTCAGGTTGGCAAGAATGTGCATCTCTCAGGCGGTGTGGGAATAGGCGGCGTGCTCGAACCCGTTCAAGCGAATCCAACGATAATCGAGGACAACTGCTTTATCGGCGCGCGCTCGGAAATTGTCGAGGGCGTCATTGTCGGCGAGAACTCGGTGATTTCCATGGGGGTATACATCGGCCAGAGTACCAAGATTTACAATCGTGAAACGGGTGAAGTCAGCTATGGGCGCATTCCGCCCGGATCAGTCGTTGTCTCGGGCAACCTTCCCTCAGCGGATGGCAAATACAGCCTTTATTGCGCGGTTATCGTGAAACAGGTGGACGCCAAAACACGGGCCAAGACCGGTATAAACGAGCTTCTGCGCGGCATTTAGCAGAACATTATGACCACATCCTGCTCCGTGCCTTTCCCTGTCCCACCCTTTTGGAAAATCCGTCATGCAAAATGAAACGCTGGCTCTCGCACAAGCGCTGATCGCCTGTCGTTCGCTCACGCCCTTCGATAACGGCTGTCAGGAAATCCTGATCAGCCGCCTGGAAAAAATCGGCTTCAGCATCGAAAGAGTTCGCTGCGGCGAGGTGGATAATTTATGGGCCCGGCGCGGAACGACCGCCCCGCTGCTGTGTTTCGCCGGACACACCGATGTGGTGCCGACAGGCCCGGTCGACAAATGGGACAGCGATCCCTTCGTTCCGGTAATCCGGAATGACAGGCTCTACGGCCGGGGAGCCGCAGATATGAAAGGCTCGCTCGCGGCGTTCATTACCGCAATTGAAGCGTTTGTCGCTGCACACCCCACCCACGGCGGCTCCATTGGGCTGCTGATCACCTCGGATGAGGAAGGCATTGCCGTCGACGGAACGGTCCGTGTGGTGGAAACCCTTAAAGCGCGTAACGAACTGATCGACTACTGTATCGTGGGCGAACCCACCTGCGTGGACAGACTCGGGGACACGATCAAGAACGGCCGGCGCGGCTCGCTCTCCGGGACATTGACCGTGAAAGGCATACAAGGCCATATCGCCTACCCTCATCTGGCAAAAAATCCTATCCACCTGGCCGCTCCCGCCATTGCCGAACTGGCGCAAGCAAGATGGGACGAGGGCAACGAATATTTTCCGCCCACCACCTGGCAGATTTCCAATATCTATGGGGGCACGGGCGCGACCAACGTCATCCCGGGTGAAGTGACGATGCTTTTCAATTTCCGCTTCTCCACCGCGAGCACGGTCGAATCGCTGCAACAGAGAGTGCATGAAATCCTCGACCGCCACGGCCTTGACTACGATCTGCGATGGGAGTTTTCAGGCAAACCCTATCTGACACCCAGGGGCAGCCTGGTGGATGCGATAAGCCACGCTATCTCAACCGTAACGGGAATCGAGCCAGCACTTTCCACATCCGGCGGAACGTCCGACGGCCGTTTCATTGCCGACATCTGCCCCCAGGTGGTAGAGATGGGACCCCGCAATGCCACCATCCACAAGCTCAACGAATATGTCGAAGTAGAGGATCTGCAACACTTACCACATATCTACCGGTTGACGCTGGAGAGCCTATTGCTGAGATAACTCCTTTTCTGAGCGTTCACCCCCCTGCTACCATGGCTCGCACATCTTTGAAACGCAGCGCCAGCCGCCGCAAATACAGTAGATATTTCTGCACAAGCATGCGCAATAACCCGGACTGGTGGTAAGGGTCGAGCTTCACCATTCCATGCAGCCAGCCACGTAGCAGTTAATCAAGCTCATTTGAGGTATTACAGAATACTGCTCAGCGCCCGGTTTAATCCCCTATGATGGCGATCAACGTGTACCGAGAAGCCAGAAGTCAACTCCAAACTATCCGCGACCTGCTCCGCTTTGCGGTAAGCTGCTTTAACGAAGCCGGCCTCTTTTTCGGCCATGGCTCCGCCTCGGCCTATGATGAAGCGGCTTATCTCATTCTCCACACGCTCCATCTCCCGCTCGACCGGCTGGAGCCGTTTCTCGACGCCCGGCTTGCCACGGCTGAGCTGGAGCAGGTGCTGGGGGTGATCGAGCGCCGCGTGTCGGAAAAAATCCCTGCGGCATATCTCACCAACGAGGCATGGCTGGGAAATTTCAGCTTTTTCGTCGATGAGCGCGTGATCGTACCACGCTCCTTCATTGCCGAGTTGCTGCGGGAACAACTTGCGCCGTGGATAGAAAACCCCGGTGCAATCCGCTCCGCATTGGATCTGTGCACCGGTTCCGGTTGCCTTGCCATACTGCTCGCATACGCGTTCCCCAACGCCACCATAGATGCGGCTGACATTTCACCGGGGGCGTTGGAAGTCGCCCAAAGGAACGTGGCGGATTACAACCTGGAGCATCAAGTGAATCTGATCCAGTCGGATCTTTTTGCGGAATTAGGGGGGCGCACGTATGATCTCATCATCAGCAATCCGCCTTACGTCAGCGCGGAGGCGATGGCGGCGCTGCCGGAGGAATACCGCCATGAACCCGAAAACGCGCTGGCAAGCGGGGTGGACGGGCTGGAAGCTACGCGGACAATACTCAACGAGGCAGCCGGTCATTTAACCCATCGGGGGGTATTAATCGTTGAGATCGGCCATAATCGAGAAAGCCTGGAACGGGCCTACCCGGAGGTGCCTTTCACCTGGCTGGAAACAAGTGCTGGGGACGAGTTTGTGTTCCTGCTGCAACGAGACCAGCTCCCCTGATTGTTTCCTCTCCCTGACATTGCAGGGGTAACTAGGCGACCAGCCCCAGCAGTCGGCGTATCTCGGTCTCGTTTAACTCCAGGCACCTTCCGCGCTTCAGACGCGGCGGCAGATTGATGGGACCGAAGCGCACCCGCATAAGCCGGCTTACCGTCAATCCCACCGCTTCGAACATACGGCGTACCTCGCGGTTCTTGCCTTCTTTCAGTATCACGCGGTACCAGTGATTGGAACCTTCACCGCCTTCGTCCGACAAATAATCGAATTTTGCCAGGCCATCTTCCAGTTTAACCCCGGTGGTCAGCAGTTCCGTCTGCTCCGGCGTTAAGCGTCCAATAATTCGCACCGCATATTCGCGCTCTACCTCGAAGCGGGGATGCATCAACCGGTTAGCCAATTCTCCATCGGTAGTGAATATAAGCAAGCCGCTGGTGTTGTAATCCAGCCTGCCGATCGCTATCCATTTCGACGACTGCATCTGCGGCAGTTTGTCGAATACGGATGGGCGACCCTGCGGATCATCCCGGCTCACGATCTCACCCTCCGGCTTGTGATAAAGCATTACCCGCGGGGGGCGTTTGCCGGATTTGGAATGGATCACGCGCTTTCCCACTCGCACTACATCTTCGGCCCCGACACGATCACCAATGTGTGCGACCTTTCCGTTGATGGTCGCCTGCCCGGCACTAATCAGTTCTTCCATTTCCCGCCGGGAGCCCAGCCCTGCCTGCGCCAGCAACTTTTGTAATTTCTGCGTTACGGGGAGTGACTCCGGGCGAGCCTTTAGATCGGCGCTTGCAGACGTGTTTTTTCTGCTCGATCTAAGCGATTCGGCTTGGCTCGGTGATTGAGGAGATTGAGGAGATTGAGGAGATTGAGGCAATGGGGGCGACGGGCGAGATCGGGGCGATTCGGACCGCCCCAGCGCTGGCCGTAGGGGAGATCGGGGCGATCTTGCCGGCCTGGTCGACTTAGCCGACCTGGGGCGTCCGGAAGGTGTTGCGGTCTTGGTTAATTTTGGAGACTTGGCTTTCATTGTGGCCTCTTTACGAGCTCTTCGAGCCGCGAGGCAGAAGTATAACGCTATGGTTACGGAAGCAACATCAAGGTGCATTCAGCATGAATCGTTGAGGTCAATTGAGTTCGCGGTCGAGCACGACAAGGTTTGACGTCGTTCTCTCCGCACGATCATTAAGTTACTGAACCCGGTCCTCAACCCGGTGCTAAACCTCTCGCCGCTCGATCACTGCCTGCGCGAGCGTACCGCTATCCACGTGTTCCAGTTCACCGCCGACCGGCAGCCCGCGTGCAATGCGCGTGACTTTCACGCCCTTGTGGTGCAGCAGCTCGCCAATATAGTGCGCAGTGGCCTCGCCTTCAACCGTAAAATTGGTCGCCAGCACAACTTCCTTCACCATGCCGTCCTGCGCCCGCTTCAATAGACGGTCGAGGTGGATTTCCCGCGGGCCGACGCCGTCCAATGGCGAAAGCCTGCCCATCAATACGAAATACATGCCTTTATAGCAATGCGCCTGCTCCATCATCAGCAAGTCGGCCGGCATTTCGACGACGCATAACAGGGTCGCGTCCCGATGGTGCGAACGGCATAATTCGCAGACGACCTCTTCGGTGAAATTATTGCACTTCTCGCAGTGCCTGATGTGCTCCAGCACATAATCAAGCGAACTGGCGAGTCGCCGAGCACCAGCGTGATCGCGCTGCAGGAGGTGATACGCCATACGCTGCGCGGACCTGGGACCGACGCCGGGCAAACAGCGCAGCGCATCGATCAACTCATCCAGGCTATGGGGCGTTTTCAATCAATTGAGGCCATAAGTATACGGGAACTGCTTGATGCACTCCTGTCGTAGCGCGAGATCAAGCGGCAAGATCAAAACGGCAGTTTCATTCCGGGTGGCAGATTCAAACCCGAAGTGAACCCGGCCATCTTTTCCTGGGTAGTTGATTCGACTCGCCGTACCGCATCGTTTACCGCGGCTGCTATCAGATCTTCCAGCATTTCCTTATCATCGCCCAGGAGGCTGTTATCGATGCTGACGCGCTTCACATCATAACGGCATGTCATTACCACTTTCACCATCCCCGCACCAGACTGCCCCTCGACTTCCACCGAGGCCAGCTTTTCCTGCATGGCTTTCATGTTCTCCTGCATCTGCTGAGCCTGTTTCATCAGATTGCCCAAGCCGCCTTTCATCATCTTATACCTCCACTATTGAATGGGTTTGATCGAAGAAACGATTATTTTTGCGTCAAATTGCTCCACCAGTTCGCGCACAAACGGGTCTGACTCGACGGCTGTGATGGCCTGAGATTGCCTCTCCTGTTTCTCACGATTCTCCAGTTCCGCTGGGGTCATCCCTGTCACCACCCCAACTGAGAACTTTAACCGGATGGGCTTGCCCAGATACGCCCTCAGCGCAGTCTGCACCCTTTCCTGATAGTCTTTGTTCAGCAGGTGCTTATGCGTCTCGGGCACGCAAACCTCGATTTCGTTCGACGCTACACGCTTCACTTCGCTGTTCTGGGCTAGCATTTTCGCCAGGCCGTTCAGCTTCAACTCCTGCACCACCGCTATCCAGTCACCGCTGAACAGGTCTGTGTCAGCGTCCGGTTGCGCTGCGGCTATTTCCACCACTGGCGTTTCCGCGGCTGCCGCTGCTGCGACTGGCTCTGTCGTGACTGGCTTTGCCATTTCCGGCGGCGGTGAAGATTTATCTGTTGCATCGACCCCGCGTTCGATATCGGAACCCTTGGCGCCCGCTTTAACAGCGGGCGCGGGCGGGGGTGGGGATAGGGTGTGCGGGAAATCCTGCGGCATGAAGGCTAGCATGCGCATGAGCGTCATCGTGAAACCCGCATATTCGTCCGGTGCCCTGCTCAAGTCGCCGCGGCCATGGATGGAGATCTGATAGAACAGTTGAATGTCTTCCGGGGTGAATGTTTTTGCCAGCGCAAAAACGCGCTCTCGCTCCGGCGTATCCTCAGCAATAGCCGCTGGCACGATCTGTGCGAGCGCAATGCGGTGCAAAAGTGATCCCAGATCCTGCAACGCCGCATCGAATGAAACGCTATGGCTTTCCATGGCGTCGGCTATTGCCAGCATATACGCACCGTCTTTGCGGGCCAACCCGTCAAGCAGATCATAAAGATAACTCTGATCAATTGCGCCCAGCATGTCGCGCACACCCGCTTCTTCGATCTTGCCCTCCCCAAACGAGATGGCCTGGTCCAGGATACTCAGGGCATCACGCATGCTGCCTTGCGCGGCGCGCGAGAGCAATTGCAGCGAAATCGCATCGCAGCTGATCTGTTCCTGTTCAAGCACGTACTTGAGATGGGCGGCAATCAGGCCCGGTGGAATCTGCTTCAGGTTGAATTGCAGGCACCGGGATAGAACAGTAACGGGAATCTTCTGTGGATCGGTCGTTGCAAGGATGAACTTGACATGCTCCGGCGGCTCCTCCAGTGTTTTCAGCATCGCATTGAAAGCCGATTTGGAGAGCATGTGAACTTCGTCAATGATGTAAACCTTGTAACGCGCAGTTGTAGGCGCATAAAGCGCGTTCTCCAGCAATTCCCGCATCTTTTCCACTTGTGTATTGGAAGCGGCGTCCACCTCGAGCAAATCAACGAAGCGCCCCTCGTCAATTTCAGTACAGGCGGAACATATGCCGCACGGTGACGCGGTAATTCCCGTTCGACAGTTGAGAGCCTTGGCTAAAATGCGCGCGATGGTGGTCTTGCCGATCCCGCGGGTACCTGTAAAAAGATAGGCATGATGCAGCCGCTGTTGTTCAAGGGCGTTGGTAAGCGCCTTGACCACATGGTCTTGTCCGGTCAGTTCGGAGAAGCTCTTTGGGCGCCACTTTCTGGCAAGAACTTGAGTCTGGGACACGATGAATAAAAGAAGAGGCAGTTATTGTCGACGGAGGGCAAGGGCGGATTTGTTGTGCTGACAACTTGAAGTTGGGCAGAACCGGCTCGCTGCCGGCTCTGCTGGTTCTATTGCACCCCGACCATTTTCTCGAACAAAATGGGTGGCGAGCCTGTCCCCCGGCACTTGCAGAAAATAGCTGTGGCTGCTTCCTTCCGGACCTGACCAGGTTCACTACCATGCAATGCGGGGAGGCCCGCCATATAAAGCTGAAAGTACGACACTAATAAATTCCAACCTTCATACTATTGAAAGGTATTGTAACACGCATACCGGCGAGGATAACCTTACGAGCATAGAACGTAGTGGCCAGAGCAAGAATTGCTGATACCGCCCTACGTTAATGTTGCTTACAGAGGTAAGGTTGCTTATACGTAAGATTGCGCACAGGGGCGGCGTTCATTTTTCGTATCCGGGCGGAGTTGCTCCTGATTGAGCAAATTTCCTGGACGTATGTCAGCCATCCGGTTCAGCGAGCTAATACTCTGGAGGGCGCCGTTGTGATTCTCTGAATGAAAATCGGCGTTTTGGAAGTTGGTTGCGGGGGCAGGATTTGAACCTACGACCTTCGGGTTATGAGCCCGACGAGCTGCCAGACTGCTCCACCCCGCGCCAGCATTATACCAGACCAGTTCAAAAGAGCAAATTGCGTTCACGGTCTCGCCAAACGAGCGGCGCGCTGCTCAAACTCTGCACAACAAAATCACTTTTATGGTGCTGTTATGAGAGATAACGCACAGAGGGGGGGTTGAAATAACGGCAAAATAGCGATTTGCTAAGAATAAGCATGAGAAACGGGTAAATCTGTGGTGAGGAATTAACAATACGATAGCGGCCTGCCGACCGCGGCCAGTTCGCCCGACCGTTCTCTCCTTATGAACTCAGGGACATGAATTACCACCTGAATGTCTAATAAGATGAGCAAGGTAGAGATGAAAACATAGTTATATGATCAGCGAAACCGAGATTCATAACGCAAAAATACTGATTGTTGACGATCAGGAATCAAACGTTTTGCTGTTACGACGCGTACTGGAAGTCGCTAGCTATACTTCTGTTTCATTCACGACGGATCCATACAAGGTTTATGAATTGCACCGTCAGAATCATTACGATCTGATTCTGCTTGATTTGAAAATGGCCGGGATGGACGGATTTCAGGTGCTGGAAGCTTTGAAGGAAATCGAGGCAGATGGCTATTTGTCGGTACTGGTCGTTACGGCCAATCCGGATTGCAAGCTTCGCGCACTCCAATCCGGGGCCAAGGATTTTGTCAGCAAGCCGTTCGATATGGCGGAGGTGCTCGCGCGGGTGCACAATTTGCTCGAAGTACGCCTATTGCATCAGCAGGCCCGCAGCTATGCAAAAACCCAGGAATTCATGGCACTGCACGACCCGCTCACGGGGCTTGCAAACCGCCGCCTTCTGGTAGAAAGAGTCTCGCAGGCGATTATTCATGCAAAAAGGAACGGCAGCATCATGGCTGTCGTATATCTGGACCTGGACGGATTCAGGCAAATCAACAACACGTTGGGTCATGATGTCGGCGACCTGCTGCTTAAACTGGTTGCAGCGCGCCTCGTGGCGGCTGTGCGGCAGGAGGATACGGTAGCGCGTCTCGGCGGTGATGAATTTGTAATTGCAATGCCCTATGTAAATAGCATTGATGGAGTGGCTCTTGCCGCGGAAAAAATCATCAAAGCACTATCACAGCCCTATAGTGTCCAGGGCAATGACGTCAGACTGACGGCCAGCGCCGGGGTTGGTCTTTATCCTCACAATGGGAAGGAAGTGAAGACCCTGTTGAAAAACGCAGACACCGCGCTGCTCGAAGCCAAGCAGGCCAACAAGAACACTTATCGTATTTCGCACGGATGAGCCATTAATTCATTGTTTCCTTCCAAGGGTTGTACTTGTGTCCAATTGTTTCTGGTGGAAACACAAATATAATACAGATCAGCTATATAATAACTTTTCGGAACAAGGTGTGTCATCTGAAGACAACCTTCCGAGTTGATAAAGTGCAGTGCACGGGACAATAATGATCAGTAAACCCGAAATTCTCAATGCGAAAATCCTGGTCGTTGATGATCAGGAGGCGAATGTCCGGTTGCTTGAGCAAATGCTGAGTGATGGCGGTTATACCCACATTTCTTCAACAATGAATCCACGAGAGGTGGGTGAACTCTATCGGCAGAACCGTTATGACCTGGTTCTGCTTGATCTTCAGATGCCGGGTATGGATGGCTTTCAGGTACTGGAAGAACTGAAGAAAATCGAAACGCATGGCTATCTGCCGGTACTCGTGATCACCGCCCAACCGGGGCATAAGCTGCGAGCACTGCAAGCGGGGGCGAAAGATTTCGTCAGCAAGCCATTCGACCTGATCGAAGTCCAGACTCGTATTTACAATATGCTCGAGGTGCGCCTCTTGTATAAGCAACTGGAAAATTACAACAAGGTGCTGGAGCAAACCGTGGCAGAGCGGACTGCGGAGCTGCGCGAAAGCGAAGCACGCTTCCGCCGCTTGACGGAACTGGCTTCCGACTGGTACTGGGAACAGGATGAGAAAGGGAATTTCATCAAAGTTTATGGTCCCGTCCTGGATATGCTCGGGATCACAGTAGACAACTTGCTGGGTGAACCAAAAGAAAACGTGGGGGCGCGCTGGAACGAGACTGAGTACACTGTCTTCAAGGCAAACATTGAGGCACGCCGGCCTTTTATCGATTTTGTTTACAGCCGTACCCGACCCGACGGGTCCCAACAATATTTAATGGTAAGCGGCGAACCGATGTTCGACTCTTCAGGCCGCTTTACCGGGTATCGGGGGATAGGAAAAGACGTGACGGACAGCATGCGATCCAAGGAACATTCATAATTTCTGTACGTTCCCTACGATTTTTTTTGGGGCAATATCTCCTCCCGCCGTCACTTCCCCAAGGCCCAGGAAATTCTTTTTCTCGTCATATAGGCGAATCTTCTGCCCTTCCGCGTTGGCTCTTCCAACGCCTGCCACGCTGCGTCCCTGTCTTAAGAATGCCGCTGCCGGAGCCTCCAGCATAACGGCGGGTAGACCTCGCAGCAGCGCGTCCACCGGAAGCAGGCGAGAATCGCGCTCGGGTATCGACATGGCCTCAAGCGCATCCAGCGTATACGCCTGCGACAAATCGAAATCATCGAGAATGGTGCGGCGCAAGGCGGTGAGATAGGCGCCCCCCAGGCCCAGTGCTTTACCAATGTCCTCCGCCAGCGTGCGAATATACGTACCCGAACCACATCTGACCATGATACTGATTTCATTGTCGTCAATGGCCGTCAGGCGCAACTCATGAATAGTCACCTCGCGCGGTTGCCGCTCGATCTCCATGCCTTCCCTGGCGTAGGCATACATGGGCTTACCCCGATGCTTCAGGGCGCTGTACATCGGGGGCACCTGGTTGATCAAGCCGGTGAAACCGCCCAGTACGGTCTTTACTTGAGGCAGTGCGTTTTTCAAACCCTGAGGCGGAACCCCTCCCGCAACTGAAATATTGCCCTCCGCATCCCCGGTCGTGCTGATATATCCAGGTCTCAGCGTCGCTTCATAAGTCTTGTCCGCTCCCAACAAGGCGGAAGAGAATCTGGTCGCATCACCAAGGCAGATGGGCAACAGGCCAGTCGCCATAGGATCGAGCGTGCCGGTATGACCGGCTTTGCGCGCGCAAAAGAAACGTTTGGCAATCTGGAGCGCCTGATTCGAGGATATGCCGCCGGGTTTGTCCAGCAGCAGGACGCCGCTGATTTCGCGCTTGATTCGCACTGGCCGCGCAACTTCGGCTTTCAATATGCGAAATGAATCAGAACCCGGCGATGATGCGGAAAGTCAGCTCTCATCCGGCTTGTTCGCGGATCCTTCACGCGCCACGGCCTCATCAATCAGTTGCGATAGGCGCACCCCGCGCTCGATCGACTCGTCATAGACGAAATGAAGCTGGGGCACCACGCGGAGCTTCAGGCGATGGGATAACTGGCTGCGTAAAAATCCCGCCGCATGCTCCAGTCCGTTACTAATGAGAAAGTTGTCGCTTTCGCTGCGCAGCGTCGTGTAGAAAACCTTGGCGTGCGCATAATCGTGACTCACCTCAACGCCGGTCAAAGTGAGCATTCCGATGCGCGGATCTTTAAGCTCGTTGCGAATCAGATCAGCCAGTTCGCGCTGGATCTGGTCGGCGATGCGCAAGGAGCGGGAATAATCTTTAGGCATAATGCTTCACGCGGGCCGCGCAGCCCGCGTTACAGGCTGCGCGCAACTTCGACGATTTCGTATGTTTCCAGTTGATCCCCAAGCTCGATATCGTTGAAGTTTTTCAGCGAAAGTCCGCACTCGAAACCCGCCCTCACCTCTCGCACGTCGTCCTTGAAGCGCTTCAGGGAGTCCAGCTCACCCGTATGAACCAGCTCACCGTTACGGATCAATCTCACCAGCGAGCCCCGCTTGATGATGCCCTCCAGGACGTAGCAACCCGCCACTGTACCAACCTTGGAAATGCGGAAGACATTGCGAACTTCGAGCAACCCGGTGACATTCTCTTTTCGGTCGGGCGTCATCATGCCGGATAGCGCAGCCTTGATTTCATCCACCGCCTCATAGATGATGCTGTAATAACGCACATCCACGCCAGTGGAGCCGATGAGCTTGCGCGCCACCGTATCCGCGCGGCTATTGAAGCCAATCACAACCGCTTTGGATGCCAGCGCAAGATTAATATCCGACTCCGTAATTGCACCCACGCCGCTATGGATGATGTTCACCCTTACCTCATCCGTGGAAAGCCGTTGCAGCGCATGCGTTAGCGCCTCGTAGGAGCCCTGGACATCGGCCTTGATGATGAGCGCAAGCACCTTGACCTCGCCCTTCTGCTCGAACACGTTTTCCAGTTTGGCTGCGTGCTGTTTGGCAAGCTTCACATCGCGAAACTTGCCTTGACGGAAAAGTGCTATTTCTCGCGCTTTGCGCTCATCAGCCAGCGCCACTACGGCTTCGCCGGCTACCGGCACTTCCGACAAACCCTGTATTTCAACAGGAAGAGAGGGTCCCGCCTGTTCTACCGGCTTCCCATTTTCGTCGAGCATCGCCCGTACCCGGCCATACACCGCGCCGGCAAGCAATACATCACCACGCCTCAGCGTGCCGGATTGCACCAGTATTGTCGCTACCGGGCCGCGTCCCTTGTCCAGACGCGATTCAATGACGATACCTTTCGCAGGGGCATCCTGCGGCGCTTGCAGTTCCAGCACTTCCGCCTGAAGCAATACGCTTTCCAGAAGTTCGTCGATGCCCACCCCAGTCTTGGCGGAAACATTGACAAACATCGTGTCTCCCCCCCAGTCGTCAGGCACTACTTCCTGTGTTACCAGTTCCTGTCTGATGCGCTCCGGGTTCGCGTCCGGCTTGTCCACCTTGGTTACCGCCACCACGAGGGGCACCTTGGCCGCCTTGGCATGGTGGATCGCCTCGATGGTCTGGGGCATCACGCCGTCATCGGCCGCCACTACTAATACAACAAGGTCGGTGACCTTCGCGCCGCGAGCACGCATCGCCGTAAAAGCCTCGTGACCGGGCGTGTCCAGGAACGTAACCATACCGCGCTCGGTTTCGACGTGATATGCGCCAATATGCTGCGTGATCCCGCCCGCCTCTCCGCTCGCGACTCGTGTCCGCCGTATGTAATCCAGGAGCGATGTTTTGCCGTGATCCACGTGACCCATTACGGTAACCACTGGCGCACGTGGTTCTGTTTTAACCTCGATGGCCGGCGCCTCGGTGCCGGCCAGGAACGCTTCAGGACTATCCAGAGTTGCATATTTGGCAATATGGCCCAACTCCTCCACCACTATCATGGCGGTTTCCTGATCCAGCATCTGATTAATCGTGACCATGTTTCCCATCTTCATCAAGGCCTTGATCACTTCAGCCGCCTTGATCGACATTTTCTGCGCCAGCGCTCCGACGGAAATTGTTTCCGGAACCATTACCTCATGGACGAGCGGTTCTGTAGGCGCGGAAAAACCGTGAGGACCGTGGTCGTCGGAGACATGCTTGCCGTGTTTGTCCCTGCGCGTCCGCCATCCCTTGTTTGCGGATAGATCGCCATGGGTCTTGAGCCCTCGTTTTTCGAGGCGTTCATCTTTCCAGACAACCTGCTTCGCCTGTTTCTTTTTCTTGTCCGCCTTCGCCTTGTCTTCGGGTTTGACTACCGGTTTATGCAGCGTCCCTTCGGTTGTGGCAGCCTGCGGCTGAGGCGTCTCAGCCGCCTGAGTCGACGCCGGTGTGGCGGCAGGCGCGGGGACAGACTCAGGCACGGTCACGGGAGCGGCCGAAGCTGGAGCGACTGGCTCTGCTTCCTTGGCTTGAACTGCCGCAGGTCTCTCCCGCAGTTTCTTTTCCCTCAATTCCGCGGTTTGTCGCGCGATTAATTCGGCCTGTCTTCTCGCCTCTTCTTCCCTCAACGCCTGCTGCGCTGCATCGATCACCGGCGTGGGAGCGGGTACGGCAATAGCAGGGGCTGAAGGCGCCGCCACCTCGACGGGCTTGCTCCCCACGGCCGGCTTCTCGCCCAAATCGCCCTGAACAAATACGCGCTTCTTGCGCACCTCGACCTGGATGCTGCGGGCTTTGCCGCTGCTATCCGATTTCTTGATTTCGGACGTCTGCCGACGGGGAAGCGAAATTCTGCTTTTCTCCTCTCGGGTACCGTGAATTTTGCGCAAATATTCGAGAAGCTGTGTTTTGTCCTTCTCGGTCAGACTGTCTTCTGTCAGATTCTTGCTGACGCCCGCAGCCCGGAGCTGCTCCAACAGTACCGTCGGAAGCACGCCCAATTCGCTCGCAAATTGTTCTACATTCGTTTGAGACATTGATAACCTTTTATAACCTATGCCCTATCCGCATCGGCAAACCACGGGGCGCGCGCAGCCATGATCAATTGCCTGGCTCGTTCGGCATCCATCTCCACCATTTCCACCAGATCATCCACCGCCAGATCGGCCAGATCCTCCTGAGTATTCACTCCCTTGGCGGCCAGCTCGCGCGCCGTCTGGCTATCCATGCCCTCCAAGGCTAGCAAATCTTCCGCGATGTGCTCTACTTTTTCCTCGCTGACAATCGCCTCGGTCAAGAGCGCATTACGGGCGCGATTACGCAACTCGTTAACGGTTTGCTCGTCAAATGCGTCGATTTCCAGCATTTCATTGATTGGCACGTATGCAACCTCTTCCAGAGTGGTAAATCCTTCCTGCACGAGTATATCCGCCACCTCCTCGTCTACATCAAGTTTTTCCATGAAGAGCTGACGCAGCACCGAGAATTCTTCCTCATTTTTTGCCTGCGACTCTTCCATCGTCATGATGTTGAGCTCCCACCCGGTCAACTCGGAAGCGAGCCGTACGTTCTGCCCCCCGCGTCCAATAGCCTGTGCAAGGTTGTCCTCGTCCACCACGATATCCATACTGTGCTTTTCCTCATCCACGAGGATGCTGCTGATTTCCGCTGGCGCCAGGGCATTTATCACAAACGTCGCCGGATCGTCGGCCCACAACACGATGTCCACTCTTTCTCCAGCCAATTCGCCGGTTACCGCCTGTACCCTGGAACCACGCATCCCCACGCAAGTGCCGATGGGATCGACTCGGGGGTCGTTGGACTTGACGGCAATCTTGGCCCGCGAACCCGGATCCCTTGCCGCGACCTTGATCTCAAGCAGACCTTCCTCGATTTCCGGCACTTCCAGTTCGAACAACTTAATCAGAAATTCCGGCACGGTCCGGGATAGTATCAACTGCGGACCCCGGACGTTGCGATCGATTTTGTATAAATAGGCCCGCACGCGATCCCCAACTCTCAGGTTTTCTTTCGGAATCATCTGATCGCGCGGTAAAGCCGCCTCAACTCTGCCGGACTCGATAATCGCGTTCCCGCGCTCCATGCGCTTGATGGTCCCGGTGACCATGAATTCCTTGCGCTCAAGAAAATCGTTCAGAATCTGTTCACGTTCAGCATCACGTATTTTCTGAAATATTACCTGCTTGGCAGCCTGCGCACCGATGCGCCCAAACTCGACCGGTTCCAGCACCTCCTCGATGAACTCGTCCGGTTTGATTTCCGGATCACGCTGTATTGCCTCGCTCAACACAATTTGACGGGATGGGTCTTCCACCGCATCGTCAGGCACCACCTGCCAGCGCCGCAACGACTGATAATCGCCAGTCTGGTGGTCTATCGACACCCGCACATCAGCGTCCTCGTGAAAACGCTTTTTTGTAGCGGATGCCAACGCCAATTCAAGTGCGACAAAAACAATGTCTTTCTCGACATTCTTTTCGCGCGCCAGCGCGTCCACCAATAGCAAAACCTCGCGGCTCATGTTCCCTCCACCCCATTTTCCGATTATTACAATTTCGGAACCAGACGAGCCTTTTCAAGATTGCTCAGCTCAAGATCAAGCGTCTTTCCGTCCATTTCCAGCTTTAGTATCCCGTCTTTTACTTCGCGCACAACTCCGACAAAATTCCTCCGCCCCTGCAATGCCACGCGCAGCCGCAACGTAACCGACTCGCCCGAGAAGCGGATGAAGTCAGAAGCCTTCCTTAGCGGCCGGTCCAAACCTGGCGACGATACTTCCAGCCGATCGTAATCAATATTCTCAACCGCAAGCAATCGGCTCAGGTGATTGCTGACCGCTACGCAATCATCCACGCTCACACCGTTGGGCTTGTCGATAAAGACCCGTAACAGTTTCCCGCGCAGCGATCGCTCCAGGTCAACCAGCTCATACCCAAGGCCGGCCAAGGTCGATTCGAGCAATTCATACAAATCCATGGCACCGATACAAACAAAAAATGGGCTGAAAAGAGCCCATAATCGGCGCCATTTTAGCAAAAATTTACAATTAATGAAAGCTTATAAATTGTTGCGGTAGCGCAGACTTTTCACAGGCACATCGAGCAAACGTTATCCACAGTTATGTCCCGCGCCGGTCCGCCATCCCAGTCCTCAATCGCTTGCTAGGTCGTATTCATACTGATTTCTTATAACCGTTAGAGCATCGTGGTGCCAAAGAAGTTTACCCTACGGCTGGGGAAATACAACTTCACGCTCACCCTCGCGCCGAGATCCCTGTTGCTTTCCTGCTACCCGGACAATACATGCCCCACTATCACGCTATTTCTTGGACGCCGTGCCGGCCCAATAAGAGATTCCTTCGTCTGTGGATGATACAATTTCCTTTCACGATCATCAGAAAAGAAAAACCCACCGGAGCCGCGTCGTGTCAGCGATAAAATCCATTTTACATGAAACCCGGGTATTCCCCCCTAGTGCGGAGTTTGTAAGTCAGGCTAATCTGAGCGGCATGGAAAGCTACGAGGCTCTCTGCGCTGAAGCGGAACGAGATCTGCCTGCGTTCTGGGGGAGGCTCGCGCGCGAACACATCGCCTGGCGGAAGCCATTCACCAGAGTGCTAGATGAGAGCGATCACCCTTTTTTCAAGTGGTTTGACGATGGCGAATTAAACGTCTCGTTCAATTGTCTCGACCGTCACTTATCTACCCAGCCGGATAAAATCGCGATCATCTTCGAGGCGGATGACGGCACGGTCACCCGTTGCACGTACCGGGAACTCTATCAGCGGGTCTGCAGACTGGCCAATGGTCTCAAATCGCTGGGCATTCGCAAGGGCGACCGTGTCATTATCTACATGCCGATGAGCATTGAAGCCGTGGTGGCGATGCAGGCCTGCGCCCGTATCGGTGCGACGCATTCAGTCGTATTTGGCGGTTTCTCCGCCAAAAGCCTGAATGAACGCATCCTCAATGCCGGCGCGGTGGCGGTCATCACCGCTGATGAACAACACCGGGGCGGCAAGATCAACCATTTGAAAGCGGCCGTGGATGAGGCGCTTGCAATGGGTGGAGCCGAAGCGGTGAAGACAGTCGTCGTGTATAAGCGCGGCAGCGGCAACGTATTATCCGCACTCTCTCGCGATGTGTGGTGGCACGAGCTGATCAGCAATCAGAGCGATGACTGCGAACCCGAATGGATCGATGCCGAACACCCTTTATTTACACTTTACACCTCTGGTTCGACGGGCAAGCCAAAAGGCGTGCAGCATTCCTCCGCCGGGTATCTGCTGGGTACGATCGTCAGCATGAACTGGATATTCGACTATAAGCCCAATGACATTTTCTGGTGCACCGCGGACGTAGGCTGGGTCACCGGACACAGCTACGTCACCTATGGCCCCCTGGCTGTCGGCGCGACGCAAGTGATATTTGAAGGCGTCCCCACCTATCCCGATGCCGGGCGCTTCTGGCGGATGATACAGGACCACAAAGTCACGACGTTTTATACCGCGCCCACCGCCATTCGCTCGCTGATAAAACTTGGCCCCGAGCTGCCGGGCAAATATGATCTTTCCTCGCTCCGACTGCTCGGTTCGGTGGGCGAGCCGATTAATCCGGAGGCATGGATGTGGTATTACACAACCGTGGGCCAATCCCGCTGCCCGGTGGTGGATACATGGTGGCAGACGGAAACGGGCTGTCACATGATTGCACCGGTCCCGGGCGCGGTGCCGCTAAAGCCCGGCTCCTGCACTTTGCCTCTGCCAGGCGTCATGGCCGCGATTGTGGACGAGGCGGGTCACGACGTGCCCAACGGCAGCGGCGGGTTTCTTGTCATCAAACGCCCCTTTCCCTCACAGGCCCGAACATTATGGGAGGACCCGGAGCGATTCAAGAAATCATACTTTCCAGGGGAACTGGGCGGTAAATATTATCTGGCCGGGGATTCAGCGAATCGAGATTCTGATGGATATTTCTGGATTATGGGGCGCATCGACGACGTTCTAAACGTCTCTGGACACCGTTTGGGCACCATGGAGATCGAATCGGCGCTGGTCGGAAACCCGCTGGTCGCAGAAGCGGCAGTCGTGGGTAAGCCGGACGATATCAAGACCGAAGCCGTCGTGGCGTTCGTCGTATTGAAAGGCGCGCGGCCCGAAGGTAAGGCCGCTCAGGATATCGCGGCTGAGTTGCGGAGCTGGGTTGCAAAGGAAATCGGGCCGATTGCCCGTCCGGATGAAATCCGTTTCGGGGATAATCTGCCAAAAACCCGGTCCGGCAAGATTATGCGTCGCTTGCTGCGCACACTGGCGAAAGGCGAGGAGATAAACCAGGACGTCTCCACCCTGGAGAACCCCGCCATATTGGAACAACTGAAACGCGCGATCGCGTAGCAAGCGTGTTTTTCCGCTGAATCAAATATACAGTACATGAATAACGACTTGCCCGCAGGGGCGGAAATGGGCGCCAAGTCACATCCGTCACCTCCATCGCATCCCCCCGTGCCCCACACCACCGATTATGAGAATGGTGTCAGCGCCATTGATGCCGACTATCTGCGTAGAGGACTCGCCGCTATTCACCTGATCCAAGAGAACGGTCAGGCGGCGTTGGTGGATACCGGAACCTCTTCTTCCGTTGCAGGGGTGATGAACGCGTTGCGGGAAAAAAATCTTACTCCCGCGGATGTCGCCTACGTGTTCCTCACCCACATACATCTCGATCACGCTGGCGGCGCGGGTGAATTCATGCACCAATTTCCGAACGCCAGACTCGTGGTGCATCCCCGGGGCGCGCGGCATATGATCGATCCCGCCAGGCTAATCGCAAGCGCCACAAGCGTGTACGGCGAAGCGGAATTTAGACGCATATACAGCACTATTCGCCCCGTGGATCCCAACCGCATTATCGAAGCACCCGATGGGTTTCGCCTCGACCTCAATGGCCGCCCGCTGCTTTTCCTCGACACACCCGGTCATGCGCGTCATCACTACTGCATTCTCGATGAGCGATATCAGTCCTTTTTTACCGGCGACACGTTCGGGATCTCTTATCGCGAATTCGACGTGGACGGTATGGAATTCGTCTTTCCGACCACCACCCCGGTTCAGTTTGACCCCGCCGCCGCCCATGCATCGCTGGAGCGGCTCATGAGTTATCACCCCTCATACGCTTTCCTGACCCATTACGGGCGCATTGGGCATCTGGCGCGCCACGTCGCCGAAATGCACGATCTGATCGATGTGCACGTAACGCTAGCCCTGAAACTTCGTGACTACGGCCCCGAAAGATTGGCAGTGCTGACGGAGGAACTTGGCGCATTGCTCCTTGACCACATCATCAATCACGGCTGCAAATTGCCCGAGGAAGAAATTCGCAGCCTGCTGGACCTGGACGTCAGGTTGAACGCGCAAGGCCTGGAGAACTGGCTGGACCACGCCGGGGCAAGGTAGTCGAATCATCTATCCGTCTTGTCGGCCGTTGTGTCCCGTTGTGTCCGTAGGCGCTTCGCTCATTTGCCTCACCCTCTCAAAAAAACACACCGCGGCGGCGGCCGCGGCGTTCAGCGACTCCGTGCAGCCCCGCATGGGAATAACGATCTGGTCGCTGGCCGCTTGCAGCAGCGCATCAGAAAGGCCCATCCCTTCGTTGCCGAATACGAACGCCACCGGTCCGGTCAAACACGTCCGGTAGAGGCTGTTCTTTGCCCTGAGCGAGGTGGCGATCACTTTGCCGCTGAACGTCCGCGCCACGCTCGCAAGGTCGGATTGCTCATGTATCCGAACCAGAAAATGCGCGCCCATTGCGGCACGCAGCGTTTTCGGTGACCAGACATCGGCACAGCCGTCCGAAAGATAGATATTGCTTGCGCCCGCAGCGGCCGCGGAGCGCAGTATCGAGCCAAGGTTGCCCGGGTCCTGTATGGCTTCGAGCAGTACCCAAAAACTGTCTTCCTCGCGTTCGGGCAGCAACCCTTGCGCGGGAATGTCCACCAGCGCGATGACACCGGTGGGTGTCTTTACCGGCGAGACTGCGCGAAACAACGCGTCGCTGAGCACAATTACACTTGCCTCTTCTTCATCCTGTTCCGCCAGTAACTGTTTGATCTCCTTATTCCGGTAGCTCGACTCGCTCACAATCAGGTTTTTCGGCCGCCCCAGCGCAAGCCGGTACGCATGGATCAGATGAATGCCGTCGAGTAGCGTTAAGCCTGTTGCTCTGCGCTGATGCGCCGACCCTGCCAGCTTGACGAGCTGCTTGGAAAAAGCATTATCCCGGGAGGAAATGAGTTTCACGTTTCTGGTGGCAATGGCAGCGGGTTATAAATGAGCGCGACCGATAACTGGAATTGAAGCACTGTCTAAAGGCGGGAATTAGAGGACGCGCCTCGAAGAGGCAGCGCAGACCGCGCTGGGTAGTACCCAGGCTGCACTAAGGGAAGTGCATCGAACCCTGTTTCCCGATTCTCATACTACCTATGCTGGCAAAAAATCGCGTTTCCAGCACAGGAAGCACCAGTTGCTGAAAGAGTCATTCACCGTTGTGCATCCCCATTCGCTTTTCCAAACGGCTCGATTGGAATCGTACGATATCTGACTTGGAGGATTTCAAGCTCTTCAGTTCCTCCCGGTGCGTGCAGGGTCACCACGGTGCCTTCTTGCGCCTTAATCAGTGCTCGCGCCATGGGAGAAACCCAGCTGATATATCCGCGAGAGGTGTCAATTTCATCGACTCCGACAATTGAAATGGTTTTCGCTTCACCTTTCTGATTCGCAAACGTGACGGTAGCGCCGAAGAAGACCCGCGTTTCATCGTCACGCGGTGCGGCCGGGTCTACGACTTCAGCGATGTCCAGTCGCCGGGTAAGAAAACGAATGCGACGGTCGATTTCACGCAGACGTTTCTTACCGTAAATATAATCGGCATTCTCCGAGCGGTCGCCGTTTGCAGCCGCCCACGCCACGGTTGCAGTCACCTGGGGGCGCTCCTTATTCATCAGCCATTGAAACTCGTCCATCAGGCGTTGGTGCCCTGCTGGGGTGATGTAGTTTTTGCTCCCCGCAGGCAATGGCGGCAGGGGACTGTTTACCTCCTCTTCCCCGAAATCGTTATCCGGCTCGGTTTCTTTGGTAAACGCCTTGCTCATATCCTGCTCATCCGGTGGAGCACCTTTCTTTGCCGGCAAGACACGTATAAACCTCGCTCATTCCCGTCCTGGCCCCGCAACCAGCATCCTCTTCGCCTCTTCGGCCGCGCCCATGAGCCCGGCGGTTGGATTCATCACCACATGCACAGGGATGTCCTCCATTAATGAGGAAAAACGGCCCTTTTCGCGAAACGCTTTAATAAACCCGCCCTCCTGCAACTTGCCGATGATTCTGGGCGCAATCCCGCCCGCCACGTACACGCCGTCACGGCACAATCCGGCCAGCGCAAGGTTGCCGGCGTAGGCGCCATAAATTTCCACAAACAGATCGATTGATTTCATCGCAACGGGATCCCCCTGGTTGAAGGCAAGATCAGATACCTGCGGGGCCTCGTCGCTCTCCAGGCGCGCCTGTGCCAGGTTCTCCGTACCGCCCCATTCATCCAGCAGGAAATTGAAAATATTGACGAGTCCCGGACCGGACAATACGCGCTCGACCGATACGTGCCCGAAGCGCTTGCGTAAATAATCAAGCAGCCGCATCTGCAACTCATCCACAGGGGCAAAATCGATGTGCCCGGCCTCAGTAGGCAAGGGGATGTAGCGTCCGCCCTGCCATATCAGCCACGCGACGCCCATGCCGGTTCCCGCCCCAAGAGTCACGCGCAGCCCGTTCGCGTAAGGCAGGCCCTTCTGCAGCGTCACGAGATCGTCTACCGCCAGGACCTCGACACTCAGCGCTACGGCTTCGAAATCATTGATGAGCTTGACGGAGGGGATCCCAAATTCCCGCTCCAACACCCTGGCATTCATCAACCAGGGCAAATTAGTCAGCTTGATGCCCTGTTCCGTGACTGGCCCTGCCACCGCGAAACAGGCGCTCAGGGGGGGCTTCATGCCAAGTGCCGAGGTGTTACCCAGAAAATCCCCAAGCACATCGGAAAAGCTTGAGTACTCGCGATTTGCATAACGCCGCTCAAAACGTACTTGAGCGTCGCCAGCCAGCCACTCCGCCGCCTGCAGCAGGGTTTTGGTTCCGCCGATGTCACCGCTGACAAAATTAGCCGTCATCACGCACCCAATCGTTGTGCCGGGTCCTGGCGATAAAATGAAGCCAGTTGCTCGTATACCGCCGGATAATGGGATCTGACCACCTGAGGGGTTTGAAAAAAAGCCTCGCTCATCACTGCAAAGAATTCCGCCGGATTTTCCGCCGCATAAGAATCCAGGGCCGTCGCCTCGCCTGCATCCACACGCATGCAGAAATCCGTATAGGCACTGCTAAACGCCTCGCTCCACGCTTCCCGGCTCATGTCCGCGTGCAACGGGGGGTAGCCGTTCGCATCCCCGTTCAGCATGTCAAGCTTATGGGCGAATTCGTGTATTACGACGTTATAACCCTCGTCAGGCTCAACCGTCGCATCCTCCCAGGAAACAATCACCGGCCCCCCCAGCCATGACTCGCCCGACGCAGGCTCCCGCGCATGGTGCGCCACCCCATCTTCATCTATGTATTCGTAATCCCGGACGAACCCACCCGGATAAACAATAATTTCCACCCAACCATCATAATAGTCCAAATCCAGATTCAGAATTAGAATGCAGGCCTGCGCCGCAATCGTCACACGCATTTCACCGGTGACAATTAATCCATGGGCTCCGCTTATTTGCTTGGCGTGAAGAAAAAGCGTAGCGCACTCCCGCAACCGCTCAACCTCGGAACTGCTGAGTCCGCGCAGGAACCGCAGACGTCCTACTGCTTGCTGCCAGAGATCATCGGGAAGGGATTCATTCTTGAGTACGCGGCCGCGATACCAGGCTTTGACATTCAAAGGCATTACCCAATCTCGAAATCAGTCACCCCGGGAACCCTGCGCCTGATTTTCCACTTGAGGCGCATCGAGGTCCACCGCGTCAATCCGGGCAAAGCGCTGGCTGATCTTGCGACTGGAAACATGTACTTCTTCAACATCCTGGTTGGCCTGGCGGATGTGCTCCGCGAGCTTCTTCATGCGCTCGTCGAAGCGCGCAAAATCCTTGCCGAGCTTGGAGAGTTCAATTTTTATGATATGGACCTGCTCGCGGGTTTCGATATCCTTCAGCACTGCGCGCGCGGTGTTCAGAACCGCCATCAACGTCGTCGGCGAAACGATCCACACCTGCTTCTGCATGGCGTAGTCGACGACATCGGATTGATAAGCATGAATTTCCGCGAAAACTGCCTCCGCCGGCACAAACATGACTGCGCCGTCGCAGGTTTCCGGCGGAACAATATACTTGGCCGCGATATCATCGACATGTCGTTTTACGTCAGCCTTGAATTGCTTCTGCGCCGCAGCCCTGCTCGCTTCATCGGCGTTGCGGTCGAACATGCGATGAAAATTCTCCAGCGGAAACTTCGAATCGATAGCCACCATTCCGGTGGGAGGAGGCAGGCGCAAAACACAGTCCGCACGGCTGCCGTTTGACAACGTATGCTGCATCGCATATGCGGAAGCTGGCAGGACATTCCGCACCAAAGCTTCCAGTTGTACCTCCCCGAAGGCGCCGCGGGAACGCTTGTCCCCCAGCAGTTCCTGAAGGCTCACGACGTTGGTGGTAAGACTGTCTATTTTTTTCTGGGCTTCGTCGATCGTGGCCAGCCGTTCCATTACGCTCGTAAAAGTCTCGTTGGTTTTCTTGAATCCCTCATCGAGACGTTCAGCAACATGTCCACTGATCTGGTCCAACCGTGTTTCGATCGTTCCGCGCAATTGCTCGGATGTTTTGCCGAGCGATTCAGACAACCGGTCGCCCTGGTTGATCAACCCCTCGTGCAAGTCCTTGAGCATGTCGCGGTGCTTGTCTTCCAGCAGCCTCGCTTGCTGTCCAAGCAGTTCGCGTACCATGGTGGAGAGTATGCCCAGCCTGATGACGAGAAAAGCCATGGTGATCAGCATCACGGCAGCGGAAGCGGTAATCAGCAGGATTTCGGACATGATGCGTGAAAGTATACCGGAGAATAAGAATGCTTACGGCGCGTGTTTCGACCTGAAGCGTCTTCTATCTTCACCTGCCGCGCGGCCTGCTGCATACCGGCGAATTCCTGCTTATTTCATGCCGGCAGGATAATATCTCTGGCTCTCCATCTGGTGCCTGCGCCATTTGCTTTGCCGGTCCCGAAGCGGCTCCTCAACCCCTCCAGCCGAACCACCCACCGGCTGAATATTTTCATTTCGGTTCTCAAGCCGCTCCTTTCGCGCTTTTCTGCCAGCCCTGCGTCGCTCTTCCATGGCTTTTCTCCCCCCGGGTCGCAGTTCCTCCTGTGCCGCCTCCCACGGTTTCGTCTCCCAGGGTTTCGCTTCCCACGGCTTTGAAGGGGTATTGTCCTGCGCTTGCGGCTTTGCCTGACTCGCCCCGGCCTCCGGATATCCGCCCAGGCTGCCTTCGTCCGCCGCGGCTTGTGACACGGACATAGTCACAACGGCCAGCACTGCCCATCTGTTACATCGTATTTTCATATTGATATTGGCACCTCTCGCTGTTCGGTCCAGTGAATTTCAGGGTAAGTTGCTGCAATAATCTCGAATAGCTTCACTCAACACCCGGGCAAAGTCGGGATTCTACCTATCGTTAGCCACCCATCGTTGATCACCTGTCGACTATGCCCTCATCGGCAGGGGGATATACGATCTCCAGCCCATCGGTTCGTGCCCAGGGCGTTATCACATGCGGTTTTCGCTCCTGTACACCCATGATATGTTCGACGCAGAGGCCACGCAAGACAAGCGCGTCGGCAATCAGCGAACGGTGGCACCGCCATGGCACGGCTTCCGCGCACATCAACGCACATGGCCCGGATGCGGCAATCTCCACGACAGTCCGAATGTTATCGGTGAAGTCGGGCGTTTGCATATAGTCCGCATATCCGCGAAAAGATGCGTTTCGCCAGCCCCTGTTGATGGAGTCCTTGCGCGCGTGTCTAAGCCCGCCGAGGCCCGGCAAGTGGCGGTAGCCAATGTTTGATGCGCGCAGGGCTAGCGGCAGCGTTTCCTGACTGTACTGGGGGTTCCGCCGGGAATGAGGTATGGTGCGCACATCAAGAACGAGGCCGATCTCATTCCCTGCCAACATGTCGATGAACAGGCCCAGCGGGCGTGTTGAATGTCCAATCGTATATATAAGCGGCCCGTGCTGCGCGTCGTGTTTCTCCATACGTTCGGTTCCTCCCTGCACTGAACATCGGTAGAACTTCTACCACATTAACGACGCCAAGACGTATGCTTTCCGGGAACAGGGATTGAACAATCAAACACCAACCAGGCAGCTGATATGCCCTTAAAATGCACGCTCGGACGCTAGGGCCCGGACGGCGCTGCAACGCAGCCGAAACGTGAGGCGTTGAGTTTTACGTCTGACCGCTTCCAGGCCTGTTTAAAACGGGCTTCGATCAGTTCTGCCTGGTCTTTTTTATTTTGCGCACGCAACGCCTGCAATAAACCGTAGAGCGCCCAGCCGGTATTGCGATTTCGCCGCAAGTCCTCCCAGTAAACTGTTTCCGCTTCAGCCGGACGCCCCGATTCAAGCAGCATGGCACCCAATGTCAGCCTGGGGGGCGACTGCCATTCCGGCGGCTCGGTGTAAGCCAGCGCATCCTCAAGGCGGACAGCCCGTTCAAGATGAGAAATGGCTATCTCGGATTGACCGCGCGCCGCGGCAATTTCTCCCGCCAACACCTCCGGACCGATTGCCAGAACGGACCGCGCCGTGTTCAGCGACATGAGCGGATGCTCCAGCGACCCATCATGCAGGATACCGCGCAGCACTTCCAATTCCCGTTCCGCCTGCTGCAACTGCCGCGTTGCCGCAAAAGCCAGCCCACGCGCATAGTGCCAGCCGCCCTTCACAAATGCGTTTGTCGAGGACGGGGCAGGCTCCTGTAGAATCTCGTTCCATTTCCCAAACCGAGCCAACGCCCAGTACGGGACGACGCGAAACACCGCCGTTAGTGGCACCTCCTCCAGCATCCTGTCGTCCACCGTACCGGCCACTTTGCGCGCGGACTCAATCGCAACCCGGCTTTGACCGTCCGCGCTGGCAACTGCCCAAAGGAAATGGATGTTGTGCGGAAAGTACGCTACGGGATACAACCCCTGCGCGTGTTTCCGCGCCAAGTAAGCCTCGTCCGCCGCAACCGCGCGCTCATTGCTCTTGATTGCGTCCGCATACCTGCCGACCCGCAGGTAGATATGCGAAGGCATATGTACGATATGCCCCGCATCCGGCATCAGCGTCAGCAGCGTATCGGCTGCCTTTTCCGCTCGCTCGGGAGTGGCGGTAGGCTCTATCAGATGGATATAAAAGTGCAGCGCGCCAGGGTGTTTTGGGTGGCGACGCATTACTTCCTCGGTGATGGCGACAATTTCAGCTGTATCTTTCATTGGATACCCGTCGCGCATCCAGTAACCCCAGGAGTTCAGGTCCATCGACGACTCGACATAGAGCATGGCAATGTCCGGATCAGCCAGGAAGCGGCGATGCACCTCGCGCATCGCGTCAGCGTAGGCCTCATCGTTCGCCTTGCGGCGTTCCGAGTTGCCGCTATAACGCTTTTCAAGGGCCGCTATGAGCGCGCGCTCGCGCGGTGATGCCTTCTCCCCCAGAGAGGCTGCCTTGCGCACCAGTTCGAGAGCCGGCATCTCGTCCTTCGGCTCCATGGGGGCGTTGATATTCGGCCCCAGCACAAGCGCCTGACCCCAATAAGCCATTGCAAGCGATGGGTCCAGTCTTGCCGCTTCCCGGAATGCGCGGCCCGCCTCGGCATGATTAAATGCGTAGGAAAGGTTTAGTCCCTGGTTCATGAACTGCTGCGCCAGCTTGTTCCGCGTGCTCACCGGAAATGTATGCGGGCCCAGATTCAACAGTTCCGGCGCGCCGTCATCACTCTGCCCTGGGAGGTTTGCCCCGGCAGGCTGTCCGTGATGCTGATGCGCGCCGCTCGCACCCCGGGTAGCCGAAGCGGGTTCGTGAGCCAGGACATTATGCGCGAACACGGCCGCAGCGCAGGCCGCGATTGCCGCCAACCGAACAGTCATGAAATCCACGCCATGGGTCTTCACCGATGTCACCTCCTGATAATCGCGGTTCACGGGCCCGCCTCCAGACCACGCAACTCCGACAGGCGGAAAAGTCCAAAATGAATAAAAGCCAGCGCCGCCAATACGGGGGCCACCAGATTTATAAACGGAATAAATTGCATCAACCCCGTCAGCAACCCCAAGACCCACAAGGAGGGGCGTTGCGTGGAAAATATCGCTTGCATTTCTTCCCTGCTGGCATGTTCCGCCAGGGCGTCGTAACGGAATAGACGCTGGTTCAGATAGGCGGTAGCGACAAAGGGAATAATGACACCGACGCCGATTAGCCACAAGGGAAACGTGACCACCCAAATGGCTATAAAGATCGCGAGGGCGAGCAGGGCATTAAGCACGCTGCCGGCAAACCCGCCACCGTTTTTGCGTGCAAGAGAGGGATAGTCGCGGATCGCGACCAGGCGGATCAGCGCAGGCATTGCAAATAAGGCGGTAATGACCAGCGCGGTAACGAAAACCAGCGGCACAAACAGAATCAGATGCGCGATCCCCTGAATTCCGTACGCGATCCATCGCGGTTCGACACCCTCAAGCCAGGTTTGGATGCCAATTGCGGTAAGACCGCTCGCGATCCATACCGAGAAAGTATTCCAGAAGGCCACGCCCAGAATCAACCACAGCAGGCCCGCCGCCAGAATGGGCCAGATAATGATCCACAAGACCTGAAACTGGAACATATCGCGAAAGGCGCGCGAAAGTGCTTCGAATACGGGTGTCACGCACGCTCCTTTCCGGAATAATGCGTCGGCAAGGAAAACCCCGGAGCTATCGATGAGACTCGTAAGAGGGAATAGGCATTCTCTGCTCAAGCTTCACAATAGTTCAGAAAAGCAACAAATGCCGCGAAGGCGATCACTGGATCCCGCTTTTGCACAACGGATCCCCTTCGTAGGCAAAGGAATTGTACCAAGTGGTATGCTCCCAGATTTCGCCGCACACCTCACCGCAGATCTTGCGCTCGAATCCGCACATGCCACCCAACTCGAATCGTGCCGTATACGCGCCGGCTCCGTCTCCACCTTTGAGTTCCAGAATAATTCGTTCTTTATCTTCAATAACGGACGCAGAGTGCATATTGGTGAGATCCTTATAGAGCTTCTCGGGAATCGGAAACGGTTTGCCGTTAATACCCACGAGAAAGGTCTCAGTAACAAATCGAGGGATTCCGCCGTCCATGCCCCACATGCCCGCATCCACCTCGCGGCACTCGCCGTTTCTGCAGCGCCGCTCCTGCAACGTAAGTTCGACTTTTTTTCCGGACGGCAGGACATATCTTTTTTCATGCACGAACGGGCTTGTCACCTCCATTTGCGCAAAGACACATAAGGGCGCGGCAAAATAGCCGAGAAGCACCCATTTTAAAAAGCCCGACATAACGTGCTGCTCATGGGCGTCGAACCCGAGTTGCTGTTACCGGTTTCACGCTATTTCCATGAAGATCTTTTCCGTCACCGCCGCCACCTTCAATTTTTCGAATAGCCTGTCAAACGCTACCCTGCTCTGCCCGACGAAATCCGCGCTCTTCGTTTCGCCCACCAGAATGCATCCCTCCGTGTTGGCGGCCTTGTTTCCGGGATGTATCCTTATCCCTTCAAAGTTCGGCACGTTTAAAAGCAGCGGGAGTGGGCGCTGAAACCGCTGCGAGAAACTGATGACCACCTCGTAGCGCCCCGCCGGTATGGCGGTCTTACCCGCGATCTTTACCGGCCTTACCTTGTCTTCCAGGGTATAGCACTCAAACTGGTCATTCACCAACAGTTCGCCTATCGTACTTTCTTCGGAAAAATCCGTTCTTTTTACACGCAGTTCCATCCCAACCCCCCTCTCAACCAAACAGGAACCCGGCAGTCGACTAAACAGTTAGGCGTTCCAGGATAATTCGTTTACGCAGACGGGCCACGGGGCTTACACCAAACGGCGGCAATGGCCTTCGGATGCGTTTTAGGCCCCTCACAGCCATATATTGCTTGCATACTCGCGAAGCCTTAAGGTTAGGATCGCCCTAATCCGGGATAATGACGCGGGGTTCAGCAACGCCTCCAGGTCGTGCCCTTCGCTGTATCTTCAAGAATAATGCTCGCGCTCATCAACTCCTTGCGAATACGGTCAGCCTCGCCGTAATCTTTGTTCGCGCGGGCAAGAAGACGTTTTTGAATCATTTGTTCGATGTGTTCGGGTGTAAACCCCGAGTCCCCCGCCGCTCCAGCTTCCTGGAAGTAATGCTGAGGGTCCTGTTGCAGTAACCCGAGCACGCTGCCCAGCGCTTTCAGCGATGCGATACTCTTTGACGATGCGGATTTGTTGGTCTCATTCGCGAGATCAAACAGCACCGCGATGGCCTCGGACGTATTGAAATCGTCATCCATTGCCTCCTTGAAACGTGCGGCGTGGGGGTCATGCCAATCAATTTCCATCGGAACTTGACTCGCGTCAAAACTTTTGAGCGCGGTATAAAGACGATCCAGCGCACGCTTGGCGTCTTCCAGATGCATGTCGGAGTAGTTGAGCGGGCTGCGATAATGTGCGCGCAGAATAAAGAACCTCACCACCTCAGGCTGATAGCGGGCAAGAATTTCGCGCACGGTAAAAAAATTGCCCAGTGATTTCGACATCTTTTCGTCATTGACACGCACAAAACCGTTGTGCATCCAGTAATTGACGAAGGGATGATCATGCGCTCCCTCGCTTTGGGCAATTTCATTTTCATGATGCGGAAACTGCAGATCCTGTCCGCCGCCATGTATATCGAAGTGTTCACCCAGGTAATGTTCACTCATAGCCGAGCATTCAATATGCCAACCGGGGCGACCCATCCCCCAAGGCGAATCCCACTGCGGCTCACCCGGTTTTGCAGCCTTCCACAACACAAAGTCCAGCGGGTCTTTTTTATGCGGATCGATACCCACCCGCTCCCCTGCGCGCAAGTCGTCAAGGGATTTCCCCGAGAGCTTTCCATAGCCGGGAAATTCGTGCACGGCGAAATATACGTCGCCGTTGGCCGCGGCATACCCCAGGCCTTTCTTCACGAGCATGTCTATCATCGCAATCATGCTGTCGATATGGCGCGTCGCAAGCGGCTCGAACGTCGCCGGTTCCACCCCAAGCGCGGCCGCGTCTTCTTCCATGGCCTTGATGAAGCGAGCGGTGAGCGCCTCGAAGGACTCGCCATTCTCGTGCGCCCGCCGGATGATTTTATCGTCGATATCCGTGATATTGCGCACGTATGTCACGTTGAACCCGCTCGCCCGCAACCAGCGTTGCACCAAATCGAAAACCACCATCATTCGCGCGTGGCCGAGATGGCAATAGTCATAGACCGTCATGCCGCAAACGTACATTTTGACCTTGCCGGGCAGCATGGGAATAAAGTCCTGCTTTTCCCTGGCGAGAGAATTGTGGATTCTGAGCATCTGGCAAGATTGTGAATTGAACAGGCTTCTTGGTAGAATCGTGCGGATTCCAAGATAACTCAACAAGAACCGGAGAAGTATAGCATAATGAAAAAGCTCGATTTTCGCCGGATAAATGCCCCTATTGCGGCCTGTATCACTGTTTGTATTACTGTTTTGCTGACGGGGATGAATTCTGCCGCACTGGCCGATGAAAATGAGGAAGTTGCGAAGCTCTACCAACAAGGCAGCCTGGGGAAGGCGCTGGAGCAAGCCGATGCCTATCTGGCCAGGAAGCCCAAGGACCCCCAAATGCGCTTCCACAAGGGTCTGATCCTTACCGAACAAAAGAAAACCATAGCAGCCATTCAGGTTTTTTCTTCGCTGACAGAGGATTACCCGGATCTGCCCGAGCCATACAACAACCTCGCGGTGTTATACGCGAGCCAGGGACAGTACGACAAAGCCAAGGGCGCGCTAGAAGCGGCAATACGTACTCACCCGAGCTATTCCACGGCGCACGAAAATCTTGGCGACATTTACGCAAAGATGGCAAGCCAGGCTTACGGCAAGGCTCTTCAGCTGGACAATCGTAATGCCGGCGCGCAGACCAAGCTTGCGATGATCAAAGACCTCTTCGCGAGCAGATCCGGAAAAATTCAAACCGCAGCGGCAGCTCCTGCAACGTCTGCGCTGGCGGGCGAGTCAGCGGCGGAAACGTTACCCAAGACTCCCGTCAAAACAGCGGAGAAGACCGGCCCGCAAGCAGAGCAACCGGAGAAATCCGAATCTGAGAAAACAGCCACGGCCGAAAAAACTGCGCCTGAAGCTCAGGCGGTATCCGACAGTTCCTCCGAGGTGATCAAGATCGTGAACGCGTGGGCGAAAGCCTGGTCGGAAAAGGATGTCCCCGCCTACCTTGCCTTTTATGCGACCGATTTCCGCGCTCCCGGCGGCGCATCTCGCGGCACATGGGAGAAAAGCCGTCGGGAACGCATCGGCAAGGCAAAATCCATTCAGGTAGCCATCGTCAATCCCAAAATCAGTTTCATCGATGATACCCACGCCAGAGTAACTTTCAAGCAGTCCTACCACTCGGACGCCATCAAAAGTAATACGCTAAAAACACTTGAGATGACCAAAACAGGGGACAAGTGGCTCATCCATCAGGAACACGTAGGGCGATGACATCGTCGGGCATTGCAGCAGGGAGCTTGCTTGTCACTCTGCTGGCGGTTGCCATGACGATATTGAGTCCAGCCATGACTAGCGCATTCGCCAGTGATCGTCCCGCCTCCGCGGGCCTTTCCGCAACCGGGCCGGAAGCGATGCTCGTCAAAAGCTTGCAGGAAATTGCGGACAGCCGCATGGATTCCGCCTTGACCGGAATTGAGCAAGTCCTCCACGCCAACCCGAACTTCCGGCTTGCTCATCTGATCAAAGGCGATCTGTTGCTGGCTCGCACCCGCCCCATCAGCGCGATGGGCGAGACCGCCGGGACCGGCCAACAGCAAATTACCGATCTTCGGGATGAAGCGAGAGCGCGAGTGCGCCGCCACCTTGAGCCGGTTCCAGGCGACAGGATGCCCAAGTACCTCCTGCAAATGCAACCCGAGCAGAAATATGCCGCAATCGCCGATACGGGTAAATCCCGGCTGTATATATTTGAGAATGTGGGCGGTAAAGTCCGCTACGTGGCCGATTATTACATTAGCAGTGGGAAAAACGGATCGCAGAAATTAAAAGAAGGAGACAAAAAAACTCCCATTGGCGTCTACTTTATTACAGCTAATGTTCCCCGGGAAAAACTGACCGATTTTTATGGCGGAAAAGCATTTCCTATTAACTACCCGAACGAATGGGATAAGCGGCACGGCCGTAGTGGATATGGCATCTGGCTCCACGGCACGCCCTCCGACACCTTCAGCCGGCCGCCTCGTGCCAGCGATGGTTGCGTGGTGCTCTCCAATCAGGATTTGGACCGGCTTAGCCCCAAATTGCAGGTCGGGGTCACGCCCGTTATCATCAGCGACCGGATCGATTGGGTAAAACCTGAAGACACTGTGCTCCTGCGCGACAGGCTGGCCCGGCATCTGGAAAACTGGCGGCGGGATTGGGAAAGTGGCAATATCGAGGCTTACCTGAAGAATTATGGGCGCGATTTCGTCAGCGGGAATCAGGGCCGGTCCGAATGGGCACAACACAAACGCCAGGTGAACGCCAGCAAAAGCTGGATCAAGGTCGGAATCAGCAATATAGGCATGTTTCTCTACCCGGGGCGGGAAGACTTGGCGGTCGTGGATTTCGATCAGGAGTACGCAAGCAATAACCTGTCGAATAAGATGAGAAAGCGCCAATATTGGATGAAAGAAAACGACACGGGGCCGTGGAAAATAATCTACGAAAGCGCCGCATAGAATCAGGAACAAGAGATTGCGGCACAAGTCGCTGAGAAAAAGGTTCTCGAGCACACAAGTAGGACGCTACTTTTCCAATACCTTATCCATTTTTTCCAACCATTCTTCCCATTATGCATATTTTTGGACGTCTCGCCCTTGCTCTTGCGCTTTCTTTCAGCATCACCAGCTATGCGGCCAATCCTCAGGTTGAGATAAAGACCAATCTCGGCAATATCGTGGTTGAACTCTATCCCGATAAGGCCCCCAAGACGGTGGATAATTTTCTTCGCTACGTGAAAGATGGCTACTACCGCAACACTGTATTTCATCGCGTCATACCCGGCTTCATGATTCAAGGCGGCGGCTTCGATAAAAACCTCTCTCAGAAGCCAACCCGGACACCGGTCGAGAACGAGGCGGCAAATGGCCTGAGGAACGATGCCGGGACCATTGCGATGGCCCGCACTTCGGACCCCCACTCAGCCACGGCGCAATTTTTCATCAACGTCTCCAGTAACGCCTTCCTCAACCATACCTCGCCCACCCCGCAGGGTTACGGCTATACCGCGTTCGGCAAAGTCGTCCAGGGGATGGACGTTGCCGAAAAGATCGCGGCAACGCCGACCGGGGCACGCGGACCCTTCCCGGGCGACGTACCCAAGTCGGATATCATCATAGAAGAAGTCAGGCTGATCCCAGACGGATCTCCTCAACCCTCCAACCCATCCACGAAATAGGTATAAAACATGATAAAACTGCACACCAATTACGGCGACATTACCCTTGAGCTGGACAGCGAAAAGGCCCCGCTAACCGTCCAGAATTTCGTGGACTACGTGAACAGCGGGAACTATGACAACACGATATTTCATCGCGTTATTGACGGTTTCATGATTCAGGGCGGCGGGTTTGAGCCGGGCATGGTACAGAAGCAAACCCGTGCGCCAATCCAGAACGAGGCCGCGAACGGCCTGAAAAATGACAAGTACACCGTTGCCATGGCGCGCACGTCGGACGTCCACTCCGCCACCACGCAGTTCTTCATTAACGTCGCGAACAATAATTTTCTCAACTACAGTGCACCGAACTCTCAGGGATTCGGCTATTGCGTATTTGGTAAAGTCATCGAAGGAATGGACGTGGTCGACAAGATCGCGAAGGTGAACACCGGCAATCGGGCCGGGCATCAGAACGTGCCGGTGGAGAATGTGTTGCTCGAGAAAGCGGAAGTGATCGAGTAGCAATATCGTCACCGATCAAGATTTCTTCCCAGCAGGGGAAGGTCAAACCGCTTTTGATCCACGGTTCAATTGGTTGTAAACAGTTAAAGCTAAAGCGCTCGTCACGACGATAGATATTTCACAAGGGGAACACTATGTCTGCTTTCCGGGTTGTTGCATCGGTATCGATCAGTATCTGGCTACTTGCGCTCGCCGGATGCGCCACCACCACCAGCGGCGGCGCAGTCGGCGCAAACCGTTCTCAATTGCTTCTTATATCGTCCGAGCAACTGGAGCAGACTGCATCCCTCGGGTATACCAAGCTCAAGTCAGAAGCGTCACAAAAAGGCGCATTGAACAAGGATGAGAAGCTGTTGCAACGCGTACAGGCTATCGCCCGCCGCATCGAACCTCAAACGGCGGTATTTCGCAAGGACGCGCCCGGCTGGAAATGGGAAGTGAATGTAATCGATAGCGATGAACTCAATGCGTTTTGCATGCCCGGCGGCAAGATCATGTTCTATTCCGGCCTGATCAACAGGCTTAAACTCACCGACGAGGAAATTGCCGTAGTGATGGGGCATGAAATTGCCCATGCCTTGCGCGAACACTCGCGCGAGCAGGTATCGCAGGCAATCGCCGCGCAGACCGCGCTCGGGTTGGGAACCGCTGCGTTCGGCATCAGCCAGAATACGGCCACTCTCGCTGCTGTCGGCTATCAAGCGTTGCTCGCCACCCATTTCAGCCGCAGCGATGAGGCAGAAGCTGATCGTATCGGTCTGGAGCTGAGCGCCCGCGCCGGATACAACCCACGCGCGGGTATCACGCTATGGCAGAAAATGATGAATGCGAAGGAGGGCGGACAAATGCCCGAATTTCTGAGCAGCCACCCGGCAGACTCAACCAGGGTTCAGCAGGTCGAGTCGCTATTACCGGTTGTCATGCCGCTCTATGAAGCCGCGCGGCGCGGAACTTAACCTCGAAAGGTCTTATACCCGTGATGGGTTTCTGCACTGACCAAAAAATGAGAACCGGGCCAAGTGCGTGCTGGTCGTACTTGGCCCTGCCTGGAAGTTAAGCGCTGCTATTCGATTCTTTTGTTCCTAATCCGATTTCCTATTTCACCACCATAACGTAAACGGAAGAGGACGAAGCATTTCCAGCTGCATCTCTGACCATCGCCTGGATCAGGTGTGCTCCGGCCCCGACATTACCGATAAACCAGTTGTAGCCCAACGTGCTTCCGGTTCCGCTTGCCTTTTGTACGCCATTGATATAGAGCGTATGAGTAATGCCCATGGGCCCGCTATTATCCGTCGCATTCACGCTGATCGCCACATTGTTGCCTGAAACAGGTCCCACCACCGGATTGACGATTTTGACCGTCGGCGCTGTCGTATCCTTGGGAATGGTGGCCGTTCCGTTCCCTACCATTACCGTTATCGCCGTTGAAGCTTTGGAGTTGCCCGCGGCATCGACCGCATATGCTACGAGATTGACCAAGCCGTTGGGCACACCGTGCGAATCCCAGCTGAATGCAAACGGAGCCGTACTGTCGATGGCTACCGTAGTGCTATTGATTTTCAGCTCAACGCGAGTGACCCCGATATTATCGGCGGCATTGACGTTTACAGGAACCAGTCCTGCCACCGTCGCGCCATTACTTGGCGATGAAATTGCCACCGAAGGCACCTGCGTATCGGGCACCGGAACGGTTGCAACGGCTGCCTGCACCGCCCTCGCGGCGTCCACCCGTCCATAGCCATAGTAGGGGTCGCGGCCCGCAGCGCCCAGGTCAACAGCGGTGGAAAACAGCAGGCTTTCGATCTTCGTATTCAGCAATGATGGAGCGGCGGACATCATGAGGGCGACCACCCCGGCGGTTATAGGACTTGAGAATGAGGTTCCCGATACTGCGCCATAGCCTCCCCCAAGGGTGGTGCTCCAGATCCCTGCACCCGGAGCCGCCAGCGCGATATAAGCGCCGTAGCTCGACCAACTGGCCCTGACATCATTGCCATCCGTGGCGGATACTGGAATCATCGTCGTAGTCGAAACATAATTTTGTTGAGTACCCGTATTTCCGCCACTGACAATCACCAACCCCCCCTTATTTTTCAAGTATTGGGCAGCGTTTTGAACCGTTAAGCTGCTGGTAACGCCGAGAAAGCTGACATTCGCAACACGAGCTCCATTGTCTGCAGCGTGGACCAGTCCCTGTGTTATCGTGCTCCAATAGCCTCCCCCGCTGAGATTGCTAACGCGAACGGGCATGATCCTGGACTGCCCGGCCACCGAGGCGATTCCAATACTGTTGTTGCTCGCAGCCGCAGCCGCGCCTGCAACCTTCGTTCCGTGACCGTATACATCGGACGTGTTGGAGTTGTTGTCATAGAAATTCCAGCCCGGTACCAACTTGGTCCCAAGATCGGGATGTGCGCTATCCACGCCCGAATCAAGAATGGCAACGGTCACACCGGCCCCTTGTGATTTGTCCCAGGCTGTCGATGCGCCAATCTTAGACAAATGCCATGCGCTGCCATAGTAGGGATCATTGGGTATGAGATCGGGCAGAACCATCTCGTCGATCTCAGCAAACTTGAATGCCGGGTGATGAGCCAATCTCGCAGCCACCGCCTTTTCCGATGCATTCGCCGGTAGATCCACGATATATAAATCGCTCTGGCCGATTTTTCTGCCCTTGCCGCCGTGCTCGCTCAATATCTTCCCAAGCTCCTTCTCCGTCAGTCCAGCACGCGGCATCACCAGAACCCGGCCGTTAGCCCATGCTCCGCTACTATTGCCACCCGGCACATTGCTTTCTGGCGGCGCGCCACTGGCGTTGAACGTAGCTAATCCTATCAGGACCGCCAATAGACGTTCCGCCACACGAGAATGATCGCGCTGGACACGCTGCAAGTGGCAATTGTTTATCCACGCTGCGCCTGACGGCACCCCACCCGTTACACGTATAGATAAAAACTCGTTAGTGCGCATTTCAGTTCCTCTCCCCAATGGAGATGAACTGCCTGGCATGGCCTGAGACATAAACTCACAATCGACTTTCGCCGATCTTGAAGCGAGTGTTTGCCGATACGCGGTTAACTCATTAACCGGTAGATAATGGCGTTACCTGGCAGTCCTGCCGTCCTAAGGCTTCGCCTCGTAGACCGATGACTTTGCGTCCCCCGTTTTCACGGGGTATGCCCTTTTACAGATACGAATATGAATTTGCTGAAAGTATTAACGGTAAAAATTATTTCGACTTTAAGGTATTACAAATAACGATTTGCCCTTTGCAGGTTGCGCCTACCGCACTCATGGGTTTGCAGTAACCAAAAAAAACCCGCCGAAGCGGGTTTTTATTCTAAAAACATCTCTGTTATTTTTTTTGTCTGCGCGCAACGCCTAAGCCCAACAGCCCCAGGCCGAGAAGCGCAAGCGTAGCAGGTTCCGGAATTTCTTGCGGCGGAGGACCGTCACCTTTCCAGGTCACGTCATGCGACCCGGGATCGTTTTCAAGCGTAGTGCTTATCCTGGTTTGCCCTTGAGTCCTCGTCTCAAGTGCCATCGCATCGAAATGCGCCCAGGGAAGTGAGCCAAATCCAGCCACGTTCAGGGTTTTAATCTGACCGGCAGCTCCTCCGGTTTCTGTAGTGAAATCGGGCACCGCTCCCGCAATCTTCGCAAAATCCCCGATATCAAAGAAAAGGAAATCGGAGACAGCGGCTTTTACCGGATCATGATTATTCGGAAAAAAACTGTTATTTGCATCCGAATAGAATGCAAAATTACCGCCAACGGTGAGAGATGCCAGCGCCGTGGCCAGCGTGCCTTGCGGCACAGACACAAGCAATACCGCATCATGGGTATTGAAAACGGTAGGCAAGCCGAAGCTCGACCAGTTACTACCGCTTCCAAACTGGCCCCCCAGAGAGAGCACGTTATTGTTCTGGTAGACTCCTCCCACATATAAGATGCCGCCTGAAGTGATGGCGGTGTTGCTCTCAGTGGGGCTTGTGCTACTACCTTGGTAGTCAGCATACGTTCCCTCGCCAAATCCTCCAGGCGCGCCTATTTGTAGAACAGGAACCGCCCCAGCCTGAGTCGCCGCAAACAACCCAGCAACCGCGATAGATAATGCAGTGTATTTTGTTTTCATTTTTATTGTTCTCTTCGTTATTCTTAAAGGTGTCCAACTTCTGACAAGCATGTAGCAATTTACATGCCATGTTATAAGTACATTGTTTTGAATAGTATTTTAGGTTTATCCCCTGAGGAGGTACTACGGAGGTGTAAACGAATCCGACAAGCACATACCTGGCTATCATGTAGCTGGCAATGTCTCAAATGAACGGCTGTGCTAGTGGGGGAAAACGATGAGGTTTTTTGTCTAGAGGAAATGCTGCGCCGCGACGCCGCAAATTGAGGAGTAGCTCATTCGCTCATGCTCGGCCACGCACACTCAGTTTGAGCTGTCTGAATCCGAGCAATCCCATAAAACGGGTGCGAAAAGCATCAGTCTGACTCGGGCACTGCGAGATACACGCGTTTTTCCGCCCACGCTCATCCATCTGCAGGGGATCGGGGAAGTGGGCGAGAAGCTGGAGCAGATGTTTGAATGCGCCCGCACGGCTTGTGAATCAAGCGCTTGAGGCGCGCCTCGAAGATCGGACGGCGTGAATCCCAGATGATTTTGGGATCGGGAGGAGTCGTGCTGGTGATATTCCGGCGCTACTGTTGCCGTTATGGACATCAACCAACTGAGTCTATGGCGGCCTGAATACCTGCTTCAGACCACACTCAGTCCCCTGGCTAAATCGTCCTGGATATCCTTCGGGGCTTCCAATCCAACCGCAATTCGCAGCAACCCATCGGTAATTCCCGCAGCATCCCGGCTCTCCTGGCTAATGCGAGCGTGCGTGGTGCTGGCAGGATGAGTCAATGTGCTTTTTGTGTCGCCCAAGTTGGCGGTAATTGAAATCATGCGTACGGAGTCGACCACCCGCCATGCCGCTTCTTTGCCATTTTTCAACTCAAATGAAACGATTCCGCCGCCGGTCTTCTGTTGACGCTTGGCGAGTTCATGTTGCGGATGGGACGGCAAGCCAGGGTAATGTACTCGCGCGACTCCGGGTCGCGCTTCCAGCCAGCGGGCAACTTCCAATGCATTTGCCGAGTGCGCATCCATCCTTAATTTAAGTGTTTCCATTCCCTTCAGAATAACCCAGGCATTAAACGGACTTAAGCTCGGACCGGCGGTGCGCAGGAAGCTGAACACCCCACCCATGACCAGGTCGCGCTTGCCCAGCACTGCCCCGCCCAGGACTCTGCCCTGCCCCTCCAGGTATTTGGTCGCCGAGTGAATCACGAGGTCGGCACCGAGTCCCAACGGCCGTTGCAGCGCGGGAGAACAGAAGCAGTTATCGACCGCGAGCAACGCCCCGGCTTTCCTCGCCACGGACGAGAGCGCGGCGATATCGGAGATCTCAGTAAGCGGGTTTGATGGGGTCTCCACAAACAGCAGTTTTGTGGCAGGCTTTACCGCCGCCTCCCATGCCGCAACGTCGGTAGCAGAAACAAACGTGGTCTCGATATTGAAACGCGTGAGAATATTACTGAACAGATTTACCGTGGAGCCAAACAGGCTGCGCGACGCGACGATGTGATCGCCCGCCGATAGCAGGCCCATCACGCAGGATAGAATCGCGGACATGCCGGAAGAAGTCGCGACACAGGCTTCGGCACCCTCAAGGGCGGCGAGCCGCTCTTCGAACGCCGTAACGGTAGGATTGGTAAAGCGCGAGTAGATGTTTCCCGGCTCCGCGCCGGAGAAGCGCGCGGCCGCTTGCGCGGCGCTTTCGAATACAAAACTTGAGGTTAGAAACAGCGCCTCCGAGTGCTCATTGAATTGGCTGCGGTGAACACCGGTATGCAACGCCAGTGTTTGCAGCTCCAAATCGTCAGACATGCAAAAAATCTCCTCCAAATAAAAAACCCGTTCAGCGCACGCTAAGACGGGTTTTCCCGCTTTAGCCGAATTTATAACGCGCCCGCAAGCTGAATATCAAATCGGCGCACAACTGTTACGCTACGCTCGGTAGCTGAGTTTGTCAATCTCCATTATTTTCCTACTCTGCTGAAGCCAGATTCAAATCCAGTTGCGTACTGGATCCGGTTCGCGACAATAATTCCCCGCCTGTCCGCTGGGCTTCCAGAAAGGCCAGATACTCGGGTGTGACATCCCCGGTAATGTAGTGCCCATCGAAACACGACGTCTCGAAATTCTGGATGGATGGGTTAAGCCGAGACACGTCTTTTATGAGTGCATCGAGTTTCTGATAAACAAGGAAATCAGCGCCTATTTCGCGGCGGATTTCGTCTTCATCCCGGCCGGCGGCGATCAGCTCATGACGTGTGGGCATGTCGATCCCGTAAACGTTGGGGAACCTCACCGGGGGCGCGGCAGAAGCAAAATATACCTTATTGGCGCCTGCTTCCTGCGCCATCTGCACAATTTCGCGACTCGTGGTGCCCCGCACGATGGAGTCGTCCACCAGCAACACGTTCTTTCCGCGAAATTCCACGCTCATGGCGTTAAGTTTCTGGCGAACCGATTTCCGCCGCAACTGTTGTCCCGGCATGATGAAGGTACGGCCGATATATCGGTTCTTGACGAACCCTTCGCGGAAACTGACTCCCAGGCGGTTTGCCAGCTGCAAGGCGCTGGGGCGGCTGGAATCCGGAACGGGGATGACTACATCGATATCCAGGTGTCGCATGGTCGAGGTAATCTTGTCCGCCAGGCTCTCCCCCATGTTAAGCCGCGTTTCATAGACCGATATGCCATCCATTACCGAATCAGGACGCGCCATATAGACATACTCGAAAATGCATGGATAGTGCACGGGGTTGACGGCGCACTGTTTATTATAAAAATTGCCGCGCTCGTCGATAAATATTGCTTCACCCGGCGCAACGTCGCGGATCAGCTTGAACCCCAGGGTATCGAGCGCTACGCTTTCAGACGCCACAAGGTACTCCAGTCCGTGCTCCGTCTCGGCGCCACCAAATACCAATGGGCGGATGCCATAGGGGTCGCGAAAAGCCAGCAATCCGTATCCCGCAATCATCGCTACTACCGCGTAGGCACCCCGGCATCGACGATGAACGCCGGCCACCGCGTCAAAAATGGCCGCAGGGTCGAGCTGGTGATTCTTCGTGCTCGTTTGCAATTCATGAGCCAGAACGTTCAGCAACACTTCCGAGTCCGAATTGGTATTGACGTGACGCAGGTCCTCCCGGAACAACTCCTGGTTGAGCTGGGCCGCGTTGGTGAGATTGCCGTTATGCCCAAGCACGATGCCAAACGGCGAATTGACATAAAATGGTTGCGCCTCGGCTGGTGATTCAGAGGAACCGGCCGTGGGATACCTCACATGCCCAATCCCGATGTTGCCAAGTAGCGCGCGCATATTGCGGGTACGGAACACATCCCGGACCAGTCCGTTGCCCTTGTGCATATGAAAAGTATTGCCTTGCGCGGTCACGATCCCGGCCGCATCCTGCCCGCGATGCTGAAGCACCAGCAACCCGTCGTATAGCAACTGGTTGACGGGCGTTTGTGCGACAAGACCCAGTATTCCACACATGATTTACACTCCGCAAAGATCGCCCGGATAAACGCCGCGAAAAATTGAAAGTAAAGCTCCTTCCACGCCGCAAGCCGGATGCCGGGCATGAAATCTTTGACCTGTGCGATCGCTCATCATTCGCGCTTCGATTTCACATAGTTGATGTGGCGCGACACATCCTGAGGCAGCCACGGGATGATCATCATTGCCGCGGTTTCGAGCGGTCCGCTCAGCATGGCCTTTTTCCAGAAAGGCTCCTGCGGCACGGCAGTAAATCCCGCCGCCAGCACCACCAATAACACCACTAGCAGGCCGCGCGCCAAACCAAATAGAGATCCCATAAAGCGGTCGGCAAATCCGAGCCCCGCTGTTTTCACCAACGCTGATACCAGCATCGCCAGCAAACCCATTGCCAATAGTGCTGACAGGAAAATGGAGGCAAACGCGAGGATGCCGCGAAACTGGTCGCCAACAATCGCGGACGGCAGCATCGGCGCAAACCCTGCTGCAAGTGAACTTGCCACCATGAATGCGATGATCCAGCCCGCCAGAGACAGAAGCTCTCGTACCACACCCCGCACCACGCTCAGCAAAATCGATAGTACGAGTATGGCAAGAACCGCGTAATCAAAAATAGTCATGCGCGATTAATCAATCCACCGAAACCCGATTTGCTTCCCCGCAGCATCGGCGAAAAATAGCACAGCCTCATCATGCTATTTATCGGCAACCACCCCGTTGAATCCCAACGTCTTCAATTTTTCGCGGGCATTCTCCGCGTCCTCACGCGTGCGAAACGGGCCAACACGCACCCGCGTGATGTCGCCCTTCCCCACGGCCTTCTCCGCGTTTCTATCCAGCCCCTTATCGACCTTGATGGTTTCAGTATATGCTTCCGCGCCGATAATCGAAGCAATATCCTTCGCTACCAGGTTCTGCACCTTCTGGTTGGCCTTTGCCGGGTCGGTAAACGCCCCCAGTTGCACTACAAACAGTTCAGAACTGGCAGGCGCTGCCGTCCCCCTGGCGCTTCCGGCAGCTACCTTGGATCCCGAGTCTCCCGTCCCTTTGGACGCGTCCGGCTTTTCTACTCCCTTTACAGTGGGGGCGGATTTGCCCGAGGATTGAGGCGCCGGCTGATTTGCCGCCGGTATTTCACTCGCGGGAGTTTCCGGCGCAGTCCTGGCGGGAACGTCCCTGGCCCCCTCGGATTCAGGCCCGAGTTCATCGACGGCATCTTCCGCGGGAATGCGGATATCAATTTCCTCGATGCGTTGCTCCGGTTTGCTATCGAGCACCATCGGTAAAATAACGACGGCTGCGATGACTAGGGTGATTGATCCGACAAGCCGTCTTCTCGCGCGCTTTCTGAGCTGAGTTTCTTCTTCGCTAACGGTCTTTGCCACTTGAATGCCCTGATTAACCGTGCACAACTTTTTTATGGATTAATGCTTCAGCCACGGTGTGAAATGAGCCGAAAACGCAAATTCTATCATTTACGCTTGCCTGCTCACAGGCGTATGCATAAGCTGCGGCGGGACTGGGGAAGCGAAGAATCGTCTCGCTTCCCGCCGCCGTCGCATCTTGCCCTTGCGCTGCCCCTTCCGCTTGCCGATCCACTGGGGTCACTCCCGCTGCTTCGAGCGCATGTTCGATTTCGCCAGAAGAAGCGCCACGAGGCGCATTGATACTCGCCACCAGCCATACATCCACTCTGGGCGCAAGCACGCGCGCGACGCCAACGATATCCTTATCCCTGAGCATGGCAAACACCGCGTAGGTTTTTCGATAGCGCCCCATGCTATCAAGGCATTCCGCCAGAACCGATGCCGCGCCCGGATTGTGCGCCACATCCAGGATTATCGCCGGACGTCCCGGTAAAACCTGAAACCGGCCCGGCCACACGAGATCCAATAGACCGTGGCGGACATTGCTCATGGTAACCGGAAGCAGATCGCGGAGGGCATCAAGTGCAGCGAGACCCGCACTGGCATTACGCAACTGATGCACGCCACGCAGAGCGGGATAGGGAAGAGAGTAGCGCTTTCCGCCACTTCCCCAGTAATTCCATCCGTTTGCGTCCGTCGAGTACCCGAAGTGCTTACCGATGTGCAATAACTCCGCCCCGACTGCATCCGCATGCAGGCGCACCGCCTCAGGCATATCAGGGTCAGAGCAGATCGCAGGCTTTCCCTTCCTGAAGATACCCGCCTTCTCGAATCCGATCATCTCGCGTGTGTTCCCGAGATAATCCATATGATCGAAGTCAACGCTGGTCAGCACGGCACAGTCGGCGTCGAAAACATTGACGGCATCCAGCCGCCCGCCCAGCCCCACTTCCAGAATGGCGATCTCCACTCCCGCCTGGATAAACAGCTGCATTGCCGCCAGGGTGCCAAATTCAAAATACGTCAATGAAACACCCGCGCGAACCCGCGCGGATTCAATGGCCTGAAAAGCTTCGCATAATTCGGGATCGGTTGCTTCCCGTCGGCCTATCCGCACTCGCTCGTTGTAGCGCAATAAATGAGGCGAAGTGTAACAGCCTGCCCGATATCCTGCATGGCTCAGAATTGCTTCCAGCATGATGCAGGACGACCCCTTGCCATTGGTGCCGCCGACGGTGATGATGGGAAACGACGGCTTAAGATCCAATTCGGCCCGGACGCGGCCCACACGCTCCAGTCCCAGGTCGATTGTCGAGGGATGGAGTTGTTCGAGCCTCAGCAGCCAATCGGTAAGTGTTGGAGCTTCGGAATGGATTTCGTTCGCTGCCATGCACCCTCAGGCTTGATGAAATACGGGAGAACCGACACCAGGCCGGCTATCAGGCCGGTTATGAAGCGCGCGTCAGCAGCGTGCACAGGTTGGCAATCTTGTCGCGCATGCGCCTGCGATCTACGATCATGTCGATGGCGCCATGCTCCAGCAGGAATTCGGCGCGCTGAAAACCTTCGGGCAGGGTTTGACGCACCGTCTGTTCGATTACGCGCGGCCCGGCAAAACCGATCAGCGCACCCGGCTCAGCGATTACCACATCACCGATAAAGGCGAAGCTGGCTGATACGCCGCCCATGGTCGGGTCGGTCAATACCGAAATAAAGGGAAGGCGTTCCTGGCTCAACTGCGTGAGCGCCGCTGTTGTCTTGGCCATTTGCATGAGCGATAGAAGTCCTTCCTGCATGCGTGCGCCGCCACTTGCGGTGAAACACACGAAAGCCAGGCGCTGCTCGACGCAAGTCTGAACCCCGCGTACGAAGCGCTCCCCCACGACCGAGCCCATCGATCCACCCATGAAACCGAATTCGAACGCTGCCGCCACCATCGGTACCGCTTTGACACTACCCTGCATGACCACCAGCGCATCATCCTCATCGGTATCTCTTTTCGCCTCAGATAACCGATCGATATAACGTTTGCTGTCCTTGAATTTAAGTGGATCGATGGACTGAACTTCCGGACCGATCTCGTAGCGACCCTCGGCATCAAGAAATAAATCAAGGCGCACGCGGGCGGAAATGCGGTTGTGGTGGTTGCACTTGGGACAGACGTTAAGATTGTTCCCCAAGTCGGAGTAATACAGTACGGCGTCGCACGAAGCACATTTGCTCCACAAGCCCTCGGGCACGGCCTTTTTTTCGCCACCACTTTCCTTGCGCTTGATTTTTGGCGGCAGCAGTTTCTGAAACCAGCTCATAGGTATCTGAGGAAAATCATGCAGGCTATCGCTGTCATATGGGTCTGGCTTCGTCTATGGCGCTGCGCAGGGATTTGACCAACGCATGCACGTTGGCTAAAACTTCTGCGCGGGACGAGTTTTCTATTTCCTCGATGATCCGGCTGCCAACCACGACTGCGTCGGCAAGCTTTGCCACCGCTTTGGCGGTCGTGCTATCGCGGATGCCAAAACCGACACCGATAGGAATGGAGATGGATGAACGCAACTGCGCCAATTTATTGGCGACATCGCTGAGGTCAAGGTTAGAGGCGCCGGTAACGCCTTTTAGCGAAACATAATAAACATATCCTTGCGCCATCTTTGCCATCTCTTCGATGCGCGCCTGCGGCGTGGTGGGAGAAAGCAGGAAGATAGCGTCAATTTGCTGGTGCCGGAGAAATTCGACCCACTCCGCAGACTCTTCAGGCGGGTAATCCACCGTCAACACCCCGTCTACACCACACTCCTTCGCGCTTGCGGCAAATGGCTCGTAGCCCATCGCTTCTATCGGGTTGGCATAACCCATCAGTACGACCGGCGTGGTAGCGTCGCTTCGCCTGAATTCCTTCACCATCGCCAGCACGTCCCTCAACCCGATGTGGTGCTTTAAAGCCCTCTCCGACGACCGCTGTATCGTGGGACCATCCGCCATCGGGTCGGAAAACGGAACCCCCAGCTCGATAATATCCGCACCCGCCTTTACCAGTTCGTGCATTAACGGCACCATCAGTCCTGGTTCCGGATCACCTGCAGTGATAAACGGGATCAATGCCTTTCTATGTTGCTGACGAAGCTCGTCAAATACGGTAGCGATACGAGACATAAAGGGGAAGTCGGTTATAAAGCAATATCGGATGCCTGCGCCACGGTGCCCATGTCCTTGTCCCCTCGTCCGGACAGATTCACCAGCAGCAGCTTATCCTTGGCAAGTTGTGGCGCAAGCTGGGCAGCATAGGCGAGCGCATGGCTGGATTCCAGCGCGGGTATGATACCCTCGTAATGACACAGTGCATGAAACGCCTCAAGCGCCTGGTCATCGGTGATACCAACATACTCAGCGCGATTGCTGTCCTTGAGCCATGCGTGCTCGGGGCCTACACCGGGGTAGTCCAGACCGGCAGAAATGGAGTGAGTCTCAATAATCTGCCCATTCTCGTCCTGGATCAGATAGGTGCGGTTACCGTGTAACACGCCGGGCCTGCCCGTGGTAAGGGTAGCAGCGTGCTCGCCGGTCTCGATCCCCCTCCCCGCCGCTTCGACGCCGATCATGCGGACATCACTCTCGAGGTAGGGATAAAACAGCCCAATAGCATTCGATCCGCCGCCTACGCAGGCAATTAACGCATCCGGCTGGCAACCATATTCTTCCTGCATCTGCCCGATGGCTTCTCGTCCGATAATCGCCTGAAAATCCCGCACCATCATCGGATAGGGATGCGGTCCGGCCACTGTGCCGATGATATAAAACGTATCCTCGACATTGGTTACCCAGTCGCGCATGGCCTCGTTGAGCGCATCCTTCAACGTCCTTGAACCTGATTCGACCGGTATAACCGTGGCACCCAGAAGCTTCATCCGGTAAACATTGGCAGCCTGACGTTCCACATCCACCGAACCCATGTAAACAATGCATTCCATCCCATAGCGGGCGGCAACCGTAGCGCTGGCGACGCCGTGCTGGCCCGCGCCGGTCTCCGCAATTACCCGTGACTTGCCCATCCGTCTGGCCAGAAGCGCCTGTCCGATCGCATTGTTGATTTTGTGAGCACCAGTATGATTCAAGTCTTCACGCTTCAGCAGAATTTGCGCCCCGCCCAGATGAGCCGACCATCTTTTTGCGTGATAGATGGGACTGGGCCGGCCCACGTAATGCTTCAATTCGTAAGCAAACTCCGCCTGGAAGCTGGCGTCATTGCGAAAATGCTCATACTGAACGCGTAACTCATCCAGGGCCGCAATCAACGTTTCCGCTACAAATACGCCCCCGTAGGGACCAAAGTGCCCATATTTATCGGGAAAATCATAAACGTTCACTGGTTCGAACTCCTCGCATGAGAGCAGCAATTTTTCCCGCGTCTTTAATACCCTTGGCGGCTTCCACACCGCTGGATACATCTACAGCCCATGGCTGGGCACGCCGGATCGCTTCAGCAACGTTGCCGGGGTGCAGTCCGCCAGACAGAATCACCGGTAGCGGTAACGTCCGGGGAATCAGATCCCAATCAAACGCGCGCCCTGTTCCGCCGGGCTCGCCTTCAATATAAGTATCCAGCAACAGCCCGCTTGCCCCCTTATAAAGGGATGCGTATTGTAGCAAATCTAGCCCCTCCCTGACGCGCACGGCCTTTATATAAGGCAGGGAAAATTGCCGGCAAAATTCCTGTGACTCATCACCGTGGAATTGCAGTAAATCGAGGCCAGCCAAAGAGGAAGTTTCCTCTACCCACTCCGGATCCGGATCAACATAGACGCCGACCTTGGTGAGAAACGGCGGTAGAGCGTCAATAATATCCCGCGCATTCTCCGCGGTTAGGTAGCGCGCGCTGTGCCGCCAGAAAACAAACCCGACGGCGTCGGCTCCCAGATGGGCTGCGTCCAAGGCATCCTCAACCCGAGTGATGCCGCAAATTTTTACCCGCACAGGCATGGTAACAGTCGCTGGTTTTCTCTCGGTTCCATCTATTCCATCCTTCACGCTACACCTCGACCCGGGCCCGGTCTCTGCTTGATATCTCTTCTTCGTGTCTCTGCTAAATCCACCGGCAAATTTCCCGTGCAGGTCCCATTCACAGGCCGGTCCGTACGCGGCAGTACGGCAACACGGCGGCAAGCGATGGATTAACATGGTCCGGCAGTTTCCATTTGGCATCGTAGCTGATTCCTGCCAAGTATAACCCGGCCGCAGGAAATGTCGGCGCGGCGGCGGCGCGATCGCGCCCCTCAAGCAGCGCCTTGATCCATTCCGGGGGATATTTTCCCTTGCCCACATAGACTAGGCAGCCGACAATATTCCTCACCATATGATGTAAAAAAGCGTTGGCGCGGATTTCATAGATGATGATGTCGCCATGCCGCTGGATGTCCAGTTTCGTCAGGTTGCGGACGGGGGATAAGGCCTGGCATTCGGCGGCACGGAATGCGCTGAAGTCATGCTCGCCCACCAGCATTTGCGCCGCCGACCGCATGGATTCGAGATCCAGCGATTCGTGAAACCAGCCGATATTGCCGTGACCGAGCCCCGGTCGGACAGGGTGATTCAGTAATATGTACAGATAGCAGCGTTCAATGGCGCAATAGCGTGCGTGGAACTCGTCAGAAACTTGCGACGCCCATAAAATGGCAATGCCGTCAGGCAACAGCGCGTTGACACCCCGAACCCAGGCACTTGTGGGCCGCTGTGCCTGCGTATCAAAATGCAGTACCTGGCACAAGGCGTGAACTCCGGCATCGGTACGTCCTGCCGCAATAACGCGAACATTGTCAGCCGCAATTGTCGATAATGCCGCTTCCACGGCATCCTGCACCGTATCCCCTGATGGCTGGCTTTGCCAACCATGGAAACCGCAGCCATCGTACTCCAGCACCAATGCGATTCTCACAGCATCGGGGCCCTCACGTTGTGATCCCCAAGCAAGAATAACGAAATAATGATTTGCAACTTGAAGCCCGTTCTAAAGGTTCGCTAATATACGTCTCGCGCTTTCCCGCTGCGCTGAATCGCCATCACGAATCACCTCCCGCAGAACTTGCAGCGCCGCATCCTTATCACCCATTTCCTGATAGGCCCTGGCCAGATCAAGCTGAGAGAGTATTTCGCGCCAGCGCATCCCCCTTTCAAGCAAGGGGCCTCTAGCAACGTCAGTGGAGCGGCGGTCCTTGTTTAAATCAATTCCAGCCAGGCGACGTTCCATCAGCGAACCGGGTCCGGATGGCGGCGGCGCATCCCCGGATGGACCGTAAAACGGCGAGCGTATCTTCATCCCCGGGCTTTGCTGATGTTCTGTCGCTTTTGCCGCAGCGTTCCGGGAAATCCGGGGGATCGGTTCAGCTTGCGCGTCAGGGGTCTCCTGATACATTTGGGTCTCGACTGCCGCGCCCATCGCTTCCACGGGTAAAGCAGCGTCCGTTTGGGGGTTGATGATGACAGGTAAAGCGCCACCGCCGGCTGGAGAATCGGGCGCCGGTGCAACGACGTTCTCACCGGCATGAGCGCCGGCCTCCCTCGGCCTGCGCGCAATGGAGACGCCGACGATTCCGGTAAACAGAAGCACGAGCGCCCCGCCAAGAAATTCAAGGTTCATCGTCAACTGATCAACGACTGAACGTTTGCCCTGGGTATGGACCAAGGAACCCGCTTCAGGATCTGACGCTCCTGCGGATAGCAGCGGGACTTTTATCGGTCTGGCGACCGACACCGGTTCGTCTGCTGCCTCATAAACCGACGTAGCTTCTACCGTATGAATTGTGTCGGTTTGTATCGGGGCAGATGGGGCAGATTGTGCAGATTGAGGTACTGGCAGAGCAACGCTCTCGTCGGCTTGCCGAAGCGACCCCTTTCTGGCGGTAGCATCCTCTTCAATCGCATGAAGGTTTGCTTGCGCACTTTCATCTCTTCCGTTCACCCGAATACTTCCGCTGACGTCCACTTCCAGGTCTTCGCTGCCGGTGTGCTGCGATTCCATGCCTTCTGAGAGCTTCCGGAGTACTCGCGGCCCCTCCTTCTCTCTACTTGAAACAGGATCTGCCGTCTGCGCAGACTCGATCTTTCCCGTCACAGTCTGTTTTAATGCTTCCTCGTCCGTATCCGCTTTCGCGACGGAAAATCGAAACCTTTCCCAGGTACCCATGCCATCGGCATTTCGGGAAGGCAATTCAGCCTCGGCGGAAACAGACGGAGAGGTTTCAACTAACTGCTTAGAGTGGGTAAGCGCGTAACCCGCGGGCGGAGCGAGAACAACAGTGTATTCACGAACCACGCGTCCCGACGGCCAATTCAACTCGACCAGCAGGTTAAGCAACGGTTCAGCGAGAGGTTGCGAAGAAGCGATCCTGACGTAGGGCTGCCCGTCGGAACGGGTTTCGATACTGGCTTGAAACATCGCAAGCAGAGGCAAATACTCGACGTTTGCCTGACGAAAAAATTGCTGGGACGGCAGGCTCGCCGTTAGCACGCGTCGTTCCTCATTCCTGACAGCGACCAGTTCGATTTCCGCCTGGAACGGCTGTCCTATTGCCGAAGTCTGGGTAAGCCTTCCCAATCCTGCTGCCGGCGCCGCGCCGGAGGCCATGAGGGCTATCAAAAGCACCGAGACCGTTACAACCCTCTGAACAAACTCTCCATGCAGGGCGTTGCCGGAAAAATCAGCATGCTCTTGCGGCGCAGGCCGCGCCCTGCCAGTCGCGGCATACCCATCAAGCAACAACGCTGCCCTCTTATCCGCGGGGCTCATATGCAGAAGTTCCGCAATCGGCATGTACACGCAGGTACGCCCTGGAAACAATTAGTGATGTCACCGAGGAATGACAAAGGGAATGAAACCGGGGAATAACATTGCTGTAACAAGACAAGCCGCGTGGGGAGCTCGTCTTCATTATATGTTCCTGCGAAGGTAACGTTTATCCTACCCCGATTCTCAGGCTTGCACCAGCAGTCTCAGCATTCTGCGCAACGGCTCTGCCGCCCCCCATAGCAACTGGTCTCCCACAGTGAATGCAGAAAGATATTCGCCGCCCATCGCAAGCTTGCGCAATCGCCCCACGGGGATGGTCAACGATCCGGTAACCGCAGCCGGAGTGAGCTCCTTCAATGTGCTCTCGCGCTCATTGGGAACGACTTTCACCCAACTGTTGGAGGCGGAGAGGATATCCTCGATTTCGTCCAACGGGACATCCTTCTTCAACTTGATCGTCAACGCCTGACTGTGGCAGCGCATCGCCCCCACGCGAACACAGATTCCATCGACCGGAACCAAATGATCGGACCGACCCAGGATTTTGTTCGTCTCCGACTGGCCTTTCCATTCTTCCCGCGTCTGCCCATTGCCCAGATCCCTGTCTATCCACGGGATGAGGCTGCCGGCCAGCGGCACACCAAAATTCTCGGTCGGAAAACTGATATCGCGCAGCGTTCCCGCAACCTCTCGGTCGATATCGAGAATGCCCACAGCCGGATCATCCAGCATATTTTTGGCCACCCGGTGCGCTTCGCCCATCTGCAGCAGCAACTCCCGCATGTTCTGCGCCCCGGCGCCAGAGGCTGCCTGATAAGTCATGGCGCTCATCCATTCCACCATATCTTCTTCGAACAATCCCCCGACAGCCATCAGCATGAGGCTCACGGTACAATTGCCGCCGATATAGTTTTTTACGTTATCGTGCAGGGCCTGCTCGATAACGGGTAAATTGACCGGGTCGAGTATAATGACCGCGTCCTGACCCATGCGCAATGTCGAGGCGGCGTCAATCCAATAACCGTTCCAACCGGCCTGGCGCAATTTGGGAAACACCTCGCTGGTATAGTCGCCTCCCTGGCAGGAAACAAGGATGTCCATGGCCTTGAGCTCGTCTATATCGTGGGCATCCTTGAGCGGTGGCGTATCCTGACCGATGTCCGGACCTTTGCCACCCTTCTGCGAGGTCGTAAAGAAGGTCGGCGCCACCAGCGCGAAGTCGTTTTCTTCCCGCATCCGCTGCATCAGCACTGAACCCACCATGCCGCGCCAGCCAATAAACCCAACTTGTCTCATCGTTTGTCCTGTTCGTCCTCAATCCAGTCCCGGAAAGGGGTCCGAATCTTTTGTACCCTGCCATCTATAAATTTGCGAGAACTGCGTCGCCCATTGCCGTGGTGCCAATTCTTTTCATTCCGGGCTCATCAATGTCGGCAGTACGATAACCTTGCGCCAGCACAGCTTTTACCGCATCTTCTACACGGCTGGCCGCGACATCCTGATCGAATGTATACCGCAGCATCATCGCCACCGATAATATTGTCGCCAGTGGATTTGCGACGTCTTTTCCCGCGATGTCCGGCGCCGACCCGTGAATCGGCTCATAAAGGCCCTTGCTCTTTTCATCCAGCGATGCCGAGGGCAGCATACCGATCGAGCCGGTCAACATGGACGCCTCATCCGATAAAATGTCCCCGAACATGTTGCCTGTGACCATTACATCGAATTGCCTGGGGTTGCGCACCAGCTGCATTGCGGCATTATCCACCAGCATGTGCGAGAGTTCCACATCCGGATATTCCTGCGCCGTCTCACTCACGACGTCGCGCCACAGCTGCGTGCATTCCAGCACGTTCATCTTGTCCACTGAGCAAAGCTTGCGGTTACGCTTACGCGCGGCCTGGAACGCTACCCGGGCAATTCTGCGTATTTCCGCTTCGCTGTAGATCATCGTATTGTATCCAACGCGCTGGCCCTCACGCCGCTCGATACCGCGGGGTTCGCCAAAGTAAATGTCGCCAACCAGTTCGCGTACGATCAGAATGTCCAGACCGGCCACCACTTCAGGCTTCAGGGTGGATGCGTTGGCAAGCTCCGGATACAGTAGCGCAGGGCGCAGATTGGCAAAAAGGTTGAGCGCCTTGCGTATGCCAAGCAGCCCTCGTTCAGGCCTGAGATGCCGCGGCAGCGCATCGTATTGCGGACCCCCGACCGCGCCTAGAATCACCGCATCAGCTTCGGCAACAAGCTTGCGTGTCGCCTCAGGAAACGGTTCCCCCGCGCTATCCACCCCGCAACCGCCGAGTAACCCGGGCTCCAGCTCAAACTTTAACCCGTCACTCGTTAACGCTTCCAGGACTCTTACAGCTTGAGCGACGATCTCCGGCCCTATCCCATCGCCGGACAGGATCGCAATCTTCATAAAAACCTTTTCGATCGGGTGAACTGTCGCGTCATGCAAACAACCATGGTTGCGCCGCGCGATGCCTGTCCTCAAACGCCTTGATCCTGTCCGCGTGCTGCAATGTCAGGCCGATCTCATCCAGCCCGTTCAACAGACACTGCTTGCGGAATGGATCGATATCGAAAAAGAATGAATCTCCGCTTGGCGTAACGACCGACTGATCCTCAAGAGTAACAGCAAGCTGATAGCGTTCGGTTTCAGCCACTTCACGGAAGAGCTGGTCCACCTTGGCGACATCGAGCACGATAGGCAGCAGACCAATCTTGAAACAGTTGTTGAAAAATATATCGGCGAAGCTGGGGGCGATGATTACCTCGAAGCCATAATCCTCGAGTGCCCAAGGCGCATGTTCCCGGCTGGAACCACAACCGAAATTGGCGCGTGCAAGCAATATCTGCGCGCCTCGGTAGCGAGGCAGATTCAGTACGAAATCGGGGTTGGGCTTGCGCTGGCTTGAGTCCATACCCGGCTCGCCGTGGTCCAGATACCGCCACTCGTCGAACAGATTCTGCCCGAAACCAGACCGCTTGATCGATTTCAGAAACTGCTTCGGAATGATGGCGTCGGTATCGACATTGGCGCGATCGAGCGGCGCCACCAAACCGTCACAGAAAGTAAATTTTTTCACTAGCTACTTTAATCTAGACCTATTTCGCCTGATTCTCCAACGCCCTGCCACCGCTCTGAACATCTTTACCCATACCTGCGAAGGTGTTACATCCGGACAAACCAATAACAGCGAGCAAGGCAACCATTAACGGCAGCATTTTCATCACGACCCCCTTTTTTGTAATAAATAAACGGAACCATCGGTGTTACGCGCTAATATTAATATATTTTCCGCACATCCACAAAATGTCCCGCTACTGCCGCGGCTGCGGCCATCGCCGGACTAACCAGATGGGTACGCCCACCTGGACCCTGCCTCCCTTCGAAATTACGGTTGGATGTGGAGGCACAGCGCTCCCCAGCCTCAAGCCGGTCATCATTCATCGCGAGACACATCGAGCAGCCGGGTTCGCGCCATTCGAAGCCAGCATCCCGAAATATCTTGTCCAGCCCCTCCTGCTCAGCTTGTCTCTTGACCAGGCCGGAACCAGGCACAACCATCGCGAGCGTGACATTCGGGGCAATGTGTCTTCCTTTCACTACTTTCGCCGCAGCACGCAAATCCTCTATGCGCGCATTTGTGCACGAACCGATGAATATTTTATCGGGGCGGATTTCGCTGATCGGCATATTGGGTGCAAGACCCATATACTTAAGAGCACGTTCCATGTCGTGGCGCTTTACAATATCCGCGACCTGCGCGGGGTCCGGGACCTTCCCGTCGATCGTTGTCACCATCTCAGGCGAGGTCCCCCAGGTCACCTGGGGTTTGATCTCTGCCGCATCGAGCGTCACCACCTTATCGAAACGTGCGCCTTCATCGCTTTTCAGCGTCCGCCAATATGCGACTGCTCTTTCCCATAAATCACCCCTTGGCGCGAAAGGACGCCCTCGAAGATATTCAATCGTGGTATCGTCCACCGCTATCATGCCGGCGCGCGCGCCCGCCTCAATGGCCATATTGCACAAAGTCATGCGGCCTTCCATGGAAAGCGCCCGTATGGCGCTGCCCGCGAATTCGATGGCATAACCCGTACCGCCGGCCGTGCCGATTTCGCCGATGATCGCGAGCGCGATATCCTTCGCCGTAATCCCATGACCGAGTTCGCCATCAACCACCACTTGCATGGCTTTGGCTTTTTTTATCAACAGACACTGCGACGCAAGCACATGCTCCACTTCGGAGGTGCCGATGCCGAATGCGAGAGAGGCAAATGCGCCATGGGTGCTGGTATGCGAGTCTCCGCAAACCACCGTCATGCCGGGCAGTGTAGCGCCCTGCTCCGGGCCGATCACGTGAACAATGCCCTGACGCAGATCATTCATCCTGAACTCGGTGATGCCCAGTTCGTCACAGTTCTGATCGAGCGTCTCCACCTGAAGACGTGATACCGGATCGCTGATTCCCTGCCTGCGCCCGGTAGTGGGCACGTTGTGGTCCGCGACAGCAAGAATGGAATCCCGTCGCCAAGGCCTGCGGCCGGCAAGCTTCAGGCCTTCAAACGCCTGCGGGCTCGTGACCTCATGCACCAGATGCCGGTCAATATACAGCAGCGTCATGCCATCCGGCTGCCCGGATTCTTCATGTACCACGTGGCTGCGCCAGAGTTTGTCGTATAACGTTTGCATCTCGAATTCGAATGTAATAGAAGGATTATTCTACATAGACCGAAATTATCCCATAACGCGACCTTAACAGACAGTGCAGACAGTGATAGCACGCTGCAGGTTTCTTCCGTGCATGTTATATAGTCCTGTATTTTCGGCCGACGTTCATTTTCCATACCACCAATACCAACCCAAGCAGCACCGCAATCGAACTCACGGTGAACGTCAGGCCCGGCCCCAGCCACTCCCAGGCATAACCGCTGAATATTCCCCCTAGCGTTCCTCCCAGCCCGAATGTCAGACTGGTGTAAAGCGCCTGCCCCTTTGCCTGATGCCGTCCCTGGAAGAACTGGTGCACCACCATCATCGCGGTGGCATGGTGGGCGCCGTACGTCGCGGCATGCAATACTTGCGCCAACAAGATCACGCCCGGCCAGTCAACTCCCCAGCCTATCATCAAAAACCGGGCAATGGCGCAACTGAAACTGAAAGCCATGATCTGTTTGAGGTTGAAGCGATGCATCAGCTGCGGCATCAGGAAAAATATCCCGATTTCGCAAATCACGCCAACGGCCCATAGCCAGCCCACGGTGCTCTTGCTGTAACCGTGCTCCACAAGGTAAATTGAATAAAAAGTGTAATACGGGCCATGGGCAAGCGCCATCAACATGCAAGCCGCGAAAAAGGCAATCACTTCCGGCCGACCTAATATCTGCCGTACCGAGACTCCGTCCGCCGGGTGAACCATTACTTCCGCTTCAGGTATCTGTCGCGAGAAAATAACGATACCCAGCTTGAATCCAAGCACTGCCCACAGTAGGGAAGTGATATTCGATGCATCCAGCAGATAACCGGTTCCGGTCACGGCGAAAATAAACCCCACCGAACCCCAGACTCGAATACGTCCATATCTCGCCGTGCTTTCGCCAAGATACGAAAGCGTAGTGGCCTCGATCAAAGGCAGCGACGCGCTCCAGAAAAAGCTCATCAACGCCATGATCGCGAACATCCACGCGAACGACTCGCCAAAAAATACTCCGCAGTAGCTAATCAAACCCATGAGTGCAGCCGCCTGCACAATCAGCACCCGCCTGCCGGTATGATCGGCAAGCCAGCCCCATGCAGCGGGGGCGAATATACGCGTGACGTGTAGCAGCGACATGAGCATGCCAATTTGAAAGGCGCCGAATGCGAGGGATTTGAGATAGAGGCTCCAATAAGGCGCGAACGCCCCGATGAAGGCGAAATGGAAGAAATAAAAACCCGAAAGGCGCCAGTAAGGAAGGGGATGCATGGATTGGATTTCTCAGCTGGCCGCAAAGCAAAAACCGATGCGTGCGCGAGTGAAGCTCGGTAATATTTGGAAGGATATTCTCATGTTGGGACAAAATCAGCAGTGAATTTGCAAGCCTCGGCAGAGGTAACGCACGTGCGGCCAGCCACAGAAATTGACACTCCGATTGAACCAAACCCACCGATGAAATATACGGTGTCGGTACGCGCGTTGTGTGAGTTCACCGCCAAACAGGGCAGTCTTGATCTGCGTTTTACCCCGGCGCCTTCGGCGGAAGAGGGCATGCTCGGGCACAGGGTCGTACAAGCGCGCCGCCCCTCACCATATCAGGCCGAAGTCAATCTCAGCGGCGAGTATAAGCACCTGCTCGTACGCGGCCGCGCGGATGGTTTTGACCCGGCCCGGAATCAGATCGAGGAAATCAAAACGTTTCGGGGCGAGCTGGGCATGATGCCTGATAATCATCGCCGGCTCCACTGGGCACAGCTCAGAATCTACGGTTGGCTGCTGTGCCGTAAGCTGGGTCTGGCGCGAGTTTGCCTTGCACTGGTGTACTTCGATATCGTCAGCAAGAAAGAAGTCGTGTTGAGCGAGACCCAGGAGGCCAGCGCGCTCAAGGAATACTTCGATACTCAGTGCGAGTACTTTCTGAACTGGGCTGAACAGGAACTGCTTCACCGCACTCTCCGCGACGCGGCATTGATCCGTCTGAGCTTCCCCCACGGCTCATTTCGCCAAGGGCAACGGCAATTGGCTGAGGCCGTATACAAAGCGGCCAAGCACGGCCACTGCCTGATCGCACAAGCGCCAACCGGGATAGGCAAGACAATCGGCACTCTGTTTCCATTTCTTAAAGCCTGGCCCGGACAGGCACTGGACAAGATTTTCTTCCTCACCGCCAAAACCTCCGGGCGCAAACTTGCGCTGGATGCCCTCATGCTGATCAAGCGTACCCAACCGGAGTTGCCCCTGCGCGTAATCGAACTGGTCGCACGTGAAAAAGCTTGCGAGCATCCGGACAAGGCATGTCATGGCGCTTCCTGCCCGCTTGCAAACGGCTTTTACGATCGCCTGCCGCAGGCGCGCAACGCCGCGCTTGAACTCGCCGTGGCGAACGTGCTGGACAAGGACGCGCTGCGCGCGGTCGCCCGTGAGCATCATGTTTGTCCGTACTATCTCAGCCAGGATCTGATTCAGTGGAGCGACGTGGCAATCGGCGACTACAACCACTATTTCGATCTCGGTGCCATCCTGCACGGATTGACCGTCGCCAACCAGTGGGCTATTGGTGTCCTCGTGGACGAGGCGCATAACCTGATCGGCCGGGCACGCTCGATGTATACGGCGGAACTTGCCCAAACGCGTTTTCAAGCTGCCAGGCGGTCGGCGCCGGCACAACTTATAAAAGTGCTTGACCGGCTCAATCGCTGCTGGAATGTGATCTGCAAAGATCAGGTTGAAGATTATGCGGTTCGCAACGCGGTACCGGAAAAATTCCTGGTGGCGTTGCAGCAAGCCGTCACCGCAATTACCGATTATTCAGCCGAAAATCCGGAAAGCATCAACGGAGAATTGCAACGCTTCTACTTCGATTCCCTGCATTTCACGCGGATGAGCGAACTATTCGATGAGCATTCATTGTTTGACGTAACGCTCGATATGAAAGATGAAAGTACAGACCCCGTAAAAAACGGAACCTTACGCAATCACACAGCGGTGCTCTGCCTCAGAAACGTCATACCCGCGCCTTTGATAGCGCACCGCTTCGGTGCGGCAAAGTCAGTCGTGCTGTTTTCGGCTACGCTGAGTCCGCGGCGCTTTTATAGCGATATGCTGGGACTGCCGGAAAATACCGGATGGATCGATGTGCCCTCGCCCTTCAAGCCCGAACAATTGCTGGTCCAGGTCGTCAGCAATATTTCGACCCTGTATCGGCATCGCGAGGCATCCATTTCTCCTATTGTTGATCTCATATCCCGGCAATACTTGCAGAGACCGGGAAATTATCTCGCGTTCTTCAGCAGTTTTGAATATGTGCGACGCGTAACGCTTCAGTTCAGATCGAGTCAACCCGACATTCCAATCTGGGTGCAGACCCATGGAATGAACGAGATTGAGCAGCACGAGTTTCTTGCGCGCTTCACTGCAACCAGCCAGGGAATAGGGTTTGCGGTACTCGGAGGGTCGTTCGCTGAAGGTATCGATCTTCCTGGCAAACGCCTGAACGGCGCGTTTATTGCGACACTCGGGCTGCCGCAGGTCAACGAGGTGAATGAACAAGTAAAGCTTCGCATGGATAGCATGTTCAACGCCGGCTACGACTACACGTACTTCTTTCCAGGCATACGGAAAGTTGTGCAAGCCGCTGGCCGCGTCATTCGCACTCCATTGGACGAAGGGGTCATCTATCTCATTGATGACCGGTTTGCGCAACCTCGCGTTCGCCGCCTGTTACCGGACTGGTGGAAGATCCAACGGTTTCCATATCCTGAAAAGCAAAAGAGGCAAGATTAACTTGCCTCTTTTGCGTCAATGACTCTATCTAAGGTCATGACATACCGGGCTGATTGGCCCCGTCTTATTTATGGACGTAATCGCCACCGGTTTCGTCTTTCACGTAGTCGGTTCCCGATGGGGCCTCGGGTATGATTCGGTCCTCCTTCTTCCCCGACGAGGTGTAATCCTTAGACGACGTGGTGTCCATATAGGACTTGGTCCCATAGTAGGAGTTGATGGTGTTCTGCCAGGTGGGATCGGCCATATCGGGCCAGTTGTCCTTGTCGAACCCTGGCGCGGACTCAAGGCGTTCCTTATCCACGTTCAGTATAAAGCGCTTGTTTTCCGTGTCCAGCTTCAGCGCTTTCCACGGCACAGCGAAAAGTTTTTCGCCAATACCCAGCAATCCGCCGAAGGACAACACCGCGTAAGCGACGGTCCCAGTGTTCATGTCAATCATGATCTCCTTGATATCGCCCAGATCTTCGCTCTTGTGATTGTACACGTCCTCGCCAATGAGCGTGTCGGCACCCATTAGGCGAGGCCCCGGCCCCTGCTTGTCATAGCTTTTGTACGTTGTGCCCTTATACATGCCGTAGGTATCGCGATCTTCATAGCTCATGGTTGTCTCCTTTGAAGGTTATGAGTTGAGTTCGATCTTTCATTTCGACTTTCTGCGAAGGACCTTCTTGCGTTGGTCCTCAGCCCCTTCGATCCACTTTGCAGCGCATCGGATGGGTACATGATGCGGAAATTGCTGATGAGGGTCCGTGCGCTAACATACAAAGCCCGCATGTTCGCCGCTTTGATCAAATGTTCCCCGAGATCTCACGTCGCAACCAGATGCTTTTCTCTCATGTTCAGGCTATGTTTGGCCTAATGTCTGACAGCGCACAGATTTGATGCGGCAGGTCGCCCAAAATCTCCGCCGTGGAACGAAAGAAGCCAGAAAGAAGCCAAAGACGCTAACGCTATGCTGCGAGATGCTGGGTTCGAGAAAGGTTAGCTGCCGGGACGTTAAATCTTCCCATCGCCCCCATCACTCCATCATGTATCACCCTGAATAACGAACTCCGGAAGAACAAACGATGCCCATATCCACGTCACCTACGCGATGGCAGAAAGGCGCCCCTATTGGCTCCGTGGTGGAGCCGGGAAGCGGCAAGATCGCCCCACTCACCCGATCGCCGCGGCACGGCACGCATTCCCTATCCCCTGCATGGCTTGAGCAATATCAACAGGTACGGAATCAAACGACCCAACTCGTCGCCGGGCTCACGCCGGAGGATCAGATGGTTCAATCCATGCCTGATGCGAGCCCGTCAAAATGGCATCTTGCCCACACCACATGGTTTTTCGAAACCTTTGTTCTGGCGCCGCACTTAACCAGATACATTTCGTACGATGAGCGCTTTCACTTTCTGTTCAATTCGTACTACAAGCGTCTGGGGCACCATCCCGATCGGGCCACCCGGGGAACGTTCTCCCGTCCCACGCTTGACGAGGTTCAGGCCTATCGTGCCTATGTGGATGACAACATTCGGGCGTTGCTCGGTCGCGATGCTTCCCCTGAAGTCCATCGATTGCTCGAACTGGGGTTGAACCACGAGCAACAGCATCAGGAACTCATCGTCACCGATATCAAGCACGCCTTTTGGCTCAACCCTTTACGCCCCAGCTATCAGCCGGCCAAAACTGAAGTCGAAGGCACTACCGAACCGCCTGAGGCCGAGCCGCTGACCCGGTCATGGTGTTGCTTCGACGGGGGTATCCATCATATTGGCCATGATGACCCCGGTTTCGCCTTCGATAATGAATTGCCTCGGCATGCCGTCTTTATTGAGCCTTTTTGTATCGCCTCCCGTCTGGTGACTAATCGCGAATATCTGGCCTTCATCTCAGACGGCGGATATCACCGCCCCGAACTATGGCTATCCGATGCGTGGGATCACGTCTGCCGCAACGGTTGGACAGCGCCGCTGTACTGGGAACAGGCAGGAAATGAATGGACGCAATTTACGTGCGGTGGAATGGTGCCGCTGAATCCAGCTGAACCGGTGTGCCACATCAGTTTCTATGAAGCGGATGCATTTGCCCGATGGGCGGGGAAGCGACTGCCAACAGAGTTTGAATGGGAAATCGCCGCGGGGTCACTCAAGAATACCAAAGCAGCGGGCGCAAACCTGCTCGAGGGCAGGAAGTACCATCCCCGTCCCGCCGTTCAGGCGAACCCCCCACAGACAGGCATGGACCAGGTCTTCGGCGACACGTGGGAATGGACCTCCAGCCCATATACCGCTTATCCAGGCTACCGCCCGCCCGCCGGCGCGGAAGGCGAATACAACGGCAAATTCATGTGCAACCAAATGGTATTACGTGGCGGCTCCTGTGCCACGCCTCGATCGCATATCCGCAAGTCCTACCGTAATTTCTTCCCGCCGCAGACGCGTTGGCAATTCTCTGGCATACGGTTGGCTCACGATTGCGCCCGCTCATGATCCCGCGCCAGCAGCTTAGTCCAGTCTCACCCTCGCTGCCAGCGATAGCGGCGGACGTAATGGAGGGCCTGTTCCGGACGCCAAAAAGCCTGCCGCCGAAACTCCTGTATGACGACAAAGGCTCGGCCTTGTTCGAGCAGATCACCTGTTTGCCGGAGTATTACCCGACCCGAACGGAAGCCGCCATATTTAGGACTCACGCTGACGAAATATGCTCTCGGCTTGGCCGGAACGTTTCTGTTGCCGAATTGGGGGCGGGGACAGCGACCAAGACCCGCATTTTGTTGCGCTCACTGCTGCAGCGGCAGTTTAAAGTCAATTACTTTCCGCTCGATGTATCGGCGGCCGCGCTACAGATTGCGAAGCACGAAGTGGAAAGCGAATTGGAATCGGTACGGGTCCATCCCCATGTCGGGGATTTCGAAGACCTGACCTTTCTTAAGCGTCAAGCTCCGCCGCGGCTGGTTTTGTATATCGGGTCGAGTATCGGCAACCTGGAAAGGAATCAGGCAATATCGCTGTTGCGAAACATCGCCGCCCATTTATCCAAAGGGGATCAACTCCTCCTTGGGACAGATCTGGTAAAAGATAGCGAGATTCTGCACGCAGCTTATAACGACAGCGCTGGCGTAACCGCTTCGTTCAACAAAAACCTTCTCGTCCGGATTAATCGCGAACTTGGCGGTCACTTCGAACCGGACACTTTCTCGCACGTGTCGTTTTGGAACCAGGCGGCATCGCGCATGGAATTGCATCTGGAAAGCGCCATTCCCCAATCCGTCAGGATAGACGCCCTTGACCTGAGATTGCGCTTTGGTCAAGGTGAGCGCATCCATACCGAGAACAGCTACAAATACACCCTTGAATGTCTGGAAAGCCTGCTAAACAACGGCGGATTCGAAGTGGAACATACCTGGACAGATCCACTGTCGTGGTTCGCTGTCACCCTGGCCGTGATAACATAAAAAACTGGCGCCGTCGGTCGTAAAACCGCTATCAGCGGTAAAATAGCCGCACCGGGCTTCGCTTACTCGGCTCATTCGTTCTCTTCATACCTTTGTCATAGAACGCCCACATGGGCGACGCATGCAAACGGTAGCGAAATCGAATTCCGTAAAAACCGCGTGCCAGACAAAATTCACGTTAAGACTAGGGGAAGCTGATGTTTGAATGGGTGGCGAGCCCGGAAGCATGGGTAGCGTTAGTGACGCTGACCGCGCTGGAAATCGTGTTGGGCATCGACAATATTATTTTCATATCGATCCTGGTAGGACGTCTCCCGGAGTCTCAGCGTAATTTCGCAAGAAGGATGGGCCTTGGCCTCGCCATGCTCACGCGCCTCGGGCTGTTGTTCTCCATTTCATGGGTCATGGGCTTGACCAAACCCTGGTTTGAACTGTTCAGCATGTCAATTTCGGGGCGCGATCTGGTTTTGATCGGTGGCGGATTATTTCTTTTATTCAAGGCAACTCATGAAATTCATAACAGTCTGGAGGGCGCGGAGGGCAACAATAAACAGATTATCGTGACGGGCCTGGGATCGGTGTTGATCCAGATTGCCATTCTGGATATTGTGTTTTCGCTGGATTCGGTTATTACGGCGGTCGGACTGGTTGAGCATGTCGCCTTGATGGCGATCGCTATTATCCTGGCGGTGCTGGTGATGCTGTTCGCGGCCAAGCCAATAGGGGATTTTGTGGAGAAACATCCCACAATTAAAATCCTGGCGCTTTCGTTCCTGATACTGGTAGGGGTAACACTCATCGTCGAGGGTTTCGACGTACATGTACCGAAGGGCTATATCTATTTCGCGATGGCATTTTCGGTCGCCGTGGAATTCATCAATCTTCGCATGCGCAAGAAAATCGCGGAGCCAGTTAAATTGCACACACCGTTAAGCAAGGTTGAGTGACAGGACGAATCACGCTCCTGTTGCAAGCCTGTTCGGCTGGCTGGTTGCTAGTCTCAAGCGAGCAATGAAGACGCGCCATGCTTGATTGGCAGGACGGACAACCTTTTTCCAACCGCTTCGGCGATGTTTATTTCTCCCGCGAGTCCGGGCTGGCCGAAAAACAGCATGTTTTTCTCCAGGGCAACGACCTTGCGGAGCGTTTTGCTTCATTGCTGCCGGGTGACAGTCTGGTCGTGGGGGAAACCGGCTTCGGTACTGGCTTGGCCTTTTTATGCGCGTTGCAGTTGTTCAACGAGACGGCGCCGCCTGAAGCCCACCTGGATTTCTTCAGTATCGAGAAATTTCCGCTGGATGACCAGGAATTGGCCGAGGCGCTCGCGCTGTGGCCGGGGTTGCGCAACTACACGGACGAACTCAGCACGCGCTGGAAGCGCCGCGTCCCGGGGTGGAATCGCTGGAGCTTTGCGAACCACCGGGCGCATCTCACCCTCGTCATTGCCGACGTAGCAGTAGCCCTGGCTGAAATCCGCCCCGATATCGACGCATGGTTTCTGGACGGCTTCTCACCCCGACGTAATCCCGAAATGTGGACCCAACAGGTGTTCACGGGCATCGCGCAAGCGTCGCGTCCGGGGGCCACCTTCGCCACCTATACTTGTGCCGGCGGGGTAAGGCGAGGTTTGGAACAAGCCGGATTTCAGGTAATCAAATCCACCGGCTTTGGGTACAAACGGCAGATGTTGCAAGGTCGTCTTCCCGGTTTTGCGCCTGCGCGTTGCGTTCCTCGAACAGCCGTTGTCATCGGCGGCGGCGTGGCCGGTTGTGCCACCGCCTCAGCATTGGCCGCTCGCGGGGTCGCGGTTACGCTCGTTGAGCGCGCACACGGCCTGGCCGCCGGCGCTTCGGGGAATCCACGAGGCATACTGCACACTCGCTTGAGCGCCGGCATGAATCCGCTGCATCGCTTCGTGCTGGCGTGCTATGGGCATGTTCTCGCCCTGCTCGACGAGAAGTTACCGGCTGATGGGGCGGTTCGCTCGGAATGCGGCGAACTGCAACTGGCGTTTTCCGCGAACGAAGCAAAACGGATCGACAAACTGGCGGCGCTCAATTGGCCTAAGCATGTGCTACGACCAGTGGACGCAAGCGAAGCATCACGGTTGGCTGGCATCGAGCTGCCCAATGGCGGGCTATGGTTCCCCGCAGGAGGTTGGGTAGTGCCGCTGGAGATGTGCATGGCGCTCACGAAAAGCGCCGCCATCGTGCCACGCACGGGCTGCCGGGTAGACTCGTTAACCCCTGTAGATGACGGATGGCGCGTGGAAGGACAAGACCAGCACAACCAGGTGTGGGTTTGTCAGGCCGAGGTAGCAGTAATTTGCACCGGCCCCAACGCAACATTGCTGCAACCCTCGACTAACCTGCCCCTCACCGCGGTGCGGGGACAGATCACCATGGCGCCTTCCACGAGCATGAGCGAAAATCTCAAGGCGATCGTATGCGCCAGCGGCTATCTGGCCCCTTCCATCGGAGGATTCCACTTGATCGGAGCAACGCATCGCTTCAATGATGAAGAAACCGACGTGCGTATCGCCGAACACGTTGAGAACTTAGCCAGATTGGCGGAAATCTCGTCGGAGCTGGGCAAGGCAGCTGATATCGTTTCGTTGAACCCTGGTCAGCTAAAGGGCCGCGCCTCGATAAGAGCTTCAGTTCCCGGGGCGATGCCGCTCGTAGGTGAGCTCTTGCCCCGGCTCTATACCAGCCTGGGCCATGGCACGCGCGGCCTGATCACGGCCGGCCTTTCCGGTGAAGTGATCGCTGCGGCCGCGTGCGGACAATTGCTGCCTTTACCCCTCGGCGTGCTGGCTGCGCTTGCGCCCGCTCCAAGGGTTCACTCCCGAATAAAATGAGCTGCAGCAATAAACGACCGATACCGTGTCTGAAGTAAACTGTCGGGTCGTCCCTTGCTTCATTGCTTGCATCGCTGGCGCGGTCCCGGCCAGGCTGCCTAACACTGGAACTCTTCAGTGATCGCATTCCAGCATCACTACCGTATAATCTCCTCAAATCGAATAAATCCGTAGCGGGCGAATCCATCAGGTGCCAAGATCATTTGTTTCCCTTTGCCGGTTGGGCCGTCATACCAAGGCTGAATAGGGTCAGTTTCGCACATTTTTTGTGCCTGCTTTTTATGTGTTTCTAACCGTTTCCAGATGTAATTTGATGTACAAGCACTTGATGTGTAGGCTTTTGCGGCCATGAAAATAACTCTTGTGCCTCGGGTGGCGCCGAACGACTGCCTGCGCCTGTGGATCGGCGTTCTTTCATCGCAGATGCCCGCACTGACATGGCATCTGGACAACATACCCCTCAATTCCCCCTGCGTACAACCTCTACGTCCTCTTGCGAGCGCCATCGCCGACGAACTGCGGGATGAACGGCCGGTGGAGAATTTTACCGGCGTGTTTGAGATCAGTGGTCTGGAATCGGGACGGGTTTATAAAGTAAGCGTCACCGCAAGCACCAACGGTGTAATAACAAGCGCCGAGTTGCGCCTGAAAACATTGCCGTCCCGCATTCCAGACCTCCTGGACGGGACATTCAATGTCCTGCTGGTTTCCTGTTTTCATCATGCGGAGGACAGAGGCGGGCAGGCGGGCCTGATGGCAAGTCAACTGAACAGCGCCGCGCGACCCGATCTAACGTTGTTGCTCGGCGATCAGGTATATCTCGACCTGCCTACCCTCGCAAACTTCCCCGCCAATGCGGCCGCGCTCGCGCACAAGTTTGAGGCCGACTACCGGGCCAATTGGCAGGGGGAAGCGGGATATTCGCAACTGCTCAGGCTGGCGCCAACCATCTCGGTACCCGACGACCATGAATACTGGAACAATTTCCCTCATCCCAGCCCGTTTATCCAGAACAGCTGGACACAGTCGGGGCGGGGCAACTGGACCATCGCGGCGACTGACCTATATAAGGCATTCCAATTCGCCCACGAGCGCGACGCCTATTTTCATGGCGGACCCGCAGAGCTGGGCGATGCGTCAGTAATTGACATCGAGCCGCTGTCCTTCTTTTTGGCAGACGGAAGATCGTTGCGCGACCCCGGTCGCGCTACGGTACTGACAACGAGAGCGAGGAAACAACTCGAACACTGGGCAGCCGAGGTGATACGGAAGCGGTGCACCGCGCTGTTCATTACCGGGCAATCGCTGCTCGACTCGGCATCGAGCGAATGGAAGGGCAAGATCGCGGATTACCTGATGCCAAACTATGGCGACTTCGGTCATATTACCGCGACGTTGGGAAAACTGGCCGAAGCAGGCCTGCCGGTTATTCTCATCACAGGCGATGTGCATTGGGGGCGTGTCGCAACCATAAGAGACGCTCGTACCGGGCGCGAGTCGATATTCGAAATCATCTCCTCCCCCACCTCGCTCGCAAGCTCTGTAGGGAGAGATCAGCTGGTCGCCGTCCGGGACGCGGTTACGGGCCAAACCAGTGTCTGGCCCAGACACTCTTCCCCCGACCCCGTACCCGAGTTTCTATGGTTCGGCGGGTTCGGGGGACGGTTTAGCTGCTCACGGACCCACGAGCAGGTTGGCAACCATGTGGCGCTACTCTCGTTTGCCCGGATTGGCGCGGGCGCCCGCATGCGCGTCACCTACTACCCGCTTCACGACGACCCCTTACAATGCAAACCGCGGTCGCTCCGTGAAATGTCACTGGCCCCTGCATAAGGATCACACAATATGTATACGCTTTCTTCAAGAGCCAAATCGATCAACAAGGAATTTGCGGAGCACAGACGGGGAAAAGGGACAACAAACATGGACTGGCTGAGCTCGCACTGGCAGCCGGACAGGATGGGTATCCTGCTTTTAGGCGGGACAGATCTCATCGATTTTCGTCTGAGAATTGCCCAATCGCATCTACGCAGTGACTTGACCCCCAGCCACTGGTCACATGTGGCGTTACTGGGAGAGAGCAAAGCCGCGCACCTGGCTACCGCTCCGCTGTATGAAATCTCCCTGGCTCCTGCGTCGGGCTTCGGCTTCCCTACTGCAAGCAACGGTGTACAAACAGGCACCCTTGAGAGGTACGGCGATACGAAGCGTTTCCCCAACATTGCCATCCTTTACTTGCCGCCCTCGGTAAAACCGGCGATGCTGATGAATGCGGTCGAGCGGTTCCAGCAGCAGCGGATCGTGATCGATGCAGTGCAGCTACTATTGGCATGGTTGGGATATGTGTGGGGCGCGGGCCGGTCGGGGAATCCTCTACTGGACGGGCTGGGGATGCCGTCCGCGGCGATGCTGGAGACCGTGGCGGGCGCCGCGGGATTCGACCTAACCCCGGGCCTGGAAAGCCGCGCCAGCTGCCCGGAAGCGATCTGGCAGGCGGCGCGCTGGTGGCATGAATACCATGAGGAAAACAAGGAAGGTTCCATTACTGGCGCTTTTTATACAGCACACCGCTTACCCACGTGATAACAATAAAAAAGCACTCGCCGCATGCAGAACTCATCTTCTGCTGGACCATACAGAGCTCCCTCGCTATTGCCCAACGCGAGGATGCTTACTAAATGGGAATGCAAGAGTTAAAATACGCCCGGTCGTTTTTGGCGGCGGCGTTTGGATAGCGGCGCACCCGATGGCTTGGCCTTCCAGAGCCCGACCCGAAGAGTCTGTCCGGTCGCCCTCTTCCACCTTCCGGGCGCGGTTGTACTTTGGTCCAATGGGCAAAGTCCTCGGAACGCGTAATATGGAATCGTAGACAGGCGCCACCGAGCAAAAAAGAGCACTCGGATATTTTGCAAAATTGCGGGCACAACGTACGAAGGGGCGCAAGCGTTTCAAGCAGGCGGAGGGGCGTCGAGGCGGGCGGGATGCCAAGCAGAACATCTGTTCCATCTGTTTTTATCTGTACAAATGATAAGCCCCTACAGGCGAACGTTCGATTGACGGATTCATATCTGGTAGGAAAACAAAATAAGCCCGAATGGCCTGCTGGATGAGGGAAAACGGGCGGGCATAATGTGATCATCTTCAGAGGAAGTTATGAAAGCCAAACCCAAGCGCGAATCCATGGAAATATCAGGCTCCAACTCTCAAGCAGAGCAGCCGCTTGTACCAGTCGAATGCTGGAGAAGCGCCGCGATGGGTATTACAGCGTACGTTTTCGAAGAATCGGAAACCACCATACGCGAATCGGGGCTGGTCCCGGAATGGGTCATCTATCCCGTTGAACCGGGCAACGGGGTCGCGGTGCCTGCGCACCATATATTTCCCAATTATGTGAAGCTTTTACGGCTCGAAAGCGGACGGTTGCGTCTAATGGTAGATGCGCGCGCAGTGCTACGTAGGGATACCATCTTCCAGCATTTCTTTGGCCGCTTGATCGCTGACGACAGTCTCTCTCTGGTGAGAGGAGAATCTGCCTGAGCATACAGGAAGCCGGGTCGCCTGAATCGGCCCGACTGGGTGTATTGGAATGGAATGACATTTGCTGGTAAAACAGGATGCCAGCTGGGCAAAAAGTCATCCTGACTGGGCGTTGTAACGTCGGGCCCATGTCTTAATCAAATACCTTTGCTTTAAATCCCGCCAGGATTTTTAGACGGAAGCGGTATCCTGGTGTTCGTCGGGAACGTGATGGTCGGGCATGACGACGTTGCCGTTTGTTGACGTGTTCAGCCGCCACGCCCTACACGTTTTTCACCGGGCTCCCCGAAATACTTGGGCCGCAGGATCGGCTTTCGCCAGAGGTCGAGTTGTTAGCGGCGGATGGCTGCTGCCCGGCCGTTGCGTCGCCGTATGCGCGGCTTTGGTCTGTGTACGTATATCCTGAGCCAGCCGCCGCCTTACCCCTCGTTGCGGCTAGCCGGATGTGCGAGTTTGGCTGGCCTATGCGCGCGCGATGCTACGAAGGGATATCATCTTCCAGCATTTCTTTGGCCGGTTGATGGCCGACGACAGTCGCTCTATGGTGAGAGGAGAATCTGCCTGAGCGGTACAGCCCTGCCGAACTGGGCAGAGGTTTCGGGCTCGGACCCGGCAAACACCGGGCCACATCGTGACAAATCCCTTAGGCAACCGCCCTTGTTTAACCGATCAAGGAATAACAGGTCAGGATTTTTCGGCGGAAGTAATGATCCTGAGCTCTTTGGGAAGGCATGGTCGGCATCAAGTAAAAAATTGTGCCATGCCGCGGCCCCCAACCGTCCGCCATCCACGCCTGGTTTTCTCATTTCAGCTTAATTCCTTCATAAGGGTCTTTTGGGAACTCTTTTTTACCCGGTTTGACTGGCATGGAAGCGGCATCGCCGGTCGAGTGGGGTGGCAGCGCGCCTGTTGAATCGGCAGGGCGCTCTCTCTTTGGGTCCACTGGAGCGCTTCCCTGCGCGTTGGTTTGTCTTTCGTCCGCGGATGTCTCCCTTGCGACCGCTGGCGCCTTGCCCTTGGCGGCGCGCCCGGCTTCCCGTCCTTCGCCAGAGGTCGAGTCCTTAACGGCGGATTTACCCTGCCCAGCCGTCGTGTCGCCGTATCCACGGCTTTGGTCGGTGTACGTATATTCAGAGTCAGCCGCCGCCTTCCCCCTCGTTGCGCTGCCGGACGTGCGAGTTTGGCTGCCGGATGCGTCTTTGGACTCGGGTCGCGCCTTTCCTGACGTTGCGCTGCCGTACGTGCGTTTCTGGCCCGGGGGTGTCTTTTTCGCGTCGGCCGCGGTACGTCTCTGGCCCAAGGTGTTTTTCAAGTCCCCGGGGTACTGACCAGGCGTTGCGCCGCCGTATGCCGGATTCTGGCCGGAGGGTGCCATTCTTGGGTCGGTCGGGTATTGTCCCGTCATTGCGCCGCCTCGTGAATCTCTTTGGCCCAGGGGGACATTACGGTTGTCGAGCGTCTGCCCCGATATTGCGCCCGCTGGCGTCTCTCTCTGGTCCAGGGGAACATTTCTCGGGTCGGTCGGAATCAGCCCTGCGGGGGTCCCGCCTTGTTGTGGTTGTCCCCGGTGTCTTTCTTCGGGGGGAGCATTTCTCAAGTCCGAGGGGCGCATCCCTGTTGGCGCCCCGCCTTGACCCATACCCCCAAACTGTCCGGGTCCGGGAATTTGAGCATGGACGACACCAGCTATTCCACTGATCAGACCGGCAAGCAAGATCAACCGGGAACTGTTAACTATATTGTTAACTGAAATGGAAGGGTGTTTCAAGGGGCACCTCGTTTAATCAAGATAGCTTCAAATGGTACACCTGACGCAAAATCGTTCCGTTCGTTTGCGTACTTAACCCAGAGAACTCAACAAACGCGCACCGATGTGCTGCCCATAAAACCTCGCTAACCCGGCTTATTCAAAGCGCGTTCCTGGCGTATCCCATTGGTCGTTCGCGACAGCAACATTCTACCAAAAATTACCAGCGCCTTTGATATCACCTATCCCTAACGGATGACTCTGCCCATGAGTCATAGGGTAGCACTCCTTCGCCAGCTTCAGTGGGTTTCATCATATACCACCGCTTATATTGCGTCGCTTATATTCTGTACCGGTAAGCGGGCCGAGTAATCCTTGAAAAAATGCCGCAAGTATTCCATCTGTGTCCCACGAATGATTTCCCGTCTGAGAGTACCCCTTCCTTATCCCAATCCCCAAAAGAAGGCAGATAATGATTAATCTACTGAACTTCCACCTGCCACATGCCTGACTGGCACCCGAGCATGGCAACCGTCGACCAACTCTTCCTTGCCGTGGGAGGCAGCTCCCCCAATTCCAGACCCAGACGAATCCCTCCATATAAATTATAAAAAAACGCCCACGGATTTCTCCGTAGGCGTTTGTAGGGCTATTACACTCGATTTAGCTCAGGCACAAAGCGCCATCAGCAATCGTCCGCGCTAGGCACCCAGAAAACCATCACTGACCCCGAGGTCGGGAGTGCCAACCAGTGTCGCCACCGGGGCATCGTGCCATCCCTTGCCATCGCCACCGTACGAGCAGCCGTCGGTGTGGGCGTGGTCGGGGAAGTAATCATCCTCGTGGCCGCTTCCGGCAGCCCAGCGGCCATGATCGCCATGGTCCCCTTTGTCATCATGCTTGTCGTTCCTGTCGTTCCTGTCGTTCCTGTCGTTCCTGTCGTTCCTGTCGTTCCTGTCGTGATCATCCTTCCTGTCGTGCTTGTCGTTCTTGTCGTGCTCATTCTTGCCATGCTTGTCGTGCTTGTCGTTCCTGTCGTGATCATCCTTCCTGCCGTGATCATCCTTCCTGCCGTGATCATCCTTCCTGTCGTGCTTGTCTTTCCCGTCCTTGTCCTTACAATCCTTGTCGTGCTCATTCTTGCCATGCTTGTCGTTCTTGTCGTCGTGCTTGTCCTTCCAGTCCTTCTCGTCCTTGCCCTTCCCGTCATGCTTGTCATTCTTGTCGTGCTCAAACCTAAGATTTAATGCTGAGTTAATAATACCCATGTAGACCTCCCGAAAGTAAGTTTGGATTGTGCGATTACCACCTGTTTATGAGATAGATTCATTAGGAACCTACCGCGGATGCAAGTTGCTATGATGTGAAAGCCGATTGCTCCCTCTCAATCACCCGGAGTAATTCCATCTTGCATGCCGCCTTTAGTCGTACAGCACGTAACATGCCACAACTGTAATTTACGAGGTATATCACGTGGTTATCAGGAATAGTCCCGATACAGCTCGAACCTCGCGCCCGATCACCCTGTCGCTTCCAAGCGCGACAACAAATTTGTTGAGCAAGAGAATTAACATATCCAGCGAGCTGATTTGATTGGTTTTTTGATATGTCGCCATCCAGCGACATATCAAATGAGTTATGTGGCGGTTATATGAAATTTTTTTGACAAATCGCTCAGAATGAAACTGACGTTTTTGCAGGCCCGGGGAAAATGTCGCCAAATGGCGACACCCCCGTGGAATGATCTTCTCCGCATAGTAGGTACGGGTTGTTCAGGGCAAAACGCGCCGGCTGCTGGCAGTACCCCCGTTACGAGAAACCTGACGGGACGCACGCCAAGAACACGGATTTTTCAAGTAGCCTTGAAATAGAAGCTGCACCGGCGCAAGGCCCTCGACGCATATAGGGGGGAGATGGGAGAGCCGCACGGCGTGTGCCTACACCGAGCCAGGAAATGATGAAAGGCCAATCTTGACTGGGGGGCGCCGTCTGGGGCAATTGTAGAACTACCGGTCGATCACTATATTTCTGAGCGGATCCGGCTGAGCATTTCGTTGCCGGGAGGTCTACTCCGCACTATCGATTCATCAACGCGCACGTATCATATTAGGGGCCCAGTCTCCGTGACGAAGGGCTCAGGAGGGGACGAAGGAGCACGGCGGTTTGGATAGGTAGGCGCATAGTATCCCCCGCGTGTTCCCAAAAGAAAAAGGAGTTAGACGTGTTATCTAACTCCTTCGTTATATGGCGCGCCCGGCAGGATTCGAACCCACGACCCCTTGGTTCGTAGCAAGGTATTATAAGGTAAACTAATAAACGATCTTGGACGCTATTGGACCTGCTAGAACATATACTTTCTTTTGTTTTCAGATTGTTAACATTTGATTTACAGGATATAGTTCGTCCATTACGGTGCGACGAGATTCGACAAAAGCCGCTGACCGGTTTACCCATGGGTTTACCCATAGGAATTAATGGACGTAGGCATGACAAGGTATCCGAGGGGCAAAAAAGGTAGCAAGTGGACCGTGAAAGAACTGAATGCCATTAGGGCAGAATGGAAAGGCGACACATTAAATGATGGCGGTGGACTATCTGGCGAAGTTCGCGTTAATTCTGGAAGTGTCTCTGTTGTTTTTCGCTACGCTTTCAAATGGCAGGGAAAAGTGGCGTGGCATTATTGCGGCACCTACCCAGCTGTTGATATCGCGGTTGTTCGCGAAGAACGCGATAAAGCACGTGATTTAGTTAAGTCAGGTGTTGACCCTCGATCCCACAAGGTTGCGGTCAAAATTGAAGCTCAAGCTGCCGTTCTGGAAATTATTCGTGTCGATGAGCAAAAGCGTACCGAAGCCCTAACCTTTAGTGATCTGTATGGCATATGGATTGAAGACGGGGTGAGCCGTAGCGATGGCAACAAATATATTAGGCAATCATTTGGCAAGCATGCCATTCCTGTACTGCGCGATATCAAAGTACAGCATTTGACCGAGAATCATTTGCGTGATCTTTATCGGCGCATCATTGCGGCTGGAAAGACGGCAACAGCGGTCGAGTTATCAAAGGACATCGGACAAATGTTGCGGTGGGCGGAAAAGCGCAAGCCTTGGCGTGCGTTAATGATCGATGGCAATCCTGCAGAGTTGGTGGACATCAAACAACTTGTCCCGAAGGGCTACACCAAAGAGCGGAAAAGGCAGTTAAGCATCGAAGAAATCATTCAACTGAAACGCATGTTTAATGCAACAACTCAAAATTATGCAAGCGATTCTCGAAAACATGGCGTCGAATGCGTCTTAAAAAAAGAATCGCAAATTGCATTATGGTTGTGCTTAGGAACGCTCTATCGCATCGGGGAATTGCTGAAGACTGAGTGGAAGCATGTGAACTTTGAGCAGCGAACATGGTTTATCCCGGCAGCAAATACCAAGGGTGAACACGGTAGAAAACACGACCAGCTTATTTACCTATCCGAGTTTACACTCGATCAATTCAAACAATTGCATTCCCTAACGGGTGACAGCAATTGGGCATTTCCAGCACGTAACAAAGAGGGTCACGTGTGCGAAAAAACTGTCAGTAAGCAGGTGGGGGATAGGCAAGTAAAATTTAAGCAACGCAGCCGAAAACTGAAATGCCGCGTTGAAAATAACAGTCTCGTACTCGGTGATGAAGAGTGGACACCGCACGACTTGCGAAGAACCGGGTCAACCCTAATGCAAAAGCTTAAGATCAACCGTGACATTATTAACCTTTGCCAAAATCATGTAATTGGCTCGAGAGTTGATCGAGTCTATTTGCTTGACGAATATTCTGATGAAAAACGTGAGGCATGGGAGATGCTGGGCGATAGATTGGAAGCAATTCTAAGGGGCGATGAAAACGACATGAAAGTGATCCCGCTGCATGTTCAAGTCGCTTAGCGACCGTTGAGGGGTCACTAATGAATAGTATCCGTATCCATTTGTTATTTTATCGCTACTTTGTTTTCTATGCTTTTTGTTACCCCAAAAGTTACCCCGTTTCCTGCCTTTCTGATAATCGACTGAAGCGGGGATTACCCTACCGGTTAAGAGAATAATCGGGCAAAAAAGCCGCGCTTCGGCTGTGGAGTATCAGGGTTATCTGGTTCAGGAGTCGTGCCGGTAGCTATGCCCTGCAGAGAATGAAGATAATCGATCACCTTTTTAAAATCGTTTTCTCTATTTAAGTCATTGGTGGTTCGGTAGTCTTTTAGATTCAGATTTGCGTGGTGCAGGATGCTCTCTGTTCGCTCCCCGCTAAAAAAGGTATCAAGAATGGTTGGATACTTCAATCCGTATTTTAATTTCCTATTGATTAAGAATCCCGCTTCCATAAATATAGATGACTGTTGCAAGCTCGTAAGATGCTTTTCGTCGGTAAACGATGGGTAGCTCTTAAGAAAATTTGAAAAACATTTCTCCGCATTCTCTTGGTTTCCTTCATCTAAAAATAGAACACCCATCGCCCAATAACAATACACGCTTCCCTTAGCCGCTCCCACTTTATAATACTTAATCGCCTTTTTCTGGTCTGCCGGCACACCTTCTCCTCGTTTGTGTATCTCACCTATCTTCCCGTACGCAGGTAAAGAGCCCAACTTGGCTGCCTGCCGATATAGTCGAAGAGCTTCGTCATAATCTTGCAAATAATCGCCAATTCCGTAGTAATAATTCTCGGCTTCCTCGAAAACCGAGGTCCAAATGTAAGTGCCACCTTCAGCCTCTTCGTCCTCTTGGAGCAAATCGTTTTCTGCCCCTCCTTCATTCTCCTGCGAGTCGCTGTCAATTGCCCCATGAGTCAACGCGATCGCCCGAATTACATCGTTCACCGGAGCATTAAAAAACTCCCTGTTTTTTGAAAGTTTAAAACCTTTTTGAAATAGAAAAGAATGAACAAAAGTTTCCGCAGAGCTGCAATCTATAAACAATTGCTCGTACACGACAATAAAAGGCGTAGGCAAACCAGTTGCGCGGGAGAGTTCGGTCGCCCTTTCCGATGGGTTGCGCGTTGTCTTTCCAATCTTGACTAATCCAGGCATAGCGCTATTAGCTAAAACGTACACATAACCGAGCTTGTCTGTTTTTATTTTGTTCGCCGACATTTTTTATCCCCATTTAGTTTCCCGCCCACTTTAAATGGCATTAAGGGCGGCCAAATGCTACATCATGAAGTCCTGCACGTTATTAAGAATGAGTTGATTTTGAGGGTTACCAGCATTTTGAACCCCAAGATGGCTTACGGCATCAGAGAAGTTGTCCTCCCCAGTGGCGGTAGCGTGTAGGGGGAAGCGTCCAAGCTGTAGGCCCTAATGTTTAGTCCATATCTGTCTCCGGGGCTGCTAGGTCTAAGAGGAAAAAAGGAATCCTTCAACGCTCGCAAAAGTTATGAAATGGCTTGTCAGTAGCTCGGCAATACCATCCTGATCGATCAGCCGCAGTGTAGGTCACACAACAACCGCCCAAAGTGGCCACTGCAATGATCAAAGGCTCAAATTAGGGACTTTGAGGGCTGCTGGCCTAGTGGATGGGCGCTTTTATTTGTGGTCTCAATTCCAGCGGCAGTGAACCGTTACGTGCGAGCCCTCGGATATCAACTGCGTGAATCTCTAGAATAGGAGCCCCCGGCATTGCCAGTCTATATCTTTCGACAAGCCCGGGCGGGCAGCTTATTGAGGACGGATATACTAGCGCCACACGTTCGCAGCTATATCGACTGGCATACACAGCCAGCTGATAAGCGTCGGACGGCGAAACGCCGAATGAAGAGGCTTTAGGATCAAGCCGCTTCCATTTGGCATCGAAGATCCGGACTACAATATCATCGTCCATCACGGTTACGTCTGGCCGGAGGCTGAAAGCAGGGCCTGTGTCAGATTGCGCCAAGTTCTTTGGCGGACCTTGCGACAAAATTTTAAAGTTGTTTTCCGGACTACCTCGCCATGCTTGCCGCACTTTGACGACGAGGAATGCTTCAAACAGTCGTTCCATATTAAACAGCAGGCACGTGCCATCGATTTCCCCGTTGCGGACGTCTGGAAAGAGGCCCTGCAGAAGCCATGCCGCTCGCTCGAAGATCGGCTTCCAACTATTCGTCATTCGATCAAAGATTAGCCGGGCAATATCTCGCGGTGTCACTGGATGCAGGGCGACATTATCAAAGCGATGCAAGAGAGCAGTCACGGTGGCCCTGGTCTGAACGCTGATTGCGCTAGAGCGCAGGGCCGACAACACGGCCTTCAGCGCGCGATTGTGTGGGTTGTCGGTGGTACGCTCATCAAAGCTACAGAACAGATGCGATCGGTCAAAGGCGTTGCGCCGAAGGTGATTGGTTAGGATCAATCGGCCGCGGAGCGCATTCAGGTTCTCTTCATGGTCCTGATAGTGTGCGATTGCGCCACCGCGTAGCACCGTGCTCACGCGAGAGCAGAAATCTAAAATGAACTGATCCAGCAAATGAAGCCGCTGCTGCCCGAGTGTTGACTCTCCCGCGTTGGACACGATGAGGTTCCCCGTGGCGCGCAGCATAGCCACCAGTAGGCCGCGCGCGCCCTCGTTCGAATCTTGTCCATCCTCAATCTTAGGTAGTAACTCCACCGTTACATCGCCAGCGCGCAAAACACCACAGAAGGGTCCGAAGCGGATAGCGCGATGCTGCCAATTCATGCTGCCTGCGGGGAGGGTGGGCTGAAGCCGTGCAAATGCTGCGGTCTCGGCTTCGCTCAGGCCGTCGTCTGTTCCGACAGGAATCGCATCTCGCTCTAGCAGGGTCAGTCGCCGCATCAGCGGGACTCGTAGATCTTGCGAATGGAGTCAGGGGTGATTTCCGCCTCGGGCGTTACCTCGAATATATGGCGCTCGCCAAGTCCGGCGAAGTCGGCACTGGGGAATAAGTTCACAGGGCCAGCAGTGACATGTCGCACAAGCTGGTATTCGCGATCGTTGACGGTTTGGTCGGCGAGGACCAGGCGTATCTGGCTCCAGTCATCGTAGAAATACTCCTGTAGGAGAGGCAGAACCGCTTTAGCAATCACAGTGCGCAAATCAGAAAAATTTCTCACTTTGGTGAAATAGGCGTGCCCGATTGTCTGGTCTCGGTGCAGGAAATGCGTGAGTCGTGCGTTGACCGCATTGAGTAGCTGACGCAAATCAATCTCACCGCCTTCTCCGTCGGGGATCGTTCCTGAACCCTGGCTGTCGATATTTCTCGCGTTCGGCATAAGCTCCTCAAAGCGGAATCGCCGCCGTAATGCCGTATCGAGCAGGGCGATTGACCGGTCTGCAGTGTTCATCGTGCAAATCAGATCCACATTCGCAGGCACGCCGAAGCGGTCACCAGAATACGGCAGCGTGACTTCGAGGCCATTGACTTTCTTGCCATCCGAGTCGAAGCGCAAACGCTTATCCGCCTCGATGAGCGTGATCAGTTCCCCAAAGATCTTAGCGACGTTTCCGCGGTTGATTTCATCTATAAAAAGAGCATAACGGCGACTGGGATCGTTGCGTGCACGATCACACAGACGCCGAAGGACACCGAGCCGGATCTCATACGTAACGGTCCCGTTGATAGTCTTCGGCCGGATGCCCTCAACAAAATCCTCGTAAGCGTAGCTCTGATGGAAGGTGATGAACTCAAAGCGGTCGCCCTCGTTACCGGAATAGCGTGGCATATATGTGTGCTGCAGACGATAGGTCTTACCCGTACCCGGCGGACCGTAGAGGATCAGGTTCAGCGGCTCCCCGGGATCAGATGCTTTGTCCGACCTTGCCACGGCTGGTTGCTTTTCTGTTCTCGCTGCGGATAAATCCGCCCACAACTGAGATAGGATGCGCGCAGCCTTTGGCTTGATCTCGATACCGGATGATTGCGGATTCCATGTCTGGTCCGGCACCTCTCGCTGAAGCGATTCCAGAGGCACAACCTGATCCTGCATCGCGTCTCGGATCTCGGTGAAATCCACGTCGATGAATTGAGTGGTTTTATTCGCCTGAGCCTTTTCGACATCGTAGTGGAGTGATTCATAGGGCCCGCGTGCCACGGATCCGAATGCTACAATCCCTTTTGGATCTACCCCGGTCCGCACTAAAAACACATGGTCTCCCTCACGGACTGCGGAAGATGCGCACCGCCAACCATGCCTCACAGCTTCTGCTGCGTTGGTGCTGGCACGGTCCGCGGCGAGGGTGGGCCACGGCCATTTCTTGGGGTTCCAGCTCAATAACCAGCTCTTTATTGAGTTTTTCCAAGTGGAGGAGAGCTCTTCCTCGTAAAAATCGATCTCGCGGGAATGTTCAGTTTCCAGCCGCCGGCGCAGATCGAGGAGCGCACGATCTATCTTGATCAGGTCCCACGTACGCAACTCCTTCTCTGTCATGCCCTCGAAGGCAGAGAGGATTAGTCTCTTGTCGTTCGCTGAGCTAATGCGCTCAAAGCTGTCCGGAAACATGAGATGAGGCAGGATATGTCTTAGCTGCCGGTTTCGAGCTTCGGGCAATGTACTCAGCCATTCTGTGAACATCCATGGATCGTTCACCATGTTTTGACGTTGGGCTCGGTCACGATGCTTAAAGTCGAGTAGCGCCGCAACTAGAAACGCAATCTCTCGCCATCGTTGTGTGTTGTACGCGGTGCCTGCTGAGCCGAGCCCTTCAAGGACGGCGTTGGAAAGCATGGGATGATCCTCGGGCAACTCGCCACCCGACCAGGACCAAACCAGTCGGACGTTCGCCCTCTTTTTCGACGCGCTGACGTTTGACTGGAACAGCATAAGGATCCAGAGGACCTCTGCCATTAGCTTAAGACATTCAGCTGATCCCTCGAAAAGTTGGGCCCGTAGCTTTTCGAAGAAATCACCTTCGCCCTCGTCAAGGTTTTTAACGAATCTCTGGTCCAACTCTTCAATCAGCGCAGGGATCCATAGCTTCAATCCATCCTGTAATATCGAGTCGTCATCGATCAGACAGCGCTCGCTCCATCTCGCAGCTGCAGCGTGGTTAAGCTTTGGATCATAGTCCGGGTTATAACGTGCCAAAACGAAATCTCCGTGTCGCTAGGTCTTCTTCATTCATTTATCGATGTGCGCGGTGCGGTCAAGTTTTTAATCGCGTAGAAACGAAGTGTGAATGCGTAGCTCCACGTTCAACCAGGTGAGGAGTGCAGAATCGCCGTTAAATTACGGTACTAATTAGGGATAGAACCGATCAGCTTTCGCGATTATAAATAACTCAGCAGTATTTACCAATGTACTGAGGTACACCAGAGAACCAGTATGGGTATTCCAGATTTAGGGATGAAGGATACGCTCCGAAGCGAATCCGTACTAAGAGCTGGAATTGGTAGATGAGGAAACTACTAGCAACGTTGTCGGCTCAGCAGGTATAAGTGGGCGCTTAGCCACATCGTGTTCTTTATAAGCCACTCAGCAATTGGTCTGTGCACGGCGTGGACGAGACCAGTAAGGGACCTAGTGAAATATGACATGGCTTTTTACACGCCGTTTAGCGGCGACCTGCGGATTAACAGTATTCGACTCACATTGTCTGATGACTTCTATATTGTTCCTAGTAATTTGATTTCCCGAAATTTTTACTGCTAATCGTAAATGTATTAGTTCTCTTTAATTCTCGTGAATTGCGTAATTTTCGCTGCCCAATTACACAGGAATTACACGGTCATTCTTAACCAACTCACAAGTCCGACGCCCCCTCGTATATTTATTGCGTAGTCCTTGCGCTACCAGGGGCTTGAGTCTGGGAGGGGGCATCTAAAAATAGCTTGGAATCTAATTATCGTCATAGACTCCTCTACGCCCTAATGCCTGCTTTCGCCCGCTCAGTGGCATTTGATTAGGGTCGCCGCCAGGAAAAGGCAAGCCCCTAGTTGGTTACCAGTGACGTGGTTGGATGACTGCTCCTAGGGCTCCTAATCCTAGGTAGAGCGTTCGAGCCGCTCACTACTCAAAACAAGTGGTTAATTAATTTCCTAACCGCTTTTTTATTTCATTGCTACCATATTTCTACCTTTCCTCTACGTAGCCCCTTTAAGTAGTACGCTCGACCATTGGGCCCTGTGGGATGAGCTGGCTCCGAAGTCCAGTCCCAAGGGCGAGACTCACCCCCTTTTTTGGGTAAGGGGAGTTTTGCTCTAAAGCTCCAAGCTTCACCAAAGTTCGGGTATTTCTTGAGGCAGGTAGTTACCCTGAGGAATGTAAGCTCGTTAGGGTAGTAGAGACTGTAGGCGTTGGTTGCCAAGGCGGTAATGGTGTGATAATCGCGTCACGCACGATACAATGCGAAAGTCTCCCGCCTTTGGTTAGAAAATGTAACGGTTTGCGAACCGGATGTGCTGGTGGGAGTATTCGCTCAAGGATTTACTCCCCTCATGCTTCTGCTTGGCCCCGGTGCTCGTGTCGTTATCCGCGACGAAGAGTGGCTTATTCGCCGCGTTGACCCCTCTGCTGATGGCGGTCGCCTGCTGACCTGCGATGGGGTGTCTGAACTGGTGCGCGGGCGCTCGACACTGTTCCTAACACAGCTTGAAGATGAAATAGAGGTGCTCGACCCGGGTGCAACCCGGCTCGTGCCCGACGAAAGTCCGACCTATAGCGCATCCATTCTCTACCTTGAAAGCCTGCGACGGCGCAGCGTCCCCAATGATGAAAGTATCCATCTTGGTCATCGCGGGGTGATGAATTTGATGCCCTACCAGCTGGACCCTGCGTTGCAGGCCTTACGGCAAACGCGTTCGCGTATTCTGATTGCAGACGCCGTGGGCTTGGGTAAAACGCTGGAGGCCGGCGTGTTGGCCACAGAGCTAATTCAGCGCGGTCGCGGCAAGCGTATTTTGGTCGTCACCACGAAGGCAATGCTGACGCAGTTCCAAAAAGAATGGTGGAGTCGTTTTTCGATTCCGCTGGTTCGCCTAGATTCAGTGGGCCTTGCGCGTGTGCGCAACCGCATCCCTGCAAATCACAACCCCTTCAATTATTTCGACCGCAGCATCATTTCCATCGATACCCTCAAGAGTAATCTAGAGTATCGCAACTATTTGGAAAATGCGTGGTGGGACATTATCGTTATCGACGAGTGTCACAATGTTGCCGCGCGTGCGAGTGAAACAGGGTTGTCCCGGCGCGCACGCTTGGCTCGCTTGCTGGCGACGCGTTCCGACACCCTGATGCTGCTCTCGGCCACGCCGCACGACGGCTCAGCACGAAGCTTTGCCTCGCTGATGAGCTTGCTCGACCCTACAGCTATTTCCGACCCGGATGATTACACTCCGGTCGATTTCCGCAGCAAGGGCCTGGTGATTCGTCGCTTCAAGAAAGATATTCGCGACCAAGTCGCGGGCGAGTTCAAGGAGCGTCACACCACACGGTTGCATACGCAAGCAAGTGCTGCTGAAGAAGGGGTTTACCTAGCCTTGCTTGCCGTGCCTTTCACACAGCGGGGCGAGCACAAGCCGGGCCAGCAAAACGAGTTGCAGCGGGTGGGATTGCAAAAAACGCTGTTCTCCAGCCCGGCGGCGGCGCTTGAGTCGACGAAAAAGCGAATAGCCCTGCTACAGGGCAAGCACACTCCAAGCGATGACGAGCTTGCCGAGGCGTGGGGCTTGCGGGATTTGGTTAACGCTTTGCAGACTCTCTCGGATGAGCCTGATGCGGCGAGCTTCAGCAAGTACCAACGTATGCTCACGCATCTGCGCTCGGCTGAGTTTGCATGGGCCACATCTGACGCTGCGGACCGGCTGGTGATTTTTTCCGAGCGTATCGAAACCCTGCATTGGCTGCGGGAACAGCTTAGCGCCGACCTGCACCTCAAATCCAATCAAATTGAAGTGCTGCATGGCCAGATGGCGGATACCGAACAGCAGGAGCTGGTGGAATGCTTCGGGCGCCTTAACGACCCCGTGCGTGTGCTGCTGTGCTCGGATGTAGCCAGTGAAGGCCTGAACTTGCATTACTTCTGCCATCGACTGGTGCATTTTGACTTGCCGTGGTCTCTGATGGTGTTTCAGCAGCGTAATGGCCGAGTTGACCGATATGGTCAAGCGCATCAGCCACACATCGTTTATCTATTCACGGAGACCGTCAACGAGAAAATCCGTGGTGACTTCCGTATTCTTGAAATCCTTGAAAAGAAGGATGAGCAGGCGCTGCTGAATCTGGGTGACCCTTCCGCCTTCCTGAATGTCTTTGACCCCGACAAAGAAGAAGCAAAAGTCAGCGAGTTCATGGCCAGCGGCCTGACGCCTGAACAAGTCGAAGCGGATATGGACGAGGCCGCCAGCATAGAGGACAGCAACGAGGGCGATTGGCTCATGCAGTTGTTCGGAGGGGATGATACAAGTAACCTCGTGCAGGACGACGTTGCTGCGTCCGGGGCGAAAACCGACAAACCAGGTAATAGCCTGGCTGACATAGACGAACCCACCTCCTTGTTCACCAACGACTATCATTACGCCAAAACCGCGTTGACCCTGTTGAACCACGGCCAGTTGCTGTGCCAGTGGTCGGCAGAAGACGCCGAACAGGTCATTGCCCTGACGGCGCCGCCCGACTTGCAAGAGCGCCTGCGCCAATTGCCGGGCGAGGTTCAGGCTGCCAATGACCATTATTCGCTGACCACCAACCCGCAGCGCATGGCCGAAGCCATCGAGGCCGCACGCCAGGCAAAGGCCGAAGAAGAGTCCTGGCCCCAGTTGCATTACCTGTGGCCGCAGCACCCCATCATGGAGTGGCTGGGCGAGCGCGTACTGACGCATTTCGGTCGCCACAAAGCACCGCTGCTGCAAAGCGCCGCCATGCAGCCTGACGAGCAAGCCATTGTTTTGATGGGGCTGGTGCCCAACCGCAAGGGCCAGTCTATGCTGGTGGAATGGCAGGTGGCATGTCGCCGAGCCCAGGGCGATTTTTCGCTGGAACCCTTCGATTCCTTCGCCGCACGCATCGGCATCAAGGCGGGGGGCCTGCCCAACCGAGGATACTCCGCAGAGCTTGATAACGTGATTGACTCCATGCAGCAGGCATTGCCGAATGCCGCTCAAATGATGCGAGTCCATATGCTCGATAAGCAGGCGTCTTTTTCTGCAGCGCTTGAGCAGCGGCTGGCGGGCACACTTCAGGAACTGCAGCGCTTGCAAGGCCGGCAGATGGAACAGCTTGAGCTCAGTCTGCAAACGCAGCTGGAAACTGTCAGGCGCGGCCGCTTCGAGCAACGCAGCCAGCAAATCAGCCGCGTCTTTGATGACTATCGTCAGTGGGTGCACGACACTTTGTCGACCGAGCCACAGCCTTGGATACAGGTACTAGCCGCCGTGTGCCATCCTCAAACCTCTCTCGCGCGAGCCTGACCATGGCTATTTTGGAAGAGGTTCAGACCTTCGCCGGTATCACCAATGAAAATGAGTTCTATAGCCATCACTACCTCGCTGAGGTATTCAAGGGCGATATCAAGGACAAGCTCGATGCTTGGGAAGCCGATGAGACCGAGCATACCGGTGATGAAACACATCGTGCTCCGTACAAGCGCCTGCAAACCTGGGCCCAGAAGTGGTTTAGCCTGCACAGCCAAGTCCACCGGGCGGGCGACGACAAGCATCGCTGGCAATTGTTTACCGAGATACAGGCAGGTTTGCTGCAAGCGCTGGGCTACACGAAACCTGCGGCTTTACCGCGGCGCCATGAGCTAGTGCCGGGCTTGTCCATTCCGTTGTGGACTCTGCAGCTACCCGGCTTGGCGGTCATTCCCGCCTATCTTCCGGGTGCAGAACAAGAAGACTTGCTCGACCACACTCTGGCTGGCCTTCTCTATGGGGATGAGCCCATTCCCAACGCTTTGAAGAATGAAACCTGGGCCGACCTGCTCTCCGACGCGGTGTTCGCCGCAGAATCCGCACCGCGATATGTGGTGCTGGTAGGCCTGGACGAGTGGCTGCTGATTGACCGCTACAAATGGCCCAATAACCGAGCACTACGCTTTAATTGGGCGAAAATCCTTGACCGTAAGGATGCCGACACGCTCAAGGCTTGCGCGGTGTTTCTGCACAAGGACAGCCTTGCACCGGGCGCGGGCGACAGCCTGCTGCAATCTCTGGATGAGAACGCTCACAAGCACGCCTTTGGGGTCAGTGAAGACCTGAAATACGCCCTGCGTGAAGCGATTGAACTCTTGGGTAATGAAGCGGCACGCCAGCTGCGCCAACAGGCGGCAAACGCCAAAAAAGGCTTTTTCAGTGGAAAAGACCAGCTTGATGCCGATGAGCTCAGCATGGAATGCTTGCGCATGGCGTACCGGCTGCTCTTCATGTTCTATATAGAGGCGCGTCCAGAGCTGTCCTATGTGCCCATTGCAAAAAGCGAGGTCTACCAGAAGGGGTACAGCCTGGAAAGCCTGCGCGACCTGGAAATGCAGCCCCTCACCACACCCAGCGCACACAATGGCCTGTATTTCGACACCACATTGCGGCAGCTTTTTGGCCTGGTTGCCACGGGCTGTGGCCTTGGTGAAACCACGCAACGCGAATTGGGCGTGAGCACGGCGGGCGCGAAGGACGTTTTTGCGCTGGCGCCACTGGATAGCCGCCTGTTTGACGACAGCACTATGCCGCTGTTGCACAAAGTTCGGTTTCCAAATCATATCTGGCAGCGCATCATCCGCCTGATGTCCCTGACCCGAGGCCAAGGCCGGGGTCAGCGCAGGGGGCGTGTGAGCTACCAGTTGTTGTCCATCAACCAATTGGGTGCGGTCTACGAAGCCTTGTTGAGCTATCGCGGCTTTTTTGCAGCAGAAGATTTATACGAGGTACAACCGGCACCTAAGAGAGCAAAGGCGGTAACGGCGTCCGACGATGACGACAGCAACGAGGATGACGATAGCGATGACATGGCACCAGAAAGGGGCAGTTCATCAAGCCAGGCCTCGAGCGCCTCAGCGGATTTGTTGGACAGCGCCTGGTTCATACCTGCCAGCCGCCTGGATGAATACCGTGAGGACGAACGAGTCTATGACCGCAATGACGCCGGCCACTTGGTGCTGCGGAAGCATGAACGCGGGCGCTTCATTTACCGCCTGGCCGGGCGCGACCGGCAGAAAAGCGCCAGCTACTACACTCCGCAGGTACTTACCCAGTGCTTGGTCAAGTATGCACTGAAGGAGCTGCTCGAAGGCGGTCGGGTCAAGAAGGCGGACGATATCCTGAGCGTGACAGTGTGCGAGCCGGCCATGGGCAGTGCCGCATTCTTGAACGAAGGTGTTAATCAACTGGCCGAAGCCTACCTGGAGCGCAAGCAGGCAGAGCTGGGGCGCCGCATCCCGCATGAGGACTACCCCCATGAACTGCAGAAGGTGCGGATGTACCTGGCTGACCGGAATGTTTTTGGCGTAGACCTGAATCCCGTGGCCGTGGAACTTGCCGAGGTGTCACTGTGGCTAAATGCCATTTATGGCGAGACGGACGCCAATGGTCAACCTAAGTCCGCCAGGGTGCCGTGGTTTGGTTATCAGTTATTTGCCGGAAATAGCCTGATAGGTGCGCGCCACCAGGTGTACCGTGCCGGCAGCCTGCTAAAAGGGGCCAAACCCGCCTGGCATCAAGAGCCGCCGCGCTCGGTCACGGCAGAGCAACCCCGCAGCGCCGACGAAATCTGGCACTTCCTGTTGCCCGACCCCGGCATGGCCAACCACACCGACAAGACGGCCAAAGCCCTGTATCCGCAGGATTTTGAAAGACTCAAGGGCTGGCGCAAAGCGTTTACCGCGCCCTTGTCCGATTATGAAATTGCCCGCCTGCAGCAGCTCAGCAGGCGGGTGCAGGAGTTATGGCAGGAACACACCCGGGCGCTGGCGCGTGATCGGAGACGCACCGAAGACATATCGACTGTCTGGCCGCAGCCAGATAACGACGTTTCAGATGATACGCACCGCATCAATCGGGCTCAAAAGGAAGCCATACGCCGGCAAGGCTTGTTAAACGAAGATGGCGACCTTGCCACGCCATTCCGGCGCCTGAAGCTCGTCATGGATTATTGGTGCACCCTGTGGTTCTGGCCCATCACAGCCAGCCAGCACCTGCCCAGTCGCGAAGCGTGGTGGATGGAGCTTGGTGCCATCCTTGAAGGCAATGTAGTCGATATGACGCAGCAAGCGGGGCTGGACTTGGGTTTTTCGGAGACTGGACAAGTTGTCGGCAATGACAAACCCTCAGGGTTTGAGCCAAACCAGCCCAGCTTCTCGGGCTTCGATGTCCAGCTCACCTTGCGCGCCCGGGCCGATGACCACGTCCGCTTGCACGATACGCTGGGTCAGTTGCGTATAAGTAAATTACGCCAGCATTTTCCGCGTGTCGCACAAGTCGAAGCCGTGGCCGAGGCGCGCCGCTTCATGCACTGGGAACTGTGCTTTGCCGATGTGTTACTGCAGCACGACGGATTTGACGTGATACTGGGAAATCCGCCCTGGTTGAAGGTGGAGTGGAACGAGTCCGGCGTCTTGGGTGAATACAATCCGGTGTTTGCAGTGCGCAACATCAGCGCAAGCGACTTGGCAAGGCTGCGAGCCGACGCTTTCGAGGAATTCTACGGAGTGCAGGAAGCCTGGACGGATGAGTTGCAGGAGGCCGAAGGTACTCAGAGCTTCCTGAATGCCGTACAGAACTATCCGCTGCTGAAAGGTGTACAAACCAATTTGTACAAATGCTTCATGCCATTGGCTTGGAGGCTAAATAGTCCAGAAGGTGTGACGGGACTGCTGCACCCAGAAGGGCCCTATGATGACCCTAAGGGCGGAGCCTTACGCGAGGCTATGTATGGCCGTTTGCGTCGGCATTTCCAGTTCCAAAATCAAGAAATGCTATTCCCCATCGGACACCGGGTTAAATACAGCATCAATGTGTACGGTGCTTTGAGGCCGTTCGTTGATTTCGACAATATTGCAAACCTCTTTGTACCCGCCACGGTTGACGCTTCTTATCAGCATGACGGTACTGGCTTGCCCGGCGGAATCAAGAAGGACGATGGAAAATGGAACACGAACGGACATCAAGACCGGATTGTGCATGTCAATGATAAAGCTCTAGCGACCTTTGCTCAGCTTTACGATGAACCCGACACACCAGCACACCGCGCGCGGTTGCCCGCTTTGCATGCTGGAGCATTAAGCAGCGTCCTGGCCAAACTTGCTGCTTATCCGCGGCGGCTGGCAGACCTGGGAGACGAGTATTTTTCTACAGTCATGTTTGATGAAACGTACGCACAACGAGACGGAACCATCAGTCGTCGTCCTGCAAGCGTTGCTGGTTTTGCTGCTACGCTGGAGGAATGGGTATTGTCCGGTCCGCATTTTTTTGTGGCGAATCCATTCAACAAAACTCCACGAAAGGTATGCACCGAAAAAGGACACTACGACGTCATAGAACTCGAAATGCTGCCTGATGATTATCTGCCGCGTACTAATTACCTGCCTATGGCCGACCGCGCCAAATACTTGCGCCGCACGCCAAAGGTCAGTTGGGTAGGGGAAGGAGAGACCGCCCCGAAGGCCGTGACAGAGTATTTTAGACACGTCCATCGGCGAGCTATTAGCATTTCAATGGAACGCACAGCTATTGGAATTATTGCCCCGCCTGAAGTTGCCCATATTGATGGTTGTTTTTCGATAGCCTTTAAAGACCCAAAGAATCTTGTGTCTTTTTCTTCGGGAGCAGTATCTATTCCCTTTGATTTTTTGGTAAAAATTTCGGGTAAAGCAGACTTTAGAGGAGACCTTGCTGACAAACTGCCAATACTTGAAGGCTCGGGAATTTCTGCTCGATATCTGTCGCTTATAGCCGTTACTTCCCATTATTCCGTTTTATGGGAGGAAACTTTTGACATGTGTTTCGCCGAGCAGGCATGGAGCCAACCAAGCAACCCCCGTCTTCCGCAGGACTTCTGGCAAAACCTCACTGGTACCTGGACGCGCGAATCCGCCCTACGTAGCAACTACGCGCGTCGCATGGCTTTGGTGGAAATCGATGTGCTCGTCGCCCAGGAATTGGGTCTTACACTCGATGAGCTTCTGCTCATCTACCGCGTCCAGTTCCCAGTGATGCAGGGCTACGAGCGCGATACCTGGTACGACATAAATGGTCGTATTGTGTTCACCAACAGCAAGGGCTTGGTAGGTGTTGGGCTGCCCCGAAAAGGCAGTCGAACCACCTCACGTACCCGCATTCAGACGCCAGATGGCAATACCCGCGAAGGCAACTTTGGCTGGGAAGACCTCTGCAAAAACGATGAATGGCTGGTTCCTGACGGAGCGGTAGTGACGGAATGGGTCAAGGACGACACCTTACCGGGCGGTCCCCGTACCGTGGAGCGCCGCTATGTCGCTCCATTCGCTCGCGCTGACCGTGAAGAGGACTACCAAATTGCATGGAGGCATTTTGGCAATGAATAGCAAAATAATTAACTCAGGAGATATTTGAGTGACTGTCCAATTAACGGCTATACCGAAGCGGCCCTTGTCAAATGTTGCGCAGAAAATTTGGGATGCTATTAATGTCATTGAGCAGCAGTTCGGCGCTTCACTGACGCACGACTCTGGCCGTGACAAGGAAAACAATAAAAAGTCGACGACATGGATATTCACTTTTCCGGACTATCAAGACGCCCAGATAGCCGTTCCCATGAATCAAGGGAAAATTTGCTTCTTGATGCGTGGAAAGACTCTGGATGGAAAAGAGCTTGAAACCTTAATTGACGGCCTCGCAATCGTTGAAGCGACTCATACCGACCCAAAAAAAGGTGTTAGGAGTAGTGTGCTGGGGCACCACGCGCCTTTTCTTAACCCCTCGCCGGGCAATCCCTTGCTACAAGTTATTCCACGAACACGACACATCGGTGACTTGTTGGCAGTGTATTTAGGCGTTGCACCGCAACAGAATGGTCAGGTTATCGTGGACCCGAGCTTACCCACACATGGGCAAGCAGCTGAACACAAAGTGGCGCCGGTATCCGCTGAAGAGCTGCAAAATCAGTTGCAGCGCAATTCCGAAGTGGGACAAGCTGGTGAGTTGTTGGTGGTGTTGGATGAGCTTGAACGTTTACGCGAATGCGGATGCCCCGACCCTCAGCAGTACGTCAATCGAGTTGCCCTGACTGATGTGGCTCGCGGTTACGACATTGAATCCACGTGGCCAGGCCAGGAGCGCTGTATTGAAGTGAAAAGCACAACCGTTTCAGACAGCGATTTCTACATTACCGATAACGAACGGAAGGTATTGGCGAGCCTAGGCGGAAAAGGATGGCTATATCGGGTTCTTGTTAAGCCTGAGGGTAGCGGCGTGATGGTGGAGCGTATTTCAGAACCTATGAAGAAGATTGCTGCGGAGTTCATGACCCCAATCGTATGGCGGGTGTCTAGCGAAGCATTGAAAAACCGTAAGAACTGATTGCTGAATAACACTCATTTCTCTTCGGAAAGAGGCTTTCACCGTGAAATGTCGCGTTGATATCTGAGTTTTAGAGACGTTATCCCATGCTACCATCGCTCCTGACCAAAGACATCCGGACCGGGCTCAAGCAGTTTCTGATTGCTGGCTTTGAGCCGGCCGATGCCTTCATGCATGGCTTGATGAGCCGGTTCGTGGAGGATGAATCCACCTGGCTCAAAGGCCCCTATGTGCAAATCGGCCTGCCGTTTGTCGATGGTTCGCATGGCAGAAAGTTCTTCTCTACATTCGAGACCCAGTATCCCAGTTACAGCCACCAGGAACAGGCATGGAATCGTCTGTCCTCACAGCACATGGCCTCCAGCACCCTGGTTGCCACCGGCACGGGCAGCGGCAAAACCGAGTGTTTTCTGTACCCCGTGCTCGACTATTGCGCTCGGGTACGCGCGACGGGTGAGGCCGGCATCAAGGCGCTGGTCATCTACCCGCTGAATGCGCTGGCCAGCGACCAGGCGCAGCGTATTGCGCAGTTGCTTGCATCAGTGCCAGCATTTTCTCAGTTGCGTGTTGGACTGTATGTGGGTGGCCGGCAAGACGCGCCCGGCACAGGTATGGTAATGACGCCTGACAACGTCATTTCTGACCGCGATACCTTGCGCAAGCAGCCGCCGGATATTTTGCTGACCAACTACAAAATGCTTGACTACCTGATGCTACGGCCCCAGGACCGTCAGCTTTGGTCAGCGAACACGCCCGAGACCCTGCGTTACGTGGTGGTAGACGAACTACACACCTTTGATGGTGCACAAGGCACCGATCTGGCCTTGTTGCTGCGGCGCTTGCGGGCGCGTTTGAAAACACCCGCGGGCCACCTGATATGTGCGGGCACTTCCGCAACCTTGGGTGGGGCCTCCGATTCCTCTCCTTTACGCGATTATGCGCGTCAGATTTTTGGGGTGCCATTCGGACCTGACTCCGTTGTGACTGAAAATCGTCAAAGTGTGGGCGATTTTCTGGAAGATGCCACGGTGGACTATATGTTCCCGTTTCGCCCCGAAGCGGCCACGCGGCTGGAACCCAGTCTTTATGCTTCGCCCGAGGCGGCCGTACAAGACTGGTATGACCTGTTTTTCCCGAATGAAACTGAGCCGGTTGATGTAAAAGACCCGGCATGGCGCAAGGTGCTAGGCCAGCGGCTCAAGCAGCATCAGTTGTTTGTGAATCTGCTCAAGCACTTGAAAGGTGGTGTCGTCGATGCCGCCGAACTCAAACAGGCTTTTGCCCGCAATATGCCCACCGCGACGGACGCCCAGATTTGCCGAGTGCTGGATGCCTTACTGGTGCTGGTGGCCTGGGCCTTGCGCGACGGAAACCAGCCGCTAGTGACATTGCGTATGCAACTGTGGGTGCGCGAGCTGCGGCGCATGGTCGGCAAGTTAAGCATGCGGCCCGACGATGTCGTTCTGCGTAGCGAACGCGACCTGCCCAGCCAGCGCGATGGCGTCTATCTGCCGATGGTGCAATGTACCCAGTGCCGAACTACTGGGTGGTTATCTCGGCTGGTGCAAGGCACCAGCAAGCTGTCGACCAAACTGGACGAAATTTATAACACTTGGTTTTCTGGGCGGCCCGAAGTGGCACGATTCTATGCCTCTTCCAGCGTCAGACAATCCCATGTGGACGGGGTGACGCAACGCGTCTGTGGGGCTTGCGGCAATCTCCAGGCGACCGATGGGGCTTGCCTCGCTTGCGGGCATCAGGAGCTGCTGTCGATATTCAGGGTAACAGCACAACGCTCACAAGTATTTGGCCAAGCCCAGTTTACGCGACACGATAATACCTGCCCTGCCTGTGGCGAGCGCAATGCACTCCTTTTGCTGGGCGCACGCAATGCGACGCTGGGCTCACAAGTGGTCGAGGCCACCTGGGCAAGCGTCTTCAACGACGACAAGAAGCTGATTGCATTTTCCGATTCGGTACAGGACGCCGCCCACCGTGCGGGCTTTTTCGGTGCTCGCACCTATCTGAACAACGTCCGCATGGCGCTCGCCCAGGTCATGGACGAGGTCGCCCAGGTGCCGTTGCCTTGGTCGGAGTTCCTGGCACGCACCAAAGCACAGTTCGACCATCCTGGCTCTGTGCTGCACATGGATGATGAAAGGCTGGTGTCCGAATTCATCGGGCCGAACATGACCTGGCAGCGTGACTGGGCAACGGAATTGCCTGAGCACCTGCGTCTGCCTGCGGGTAGCCGCCTGCCGGGCAGGGTCAAGAAGCGTTTGCTTTGGCAAGCCGTCAGTGAAATGACGTATTTGAGTACGCGCGGCCGCACGCTGGAGCGCATCGGCAAGGCAACCTTATCCGTGCCTTGGGAGCGTCTGATGAGGGTGGCGGAATTCCTGACCCCCAAACTGCGAGAACAATTTGGTGCGCACGGGCTGGACCAGAAAACCGTAGCCCAGTGGTTATGGGGCACGCTGACCCACATGCGCCGCCGGGGTGGCGTAATGCATCCGGAACTTGCCAACTACGCCGGGGATGGGAATGTTTATGCTCTACTCAGGGGCGCCGGGCGTGGCGGCTGGATGCCCGTAATGGGCGATTACACCGCCAAGCCGGTGTTTCTGACGCTGGGCAAGCAGCGTGAGTTTGACAAACTGACTCAGCGCGGCCGTGCCATCTGGTATGAACGCTGGGCGGATAGGGTATTGGGCCAGCAAACCTTGCTGGCAGCGGGTATGACGGGCGACATGTATCGGGTCGCGCTGGAAGTTCTGCGGGCGGACGGTATTCTTGTCCTGACCGCGCACCATTTGGGCGACACTTTGGCCCTAAACCCGGATGCCTTGCAGTTGGATACCGATGTTGCGTTCGTTGCCACCCCTGGTAGTCAACGCAGACTTGCCGTACCACGAAGCGAAGTGGCGCATTTTCTCGGCATGCCCTGCCTGGACGCCGTGGAATCCACTTACGAAGTACGGGTGCCCGAAACCGACGGCGGGTGGGCCCATCGCTATAGTCAGGGAAGTTTGCGCCGGGTAATTGCCGCGGAGCACACAGGCCTGCTTGAACGTACCGCTCGCGAAGCGTTAGAACAGCGCTTCAAGGATAAAAATCCGAAACCCTGGTTTGAAAACCTACTGTCAGCCACGCCTACTCTGGAAATGGGGGTGGATATTGGCGACCTGTCCTCCGTCTTGTTGTGTTCGGTGCCGCCCTCCCAGGCGAGCTTCCTGCAGCGGATAGGCCGCGCGGGTCGTGTGGATGGCAATGCCGTGGCCACGACGCTGGCCGATGGCAATAGCCCGCACGACCTGTATTTTTTCTCCGAAACCCAGGAGATGATTGCCGGCGAAGTGAGCCCGCCAGGGATTTTCCTGCAGGCAGCTGAAGTGCTTCGTCGCCAGCTGTTTGCATTCTGCATGGACGACTGGGCGGCGAGTCTTAGCAATATGATTGCCTTGCCCCAAAAAACCTCGCAGGCGCTTGATGCGGTTCAACAGGACCGTCGGGACCGTTTTCCTTATATCTTTTGTGACTATGTGCTGGAGCATGAGCAGCGACTTTTTGATGCGTTCATGGCCTTGCTGGCCGAAGATGCAACCGACAGGGTGCGCGAGCGCCTATGGAACACCATGCAGGGCCAAGGCGAAGGGGACGGCCTGCGTACCCGCCTGACCAAGGTGCTGGAGGAACTGGTCGAGGAGCGCTGCACCTACAAGAAACGCAAGGATGAGCTGGACAAGGTCCGCGCCAGGCTCAAGCAAAGGCCGCAGGATGAAGCCACACAGGCAGAAGGCGACCAATTGATGCGCGAGCGCGATTCCATGCTGGAGCTCATCAAGGAAATCAACGGACGTGATTTGCTCAATACCCTGACGGACGCCGGCTTGATTCCGAATTACGCATTCCCTGAAGCGGGCATTGAGCTCAAATCGGTGTTGTGGCGCAAGCGAGAACCAGACGAGCCGGGCTCGGGCGCCTATGTCACCTTAAAAACGCTCAAGTACGAGCGTCCCGCCCAGTCTGCCTTGTCTGAATTTGCACCGGAAAACCGCTTCTATGCCAATCAGCGCCGCGTGCAGGTTGACCAAATCAATATGAACCTGGCGCAGGCCGAGAACTGGCGCTTTTGTCCAGCCTGCCATCACATGCAGCATCTGGGTAAGGAGCCGGTCGAGCACGCCGTTTGCCCACATTGCGGCGATGCGATGTGGGCAGATGCCGCGCAGAAGCGCACACTGCTGCGCTTCAAGCAAGCGATTGCCAATAGCAATGATGCGGATGTGCGCATCGACGATACGATTGAGGACCGCGAGCCGAAATTCTATGTGCGCCAGTTGATGGCGGATTTTTTACCCTCCAGCATCCGGGAAGCCTGGCAGATATCCTCGGGAGACTTGCCGTTCGGCTTTGAATTCATCTCCCGCGTCACCTTCCGGGATGTCAATTTTGGTGAGCTCGCCAAGCCAGGCGAAGCCTTCAAAGTGGCCGACGTTGAGTCGGCGCGGCCCGGATTTTGTCTGTGTAGGCATTGCGGCAAGGTTCAGAAACCGATACGTCGCAATGGCCAGGCCCAGGAGCAGACCCACAGTTTTGATTGCCCTAAGCATGGTAGCGAAGACCCTGCCAACTTGCTGGATTGTCTGTACTTGTATCGCGAGTTCGAGTCCGAGGCTCTGCGGATTCTCGTGCCCTACACCAAAAATGGGGTCGACGAACGTGTGGTGCAGTCGTTCATGGCGGCGGTGCAGTTGGGCGTGAAAAAACGCTTTGGCGGCAAAGTGGACCATCTGCGCATGGTGCTGCAAGACGAGCCCGGCAAGGATGGCGGCCCGCGCAAGCACTATGTGTTGCTCTACGATTCAGTGCCCGGCGGCACCGGCTACTTGCACCAGTTGCTGGCGCAAGATGCGAAAACCCTAGCGGATATTCTGCGGATGGCGCTTGATGCGCTCACCACATGCAGCTGTAATCACGACCCCGAAAAGGACGGTTGCTACCGCTGCCTGTATCAGTACCGGCTGGGACGCAACATGGAACTGGTGTCGCGCGATACCGCAAAGTCCGTTATGACAGACTTGGTGAATTCGTTGGGCGAGCTGGAACGGGTCAAGACCATATCGGATATCTACATCAATCCGAATTTTGATTCCGTGCTGGAAGCAAGATTCATCGAAAGTCTGAAACGCCTGGGGGGCACCGGCGGCTTGCCCGTCGTCAAGCTGGTTTCCGATATCGTTAATGGAAAATCCGGCTATGTGTTGGAGGTGGGCAAACAGCGCTACCGCATTGAGCCTCAGTGCGAGCTGGACGCCGCCCAGGGCGTGTCGGTTTGGAGCAAACCGGATTTTATGATTTGGCCGTGGTCGGCGACTTCGAGACGCCGGCCCATTGCGGTGTTTTGTGATGGCTGGGTGTATCACAAGGATAAGATAAGCGAGGATGCGCGCAAACGCAGCGCCATTGTGAACAGTAGTGCGTTTTGGGTGTGGTCGGTAACGCATCAAGATGTCGTGGCGGCGCTTGATGGCGTACTGGAAACCGACCTGGAATCGCCATTGGTGGCCATGTCACGCCACGACGGCAGCCGGGCACCGAACACCGTACCCAGAGCACAGGAAAAAGCCTACACCCAGCATGCCGTGGCTCGCCTGTTGCAGTGGCTGGCGGCGGCCAGCGAGGGCCAAGAAAATGATGCTGCGCTAGAACCATTGCAACGCAATGCCTTGTGGCTGTCTTTCCTTTCCGTGCCCTCAACGCCGACCGATAGGACCGACTGTGAACAGCAGTTGACACGCTGGTTGCCCCGGTTGCCGGAGAGCGTTGTTGAGCCCGGGACCGGTTTTTCGGGTACGGGATTCGCACCAAGTGTCTCAAGGGCGGGTGACCCCTGCTTGCTGATTGGATACTGGCCTCTGGCGCTGGCCGGAGGCCTCATTCCTGCTCAACGCTGGTCAGCACCGGGTGTTGTGCTGCTGGACGGGTCGGCCGCACCGAACGAAGAGGTGTTACATAGGTCTTGGCGCCGATGGCTGCAGCTGTACAACGCAATGCAAGTCCTGCCGGGTATGTTGTTAACCACTGCGGAAGGCCTGGATGCCCATGATTACGATGGCTTGAGCGTGATGACAACTGGAGAAGCCGCTGCGCCGGTACGCCCCGGCGACCATGCTGCCTTGCAGCAGGCGTGGCTGGAGGCGTTAGAGCAGGTGCTAGATGAGCTTAAGCCCGGTCTGGCCCTGCTTGCACGTGCGGGTGCCGTCATCCCCGAAGTGGGGTGGGAGCTGGTCAACGGCAAAGGCGAGGTCGTCGCAGATGCGGAAATGGCCTGGCCTCGGGCCCAACTGGTGATTCTTAGGCCGGATCAGGAAGACCTGATCAGCATCTGGAACACAGCCGGGTGGACAATTTTGATGCTCGATGAAACCCATATCCGAGTCGAGAATCAACCATGGTTCGTAGCCACTGCCGCCGCCTTGGGGCTCGAACTTGAACTGGATACTCAGGAGTGATGCCGTGACCTTCAAACCAAAAGTGGCCTTATCCCAGGAATTTCTGGGTCAATTGGCAAAACTGCCTGCCGCTGTGTATGCAAAGGTGATGAAGTGGGCCACCCGCTTCCAAGCCGACCCGACCAGCCCCGGCATCAACTACGAGAATATCAATGGCGCCCGGGATCCCAATCTGAAGTCCGTCCGCTTGGACAACGATTGGCGCGGTATTGTGTTCAAGCCAACCAAAGGCGATGTATATGTTTTGCTGTACGTTGACCACCACGATGACGCCTATCGCTGGGCAGAGAATCGAAGACTCACAATTAATCCCGTCACCGGCGCCATGCAGCTGGTCGTGTTGGAACACGTCATCCAGCAGGAGGAACGACCGCAAAATCCGGTCGCACAAGGTAGCGCGGCGTACGTTGCTGCTACACAGGACGCGCGGCCTTTATTCGCGGAGCTCTCCGACCACGAGCTGATGAGTCTGGGCGTTCCACAAGAGATAATTGCTAGGGTTCGTGGGCTCACCAGCGAAGCGCAACTGGATGCCATTCAACTCAGCCTGCCTGTAGAGGCATATGAAGGCCTGTTTTTAGTCGTTGCCGGCGATACGGTCAGCCAGATACTCATGGCCCGCGAGACCCGAGTCGACCAGGTTATCGATGCCGAGAATTTTGCTGCCAGCCTAGAGACCCCAGAGGCCCAGTCACGCTTTGTAGTTGTGGCTGACGACGAAGCCATGCGTACCATTATGAACGCGCCGCTTGCACAATGGCGGGTATTCTTACACCCGACGCAAAAAAAACTGGCTTCCGACGACCACAGCGGCCCGATGCGGGTATTGGGCCAAGCCGGCACGGGAAAAACAGTGCTGGCTATCCATCGCGCCAGATGGCTGGCTGAGAACAGGACGCCCGACGGCCAGAAGGTGCTGTTCACGACCTTCACCAAGAATCTTGCCACCGATATCAAGCATAACCTGCGTACCTTATGCAGTGCGGCAACCATGGCCAAGATAGAGGTTAGCAATCTTGACGCTTGGGTAGGTGCATTTATTCGCGGCCGAAAGCTCGAGCACCGTATCGTCTATGACCGCAAGCGGGATGCAGCGCGGCAGGCCTGGGAGTCGGCACTTGCCAGCAAAGATTCCAGGCTCGAACTGCCCGACGATTTTTATGAGCACGAGCTTGAGCAGGTTGTCCTTGCGCAAGGCATAACAACACTTGCCCAATACCGCGTTGCGCGTCGTACCGGGCGTGGCGTGGTGCTTAATCGTGCCAAACGTGATGCCGTCTGGCCTGTATTTGAAGAGTATCGTGGGCAATTGGCGTCGCGAAAGCTCAAAGAGGTCGATGATGCTTACCGTGAGGTGGCAGAAACGCTAGGGGCAGAGTCCGCATCTGCCGCCGAGACACACGCCCCTCCATACAGCGCCATCGTTGTGGACGAAACTCAGGACCTCGGCCCACAAGCCCTGACTCTTCTGCGCGCCATGATTCCTGCCGGCAGCAACGACCTGTTCTTTGTGGGCGATGGGCATCAGCGTATTTACAGCAGGAATCGCGCAGTAATGAGTCGTTGCGGAATTGAAATTCGGGGACGCTCCCGCAAGCTCTATCTGAATTACCGCACAACGGACGAGATCCGCAGACAGGCGGTCGCCTTACTCGAAGGCTGCGATATTGACGACCTGGATGGCGGCAGCGACGAGAATAGTCGCTATAAATCGCTATCACACGGGCCTGAGCCAAAATTGATCCAGGTCGACGGTCTGAAGCCTGCAGTGGAGGAAACCACGAACTTTATCAAGGCGTGGCGCACCGAGCAGGCAGACGTTGTGCCGCTGTCTCTTTGCGTGATCACCGCAAGCGGCAAGGTGCGTGACGCCATGAGCCGCGAACTTGAAAACGCCGGCCTGGCCTGCGTCACGATTGACGCTCAGAACAACCACGCAGATGCCCTTAATGTGGTTCATCTGGCGACGATGCATCGCGCCAAAGGGTTGGAGTTCGACTGCGTGGTGGTTCTTGCGCCCATGAATAATATGGGAGACCCCACGCAGACCGAGAACCAGCGCAAACTGCTGTACGTCGCGTTAACGCGCGCCAAACGCGGGGCCATGCTGGTACAGCTACCTTGACCGGCACGCTTGAGGGCAGAGTTCAGGAAACGTGAAGGTGGCTCAAATGCACATTGTGCCAAAATCCCTCTCTTTCGACACAGAAAAAACGTGCGATCTCTCATCTAACGACATTTAACTCGAAACAACTTTACTTTAGTTATTTCTCGAAAACGGTCGTTTTCAGGACATAACGAGGAGGACAGAAGAACTTTCTGTTTTGCTATCTTTTCTCGTCTTAAAACTATCTCTTGAAACGTTCTCTCCCATAACTTCTGCTATGGATGAGTTTCAGGAGAAACGACAGGAATAGGAAGTGAAATGAAAATTGAGATGATTTGTGGCGCAGTAATAAGTGGAAAACTCTGATTGAATTTCCCGAGTCGTCGATGCCCCACAACCGAAAAACGTAGAATTTGAGGCTATCCCGATGTAAGGAACTACAAGATACCACTGGCTTAAATCGAGGCAATCAGCTTCGTTAGGTCTGGGAGATTTACGGGTTTGGTCAGGTGGTGATCGAAGCCACTCTCTTTGGACCTCCGTCGATCCTTTTCCTGACCCCATCCAGTGAGTGCAACGAGCTTGATATCGTTGAACACCGACTGCTGCCGAATCCGCCGCGCTACCTCGTTGCCATCCATGCCAGGCATGCCAATATCCATCAAAATCATATTCGGCCGATGAACAGGAATGGCCGCAAGTGCAGCAGGCCCGCTATCGACTGCTTCCACGTTGACTCCCATCGTTTCAAGCAGCATGCAAATTACTTGTGCAGCGTCGTGATTGTCGTCAACCACCAACACGCGCAGGCTAGGCTTTGCCGAAACTGTTTTCTCTGGTTGTTGCACTTTTTCACTCGCCTGGGCTTGCCTCAGTGGAAGGCGCACAACAAATTCGCTGCCTTTATCCTCCCCTTCACTTCTGGCTTCCACCGTTCCTCCATGCATTTTGACGAGGCGGTCCACCAGGCTTAGCCCGATGCCCAGCCCTTCTTGGGTCCCCATCCCGCCGCGCCGCTCCTGCGAGAATATTTCGAACAAACGAGGCAGCATTCCGGGCAGAATTCCGATGCCGTTGTCCCTCACCGATACGACAGCGCTATCGTCTTCCTGCCAAGCGTCAATCCAGATATGTCCGCCTTTCGGGGTGTAGCGGATGGCATTGTTGAGCAGATTCACAAAGATCTGCTCAAGGCGAACGGCATCCCCCTGCACAATTAAAAGTTTTTGGGGAAGGGATTCGCTCAATTCAAGTTGCTTCTCGTTGATCCCGTCCATATTTGTGTCGATGGCGTTGCGCAGTACACCAACCAGATCAGTTGGCGCTATCCGCAATTCAACTCTTCCGCTCGTAATGCGAGATATCTCCAGCAGATCATCGACCAAATGCACCATGTAGTCGACCTGACGGCTGATGATGGGCAGCAGCCGCGGAGCGGAGGCGATGCCTTCTGGCTGGGCAATCAGCGCCAGCGCATTGACGATCGGCGCGAGTGGATTGCGAAGCTCATGCGCGAGTGTGGCTAGAAACTCGTCCTTGCGCCGATTAGCCTCCAGCAAGGCTGTTTCCCCGTTAACCGTTTCAGTAATGTCCAGCGATATGCCGACATATCCCGCATACTCCCCTGGAGACGGAAACCAGGGCATAGCATGCGTCTTGAGCCACCGCCATCCGCCTTCGCGATTCCTGATCCGGACACGGTGCTTGAAGTACGAGCGATCTAAGGTCGCCTTATCGAACGCCGCAAGATAGCCGGGGGCATCGTCAGGATGGAGAATCGAACGCCACCCGCCAGCCATCAACTCCTCGACGCCCATATCCATCAGCTCTACCGCCCGCTGGTTCACATAAATCACATCACCAAGCTGGTCCACCTGCCAGATCAACGCAGGCGAAGCTTCAGCAAGCGCGCGAAACCTTGCCTCACTCTCGCGCAGGCTCTTCTCGATGCGCCTGCGCTCGCTTATGTCAACCACGTACGCCACTATCTCGTTGTAATGAAGTTGCTTCGTGGCGACCAATGCCCACCAGCGTGTACCATCCTTGCGAAATAATTCCCTCTCATAAGGGGTGATGCGCCCGGTCGTCTTGAGTTCCTCCGCCGCGCGCAAAACTGTTGAGTGCCATTCCCGCGGCGTCAGGTCATCAGACCGTAGCCTCCCTGTCTTTTGATCTTCGCGGCTAAAGCCGCTCATCTTCAGGAAGGCATCGTTCGCTTCTGTAACCAGTCCCTGTTTATTGAAGAAAACGACTCCCACCGTATCAATCTCAAGCGCTTGCCGAAAACGGTTCTCGCTCTCACGCAATGCGAGCTCGGCCAACTCCTCCTTAAGCCGGACTCTCTCTGCTTCACAAGCGCGCGCTCTGACCGATTCCGTCGTCTCGGTTACCGTTAGTAGCACGCCGGCTGCCTCGCCCCTTTCAATCGTTATCCCGTCAGAAATCTCCGCGAAAATGTTTCCTGGAACTGGGCTATATGTCAGCGTGACGAATACCTCTTTAGGTGCCCCGTTATTGAGATTCACCACCAACCGCTTATCCTCGAAATTAAAAGATTCCCACCGCTGCGTCACTCCCTCGCAAATCGGCCATGTGAAATCCCATACTTCTGGCCAGGACTCTCTTGTTGCCCGGCCAAGATAAATGGAGTGCTTTGGGCCCATCAAATCACGACAACGGTCATTGTAAATTTGTAGGAGATCCCGTCCCCAAAGCAGCATGGCGGCCGAGGGCATCAACAGCATGGTATTGACCGCAAATTTAAGATGATGCGGCCATGTCGAGAGGGGCCCAAGGCCGGAGTTTGTCCAATCGTGCGCAAAAATCACCTCGCCCATTTCGCTGCCCTGCAACCAGTAGGGCAATTTAGACTGGCTTCCCGCTACTTTAGCGTTCCCCGTTTCCGCGTTTTTTTTCATATGAAAGGCTCCCGTCGCTAAGCTCCCTGACTACAGACTAGCAAATCCTGGCTCCCAAAGATTCCCCTGCCAGGGAAAACAGGTTGTGCAACTCTTGTTCTTCTCACCTCCGTGCTCTCAACTGGAGAAGCTTGCAAAATGGCCATGGAATTCCGTACGCAAGTTCGCTTGTGGAAACCCACGCTCGTCTTCCAGTTGATAAGTGGCGGCCAATTGTTGGCCACAATTCATTTACGCATGTTGCAAAGCTGCACCGCAGAGCAATGTTGCGTGATGAACGCACCTACACTTGGATAGATCCTTCCCTTTTTGGACGCGTAAACTCCTTCGGTGGGAGCACGCTTCCGCCAACACCAACTCAGTTAATCAACAAACCTAAGTTAGTTTCATCCGTTGAGATTAGGCATCACCGACATGGCCCAGGCGATGGCCATTCTTTTCAAGACGAGCGTGATGTTACCGATTCTCGTCAATATTGCATCGTGCGACGAATTCCTGAACCGAAAGATTCCGGTCCAGGGCATGTGGATCGGTACCGCCACAGCGTGGACAGCATCTGCCTTTTTCTGGGCAACGAAGACGATTTACGGGGACTCTCAGTCGCAGTATTCTTGGACAATGAAACATCTGTTGTCGATAGCCCAAGCAGTGTGTTCATTCCGTCGGGATTGATGCACAGTTACATATTAGTTAAAGGGGAAGGGTTATTTGTGAACCATGTACTAGTAGGAGACTACAACTCGCAGCGCTCAATGCTGACGCCAAAGTATCGGAAGCCGCGCGCCGTTTGATCAACAGCGGCCGTGATATGCATGCGCTACTCGACGATCTGCTTGATTTCAACCGTGCCACGCTCGGTTAGGTATAAATATCACTCCCAGCGATGTTGATCTCAGTCAATTGTGTGCTAGCGCATTGGACCAGTTGCGTGCAGCAAATCCGGGTCGGAGGATCGATCTAGAGGTGCAGGGCGATACTTGCGGCAACTGGGATAGCCAACGACTGCAGCAGTTACTCGGCTACCTCGTGCGTAATGCGATCAAGTATGGAGCGCCAGATGCGCCGGTGTATGTGGGCGTAAATGAGGATGGCGAGGGCGTTGTCCTCGAAGTCAGGAATAGCGGTCCTGTCATCGAGCAATTGGACCTCGACCAGATCTTTGATCCTTTGAAGCGAGGCTCCGATAACGAGAACAAACACGACGCGGACGGGAACCTCGGGCTTGGACTGTACATCGCGCGAGAAATTGCCAAAGGCCATGGCGGATCTATCGAAGCCCGGTCAGACGAGACCGAAACGGTATTCACGGTGGGATTGCCGCGCAGCTGTAACTAGTTTCCTTAAGATAATCCCAAGGCACTCGATGTGTCGTTCTGCGTATACGCTAGAACCCCTCCTTGACGGTGCCTGCTTTCGTCGCAGCAGATTTTGCCGTAGTGCTGTCTGGGACAACAAATTACACTCAATCAGGTAAACGAATTAATTGCCGTAAACAACAACATTCACTTTTTCGAGGGGTTTTATAGATAATTGGTGTCTTCAAAAAACCAGGGGCTCGGCAAGGATTGGATAATGTCCGCGCCAATCTGCTGAAAGCCGGAAAAAAACGCTTCTTGCATGTAAATGTGGCTTTACGTCCTTCTTTTTCCATTTTTCAGATCACACTAAAGCCAATGACTAATAAACATAACCCTGAGACACCTGCGCTGCCTCTTCCCAGCAAGGAAGGGAAAGGACAGGTAGAAGTTCGTACGGCTGAAACAGTCGGTATGGAGTTGTTGGAGGAAAGAACGGCCCACCTTAATCGCTCTCTTGCCACGTTGCGAGCAGTCATAGAATCGGCGGCGGACGGCATGCTGGTGACGGACGAGAATGGCAACGTGCTTTGCTACAACCAGCTTTACGTTGATATGTGGGGCATTCCGCGCGAACTCATGGAAGCCGCCAAACACCCGCTGCTCATCCAGTATTGCAGCAATCATTTAAAAAAACCTCAGCAGTTCCAGCTCTTAACCGAGGAAATTTATTCAATATGGCCGCCGGAGAGCTTTGATGTACACCAGCTTAAGGATGGTCGGGTGTTTGAACGATTTACGAAAATCAAGCTTGTAGAAGGGCGAAACGTGGGTCGCGTGTGGAGCTTCAGGGATGTTACCCAACGAAAGCAGGCGGAAGCTTATACAGCACAGTTGGCGGCAATCGTTGAGTCCTCGTACGATGCAATCATTGTCAAAGATCTCAACGGTATCATTACCAGCTGGAATGCGGGGGCTGAAAGGATTTTTGGATACCGTGCCGACGAAATCATAGGCTGTTCCATATTCGGTTTGATCCCGCGCGACCGTTTGCAAGAAGAAAGCAGAATCATGAGCCTCATCAAGAGCGGGAAGCCCGTGGATCATTTTGAGACGGTACGCTTGGCGAAGGGCGGTAAGCTAATCGATGTCTCCGTTACGATATCACCCATGAAGGATAGCGTGGGCAACGTCATCGGCGCCTCCAAGGTTGCTCGCGATATCACCCAGCGCAAGGAGGCGCAGGAGCGCATCGAGCATCTCGCCCATTATGATCCGCTGACAGGGTTACCCAATCGCGCTTTACTTGCTGACCGCATTAAAATTGCCATCGCGCACGCCGACCGCTATTCCCATCGCCTGGCATTGCTGTTCGTGGATCTGGATCGTTTCAAGCTGGTCAACGATTCGCTCGGTCATGAAATTGGAGACAAACTACTTAAGGTTGTCGCAGAGCGTCTGCAATCTTCAGTGCGACAAATCGACACGATCAGCCGCGTGGGAGGTGACGAGTTTATTGTCTTGCTGGGCCAGATCGACTCGCCGGAGGATGCGGCAAGGGTTGCCCGAAAAATAATCACAGCGTTGTCTCAGCCTCACGAAATAGAGGAGCATGAGTTGTTGGTAAGTGCAAGCATCGGGATCAGCATTTATCCGGATAGTGCCAAGGACGCGAGCGGCTTGATGCGCAATGCTGACAGCTCGATGTATTGTGCCAAAGAGGCCGGTCGCAACCGGTATCAATTCTATTCGGTGGAGTTGACTTCTCGGGCAACGGAACGGCTCAGCCTTGAACGCGACCTGAGGGGTGCTGTTGAGCGTAACGAAATCTTTGCCGTATACCAGCCACAGATAGAGCTTCTTACCAGGCGTGTGATTGGCGCAGAAGCGCTTATGCGTTGGCGGCACCCCAAACGCGGTTTCGTCCCGCCCGCAAGCTTCATTCCTGTGGCCGAGGACACTGGATTAATTCTGCCACTTGGGGAGCATGTACTGCGGGAATCCTGTCTTCAGGCACGCCAGTGGCGTGCCCACTGCGGGACTGATCTTGGAGTTGCAGTGAACGTCTCAGCCGTGCAATTCCGTCAGGAAGATTTCATTGATGTGGTATTGCGTGTGCTCGAAGAAACCGGCCTTGCGGCAGAGCGCCTGGAACTTGAGGTAACTGAGAGCGTGGTAATGCAAGGTGTGGAATCGGTCATACAGAAAATGCGTATTCTTAATGCGCAGGGTATAAAAGTAGCGATTGACGATTTCGGTACCGGCTATTCCAGCCTGTCGTACTTGCGGCAATTCGTGGCGGATCGTCTGAAGATAGACCAGTCTTTCGTTCGTGACCTTCCAGAGGACCCCGACGCTGAAGCTATCGTTCGGGCGATCGTGGCGATGGGTCGCAGCCTAGGCTTGCGTGTGATTGCCGAGGGTGTTGAGACGGAAGCACAGGCGCGGTTTCTTCAGGGCATTGAGTGCGATGAAGGCCAGGGTTACTTATATGCAAAACCCATGGTTGTGAACGAGTTCGAAGCGTGGATGGCGGCCTGGAAGATGCCCTAGGCAGGCACGATACAATCGCGTTGCACCGCCGTTTTCGTTTATTAAAAGCTGTCCCCTCTGCTGATCAAGCAAGCCAGACGGCAATGCAGCTGACCTCAAGCTTGGGCATAGCGATCAGTGGGCACGGGCGCGAAGACGCAGGCACCCTCATCTCCGCGGTTGATGAGGCACTGTCGGGGGAAAAAAAACGGGCCGCGATCGGCGGAATTCAACCTATAAATGGCAATCACGTCAGTTATCAATTACTACGCGATTATTGCGAGGTATCTCTATTGTCTAAAGAAATCATGCCGGCCACGAAGAAATATACGATCGACGAGCACTAGTTACACATCCCATTCGTGATGTTGAAGCTCCACCACCCATTAACCCTGGATATGAATCATGACCAAATATTCTCCTCTTGAGCCTAGCCGTTCGACTACTCCATCAAATCCAAAAATAGATTCCGAAAACTCATCACCGGTCTCGGCTAGCAACACTCCGTTCTCGTTGGGAAAGGCATTGGAAAAAAATGATTATGTAAAGGAAAAGATAGAGGAATGCGCCACTGAGCTCTCTACCATCAATGAAACGATGAAGAAAGAAATATCGCCAATTGCAGCATCACCGCAGGTAAAAAAAGCATTGGAACAAAACAAAGATGTGGAAGAAAAAATACAGGAATCCGCTGTTACGCTAGGAGAACTCAATGACGTCCTCGTAGAGGAAATGGACGACAGCAGAAAGCTTGAACAAGAGCTCAAACAGACCAAGCAAGAATTGTCTGCGACAAGGGCATTTTTATCCACCATGGAGAACGTCGTAACGGGCGCCTCCTTGGCGGCAGAGAAAGCAACGCTGCGCACAATGCGGGATTTCGTTACGGGTATTCCCAGTCGTGAGCTGTTCAATGACCGCCTTGAACAGGCAGTTGCCCTTGCCACTCGGCACGACTGGATTTTGGCAATAATGTTTATCGACCTTGATCGTTTTAAGCTAATCAACGATACCTACGGTCATGCGACGGGTGACACGGTCTTGCAGATTGTGGCGCAACGATTGGATGAACAGGTTCGCAGTGAAGACACGGTTTGTCGTTATGGCGGTGATGAATTCCTTTATTTATTGGTGAATCCTAAAAGTCCCCGCAATATTCAACTCGTCGCAGATAGGGTTTGCGAACGTATTTCCCAACCCCTGATTATCGGCGATCTGGAGCTTACGGTTGGGGCCAGCATAGGTATTGCTGTCTATCCTAATGACGCCGGGACGCCCAGTGAACTGGTGGCAAACGCGGATGCGGCTATGTACCGGGCGAAAGAAAAAAATGGGGGTTATATCTTTTTTGACCAGGATAAAGATCCTCAGGGAAGCTCGAGTCCAACAGCGGAGTAGCTTTATAGTGCTATTACGACTTAGCCGCCCCGCTGTTGACCGCAGCCTTGAGTGTTGCACCTGGCATATACTTCAGTGAGTGCCGCACAGCTAATTGAAGCGTGGGCCGTTATCCGCGGTTTGGTTACCGGCGTATTGCCGTCATGACAGACAAGAGTATGGGCCGTGTATGGCGATATGGAGCCGATTGGGATTGATCCTGCCCAGGCGAATAGTGCCGACTACATCAGCATACAGCGTGATAGAGGGAGTGCCTATATAGTCGAGGTTATATGACAGAGGAGGGACGACCCTATTTACTGTGACCTTCCTTGCTTCGATTCCGTCGGGAGTTTAGAACGTTAATCTGATGCGCTTTTGCTTTCCCTGCTACTTGTACTTCAGTCCAATAGGCAGGGTGTGAAAAGCCTGTAGGATATGCCTCAAGGTAACTATTTTCCCTCCAGAAGATTGAAACCCCAGCCCGGCCGCATTGACCTGCTCCGGGCTTTTTTATTGGATTTTCAAGATCCCTTGGCTGGCCTGAACCCTAGTGTTTTCATTGCTGGCAATATTGATCGCCGTGAAGCTTCATACTCTTCCGATGGGGTATTCCCTATTTCCAGACGCTCCTGCATATTGGAAGCGGTCCAGCGCTCTGAGCTGGTCAAGGTTCCAGTTCTTCCCATGCAAGCGGCACCGAAACACCAAGTCCAGGACGTGCTCGGACCGACAAGGCAGAAGCAGTGGTGGCTCCTAGTCCGTTTCGCAGGTAGTCAATAAAGATTCTTCCCACCCTGTTGCTCGGCCCGCTCTTTGCCACGAAACGCGGCGGTATCACCTTGGCCAGATGCTCGACAATCGCCTGAGAGAAACCTTTCACGGTACCCCAGTCGCGCAACCTCTTGATGGGCACGACCACGTGTAAGCCCTTCCCTCCGCTGGTCTTCAGGAAAGACACTAACCCAAGTTCGTTCAGGAATATGCGGACAATCTGGGCTGCATCCTGCATGAATCTCCAACTCACTCCTTCTCCAGGGTCCAGGTCAAATACCATTCTGTCTGGCTTATCAATCGCATTCTTCGTGGCGTTTCAGGTATGAAACTCGATCACATTCATTTGCGCCGCAGCCAGAAGCCCTTCCTGTGTTGCGACTTCCAGAAACGGGGGGTGCCCAGGGTCGAGAGCCTGGTCAAGCTGAATCACCCCCGTCATCTTGTATTTTTCCAGGTGTTTCTGAAAAAACAGTTGACCCGTAATCCCGTCTGGCGCTCGCACGAGGGAGACCGGACGCCCAGAAAGGTGCTCCATCATCAGGGGTGCCACTAAACCACAATAATGGACCAAATCCATCTTGGTGAACCCGGTGGATGGACCGATCACCCTTTCCAGATGGGTGATACGCGCAGATGCAACGGCTGGGGTTGATGCCCAACCACGTTTGGGTTCAGGTCTGGGTTTGAGCTTAAGCTTAGTTTCGCCGGGACCGGCATGAACCGGTTTTTCACGCGTGATCAAGCGGCCTTCTTGTCTATTCTCAGGCCATGAAACACGGAATGGCGAATATGTTCCTCCCGGGTCCATTCGGCAAAGGAGACTTCCGCCACCAATTCGGGCCTGACCCAATGAACTTTACGGCCGACACCGGTGGCGTTGGAAAAGGGATTGGCTGTAGCTGCGACTTTGTCCAGCTGCGCCTTCAGATCGCGCAAGCTCTTGTCGCTGAATCCCGTGCCAACATTACCGGCATACCGCAGCTTTTGTTCTTTATCGTAAAAGCCCAGCAAGAGCGAGCCGATTCCTATCCTGGTGCCTTGCGGGTCGGTATAGCCGCCGGTCACGAATTCCTTGCGCTGGCAGCATTTGAGCTTTATCCAGTTGGGGGAGCGCCGGGAGACGTAGGCTGAGTCCTTGCGTTTGCCGATCAGGCCTTCCAGCCCCATGCGACAGGCAGAGACGATTATTTCGCTTGCGGGCACATCAAAGGTGGCGCTGAAGCGTACTGTCTCCGAGGAACGTGTGGCAAACAACTGTTTGAGGAATTCCCGGCGCTCAACCAACAGAGTCGCCCTTAGGTCGTGGCCGTCGTAAAAGGGCACGTCAAAAACATAGTAGATGATGTTTTGCGTACGGGAACTGTCAAAGGCATTTTGCAATGCCTGGAAGTCCGGAAGGCCGTTCTCGTTGAGCACCATTACTTCCCCATCGAGCCAGCCGCTCTTAAAACCCATCCCATTTATTGCATTAACGAGGCGGGGAAGCTTGTGGGACCAGTCATTGCCGTTGCGGGTGAAGAGCTGAATCTCCTCCCCGTCTATTCGGCTCAGCAGGTGGTAGCCATCGAACTTGATTTCGTATATCCACTCGCAGGGGTCGTTGGGAGGGCCATCGACCAGCGTGGCCAGCGTGGCTGCAGCGTGCGAGGTAGATCAGCTTTAGCTGCCCCTTCAGGCAAATGCGGCGAACCGGAGGTTTTTTTCTTTCCCGGCGCCGCCACGCCACTTGCAGCCTTCGCACTTTTAAGCGGACCCGTCACTTTAGGTGCCCCGGCTTTTGGTATTCATTATTTTCCATTGACTGCCGCCTTCAGCGTAGCGCCTGCCCTGAACGTAGGAATCCGTGAGGCTTTAATTTGCAGTTCTTCTCCCGTCCTGGGATTGCGCCCCTTGTACGCGGGGCGTTCGCGTACTTCGAAGCTGCCAAAACCCGGAAAGGATAGCGAGTCGCCTTTCTTCAGCGTCTCCGAAATGACCTCGAGCAGTGCGCCAACGGTGACTTCCATGTCAGCTTTGCTGGCGCCTGTCTTTGTTGCCATGGTTTGGATAAATTCTTTTCTCGTCATTATCTGAAATCTCCCTTTAATGTGATTTGAAGTAGTTACCCCTCCAACCCCTTTCGACCTTTGACGGGCTGGACACAAAGATAGGCAAGCGGATCGGAAGCTTGCCCACTTGCTAGTGCGCGTGCGTCACGGGACGTCGCGCCAGCTCATGGTGTAGTTGGGCGACATGTTTTCCGGTTGCATCGCCCAAGGCTTCCGGTTTCCGGTGGAAAAAACTGACAAGGTATTGCGTCGCGCCACAGCCGGCCAGCGACGGGAGAACGCCCGTCAACAGGCAATTCAACATCAAGACCGCTGTCTCTGCTGTCCCTCCCAGACCAAAAACGAGATACAGCAATTTGATAAATACGGCACTCCAAATTCTGACTTGTTCGGAGCCGCCTTAATGAATTCCAACGGATGCACTATCTTGTCATAGAGTATTCGAAGATATTAAGATAATTGTTGTCTTTCAGCTGTGTTTATTTCCGATGGATGTCCGGGAAGGCCACATTACAAAGAAATGAGATAAAGAGGGGTCGAGCGAATCTTTTTTCTACTAAAGGAGAGCACCATGCCTTCAAATAACGATAACAATAACGACCAGAAACCAGGTGGATCAGAAAGTGATCGGGGCTTTTGTTCCAGTGAAGGTAGAAGATCGGCTCAAGATAAAGAAAACGCACATGAGTTAGATTCGGGCGAAGTTCGTGAGCCGGGCAATAAAGGCGGACAAAGCAGCCATGGCGAAACTGGATACCAAAAAGGAGGTAGCCAAGGAAACCAACGTCAAACAACCAATGCCGAGTCTGGCTCAACCCGCGGGAGTTCGTTTGAGCAGCATGTCGACGCAGACAGAAAAGGACGTCAGAGTCATCATGGCAGCAAGTCTGAGCAACTTCCAAGTGGTAGGCGAGAAAATCAGAAGCAAGGAACCAATAGAGAGACCGGAACTACTCGTGGGGGTGCATTTAAGCATAATGCCAAGGGCTAATATCGGAGTCATGGAAATGAGTAAGTCGAGCATCGGGGCCTTGTCTCAAGACGATCCTGCTGCCACCCAGAATGCTACGGCTGTGAGCTCTAGCGATGAGGGCACTGCGTGCACGCCGGAGCAACTACCCAGAATTAGACCAATGCGGATTACCGTACAGAGCAAATTCTTCCAGGAAGGATAATAAGCTGGATTAGGATTTGGTTAGGAAAGGATAATTTTTGCCTGGGCATATCAGCCACCTTAGGAGACAAGATGAACGCAGAGCAGGGGACTTATAAGGGATATAACATTTTTATCAGTACTGAGCACGACGATACCCTTGACGTGTGGAACGGCCGCTACAGGATTCTTGATAAAAGTGGAAAGGTTGTATTGGAGAGCCTTGTCCCGCCGCTGGACGACGAAAGCAAGGCTGAGGAGTCTGCAAACGTAGAAGCTCGTGCATGGATTGATGGCGATAGCGACAAGCTTTCCGGCACGCCCCAATAGTTATGGAATTACCGACATAAGCCTTGGCAGAACATTGCGCAAAGCCTTTGTGCCGGGTGCCGCTGCCAGCATTCTTTCCGCCATTTCCCTTGCGGTTTCTGGGCAAGAGTGAGTTGAACAGGTCCGCTGCACCGGTTAATGGTCCCAGCCAATGGGTCTGGGGAAGGCATGCGCCGTTCAAGAATAGTTTCAGCCTTAAATACACCGTCCTGGGGTATGCAATCCATCATGCCGCGTCTGTGTTCTGGGCTATTCTTCACGAAAAACTTCAGGAAGGGTTTAAGGCAAAAAACTGCACAGCGGTAATCGCTCCTGCCCTTGCGGCCACAGCGGCGGCTTATGTAGTCGACTTCTATGTTGCCCCTAAACGGCTCAGCCCGGGGTTTGAGCATCGCCTTTCAAAACGCGCCTTGTTTATTGTCTACGGATCTTTTGCCTTGGGTCTAGCGGGGGTAGCCTTCCTTCGTCTACCCGATAAGTCTCGAATGCTCGCCGCAGATCACTTGAAGTAGCAAGAAACACTGTTTAGCGGACTATTTGCGCCGAAGGCAACTGCAATGCGCCTGCATGAGTTTTATGAGCCTATCGCAAGTCCCAGGCAAAATCCGCTACTGGCTGTTTTGCCTTGTGTGGATTACGCACGCCTTCTGCCCGACTTCCAACTCGTTCGCCTACCGGTCGGGGAAAGCATCTATGAAATTAACGCCCCAATCGCCCGTCTGCATTTTCCGACCGATTGCATTGCCGTTAGCTTGCATAAGCTCAAGAATGGCGCATCCGTAACAACTTCCGCCACGGGAAGCGAAGGAATGGTGGGGATATCCTGCATACCGGGGAGCCAGAACGCCTTGGCGCCAGTGGTTGTGTTAAGCGAGGGCAGCGCCTTCCAAATCAAAGCCGCCTTGTTGAAAAAAGAATTTCAATGCGGAGGAAATTTTCACCGCTTGCTCCTGCGGTTTACAGTTGCCCTGCTTACCCAGACAGAGCAGATTGCGGTTGGTAACTGCCATAATAATATCGAGCAGAGATTAAGTCATTTCCTGTTGATTATTGTTGATCGCCACCCCCACGATGAGCTCTATACGACCCATGAACAGGTAGCAATCTTTCTTGCGGTGCGACGCGAAGGTATCTCTATGGCTACGAAAAAACTGGAAGCCATCGGCGCGGTCCGATGTCGTCGCGGTCACATCACTGTATGCAACCGCCGGGAATGGGAGGAACTCGCAGGTGAGGGTTACGCAGCTGTTGCCAAGGAATATCGGCGTCTACACGAGTATCAGAAGATTCTGGCCGAGACGATTCTATATATCGCAATGCGAACTAACGTACATATTTCATTATGTAAAAAAGGAAAATAGGAAAAAATAGTTAGGAGAGAGCAATGAAAGAAAAGCTTGTCATCGGGAGGTATTGATACTGGTAAATCGGATGAGCTCATGTCCCTATTTTATTATTGATAACGTATTTTATATTGCCGTTCTCACCCCTTTTCCCCCCTACTGTACGGTAGTTCCCTTGGTGCTGGGGACAGTGGATATATGCCCTCAAAGCCCATCCTCGTTGAGCTGTCATTATGGGGTACACCTCAACCATACACCTGCACCTGACACTATCACCGTCATTTTTTGTCAGTTTAAGATTAGAAATCATCTTACTTGACAGCAACGGACGAAGGTCATAGACTCTAACTGGACATTTAGGAGAAAGAGATCATGACCAGTCAGAGAATTGGATACGTTCGTGTGAGCTCGCTTGACCAGAACGCCGAGAGCCAGCTTGACGGCATTTATTCGGACAAGGTGTTCACCGACAAGGCATCAGGCAAGGATACGAACAGGCCACAACTTCAGGCAGCCCTGAATCATCTTCGTGCAGGGGATACGCTCGTCGTTCATTCCATGGACCGGCTGGCACGAAATGTGGAGGACATGCTCAGGCTTGTGAGGGAGATGAAAGATCGAGGTGTATCGGTTGAATTCATCAAGGAGAATATGAGCTTTACGGCAGGCAGTGATGACCCTCGTTCCATCCTGATGTTTACTATGCTCAGCGCCTTCGCACAGTTTGAGCGTTCGCTTATCAGGGAAAGGCAGCGGGAAGGGATAGCGCTGGCGAAGGCCAAGGGAACGGTCTACAAGGGCAGGAAGCCAGCGTTAAACGCGGAGAGGATTGCTCAACTGCGAGAACAGGCCGCAACGGGTGCAAACCGGACAAAACTGGCGAAAGAGTTTGGAATAAGCAGGGAGACTCTTTACCAATATATCCGATAAAAAGGGGTAAGGCCGGGAAGGAAGAAACGCCACTAATTGGCGATGAACTCAGCAGAGGTTAAAGGTAAATATGGCCCATCTCCTGCGAAATATCCCCCCAATGGTTCGGACCGGCTGGAATGCAGTCGGCTCCAACTCAATGTCATCTGGTTTATTTTGTCACAAGCAGGTTTTTAACCTCTTTCACTCCAGCCACCGCACCAGCCAGTGCTTTAGCCCTATCGCTGCTTGGCGACGAATCGACTGATCCGCTTAATGTCACCACGCCTTTTATTGTATCAACACCGATTTGTAGTGTTTTGAGACCGGGCTCGGCAAATATGCCTGCTTTTACCTTGGTCGTAATCTCGGCATCATCAATAGTCACACTGGCCTTCTCGCCTTGCTTGCCAAGTTTTTTACCGATTTCATCGGCTGCTTCACCTATTCTCTTGCTGGCTTCACCAGCCGTCTGGTCTATTTTTTTACCTGCGGTTTCTGCGGGCCCCGGCTTGTCGCATGCGGTAAGCCCGCAGACGAATAGCATCGAGATACCGATTAATGTGAGATTCTCTTTTACTTTCATTTCGGTTCCTTTTTAATTTTATTTACACCGCTAAAAATACATCCTGATTGATCGCCCACGGTTGAGCGATAGTCCTTTTTCTTGTTCTGACTGCGGCGCTCCCGTCGACTCTGCTGACCAACGATGTCGCCCTGTTCTTTGTCGTCCCGCCGACCGTCGGTCTGCATAAGGTGAGTACGGCACCGGTAAGGGGTCTTATCGCTTTGTTAGGTTTTTTGGGTTGCGATAGAAACTAAAGGCCGCGAGCCAACAAGCTGGCGCCAAGTTCTTTTAGGCGAACAACAAATGGACGTTGCCGCCATTTTTTCAATATGACAAGCTGGGAAGATTCAATATCTTTGTCGAACAGTGCCTTCATTTGCGCACCGAATTCTTGCCCAAGAACGACCGCGTTGATTTCCTGGTTTTGCTCCAAACTTAACCAGTCAAGATTGGTCGAGCCTATGGTGGACCACACGCCGTCGATTAATGCGGTCTTCGCATGTAATAAAACATCCTCCCGTTCATAGATCTTCACTCCAACACTCAGCAATTGGTCATAGTAAGAGTGTGCCGCATAAAATACCAGGTTCGAATCGGTTTTGTTCGGTAACATTAATCGCACGTCAACGCCGCGCTGGGCTGCGCCCTTCAACGCAGCCAGTAGCCGCGAATCCGGTACAAAATACGCGGTAGTCACATACGCATAGGTTTGAGCGTTATTTATAGCGGATATAAGCGTAGCGTAAAGGCGGCTGTAAGGATCAGCCGGCGAACTGCCAACGGCCCGCACTACTTCGTTACCCCTACTGCCTATCTGCGGAAAAAAAGATTTCGCTGCGATGGGCTCACCCTGCTGTCTTTCCCACGTCGCCATAAACAATTTCTGGAAATCACTGACGACGGGGCCTTCGATACGCAGATGCGTATCGCGCCACGGTGGGGAATCCCTAGTAGGAGGTTTTGATCGGAATGATCCGCTGGAATATACGCTGCTAATATTGACGCCGCCTACAAAGGCGACCTGCCCGTCAATCACGAGCAACTTACGGTGATCCCGGCCTACTTCCCATTTCTTGCGAAGGCTGAGCGGGTTGAGGGGATTGAATTCGAGTATCGCAATTCCGCTGTCGATTAATGGCTGGAAAAATTCTTCAGGTGTATCGGCTGACCCCACACTGTCGTAAATCAAATGTACCTGTATGCCCTGCTTTTGCTTTTCAATCAACGCAGCGGCAAAGCGACGACCAACTTCGTCGTCTTCGATACTATAGGTTTCCATGTTGATATGATTTTTGGCGCCCTGTATTGCCGCATACATCGATTTGTAGGTGGTGGGACCATCGACCAACAGCGTTACCTTGTTGCCCATCGTAAGCGAGCTTCCCGACAGTTCCTCTTCCTGGGCAAGATGCTTGTTAAAGATATCTGTTTCAGGACTGCCCTTTTTGAGATTCGACAGGACTGCCTTGCTTTCCTGGACAGAGAGTATGCCCTGTGAGCCATTGATATGCACGGAACGGTTAGAATGTGCGGTTTTATCTGGGATTGAGCGGGAACCGCACCCAACGAGCAGAATTATCGCGCACAGAGCTACTGAATATCTCGGGGCTTTCATGAAACGAGCCTCCTCTGGGAGGTATTTACGAGACCGTCAAAATGAAGACGCAGGGAATGTTAACCGCGGTAACCCTTTGAGCGCATGCAGGAAGAATAAGCGGCCTGATATCGTGCATCATGCGACTTACTTTCATTGAGGCCGTAGAGGCTGCCGCCTGCTGCACCGGTCAAGCCACCTATGGCGGCTCCTTTTCCCGCATTCCCTCCCCCCGCGATGGCACCTCCGGCGGCACCTACTGCTGCGCCAATAGCAGCACCCAGCACGGCACTTGTGAACACCTCCTCGGTTTTGCTGTTTACCTGATCATCTGCATACTCGTTGCATGTTGCGATGATGGACTGTGCAGGCTGCGCCGTCATCCGATGGTTCTTTACCCGGACGACGTTCGCGCTCCCTACATTCTGGGTCACCTGGGCTTTTGTTTCACTGATTCGCGCCGGTTTGGATTCAGGAGCCTCAATCTTTGATTCTCGTCCTGCTAGCATTGTGACCCCGACGGTTGTGCCCACCAACAGTATTCCGATTGTTGCGAGCATCCATGGGTTAAGCGATTCGTGCGACATGGTATTTTCCTTGAAGGTACTTCGTTGCCCTTGGGCTCGGCTAACGCAGCCGAGAATTTTAGTGGGAGTTGCGATCCTGGTAGCCATGACCTGCTTTTCGCTTATCATGGCTGCGAACCTTTCGCTGTATTTCTTAATTCTGACCACGAGCTTGGCTGCCCTGATTTCTCAGGGCCGCTCGATTCCGGCCTTTTGTTTCCAGTAGGCCACTCGGCGTTTGAGTTCTCACTTCCTTTCTGACTTCTGTAACCAAACGCCGCCCTACCGGGTTTCTAACTGCATCCCTACTCGAATGCCGTTTGGTATCTTCGCCGGCTAACCCGGACTTTCTAAAGCCCAGCATGATGCCGGCCAACAATAGCTCAAGCCGACTGTAGGCGCGTTCCCGCTCCTTTAGAGCGCATCTCACATTTGGAATCGTCGCCAGGCAGCAACCTGAGTCTCGAGTTCTTCCGCACACTTTACTCGCATCGATGGTAATGACTATTGGACTGAAGTACACCCTAGGGAGTCGGTCACTGGGTTCTGGTTCATGTGAAATTTCGGAACTCTTTACGGACGCAAAAAAAAAGATTGGAAAGCGGTGAAAAGCAGGAAAGCCCGGACTATGCGGGGACGTACATCCACATCAACTCGTTAAGGCTCAGCCAAAAAAGCTGTACCAAAGTCCACTGTTAATTAATCCCGAAGTCCGTAAGATCGGAGGAGTGCAGAAACACGTGACATTCCAGGCGAGATTGAGCCGAGGCGAGCGTACGCAAATGAGCAGGATATTGTCATAGAAAAGGACGGCAAGCGCGAATACTATCGTCCCAATTGATATTTTTGAAGACATGGCGGCGTCTTACCAAGGCTTGGACCATGTTGCTCTTTATAAAGCAGCTAAGGCGACGGACGACGGAACTCGCATTCCTGCCGAGGCTGTCGATGCCGAACTCGACGGCGTCCATCCGATCAAGGCATGGGCTATCAATGTTCTTTATCAATTTCACAAGCGTTAAATTTTCCGGTTGATCTTTTTACAAAGTAAGAGGCGGAGCATGTCCAGTACAAACGTAGAATTTCTCGTCGTCAATATCTCCAAGATCGAGGCTATCGTCGAGGAGCTGCCACACATTGGGTCGCGAAGGGAGATGAAGGCCAAAGTCGACGAGATCCTGCGGCTTGCTGAGCTGGCGCGGCAACAGGCTTACAGGCTGGCTGATAGCGAATCGAAAGAGACTTACGCGCCGAACTTCGATGTTCTGTGGGGCGGCCGGCCAAAGAAAGATGGAGCGGAAACGCCTATTAAGCCACCCAGACTAGGGAAAAATGAGCCGACGCAGCTGGAGAATATTGGCACAACGGAAAGGCGTTTAGAGAGAGTTAAAGTGACGTGGGAGCGCCGTATTAATCCTTGGAAATACAACGGAGAGGACTAGCATGGAGAGGCTCAGGCTTTCCTCTGACCACTGAAGCCTTCCAGTGTTGGCGCGTGACGAGAAATGTGAACATGCCGACCCCGGCGAAGAACACCTCAACTCATTGCACAAATTGATGGCATGGCGCGGTGGGGAAGAAAGACAGCAAGCAATAGACAATTGCTTAATACATCTAAATGTGCGGCCGCATAGAACAATCCGAAACACGTGGGCACGACGCGAGGGGCTCTTATCCCAAAATTTGGGAGCCCGATTGGTTGGGTGGTGATCCTGGCCCCGAGTACAACCTTAGCCCTGGTCGCCCTGCCCTGTTGCTCCATTTGTTGACAGGAAAGCTTCAGTCCGATTACCTCACGTGAGGGTGCAGAACGCCGAACGAAGCCGCGGCGAAGCGTAAACCATGGATCATGCGCGGGTAGAGAAAGCGCTGACTGGCAGATATTTCCGGCACATGTTCAGGGAAGGACGGGTGATCATACGCGCCGGTGGATGGTATGAATGGTTGCGACATGAAGTCGCATGTGTGATTGTTCGGCGGAGTCATCCGGCCGAACCTGCCGTCCCATCGGCAGTACCCTACGAGGTATGGCGGTCCGGCAACGGCCCGTCTAAAAGCCCTTGGACAATGCAACCTCCGTCGCAAGACGGGTGCCGGAATCGCGAGAGGACGGCATGCCTGCCAGCATCAAGGTGGGTCGGAGCTAGGGTGGATGGCTGGTTAGCGTAAGCGAACCTCATTAGTATCGCCAACCATGAAGGATCAAAAGATGCTGTGTGATCTGATCGCGGCAAGGCACGGATGCTCCATTCTCATCCGTCATGGGCATAATTGCCGCCGGTACGGTAGAGGAACCTAAACCATTCTGGTCATGCATGTGGAACATGGCAAGCCCGTATTGCTCCCGGTGGGAAACCGAACCGTAAGGCGAGATGATGGCAATGCGGGTAGAGGATAGAGGAGAAAGCGAATGTCTGGCTGTAATGGCCGGAATACGGACTGAAACATTGTCCGACGCGAAAGCGGGCAGACTTCCTCTTGGTCTTACGTCACAAGAGAATTTGATCAATCGGTCAACTGGGAAAGGCAGATGACGGCGAAAGCTGGTGCGTCCTTGGACACAAACCTTTTATGGGAAGCCATAGACTGGCTTGCCGTGGAGACGAGTGTTAGCCGACTTCAAGCGCGTATTGTGAAGGCTGTACAGGAAAAACGATGGAACAAGGTGAAGGCGTTGCAACGCCTCTTGACCCATTCGGTTAGCGGCAAGCGATCCGCGGTACGCCGTGTAACCGAGAACGACGGCAAACGCACCCCCGGGATTGACGGGGACATTTGGAATACCTCCTCCAAGAAACTGCAAGGCGTAGTCTCTCTGAGGCAACGAGGCTACCGGCCTCGCCCTCTACGACGCATCTATATCCCGAAGGCCAACGGAAAGCTGCGTCCATTGGGCATCCCGACAATTCGAGATCGGGCAATGCAAGCGCTATATCTGCTTGCGCTCGATCCGGTTGCTGAGGCGCTGGCTGACCGAGGCTCCTACGGCTTTCGGCGGGGACGAAGCTGCGCAGACGCCATAGAGCGATGTTTCACCAATCTGTACCGCCGCTCACCTTCATGGGTTCTTGAGGGAGATATCCAAGGCTGCTTTGACAACATCAGTCACCTCTGGCTTCTCGAGCACGTCCCTATGGATGGATCGATACTCCGGAAATGGCTCAAGTCTGGCTATCTGGAGAACCAAATGCTCTACGATACGATTTCGGGCACTCCGCAAGGAGGAATCATTTCGCCTGTACTGGCAAATCTCGCTCTTGATGGCCTCGAAAAGCGGCTTCTCGCGGCGTTCCCGCTCTTGGGACCGGGATCGACGCAAGGCAGAGCGGCGCAGGTGCATTTGATTCGCTATGCTGATGATTTCGTCATCACGGCGAATTCACGGGAGATTCTCGTAGACCGAGTGAAACCGCTGGTTGAAGCGTTTCTGGCGGAACGTGGCCTGGTTCTTTCTCCGGAGAAAACCTTGATTACACATGTCAGCGTAAACGTATTTCGGTAACAGTACGTCAACGTATTCGGTACGCTCGCCCCTTTTGCGGCGTCGATATGTTCGGCTTGATCGCACCGACACCTGGCTCCTTGCAACTCCTTCCTGTAGAGGTCGCCTCGGTTCAACGGCATCAGCTCCCAAACTCATTCAGAAAAGCTGTACCAAGGTCCACTGGTTATCGACCCAAAAAGACGTAACATCAATATGAAGGTGTCGTGGTCCGCGGAATAATCAAAGGACAGTCAATGGGAGAAGCACGATGAACAAGGAAGGCACATCGTTTCTGGTCGGATTAATTCTTGCGCTCGCATTCGAATTGTCTTTAGCGGGTCCACCTATTCTCGTGGATCGTCAGACGGGCAAGTATCTCGGCAATCTTGGCGGCAACCAGTACGATCCGAACAGCACGAGCAATCCCTACGGACGTTACGGCAGCGAATATTCAGCCGACTCCGTCAACAATCCGCACGGTCAATACGGTTCGCGCTATTCCAACGAGTCGCCGAACAATCCCTATGCCACTAATCCTCCTGCAGTTGTTGCGCCGACACCTCCAGGACTGGGCATACAACCTTTGCCAAGTTTCTAGTCGGCAAAGGGAGAGACTGACACCTAAGCGTCATCACGTTTTCCAGTCTCCAATGAATCGGTTCGCCGTCCATCTGACGACACAAACGATACTTCGATATTACTCAAGGTTGGCTGCGGGCTGTTCTCTTTGCGAAACAGCCCAAGGTGCTTGAACAGGCGTTCCTGTGCGCTGTTCTTGTCACAAAGCTTGATCTTGCACACCCGGCCGACCACCTTGCCCTCGGACATCAATTGGCCGACCTCAATAGATGAGATAGCCGCAGCTGTGGCGTCATCGAGTTCCTGAATGGATTTTGGTGAACCATCACTATTGAACAGCTTGCGAATATCGGAGAAGGCAAGCGCCGAGGTCGCGCGCAAAACGTTCTCCGTGTTCGCCTCCAGCCGCTTCGCGGCGATCTTTTCCTTCTCTTGGATCGCTTGCTGAACCTTAACATTGCTTAGCAGTCGGGAAGCACAGGCTTCAGCTGCATTTCCCCGGGCGTTATAGCCAGCGCGCCTGTATGCAGCAGCGGCGTTCAGGTCAACGCAATACTCTGCTATGAACCGTTGCTGTTTCAGGGTGAGTTCAGTTCGAGTGTTTTTGTTCAACTCCGCTACTCCTCCTATTGTTCCGCCAACCCAATGAAAAAATCCCTCGCGTCCTGATCGGTTTGACACTGATGTAGCGCAGCGCTGATTATTGCTTCATCCGTTTCGTTTATACGCTCCAGCCAATCCAGTATCGTAGCTTCCTCTTCTTGGCTTAACGGCGCATTTGGTTCCCGTAGCAGCGGCTCAAATGGTTCTGCCTTTATTGCATCTGGTTCCCCAGCCATTGCCTCTGCATGAGTAGCTGCAGGACTGTAGGACGCTTCCTCCGGCTCGCGGTGGGTATAGTGAAATCGCCACCACTGGGATGGCGTTCCTTGAGCGCCCTGCACTGCTTTTCGCAACACATCTTCTGCATGGCACTTTTGCCGGGTAACTGGGGTATCAGGGGTAAGAGCACCTGTTGGCGCGGGTTTTGATGTTACCCCTGCAGGATTGACCGAGGTAACAGGGGTAATGTCGCGCCTTTCCAGTGTGACAAGCAGATCATCGAGCGACATGGCTATCGCCTAGCTTGCCAGCTTTTATAGGGTATAGCCGCTTCGACTCCCGGTTGATATTGAATACCTTCGTTCGTTTGCCTTCCGTGTCGGGAGGGGGTAGGGCTCCGATTTCCTGCAGGACATCGAGGGCCGGATAAAAATCGACGCCTCGGAGTGCTTCCCGCAAACCCTCTGCCGTGAACAAGTAGCTGCGTCCGTCTGGAAAATCCCGCCACCATCCTGCGCGATTGGAAACCGGTGTTTCATCGCTCTTTGTCACTGCCGAAAAACGCGAGTCGCCGTGGCGGTCTATGAACCCGGAGAGCTGCTCAACAATCTGCAGCCGTTCATCATTACCAGGTCCACGCGAAGCCCGCCAAACCCTGAAACCCTCTCCCGCTGCCTTGGTCACGGCTCCAGGAGGCCAACCTGTTATCCCGTACTCTGTTGCCGTCTCCCCCGCCAGCCCCAAGAGGGCAAAACGCGCTGCTGCCCGTTTCTCCTGTCCCTCACCATCCTTTACCGCAAACTGCTTCAGCGCCTTGAAGCGTTCGAGATAGGCACTGAAATTCCGCCCGTCCCTTGTCAGTTTTTCGAGAAAAGCCCGACCGGCAAGTCCATAGTGTGTAACTGCTGCTCGCTTGATTGCATCGGAAAAGGCCGTCCCGCTTTGTAGATCGTGCAATGTGTCCCATGCTCCATATACCCTCGAGGCTGAGATATTCAGCAATCGTACTGACTGTCCAGCCTTAGCGCGTTGACCTACTTGCTGCATGGTCGTTTCAATGCTGCGCTCTCCACTGGAGAGTACGAAGCAGCGCCAACGTGTAAGGGCACGGGCATTGCCCGCCCTACCGGCTCGTTGCTTGCCGCGCCCGTTACTCAAGGCATAGATGATTGCACCCACTTCATGCGCATGGGCCTCACTGATTTCATCGAGGGCTAACAGGCAATCATTGAATGTTGCTGCAGCACCTTCCATGCCGTTGGCGGTTGCACGCCAGCTTCGTCGGTAATTGGGCCCACCCCAGACCGAACAAGCTGCCTCAAGCAACGTTGTCTTGCCGGTGGATGAGTCACCAACAAAATGAAGCCCTCCACCTTCTGCATTACACAATGCCAGCATGGGTCCCGCAAACGCCGCAGACAGCGCCTGTAGTAGAAGCGGATTGCCAACAGCGCGCGACGATATGTCCTGCTGCCAGCCCTCCAACGTTCCGGCGGTGGTGTGTTCGTCGTGGCCGATCTCACCGCTCTGGAAGATCACGTCCGAGGACTTGGGGCCGATTACCGTATCGGGCAATATGAAAGAATCCTCGCACCAGCCAACCTGTAGCGCACAACGGATTCTCCGCTCCGGGGGCTTCTCTTGCAGGTAGGTTGAAAGCAGGCGCCGCACTCTCTGGTCAGCGTCAATTTCCACGCCCATCGCCAGCAGTTCGCCGCGCAGATCATCTGCTGCCCCGCGCAGCTGTTCCATTGGCATGGCCCATTCCCGCCAATAACCCAATGTGTTCCGAAAGCGCAGCAAGCGGCCGAAGTTGTGTTGGTGGCCGTCAGAGGTCACGGCGACGACGTGCAATGGGGAACATACCCAGGTTTGCGTTGGTCTGCCTTCCCTGTCCGTATCGAAATACCATACTCCAGCCTTGAATTCCTGCCCCTCATGCTCCACTGGGTCATCAAAGACGCGAAATGCAGGTCGGTCTATTGCTTCTGGGACTGGGTTGCCTGATCCGTCTGAGGTGCCGGATCCGTCTGCTACCCTTATTACCTCCGCAGGAGCGGAGCGGGTAACAGCGGAAGCCCCATGTTCATTGGTTTGCACCCCCGATACCTGTGTTACCTCAGCATCCAGTGATGCGGTGCTTGCATCTCCCGCTGCATTAAGACCATCTCCGGTATCCTCTTCCTGGTCATGATCTTTTTCTGTTATCGAAGCCGCCGCGCTCACTAACAGATGCTTGACGTCCTCAATCCCGCAATGCGCTGCCATATCGTTGAAGTCTGTTGCTCCATCCGGTCTGTGTTGGCCGAAGTCTGGAACCGCCACCACACCACCCACGGCCCCCGCCGCTTCCGTTGCCGCCGTCAATCCTGGGTTCTCGGCAGTCGCGTAGTCATCATCAGCGCAGATGACCAGCGACGCATCCGGAAATCTTTCACTCATGACTTTTGCGACCGCACTGAGGTTGGCCACGCCAAAGGCCACCGCTACCGGATACCCCGTCGCTTCATGGACACTGGCGGCGGTCGAGAAGCTTTCGGCAATACATAGGACCGAAGCGCCCACGGAGTCGCCGATTATGAAATAGCAACCTCTTACCCGCCCGCCAAGCAAAAACTTCTTTTTTCCCTCCGCACTGATGAATTGCAGGGAATGAATTACGTCGTTCACCCACAGGGGGATTACAAGCGCATCTTTATATTGCCGTGCTCCATATGCGCGAATATGCTTGGACGTAAGGTAAGGGTGCTCGACGCAGGGAACGGCTTTCGCCCAGATTTGTTCGGCCTTTTCGCGCGCCTGTTTCCTGCGCTGGGTTTTCTCCGCTTCGCGTTGCTCATGCATTGCATCCACCCGGGCCCGATGTTCACGCTCCTCAGCCGGAGTCAGAGAACGGCCGATGTCTACCCGCCAAGTTTGGTTAACCCCGCTGCGCCAGTCACCCAAGGCGCCAGCGGGAATGCCATCACCGTGATACACGTACCACCCGGCATCGTCGTCCGGCCTGCCATTAGTGGAGAAGCGATGCAGCTTTCCGTCGGCTTCGATTACAACTGGAGGGATTAGCCCCGCCGCCTGAATTGCATTTCGGAATTGCTTAATAGGACTAAGCATTGCGAAGCCCTCCCCGCTGGATCAACAACTCCGCTAGCTTATCTGGAATTAAGCCGCGGCAAACAGCGTCAACAATGAGGGATTTAATTACTGCTGAGAGGGATTTTCGGGCATGACTTTCCCTTACCACCGGGACGTCCCCGGCGGTTTCGCGTGGTGTCGGCATGGCTTATTCCCCCACGCGTCTAAGGAGTTCCCTTATGGAATCCACCGACCAGGCGGTGATTCTGACGGAAAGTTTCACAGGGGCGGGATAGATACCCTCCTTAACACCATTTAGGAAATGCGATCTGCTAACCGGTAAAACTCCAACCACTGGAGGGTTAGCTCTAGGGTTACCGATAATTGCGGTCAGACGAACATACCCCTCCTGCGGGAGTTGGGCTAGCGAGCCCGCCAACTGCGCCCGGGGCTTGGTCAAGCACGGATGGTCGTCTTCGCCGTCGCTTTCGCCTGCTTTTGCGGCTGTGCTCTTCCCATTTGGCTTTCGTTCGGTTCTGGTTGCCCTATCGTTGGAACGAACCTTTCGCAATAGTAAGTCGTGAAGGTTGTCTGCTTCCGGACTTTGAGTTTTGTGCAATTTGCTGTTTCCTCTTTTCATTAGGTCAGAAAAGGAAACCCGGTCATACAAACGTTGTTCTTCAGAACACACGAACCATGTTTGGATTATTTTCATTGCACTTTCCGTATTCATCATTGAGAATACAGATGTCGCAGTTTTTTTCGCGACAAATTAAGGGTTCTATTAGAGACGGACCTGTAATTTAAAATGCATCCGGGTTTCCACTCGTGTTGCAGAATGGCCTGAGACGTTACAGCGTCTCGGGCCATTTTATTACTAGACCTGCTAACTCAATATTTTGTGATTACGGGGTTGGCTACGTCCAGCCATAGATAATACAGACACGCTTTAAAAAAGCAACGCGTCGCCTGTACGAAAAAATACGCAAACGTACGAGAGGATGCGCAGGTGTATTATCTAGCGGATGGAATAGTAGGCGGAAGTATTGCTAGCTGCCTTGCCTGTTGGAGGAGGGATGAGGTGGCTATTTTCAATGTAGGGGGAATTATTCCGTCCCGGTCTTGCAAATGATGAAGTAGCCGTCGTAACGGTGGGCCTATGACCTGTAGCACACAACATCTGCACTACCTCCTGCTTCCCACGTCTCAATTCAAAATTTCGCGATTCCGCTGCCAATGGCATTTTCGCCATTGGGTTAACTAAGTAGATCGTGTTTCCCGATGAGGTTCACCAATGGCTGCTCACGTCAGGAATGCCCTGGCTCCGGCCTGGAGGCTCTCCAGCCAATACCCCTGTCATTGAGTCAATATACGGCTTAGATTGATATAGATCACTCGGTGGTAGGCTGCGCGAATAGCGTAGGATCCTTTCGCAAGCTCCCCTGACTCCATCATTGACGCATTCATTAACTTAGGAATCGGGAAAGAGGGGTAAAGCGAGCAAATTAAGGCTTATAAGTACATCGTCACCATTTCTGGTGCAAGCGTAAGAGAAGGAGACAATCATCGGTACGGAAAATGAGTTGTGCAACGTCCAATATTTTTCTAGTTTACCCATAAGTTTACCCACGGAGAGCCCAAATAAAAATGGCTTACAGGGACAAACCTTGTAAGCCATTGAAATTGCTGGCGCGCCCGGCAGGATTCGAACCCACGACCCCTTGGTTCGTAGCCAAGTACTCTATCCAACTGAGCTACGGGCGCTAAAGCTGGGCAATCTTGCTCGGTATTTTTACGATTGCCAAGCACAATTATATCAGACTGGCACGCGGTCAAGTCAAAGCAATTCCGCTCCCTGCCGAGGTGTCAGGTTGAGCAAGAAGATGGGAGCTGAAACAAGAACCGTAGGCATCGCTCATATCAGAACCATTCGCACTGCTTCCTGGAGATGCTACTTGCCCACGATTTCATGACCCGGAATAATCGGGTGTTTCGGCTTAGGCAGTTCGCCATCGACCACATGCAAATCGGTACGGCAAATAGCGCAGGCTGCAATCTTGACCAGCAATGGGTCCGGTCCCTGATGGGAGGAGGCAGGCACCGTAATTCAAGCGGTCGTCTTGGCGCATCCAGCACCATGGCGTGCATGGAATGATCGGGCTTGGACGGAGCCATTCAGGGTGACGACCGTCATTTACCGGCGTTATCTGCCCCAGCCGGCGAAGGGACCAGCAGGCGCCCCTGAAAGCCAGCGCGCGCGTAATCCCGCAGCACCGCCGCGGCAATTTCATGCAACGCTTGCGGCTCGCATAGGGCGATGCAAGCGCCGCCAAACCCACCTCCGGTCATCCGCGCTCCATATACACGCGGATGCGCCTGCAACAATGCAACCAGATGATTGAGCGCCGGCACGGAAACCTGGAAGTCATCGCGCAAGCTGTCGTGCGATTCGTTCATGAGCAGCCCGAAATCGTGCGCATTCGAGCAATCCACCGCCAGCAATACACGGGCATTTTCGCTGACGATATGTCGCACTCTACTCCGTAAAGGCTCAGGCAGAGAATCGGCGGCAGCCATGTCCTTAATATCTCTTAGCGCAAGTACGCCAAGTCGTCGGGCGGCCTCTTCGCACTCCGCGCGCCGCTGGTTGTAGCCGGAGCCGGCAAGCGTCCGCGCGACGCCGGAATCGATTACCAGCACCGCGGACGCGGGTGGCAACGGAACCAGCCTTCGCTCTAGGGTCCGTGCATCGAGAAACAGGGCTCTGCGCGTTTCCGCAAGGCTCGACGCCATCTGGTCCATGATGCCGCAGCGGACCCCGGCGTATTCGATCTCTGCGCGCTGCCCCAGTTGCGCAAGACGCACATCGTCCAGTCGCGCCCCGGTAAGCGCCCGCAACGCGCGTAATGTCGCAACCTCGAGCGCGGCGCTGGAGGACAGCCCGACCCCTACGGGCACGTCAGACTGAACATGGATATCCAACGGGGGCGCTTCGATACCATCCACGCGCGCTTCCATCAGGCATCCATATACGTATGTGGCGAAATGTTCCGTCGGCGGGTTATCGAGCGTAAAGCGGACCGCACGGTCGAGCATCTCGGAATAAAGAACATGCTGATCTTTGCCATTGGGTCGCATGCTTACTCGGGTCCGTTGCCCAATCGCGATCGGCAGCACATAGCCGTCGTTATAGTCGGTATGCTCACCCATTAGATTGACGCGGCCAGGCGCCTGCGCCACCACCGTTGGCGCACTTCCGAACACTTCCTCAAAACTGCTCATCGGCTGCTGCCGCCCGCGGTAACAAAAGACCTGGGGCACGTGCTCGCCCGGTCGTGCGGGTCATGGCTATAGCTTAAGCAGGCACTCATTCGAGCATGATCTCGACTTGCTGGAGCTCGCGTGCTTTTTCTTCGGGCAATGCATCCATGGCGAAGAAGCCTGCTGCGATTTCGGTGCCGGCAAGATATTTAAGCCGGTCACGCGTACGATAAGGAGGATAAAACTCTGCGTGCAAATGCGACTCCGGATGGGCTTTGCCGTCGGTCGGCGCCTGATACCAGGCCATCAGATAGGGAAAAGGCCTTTGCCATAAATCGTCATACTTGAGCAAAACCGTCTTTAACGCCCGCGCCAGATCAGCACGCTGTTCTGCGCTGAGATGATTAAAGCTTTCTACCGGCTCTATCGGCGCGACCCACACCTCATACGGATACCGTGCGCAAACCGGGACAAATGCAACTGCATGAGAACCTGCATAGATGATGCGCGTGCCTTCGCGCAGCTCCTTGCCGATGAGATCCTGAAGCACGCCGCGGCCAGTCTCGGCATAGTGCCGTTGGGCCTCCTGCTGTATCCGGGCCGGCACGGGGGGTACTACCGGGTAGGCGTAGATCTGACCGTGCGGATGGTGCAGAGTCACGCCCACTTCCGCGCCACGGTTTTCGAAGGGCAACACATACGCAATGCCGCCGTGTCGCGCAAGCTTGGCCGTGCGGTCGCCCCATACTTGCAGCAGCAAACCGATATGCGCCAGTGGCAGCTTCCCGAGCGACGCCTGGGGATCCTGGGTAAACACCACCACTTCACAGTAGCCCGACGCCGGGGCAGTGGGCACGATCAGGACGGGAGGCTCTGCGCTCGGCACAGCGAGAGATGGGAAACGATTATCGAATACCGCTACGTCCCAGTCTCCAGCCGGCACTTCAGTAGGATAAGCCGGATCAGTGGTCACCGCCAGCGGGTTGAACTCGGGCGGTGGAAGGAACGTCCGCCCTTGTCGATAGGCCGCGTAGGTCACCCATTCTCCGCGCAGCGGATGCCACCGCAGATGCGGACTGGCATTGAGCGGTTCAGCGAACGGACTGGGCGCAGTAATAGTCGGATCAATTGCCCGGCGGGAATAAAGCGTGAGGTGCCGTCCGTCCTGCTTGGTGAGGTCCAGCGAAAACATTACACCCCTCCGGGTATATGAGTGGGCGATTCTTGTGTAACTTTCGCAATGTCCTCCACCGGAATTTTAGGCGTGCGGTCGGCGCAGAGCAGGCCATTCGCTTCCTGAAAAGTATCGGCAAATTGAGTGTAGCAAAATCCGCTGAAGAGTGCGGTGTGAATGACCGCTTCCATCAGCTCGGCATACATGCGCCCGAACTCGCCCTCGTCTTTGGCTACGGTGTAACCCCAGGTTTGCTTCACCCCGGACTGCGGACACTTATTGAACGCAATACCTCCAAACTCGGATAGCATAATCGGCTGGCCTCGATGCGGGTAGCCATCAAGGGTTAGAATTCGCCCTCCCGGCCGGCGCCGGTCGAACAGTTGCTCCGGTTTGATTTCGGCGCCATAACGCTGACGCAAGTGGTCGACATTGGCATCATAATCATGGATACCGATAATATCCGTGGCGCTGCTTTCCCAGCCGTCGTTGCCAATTACCGGACGGGTCGCATCCAATGTTTTTGTAAGGTGATACAGTGCCTCGACCGCATGCCGCTGTTTTCCGATCGCGGTGAGTTCGGGCACTCCCCAGGACTCGTTGAAGGTCACCCATACAATGACGCAGGGGTGGCTGTAGTCACGCTCGATGACCTCGGACCACTCCCGCACAGTTCTCTTGATGGCGCTGCGCGTGAAACGATAGGCCGAGGGCATTTCCTCCCACACCATAAGACCCAACTTATCTGCCCAGTAGAGATAGCGCGGGTCCTCGATCTTTTGATGCTTGCGAACGCCGTTGAAGCCCATCGCCTTCGCCAGCGCCACATCATGGCGTAGCGCATTATCATCAGGTGCGGTCATCAGCGTATCCGGCCAGTAGCCCTGATCCAGCACGAGCCTGAGCAGGTAAGGCCGCCCGTTGAGCATGAAGCGGTCTCTCAGCAGGTGCACGGAGCGCAAGGCAGTGTAGGAAATAAACTCGTCCACCACTTCCTCGCCACGCATGAGCCGCACCGACGCATCGATCAGCGTGGGCCGTTCCGGACTCCATAGCAGTTCATTGCGATAATCATCGATTCCGGGATCCGACAGGACAATTAGCCGATCGGCTTCCCCATCCACCACCCGGTAGCGGTCCTGCGCGAGCAGCCGCTCACCATGCCGGAGGACAACTTCTACAGAAAGTTCATTGGCCGAATCCCCGATCACTCGCGCCTCGAACCCAATAGCATAATTTTCGACTTGAGGCGTCCAGCGGATTTTAGCGATATAGTTGTCGGATACTCGCTCAAACCAAACCGTTTGCCAGATGCCCGTAGTTCTGGGATACCAGATTGCGTGGGGCTCCAGTTGCCAATCCTGCTTGCCCCGCGGCTTGGCCAGCTCATGCGGGTCGTCTTCCACCTGCACTGTTACCGTCTGTTTTCCGGACGGCTCGAGCATGTCAGTGATATCGGCCCAGAAGGGCGTGTGCCCCCCCTCGTGAGTAACGGCCAAACACCCGTTGATCCAGACGCGCGCTGCGTAGTCCACCGCACCGAAACGCAGGATCACCCGCCCCGAAGAGGGAAAACACTCGAAGTCTCGCTGGTACCAGCACAACGGATGAAATCCGCGATCGGCAATGCCGCTGGCCTTGGATTCAGGGGCGAAGGGCACAGTGATCTCCAGGGGCCAGGACTTTATTTCCGAGGGAAGCGCGAACTCTCGGGCGTCGTCGTAGCAAAAGCGCCACGTGCCGTTGAGCGAGGTCCAACTCGAGCGCTGCATCTGAGGCCTGGGATAGGCAAACTCCAACGCATTTCCTCCTTATTGCGACATGCCCAGGGTCAAGGGAAGCGGTTGACACATGTGATCTGACGTCACATGTCGGCAAAATGAATTAGATTTGAGAAACTGCTAAACCCGCCTTACATACGATACGCGCACGACGACACCCGGGTGGCATAGGGTATTTTATGGCGGAGAGAAAGTCTCGAGACTATTGTTCTGTCAAATCCCAGCAAGTCCTAAGAACCCGCACCCGTCTAGCTTTCCAGCTATTTGTTGCCGTGACGTGTCCCAAGTGGGCCCCATACTATCCTATTAGCAAATATTGGTAGAAACGAGGATCGAGATGAGGCGTCGGTTGTCTAGATTATCAGTAATGGAAGTAGTTAACAAGAAAGAGGCAGGTTACCACTGCTATGACGGGAGGCTCTATCTCCAGGTGAGCGATTTTGGCATGTAATTAAAAGCTAGCAGTATCTGGCCGATTCCGGCTTCACGCATGCGAGCCGCTCAGGAGCCCCAAGGGCTTCTGTTCAGCGAACCGGAAAATTGTCCAGGCGCTACACAAGAACAAGCAGCGAAGACACCCCGCCCGGCTGCATTCCCACCGAGGAGGTTGTTGCCGGCGGAACTTTACATAAAAGTCTTCATTATTCTCGTAAGAAAAGAAATACGCCATTTCGATTATGGTCTATTCTGAGATTGAGTGTTGTCGGTATTGCTACAAGACGCAACGCCAGCGCGGGCGCAACAAGATCTTCCCTTTTGAAGTTTAAACGCCCGGTCTGGCTCCGCCTACTGCTTGCGCAACGGGGAGCGCCATGAGGCAATCGAATTTTGCACGTCCTTCGTCAAAGAAGGACGCAGCTAGCGCCTCTGCGTCTGAGGCGCGTACTCTCATAATTAATTACCTAAGCGCGGTGGTGCGCCATTCCCTGTATAGCGAAAAGCTCGCCGCCGATCCCGACACGGAGCGGAGCGTTCAGTTTTTGGCCCACAACTTTGACTATCTTATGACTCCGGAGCAGTAATGGACCCTTTGATTTTGGTGAAGTCTTTCCTTACCTTCGGTCACGCGCAAGACCGACAACCGCTAGCCGTATGGTTTCGACTCGCAACTCAAAATGCCTTCGTCTTTTTTGAAGGAAGCGAATGGGGACATGCCTGTAGTGGTCTTGTGCCGCAAGGATGTTTTTCCACCCTTGGGGCGTCGGGAGGGGGTGCTGGTTTGAAGGCTCTAGAAGACTGATATGCAAACAACAGAAGCCTTGGACTTGATGAGGATGCATGGTTGTTTTCAAGGGCTGGAGGAAGACGCCCTTGCCGAGATTGCCGAGCATATGGAAGTGGTGCGGTATAAGCCCAACGAATACGTGCATCAGCCGAATACGCACCTCGCACATATTTATTTTGTTGTTCAGGGCAGCTTGAGCGCAACCCACCGCGATCTGCGGGGGAACGAGAAAGTGCTCGGCGTATTGTCCCGGGATGACCAATTCGGAGCCATTACCGGTGGAGCGCTTTCGGAGTCTCTTCCCGAAGGTATCGTTGCCCGAACAAATTGCACCCTACTGAAACTGGAGCACGAGAAGGCGCTAATCCTGGCCCCAAAATACCCGAAGTTCCGATTCAATGTCCTCCAGGCTGTCGCGAGAGCTGTTCGCCGGAATTTCATTGAGGATAAATCGAAACCGCAACCATCGATCGTGGCCATCTTCCATAGCTCGCCCGCGACACGGCCGTTGACTCAGCGCCTCGTTCGCCGGTTAGCCGAGCTCGGAGAACAGCCGTGTGTACTGAGTGATCAGGACGAGGAGAAACACGAGGAAGGTGTCGACTACGCCGCACTCGGCAAGGAGAATTGCGAACTCTCCATATCGAAAATCCGCGAACAAGTCATCCGGCGGCGAAATTTAGGGCGGCTGTTTATCGATGTGGATGCCGCACTTGACCACGAGCTCGCTTCCAAGCTCATTGAAGTCAGTGATTCAGTAATGTGGTGTGTCCAGGCAGGAGATGAGAATTTGGCTGCGGTCCGCCTGAAGGCGAGCTCTGCGCTCGTTCCCGGTTGCCGCGAAAAGATCAATCTCGTCTGGCTATTAGCGGAGGGATGTCAGACATCGCCTTTTGCTCCCGAGCTGAAAGAGCTGGCATCGTACGATTTCAAGGTCACTTTCTGCGAGCCCCAGCCGCCGCTGGGTAAAACGCTAGCCTCCGGTGTGGAAAGACTCGTCCATTACCTGCGCGGCATCAAGATTGGGCTGGCCCTCGGCGGGGGAGCCGCACGCGGAATGGCCCACCTCGGAGTCCTGCAGGTTCTGGAGCAGAACGGGATTGTAGTCGACATGATCGCCGGGACGAGTGCGGGAGCGCTAACCGGCATTCCCTATGCTTCCGGCGTGTCAGCCGACCATTGGGCCCGGCAATTTGCCTCAGACCTGAAACCACCATTTCTGTTTCGCTGCCTTCCGAATGGCGACCACTGGTATCTTGTCTACAAGTACCGTACCGGGCAATTTGATGCAATGCTGAGAAAGTACTTTTCGGATGCGAGATTGGAGCAGCTGCCGATAGCCAGTTGTGCCGTAACGCTTGACCTGATCAGCGGCGAGGCAATTGTTCGCGATCAAGGCGACGTAGTGCATGCCATCCTGGAGAGCATCAATTTACCCGGGCTGTCTGTGCCGATCTTTCGCGACGGCCAGGCGCTGGTCGATGGGGGGCTGGTAAAAAACATTCCGGCCGACGTGCTCGTGAATTATGGCTGCAACTTTGTTATAGCGGTAAGTGTAACGGCCAAGATTGAACACGAGTTTCCACCCAAGCGGTCGCGTGCTCCCCAGTCATCGATGAGTCATGCTTCGACCGTACAGACTATCATGCGCAGTCTCCTGGTGCAGAATAAAAACGTCAATTCATTCGGTCTGCAACCCGCGGATGCGATTATTGAACCCGACGTGACCCGATACGCGCTGACAGAATTCGTGCGGGCCGAGGAAATGGCCGAAATCGGCGCACGGGCGGCATTGGCCGAGCTTCCGACGATCAAGGAACAACTGATGCAGTTGGATAATCGACTATTTGCCGACGTCGTCAAGCCGTGACCGGGGTGGAGCGAAACACCCAAACTGTCCTCGGCCGCACCCTCTGAGCGTGCTTGCGCAGCCCTGATTCGGGTCCGCGTTTGCGGATGAGCAGCCAGATGTTACTTTGTCATCTTGCGAGACGAATACATGACCGGTATCCCTCTTCGAATCTACGCCGGCAGGCGACAAGCCGCGGCGAAATTCAGAGGACGTGCCCGCCACGAATGAATTCGATATCCACGGGCGCAATCAAATATTCAAAAACTAATGTTATTGGCGAGAGAGAGTCTTCCAGACTGGTTTGTGCGCGAATAACGGGCTCCCGCAATGACCGCGAGGTACGTTTTTCGGTCTTCGCTGTTTTACTCTTGAGAAGTTTCGCTAGTGAAAGTCCAAAGTTGAGTCACGATTGTTGATCCTTTGGGGGTATATCACTTTTATTACTGATTGCTCTCCCGTAAGGGTGTTTTTCGTGAGTAAACAAATGGCCTAGGCCAATTCTTCTATTAAAGCTATTGGAAGAGTACTTAAACGGTGCCGATCCGCGTTCCCGGCGCATGACGTTCCTCATATTGAGCAAAAGCGGTAGTGATGACCCAGCGATCGAGTTGAGGCATCAGGCCGTAACGCTCGGCAGCCGGGATAAAGGCCATTGGCGGTATTAGCGCTCCATCCTCGTCCTGCATGCGCAACAGCAATTAGTAGTGATCCCCATCCTCAATGCTATTCAGCCGCAATATCTTTTGCGAGTACAGAACGAAACGATCTTCTTCCAGCGCCTTCTGAATGCGCCCAACCCATCCCATCTCACCACTACGTTGCGTGAGCCCCGCGTCTTCCGCCGTATAGATCTGAACCCGATTGCGCCCCTTGTCCTTGGCAAGATAGCAAGCGGCATCTGCCATGCGTAAAATATCGGCTAGTGTTTCCTTTCCATCACTAAAGGTGACCAATCCGATACTCAAACCCAGCTGAAATACTTTTTCTTTGCAGACGAAACGAAACTCATGCACGGTCTTTAGAAGCATTTCAGCCACGTTCACTGCAGGCACCGTTGTGCAGCTTTCCAGCAATACGCCAAATTCATCTCCTCCCAGGCGGGCCAGAGTATCGTAACCCAAACTTGGCAAACGTAGATTTGTATGCAAGATCGTTGCGGCGTTTCAAAAAATAGAAGAGGCCGATAGCAATGAAAAAATATGCCAAAGCAATAATAGCATCTGAGATTAGGTGAAGCCATAGCACTTCAGGCATCCAGAGAAAGCAATGCCCATGGGGAATGAAGCCTTCCTGGCCAAAAAGACCATTAAATTCACTAAGCATTTAACTCCTGGAATAGGGATGCCGCTTGATTCCGACCGATGTTCAGGACTTGCACATGGGACCGTTTTAAAACGCAAGATAAACTGGTTATATACTGCAATTGCGCTGCGCCCTTCAAATATTACGAAATGCTCGGCGCGCTGCGATGCAGTCAGGTGCGACTTGATTTCGTTCTATTGCGACCAAATTTTGATAGTGCCCACAAAGTGTCGCATTGCATCGCCATTACTGACGGGCTGCGGTATGACTTTAGAAGTTATTTGTCCCTCTTGTTGTACTTCACCGCATTTCCCTTTGAGAGCTCTACGGGATACTTCAATGCATTGATTCGATGCTGTCCAAAGCGGCCTCATTGATATCAATGTCCAGTTTATCGGCGAGCCTCAGAAGAAAAAGAAGCACATCGTCCATTTCCTCGCGTACCAGTGCCTTTTCGGAATTACGAATTTCTCCGGACTGTTCTTCAGTCAACCATTGAAATATTTCTGGCAACCCCGCGGCCCCGACCGCTGGAGTGCTGCCAGATTTTGGGGCTGTGAAACTGATCTCAATCATGCTCTCCAGCACTATAGCCAGTCGTTTTCGTATAGCACTAATATCCGTCCAATATCGCCCGCCAATTATTGAGCTTTAAAGATTTGGCAGTTAGGTACGGACACCCAGCTCAGCAATTCTAGTCTTTACCCGTTTAAATTCGGCTTCTAACTGCTCTATCAACGCCGCCTCCCCAGCCATGCTGCTGCTTTTACCCAAAGCTTCCAGTTGCTGAGCAATGTCTGCCATATGCAACGCACCAACATTGGCACTTGCACCCCTGAGCGAGTGGGCAGTCCTACGCAAGAGCTCGACGTCACCCGCCTCCAGGGACGTTCGAAGAAGACTGATACGTTCAGCGCCATCGCTCAGGAACGAGGTAAATATCTGGCTAACCAAAGAAGGTTCTGTTGCTTCTTCCAACGCGCGCAGGCGCGCAACGACTTCGGCACTCAAAGCGGCAGAGGTCTTGCGGGGGGATGATGAGATCGGGGATAAAGAAGAGCCCGGGATATTAACGATGTCCGCTTCCTCATTCTCTGTTCGATGCTGTTGCGGCTCACTCTCCTGTTCCCGATCTTTACCTCGTCCCCATCTTTTCAAGGCGGCGGCGAAATCCTCCTGCTTCACCGGTTTGCTGATGTAATCGTTCATGCCGGCGAGCAGGCAGCGCTCGCTGTCGCCTTGCATCGCCTGCGCGGTGACCGCCACAATGGGAAGTTGAGATTTGCGGTCTGGCCGGCGGCGAATTGCAGCAGTGGCTTCAAAACCATCCATTTCCGGCATCTCGCAATCCATGAACACAATCTGGTAGGGAAAGCTTTCTATCATATGTATCGCTTCACGGCCATTGGCGGCGATATCTACATGACAGCCCAGATTCCTCAGCATCATTCCCCCGACAATCTGATTGGTGGCGTTATCCTCCGCTAGCAGCACACGCGTGCCAACAAAGGGTTGATCCGGGCTGACGGTTACCGGTGCCTCAAGGGTTTTCGGAAGGGGTTGATGACCACTGATGAGGACTATCGAGTTATTACGGCAGTGTGCGTCCCAGGCAGTCAGTAGCGTTTCCAATAGTTCTGACTGGCGGGCGGGCTTGACCAGATAGGCGGCAAAACCAATCTTCTTGAGTCGCTCCCTGATATCGCCCTCTTGTCCCAGGGAGCTGAGCATTACGAGCTGCACATCTTGGAGCAAGGGCTCCGCTTTGATGGCCTGGCCCAGCATTTCCCCGTCCATCTCCGGCATTTGATAATCGAGGATCGCGATTTGGTACGGGTCTCCGACGGCCCGAGCCTCGCGCAGCGCGCGCAGCGCCTCAATGCCCGATACGCAGCTTCCAATTCGCATCTTCCAGATGCGGAGTTGCTCTTGCAATACGAGACGATTAACCGCGTTATCGTCCACAATCAACACACGAACACGTGCCAGTTCAGCGTGCGGCCGCGCCATGGCGGGGTGATTCCCCTGCAGGGGCAAGCGCAAGGTAAACCAGAAAGTTGAGCCGATGCCAACGCGACTCTTGCCAGCAATGGCCCCGCCCATCAGCTTCACCAGTTGCTTGCTGATAGCCAGACCCAAGCCTGTGCCGCCATACCGGCGCGTGGTAGAAGCATCTGCTTGCGTAAATTTGTCGAAGAGACTCTCCAATTTGTCCGCTGCGATTCCCAGTCCGCTATCCTCCACACTGATGCGCAGCGTAACTTCATCTTCACTGATCGAGTCAGTTTCGACACTGATGAGCACTTGACCCTTATCCGTGAACTTGATTGCATTGCTGGTCAGGTTCATGAGAATCTGGCGGATACGTCCCACATCCCCGATCACATGGCGCGGCACATCCGGGAGATAGCGCACGATCACATTCACGTCCGTTTTTCTGGTGGGTTGCATGGCTATCATTGCGCCCACCTCTTCAATGGTCTGAAGCAGGTCAAAAGGCGTAGGCGCGATAACCAATTTACCGGCCTCGATCTTGGAGAAATCAAGAATGTCATTGATAATGGTGAGCAGCGTCTCGCCGCTGGCCTGTGCCAGGCTAGCCAGCTCGCGTTGTGCCACAGTCAACGGCATGTTCAGAAGCAGGCCCACCGTTCCAAGCACGCCATTCATCGGGGTGCGAATTTCGTGGCTCATGTTTGCCAGAAACTCGCTCTTGGCGCGGTTGGCAGCCTCGGCCGCAAACTGCATTTTGCGCATCTCGATATCCATCGCCTTTCTCGCAGTGATGTCCTGGCCCGAGAAGTAAATTTCCTCGACGTTCATGTTCGAGGTTATATTCCAGGACATCCAGCGCAACGCACCATCCTTGCCGATCATCTGGGTATCGAACGAACCCGGAATACCCATCATTAGCTGGTCCATTACCCGCGCGGCTTCGGGACGGGTAGCGGGATAAACAAAATCTATGAATGGTCGAGACCTCAACTCCTCCTGTGTATAGCCAGAGGTGTTTTCACAGGCTCTATTCAAGCGCTTGAAAAAGCCGTCAAAACCGGAGATGCATAGAATGTCAGCAGACTGATCGAAGTAGCGGTCGCGTTCAGCTTGGGCGGCGGCAAAGGCACGGGAAAGATTGCCTATCTCGTCGTTAGAGTTAGTCTCGAATTGGGAGATATAGTCCACGTTTCCGGTGTTGCGGGTTTCATCTTCAAGATGGATCAGATTTTGTACCTTTCGCCATACGATGTGGGACGAAAGAACGAGCCAGGCGACGAGCAAGGCGAGCGTGGCGAAGACGCCTGCTACATAGAGGTTAGTGCGATGCTGGCCCCTTGCAACCGCATTGAGCGTGCGCGTGTCGAGCAATTCATGAAACTCGTTCAATCGCCGCATGATCCCGGCCTTCCCGCCAAAGTAGTTCTCATCTTTAAAAAGGCGACGGGCCAGATCGGAGTCGGGAGCGCCTCTTACATCGAACGCTCCGGTGGGGCCCTGAAACAGTCCTTTCATTGCGTTAAACGCGATGCGTTCCAATTTCACCAGCTGGTTGGAATTATTCTCGGCTTCCTTAAGCTTGGCGAATTCTTCCTCGGTGAATCCAAGTCTCTCCATCTGCGTTTGTAGAGAAATCTTCTGGCCTCCCAAGCTGGGCTGGAAGTTGGGATCGCCGATCACGAGGTCCCAATAACTGCGCTCATAGTGAACGGGTTCTTCTATCTCCCCGTTGCGGATCGCAAGTATCTCCCAAAAAAAACGCTCAAACTTGGGGTCGCCGGTATCGACATAGGCTTGGCCCATGCGGCTCAGGTCATCAGATGACTGTCGCAACTTGTCGGCAACAAGGAACGAAGCGTAGCGAACGTCTCGAAGGTGGTCCAATTCCCGCTGCTCGAAGAAGCGGAGCACAACAAAAAGAATAAGCAGGGAAATAAGCACCCAAGTCGCAAGGTAAAAGACATGGCTCAATTTCCGGATCGTCATGATTCCCCCTCCGGGGCTTGGTGCCACATTGCGTCAAAACTTCCAGGGCAAACCGAGTTGTCATTACAAGAACGGTCGGGGTACGGCCAACTTGAGCCGTTGAGAGCTAAAAGCCAAAAAGGGCGATAATTTAGGATCTTAATGCGGAGTAAAAATATGGTGTCTAGATAAGGAGCAAGCGTTATGGCCCGCCTGCCGACCTTGAACACTACTACTCGATAAAATAATTGGCTGACGTCCTGACTGAGCAAGCTCCAAAAGAACGGCCTACCAAATGCCTTCTCACTATCGCCCTTTGCATTCAGAAATACCCCTCGATCAAGCGCGACTCATCCATGATCATTAACGAGTTCATCAGATACAAATCCACCTAAAAAGACGAAGCAACCGCTTCTGTATGCATTCTGAGATCTGGGCGAAGTACTCAACGTTTGTATCGCTGCAACATTCAAAGCATTCCCAGATGGGGACCTGAGCAGCCAGAGTTTAAGCAACTTATTATCTAGACGCGTACTTCAGCAAAGGTCGCTTGACCTATCGGGTGCCAGTTTCAGGTACACCTAGGGGGATAAAGCGTCGCTGTTCGACCTTCAGTAGCCCTCCCGCGTTGGAATTGGTGGACACCCACCTAAATAAGCGAACAGAATACGCAACAGTCGCCGGCGTTTGCCCGTAGTTGAACTTGAAAGGGCCCTGGTGCGTACCGAGGTCGTCTGCGATTTCTTACAGCTATACAGAGCATAATTCTGTTACCTAATAATTCAGGGATATCCAATAATTAAGAAAGATTTGATATGTTTGCGCAAAATCTGAGAGGCAAGACCAGCGAGATAAGAGGAACGTTGTACTGCCAAGTCAAGAATTGATTGGCACCTGTAGAAAGTCAAATGGTTTTTGCAACACAATCAGCACAATTGACCAAGCCCAAGCACTTTTTCACTAGGAAAAATGGCAGTATGGCAGCTAGTCGTATAACTATCGCTATAACGCTTTTATTTTGAAAACAACTGTCAATCGGCCCCGTTAGCGCAATGAGGCATGGTTGTGGCTGCTTCTCGAACCCGTCTCCCGGAGGTCAACCGTTTGTCAAAACAGCAAAAAGATAGACCGGCAGCTTTGCAGAAAAAAAGTGTTCCTGGCAGAAAAAATGCTCTCATCGACGATGATGCGGATGTTCTAAGGTGCGAGAAATCGGCAAATGCTCGGGAAGATGCCGCGCATGGCCGTGAAAAAGCAGCGGACTTGCGTGAAGATGCTGCCCGTCAGCGCGAGAAAGCAGCTGAGATACGGGAAGGAGAGGCCCACGCGCGCGAGAAAGCGGCTGAGATACGGGTAGGAGAGGCCAATGCACGGAGAGGAGTAGTCACCCTGCGTGAGCTGGTAGTTCGGCCCGTAGATGCCTTACAGTCGACGCGGGACGATCATCTGAGGATGATGCAGGACGCGAATGCACAGTTGCATCTCCGGAATTGAAGCACACAAAATGGCCCAACAAGTCGAAACCGCTAAAGATCAGCTGGACCATTTGGCCCACCATGATGCTCTCACCGGCTTGCCTAACCGATTGCTCCTGCAAGACCGGTTAAGCCAGACGATTGAGTTGGCCCGTCGTCAAGGTCGGCAATTCGCGGTGCTATTCATGGATCTTGATCGATTTAAACATATCAACGATTCCCTCGGGCATGCGGTTGGCGACCGGTTGCTACAGTCGGTTGCACGCCGCCTGGTGCGTTGCGTGCGTCAATCGGACACTATCAGCCGTCAGGGTGGTGATGAATTCGTGGTGTTGCTTTCCAATATCAAACAGGCAGACGACGCGGCAATCAGCGCACAAAAGATCCTTGCTGCGCTTGCTGTTCCACACCTTATCGGGGAACTCGAGCTACAGCTCTCAGTGAGCATTGGCATTAGCATTTACCCAGACCACGGTCAGAATGCGGAAACCCTGATAAAAAGTGCGGACACGGCGATGTACCATGCCAAAGAAAACGGACGCGACAATTACAAAATCTTCGAGCAAGAGATGAGTATCCGTGCGGTCCAGCGCCAGTCGATTGAAGCCGGCTTGCGCCGCGCATTGGAACGGCAGGAATTTGTGCTGTACTACCAGCCAAAAATAAATCTCGGCAGCAACATGATAGTCGGTGTTGAAGCACTCATTCGCTGGCAACATCCGGAACAAGGACTGATGCCACCACGGCAGTTCTTATCCATTGCCGAAGACTGTGGCCTGATCCTGCCCATTGGACGCTGGCTGCTGCGTGAAGCCTGTCTTCAGGTCCGGGCCTGGAAACAGGCTGGCTTGCCAGCGGTCACAGTCGCAGTGAACACGTCCGCACTCGAGTTCAACGCTCCGGATTTTCTGGAAAGCACACGTGCGACACTTGAGGAGACGTGCATGGAGCCCCAATATCTGGAATTCGAATTAACGGAAAGCGTCCTTATGCAGGATGCAGAGTTTACCGATTCCGTGCTGCACGCGCTCTCAGACCTGGGCGTAACGCTTGCAATTGATGACTTCGGCACCGGCTATTCCAGCCTCAGTTATTTGAGGCAGTTTCCGATTGATACTCTGAAGATCGACCAGTCGTTCGTGAACCGGATTACCAGGAGCCCGGACGACGCCACCATTATCAGCGCCGTGATCGGCTTGGGTAAAAGCCTGAAGCTCCGCGTCATTGCGGAGGGCGTGGAAACGCCGGAGCAGTATGCATTTCTTCTGGCTCACAATTGCGACGAGGGCCAGGGCTACTATTTCGGCCATCCGGTGGGGGCAGAATCGCTCGCCACTTTACTGCAAACTGGCATCCCACTTGCCCATTCACGGTTGATGAAGGGAAAATCCCCTTCAATTCCCTGACAGGCCATCTACCTCTTCTCCACGGTTCGGGAGCTGTGGAGCGTATCCTGAGCGTCGATATCCCGGTTCCGCCAGGGCGATGTTCGCACCTGTAATGTTCTAGAGCTGTTCAGTAATCTGACGGCATGCCGTAATGAACATTGCACTGACAATTATTTCTGCCAATGTCAGCCCCCATCAACTAGCCGGGGGACAGGAGCCTAACTGATCAAAACGGATATCGAGGGGGTGCTCTGGCCTCGATAGTTCCGATACGGTACCTTGGTTTTGCCAAGCCAGCATAAAGACCCGTTGCCCCATATCCCGGAAAAAGAAAACAAAGCTCAGAGAGAACAGCCGGCGATTCTACGCCAGAGGTTCTCATGAGCGAGAAATCGCTCGCCGCACGCGAAGACGCGGTATATTCGCGCGAGATAACTGCCGATCTTCGTGAAAAATCTTTACTTCTCCGTGAGAAAGCAATGGAGGCTCGGGAACGAGCAACGACTGCGCTCCACGCCACAGATAGGGTAGAGACCGAATCCGGCGATCACCTTGGGCTGGTGAAAGAGGCAAACGCGCAGCTAGTCGTCGCTATCATTGAAGCACACAAACTGGCCGAAGGAGTTGAAGCAGCCAATGCTCAGCTCGACCATTTGGCTCACCACGATGCTCTGACCGGCCTGCCAAATCGATTGCTTCTCCAAGACCGGCTCAGCCAGACGATCGCCTTGGCCCACCGCCAAGGCGGACAATTCGCACTCCTATTCATGGATTTGGATGAGTTCAAGAAAATCAACGATTCCGTAGGCCATGACAATGGCGACCAGTTGCTGCAGTCGGTTGCACAGCGCTTGGTTGGTTGTATGCGCAACTCAGACACCGTCTGCCGCCAAGGCGGAGATGAATTTTTGGTGCTGCTGACGGGCATTAAACACCGAGACGATGCGGCAGCTTCTGCACAAAAAATAGTCGCGGCGCTAATCGCTCCCCATCGAATCAATGAGCTTCAGATTCTCGTCTCCATCAGCATCGGCATTAGTATCTACCCCGACGACGGCCAGGATGCGCAAGCTTTGGTAAAAAATGCGGATATAGCGATGTATCACGCCAAGGAAAATGGACGCAACAACTATCATTTCTTTGAGAAGGGCATGGACATTCAACATCGGGGCGACCGATAAGAACAATTTTGGAACTCTGATACCAGCGGTAGATGGAGTACCGAAGTCCACTTGTTGGGGTCAGCCATAAAACCTAAAATCCAAGCTTGGCAGGGAATGCTAAGCGTTGCGATAAATCTGTTGGTCGCCTGAGTTCGGCTTTCCATGACTAAAGAAGACCTATGCTATCTAAGTTGGATGAATGGCTAAAAATAATTCAAGGCAAAGTGTAGTTGGTCATGGGGGTAATTCTAGCGTTGGCACGCCTCGGGGGCGATGCGACAGACATTGAACATCAACTCTAGGAAAGACTATCGGGCACGCTAGCTATTAAGGGCTTCGCCACTTAATTGTCCAATCTGATGGCTTCGAGGATGAGTCGAGGCTGGTGGAATGACTGAATGTAGCTGGAGATCTAGGTAAAACTCAACTCTTCCGAGAGGCAAGTACGCGGGCGGATATTTCTGCTGGGAAGAGATGTGCAGGTTGGCAGGGTTTGGCTGCTCGTAAAGCTAACGATGTCCTTTTCTTAACGCAACTCGGTTAATCTCAACGTGGGTTAAGGTGTATGTAATATAAAGTATAAGATAAAAAACACTTAATACTCAATAAGATATTTGAATTATTGGCGGAGAGAGAGGGATTCGAACCCTCGATAAGCCTTTTGAGCCTATACTCCCTTAGCAGGGGAGCGCCTTCGACCACTCGGCCATCTCTCCACGAAGCCGCATTAGGATAGCGGTTTAAACCTTCCTGGTCAAACAACCGAAACCAGGTTTTGCAACTGATCCTGTACGTTCCCATTGCCTGCACTGCGGTGTCACGACATCTGATCCAGTTCAAATATTTTATGCAACACGCGCACAGCGAGTTCCATGTACTTTTCATCAACGACCACGGAAATCTTTATTTCTGAGGTCGAGATCATCTGAATATTGATGCCTTCTTCGGCCAGGGCGCGAAACATTCTGCTGGCGATGCCCACATGCGAACGCATGCCAACGCCCACAATGGAGACTTTGGCGATCCTGTCGCCTCCGATTACCCCGCGCGCACCGATATGCGGCTGCACCTGATTCTTCAGGATATCTACTGTTCTCGTGAAATCGCTACGATTTACGGTGAACGAAAAATCGGTCATGCCATCATGGCCGACGTTCTGGATGATCATATCCACATCAATATTGGCATCGGCCACCGGACCAAGAATTTGATAAGCGATACCGGGGCGATCCGGAACGCCCTGTACAGTGATCTTGGCTTCATCACGATTGAATGCGATACCCGATATAATCGCATGCTCCATGTTTTCTTCTTCCTCGAAAGTAATCAGGGTGCCCTCGCCCTCTTCCTCGAAACTGGACAATACCCTTAATTTAACCTTGTATTTACCGGCAAATTCCACTGAGCGAATTTGCAGTACCTTTGAACCGAGGCTGGCCATTTCGAGCATTTCCTCGAAAGTAATGGTCCTGAGTTTGCGCGCTTCAGGCACGATTCGGGGGTCGGTGGTATAAACGCCATCCACGTCGGTATAGATTTGACATTCGTCCGCCTTGAGCGCTGCTGCTAACGCGACCGCAGTGGTATCCGATCCGCCTCGGCCTAGTGTGGTAATGCTGCCCGCCTCGTCCACTCCCTGAAATCCTGCCACGGCCACAACGTATCCGGCGTCGAGATCCGCGCGGATTTTATCTTCGTCGATTTTAAGAATGCGCGCCTTGGTATGGGCATTGTCGGTCAGTATACGAACCTGTGACCCGGTATAGCTCTTCGCCTGGACGCCGAGATCCATGAGGGCCATCGACAACAACGCCACGGAGACCTGCTCACCGGTCGATACCATGACATCCAGTTCTCTTGGATGGGGATTCGCCTGAAATTCCCTGGCGAGGGCAATAAGGCGATTGGTCTCCCCGCTCATGGCAGAAACCACTACTACGATCTGATGGCCGCGAGACTGAAATTTGGCGATACGGCGCGCGACATTTTTTATCCGCTCCGTGCTTCCAACCGATGTGCCGCCGTATTTTTGAACAATAAGTGTCACGATCGCCAACAATTCGACATTGAGAAAAAAGATACCGTCGCAAGCATTATGTCAGATCAATTCAACGTACCGCCAATGCAAGTATTGAGTCTAGTTGAACCGAATACAGGTATCTCGATCGGGAATTTTACCTGATTACCAAAAATAAAACTGGCAAACATCTCTGGTATCCTCTAGCTGAGCGCAACCAGACGGAGTCTGAGCAGCTAAACGGAACTTGTTCATTTTCGTGACGCTTCTCACAGGGCCTCGTACGACTGCTCCGTTCGCTGCATTTTAAACATAGCTGGAACAAGGGGTTGTGCACACTTTTCCGCAGCCGGTCTTTTGCCAGCTTGCCACGACGTGCGGTGGAAAACGAGGATTATTCCTGCTCCAGTGCCCCAACCGCCCGGTCCTGGCAACCACCTTATGTGAGTTTATTTCCAGCTCCAGTAAATATGCAATACGATAAATGCGACAGCCGAAAAATGTTGAAATAAGCAAACTGAATGTAGTTAATACTTGCACAGAATAAAAAAACAAATTAAATTTATGAATGTACAATAATCCCTCAACATAACCTGTAGAGAGCTGGCTTATGAAACTCTTCGAAGAAATATCCAATCCCCGTGAAATCCGTCGCAAATTGGGTCTTAATCAGCATGACTTCTGGAGCAAGGTCGGCGTCACGCAAAGTGGTGGCTCCCGTTATGAAAGTGGACGAAATATGCCACGGCCTGTAAGGGAGCTGGTGCGGCTTGTGCATATCGAACACATCGATCTTGGCAAGATCAAGAAGGATGATTTGGCTGTGGCAGCGCTACTGAAAAGCCAGAATCCGGATTTGTACAAGAGTCTGAAGAAAGCCGCCAAAGCGAAATAAGGCGAGAACGTCGGCTAAGCCAGACTCACCGCATGGTAAACCTGACCTCCGAGTTGCTTTAGCTCATCTCAACTGAGCAGGAGAAAGTATCGCCGAAGTCTTTAATCTCGGGGTGGGACGGTGGGCCGTTTCTCTGGAAATATGGCGCAACTGTTAAAGAGACAAATCGAAATGTCCCGTTCGCGGAAAATCTTGGTCAGTCTTGACTCACTCTCGGCGGTCGTTTCGCAAAAGCTTTACCAGCAGCTGCAACTCAGGCATTTAGCTTGACATCAATGCCCAGCGCCTGAATCCTTGCTGAAAACTTTTCCATCCACACTTGACTGACTTTAGTAAGCCGGGGCGCCTCCGGTTGCATGGAGGGACGGGCAAGACCATAAAGCAGCACGCCTTTCAGTTGTCCGCCCTCTATCAGGAAGTCCTCGATAAAGTTGAGATAGGCCTCCGACTCCCCGGTCGAAGGTGGAATGCCGTCGATCCGAAACACGCAGGTTTGCAGCCAGGTGGGACACAATGTCGTTGCCAACTGCAGGTTTTGGCGCATTCGCTGCAAGCTCATCCTTGTATTATTGATGAGCTGTCGCCCCCCGCGAGTAACGCTGTCGAGTTTGAACCAGACCTCGCCGTTGAGCTGCGCCATCGCGCTCAACCCCGTCTGCACGTCCAGTCGATCGATCAGGCTGCCGTTAGTGATCAGCACCAGTTTAAGATTACTGGGTAAATCGTAATCAGCTTTTACGCGCCCAATCAACGCGATCACCTGTGCGAATTCCCGCGCGCTGGTAGGCTCGCCGTTACCGGATAAGGCGATATCATTGATGCGCCGCGCTTCCGGGATGACTTGTGTCAACATGAAGTCGCCGTGCAGAATTTCATGCAGGAATGCCCGCAACTCCGTTTCAAGTGCGGTGAGATCAATTTGTGGCGCTGTGCCGCGTTTGAGATCGGGAACCTGACAATAAACACAGCGCCAGTTGCAGGCATTATTGGGATTCAGATTGATCCCTATCGACACCCCGCCAGAGCGCCGCGAAACTACCGGATAAACATAAGTAAGACCTGCAATGTCGCGGCTGTGGTCAGCGATATGCAATAGTTTAGAGGTGCGCTGCAATGTTACAATTCCCTAATGTTGATTACACGCAGGCTGGAATTCGACGCTGGCCACCGCATCCCCGCGCACCAAAGCAAATGCCGACACCTGCACGGGCACCGATACGCTATCGAAGTAACCTTGTCGGGCCTCATTATTACTGAGGCAGGCGCTGCCGAGCAAGGGATGGTAATGGATTATTCCGAAGTAAAACGTATCGCCAATGTTGCCTTGGTGGATTTGTGGGATCATGCATTCCTGGTTTATCGCCAGGATGTCGAAGTTTTACAATTCCTTCAATCTCTCGATGATCACAAAACAGTCGTGCTGGACAGCCCACCCACAGCTGAAAATCTCGCGCTTACCGCATTTCGGATACTAGACGTCGCCTACCAGGATACTTACGGCAATCACCTGAGGCTGGAGCAAGTACGCCTGTTTGAAACGCCTAATTGCTGGGCGGATGCGGTACGCGGTAAATTTTGACCGATTTATTTTAACCCGTTTATTTTTACCGGTTTGACCTTGGGGTAACCAGCTGGTTCCGTGAATCATGCGACCCGATGTGCGCTCCGCCCAAGCTGTCACACATGAGGACAACTAGTGGCTTTTTTGATCGCACTTGAAACTGCCCTTATGCGCCTGGGTTGTAAAAGTCCCCTCGACAAAGCCAGTGCCCAACCGCCCCGCTGAGACAATTAGAACCATTGCGGGCAGCCCTCCTCCATCATGCGCCTGCGCTTCCAAAGGCCAATTAATTTCGTCGTTTTACGCGATTTTTGTTAACATGAACCGAATTCCACAACCTACCAACGTCCATGCTAAATCAACCCGTTCCCGATTTTGAGGTTCCATCGACCAGCAACAAAATCTTCCGCTTGTCCGCAGCCTCAGAGAAAAATTTGGTAATTTATTTTTATCCCAAAGATAACACCCCCGGTTGCACAATCGAGGGGCAGGAGTTTCGCGACGCATATGATGACTTTGCAAAACTTGGTTGCGATATTGTTGGCATCTCGCGCGACAGCATCAAATCGCATGACGGGTTCAAAATCAAAATGGACTTCCCCTTTGAGCTGTTGAGCGACTCGGACGAATCCGTCTGCAAACTGTTCAATGTCATCAAGATGAAAAATATGTACGGTAAACAGGTACGTGGAATCGAGCGTAGCACCTTCGTGCTGGATGGGAAGCAAATACTGCGCAGGGAATGGCGGGGAGTCAAGGTAGCCGGTCACGTTCAGGAGGTGCTGGAATTCGTCAAGACACTGCCGAGGGAGAGTCATGAGCCCTAGAAAAACAGCCTCCTCTCCGACTTCGTCCATTACTCCCGTCACTCGGCTACATGCCAACCCCAAGCTTTTCGTGCTGGACAGCAATGTGCTGATGCATGATCCCACCAGTCTGTTCCGCTTCCAGGAGCATGACATCTACATCACGATGATGACCCTCGAGGAGCTCGACAATAACAAGAAGGGCATGTCCGAAGTGGCTCGTAATGCGCGACAAACCAGCCGTTTTCTAGATGAGATCGTGAACAGCGCTATCACCGATATCGACGAAGGTATCCCTCTGCAACCGCACGGCAGCAAGAGCGCCACCGGGAGGCTGTTTCTTCAGACCCAGGCGATTAGCAGCGTCCTGCCCATGCGCCTGGCAAGCGGCAGCGCTGACAATCAGATTATCGGTGTCGTAAAATTTTTGCACGAAACCTATCAGAACCGCACGGTGGTCCTGGTTTCCAAGGACATCAACATGCGCATCAAGTCGCGCGCATTGGGACTGGCTGCGGAAGACTACTTCAACGACAAGGTCCTCGAAGACACTGATCTCCTTTTTTCCGGAATACAAGAGCTACCAGGCGACTTCTGGGATAAGCACGGCAAGGATATGGAATCATGGCAGCAGGGCGGTCAGACGTTCTATCGCGTCAATGGACCGCTATGCGCAGATTTCATGATCAATCAGTTCGTCTATCTGGAACATGACAAGCCGTTCTATGCCCTCGTCAAGGAGCGTAACGGCCGGACCGCTGTTCTGCAAACCCTTAAAGACTACGGTCATCAAAAAAATAACGTTTGGGGGATCACGGCGCGTAACCGCGAGCAAAATTTCGCGCTCAACTTGCTGATGAATCCGGAGATCGATTTTGTCACTCTGCTGGGGCAGGCCGGCACGGGCAAGACGCTGCTTACCTTGGCGGCCGGGCTGATGCAGACATTGGAGCACAAGATTTATTCGGAAATAATTATGACTCGAGTCACGGTGCCGGTAGGAGAAGACATCGGCTTTCTACCCGGCACGGAAGAAGAAAAGATGACACCGTGGATGGGCGCGGTGGAAGACAATCTTGACGTGCTCAACAAAACAGACAGCAGTGCGGGAGAATGGGGACGCGCAGCCACCCTTGATCTGATTCGCTCGCGCATCAAGATAAAATCGCTCAATTTCATGCGCGGGCGCACGTTTATAAATAAGTTCCTCATCATCGACGAGGCCCAGAATTTAACTCCCAAGCAGATGAAAACCCTCATTACCCGGGCCGGACCCGCTACCAAAGTCATCTGCCTAGGCAATATTGCCCAAATAGACACACCATATTTGTCCGAGGGCAGTTCAGGACTGACCTACGTCGTAGACCGGTTCAAGGGGTGGAACCACAGCGGACACGTGACATTGCAACGCGGCGAGCGCTCGCGACTGGCCGATTATGCGGCGGAGGTGTTATAGGCGGGCCAGAGCTCCAGTTCGGTATGGAGAACCGGGCGCCATTCCGACTAATAATGTCCTGATTTAGCGTAGCTTTCAAAGCGAGTGTATTCGCCAAGAAAGGTCAGGTCTACCTTGCCTATCGGCCCATTACGCTGCTTGCCAATGATGATCTCGGCAATCCCCTTATCCTGTGTCTCCGGGTTGTAGACCTCATCCCGATAGATAAAAAGAATCAGGTCCGCATCCTGTTCTATTGCGCCTGACTCACGCAAATCGGACATGACCGGCCGCTTGTTCGGGCGCTGTTCCAGGCTACGGTTCAATTGCGACAATGCGACCACAGGCACGTTCAGTTCTTTTGCCAGCGCCTTTAGCGAACGCGAAATTTCTGAAATCTCAGTAGCGCGATTCTCTCCGTGGCTGGTAGAAGACATGAGCTGCAGATAATCCACGACGATTAATCCCAATTCCCCCTGCTGGCGATGAAGTCTTCGCGCCCGCGCTCGCAATTCCAGTGCGTTCAATGCAGCGCTCTCGTCAATGAAGAGGGGCGCATCACTCAGCTTCCCGAGCGCATGGGTCAACTTCGACCAATCCTCGTCCTCTAAACGCCCGGTACGCACCTTGTGCTGATCGAGACGCCCTACCGAGCCAAGCATCCGCATTGCCAGTTGAGCGCCGCCCATTTCCATGCTGAACACCGCGACGGCTTTTCCCAGCATGAGCGCCACATGCTCTGCAATATTGAGGGCAAAAGCTGTTTTTCCCATAGACGGACGACCAGCTACAATAACCAGGTCGCCCGGCTGCAAGCCGGAGGTTTTCTGGTCGAGGTCGTGGAAGCCGGTCGCGATGCCAGTCACGTCACTGGGATTATCCTGGTTGTAAAGTGTCTCGATCCGCTCTACGACCTGCTTGAGAAGGGGCTGAATATCGATGAATCCCTGCTTGCCGCGCGCCCCTGCCTCCGCAATCTCAAACACCTTCGCTTCGGCTTCATCCAGCAGGTTGGCTGCCGAACGCCCCGACGGGCTATAAGCAGAGTCGGAGATTTCGGATCCGACTTGCGCGAGTTTGCGCATCACCGACCGCTCCCGCACGATCTCCGCGTAACGCCGGATGTTGGCTGCGGATGGGGTGTTTTGAACAATTATGCCGACATACGCCAGTCCACCTACATTTTGCAGTTCCGCTGACATTTCAAGCGACTCGGCAACTGTCACTACGTCTGCCGGTTTGCTATGCTCAACCAGCTTGCAAATGTGCCGGTAAATGAGGCGATGATCCTGCCGATAAAAATCATCCTCCGTAAGAACATCGGCCACCCTATCCCATGCATGGTTATCGAGCATCAGTCCGCCCAGGACGGACTGCTCCGCTTCCACCGAATGGGGAGGCATTTTGTAGGATTCGAGCAATTGATCGCTGGCGGGCGAGGTGAGGAATTGAGCCATGAGATCAGGTAAACGTGCTGGTATCGAAAGGTTCTACCATCCGTCTGACAGCCACGGCGGCGGCAATATGAAAACAAAAAAGGGCTGCAGACAGCCCCCGGCGAATCGCCGAACCCACCTCGCGGGTCGGCGATTCCTGCTAGCAGAATGCGAAAGTCTCAGGAAGTAGGTTCGCCCAGCACAGAGACAACGATATGCGCGATTACGTCGCTATGCAACGCGATCGCTACCGGATGGTCTCCAATCTGCTTTAAAGACCCCTGCGGCATACGTATCATTGCACGCTCAATCTCAAAGCCCTGAGCTTTAAGTACTTCCTCGATATCGGCGTTGGTAACCGAACCAAACAGCTTGCCGTCCACGCCAGCTTTTCGGGAAATCTGCACCATGAGGCCCTCCAGCTTGGCCGCGTACGCCTGCGCAGCAGCCAATATTTCCGCCTGGGTTTTTTCCAATTCCGCGCGCCGCGCCTCGAACTCGGCGATGGCGGTTGAAGTTGCCCGCCTGGCCTTGCCCTGCGGAATGAGAAAATTTCGTGCATACCCGTTTTTTACTTTGACGACATCGCCCAGCTGACCCAGGTTGACCACCTTCTCCATCAGAATGATCTGCATGTTATCCGCTCCTTAGTGCAAGTCAGTGTAAGGAAGCAATGCAAGAAAGCGTGCACGCTCCACGGCAATACCCAACTGGCGCTGATAACGCGACTTGGTACCGGTAATGCGGGCAGGAATAATCCTGCCATTTTCATTGATGAAATCTTTCAACAAGTCGACGTCCTTGTAATCAACCGTCTGGATGCCCTCAGCGGTAAAGCGGCAGAATTTTCTGCGCTTAAACAGCGGACGGCTTGCTTTTTTATCCTTATCCTTGTCCTTGCCATCTTTACGTTTTGTCGTAAACCGAGCCATGATTTTTCCTGTTTCTCTCGAATATGATTAAATTAAATAAAATCGATTTTGCTCGCATGCAACACCAGCTGCAAGCTCATGCGGTTTTTTTTTGCCAGAAAACCGGCGACCTTCACCATGGTTCCAGGTGTGATCGCCGCCACGGTCTCTAACGATTGCGCCAGCGCCACGACGGGAATTTCGCATTCCACCTTGCGCGGCTTACCCGCCTCAATTTGACGTGAGGCGTGGCCGATCTTGAATTCCGTTACCGCTATCCCCGCTGGTGTATAGCGCAAGCTGCCAGTTTCGATGACCCTGCCGCAAATGACCGTCTGGTTACAGTGCAATTAGTGCCGGACTATGTCGCGAGCGTGGTCTCTTTGGCGTCCTCCGCAGGAGCGGCGGCCGGCCTCGGCTTTTCTTCGCGCATCATGGGCGAGGGTGCTGTGATCGGCCCATCCATCTTAATCGTAAGATGACGCAGTATCGCGTCGTTGAACTTGAATGAATGATCCAGTTCGTCCAGCGTTTCCTGATCGCATTCGATATTCATCAGCACATAATGCGCTTTATGAACCTTCTGGATCAGGTAGCTGAGCTGGCGGCGCCCCCAGTCTTCGAGGCGATGAACGCTGCCATTTCTGGCGGTGACGATGCCGCGGTATCGCTCGACCATCGCGGGCACCTGCTCGCTCTGGTCGGGATGAACAATGAAAACGATTTCATAATGGCGCATATATTCTCCTTACGGGAAAAGCCTCCCGTCATGCGGGAACGGTGAGGCAAGGGTTAAACCCAGGCCCAGCATTGGCCGCTCATTCTCAGCTTGGCGGTACGACCCGACATTTAGTCGGCCGCGTCACCTTTTGCTTTTCGAGTGAGCTTACTGCAACTACCGGATTAGGTTGAAGAGGCGGGTACTATACTGAACCAGCAAGGAAATATCAATCGAAAAGCGCTTGCATGAAGGCCAGGCTGCACGATAAAAAGGAAATCTATCAACCCTTGCTGCGCTGTCGGCGCGTCTCAAACAAACAGATGCCCGCGCTGACCGAAACGTTGAGGCTCTCCACGCTACCCAGCATGGGGATGGAAACAAGCCGGTCACAAGTTTCCCGCGTCAGGCGCCGCATCCCTTTCCCTTCGGCGCCCAGAACCCACGCGATGGGCCCATCCAGCTCGACAGTATTGAGGTCGCTGTCCACGTCAGCCGTGGCACCGACTATCGAAATACCGCGCTGCTTCAATCCCCGCAACGTACGCGCAAGATTGGTGACGGAAATATAGGGAACGGCATCCGCTGCTCCGCTCGCGACCTTAAATACCGTGGCCGTTAGCCCGACCGCGCGATCCTTAGGCGCGATCACCGCGTGGACACCAAACGCGTCCGAAACGCGCAGGCAGGCACCCAGATTATGCGGGTCCTGTATCCCGTCGAGCACCAGCAGAAGCGCGGGCTCAGCAAGCGTATCGAGCACGTCTTCGACATTGATGTGGCTGCGCGTGGGGTCTATCGACGCTGCTACACCCTGATGGCGGAGCCCTTGGGCCATTCCTGCCAGTCTGCTGCTATCGCACGATATAAGTTTGATGCCGCTATTCTCGGCGAGCAGCGCCAGATCGCGAGCGCGCGGGTCGCGCCGACTACTGTCAAGAAAAATTTCCTTGACGCTGGCGGGATTCTGCCGCACCCGGCTCGTAATCGCGTGGAAACCGAACATCAGACGATTGGTGGACATCGGCGAACTGGGTCATTAAAGATTAGTAGCGGACGAGCGCAAGCTTCTGTTCATGGCCGCACAGCGGTTGGATTTAAGCTCATGAATCGCAATTGTTAGTCAAAACGAAATCAATCTTGCTGGTTTCCAGATCCACCCTTGCCACTTCGACTCTAAGCCGGTCCCCAAGGCGGTAGCGCTTGCCGGTGCGCTCTCCCAGCAACATGTGCTTACCGGGGTCGAAATGAAAATAATCGCTGGGCAACTCTGAAATATGCACCAACCCTTCCACATAAATGCCGTCAAGCGCTACGAAAAGCCCGAAGCCAGTGACCCCGCTGATGACGCCATCAAAACATTCGCCGACTTTATCCTGCATGTAAAAACACTTGAGCCATGACTCCACATCGCGGCTGGCATCATCGGCGCGCCGCTCGGTTAGCGAGCAATGCTCGCCCAATTCATGCCAGTCGCCGGGAGTATAGACAGTTCCGTTCAGCACTGCCTTGATGGCACGATGCACCAGGAGGTCGGGATAACGCCGGATCGGCGATGTGAAGTGGGTATAGGATTCATAGGCGAGCCCAAAGTGACCTACGTTATCCGGACTGTAAACCGCTTGACGTAACGACCGCAGCATTACTGTTTGCAAGAGCTGCGCATCGGGTCTGTCCTTGATCTTGGTTAAAGTTTTTGCATAATCCTTGGCCTGGGGTTCGTCGCCACCCCTCAGCTGCACCCCGAATTCCTTAAGAAAGTCGCGCAGGGCCACCAGCTTTTCCGGCGTAGGACCTTCATGGATGCGGTAGAGGGTCGGCTGTTTGTGCTTTTGCAAAAAATCGGAAGCGCATACGTTTGCCGCAAGCATGCATTCTTCAATCAGACGATGGGCATCGTTGCGCTTCACCGGGAGAATGCGCTCGATTTTACCTTGGTCATTAAAAACCATCTGAGTTTCGATGGTTTCAAAATCGATTGCGCCCCGCTTCCCGCGCGCCTTCAGTAATATCTTGAATAGTTTATGGAGTAACTGAATATGGGGCAGGAGCTTATTATGCTGCGTGGCATCCTCCCCCTTGGGATCTTCCAGCATCGCCGCCACCTTGGTATAGGTAAGCCGCGCGTGGGAAAACATTACCGCCGGATAAAAACGATACCCACCGAAGTCGCCAAGGGGGTCGATATTCATCTCACACACCATGCATAAACGCTCAACTTGCGGGTTAAGTGAACATAAGCCGTTCGAAAGCACTTCCGGCAGCATCGGGATAACACGTCGCGGGAAGTAAACCGAATTCCCACGATTGAACGCTTCCTGATCGAGCGCGTCGCGTGTTTGCACATAATGACTGACATCCGCGATCGCGACGTACAACTTATATCCCTTTCCGTCGCGTTCGCAATACACTGCGTCGTCAAAGTCGCGAGCAGTTTCACCGTCGATAGTGACCAGAGGCAGATGGCGAAGATCCTCTCGACCTGTCAACTCACCTTCCGTGACCTTGTGGGGAAATTTGTCGGAAAGCTTTTTGACCTGAGTGGGAAACTGGTAAGGCAGATCGTATTTACGCACCGCAATTTCGATCTCCATTCCGGGAGCCGCATACTCACCCAGGACCTCGACAATACGACCGATGGGTTGAGCATGTTTGCTGGGCTGCTGGATGATTTCGACAATCACTACCTGACCTGCCTTGGCTCCCGTAGATTCTTCCGGAGGTATCAGAATATCCTGACTGATACGCTTATTCTCCGCCTCCACGAACAAAATGCCGTGATCGGCGTGCAATCGCCCGACCAATTGCGTCACCGCGCGCTCGAGCACCTCCACAATGGCGGCTTCCCTGCGTCCACGCCGGTCTACGCCAATCTCGCGTACCATAACCCGGTCCCCGTGCAGCGCCTTATGCATTTCTTTCGCACTTAAAAACAAATCCGGACTCGCATCATCGGGTATCAGGAAGCCAAAACCATCTGCGTGACCCTGTACCCTTCCCTTGATAAGATCGAGCTTCTCGACAACGCAGATGTCTCCCTTGCGGTTACGCATGATCTGACCCTCGCGTAACATCGCGGAAACCCGGCGACCGAATATTTCTTCTTCTTCCTCGATAATTTCGAGAAGGCTGCGCAACGCTTTTTCATTTACCGGAACACCCTGCTCTTCCAGTATTTGCAGCATGAACTCGCGACTCGGCAACGCGTGTCCATAGCGCTCTTTCTCCCGTTGAAGATGAGGGTCCAGCGCACGAAGGTTGCGTCTTTTCTTGATTGACAAAGCAATGGTTTCCTATAAAATTGCGCGTCTGTCCGTGCCTCTGTCCCTCTAGCCGGACAGGTGGAAGCATTGCCCAGATGGCGGAATTGGTAGACGCACTAGGTTCAGGTCCTAGCGGTGGCAACACTGTGGAGGTTCGAGTCCTCTTCTGGGCACCATTCGTTATTTCCCGTCAAATCGCAGCGTCCATCATTCTGGTTAATTAAATCTGCACAGTTTTCGGCAGTTGGACCGCGCGCACCAATCTAACAACCGGATTATAGCAGCCGGCACGGGCGTTCCCGTTCGAAACACTAAAGGCGACGCGAGTTGTATTTCAAAAAGCTGCCGAGACCGCACACGCGCGGACACGAATGCATCGTTGTCATTCAGTTCAAAAGGCTGCTCTCAGGGGAAACGACGCCAAAAAGAAGGATTAATCTCCTGAATCAGCCACAGTTACCACTCGCGGTCGCTCGTGTAATAGCTAGCTGTAAAATCTTACAGCTATTCGTAAAACCCAATCCGTTGTCTTATAACGCACTCTTTCACGTAAATCAACGATATTGCGGTTGAAACGGCGCTACGTGTATGCGCCCTCACACAGGAAATGAAATATTAATTTTTTTCGCCTCGTGGCGACGTAGATTCTGAGCCGAAATAAGAATTTTAAAATTTCGAACGTGGGTAATTTCCCTTTCCCGGCAAGCTTGGGTTTGAGCTGCGAAACATGCTGACAGTCTTTTTATACTTAAGGAAGGCAACGTCTTTTCAGAAGGTCATAGTGAAAATAAAGCGCGGCAAATTACTGCCGTTAAAGCCTCAACCTATACGATAGTTTTTGGTTGCAATAGTAACGGCAGAGAGAATTTTTCACGTTCTTTATAAAGGAGTAATGCGATAAACCTGCTGCTTCCACACTCTTGGATAAGCGAAATTGTTTCCCTGCCCGGCGGTTGTGCGTCCGTCTATGGCCGGTTAATAAATCCGCCGCTGTAAGCTTCCCATTAAACAATCACAATCGCTACCCTCAGAAGAAAATCTACCGGAATGGATCAGACGGCCTGAATTCAGTACGGTTTTAAAGGAAGCGATTTCAAAATTTCTTAATTTCAATTAAAGTTATTTTAGCTCATCCAAATGAATGACATTGTGGCTGCCTTTCATGAATACTTCGAAGTGATCCCTGCCAATAGCAAGGAATTGCAGCATGAAGTATTCCGTTTGCGATATCAGGTGTTATGTCTCGAGCAGCGTGTGCCAGGATTCGACGCCTCGCGCTATCCGGACCAGTGCGAACGCGATATTTATGACGACCATTCATCTCATGTGCTTCTTCTGCACCGCCCCTCTGGCGGTTTTGTAGGTACAGCACGACTGATACTTTCAGATCCGGCTCATCCAAAAAAATTATTGCCACTCGAACTGCATACCCAGCTTGATCCGCTACTTTTTGATCTCAGCACCTTACCTCGACAGCATACAGCTGAAGTATCACGCTTACTAATCATGCGCCGGTTCCGTCAGCGGCGGGAAGACAACGGAAATTTTGAACGTAAAATCGTTGTTGAAGAAAGCGGCATCAGGAAACTCCGGCGTTTCCCCCATCCCATGCTGGCGCTTGTGGTTGGCCTCATAAGTATGTCTGCTGAACACAATGTTACCCATTGGGTTTCGATTATGGACCCAGCATTGAATAGGTTATTAGGTCTCTATGGACTTCAACACGACCCTATCGGGCCTATAACGGAGCATCACGGACAGCGCCGCCCCTATCATGTAGACGTGATGAGCATGCTTGATCGAATGTACGAAACCCACAAACAAATCTGGGAGCTGCTTACCGATTACGGCAGAGTCAGACCTATGGGTGACCCAGCGGCGCCAGGTCCGGCATCCGCTATCCCCGTCCTTTCAAATCACTGAAATGAAAGCGCTGCGCCGACCGATGCGCTGCCCATTCCATTTGACGATCCACGCCTGTCAGCATCTTATCCGCCAGCATCTTATCCGCCATTCTGCCCCATCCCAGGCTTAGTGGTTACCCCGCATGACTATCGATCGTGATAATTAAAATAAACGTGGCGCGTGTTGTCCTGTTTGCATACCTGCTGGGTGCCTCACTATTCGGGGCAGGCTTTGCCAACGCCACGGAATCTTACGAAGTAATAACCAACGCTACCGTAAGTGAGAAAACGCTGCCCAAGACTTCCCTGCGCGCTATCTTTGGGATGCGGCTTCATACCTGGCCGGACGGCACTGCGATAAGAGTATTTGTGATGCCTGATGATGCTCCACTTCACGCGGCATTTTCGAAGGAAAAGCTGAACGTTTTTCCCTATCAGCTTCGCTCGGCATGGGATCGATTGGTATTTTCCGGCACGGGCCAAGCGCCCGAGACAGTTCATTCACCAGAAGAAATGCTAGCCAAGGTGGCGAGTACGCCTGGAGCGATCGGTTATTTAACTAAATCCAGGATGGATGGTAGAGTCAATGTACTCCAGATCAAATAACCCCATTCGCCACCACGTGACAGGGGCTATCAAATTGATAGTCTCGTCGGCCTTACTATGGGGGTGCCCTGCCCAAGCTGACAAGCTGCCTGAACTGCCGAAGCTATCAGAAATAAAGCTGCCCAAGCTGCCCGAGATGCCAAAGCTGCCTCACAACCTGCAAATACATGGCTTTGCAAGCCAGGGGTGGCTAATGAGTTCAGGCAACAATAATGTGTTTGGAAAAAGCTCATCCGATAGCGGCAGCTTCGACTTCCGGGAACTGGGCCTGAATGCTTCCATGCGGCCGCTGACCAATCTGCAATTTTCAGCGCAGATGATGTCTCGCACGGCTGGAGAAGGCAGTCCCGGCAACATTCGGCTGGACTACGGGTTCATTGACTATACGTATTTCACGGGCGAAACCAGTAAATTGGGAATACGTCTGGGCAGAATGAAGACTCCTCTTGGCTTATATAATGATACCCGCGACGTCGCATTTACCCGCCCAAGCATTCTTTTGCCCCAGTCCATCTACTTCGATCGCACTCGCAAGCTTGCGCTTGCCGCGGATGGCGTGCACCTGTACGGAGAATATCGTTCCGATTTGGGAGACATCTCGTTCCAGGCCGGGGTCGTGCGCCCGCTGGTCCGCGGCTCAGAAACCGAAGTGGCCTTGCTCACTGAAGCGGGGGCTGACAGGCCAGGGCACTTCACGCCCAACGTGCTGTTCACCAGCAGGGTAATGTACGAACTTGACGAGGGAAGAGTCCGCCTTGCGTTCAGCGCATCCCAGTTGAACATAGATTATAGTCCCGCCCTAGGTCTCGCACCTGCGGCTCCGGAGTTTGGCCCTGGCTCCTTTCAATTCACCCCGCTGATCTTCTCCGCCCAATATAACGCGGAGCGGTGGAGCCTCACCTCTGAATATGCGATCCGCCATCTTGAATACACGAATTTCCAAAGTAGCACGTACAAGTTGGGCGCGACTCTGAATACTCTGGATGTAACCGGGGAGAGCTACTATTTTCAGGGGGTCTATCGCTTTACCCCCGCGTGGGAAGCTTTCGCTCGTTACGATGTTTATTATGCAGACTGGAACGACCGTAGCGGAAAACAATGGGCGATCGACCGTAAAAATCCGGCGACGGCTAAGACCCGCTTTGCCAAGGATATAACCGTGGGCCTGCGCTGGAATATTACCCCACAGTTCATGCTGCGGGCGGAATATCACCGGGTCGACGGTACGGGCTGGCTCTCGGCTATCGATAATAGTCAATTTCGCCCGAGTCCTCCAGTACAACAGCAAGAGTGGGACCTCTTCTCAATTCTCGGTTCCTACCGGTTCTAGCGAGCAGGATGCGACAGAATCTCAACAAAGGCTTGGTTCAGCTGGACGGCACCGTTGGTCTTGGCCGCCGCTTTCTGGGCCTGAAATGGAAGGTGCTGTTGCTAACCAGCCTGATCCTGATCGCCATCGTCGTTTCATTCACGGGCATTACCTACCTGAGCTTGATGGATGATTTTGAAAGCCAGAGAGACGCACAACATCAGCGTTATGCGAGCGAAGTCGAAGGCCTCATAGATCAGGTCGCCAGAAATCTGCATCAACTGGCATAACTGGTTCCTTTTATGGAAGGGATGAGTGCGGATCTGCTTGAGGGCAACGGAACAAGCATTACTGAAACGTTCGACCCGTATTGGGCATTGCTGCAGCTTAGCGAGGGCATAGAACTAATGCGTTTTTATGATAATTCGCATCAGCTGCTGGCTAGCTGGGGTAGTTTCGAAAAGGATACTCAAGAAGGCTTGATGTTGGACTGGGTTCGCGAGGTCAATTCGCGAGAACAGCCGATCAACCCGCTGCGTTGCAAGAAAAACTGCACTCAATTCGCGGTAGCACCCCTGCTGGTTGAAGGCAACAAAGTCGGCGTCGTGGTGATCGGCACTCCACTCGTGGATGCGATTTTGGGCTTCAAGAATATTTCGGGGGCCGATATCGGTCTGCTGATCAAAGAATCGGGCGATTCATCCAGCAGTCACGATTCGAGAATTTCAAAATGGAAGGTGCGCGTAGCCGCACTCACCAGCAGCGAAAAAAATAAGCTGATTCTCAATACGGTCGCGGAGCAATATCCGGATTTCAGTAGCCTTGAAAATGGCGTACAGGGGTTCTGGGGCAATCGCTACCAGCACCTGCAACTGCTCTCTCTGGATAGGATAAATCCCTCGGATAAGGCTCAGTTGATCGTTATCACCGATACCACTTCCACTGTTCGCACCATCCAGAATTCGACGCAGCAGAACATTATCGTGGGCATCGTGGGGCTCGTGCTGTCCGAGATCCTGCTGTTTGTCATCCTCACGAAGCCCCTGTCGCGGCTCAAACACATCGTATTCACGCTGCCGCTGCTAGCCCGAAGCAGCTTCCAGGACTTCCGCGCCTCACTGCGTTACGCAGGCCAGAAACAATGGCTGAAGGATGAAATCGACATGCTCGACGAAACCGCGGTCGCGCTTTCTCATCAGCTTGAAAAACTTGAAGAGCAGGTCGCCGACCGGACCCGTATTCTGGCGCGGAAAATGGATGAATTGAGCAAAGAAAGGGATTTCATTACGAATTTGCTCGATATTGCGCAGGTAATCGTAATGACTCAAAACGCTAATGGACAGATTCTCACGTTGAATGCCCATGGAGAAATGCTTATCCAGTTTTCGGAAGGCGAACTTCAGGGAAAGCCATTCATCGATATGCTGGCCCTGGACGGAGACTCGCAAGACCTGCCTGCGCGTCTTGAGGAGGTGCGTTCCGCGCGGCGCGACCAATTGCGCCATGAAGCCAATATTTTGTGCAAGGATGCGTCGCTCCGGCACATCCTGTGGCTGCATTCCCGGCTGACCAGACATGCTGCTGATGACCCCGCGCTGTTATCAGTCGGTCTGGATATGACCGAACACAAGCGTACGCAAGGAAGGCTGGCCTGGCTCGCCGATCACGATCCGTTAACCGATTTGTTCAATCGGCGCCGCTTTCAGGAAGAGCTGGAACAGATGCTGAATCTGGCCGCGCGCTATAAACATTCGGGCGCATTGCTATTCTTCGATCTGGACCAGTTCAAATACATCAACGATACCAGCGGCCATCAGGCCGGCGACGCCCTCCTGAAGATGGTTGCCCGTATGCTGTTGGGCAGTATTCGCAGCGTGGACATACTTGGGCGGCTGGGAGGCGATGAATTTGCGGTAATCCTGCCCCAGACCACCACGGAGGGAGCGATAGAAGTAGCAAAAAACGCGCTTGCCTGCCTGAACCAGGGAAGGATCATGGTGAACGGGCGAACTCATACCGCTTCGGCCAGCGTTGGCATCGCACTTTTCCCCGAGCATGGAAACAATGTTCATGATCTCTTGGCCGCAGCAGATCTGGCCATGTATCAGGCAAAGGAAGCCGGGCGTGGCAGCTGGCATCTGTTTTCCGATGAGGAGAAAACCAGGGAACGCATGCACACCCTGGTTTATTGGAAAGAAAAGATCGAGCATGCCCTTCTGCACGACCGGTTCCTGTTCTATTACCAACCCATCATGCATATCGCGGACAAAACTATCGATCATTACGAAGTGTTGCTGCGTATGCTGGACGATGATGGAACAATACTGGTTCCTCACTTTTTTATACCCGCTGCAGAGCAGACCGGTCTTATTCACGCCATTGATCATATGGTGTTGAGGAAAGCCATCGCGAAATCCGCGGAAATCAGACGCCGGGGTCATTCCATTCGTTTCTCCATAAACTTATCCGCTCATGCATTTCATGATCCCGAACTGTTACCGATCCTGAAGGAAACGTTCGCTCGATATGACGCGGATCCTTCCAGCTTCATGTTCGAGATTACCGAGACGGCGGCGCTGGAAGATCTATCCGCTGCCCGCACGTTGATGGAAACGATCAAAATGCTCGGTTGCAGTTTCACGCTGGATGATTTTGGAGTGGGTTTTTCGTCGTTCTATTACATACGACAACTGCCAATCGACGTGGTAAAGATAGACGGTTCCTTTATCAGAAACCTGGCCGAGAGCCCCGATGACCAGATCCTGGTCAAAGCGTTATGTGAGGTGGCGAGGGGATTCGGGAAGAAAACGACGGCAGAGTTCGTAGAGACGGCAGCGACTCTTGCAGTGCTTGAGAAAATGGAAATCGACTATGCTCAAGGTTTTCTGATCGGGACGCCCGCCCCAGCCCATGAGTCCCCGTTCAAAGACTTCTTGGAGACTTAAAACCTCACAGTTACCTGTGGCCGGGGGCGAGAGTCTTTATTGGAGCACGCATCTCAGGCATAGTTCGGTGTCGGCCGGCTATGCGTGAACGTAAGGTTCACGGCTCATCAGGATCGGTATCGTCCACCGCGTTGCCTGGTTCTACCTTGCCATGCAAAGCCGAAACATCGTGCTGAACGCTTCTTCCGGAAATTTTTGGCGTGGAACACACGACGTCGGCATTTTGTGCACGATGGCGCAGTGCATGATCCATCAGCACCATCGCCAGCATCGCTTCGGCGATCGGGGTAGCGCGGATGCCCACGCAAGGGTCGTGTCTGCCGTGGGTCTTCACTATCACCGGCTGACCAGTCTTATCTATTGAGCGTCTCCCGAGACGGATGCTGGAAGTCGGCTTGATGGCAATATTCACGACGATATCCTGACCGGTTGAAATACCGCCCAATATGCCGCCCGCGTTGTTGCTAAGGAATCCCTCCGGCGTCATCTCGTCTGAATGCTCCGTACCTCTCTGAGCCACCGCAGAGAACCCTGCGCCTATTTCTACGCCCTTGACCGCATTGATGCTCATCATCGCATAGGCAATTTCCGCATCCAGCCGATCATATACTGGCTCACCCCACCCAACCGGCACGCCTTCGGCCACCACGCAGATTCTCGCGCCGACCGAGTCGCCGGATTTACGCAGCGAATCCATGAATGCTTCGAGATTCGGGACCAGATCGGGGTCAGCGGCAAAAAACGGATTCTGATCAACGGCGTCCCACTGTTTGAACGGAACTTGCACCGGCCCGAGTTGGGCCATGAAGCCGCGTATTTCCAAACCATATTTCTCACGCAGCCATTTTCGGGCAATGGCGGCAGCCGCTACGCGTACGGCGGTTTCACGCGCGGAAGAGCGGCCACCGCCCCGGTAATCACGTATTCCATATTTTTGCCAGTAGACATAATCGGCGTGTCCGGGCCGAAAAGTGTCCATGATTTTGCTGTAATCCTTGCTGCGCTGATCTTCATTACGAATCAGTAGCGCAATGGGTGTTCCCGTAGTCTTTCCCTCAAACACTCCCGAAAGAATTTCCACGGTATCGGACTCCCGCCGCTGGGTCACGTGCCGGGAAGTACCCGGCTTGCGGCGATCCAGATCGCGCTGGATATCTTCAGCGGATAATTCCAGCCCCGGAGGACAGCCATCCACGACACAGCCGATAGCCGGGCCGTGGGATTCCCCAAAAGACGTGACGCAAAAAATCTTGCCGAAAGTATTGCCGGACATTTTTGTTGTTCTCGCAAAAACAAGCCTCGAAGTTTAACATATCTCACTTGGTCCACTATCTAGCCTCATCAACCACGGCCATGGAAGAACCCGATCCTGACAAATTAAAAGGGCCTGGCGGTTTGACCCTGCGCCAGATTCACGAGCAGGTAAAGCTGAGTACAGCTCGCGACCAGCTGGACCGTACACTGAACAACTCTACTGAAACGGTCGGCCGCTGGCAGCGATTTGTGCGCTACTTCCGGAAAAAACGCTTGGTAAAGTCATGAGAGCTGTCGTAATGAACGCGGCGGGTGGTCCGGATGTGCTGACTCCCGCCGATATCCCTGCCCCCGTCCTGACCGGGCCGTACAGTGTGCTGGTGAAGCTGCATGCGGCTGGCGTTAATCCCATCGACACCAAGGTACGGAAAGCCAATATGTACTACCCGGATAAATTGCCTTCAATTCTGGGCTGCGATGGCGCCGGGGTTGTGGAAAGGGTTGGCAGCTCAGTTACGCGCGTGCGGCCTGGAGATGAAGTCTATTTCTTCAACAACGGTTTAGGTGGGCCAGCCGGTGCCTACGCGGAGTATTCCGTGGTGCAGGAAGATTATCTCGCATTCAAACCTAAAAACCTTTCCATGCTCGAAGCTGCCGCTTTACCCGTCCCGGTACTTACAGCCTGGGAAGCACTCGTCAATCGAGGCCATTTGGGTGAAGGAGAATCCACGCTGATTCACGCGGGCGCAGGTGGCGTCGGCCACATCGCAATTCAGCTTGCACATTACCTGAATGCGCCTGTCGCCACGACCATTTCCAGTCCTGAGAAGGCTCGGTTCGCCCAGGCGCTAGGCGCAGAACGGACGATCGACTACACCAGGGAGGATTTCGTCGAAGCGGCAACCAACTGGACGCATGGGGAAGGCGTAAGACTGGTCATGGATACGGTTGGGAGCCAAACCTTTTGCAAGTCGTTTGGCGCAACCCGGCTTTACGGTCGCATGGTAACGCTACTCTCGACAACGTGTGAAATGGCGCACACCAATACCGCGCGGCTCCGCAACCTGAGCATCGGTTATGTGCAAGTCGCGGCTCCGCTTTATTTCGGTCTGCATTCGGCGCGTCTCGTACAGACGCGCATACTTGAACATTGCGCGATCTTATTCGAACAGGGCGCGCTCAAGGTCCACATCAGCGAGGTCCTCCCGCTGGAACAAGCCGCCGATGCGCACCGCATAATCGAGGCGGGTCACGCCATGGGCAAGATTGTGCTGCAAATATCGTAGCAACGACTAGCACATCCTATCGTCCGGGGCTTATTCAGAGTCCTGCAACATTTCAACTCCCCAAGCCACTCCAAACCCTGTGACATCAGTACTCACGGCGCCCAATCCGCCCTTGTTATTGCTGCCGGAGAGATCCATGTGCAACCAGGGAGTATCCCCGACGAATCGGCTCAGGAAGCGCGCAGCGAGAATATGATCCGCCTCGCCCTCCAGGGTGCACTGCTTGACGTCTGCGATCTTGCTTTCCAGCTCTGTTTCGTAATCCGCATCCATAGGAAATGCCCAAATGCGCTCGCCACTTAATCGTCCCGCGGCCAGAGCCCTTTCGGACAGTTCTTCGCGGTTACTGAAAATACCGCTGTAACGTGATCCCAGCGCGACGTGCATGCTTCCGGTCAGCGTGGCGAAATCGAATATCACATCGGGGTTTTGTTTGCCAGCCAACGACAGGGTGTCCGCCAGCACCAGCCGCCCTTCGGCATCGGTATGGACGATCTCGATAGTCGAGCCATTCAGCGCTGTTATGACGTCATTCTGCTTATACGCGCGCGGGCTGATGTGATTTTGGGCAATTGCAAGCCAGCAATCGATATTTACCGGCAGGTCGGCCCGCGTCGCAGCCAGCAATATCCCCACAGCAACAGCGGAACCATTCATGTCCTCGTGCATACCCTGCATGTATCGAGCTGGCTTCAGGTTATGGCCTCCGGTATCAAAACAGATGCCTTTACCCACCAGGGCCACGGTTTTGCACGAGTTTTCTACCCGTCGCTGCAAATGCACTATCGCGGCGTCCTCCTGGTCGCTGCCTTGGGCAACCGCGACAAAGGCGCCCGCGCCCATCTCGCGCAGTTTTTTCAAATCGAATTCTTCATATTTCCAGTGTTCGGCCTCGGCGAGTTGCTTGAGAAGGTCGCGATACAGCGCTGGGGTCAGCTCGTTAGGCGGGAGCACCGTAAGTTCGCGCGTAAGGAAATTTCCCTCCGCTTTGGCGCGCAGCAGTGCAGGTGCCTCTGCGTGGTATCCGTGCAGGGTGATGTTTCCCAGCGGTTGCTTGACCGTGTCTTTTTTACCAGTTTTTCGTGAAGGCAAGGGCACGCCGTTGATCCATGCCACGTAGACCGCAAGTTGCGCCAGGGCCGCCTTCTGCTGGTCATTACCATATACGGCCACGTTGATTTCAGCCGGGCTTTCCTCAATTAACAGCTGCACTGCTTTTCGCATTCGCGTCTGCTGCTCGAATGAAGACTTGCCCAGATCCACTGCTACCCAGACGCATAAAGCGCCGCTCGGGAGGTTTGCGGACACCGGTGTTTCGCCAATTTGGTCAAACTCCATCTTGCGGCGCGACAATAGCGCTTCAAGTACACTATTACCTAAAAAATCCAGGCTTTCTCCCGGCTTGGCCGCTGCCTTACCCGATGCCGCAGGCTGCTGCGGAAGCGCGACCAGGATGTGCGTTGCCTTGATGGATGAACTGATGGGGGAAGCGATTTGCGTCAGCGAAGCGAGCATTGGCGACGGGCCTCAAAAATAAGCTATTATAGCTCGTTGTTCCAAGCTCGATTCTATCCCTTAAAGCGCTTTTGTAGCTTCCTGCCATGCGCCAATATCTCGACCTCATGCGGCATGTGCTCGACCATGGGCACAAAAAGTCCGACCGCACCGGCACCGGTACACTTTCGGTATTCGGTCACCAGATGCGTTTCGACCTGTCAGAGGGTTTTCCCTTGGTCACCACCAAGAAGTGCCATCTCAAATCCATCATTCACGAACTGTTATGGTTTTTGAGGGGAGATACCAACGTCAAATACCTGCACGACCACGGCGTGACCATCTGGGATGAGTGGGCTGATGAAAACGGTGACCTCGGCCCAATATACGGCCGTCAATTGCGCTGCTGGCCTGCCCCGGATGGCACCTCCATTGACCAGATCGAGCATGTAATCGAGCAGATCAGGAGTACGCCTGATTCGCGGCGCATGGTGGTTTCATCCTGGAATGTAGGTGAACTCGACAAGATGAAACTGGCGCCGTGTCATGCGCTGTTTCAGTTTTACGTAGCCGATGGCAAGCTGTCGTGCCAGCTTTATCAGCGCAGCGCCGATATATTTCTCGGTGTTCCGTTCAATATCGCTTCCTATGCTCTGCTCACGTTGATGGTGGCGCAGAGCTGCGACCTGGAGCCTGGAGATTTCGTGCACACCCTCGGTGATGCGCACCTCTACCTCAATCATCTGACGCAAGCAAGGGAACAGCTCGGCCGTGAACCGAAAAAGCTGCCAGTGATGAAATTGAATCGGTCGGTCCGAAGTGTTTTCGATTTCACGTATGAGGATTTTGTGCTGGAAGGCTACGACCCCTATCCCGCCATCAAGGCCCCGGTTGCGGTATGAAACCGCGCGTCTCCGCACTGGTGGCGATGGCCAGGAATCGCGTTATCGGCTCTAACAATGCGTTGCCGTGGCATTTGCCGCCTGATCTGAAACGTTTCAAGTTGCTCACGATGGGTCACCCCATCATTATGGGACGCAAAACATACGAGTCGATTGGCAGGCCGCTACCCGGGCGTATCAGTATTATTATCACCCGACAAGCGGATTACGAGGTGCCCGGCGCCATCGTAGTTGATTCGCTAGCCCAAGCGTTACATGCGGGCGGCGGTAAAGCCCAGGAACATGCCAACGCCGGTTCAATGGCAGAGGGGGAAGCTTTCGTTATCGGTGGAGCGGAAATCTTCCGCCAAGCCCTGCCATTATGCGACAGGATTTATATTACGGAGATCCAGGCGGACTTCGAAGGGGATGTTCTGTTTCCCGAATTCAATATGGAGGAATGGATAGAAACGTCACGCGAGAGATGTCGATGGGACGGTGAAGGGGACGGCGGCGGTTTAGACTACCATTTTGTGGTGCTTGACCGGAAAAGCGACAAAAAAAACGGGAGCCCATCTGAGCCCCCGTTATCCCGACCGTCCAAACTCTCTCTTACGCCGCCACTGCCTTGAAGCTACAAAACGACCACATCCGGTAACGGGAAGCCGTTGAAGTTGCTGGCGTAAGCGGTGGTGTACGCGCCCGCATTGGGAATGTAAATAAAATCCCCTTCCTGAATATCTTCCGGCAGCATTTCGTCCCGCATGAGAATGTCCACCGAATCACATGTCGGCCCTGCAATGGCCCAGGGAATATCCTGTCCTTGGCGGTCGGAAAGGATTTCATAACGCAGCCCTTCGGTTACTTCGATAACGCCCCCGAACATGCCTGCGTCCCAGTACATCCAGCGCTTGCCATTGCGGGTTGCGGTACCCACCACGCGACAGACGAAATAGGCTGCATCTGAGACCAGGTAGCGTCCCGGCTCGGCCATAATGCGGATATCCTTCGGCAAGTCCGCAATCGCCGCGTTCACCACCTCGCCTATAACTTCTATCGACGGGATGGGCTTGACGTGACGCACTGGATAGCCACCACCGATATTGAGCAGGCGCGGATTCAGGCCCGCCTGTCGCATGTCGGCAAAAACCTTCTTCGCCCGCTCGATACCGACTCGCCAGTTCTGCGGATTGCGGCACTGCGAACCCACGTGGAAAGTAACGCCGGCAAGATCAGCTTTTATCGCGGCCGCTTCATTAATAATCTCTTTGATCTCCGCGGCATGGGTGCCGAATTTTCCCGCCAACGGCCAGTCGCTCCCAATGTTAGGAGTGTCTATCCGCAGGTATAACTTCGCGTCCGCCTTGACACTTGCAATCTTGCGCAGTTCCTCGACACTATCGAGCACATACCATTCGACCCCCTTGGCTGCGGCATACTCCAGATAGGCGCGCGACTTCATCGGGTTGCTGTAATAAATGTCAGCCGCAGGAACGCCCAGGCTAAGCAGGAGGTCCAGTTCCGAGATCGACGCAATCTCGAATCCTACGCCTTCTTCAATCATGGTTTTGAGTACGCGGGGATCCGGGTTCGCCTTGACCGCATAATGGGGTTGCACCTGCGGCATGGCGGCTTTGAACCTTCGGGCTTTATTACGGATGATGTCGCTGTCGACCAGCAAAAACGGCTTGCTGTAGCCCTTTTTAAGGGCTGCCTGGACATGCTCAAAATCCAGGCTGACTTCGGGATGGGTGTCGAATACTTCTTCGAGCTCTACTTCCTGGCGCAGAGCGGCGGTACGCATTTGCATGAGAGTGTCCTTTTTGCGAGGCTACGTGACGGGAATATGGATATTTACCAGATCAGCCGAGATGAAATAGTTTGCTTTGCTTGTCATGATGACCTCCTGTTGTTCAACGGGAATCCGGGGTAAAAAAATAAGCGGATTATAGACCGCACTACGCTGAAATCAAGCGTTTTTTGCAGGGTGTTAAAAATTTACAACTCCTTCACAGTTCGCTCACGGCGCGCACGAGGCCATCAGCCTTGCTGGGGGCGCCAACGCCGCGAAACCACTCACGCTAGTGAAAGATATTGGGGCAAAAAGCGAAGTAACAATTATAACGTGTAGTTATTTTGGAGACCCAAAGCCCTTCGCTATTTCAGGCACTGACGAAGATTGCGGATCGGCGGTCCAACGCTAAAATGGGAGCAGTGGAAAGGCACGTTCATGCATGCCCGGTGTGGCCGCTTTATGGACAGGGATAGGCAGCGGCTCGTAGTCCAGACCAAAGTACTTCAGCCAAAAGAAATCAGATTTTCGGCAAAGTTACCCCATGTTGCCCCTGGTATTTCCCGCCCCGATCCTTGTAGGAGGTTTCGCACACTTCATCGGACTCAAAGAAAATCACCTGAGCCACTCCCTCATTGGCATAAATCTTCGCCGGCAACGGCGTGGTATTTGAAAACTCCAAGGTTACAAACCCTTCCCACTCCGGCTCGAAAGGCGTGACATTGACTATGATCCCACAACGGGCATAAGTGGATTTTCCGAGGCAGATCGTCAGGATATTTCGCGGAATGCGAAAATACTCGACAGTGCGCGCAAGAGCGAAAGAATTAGGGGGAATGAGGCAAACGTCGCCCTTTACGTCGACAAACGAGTTCGAATCGAAATTCTTGGGATCGACAATCGCGGAATTTATATTCGTGAATAGCTTGAATTCATCCGAGCAGCGGATGTCGTAGCCGTAACTGGAGGTTCCGTACGAAACGATCTTTTGGCCGTTCGCATACCTGATCTGGCTGGATTCGAAGGGCTCGATCATGCGATGCTCGGCCGCCATGCGGCGTATCCATTTGTCCGACTTTATAGTCATCTCGATAGTAATGGTATGTGGGAAACGTTTGCGGGCCGGTCTCGCCTGGCATCGCGATTTTGGTTGCGCAACGAATGGCACTGCTGACGGGAATAAAACGGGGTCAGGACGTCCCCTTCGATAAAACCGATCTTGGCTACTCGACGCCTGCTCTTTCGAGGCCGCGCTGCACGTAGACAACGTCCTGCCCGCGCTCTACCACGTCGAGACCTCACGTGTCCTCAATAACGATCTTGGCCAACAACGCCGAATGATCAAGCGCCATTTCATCAACCTTTACCGCGAGGCGGCGCGCAATACCCCGATAAATCTCTGCGATGCGCCCGTCTGGCTCCGCCACCACGGTGGGGGTCCCGGAGTCCGTGTGTTCGCGGATTCTGATATCAAGTGGCAACGCGCCCAGGAACTCCACTTCATAGTCCTTGCACATCTTTTCACCCCCGCCCGCGCCGAAGATATGTTCCTCGTGTCCGCATCGCGAGCAGACGTGTGTACTCATGTTCTCGACAATACCCAGTATCGGAATACCAACCTTCTCGAACATCTTCAGACCCTTGCGAGCGTCAAGCAGGGCGATATCCTGGGGGGTGGTAACAATAACGGCGCCGGTAACCGGCACTTTCTGCGCAAGCGTTAATTGAATATCGCCCGTTCCCGGGGGCATATCAACAATAAGGTAATCTACGTCGTCCCAACGCGTATCATTCAACAACTGTTGCAATGCCTGAGTAACCATCGGCCCACGCCATACCATTGGCGTCTCCGCATCGATCAGGAAACCGATGGACATGGCCTGAAGGCCATGCGCCATCATCGGCAGCATGCTCTTACCATCCGGCGATTCGGGACGCCCCATAAGGCCCAGCATCTGCGGTTGTGACGGGCCATAAATGTCCGCATCCAACAGGCCGACCCGCGCACCCTCGGCCACCAGCGCCAATGCCAGATTAACCGCCGTGGCGGATTTGCCGACTCCGCCCTTGCCCGATGCGACCGCAATGATATTCTTCACGCCGGGAATAAGCTTGACCCCACGTTGCACGCTATGGGGAGCAATCTTGCTCGTGATGTTCGCCTGCACCCCCCCGATCCCCGGTATGCTTTTGAGCTTATCGACCACCTGCTGGCGAATACTGGCTATGACGCTTTTTGCCGGGTACCCCAGCACTATGTCGAGCGATACGTCATTGCCCTCGATCTTGATGTTGCGTGCTTCATTGCTGGTCACATAATCCCTGCCCGTGCTGAGATCGATAATCTCCCTGAGCGCGGACTGTACCTGCTGTTCCGTGATGGCCACTTTCTGCATTCTCCTTATTGCGAGCACAAACAACCCCGAATATTAACAAATATCACGTACAAGAGTCTTGTAAGGTAACACTGTTCCGGGAAATCTGCGGGGCCGTGGTTAGGGAACCTCGGGACAAATCCTTCGCGGAGACGCGTTGCTGGCAAAATGGGGAAATCACGAGGCGCCCCACGTCCTGCGCAGGCGGCAGCTGTGTCTCCTGGTTTAAGGCGAAGGAGAGCGGCTGCAACGCCTTTCGTGCTGGATTTTTACGCAATCCGAAGGGACGCGGCTTTGCGCGGCGGTCTGCTTTGTCATGCTCCCGACCAAGGGAGTGCATTCGCATCGTCGCCTTTGACGCACTCATCTGGCAAGGCATCGCCCTCGCGCGCCGAGGACTTGTGCAGTAGCTCCTTGGAACATTCGTTAAAGTTCACGGACCGGCTATGCCCGGTCACGCGGTATGGGTATGGTTACGGCAATGCGGACATTCTGACTGATTTCTCGTTGCCGAGAACGGGATCTCGCGAGTTCAAATGACCGTCCCGTCGCAGTTTGCTACAATCCACCCTGATCCATTTTCATAGGCAATTGATGAACAAGCGAAAAATCCTGATCACCTCCGCTCTGCCGTACGCTAACGGCAGCATTCACCTTGGCCATCTGGTTGAGTATGTTCAAACGGATATCTGGGTTCGTTTCCAGAAAATGCAGGGGCATGAGGTGTATTACGTATGCGCCGATGACACGCACGGCACGCCGATCATGCTTCGCGCGGAAAAAGAAGGCATCACGCCCGAAGCCCTGATCGCGCGGGTTCATCGCGAGCATTTGCGCGACTTCAGCGGTTTTCATGTCGAATTCGACAATTATTACACCACCCACTCGCCTGAAACTCGCCAGTATTCCGAGGGTATTTATACGAAGCTCAAGTCCGCCGGACTGATCGTCGCCCGCGCCATCGAGCAACTCTACGATCCGGTCAAGCACATGTTCCTGCCGGACCGGTTCATCAAGGGTGAGTGCCCGAAATGCGGCGCGAAAGATCAGTACGGCGATAACTGTGAAGTATGTGGCGCGGCCTATACGCCGACCGAATTGAGGAATCCGTACTCCGCAGTATCAGGCGCAGTCCCCGTAAAAAAAACCACCGAGCATTTCTTTTTCAAACTCTCGGACCCGCGCTGTGTGGACTTTCTGCGCAAGTGGACGACCTCCGGAACGCTACAACCGGAGGCCGCCAATAAAATGCACGAGTGGCTGGGCGCTCCAGGAGAAAATAAGCTCGCCGACTGGGACATCTCGCGCGATGCGCCCTACTTTGGTTTTGAAATTCCGGATGTGCCGGGAAAATATTTTTATGTGTGGCTGGACGCACCGATAGGCTACATCGGCAGCTTCAAGAACCTATGTGACCGCGGTAGCATCGATTTCGACGATTTCTGGAAGAAGGATTCGGCTACCGAGCTTTATCACTTTATTGGGAAAGACATACTTTATTTTCATGCGCTGTTTTGGCCGGCCATGCTGCACAATGCGGGGTACCGCACGCCAACCAAAATTTTTGCCCATGGTTTTTTAACCGTGAATGGCGAAAAAATGAGTAAATCGCGCGGCACGTTCCTTACTGCTGAGAGTTATCTGAGGCAGGGACTTGATCCGGAATGGCTACGCTACTACTACGCCACCAAGTTAAACGGCACGATGGAGGATGTCGACCTAAACCTGGAAGATTTCCTGATGCGGGTGAACAGCGATCTGGTCGGAAAATACGTAAATATCGCAAGCCGGTGCGCGGGATTTATCACCAAACGTTTTGATGGGAAATTGTCCGATAGCATTCCCACGGTCACCCTGGAAGGCTCGTCTGCGTCTGCAAACAATGGTGAACCGTTTTCCAGTATAAAAACGAAGGAGTTCCAATCGGCAGAAAATTTCCAGCAATCTTCGGATAAACCGAACTGGGACGAATCCGCGCTGATAATGAAAACGCAGGGCGCCGCGGAGCAAATCGCGAGCTTCTACGAGAAACGCGAGTATTTGAAAGCGGTAAAAGCCATTATGGGACTGGCCGATGAAGCCAATCAGTATGTCAATGACATGAAACCATGGGAGCTCGTGAAACAGGACGAGGCGTCGTCAAGAACAAAGCTGCATGAGGTTTGTACCGTCTCGCTCAACCTGTTCCGCTTGCTCACCCTGTATCTCAAGCCCGTCCTGCCGCGCCTTGCTGACAATGTTGAAAGTTTTCTTAATATTCCCCCACTGCAATGGCCCGACGCGCGGAAGCTGCTGCTGGCCCATGACATTCACCCTTACAAACACCTGATGACACGCATTGAGCAAAAGCAAATTGACGCCATGATCGAAGCCAATAAAACAGTTTCCCCGCCTGCCGCAGATACCCACTCCCCGGTGCGCCATGCGGAGGCGCAACAACATGCGACCGCCCCGGTTGCCGCAACCATATCCATTGACGATTTCAGTAGAGTCGATCTCCGCGTGGCAAAAATTACCAATGCGGAGCACGTCCAGGGTGCGGACAAACTACTCAGGCTCACGCTCGACATTGGCTCGGAACCGCGTACCGTGTTCGCGGGGATAAAATCCGCGTATGACCCGGAGCAGCTTAAAGGACGGTTGACGGTAATGGTTGCCAACCTTGCGCCTCGCAAGATGAAGTTTGGCGTATCGGAGGGGATGGTGCTGGCGGCGGGGGACGGGGACGGGCCTTATCTGCTGGCCCCCGATGCCGGGGCACGGCCAGGAATGAAAGTGAAATAGGTGTATGAACAGATAACAAACAAGAGATACGGGTTTCACCGGTGGGCACTCATCCAGAGGGATGCGCCGCCGATACTATTTCGGTAACCGGTGATCCTCGCAAAAACCTTAAAACTCTGGAATATCGGGATGTTACGAACTCCGCGGGTCGAATTGTCGTGAACAATTTCGAAAATCAACGCCAGGTTTCACCATGATTTAGCGGGTTCCCACACTTTCCAATTCCCTGTCTTCGTCCAACTTGAGGGGACCGGTACCAGAAAACCGGTTCAGATACAGATAGATCACCGGCGTAATAAACAGGGTGATAACTTGGGAGAATAATAAGCCCCCTACCACGGCAAGACCCAGCGGCTGGCGCAACTCCGCACCCGCTCCCAGGCCGAGCGCGATAGGAAGCGCACCCATCAGTGCCGCAAGCGTAGTCATCATGATTGGCCGGAACCGCAGCAGACAGGCGGTCCTGATTGCCTCGTGCGGCGGCAAGGCATGATTGCGTTCCGCATCCAACGCGAAATCGATCATCATGATCGCATTCTTCTTGACAATACCGATTAACATCAGGATACCGATCATCGCGATTATTGACAGCTCCATATTGAACAACCACAACACTGCCAACGCTCCAGCGGCGGCAGATGGCAGCCCCGAGAGAATGGTCAGCGGATGTATATAGCTCTCATACAGCACGCCAAGCAATATGTATATAACCAGCAGCGCCGCGACAATGAGTACCAGCTGGCTCGCCTGTGATGACTGAAACGCCGCGGCGTCCCCGGCATAGCTTGTCAGTATGCTCGGAGGCAAGTTCAGCTCGCGCTTGAACTGCTCGATTCGTGTCGAAGCCTCACCTAAAGCTGCCCCGGGGGCGAGATTGAAAGAGATGGTCAGCGCCTCTAACTGTCCGGCGTGATTGATCGCGATCGGTCCCACTTCGCGTTCAACCGATGCCACGCTTGACAATGGCACCAGTACGCCGTTCTTCGCACGCAAATATATCTTGTCAAACGCGCGCTCGTCTGTGCGATCTGCCGGCGTCACCTGAAGGATAACCTGGTAGCTGTCACTCGAAGTATAGATGGTAGAAACCTGACGTTCGCCAAATGCACTATAGAGCGCGGAACGGATGTCAGCCATTTGCACCCCCAAAAGATTGACTTTGTCCCGATTGATATTTAAACGCGCCTGCAGACCTTTCAACTGGGAGTCGCTTGTCACATCACGAAAGACGGCATCTTCCCGCATGCGCGACATCAGCGCGTCGGCAGCCCCGCGCAGCTCTTCAGCCCGTACACTCCGCATGACGTATTGATATCGGCTCTTGCTGGTGCGGCCCCCGAGCCTGAGATTCTGGATGGGATTAATGAAAACATTTACCCCGGGGACTTTGCGCACGTCCCGACGCAGGTCCTCCATTATTTTATCGAGAGGGGGACGCTCGGCACGCGGCTTGAGAGTCATGAACAGCCGGGCGCTGTTGCTTTCAGTGGCGTTGACAATCAGGGTGTCGACTGCGGGATTGGACCTGATCACGTCGCCCGTGCGCTGCAACAGCTCCGCCATCGCCGGAAAGGAAATGTCCTCCACGGCTTCTACTGTTATCAATGCTTGACCGATGTCCTCGTTTGGAAAAAAACCTTTGGGCAAGAGCACGAACAGCACTGCTGTCGCAACGAAGGTTCCAGCCGCAATTCCCATTACCGTCCGCTTACGGCGCAACGCCCAGTCCAGCATGCGTTCGTAGCCTGCCAGGACCCCGGCAAACCCGTGCTCGAACCATGCTGTCCATTTCAGGCTGAGCCGCTCCGTTTCCTGTCCCGTTTCCTTTGGCCGGAGGTAACGACTCGTCATTACCGGTACCAATGTTAGCGATACCACCGCCGACATCAGAACCGCGATGCCTACCACAGCAGCAAATTCATGAAAGAGCAGTCCAATTACACCGGGCATGAAAAAAATCGGGATAAAGACCGCGACCAGAGACAGGGAAATCGAAATAATCGTAAAACTGACCTCTCGTGATCCTTGCAGAGCAGCCTGTAAAGGGGGAAGCCCTTCATCGATATGCCGCACGATATTCTCAAGCATGACGATCGCGTCATCGACCACTAACCCGACTGCGAGGGTGATCGCCAGCAAGGAAATGTTGTCGAGGCTGTAGCCGAGGACGCGCATCAGCGCCACGGTCCCAAGCAACGAGATCGGGAGCGACAGCGCGGGAATCAATGTAGCGGAAGCTTTGCGCAGAAACAGAAAAATCACCAGCAAGACCAGCACAATGGTTATCGCGAGCGTTACCTGGACATCATGAATAGCCTCACGGATCGAGATTGAACGGTCGCTAGTCAACTTGAGCTGTACAGATGAAGGCATCTGCTCGATCAGGACCGGCATGACTGCCTTGATCGCATCAACCGTGGCGACGGTATTGGCCCCGGGCTGGCGCTGCACGGAAAGTGTGATTGCCCGTTCGCCATTCACCCAGCTTGCAGTCTTGATAGACTCCACACTGTCCTCGACCTGCGCCACGTCCGACAGTCTGACCGGATTCCCGCTGTCAGACGTGGCAATTATCAGGTCCGCGAACGCAGCCGCATTATTGAGCTGGCGATTGGCCTGGATGGTCAGCGTCTGCCGTGGTCCTTCTAGCGTGCCGATTGGCGTATTGGCGTTCGCGGTGCGCAGCGAGCTGGCGATATCATCTAGCGTCAGATTACGGACTGCCAGGGCCTCAGGTTTTGCCAGAACGCGCACGGCATACTTTTTCTGTCCGTTGATCTGTACCTGGGCAACGCCGGGCAGCGTCGACAGAGTGGGCGAAATGAGATCCTCGGCATAACTGTTCAAGTCCGACAGCGACATGGAAGGCGAGGTCAAGGCAAGAAAGATGATGGGCGCATCAGCGGGGTTGATCTTGCGGTAGGAAGGGGGTGTAGTCATCTCCACCGGCAGCGCACGCTGGGCACGCAGTAGCGCCGCTTGCACGTCTATGGACGCGCTATCTATATCCCGGTCCTGGTCGAATTCCAGTGTGACCGATGTATTGCCGAGCGTACTCGTCGAACTGATTACGGACAATCCGGAAATAGCGGAAAACTGCCGCTCGAGTTGTGTCGCTACAGACGAGGCCATGGTTTCCGCGCTCGCACCCGGCAACACGGCGGTGACGGAAATGGTGGGCGCGTCATAGCTCGGAAGCGCGGCGATGGGTAAATCATTGTAGGCGATGACACCGGCCACGACTGCCGACGCGGATAACAGAAACGTCATCACTGGCCGCCGGATACACAATTCGGAAATGTTCATTGCACGTGCCGGTGGAAATGCTCGATATTGTGGGTATGCTGGGCATGCTGGAGATGCCGGAACACGGAAGCGGTCATCCAGCCGTTGGTGCCAGACTCGGCCTGGACTCTGTTACGACACTGCCAGGCCTCAGATTCTGCGCGCCTTCCGCGACGACACGCATGCCTTGCATAATGCCCTCGCCGCTTATAACCGCAAGCCCTTCCTGTATCAGGAGCACGTTGACTGGAAGAGAACGCACATGGCTATTGTCACCGACCACATAAAGAAATTTCCTTTCCGGACCAGTTTGCACCGCCTGCACCGGAACGGTGAGCGCGTTCTCCACCGTCCGCGGCACGAGCCTCACGGTGACAAACATGCCCGGCCAGAGATGACTATCCGAGTTGGGAAACTCTGCCTTGAGAAGAATGGTGCCGCTTGCCGTATCGACCACGTTATCGATAAATGTCAGCTTCCCCTTCCGGGTTTGTGTTTGTTTTTGCCCCGCATCCAGTTCCACCTCGACGGGGACATCGCCCTTGGCCAATGCCTGCTGAAGAGGCACAAGCTCACGTTCCGGCAACGTAAAGCTGACGTTGATGGGATCGATCTGGGTAATGTTTACCAGGGAATCATTCGGCTGCACCAGGCTGCCTTGGTGCACTACGATGGCGCCCGTACGCCCCGCGATAGGCGCTTTGATTTCACTGAAGCCGCGGGCGATACGGTTCGCCTGCATCGTAGCCTGATCAACCGCAAGTTGGGCGCGCAGCGAATCTACCTGATTCTCGGCAACATCCAACGCGGCCTGCGAAATAAAATGCTGCTCAAATAATTCACGCTGCCGTTCCAGGTTGCGCTCGGCATTCCTCAGCTCGGCGCGAGACTTGGCCAACAGCCCCTCGGTGCGGCTGAGATTGGCATCCTCAGTACGGGCATCAAGCGTAAACAACCTCTCCCCACTCTGAACGAATTGCCCTTCCCTGATATGTACGCTTCGAATCATCGCGCTTAGCTGCGGCCGCACCGCAACCGTCTGTTGCGCCGATACCGTTCCGTTGGCCGTAAGCGTGACTGGCACACTGCTGCGGCCCACCAGAGCGGTCACAACCTGTATCGCCTCAGGGATTTTTTTTCCAGCATCGGTGGCGGCGCTATGATTATGCCAGACCCAGGTGCCCCCGATCACGGCGGCAAGCAGAACGCCAGCCATGGTGAAGCGTACACGGAGCCGCATCGGCGCCCCCGATTTTGTTCGAGAAATAGATTCCATTGACCGGTCTTACCCAATGTTTACAATTCCTTTATCGGACAACTTGTCCGCCCGCCAACCGTATCCGCCATGCACAACGGCTTGAAATGGCTTCGTCATGAGTCACCAGAACCAGGGTAGTACCGCGTTCTCGGTTCAGTTCGAACATGAGTTCTATGATCTGCGCACCGGTGGCGGAATCCAGATTGCCAGTAGGTTCATCAGCCAGCAGTAATTGCGGTTGAGTGACAAACGCTCGCGCAATGGCGACACGCTGTTGCTCCCCGCCGGAGAGTTGCCGGGGATAATGCTTAAGACGCATGCCAAGCCCAACCCGCTCAAGCAATTCCAACGCAGCGCCGTAGGCATTGCCGGCGCCGATGAGCTCCAGCGGCAGCATGACGTTCTCAATCGCAGTCAAGGCCGGTAGCAGCTGAAATGACTGGAATACGAACCCCAGCATCCGTCCGCGCAACGCGGCGCGCGCGTCTTCATCCAGCAGGAAAATATCTTCTCCGGCGAGATGAACCTTGCCTGCCGACGGAGTATCTAAACCTGCCAGAAGCCCTAGCAGCGTTGACTTGCCCGAACCGGACGCTCCCACCACAGCAACGGAGTCGCCCGCGTTTATTTCCAGATTGACATTGTCCAGAATTGTAAGCTGTTCATCGCCCGTGCTCACTTGCTTGGTGAGTCCGATTGCCTGCACAATAGGCCGTATCTCAACGTGATCTGACATGAAAAAATTCCTGATAATCCTTCTCTCTTTTGTGTCATGTTTAGGCGCTGTCAACTCGCACGCTACCGCTGCGCCGGGGATAGCAACCACTACGATTATGGTATTCGGCGACAGCTTGTCCGCTGGCTACGGCCTGCCGCAGGATGCCGGATGGGTTAGCCTGCTGAAGAGGCGGCTGCAAACGCAATCACAGGCATATCTGATCAATAATAGCGTCAGTGGCGAAACGGCACACGGCGGGCGCAAACGCATCGAGCAGGCGCTTAAAACCTATCGTCCGGATATCGTCATTGTCGAACTCGGCGGTAATGATGGATTGAGAGGCGCCTCAATCGAGGCTATCCGTAACGATCTCGAAGCCATCATAGAGGCCTGCCAGCGAAACAATGCCACCGTGCTGTTGGCGGGGATGCAATTGCCACCCAATTATGGCATAACATACACGCAAAAGTTTCAGGATATGTATCCGCAGCTAGCGAAACGACATGGCATCAAGCTGGTACCGTTTCTTCTCGATGGCTTTGGCGACAAGCGTGAATTTTTTCAGGCGGACGGGATACATCCCAACGCCCAGGCGCAAGCAAAGATCGTGGAAAATGTGTGGAAAGTGCTGAGAGTAATGCTTGCAGGCTCTTCAAACAAGGCGCCGGCCCAGCCTGTAGCGGCAAAGTCCGGATATAGCCGCGACAAGTTCGAACTTCACGATCTGGGAAGGCAAAAACCATGAATTATCAGCACATATTACTTGCACTGGATTTTTCGGAACCGGGGAATTACATTGTTAAAAAAACAAGACAACTGGCGGAAACGTTCCGCGCGAAATTAAGCATTATTCATGTTCTTGACAATATCCCGATGCCAGACATGGCTTACGGAACGGAAATTCCTCTGGAGGAAAATTCAGACGATGAACTCCTGGAAGCGGAAAAATTAAAGTTTAAGCATGTTGGTGACGAGTTGGGTGTGAGTCCCGCCTGCCGGTGGATGGTATGGGGTGTGCCCGGACAGGAAATTGTCCGGCTTGCGGAGGAGGAGAACATCGATCTCATTATTGTCGGCTCCCATGGCCGGCATGGGCTCGCCTTACTGTTGGGATCGACCGCGAATAGCGTTCTCCATTACGCCGGATGCGATGTCATGGCAATCCGGTTACCGGACGAGACCACGGTTGATGAACCGCTCGCAGAAATTCCTCAGGGCGCGCCGGGTTAGCGGGGCAGCAGAAGGCGCCAGGAAGAACAAGACCCTTCCCGAACTACCAGAATTTCCACCACGGTTCGGCATCCACACCCGTCGAGTCAGCCAAAAACCGGCTCTGAGGGAAATTCCTTTGCATCACGCGAGCCGCATCGTCGCGCAAGTCTGTCATTCCCAGTGCATCATATGCTTTTACCATGATGAATAGCGCCTCCTCCGTTGCCGGCGTCTGGGGGTATTCCTTCAGTGCATACTGAGCACGATTGGCGGCCGCAATATAACCCCCTCGTTTCATGTAATAGCGCGCAACCTGTACTTCATTCAGCGCGACGACGTTGACCAGGTGCTTCATTCGTTGCACCGCATCGGGGGTGTATTTGCTCTTGGGGAAACGTGTAACCAGTTCCTTGAAATTTTCGAATGACTCCCGCGACGCTTTCGGATCGCGCTCGCTCATATCCTGATTAAGGATTTTTTCGGTCACGATCCCCATCAGCCCCAGATCGTCATTGAAATTGGCAAGCCCCTTAAGGTAATAAGCGTAATCCACGTTCGAATGGTTGGGGTGCAGCTTGATAAAACGGTCCGCCGCGGCAATAGCCGAAGCTTGCTCGTTATCCTTATAATAGGCATAGGCAATCTCGAGTTGCGCCTGCTGCGCATAGCGCCCGTAAGGATAACGCGCCTCCAGCTGCTCGAACAGCTTGACCGCGCCGGAATAGTTGCCTTCGTTCAATTCCGTTTTGGCCTCGGAATAATATTTGCTCGCGGACCAGTTCTTCGAGTCCTGCACGGTCTTGGGCAGCAAACCGCAGGCTGACAGAAGCAATATCAGAAATAAAGTTAAACTACGTCGCATAACGAGTTCGTCGTTGAAGACAAGATAAGATATTCTCATTATACCGCAAGGCTCCATGGTGTCTGAACCCCTTGAAACTATCGTCGAAGTCACGATTCCCGCCGATTGCGCGGGCGCCCGCCTGGACCAGGCTCTGGCTCGACTGCTGCCGGATTGGTCACGCAGTCGCTTGCAGACGTGGATACGGGAAAAACGGATTAGCGTTGACGGAGCAGAGGCCAGCCCCAAGCAAAAGGTATGGAGCGGGGAAAAGGTTGAGGTCAGGCCCGCTGTCGATGCCGTGGATGCCATTGATGCCATCCACGGCCCGGAACCCATTTCACTCGATATCGTTTACGAAGATGATTCGCTCATCGTGGTTAATAAACCGGCTGGCCTGGTGGTCCATCCCGGCAGCGGGAACTGGCAGGGCACCATGCTGAACGCCCTGCTGCATCACGCGGCTGATTTGAATGGCATTCCCCGCGCGGGTATCGTTCACCGTCTGGACAAGGATACCAGCGGGCTCCTGGTGGTCGCAAAAACACTTGAAGCCCAGACCCACCTGGTGCGGCAGCTACAGAAACATACCGTCAACCGTGACTATCTGGCGCTCGTTCTTGGCGCCATTTCCGTGGACGGATGCGTTGACGCGCCGGTGGGGCGGCATCCGGTTGAGCGAACCAAAATGGCGGTCACTGCAAACGGAAAACCGGCACGCACCTTCTATCGGGTACTGGAAAAGTTGGACGGATGCACGCTGCTCAGATGCCGTCTGGAGACCGGACGCACGCACCAGATTCGCGTACACATGCATTCGATAGGACACCCGTTATTAGGAGACCCCGTATATAAAGGCAAATCGGACAGGAGCATTCAAAACGTCACCCGGCTGGCTGGTTTTTCCAGGCAGGCGCTTCATGCGCAAAGGCTTGAATTAACCCATCCTCAACACGGGACTAGAATGGCCTGGGAGGCGCCGTTACCCGACGATATGAAAAATCTGTTGCTGATGCTCGGCCATCAAAGCAATAAAAGTGTTTTTGCGGTCACTTCGGGATCAGTATGAGTGACTGGATCGTCCCCGACTGGCCCGCACCGAGCAACGTCAAGGCGCTATTTACCACCCGTAAGGGCGGTACCGGCAGTTCGCTCTCACCCTCACCCTCACCTTTTGCCAGCTTCAACCTGGGGGACCACGTCGGCGACGATCCGCTGACCGTTAAACAGAACCGCGACGTGCTAGGGCGATTTCTGCCGAACGAACCCCGCTGGCTGAAGCAGGTACACGGTACGGGCGTCGTCCGCGTGGACGGGCACGATTGCGGCGCTCCGCCCTCAGCTCCACCAATCGGCGATGCCGCCTTCAGTCGTCGTCCGGGGAATGTTTGCGCGGTACTGGTCGCGGACTGCCTTGCCATACTCTTGTGCGACCGATCCGGGACAATCGTTGCCGTGATCCATGCCGGCTGGCGTGGACTGGCCGGGAAAGCGATCGACAATATGGTGTCGGCAATCGGCACCCCTCCCGCAACCCTGATGGCGTGGCTCGGGCCGGCAATCGGACCCAACCACTTCGAGGTTGGAGAAGAAGTACGTCAGGCGTTTGTTACCAGCGACGAACGATCCGACGCTGCCTTCATTCCGCACAGCTCATGCAAGGGCAAATGGTTCGCGGATCTTTTTTTGCTTGCACGGCAGCAATTGCTGAAGGCTGGCGTGACTGAAATTTACGGTGGAGGCATCTGTACTTTCAGCGACCCGGCAAGATTCTTTTCTTATCGCCGCGACGGCAGTACGGGGCGAATGGCGGGATTAATCTGGTTAGCGCCACAAACAACGCCAGCATTTGAAGGTGTGGCCGAAACACATCCTCTAGTATTGCGCGCGACGAGTTGATTACGCTCGTCATTCACCGCAAGAGCGTATAATCCCGCATTTTTCCCTACACGCCCTACATGTCCGTTCTCGCCTGGATCATCGTCACCAGCCTGTTTGGCGGCACGCTCAGCGTACTATTTGCCGCAGCGCTCACGCTAAATACGCGAGCGTCATGGGTGCAGATGCTGATCTCGTACGCGATCGGAGCCCTCCTGGGAGCAGCGTTTCTTAACGCATTACCGGAGGCGCTGGAGCTGTCGAAAAGTCCAGCGCAAATGACGGGCACGGTTCTGTTCGGTATTCTGTTGTTTTTCATTCTCGAAAAGCTTGTGTTGTGGCGTCATTGCCACGTTGAGGAGTGTGAAGCTCATGATGTCTTGCCAGGTCCATCCACGATCCCCGCAATAATAGCCGGCGGCCAGCACGATCACGGGCGTAGCGGGCTGATGATCATGCTGGGCGATACGTTTCACAACTTCGTTGATGGTATCCTTATTGCGGCCGCGTTCATGGTGGATGTCCAGCTCGGGATTGTCACCGCCATTGCCATTATCGCCCATGAAATTCCCCAGGAAGCCGGCGATTTTCTAATTCTGCTCAATTCCGGCTATACTCGCCGGCAGGCGCTTCTCTTCAACCTGTTGTCCAGCGGGGCTACGCTGATTGGCGGCCTGGCAGCTTATTTTATGTTGCAGGACATGAATCACCTCATCCCCTCGCTGCTGGGGCTCGCCGCAGCCAGCATGATCTATGTAGCGATGTCCGATCTGATTCCGGGGTTGCATAAGCGGCCGGAAATAGGCGCCACCATTCAGCAGGTCGCACTCATCACGCTAGGCATCAGCTCCATCTGGCTGGCGGGAAGCCTCTTTAGTCATCATCCCGCATAAGATGGGGAACCGAGCTTCGCCCGGTAGGCCCCTCCAGATGAAAAAGCTGAATCCTGAATTTCATCCGGAACTTCATTTCATCCCGGCTCATTCTTTATGCAATCTTCTAAGCAACCCGCTCCAAAAATAGGATTTGTCTCACTTGGATGCCCCAAAGCCCTGGTGGACTCCGAACAAATTCTCACGCAATTGCGCGCCGAGGGATACGAAACCTCATCCACTTATGAGGATGCCGATCTCGTCGTTGTCAACACCTGCGGTTTCATCGACAGCGCGGTAGAGGAATCACTGGATGCCATCGGTGAGGCGCTGGCTGAAAACGGCAAAGTAATTGTCACCGGTTGCCTCGGCGCAAAAGAAGGTGGCGAGGTGATCAGGCAGGCGCATCCCCAGGTGCTGGCGGTGACCGGGCCGCAGGCGCTGCCGGAAGTTATGGCGGCAGTGCATATGCACTTGCCGCAGCCGCATGATCCTTTCACCAGCCTTGTGCCACCCCAGGGAATACGGCTCACACCCCGACACTATGCATACGTCAAAATCTCCGAAGGCTGCAATCACCGCTGCACCTTCTGCATCATCCCTTCGATGCGTGGTGATTTGGTCAGCCGCCCCATCAATCAGGTGATGCAGGAGGCTGAAAATCTGGTGAACGCCGGCGTGAAGGAGTTGTTGATCATTTCGCAAGACACGAGCGCTTATGGTGTAGACGTAAAATATCGCACGGGATTCTGGCAAGGCAGGCCGCTGAAAACACGCATGACCGAGCTCGTCCGTGCGTTGGGGGAGTTTGGGGTATGGGTGCGTTTACATTATGTTTACCCTTACCCGCATGTAGATGAAGTTATCCCGCTAATGGCCGAAGGTAAAATTCTGCCGTATCTTGATGTACCGTTTCAGCACGCGAGCCCGCGAATTCTCAAAGCCATGAAGCGGCCCGCGAGCTCTGAAAACAATCTGGCTCGAATCAGACGCTGGCGGGAAATATGCCCTGACATCACGGTGCGTAGCACGTTTATTGTCGGTTTTCCGGGCGAGACTGACGCCGATTTTGAGCAACTCCTGGAATTCCTCCAGGAGGCGGAACTGGATCGCGTCGGGTGCTTCGCCTACTCCCCGGTAAGTGGCGCGGCAGCCAATAATTTTCCCGGCGAGGTTCCAGAAGAGATAAAACAGGAGCGTCGAGCACGTTTCATGATCATGCAGGAAAGAATCAGCGCCATGAAACTTGTAAGCAAGATTGGCAAACATACGACCGTGCTGGTGGACGACGTGCATGGCACCCGGGTGATCGCCCGGAGCGCCGCTGATGCCCCCGAAATCGATGGTCTCGTTTACGTCGCGAACGCGAAAAAGGCAAAACCCGGGCAACTCATGGAAGTGGAAATTACCGGCTCTGACGAGCATGATCTACATGCCAGAGCGACGTAACAACAAGACTAGCGGATAGCTGATGCGGTGCGCATCATAAGGGCGATCATAAGGGCGATCATAAGGGCTTGCGTTTAAGCTAGTTTGAAAAGGTCGAATCGACAGATCATCAATGAATTTAACTGAATTTGGGAGTTAAAGTTGAAAAACCTTGGTATCGGGCTGTTCTTTTTCTTTTTCACAGCGGCTGCGGTGGCGAACGACGTTGATAAACGTCAAATCGTTCCACTTTCCGAGCATCAGCGCGACCATATACTTTCGGAAATGAGGGCTCTCCTCGCAGGAACGCGAAACATTCTGGAGGCGCTCTCCCGGGATGAGATGACTACGGTAGCGCGGGAGGCGCGTGCGCTCGGCCTTGGCATGGCAGGTAAAGGCGAAAACCACCTCAGGTCAGTGTTACCAGAGGCGTTCATGCGGCTCGGCATGTCAGTCCACAAGGATTTCGATAACATCTCGCTTGATGCGCAATCAATCAAGGATTCTAGGCATACGCTACGGCAACTCAGCGAGGCTATGAAAAAATGCGATTCATGCCACGCCAGTTACCAGATCCGCATCAATGAGGATGCCGCAGCGGCCGAAACGCCGCCGTTGCAACACCGTCACCACCATTCGCATTAGGATTTCGGCGCACATTGCTCCTTGGCGTTTTATTCGGGGCGTGCAGGCGTTCCCCGGGTGAAGTCAAGCGCGGCCAGCGATAACAACGTTTCGAAGAAGCGATGGATGTGCCAATCAAATTCGGTCCGCAATGGTGGCAGGGGCTCACATTGTATCGCTGTATGAGCGGTGGGGCGAATAGTGGTTCAGTAGTGCTACAGGCAAAAAAAATCAGAGCTGGAACATATCGAAATATATCCCGGCCCTGATTATTCAATTGTTATTATTGTTTCGTTATTGTTATTGTTCTTCCCTGCCCCTGCCCCTGCCCCTGCCACTTCCACTTCCACTTCCACTTCTCGACGATGATATTTATCCCGAATCTCAGGAAAAACTAGGCGGTCTCACACCAGTTTGACCTCATCCAGCCCCTGTTGGCTCAAAGCCCGCCCCGCGCAATGCCAAGCAAAGCCGCGGTTCCCGGCTCCGGTACCGGAGTTGGCAGTATGGGCTCGGTGCCCATAATTTGACTAATCTTGAAACAGTCATATTTCTTGCAGTGACGTTCTTTATACCGTAAAGCCGAGACGCCAGAATTAGGCAGCGGCCGGTGAGCTCAGTATTGAAAAACCCGATATCCCAACGCCTCCCAGGGTTAATTTTTTCATTATTTTTATTTTCCTTGTTATTAACTGAACAATATTTAATTCTATTGTTAGAATAACAATAAGCAAACTTCATGCCTGTGTTTAAATACTCTTAAAAATAGGCACTTGAAGCCACTTTTAGAAAGACTCCTCTACGTTTGTAAAAATTTCCGTCAGTGGAGAGGCTACGACTCTTTTTGCATTATATAAACTGCCTTGGGCCCGGTCGGCGCGCATCTGCCCGTGTTATGGGGTGGTCGGCAGAAGCGTTCCCTTCGCTTATCACCAGCGTCGAATTCCATGCTTGACCTCGAAAGCTCGTATGAGTTCTACTAGCGAAGTTGCCTGACAGTAACCGTTAAACCCACACCAAAATTCATCGTTGATTAAATCATGCTAACTATCCGCTTGTGGTATTCGACTGATGTAGCAATCGCTGAAAACCGCGGTTACCGTAGCCCGAGCGTTGCCTAAGGATAGCGGACGCATGCAGGGGGATCAGGACGGCAAGTTGATGGTATTGCGCCGCGAAGCAGGCCGCGATGGTAAGCCTCGCCTGGTACTTTCGGGACGATGCACGTTGGCTGCCCTCGCAGGGCGCATGCAATCGTTATCTGCCGAACTTGCCGGATATGCCGCCGATCCGGCGCTGGAGTGGGATCTAACCGAAATAACGCAAATAGATGACGCGGGGGCCGTACTGCTGTGGCGCGCATGGGGCGAACGCCGTCCCCCTCTCTTGCTGCTGCGCCCGGAGCAGGAAAGGCTGCTTGGTCGCGTTCAGACGCCGCCCCCGCCGCTGCCGCCTCGCCCCGATTTGCTGTGGCCAGTTACAGTTCTCGGGAAGGGAGCTTTTCTGCTGTGGGAACATGTGACCGGCGTGCTGATTTTGTCCGGCCAGTTGCTGCTGGATTCATTGTATTTGGCCCGGCATCCGGCACGTATTCCATGGCGCGAAATTTCCGCCAATCTATATCGGACCGGGGCGCAGGCACTGGGTATTACTGCACTCGTGGGATTTCTTATCGGCGTTGTGCTGAGTTATCTTTCATCCCGACAATTACAGACCTTCGGCGCAGACATATTCATAATTAATATTCTTGGCGTAGCCATTATTCGCGAACTCGGCCCGATGCTTGCAGCCATACTTGTCGCGGGGCGTTCCGGTTCGTCAATGACCGCTCAACTGGGCGTAATGAGGGTAACAGAGGAACTGGACGCACTGACGGTGATGGGCATCCCCCACAGTCTTCGACTGGTATTGCCGAAAGTGCTGGCACTCGGTATCGCTATGCCTTTGGTAGTGTTATGGACCAGCGCCATTGCCCTGATTGGGGGGATGGTTGTGGCCGAGATTCAACTAGGGCTCGGCCACCAGTTTTTTCTGAGCAAACTCGCAGATGTCGTACCCGTAGCCAATTTATGGCTGGGTTTGGGTAAGGGCGTAGTGTGCGGAATGGTGATCGCGCTTATTTCCTGTCATTTCGGGCTGAGAATCAAGTCGAACACAGAGAGCCTGGGGGAAGGCACGACTAACTCTGTCGTAACCTCGATTACCGTCGTCATTGTCATCGACGCTATTTTTGCCGTCGTTTTTTCCAATGTCGGATTAAGGTAAGCATGGCCGCGGAAGAGTGCATTGTAGAAGTCAAGGGATTACATACCCGTTTCGGCAGCCATGTCGTACATGAAGACGTCAATCTGTGTGTGCGTCACGGGGAAGTACTGGGGCTGGTAGGCGGCTCGGGTAGCGGCAAAACAGTGTTGATGCGGCAAATGCTCGGCCTGGACGCTCCGGTAGCGGGAGAGGTTCGGATTTGCGGCCTTCCCTTGCGCAGCCACAACCCTAAAGAGTTGCAGGAGATTCGCACCCGCTGCGGGGTGTTGTTTCAAAAAGGCGCGTTGTTCAGCGCGCTGTCGGTATATGACAACATCGCCCTGCCAATGCGTGAGCTACGTACATTGGATGAGGACCTGATACGTCATTTGGTGATGATCAAGCTCAAAATGGTGGAAATCGAATCAAAGCACGTAAACAAAATGCCCGCTGAGCTTTCGGGAGGAATGATCAAACGCATCGCCCTGGCACGCGCGATGGCGTTGGACCCCGAACTTCTGTTTCTGGACGAACCCACCGCTGGGCTTGATCCCGAGCTCAGCGATGCGTTCGTTAAGCTGATCCAGACAATTCGTCGCGAAACAACGCTAACCATTGTCATGGCAACGCATGACCTGGATACGCTGGTGGCTTTGGCGGACCGTATAGCGGTGTTGGCCGATCAGCATATTGTGGCGCTAGGCTCCTTGAGGGAAGTGATAAAAAAAAACCATCCCTTTATCACAAACTTTTTCCTCGGCGAGCGCGGCAACCGGATATTGGGAAAAAATGTCGATACTTTATAGGGGATAATTATGGAAAACCGGGCCCATGCCCTTGCCGCGGGTTTATTCGTAATTTTTCTGGCCGCAGCCGCAGCGGTCGCGGCCATGTGGTTTACCGGCGGCACCGCAGCCCGCGACAAATACCTGCTGGTGTCGGATTCTCCCGTTACCGGGCTTAATCCCCAGGCCATGGTGCGTTACCGTGGCGTGAGCGTGGGCAAAGTAGAGAATATCCAGCTGGATCCCAAGGATTCCCACACGATTCTCATCCGGATAGCTGTTGACCGCAGCTTGCCGTTGACTAAAAATGCTTATGCGCAGCTGGGTTACCAGGGATTGACAGGGCTTGCGTTTGTGCAATTGAACGACGAAGGGGGAGAAGCCGAAAGATTGCAAACCGACTCGGACGACCCCGCCCGTATCCCCTTGCGCCCGTCCGCGCTTGATAGCATCACCAATTCGGGGCAGCGGTTGCTAGGAAATGCCAATGTGCTGATAGAGCGATTGAATCTTCTTCTTGACGACCAGAACCGGGAACGATTCGCACACATACTGGAGAATACGGAAGGCGTCACCAGCCGTTTACGCGGCGTTGTAGGTCAACTGGAGCCCGGACTCAAAAGGCTACCTGGCCTGGCTGCGGATGCGAGTTCCCTCCTCAGGCATACCGACCAGCTAATAGTCGACCTTAACCAGATGACGACCCGGATAAACCAGGGAGGGGCAGTCGACAGCCTGTCGCAGACCGCTGGCGAACTCACCGAGACAATGCAGAAATTACGCGAGGTCACCGAGGGTATTGCGCGCAATTCCAGGAGCGTGGACCGGGTCCTTCTGCAACTGGAAGAGCAGCCCCGGAGCCTGCTGTTTGGAAGATCTCCGCCACCACCCGGGCCCGGAGAAGACGGATTTGTGCCACCGGGAAATAAATAAAATGAAAAAATTTCTGATTGTTGCATCCATTACGTTGATGGGATGTGCCGGACCGCGGACCGTGGCGCCAGTAGCCATATATGATTTCGGGTCGCAACGCTTATCGGTTGGGGTTAATAGCGCCGATACGCCTGAGCGTTTACGACTTCCGGCCAGCCTGCTGGTGGCGGAAGTCACGGCTCCGGCCTGGCTGGACAATACCGCCATCCAGTACCGCCTGGGATATGACGACCTTGCGCAGTCCCATGCCTACGCCAGTCACCGCTGGGCTGCCTCGCCCGCGACCCTGCTGACGCAACGGATCAGAAACCTCCTTGCCATCATCAGCGACGGTGGAGTCTTAAGCACCGCTGATGGCGCTCGAACAGATCACATTCTGCGTATCGAGCTTGGAGAATTCACCCAGGTATTCGACACCCCTGATCAAAGCCGCGTTGTGGTGAGATTTCGCGCCAGCCTTATCGATCGCGCGACCCGTTCGGTAATCGCGCAACATAGTTTCAGCGGCGAGCAACCCGCGCCTTCTCCAAATGCAAAAGGAGCTGTACGCAGCTTGACAGATTCGAGCGACAAATTGATTGCAGAGCTGATCGACTGGCTCGCCGAGGAAATAAAGGAAAAAGACGGACCCGGATAATGGTCAGCGGTGAGCTTCGGCATTACTCAACCATAATTAACGTCTGGCGACTACTTCGCAACAGCATGGGAACGCCAGGAGAAATGCCAGGCCCGCCTGCCGCTCTTGCCTAAATGATCCCGGAAAACCGCATGTTGTGCTCGAAATACAAACAGTTCGCTCAATTGCCGGCTACTTCACGGTTCCAAACACTTTCTGCAACAGTTTGTTGCCTTGGCCCATGGGATCACCGCGAATGGCGCGTTCTTCCTCTGCCATTATAAGAAAGATGCCATCAAGTGTTTTTTGGGTTACGTAGTTTTCAATGTTGGCATGTTTTTCCGGTACCAGACCAAATTTTGCGCCCTTGCCTGCAAATTCATTATATCTCTTGAGCAAACCGACTTGATCCGTGGCATTTTTCACGATCGGTAAAAATTTTTGGGATAGTGCCTCGCCGGAGGTATTGCGAAAATACTGCGTCGCGGAATCATCCCCGCCTGTAAGAATGTCTTCGGCATTATCCAATGACATATTCTGCATGGCGTCCAGCAGGATGGGTTTTGCTTCAGCCGTGGCCGTTTCCGCGGCTCGGTTCATCGCCAGGATCAAATTATCCGCGTGCTTGCTTATGCCCAAGCTGCGCATCAATCCTTCTGCCTTCTGCAGCGATCCGGGAAGCGTGATTTTTACCTTGGGATTATCGAGAAACCCATTCGTTACGCCCAGCCTGTCCACAGCTGCGTCAACACTTTGAGCAAGTGCCAGTGTTAAAGCGCCGGTCGTATCTTCAGGCGTAAGAGTATCGGTTTCCGCCGCAAACGCGGCGAATGAAGCCCAAAACCAGACAATAAAAACAGTAATGGTACGCATGAAGGCACTTCCCCTTTTAGTTATTACTAAATAGCGTAAAGATCCTCCGCGTTTCCGCTATGGCCATTTCATTCAGCGGCTATCTGATCCCCGCCTCATGCGCTTGCTGATCGGCATGGTAGCTGGAACGCACCATTGGCCCACAGGCGGCGTTGCTGAAACCCATCTCGACCGCCGCACGTTCGAACTCCTTAAATGCTTCCGGCGTTACATAACGCATGACCGGCAAATGCCCGTTGCTAGGTTGAAGATACTGCCCGATGGTGAGCATTTCGACATCATTTTTGCGCAGATCGAACATCACTTCGAGAATTTCCTCATCGGTTTCGCCTAAACCCAGCATTAAGCCTGATTTGGTCGGAATATCCGGAAAATGCGACTTGAAGTCTTTCAGCAACCGGAGCGAATGTGCATAATCAGCCCCCGGCCGGCATTGCCTGTAAAGCCGCGGGACGGTTTCCAGATTATGGTTCAGCACATCCGGCGGACCTGCAAATAATTTCTCCAACGCAATTTCGAGTCTGCCTCGAAAATCCGGCACCAGAATTTCTATTTTTGTTTTTGGGGAATGAGCCCGGACTTCGCGAATGCAATCCACGAAATGCTGGGCGCCGCCATCGCGGAGATCGTCGCGGTCAACGCTGGTGATGACGACATATTTTAATTTCATGGCAGCAATGGATTGCGCCAGATGCAGAGGCTCGTGAGCATCCGGCGCCGACGGCCGGCCGTGTGCCACATCGCAAAACGGGCATCTTCGGGTGCAGAGGTCGCCCAGAATCATAAAAGTGGCGGTGCCTTTGCCAAAGCACTCGCCTATGTTTGGACAGGACGCTTCTTCGCAGACCGTGTGAAGTTTCTGTTCCCGGAGTATCCTTTTGACTTCATAAAACTCCTGGCTGTTCGATGAGCGGACCCTGATCCATGAGGGTTTACGCAGTACTTCTGCTGGTGACTGCGGCACAATTTTTACTGGGTTACGCGCGGTTTTAGCCGCGCCTTTCTCGCGTGTGGGGGTTGTCATGAAAAGTGCGTCTTATTCTCAAACTGATTGAAATGTGAAATCATAAACTCATAATTAGTCGGGAATCTGCTGCGTCGTATAACAATAACCGATAGATCCTGTTTGTTGAAACCAGAAACGGCTGCACTCACGCCATGGTCCCATATAGGACATTTTCCCAAAATTCCGAAAAACTTCGATTATCCGATACCGCCTAGCCTTCCCTTTAATTTTGTGGCAAGCCGCCAACCTAGCACCTCAAGCCCATCGGTGATTCCCAGGTCCCTCGTTTGTGTCACCCGCAGTCCGGAATATCCGCACGGGTTGATTGACGTAAACGGAAACAAATCCATGTTTACGTTCAGCGCCAGGCCATGGTAGCAACAACCATTTTTGATTTTCAGCCCCAGGGACGCAATCTTTGCGCCATCCACATACACGCCGGGGGCATCGGCTGAGCCTGACGCGCGGATGCTGTAGTCCTGGAGCAAGTCTATCACGGCACCTTCCATTTTTCTGACCAGCTCGCGTACTCCAAGTTTGAGCCGGCGAAGATCCAGCATCAGATAAGCAACAATCTGCCCGGGACCATGATAAGTAATTTGACCGCCTCGATCTGTCCGGACCACGAGAATGCCATTATTGTGCAACAGGTGTTCGGATCTGCCCGCGATGCCTTGAGTGTAAACTGGCGGATGCTGCAATAGCCAGATTTCATCCGCAGTGCCAGCACTGCGGGCTGCTGTAAACTCTTTCATCGCTTGCCAGGCGGAAAGATAATCCAGTACTCCGCCAGATCTTATTCTAATGTTTGAGCCATCGGTTTCCGGTTCAAGGCACAAGACTTCCGTCATCGAAAGAACGTCAGGAATTTCCCGTTCTCCTCAAAGTACCATTACCACCATCGGATGGTCGCACAACTCCTGGTATAGCGCATCCAATTGCGCGCGGGACACGGCGCGAATAGTACAGGTAAGGCTCAGATAAGTATTTTTCCTGCTGATCCTGGCCTCCAGGCTCGTCTCATCGAAGTCAGGCGCATGACGTTTGACAATCGTCAGTACTGCCTGAGTGAATTCCTGCCGACGCTGCTCCAGAACCCCGGCGCTCACCTCTTCCGGTTCGGTCACGGCAGAAAAAGTCGTATCATCGGCATCCAGCGGTCCGTCTGGCGGCGTCGTCGGCAGCTTATACGATGCAGAACCCGGCGCAGCGCCGACCCGTCCCATTATTTTTATGGGAAAGTCGCAGGGATATTCGATTAAGGAAACGTCATCGTAAGAATTCATGGCGTATGCACAGCGCCTCTACGCATTACCTTGTCTTTATAATCCTGGTAAAGCCGGTAAAAGAGCGCGAACATTGTTCCCGGCACGCCGCCCCCAACCTGGCGGCCATCGAGGCGTGTAATTGGCATCACCTCCTTAGTGGAGGAAGTAAGCAACAGTTCATCGGCAGCGCGCACCTCCTGCTCGGAAATCGCCCTGACTTCATGCGGGATCCCATGCTCTTCGGCCAGTTCGAGCACTACGTCATAGGTAATACCCGGCAACATCAAATTGTTTTTTGGAGGGGCCAATAAAAGCCCTTTTTTTACCACAAAAATATTGCTGGCAGATCCCTCGGTCATGAAACCGTCACGGATCAGCACCGTTTCAAGCGCTCCCGCATCAATGGCCATCTGGCGTAGCAATACGTTCGGCAATAGTGAAATACCCTTTATGTCGCAGCGTAACCAACGGTTGTCAACGGCCGTGATTGCGGTGGCTCCCGTCGCAAGCAACTCGGCCGGGGGGGGCAACAAGGGGTTGCTCATGATGAATACAGTCGGGGCCACGCCTTTTGGAAAGGCATGGTCGCGCCTCGCTACCCCACGGGTAACATGCAGGTAAAGATACTGGTCGTCGCTGCTGTTACGCGCAATAATTTGTTCCAGCAACTCGCTCCACTCGCTGTTCGTATGGGGATTTTCCAGACGAATTCCGTCAAGGCTGTGCTGCAAGCGGCGCAGATGTTCAGGCAGCCGAAAAGGCGTGCGGGAATACGCGGGTATGACTTCATATACCCCATCGCCAAAAATGAAGCCTCTGTCCAGTACCGAAATGCGTGCTTCCTCAATCGGCATGAAGGTACCGTTAAGATAAATCATCATAAACCTTGCCAGTAAATTTGTAGCGGACCGCGTGCATGTAAATCCACATTAATTAAAAATCAGCCGCACGCTATCCCAGGCGCGGCCAAAAAAATTCCCGGCACTTACGGTTTCCAGCGCCACCAACGGGTGCTCGGCCACGGTCTTGCCCTTCAGCGTAAACTTCACTACGCCGACTTTCTGGCCGGCGTTGATGGGGGCTAAAAGGGGCTGTTTATACTCCATCTTGGCTTCCAGCTTATCAGCCTGATTTCTTGGGAGCGAAAAGTAAATATCCTGACCGAATCCGGTCTTGAGCTTGTCCTGAGCGCCCTTCCACAACTGGATTGCAATCACTTCGTGTTCCTTAGGGTAGAGGCGGACGGTGTCGTAAAACTGAAAACCGTGATTCAGCAGTCGTTGGCTTTCAACGGTGCGCGCGCTATCGGATGCAGTCCCGATTACAACAGAAATTAGCCGCCGCTCGCCCCGCTTGGCGGATGTAATCAGGCAATAGCCCGCAGCTTCGGTATGCCCGGTCTTGAGCCCATCCACGTTCGGGTCGAGCCACAGCAAACGATTACGGTTCGGCTGAGTAATCTTGTTGTATGTATACTCGCGTAGAGAATAAAGCGGATAGTATTCCGGAAAATCCCGGATGACCGCTGTCGCAAGCAAGGCGAGATCATGCGCAGTACTGTAGTGCTCGGGGTGCGGCAACCCGGTTGAATTGGCGAAACGGGTGTTCTTCATGCCCATGCGGGCCGCTTCTCTATTCATTATCTGGACGAAGGCGCTCTCCGTGCCTGCTACCGTCTCTGCCAGAGCGATGGATGCATCGTTACCGGACTGCACGATCATACCGCGGATTAATTCATCAACTGTTACCACCCTGCTCGGCTCAATAAACATGCGGGAGCCTTGCGTGCGCCAGGCCCGCTCCGACACCGGGACAGCCTGAGTCAGGGAAATGCGTTTTTGGTAGAGCGCAGAGAAAGCGATATACGCTGTCATCAGCTTGGTAAGCGATGCGGGTTCTATGCGTTCGTGCAGGTTCTGACTGGCCAAGGTCTGGCCACTCTGAAAATCCCTAAGGATGTAAGACCTGGCAGCCAAGGACAAAGCTTCGTCCGGCCTGGAAAATCTGGACTCCTGGGCAGCTGCGGGTAACACGAACAAACACAGCCATAACGAGATTAACGGAAGTGAGCGTTTCATTGGAAGCTGTTAAAAAAAACAATTATATCGCAGCCAAGCGGAACAAATTGAGGAACCTCTGGATAAGCCTATGGATATTATCAGCAGAGGCGCGAAAGGAGGCCGTCAGAAAAGAATGCTCTCCCAAAACTATCGAACGAAAGCATACGAGTGCCCAAGCCCCTCAGCTTTCGAGCTCGCTGCGAAATCTGCGCTATCTCTTGCCACCGCGTACGATCAGTGTTGAAGGCTCGGGGCCTGTGACCGTCCCGGCGCCACGGTACGGCAGAATGCCGTCGCTACTTTCGACGACAGATGCTGAAGCCGTCATTCCAGCCGAGCCGATACTGCGTGTCGGCAGAAATCCGGCGCGCGTCCTTCGCACCGTATGCAGATTTTTTTGCCGTCTCGCAACCATCGATATAGCCATCCTTGAATGCGGGTGAATAACCGGTAAGATTATAGACAGGCCGCGCACTGGGGGGCGGCGGTCCGGCCGGGCGCTCGCTCTGCCCGGTTGACCCTGGCCCTGTGGACGCGCAACCGGCCAACGCCGCAATCAGTAAGACTGCTGAGATTGAACGCATCATTTTTCTCCTCTACCTCCTCAAACTGATGCGGTTTCTCAAACGTATCGGTTTATGACAGAGCTGTTCCGGGAGAATTCCCTGGTTTTTTTTCAGCGAACCTCAGCCTCTAAAAAATATTCCACGAGCATCCTAGGGGATATCACGTGGTTAGCGCCTGCGTCCGCCGAAAATACTGCCTAACACACCGCGAAAAATCTCCCGGCCGACCTGGGAACCGATAGAGCGCGCAGCGCTCCTTGCCATTGAATCCAGGACGCCGGGCTGCCGCCCGCCGCGCGGGCCGGTTTGGGTTAAAAGCATATCGCCGAGTACGTCCATCATGCCACCTCCGCCGCTCGCCTGCTCAGTTTGCCCAGTCCTGCCCGGCAGTGGCACCGGCTCGCTCCCGGCGTTTGCTTCAGCTGTGCGGCGTTTAATTATTTCATAAGCCGACTCACGGTCCAAGATCTGTTCGTAATGACCGAAAAGAACCGACGATTCGATAATTGTCCGACGTTCCGCTTCTGTTATTGGACCAATTCTGGATGCGGGCGGCAGAATGAAGGCGCGCTCAACCATGGATGGACGCCCTTTCTCATCCAGCAGGGATACCAGCGCTTCGCCGACGGAAAGCTCCATGATTGCTTTTTCCGTATTTAAACCAGGATTCGCATGCATGGTCTGGGCTGCCGCCCGGACCGCTTTCTGATCGCGCGGTGTGAACGCCCGCAATGCATGCTGCACGCGGTTACCGAGCTGACCCAGCACATTCTCCGGGATATCCAGGGGGTTCTGCGTAACAAAATAAATGCCGACTCCCTTGGAGCGTATCAATCTCACTACCTGTTCTATTTTCTCCAGCAGCGGTTTTGGCGCTTCATTGAATAGCAGATGGGCTTCGTCAAAGAAGAATACCAGCTTTGGCTTTTCGGGGTCGCCAACTTCAGGAAGATGCTCGAACAGCTCCGACAATATCCACAGCAGAAATGTCGAATAGAGCTTGGGTGAGTTCATCAGCTTGTCGGCCGCGAGGATATTGATCATGCCGCAGCCTCTGCTATCGGTCTGCATCAGGTCGTGGATATCCAGCATCGTCTCGCCGAAAAAACTCCTGCTCCCCTGTTGTTCGATTTCAAGCAAGGCGCGCTGAATCGCGCCTATAGAGGCCGCTGAAACGTTCCCATACTCGACAGTGAAATTCTTTGCGTTGTCGCCCACAAACTGCAACATGGCCCGCAGGTCCTTGGAATCGAGCAGCAACAGACCGTTGTCGTCCGCGATCTTGAACACCAGCGATAATACGCCCTGCTGGGTATCGTTTAGATTGAACATCCGCCCGAGCAACAGGGGGCCCATGTCGGATGTTGTGGCGCGGACCGGATGTCCGGCGGTCCCGAAGATATCCCAAAACGTAACCGGAGAGGCTGACCATTGCGGTTCCTCAAGTCCGCGTTGCGCGAGCCGCCCCATCAAACCCGGCGCCGCCGTGCCCGCAACGGAAAGCCCGGACAAATCACCCTTCACGTCAGCCATGAACACCGGCACGCCGATAGAGGAGAATCGCTCGGCCAGAACCTGTAGCGTGACGGTCTTGCCAGTACCGGTTGCGCCGGTAATCAAGCCATGACGATTGGCGAAATGGGGTAACAGGCCAACTGCTTGGCTGGAATGAGCGATCACTAAAGGATGCGGCATAAGGTCAGCGGAGGTTGAGATTTAAAATACTGAACAGTGTATCAAAACCCAACCGGGGTTGCTCACCCTGCCCAACCCGCGATTTCCAACAGCAACAGCAGCACAAGCCATAACACCAGCGTCCGCCAGAACAGTCCAACAGCGCTTTGCAAAAAGTCTACGTCAGCCTCGTCGCCAACGCCTAATTCAGGACGATAGTGGCTACCGCCGGCCTCCCCTAGGGATTCTCCCAGACAGATCCCCAGCGCCCCGGCGCCACTGGCAAGAACGATTCCCTGATTTCGGTCCACCCAGGACGCGGCCTGCGCACGCCAGCAGTAAACGGCATCTTCAAAATTGCCTGCAATGGCAAAGCTCATGGCGGTCGCCCTTGCCGGAAGCCAGTCTATGACTTCAAAAGCTTTTAACGCAAACCGGCCAAACGCATCCGGGCGACTACCCCAACGTTCGTTCAATAATTCGGCCAGGCGATAAAGAACCGGGCCCAGCGGCCCGGGCAAGAGGGCAAAACAGATGATAATCGCAAAAACGTAGCGATGAGAATTAATCAGGCCCAGTTCAATTGTCAGGCGTGCAACTTCCTGACTGCTGAGTTCTTCCGCGGGAACTCCGTAGAACTTCGTCAGCAGTTCACGGGCGAGAGGCAGATCTCCATTTTTGAGCGCGGTATAGATTTCGTTGAACGAATAGGTAAGCTGACGGGAACTCATGGTGAGATAGAGCGTGACGACATTCCACGCCCATGCCAGCAGCGGGTTTACACTATAGAGTAGATAGTAGATCCACAGCGTGAGTACGAGTACGGGGACTACGGCAGCAAACCAGGCGGCGATATCATGGCGCCGCACACCCGTGTTGAAATAACGCTCCAGGGAATCAGCGTAGGAAAGAAACGCCGGAACCAAACGATTGTGATCGTTAATAGGGCGCCAGTGCTCCAGCAGGAAAGCGAAGATTAATGAAAAGAAGGTCATTGCGGAAAACCCAAGTCTGTATTAACCCGCGATAATATTCGCGGATAGTTAGCGCAATACCGATTTGAGCAACTTGCCCATCTCGGCCGGGTTGCGAGTTACCTTGATTCCACACTCCTCCATCACTGCCAACTTCTCCTGCGCGGTACCCTTTCCGCCGGAAATGACCGCTCCAGCGTGCCCCATGCGCCTGCCCGGCGGCGCCGTCAGACCCGCAATAAATCCCACCACCGGCTTCCGCATATGGTTCCGGACCCAGCGGGCGCAGTCCTCCTCATCTGAGCCGCCGATTTCGCCCACCATCAATACCGCCTCGGTCTCGGCGTCGTCGTTGAACAACTTCATCACATCAAGGTGCTTCAACCCATTCACCGGGTCGCCACCGATGCCGATACAGGTGGATTGCCCCAATCCCTGCTCCATCAACTGCGCCACCGCTTCGTAGGTGAGCGTACCCGAGCGGGACACGACGCCGACGCCCCCTTTTTTATGTATATAGCCGGGCATAATGCCTATCTTGATTTCATCGGGCGTGATAATGCCTGGACAATTGGGCCCGATTAACCGCGTTTTCCGACCTTCCATTTTGGCACAGGTACGCACCATATCGCGAACCGGAATACCCTCCGTAATACAGATGACCAGATCCAGTTCCGCTTCGACCGCCTCATCGATCGCCTCAGCCGCAAACGGCGGCGGTACATAGATCACCGAAACGGTCGCGCCTGTGGCCTCTTTCGCCTCCCCGACGGTAGCAAAAATCGGCACACCTTCGAAATCCTCGCCTCCTTTCTTGGGGTTCACGCCCGCAACGAAGCAATTTTTTCCGAAAGCATAATCACGGCACATGCGCGTATGAAACTGCCCAGTCTTCCCAGTAATGCCTTGCGTCATGACCCGGCTATTCCTGTCTATAAGAATAGCCATTCTAAACTCCTCCCCCTGCCGACGCGGCAGCAACCGCCTTCTCCGCTGCATCCGCCATATTTCCAGCCTGAATAATCGGCAATCCGGATTCGGCGAGGATTTTTTTACCCAGGTCCACGTTGGTACCTTCGAGGCGCACCACCAGCGGAACGTTTAGATGCACCTCTCTCGCTGCGGTCACGACGCCTTCGGCAATAACGTCGCACTTCATGATGCCCCCGAATATATTGACCAGGATCGCTTTTAATTCCGGATTGCGCAGCATCAGCTTGAATGCCTCCGCCACCTTTTCCGCGGTTGCCCCGCCACCCACATCGAGAAAATTGGCGGGATTTCCGCCGTAGAGCTTGATGATGTCCATTGTTGCCATCGCAAGACCCGCGCCATTCACGAGGCAACCGATGTTGCCGTCCAGCGAGACGTATGACAGTTCATATTTGGACGCTTCGATCTCCGCGGGATCCTCCTCGTCGAGATCGCGCAGTGCGGCAATTTCGGAATGACGGAATAAGGCGTTGTCATCAAAATTCATTTTCGCGTCGAGCGCGAGAACACGATCCTCCGCGGTAAGTATGAGGGGATTGATTTCGACCAGCGTCGCGTCGGTACTGTCGTACGCGCGGTATAAATCTTGCAATAACGCGCCTGCCTCCATAACAGCCGATTCGGTGATCCCCATCCGCCGTACCATATCTTCAGCGTCCGCGACGGTCAATCCTGCCACGGGGTCAATAAGCAGTTTGTGGATCTTCTCCGGCGACGTGGCGGCGACCTCCTCGATATTCATGCCGCCTTCCCCGCTACCGATCACGCAGACACGGCGACTGCCGCGATCCACAACCAGGCCGGCATAAAACTCCGTTTTGATGTCGACGCCCTGTTCAATCAGAAGCCTTCGCACGACTTGACCCCTAGGACCAGTCTGAGGCGTGACTAGCGTCATACCCAATATTTTGGCCGCGAATTGTTTCACTTCGTCGAGCGACTTCGCCACTTTCACCCCACCGCCCTTGCCGCGTCCTCCGGCGTGAATTTGCGCTTTAACCACCCACGCGCTTCCGCCCAGACTTTTAGCGGCCTCCACGGCTTCGTCAACGCTAAAACAAGGCAATCCTGCGGGTGTGGGAACGCCAAAGTCGCGCAGAATTTTTTTCGCCTGATACTCGTGAATTTTCATGATCGTCCCAGCTACAGAAACCAGAGTATAGCGTAATAATTTTTACCGGCGACACGTGAAAAAAAGCACCTTCCACATGCTTATTCATGAACTCGTCATCTGCTGCGCGATCCCCAATGCCGGGTTCTGCTGGCTGCTCATCCCTACCTCACAGAGAACAACCGTGACGTTATCCCTTCCTCCGGCATCAAGTGCCGCCCCGATTAGACTGTCAGCCTTCTGTTGCAGCGATCCATTCCAACTGAGAATACGCTGGATCTCGGAATCCTCCACCATGTCGGTCAATCCATCTGAGCAAAGCAGAAAAATATCGTGGTCGAGCGCTTCACCTTTCAGAAGATCCGGAAACACTAACGAGTCGGTGCCAACAGCTCTGAGGATGATATTTTTCTGGGGATGAGTTCTTGCCCCTTGCGGCGTCAACAGGCCCTTATCCACCTGCAATTGCACCAGGGAGTGATCGCTGGTCAACTGCGACAAGCCCCCGTGCCTCAGCAGGTATACCCTGCTGTCCCCTACATGGCCGACAACGTAGCGGTCGTCATAAAACACGAGAATATCGCCCGTGCAACCCATTCCCCCGTTATCCGGATTCTGCGTAGCGTGCTCCAGTATGCGTTTATTCGAGTCCCCGAATATTTTTTCCACTCGCGCATACGTCTCCTCCGCGGAACCAGGAATGTCATTGGTAAAAACGGCTTGCGCCGTTTCTATAAAATATCTGCTCGCAATTTCACCGGCTGCTGCTCCGCCCATACCATCGGAGAGGGCAAAAAGCCCGACCTCAGGCATGGCAAGGTATGCATCCTCATTATTTGTGCGCACCAGCCCCACATGAGTTACCGCCGCTGAGAGCAACCTGACCATGGCATCGCTTCCTCGTCCGCTAAACAATGAAGGTGCTGCGAAACAGTATCCTGCGACAAATCATCATGGCTTATCCTCCCACCATACCATTCCCATGGGCGAGTTCTCCAGCAATAACAGGTGGAGTAAATATCGCACTTCTGCGTGTAACATCCCGACGGGCCTGTAAACGCGGAGCGTACGAGCAGAGTAACGGGGCGGAAATGGATAAATATGGGCCACAGGGGGTTTTATGTGATGGAAATGAAATGGCCCGGAGATGCGTTATACGCTCCGGGCCATTATGAATATTTCAAGTGCTAGGATATCAGCTCCAACTCACGCCCAACAGACCTAAACCAGCGGTGAGTACAAGAATATACGTACCCCAAAACACGAAGACACTGTTCATGGCGCACCTCCTCTTGCAGTCGTTGATACGCCACCATTATTACGTTTCCCATACGGGAAATCTGTGCGCTAAGCCGCATAGATAGACGCATGGGCGTTATTGATTCAGAGGAACGAGTATTACGAGACACGTTAAAGAGGAGTTGGTCAACCTCCAAACAAAGGAAAAGAAGGGGTCACTTTTTTTTGACCAACTCGAATCCCTTTTCCTTCATGCAGGCCAATGTATATTCGTCAACATAAGTCCACCACACGGCCGTCAAAGGGTCTGCGTAATTATCCTTATCGGCCCTATTTTTCGCCACGGCTCGACATTCGTGAAGCGCCGCCCTGTAATCTGCCACTTCTCCTCCACGCGTATATTCTCCGTAATAAGCAGAGGGAGTCGTGGCACATCCCTCCAACCCGATCAACAACAGCACTGCAATAATTCTCATTTTGAATTCCTATCACCCTGTTGAAAGCTCCTGTCGAATAATAAATTTATTGTAAATGTTTTTGATAAGCGGGCGTGTAACGGAAGTGGAGTTTAACTTCCAGGACGGCGATGAGGCGTACTACGCAATAGTTACTCTAGATGGCGAACGAGTTCGCATAATCTCGAGCTCAGCACCGGTTGGCACCTCATCTGAAATTGTTGTGGCCGTAGAGTCGCGTCTGCACGACGGTTCTTTTACAGCTATCGCGTGCTGCGTACGAGATAAAAACGTTTTTGCAGATGATTGGAATCTAACCACGATTTTTTTAATAATTCTTTTCCTAAGTAGTAGTCTATTTGCGTTGCCTGGTAAGCCTACATCCGGGGGTGAGCCATGGCCCGTCATTGCATTATTTTTTGGAGGTTTCGGAACGTACTTGGTTTTTCGCTATAAACAATTTAATGATGCGAAAGCAGTTGCCCGGTAGCACGCCAGGCTGACGATGCCCGGCGGTGGATAGCGTTACAACCTTCGTTGAGGAAGTCGCCCATATTGCCCCCAGTTGCTCAGTGGGCAGGGATGAATTTTAGTGATGGAAAGTGAGCCGGGAGGTTAATACTCCGGACCTTGGAAAAATGGGACGCTTTTGTTGGAAATCCACTGAGTGGCATATTGCATTTAATCTGCGGTGCTATGGGCGACCTTAATTAAATACAATACGTCAACTTGCTGGGGTCAGGCTAATCAACGGTTCGTTTTCCAAATTTCCAGTCGCGACCCGGTTCAACAATCTCACCTGCATTGGCTTGCTCAGATAGTAATGGCCTTTCAATAATTCGCGGATAGCGATCACCAGTATCTTGCCCGACTCCTGCTTCATCACATAACCCCGCGCGCCCGCCCGCAAAGCCCGCTCGGCATACACCGCTTCGTCGTGCAAGGACACAACGAGCACGGGCAATGCGGGAATCCTGCTGTGCATGCTCTTTATTACGCCGAGTCCCGAATAGGTTTTGAGAGACACATCCATCAAAACGATATCGGGATGATGTCCGGCTTTGAGTGTGGCCAGCGCCTCGTCGCAATCACCAGCCTCGGCAAAAACCTCCATATCGGGCTCGAGATTGATGAGCATCGCCATGCCATAGCGCAGCATGGCATGGTCGTCCACCAACATAACTTTCGCTTTCGAGGCTGGCATATTCATGGGTCCGTGGAATCATCTCGCCCTTACAGTGCGTGCTGGTTCTTGCATGGGTTGCAGAATCTGGTCCAATTCTCGCCCTGGTTTTATCGGCTTAGCTGGCGCGGTGTTTTCGCAGGAGCGGCATAATCGCGCTTCGCAAGCTCCGACCCCTGCCGTGTTGAAAAGCTTGGATGGTAGCTTACTCTGCCGTCCGCTGGTATTTCCGAGGTAAAGCCAGGGTATGCGGTTGGAAATCCTGTCCTTCTCTGCCATAGCGGTAGCTTTCGTCGTAATGCTGAAGCCGTTTCTTCTTTTGTTCCTCTACCTTACCAACATTTCCTTGTCCGTATTTTCATATCGCTGTGCCAGGTACCGATCGTATTTCTGTGTTCATGATAATCTTCAAAAGATTGAAATTAGCTTCATCCTAATCCAGCCAATACTATCCATATATTGGGGAAACTCTGGTTTTATACTAAGTAAAACCCTGAGCAACGCGTGAGTAAGCGTCCCCCGAAAGTACTCATGTCACCCATGCCCAATCTCCTTACGAAGCAAGAAGGACATATCCCACCTTAAGCTTGGGCTACTGGGTTTCTTTTTGTAAGAACTCCAGGTGTCTTAGTCTTAGTAGATAAAAGATGTACTTCAATCCCATAGGCTTCGCGGTCGAGTAGGGAGTAGGTAAAATTAACCATAAGGGACCCCCGTGATCCCGGGGGGTGCTGATAACTGCTATCCGCGAGGTATTGAAGGGAAATTTCTTTTTGAGCGAGCCGGCGCAAGCCTTGGTGGGTTGGATCTCAACCGAAAATTGATAAAGCGTTTCTCTCGCTTATACCAAACTCTTTTGCCAGCTTTGACAGGTTATCTCACGTTTCAGCCTGCTCGCCCAGCTGGCAATCCTCTCTGCGTTGAGCCCTGGCTTTCTTCCCTTGTAGACTGTTCTCTAAAACATCAGCATAAAGCGCGGATACTCATACCTGCGGTAAAGCTCATATTTCTCTTTAATAAAGTCAACCGATCTATCCCGGCCACTCGCATAAAGAGCAAATCTCCCTCCACAGCAGCGGCGTGGATTCTCCACCCAACCGCCCCATGGGTCATATCGTCATGGCAGCAATCACTGCGGCTATATACATGTTACACGCGGGGATGCAGCATGCGTTCCAGCAAGCGACAATACGCGGCGATCAAGAGCGGCTAAGAAAGTTCTTTTATTCCTCGAGTATGCGGCCCCGAATCAGATAACCCATCAATACCGGGATGAACACAATACGATAATGAGCAGCGAAAAAAACAGGGCCTTCCAGGATTTCGCTGACCCCTTATCCATGCGTTGCTCAGGGTTTGACCTAGTATGAAACCAGAGTTACCCCAAATACAAAACCAGAGTTACCCCAATATTCCGACAGGATTGACTGAGTTAGGATGAAGCTCATTCAATCTTATTAGGAGTCATTCCATGAAAACCAAAACAAGGAGATTTGTAGCGGTTGTATCCACGCTTGGCCTATTGGCTTCGTGCGCCCAAATCGGTGCTCCCGAAAGACAGAAACACGATATGAGTGGGCCTGCTCAAAGTACCGGCACTTTTGCCGACCACGATAGGATCGTAAAGCGAGATGAAAATACGGCCAAGGAAATGGTATGGCATCAGAAGATACTAACGGCGATTTTCCCGGTCCAACGATGTACCATAAAGAGTGAGACGGGACTCAACAAAAGTTAAACTGACCCTCAGGGAGACCCCAGGTAAGCAGCCTATCCAGCTCAATCCCAGCGCGCTGACCCTCTCGGTGCTTTGGTGAAGCGAACTCACCACCGTACTTATTTGCAAGCCATGTCCCAGATTTGTCCAGGTTGGCAACCTAAATCCACGGGTGACATATCGTTAAAGATGCCATGGCTTGATGAGTGATACGACGTCCGTGAATGGAGGAAGGCTCTCCCCCAGCGTCCGAGCATCGGCATAGTCCTAGTAGTCCTTTCGAGCTACTAACTTTTCACATTTAGCTAACTATGTTAAGTAGCATACAGGCTTAATTGCAGGGATTATTGAAACAATTTTTTTATTCTTCGGCTATAAAGAGATTAATCGCCCCATAGTTCCAAAGGCACACCAGTTGACGTGCTCTCAATCGCAGAAAGTCCCTTTACAGGAATGATCAAATTGAGAGCATCGGACAATGTCTGCCGGAGCGCCGACATCAGATTTAGCTGAAAGAGGAGAGTCGCTTGGTGCTCAAAAACGAAAGAATCTTCGCAGATGCCCCACCCAGTTCCCCCACCGAAGAGCATGAAATTGCGGCACAGGCATTACGAGAGCGGCTGAAAGAAATCACCTGTCTCTACGAGATCCATCGTCGCATGGGTCCGGAATTACCGGTGGAGGATGTCTGCCAACAGATTTTTGAACATCTGATACCCGCAATGCGATATCCGCAAATTGCGAGCGCGATGATCGAACTCGACGGCAGGCACTTTACCACCGCGAATCATGGCCAGGGGCCTAAGCACGAGCTGCAATCGATTATTACAGTGATGAATAATGGGCTATGCGGACGATTGCGCGTGTTCTATCCTGAAGACACGCCGTTCCGGTTGCCGGAAGAGCAGAGACTCATCGATGCAATTGCGAGGGATCTTGAGAGATGGCTTAAGGAAATCACTTGCCTTTACGAGATTCGACGGGGCATAGGGCTGGAGTTATCGGTCGATAATGTCTGCCAGCGCATTTTTGAACGCCTGATCCCAGCGTTGCAATTCCCCGAAAGTGCTACCGCCGTGATCGAACTCGACGGCAGGCGATTCGCTACCAGCGAACACGAACAGGGTCTTACGCACGAGCTACACTCGAAGATCAGTGTGGATAACAAATCATGCGGGCAGCTGCGCTTATTTTATCCGGTCGACAGGCCCTTCCTGATGCCGGAAGAACAAAGACTCATCGACGCCGTAGCGAGTGACCTGGAGAGATGGCTCGAGCGCAAACACGTTGATGAAACATTGCAAGAGCGGTTGAAGGAAGTCACCTGTCTCTATGAGATTCGCCGCGGCTTGGGGCTGGAATTATCGCTGGAACATGCCTGCCAACACATTTTTGAGCACCTGATACCGGCAATGCAATTCCCCGAAAATGCGAGCGCGATGATCGAACTCGATGGCAGGAGATTCTTCTCCGAGAAACGTGGCCATTCCCTGACGCACGAGCTGCAGTCTAAGATTACAGTGAATAATACGTTGCGCGGACAGTTATGGGTGTTCTACCCCGAAGAGACACCTTTCCTGGTACCGGAAGAGCAGAGACTCATCGATGGCGTTGCAGGCGACGTTCAGAAATGGCTCGAGGGCAAACGTTTGGAGCAGACACTGGTTTCCTTGGCGGAAGAACACCAGCGTTCCGTTGGGCAAGAATTGCACGATAATCTTGGGCAGCAGATCGCGGCGATTGGCTACCAGGCCGAGGCTCTAGAGATAAGAATATCCGCTGCAGGCATTAAAGAGGAGGCAGCAGTCGCTGCGTCCATCGCTAAACAAGCGCAAGCGGCAGCCACGCAATGCAAGCAGATCGCACAGGGCCTGCTTCCGTTTGAACTGGAAACCCACGGCTTGATGCCTGCTTTGCAGGCATTAGCGTTGAGGATCGCAACCACCTATAGGATAAGCTGTGATTTCGTGCGCGAGAATGAATTTTCAATTGTCGATAACGATGTAGCGCTTAATCTTTACCGGATTGCCCAAGAGGCTCTCAACAATGCGATACGTCACAGTAATGCGAAGCATCTCGTAATTTCCCTGGCCGCTGTAGGAGAAATACTCCGCCTGTCGATATGCGACGACGGCAAGGGTTTTTCTGGTGTTGATACAGAGCGCGGTACCGCCTCCGGGATGGGAATTAAAATCATGCATTACCGCGCTCGGCAGATTGGGGCGAAGCTGAAATTGCTGCCTCGTTCTGAAGGGGGCACCGAAGTGCGGGTAGAAATACCAATGATTCAGGAAGGGTAGCTGTGCAAGCCTCGAAAGCACAAGTGATGCTGGTGGATGATCACCCCTTGATGCGGCATGGCATGGCGATGCTCATCAATCTCGAGTCCGATATGGAGGTGTCTGCCGAGGCCGGTGATGGGGAAGAAGCTTTGGCTACACTCAAGGCCGGGCCTCACCCCGATATTGTGCTGATGGATCTGTCGCTCAAAACCGTCTCCGGATTTGAGGTAATAAAGAGCATGCACAGCTTGATCCCTGCATTGCCGGTGCTGGTTGTGTCCATGTTTGACGAGATGATCTATGCGGAGCGGGCTTTGCGGGCAGGCGCACGGGGTTATGTGATGAAACTGGAGCCGGGCAGGGTACTGGTTGCGGCTGTCCGCAAAGTTCTAAAGGGAAATTTCTCTCTCAGCGACAAAATACAGGCGAGACTGTTGAATCGGGTTGCGACTGGAAATTCGGAATCCGAACTAATCAGCACACTGTCTCCCAGCGAGTTTGAAGTACTGCATCTGATTGGAACGGGACACAGTAGTCGGCAGATCGCTGATTTGCTTAACCGCAGTATTAAAACAATCGAAACGCATCGCTACAACGTCCGTACCAAGCTGAATCTGAAAGATGCGGCCGATTTAATACGGTACGCCACCCATTGGATTAGGGAAGAACACTAGGAGTCGGGGAAAGCAAGGGGCCAAAACAGCATAATATCCCAGCGGAAAGCGTATTCCAGTCGGGGCAGTATTGAACAACCTTCGCGTTTTCTCCCGATGGTTATTCGACTGAACGTCCGGTCATGTGGACAAGCCTCGCTTTATTTATGGTCCCTATTAGTGCAAAACGCTGCGACAGCAATACGGCTGAGGACATAAAGACTGAGGACACACTATGGCTACCAGTGATCTGCCGCGGCACCAGATAATTAAAATTCTCATGGCACAACCTCCCGAGAAAGCCGCGGATGCTGCGATTCACGTATGGGAGCAAATGGCTAGTCACATCATTACGATTGTCGGTGAAGACGGTTTCAATTCCCTTTACGCGAGAAGCCTATTCCTGAGCCAGGCAAAATTTCCCTGGCTCTCGACCAGCTCACTGACGCCAAACGCTCTGCACCGGTTTGACGAACTCAAAACGAGCCTTGAAGCACAAGCACCTGCGCAAGCGAGCGAAGCAAACAGTCTGCTGCTGATTACATTCATTGAGATCTTGGCCTCGTTGATTGGGGCGCAGTTAACCTCCCATATCTTACAGTTGGCTTGGGGTATCAACACTGGGAATAGCACCGACAAGGAGTTTCGCGAATGGACGAAAAACTAAGCATACGTTGCTTGGCAACTGGCGTTCCCGGTCTGGACAACCTGCTGGGCGGCGGCCTGCCGGAGTTCTCCTTTAACGTGATTGCAGGCGCGCCAGGATCCGGAAAAACCACGCTGGCTCATCAGATTATGTTCTCGCTGGCAAATGCCGACCATCGGGCAGTGTTCTTCACTGTGCTTGGGGAGCCGGCGTTGAAGATGCTCCGTTATCAACAGCAATTTCCGTTTTTCGACATACACAAAATCAATGAGTCGATCCGCTTCGTCAACCTGTCTGCGGATTTGATGGATGGCAGTTTCGACCGCGTAAAGGCGCGCATCGAGGAAGAAGTGAAAGACTATGCTCCCAGCCTTGTGTTTGTTGATTCGTTTCGATCCGTCGTGAGGTCAGCGAAACGGGGGGAGCAAGGCGTGTTGGACCTCCAGCGGTTCGTCCAGCGATTGGCCATGCAAATGACGAGCTGGCAGGCCACAACATTCCTGATCGGTGAATACTTGGCGCCGGAATCGGAGTCAAGCCCCGTATTTACGGTAGCGGACGGCATCCTGTCGCTTTCGCAAAATTTGCATCACAATTCCATGGTGCGCAAGATGCAAGTGGTCAAAATACGTGGCCAGGCCCAGGCACCAGGTCTGCATACGTTTCGTATCAGTGATCATGGAATCGAGGTATTCCCACGCGTGATTATGGAACAACATGAAGCGGTTGATTCGGCAGAGAAGCTCTCCACGAGCGAGGAGCGTGTTTCCATGGGAACGCCTGGCCTGGATGACATGCTGGGAGGCGGTTTGCCCGTGGGATATTCGCTCCTCGTCGTCGGGCCATCCGGTTCCGGAAAAACTATCCTGGCAACGGAATTTCTTGCCGAAGGTGTGCGCAAGGGCGAACCAGGTGTCATTGCGGCATTTGAGAAAAGTCCCAGCCAACTGCTGAGTACCAAGCTGTCTTCGCTGGTGCAGACCGGAAAAATTGGGGTCATCGACACGCGTTCCCTGGATTTGTCGATTGATGAAACCTTGCATGATTTGATCGGCATGATTGATCGCATGCAGGCAAAGCGCCTCGTGATCGACTCTTTGTCCGGATTTGAGTTAGCACTGGCACCCGAGTTTAGCGAAGATTTTCGCGGCTCCCTGTATCGGATGGTAGCAAAGCTCACCGGCATGGGCGTGACTATTTTAATGACCTCAGAACTGGAAGACCGTTTCACTGACTTGCGCTTTAGTCCATTCGGGAGCGCCTTTCTCGCTGACGCAATTATCGTGCTGCGCTATACCGAAATCGGGGGCCAACTCAAACGCGTTTTCTCGGTCGTTAAAGTCCGGGGCAGCGAGCACAGCAAGGACATTCGGCTGTTTGACATTACAGAAGCAGGCATCGTGATTGGCGAGACCTTGTCGGAGTATGACGGAATCATGTCGGGCCGAGCCCACCGTTTGCCCCTGACTGAAAGGAATGGATAAATTAACGTCATAATGAATAACGCTAAATTAAAGTGGTTTACCGAACAGAACAAAAAAATTGCCGCCAGCCGGTTATGTAGCGGGACTTCGGACAAGTCTGCGGGTCATCCCCGTGGGCGGCTTAGCAACCGCCCATCAAATTATCCATGGGGTGGGCCATGGGGAGCAAAGCGATCCGGAGTGGGCCCCAAAGAAAAGTGGTTACAAATTGGTTACGTTTTTTAAATAATAATAAAGGAGTTACAAGCAGATGCTTGTAACTCCTTTATTCTATTGGTGGGTCTGGTTGGACTCGAACCAACGACCAAGGGATTATGAGTCCCCTGCTCTAACCGACTGAGCTACAGACCCGTACACAACATCTCACAGCATACCGAAAGTCGTTTAGCCTTCGGTATCCAGGAAACTGCGCAAGCGTTCCGAACGCGAGGGATGACGCAACTTGCGCAACGCCTTCGCTTCGATTTGACGGATACGCTCGCGGGTGACATCGAATTGCTTCCCGACCTCTTCCAAGGTGTGGTCGGTATTCATTTCGATACCAAAACGCATGCGCAGCACTTTGGCCTCACGCGGCGTGAGCGAATCCAGTATCTCTTTCGTTACGTCGCGCAAGCTGGCGTAAACCGCGGCATCCGCCGGTGCCATGGTGGCGGAATCTTCGATGAAATCACCGAGATGCGAATCCTCGTCATCGCCAATAGGCGTTTCCATCGAGATCGGCTCTTTGGAAATCTTGAGAATCTTGCGAATCTTCTCTTCCGGCATTTCCATCTTCTCCGCCAGCAATGCCGGTTCCGGTTCCTGCCCGGTTTCCTGCAGAATCTGACGCGAAATACGATTCATTTTGTTAATCGTCTCGATCATGTGCACCGGTATGCGAATAGTGCGCGCCTGATCGGCGATGGAACGGGTAATGGCCTGCCGAATCCACCAGGTCGCGTAGGTGGAAAATTTGTATCCGCGCCGGTACTCGAATTTATCCACCGCTTTCATGAGCCCGATATTGCCTTCCTGGATAAGGTCCAGGAACTGCAAGCCGCGGTTGGTGTATTTCTTGGCGATGGAAATCACCAGCCGTAAATTGGCTTCGGTCATTTCACGTTTCGCCCGGCGCGCCTTGGCCTCGCCGGTTGACATCCGGCGATTGATTTCCTTGAGGTCCTTCAAGGGTATGCCAACATCCTTTTGCAGGGTCAGCAGGTTTTGCTGCTGTTCCAGGACCGCCGGCTGGTATCGCTCCAGCGCTTGACTATAAGGCTTTGCAAGCGCCACTTCCTGCGTCACCCAATCAAGGTTGCTCTCGTTTCCTGGAAAGGCTTTGATAAAGTGATTACGCGGCATTCCCGCCTTGGTCACGCATAATTCCATGATCTTGCGTTCGTAGCTGCGCATTTCGTCCACGAGGCCACGCTGGGTATCGCAGAGCCTTTCCACCATCTTCGCCGAGAAACGGATGGCCATGAGTTCGGCGGTAATCTGCTCCTGGATGTCTTTGTATGCCTTGTTGCTCGGGCCTTTTTCCAGCGCCTTCTGCATATCGTTATAGGCCTGCCGAATCACCGCAAAACGTTCCAGTGCGTCGTTTTTCAATTTAAGCAGGTTTGCGTTTGCAATCGCGGCGATGTCGTCATCTTCGCCGTTTTCCGCGATTAATTCCTGCTCCAGCGATTCATCGGTAATATCTTCGGAAATCAATTCCTCTGTATTGGGGTCCAGCAGCCCATCCACCAGCTCGTCGATGCGCATCTCATCCTTCGAGACCTTATTCGCGAGCTCGAGAATGCCGGCTATGGTGGTGGGACAGGCGGAAATCGCCTGGATCATATGCTTCAATCCGTCCTCGATGCGCTTCGCAATCTCGATTTCGCTCTCGCGCGTGAGCAATTCCACCGAACCCATTTCCCGCATATACATCCGCACGGGGTCAGTGGTACGGCCAAACTCCGAATCCACGGTGGAAAGCGCGGCTTCAGCTTCCTCCACCACATCCTCATCGGCCACTGTGGGCGCGGTTTCCGACATCAATAATGTTTCGGCGTCGGGCGCCTCATCGTAAACAGAGATGCCGACATCATTGATCATGCTTATGATGTTTTCGATCTGCTCGGCATCCAGCATGTCATCCGGAAGATGATCGTTAATCTCGGCATAGGTCAGGTAGCCACGCTCCTTCCCTTGAACGATCAAATTCTTGAGGCGCATACGCCGGGCCTCAAGGTCCTGGGGCGCAAGAGGCGATTTCTCCGGGTCCTTGGCCTGGGCAGGTTTGCCTTCCTTTGCCGACTTTGTCTTAACTATTTTTGCCGTCAGCGATCCGGAATCCTTGACGGCCATGACGGCCTTGGCTATTTCTGTTACCCGTACCTGAGCTTTAGCTGTCGATTTTGCAACAGTCATAATGTCATCCTCCAGAGGTCCTGCGGCTGCGTTTAGCGATGTTTTTTCAGATGCGTCTTTTGCCGATCCCGATACCGATCCTTTTGACGGCTTTCTCATATCGTCCATTTCCTTTCTGGCTAACACGTTGTCACTGCTGGGATGCGGATGCTCTACAACCTCAGATGCAAAGCTCCGGCCCCCGCCTTTACCGTCCCCTTACTGTTTTTGGTTTTACCATGTCTTTCCCAAAACGGGTTTAGGTTTTGGATGTGTTGGCCTAAACCCTCCATAATAGCACAAACAATTCTTTATTGTCCGTTCGCCGTCAATAAGTTGTCCGCTGGAGTTCCTGCTTTTCCTCCGGCGTAAGGGCGCTGAGAGACTTGCCATGCAACATTGCCATGCGTTGCTTGCGATACATTTCGCTCAGGCGCTCCATTGCTCCGGTAAATTCTGCTTCAAGGTCTATCCCGCTATCCCATCCAAGCGTCTTGCTCCCGGCTTTTTCGAGCAGGACACGATGCGAGCTGCCGCGAAAATAAGCGATAACGGATGGCATGGCGGTGCTTTCCCTAACATGGGGATTAGAATCGATAAATTCAACCAGTGCCCGCAACGCCGCCACTTCGTCCGCATAGTCATGGTCATGCGCGAGCAGTTCCCGGTTCAATTTCTCGATGTAATTCGGGTCGTATAACAATACCTGCATGAGCCACTGGTACGGCGAGGGGGGTTGCGGCCGCGGTGTTCGTCCACGGAACGGAGAAGCAGAAACATGCCTGATCTTCAACAAATCTTCCAATTCATTCTGGCTGAGGCCACTGATTTCCGCCAACTTTTTTAACAGCATGAGCGCAAGCCCTGGGGCAGCTACCTGTGCAAGCAGCGGCTTCGTATCCTGGACCAGCTTGGCCCGCCCTTCGCTGGTTTTGAGGTCCACTCGCGCTGACAGTTCCCTGAACAAGAAGACAGACAGAGGCAATGTTTGCTCGAGCAATTCTTCAAACGCTTCCTTGCCGAAATTTCGAACGTAACTATCGGGATCCTCTCCTTCGGGCAGGAAGAGAAAGCTGATGTTCTTGCCATCCGCAAGCTGTGCCAGGGTGGCTTCCAATGCGCGCCATGCCGCTTTTTTCCCCGCCGCGTCGCCATCGAAACAGAACACCACATTATCGGTCTGGCGCAGGAGTTTTTGGATGTGATAAGGTGTGGTAGCGGTTCCAAGCGCGGCCACTGCATATTCAATGCCATGCTGATAAAGGGCCACCACGTCCATGTAACCTTCGACGACGAGGACTCGCCCTGCCTGACGAATCGCCCTTCTTGCACCGAATAGATTGTAGAGTTCCCGGCCCTTCTGAAAAAGGGGTGTTTCGGGTGAGTTGAGATATTTGGGTTCGCCATGCTCCAGCACTCGCCCACCGAAACCCACGATCGCGCCTTTAAGGTTAACAATGGGAAACATGATCCGGTCGCGAAAACGGTCGTAGCATTTGCCATCGTTCTCAATCATCAGCCCGGCCTTTACCAGCAATGCTTGCTGCGCTTTTTCTGCCTGATCGACAAATTCTCCCTCAAGGTTCCGCCAACCAGGCGGAGCATAGCCAATGGCGAAATGACCGGCTGTCGGCCCCGTTATGCCCCGCTTTTTAAGATAGGAGATGGCACCGGCCGAGTGTCGAAGCTGCTGCCGGTAAAACCGGGCGGCAACATCCATAACTTCACTCAGTTTTTTGGAAACGCTTTCACTTTGGTGGCTTTCGTGGGAATGGGCTTTCTCCCCTGCGTCACCCGGCCCGGGTTCTGAGTCTGCTGATCGGGAATGCGACCCCGATTGCTCCGCGGGAACCTGCAGACCAACGCGCGCCGCAAGATCGGCCACCGCTTCCAAAAAATTCAAGCCGTTATATTCGATCAGGAAACCGATGGCGTTGCCGTGCGCGCTACACCCAAAGCAGTGATAAAACTGCTTGGTCTGACTTACGGTAAAAGAAGGCGTCTTCTCGCTGTGAAAGGGGCAGCACGCGGTGTAATTTGCGCCCGCTTTCTTGAGCGGTATGTGACGTTCAATGACATCAACAATATCAACCCGGTCCAGCAACTCCTGAATGAATGATTGTGAAATCATTACTGGATATAACTCCGAATATTTCAGGAGGATTGCTAACGGGATTACAGCGATGAAATCCTATTTGCGTACCGTAGCTTTGCTGCTTGTGACCGGACTTGACATAGCTTTGGTCTGCTGCCAAAAATCGGCTTAGCCAATGAGCTTCGTTTTGACCAATGAGGATACTTTACCCATATCGGCGCGTCCGGAAAGGCTGGACTTGAGCTGCGCCATTACCCGCCCCATGTCTTGCTGGCCTTTGGCCCCCGCGATAGAGATCGCTTCGCTTACGGCTTCTTCGATCTCCGCGTCACTCATTGCCTGAGGCATGTAAGCCTGCAATACGCTGACTTCATATTTCTCCGCATCGGCCAAATCGTGACGATGGGCTGCTTCGAATTGAACAATGGAGTCTCTGCGTTGTTTGAGCATTTTCTCGATGACACCAACCACCGCCGCATCATCCAACTGTATCCGCTCATCCACCTCCCGCTGCTTGATGGCCGCCTGCAGCAGACGGATGGCGTCGCGCCGCTTGGTATCAGCAGCGCGCATCGCAGTCTTCATGTCTTCGGAGATTTGTTGTGTGAGATTCAAGTGAAAAACGGGCCAAGCACGTTTTGTAAGTTTTAGACTGACTGAAACTAATAAAGTTTCGGAGGGAGCAATTGGCTACGTAGACGTTTGTACGTACGTTTAACCGCCGCCGCGAGCTTGCGCTTGCGTTCAGCAGTCGGTTTTTCATAAAATTCCCGGGCGCGCAACTCGGTGAGCAGGCCGGTTTTTTCTATGGTGCGCTTAAAGCGGCGCATGGCAACCTCAAATGGCTCGTTTTCCTTTACTTTAATAGTCGTCATGAAAATGGAGTTCCTCTCAAAAATGTTAAACGGCTCGACAAATTGTCGCGTATATGTGTAACCTGTAATCCACTATTATATAACAAGTACCAAATACTGTTGTAAAGAGTCATTCCTTTCCCTACACCATTGCTAGTACTCGGCATTGAAACCTCCTGCGACGAAACCGGGGTGGCGATTTATGATACCCGGCAGGGATTGCTGAGCCATGCGCTTTACTCGCAGACGGAAATGCATGGCGAGTATGGGGGTGTCGTGCCTGAACTTGCCTCCCGGGACCATATCCGTCGCGTATTGCCCCTGATAAGGCAAACGCTAGCCGGGGCCAGCATCGGGTTGCAAGACCTCGACGCTATAGCCTACACCCAGGGTCCGGGGCTGGCGGGAGCACTGCTGGTGGGCGCAAGCGTCGCCGCCTCCCTTGGCTTCGCGCTGGAAATTCCGGCCCTGGGCATTCATCACCTTGAAGGGCATCTTCTTTCTCCACTGCTATCCGACCCCGCGCCTGACTTCCCCTTCATTGCACTGCTGGTATCCGGCGGGCATACACAGTTGATGCAGGTCGACGGGCTTGGTTCATACAGGTTACTCGGCGAGACCGTGGACGATGCGGCTGGGGAAGCGTTCGACAAGACGGCGAAACTGCTGGGTTTAGGCTACCCCGGCGGCCCCGCGCTGTCGAAACTTGCGGATGAATTTTCGCGTTCGGGTCGGCCTGAGCGCTTCGAGCTCCCGCGCCCCATGCTGCATAGCGGTGATTTGAATTTCAGCTTCAGCGGGCTGAAAACCGCGGTGCTGACGCTCACCAAAAAACACGAAATGACGCCGCAAACCAAGGGTGCCATTGCCTCTGCTTTTCAGAGAGCCGTAACAGATGTCCTATCCGAAAAAGCACTGGCGGCGCTTGAAAAAACCGGTCTCAACCGACTGGTGGTTGCAGGCGGCGTGGGGGCCAACCGCCATCTGCGTAGTACGCTGCTCAGAAAAGCCGGGGAAATCGGGGCCACCGTTTTTTATCCTGAACTGCAATTCTGTACCGATAATGGCGCCATGATTGCTTTCGCAGGAGCAATGCGGTTGCAGTCCATCGATATCGCGAGGCAAAAGCTGAACGACGAGTTCACGGTTAAAGCTCGGTGGGACCTGGAAATGCAGGCAACCCCATCCGCGTTATAAAAATCTAGGGCGTGCTTTGCTTGCCGATTCGCGCCTCGGTTCCCGCGCGCAGACTTGCGATATTGGATTTATGCCGCCAGATGAGCAACAACGACATGATGAAAACTACTAAAGTCGGTTGATCGAGACCAAGAAAAAACAGCGCGTAAACGGGTGCAAGCCCTGCAGCGGCTAACGCAGCCAGCGAAGAAATGCGCCACACTACAGCGACCGTAATCCAGATGATTGCGGATAGCAGCCCCATCCACGGGTTAAACCCCAATAATACCCCAAGCGCAGTCGCTACTCCCTTTCCGCCTTTGAAACCCAGAAATACAGGGAACAAATGGCCAAGAAACACCGCCAGCGCCACCGGAGCAGTTGCATCCACCTCCACCCCTGGGATGGGGCCGGCGTATCTCGCCAACGCCACCGCCACCCAGCCTTTACCAGCGTCACCGACAAGGGTGAATACGGCCGCCGCTTTTTTCCCGCTGCGGAGGACGTTTGTCGCACCGGGGTTTCTTGAGCCGTAAGAGCGAGGATCAGGCAGGTGAAACAAACGGCTTGCCACCACACCGAAGGGAATGGAACCCAGCAAATAAGCCATCAGGACAACAGCAATTAGAGTCATCTTATTGGCGCCAAGCCGCGCATTGAAAATCACGCGGTGATTCTACGTAAAAAACCGTCGATGCGCTTCGGGAGCGTCCCGTTCTTACCTGTTTATTAGCATCAAACAGGCCCATCACTGATCAGTTGCTGATAAAATCGCCCTGGGCGCAAATCTTGGGTGTCGGGCTATAGCTTGAGTGTCTGTTCGAGTGTTTCCTCTTCTGACGGCGGCGATTACCGCACTGCGGTGATCCTCCGAATTCCGATACCCCCCGGGATGCCACCTCTCCGGAATACCTGTCAATCGCTTCGTCCCGCCCTCGTCTCGCTTCGTATAGGCAAATTCCTCAAGCCCGCAATCGCCAAGTAAGGCTTATTAGGAGGTTCCTCAAATGGATATTATCTTCCTGCAAGAACTCAAAGTTAAAACACTCATTGGAATTTATCCATGGGAGCTCAACGTTGCGCAGACCATTCAGCTCGATCTGGAGATCGCCCTACCGTCGAATCTTGCCTGCTATACGGATCATTTTGAGGATGCGCTGGATTATGCCCTTATCGTCCAACGTATTCATGAGACACTTGCCCAGCAGCATTTCTCATTGCTGGAAGCCTTGGCCCAGCACATCGCAGAAATCATCCTGATGGAATTCAAGTCACCCCGGGTCAAAATTAGCGTCGCCAAGCTCAGCGCGATACGCGGAGTGAAAAAGGTAGGGGTATGCATTGAACGCCAGCGGAACGAACCGTAACCGGAAGTATCAGGGGGGTCGCGGCTCTGCAGGATGGGAGATGGCGAAATGGCCCCCCTGACTTGGCTGGAAGCCCCGCAACAAAGATGTGAAACACCCCAAGCTGAGCAAAAATAACAAACCTTGGAGTGAATGAAGTACAGCCAGCTACGAAAGAAAAAACGCCTCTGACATTCTGCCGAAGGCCAGACCTAATTCCTGAATACATGAGGGACGCCGCCTGAGCATTGAGACGCAGCACCGCCAAACGGCTCCCGCGATAGGTTGGCCGGATTATGCACCCGCAGTTAATGTTGCTTCAATTTCTGTAAAAGTTCGAGCTATTTCGATGGATGGGATTGAGGCGCCCAGTTGCTTCTCGATTTGGGTCAACGAAAATATACCGCATACCACCGGGTTCCCTTCAATATCATCCTCTAACACTAGGGTATGTTGACGGCCGGTGTCCAGCAAGCTCGCGACAATATCCCCGACCTTCGCGCGACGCACTACCTCAAGGGGAATTCCTTCGAGCCGATCGAGCGGGGTCATGATGTCAGACACCAGGATCTCGCTGTGCTTCACGCGTCGCTCCTGAATGAATCGCAGCGGCTTCTCACCAAGCACATCCGTTGCGGTGATAATGCCTGTGAGAATCTCATCCTCATTTAGCACAAGCAAAGAACGGACTCCGCGCTGCTTCATATATTCATTTGCTGCTTCCATAGATGCGCGCGAGTCGACTATAGCGGCATGGGCGTGGCGGAGATCGGTCATAACATCAGAAGCGGGTGATTCCAGCGTGACGGATCTGGGCGGCGCTGGGCGAACTATCCGAACAGCGCCCGTCAGGCGCTGCGCGGGAAGCATGTGATAGTCGGGCATGGCATGGTCCTCCAACGTTAATGGTTGGGGATACACTTGAAATCAAAAAACCAATTCCAAACACCCCGTATGTTCACATTACCCCTAAAGGGAGTAGGGGTCAATATGATGTTCGACCGTCGCTAAAGCAGCGCAACAGCTTATAAAACCGCGAACGCCACAGGAAAACTTGTACGGGAAATGCGAGAGCGACGGGATACGAACATAGGCCCCGGTTAATAGATCCTAACGGTTATTTCCGGGTTCCGGTTTTGCGTCCGATTCCTCTTGTTTCATCATTCAATCGCCGCAGCATCGATATCGGATCTTCCGCTTGCGTGATCGGTCGGCCAATGACCAGGTAATCCGCGCCGTTCTCGATCGCCTCGCGTGGCGTCGTAACGCGTTTTTGTTCGTTCAGGGCAGCGTTGGCCGGGCGTATTCCAGGCGTAACCAGGCAAAACCCAACGCCCATGGTTTCGCGGAGGCTTTGAGCCTCAAGCGCGGAACATACCACTCCATCCAGTCCGCAATCCCTCGCCAGCCACGCCAACCGCGCCACCACCTCTTTTGGGTCTTGTTCCAGCCCGATATCGCTCAGATCACTACGTTCCATGCTGGTGAGCAGGGTGACCGCGATGAGCTTGGCCGAGCCTGCCGGCACAGCCTCGCGGGCCGCGGATAACATCCGCCGGCCGCCCAGCGCGTGAACGTTCATCATCCATACCCCCATTCCCGCCGCCACCTTGCACGCATTCGCGACCGTGCTGGGAATGTCGTGAAACTTTAAATCGAGGAATACCTCAAAACCCAGCGCCATCAGCTTGGCGATCAGCTGCGGTCCGGCAGCGGTAAAGAGCTCCTTTCCCACTTTTACCCTGCACAACGCCGGGTCCAGCATGACCACAAGATCCAACGCCTGCCGCTCGCTGGAAAAATCCAGCGCAACGATAATTCGTGAATCGCTCATTTCGTCTTGCTTCCAGGATGTGAAGAAGCTACCTGGAGATTAGGCCCGTATCTATCCATGTTCCTCCGGCAAGTGGTACTTTCTTCTGCCCGTCGCAATTTCCCGCTTTTGGCGGAGTATCTTGCCGAGGCACGACATTATTCCGATTGCGAGACCCAAGGCGAACGACAGCAGGACAATCAATATTAATGGTGCCTGCCATTCGTACCCGAAATAATAACGCAGGGTTACCGTTTCCGTATTCTTTACCGTAAAGCCCAGCAACAGGAGAAACAAGGCAATCCGCAGGAACCACATCAGATAACGCATGATTCGTTTTTCCAAAAGGCATACCGCGGGCGTAAATAGAGTAAAGGCATCCGATGAATCTCGTCGGAGTCACCGAAGAGGTGAAATAAAAAGCGGCGTGATCTTGCGATCACACCGCCATTATACTCATCCCATCTCATGCGTTATTTCAGTTTTTTTGATCGACCCGCTCTCGCATTTCTTTCCCCGCTTTGAAATGAGGCACGTACTTCTCGGGTACTCGAACTTTTTCTCCTGACTTAGGGTTGCGCCCGACGCGCGGAGGGCGGTAATTCAGATCAAAACTACCGAAACCTCGGATCTCAATGCGCTGTCCCTGTGCCAAACTCTTTGCCATAGCATCAAGGATAACCTTGACTGCCAGCTCGGCATCCTTTGCCCCCAACTGCGGATAGCGAGCTGCAAGCCTGGCGATCAGTTCAGACTTTGTCATGAATGTCCTTATTGTTCGGTATTTTTAACATCCATCTTGGCCTTCAGCAACGCTCCCAGGCTGGTCGTTCCTGTATTCGCGGAACTATCCACTGCAACTTTCTGCATGGCATCGGATTCCTCCGCCATATCCTTAGCCTTAATCGAAAGATTAATGCTGCGGTTTTTACGATCCACGTTAATGATCATCGCCTCAACCGTATCGCCCTCCTTAAGGCGTGTGCGAATGTCCTCGACCCTGTCGCGCGATACTTCGGATGCGCGCAAGTAACCCTCGACATCATTCTCCAATGCAACCACGGCGCCCTTGGCATCGATAGACTTTACTGTGCCCTTGACGATGCTATTTTTATCATTCACCGAAACAAAACTGTTGAATGGATCACCTTCGAGTTGTTTTATGCCAAGCGAAATGCGCTCGCGCTCCACATCGATAGATAATACGACGGCCTCGACTTCATCGCCTTTTTTATAGTTGCGAACCGCTTCTTCACCCGGTTGGTTCCATGAGAGATCGGAAAGGTGCACAAGTCCATCAATTCCGCCCTGTAGACCAATGAAAACGCCGAAATCGGTGATGGACTTGATTTGCCCCCGTACCTTATCGCCTTTCTGGTGGTTCATCGCAAAGTCTTCCCAGGGATTGACCTTGCATTGCTTCATACCCAGTGAAATACGACGTCGCTCCTCATCGATTTCCAGAATCATCACTTCCACTTCGTCGCCCAGTTGCACGACTTTTGAGGGATATACGTTTTTATTGGTCCAATCCATTTCGGAGACATGAACCAGGCCTTCGATGCCCTGCTCGATTTCGACAAACGCACCATAATCCGTCAGATTGCTCACTTTACCGAACAGACGGGTATGTTGCGGATAACGGCGGGAGAGCCCTACCCATGGGTCTTCGCTCAGTTGCTTCATACCCAGCGAGACGCGGTTTTTCTCCTGATCGAACTTAAGTACCTTCGCGGTCACCTCGTCGCCCACACTGATCACTTCCGACGGGTGCTTAACGCGACGCCACGCCAGATCGGTAATGTGCAGCAGGCCGTCTATGCCGCCGAGGTCCACAAAGGCGCCATAATCGGTGATGTTCTTGACGATGCCCTTGACCACGGCACCCTCTGTTAAATTTGCAAGCAGGGATTGCCGGTCAGCGCCCTGGCTTTCTTCCAGAACCGCTCGGCGCGACACGACCACGTTGTTTCGCTTGCGGTCAAGCTTGATCACCTTGAATTCCATCTCTTTGTTTTCGTATGGACTCGTGTCCTTGACCGGACGGATGTCCACGAGCGAACCCGGCAGAAAGGCGCGAATACCGTTGATCATGGCGGTGAGTCCACCTTTGACCTTGCCGCTTACCACTCCTTTCACAATGGCGCCGCTTTCCATGGCAGCTTCCAGATCATGCCAGGCTGTCAGCCGTTTGGCCTTGTCCCGCGATAGACGAGTCTCGCCGTAGCCATCTTCAAGCGCTTCAATGGCGACACTGACGAAATCACCGGCCTTGACTTCGATTTCGCCCTTGTCATTCTTGAATTCTTCGACGGGGATGAAACTTTCGGATTTCAGTCCAGCATTTACGACTACGATGTTGTAGTCGACGCGGGCGACCTGAGCGGTGATGACTTCACCGATGCGCATTTCCTGGCGGGAAAGACTTTCTTCAAATAGCGCGGCAAAACTTTCGGAGACGTCTGTGGCGGGGGAAGCAATGTTCATTGTAAAAAATACCTGATTTGGGAATCCCGTCAATACTGCCCTGACGGGGCTAATGGATTAATAATAACGCCGCTGAATCCGCCCTCTTCGCGTACAAAGAGAGAGGCTCGGCAGCACGAGAGTTGAACTACTAATCGTTTACCTTCAACACTACCTCGGCTTTATATTTGGCGATGTCAGTTTCGTTCCATGGTGTTACCATCCATGGCATCCTTACCAGCATCACAATAAGGCTTAAAAAAACTGCAGCATTAAGTGTGCTTATTGCTGGTATCCGCACCAATTGAAGCCGCAATACAACTCAACAGAGCAACTGCTCAACTGAGCAACTGAGCAACTGAGACACCACGTCCATACCAAAACCGAGGGCCTTCAAGCTGTGTTCAGGAGCGCCCTTTTGTACAGACATCGGCGTAGCGCACGAGTACACTATCCACCGCTTGTGCAATACTGAGCAAACTGGTATCCAGCAAAAAGGTGTCTGCACCCAACTGCAAAGGAGCCACGGCGCGATTGCTGTCACGCCTGTCGCGTTCCCGTATATCCTCCAGAAGGGAGGCAATATTAGCATCAACCCCTTTTTCCATCAACTGTTTATGTCTCCGCTGCGCACGCGTTTCAGCATCCGCCGTGAGGAATATCTTTAGAACGGCTTCGGGAAAAACGACGGAGCCCATGTCGCGGCCGTCAGCCACCAGACCGGGAAGCTGACGGAAAGCCCGCTGCCGATCCAGGAGCGCCAGCCGCACCCGCGGGAAAGCAGCGATCTTGGAAGCGGCATTGCTGCATGCTTCTGCGCGAATGGCATCGCTGACATCTTCACTTCCCAAACGAATTTGCGAATCTATAAAGGCTACGTCGAGATTGGCCGCGACTTCGCCGAGCGCCCCTTCGCCATTCAGATCGACGCCGGACCGCGTCGCCGCCAGCGCGACCAATCGATAGAGGGCGCCGCTGTCGAGATAATGAAAACCCAGCTTTACCGCTACGCGTTGGGCAACGGTGCCCTTGCCCGAAGCCGAAGGGCCATCTATGGCGATGACAGGAATATGATGTGTACTCATGACAGATCTAAATTAAAGCCCGTGGCTGATCATATGAATGATACCGGATCAGCCTTGCACTATTGCTGAGAACTTGTCGAAATAATCGGGGAAGGTCTTCGCTACGCAATGCGGATCGTTAATACGAACCGAAGTGCCAAGCGAGGCCAGCGAGAAACACATGGCCATCCGGTGATCGTCGTATGTATCGATCACGGCGTGCGTGGCAAGGCCCTTGGCTGGCGGCGTGATGCGTAAAAAATCCGCCCCTTCATCCACCGTCGCGTCCAGTTTACGCAACTCCTTCGCCATTGCCGCGAGACGATCCGTTTCTTTTACGCGCCAACTCGCAATATTCGTCAGCATCGTAGTGCCTTTGGCAAACAGCGCGGTCACCGCAAGCGTCATGGCCGCATCGGGGATATGATTGCAGTCCAGATCAATTGCCCGGAGAAAGCCCGATGCAGGCGCACGGGCTTCCATCCAGTTGGCGCCTGAGGTAATTTGCGCACCCATTTTCATTAACGCTTCAGCAAAACGCACGTCACCCTGCAGGCTGTCACGCCCGATGCCTTCCACTCGTACCGGACCGGTACCGATAGCGCCGGCAGCGAGAAAATATGAAGCGGAGGAAGCGTCGCCTTCGACAAATATTTCACCCGGACTGCGATAACGCTTCCCCCCTGGAACATTAAAGCGCCGCCAGTTTTCATGTTCCACGCGCATGCCGAACCGAGCCATCAGTGCTATCGTCAGCTCAACATAAGGACGCGAAATCAGCTCGCCGCTCACCGTTATTACTGACTCCCGGTCGCTATCGGTTGCGCAGAAAGGCATTGCCATGAGCAGGCCGGTCAAAAACTGGCTTGAGACATCGCCCCTCACTGTTATATTGCCGGCGCGAATATGCCCGGGTTTGATTTGCAGCGGCGGGAAGCCTGCGTTGCCGAGATAGGTAATATCCGCGCCCAGTTGACGGAGCGCATCCACCAGATCACCGATGGGCCGTTCATGCATGCGCGCAGTGCCAGACAACCGATAACTTCCGTTGGACAGCGCCAACGCCGCAGTCAGAGGACGAAAAGCGGTTCCTGCATTGCCCAGAAATAAATCGGCTTTACTGACCGGGAACCGTAACGGAAAATGAGCGCCCACGCCCTGCACCCGATAAACCCCTTCATTCACCTTGACGATGGGCACGCCCAGGGCTTTCAGCGCGTCCAGCATGCGTGCCGTGTCGTCGGAAACGAGCACATCGCGTATCTCCGTTGCGCCATCCGCCAGTGCGGCAAGCAATAAAACACGATTGGAAATACTCTTCGAGCCGGGCAGACGCACGGTTCCCCGTGCAGTTTTAACTGCCGGGAGGTCAAGAACATCCATGATGAATCTCGGGAACGATCTTGGCTCCCATCAGATGTCGTTCATTTTGGGCACTCGGTACGATTCTCAGCGCCCCCCCCGGGAAATTCGATGAAGCGTAAGTGGAGCCGCACTGGCGGTTTGCATTATGGCTGTTGTTCCGTCTGCCCCCAGCTTGAAGGAGGTGGTTTCGTTTGCGGAAAAGCCTGCGCAACCATTCGAATCATAGGTAAAACCTTTTACCTTTAGCGCGCCGCTTGCGGAATCGTAGGAATACGAGGCGAATTCGACACCCGGACCGCCACAACTGTTATGACCGGGACGCTCAGGATCCCCAATCGGATCCATCATCAAAATTTTACCGTTAGAAAAGAACAGGTACGTTTGCGTCTTGAGGGTAGAGGTGTCGACCGCCCAGGCACCGATGATTCCCTTTGGATCGTTCTCCATTTTGGGATAACGGCTTTCCTTGACCATTGTCCTAGTCGGTTCCTCGGCGGTGGTTTTGATCAATGCCCCAGGATTGAATGCGGATGTTGCGGGTTTCAGTTCTGAAGGAGCCGCGACGATATCGGTAGCGACCAGTCCCGAACCATCGATACGGATGCGCCAATTCGGGCGCAAATGCGATAGTCCGGCCTGAAGATTAGTGTCAACGACCGGCTCTCCGGCGAATTTGAATCCCCTGGTATCAAACTCCGACATGCGCGCGGCGCCGTATTCCACCCCCGCTTTACTGACCAGCTTACTGCCGCAAACGCGATTGACATCGCAGGAATCATCAGGGGTCGCTTCCCCTTGCAGATACTCGCCGGTTCCGCTTGTCGAGGCGCGGATGGCGATTGCCATGGTGTCGTCGTAGCTTACCCAGATATCCGTACTGAGCAAGCTCATGCCTTGCGAGAGAAAGTGAGCACCGGCCAGTTCCACGCCCCTGACGGGTCCGCCAATCCCGCCCGCGTCCCTCGCCTTCTGCAACTCGGCTGAGGACCCGAACCCTGCGAAGTCGCCATCTAGATTAATGGCGGCGCTAACGGCGGCTGCAGCACCCGCCGGAATCGAAATACCATTCTCCGGGTTGCCGTCCGCATCCAGCGATTGCAGGAGCACAAGAATATTCTTCAACCTGTTCGGGTTATCCGCAGCCAGCTCGATTGGCGTAACGATAGGCGCGCCTTTGACCTTTCCCAGAATCATGCTGCCGAGCTTAAACTCAACTGTATCTCCGTGATTGTACTTGTAGCTCCCTCTCTCGTCTGTGGTGCCCGCCGCTCCTGAGGACGATGTATAGGCAACGCCGGCAACCGCCGCATCCGTTAACACCCCGGTCGTAGGCCCTGTTTCCGGCTTTCCGCCGCCGTTACCCCCGCGTTTATCACCCCCATCGCATGCGGCAAGAGTCAACAACAGCACGGCCGGAATAAACTGTGTCCAGCGGTTCCAGCCATCCATCGGATTGAGCTTCATTTCGACGTTCCCTCTAATTGATTTAAATTTTTTTACTTATGTTAAAATATCCCCGTAATTTCATTGGGATAGTACTTATGCGGATGGCGGATGCAGCGATAAATCCCGCTATTATAATCACACTGCCGATCCGGAATAAAATTAAGCACGCGCGGAACAAATCGTGAGCGTAGCGAGAGCAGCTCGATCCAGGGGAACTTCACTCATAAAGCCAAATACTATGGCATCCCGCTCACCGATGGTCAGCCGCCGAGCATGACCCGCCACGCACGCCTCATTAAGGAAGCTCCAATGTCGCAATGGTTCCAAGATAACTCCCGGTCCATCGGGCACACTCCCTTGGTTCGACTCAATCGCATTACCGACGGCGCACCCGCGACCGTGCTGGCCAAAATCGAAGGTCGGAATCCATCCTATTCCGTAAAATGCCGCATTGGCACCGCGATGATCGAGGATGCGGAGCACCGGGGGCTACTCCATCCAGGAAAAGAACTCGTGGAGCCGACCAGCGGTAACACCGGCGTTGCGCTAGCATTTGTCGCGGCTGCGCGGGGGATACCGTTGACCTTGACCATGCCGGAAACCATGAGCCTCGAACGCCGCAAGTTGCTCAGTGCTTATGGCGCGAAACTGATTTTGACCGAAGGCGCGCGCGGTATGAAAGGGGCAATAGTAAAGGCAGAGGAACTGGCCGCGTCAGACCCCGACCGCTATGTATTGCTTCAGCAATTCACCAATCCGGCGAATCCCGCTATCCATGAGCGCACGACCGGACCGGAAATATGGAATGACACTGACGGGGCGGTCGATATTTTCGTATCCGGTGTGGGCACGGGCGGCACTATCACGGGCGTTTCACGCTATCTCAAGAAAACGAAGGAGAAAGCCGTTATGTCAGTGGCAGTGGAGCCCTCCGCCAGTCCCGTACTCACGCAACAGCGTTCGGGAGAGCCGTTGAATCCCGGTCCGCATAAAATTCCCGGTATTGGAGCGGGTTTCGTCCCGGAAAACCTGGATCTGTCACTGGTGGATGAAATCCAGCAGGTGAGCAATGAGGAGGCGATACGTTACGCACGCCGGCTTGCGCGCGAGGAAGGAATCATTTCCGGAATTTCATGTGGAGCGGCTGTGGCCGTGGCAGTCCGCTATGCCCGGCATCCTGAACACGCGGGCAAAACAATCGTCGTAATTCTGCCGGATTCCGGTGAGCGTTATTTGAGTTCCACCCTCTTCGAAGACGCACTTGACGCTTGAATCTGAACAACCCTAGGCTGAACCTGCATAGGGGCTCAAGATTCGACTCCAGATCGCCAATCTACCGGAATACTCGATGTCGTTAAAAGAAACAAACCTTGAGATCGGCACGGTTGTGGCCGAATTGCGAACTTTGCGATTGAGATCGCTGGATACGCGGAAGCGACGCGACAGGCCGCCGAAGCTTCCTTCCCGTAAGGTATTGGTGGGCATTTCCGATGGCTTAAGAGCGGTACTGTTTCCCAACCGTCTGGGCTTACCTGACCTCACTAATGAAAGCGTCGATTACTACGTTGGGCATATGCTGGATGTGACGCTGCGGGAATTAATGGTGCAAGTTCGCCGCGAACTCCGCTTCGTATCCGGTTCGGATCCCTCGGGCAATTCGGATCGGGAACAGGCGGCCGGCATCACACAGGCATTTGCCCGGCAGTTGCCGCGTGTGCGCAGCTTGCTGGAAAGCGACGTTCAGGCGGCTTATGAGGGCGACCCGGCCGCGCGTAGCGTCGACGAGGTACTCGTCTGCTATCCCGGCATCACAGCCATCATGCATTACAGGCTTGCGCATGAACTGCACTGTCTGGGCGCGCCCTTGATCGCGCGCATGATTTCGGAAATCGCCCACTCTGCTACCGGCATTGAAATCCATCCGGGCGCGCAGATCGGCGGTAGTTTTTTTATTGATCATGGCACGGGTGTCGTTATTGGTGAAACCGCTATCATTGGTGAACACGTACGTCTGTATCAGGCTGTAACGCTTGGGGCGAAGCGTTTCCCGGTTGACGAACACGGCGCGCTGGTAAAAGGCAACTTGCGCCATCCCATCGTCGAGGATGATGTCGTCATCTACGCCGGCGCCACCATTCTTGGCCGCATCACTATCGGACGTGGCTCAACCATTGGCGGCAATGTCTGGCTTACGCGCAGCGTTCCCCCTGGCAGCACCATTTCACAGGCACAGACGCGCAGTGAGGTATTTGAGGGCGGTGCCGGCATCTAGCGGATTCTAGTGACATTCGTAGACTGTAAAACTTATCAGCGGCTCTTCGACAGCCAGCGAACCACCATGACCATCCGCGCCGCCCCAACGTCTGAGAACTCCTCGATCGTGGATCACCGCTAGCATGCTCTGGAAAGACAAACAGACAAACGCTATTGGTTGTCTGTTCTCCATCGCATTCCATCGAGTTGACGCTTGATCACCCAATACTTAGACTGTGGGGTAATGCCGCCTCCGGAGCAGAACAATAAAAGGAATACGGGACGTTATGTACGCGAATTGCATTAAGTGCGGCAGTCAGAAAACGCACAGTTCACGCGTGAGGCCCGGCGAACGCACAGCGGCGATGCTCTTCCTCAAGCCGGTGCGCTGCCGTGAGTGCAGGGAGCGCTTCTGGGTGCAAAATCCCACCGCGTATGTTGCGGCAGGGGCAGCACTCTCGCTTATCGTGCTGGTCTTTACCACTGTCTGGCTGCTTATTGAACAAAACTCGGTTGACCAGTACATCGTTCCGGCAAGCGAAGGTCAGCCAGCAAGCGAAGGCCAGCCGAAGCAAGAGACTATAGGCGCGGGTAAATCCGCTGCCGCGCAGCAAACATATCCGACCGCGACAGATGCCGGAATCATACCTTCAAAAGATTCCAAGACCGAACGCAGCAAAAAGCAGCCTGCGCCTCAAGTATCCAGCCCAACGGATGATCATTACTTCACCGTGCGGCTGTATCAGGAAAGCGCGGAAAACGGAAACAGCGATGCGCAGTACAAGCTCGGTTTACTCTATCTGACGGGAAATGGTGCTCTGCAGGATTTCGCCGAGGCTGCAAAATGGCTTAAGCTGGCAGCGGAGCAGGGTTACGCGCTCGCACAGTACGAATTAGGGCTCATTTATCGCACGGGGCATGGCGTAGCGATTGATCAGGTTCAGAGTTACGTTTGGCTTAATCTTGCCGCCGCGGCCGGCATTCAGCAAGCGGTGGCGGCGAGAGAGGAAGTCATGCGCTCTCTCAATGGGAAGCAGCTTGCTCAAGCGCAAAAGGCGTCTCGGGACTGGCTCGCCTCGAAATCAAAATCCAAAACACCGGACAATGGCAGCAGCAAGCCGAGCCGCGACATCCATGAATGACATCTACTGCACGCCGATCCGATCGTTTGTAACCGGTGTTCAGCTTGCGTAGTCTTGCCAGCATTTGCGAATTCCTGATCGCGTATTATCCACGAAAGCTTTGAGCCTTTGGACAAGGTCCTTACCAGACCCGTAGCAAAGCCCGTGCTCATTTGAACAAAAACTGCGCCACCGAGGAATCTGCCTTGAATAAGATATTCGACGTTGTTATTGTCGGTGCGGGTACCGCCGGTTTAGCTGCGTTACGGGAAGTAAAGAAGCGTACTCGCAATTTCATCCTGATCAATGATGGCCCGTGGGGCACAGTTTGCGCCCGTGTTGGGTGCATGCCCTCCAAGACACTGATCGAAGCCGCGAACGCCTTTCATCACCGCGGGACCTTTGACGAATTCGGTATCCGGGGAGAGGAATCGCTTACAGTCGACATTCCAGCCGTGCTGCGGCGCGTGCGCAGGCTCCGCGATGCCTTCGTTGCCAGTACGCTTAAAGCGACCAACGCGCTAGGCGAGCAGGCAATCAGCGGACAAGCGCGTTTACTTGGGGTGGGAAGGCTTGTGGTAAACGGTCGCGAACTGCACGCCCGCAACATCATCATCGCTACCGGATCTCACCCGGTCGTGCCGGAAGCCTGGCGCACCGTCACACAACAACTGCTTACCACCGATACCCTGTTCGAGCAGGAAACACTGCCGCGCCGCATTGCGGTAATAGGCTCGGGGCCCATCGGCATCGAGATGGCACAGGCGCTTTCCCGACTGGGTATTGACATCGTCGCGTTTGGGGCGGAAACCGCTATTGCAGGATTAAGCGATCCGCGGGTCAACGCGGTCGCGATAGATCTTTTAAGACAGGAATTTCCCTTGCATCTCGGAGAAAAGGCTGACCTGGATGCGGCGGTGATGAACGGTGGCCAAGGCGGCGCAGTGCGGGTGCGTGGCAAGGATAGCGTAGCCGTAGTTGATAGTGTTCTGGTCAGCCTGGGCCGGCGCCCTAATATCCAACATCTGGGCCTCGAAACCCTGGGTGTCGAACTCGATGAGCAGGGGTTGCCTCCAGTCGATCCCCATACCATGCAAATTGGTGATCTGCCCGTTTTCATGGCTGGCGACGTCAATGACGAAAAGGCGCTATTGCATGAGGCGACCGATGACGGTCACATAGCCGGAATCAACGCCAGCCGTTCCAACACAGCAATTTTTGCGCGTCGCACTCCGCTTGCGATCGTCTTTGCCGACCCCGGCATCGCGATGGTAGGGAAGCGCTTTGAATCCGGTGACAGCAACATGCTTGTGGGGGAAGCGGACTTTCACCATCAGGGACGTGCACAAGCCGGTCAGCGCGACCGAGGCGTCTTACGCATTTACGCAGAATCGGAAAGCGGCAGGCTGCTCGGCGCAGAGATGTGCGTGCCGGCCGCGGAACACCTGGCGCATTTGCTGGCACTGGCTATCGAACGCTCGCTGACGGTCCACGACATGCTGCGATTGCCTTTCTACCACCCGGTCCTGGAGGAGAGTGTTCGCACCGCCCTGCGCGAGTTGGCGGCACAACTGCCATCATGCGGCGAGTCCGACCTCGCGGGTTGCGAGCCTCTCAATGCCGAGGCGCTGGAATAATCGCGCGGATTCATCCATACGTTGCCCCGTCCTGGTGATGACGTTACTGTAGAAAGTACGCATGCAACAGCCTATAATCGCTTCGATGCGAACGTCCATATGCCTGTTCCCCCCGGCAAGTCGTGATCGAACTCGCCCTTCATAATCGTTTATTTGTCTTAAACCGTTTACTTATCTCAGTCTGATTCGATTTACATACTGCGATTTTTCCAGCAGACACATGGCAAATCGTTTTGATGCGGATACCGTTTCCTTGCGTGTGCCCGAGCTATGCAATGATCGGTTCGCATAGAATTGTGAAGTCCTGGGCTACATGAGGAGTCTGTTTTATGAACGAATTCGCGTTTGCCAGAGTACTCCACGTCTTGGGCGTTGTGTTCTGGATTGGTGGCGTAGCGATGGTAACGACGGTGTTGATTCCGGCGATGGCCCAAATGAGATCGTCATCCGAGCGAATGGAATTTTTCGGCCGTATTGAAAGCCGCTTCGCTCCTCAGGCACGCTTCACGACATTGCTCGTCGGTTTGAGTGGTTTTTACATGGTGCATATACTCAACGCCTGGAGCCGATTTGCAGAACTTCGCTACTGGTGGATGCACGCCATGGTTCTGGTATGGGGGATCTTTACCTTGATGCTGTTCGTGGTGGAACCCTTCGTGTTGCGTCGGCAAGTCAGGCGCACGGATAACGGGGACCCCGATAAAAACTTCAGACGGATGCGGCGCATGCACCAAGTATTGTTAAGTCTGAGCCTTGTTGCTGTTGGGGGGGCCGTGGCCGGCAGTCACGGCTGGATGCTGCCAGGGGACTAAGCATGAGCTACGCGGCGATAAAGATGATTCACGTCACCAGCGTAGTCATCAGCTACCTGCTGTTTTCACTACGTGGGATATGGATGATGCAGGACTCCGTAGCCCTGAAACAACGCTGGGTTAAAATAACGCCTCACATCGTCGATACCGTATTGCTGACAAGCGCCATCGCCCTGGCTGTCAAGATCGGGCAGGACCCGATACATGACTCGTGGCTCGGCGCCAAAGTTGTGGGTCTGCTGATATATATTGCGCTTGGCATGGTGACACTGCGATTTGGCAAAACCCGCAATGCGAGGATTTACGCGTGGATTGCGGCTCAGTTTGTTTTTTTTTACATCGTTCTCGTTGCGGTGACAAAAAACCCGGCATTATATTTCGGTGCAACCTCGTAATACTGAAACTAAAGATAGTTTCGGGTCGTCAAAAAACAGCTCTACAACGCGGTAAAATCCCAGCGTACGATTTACAGTGCATAGCACTCCACGCGATATTGCTTTAAGCTCAACCTTTTGGTTCTCCAAGAAGTGATATTGGAACTGTTTTTTCGACTTTATACTTCGCCTCATTTCATTCCCCTGTCCGATCACGGTCGGTTCTTTTCACCTGACATGCAGATTTCGCCACTTTCCACTCATTGCCAGACATGCTAGCGCGTTGGTGGATTTATCTTCTCGCTGCTGTTTCCGCACTGGGTCTTCTCGCGGTTTTATTGACCGGTTTCGCCGCTCTGGTTACGATTCCCACCCTTCCGTCGCTGGAAGCCCTGACCGAATATCGCCCCAAAATTCCTTTGCGCGTTTACAGCGCAGAAGGGATCCTCATAGGCGAATTCGGTGAAGAACGGCGGGAAATGGTAAAAATCGGCGCGGCTCCCCAGCGCCTCAAGCAGGCCATCCTTGCAGCGGAGGACGATCGTTTCTACCAGCATGGCGGGGTGGATTACATTGGCATACTGCGCGCAGCCTACTCCAATTTCACCTCCGGCGGCGTACGGCAGGGAGCCAGCACGATCACTATGCAGGTCGCGCGTAATTTTTTCCTGACGAAGGAAAAAACCTTAACCAGAAAATTCAGCGAGGCTTTGCTTGCCTTCAAGATCGAACATAGCTTGAGCAAGGACGAAATCCTCGAACTCTACTTTAATCAGATTTATCTGGGGCAGCGAGCTTACGGTTTTGCCGCCGCCGCGCAGGTCTATTTTGGAAAATCGCTGAATAACATTAATCTCGCGGAAGCAGCGATGCTCGCAGGTCTGCCGAAAGCGCCGTCGCGCTTCAACCCCGTAGTCAATCCCAAGCGCGCCAAGACACGCCAACTCTACGTCCTCAGGCGCATGAATGACCTTGGCTATATCCCCAGCGAAGAGTTCAAAGGAGCGGAAAAACAACCGATACAGGTGAAGCGCGAGTCACAGGAATTTGGAATGCGCGCGGACTATGTGGCGGAAATGGCGCGTCAGGCAGTTTTCGAACGCCATCAGGACGATACGTATAGCAAAGGTTTTAAAGTCTATACCACGATTCGGCGATCGGATCAGGAAGCCGCCTATAAAGCAGTGCGTCAGGGCGTAATGGACTACGACCGGCGTCACGGATACCGCGGTCCCGAAGCGGTGATAGATTTATCGAAAAACGGCGCCGATCGGGAGGAGATGCTCGAAGATGCGCTTCAGGAAGTGGCCGATAGCGGTGACATCCACGCCGCTGTCGCCTTGGCCGTAGATCCCAAGCTGGTACGGGCGTATCGCAGAGGCGGAGAAATTGTTGAGATCAGCGGAGATGGCCTCAAGTTCGCGCAAAAATTTCTTACTACCAAAGCTGCCCCCGGCCAGCAGAATATTCGCCCGGGCTCATTAATCCGGATACGTAAAAACGATAAGGGAGCGTGGCAAATTATACAGCTCCCTCAGGTCGAAGCCTCACTGGTCGCGGTGAATCCGCGGGATGGCGCGATCCGTGCCATAGTGGGCGGGTTTGACTTCAACCGAAACCAATTCAATCACGTCACGCAGGCATGGCGTCAGCCAGGATCGAGCTTCAAGCCATTCATCTATTCTGCCGCGCTGGAGAAGGGTTTCACGCCCGCAACGGTCATCAATGATGCACCCCTTTCCTTCACTGCCGAAGAAACAGGAAGCGAGCAGTGGGATCCGCGGAACTATGATGGAAATTACGAGGGTCCATTGCGCATGCGCGAGGCGCTGGCGAAATCGAAGAATCTGGTCTCCATCCGCATTCTGCAGTCCATCGACGTTCAATATGCGCAGGATTACGTTGCCCGCTTTGGATTCGACCCCAAGCAACACCCTCCCTATCTGACAATGGCGCTGGGCGCCGGATCGGTGACGCCTATTCAAATGGCGATTGGTTATGCGGCATTCGCCAATGGCGGGTTCCGGATATCACCCTATTTCATCCAACGCATCGAAGATGAAAAAGGCAACATCCTGGAACAGGCAAAACCCGTGCTGGCGGGAGAGGGGGCGAAGCAAATCATTGATCCTCGTAATGCATTCCTCATGACCAGCATAATGCAGGATGTGGTGCAGCGCGGCACGGCCACTAAAGCACGACAGCTCGGTCGTGCCGATCTGGCGGGAAAGACAGGCACGACCAGCAATTATGTGGATGCATGGTTTTGCGGCTATCAAGGAGATTTGGTCGCTATTGCCTGGATCGGCTTTGACAACCCCAAATCCCTGGGAAATAACGAAACCGGGAGTCACGCCGCCTTGCCAATGTGGATGAGCTATATGGGCCAAGCATTAAAAGGCATGCCGGTTTCCGTTTATAAGCCACCTTCCGGAATTGCAACCGCGAAAATCAATCCCGAAACGGGCTTGAGAGAACCGGCCGGCACCTTGACGGAATATTTTTTGGAGGAGCAATTGCCCCCGGAAGCGGAGGATAAGGTGGAAAAGGTGGAAAAGGTGGAAAAGGTGGAAAAGGTGGAGAAAGTGGACAAGGTGGACGGTCATCTGAAGTCGGTAGAAGACATCATAAATGAGTTCCTGTCCCCTTGAGATCGAGCGGGAAATTACGTCATATCTTAGACGCCACTGTTCCTTCTACTTCACCCATCGCGCTGCGTCGAGGGCGAAGTAAGTCAAAATAGCGTCCGCGCCTGCGCGCTTGAACGCCAGCAAAGCCTCGAGCACGCACGCTCTTTCGTCCAGCCAGCCGTTTTGAGCAGCAGCCTTAAGCATTGCGTATTCTCCACTCACCTGATAAACAAATGTTGGCGCGCCAAACTCGTCCTTTATGCGCCGAACAATATCGAGGTAGGGCATACCGGGCTTGATCATCACCATGTCAGCCCCCTCATCCAGATCCAGGCCAACCTCCCAAAGCGCCTCATCCGAGTTGGCGGGGTCCATCTGATACGTGTATTTATTGCCCGCCCCCAAGTTGGCGGCAGAACCAACCGCGTCGCGAAAAGGGCCGTAGAAACTGGAAGCATATTTCGCGGAGTAAGCCAGAATACGGGTATGAATGCACCCCGCGTTCTCAAGAACGGCTCGAACTGCGGCGATGCGCCCGTCCATCATGTCTGATGGCGCCACTACGTCCGCGCCCGCCTGAGCGTGTATCAGGGCCTGCTGCGCCAGAACGGCTACAGTTTCATCGTTCAGCACATAACCACTGTCATCAATCAGTCCATCCTGGCCATGACTCGTGTAAGGGTCGAGAGCGATATCGGTAATAACGCCAAGCTCGGGAAAACGCTTCTTCAGTTCACTCACGACACGCGGCACAAGTCCCAAAGGATTGGCCGCTTCGGCAGCGGTCAGATCTTTAAGGCTCGAGTCGATAACCGGAAAAATAGCCATCGCCGGCACGCCGAGCTCCAGGCATTTTTCCGCCTGATACAGTAGCAGGTCAAGGCTCTGCCGCACCACGCCAGGCATTGAGGATACGTTCTCCTCGCGTTTGTTTCCATCCAGGACAAATACGGGATAAATCAGATCGTCCGGGTCCAGACGATTCTCTCGCATCAAGCGACGTGAAAAATCATCGCGGCGCATACGACGCATTCTCTTCTGTGGAAATTCGCTCAAAAATGACATGGTTGCGGCCTAAAAAGAAATAAATTGATAAATATATAAAACCGGGGGAACTTGTCCGCGAAATCTTTATCTTACCTGCAGACGTTATTTATTGTCTCCCGCTTTTCCTCCCTGAGCGGGTTACCTTAATCCCTATTAAGGTAGTTTGCCCCCGGTTTTATTCCCCTTTAACCGGGGGTTTTTTATTTTTTCAGGTCAGCGAGTTCTCCCGGATCGGTTTTCTCCTCCAGCCACGTTCCGAGCAAGGTCGCGGCTTCTTCCACCCCTTCCCTCGTTAAACTGGAAAATAACTGTACACTGCCTTGCGGGTAGGCATTCTGCAACAAAGCCTGCACTTGGCTGAGGGTTTTTCGAGCCTGCTGTCTGGAAAGCTTATCCGATTTCGTAAGCAGCACATGCACCGGCTTTCCCGTTGGCGCGAACCAGTCGAGCATCTGGCGGTCAAGCGGCGTTAACGGGTGACGCACATCCATGATCAGGACCATGCCGTAAAGGGGTTCCCGCGTTTGAAGATAAGTGCTGAGCAAGCGTTCCCAATGCTGACGAATTTCAGAGGGTACCTTAGCGTAACCATAACCCGGGAGATCCACCAAAAAGCCATGGCCCAACTGGAAAAAATTCAGGTTTTGGGTACGTCCAGGCGTCTTGCTGACGAAAGCAAGACGACTGCGGTTGGTAAGCGAGTTGATTGCGCTGGATTTACCTGCATTGGAGCGTCCGGCGAAGGCGATCTCCACGCCATCGGGCGTCGGCAATTGCCGCAACTGATTAACGGTAGTGTAAAAGGATGCGTGCTGAAAAACAGACATGTTTTCTTACTCAGGACGGGCAACACGAGAGGAGATTAACTTGAGCGCTGCGTCGACAGTTGGGTTCGCCGCTACGGCGGCGTTTCGGGATTTTCCTGAGCAATTGCAAATAAACCCTCCAATACAAGATTATCAATCACTTTGACCGTCACGCAAAGCTGGGATTGGAGCAGCTGAGCCGCTCCGCCGCTCAGGATACAGACAGGCGCATGGCCCAGGGTATTGGTGAGCAGAGCCGCCATGCGCTCGACGGCACCCGCCATGGCATGCGTCGCGCCGCTGTATATCGCATCCGCCGTGCTGTCTGGATAATCGCAAAAGTCCCCGTCATCCTTGTTCGGGACTGCAGTATTACCGATGAGGGTCTTTCGCATCAGATCAAAACCGGGTGTAATGATGCCGCCAAGAAATTCTCCGGTGTCGGAAAGCGCATCCACCGTCATAGCGGTTCCGGCATCAACCACAAGACAACCCTGCCGTTCCGTCTGCCATGCCGCGACCAGCGCTGCCCAGCGGTCGCTGCCCAGCTGAGCCGGATTGGCGTAGTAGTTGCGTACGCCACACTGGTACGCGACAGCGCTAGCCCAACGCGGCTCTACATTCCATCGAGAAAACAGCGTAGACAGTTCGGCTTTGGCCTCAGCCCCGGCAACATCGGAAACCATGATACACGAGGGTTCCCTCAGTTTTTGCCATTCCTGCTCCAGCAACGTGATTTCTTCTTGCGCCACTGCTCCTCTTTGGAGCCAAGTGAGTCCGTCGCGTAACGCCCACTTGATGTTTGTGTTGCCTGAATCAACCAGTAGAAAAAGCGGATCCATGTCACTCCATCTTGTACAGCGTGATCTCGCCGCTGTTAAAGCGCTGAACCCCGGCGAAAGTTCTTACAAGCAACGACCCGTCATCTGCCACGCCATGGATCACGCCTTCAAGACTGGAGCCGTCGGGGAAGCCAAGTCTGACTACTTTATTTTCACAACAATGATGAGTCATCCACTCTTGCTTAAACAGACTGAAGCCTTCGCGCTCAAAATCTCTTAATGCGCTTGTGAGCGACATCAGGAGCGCAGCCAGGAATTTATTGCGGTCTGGGGTCTCTCCGCTGATGGAGTACACGTCCGTGACCCCCTGATCTATGCGCGCGTGCGTCACGTTCGACAGTTTCAGGTTAAGCCCCACCCCGATCACGGCCATGGTGGGGCCAAGCATATCTCCGTGCAATTCAATCAGGATGCCAGCCAGCTTGCACATGTTATAAAGTACGTCGTTGGGCCACTTCAACACGGCGCCGTCCACGCCCGCGGACTCAAGTGTGCGTATTATGGCTAATCCAATTACGAGACTTAAACCCGCCAGCAAGCTCGCCCCATGCTGGAACCGCCATAGCAACGAAAAAGCAAGGCCGTCACCCAAGCCGGAGTACCACCGCCGCCCGCGTCGACCCCGCCCGCTAGTCTGCAATTCCGCGGCCACCACATGAATATGTTCGCTACTGGCGCCGCTTCCTCTAGCTGCCCTCTGCAGTAAATAACTGCTGGTAGAATCGATGATGTCGAGCACTTCGAGATTAAAGCGGTTCGCCTCTCCGCCGAGGTGTTTCAGAACGGTGTCTCGCTCCAGCCATTGCACCGGACCGAGCAGGCGGTAGCCACGGCCATGAACTTTCTGCAAAGTGAGACCCGTCTCGTTCACGTCATTCAAGGCGATCGATACACTCGCCCGCGACACCCCCATAGCCCGGGCAATTACCTCGCCAGAATGAAATTCGTTATCGCTCAGGAGGCGCAAAATGGAAAAAGTGAGGGGCTTCATTTTAGCGAGTGTAGTCTAAATATCGGGGATTGCGCTAGAGAGGCTCCATTGCGCAGAACGTGCTCGGATTAGCGTAATGAAACGACATTAGCTCTATAATGACGGCGATTGAAAGTTTGAGAGGCCAACTTGACAAATAACGCTGACACTTACGCCGCCCCAACCTCCGCTTCCAACTTCGTCCGCAATATCATTGAAGAGGATAACCGGAGCGGCAAATGGGGGGGACGTGTCGAAACCCGTTTTCCACCCGAGCCCAACGGCTACCTTCATATCGGCCATGCTAAAAGCATTTGCCTTAACTTCGGTCTCGCGCGAGATTATGACGGCATATGCCACCTGCGCCTGGACGACACCAATCCCGAAAAAGAAGAACAGGAATATGTTGATTCCATATGCGGCTCGGTCAGGTGGCTTGGCTTCGACTGGGGCGACCACCTCCATTATGCTTCCGACTATTTTGACAAGCTATATGAGTTTGCTGAACTCCTCATCAGGCAGGGCAAGGCCTACGTGGACAGTCTCACTGCGGATGAAATTCGGACTCTGCGTGGCACGTTGACCGAGGCCGGACAGAACAGCCCGTATCGCGACCGCTCCGTTGAGGAAAATCTCGCCATGTTCAGGCGAATGAAGGCAGGTGAATTTTCCGACGGCATGCATGTTTTACGCCTCAAGATCGACATGGCATCACCCAACATTAATTTGCGGGACCCCGTCATATATCGCATTCGCCATGCCCATCACCACCGCACCGGTGACAAATGGTGCATCTATCCCATGTACGATTACACACATTGCGTTTCGGACGCGCTAGAGAGAATCACCCACTCCCTCTGCACGCTTGAGTTCGAAGATCATCGTCCGCTATACGACTGGGTGCTGGATCAATTGTCGGATGTTGTCCCATGTCATCCGCAGCAAATTGAATTCGCGCGGCTGAATCTTACCTATAGTGTGATGAGCAAGCGCAAATTGATTGAACTGGTGAACGGGGGTTTGGTGGACGGCTGGGACGACCCGCGCATGAATACCCTGGCCGGACTTAGACGCCGCGGGTACACGCCCCAATCGATACGTCTTTTCGCGGAACGTATCGGTGTCAGTAAAGCTGATTCATGGATCGATATGAGCGTACTGGAAGATTGCCTGCGACAGGACTTGAACGAGTCTGCTCCCCGGCGTCTCGCCGTCCTGGAACCGTTAAGGGTGGTGATTGACAATTACCCTGAAAACCAGGAAGAGGAGTGCCTGGCGCCGAATCACCCGCAAAAGCCGGAATGGGGGAACCGTTCAGTACCCTTCTCGAAAATCGTCTACATCGAGCGCGGCGACTTCATGGAAACGCCGTCCAAAGGCTTCTTCAGGCTGTCCCTCGGCGCAGAGGTGCGATTACGCTATGCTTACGTTGTAAAATGCATAAGCATGGTCAAGAATGATAGTGGAGAAGTGGTGGAGATTCACTGCACTTATGATCCCGACAGTAAAAGTGGCACGCCTGGAGCGGACAAGCGCAAAATCAAGGGAAATATCCACTGGCTCTCTGTAAGGAATGCGCAACAGGTCGAAGTACGGCTTTATGACCGTTTGTTTGCTCACGCGCATCCCGACGCCAGCGGGCAGGATTACAAAACATTTCTTAATCCTCATTCCAAAAGCATCATAACGGCCTTCGTGGAACCGTCGCTCAGGAATATCCAACCGGAGGATCGCTTTCAATTTGAACGGAATGGGTACTTTATCGCCGACCCGGTGGATACGAAACATGAAAAGCCTGTTTTCAACCGCGCGGTAACACTTCGGGACTCATGGGGTAAGAAGGCTTGATTCGGGAGCGGGAGGTTGTGCGCGGCCCCATGGCATGACCGCTACAGCGGCCGAAGGAGTTCCTTGACGGTTATGATCAGATTTCCCGCTAGCCGCGCGAATCGACGAACGGACACTCATTGAGGTTCCCGGAAGGAAAAACCTGATTTCGCAATAATTCGTTACGGTTGGACAGCAGTTATAAAGTTACTCTTCCCTTCCGAGACTTTTTTCGCTAGCATATCGAAACAAGAGTGATGCAAGCCATGTGGAAACGGGCGAGCCGCCATTTCCTGCGTTTCTGCCGGACTACCCGAGCTTCCTTATCCCGCTTCAAATTTTTTGCCCACAACCGCAGCCGTTGACCCAACACACGAAACATTAACTTCTCACGAGAATCCCTATGAGCCAGCATATCCATTATGTCGCGGATGGAACATTTGAGACCGAAGTAATACAATCCACTGTTCCTGTTCTGGTGGATTTTTGGGCAGAGTGGTGCGGACCGTGCAAGATGATCGCGCCTATCCTGGATGAAGTCGCCGGCGAATATGGGGATCGGCTAAAGGTAGCAAAGCTGAATATCGATGAGAACCAGGCCACGCCGCAAAAATACGGCATTCGTGGGATCCCTACCCTCATGCTGTTCAAGAATGGCAACATTGAGGCAACCAAGGTCGGCGCCCTGTCGAAATCTCAGCTAACCGCCTTTATTGACAGCCACATCTAAACAAGATAAACTTACGGCCAACCGCCTCCCTAAGCGGAATCTGATTCGATTCACCGCTCCGTTCTGATTCTAGTCTGCCCCATCAGCGCTTCTCTACGTCTTTGACGCTTTACGTCCCTGCTTTTTCACCCTCGGGTTTCCCTTCATGCATTTATCAGACCTCAAGAATTTTCACGTCACCGAACTGGTAGAGATGGCCATCGCCAATGAGATCGACGGCGCTAATCGTCTGCGAAAACAGGATCTGATTTTCGCATTACTGAAAAACCAGGCGCGGAAAGGCGAGAGCATTTACGGTGAGGGGACGCTGGAAGTGTTGCAGGATGGCTTTGGTTTTCTACGCTCGCCGGATACCTCGTATTTGGCCGGACCCGACGACATCTATGTCTCACCGAGCCAGATCAGGCGATTCAACCTGCACACGGGGGACTCCATAGAAGGGGAAATCCGCACCCCCAAGGATGGAGAACGTTACTTCGCTTTGGTCAAGGTGGATAAGGTCAACAACGAGCCGCCGGAAAATTCCAAGCACAAGATACTATTTGAAAATCTCACCCCCCTCTTTCCTACCGAGCGATTGCAGCTCGAACGCGACATCAAAGCCGAAGAAAACATCACCAGCCGCATTATCGACCTTATCGCGCCAATTGGTAAGGGACAGCGCGGATTGCTGGTCGCAAGCCCCAAATCCGGAAAAACAGTAATGCTTCAGCACATCGCTCACGCGATCGCGGCCAATTGTCCGGATGTCATCCTAATGGTGCTGCTGATAGATGAGCGCCCGGAGGAAGTTACCGAGATGATCCGCTCCGTTAGAGGGGAGGTGATTTCTTCCACATTTGACGAGCCCGCTGTGCGGCACGTTCAGGTGGCCGATATGGTGATCGAAAAAGCCAAACGGCTGGTAGAGCATAAAAAAGACGTGGTGATACTGCTGGACTCGATCACGCGACTTGCACGCGCCTACAATACGGTCGTGCCCGCATCCGGCAAGGTTTTAACCGGCGGCGTCGACGCAAACGCGTTGCAACGTCCCAAGCGTTTTTTCGGCGCAGCTCGAAATATCGAGGAAGGCGGATCGCTTACGATTATTGCGACCGCGTTGGTTGATACCGGTTCGCGCATGGATGATGTAATTTACGAAGAATTCAAGGGTACAGGTAACATGGAAATACACCTGGACCGGCGCATGGCGGAAAAACGCATTTATCCCGCCATCAACGTTAACCGCTCCGGTACCCGCAAGGAAGAATTGTTAATCAAACCTGACGTGCTGCAGAAGATCTGGGTGCTACGCAAGCTCCTCTATCCAATGGATGAATTGGAGGCAATGGAATTTTTGCTGGACAAGATCAAGGCTACCAAAAATAATGCGGATTTCTTTGATTCGATGCGGCGGGTCTGAAGCACGAAAACCGCGTTCAATTCACCCGCGGCGCGGAATATTGTTGCACCGGGGCATGGGTTAAAGGATAATATACGTTTCGTTCCACATTTTCGCTCACAGTTTCCGCTGTAGCGGCACAGTTCAAGGATTTACCCATGAAACCAGACATTCATCCAAACTACCAGGAAATCACCGTGACCTGTAGTTGCGGCAGTACTTTTCAGACGCGATCCACCATGGGTCGGCCTTTGCATATCGAGGTTTGCTCAGTGTGCCATCCCTTCTATACGGGTAAGCAGAAAATTGTTGACACGGCCGGTCGGGTCGAGAAATTTCGGCAGAAATACGGCAAAAAGCCTGAGAAGCAGGCTGCAGCTTAACGTCCAGGGAAGCGCGATCAAAAAACAAGGGCAGCTTGAAGCTGCCCTTTTTCATTTCCGGCGGTCATGGTTATTTTAGATGGCGAAATGACCACAATGAGAAGGATAAGCGGACTCAAATTCATCGTTCCTCTCGTCGGCCTGCTTCTGTTAGGCGGCTGCGCCGCCAATCCGGTGACCGGCAAGCAGAACTTCACGCTCATGACGGAAGCCGACGAGATCCGCAGGGGAGAGAAAGCGGCTGCCAATGTGCCCGAAGTTTATGGGATTTACAGCGAGTCGCCGGCTTTGCAAGATTACGTCAACGAGATCGGGCAAAAACTCTCGAAAAACAGCCACCGGCCTCAGCTCAATTATCATTTCACCGTCGTCGACAGTCCTCAGGTAAATGCTTTTGCCCTACCCGGCGGTTATATTTATGTCACGCGGGGTATTCTGGCCTACCTTAATTCAGAAGCCGAGCTCGCTGCCGTGCTCGGGCATGAACTAGGCCATGTCACGGCACGCCATAGCGTGCGGCAATATAGTGCCGCCACCGCCGCGAACGTTGCTGCCACGATCGGCGGGGTTGTGGCTGGAATATTTGTGCCGCAGCTGGGCGGAGCGCTTGCACAAGGTGTTCAAAGCCTGTTGGGCGTTACGGGTGATGCCCTGCTTTCCGGCTACGGCCGCAGCCATGAGCTGGAAGCCGATCGCCTGGGAGCGGAATATCTGGCGCGAAGCGGCTATGATCCCCAGGCAATGATCAAAGTCATCCGCGTACTCAAAAATCAGGAACTGTTCGATATTGCGGCCGCCCAACAAGAGGGTCGGGAGCCGCGTCGCTATCATGGGCTTTTTTCCACCCATCCCGACAATGACACTCGCTTGCAGGAAGTGGTCGGTGAGGCCCAGCAATATGCCCAGCCCGGCGCGATAGACGATCGACGCACGGAGTTTCTGCGCCAAACCGAAGGTTTGACTTTCGGGGATCCTGTCAACCAGGGGGTGGTACGAGGAAATACATTTCATCACAAGGAGATGGGCTTCACATTGTCGTTTCCGCCCGAGTGGCGAATACGAAACAAGCCCAACGAAGTTGTCGCTACCAGCCCTGATGGGGACGCATTGATGGTGTTAAGTCGATTCGATAGTCCCCGCGGTTCCCCCGCTGATCTTGCACGCGAACGATTTCGCCTTGGAAGCTCTACAGAAATTTCGTCGACGGTCAGCAATGGGTTGCCTACTGCTGTGGTGACCGCGAATACGCAGAACGGAGAACGCTTCACGGCCGGAGTGATTTATCTCGACAATAACGCGTATCTCGTGGCAGGACGGGGCGATTCACGGGCCGCATTCGAGCGCCATCATCCAGTCATCGCCCGCGCGATTGAAAGTTTTCGCCCGCTAACCGATGCGGAGAAAGAAGGAATCAAGGCACTTGAGATCCGAACCATTACGGCAGCCAAGGGCCTCACCTATGCCGAACTGGCGAGAGAGTCTCCTCTGGGCGCCCACGCCGAAGGCTATTTGCGCTTGCTCAATGGCCAGTATCCCGAAGGTGAACCGATTACGGGTCAGCTCATCAAAATTGTGAAGTAGTACATCTGCTTCCCAAGGTCACGAACCCTGCTGAAGCATTCCACGATATTTTAATAGATGCATTTGGTGTTCGTGCCACCCCACCAAAAGAGCAGCTATACGTTCTGCACAAGAAGCGGGTAGTCTGTGATGATCCCGTCCACATTCGCTTCCCGGCAAATGTCATGCTCGGCTCTGGTTACGGCGCCATAAACAAAATTGCGGTACCCGTCCTCGGCTGCCTCTTTCAAAAGGGTATCATCCAGAACCTCGTAGTTCCAGACGAGATGATTAACCCTCGGATTTCCGTCACAGTTGAAGTCAGCCAGCACGGAACTCAGCGTAAGCGGTCGATGTGCCAGCAACAGCCCGCAATTAACCTTGAGCGATGAGGCGCAAACCGCTACCAGATCATGGCGGAAAGACGTCACCACAAGGCGGTGGCCAGCCTGATGCCTTTCGAGCACTTTTATGACGGTCGATAGGGCCTGTGCAGTTTTAATTTCCACATTCCACAATACACCGGGAAAATACTCCAGCGCTTCATCCAACGTGGGTATCCCGTAGCCCACTGCCTGCTCGATCTCCTTTCGCGTCAGATCCGCCACTGCTTGGCCTGATGCAATAATGCGATCATGGATCAGCACCGGCACCCCCTCGCGACTGATGCGCACGTCAGTCTCGATACCGCCTGCGCCCGCATTCACTGCGGCTTCAAAAGCCGCCAGTGTATTTTCGGGCACCTTCGCGTGATAACCGCGATGCGCTATTACCAGCATGAGATTGCTCCAACATTAATCAAATCGCGGGCGGCCCGTTATCAAGTTCCGAGCTGGCATCTCGCGGATTTATAAATTCCTGGCCATAAAGTCGCCCAATGCGCGCACCCACTCCTCGCGCATGTATATGAACCCGTTGTTGTGCCCGCCCTGCAACTCCACGAACTGTTTTGGCTCGGGTGACGATGCGTACAGGGCCTGGCCCTGCGCAAACGGCACGATTTCATCCTGCGGACTGTGCGCAACGAATACCGGGCAGGTAACGCCCCGCAGGTAGTCCCGGGTGTTGTACTGGAAACGGGTCAACAGGTGCGTCGGCAGAAACGGGTAAATTGCCGCCGCCATATCGTCCACCGAGGTAAACGCGGAAGCTAACACCAATAAGGCGGGTTTTTCGCGCACGGCGAGCCAGGTTGCGACCGCCCCCCCCAGCGATTCGCCGAGCAGCGCAATGCGCGTTGATGGAATATTTCTTTGCTCGGTGAGATATCGCCACGCGGCCTGGGCATCGCGATAAGTACCCTGCTCGGATGGCGTTCCGCTGCTTTCGCCATAGCCGCGATAGTCAATGATCAATGTGTTGTACCCGAGACGGTAAAACATCAGCAGGTATCCCATCCGGGTCGAAATGTTTCCTGCGTTGCCATGGAAAAACAATACCGTCGCCGTTGCGTCTTTCGCCGGAACAAACCAGCCGTTCAATGTTTCTCCATCTTCCGTAGCAATTTTTACCGACTCATAGTCGAGCCCATGAGCATCCGGCGTGCCGATAATGGCCCGTCCAGTTTCCGGATAGTAAACAAAGCGTGACTGGATGAGGAATAGGACTCCAGCAAGAACAGCGTAACCAGTAGCAGCCAGAATGCCCAATTTGAAAAGCATAGGAAGGTAATCAGGTGGAAGTTGAATTTTTTCTCGCAACTCACGGTTATAATAACCAGTTTCAGTCACCTAGAGTAGGACTATCAAATGAATCTCGATCGGGTAAATTCTGGCCGTGACGTCCCGAATGATTTCAACGTCATCATAGAAATACCCATGAATGCTGATCCCATCAAATACGAAGTGGATAAGGAGACCGGCGCAATGTTCGTTGATCGTTTCATGTCAACGTCAATGCACTACCCATGCAATTATGGCTACGTTCCCCATACTCTATCGGACGACGGAGACCCGGTGGATGTGCTGGTGATCTCGCCGGTTCCACTCATTTCCGGCGTAGTCGTCCGCTGCAGACCGCTCGGTATGTTAAAAATGACTGATGAAGCCGGCGAGGACGCCAAAATATTAGCGGTGCCCATCGACAAGTTGTGCAGTCTCTACCGCAAAAAAAAATCCCATGAGGATCTACCTGAACTGGTACGTGCGCAAATCTCGCATTTCTTCGAGCACTACAAAGATCTTGAACCCGGCAAGTGGGTCAAGATAAATGGCTGGGTGGGAGTCAAGGAAGCCAAAGCAGAAATTGTAGACGGGGTGAAACGCTATAATTCGGCGAAGAAAAAGCCTATGTTCTAAAACCTGATTCACCCTCGACGCAGCGTCAATATCCCAATGGATGAGCGTGTGACGCGGGCGGACAGTGCATCGCAACTCCCTCCCGGCGCCCAATGGTTCATTTAGCGTATTTCGCGGCCTCACGCCGCGCTCGGCGGAGAGCAATAAAAGATGACCTGGCTTGAACCTGTACAATTGACGGGCGCAGCCGTGACGCTGATTCCCCTTGGAATCAATCATGTCGAGCCTCTGAAGGCGGCTGTCATGGATGGAGAGCTCTGGAAGCTCTGGTTTGCGAACGTCCCCTCCTGCGACCAGATGGAAGACTATGTGATGCGGGCTGTTGAAAGTTCAGCCAAGGGAAATGTTGCATTTGCCGTCAGGCTTAACAGCACGCACAAAATCGTGGGAACGACGCGTTTCTATAACGTGGATGAAATCAACCGACGGCCGATGCTCGGTTACACCTGGTACGCGAACTCAGTCTGCAGGACGAGGGTGAACACCGAATGCAAGCTGCTGCTGCTTCAATATGCGTTTGAGGAAAAAAACGCCATCGCGGTCGAGTTCAGGACGCATTATTTCAACCAGGTCTCCAGAACCGCGATTGAACGCCTGGGAGCCAAGCAAGACGGAATTCTGCGCAGCCACCAAATGATGCGCGACGGTTCAATTCGAGATACGGTTATTTACTCGATTCTTGGCCATGAGTGGCCCGCCGTAAAAAGCAACCTGACGAGTAAGCTCATAGCCTATGATCGCGGCGAGGATTAAGGCGGATAGCAAACTTGGGTTAAGGGGGTCGTCGATAAGCGGGAACTTAATGCATCGGGTCGGCCACCAATGTACACAGCGATAATAGGAAAGGTGGCTGACGCGATGAATCGAGGGGAGGCATTCGCACGTGGATGATCGTCAGGACTGGTTCAGAAATCGCCGGAAAATGCTTGCCCTGCTTGGCGTCACCGGGGTGAACGCGCTTTCGGCGCACTCATCGGCGAGCTCCGGCGGTGGCGGCGAATCAGCGCGACGAACCCCTGCCTGCGTGGTCACCCCTGCGCAAACCGAAGGTCCTTATTTTGTTGATGAGCGCTTGCATCGCTCGGATGTCCGTTCCGATCCTTCGGACGGGTCGGTAAAAGAAGGGCTGCCGCTCGCGCTCGAAATCCGCATACTCAACGTCGGTCAAACAGGCTGTGTACCTCTGCAGGATGCCGTCGTTGATATCTGGCAGTGCGACGCACAGGGTGTCTATTCTGATGTCATGGACCCTGCGTTCCAGACCCGCGGAAAGAAATTTCTACGCGGCTACCAGATGACGGACGCTAAGGGCATCGCGCGATTCCTCACCATTTATCCCGGGTCGTATCCGGGCAGAACAGTGCATATTCACTTCAAAATTCGCACGAAGGGAAAACACCGCTCGGCTCATGAGTTTACATCGCAGTTCTATTTCGACGACACCCTGACGGACCGGGTACATGCGCAGCCGCCATACACCTCGGCAAAGTCACGTCTCCCGCGCACGAGAAATGAGCAAGACGGCATATACCGTGCAGGAGGCGATCAGTTAGTGCTTACTCTCGTCGAGACGAACCAAGGATATGTTGCAACGTTTGATGTTGGCCTAAAGGGAATTCCCGCGTAGTCAGTCCCAGCATAGCCGGTCGCCGAGCCGCTCCACCAGCGTGGGCTAGACAAGCTTGAATTCGGATATGGTGTGGCGCCTCTCCCGTTGACCCAACGATGCCTGAATCGCGTCGTCGACCGTGTCCAGCATGACAAATTGCAACGCAGCGCGCGCGGATTCGGGAACGTCGCGCAAATCCTTCTCGTTCCTCGCCGGCAATAGCACCACCCGCAGGCCCGCACGCTGTGCGGCAAGCACCTTTTCCTTGATACCCCCCACTGGAAGCACCAGTCCGCGCAGACTTATTTCGCCTGTCATTGCTACGTCGTGATTTACCGGACGATCGGTAAAAAGCGAGGCAAGCGCAATAAACATTGACACGCCAGCGCTCGGGCCATCCTTGGGAATAGCGCCAGCGGGCACATGCACATGCACGTCAATGCCCTCAAAGGTGCCATAGGGGATATTGAGGCTATCTGCCTTGGCTTTCACTAGCGTGAGCGCGGCCTGCGCGCTTTCCTTCATTACGTCGCCAAGCTGCCCGGTTAAAATCAGCTGTCCGCGGCCGCTGACCCGTGTGGCTTCGATGAATAGAATGTCACCGCCCACAGGTGTCCAGGCCAGACCGGTCGCCACACCCGGCAAACCAATGCGCAGCCCAGTCTCGTGCTCGAATTTCGCCGGACCGAGGATGACCTCCAGGTCTGCGACGTCAACCCTTACCTTGAGTTGCGCATCTTCGGCAATGCGCATCGCAACGTGCCGCATCGCGCGACCGATCTCGCGTTCCAATTGGCGTACCCCGGCTTCGCGCGTGTAATTTGCAATAATACTATCGATCGCCGCGACCGTTATCTCGCACTGCTCTTCGCTTAAACCGTTCGCTTCCCTTTGCCGACCGACCAGGTAACGTAACGCGATCTGAAGTTTTTCCTCGCGCGTATAACCCGGAAGATCGATAATCTCCATGCGGTCGCGGACCGGGGGCGGGACATTATCGATCACGTTTGCGGTAGCAATGAAAACGACCCGGCTCAGGTCAAACGGCACGCCCAGGTAGTTGTCCCGAAAGGTAGAATTCTGCTCCGGGTCCAGCACTTCCAGCAGCGCGGCCGAAGGATCGCCGTGGAGGCTGGCCGACATTTTGTCGACCTCGTCAAGCATCATGACGCAATTTCGCGCATCCGCCTTACGCAATCCTTGCACAATGTTTCCCGGCATCGCGCCGATATATGTGCGGCGATGCCCCCGCATTTCGGCTTCATCGTGGACGCCACCCAACGAAACGCGCACGAATGGACGTTGCAAGGCGCGTGAGATGCTCTGGCCGAGGGAAGTTTTCCCTACCCCTGGCGGGCCTACAAAACATAGTATCGGCGCGCGACCCTGGGGTTTAAGCTTTTGCACTGCGAGGAACTCCAAAATGCGCTGCTTCACTCGTTCGAGTCCAAAATGATCGGCCTCGAGAATTTGACGCGCGGCATCGAGATCGATTGGTGCATCCTCTGGCAGCCGCCAGGGCAGTTCGGTCATCCATTCCAGGTAGGTGTGAAGCATCGAATATTCGCTTGAAGCAGGCGGCATCCGCTTTAAACGCTGCAACTCCTTGCGCGCCTGCGCCTCGATATCCTCCGGCATGCCGGCATTGGCGATGGCCTCTTCCAGCTCTGCTATCTCCTGGTCATCACTATCTGTCTCGCCGAGCTCCTTCTGGATCGTCTTCAATTGCTCGCGCAATAAAAATTTGCGTTCGCGATCATCCAGATGCTCTTTCGTGCGTTCGCCGATTTCCTGCGATAACCTCAGCACTTCAATACGGCGTGACAATATCTGGAGCACCTTCTGCAACCGCTCCTCGGTATTGACGGTTTCGAGCAGCATCTGCTTCTCCGCCACTTCCGTGTCAAGCAGGCTTGCCGTAATGTCGGCAAGATGTGACGGTGCCCGCGTTGTCTGTAGCGCGTGCGCGAGCTCCGCTGGCGCTCCCGGCAGCAATGAAAGGATTTCGATCGTTCGCTCGCGCAGTTGCATGGCGAGGGCCTCGGCCTGCGTTGACACCTCGGCGGGTTCTTCGATACGCCGAATGCGAGCGGCTAAAAACGGGTAGCCTTCAACCATGTCTTCGATGCAGAATCGCTCCAAACCCTGGCACACTGCATGCCGCAACCCATCGGTGGAACTGAGATGACGCACGATATTCACCACCGTGCCCATCTTGAACAAAGCTTCCAACCCCGGGTCATCAACATTGGGATCCTTTTGCAGGACAATCCCTATCGGGACGTTGGAACGCAAGGAATGCTCCACCGCGGCAATGGACTTGGCGCGGCCGACCGTAATAGCCATTAACACATGCGGAAACATTACGACATTCCGCATCGGCACCAATGCGACCACATCCTCCGGCAATTCCGGTTTGGCTAGGATAAGCTGTCCCGTTTGACTCTCGGTCATGGAGAAGACTCTCGATTATGGAGAAACAGTTTTAACCGGGGCGCAGATCCGCCAAGGTCTGTTGTTCATCGAACAGCGCTGTCGCTCGGCGACCACTAAGACTTAGACTCCTGGAGATCGGGACCTTGTTTCAGAGCCAGACTGTCTCATACCAGCCCCGTTAACGAATTTCCCATGAGCAGAGTAGAAGGCCGATTGGACCTAACATACACCAGCTTAATCCTCGGGTTCGCTCGCTTCAGTTCGGGAACGCACACATAACCTGACTGAGCGGGGAATCTCCAACAACTTTTAGCTGCGATCTTCCTGTATGGGTTCGGTTGCTTCGCAGTTTTACCCACCGCAGCTCCGATACACAGCGAAAAAAAATCGGTGCGCCGCGAAGGGGGCGGGTAAAATAAATTTTGCTGGAGGTTTTATGACCAGCGAAATGTGATAGCAAACTGTCATTACCTTGCCACGTGCCAGGATCTCGCAATGAAAGTTAAAAGCACCGTTGAAGAAGTATTTTCTCGCATCCCCGGCCCGGTCACGCCGGAGTGGCCAATGGGAGAGCGATTTGCCGTGGCGCTTGCCCATGGCAGCATGTCAGTTGAGTATTACGCCCCTGTCGGCAATGATCCCCAAACTCCACATGAGCAGGACGAAATTTACTTCGTCCACCGCGGAACGGGCGAACTCGTCATCGGCGGCGAGCGTTATGCATTCAAGGCGGGAGATTGCCTTTTTGTGGGAGCAAACGTCCAGCATCGCTTCGAAAACTTTTCAGATGATTTCGGCACCTGGGTCGTGTTCTGGGGACCCAAGGGCGGCGAAAAGAATGGCGTGACTGCCGCCTGAAAAGCGGCGCACGCCGCCCATCCTCGTCCGCCAGCAAAAGTGTCAAGCCGGCTGGCGTTTAATCACGGAGCTATCGGGTATGAAACACCTTCCACTGAATCGGCTGGGCCCCCGAGAGTCCGAGCCAGGCGTAGTCGATTTCGGCATATTGCTGCCCTGGATTTCAGCCTTGGCGGGTAACAGGCTATTCGTGAAAATCATTCATGAGCGAGACCAGTTTATTCAGTCAATTCAGCCGCTCGCCTTCGAGCTGCAGCACAAAACTGATACCAACTATGGAGATTTCTGGTGGGCGAAGGTGGATTTCCACACTATCCACGATTTTCAGGGCAACTCCCATTTCGGTTTGCCCGGCCGGCATGTCTATCGCTTTGAACTGCACAATCCCAACGCAGGTGTACTGGATTGGATCATCGACCCTTTTTCGCGCGAGTATGCAACAGGCAAACTTTCGGCCTTTACGCTCGGCTACGCGCCATATATCTGGAGCGAAGCCGAGCAGATCTGGAAAACACCCGCTCTACCTGACCTGATTCTGTACGAATTGAATCTTGCCGAATTCGGCGGCAGTCTCGAAGGTGCCATCGACCGCCTGGACTATCTGGCCGACCTCGGTGTAAACGCACTATCGCTCATGCCCGTCAACAATGTTTCTCTTGATGTCGACTGGGGCTATTTGCCGCTCGGGTATTTTGGTGTCGATGAACGTTTCGGACGGCGCGACGATTTCCAGCGTTTTGTTGACGCCGCACACCAGCATGGGCTGGCGGTAATCATCGATGCCGTATACGGCCATACGGGTCTGGACTTTCCTTATGCCGATCTCTACCGCCGGCTTGGATACAAAGAGAATCCCTTCATGGGGCCCTTTGCCAAAGACTATTTTAGTGATCTCGGTGTCAGCACCGATTTCAACCGCGCATTGACCCGCGATTTTTTCTATAGCGTCAACCTGCACTGGCTGAATACCTATCATATCGACGGTTTCCGTTATGACTGCGTGCCGAACTATTGGGACGGCGCGCTAGGCGTCGGATACGCCAACCTGGTCTTTAATACTCATGATTATGTCAAAAACTCGCTCGCCAGCCTTTCCCGCTTCGGCACGCCGGAAGGGTCTCGGTTGATCCAGATCGCAGAGCAATTGGAGGCTCCGGAGCAGATCCTTGAACAGAGCTACAGCAACGCCGCCTGGCAGAACGCAAGCTTCGGCGCGGCTACCACCTGCGCGCGCGGGGCACCAGGCGCCATCGAGAGTTTGGGCCATCGGCTGGGTGCACTCGGCTACATCGAACAGACAACTCAGAACGGGGAAGTCCTTGCCAAGCGTCCGCTGCAGTATATCGAGAACCACGACCACAGCCGTTTCGTTTGCGAGTTCGGCCTCGATCAACGCGACGGAAATCCGTTATTTGCAGAGGGTGACCGCGCGCAGTGGTACCGGCTTCAACCCTACCTGATCGCATTTCTCGCCGCCAAAGGCATCCCTCTGCTATGGCAGGGTCAGGAATTCGGCGAGAATTACTTTCTGCCCGAGGCGGGCCTCGGGCGGGTATTGTTATTGCGACCGCTGCGTTGGGATTATTTCTACGACCCCGCGGGGAGAAGCTTGGTCAAGCTGACGCGAAGTCTGCTGAGTCTGCGTAAAAATTGCGCCGAGTGGCGTCGCGGCAGCCACTATTTTCATAACGATTACGAGCGTTATCTTTCGCGCGGTATTCTGCTTTTTCAACGAGAGAATAGCGACGCAATAAGCCTGATCGCAGTAAATTTTACCGACATCGAGCAAAGTGTGGCATTTATGTTCACCCGCCCGGGAAACTATATAGAACAACTGCACAACCAGGATAATTTTGTCGTGCGTGAAGGTGAGACGCGCTGGCTGACTATTCCACCCAACTACGGCCGAGTGTGGCGTAAGGTTGATTCTGGACACCCCTGAACAAACCCTTGAGGGGACGCAAGTTGTCGCGGGAGCTAACGGAAAAAACATCTATTGGCAGCCCTCGTTCCAGGGTATAGAATCTCCGAAGCCATGAGCAAGCGCCGCCATAATTATTCTGTCATGCTGATATTGTTCGTTACGATGCTGACGAACGCATTCAGCTGGGCCTTTAACGGGGAAGTGTTCGCTCATGAACTCGATCATGAGCATCATGTCCTTTCTCTTGACCCCGCGGCCCATCTTGAGGCGCATCAACACGCCGCTATTAATGACGATGGTCATCTGGATGCCGCGACGCACTTATGCCTGCATGCCGCAGGACAATATCAGCCCTTTTTCTTCACCCCCCCTTTAATCGTACCCACTTCCACCGGCATGGAAGGGTTGACATTGTTCATTTCTATCATCGTTCCCGAATCCATTCCTGATTCCCCGCTTCATCCCCCCCGAAACACCTTCGCAAGTTAGATCGGCGAGTTCCCACCGGTATAACAACCTGAATACTGTTTAGGCAAGGTCGCCTAAGCCACGTCAGGTGTTATCTGGCTTCGCGGGCTTGCTGCACAGTTTATCTGCTCCATTCGCTCATTGAAATGGCTGATGGTGCAATTGAGTTAGTGCATTACTTGCGGAGAAACCCATGAAATTTACCGTGTTGCCCACGGTGTGCCGACACTTTTTGCCAGCCGGATCATTTATTTTGGCACTGGGCTTCATATCTTCGGCCTTTGCCCAAAATACTTTTTCCGGCGCACTGCCTGACGCGAGCGTGGATTACTCCGCTCCGTCTTTGCTCGAAGAAAAGAACGACCTCATTTTGCGCAATGCCGCGCGCCTCGCATTGCAGCGTAACCCGGAGTTGGCGGCTTTTGCCAAAGAAACTCAGGCCCTTAAGGGCGTCACGCTTCAAGCCGGACTGCTGCCAAACCCGGAGCTGACTTTATTTGCCGAGAATGCTGGAAATCTTCAGAAGGTTAATCGCAACGCTGCCGTAGGCGCAAAAGAAGTAGAGCAGCAAGACACCACGCTTCGGATCAATCAATTGATCGAACTCGGCGGAAAACGGGCCGCGAGGGTCAAAGCGGCGTCGCTCGGCGAGGAAGTGGCGGAACAAGCTTACGAAGCCAGGCGTGTGGAACTTATCGCTCAGGTGGCAAATGTGTTTACCGACGTGCTAGCCGCGCAGGAACAGTTGCGACTTGCCGAGGAAAGCCAGCGGCTGGCGCAGAGGGTGGTCCACACGGTTTCAAAGCGCGTTCAGTCAGGCAAAGTGCCCCCAATTGAAGAGACCAAGGTCGAGGTAGCATTCTCCGCTACGGAGATCGCCATGGTACAAGCACAGCGCGATTTGGCCGCAGCGCGCAAACGCCTGGCTCTGCTATGGGGCAGTTCTTCTCCGCAATTTAACAAGGCACTGGGAAACCTTGAATCGTTGGTTGCCCTGCCGAGTTTCGAAGCGCTTGCGGAGCGCGCTCTCGCCAGCCCCATGGCCCTGCGCGCCATCAAAAATATGGAACAGCGTAAAGCAGTGCTGGAAGTGGAGCAGACACGGCGCATACCCAATCTCACCGTTGTTGCCGGCGTTCTGAACCACTCGCAAACCGGCGGCACGACTGCTATTGCTGGCATTTCCATACCGCTACAGATATTCGACCGCAATCAGGGCAACCTCCACGAAGCCTACCAACGCGTGGACAAGGCTATGGACGAACAGATGGCGACTGAATTGCGCCTTAAAACCGAGCTGTCACAGGCGTATGAGGCTTTGTCGGCTGCGCAGGATGAAACGCGCATATTGCGCGACAATATATTGCCCAGAGCCAGGAGCGCCTTTGAAGTCACGAACAAAGGCTATGAGCTGGGAAAGTTCGGTTTTCTGGAAGTGCTGGATGCGCAGCGCACCCTGTTTCAAAACGAAGTGTTGTATGTGCGGGCACTGGCGAATTATCAGCGCCTGGTCAATGAAATAGAACGGCTGATTGCAGCCCCCATCGACGGTGCATTGAGCCCTTCGGCCAGTAAAGGCAGCAACGCAAATACAGCCTCAAGGAGCGATGATGAATAAACGACAAATAATCTTAATTGTCGTCGTTATCGCAATTGGAGCTGTGTTGGGGGGGCTCATACTGACCTGGGACAAAGCAGCGACACCAGAGGCTGCGCACGGTGGCCACGACAAGTCTGACTTGTCTCATGCAGCGCATGACAATCACGATCATGGCGACGAGGACGAGGCTAACTCTACCAACGGCCCGCACCCACATCATGAAACCAAAGATAAGTCGGCAGGGGATAAAAGCAAAAGCCGCGAACCAGGCAAGGGGCCTAAAGGCGGGAAACTGTTTACCCGAAATGGCTTCGGTGTAGAAGTTACCATTTTTGAAAAAGGCATCCCGCCCCAGTTCCGGCTCTATCTCTATGAGAACGGAAAGCCGCTGCCTCCGTCTGGCGCACATGTCACCGTCACTCTTTCGCGTCTCGGCGCGCCGGCACAGGTATTCAACTTCAAACCCGAAGCTGACTATCTGCTCGGCGATCAGGTAGTGGAAGAACCTCACTCGTTCGATATGGTGATTGCCGCCGATCACAAGGGCGAAACTTTTCGCTGGGGTTACAGCCAGGTCGAGGCACGGGCAGAGATATCGGATGAAGTGCTGAAGAGCATCGGTGTGGAAGTACGTACTGCCGGACCGGCTACGATCAGACCCACACTCAAGCTACCGGGTGAGATTGGATTCGACGAACACACTATTGTACAAGTCGTGCCCCGTATGCCAGGCATCGTAACTGCCGTCTATTCGCACCACGGTCAACAGGTAAAGAAAGGCGAGGTGCTTGCAGTCATTGAAAGTCAGGTATTGGCCGAAATACGCGCGCAATTCCTAGCGGCGCGGAAACGACTGGGTCTGGCGCAGGTGACCTTTGAGCGTGAAAAACAATTGTGGCAAGAAAAGATTTCCGCCAAGCAGGATTATCTGGCTGCGCAGCAGGCCTTGACTGAAGCTGAGATTGCCTCGGATCTCGCATTAGCCAAACTACGCACTATAGGATTTCCGCCTGAGGCAGTTCATCAAAGAGGCGAACTGGCCCGATATGATATCCGCGCCCCCATTTCAGGACTTATCACCGCTAAAGCCGTAGCCCAGGGTCAGGTGCTAAAGGAAGACGCGGAGATTTTTACCATTGCCGACATATCGAGTGTATGGGCGCAAATAACGGTGTACGCAAGGGACCTGGATGTGCTTAGGCTAGGGGAGAAAGCCACCATAAGATCAACCGCAATCGATGCCGAAGGCGAAGGAACTATCTCTTACATTAGCGCGCTTATTGGCGTACAAACCCGGACCGCCACGGCGCGGGTGGTGCTGGAAAACGAGGACGGACGCTGGCGTCCCGGTATGTTTATCACCGCAGAGGTGGCGATCGAGGAACTACAGGTGCCAGTTGCCGTCTCGGCGGATGGCATTCAAACCCTGGACGACCATACAGTGGTGTTCGGTCGCTACGGGCAATACTTTGAAGCGCGCCCGCTCAGGTTGGGCCGCAGCGATGGGCAAATGGTTGAGGTTCTCAATGGGTTTACCGCCGGTGAGCGGTACGCGGCGAAGAACAGTTTTGCCATCAAGGCCGAGCTCGGCAAATCCGGCGCCTCCCATGACCATTAGACGAGCACCCAGCTGAGAGTAACCAAGGTCACAGATCATGATTGAACGGATTTTACGCATATCGATACAGCAACGAGGGTTCGTGCTCGGAGGGGTGCTGGCGATGGCGGCACTGGGTATATATAGCTACCAGAGGCTGCCTATTGATGCGGTGCCGGACATTACCAACGTTCAGGTCCAAATCAATACCGCGGCACCGGGATATTCTCCGGTGGAAGCCGAGCAGCGCGTGACCTTTCCCATCGAGGTAGTGATGGCCGGGCTTCCCCATCTGCACCATACACGCTCCATCTCGCGCTATGGGCTGTCGCAAGTCACGGTTATTTTTGAGGATGGTACTGACATTTATTTCGCGCGCCAGCTGGTGAACCAGCGAATTCAGGAGGCGCAGGGCAACCTGCCTGCGGGGATCGCACCCACGATGGGGCCAATCTCTACCGGATTGGGCGAAATAGTCATGTGGACGGTCGATGCCGAGGAAGATGCATTAAAACCGGACGGTTCGGCGTATAGCACGACGGACCTGCGCGAAATTCAGGACTGGATCATCCGGCCTCAACTGCGCATGGTCAGAGGCGTTACCGAAGTGAACGCGATCGGCGGCTTCGTCAAGCAGTACCACGTAACGCCTTATCCTGAAAAGCTGCTGTCTTTCGGTCTGACGCTGCAGGATGTCGTCCTCGCGCTGGAACGCAATAATCTCAATGTCGGCGCGGGTTATATCGAAAAAAGCGGCGAGCAGCATCTGGTTCGGATACCTGGCCAAGTAGCAAACCTGGACGAGATCGCAGATATCATTCTGGGAAACCGCCAAGGGGTGCCGATACGCATCAAGGATGTCGCCGATGTGATTATCGGCAAGGAGCTGCGAAGCGGGGCCGCCACTCAGAACGGCGAAGAAGTGGTGCTGGGCACCGCGCACATGCTGATCGGCGAGAACAGCCGCGCCGTCTCTCAAGCGGTCGCCAACAAGCTGGCAGAAATTAACCGAAATTTGCCCGCAGGGATAGTCATCACCCCCGTCTATGATCGGACCGTCCTGGTAGATAAGTCTATTCGAACCGTCGCCACCAATCTGCTTGAGGGCGCGGCTCTGGTGATTGTAGTGTTGTTCCTGTTCCTCGGCAACTTGCGGGCAGCGTTCATCGCTGCGCTTGTCATCCCGCTTTCCATGCTGTTCACCTTTAGCGGTATGGTGGCTAACCATGTGAGCGCCAACCTGATGAGCCTGGGTGCGCTCGACTTCGGCATCATCGTGGACGGCGCCATCGTCATTATCGAAAACAGTATCCGCCATCTGGCCCATGAGCAGCAAAGGCGGGGACGGGAACTCACGCCCACCGAGCGCTTTTCGATCGTTTTTGATGCATCCAGGGAAGCGCGCCGGGTCCTGATTTATGGGGAGCTTATTATCATGGTGGTCTATCTGCCCATCTTCGCGCTCTCGGGAGTGGAAGGAAAAATGTTCCACCCCATGGCATTCACGGTAGTAATCGCGCTACTGGGGGCGATGATCCTCTCGGTGACATTTGTGCCGGCGGCAATCGCGCTCTTTCTCTCCGGCAAAGTGGCAGAAAAGGAAAGTCCGGCAGTGATTTGGGCGAAGAAAGTCTACGTACCCATGCTTGCCGCTACCATGCGCAACAAGGGTCTCACGGTTACCCTCGCCGTGGTGATTGTGGTGCTCTCGGGCCTTCTGACAACCAGGATGGGCACTGAGTTTGTGCCCAGTCTTAACGAGGGAGATATTGCGCTGCACGCGATACGCATTGTCGGCACAAGCCTGACTACATCCATTGAAATGCAGAATGAGGTAGAGAAGAAGATCAAAGCATTTCCCGAGGTGGAGAGGACCTTTTCCAAGATCGGAGTCGCTCAGATTGCAACCGACCCGATGCCGCCAAGCGTTGCCGACATCTTTGTCATTCTTAAACCTGAATCAGACTGGCCGGGGCCGCACCACACCAAGGCACAGCTGGTAGCCTCTATTGAAAAAGCAGTGCAAGAGATACCAGGTAATAACTACGAGTTCACTCAGCCGATTCAGATGCGTTTCAATGAACTGCTATCGGGCGTGCGCGCGGATGTCGCGGTGAAAGTGTTTGGCGATGACATGGATACGCTGCTTGACGTGGGAGAGCAGATCGAGAAGGTTCTCAATACCGTCCCCGGCGCCGCGGATGTGCGAACCGAACAGATCACGGGATTACCGGTGCTTTCCATCCAGATGGATCGAGCAAAAATGGCGCGCTACGGCTTGAACGGTGCGGATGTCCAGGATGCTGTCACTATCGGAATCGGAGGAACCATGGGGATCTCCGGGAGGAGTGCGGGCCTTATTTATGAGGGTGATCGCCGCTTCGACCTTCAGGTTCGACTGCCCGAATCCATGCGTAGCGATATCGAAGCACTCAAACGGCTGCCGATCAGGTTACCCGCTTCCAACATAGGCGGCGCAGCTACGGCCAATGCCTTCGGCTACGTCCTGTTAGGCGAGGTGGCCAATCTTGAGATCGTCCAGGGCCCCAACCAGGTGAGTCGGGAAAACGGCAAACGTCGAGTAGTAGTCACCGCTAACGTCCGAGGCCGAGATCTCGGTTCTTTCGTAAACGAAGCGGAAGCACGGGTTGCTGAAAAGGTGCAGGTCCCCTCCGGATATTGGGTGACATGGGGAGGACAATTCGAGCAACTGATTTCAGCCGCCCAGCGACTTCAGATCGTTATTCCACTCGCCCTTGGCCTCATTCTCGTTCTGCTTTATACGATGTTCGGGAATTTTCGGGATGGGTTGCTGATGTTTACCGGAGTCCCATTTGCGCTCAGCGGAGGCGTTCTGGCTTTGTGGTTGCGAGATATTCCTTTGTCCATTTCTGCGGGAGTGGGATTTATCGCATTGTCCGGTGTAGCGGTGTTGAACGGCCTGGTAATGCTGGCCTTTATCCGGGATCTGCGGGAGAAAGGATGGGGGCTGGATGAAGCTATTGAAACCGGCGCTTTCACCCGATTGCGCCCGGTACTGATGACAGCACTGGTAGCAGCAATCGGCTTCATTCCAATGGCCTTGGCCACCAGTACGGGGGCGGAGGTGCAGCGACCGCTCGCTACGGTGGTGATAGGAGGCATTCTGTCCTCCACCGCACTGACACTGCTGGTATTGCCGGTGCTGTACCATCTGGTTCACGGGAGGGATGTGTCGGCTACTTCGAGAAAAAGTCCGGTTCCGCTGGAGCAGGGAACGATCGTAAAGTGACCCGCATATTGCCTTGCCTCCAACTGCGAGCCTCAAATGTTTCCCGGCAGAAATCCGTCGCGCAGATGATCCCGACGAGAATTACATCGAGTGTCGCCCCGATTGGAGTCGCGCAACAGGCACCTGTGTCCCACGTGAATAGCGACAGCAATAGCTCGGCTCACATGTAATTCAAGCCAAAACCAGCCGGGCAGAAGATAAGTCCGCTTGTTGCCACCGTGCCGAGGTCCACAAGCACGTCGTAGGCCATGTCAAGAAAGCGCTGTGTATACTGATGCCCACTTGCATTCAGAAGCCGGCAAAGCCGGTCAGATCATTCGCCACCCTTAACCGTCGAGCAAGGTGAACAATCCGGTGTCAAAACTCATCAAGTGTTGCCGGGCATTGTCCACACATAGTCAAGATCACCAGGACAGGCGAAAAACGCATTTCGTTGGCTGAAACCTTTGATTCATAGCGGGGCGACCAAACGGGCGGCGAGCGGCCCTGCTTCCCACCCATCGATTTAGGTTAAAATGTTTTTTTAACGGCCACGAACCCATCTTATGAAAAAGTCCCGTGTCCCTCATCGCACCAAGTCCCCCCGGGTTGTTCAGGAGCTTTCCCGCCTTGCGGCGGGGCTTGCGGCTTCTGGAAGCCGCATAGAAGATGCATTCTGGGAAAACCGGCTGGCGGCAAAGATTCACGCCCAGTTGCGCACGGGTGACGATCAAAACCTTGAAGCGGCGTTGGATCAGCTCTACGATACCGATCCCGCGGCTTATAGCGAGTTTATCTACGCGATTGAGGCCGCAATTGAATGCACTTTCTTAACGCGCGACGACCGCAGTTACGACATGCTCATGTTTGCGGTACCGGTGCTGACCTGGTCCCGCTTCTCCATCCCTTCCGGGCCAATTGCGGGACCAATACTCGCAAACTTGCGCGTTCAGTTGCAAACGCATGTGCTGGCGGCGGATGTTCGGTTCGCGCTGGCCGATTGCCTGTTCAGCCCGGACCAGTTGCCCCGCGGCTATCATCTTACACACGAGTTGGCCACCAGGCTTTGGGCCGCGGCATTAACGGGAGAACGCGACTTGCACATGAATCCCGGCCAGCTTGCCGAAACCGGGCGCTTTCTCTCCGATACCCGCTATCTGCTCGGCGCAATTGCCACGCCACAGGGAAACCCCATGTTTCGCTGGCAAGAGACTGACCAGGCGGGTAGCGGCCCAGTTGGTTCGAAGCTTTCGAAAGAAGATATATTGCATGAATGGCAATCACACGGCGTAGAAGTTCTGCGGCCCCTGTTTCAGGGGTGCGCGTTTGAATTGCTGATGCCCGACGGTTTTTTTTCCGCGTGGCGCATGGCCGACCGGCTAGCTCGGCCGTATTCCATGCATGCCACCATTGATTTTCTGCAAACCACGCTCAATATTTCTCCGGACAGTCTACGCGCGGTCATTGCGCCCTTTTATGATCAATGGCTGGAGGAATACCGCGTAGGCTTCACGCTCAAGGACCGGGATGACGTGCTCTACGGCATTGTTTGGGCACTCGTCGGGGATGAGGATGACAACAGTGACATCGTCTCTCAAATCGAAGCGACACTGCGGGAATGTGGCGTGACTCATACAACGCTGTTGCAGACGCGTTTCCTTCTCGAGTACTGCGAAGAGTGCGGTGCCCCGCTATTTCCTAACCCTGATGGCGAAGTCGTCCACGCGGAGTTTCCTGAAGAAGGCGAGGTAACGCCCATACATCTCCATTAAGACTCATTCTGAAACATGGACTCAGCGTGAGCTTTTTACGAGGAGGCAGCTCATCATGACGGACAAAATCGCGAAATCGGAACAGGAATGGCAAAAACAACTGACGCCGCAGCAATATCAGGTTTGCAGACAAAAAGGCACCGAACGGGCGTTTTCCGGGGAATACTGGAATTGTCGCGACCGCGGAATATACCGCTGTGTCTGCTGTGGAGCCCCCTTATTTGATTCGGAGAGCAAATTTGATTCCGGTACCGGCTGGCCCTCTTTCTGGCAACCGCTGGAGCCGGATACCGTTGCCGCCCGGGAAGACCAAAGCTTTTTCACACGTCGTACCGAAGTGCTCTGCGCGCGTTGCGACGCCCATCTGGGACATGTGTTCGACGATGGACCCGAGCCAACCGGTTTGCGGTACTGCATCAATTCAACATCGCTCAAGCTCGAGCCGTATAATAAGCTACATAACGAGCTAGAATAATTACTTCATCAAACTATTGCGACAGACACAGCTGGCCATTTATGAAGTTTCTTTTTGATCTCTTTCCGGTCATCCTATTTTTCGTTGCGTTCAAGATTTATGGGATTTACACCGCCACTGCAGTAGCCATCGCCGCCACGTTCGGGCAGATCGGGTGGGTATGGTTTCGCCACCGCAAGGTCGATACCATGCTTTGGGTAAGCCTTGTAATCATCGTGATCTTTGGCAGCGCGACACTCATTCTTCAAGACGAGACTTTCATCAAATGGAAACCGTCAGTGCTCTACTGGCTGTTCGCCGCTACACTGCTTTTGGCCCATGCGGTTTTCAAGAAGAATTTGATCCGTGTGATGATGAAAGAGCAGATCGCGCTGCCCGAGCCTATATGGGCTCGCCTCAACGCCAGCTGGGCGGCATTCTTCGCCTCGATGGGAGCGGCTAATCTCTATGTCGCTTTCAATTACTCCACTGAAACCTGGGTTAATTTCAAGCTGTTCGGGTTTATGGGCCTGATGCTGGTGTTCGTCGTAGCTCAAGGCCTGATGCTGGGAAAATATATGGAAGAAAACGAGGATAAAGAAATATGATGCCTTACGCGATACAGGGAGAGGACATTCCGGATAGCCTGGAAAAAAGACTTGCTGCCCGCCCTGCGCACTTGGAACGCATCAAGGCATTACAGGATGAGGGACGTCTTATTTTGGCAGGGCCGCACCCGGCGATCGATAGCCCCGACCCCGGCCCCGCCGGGTTTTCCGGAAGTCTGATCGTTGCGGAATTTGAATCGCTGGAAGCGGCGCGAACCTGGGCAGAGAACGATCCGTATGCCACCTCGGGTGTATATGCAAAGGTAACCGTCAAGCCATTCAAAAAAATAATGCCATCCTGAACCCAATGAGCGACACGACAGATTTGATCAGGCAGAAGCTCGCAGCACTTGAGCCGGCGAAAATAGACATTATTGATGACAGCGCCAAGCATGCCGGACATGCAGGCGCCAGAGGCGGGGGCGGACACTACTCTGTGACCATTGTTTCCTGCCAGTTTTCGGGTAAGACCGCAGTTGCGCGCCATCGCCTGGTGTACGGTGCGCTGCGCGAGTTGATGCACAAGGATATTCACGCGCTCAGCGTAAAAGCGTATACTCCCGAAGAATCCGATTTGATCCACTGACAAGGAAGCCCTATGCATTTTACGAAACTTTCTCGATTAACGGCGCTCGGCATTTGTGGCCTGATTGCCGCAACAACTGTTCAGGCTCAATCCGGCTCATCCCTGGCCAAAGTAAATGGCGTAGCAGTTCCTCAGTCCCGCCTCGAGTTCATTGTTAAGGCGCGCACCCTTCAGGGTCAGCCGGATAGCCCTGAAACCAGGAAAACCTTGCGTGACGATCTGATAACGGAAGAAGTGATCGCTCAGGAGGCGTTGAAAAAAGGATTGGACAAGGACCCCGATTTCGTAACCCAGCTTGAGATGGCACGCCAGACAGCCCTCGTTAGGGCATACCAGGTCGATTACATAAAGAGTCATCCGGTAAATGATGACGAACTGCGCAAGGAATATGAAGCGGTGAAAGCGCAGATGGGCGATAAGGAATACAAAGCTCATCATGTCCTGGTGGGGTCCGAGGCGGAAGCAAAGGACATCATCGCTAAAATTAAAAAAGGCGCAAAGCTTGAGAAGATTGCGCAGGAAAAATCTCTCGACACGGGCAGCAAGGCCAAGGGTGGCGAACTCGAATGGAGCCCCGCGGCAAGCTACGTTCAGCCGTTTGGGGAAGCCCTGACCAAGCTGAGCAAGGGCCAGCTCACCGAACAGCCCGTGCATACCAACTTTGGCTATCACGTGATCCGGCTGGATGATGTGCGGCCCCTGAAGGTTCCGCCATTTGAGGAGATAAAGCAAAATCTGGCGCAACGTGTATTGCAACGGCAATTCGCTTCTGCGGTCAACGACCTTCGCGCAAAAGCCAAGGTAGAATAATCTCGGAAAAGCTCAAGCAGTCTCAAATAAAAGGCAGTCTCTAGGCTGCCTTTTTTTATACCTAATGGTACGATCGTATTGCGCGTGGCAATCACGTGACTTTCTGCATTCGGGGCGCAAGCGCACACATCAACTCATAGGGAACCGTCTCCGCTGCCTGTGCCACCTCATCGATAGGCATGTCCCGGCCCCAAAGTATTACCGGACTACCCACTCCTGCATCCTCGATTCCGCTCAGATCCACGTGTAACATGTCCATGGACACGCGCCCCACGAGACGCGTGCGCCTCCCGTTCACCAGTACCGGCGTGCCGGTAGGCGCATGACGAGGATAGCCGTCGGCATAGCCACCGGCCACAACCCCTACTCTCAGCGAACCGCTGGGGCGGAAAGTATGGCCATAGCCGACTCCCTCGCCCGATTTAAGGGTTTGCACTGCGATTATCTTGCTGGATACTGTCATTGCCGGCTGCAAATCCAGCTCTGCGGCTGATGTGCCTGCAACCGGAGAGGCACCATACAACATGATGCCGGGACGAACCCAGTCTGCATGTGTTTCGGGATAGCGCAAAATAGCGGCAGAATTAGCCAGTGAGCGCGGCAAACGCCACCCCTTTCCCGCCGCGTTGAAGCGTTCTACTTGAACGGATACGCTTTCTCCCTTCTGTGGCTCATCGGCACAGGCAAAATGCGTCATGAGAGTAATCTGACCCACCATGGAATTGGAGCGAAGCGTTTCCAGCGCAGCGGCAAATTGCTCAAGCGGAAAGCCCAAGCGGTTCATGCCGGTATTGAGCTTCAAAAAAACGTCTAGCCTGCCCCGAACTCGGGCTGCGGATAGCATTGCGATCTGCTCGCGATTGTGGATGACGGTACTTAAGCGGTATTGCTCGATCCAGGCCAATTCATCGATGTCGAAAAAACCTTCGAGCAGCAATATGGTCTGCCGGTAGCCTGCCTCCCGCAAACGTACGGCAGCGTCCAGTTCGAGCATGGCGAAACCTTCTGCGCCCGCCAGCGCCTCGGCGGCTCGCAACAGGCCATGCCCATACGCATCGGCTTTGATGACGGCCATTACGCGCGAATGGGGAGCATGATGGCGAACCACGGATAAGTTATGCTCGAGCGCGCAAAGATCGATGAGTGCCTTAAGTGGACGTGGCATTGGTATACGCAGGTTTATCAAAATCCCGGCATCAGAGCTGAATCCTTGCCCTGGCGGTTGGAAGCGTTGGCAGTTTCATGATATAAATTTTTCTCTTCGGAATAGCGATGGATGACCATTGTATAATCCACGCCTGAGCTGAAACCGTAATCGGGAGAACAAGTTGAAACGCGGATTTTATACTATCATGGCGGCGCAGTTTTTCTCTTCGCTGGCGGATAACGCGCTGCTGGTGGTCGCCATAGCGCTTCTGGTGGAATTACATGCTCCCGCGTATCTTACGCCGATGCTGAAGTTCGTATTTGTTCTGTTTTATGTGATTCTCGCGCCTTTTGTGGGGGCCTTCGCCGATTCCATGGCGAAAGGGCGCGTGATGTTCATCAGCAATACGATCAAGATCCTCGGCTGCAGTCTGCTTTTTCTAGCATCGCACCAGTACTTCGCCCTCGCCGCTTACGCGGTCGTGGGACTCGGCGCAGCCGCGTATTCCCCGGCCAAGTACGGGATACTCACGGAACTGCTGCCGCCCGAGAAGCTGGTCATCGCAAATGGCTGGATCGAAGGATTAACGGTGGCTTCCATCGTCCTGGGAACAGTATTGGGTGGGCTGCTGATCTCGCCCGCAGTCTCCGCCATGCTTCTGGGGTTCGACCTTCCACTAATTGATACGGGCATTAATACGGTCGCCGAAGCGGGTATTCTGCTCATCGCGGTATTTTATAGCACCGCCGCGATCTTCAATCTGTACATTCCCAATACGGGAGTTGATCACCGCATTCTGAAGAAAAACCCGATGTTTCTGGTGCACGAATTTAGTCACTGCATGAAACTGCTGTGGACGGACAAACTGGGGCAAATTTCGCTTGCCGTGACAACGCTGTTTTGGGGCGCGGGCGCAACCCTGCAATTTATCGTGTTGAAATGGGCCGATGCCGCTCTTGGCTACCCCTTAAGCAAAGCCGCGCAATTGCAAGGCGTTGTTGCCGTCGGGATCGCAGTCGGCGCGGTACTTGCCGCCCGCCTCGTATCGCTACGCCATTCCGTACGGGTGATTCCGCTGGGTATCGCCATGGGTATCGTGGTAATGGCGATGATCCTTGCGCACGATCTTTGGATTGCTATCGGGCTTTTAATGTTGATTGGCGGACTGGCTGGATTCTTTGTAGTGCCGATGAACGCACTGCTACAGCACCGGGGACATATACTGATGGGCGCGGGCCACTCTATTGCCGTGCAGAATTTCAATGAGAACCTGAGCATCCTTGCAATGTTGGCACTCTATGCGTTGTTGGTAAGCTTCGACGTCCACGTTTACACGGTAATCGTTCTGTTTGGTCTTTTCGTGGCAGTGACTATGACGGTGATACGACGGTGGCACCTGCGCAACCAGAGCATTGAGGACTCTCTTCATCTGATCGGCGCTCATAAAGGTCATTGACGATCGCTGCCGGGTCACAGAACGTTTGCGGCTGACAAACACGATGCGCTGTCTGATAACGCTATAAGATAACCGGTCTGTCGGTCAGCTCATTTTGCTGCTCACTCTGCTCTGAGGGAAAATGTTCCCGCAAATGCGCGCCGACAGCCCGGATTCCGGCAATCACTCCTGATTCGAACTTTCCCTGACTGAACGCGCCTTCCATTTCACGGCAGATAAGCTCCCACTTTTCCCTGCCGACTTTCATATTGATACCCCGGTCAGCGACGATTTCGACATCCCGGTCGGCGACCAGTAAATAGATCAGTACCCCATTGTTGTGCTCCGTGTCCCAAACGCCGAGTTGGGAAAAAACTTCTATCGCCCTCTCCCGCGCTGGTTGGTCCTTAAGCAAGGACAGAAGCTGCAAACCCGACTCAGCTGCGAAACGGATTTCTCCGCCATGGCTGACTTCAGATGATTCAATGGCCTGCTCAATCGCCACCAACGCAGAAGCGGGGAACAACCGACGCAGCGCCATCCGTCCCGCAGCAAGATGCCGCAGAATGCGCGCTAAGTTCACCTACCACCTCCCCGAGGCGCCGCCACCACCGAACCCCCCGCCGCCGCCACCAAACCCGCCTCCCCCACCAAAGCCACCCCTGCCGCCCATGCCGCCGCCATAACCGCCATACCAGCCTCCCGGCCCTCCTCGCGAAATTCCTCCGCCCGAATTTCCGAACAAGGTCAGAAAGAACGCAAGAATAGCAATAATTATCCCGACGAGAATGGACGAAAAGACCAGCCAGCCTATGAATCCCGCGGCGGCACTTATAACAGTGGAACCGATCACGCGTCCAAATAGGGACTGGAGGATTTTGCCCACGACAATGAGTGCGATAAATACGAAGATAATATTATCCAGAACAACGCCCACCCCGGTAGACACGGTACCGCGTCCTGGCTGAGGTGCCGGCAGCGACTCTCCCTCGATCACGCTCGTCACCCGGTCAATCCCGGCCTCAATCGCGGCTGCGAAATTACCTTGCCTGAGCATGGGAATAATTGTTTCTTCGACTATTCGCTTGGCTACCGCATCTGGAAGTACGCCTTCCAGACCATACCCTACCTCGATGCGAACGGTTCGATCCTGCTTCGCGATAAGTAGCAAAACCCCGTCATCAATGCCCTTTCGTCCCAACTTCCAGGTTTCAGCCACACGAATCGAATACTGTTCAATGGTGTCAGGATGAGTGGTGGGAACAATCAGTACCGCGATCTGGCTACCTTTTTTAGCTTCGAAGGCAGCCAGCTTTTGCTCTAATCGAGCGGTCTCGGTCGGGCTAAGCGTTCCAGTCAGGTCGGTGACGCGGGATCCGAGCGGCGGCACCGCAACTTCCGCCATTGACAGGGAGGTAAAGAAAAACAGAGCGATGAACGCGAGGATTTTTCTTCCAGTGAGAGTCATGTCGGAAAGGTTGAAATGTCGTCAAAAGGAAAAGGTAAGGCGTACATTGGAACCAGGAAGCGCAGCGGGATTAGCCACACATACCAGCAGTCAGCCAATCAGGTATGCTCGACCCGGCCGGCCACCCCGTTTCACCTCCCGCCGTTCGTTTATGGTCTGCTGAAATCGACCTTCGGTGCAGTGGATATTTCCTTCTCGTTTTCCACGGCGAAGCTGGGTTTCACCTTGTAGCCGAAGATCATTGCGGTAAGATTGGTCGGGAACGAGCGCACCACGACGTTGTAATCCTGCACCGCCTTGATATAACGGTTGCGGGCAACGGCAATACGATTTTCGGTACCTTCCAGTTGCGCCTGTAATTCGCGAAAATTAGCGTCGGATTTGAGTTGCGGGTAATTCTCGGCTATCACCAGCAAACGCGATAACGCGCTCGACAGTTCACCCTGAGCACTCTGAAATTTTGCGAACGCCTCGGGGTCGTTGATCAGTTCTGGTGTGGCCTGGATACTGCCGACCTTGGCGCGGGCATTGGTCACGCCCAGGAGTACGTCCTTTTCCTGTGCGGCAAAACCCTTGACTACGTTTACTAGATTGGGAATAAGATCAGCGCGGCGCTGATACTGATTCAGGACTTCAGACCAGCCCGCCCTGATTTGCTCATCGGTAGATTGCAAGGTATTGTAGCCGCATCCGCTCAAGGTCAGCGCAAGAAGCAATGTCACGGTCCGCAACAGATTATTCATGGGTTCATCTCTGGAAAGCGGTTTCACATAAATTACGTTCCTGAATTAGATGGGGATCAGTTCTCCAATTGCAATAGCGTGGTCATCGTACTTCTGGCAAAGCACAAGTCCTCCCACACCATTGCCTTGGCCGGCAGATTGCGGAGAAGGTATGCCGGATGGTAAGTGACGATGACGGGTATATCCAGATATTGATGAAGCCTGGCGCGCAGGCTTGAGAGACTGGCATTGGTATGCAGCAGATTGCTGGCGGCAGTTTTCCCCAGTGCAATGATCAGCTTGGGGCGGATGAGCTCAATTTGTCGCGCCAGGTAAGGCTCGCAACGGTCCGCTTCGTCGGGAGCGGGTTCGCGGTTGCCGGGCGGGCGGCATTTTACGATGTTTGTGATAAAAACATTCCGGCCGCGTTTCAGATCGATAGCGGCGAGCATGTTGTCAAGCAGATGGCCAGCCGGCCCAACGAACGGTTCTCCAGTCGCATCTTCCTGGGCACCTGGGCCTTCTCCCACGCACAGCCAGTCCGCGTTTGGGTCGCCGACGCCAAATACGGTACGAGAGCGCGACTCGCACAATGGGCATGCAACGCAACCAGCTACGCTCGCCTGAAGCTGTTCCCAACCCATCCGCAGAATTTCTGCACGCCGCTCTTTCAGCACATCGACGTGGGACGTATCGGCTTGTCTCGAGCCTGTCTGAACAGCAGAATCTTCGATTGCTGTCGGGCGGATATCAACCGCCTCAGGCCGGCCGGCATCCCTGGCTCGCCACAATGGCGTCAAGCCCAACTCGTCGAGCAACAGCTTGCGCCTCGCGTGCCTGGGGTCGCCTGTGCTCATAATACCAACTCCATCACCAACGAATCTTCCCGGCCCCCCATTGCGGGATAATAACCCCTGCGTTTGCCGATCTGCCTGAACCCGAGCCGCTCGTATAGCCGGGCAGCCGAGCGGTTGGACTCCCGCACGTCCAGAAACATTGTCCGCGCAAGGCGCTCGCGCGCAATGTGGATAAATTCCCGCAACAACCTTTCGCCCCAGCCCTTCCGTTGCGACCCTGAGGCGATACTGAGCGTCAGAAGATGGGCTTCTTCGGCCCCAATCGTCATGACGCCGTATCCGAAGACCTCCCCACCCTGTTCCAGAACAAGGCAATGATAGCCGGATTCAATTGAATCGCTGAAGTTGCCGCGCGTCCAGGGGAAAAGAAAAACTTCACGTTCGATGGCGACCACCGCATCAAGATCAGTCGGAATCATTCGCCTGATTCGCGGCATCTCCTGCAGTTGGGCGCTCATCGCTCCTTCTCCTTCAGAGCTACTTTATTTCGGACATAAAGTGGAGCGGCATCGGCAGGATCGATACCCAGCCCTGCTGCGAAACGGGGCGCTGCCAGTTCAACCATCGCCCGCGCATGGGGCCGCAGCCCGGGCACAATGTGGCGAACCTGTCCGCGATAACGGTCGAGCAAAACTTTATCATACAAGTCAAAACCACTGCCGCAACCCGTCCATTCGGTACCCTGCACCAGAGGCGCATTGCCCGGCTGGCACAGAGCGGGCTCGCTTACCGATCGCCATCCTGCTGCCGTCTTTTCGTAGGCTGCATGATAAATCTCGCTCATGCGCGCGTCTAGCACGGCAATGACTGACTTTCCCCCAGCCTCGTGCGCCAAGGCTTCCAACGTGCATATGCCCATCACCGGCAAGCCCACGCCAAACGCCAGACCCTGCACTACCCCGCAAGCGATGCGCAGGCCGGTGAAGGAACCCGGTCCGGCACCAAAGGCGATACCGCCCAGCTGTGCCAGTGTCAGCCCGGCCTCATTCAGTATCCGCTTTACCATTGGCAAAACCAGTTCCGAGTGCCGCTGTCCGGCAAGAAGCTCCTGGCTCGTTATTTCGCCATCCAGCAGCGCAACCGAACAGTATTCGGTGGACGTATCGATTGCGAGAATTTTCAACGCGTGTAAAAAAAATTAAAAATTAGGTTGATTTTATGCACCTTTTGGATGGAAACTTGTACTGCGAACTTACTGTCCTTATTAAGGCTGAGTCGCGTCCTTCCACTTTATCATATCGCATGGAGGAGTCATGAGCATCACGTGGATTCTCGTCGCAAACGCAAGCGCAGCTTATCTTTATGCAAATTACGGACCCAAGAAGGGACTACAGAAACTCAAGGAATTCAGGCACGACGCCAGCCGGGAAAAAAGGGTTGATCTCGTTTCTGATCGTCCCGGACACAACAGAAATAACGGCAACGGCCGCGGCTCTTATGTACCTGCCACTGATCCGAAACAAAATGAAGCTCAGAATTTTGCCTCGCGGCTTGCGCGGGAACTTGAGCACGGACGCACCACGAACAGCTACCACCGCTTAATCCTCGTTGTATCAGCGCCATTCATCGGCCTGATCAATAACAACCTGGGCAGCCATGTGCGCAACCTGGTAAGCGATACCTTTGAAAAGGATTACACTCGAACCAGCGAGAAAAATCTGGCAAGACGATTGGAAACCTGTATTTACCTCTGATATTTATTCCAATGACCAGCGGCCAACAGGAGCATAAGCAGAGCCGCCGCTGGTCTGTTGCGATTTGACAAGCAACCATTCCCTTGCCCGCCAGGTAATCGGCTCGGGCAACTCAGGCAAACTCCGGCAGAGAGCGTTTCTCATCAATGTAATGTGCGGCGCGTAAGGCCTTCGCTCCACCGAAAATCCGGCGGCTGAGACGCCATTTTTTAACCTCGTCACCAGATTGGAAAGTTCCGCGGGAACTTCGCGGGATGCGAGGTAAACGATGTGATTGTGTTTCCAGCAGCCGATTTCTTCGATACTAAAATCAAAAGCCCGCGCTCCGGAATTCCTGATTTCATCCGCCACCTGGCATAGTGCTGCAAGCCCGTCAGCATCAACCTCACCCAAAAACACCAGCGTAAGGTGAATGTTTTGCAGTTTAGTCTTCCGGCCGCCGCAGCGCGCCTCCAGCTGCAACTGTTCTATCAGCTTGCCCAGTTGCTTTTGCGTTTTATTGTCAGGCCAAATTGCAAAAAAAACACGAGCAGTTTGTTTCCTGATGGCATTACTTTTCTCGGTCGTCTGCATGATCCATCCGTGAAATCAGGCATACCGCTTCAGCCTCGATCCCCTCGCCCCGGCCAACGGGACCCAGACGCTCGGCCGTCTTGGCCTTTACATTGATGTCCCCGGCTTCCATTCCGAGATCCTGGGCAATATTGCCCACCATCCCAGCGATGTGCGACGCCATTTTCGGGGCTTGGGCAATGATGGTCGCATCAATATTGGTTACTTTATATCCATGCTCCATCAACAGACGTCCCACGCTTTGCAGCAGCACCCGACTGTCGATATTCTTGTAACGTGGATCGGTGTCCGAGAAATGACGGCCAATATCCCCCAGCGCGGCTGCTCCGAGAAGCGCATCGCAAACTGCGTGGAGCAGCACGTCCGCGTCCGAATGCCCAAGAAGACCCTTCTCGTGAGGGATATCGACCCCGCCGATGATAAGCTTGCGGCCTTCAACCAGCTGATGCACATCGAAACCTTGCCCGATTCTGAATTTGCTCACTATGCCTTCTCTCCGCTCCACTTCGGCAGCCCGTACGAAGCCGCAGCCGCTGCCGTTTTAATTATCAACGATTCTTAAGTATCAATTCGGCCAGGGCCAGGTCCTGGGGGTAGGTCACTTTCAGGTTGCGCACATCGCTTAAAACGAGCTTGGGGTGAAGGCCGAGCGCCTCAATTGCACCCGCATCGTCGGTCATCGCTGCACCGCCACTCATGCTCAAAGCCTCCAGCAGCAACTTGAAACGAAACATCTGGGGGGTTTGCGCCTGCCATAATTTTTCCCTGGATTCTGTGCGTTCAACGCGACCATTGGGATCGCTGCGCTTCAGCGTATCTGCCACCGGAACAGCGAGCAGCCCGCCCACCTCATCGTCAGCCAACTCATCCATCAATTTGTCGAGCTGTGCGTTTCCCAAGCATGGTCGCGCCGCATCATGCACCAGTACCCAGTCGTTATCTGCAATGGATGACATCAGGCGGGCAGCGCCAAGACCATTTAGGACGCTTTCGGCTCGGGTTGCGCCTCCGCATTCGAGAACCACCAGCTTGGGCGAAAATTCCGACCAGTCATGCCGAATCCATTCGCTATCGCCAGGTGCAAGCACTACGAAAACAGCGGATATTCGCGGGGAGTCGCAAAGCGTGCGCAAGGTGTAGGAAATCATGGGCCTGCCGGCCAGTGGCAGATATTGCTTGGGAAGTTCGTCTCCCATGCGCGAGCCATAACCAGCTGCGGGGATGAGTACGAAAAAGTTTGGCGTCAGAGGCACTGTCATTAATAAATTAAATATCCGTCCCGGATTTTTATTCTTTTTGATTGGTAAAGAATTGGTCCAGTGTCTTTAGCGCAAACCTCGCTGTTATGTAGCTACAATATTTTTGCAAGTCGTCGGACTTGTCCCGGTTCGCGAGGTCAGACACACTTTTAACACAGATGAAATCGGGCTTGGGCTCGCCCGATACAAATGCAGCGCTGTACATTCCGTAACACTCCATATCCACCGCTAGTGCTTTCCGATGCTGTTTTTTAAATAAGGCGTGTTTTGCTTTCTCCGCCACTACTGCACTCCCTGATACCATCGGACCACAATGCAATTTCGGTTCCTTAGGTGGTCGGTGGGCCTCATAGTTCAAATGTATTGGGCGCAACTCGGATTCAACACTGAGGGCCGCATCGACAAGAGATCTCGTAGCGGTGATCTGGTCCGGCGCTTGCTCAAATTCTCCATTCTCATTCCATTTACCGCTTTGCCAGTCCCAACTTTTCTCGGCAATCACCAAATCACCCAAGTTAAGACCGTGCTCAATACCGCCGCAAATTCCTGTCATCAAAATTACACGTGGTCGATATTCAGCGATTAAAGCAGACGTTGCTAACGCGGAGCTTACTGAACCCATCTGAGGTGCATGGGCAGCTACAAAATTGCGACGTTTGCCTCCTAGTAAGTAGCTACCACGACGAATTAACGGGCCTCCATAGCATGGCCGCTCAGATTCCCATTCACAAGGGAGATCTACGATAGCTCCAAGTTCTGGCTGCCGAAGTGCGACCAGAAAACAAACGTCAATATCGTAATGCTTAGCACGTGCGAGAGCATTTTTTATGAAGCTTACTGCATACTGAAGTGACTCCTTCCACGCAGTTTTTGCTAGATCAACAAATAATATTTGAAAGGTGAGTCGCCGAAACTCTTCCTCGGAATCGGCAAGCGCCGACTGATCCGCTGTAATACCGATAATTGTTCTAGGGGGAAAGATTTGGCCATCCTCGACTATTGTACGAAGTAACTCTAGCCCAGTTTCAGCCTTCGCCATAGCGTTCGTACGCAAAGGAAGCACTAAGTCGAGAAGCATTAGCTCAAACTGACCTTTGAGAGCCTCTCTCGCTTGCACAGCGTTAGATGCTATTGTTATAGATGTATGCGGAATCTCAAGAGTACCGAGATAGTTCACTATTGCGGAAACCTTCGCGGCATCATCATCGACCAAGAGAATTTTAAAAGCCAATTTATAGCTCTATCGATCTAGAAATTGCTGAGATTAACTCATTTCTCCAGTTGCCGCCCGGGCCAGAATAGAAGATAACTCCGAGAAATGCGTCACCAAACTCGGCTTTAAGCTCGTCCTCTAAGTCTTGTAGAGTTTTTTTGCTACCATCGTCGTTAATAAACTCGTTGTGCTGTGTTAGTACTAAGGCTTTTGTTCCCGGGGTAGCTGCCTCGATAAACCGTAATATTTCTGTACCCCCGAAGCTTTGTGGCTGCCCCCCCCCCGGCTTTGTCGACTATAAAGTCATATGTAGGTAGCGACATATCAATTAATGCGAAGTCGAAATTGCGAATCGAGAGTGTATTGACCGCGGACGAAAGAGAGCGCGAAACCGTAATATTGGCATCTCGAAATTGGTCTCTTACCAAACCCTGCACCGCTTGCAGTTTGTGATCATCATCCTCAACCAGCAAGAGCCTCGGGTTATTCATACGCATCATATGCCCCCCCTCGAGGATAAAGCTGAATGCATATCTTCACACCCCACTGATTCTCAGATTCGATACCAAAGTCAAATGGTGTAGGATATGCTGATGTATCTACCAAACGTGTCATGCTAGCTAGCTTAGCCATTCCAGATCCCCCTTCGGTAGTCAACAATTCGATCGGAAATTTTTTTTGTAGGAAGCGATCTCTTAATGTTTCTAACTTGCGGTGATCTCTTAGTTGTTCACGAACGTCAATGCTCAGGGGGCTAGATATATTTAGGAGCAAAACATTGTTCTTTTCATCAAATGACGCCGAAATTTTTACTTCATAATTGGTCGCCCCTAAACCCGAATGTTTCCACGCGTTCTCAAGAACAATATATAAACAATCGACAATTACTGATAAGCCATAAGCTGTCAATGGAAGAACTATCTCAAGTTCATTTGTAAAATTCACAAACGCGGAGAATCGACGATATACGTTCCTTGTTGCTGTTACAGCAATCTCTATCGCCTCATGAAGATTATATGTTTGCTGATCATAATTCTTTTCAAGAAGAAACCAATCAGCAGCTATATCACATTGTGACTTGGTAGCCGTAGCAAGTGTGCGAAGTGTACTGACGAGTGAAACTCCCGCCTCACCACAAGCGTTGACTGCCATGATCAACAAGTCAACTTCCATCTGCAAAGAATTTTTTACTTCTTCACGTATATCCCTCGATAGATGCAGTAGTGATTCTCGGAGCCCAAACCAGTAAAATTGAAAACATGTAGTTACGAATTGTTGAAATGTCGCTGCCTTCGCCAGCTCCGCAAGTAAGGGGGCAACGAATTTAATGTCGGTTGACACATAAATCGCGCCCTGTGGATGTTCTGCATTGCGGATTTGTATTCTATGGGTAATGAGTTCATCAAGTGTGGCGTTTACCCTTTGATTAAATCGGTTGATTGCAAGTTCGATTTCGGAGCGAAGGGCAGGTAACTCTAACGCGGGCAAATAGTTTGAAATAACTTGCGTTCCAGAATGTCCAATTAAACCACCTTGCTCTAAAGGGCTAAGAATCGTGCCTTTAAGCGAACCATGTCTAATTCTTGAGCTGAGATAACAATTAAGCCCGGCAGTTGGGTCAGTCAGGAAACGCTGCATTAGCCTCTCAACAAGCCCAACCAATAGCGCATTCGCTTCACTTAAAGGCTCTCTGGAAAGAGCTTTTAAGAAGTCCTCGGCCCCGGGCTCGAGCAAATAGCCTCGTAACAACGAATCAGCAACTATTGGTGCTCCCTGAGATAATTCGGAACGCTCGAGCCTTTCAAAATCTTGCGCAAGCTCCTTTTCAGCCCAACGTAATATCGCGGACTCATTTACAAATATGCGGAGTTCGTTGATGTGTTGTAATCCTTTCCATAATGTTTCCTGAAATGTCAAATTCTTGATCTCATCCGCGTACGCCTGTTCAGAACCTTCATCTAGCTGCAAGAGTAGTTGGAGGGTGAGTAAGCGCTCATTTCTCACGGCCTGAGTGGAATCCAAGTCCAACATTGTGAGGTTGTCATCGATCCAAACGTCGCGTAGAAACGCCGTAATTTCGCGTTTCCTGGCTTCCGTCAGCTCGTTCCAAATATCCACGAGCTTTGCTTTTTGACCGTTACCGTAAAATTTCCGGCAGGCCATCCGACAGATAAAGCCGATCTTGTGGTCTCCAGTAAATAAAAACGCATAGTGTGAGAGCCACCCAACCTTAATCGGATCAATTTCAGCAAAATCCTTCCATTTTCTTGTTTTCAGAAGATATTCTAGTGGTAACACTACAGCTAGTTTCTCATTATCGATAATGGCGTTGGCCGCCAAGGCAAGGGCAACCTCAAACTCAGTTTCGTCAGTCGCAACTCGCATTAGTATTTTTATAGCATGTCGTCTTGTATCACCATTGCTTGCTTGGAGTAATGTGGCAACACGTTTGGCCTCGGAAAAGCGGCCTGCGATAGCAAGCTCACGTCCGAGCCACGCCTGAAATAATGGGGGTAGGAGCGATAAGTCATCGGGATTTTGGTTAGCAATAACGGCGGATATCGTATTTGTAATCACAACGTCTGTAGCGGACAGAAGTTGATTGGCTGCCAACTTCTTTAGAAGTGGCACCAATGTTTCCGCGCGCATCCATAGCATTTCCCTAATCTCTATTTTTTCCGATATTAGACTGATCCAGGGGGATATGAGGTGACCCGAAAATAGATCTGCATATTGATTGGCCCCAAAATCGGCGACGGCGACGCCAAAACTAAAACCCCGAAGGTTGCACCTAACTTTGTAAGCCTAGTTATCTCATTTTCAGCTTTTAAACTTGAGGTTGAAATGGCGCGGATGTCTGAGGCTATGCTGGATAGGGTAGTGCCGCTCGCATACTCATCCATAAATTCTGCGGAAAGCTCTACATCGCCTCCCAAAAGGAGAACTTTAAGTTTATTCAAGTGTTGGACTGACTCTCCTTCACCTTGCTCATAGCTGTTAACGTCTACCGAGCCAAGCATAGTGCGTATCTTTGCCAACCTATGATCAGAAAAGCCAGCTTTGCATAATTGATCAGTGGCATCTAAAGCTGCACTACGAGTTGCTCTTTCCTTCGAATAAATTGCGACAGACGCACAAGCATCCACGAACGATTCATAGTAATCTGGCAAGCTGTTAAATATATCGGTAGCAAGAATGTTAGCCATGCTTTCTGGCAAATCTGAAATACGACCTGAGGCGCGGTATGAAAGGTATTCTTCGGTCGTCTTTTCTAGACCGAGGCGAGGAAAAATGTCATTACATTTAGATACAAAGCTTTCAAGCGAAATTAAAGAGTCGTTCCGATCATTAATTACTTGCGCCACAAGTGATGCAAGTCGAGGCCGCGCACTTTCTCTGAGGCGTTGGCTGTGTGTTTTTCGTACGTCGTCCCCATATAATAATTGCAACAACCCAAATTCAAGCTCTGTCGCCCAAAAGCTCCAACCCATCGTCTCAATGACTGAACGAACGCCAGCCGCCGCTGTTTCTAACTCTCCTTTTAAAAAATATGTCTGTAAGAGGTCAGCCTTTCTTAGAAACAAGTTGATGCCTTGCGAATAGGGGCATAACCATGCAGCAGCAAACGCTAACTCGTCTTTCAGAGCCAATGGGATTAAGGGTCTTTCCCAGCATAAATCAGCAAATCGTTGCTTACCCATGGCACCGTATTTATGCATAAATCGAGGTTTAGTTCGTCGCAAAGCGGCAACCAATATGCCTAGTTGTTCCGGAGGTACCTCAAGTCGTAACGTTTTTAAAGCTACTCGGACAGCATCTGGATTGTCTGGGCCCCCTCGCAACCTTTGCAGCAGACCTCCTTGATTTTTTTTGGACATTTATTAATTAACCGGTTAAACAAATACAAAAGGGCAGTCGTCTCGTATATTAAAAGATGGTTTGTTGCGAAGGGTATGCGTAGAGGCTCAATTCCGACTGAAATTGCAGCCAACCGATTAGCTAGTGATCAGCTCGATAAGTTTGCAAAACTGCAATACCAGAGCTTATGAAGGCACATAAGGGTGATAAAAGTTAAAAAGGGGCTTGTTTATGCTTTTAGAAATCGCCTCCTGTAAACCTTACGCGGTAAAGGGATAGGAGTGCACTGTTCAGAGGTGGCAGGGATATCAGCTTATTCCATGGTTTATCTAAAGTGAACGGGAGGAATAAACCTTCAAATCTACCTGAACATTGGAAATTGGTCAGCTAAGATCTAGTTGCCAAAATGAATCAAAGAATGTAGTGCGTTAATTGCTATGAGTCCGCGACAAGGCTTATTAAAGATTACAGAACGTCAGCTCGAACGCCACATCTTCTTCATATATTTTGGTTTTCTGTTTCGCGCCCGAAATGACGAACCGAATATTGAGTGCATACTTGTTGGCGCTGATTTCCGGCACGCACGGCAAACTCTCATCCACTTTCAGGCACAGCATATGAGCCACGCGGCCTGATCCCATCTGTTGAAACACGCCCTTGCGAGCGGTGTGGCGAGACGTTTTACCGCTGTTTCGCAACAGATGCAATACAATACTGAAGCCGTTTTCCAGCGGCAGCAATGGGGTAAGCCATTCGTTGAGATCGGCGCGACGCGCTGCCGGGTCCTGATGTAGCCAGTAATGATAGGACGGAAGGTCGAATTCGCATGCGCCCCCCGGTATGCCGACACGCTGCTTGATGCTCATCAACCACTCGTTGTCGCGCATGTGCTCCCCAATCTTGCCGGGCATGTTGAGCATGCTTTGAGAGGCCGCCTGGATGTTATCCATTACCTGGTTTAATACGCCCTCCGCGACATCCGGACTCCGGCGAAGCACCTCCAACGAGTGTTTCTGGCGCTCCAATTCCTGCAAGATATCCGATTTCATATCTGCGCGACTGGTTACATCCAGAATTTCAAACAGCGTGACAAGCGCGGAGTGATGCTCAAAAGTGTCGTCTTGGTCTGAAAAGAAGGACACTTTGTCAAACAGGTCCTCAAGCCGCAGCAACGTGCGGATGCGCTCATTGAGAGGATGTTCGTAACAGATCACGATTGCGGGCCAGCAACGGGGTAAAACAGGGAAGGATATCCGATATTGCCCGATAAAACATTATTTTACAACCAAATTGCCGTGCGATAAACGGACGCGAGCGCAGGAATTCAGCAGCCGGCGGCCAAAGCGATATATTTCCAATGCACTGCGTCGACCTGCCGCTCCAGATGCAACAGGTCCGTATCGTTGACGATTACTTCGTCCGCCTGTGCCAACCGTTCCTCGCGCGAAAGCTGTGTGGCCATGATGGTGCGCACGGTCTTATCGTCCATTCCGGGGCGACTGGTGGCGCGGGCAATTTGAGCGCATTCACTGCAATCCACCACAAGCACGCGTCGAATCATCCCCCGGTAACTCCCGGTCTCAAGCAAGAGCGGCACGACGATGATCGTGTAGGGGGTAGAGAGCAGCCCCACGCAGCGGGCCACCTCAGTTCGAATGAGAGGATGCAGGATGGCTTCGAGCTTGCGCCGCGAGTTGCTATCGCGAAATACCAGGTCGCGCATCTCTTTGCGGTTCAGCCCTCCTTCGGGAGTGAGGAAATTTTCGGAGAAAGCCTGCCGAATCATCGAAATCGCGGCGCCCCCCGGCTGGGTAAGCTGATGCGAGATCGCATCCGTATCCACAACGCCCGCACCCAGCGCCGCAAAACGCGTGGCCGCGGTCGTCTTACCACTGCCAATGCCGCCTGTGAGTCCAACCACTAAGGACATCGCTAAATCCAGCTGAAATAGACGTGATTAATTTCGTTACCCCAGAACAGCGCCACCATAGCCCCACCTGCAAGAAATGGCCCAAACGCGATGGGAGTGTGGTACCCATGTCTTGCAACCAGGATCAGGCCCAAACCGACGATAACTCCTGTCACTGAGGAAAACAAAATCACCAGCGGCAGCATTTGCCACCCAAACCATGCGCCTATCACAGCGAGCAGGTTGAAATCGCCATACCCCATACCTTCCCTTCGGGCTATGAATCTATAGCCGTGGTATACCAGCCATAACGAAAGGTAACCCGCAATGGCGCCTACGACTGCAGAGTGGATGTCGGTAAAGCCGTTACTCAGATTAACCAGTAGCCCGCACCATAACAGAGGCGAGGTGATGACATCGGGCAACAGTTGGGTATCCATATCGATAAACGCCAACGTGATCATTGCCCACGTAAAAACCAAAGCGGCGCAAGCAGCAAATCCGAAACCAAAATGCCAGGCGATGAAGGCGCTGAGAAAGCCGGTCAATAGTTCCACAACCGGATAGCGCGCGGAAATAGGCACACCGCACCGAGAACACCGGCCCCTTAAAATCGCGTAACTTGCAAGCGGGATATTTTCGAGTGCGCCTATCCGGTGACCGCAATGAGGGCAGGAGGAACGGGGGATGACGATGTTATAAGGAGGCAGCGCCTCTACCGGCTCCCCCCGGAACTCAGCACACCCCCGCCGCCAGTTCCGTTCCAGCATCTTGGGCAAGCGGTAGATAACCACATTCAAAAAGCTGCCGACCATCAAGCCAAAGATGGTACAAAACGAAACAAAAAAAATCTCAGAGCTTTGCAAGCCTTCTATCAGGGACATTAACGAACCTATAGCCAACCTCAGGAGTTTAGCAGCAGAGGAGCCTCGACACTTGGTACGCTTGCGCCTGGGCGCAAGTCCGATTGCTCATGAAGGATTTCGCGGGGGATCCACCCACAGGCTCCCTTCCCTTGCGCATTGGAACACGGATGAGCTATTAACCTCCGTGCACAGGGCCTGGTGGTACCCCCGGGAAAATTCGCACGACCTTGACCACTCGATCCTGAGTCTGAACGATCTCCACCGGATAACCGGCGATTTTAAGGCTAGTGCCGGCCTCGGGTATGTCCTGGAAGTATTCGAGAATAAGGCCGTTGAGCGTCTTTGGCCCACCCAGAGGCAAGTTGAGGCCAAGCTTGCGATTGAGATCTCGAAGCAGGCTGCTGCCTTCCACAATTATGCTGCCGTTTTCCTGCTTCAGGAATGCGGCATGCGATGGCGAATGCGTGGTAAATTCTCCAATAATTTCTTCAACGATGTCGTCGAGGGTTACCAATCCCATCCACTCGCCGTACTCGTCAACGATGAGCCCCACCCGCTCGCGGTTTTCCTGGAATAATTGCAACTGTGAAAACAGCGGCGTTCCGGAGGGAACAAAGTAGGGCTCACGCGTGATTTTGCCTAGCGTCGCCGCGGTGATGTCGCCACTTCTCATCTGGTTGAGCACCTTGCGCGCATGAATGATGCCCACCACGTTGTCCAGCGTCCCCCGATATACCGGCAAGCGTGTGTGATAACACGTTAACAGCTGGTTCTGGATGGTTACATCATCAGCATTGAGATCTATCGCCTCGATCTGGCCACGCGGCACCATTACGTCATCGACCGTGATCGTTTCCAGATCGAACAGGTTCAGCAACATGCTCTGGTGTTTCTTGCGGATGAAGTGCCCCGCTTCCAGCACCATGGTCTTGAGTTCTTCCATGCTGATCTTTTGCGTCGCATCCTCAGCCTGCGGCTTTAAGCGCAAAATGGTGAGCAATAACTTGACGAACAGGTTGATAAACCAGACTACCGGATAAAAAAGCTTCAGCAACGGTGTCAGCACGTAGCTTGACGCCAGCGCAATGCGATCAGGATAGGCAGCTGCGATCACCTTGGGCGTAATTTCGCTAAACACAAGAATGGCGAAGGTGACAGCTACCGTACCCAATAGAAGCGCCAGATCGCTGTGGCCGAAGAGCACGGAGACAATAACCGCGACCAGTGTAGCGGAGGCCGCGTTCAACAGATTGTTGCCAAGCAGTATGACGCCGAGAAGCCGGTCAGTATTCTCCAACAGCCGGCTGGTCAAACGGGCGCCGCGGTGTCCTTCTTTCGCAAGATGCTTCAACCGGTATCGGTTGAGGGCCATCATACTGGTCTCGGAAAGGGAAAAAAATGCTGAAAGAATCAATAGGACAGCCAGTACTGTCAGCAGTACATACAGCGGCAACTCTTCCAAGGGGAAACGCCTTTATGCAAATAGAAAGGGAGAGAACAAGATACAGGTTACCGGATCGACGCATTGCCGCGCCGCCGCATCGCCCGGCGGAGCGGTGGCTCGCGGAGATACGTACGGTCTTGCAGCGGGAGCGCCCATCGCGGCGTTCCCGCACCGCCCTCGCCCGGCTTTCTTGAAATCTGCCGGGAAGGCGCCGTTGTTTTCCCCTGTTCGCTTTGGCCGCAGAGCTGACGAAGCAGACCACTCGGGTAGCTCCATATCTTTCATTTGCGATGGCACCGCGGAGTCATATGTTTCTCCTTCGCACGGGGCAGAGCACGGACCCTTCGTCGTGTTTCTCACGATCGTCCCAATTTTACCGTTTTCACCCACATGGATAAATCCGGAGATTGGTTAGCACTTAGCGCCGCAAAATCACTTCCAGCACGAATTTGCTACCCAGATAGGCGAGCAACAGGATAATAAACCCGGCAAGGGTCCAACGGATGGCAATACGTCCGCGCCAGCCATAAAATTGGCGACCCGCCAATAGGGCAGCGAATACACACCAGGAAATGATGCCGAATAACGTCTTGTGGGTAAATTTGAGCGGCTGACCGAATACCTCCTCCGAAAATACGATCCCGCTGATGAGTGTCAGCGTCAGCAGTATGAATCCCACCCAGATGATGCGGAACAGTAGCGTTTCCATTGTCAAAAGAGGGGGCAGATTGGTCATTACGGACGGCATTGCCGGGTGATGCAGGCGGTGTTCCACCGCTGCCATGAGGAGGGCATGAAGCGCGGCAATGGTGAGAAGGCTGTACGCCAGCATCGCGATCGAGATGTGCGCCTTGAAGGCCGGGAGTTCCGTATTTGCCAGTGGTCGCAGGGAGGGAAACACGAGGGGAAGCAGTACCGCAATTGCTGCCACTGGCGCGACCAGGGTTTGCAACCCTTCCAGGCGATAGAAAAAACCTGACGCCCAGTAAATCACGGCGGTAAGCCATACAATGGAAGAAACCGCGCTACCGACGCCAAAATTTAATCCGGCACCAGCAAATATGGAGTCATAAAGGGTATAGCCGTGCAGCGCCAAGGGCACGAGAATGACATAACGGTCCCATCCGGCACTTATGGCTTCGCCACCCGCCAATTTCGCGGGGGCGTGCCATCGAGTGCGCCAAAAGTGCCACCCGATCAGTGCGTACAGCAGGAAGGCGGCGAGATACGCTAGAATACCGGACATTGATATTGCGGGCTAAAGCAGGAGTCCGTTTAGTCTACACGAATTTTTCTAGAGAGGCATTTTGCATGTTCGACAATCTTACCAACCGGCTCTCCGGGGTTATCAAGACGCTCAGGGGCGAAGCGCGGCTAACGGAAGACAATATCCAGGACGCGTTGCGTGAAGTGCGTATGGCACTGCTGGAGGCCGATGTCGCATTGCCGGTAGTCAAGGACTTCATCGCGAAGGTCAGGGAAAAGGCTGTGGGCAAGGATGTGGTTGGCAGCCTTACACCCGGTCAGGCTCTCGTGGGTGTCGTCCATCAGGAACTGATCACCCTTATGGGGGGGGAAAGGGCTGACATTAACCTGTCGACGGTGCCCCCAGCGGTCATCCTTATGGCTGGGCTGCAGGGCGCGGGAAAAACGACCAGCAGCGGCAAGCTTGCAAAGTGGTTGATGGAACAGAAAAAGAAAAAGGTAATACTCGTTTCCTGCGACACCTATCGCCCTGCGGCTATTCAGCAACTGGAGTTGCTTGCCCAACAAACCGGCGCGGATTTCTTCCCCATCCAAAAAGGGCAACAGCCAAAAGAAATTGCGGCGGCCGCGTTGAACTTTGCACGTACGCATTTCCATGACGTAATGATCGTTGACACAGCGGGACGACTGGCCATCGATGAGGCGATGATGCAAGAGATCCGTGAGCTGGAAACGCTTTTGCACCCAATCGAAACGTTGTTCGTCGTGGATGCGATGCAGGGGCAGGACGCGGTGAATACTGCCCGCGCGTTTGCCGAGGCGCTGCCGCTGACGGGAGTGATTCTTACCAAACTCGACGGCGACGCCAGGGGCGGCGCGGCACTGTCGGTGCTGCACGTTACCGGTAAACCGATCAAATTCGCCGGCGTTGCGGAAAAATTGACAGGCCTCGAGCCATTCCACCCCGATCGCATGGCGTCGCGCATTCTCGGCATGGGGGACGTGCTGGGTTTGATCGAGGAAGCGCAGCGCGGCGTGGATCAGCATGAGGCGGAAAAACTTGCAAAAAAGATGAAATCGGGCAAAAGCTTCGATCTGAACGATTTCAAAATGCAGTTTCAACAGATGAGAAACATGGGCGGCATGGGCGCCGTCATGGATAAACTGCCGGCGCAACTGAGCCAGGCCGCCCAGAATGTGAAAATCGACGACAAGGTGATGGGTCGAACCGAGGCTATTATCAATTCCATGACGCCTCAGGAACGCGCTAAACCCGAAATTCTGAAAGCATCGCGGAAACGCCGCATCGCCACAGGGGCGGGTGTCTCCGTGCAGGAAGTCAACCGCTTACTGGCGCAATTCGAGCAAGCGCAGAAGATGATGAAAATGATGAGCAAGGGCGGGATGACTAAAATGCTTCGAGGATTGAAGGGAATGCTGCCGGGAATGCGGTAAAAGCCATCCCGGATCACTCCGCTGGGGGTGCTTTCTCAAGGCCTGCCACCTTCGCGCCGGCCGCGATATTTCTGGTTCCGAACCAGCCGAGATTCGTTTCAAGCGCGTACTTTGCCACGCCTGCGGAACGATGTACCGTTGCCGTGCGAGGCATCATGTCCGCGATGTTGAGAATCACCCCCTTTTCATCCAGAAAGGCGACACTCAACGGAATATCCGTATTCATCATCCACATACTATGCTGTCCAGCCTGTGGAAATACAAACAGCATCCCGCTGCCTTCATGCAGCGATTGACGAAACATCAATCCACGCGCACGCGCAGCTTGGGTATTCGCGACCTCGACGGAAAGAACATGGCCTGAAACCTTGAGTTGGCGTAGTGGCAACTCGGCGCTGACCGCCCCCGAGAACAAAAAACAGACTAAAAGGACTGAAAGGCACCGCATCAATGCTTGCCGGTGCTGCCAAAGCCGTTTGAACCCCGGTCACTTTGCTCGAAATCATTTACCACGTTGAAAGCAACCTGTACCACCGGCACGATCACAAGCTGCGCAATCCGCTCCAACGGGTTTAGCAGGAAAGGAACTTTCCCACGGTTCCAGCAGGACACAAGTATCTGTCCCTGATAATCCGAATCGATCAAGCCGACCAGATTCCCCATCACGATCCCATGTTTATGGCCTAGACCGGAACGCGGAAGCACGAGCGCGGCGAGTCCGGGATCGGCAAGATGCATGGCGATCCCGGTGGGGATGAGATTCGCTTCCCCGGGTTCAAGGGTCATCACATGCTCAATGCAGGCCCGCAAATCGAGCCCGGCGGAACCAGGCGTCGCGTAGGTCGGAAGCAGTCTTTCGAGCCGCGGGTCCAGAACTTTCACATTTACTTTTTTTAACATGGTTCGGTCAGGAATTTTTCTTCTGCATTGATGCGATGTGTTTGACCAGACGCCGAGCCTGCACGAGCTTCGGCGCTTTCGGTAAGAAATGTCTGCCGGAGTCATCCAGGAGGGTCAATTCACATTCCTCGGACCCGATGGCCTCCTGGGCCAAATTCGCGACCAGCAGAGGCAACCTCTTCTTGCGGCGCTTCGCCTCAGCGTTCTCCTCCAGATTTTCGGTTTCCGCAGCAAATCCCACGCAAAAAGGCGCGTGCGGAAGACCCGCCGCGTACGCCAGAATGTCCTGGTTGGGCGTAAGCTCCAAAGTGATATTGCTACCCGTTTTCTTGATTTTATGTCCGCTGACGCGTATAGCGCGATAATCGGCTACGGCCGCGACGCTCACAAAAATGTCGGCCAGCGAGATCTCATTTTTGACAACCGCCAACATATCTTCGGCGCTCGTCACGCTGAGGAACTTTAAAGCTGAAGGGGGCTGCAGGCACACCGGCCCGGAAACGAGAATGACCTCGGCTCCCGCGTCCCGTGCCGCACGCGCGATAGCATAACCCATCTTGCCGGAGCTTAAATTCATGATTCCCCGGACTGCGTCGATCGCCTCGTACGTAGGGCCGGCGGTCACGAGTACCCGCTTACCCTGTAACAGCCTGGGCTCAAAAAAGGCGCGCACCGACTCAGCGAGTTCATATGCTTCCAGCATGCGCCCGATACCGGTCTCACCGCATGCCTGGGGGCCGCTGCCTGGCCCAAGTATCGTTAATCCGTCACGCTCCAGCATATCGATGTTGCGCTGCGTCGCGGCGTTTTCCCACATTTGCCTATTCATCGCCGGCGCGATCAGCAAAGGACAGTCGCGCGCGAGACATAGTGTTGAGAGCAGATCATCGGCGAGACCATGCGTAAGCTTGGCAATAAAATCCGCGCTTGCGGGGGCAACCAGAATAGCGTCTGCGTTGCGCGAGAGATCGATATGCGCCATGCCATTGGGCAAACGCTCGTCCCAGAGCTCGGTCAACACCGGCTTTCCGGTCAATGCCTGCAAGGTCGCTGTGCCGACGAAATGGCACGCCGAACGGGTCATCACCGCCTGCACGTCCACCCCGTCATGCATGAGAAGTCGCGCCAGTTCGGCGGCCTTATATGCCGCCACCCCGCCGGTCAGGCCGAGGATCAGCCTGATCCGGGGCAAGGATGTATCAGTCATTTACAGGAATCGATTTGCCGAGAAGCTCAAGTTTAACCCAGAAACGACGTTTCATTGCAGTGGCGGCGCGGTGTGCCGCTAATACTTAATAGCGTTGGCGAACTTCCACATCATGGCAATTCCAGACTGGCCCGAATCTGAACGTCCACGCGAGAAACTGCTAAAAAATGGCGCTGCCAACCTTTCCGATGCGGAACTTCTCGCGATATTCCTGCGCACGGGCATTGCCGGAAAAAGCGCAGTCGATCTGGCACGAGAACTGCTCACTTGCTTTAATGGCTTGACCGGGTTGTTCTCTGCAGATCAAATCGCTTTTTGCGCAGTACCTGGAATGGGGCCGGCAAAATATGCCCAACTACAGGCAGTTCTGGAAATGGCCCGACGTGCGCTTGAAGAGAAAATGAAAAGCGGCGACGCCATGAGTTCGCCACAGTCGGTGCGCGACTATTTACGTCTCACTCTTCAGGGCAAAAAGCACGAGATTTTTGTAGGCATTTTTCTCGACGCGCAGAATCGCACTATCGCCGCCGAAGAATTATTCAAGGGGACGCTTACCCAAACCAGCGTATACCCGCGCGAGGTGGTGAAAAGAGCCCTCCATCATAATGCCGCTGCGATAATTTTCGCACATAACCATCCCTCTGGACTAGCGGAGCCAAGCCGGGCAGACGAGATACTGACTCAATCGCTGAAGCAGGCGCTTGCGCTGGTGGATGTGAACGTGCTGGACCATTTTATTGTGGGCGGAGGAACGGCCATGTCCTTTGCCGAGCGCGGATTGATATGAATTGAGGAAATGCGTGAATTCGGGTTATAATGTTTGTTTAGGATTTTGGAGCACCATCATGGCACGAGTATGCGAAGTCACCGGAAAGAAACCTGTTACCGGTCACCATGTTTCCCATGCGAACAACAAGACCAAGCGTCGCTTTCTGCCCAATCTGCAGCACCGCCGCTTCTGGGTTGAGAGCGAGAAGCGCTGGATCAGCCTGCGTTTGTCTAATGCTGCGCTGCGCACCATAGACAAGAATGGCATTGACGCAGTGCTTGCTGAAATGCGGGCGCGGAAACAGCATGTAACCAACCAATAAGACAGTTTCTAGGCTGGGAAATATAAGGACACATTAATATGCGAGAAAAAATAAAGCTTGAATCTTCCGCGGGAACAGGTCACTTCTACACGACCACGAAGAACAAGCGTACGACGCCCGAGAAGATCGAGATTCTTAAATTCGATCCGGTAGTGCGCAAGCACGTCAAGTACAAGGAAACGAAACTCAAGTAATATCTGTCGTCACCGACAGGGGGATAAGGCCGGCCAATGAACAAGCCCGGATAAGCCAAGAGAACCCATCGAACGAGTCGGCAAAGTATTCAACCAGAAAAAAACCCGCCAGTGGCGGGTTTTTTTATTTAAGCCTGTTTTGCTTGATCATGCGTAGCAACGGAGTCTGCGGGAAAAGTTTTGCAGAACTTCGATGCCGCTTTCCTCGGCACGATGGCACCAGTCCTCTAACTGCTTCACCAGTTCATCCTTGGACATGGTCGAGCGTTGCCATACTGCCGTGAGTTCCTCACGCATTTTATAAACCTTGTCCAGCGTCGTAGTCTTGCTCAGCACCAGATTCAGTTTTACGCGCTCTTCTTCTTGCAAAGTTTTGGAATCGGCAAGCACCCAGCGTTTAAGGGTAGAGCGGTCGACGTCAAGAGACGCTTCTTTCAGATGGTCGATTTCTTTTGCAAGAGTATGTTTCAGAAACTGGGCATACTTTGCCAGGACTTCGTAGCGATGGGAAATGACCGCCTGCAGTGTATCAAGGTCGCATTTCGTTTTTGCGGCATCGAGCCGTAGTTTTGGTGCGACCTTCTTGACTTGAGCCAGCCCCAGCGTCTCAAGTATGCATATATACATCCAGCCGATGTCAAACTCGTACCATTTGTTGGACAAACGGGCGGAGGTGGCATACGCGTGATGATTATTGTGCAATTCCTCCCCGCCGATGAGAATTCCCCAGGGAACAACATTACGGCTTGCGTCTTCTGCCTGAAAATTGCGATAACCCCAGAAGTGGCCTACGCCGTTAATGATACCGGCTGCAAAAATCGGAGCCCATGCCATCTGTATGGCCCAGATCGTCAATCCGATGGGGCCGAACAGGATGAAATTGATGATCAGCATCAGCGCGACGCCTTTACGACTGTGCTTGTAGTAGAGATTCCGCTCCAGCCAGTCGTCCGGGGTGCCGTGACCATATCTTTCCAGCGTTTCCTTGTTCTTGGCTTCCGCCCGGTATAGTTCCGACCCTTCTCTAAGGACCTTCCTGATACCAACAACCTGCGGGCTGTGAGGATCATCCACAGTTTCGCACTTGGCGTGGTGCTTGCGATGTATCGCCGTCCACTCCTTGGTCACCATACCCGTGGTAAGCCACAGCCAGAAACGGAAAAAATGGCTGGGCAAAGGATGCAATTCCAGTGAACGGTGAGCCTGATGGCGGTGTAAATATATCGTGATGCCGGCGATTGTTATGTGGGTAAGACCCAGGATAACCAGAACGTAGCCCCACCAGGGTAAGTCGATCAGACCTAAAGTCATGTATTTACAAACCTTTTTTGAATAAATTACCGAAGGAAAACCATACGGGAATGTAAAGAAAAATGAGCGAATAGTCAAGAAATACTATTGCTCGTTTTTCCGGGGAATTACGACCTCTAGCGGGTAAAACGTCCGGGAAAACCGTGGAATGAACTGTCCAGTATCAAAGACCGCATCTACTTGTGTTGGTTCAATAATTTCTTGAAGTCAATACGGGTCGATTCGATGGTCGCAGCCTTCAACGTTCTTCGCATTTGCCCAAGCGCGGTCGTATGTCGGCTGTTGGTCATCGCGGCGCTGCAATCCGACGGGACGAGAATTTCAAAACCACGCAAATACGCGTCATTCGCGGTGAACAAAACGCACGAATCGGTAGTGAGGCCGCAAAGAATTAATTTCCGAGCATGCAGATCCCGCAGTAAGAGATCCAGTGGAGTCTGAAAAAAACCCGAGTGCCTGGGCTTGAGAACGAAATAATCGTCCCGTTGTGGAACAAGTTGCTTGGCTATCGGAGCACCGCGTACGCCATCTCTCACGCAACTGGAAATGAGATGCTTGAAATCGGACTGCCACTGCCCAAAATTGTCATTCACATACACACAGGGCACGCCGTTGATTTTTGCTTCAAGCTTCAGCCGCGCAATATTCCCCGCAGCAGGCACAGCAGCGGCGGATAGCTTGTCTCCGTCCTCGAATTCCAGATCGTTGATGACATCAATAAGGAGGAGCGCAACAGCACATTCGTGGAGCACGCATTCGTCATTCATTGCCAGATCACGTTCCTTGTTGTTTTAGGTAACCGCAAACGTATTGAGGGGGTTCATACCGGCTTGGCCACCATTAGATAAAACACGACAACCAGCGCAAAAAATGCCGGAATGCCGAGTGCAATCCAGAGCCGGAAATACCGCCAATACGACGCGGGCAAATGGGTGTTGCTATCGCGGGCCTCGGCCGCCAGCCGCTGCATTTTTATTTGCAACCAAACGACGGGGAGCCAGCAGGCCGCGGCTAACAGGTACAGGCCTATCGACCAGGAGATCCAGCGGGCCGTGAGAGGGATACCGGCGAGGTAGATGAGATAAAACCCGGTAAGGGGCTGAATAACGATCGTGGTTGCGGTAAACAGCCAGTCTGCGGTCACTACGTTTTTCCCCACCGCTGCCACGATCGGGGGACTCCTTGTCAGAGTCGCGCAAATCATATAGTAGGCTGTGCCTATACCCGTGCCGAAGAGTAAGGTTGAAGAGAGAATATGCAGCCATTTTGCGGTGATGTATTCCATTACCGCTTCTCCAACTCGTACAACACCAGGATTGCGGCCAGGATAGGCAGATTTTTTATCAAAGGTCCGAAGGGATGCAGCCAGAACTCGGGGAGATAAAACGTTATGGTAATGGTATAGAGACCGATGAGCGTCGCCTGCGCTATCCACAGAAATTTTCGACGACGTAAAAACAGCGTTCCCAAGCCGAATGCAAAATCCAGAGCGGCGGCGCCATAAAGAGCTATGGGCGCGAGGCTGCTGCCCGTGATTCCTACTCGCGCGAGCATCGCATAGCTGTCTTCGACCGGGTAAACGCCCATCGACACGACGCCGGCGAGAAGCCAAACCGCCGCGAGGGACACCCGCAGCACGAGTTCGAGCCACTCCATCAGCGCTGACATCCGTGATTCCCTTGCGCTCCAGCGGGACGTGAATTCGCTCACCGGCCTGGGGTCTCGACCCAGAAGATCCCTGGTCGCGCCGGGATCAGCCGTGTTTCCCCGCTGAAGCATCCTCCATGTATCGAGGTCAAGCATCCCTTTCCCGGACCACTGGCCAATTTGCGCTGTAATATCGACGAGAGCGGCAGGGATATGCATAAATTTGCCCGGGCCCAACCCCATGGAGTGGCGCAATTCATCCAGATAGCGCTGCAGCGTAACGGGTTCGGGACCAACAAGCGGGACGCGCTGCCCCAGATATCGCTCTGTTTCCACCAACCGTACCACCGCTCGGATTAGATCGTCGATGTGAATCGGCTGAATTGCCTGATCACCGGCGCCCGGCAACGGAATCAAAGGCAAGCTTGCCATCATATTGAATACCCTGGCGCTGGTCCCACCCGGCCCATACACAAGTGACGGCTGTACCACCACCGCCTTCTTCGACGACGCCAGCAAGGCATCATCCGCAGCCTTTTTGCTGAGATGATATCGACTGCTTGCTCGCTCATCCGCTCCCAACGCGGAAATCTGCACGACCTTGACGCCGGCGGCGGCGCTGGCTGCAAAAAGCGCTCGTGGAGCACGGTCGTGAAGCGCCTCGAAAGTCTGCGCTCCGTGTTCGCGCAATATCCCGACCGCATTTATAGTCACGTCGATACCCGCAAGCCGCCTTTGCCAGACATCCGGTTCGAAATCGCGCGTGTAATCAACCGGAACACACGCTAGCCTACTGCACTTTCCTTGAGCTGGGCATTCTCTTACCGCGCATTTGACTTCATGCCCCGCATCAACCAGCGCCTCGACCAAGTGGCTGCCGATAAAACCCGTTGCGCCTGTAATCAATACCGTGGCCATTTATGGATAGGTGGAACTTGACTGACTACAGTAGAATACAGGCACGAATTTTTGCCGCGGAGTGACTGCGAGACAAAAATAAGCTATATTTTTTATCATGAAAAATCCTGTGAAAAGCTTGAGAGAAGCATTTCAAAACAGTCTTGTTTCCGGTACCGTTGCCAGCGTTGCGTCAACGATCTCGCTTTCGATGCTGGGTAAAGCCGAACTGGACAGATCGGCAGCTCCTGTCAATGGCCCAAGCCAGTGGGTCTGGGGGCGACACGCACCCTATCAGAACCGTTTTAGCCTTCGCTATACCATCGTCGGCTATTTGATACACCACGCCGCATCCGTCTTTTGGGCGCTCTGGTACGAGAGACTGCGCCAGCGCTTATCGGTTGCTGAGAACACTGCCGCCGTGCTGGCGCCTGCGGCCGTGATAGCAGCCGCCGCCTACACCGTTGATTTTCATTTGACCCCGCAACGGCTGACACCTGGATTTGAGCACCGCCTGTCTAAGCGCTCGCTACTTATCGTGTACGGAACGTTCGCCCTCGGCTTGGCGGCTACGGCTTTACTGAAGCGTTATCCAAAATCCGAGGGCATGCCCAATCGGAAGCCGTAATTTCCATTGTTTCACCCGGTGACTATTCCTCCGAATGTCACTGAGAGGCTTTAGCTTCGGCCCGAGCCCGACTTAGGCTGCGATCATCCAATGCGCCGGATACCCGATATATATTTGATATGTTCGCAGAGCGCGAGGCCTTCCACTCTACTCAAATTTAAAACCGCCGAATGTGCGTTAACGCACTGAAAGACTCTGACCCGGCTATTACGATTACGCCATAATTTGGAGTAGCACGTGGCAACGTTATTAGCTAATTTTGCGTTGCAAACGTCACATCTAAATATTTTGCTGCGCCGCTTTTGGTCTCATCTGGCATAAAATCTTGTTCGCACCGGTGCCTCCTTCCCCATTCATCATTGCGAAGATCCTATGGGTTCATCTCGCAAATTTTAACGCCGACTTCCATCCTGCCTGAAGCATGATCGACTGGTCACATCTTTTTGGCTTTTCAGTAAATCCAGCCGAGATGGTGATCAGGGGAACAGTTATCTACTGGTTCATATTTCTGCTGTTCAGATTCGTGCTTCGGCGTGACATCGGGGCCATCGGCATCGCCGACGTCATGCTCGTAGTCCTCATCGCCGATGCGGCAAGCAATGGCATGTCCGGAAGCTATGACTCCATCACGGATGGCTGCCTTCTTATCGCCACCATTGCAGGATGGAACTACGTTCTTGACTGGGCCAGTTTTCACTTCCCTTCAATCCGCAACCTAGTCGAACCGCCTCCGCTGGCTCTCATACGCGACGGCAAGCTGCAACGCAAAGCCATGCGGCAGGAGTTGATTACTGCCTCGGAACTGGAATCGAAGCTGCGCGAACATGGCGTTGAAAATTTCGCCGAAATAAGAATAGCTTATCTTGAAGATAACGGTGAAATCAGCGTATTGCGCCGTGACGGGAAAGAACCGGAACAATCCTCGCGCCGATCCCCGGGTAAAAGCCCCGTCTAGCAGTTTCCTGAGATGTTGTCTCCGCCCTCGTGCTCCCGTGGCTTCCCTGGCTCTGCAATAACGGCTCCGGCGTTACCTCATTCTCAACCAGTGCGAATCCGTTCAGCGAAGCAATGAACAGTGTCGATCACGAACAAGCATTAGAGTTCGCTCAATACCTGGCTGATGTTGGCGGCCAAATCGCACTTCGGTATTTCCGCACCTCTCTGGAAATTTCCTGCAAGCCCGACCAGAGCCCTGTGACAGCAGCGGATTTTGAAATCGAGAGTACGCTCCGCCGACTGATCCGTGAACGATATCCCCGCCATGGGATTATTGGCGAGGAATACGGCGGCATGCCGGCCAGCGATTACAGCTGGGTGGTCGACCCCCTAGATGGCACCCTGAGTTTTGCCATGGGAAATCCTCTCTTCGGCATCCTCGTCGGTTTGCTCTTTCATCATGAGCCCATTATCGGACTGATTGATCTACCAGCGTTGAAAGAACGATGGATAGGGGATGGGAAACTCACGAAATTCACTGGCGGTGACCAGGTTCGCGTAGTCAAGGCAGGTCGTTGCCATTCCATCGAAGAGGCGCGACTGTATGTGTCAACACCGCATTTGACTCCTTCTTCTGAACGTCCCTTGATTAATGCACTGTGTCAACGCACGGCCGTCGCTCAGCATGGGTGCGATTGTTATGCCTACGGCTTGCTCGCCTCGGGACATTGCGATCTCGTGGTGGAATCCGGGCTCGGACCTTGCGACTATCTGCCCCTGGTCCCGGTGATCCGCGGCGCTGGCGGATGGATAGCGGATTGGCAAGGCGATCCGCTCGGCTTGAATTCGGGTGAGCGGATAATCGCCGCGGCAAATAAGCCTCTCCTTGATGCGGTCATTGATGCGTTAGCGGTCTCTTGACGCCGTCTACCGCTCCACAGCGCATCCATTGCGTCAACGGCAGAGCACGGCAACGTGCTTCGGTAATTTTGCTTGGATCAGATTCGGTAAGTGCGATGCCGCACCGAATGCATAAAACGGTAAAGGTAGCATTTCCTATCGTCGCTAAACCTCGTTAGGAGAGCGTCATGAATTTCCATCCGATATCTCCCGCATTTCCAGTTGGCGCGTTAACGGTCGCGCTAGCGCTCGTTTTTCTGGGTATTAACGGGGCAAGTCAGGCGCAAGTCACGCCCGGCACAGGCGGTACCACGGGGGTGCCGTCCCGGCCGGGCCAAGGTAGTTCCGTTATCGGGCAGCCGCCTCAGGCGCCAGGCGGTTCCATTATTGGCCAACCCACGCCGGGCGGACATACGGACACTCTTCCCCAGCAGTCGACGGGGGGGTCAAGGATAGGTCAACCTCCGCCTGGGCTGGGTGGTTACGGTTCAACGCCCGGAAGCGATCCGGTAAGGGATAAATTGAACCGGACGAATAGAGAAGCTGCCGACATCGATCGCGACGGCAGATTGAGCCCGGAAGAAGCTGCCAGGATCCCGCCGGGAACGCCGTTGCCACGGTAGGAAACCGCCTCAGCTGACTTCTTACCGATTCTCTGGTGATGAAAAAAATCAAAGGAAGAGCCACATGCGCGCGCTAACCTATCATGGAGCTCATGACGTTCGGGTAGATACCGTTCCTGATCCGATACTACAGGAACGGGACGATATCATTCTCCGGATTACCGCCACGGCGATCTGCGGGTCAGACCTGCATCTGTACCGGGGCAAAATTCCGGAACTCAAGGATGGCGACATCCTGGGCCATGAATTTATGGGAGTCGTGGTTGATACCGGATCCGACGTGTCAGCGCTACAAAAGGGCGACCGGGTAGTGGTACCGTTTGTGATCGCCTGCGGAGCGTGTTTCTTCTGTGACCGGCAATTATTTGCCGCTTGCGAAACCACCAATCCACACCGTGGCGCAATCCTCAATAAGAAGAGCGTGCGTCCCGGTGCGGCTCTTTTTGGCTACACCCATCTTTATGGAGGCGTACCTGGAGGGCAGGCCGAATATGTACGAGTTCCGAAGGCAAACATAGGGCCCATCAAGGTTGGCGATACGCTTGCTGACGAGCGTGTGCTGTTCTTGAGCGACATCCTGCCCACCGGGTATCAAGCGGTAGTGAATGCCGATGTCGGGCCGGGATCGAGCGTAGCAATCTTCGGCGCCGGTCCCGTTGGTCTGATGACGGCCGCGTGCGCGCGAATGCTGGGGGCGGAACAAATCTTTATGGTCGACCACCATCCGTACCGGCTTGAGTTTGCGCGTAAAACATATAACGTCTTCCCAATCAATTTCGACGAGGTCGATGCGGCTGAAGTCATTATCGACAATACGGCCGGCAGGGGCGTCGATGCCGCTATCGATGCGGTGGGATTCGAAGCCAAGGGGAGCGCGCTGGAAACTGTGATGACAAACCTGAAACTTGAAGGCAGCAGTGGCAAGGCGCTTCGTCAATGCATCGCAGCCGTGTGCCGCGGCGGCACTGTCAGCGTGCCGGGGGTTTATGCCGGTTTCATACACGGCTTTCTTTTTGGCGATGCCTTTGAGAAGGGGTTGGTATTCAAATTGGGACAGACCCATGTGCAGCGTTTCCTACCCGCACTGCTGAAGCATATAGAAGACGGCGAGTTACATCCGGACGCCATCATCAGCCACCGCATGCGACTCGCTGAAGCCGCAACCGGCTATCGCATGTTCGACAAAAAAGAGGATGACTGCCGCAAGATCGTGCTGACACCCTAGAGCTTCGCAAATATGCTTTGATGCGTGCTTGTCGACGAGCGGACAGTACTGTTCGGATTTTAGGCATTGCTCCCGGGGGAGGTTCAGTACCACCCGGGAGCCCCCTCACCCCTTCTGCCGTTTAGGCCCGCTACCGTGTCTCCCCGCCGAGTTACCGTCCGCCATTGATACGTCATATATTTTCCTGGTTGAATAAGATCGCCATCAGATCCCCCCTGGCTAGTCAAAACTGTGCCGGCTAAAACGGGCGTAAATGTACGTTATCGCACAGTGCGAGCTCCGGAAAACCTCGATCATTGCAGCGGATTATCCACCAGGCTCTTCGCAGTCCATGGCTGCGCAGCCTTTTCATGGCCATACCGATGAAGGCAACGTACAACGAAATTTTCTCATCCTACTGGCAGGCAGGTTATGAAGGCGCCGATCACATCAATAGCGCTGGAATGCCACTATCGATGAACGATATCACGCAGCATGCGACGCTCGCATATGACGACTATTTATTGTTAAACAATTTCGGCATCAGAACTGTGCGCGAAAGTGTCGGTTGGCGCCTGGTAGAAAAGGACGGACGTTTCGATTTCTCATCCATCGAAACTCGCGCTCGCGCGGCCGACGAGCTTGGGTTGCAGGTTATCTGGACATTATGCCACTACGGCTGGCCGGATGATGTCGACGTATACTCTCCCGCATTTATCGACCGGTTTGCCCGCTATTGTCATCGGGTGGTCAAGTATATCGAATCGCGCTCCGCACATCACGCTACCAGTATCTACTCGCCCATCAACGAAATCTCTTTTGCCAGCTGGGCCAGCGCGCAACTCCAGTTTATGTGCCTCGATCCACGCGGCGACGAAGGCATGGAAATGAAACGCCAGCTTGTGCGCGCCACATTGAAGAGCTGCGAAGTAATCTGGGAAGTCAATCCCTCCGCACGTATCTTGCATTGCGATCCGCTGATCCACGTGATTGCTCCGCATGATCGACCGGATCTCGGCGATTACGCAGCAATGCAAAGGGAATCTCAATTTGAGGCGTGGGATATGCTCAGCGGCCGCAAGGAGCCTGAGCTTGGTGGCGCCCCGCAATTCCTGGATCTCATCGGCGTGAACTATTATCACAGCAACCAGTGGCAGACCGACGGCAATACCAATCGCAGCCTATGGTGGCATCTGGGCCACCCCCACCGCGTTCCGCTGTATAGCCTGCTGACTGAAGTGTACTGCCGCTACCGCCGCCCGATGCTCCTGGCCGAAACCAGCCACGTCGGAAGTGGCCGAGGCGCGTGGATCAAGGAAGTAGCCCGCGAGGCAGTAATGGCTCAACAGCACGGTGTCGAGCTACACGGGATTTGCCTGTATCCGATAGTGGACCGGCCCGATTGGGAGGATACGCATCGGTGGCACAAGAGCGGTTTGTGGGAAGTGAACATTCATGGTGTGGAAGAAAAACCTTACCAACGTGTTCTATCGCAACCCTACGCGGCAGGGCTGCGCGACGCTCAGCGCGTGATAAAAAGCTTTTCTGATCAATATTTTAAAACTAAAGCCTCAACCACTATCCAAGGAGCCGCAATGACCACGATTATAGTTTTTTCTCACCTCCGTTGGGACTTTGTGTATCAGCGACCCCAACACCTTTTGTCACGGATGGCTGAAAACTACAAGATTCTGTTCATTGAGGAACCCGTTTTCCACGAGCACGACAGCTTCCTCGAAACCTCCACGCCCGCGCCGCACATTACGGTTTTTAAACCCCATACGCCGGTCGCCGCCCCTGGTTTCCATGACGAGCAACTGCCGCACCTGATTAAACTGATGCGGCAGTTCGTGGCGAATGACCATCCGCATATAGCGTGGTTTTATACACCGATGGCATTGCCGTTACTACATGAATTGGATCCCTCCCTGGTCGTGTACGATTGCATGGACGAACTCGCCGCGTTTAAAAACCCTCCGAAGCAGATGCTTCAGCGCGAGAATGCGTTGTTCAAAGTGGCCGACCTGGTGTTTACCGGCGGCCCGAGCCTGTATCGCGCAAAGCGGGAACGACACCACAATGTGCATTGCTTTCCCAGCAGCGTTGATCTGGTGCATTTTGAACAGGCGCTCGATCGCAGCAACATTCATCCGGTGCACGAGAATATTCCCGGCCCAAGGCTTGGCTACTATGGAGTAATTGATGAACGGGTCGATCTCGAGCTGATCGACCGACTGGCCGAGGCACACCCCCAATGGCAGATCCTGCTGGTGGGCCCAGTGGTAAAAATAGACCCGGCCGCATTGCCCAAACGTCATAATATCCATTATCTGGGCCAGCAGCCCTACAAAGCCTTACCCCAATTTCTAGCCGGCTGGAACGTGTGCCTGCTGCCGTTCGCATTGAATGAATCGACCCGCTTCATCAGTCCCACTAAAACCCTTGAGTATATGGCCGCCGAGTTACCCATTGTTAGCACGCCGATCGTTGACGTGCTGGAGTTGTATGGGGAAGTCGTGGCGATCGCGGACTCGCCGCAGGCTTTTATCAAGGCCTGTGAAAACGCGTTACTGACCACTCCGGAGGAGCACACGCGGAACGTTATCAAGATGAGGGAACTGGTATCGGAAACATCCTGGAACACCACAGCGGAAAAAATGCACGAACTGATACACCACACGCATGCACAAAAGGAAACATCGCTAAGCGCAGCACGGGCGCAGAGCAAGCCGCAACCGCTCCTGCAACGCGAAATTCAGCCGGAACCGGCGGAGAACAGGAAATGCGTGATCATCGGCGGGGGGCCGACCGGGTTGAGCGCGGCTTATCACCTCGACGAGGACACCCTCTTGCTGGACAAAAACTCGTCCGTCGGAGGCTGGTGCCGCTCGATCGAGGATAAAGGCTTCACCTTTGATCATGCGGGCCACATCATGTTTTCAAATGATCCCTATGTGCTGCAGCTCTATAAAATCCTGCTCGGCAACAATGTGCACTGGCAAAACCGCGAAGCCTGGGTATACAGCAAAGGGGTGCATACGCGCTATCCCTTCCAGGGCGCTCTGTATGGTCTGCCTCCGGACGTCATCAAGGAGTGCATCGTCGGGGCGATGGAATCACGATATGGCGCTCTGAAAAATCAGGGTCCGAAAAATGCCGCTGCCTGCCAGGGCGTGGATGGCGCAGCCGCCGTGCTTTCAGACTGCTGCGCTGACGGAACGGTGCCCGAGTCTGGCACAACAGTTCTGCGACAGGAGATGACGAGTGCAAAAAACCGGCCCGAGAACTTCGAGGAATTCATATACAGAATGTGGGGCGCGGGTATCGCAAAACACTTTGCGATACCCTACAACCGGAAGCTCTGGACCGTTCCCCTGACGGAGATGGAGACCTCCTGGCTGGGTGGAAGAGTGCCTTTACCGGACCTCGAAGAAATCATTGACGGCGCCCTTCAGCCAGTCGCAAAGCCGATGGGTCCGAACGCGCGCTTCGGCTATCCGCTACGAGGCGGTTTTCAAGCCATGATGTCGGGCTTTTTGCCGCATATCAAGGGAGCCGTCGAACTCAGCGCCGACGTAGTAAGCGTCTCGCCCCAGAAGCATGTGGTTACGCTTGCGGATGGCCGCCAGTACCGATATGAAAATCTGATCAGTACAATGCCGTTGCCGGAATTGATCCGGCGCATGGGTAACGAAGCACCGCAGCCAATCCGACAAGCCGCCGCCGCGCTACGTCATGTATCCGTGCGTTGCGTTAACCTCGGCATCGGTCGCGAAAACATTTCGGAAAAGCACTGGATTTACTATCCGGAAGATACGATATTCCACCGCATCTTCCTTCAAGGCAACGCCAGTCCCGAGTGCAATCCGCCCGGCGGGTTCGGTCTCACCTGCGAAATATCCTACTCGCCGGCAAAACCTCTTCCATTCGATGGCCAGGAATTGATCGATCGCTGCATGGAGGATTGCATCAAGGTGGGCCTTTTGACACCCGACGACAAACTGATCACGTCCAACCTGGTCGACATGCCGTATGCGTATGTCGTATATGATCACGTCCGTAAACAGAGTGTCGAAACTGTTAAAAAATGGCTTTTGGAGCAGGATATCGTCCTGTCGGGTCGCTACAGCGAATGGGAATACTACAACTCCGACCACGCATTCCTGGCCGGGAAAAAAGCGGCGGAGATGGTCAAACAGGTTAGGCCACGCGAAAAAATGTATGTCAGCTGACTGTAAGAAGAACGGGGCGTGCTGGTGACATGATCATAGACGCCCACATCCATTGCTCCGGTAAGGAAAAAGCGGACGATGTGCTGTGGGCATTGGATCAAGCAGGGGTCGATAAGGCGGTCGTCCTCGCACCTTTTCTAAGTGGCTGCTACTCAATGCACAACGGCGACTCCTTGCGATCCGCCAATCGTTACCTTGCCCGGTTGATTGGCGGCCACGACGATAGATTGATCGGATTCGCGGTAGTCAACCCGGCGCTTGACAACGCATCGATTGATTTGCGCGACGCGTATGAGCTTGGTCTGCGCGGTCTGAAAATGGTCCCGGCAGGATGGTATCCCTACGATGAATGTGCGCTTCGAATTTATGAAACCGCATCTGAACTGCGAATACCCATCCTGTTTCATAGCGGTATTTTTATTGACGGAAAATCGGGTCGTTATTGCCGTCCGGTTTTTTTCGAAGCCATTCGCAATTACCCTGACCTGCGGGTCACCCTGGCCCACCTGGGGTGGCCGTGGTCTGATGAGGCCAACGCGGTCGGTTTAATTGACCTTATCAACGGCATCGCGCCTGATAATAGCCAGTTCCGCTTCGACATTTCCTTCGGTGCGCCTCCTGCCTACCGGCTGGAAGTCCTGAAAAAAGCGATCGCCGTCCTGACACCTGGATTACTGCAATTCGGCAGTGACGTGTTTTTGCCCTGCAGCGGCAAGCTAATCAAAAGTCGAGTCGATGACGTATCAGCGTTACTGGATCAGCTCGACATCGACCGGAAAAGTCGCCAAAGAATAATGGGAGGAACAGCCGCTGCCTGGCTTGGGGTGAAGTGAGATGAAAATAATCTCCACCGGGGATCGTCCGATCAATCTTCTGCAAATTCTAGGAGCGGCGATCGTGGGCGGCATGGAAACCTACGTGTTGCGCCTCCTGCAGCGACTGCCGCGCGACAGCTTTCGCGTCACATGCCTCTGCGTCGCGGAAAGTGATATCACTAAGTCATTGCGGGAGATCGGATGCAGCGTTCACATAACTCCATTTGCCGATGATCCGGACTGGCAATCCATCCAGCTGGGCGTAAGCCTTATTCGAGCGGAGTCGATCGATGTCATTCATGCGCATCTTCCTAATGCCCATTCGCTCGCAGGTATCCTCAGCAAGCTCACTGACACACCTGCGCTAGCCACCATACACGGCCGCTATCTCAGTATCCGGGACCTGGAAGTCCATAAAATCGCGCAGACCCATATCAGCGTGGTAGCGAAAACCGCCTATTTTCACGCACTCAGTCTGGGCGTCCCCGCCAGCAAACTGCGCTTTATCCCGAATGGCGTTGATACCAGGGTTTTCCATCCCACTGCGGGGGCGATTTATCTCCATTCCATCCTGAACATCCCTCCGCACACTCCGCTCATCGGGTTCATCGGCCGGCTTTCTCCGGAAAAAGGACCGGATGTATTCGTGCACATCGCCAGCATGGTCCACAAGCAGCTAAAAAATTGCCGCTTTGTTCTCGTGGGCGAAGGGTCAATGCGGACAAAACTGGTGGAAGATATTAGTAATCTCGGCTTGACCGGCGTCATCCATATGGCCGGCATTCAAAGTGATATGCCCAAAGTTTATGCCTCCCTCGACGTCGTGGTATCGACTTCGTATTCTGAAGCCATGCCTCTGGCACTAATGGAAGCGATGGCTTCGGGACTAGCCGTGGTCTCCACGAACGTCGGCGGCATCGTTGATATCGTCGAGGCCGGACGTACGGGGTTGCTGAACAAAGTGGGCGATTCGGAAGGAATGGCAGCGAACATCGTTTCTTTGATGTCCGATGCTTCAGCACGGGCAGAGATGGGAAAAGCAGCCCGAAAACGGGTCAAAGAAAAATTCGAGCTCAGCCAAAGTGTTAACCACACCGGCGAACTACTGAGTTCGCTGATTCGGACGGGATATCATAGCGAGTTGAACGTCGGACAGGTGTGATGCTCGATGTAGCGTGAATGTTCACTGAAAAAGCCGGTCGAGCTGCTCTCCCTTTGGGGTTCTCCTATGGCTCGGTGGGTACTCTTCACCTTCCGGCAACGGCTGTTTCTTACGCGATCCATGAGCCTGGGAATACACCTTCGTAAATTCGGCTCCAAGCAAAAAGATCTGGGCAGAGTAATACACCCATACCAGCACCACTACCAGCGATCCTGCGGCTCCAAATCCAGAGCTGATGGCGCTCTTCCCGATGTAGAGACCGATGAGAAACTTCCCGATGGTAAACAGGAGTGCGGTAACCGCAGCGCCGGCCCACACGTCCCGCCAGAGAATCCTTACGCGGGGCATGAACTTGTAAAGTATTGCAAAAACCGTTGAAGCAAGCACAAAGCTGAAAGCAAAGTTGACCGCGCCCACAATAACCTGAAGGTCGGAAAAGAACGGGCCCCACCATTTACCAAGCGCAGCCATTGCCGCACTGAACACGAGGGAAACCATCATCAAAAAACCGATGCCAAGTATCATGCCAAAGGATAGCAGCCGCGAACGGATCACTCCCCATACACCGCCACTTTTGTCTTTGGCGGGAACACGCCAGATCCGGTCAAAAGCGTCCTGGAGCTCGCTCAATACTGTCGTTGCCCCGATTAGCAGCAGGATGGTCCCGATGACCGTTCCGGCCTTTCCTTCTTCAGGAGCGCTGACACTTTCGAGCAAACTCTGTACTGCCCGGGCTCCTTCGTCGCCCATCAAACCCCTCAGTTGCCCGAAAATTTCCCCACGCACCGCGTCTTCGCCAAAGATGAGGCCTGCGGTCGAAATGACAATCAACAGCAGTGGCGCAATGGAGAACATGGTGTAATAGGCTAGCGCCGCCCCCATGCTCGGGGCGTAATCATCGAGCCAGGACGAAAAAGTTGTCTTGACCAGACTCCACACATGCGGAATTCTCATGAAGCCCTCCTTTTCCCTTTCCTTTTGCCCCGTAACCAAGCTGAGATACCGATATCCAGTCTGCCAACTCGCTACCCAGCCATACCGCCACCTCGTCCATCATTGTTATCGTCGGGAGAACAACGGGAAATTCCAGATAATTAGGATAGGCAATCCGGTCGCGTCGGTATTCGCGCTAATTAAAACGCGGCCGCTTTTTTTTCACACTTACGAGCAGGCTCTCCGAGTGCAAGGCTTCCTGAAGTAGGAACCGCTCCGACGGCAGCACCAGTGCTGTGCGCGCGTCGCCCGGTCCTTAGCTCGATTGCCCGCGATGGGAGAATGAAGATCTGTCAGTCATCGCGCAGTTCCAGCCCGCAGGCCGCCTTGATTAAACTCTGACAAACAGCCTGACGCTTAATACCGGCCTAAGGGGTCAGGGCCGGACCCTTCGTGGGTTTCTCGCTTATCTCTGTCGACAAGGCCGCCGTCCGGTTTTGCGTCCCCTTTATGATGATGCTTATGATCACTTCGATCCGATTTTTTTCCAGCCGCGTCACTTTTGTGAGGCTCACCCTTTTTGATAACGCCATATTCCTGGCCGGTGGGTGTCTCGCCGCGCTTATACTCCCCACTTGGGGCCTTGCTCGCGCCGGAATCTCCCATCGGCGCACTCTGGGCATAAACCAGGGGTGCAGCGAGGACCATGAGCAATCCTGCGATGCTGAAGGTCAGCCCGACAGCGAACGAAACCGTATCCGGCACTATCTCTCTGGATTTCGATGAAGTAGTCATGATGGCTCCTTAATCTGCGCAGCAATATCGCTGTGCAAAAACTATACGCGGACGCCCTCCGCTTTTCGGTGCGCTAGCGCACGGGAATGGGCTGTCGAGCGATGCCGTCGGGCCGCCGGCGTCGCGCACACGGGGAAGCCGGGTAACGGGAAGGAGAAAGGGAGGCGCGTCCTCGAAGGTCGCAGCGAATCGTAGATGAGTCTACTCGGGCGCCTCCTCGGGGGGAGGCTCGCAACTAACGGTCCATGTGAGACGGGAAGAGGTTACTTCACCAAGATGATTTACGGTTGAAAAGGTTTTTTCCGAGAGCAGCTTATACGGTGATCTGCATAGGTTTTTGGCGTCGATAGCCAGCCACTCGGAAGCCTGTTCTCTCCCCCCCAGGCTGCCGTCATAGATAGTCGAAATGGAGTACGTTCCCGGGCTATTTTCCGTTTGATCCGGTTTAGATCCCAGCGGACTGCATCCAGCAATAAACGTCGTTGCGAAGACGAAATAGGTAATGCTTCTAACGCATGACAAACCTTCTGCACAGAGCGCCAACCCCTGTCTCGACGGACTTCCCAAGCGATGACTTCGAGTACGCATCCCAATCTTTCGGCCGCCTCAGCCTTTAACGGTAATGCTATAAGCGCCAGTGCCTTCCGGGCTGTAATGCCTGACCTGGACAAAATAAGCCCCAGGCCCGAGGTCCGCCACGATCCTGGAGTTTGTTCCCGGACCGCTATCATCATCCTGAGCCATGAGGGTATTCGGGTTGTCGGGACCATGCAATGTGACGAAGCAGTCGGTGCTGCCAGCGGTTTCAATGGTATAGCTACCGGGGCTCGCGCTCGTGAATGTGTATGTATTCCGCTGGTTTCCTGCGGTAATCGCTCCGTTTATCGCCGGACCGTTCACCTCGATGGTCGGTATATTCGGTTGAGTTCCGGAGCCGCTTACAGAAATACTGTAGTTTCCAATGGATGAACTGCTGTAGTGACGCAAGCGCACGTAATAGGTACCTGACGACAAGTCTCCAGCAATGCGGGAATTTTGCCCTGCCCCACCATCGTCGTCCTCGGTGATAAACATGTCCTCATCGTTTGGACCATACAGCCCCATCACCACGTCAGTAGTACCTTGCGTTTCCACAATGTAGCTACCTGGCGAGGCCACCTTAAAAGTAAATATATCGACCTCGCCCGGACGGCCGATCGAGGCGGAAACGGGGGCGGCATCGATGGTAAGTTGCACGTTCTCCGGTGTCGTCGGCGCCTCATTGTCGTAGGAGTAGTCGAGAGTATGATGATTGAGCACGCTTCGGGGCGTGGGCGGCGATGTTTCATTGTTCCACGGCGGCATGGGGTCATCCAGCCCGTGGCCGGCGACAACGCCCGGGGTTCCACTGGGGGGGAGATACATCCGGCCAGGATTCTCCGTTTGCCATTCAGCCCACAGCCGATCGATATTGCAGTGGTGCAGCCAGAACACGGGATCGTTGGGCGACGACATTGCCATCATGGATCCTCCGACCCACATGTGGCCCGGGTTATGAATGACTCCTTCCAGCCGGTTGCGAAAGCTTGTGTTCACGCTGCTACCGGCATTCCAGGGTGGCGAGTCGTACGGCACCACGCTTTTGGCGGCGTTGACAGCCTGCTGGGTGGGGAGAGATCCCATGGCTCCGAAAGCACGCGTAAGAAAGGGAGTGGTATCGCCCGGGTCTAGAACGGTAAGCGTCCATTCGCCGGTAGCAAAGGCGAATGGACCTGTGGTCACCTGCTGGTTGCCGCCCATGCCATTGCCGCCCATGAAATCCGAACCCCAAATTGAGGCGGTGGGTGTTCTATCGACTGTCCAGTCCCAATACGGCAGGGAAACACTCGGGTCGATTCCCTGGAGTGCGCGTTCGAACCGACGAAGATATTCCCGGTGCCAGGGCAGGAAGGCTGGTCCTCCATGGGCGGGATCATTAGGGCCGGCGAGAAAAGCTGCCCGATGCTGGGCCACGAACACGTCGTATGCGCCGCTTGCCTTCAGCGCTTTTACCGCGCCAACGAAGGCTGATCTTTCAGCTGGAGTCAAGCTGGACTGGTCTTTCCGGATACCCATGGTTATCTTCCTGCCTCTTGGTAATCGATGATCTTTTTGGCCAAATCCAAGGGAGACGGCTGAGGGTCGAAAGCAAAGCCCGATGCGATATATGCGCCTGCGGAATTACGCACCATGAAGACGCGTTTTCCGTCGATGGTCAGTTCAGGCTCATCTGCAGTCGCCCCGCGTTCTCCAGAAACTTGCGCGTCTCCGCTGCGCGCTGCCACCGCGTCCGCTCCTGATCGGAGTACGATTTCGCGCCCTTTATAATTTTCCCGTTGCTCCGCCATTTTTTCCTCGCAGTGTTGAATTCCAGGTTCATTAAAACAACCCGCCTTGCCTCATGGATCATGCTTCACTATAGTCTATTTCAGTATTCTTATTACCAACTGATGTGTTCGATTCCGACTTCGGCGCCGCAAAGCGAGCGACCGCCTTATCCGCGAAGAGATGCTGTGGCGCCAGACCAGGGTTGGAGCGTTTAGTCGGAATATTGCGCAAATGGACGAAGCGGCCAACGATCGCGGCAGTGCCACCGCTGCACGCAGCAGTTGACCGCTGCCCTCACCGCAGGAACCATCGATTTCATGCATGCCAGCCTCTTTCAATCCAGCCCGCAATAACGTCTGTCACGTCGGTCGGAAATGTAATCTATCATCAAAGTTGGGGCACGGCGAAGATCAAAAGAGGGACGACAGCAGGAAGCACATGATTCCCATTCAGGAACTGCTCAATCGCATTCGCTGGGATGATACATTTGCGGAAGGCGATTTTCTCATCGGATATTACGACCGCGTAAGCGGGGAAATTATCCAGCTTCCGTTACAGCAGGTCCAGCTCACTCCGGGCAACCATTTTTTCTTTCAGTACATTGGCCCCGATGGCGCAATTCGTGAGGTTCCCCTCCATCGGATAAGGGAAGTCTACAAGAACGGTGAACTGATCTGGCACAGAGGCGCCTAATAACGGCAGAGACAGCGCCAGAAACCTGTCGCGTGGCCAAACCTATCCATCAGGCGGCGCTAGCTCAAATTGCCATCTTAACAGGATGATTAAAAGCATATACCTTCAATATTGAGGCTTTAATTCAACCGCCCCCCACCTCCGTGAACCGGATTGCTCGGATGTTCAATAACTATGGCGATCCATAAAGTTGTCTCGGGCGGCCAAACCGGAACCGACCGGGCCGCGCTTGATTGGGCCATCGATAACGGTATTGAACATGGCGGCTGGTGCCCGGCTGGGCGGCGGGCGGAAGACGGAGAGATTCCGGAGCGATATGCCTTGCGACAAACCCCAGGGCGCAATTATCGACAACGTACCAAATGGAACGTGCGCGATAGCGATGGCACGCTGATTATTACCCCGACGCCAGAGCTCACCAGCGGCTCGCTCTGGACGCAGGAATGCGCCCGGGATTTAAGCCGGCCTTATCTGCACGTTTATCCATGTACTTCTTGGCGCGAATGGATCAGGACTTTTCTGCAAACAAATTCAATCCGGATACTGAATGTGGCGGGGTCGCGCGGTTCAAGCGCAAAAAACATAGAAGCGTTTGTTCACGAGGTGTTGGACGAGGTGTTCAGTAATGTTGAACGTGACTGACTGAGAAGCGCCAAAACCCTAAGCGCCGAGCATCATCAGGGCGGCATTGCCGCCGGCAGCGGTCGTATTCACTGTTACCACACGCTCGACCGTCAACCGATACAGCAAGAAACCCCCATCGTCTGCTAGTATCAGCGGCACCAATTGCCCATCGCGCGCGGCGAGTTCGCTTCGCAGCCGGCACGCCTCGTCCGCCCGGCCGGAGTGCAGCACGGCGGCCACGGCGGGGCTGGACGCCCGAGTCCAGTCTGGGTCGATCCGAATCTCTTCGCGTGCCGCGGCGGGCAGCTTATCCAATAGCGCGGTTGTTACCGATCCGTCTGCAAGCAGCACGCGATTGCCTGTCGCCAGCGCGGCGGCAATCTGCTGAAGCAGTGTGGCCTCGTCGTTTGCTACACAGGCAACCTCGCCGCGCGGCGCGAAGGTGAGCGTGTTGCTCTCGCCCGTCGGACCATGCAGGGAGATACGGTTCACCAGCGGCGTACGGTTGGCGTAATCGATGCAAAGCTCGGCGAGCGCCCGGCGACCGGTCTGCTGCGCCCAGCCTGAAAGCGCCTGCAATGGGACAGGTGGCTCGTGCGCGCCCCGGTCGTTGACGCCGATGCGGGCAAGCGATATTGGCGCTTGCCGCAACATGCGGTGCAGGTAAATCGGTCCGCCAGCCTTCGGCCCGGTGCCGGATTTAGCCTCGCCGCCGAAGGGTTGCACGCCCACCACCGCGCCGATCATATTGCGGTTAACGTAGATATTTCCCACATGCGCGTGCGCCGCGACAAAATCAATCGTTTCGTCGATCCGGCTGTGTACGCCAAGCGTAAGTCCGTATCCCGCTGCGTTGATACGCCTCATCAGATCGTCCAACGCCTCGCGGCGGAAGCGCATCACATGGAGGATAGGGCCGAACACCTCGCGTTCCAGTTCTCCGATGTCCGCGATCTCAATCAGAGTAGGCGGTAAAAAGGTACCACTGGCACAATTCCCCGGCAGCGGCAATTGGAATACCTCGTGGCCAGCCGCGCGCATCTCCGTGATATGAGCGAGCAGTGTCTTCCGCGCCTGCAAGTCAATCACTGGCCCAACGTCTGTCGCCAGACGAGCCGGGTCACCAAGCGTGAGTTCCTGCATACCGCCTTTCAGCATCGGCAGCAAACTATCGGCAATGTCTTCCTGCAGGCACAGCACGCGTAACGACGAGCAGCGCTGCCCGGCGCTGTCGAAAGCCGACACCAGCACGTCCTGCACGACCTGCTCTAGCCGTGCGGACGAATCGACCACCATGGCGTTCTGACCGCCGGTCTCGGCGATCAGCGGAATTTCGTCGCCATGCGAGCGCTTGGCGAGTGCGCGATGGATAAGCTGGGCAACCTCGGTGGAGCCGGTGAAGATCACCCCGCGCACGCGCGCGTCGCCGATGAGCTGCGCGCCAACCGTCTCGCCGCCCCCGGGCAGGAATTGCAATGCCGCGCGCGGGATGCCGGCCTCATGCAGTAACCTTACCGCCGCTGCCGCGATCAGCGGGGTTTGCTCGGCCGGCTTTGCAAGCACGGTGTTCCCGGCGGCAAGCGCGGCGTTCACCTCGCCTATAAAGATCGAGAGCGGAAAATTCCACGGGCTGATGCACGCCACCGGCCCAAGTGGCTCAGGCTGGTCGACATCCGCAAACTGCCTGCGCATCTGCTGCGCATAATAACGGCAGAAGTCCGCCGCCTCGCGCACCTCCGCAACTGCATTCGAAAGGGACTTTCCCGCCTCGCGCACGGCCAGTCCAATCAGCACTGCGCGGTGCGCCTCAAGCAGGTCGGCCGCACGCTCAAGCAGCTCCGCGCGGAAATTCAACGGCGCTGATCCCCACTCAGGCGCGAACGCCTGCGCAGCCGCAAGGGCCGCCCCCACTTCGACTTCAGTCGCCTCGATCACCACTCCTACCTGGTCGGTGTGGTCTGCAGGATTGATAACAGGCAGTTGCTTGCCTTCCGAGCGGCTGCAATTGTTGTCAGCCAGAATTGGCGCGGCGCGCCACTCGTTTTCTTCCGCCACTGCCAATTCCGAGGCCAGCACGGAAAGCACGTGCTCGTCGCTCAAGTCAATACCGGCAGAGTTCGTGCGCTCGGCCCCGTACAGGTCGCGCGGCAACGGAATGGCGGGGTGGGGACTCATACCCTCCTGCTCGATCCGCGCGATCGGGTCAGCCACCAATTCATCCACGCTCACATTCTCGTCCACCAACCGGCTTACGAATGACGAGTTTGCGCCGTTCTCAAGCAGGCGCCGCACCAAGTAGGCAAGCAGTGTCTTGTGGCTGCCGACGGGCGCATAGACACGACATGGCTTGGCGAGTTGATCGACGCCAATCACCTCGTCGTACAGCGTCTCGCCCATGCCGTGCAGGCATTGAAATTCGTAGTCATCGTTTCCTGCGTCCCGGGCCATCTGATACACCGCCGATAGCGTATGCGCATTGTGCGTTGCGAATTGCGGGTACACCGCATCCGGCGCGCCTAGCAGCCTTTGCGCACAAACCAGATAGGCAGCGTCGGTGTGCACCTTGCGTGTATAGACCGGGTAGCCGTCAAGCCCGTCGACCTGTGCGCGCTTTATTTCCGCATCCCAGTATGCGCCCTTGACCAACCGGACCATGATCCGGTGACCGCTGCGGCGCGCAAGGTCAATTATCCAGTCTATTACGAAGGGGCAACGCTTCTGATACGCCTGGACAACAAAGCCAATGCCATCCCATCCGGCCAGATCCGGATCAAGCGCAAGCGCTTCCAGCAAATCCAGCGAGAGGTCCAGGCGGTCGGCTTCCTCGGCGTCGATGTTCAGCCCGATGCCGTAGCGCTTGGCCAGCAGCAGCAGCGACTTCAGCCGCGGCAGAAGCTCGGCCATCACACGCTGACGCTGGGCGCGTACATAGCGAGGATGCAACGCGGAAAGCTTGACCGAGATCCCGGGTCCCGTATAGATGCTCCGCCCCCCGCTGACCTCGCCAATCGCGTGAATCGCATCTTCGTAGGATGCGTAATAACGGGAGGCATCCGCTGCGGTCAGGGCCGCCTCACCGAGCATGTCATATGAATAGCGAAAACCGCGCGCCTCCGGCTCGCGGCTGCGCTCGAGCGCTTCAGCGATTGTCTCGCCGGCCACAAACTGCTGACCCAGCATTCGCATTGCAAGGTCGACGCCCTTGCGGATCAGAGGTTCCCCGCCTTTTTCGATCAGACGTGTCAGCGCGGCTGTCAATCCACCCTCACCATGCGTCGACACCAGCCTGCCGGTAATCAACAGACCCCAGGACGCTGCATTCACAAACAGCGAGGGGCTGTGCCCGAGGTGCGCACGCCAGTTGCCCTTGCTGATCTTGTCGCGGATCAGATCGTCGGCGGTTTGCCGATCCGGAATGCGAAGCAGCGCCTCCGCAAGACACATGAGCGCAATACCCTCCTGGCTGGACAGCGAAAATTCGTGCAACAACGCGTCCACCCCGAAAGATCGTGTGCGCTTTCCGCGCACGGCGGCAATCAGCTCGCGCGCCTGCTCCTGCGCATGGCAGCGGCTCTGCCACGGCCATTTCATCCAGGTCATCAACTCGCCCACGCTTTGCGCCTCATCGCGCCGGTAGGCATTGGTGATCGCAGCGCGTAATGGCGGCTGCGGAGCAAGGGGCTCGGATTGGAGCGTAACCATCATTGTAGCAAATCAGGAACGGGTGGCTGCTCTGGCAGCAGGTGTTATCAGCGAAGTTTGAAAGCGTAGCTCGCCGGTTAGTTCAGCTAATGGCCCTTTTTTCACACCCCCGATAAATCACCGTGTCGAGTCCCTCGAGGAGCATCCTGCGGACTCCTTTTCCGCATGATGTCGCGGAACTGTAATAGGCAGGTAACAGGCCGGTTCTAGAATCCATGGACCCAGGGAAAATGTGACCAATCAATATGGAGGTAGAAAATGACTTACGAGAATGATGCGTGGGACCTGTCAGCGGAAGAAAAGGAATTAAGAGACCAGATCAGGGCAACAGGAGATGAAGCCTGGAACGAGGAAGATGACCTGGCATTTTGGAAAATAATCAATGCGGTCGAGAACCATGACGGCGACATAAATCTGCTGTACTCCGGCACCGGCATGTATTTGCTTGGCATGACCTTTGGGTGGACAGCGCTTCGTGTCGTCCACACCAGAAAAGCCGTGCTCAACTACAAAAAAATTCTCGGTATTACCACGCACTCCCTCGCGTTCCCCCATAGCGGCTATGAGGCCGCCGCCTAAACCTTCGCCAAACCCCTCCCTAATCGCACAATACGGGCCGCATAAGCGGCCCGTCACCGATCCTCCCGCCCATCCCCAAAACCCACCTTCGCTCTGGCTCCAAATGCGGGAATAACACGTCCGCCAGCCATGAAAGACCGAAAAAAACCCTCTTTGCAGGCCTTTTCCAGGTGGACTGTACCTCAACCTCTGGTACAATTGTACTGCTGTGCTTAATTAGAGCTTGTGCACAGCTTCTCTGTATTTCCCCTCGCAGTACGAGCGCTTGTTCTACAACGCTCATCCTTTTAACTTCGCACGTCGAAATAAACTGGAGCTTTACTTATGTCTCAAGTCAACGCCTATGAGCAGTATATGCTTGAACTCATCAACGCTGATCGCGCTAAAGTTGGCGCGCAGCCTCTTGCTTCCGACAGTGACCTGAATGAGTCGGCTGAAAACCATAGTGCCTGGATGATCTCGACAGACACGTTCTCCCACACTGGCGCAGGCGGATCCGATCCCGGCGCCCGCATCAAGGCCGCTGGGTACTCCCCTAGCGGCTGGGCTGAAAATATCGCCTGGATGAGCACCCGTTCGCCCGCGGGCCTGCAAAATGAAGTGGAGCAATTACACACTAACCTGATGAATTCGCCCGGACATCGTGCCAACCTGTTGAATGATAGCTACCGCGAAATAGGGGTAGGGTTCGAGGTTGGACAATACCGTACCTACGAGGCCGCGTTCGTTACGCAAAACTTCGGCCGTAGCGGATCGAATTCTTTTGTGACCGGCGTTGCCATTGGCGATTCGGATGGCGACAAGCGGTACGACATCGGTGAAGGGCTGGGAAATATCACGGTCAGCGCAAAAAACAATGCGACCAACGCCGTCACGACGACCACCACGAATGGCGCGGGGGGCTATGAACTGTCGCTCGCGGCCGGAAGCTACACGGTCAATTTTTCCGGCAGCGGAGTTGCCACCACCAAACAGGTCAGTCTTGGCAGCAAGAATATAAAGCTGGATCTCGTCAATGCCGGGAGCGGCAACGGCACACCAACCACGCCCGACGAGCCAACGACCCCAACAACCCCTACCATCCCTACAACCCCTACAACCCCTACAACCCCTACAACCCCTACAACCCCTACAACCCCTACAACCCCAACGATACCCGGGTCCAGCACAATCTCCGGTACGGCAGGACGCGACACTCTGGATGGGACCTCCGGTAACGACGTGATCGCGGGCCTCGAGGGCAGCGACAGGCTCTACGGTGAAGCCGGAGACGACAAACTCGACGGCGGTAGCGGGCGTGACAGGCTGTATGGCGATTCCGGCAACGACAGCATTAATGGTGGCAGCGGCAACGATACATTGTGGGGTAACGCGGGAACAGACACCTTGACCGGTGGAACGGGTCAAGATGCGTTCGTGTTCAATGCCTCCTTCGTCGGAGCGGTAGATACGATCACGGACTACTCAACCAGTGAGGACATGATCTACCTGGAGAACGGCATCTTTACCAGTCTGCGCAGCGGTGACCTGAGTGCATCAGCCTTTCATATTGGTACTGCAGCGCACGACGCCACGGATCGGATAATATACGACGCGGATACCGGCGGACTGTATTACGATGCCGACGGCACAGGTGGCGCGGCCGCCCAGCAGTTCGCCCAACTGACGGCTGAAATTAATCTTAGCGACGCGGATTTCTACGTTATCTGATCAAAGTGGAACTGGAGGTTTGAGTAATCCACCAAACGGTTCCCTACGACAGTAACGCCGCCAGTCTGCCCGGGAAAACGCCGGGGCGAGATGAAGTTTGCGATCTTCGCTCCGGCCATTCCAAATTAAAAACCACCCTCGGGTGGTTTTTTTTGTGCACAAGCGAAAACATTACGGCGCGACGCCCACAGATAGCATCCGGCCAGCAGGGCTCGCGATGCGAGCGGTGAAGGCCTTATAGAGCAGCGGGCGCGAGCGCAGATCAGCCACGAAGGCGATCGCCCAATACTTCTGGATGAGGCCACCCGTGTAGCAGAATTGTAATAGGACGCTTCTACAATTCCTGGTTGGCGTTCGACTAAGCAAGCCTGGATACCGAGGGGAGGTAAAAATGAATTTCGCAAATGATGAGTGGAGCAAAACAGAGGAAGAGGAAGAAGGAGAGGTAGAAGAGGAGGTAGAAGCGGCAGAAGAGAGCAAAATAAGCAAGGAGCAAGACGACGACGAAGATGAGGATGACGAAGAGGTATGGGCGGGTGTGTGACAGCCCTTCCTGCCGCTGAGATGCAACGGCAGCTCGCTACCGTTGCATTTTGTTTTCCTCTAATTTTATTACTTCGCGGATATCTTTCTGCGAGGCGCTACCGCTCCCAGCAGACCCAAACCCGCCACCAACATGGCGTAGGTTTCCGGCTCAGGCACGGCGGAGATCATGATGGTGCTGTCCGCCAGGCTATCCGGGTGCTGGACATTCACATACGCGACATTGGAATTGAATTTGTCGAAATAAAGACCCGTGGGTTCGGCCCCAATCGTGGACATGGAGGCCCAACGTCCCAAGGAGTCGGCCACGCCATCGTTCCCGGTATCGCGGGCAAACCAGATGTCAGCGACTCCACCGGGCTGGTCCTCGACAATATAGATATTGCCAGCGCCATCTATTGCCAAGTTATCCGGGCTGGTCAGCGTCGTGCCGACTGCCACGCCCGTAGCCTCATCGGTCGTGCCGCGACTCGCGAACAGGTTCACCTGGTTGGAAGCCAAATTGATGGAGTAGATCTCATTCGTCGTGGTGGTCGCGACAAATATCATTTGATCCCCATTGGCCAGGGGTTTGATCTCCATATCCTCGGGCCGCTGGTAGTCGGTTCCCTTCACCGCGTCGGCTGTTAACCGCCCATCAATGCTGCCGTCGGCGTTGATGACGGATACCCCGGCAAGGGCTCCGCCAGAGGTATTGGTTATCGGCGCCCAAGTGACTGCACCTACAGCGTTGGCATTACCACCGCCATTGACCAGCATGCCGAACGTCTGTCCGGCCGCAAAGTAGTCGTTACCGCTGGTGGCATTCGGATTAGCAGAGACGTATTTGTAGATACTGCCGCCATTCAGCTCATCGATGAAGTAGAGGCTGTTGTTCTTGTCGAAAACCAGGCCTTCATGCGATACATGCGGCAGGATGGATCGGCTTACAAAATTCGCGTCGCTCGTGCCGGTCGCGGTCACGGGGTTGGTCACTTCAAACAGACGACCCTTTGTGCTACCGCCCCCCCAGGATTCTTCGGCGGTCAAGAGCCCGCCCCAGGGCGCCCAGCGGGAGGCGTCACCTGAAACAAAGCCCTGCGTGCCCGGCGCAACGATGGTCTTCGTTAGCCCTGTCATTAAATCGGTACGATGCACCCCGGCCATCGAGGTTTCAAATGGGCTAAAGAGGTAACGGCCGGCGTTAGGGCCAGTTTCATTCGCGGTGATCATATCCCAGCTACCCGTGTTGGCTTCGCCGAGGCCAAGCTGGGTGGTGCGATCGGCGATACGGACCTGCGAGAAATTAGGCGCGGATAACTGGAACGGGGCCGACTCTGGCAATGAGCCCGGCGGCACACTGCTCGCTAACGGAGTGAAATTGTCGAAAGAAGTCGGCGCGGCCGTGCCTTCCGTGGCTTGCATCATCCCGGCCATAACCACAAGTGCTCCTGGAACAAGAATGCTCGTTTTTTTACGTTTAAACATGGTAACTCCCCAATTGAGTTAAGAAATAGCTTTGGTCACGTACCCCAACCGCTGTGCGGCTGTTTGCGGCTTTTCCGGCTTGTTGTGGCTATCTGAGCATATTTTGAAGAAAACTGCGCCATGCCGATTTCCTGCACCGCCGTGAGCCGGGTAGCTTAGCCTTGCGGGTACGGGGAAAAATATAACTCGTGGATATGACGACAGAGGCTTCGCGGATCAACGCTGCCATAGGCCATTTGGTACAGGTAGCGGTCCAGCTGTCAGCCTATGCTGTGAATCAAGGCGCGACGAGGTATAAGAGGCCGGTTTTATCGGGCTTTCCCCTGATGCTCGCCCGGCGCGACCGGCAACTTGCCGTCGGCACTCTCCTCGTCTAGACTGAAATGTCATCACTAAAGATCGAATCATGGATCTCATCAGACTACCCCAGACCGAACCCAGCCCGGGCCAGCCTTTGGAACGGCTGCTCGCCCAGCGCCGTTGTGAGCGAAAATATGCGCGTCGCTCAGTAACCCTGGCCAACGCGACTAGCCTGCTATGGGCGGCGCAGGGCGTTAGCAACGCGGATGATTTGCGCACTGCCCCGTCGGCCGGAGCACTCCATCCCATGGAAATTTACCTGGCGGCGGGCGACGTGAACGAACTTCTACCCGGCATCTACCGCTATCTGCCCATTGACGGCGCAATAAGAAGCGTGGCGGAGGGCGACCGCAGGGCCGCGCTGGCTGCTGGGGCGCTGGGCCAGGCCTGGCTGGCAGATGCAGCCCTGATCCTCATCATCGCCGCCAACTACGAGCACAGCACCTGGAAACATGGCCGTCGCGGCATCAGGTACGTGCACATGGAGGCAGGGCATGTGGCCCAAAACGTCCTGCTCATGGCGGCCACCCTGGATCTCCGCGCGGCTGTGGTGGGAGCCTTCGACGACAAGCGCGTAGCCTCGGTTACAGAACTCGCCGGGGATCAGACACCCCTTTATCTCTTGCCGGTGGGTTATCCGCGTAACTGACGAGTTTGCATTGCTTTGGTGCAAAGGACCCTGCCGCGCCTCAACCCTTGGTGGAGTGCTACCGAGGAGCTAGGCGCTAGAGATGCGGAAGCCAGCGGCAGTGGCCAGCGGCGCGCCAGCGATCATGGAGCAGCCTCGAACGCCGCCGTCTTTGACGACTGGAGAGACAGATATGAAGACGGCAGAGTTGCTGACGCAGCGTTTGGGGCTCGTCTATCGGTGGTACCAAGGCATGGTCAATCCGGATACCGCAATGTTTGAGTACCTCTACCTCCCCCAGGCCAACGACTTCGTCCGCGAGAAATCCCCCATCCGGGACATTGCCACTGTGTGGGACGTGGAAGTGCTCAGCGATTTCCTGAACAGGCATGAACTTCGACCACTGATCGAGAAGTCGCTGCGGCACTACGGTGATTACCTCGTGGAACACGGCGAGTACCTGATCCTCGACCCCCGCGGCCTGGAGGAGCCTTCGTGCATCGCCCACAGCGCCTTCATGACCCTGGCGCTGCTGCATGCCCCGTCGCCGCGCAGGACGCAGGAAGTCGCCGCCCTCGCCGGGGGAATACTCCGGCAGCAGAGGCCGAACGGCTCGTATAAAGTGTACTTCCGCGACCTGCCCGACCATGGAGAGGAACTGTACGCCGGCGAGGCCATGCTCGCCCTTCTGGAAACGTACCGGCAGTTACAGGACACGCGGTACCTCCAAAGCGTGGAACGCGCCTTTTCCTATTATGATGCGCATTACTTCGGACGCGCGCTCGTAACGGAGGACATGCTGGTCTTCTTCGCCAACTGGCAATCCCAAGCCTGCCGCCTCTTGTTCGAGTGTACTCAGAGCGCTGGTATCAAACAGGACGTTGCCTACTACGTCCGCCGCATGCACGACCAGATCATCAAGCGGGGCTTCTACGAAAACGTCGAGCGCGACCCAGCCGCGCAAGTGTCGGTGGAAGTGGCCTGCGCGCTGGAGGGCCTCAACGACACCTATGCGCTCACACGCACCTCAAATGATGAGCGCGCCGAACGCTACCGGCAGTGCATCTGCACCGGTCTGGCATACCTGCTCAGGCTGCAATGCACCCACGACGGCACGGAAAGAGAACGCGGCGGCTTCGGCCTCACGTTACATAATCGCACGCAGCGGATCGACATCACCGGCCATGCCGCGAGCGCCTTCATGAAGAGCATGGAGAACGGGATCGAATGCTCGTTGCCAGCCCCCTGAACATTCCCAATCATTTACCTTCACTAGACATTCCTGATGTTTCGCGCGACCATGTTATGGTTCGCTCATTCTGAGCATCCAGTGCTACCATTTCGAAGTTTGATACATTCACGAATCCTCCCGAAACCCCGACAGTAACTTTCCTTTACCCTTACATTTAGCAACACGTGACAGTACAGACAAACACGCCCAGTGGGGAAACTTCACCCATCCGGCTAGTAATTCACGGCGGCGCCGGCACTATCACGCGCGCCCGGCTGAAAGCGGAACGCGAACACGCTTATACGCAGGTACTTGAGCAGTCGCTAACCGCTGGCTATTCAGTGCTTGCAGCGGGCGGCAGCAGCATCGATGCCGTAATTGCAGCGATCGTCGTAATGGAGGATTCGCCTTTATTCAATGCCGGCAAGGGCGCGGTATTCAGTAATGCCGGCCGCATCGAACTGGATGCATCAATCATGGACGGTTCCACGCTCATGGCCGGTTCCGTTGCCGGGGTCACGACGATACGCAACCCCATCCGTGCCGCCCACGCCGTGATGACGCAAAGCCCGCACGTGATGCTGATAGGCCACGGTGCCGACGCCTTCGCTGCCGAGAAGGGCCTAGAGATCGTCGATCCTTCCTATTTCCACACCGAGTTCCGCTGGAATCAGTTGCAAAAAGCCATCACTCAGGAACGCCTCCTCCAAGACCATGACGCGCTTTCGGACACGCCCCAGCCCGACGCGGACGAAAAGACGGATAAAAAGCGCGGAACAGTCGGTGCCGTGGCGCTGGATCGCCGGGGAAATCTCGCGGCCGGCACCTCGACCGGCGGGCTCACGAACAAGCGCTTCGGACGGGTAGGAGACTCGCCGATCATCGGCGCCGGAACCTATGCGGACAACCGCTCGGTTGCGGTATCCGCCACCGGCAGCGGAGAAATGTTCATCCGTACCTGTGCGGCCTTCAACACAGCGGCACAGATGCGGCTGCTGCACCTTCCGATCATCGAGGCGGCGGATAACGCGCTGGCGGAAGTCGCCGCTATTGGCGGCGATGGCGGTCTCATCGTGCTCGATGCAAAAGGCAATTATGCAATGCGTTTCAACACCAGAGGCATGTTCCGCGGCACGATCGGCAGCGACGGCATCGCGCGGGTGGAGATTTTCGAATGAGCTACTACCCAGGATGAAAAAGCAGAGTTTAGGCCGGAGCTCGTCAAAAAAAAACGAAACACCTTCAACAGCTTTTGTATAGTAGAGCCACAAACTGAAGATAGATTCATCGCCACTTTATTCGGACTGGAATGCCACCTTTGGGTCGCAGGGTTACCGCCATTTCAACCTCGACTTCATCCTTGTCGAGCAACTGTAAATCGCAGCGCTGAACTATCATGCTTAACAAAAGCTGGGCTTCCAGTAATGCAAAATGACTAGCGATACAGCTTCGCTCCCCTGTCCCGAAAGGCATAAACGAGAACCTCCGATTCTCGGGTATTAAAAACCGTTGGGGGTCAAACTGCTCGGATTGCGGCCAAAACTCGGCGTGATGATGAAGATTGAAAATACTGAATATTGCGGGTCTTCCGGCCTTTAAAAAATAACCATCGACCTCGGTATCCTTATTAACCTTACGCAGCAGAATGCCGGCAGGGGGACGGAGGCGCATCGATTCGTTGAGTATCGCTCTGGCATAAACAAGCTGCTGCAAATCTTCTGCATTCGGTATTTTTCCTTGCAGCAATCCATCCAGTTCCTCATGCAGTTTGGCGAGAACATCGGGATGCCGGGCCAGCAAATATAGGGTCCAGCTCAATAAATTTGCGGTGGTTTCATGCCCTGCGCTGAAAATGGTGATAACTTCATCACGAATCTGCCTGTCAGTCATCTTTTCACCACTGCTGTCATCGCGTGCTTTTAACAGCATATCCAATAAGTCATTTTGCGCCGATGATGTCTTGCGGCGTTGTTCGATGATTCCGTAAATGACGTCATCAATTATTCCCAATGCCTCTCTGAATTTTCGATTGGCCGGCGTTGGTACATACAACGGGAGAGTCAAAGGACTCACGATGGTTTTAGCGGCATACCTCAGCAAAGTATCCAAAGATGGAGCGATACGTTCAATTTTGTCGAGCACACTGGTGCTGAACATGGTCTGGGTGATGACTTCTAACGTAAGCTTCGTCATTTCACTAGAGAGGTTAACCTGTGCACCACCACCTAGTTGCCGCCATCGATCCAACATATTATTGCCAGCGGTGGCGATTTGCGGCAGCAGCGAGGTTATGTTGCTTCTCTGAAAAACCCCCTGCATTAACCGCCGTTGTCTTTGCCACAAATCTCCCTGACTTGTTATTAATCCCTGACCTAAAATCAATGCCAGACCTGTTGGTTTGTCAGGATTGTAGATTTTTACAAAAACATCTCTTTGCTTGATCAAGGCTTGTTCGATCAGTTTTGGGTGACTGAATAAATAAAATTGGCGGGTAGCTAACCTGAAGCTGACCAGATCACCATAATCTCGCTGCCAGTCACAAAGCGCTTGAAACGGATTCGCAATCATCTGGCTTAAATTGCCCAGCAGAAAATCGCCTTTGACCTGTGGAACTGTTTTGTTATGTGGCATCGTCAATACAGTTGGAAATTTCAAGACGGTTTCATTAGCATTCAATTCAGCGTATGCATCAATCAGATGCAATAAGCCAAACAAAAGCCAACTCACTGTCGGTTCTTGTCCAGTTCTCGCTATTCTGCTGCCCTTCAGCGGCAAATTAGTATAGCCGACATTGAAAGCCATCAAGCCTCGGCAAGTGCTTGGATACCAAAAGACGCAAAGGCGCCAGTGGAAGCTTGTTTTCGAACCGTGATAATGTTGAAGAAGAGAATGGGGCTTAGCTAGCCGGCAATGTCGGTTTTCGAACACGAGCAGTTGTAATTCCAGGGGAATAAAAGTAACGCGTAGCAGAGATCCGGTAACAGGAAGTACTGAAGGGCGGCGACTAAACCGGACCAGCTTTGAAGTTCCTTCTTGAATCGGGGGGCACACTGGCCAGTATTATTGGCAGGGTTACCCTCTGAGAGCTGAAAGGATAGGTAATGTACGCACATCTTCGGCAGGTGCTGGTTTTATGCGTTGGCTGTGTTATTTCGTCTGCCGGCTACGCAGATGAACGGCGAACAACGTCATGGCTGCATGAAGTCAAGCTCGGGGTGCTGCACCACGATACCAGTAGTTTGTGGAGCGGCTTCCGCCGCGAAAGCGGGGTGGATGTTAATCTCGAAGCGCTTTTTTCGCCTCAGATAAAAATTCTTGGAGGGGCCATTCGTCCCGCCTTTGGCGGCTCGGTGAATACGGCTGGCGACACCTCCAAGCTCTACGCGGGCCTTCGTTGGCAATATGAACACATCAGCGGAATATTCCTCGGTGTGGGACTGGGCGGTGCGGTTCATAACGGCGATCTTCACTTACAGCACAACGACAGGAAGGCTCTCGGGTCAAGGGTTCTGTTTCATATACCGATTGAAATTGGATATCGTTTCGACGGCAAAAGTGCGTTATCGGCATACTTCGATCATATCTCCAACGCTTACCTTGCTGACGCCAACGAGGGCATGGATACCTTGGGCGTACGGTATGGCTACCGCTTCTGACGCGCCACCTTTACTTTAAATCGCGCGCCCCGGAAATGATTACCCTCCCCTCGCGGAACATGCGCCGGAAATAGCGCCCGGCCAGTACTTTTTCTACCCGCGCATTAATCACAGTTTTCTCTTTGCAGCGGCCTCATTCGGGATGCGATAGTCCGAGGCGATATGCGCAGATCTGTGTTTCTACCAGCCGGCATGTGAAGCATAAGCGGGCACCTGCCCGGACTGATGTCGTATTGCCGAGGAGTGCCGCCGCCAATTCATCCAGTGCCACGATTATCTACGCCTTAAGCACGGACGCAATCCTTGCATCTTCCGGATTGTCCAAAGCATTCGCCCATAACTGGAACTCTGCCTTTGACATTTGAATTCCATCATCTAATCTGAGTAGTGGACTCTTCAGTACTTTAAACGCCATCTGCCGGAGCACACAATGATAATTAACAATTGCTTCAAAGTCCGCAGCCTCATCCTGGCCGCAGCCGCTGGTTTAAGTCTGGTTCTTGCCCTACCCGCGCACGCTACTGCACTGAAAATTCTCCAGCGCTTTGATTCAACGAATTCAGTGTTATTCCTGCAAAATGACTGGAACCCGGCAAATGGAACTACGTACTGGGGACCTATTGCTGTGTCCCAAAGCACAGATCCTGGCCCTACCGACTTCACTGGCGCAAACGTTGCAGGAAGCTTTTCCGTTGGGGCGGATCTTTGGGAGACCGTTTCGATAAAAAGCGCTGCCGGGAAACAGTTCAATCTGCAGGGAACTCAGGAAATACAGCTTGTCGCCCGCCCGGGGTATATGACTAGCAGGCCATATGTCAGTGTCGTGTTGCGCCTGACCATGCAGGACGGTAGCATCTGGGACCAGCCCAAAGTGCTCGCAAACAATGTGTGGCAAACAGCAGCGTTTCCCGTTAAGGAAGGCTCCTTTACCCTTGCTGAGTGGGGGCCGCCGGGAGTGTTCGACCTTGGCAAGGTTACCTCATGGGAAGTTATCCTGGTAGACCTGCCTCCTGGCAATAACCACTACATCAACTTTCATACCCTCTACATGAAGGGAAACTATGAAACGCCAGGAAGCGCGGCAGAGCCATTCGCAGTAGAGTTTTCCTCTGGAGACGGGAGCGTTCTGTTCCGCCAGGCTGACTGGAACCCAGCAGATGGCGATACCGACTGGTTATATCATGTACGCACGCACCAACATTACTACAATCCATTTGGATATGTGAGGGCGGTTTACCGCTCGCAAGGGGATCCATGGGAAACCGTATCCTTGCGTAGGGAAGCACAGACACACTTCGACCTGACCGCCAGCGGCGGGGGGCAAATAGTAGCTTTAGTGAATGCCGACCAGAATTTCGATCCGAACGCATTGGTGATGAGCCTGACCATGCAGGATGGGAGCGTCTGGCAACAGGGAACGCGACTGGATGTGGTTAGTAAGAATGCCTTAAGCCACTTTACGCCTGCGGGCGATATCGTGCTGCCATACAGGTTTTCGCTTAATCCCCAAGGAAAAGGCTGGGCGCGGGCAGCCTGGGGGCCAACAGGTAACTTCGACCTCAGCGGGATCAAAGCATGGGAACTGTCGTTCAATAATCTTGGGGAAGGGGAAAAATCCGTCTTGCTGAGCAGCATTGGCATCATGGAGGCTTCTTTAGTAAAAGCGGACAACACGTTTGGAGCCACCGGCCAGGCGCAATGGCTACAGCGCGGCTTTGCTTCTGACGGAGTGATTGCAGACATTAGTTCAGACGGCTTCGGAAATAGCCTTTACATTGCGTCGGAAACTCCGGTGAACGGGCTGGGGCTGGGCTTCAACCTTGAGATCACCAATAGCTATGTAAACTCCTCCCCGGATGCGGTTATCTTCAAGCTGACCACAAGTGATGGAAAAGTCTGGCAGCAAAGCTTTGGTCTGCCCGAAGCTGGACGATCAATACGCAGGATTTATATTTCTTGCCCGTCCCCTTGGACAATGGTGCGCCCTGACCCGGATGATTCTCGCTGCAAGTATATATTGGGTGCGTTTTACGGGATGAGCTCTGCCGTTACGAAATGGGAAGTAATTCTACACAGACCGCCTGCCGGCGAGCACAAAGTGGGGGTTAACCTTCTCTCCACAGTTCAATAAGCGGTAGCTGTGAGACAGCCTTTAACGTCACGTGCACCGTGACCTACTGAAGATCCCGAAGAAGGAAGGGCCCTGCAATGCAAACACGATATCACCCCGGAACAATTCTCAAACCCATCATTAACTTAATAAAAAGACTGACGGTTTATAAGGTGTGTCTGACCAAACAGGGAAAAAACGTAATTCAACTGCTCGTAGCTGCAGGCATCACTCTGCTGACGGCAAGTGCAGGTTTTGCTGAGGCTATGTTTCCGTCTAATTTATCGAATAAAAGAGGCTCTTCCACGTCGCAGCCCTTGGAAGTTCTTGGTGTAAAAGATCAGCAAGGCTCAGATGATAATTTTGACAAATATATAGAATTCAATAGTGACCAAGATGTATACGTAGGAGACTTCAGGTTCAACCTGCCAGCCATGCCTGACAAGGTGATACAGAAATTAATATTGCATGCCAACTATCGGGGACCGAAAACTTCCTTTCAGAAATGGGAATTTGAATTACTTGATGTTAAAACCGGCAAATGGGTTTATATCGCAGACAATCGCGATGTAGCCGACTGGTACTGGAGTAATATCACCGCAACAATAATGGACCCCAGCCAATTCATCAGCGCGCGAAACCAGATAACGTTACGCTACATGGCAAAAAGTAAAGGGGACAATAGCCAGCTCGACTTCGTTGCGTTCGAAATAAAAAGTGTAGGATCCAATCGGCCTGTAGATGCGTCAGGAACAGGTAGTGATCGGGGAAGCCATGGAAACCGCTGGCAACCGGCTCCTGGGTTAAAGTGGCAAATTCAATATACTGATCCGCTCGATACGTCTTTGAACGTCGATGTTTATAACATCGACCTGTTTGATACCAGTGCGGCGGTTATCTCAGCACTGCGATCAAAGGGCAAGCATGTCATCTGTTATTTTAGCGCGGGTAGCTATGAAGACTGGCGTCCGGATAGCCGCGCATTTCCAGCCCCGGTTCTCGGCCGGAATCTCGATGGCTGGCCGGGTGAGAGATGGCTCGATGTGCGCAAACTGGATGTTCTGATTCCCATCATGCGGGCTCGCATGGAACAAGCCGCTAAAAAAGGTTGCGACGGTGTCGATCCTGATAATGTTGACGGCTATAGTAACAATACGGGCTTTCCTCTCAGCTACAATGATCAGCTGGTTTTTAATATAGCCCTTGCCGACGCAGCACATGATCTTGGACTTGCTATAGGTTTGAAAAATAATCTTGAACAAATCAAGCATCTTGTAAATTATTTCGACTTTGCTGTGAATGAACAATGCTTCCAGGACGGTGAATGCAACGCGCTCAAACCATTTGTTGATGTCGGGAAAGCTGTTTTTGGAATTGAATATCATCTCTCAAACAGGAGTTTTTGCCCCCAAGCAAATACAATGAATTTCGATTTTCTAACGAAGAATTTGTCCCTCGATGCGAAAAGGGTGCCCTGCAGGTGACGTCATCCCCAAAAACTGGGGTAGTTTTAAATTAGAGTAAAGGCGCATCTGGCTCCCCTATTGAAGGAGTTTCAAGGGATGACAAGATCCCGGATGCGTCGCGACAGGCAGAAGCCGGCGCGCCCGTGATGGATGTGTGCCGCAGCCTTGGCATATCCGAAGCGACATTCGACAGCTGGAAGAAGAAGTACTGCGAAGTTGTTCAATGAATCATCGATATGTGCAAGGTGAGCGTTGAACGGGCGTGTCGGCTAGGCAATTTCTCACGCGGCGGTTGGTACCACAAGAGTACGGCGTTACGACGCGACGATAATGATCACAGACCCCACGGTTCGCTCGAAAAGCTGACCCAACCGAATACGATAAATCCAACCAGGTGAGACTGCTAGAGGCGGCTAGATTCTATTTTTGAATCCCAGCAGAATTGGGGGACATCAGAAGCGGCCCGACTATAGTTTCAAACTATCCGGTTTTCGGGGGCAACGTCAAGGGCTCCTTAAACTCAAAACATTAAGTGTCCACGAAAAAGAGCTAACTCCAAACCTCCACCCTGACCTTGCTTATCGACATAAGCTTCGGGAGACTATCAACCAATCTGAAAAATACTTATTTGATGGTGTACTTAAGTCTAATTGTTAGCTCAGGTATAAGGTTTATAATTAAAGCGGCATTCGTTCCGCTTTAATTTGCGGCATTTTGAACGACATTCCTACTCTCAGGGTTTAAAACTATGCTTTCTGCAACTGTCGAAGCGTTGCTAGAAGTTCCAGAAATAGAGTGTGTTGAAGGAGCGGCGCTGTGGGATGAGGTCGTTCGAGCCGTGCTTGCTGAGTATCTATCAGAGGCCCAAGACTACCCGTGGATCATCGGTTTCTCGGGCGGGAAAGATTCGACCGTTGTCGCACAAGCCGTGTTCGAGGCGCTTCTGCAGGTATCCCCTTCACAGCGAAAGCGCGAGGTGCATGTGATCTCAAACGACACACAGGTCGAGAGTCCCCTGATTATAGCCCACCTTGTCAAGGTACAGGAGGCGATGAAGGAAATGGCCCAGGCCTTGCGACTACCTGTGCACGTGAAGACTACGAGGCCTGCACCTGACAAGACTTTCTGGACATTACTGATTGGGAAGGGCTACCCCAGCCCAAATCAGACCATGCGTTGGTGCACAGACCGCCTCAAGATACAACCCACAAGTCGTTACATCTTAGATAATGTCTCCGCGCATGGTGCGGCCATCGTCATTCTGGGCGTTCGCCTCGATGAAAGCGATTCTCGCCGAAATTCGATAAACAAGTTCAAGAATCTCGAGGGTTCGACCCTAACCCCACACAGGGAATTGCCAGGTGCCTTCATCTATCGTCCGATAATGCATCTTATGATTGATGATGTGTGGGAGGTTCTGGGACAGAGCCAACCTCCATGGGGCGGGACTCACCGAGACCTCATCCAGCTCTATCGCGACGCAGAAGGGGGCGAATGTCCAGTGGTATTGAGTAGGGATGAAGCACCCGGTTGCGGCACAGCCAACAGCCGTTTCGGGTGCTGGACCTGTACAGTGGTTGAAAAGGATAAAAGTCTCCAAGGCTTTGTCGATGCCGGAAGGCACAAGTTTTCTGCATTGATCGAGTTTAGACAGTGGCTGCGAGATATTCGAAACGATCCGCGATATCGGTCTATTGAGCGCAGAAATCGTGGAATTTGTTTTAATGCGAGAGGTGAGCAACTTCAACATGTTCCCGGACCATTTACAATTCAGGCGCGAAAAATGATCTTGGACCGATTGCTCGCCACCCAGGAAATTTATGGTGATCCGCTAATATCCGCGGATGAAATAGAGAGAATACAAGCTATTTGGGCCGAGGAAATAAGCAAACCGATAACAAAAAGAGGATTAGAAAAATGACTGATGTGTTCTTGGGCGATCTACCCCTATGGTCGGATATTGATGCACGTGCTCTATTGGAAGAGCTTTGTGCTAAACATTGTGTTCCTTTCGACGTGCTGGAACCGTAAGCTTCCCCCTCAAGTAGACAGTTCAGAAGTAGAATTCTTCCCTGTGAGCAATTGCTCACGGAACACAGCCGGGGGCAGGCTTCCCAGCGCGTCATGGGGTCGTTCTTCGTTATAGCTTTGTAGCCACTGATGCGTGATTTCTCGCACCTCATCCAGTGACGTAAATAACCAATTGTTGAGGACTTCCGTCCGATATGATCGGTTGAAACGCTCGATGAAAGCATTTTGATTCGGCTTGCCCGGCTGGATGAAACGCAGTTCAATGCCCTTGTCCTGGCACCAATCGGCCAAGTACTGCGAGGTCAGTTCCGGGCCATTGTCGAGCCGTATCGCTTTGGGCAACCCACGCCAAACCTCAAGCTGCTGTAATGTTCGCACGACGCGTTGCGCGGGCAGACTGGTATCGATCTCGATAGCTAACGCCTCTCGTACGCTTTCATCCAGAATATTCAATGTGCGGAATCGACGTCCCTGGTAGAGACTGTCGCTCATGAAGTCCAGCGACCAGACTTCATTGGGCAGCTGCGGTGCGTCCAGCGGCTGCATTGGTCTGATCAATCGTTTCTTCGTACGACGCGGCAGATTGAGCTTCATGGCGCAATACACCCGCCAGACTCGCTTGTGGTTCCAATGATGACCTTTAAGCCGCAGCCGGTGATGGCATTTCCAAAATCCCCAACGGCCATGCCTGGCAACAATCGCATTGAGCGCCTCAATCACCGGCGCATCCCGCACTGCAAGCTTGTTCTCGTCCCGGTAATACGCCGCCCGTGACAGGTTCACCAATTGGCAGGATTGTCTGATCGACAGCTTCTGATCACCCGCCAAACGCAAAACCACATCCCGGCGCTCAGACGGCGCTATAGCTTTTTTAATACCGCCTTGATCGCTTCATTCTCCAGCGCAAGATTCGCATACATGCGCTTGAGCTGACTATTTTCCGCTTCCAGCTCCTTCACCCGTACCAACTCGGAAACCTCAAGCCCACCATACTTGGCTTTCCACTTATAGTAGGTTGCCGAACTGATCCCGTGCTTGCGCCATATCTCGTTGACCGCAACGCCACCGTCCGCTTCCTTCAGAATCCCAACAATCTGGCTTTCCGTAAAACGTGATTTCTTCATTTGAACCTCCAGGCAAAATCCTGCCAGAAAGTTCTACTTTTCGCTTGTCTCTAAAACAGGGAAGCTTACGGAACAGCTTGTCGGCATGCAACGCCAGCGCGCGGGTGAAGAACGCGCCCACAATGTCTATCCCCGTATCGAGGAAATTCTTAGCGCGATGGATTGAGGTAACAAAAATATGTGGATTGCAAAGATAGAACTGTTTAATTTTAAAAGTTATCAGCATCAGATATTCGAGTTCCCTCAGCCGAAAGGCGGGCGGAACATCGTGCTCATTGGGGGCATGAATGGATACGGAAAGACCTCGATCCTCGAAGCACTGTATTTAGGGCTTTACGGTAAAGAAGCCGTCGAACATCTGGGGCGGGCTGGGCTCAAAGATTATATTGGCTATCGCAAGTTTGTGACACAGGCTCTGCACGGCACAGCGGTTCGTACTGGGCGATTTTCGATGTGGGTCAAGGCTCAAATTAACAAGACCCCGGCCGAGGGATGGGAAATCACCCGAACATGGTTCTTCAGTCGGTCAGGGGACTGGACCGGAGAGGAAGAAGTGGTTATTTACCCGGTGCGAGACGGCATTCGTGGGCATGCATTGATTGCAGAAAAATTACCTGAACTTCTCGATCAGGATTTCATTCCTGCCCACGTCGCTCCATTCTTCTTTTTTGATGGTGAAGAGGTCAAAAAACTCGCTGATCAGGGGCGGTCCGATCAGATCAAGAGCGGCATCGAAGGATTGCTTGGTGTCGTTCTTCTGCGTCGATTGAAAAAGCGACTGGAAGAGTTCCAAACGCACCGATCTAGCGGAATTCCGGCTTTGGATGAACAGAAACACCGGGAACTGTTCGAGGCGCTATCCAAACACGAGCTCGAGTACGAGGAGTTGGAACGCAAGCACCGCGAAGTGGATGAGGCCGTTAGGAGTCTACAAACGCAGCGAACGGATTTAACCAATCGAATGATTGGACTAGGAGCCGGTGCAGGCGATGTGGCAAGCGCGGCGGACATCGTGAGGCAGCAAACTGAAGCAGAAAACGAACTACGCGTCACCGAAGACGCGCTAGATGAGATCGTTGCGACCAAGCTACCTTTCCACCTTGTAGGTAGGGAGACATTGGAGGCACTGTCTCAGCAAATCAGGGCTGAGATATCCCGCGAAAGCTGGGAGGAGCGTCGGAGAAATCTTGAACCGGAGAAGTCGATGTTCCTCAACACCTTCTATAAGACCAATGAGCCTCCCCTAGAGCCTAGTTTGACAGGCGATCAAGAAGCTTCGCTGCGGGCCCGATTGGATACTGCATGGGAAAGCTTGTTTTATCCCATGCCGCAGGGATGCGCAGAAACCATGATGCACGATTATCTGGGATCAAAGCATCTAACGCTTTTAAACGCTATGGATGGTCTTCGTATGGGAGCGGAAGATGTTCTCGGTTTGATAGCCAAGCGAGAAGCATTGCAAAAGCGCATCCGAGAGCTAGTGAATCGGTACACAAAGATCGAAGGGGTCGACCGCGACGGCACGCTTGCTAAGCTGCAAGGGGAGGCGGCATCCATTAGTGCCATGTTGGACCAGAAACAACCCGAATTAGGCGATCTGGGCCGTCAGATGGTGGCGCTCAAAAGCACCATCGATCAGGAGCGGGCTCTGTATGCAAGAGAGCATGAACGCTTTGTTCAGGCGAATCCAGTGAAGTCGATGGTCGCACGGGCGGAGCGTGTGTGTAACCTTATTGCAGAATTGATCCCCCAAATGTATGCACTTAAAGTGAATCAACTCGCAAAGGCGATGACTAGCGTGTATAAAAATTTGGCTCACAAGGGACAGATTCATCGGGTCGACATTGATGAAACCGGTAAAACTAGGATTCTTGCTCGAAACGGGCAAGAGATACCCTTTGATAAATCCGCCGGAGAAAACCAAGTTTTTGCGACCGCCTTACTGGCGGGTTTGGCCGAGATTTCGGGCATTGATGCACCCATGGTTGTTGACACGCCGCTAGGGCGTCTCGACAGCACACACCGTACTAACATTCTCAAGTATTGGGTTTCAAACAAGAAACGACAGGTGATCCTTCTCTCACAAGACAAGGAAATTGATCAAGGCACATATGCCGCCTTAGAGGCCCATGTAGGCAAGACATATCTACTGCAGCATGCAGAGATCGAAAGCGGTGTTGGACGCACAGTTGCAGCAGAGGGCAGATACTTCGAGGAGGCAACAGTATGAGCGCCTTGAAGATGGAGCAAGTGCTGGTCTCTACATTTCAAACAGCGGCAGAAGCTGATAAGAATACCGAGCTCCTACGCTCCAATCTGGGATTGAGCGCTAAGAACCGTATAGCGCGGTTGGCAATAGGGCGCTCACTCTCGGAAACTACCTACCCGTCCGGCAATCTGTTTGGTGCAGGGAGACCCATCAGAGGCGATGTACTGTTTGGGGTGGAGGAACTTCCATTGTGGGTCGCGCTATTGTTCACTCACCTTCGCCGAATTGACCCTCGGGCCGAACTGACGCTGGCCTCGCTGCAAGACTTGGTCAAGCGCCATTGGAGTCGCGGCATTACGTTGTTGATGGAAGATTGGGAGGAGGCTGAAGAGAACTACAATCGTTTTGTCGATATTCTAGTGCGTCGCCGCGCTGACCTGCCCGAAACCGGAGCAACCTCCTTAGTGCCCTCTGCGTCAAATGAAGATAAACGGGCGACGAGTGCTGGCGATCCAAGACCAATCCTGATTAATCTCGGAAGGTTTGTCGACTCCAAAGACCCATTCCTTTGGAGGGTGAACGGTGTAGGTTACTCTCCCCACGTGGCTGTGATGGGCCAAGCTGGTTCAGGGAAGACCCGCACTATGCTGGAACTCGTAGGGCAAGTGCATAAGCAGTCCGGCGCCTCCGTCATCTTGCTCGACCTAGGGAAAGGTGATCTCGCTAACCAGACAGAGTTCATTCGGACCATCGGTGCGCGGGTGCTGCGTGTACCAGAAGAGCCAATCCCTCTGGACATGTTTCACGGGTCTGATTCATCAGAATTGGCTGCATCAGACGCCATCATGGGATTCCGCGACTCCTTTGTAAAGGTCATGCAAAGCAAAGCAGGTGCAGTGCAGCAGGAAGCCATGAAAGATGCTCTTCGTCCCCTTTTTTCAAAGCGTAAAAACATCTCACTCGACGATATTTCACAAGCCCTTCGTGACTTCTATGACGATAGAAATCAAAAAACTGATAGCGTTATATCGACCATCAGCGACTTAACAGAACGTACCATCTTTCGTCCAGCGATGTCCCCGTCCAGCTTCTTCTCCCAAAGTTGGATTATTACATTTGCTCACGCGCACGACACGCAGAAGAATCTTGCCGCCTACCTCCTCCTGGATGCGCTGAACACCTTTGTCAAGCGGTCCCCTGAAGCACCTCAAGACTTTGAAGGGCACCGGGCCGTGCGTACGATCCTAGCCGTTGATGAAGCTCGGCATTTGTTGGCATCGCGACACAAGGCGCTTTCGGACAACATTCGCCTCCATCGGTCCAAAGGACTGATGGTCACCCTCGCTTCCCAGAGTCCTGATGACTACGATGGAGCCGGTGACGATCACCTTGAGAATATCGGTTTACCTATCTGTTTCAAGACTAATGCAGCGAGCAACCAGGTTTTACAGAACATGTTCCGAGGCAAGGTCAGTTTTGCTTCATTACCTCCTGGAGTATTTATGACCATTCGAGACACGAAGCCAGTGAAGATTAAGGCGTTCTGAGGAATGTTATGGATTCGTATAGCGAAACGGCTTCATATAACAAAACTCGAAAAATAACTTGGGCCGAAAGAAAGACCATAGTTTTTTGTGGAATTATAGTGCTCTTGGTAGGGGGTGGAATAGGCGTTTATTTACCACTGTTGTTAGACCGGCCGGTTAACGCGGAATCATTTGCCACCTATGCATTAGCTGTATTAGCACCTGTCGCTACTGACATACTATTGCCGGAAAAATATTGGAGGGATATCTCCAAACAAGCAAGAATGGGAATAGGGGCTCTTTTTGCTTTCGCTGCGGCTTTGTCTTTTGCGGCGCTAGTGAGAAATGAAAAACCTGGGGATCTTACCTGCGCGGTTATCTCTGTTGTCGTAGTTCTATTCACCTATTACCACGTCGCTGTACTTTCTGGGAAATTCCAGCCGGAGATTGCCCCTAGTATGGAGGATGGCGGACCAACGTCTAAGATAGATAAACCCATCGGAGCAGGACTTCCGTCATGATCAGTAAAGTTTCATCTACCTTAACCCGTCCAGCTATACGCGTACAACAGCCCCTCGGGAATTTTTATGCGTTCTCGGTAAGCGCAGATATTTTAAACAAGATTACATACTCCCTCCCTGCCACGGTTATGCGCCGACTGGAGCAAGAGGAGGGTGAAACAAAGGGTGGATACTCAATCTTCGGAGCTCAACGCAAAGAGAAAAAGACACGCCTTCAGGAAATCGCATCATATATACAAACCACTGATGCAACCTTCCCGAATGCAATCATTCTTGCGGCGAATTATTCCCAGGATGATGGGCTCTACATTGACGAGAGTTTACAGTGGACAGTTAAAGAACAAGGTGATGGACTTTGGAATCTACAAATTCCGTCTCTGCAGCCATGTGCATCCATTATTGATGGCCAACATCGACTACACGCATTTCAGCATCTACCCGATGATGCCCCTGAAAAAGAAATGGAGTTGCTTTGCGTCGTTTTTCTAGAGCTACCGACCCCATATCATGCGTATGTATTTGCTACGATTAACTTTAATCAAAAGAAGGTTGATCGAAGCTTGGCGTATGAGCTTTTTGGTTTTGACGTAGATGAACGTCCAGCTGATCTATGGTCCCCAGAAACACTAGCAGTATATTTGACCAGACTTCTTAATACGGATGAGGCCTCCCCCCTCTACAGGTCAATTTTTCCTGCTGCAGATTCCGACGTAATATTCTCTAAAAATGCGCACGGAGTCGGCCTGGTAAAGGTATCCATGGCGACAGTTGTTGATGGAATTCTTCGAATTCTTTCAAAGAATCCTCAGGAAGATAGGAATATTATTAGACGACCGCAGAATAAAGACTCTGGTAGAAACGCTCTAACAGCAGTCAAAGAACTTCCTTTGAGAGATTTTTACATCAGCGGAAATGACAAAGCGATTTACGACAGCCTTTGCAATTACTTTGCGGCAGTGACCAGCAAAGTTTGGCAACCCGCCGGCTATAACTCCTATCTCAAGAAGACTGTAGGCATTCAAGCTGCGTTCGATATACTGAGGGAGCTGTTGGCTTTAAGGCCCATAAACGCCGCTAACTACTCGATCGTGGCTCTTGAAAATCTCCTTGCGCCTTGCGCAGACTTGGATCCTGCAGGAGACAAGTATGAAGCCTCCGGTATAGGTCGTTCGGAAATACGAAGAGATTTGAAGCAGGCGATTGGCTTATCTTAGGGAAGAAGCTCGCGATCAACGCGAACCAAGCGCTTCAACGCTTCATTTGTTAGCTGCAGGTGTCAACGCCCGAAATACCCATTTTTCGGTTTTTGGCCGGAATAAAACCGGACCATGCAGCATCCATTTTTACTGAGTTTTCACCTTCATTTGGCCGGCCTTGCGTTTATCCCTTGAGCTGCTAACTCTCGCCTCAGAATGGAACGATGTGGCATGATGCAGCAATTGATCCAGCATGGCGGGTAAGGTCTGATCATCGGCGATGGTCGAAGCCCACAGCCCGAAGGCAGATTTCTGGTAATAATGATATTGCCCCGCTCATAGCGTTGGACTACAACGACTATCAGAAGTCGCCGCCCGATGACTTCGCGATTGAAATACTGTTTCAATCGGTCCTGTTTATATGCGGTGGCAAGCTGCAGCATCAAGTCTGCCGCCATGATGAATCGAATCTTGATGCCGGCCATCACGGCGCGGTAGGCCAGGGCTTGGGCCAAATGGCTTTTGCCCATGCCGCTTGGACCCAGAAGGAAGTACTGGAACAGCTATTCGTCCATTATGTTAACTTGGACGAAGATTTGAGGGCGGAGTTACCACTGAAGCAAATCTGGACGGTCGCTGCGCAAAAAGATGAGGAGGTATGACGTTCTATTTACTCGGGCCTCTAATCGCAGAAAGCCCGCGCCGGTGGACCGACCTACAAAATTTCCAAAGAAAGGAAATTGTTCGACAACGACCGAAGTACTTTCTACTGTCGAGACAGGGATGTCGGCTTAGTCGCCTATGTTTGGAATCCAAAAACTACGTGAAGTTGGGATGTATGGATGTGCTTTATTTCCTCGGCGAGCGTACCACGTATATCCGCTGGTTCTACGAAACCGCGTGCCTGCCATTCCGAGAGAATATCGGTAAAATCGCGGCCGGTATCTCACCATTCGTGACGCCGTACTGCGAAGACGGCGATGAGCCACCATTCATGAAAGAGTGGCAAGAGGCGAACGCAGCGTTGGAAATCTTGGGAGGGAACTGCCTTTCGATGCTGTCTGAATCGTTAAAACTTTACTTTAAAGCATGGGAAACTCATTTCTGGACGAAACCCCGATGCCAAAGGTGCTTTAAGGAGCCATTTCGCAGTGGATTTCTCGCAGGCTATCGAGCATGTTTCGAAAAAACGTTGGAAGTCGACTGGAGCAATTGTCCGGCTGATTTTACTGTGCTTGAACAAGTCATATTGGCACGCAATAGTGTCCAGCATCCCAAAAACATCATGACCCTAGCCCCGAGCCATGACGCAGATATTCTAGAAAAGTACCGCGAACCTTTTTTCATGAGCGATACAGATAAAGAGCTAATAACACCTCAAAGTTCAGGTATTTTATGGCTCAGTCGAAGTTTGCACGTCTCCCGCGAAAAGTTGTTTATCGCCATTGACCAGGTCGAGCTGTTCGCAAACTGGCTGGATGAGCGAATACTTGACGCGAGATACCCAGAGCGTAAGCGAATGATTGAATGAAATGCTTGTGTTGGATTCCTTTGGCGGAAAATTTGAAGGATACCGACGGGATGCGCGTGTCTCGCCTTTGAGCGATCCAGCCATCCCTGCGCTTCGCTTCGGGACCGCGCTCGTACAAAACCCGCTCGCGCGTCCAAGCGAGCAGTGCTCGCTTAGTCGAACCCGATGGCGGGTTCTCATCCCGGCCACCTCAATTAAAAAGCCACCCGCTGGGGTGGCTTTTTAATTGGTGGAGGCGGCGGGAATCGAACCCGCGTCCGCAAGTCCTCTACAGTCAGTTCTACATACTTAGCCATGTTATTTAGTTTAACCTGGCGTCCGTCAACCGGCGGACTGACGACAGGCGAGTCACCTATTGTTTAACGCTCTGTAAAGTAACCCTACTGAGCGCGATCCTCGTTAATGGCTCCACTGCCTGTTGCCAGACCCGGCGTTGAGGCCCACCGGTGCGGAGTCCAGCCGGATTTAAGCGGCTAGAGCGTAACGTTCGTCGTTTGCGACTATACTGTTCCAGATGTATTTACGAGGTGACTGGTCCTCGGTATGCCCTGATCTGCTTTGCAACCCACGTCGAAGCCAGGTCGCCCCCGGCATTCTGTGTTACAGCTATTTAGAGAGTAGCGGGCTGGAAGAGTTCAGCGGATGGGTAAATACTTTCGCAACCCATCTAATCACATCGTTGCCCTCCGCTTCGCTGAGCCTGCAACGGGATGCTTTCCTCTCCAGGCGCCGCGCTCCAATCCCTTTTACTACCGCTTCACTATAACAGAAACGGGCTGTCAGAGGTAACTGAGCAGTTCCGCCGGCCGGTCAATGAGATACCTCGCCCCAGAATTCGGGCTCGCTCACGCTGCCAAGGTAGCCATATTTGACGATGACCAGCTCCATGCCTGCGGCCAAGCTGGCCAGCACGTCGCGCATATCGTTCCCAGGTAGATGCACCCGCCGGGACAATAACCATAAAGCCGCTTGCCTTCAGCAGCGGATCGGGATGGGGCTTGGAGTGAGCGGTATCCCCACGGCAGGCCACGAGTATCCAGTTCTTCAAGCAGATCAGCCACAAGTTACCAGGTAATCCGCTACTGTGCGGTGGCGCACCGATAACATCGACCGGACAAGCATAATGTTCCTCCATAGCACGTGATGGATTGGATTGTTGGGGGAAAGCCATTTAATTAACCTTTCGTCACTATATAGGAGCTTGAAATGAACAAACTCATATCGACCGTTATTATCACCACCTTCACGGCTTTGTGCAGCTTCGGTGCTACCGCTACATCGCATGATACAGATAAAAACAAGGAAACAATGCGCAAGGACTCCTCCGCACCCACGAGCAAGAAGGAAGACGGCAAGTATGGGAAGGAGCCAAGCTCAACCTCTGAGATCATGAAAGAAAAGATGCCCGACAATGTGTCGCCGGGAGTGAAAGAAGAATACAGAGATCAAGAGATAATGAACAAGAAGCCGTATAAGCAATAATAGTCCGTTGGTAGACCGCACGAGCGCAGGTTTCGCGGTGAGGCGTCAGAGGTAACTGAGCAGTTCTTCGGGCCGGTCGATGAGATACTTGGCGCCCCAGGATTCTGGCGCGCTCACGCTGCCGAGATAGCCATATTTGGCAATGATAGGCTCCATGCCTGCGGCCAGGCTGGCCTGCACGTCGCGCATATCGTCCCCCAGGTAGATGCACTCGGCGGGCGCAATGGCCATGGCGCCGCTTGCCTTGAGCAGCGGGTCGGGATAAGGCTTGGAGTGAGCGGTATCCCCGCCGCTGACGATGCATGCGGTACGGTTGCTCAATCCCAGCTCTTGCAGCAGCGGTATGGTGAAACGCGCGGGTTTATTGGTGACGATTCCCCACGGCAGCCCACGAGTATCCAGCTCTTCAAGCAGTTCCATCACCCCCGGAAATAAGGCTGTGTCATGACATAGCCGCTCCTCGTAGAAATCGAGGAATTCCGCACGCATTGCGTCATAGTCCGTGTCGCCCGGCTTGATATTGAACCCGAGGCCGAGCAAGCCGCGCGCACCAGCCGAGGCCTCGGTACGGATGATCTCCAGCGGTAGGGGCGAAAGACCGCGGGCAACGCGCTGCCGGTTGAGGGCATGGCCCAGGTCGGGAGCGGTATGTGCAAGTGTCCCGTCGAGGTCGAAGAGAACAGCTCTGATCATAACGGTGTCACGGGAGGAAATAGGCGAAAGCGCGCCAGGATGATGAGGCGGCGGGAAGGCTAATCAAAAAAATTCGGAGCTGGCGTGATTGCCCCGGATATCTCAAGCGCGAGACGCCATGATGTAGTTGACATCAGAGTCGGGCTCAAGCGCATAAACCTTGGTGATGGGGTTGTAAGTCATGCCGATGATCTCATGTACATCAAGGTCGACCGCGCGGGCCATGCGCGCGAGTTCCGACGGCTTGATGAACTTCGCGTAATCGTGCGTGCCTCTCGGCAGGAGGTTCAATACGTATTCCGCACCGATGATGGCGTACAGATAGGATTTCGGATTGCGGTTGATGGTAGAGAAGAAGACCCGCCCGCCGGGTTTGACGAGTTTCGCGCACGCCCGCACGATGCTCTGCGGGCTCGGCACGTGCTCCAGCATTTCCATGCAGGTCACCATGTCGTAATGGTGGGGCTGTTCTTTGGCGAGGGCCTCTACCGAGATTTTGCGGTAGTTCACTTGCCTGCCGCTTTCGAGCAAATGCAGTTTTGCCACTTTCAGCGCTTTATCTCCAAGATCGATCCCGGTCACATGGGCGCCAAGCCCAGCCATGCTCTCGGACAGGATGCCGCCGCCGCAACCAACGTCGAGCACGGTCTTCCCCTCCAATCCCGCAAGGCGGTCGATGTACTCCAGCCGCAACGGGTTGATTTCATGCAACGGCTTGAATTCGCTATTCGGGTCCCACCAGCGATGGGCCAGCTGGCTGAATTTGTCCAGCTCCAGCAGATCGACGTTCGCGCTATTGTTTTCCATTTGTTTGCTCATCTATTCTTTGGGCTTTACTGCCCCTGCCCCTGTCGAGTTGCTGCTATTTGTTCCCGCCAGAATCCCGCCCTGAGCAACAACTCCTGTTCGTCGAGCGTGGTCAACTCGCCGTCGTTCAACAGCATTTTACCATTTACCCACACATGGCTCACGTGTTCCCGTCCGGCGGCATAAACAAGGTGCGAAACAGGGTCATAGCAAGGTGCCAGTTCAAGGCTGGAAAAATCCACCGCGGTGACGTCAGCCGCCTTGCCCGGCAGCAATGAGCCGATCATTGAATCCAGGCCCAGCGCTTTGGCACCGTTGAGCGTCGCCATTTGTAGAGCCTGCCATGCAGGCAGCACATCGGCCCGCCCGCTCTGGCCTTTCGCCAGCAGCGCCGCGAGACGCATTTCCTCGAACATCTTCAGGCTGTTGTTGCTCGCGGCGCCATCCGTTCCCAGGCCGACATTCATCCCCGCGCTTAACATAGACACGACGGGCGCAAAACCGCTGGCGAGTTTCAGATTCGAGGTCGGGCAATGCGCGACCGTGCAGCCCAGCTGCGCCATGAGTTCGATCTCATCGGCTGTGACATGAATCATGTGCACCGCGATCAGGTTGGGCCCCAGTAGGCCGAGCTTATGCATGCGTTCTATCGGGCGCATGCCATGCATTTTCAGGCTGCCCGCTACCTCGTCCTCGGTTTCATGAAGATGAATATGAATGGGCAAATCAAGCTGCTCTGCATAGGTAAGGATTTTGGCGAACACCCTGTCGCTTACCGTGAAAGGCGCATGCGGGGCAAAGCAGAACGACAGCAAGGGGTGCGGGTTATAGGCGTCGCGCAGGGCGAGGCCCTTGGCTAAATAATCGTCGGCATCGCTGGCGTAGGCGGTAGGAAAGTCGATGGTGATCATGCCGATGGCGGCGCGCATGCCCGAGGCCAGCACTGCCCGAACGGATGCCTCAGGGAAGAAATACATGTCATTGAAACAGGTGACGCCCGCTCTCAGCATCTCGGCACAGGCCAGCCGCGTGCCATCGAAGACAAACCCCGCATCGACATGCCTTGTTTCAGCAGGCCATATATGGTTGTTGAGCCACTCCATCAGGGGCAGGTCGTCCGCCAGCCCGCGCATCAGGGTCATGGCCGCGTGCGTGTGCAGGTTGACCAGACCCGGGATCAGCGCATGGTGATGCAGGGCGATCCGTTCAGCGGGCTCGAATCGCGCTTGCGCCTCGTCATTGGCGACGATGGCGAGGATCATGCCCTGATCAATAGCCAGGGCATGATCCTGCAATACCGTGCCCGCCGGCTCGACCGGAATTATCCAGCGCGCCTCCACCAACGTATCGATTTTTACGGGGTCAGTCATTTATACGGAAAGCTTAGCAAAAAAAAACCCTGCGCGCGGCAGGGTTTGAATTATTTGTTGAGATGAAATTATTGGACTACTTCCTTTGTGCCAGCGATTTCAACTTCAACGCGACGGTCGGGTTGCAGGCAGGCGATCAGAGACTTGCTTCTCTTATTGCCCTTGCAGGAATCACCGGTTACAGGGTTGGCTTCGCCCTTGCCATCCGTGAAGACCTTGTCAGCGGGAATGCCTTTTTCGTTGACCAGATAGGTTTTGACAGCTTCAGCGCGGCGCAATGAAAGTTTTTTGTTATAAGCGTCCGAACCAAGGCGGTCCGCGTAGCCGATGACTACGACGGTGTCGTACTTGACGCCACCCAGTTTGTTTACGAGGTCATCCAGGGCTTGTTTTCCTTCTGATTTCAGGTTGGCCTTGTCGAAATCGAATAACGTGTCGGCGGAAAGTGAGAGTTTTTCTGGTTCTGTAATGGGCGCAGGGGCAGGAGCCGGAGCGGGAGCAGGAGCAGGTTCAGGCGCTTCAACGCGTTTTTCGGGTTTCGGCAGCAGATCGGGATCGCATTCGTAGGTGGCCATCGCCGGTGTCCAGTAACCCGTGCGCCAGCAGTCTCCGGATGAATCTTTGGCGGTTGTACCGCCGGCATCGCTTGCGTATCCTTCAGGCTGCTCAGCCGCCATTGCAGCCCCCGAAAATACCATCGGCAGAACTATCGCTCCCAGCAAGAGTTTTTTCGTTACCATATTTTTCATGCTATTGCCCCTTTTCATTTAAAACTTCAATTCAAAATCGAATCATCCCTGAGTCATCCCAAATAACAAGTACAGCTATAGCAGGCCCAGCCATTTGTTTGACCATAGCACATTATTGCATAATCCACGTCTTGATTATCTATTCATATCGCACTTCTTGTCAAATCATGTTGTTGCATACGGCATGAATAATCAAACGCCTGGGTGGCTTCAAAATAGGGGGCATGCTAAAATGAGTGGTTTTACGTGTTGATACTCGCGGGCTGTATCCATTGCGGGATTCGAACCGTAAGACCCTGAATAGACGAATAGTAATTAATGGATCAATTCGCGAAAGAAACACTGCCCATTAGCCTCGAAGAGGAGATGCGCCGCTCTTACCTTGATTACGCCATGAGCGTAATCGTGGGACGGGCATTACCGGATGTCCGTGATGGCCTGAAGCCGGTCCACCGCCGGGTTCTCTTTGCCATGCATGAGCTCTCCAATGACTGGAACCGCCCCTATAAAAAATCGGCGCGGGTCGTCGGCGATGTCATCGGTAAATACCATCCGCATGGCGACACCGCCGTGTATGACACCATCGTGCGCATGGCGCAGCACTTTTCCCTGCGTTACATGCTGGTCGATGGCCAGGGCAACTTTGGTTCAGTGGATGGCGATAACGCCGCGGCGATGCGTTATACGGAAATCCGCATGTCGCGCATCGCGCACGAGCTACTGGCGGACCTGGACAAGGAAACGGTGGATTTCGGCCCGAACTACGATGGTTCGGAGAAGGAACCACTCATTCTGCCCGCAAAAATCCCGAACCTGCTGATAAATGGCTCCTCCGGCATTGCTGTCGGCATGGCCACCAATATTCCACCGCACAACCTTAATGAAATAATCGACGCCTGCCTCGCGCTGTTGAAGGATCCCCAGATAGGCATCGAAGAACTGATCGAGATAGTCCCGGCGCCCGATTTTCCCACCGCAGGTATCATCTACGGTGTCGCCGGCGTGCAGGAAGGCTACCGCACCGGGCGTGGCCGTGTCGTCATGCGAGCACGTACTCACTTCGAGGATATGGATAAAGGCAGCCGCCAGAGCATTATCATCGACGAGTTGCCATATCAGGTAAACAAGGCGAATCTGCTGATTCGTATCGGCGAGCTGGTGCGCGACAAAAGGATCGAAGGCATTTCCGATCTGCGCGACGAATCGGACAAGTCCGGCATGCGGGTCGTGATCGAGCTCAGGCGCGGCGAAGTGCCCGAAGTGGTGCTGAACAACCTGTATAAAGAAACGCAGATGCAGGACACCTTCGGCATGAATATGGTGGCCCTGCGGGATGGACAACCGCGCCTGCTGAATCTGAAGCAGATGCTGGATGCGTTCCTGCGACACCGACGCGAGGTGGTGACCCGGCGCTCCGCGTTCGAGTTGAAAAAAGCGCGTGAGCGCGGCCATCTGCTGGAAGGCCTGGCCGTGGCACTATCAAACGTGGATGAAGTGATCGCGCTGATCAAGGCGGCTCCCACGCCCGCGGTGGCGAAGGATGGGTTGATGTCGAAGGTGTGGCGCTCGGCGATGGTGGAGGACATGCTCGCCCGCGCTTCGGTCGATGTAAAGGCCTACCGGCCCGAGAACCTGGCGCCCGAATATGGTTTATCCGCCGATGGCTACCGCTTGTCCGATGCGCAAGCGCAGGCGATTCTGGAATTACGCCTGCAACGGCTGACAGGGCTGGAGCAGGACAAGATCGTCGGCGAGTACAAGGAAATCATGGAAAAGATTGCCGATCTTCTCGATATCCTTGCCAAACCGGAACGCATCACAGCCATCATCACCGAAGAACTCGGGGCAATGAAGCAACAGTTTGGCGATAAACGCCGCAGTGAAATCGTCATCAGTACCCAGGACTTGAGCATGGAGGATCTGATCGCGTCGGAAGATGTGGTCGTGACCCTCTCGCACAACGGGTATATGAAGTCGCAGCCGCTCGATGACTATCGGGCGCAGAAAAGAGGTGGACGCGGAAAGCAGGCCACCGGCACAAAAGAAGACGACTTCATCGATAACCTGTTCATCGCGAACACGCACGATTATATTTTGTGCTTTTCCAGCCGCGGAAGGGTTTACTGGATTAAGGTCTATACCGTGCCGCAGGGTGGCCGCGCCTCCCGCGGCAAGCCAATCGTCAATCTGGTGCAACTGGAACAAGGCGAAAAAATCAACGCCATACTTCCGGTAAAAGCGTTCGATGAAAATCGCTATATATTTATGGCTACCGCGTTCGGCACTGTCAAGAAAACACCGTTGTCGGAATTCTCGCGCCCCCGCGCCAGTGGCATCATAGCCGTGGGACTGGATGAGGATGACTATCTGATCGGGGTGGCGCTGACTGAAGGTAAGCACGACGTGATGCTGTTTTCCGATGCAGGCAAGGCAATCCGCTTCGATGAAAACGATGTGAGGCCGATGGGACGCGGTGCCCGCGGCGTGCGCGGGATGAAACTTGGCAGGGGACAAAAGGTTATTTCCCTGCTGGTGGCGGAGAGTGAAGAACTGTCGGTTCTGACCGCGACGGAAAATGGATTTGGCAAGCGCACCCCCATTGGCGAATATACCCGCCACGGCCGCGACACGCAGGGGATGATCGCGATCAAGACCAATCAAAGAAATGGTAAGGTGGTCGCCGCGAAACTGGTCAGGGAAGACGATGAGATCATGCTCATCACAACAGGCGGGGTGCTCATTCGCACTCGCGTCAATGAAGTCCGCGAGATGAACCGCGCCACCCAGGGAGTGATCCTGATCAATCTGGATGAGGGCGAGAGACTGGCCGGACTGGAGCGGGTGGTGGAGACCGAGGGGGTAAACGGGGATCTTATCCCCAGGGACGAACAGTAAGGCAGTTCGTTGGCTAACCGTTGCATCGAGGAATTCAAATGGAGCATATATATAACTTCAGCGCAGGCCCGGCAGTCCTCCCAGCGGAAGTTCTGCGCCAGGCCCGCGATGAGATACTCGATTGGCACGATAGCGGCATGTCAGTGATGGAGATGAGCCATCGCGGCAAGGAATTCATGTCGATCGCGGCAAAGACCGAGGCGGACCTGCGAGAGTTGGCGGGCATTCCCGACAACTATAAGGTCCTGTTCCTTTCCGGGGGTGCTTCCAGCCAGTTTGCCATGGCGCCCATGAATCTGTTGCGCGGAAAGAAAAGCGCCAACTACGTCAATACCGGGGAGTGGTCAAAAAAAGCCATCAAGGAAGCGAAAAAGTATTGCGCAGTCAATGTGGCCGCGTCGTCCGAGGACAAGAACTTCACTTACGCCCCGGCGCAGGATGTATGGAATGTTGACCCTGAGGCTGCCTATCTGCATTACACGCCCAACGAAACGATAGGTGGCGTCGAGTACAACTGGGTTCCCGATTTGACGCGCTATGGTAGAGATATGCCGCTGGTCGCGGACATGTCCTCCAGCTTCATGTCGCGTCCACTGGACGTTTCCCGATTCGGGGTGATTTATGCCGGGGCGCAAAAAAATGTCGGTCCGGCGGGGTTATGCATCGTCCTCGTGCGCGAGGACTTGCTTGGCACGACCGTCCCGGGGACCCCAACCATGTTCGACTACAAGGTTCATGCGGAAAACGATTCGATGTACAACACCCCGCCGACATACCCGATGTACATCACCGGACTGGTGCTTGAGTGGCTGAAGAAAAATGGCGGACTGGAAGCGATGGAAAAAATAAACGTCGCCAAAGCCGATCTGCTGTATAACTTTCTGGATACTACGGATTTCTACCACTGCCCCGTGGCCAAGCCAGACCGCTCCCGCATGAACGTGCCTTTCACGTTAAAGGACACCTCGCTGGATGGGGAATTTCTGAAGCAGGCTGGCGCCCGTGGACTGATACAATTGAAGGGGCATCGTTCGGTCGGGGGGATGCGCGCCTCCATCTACAACGCGATGCCGCTTGAGGGAGTAAAGGCTCTGGTGGAATTCATGAAGGAATTTGCGGACAGTCATGCCTGAGCGCGCCCATAAAATTTTTCGCATACTTACGCTCAACCAGATCTCGCCGTTGGGCCTCAAGCTTTTTGACGCCAGCCATTATGTGGTCGGCAATGACATAACCGAGCCGGATGCGATCCTCGTGCGTTCGCACAACATGCTGCAGATGAATATCCCACCCAGCGTAAAAGCAATTGGGCGCGCCGGTGCCGGGACCAATAATGTGCCGGTAAAGGAGATGAATCTTCGAGGCGTCGCCGTTTTCAACGCGCCGGGCGCGAACGCGAACGCTGTGAAGGAATTGGTGCTCGCCGGTCTGCTGATGGCCTCGCGTAATCTCGTTCCCGCCATCCACTTTGCCGAAGGCTTGCAAGGTGATAACACCACCCTGCACAACCGGGCGGAAGAGGGCAAGAAGCAATTCGCCGGAATCGAATTGCCCGGACGCACGCTCGGTATTATCGGTCTGGGCGCGGTCGGGCGACTGGTGGCGGTAGCGGCCATACGCCTTGGGATGAAAGTGATGGGTTACGATCCCAATATCACGGTGGATGCGGCGTGGAACCTGCCCTCGGAAGTCAAGCGCGCCGAAAGCCTGGAAGATCTGGTTCGCAATAGCGAATTCATAACGTTGCACGTCCCGCTGCTTGACGCAACGCGTCATCTGATTAATCACAGACTCGTGCAAACCATGAAGAATGGCACGATTCTGCTTAATTTCTCCCGCGATGGCATCGTGGACGAGAACGCGGTCCTGGAAGGAATCAAACTGGGGAAAATAAGGTATTACGTGTGCGATTTTCCCAGTCAGTTGTTTCAGCATCACCCAAAGGTCATCACCCTGCCGCACCTCGGGGCATCCACCCTCGAGGCGGAAGAGAATTGTGCGGTAATGGTCGTTAACCAGATGATCGATTATCTGGAAAATGGCAACATCACCAACGCGGTCAACTTTCCCAACATCACGATGGAACGGGAATCCCCCTACCGGCTGGCCGTCGCCAATGCCAACGTGCCTAACATGGTCGGCCAGATCTCCACCAGCATGGCCAATGCGGGGCTTAATATCCATAACATGGGCAATAAATCCCGAGGGGAGATGGCTTATACGCTGGTTGATGTCGATAGCCCGGTTCCGCAAAAAACGATAGACGAGATGGCGGCAATACGCGGCGTATTGATGGCGCGCTACTTGCCGGTATTGGCTGAATAGTCTTAGGCAATCGAGGCAAGATAGAAGCTCATCCCGATGACCGGCCAACTCAAACATCTGCGCGACAAAATAGACTCGATCGACAGTGAGCTGCTCAAGCTTCTGAGTGCGCGGGCCGATCTTGCCCGTGAGATCGGACAGGTCAAGAACGGCATTGCGTATCGTCCGGAACGGGAGGCACAGGTACTGGCGCGGCTGTGCGAGTTGAACCCGGGGCCGCTGACAAATGAGCATATCGTGCGGCTGTTCACCGAGATCATGTCGCTGTGCCGCTCTTTGGAGGAACCGTTGACGGTCGCCTATCTTGGCCCGGAGGGAACCTTTTCCGAAGAGGCCGCACTGAAGCGCTTCGGCAGCGTCGTAACGACTCTGGCCTGCAACTCGATAGATGAGGTTTTCCGAAAAGTGGAGGCCGGCAAGGCCAGCTATGGGGTCGTGCCGGTTGAGAATTCAACTGAAGGCGCAGTAGGAAGGTCGCTCGATCTGCTGTTGCAAACGCCGTTGAAGGTCTGCGGCGAAATCGTATTGCCCATACATCAGCAACTGCTTGCGCGACACCTCGATCTGACCCGCATCAAGAAAATTTATTCTCATCCCCAGTCGTTCGCCCAGTGCCATGAGTGGCTTAACGTTAATCTGCCCCATTTGACGGGATCGGCCCGTATCAACGCCGCGAGCAATGCGGATGCAGCTCGGTTGGCCGCGCAGGAGGAAAATGCAGCGGCGGTAGCGGGCAGAAAAGCAGCGGAAGTATTCGGACTGACCATCTGTGCCGAGAATATCGAAGATGATCCTAACAATACCACGCGTTTTCTGGTCATCGGTGGGCAGGAGGTCGCGGCTTCAGGCAGGGATAAGACATCACTGGTCATGTCGACCAGAAACCGTCCTGGCGCAATACACCAATTACTGGGGCCGTTCGCGGAACATGGCGTGAGCATGAGCCGCCTGGAATCCCGCCCCTCCCGTGCAGGCTTATGGGAGTATGTTTTTTTTGTTGATGTTGACGGCCATCAGCAGGACCCGAAAGTTACGCAGGCGTTGCAGCAATTGCGGGAAAAAGCGGCGTTTCTGAAGGTGCTAGGCTCATACCCGCGCGGTTCAACTGCGGACCGATGAGGTTTTCCCGCTCTATCAAACATACCAGACCAGGCTCTTCTAATAACTCTGCATTCATGGACCAGACGTTATGAATCTTTGCGACCTCGCTCCCGAGTATATCCGTAGTATCAGCCCGTATCAGCCTGGCAAACCCATTTCAGAGCTGGCGCGCGAGATGGGTATGGATGAACGATCCATTATCAAGCTCGCCTCAAACGAGAATCCGTTGGGGACAAGCCCGATGGCGCGTGAGGCGATGAGCAAGGCGCTCGCCGACGTCGCGCTTTATCCGGATGGCAGCGGCTTTGAGTTGAAAGCGGCGCTGTCACAACGTTACGGCGTGTCCAGCGAACAGATTGTGTTGGGTAATGGTTCGAACGATGTTCTTGAACTGGCTGCCCGGGTATTCCTTAAACCGGGCGGATCAGCGGTTTACTCGCAACATGCGTTTGCGGTCTACCCGCTTGTGACCCAGGCAGTCGGTGCTACCGGCCTATCGGTGCGCGCGTATAACTATGGCCATGATCTTGATGCCATGCTGGACGCAGTCACGCCCGAAACCCGCATGGTTTTTATTGCCAATCCCAATAATCCAACCGGCACGCTGCTCCCTGCTGCCGAAGTATTGCGCTTTCTGGAGCGCGTCTCGCCCGATGTGCTGGTGGTGCTGGACGAAGCGTATAACGAATATTTGCCGACCGACATCAAGGCCGACAGCATCTCGTGGCTGAAACGCTTTCCCAACCTGCTCATCACCCGCACCTTTTCCAAGGCGTACGGCATGGCTGGGGTACGCGTAGGCTTCGGGCTGGCGCATCCCGACGTTAGTGGTTTGATGAACCGCGTACGTCAGCCATTCAATGTAAACAGCATCGGGCTGGCTGGCGCCGTGGCCGCGCTGGAGGACGTGGAATTCGTGAAACGCTCCTACGCGCTGAACCAGGCAGGGATGCTACAAATCACCACCGGCTTGCGGCAACTCGGCATTGAATACATACCATCCTACGGCAATTTTTTGAGCTTTCGCGTGCGCGGAAACGCGAAAGTGGTCAACGAAAGTCTCCTTAGGCAGGGGGTTATTGTAAGGCCCATCGGAGTGTATGAAATGCCTGAGCATCTGCGGGTCACGGTCGGGCTCGAATCGGAAAACCAGAAATTCCTCAAGTCACTGGAGGTAGCGCTCGATATGGCAAACGCGGCAGAAAAAAAAGCAGACCCACAGATGGCTCACGAAATAGCGACAGGAGAATCCGCTTGATCATCATCATGAATAGTGGCGCCACCGATGAGCAAATCGAAACGGTGGTGGCAAAGATTCGCAGTTTCGACCTTGATGCGAATGTTTCACGCGGCACCGAGCGTACGGTGATTGGCGCCATCGGCGACGAGCGCAGGCTTGATCCTGAGATGTTCGATTCGCTGAGCGGCGTCGAATATTCGATGCACATCGTAAAGCAATACAAAATTGTCTCGCGCGAGTCGCACAAGGACGACTCCATAATAGATGTGGGCGGAATACCGATCGGGGGGAATCAGGTGCAGGTGATAGGCGGACCCTGCTCGGTCGAAACTCAGGACCAGATGGATTTAGCGGCACAGCACGTTGCGTCAGCCGGCTGTCAATTGATGCGTGGCGGCGCATTTAAGCCCCGCACCAGTCCTTACACCTTTCAGGGGAAAGGCGAAGAGGGGTTGAAACTTTTCCGCAACGCAGCGGATAAGTATAGTCTGCGCATTGTTACTGAGCTGATGGACGCCCGCATGCTCGACACGTTTCTCAAGTATGACGTGGATGTGATCCAGATAGGCACGCGCAGTATGCAGAATTTCGAGCTACTGAAAGAAGTTGGACGAGTTAATAAACCGGTGATACTCAAGCGCGGCATGTCGGCCACCGTTTCCGAGTGGCTTATGGCAGCGGAATACATTGCTGCTGGCGGCAATCACAACATCATTTTCTGCGAGCGCGGCATACGTACCTTTGAAACTTCCTACCGCAACGTCATGGATGTTACTTGCATTCCTGTGCTGAAAAGGGAAACCCATTTGCCCGTCATCGTGGACCCTTCTCACGCTGGCGGCAAAACATGGATGGTGCCCGCGCTGGCGCGGGCGGCGATTGCCGCGGGAGCGGATGGGTTGCTGGTAGAGATGCACCCAAACCCCTGCGAAGCATGGTGCGACGCGGATCAGGCGCTGAACCCCGAGGAATTTCATGCGCTGATGGGATCGCTTAGAGGAATCGCTAACGTAATCGGACGGAGTCTGTAATTGTCGGACCTCCGAATCATCCCACTGGGCCTTTCGGAGATTTATCTGGTATCAACCGCGGTACCGGTCAGCCAATGACGGATGTCGTCGTAATCAACAAGCTGGTGATTATCGGCGTTGGCCTGATCGGCGGCTCGTTTGCACTGGCGCTACGCAAGGCCGATCTGGTGACCCATGTCACCGGTGTCGGACGAAGCCAAGCAAACATGGAACGCGCGCGCGATCTTGGGGCAATAGACGAAATCGCCCGCGACCTTCCATCGGCATTGAGAGACGCCGAGGTGGTATTCCTTGCCGTCCCGGTTCGTCAGACCGGCGAAATTATGGCCCAGATATCCCCTTATCTCGGATTAGACACCATCGTTACCGATGCCGGCAGCACCAAGCAGAACGTAGTTGAGGCGGCACGGACTCATCTGGCCGAGCATCTGCGAAATTTCGTACCGGGACACCCCGTCGCAGGGGCGGAACTTAGCGGCGCGGGGGCGGCCAACCCAAACCTGTTCCGCGACAAAAACCTGGTATTGACGCCTATACAAGAAACCAGCGTCGGGGCGCTCAAGCGAGTGACCCAACTATGGCAAGCCTGTGGTGCCCAGGTCTCTCAAATGAGCGCGAAAAGGCACGATGAAATACTTGCGGCGGTAAGCCATCTGCCCCATGTGCTGTCTTTCGCGCTCATGCATTATGTTAGCTCGGGAAACGGGCTTGAGGCGGACGACCGGCTTCTCACTGATGACATGATTCGGCCGAGCGAATTACTTCGCTTCGCAGGCAGCGGCTTTCGCGATTTTACCCGTATTGCGGGAAGCTCCCCCGAGATGTGGCGGGATATATGCCTCGGCAACCGGGAAGTGCTCTCGAGACAAATTGATGCGTATCAGGGTGAACTGGCCGCCTTGCGCGAAATGCTGGTTCGCGGCGACGGAGATGCGCTCGAAAGCATTTTCGCAAATGCGCGCGAAGCTCGGCGCCAATGGTTGAAAGAAACGCCTTGAGCCTGGTAGTGAGCAATGAACGACGGTCGCGCAGGCTTCCGAACAATGCCCCGTTTATTAGATAGATGGGGCTGAATTTGCTTCACTCATCCTGCTCGATACGCGTGATGGGTTGGGCGGTAAACAAATACTCTTTCATTTCTGCCGAAAATCTCGGATCCCTGCGTCGGATCCATTCCAGCATCATGGCAGCATGTTCTTTCTCCTCATCCCGATTGTGAGTCAGAATCGCCTTGAGTTCCTCGTCCTTGCATGCGCTTACCCGCTGGTTATACCAGTCGATCGCCTCCAACTCTTCCATTAAGGATACGATTGCCCGGTGCATATCGCGGGTTTCATCGGAAAGCTCCTCGATAGGTTCATGATAACCTTCACTTGCCATACGTCCTCCTTATTTGCCTATAAAACCAGATAGCCGAGATAACATTCTCCGCCAAGCCCGCGAGGGAACTTCAGTTCGGCATGTTATCAGGATAATAGGGTAATTAGGCCGTGCCGGGCTCATGCAGCAGGATTTTCCTTAAAGGCAGCAGGATTTTCCTTAAAGAGTTGCCTTGTCTTTTCCAGTTGCATGCAATTTTTAAAAGCGCCGCCACGCAATCCGGTAACCGCGGGTCGATCCTGCGATTAGGCAGGCAGTCGCACCCGGCGGGATGGATCGGGTGAATTTGGGGCAAGTTTGGGCACCTCAAAAAAAACCCGGCGGGATTGACCCCTACCGGGCTGCGGCGTCTGCAGAGGGGTAGACGCCAGCGGCGGCATCTATTAAAGGAAAGGAGGGATAGATACCGCGATTTAATAATCTCATACACATATGTCCATCTGATGACAGCCCTGCCATACGAACAGTTGTAACAATTGAGGAGGAAACTTTGACAACATGACCCTCGTCATTGGCAAGGGTCAAGCGGGGTCATGATGATCGACAGTGCGTAGGAAGCGGTATGCGTGATCAGCCGCTACAAGATACGAGGAGATACGCCATGGGCAACACAATAATTTTTTGGGGTACGTATATTCTTGTGCTTGCCGCCGGCTTGGGGCTTATGGCAATAAGTTGAACCAGCTTTGAGTTGAACCAGCTTTGGGTGCAGATGAAACGAGGCTAAATGGAGCCTTGGGCGTATTCTCTTCAGAGCGCCGTTGGCTGGAAGTCGCGAAAAACTGCTATCCAGCAGGGCGGCGCAACCTGCCTAAATATTGCCGGGTTATTGGTAGTGTTCCTGGGGAGAACCTCATGCAAGGCCTTCCCCGGCCGGGTCACTCCGCGCTAAGGGCCAAAACGATAAGCAGCCAGCTTGCGGGCCCTAATTCAAAACCGTGATCGTGCTGAGCATGCGTTGGCAGCGCGCTACCTTTTGCCAATGCAACTTCACGACCACAACCTCTGCACCGGTAGATTCCCGAATCAGGAACGACAGTCCCAGGGGGGTATCTTTTTTCAAAATTGAAATGGGGAGATCGAACAAGAAAGCTTGAATCCAGATATTGGGCCATGCTACGGATTTTTATTGAATAAATAAGGGTAGGAGCAAGAAGCAGTCTCTACCTATAACGGTACTTACGTCTAATAAAATAGCGCAAGTACGCGACTTTTCGTATTGTACCAAAGTACAGCTTACTGATGAGTATGAGTCCAAGATCGAACCCCATCTCGCTTTTACTCGATTGGTCGCATCAGGACACTGCACGTGTTGTCTTGCCACATGCCTGATCTGTACTGTGTCCACGCTTGCCTGAACCCCTTGCCTGCTGCTCTACCGCGCTCCTGTCCAGGCGTTCTCCCCCCGGTTTATACGACTATAAAGAGAGCGCCGTTTCCGGCCTCCACACCGCATTAACGTGGTTTACCACACAGACTCCCTCCCCTCATCCGCTTAGTCTGGTTTGTGCCTCCTTAGGTGAATGAATGACCGTACCGTATACCTCCTCGCCTGATTTCCTTCCTGATAGGCAGCTCGTTAGAGCAGCATTTTTGCAAAGGAGAAAATTATGTTAGCAATGAATTACAGAGGGCCTTATCGGGTTCGCGCAGAGCAAAAACCCGATCCCGTTATTGAACATCCTAATGACGCCATCGTTCGAGTATCGCGTTCTTGCATATGCGGTTCGGACCTGCACCTTTATCATGGGCTGGTCCCAGACACCCGGGTCGGCATGACCTTCGGACACGAGTTTACCGGCGTTGTCGAGGAAGTGGGTTCATCGGTTCAGAATCTAAAGGTCGGGGATCACGTCCTGGTCCCTTTTAACATCTTCTGTGGCTCCTGTTTCTTCTGCAAACGCGAGCTCTACGGAAACTGCCATAACACCAATCCTGAAGCTACAGCAATCGGCGGAATCTATGGCTACTCCCACAGTGCCGGCGGTTACGATGGGGGCCAGGCCGAATTTGTCCGCGTGCCCATGGCTGATATCGACCCTACCGTTATCCCCTCGGACTTGGATCTGGATGATGCGGTGCTGTTAACTGATGCTTATCCCACGGGGTATCAGGCGGCCGAAATGGGGGACATTAAGGAAGGTGACACTGTCGTCGTTTTTGGCGCCGGCCCGGTAGGTATTTTCGCCGCCAAATGCTCTTGGCTAATGGGAGCCGGTCGTGTGATCGTCGTTGATCATTTGGAGTATCGCTTAGAGTTCGTAAAGAATTTCGCCCAGTGTGAAATCGTCAATTTCAAGGAAGTGGACGATATGGCGATTCACATCAAAAAGATGACGGACTGGCTGGGGGCCGACGTATGCATTGACGCGGTTGGATGCGAGGCTGACGGGAGCTTTGCGCAGAAGTTTGCCGGAGTGGTAATGAAACTGCAGGCGGGTTCCGCTACTGCCCTCCACTGGGCCATCAATTCCGTGCGTAAAGGTGGCAACGTATCGATTGTCGGGGTTTACGGGCCTACTTTTAATGCCATTCCCATTGGTAACGCCCTAAACAAGGGCCTTACGCTTCGCATGAACCAGGCGAGCGTCAAGCGACACTTGCCGCGTTTAATCGAACACATCCAGGCCGGGCGGATAGAACCGAAAAAAATCATTACACATAGGGTTCCCCTGGAAGAGGTTTCGGATGCGTATCATATTTTTTCAAGCAAACTCGATAATTGCATCAAAACGATATTGTTTCCGCCGAGCGCTCGACATTGAGCTGCCCCAAGCTACAGGAGGAGGTCATTATGAAAACTGCAAACGACTATTCCCATGTTCAAGGATGGGGTGCTGATCTGGATCCGCAAAACAGGCCCGCGTATCCAAAAGAAAGAATGCCCGCTCGCCTTACTGGCGTGCACTGGGATCAACCGGACCAGCAGGAACAAAAAATCGAAATCCTGCGTTCGAATGAGCGCCCGGGTATCACACCCATCTTCGGCACAAGTACCCCGCCATCCGGGTTGAGCGGATTGATACGCCGTGGGGCCTTCAAATTTAGCGAGAACGATATCCGCCATTGGCTGCTCCTGCTGTTTGCTGACCGGGTAAACGTATGCGAAGGGCTAGTCCAGGATTTGAACAAAGGTCATATCCCCCATATTCTTGATGAGATGGGCTGGAAGGCAGAGTTAAAGTACAACCGCGCAGGCGCGGTTCGAAAACTTGCGATCGGATCCGTATTGCTGGGGACCGCAATCTGCCTGATGAAGCGGAAAAGACGGCGCGAATCGTGATAATCGTAATAGCCGCACGTATGCGAAGCTAATCCCCAAGATTGCCGCAATCTTTTGTGGCCGGCGTTGCGCCCACGAATAAGCAGAAAACAAACAGAAAGAAAAAGGTAAAAGAAAGGGCCTGCCAATTGAATGATGTATCTGGACGCAACGCCGGTTCTATCATCCCAGAAAAATTAGCGCCCCTGGGCACGAACCATGAAGTCCCCGCCGGTGAATATCAGGGTGAATCAAAAGCATCCCTCCATGACGCTGCCCCGTCAATCACGGAGGATGAAACAGCGCCAGCCCCCGCTTTAATTAATCGCAAGATAGCGACGGCACTATGGATACTGGCCATCATTGCGCTGGTTGCTGCGCTACATTTCGCCCGTGCTTTCTTCGTTCCCCTATTATTCGGCATTCTCGTGAGCTACACGTTAGGGCCGATCGTGGACTGGTTCGAGCGCTATCACGTTCCGCGTGTAATCGCATCAGCATTGGTATTGGGCGCGCTCGTCGGCGGCACATCCTGGACGGTACTCTATTTAAGTGCCGATACTGAAGCAATCATCGAAAAGCTTCCTGAAGCTGCCCGAAAGCTACGACAGAATCTGCACAATTTGTTATCCACTAAGCCGGCAACCCTCGAGCGTGTTCGGGAAGCTGCCAACGAACTGGAAAATGCGGCTGTTGATGCCGGTTTGAAATCAGAAGCCGCACCGGTGGTTATTACCCAGGAGCCTAACCCCAGCACATGGCTGCGGGACTTCGTACTCACTCAGGCGGCACTCCTTGTCGCGTTTGCAGCGCAAGCTCCCGTAGTGTTGTTGCTTACTTACTTTCTGCTCGCCGCGGGTACGCATTTTAGACGCAAACTGGTAAAACTTGTCGGGCCGTCGCTGTCACGGAAGAAAGATGCAGTCCGGATACTTGAAGAGGTAGACGTACAGATCCAGCGCTACCTGCTTGTCATCCTGATATCAAACATTCTCATCGCGGTCCTGACATGGCTCGCCTTCGAAGCCATCGGACTCGACCATGCCGGCGCGTGGGGCGTAGCTGCCGGGGCGCTGCGCTTCATTCCGTATCTTGGAACAGTCACGATTGCGATCGCCAGTGGTATATCCGGCTTGCTGCAATTCGGGTCACTCCCGCTCGCACTCTCTGTAACTGCCGCTTCCGTGGTCGTTTCCTTCGTAATCGGAATGGTGTTTACGACATGGTTACAAGGAAAATTTGCGCGCGTGAACGCAGCCGTGCTCTTCATCGTCCTGTTATTTTTCGCCTGGCTGTGGGGTTTGGCCGGCCTGTTGCTGGGAGCGCCACTGCTGGCTATTGCCAAAGTGGTTTGTGATCGAATTGAGTCGCTTAAACCGATCGGTGAACTGCTTGGGCGTTAGCAGGCAATCAACCGCAGCCAGCAATCCTTCAACATGCGCGGCCACAAAGACAGCGGTTATTACTCTACTGCCCTTTCAGACCGAGCAACACTGATGTTTACTCGACTCTATTGCTGTGCTTAAGGCGGAGTGCCTGTTGTTTCCGCAACACATTGCTGATAGCCGGCTTACGACGGTTGCTATGAGAAAAACGATACCGAGGCTTATGCTAGAATAGGCGCCCCGGAAGCGTGGCCGAGCGGTTTAAGGCACTGGTCTTGAAAACCAGCGACGGGCAACCGTCCGTGAGTTCGAATCTCACCGCTTCCGCCGGAACTATGGTCTCACATAGCCTCACATCCCCTCAAAATCCTAGTAACCACGCCGTTTTACCCCAGTTTTGTCCTCTCACTTAGCCTCACAAGGTCTTGCATAATCGCATGCTTTGTTGTAGAGTGTTTTGTATATCACCTCTACAGTATTGAAATGGCCAAGGCGCACAAACTTTCGGATTTATCAGTCAAGAAAATCAGCAAGCCGGGCGTCTATGGCGACGGTGCTGGACTGTATATCCGTGTGACCGATGGCGGTTCCAAACATTGGATATTCCGTTACACGCTCGCGGGTAAGGCGCACTGGATGGGATTGGGTCCCTATCCCGAAGTAACGCTCCTATCTGCTCGCCAGAAAAGCCTAGAGGCTAGCCGAGTGAGATTATCTGGCGCCGATCCCATCGCTGAGCGCGACACCATTAACGCCAGAAAGCGCGGCACGGTAACTTTTCAAGAATGCGCCGATCGGTACATCGCCTCACACCGCGCTGCCTGGAAGAATGTCAAACACGCTGAGCAGTGGACTAGCACTATTGCAACCTATTGCGGCCCGGTCATGGGAAAGCTACCAGTCAATGAAATCGACGTTGCTCTGGTTATGCGAGTACTAAGCCCAATCTGGACGACGAAAGCAGAGACAGCTGGCCGGCTACGCGGCCGCATTGAATCGATATTGGATTGGGCGACGGTCTGCGGGTACCGGGAAGGCGACAACCCCGCTCGATGGAAGGCACAACTAGATCATCTCCTGCCGAACATAAGCAGGGCGAAAAGGATAACGCACTACGCGGCCCTAGGTTACACGCAAATGGCTGAGCTAATGCTATCCCTTAGGCAACAGGCCGGAAATGGCGCTAAGGCCCTAGAATTCGCTATTCTGACCGCTTGCCGCTCTGGTGAGGTTCGTTTGGCCGCTTGGGAAGAGATTGACCTCGATTCTCGCGTCTGGATTATTCCCCAAGAGCGCATGAAAGCCGGTAAGGAGCATCGCGTACCGCTTTCCGATGCTGCCGTTGCCGTGCTCGAGCAGATGGACCAATCTACAAAATTGATCTTCCCGGGTCGCGGTGAAGGCAAGGCATTATCTGATATGAGTCTGTCGGCTGTGCTTCGTCGGATGGGACGCGGCGATTTAACCGTTCACGGCTTCCGTTCGACCTTCCGCGATTGGGCTTCAGAGTGTACGAACTACCCTAGCGATGTGGCAGAAATGGCGCTGGCCCATGCCATCGGCAACAAGGTAGAGGCAGCGTACAGGCGCGGCGATCTGTTCGAAAAACGCACGGCAATGATGGAGGATTGGGCTAAATACTGCGGAACAATACAAAGCGGCGCCGGGAGCGTGCTGCCGCAGAAAAGGAGTAACACCGTGACCTGACGGACTTCAGGCAATAAAGCGGGGTGAAAGGTGTTAGAGCACCAGACACCCCTGACCACAACGCAACCTTACGGGAGGTACGCATCATGGCTAACGCCAATTCTACATTAATGAACGACGCGGCAGCGCGGTTACTGACATGGGCCGGAAGCGCTTGGAATTGTTATCGAGGAACTGAAGCCGAACTCGTTGAGGCTGGAATCGTGAAGGCAGAATGGTTGCCTGGGCTCCATGGCAACGCTAAAACAGCTACCCGGGTTGGCTTGATTGAAGGGGCAATGAAGCTCCTGCCTTTTGGAGTAATGGCAACGAGGTTCCAAGAGGAAAACCGCCTCATTCGCATATTTAGGGCAAGCAAAAGCACGTTTAGAGTTCAGGTATCGACAACGCCAGAAGAAAGAGAGCGCGAAATCGAACAGGAAAACGCGGCGAGGCAGCGGGAAATATTGCGCAGAGACGTCGAGCGGATACACGCGGAGAAACAACAGGTATTGGATGCGTTTCCAAAAAGCAGCGAGCAGTTTTCAGCTAAAAGGTACCAGATTCTAAAAGAAATGCTTGGGCCAATGTTCAATCACTATTTTTGTCGAGCGGACGGTGGCTACCATTATTCGCGTGAAGTTATCGAGAAAGCGCGGGATCTGGTAACTGATCTTCTTGAGCTCGCTGAAGAGGGCCAGGTGTATTTCGACAAACAAAGGTATCAATATTCGCTCGATGACATTAAGGAAAAGGATATTAAGGCACACCCAGAATTTTCCGCGTTCATGGCTGCGACTCTGGCGATCGGTAAAGCCGCAACAGTCGAATAGGCATCTAGATACTTCGCCAAGGACCGGCGCGACCTTGGCGAAGGGTAGCAAAACGCGCCAAGGGCTTAGGGTGGGGGAAGCGATTTGCGTCAGCGAAGCGAGCATTGGCGGCGGGCCCACAGACGTATGTATAATTCGTTTGTGACCCTACATATGGTCGCAATGAATAGCAACGCTACAAGATAGCGTGTTGACCAACTTAAAGGAATCTGAATGAATAAGTTCTACTTAAACTACAAAAATCCACCTCAGACGGGTTACATCCGGGCTTCCAGGCTTGCGCCAAGTCTGGATATTTCTGAAGCAACATTGTGGAGATGGACGAAAAACGGCACCTTCCCAGCTCCGGCCCGATTGTCCGCTCGGGTTACGGCCTGGTCAATAAAGGACGTTGAGGCTTGGCTTAAATCGAAAATGGGGGACGAATGACCGACCCCACAAAAGAAATCGCCCGGGCGGCAACCCAGGCGATTCTCGAAACCAAAACAACAGTACACTCCGAACGCAATTCTAAACGACTGCCGCCATATGGCAAGCAGTTTATGTCAATCAGGGAATCCGGCAAGGTTCCCTCTAAGACCGTCATGGTTTCCTTCGATTGGGATCTGGCTCAGGCCTACCCGAGAATCATCATCCCAGCAGGCGCAAACCCGGCAGAGATAGAGTTCAAGTTCCTTGCCGGCCTTCCAGTACAAATAATCTACCGCAATAAAGACGCACACCGCGTGGATGCTCTTGTTCAGGAGATCATGCGAGTTAACCCCTGCTTACTCGCTACGTTTGCGCTTGACCTGGTAGACACCGCGCCGGCGCTCACTCTTATCAAGCCCTACCACACCGTTGAACAAGCGGAGGCGGCATGACCATAAACGCGATGGCGACGGTAGAGGCATCACCTGAAGCAAAGTCTGCGTTCGCGGCCCTAACCAAAGTAATGAGGCCACCATTAGATAAGCCGCTAAAGGTGGTGGGCATACATGACTTTATCGGTATGGACTTACCCCCTCGCGACACAATGCTATCCCCCTGGCTCATGACTCAAAGCCTCAGCATGATTTATGGCTGGCGAGGCACCGGAAAGACTCACGTTAGCTTAGGGGTGAGCTATGCGGTAGCTGGTGGGGGTGAGTTCCTTAACTGGAAAGCGGACAAACCCAGGCGGGTGTTGCTGGTCGACGGAGAAATGCCGGGGCCCGCATTGCAGGAACGGCTTACCACCATTATCACATCCGGTGGAGCCGAGCCCGAGCGTGGCTATCTCTCGATAATTACCCCTGACCTTCAAGACGGTGCAATGCCGGACTTGGCTACCCATGCCGGCCAAGAAGCAATCAGCGAGGTTGCTGAGCGCGTCAAGGCAGAGTTGATAGTGATAGATAACCTCTCTTGCCTTGTGCGCGGTGGAGGCCGTGAGAACGACGCTGAAAGCTGGGTGAGCGTATCAGAGTGGGCATTACTTCAGAGACGCGCTGGTCGTAGCGTTCTGTTCATCCATCACAGTGGCAAGAGCGGGCAGCAGCGCGGAACATCCAAGCGAGAGGATCTACTGGATGTCGTTATATCCCTCCAGCGTCCACCAGACTACGATCCGGCCGACGGCGCTTGCTTCGAAGTCCACTATGAGAAAGCGCGTCACCTCGCCGGGCCGGACGTTGATCCAATCGAGGCCAAGCTTACCGTTGATGAGGACGGAAAAAGCACTTGGGTATGGAGGACTGTAACCGAGTCCACGTACGACCGAGTTATATCCTTGGCGAATGAAGGGCTCTCCCAGGCAGACATTGCTGCTGAGTTGGGTATTCATAAGTCGAATGTCTCCAGAGCGTATCGCAAGGCTTCCGAGGCCGGATTGATACAGAACAACGCTGCAGACAAAAGCTCGAACCAGTACCGGACAAGGAGGGGAAGTTGATGAATACCCCCTTAAAACCGAGCGAGTTGCGTGTTGCGTTTACTAGCAACGCAACCGCGCAACTATCACCTATAAATAGCGCAACAGGCAACGCAACTACCGCGCAACTCTCTACCCTAGAACCCGCGTCGTTGCTTGATCTAGCACGCAACAGGCAACGCAACTACCGCGCAACAAGCTCACCAAAACACGCGCAACTAGCTACCCAAAATAAAGGGGCGATTGTTGCGCGTTGCGAGCTGACTGAATTGGTACGTTTTTGCGGTGAAGCGTATGCCTTTACTGATGAGGATCACGCGGAGGCATTAGAGCGAGCGCTGGCAGATTACGACAGTGCCCTCACCTGCTTCCGAGCAATCAAGTCGCAGATCCTTGCAGAAGCAAAGGAGGCGAGATGATCAGCGTAACGGTAGGGGGGCATGACATCTCAAGCGCTTATACCTGGAACCCGCGCTTCCATCGTTGCACGCATACCCGCGTAATTGATGGGGGTGGGCCTACCCGAGGCTTCGATCTCTGGAACGGGTTGCTGGAAACCGCGCTGATAGTGATTTATTCGCGTAGCCAATGCCAAAAAAACGATTTTCTAAAAGGATAAAAAAAATGACACAGGAAATAGACGAACAAATACTCGACACACTGGAAAACGGCGTCAAAACAGCGTTACAGGTTATGGAGCTGATGGTGGTCGCCATCGGCCGGCACAGCCAGGAGGCCGCGGACGCTGTTGACGATCTGGTCAACACAGGCAGGGCCCGGCTTGTCTTGCAAGCAGACGTGAACGGGCTAGAGCTATTCGCGGTGGGTACCGACAACAAAGTGATCGGCGGTCCCTTGCTGGCCTACCGCAGAGGGGAGAACAAAGTATGCCACTAAGAGCGGGGGGGAATATTTACGCGCAAGCCATGAGAAAGGGAGGAGACAGGGCTGAGGCGTTGAGAAAAAGAAGGATCGAGAAAGAGCTTGTACAGCAGTTGGGTTATTCACGCTCCCAAGCTAAAAAGATCGTTTCAGAGTTGGACGGCGCCAAGTGAGCCTAGTCAGCTACCTGGAGAATACATTACCACCGAGCCCCCAGCGTGAAGAGGCCCTCAGCCTAATCAGGCTGGGGCTTTCCTTCCAGAAACATCACAGGGTAGGCAAGAGACCCGGCCCCTTAAAGGCATATCTCCTCGAAGTCACAGCCAGGATAGAAACACCCCTCACCTTCGATCGGCTGCTGGATGAGCTGGAACTTGAAGCGGCGCGCCGGAATATTTACGGCACTGAGGCAAGTCCCATCGAAAAGGTCGATCGTGTCTGGGAAGTCATAGTCTTCCATCATCCCCGAGCAGGCCGGCAATCGCTAACATTCAAGACCATTCGCAACAAGCTTACCTGGTGTAAATTAAATCTCAATCCGTAATTCCCTGATACGCCCAAACAGGGAATTATCCTTTATATACTTAGACATACTCTAACTTTTAGAGTAATTCTATGACATATTAAAGGAGTTAACAAGTTGGATTACGAGATAAAAGAACTACTGGAGAAGCAGGGCGACGCGTTCGAAGAATTTAAGAAAGTCCAAGGCGGACGTCTTGAGAATCTGGAAAGCGCACTCAACGAATTTGCAAAGAAAGCCAACCGGCCCGGCGCGTCTTATGACGACGGCGGCAGCGATCCCGAAGCGCGGGAATACAAGCAGGCATTTCTAGGCTATATGCGATCGGGCCGCGAGCGCGAGCTCGAATCCAAGGCTCGCAGTATCAAATCCATGTCGACGGTCAGCGATCCGGATGGCGGCTACCTGGTCCCGACTCAGATTGATAGCGTTATCTCCAAAGCGCTGCGCGAACTCTCCCCAATGCGGCAACTGGCACGAGTAGTTCAGATCAATAGCGGCGACTATTCCATGCTTCACAGTGTAGGCGGAACCGAGTACTCGTGGGTAGGTGAGAAGACAGACAGGCCGCAGACTGATGGCGCGCGCTTCATGGAGCTGAAACCTGCCATGGGCGAGATATACGCCAGCCCGGCAGTCACCCAACGTCTCCTTGATGACAACGCTTTCGACCTGGAAAACTGGTTGACTGAGGAGTTAGCCGAAGCGTTCGGAGAAGGCGAGGGAGTAGCGTTCGTGACCGGTAACGGCGTCAATAAACCGCGCGGCATTCTGACGTACGACATTGCCAGCACAGCAGACGGCGTGCGAGCAGATACCGCTCTCCAGTATGTCGCATCTGGCGCCTCTGGAGCGTTCGCTGCAAGCAACCCTTCCGACAAGTTGATAAAGCTGGTCCATGCGGTTAAGCCGCGGTACCGCATTAATGCTCATTGGTCAATGAACACCAATACTCTTGAGCTGGTTCGGGCATTCAAGAACACAGCCGGCGACTACATCTGGAAGCAGGGCCTGGAAGCCGGCCAGCCTGACACGTTGCTGGGCTACCCGGTACACGAAGACGAGAACATGCCCGACATTGCCGCAGACAGCCTGTCTATCGCGTTCGGTGACTTCCAACGGGCTTACACAATTGTGGACCGCAATACAGCCATGCTGCGCGATCCTTTCACTGCGAAACCTCACGTCTTGTTCTACACGACCAAGCGAGTCGGCGGCGGTATGCGCGACTTCCGCGCAATCAAACTGATGAAGTTTGCGGCCAGCTAATGAGATTCAATAGGCGCGTAACAGTAAGTGCGCCCGATCAGTCGGCTAGTGCGATAACCCCGACAGCCTGCGGCGATCTCATTCCATTGGTCGCGCGGCAGGCAAAAGAGACCCTCGGCCCCAAAAGCCGGGGGTTTTTTATGGATAACTTAACAAGCAAGGTTGTAATGCCAATGACATTACCCGAATACATTACCGCGCATCTAACGGAGCCGTTCAAGTGGGGGTCTCACGATTGTTGCACGTTCATAGGGGCATGGATCCAGATTAAGACAGGACGTGATTACCTGACCGAGCACAAGCCTTGGCGCACCGCGCGACAAGCTACCAAAAAGCTAAGAGACCTGGGCGGCATTCGGGCTTTGTTCCAGGGCAATCTGAAGGAGATCAACCCCCACATGGCGAAAGACGGCGACTTAACAATTTATCAAGGCACGGCACACCTCTTTAGTGGCCGGCACATCGTTTCAGTTGGGCTCGATGGCTTGATTTTTACTGACCGCACTGTAGCAATGGAGGCCTGGACATGCCACCCGTATTCGTTGCAATAGGGGCTTTAGCTACCGCTATATCGGCCGCCTCCGCGGCGACACTTTTTACCGTCGCCTCTATCGCGATGACCATCGGGACGACTGTATTCGGCGCGGTTCAGCAGAAGAAAGCCGCGAAGAAAGCCAGGCGCGCGGCAGCCAAAGCCAGAGAAGATTTTCTCAACTCGCTGCAAGAGCGCACCGTCACGCGCATTGCAACTGAAGCGCCTCATGTCTACGTGTATGGCCGATCGAAGGTCGGCTCGGCCATTGTAGCCGTCCTGAAGAGCGGGGCGAACGACGAATACCAGCATCTTGTTTGCGTCCATGCGGCAGGAGAATCAGAGTCCATTGATGAGGTTTACATCAATAACAAACCGCTCGGCACGCTGGATGCTGATGGCTTTGTCACGAGCGGAGACTACTACTCAACCAAGACCGAGACCATAACAGAGTCGTTCGCAACGTCACCGTTCACGCTCGCGCATACGCCTTCCAGTGCGGTAAAGGTTATCGCGTGGGGCGCACTCTACTCCGGCTCTATACCGCTTCCCTACGGCCCGGTAAGTGGCGAGGTAACTTACTCTCGCGTGGGAAACACTATTACCGTTACAGGATCTCCGTCATCGCCGGTTCCCATCGGCACGTTGCGAGTTAATGAATACCGCGTTATCTACCAGTACAAAGAAAACACGAGCCAAGTCCGCGTTAAGAAGCACCTAGGCACCCCGACCGATCCGGCCGATGCCTCATTACTGGCTGAGTGTCCGGACAAGTGGAAAGAGACTGCAGTGTTGCGGGGCTTCACGTATACCGTCATAAGGTTGGACTTGAGGCAAGCAGAGTTTCAGAACGGCTTGCCTGAAATAAACGTTCTGATGAAGGGACGTAAGCTTTACGACCCGCGCAGCGGCTTAACCGAATGGAGCAGTAATCCGGCACTTATTGCGCTCGACTACCTTACCTCGGAAATGTGCGGAGTGGATATTGAGGACATACCGATCGCCAGTTACATCACGGCGGCCAATGTCTGTGATGAGCCAATACAAGGACTATGTTAAATGAATAGAAGCTTTACTATTACAACTGAAAACGGATTGCTGACATCCTTAGGAACCCCTTGCCATGTCTCTCACCCGTTTAACCCGGCCAATGGAATTCCTGAATGCGAAAGAATTGAATTTAACGCTTGCTGGGATACCGGGGCGACCAAATCAGTAATAACGCGGCGAGTGGTTGAAGCCTTGGGCTTAAAGCCTATGAAGTCGATAAGAGGCTACCTACAAGGTGTGGACGGGGGGGTGGAAAAGAGCGAAGCCTATGTGATAAACCTATCGCTCCCCAGCAAGATTACTTTCCATGAACTGATTGTTATCTCCAAGAGTCCAGGCGATGTATGGTGGGATGTTCTTATAGGGATGGACATAATTTCGGCCGGAAAATTTTCAGTAAAAAATGTTAACTCCAATACTGAGTGGTCATTCAGTGTTACGCCCCAAAAAGGATCGATATGACTACCTTATCCGGACCCCAGCAGGCCCAGCTCGAGAAAGCTGTAACTGGCACTATTTACTTCGTTGAGCTGCGCTTTCGTGATTCCACAGAGTATCTCTGTTCGTCAAACATTAATATCACCTGGGGCGGTCATGAATGGGTCGGTCTGGGAACCATCGGATCAATAAGCCCTATTGAAGAATCAGAGGGCGTCGAGTCAAAGTCGCTGACCTTCACTTTAAACGTCGCGCAAGCTTCCATTCTCGCTCTCGCCGTCGGAGATGTTGAGCAATACCGGGGCAGACCGGCGAAGATGTACTTTTGTCCGTTAAACGAATCATTCCAGCTTGTGGGTACGCCTCAGCTTTGTTGGCGCGGGATCATGGACGTGATGGCCGTCTCCATTGAGGGGCAAGAGGGAGCCATTCAACTGAAATGCGAAACCTCAGCATACGGATTGAAAAAGGCGCCCGGTCTCCGATTAAACGCAGCACAGCAAAAGGCAAAACATCCAACTGATACCGGCTTTGATCTGCTCACCGACTTGATAGCTAATCCGGTCGTGTGGACTAGTAAAAAGTTTCTTAGAAGTATCAATTAGCGAGCATGAGGCCCACATCCGCACAGCGTAAATCATGGTCAAACCGGCCCAACTCAAGCGCCACCAGGTTAAGAGGCCGAGCATTGCAGCAGGCCCGAGCCGAGCTATTCAAGCGTAACCCCTTATGTGTTAACTGCCAGAAGAAAGGGATACTCAGGCTTGCGACGGAAAGGGACCACGTTATCCCGTTGTTCGAAGGCGGCACAGACGATGCAAGCAACACGGTCGGATTGTGCAATCCTTGCCACAAGGAAAAGACTCAGCAGGAATCGAACAGGGCGAGAGGTATTACGACAAAGCCACGGATGAATAGCGGATGCGATGTAAACGGAATTCCTCGGGACAAGTCGCACCATTGGCACAAGTAACCCCTCCCGGCATCCCGATCTCTACAGTCCATACCCGGACACCGCGCTCCTCCCTTTACTTTCATAAATCGTAACAAAAAAGGTTAAAAGAACGTCGGCCTCGGCAATGCTGGGGCAGCCGCATCTCAATTTAAATTGATTGTAGGGCTTCTGATAGAGCTTGCTCTAGCCTAGCTCGGCGCGCGGAAGCGGCTAAGGCAGTCAGCAAAAGCTTTTCGTTCTTTAGATAAATTAATCAGAGCCGCAGTCGAGCTTTCATAAAGTTCGACGCGACCATTGTCAAAGACATCCGCGCTAAGCAGAACTGACGAGTGAGTCAATACTTCTACGCGATAGCGCTCAGTACGCCGCTGCTGCCGAATTGATACATTTGTCAGCATTGTGCTACTTGCGTCGAACCCATCCATCAAGCAATCCGTGAAAGGTTGGGTGCTGGAGGTGGGTATTTCGCCGTGTTGGGTGAGTTTGAAAGCCCCACTGTCAGAGCGAGTCGGGGCTGTGACACACGCCGCCAAGAGGCTACTGAGCAGCGTGATATATAGAAGCCTTAACATAGGAGAACCTGCCAAGTCGAAGAAGAGATGAAACCGGGCTATGTATATCCCTAAAAACTAACTTCATCCATTGTACTTTAGTCAGCACTTTTGCTGTGCTTGAAGTAGAGCTAAACAACGGATAAAATCACCTCCCCAAATCGGGAAACTTGAGAAGGAGGCCAAATCTTGACCCAATTTTTGAATTTCCCATCCTCACGCATTTGTGGCAACAGGTGAGCGCTTAACCGAGTGGGAAGCAATTAGGAAACGACGTTAAATTGAGGTCCGCACCCTTCCTTACAGGAAGGACGGAAGTCAGCCTTAGGGGGTTGCCAACCGCTGAGGTCTCGTAAGAGAAATGACGGGCCGTGTAGGTTAAGCCTATTTGGAAATTGATCCGCGAGTAAATGCGGGCTCCCAAGATTCAGGTAGCGGTAGAGGGCATGGCCGTTTCCACCTTCATGTAGCGTGAATTGTAGAGCGAAACGCATTCAATTTCTAAGACCTAACATCCATGCGGTTCTTAGAGGCTTAATGGCGGACACCGCCTCCGCCACCCCCATCGTCTCACAAGATTCCACACTGCCTCAAAACCCCGTAAATACGCGGTCTCAGCCTGATTCACCATCTCGCACTGTCTCACCAAGTCTTGCCCAATCTCAATGGGATACTCAGGCTCGCGACAGAAAGGGATCAAGTTATCCCATTGTTCGAAGGTGGCACAGTCAGTTCCGTCCATATAACATGGAGCTCGTAATCATCAATTGAAGCCTCGGGATGATCTTTTTGCAGCAACTGCGTTGCAGTGGTACGTGTTTCTTCATCATCAAGTGCTGCCTGAAGGATAACCGGCCCAATGCGTGGTTTGGTTCCGTCCTTTGATTCAAGTGAATACTCTAGTTGGCGCATGTGTTTCTCCTTTGTTTAGCGTCAGATCGGATTATCCGGGTACAAATTAAAATATCAACATGAATCATAAGCGCGGTAAGACAAAGAATGGCAGGGTCGGATGCCTCATGTGCAAGCCTAACAAAATGAATGGCTATCATCGGGGACGCGGGCTGGAGCAAATGTGCCACGCAGGCTTTAGCAATCAGCGCAAAGAATATCTGGCGATTAAGGATATGCGTGCTATCGATACGCGAGAAGACTGAAAATCATACCTAATTGGGAAAAATCTCACCCGCTCAAGGAGAATGACCCAAAGTTGGAGTCAAAAGTCTAGGAAATACACCTCCAGACCGCGCCTATCCCTGTCCTCGCATAAACCGTAACAAAAAAGTAAAAATACTCTAACCGCGACGGCCATCGGTAGCTGTCCTTAACTACGCGGCGGGTTTTCTTACTTCACCCAACCCTTCACAATAAAATGACTTACTCCTATGTATTATTGTTGGGCTAGGAACTAGTTCAATAGAACTTAGACCGAGCAACCTACTTAATCTTTTGAGGAGAACAAAAAATGAATAAACGACTCAATTCAAAAAATATTGTTGCTAGCCTCTTATTGGCAGCGGGATTTGTTTGCACTCCTATTGCTCAAGCCGCTTTAGAGGATCTAGGAAATGGAGTTATTAAAGATACTGCTCTTGATATCGTTTGGCTTGCAGATGCCAACAACTCTAAGACGTCCGGATACAATACTGATGGCTTGATGACTTGGAGCTCAGCAAATAATTGGGCGAGCCAGCTTAACGTGGGCGGCTACAGCGACTGGCATCTTCCTTCCACCAGCGAGTTATCACATCTGTTTTTTGATGATTTAGAGGGGATAAATGGCCACACCATTTATGAGAGCCATAACAATGCAAAATTCGCGCTGTTCAGTAATATCCAGGCTGACTATAACGTTGCTTACTGGACGACGACCCCCACTGGTGATGCTGATACACACTCGGCGTTTCGCTTTTATCGTGGCGATGAATTCGCGGATGCTAAGAATGTTGGGCATTACGCTATAGCTGTTAATAACATCCCCGAACCCGACACCTACGCTATGCTGCTCGCTGGGCTAGGTTTGGTCGGATTTATTGCGCGTCGGAGAAAGCTAGTATCCTAAATAGCAATTTGCTGTAGGGAATAGTTGCCCGGAGTGGGACAGCCACTACCGGGCTATTTTTTTAATAAAGGGAAATCAAGATGGATAGCGATTCGTGTGGCCACTAGAACTCCCGCCCGAAATGGCCGAGCGGCCGAGCACGTGGCTAACTAAAATGTATATTAAATCTAAAGGTAGCTACAAAAGTCAATATCCATGCGGTTCTTCTAGCTTTGATGGCGGACACCGCGTCCGCCGCCCATCCTTCAGAACTCGCATGAATAAAGAATTTTTGAAGTTCCCGCCCGTTTTGCTCTACAAATAAATACACAATCCGGATACCGGTTCATTAACGGATGAGGTAAGACGGGTCCCATGAATTCTCGAGCTCGAACAGGCCGAGCTTCAGCCAGACCAGGCTAAGGGGTGGAATCCATTAGGAAGTCCGAGACTTGATGTCAAACCAGCTTGCGAGTTCATCAACTGTTGAGGACAGTTCACGCCTTTGTTCGATCGATAGTTTTTCTGCCTTAATGGTGTGCATGCCCCGGCCTGCCGGATCTCTTAATCCGATCGGGTCAATAAGCGCATTAAGTTTGCTTAGGGCCTCCCGCGCGTAGTCGTCCAGATCCACCGGGTCTACCTTACTTATGCCGGAAGCACATTCAGCAAAAGCATCCGCGATTGAAGCAGCTTCACCTTTAGGGTGAGGAAGCATGAGGTTACTGCGCGCTGTTTTGAATTTTTCAGCGGGAAATGAGAATCTCAAGTAAGCCCCCTTATTTATAACGCACAATCATTAAAGACAAGAACCCCATACTACGCTGAGAGCGAGGCTAAGAGAATACATATCTTTCTTGATGCCGATCATGACTCTACAGATCCCATTTCGGCGCCCCCCTCGTAGCGTGAATCCAGGGAATTGACAGGGTTGAGTAAGTGCTTTGGCTCGGCCTGGGCTCTTTAAAGTCGCAGGGTCGCTCTAAATTAAGAGGTGGCTGCCTCCGTTCTTATCACTGTGCGAGGACGATTGAACGCTGCTCAAAACGATGCATGGATCGGTTTTGTAGCACCACTATTATTTTTTACCCTAAGCGTGCGCCAATACCCTGTGCACGTTACATACACCGCCGGCTTCATTCCCAACTTGCCCCATACGACTTCGAAATATTTCTCGTATGGATCACATTGTAGGCTCAAGTCGGATAATCGCTCCCCTTCAGATCTGCCCAGGAAATCAATTTTGTAGACCGCTCCATCTTCTCGGGCACAGCCAGGGCAGCGTCGGAAGGCGGTATGCGATGCTCCTTATCGGCCTTCATACGTTCGCTACCGATAACCCATACCCAAGCATTGAGGTCAATCCCAGTTAGAACAGTAGCGGTACCCACCGCGCATCCGTTCGCCTCGATCAGGCGACTGTTCCACTTCATCAATAGCTGGGTGCGGAATCGCACAGATCGGATCATTTTTGAATGAGATTATTACCCCCTCGGCTCAAGCAATATTTCTTAAATGAACGACGAAAGGACGGAACGGTGAATAAAGCGAATTTGTTAGATATGTTCGGCTTAAGTGGCGAGGTGGGAACCGACGATGAGTTAGGCGCGTTGCTTTTTCGTCTGGAATCGGAGACCCCCAAGTTATCAGACACGGACTCGATAGCAGCCATGTTCCCTTCAATGACGTATCTACATTTTGACGCCTAACCTGTAAACAAAAAAATCGGAACAGCCAAGGCTCAGTATCGAGGAAATTCGTTTTTAGTAGTGTCCTTTAGTAAATAGCACGCCAAAGCTCGTCCAACGTCGAAACCATTTAATAACTTTCTAAACTTCTTTATACCGTGCCTGCCTCCATCTATTGCTACCACTGCCATAAGCCCCATCCGCGGGAAGACATGCAATTGTTCGTCACGAGAAATGGCAAACGATGGCGATGCGAGCGCAGCATCAAGGGCGCTCTGGCAGATAAGGAAACTCGCGACGCATTCGGGCGTCAGGCTTCAGAGGCAAATAAGGCAGAGGCTCAGGCGCGAATAAGAATGGCGGCAAAGACCGAACAATAATGCAGTAACGCTCTGGCGGACGTATTACGACGTATTACTTAACGTCTGAATACCTTCTGCTGGATAACAGGTTGAGCATTTTCACGTCTGCTGGGTGAAATGCTCGTCTGGTCCCTCCCGCCACCGATCATACTCGAAGCGTGATTTTGCCAAAACCCCTACGGCTATATTGGATTGGCATTGCAACTTTTTCCAAACATGAGTAGTCTTATGCAGTGTATAGTTGTTCGTCAACCTGGGAGACATCATGCAACAACCTGAACTTCGTTATTCTAGCCCGACTGCGCAAACCGGACTGGCGGTAGCCCGCAACAAGGTTTTGCGCAATACCTACTGGATGCTTGGCTTGACCATGATTCCGACGGTTATCGGCGCCATGATCGGGATGAGCACTAATTTCGCTTTCCTGGCGCAAGCTCCAATCATGGGGCCGCTAGTAATGTTTGCCGTCATGATGGGTCTTTTGTTTGGCGTTAGCGCAACCCGCAACAGCGTGATGGGGATCGTATTGCTGTTTGCGTTTACCTTCGTAGCAGGCTGGTGGCTGGGCCCGATACTGCAATACGCGCTTCACTTCAGGAATGGCGGGCAAATCATCGCAACTGCGGCCGCTGGAACGGGCGCGATATTTTTTACCCTGGCAGGGATCGCTACCGTGACGAAGAAGGATTTCGGCTTCATGGGAAATTTCCTGTTCGTGGGATTAATACTGCTAATCATTGCTTCGCTTGCCAACCTGTTCTTCGCGGTGCCGGCGGCCTCCCTCGCCATCTCGGCAGTGGCGGTGCTGCTGTTCTCCGGTTTCATCTTGTTTGATGTAAGCCGCATCGTAAATGGTGGCGAAACGAATTACGTGATGGCGACGATGGGTCTTTATCTCAGCATCTATAACCTCTTCACCAGCCTTTTGCACCTGCTGCTGGCTTTCTCGGGCGAGAGGGATTAACGCAGCAGCTAGCCGGTATAGCAGCATAAAAAAGGGGCGCCTGGCTAACAGGCGCCCCTTTTGGTTTCTGCGATACCTCCCCTCAATCTTTCTCCTTCTCGAACAGCGCGATGGACTCGACATGCGCCGTATGGGGAAACATGTTGATCACCCCTGCCGCTTTCAATGAGTAGCCGTTCCGATGCACCAGCACCCCGGCGTCGCGGGCGAGCGTCGCAGGATTGCAGGAAACATAGACGATCCGCCAGGGCGGGGCTTGTTCCTTATTCAAGGAAGTTGCCACAGCCATTGCGCCTTCACGTGGAGGGTCGATGAGCATCTTGTCGAAGTGCCCCTGCTCTTGCATCCACCGCTCATCGATCTCGAACAGATTGGTTTCAGCAAACTTGGTACGTGGCGAAAGCTTATTGCGTTCCGAGTTCTCCGCAGCCCTGCGCACCAAGGTTGCGCTTCCCTCGTAGCCAGTAACGTATGCGCCCCGCCGCGCAATGGGCAAACTGAAATTCCCCAGCCCGCAAAACAGATCTGCAATACGTTCTCCAGGCAGCGGATCGAGGAGGTTTAGCGCGCGCCGCAACAGGACCCTATTCATCGAGGGGTTTACCTGGGTAAATTCCGTGGGATCGAACGGCATCACTATGTTGAATTCCGGCAGGGTGTAATTCAACTCGGGGGCGTTCTGCGGGTGGAAGCGATAAGCTGTTTTAGGCCCCCCGGGTTGCAGGAAGAACTGAATGCGGTGCTGATCGGCAAACGCCCTAAGAATGGCCTCATCCTTCGAGGTGAGCGGCTCGAGGTTGCGTAAAACCAGCACGTCCACATCGTCGCCGAGCGAGACTTCGATCTGGGGCAGTCGCTGCCGGATGGAAAGGGCGTTAACCAACTTCCGCAATGGCATGAGAAGCGCGGAAATGCGCTGTGGCATAATCTCGCACGTCTGCATGTCGGCGACGAAGCTGCTGCGCTTTTCATGAAAACCCACCAACGCCGTGTCTTTTTTTGCCACGTAACGCACCGACAAACGGGCGCGGTACCGATAACCCCAGGCTGCGCCATATACAGCAGGCAATATCAATTCCGGCTTGACCTTGCCGATATGCCTGAGATTATCTTCCAGGACACGCTGTTTCGCCGCCACTTGCGTGCGAGCATCCAGATGCTGCAGACTGCACCCTCCGCACGTCCCGAAATATTGGCATTGAGGGGTGACCCGGCCAAACGCGGGCTTGAGAATTTGCGCAACCTGCGCCAGTTCAAAGTTCTGTTTCTTGCGATAGGCGTTATAGGTAACCAGCTCGCCCGGCAACGCGCCTTCGATGAAGATGACCTTGCCTTGCACATGGGCAACGCCACGTCCTTCCTGATCCAGGGATTCGATGATAACAGGAGTAATCATTTTTACACTGCGGGAATCACGCGATCCGCTCCGAGAGCGGGAGCCGCAGGAGTTTAGGCCCAGTGAGCCAGAAACTCCTGCCAGTGAGGTTCGGAGGACTTGCTCAGGGTGAAGCGCACCAGTTCACATTCGCGTTGATACTGTTCATTGTCAAAGAGTCCACGCATGAACTGAAAACGCAGGAACACGAGATAGGTATTGACCACATCCGTTTCGCAATAGTTGCGTATAGCAGCGATCTCGCCCGCCTGAAAGGCATGCCAGACTTGAGAGCCATCCATCCCCAATTTTCCGGGCAAACCCATCAGCTTCGCCAGCTCATCCAGCGGCGCATTGGCACGGGGCTGATACAACGCGAGAATATCCATCAGATCGAGATGGCGGGTATGGTAGCGGCTAAGGTAATTGTTCCACTTGAAATCGCGGTCATCCTCACCCATGTCCCAATAGCGGCGCGCCTGAATACCGTGAACCAGGCTGCGATAATGAAGCACCGGCAGATCAAAGCCGCCGCCATTCCACGAAACCAGTTGGGGACTGTATTTCTCTATGCCTTCAAAAAACCGCCGGATGAGTTCGGCTTCAGAATCAGCAATGCTTCCAAGCGACCAAACGCGAAAATCGTCCTTGTCGCGCAGCGCGCACGAAATCGTTACAATCTTCTGCAGATGCAACTGGAGAAAATCATTGCCAACGGCTTGGCGCCGAGACTGAAACGCCATTTCGGCAATGTCGGCGGGGCTCAGTTGCGGGCTCAGATCGTGAATTCTACGCAATCCCTCGGTATCAGGGACGGCCTCGATATCGAAAACCAGGACAGGTGCCACGGTCGAGAGGCTTTAAGCCTTTAGCTTGTTTTAGGGAAGGACGGGGTCTTATTTTCTGACCCAAGCGCCGCTGGGACTCTGATACCACCATCCCGGCCGCGCCAACTCGATCCACCGCTGAGCAAAAGTCGAACGAATGTCCGTCTCCCACTCAGGATGACCGTTGGCGCGGGCGATTTCGCGGTAAAGGGCGTTTCTATCCTGGTTCTCGGCTGCAATCAGTGCATTGACGGTCTGCCGCGCCGACAGTGGCAACTCGTTGGCATCCCGCATCGCGATCAAGCCGTCACGCGTAAGCCCTATCGCACCCCTGGAATAATACGGCTCAAGCTGATTGTGACGTTGCTGCATGCGCTGCTTGAGACTTGCAATCGCTGGGGTATCGATTTCGATATTTGCTTGCGTATAGCCGGCAAGCGGCACCAACGATAACAGCATTAACAGAAAAAAACGGGAGAGCGATAGCGGGTTGAGCATGGTATTCACCTCTACTTTTGCTGTTGCAGTTGCTGCTGCTGTACAGCAGGGTCGCTGGCGGGCTCCGGCGTCCTGGGTTTATCCGCGCCTTGTCCCCCTTGGCCTTCCTGTCCCCCCTGCCCTCCTTGTCCTTCTTCTCCCGGTTTTTTCAATTGCCACACTTCTTCGATTATCTTGTCGGCAGCCTTCTCGGCAGCAGCGGCAGGAAAATAAATATTGATGGTGACGCATCCGGGCAGAGCCATAGCCGTCAATGCGCACAAGCCTGCGCCCAAAAGTTTTTTCATGCTCTCTTTATTGAAAAACAGGTTTAATATCTCTTGCCTGCGTTATCCGCTGCAACCGGCTCACCAGCTCATCCCAATCGACGTTGCGATTATAGCCGATCACTGTAATCGCCGGGATTCCACCGCCTTTAACAATAAGATAGCCATGCGGTAGGGGTTCCGACTCTATCCCGCCCATGTGGCAGATGCCGTGGCGCAGCGAACAGCTCCAGCCGATCTCCAGATAGCCAAACTGGTCGAAAAAATGCAGAAAGCTGCGTTGAATGGCCGCAGCTGCTCCCGATCCTCCAAGGGAGGAAATATTCTGGACCGCGGCCTGGCTAATCCGGCGGGGATAATTTCCGGCACTGCTCCTGATACTGGCATCGAACTTCACCGGCTTCCAGTCAAAAAGCTCCAGACCATTCACCGTTGCATCAATGCGGCCTTGCATGCTGCCGAACGAAAACGTACCGGTAAGCTGGTTGAGATCCAGATTGCGCATATCCAGATCAGCCATAAAAGAAGGTGCGGGTCCGAGCGGATCAAGCACTTTTAGATTCCCTAACTTAACTGTGCCGTCAAATACTTTGAAAAGCAGTGCGCCATCCACTTCAACAGCGGAACCATTGTAACTTACCCGGGGGATCGTGCCTGACAAAGTGCCTTTCATCGACTGCGTTGCAAGCGCTTCAGTCAGTTTTTCCATTGATATTGGCGAAAGCCCGCCGCTGAGTTGCCATTGCCAACCATTAAGTCCGCCCTCGGTTTGCGGTGAAGCATTGAAATCCTCCAGCGTAAGTTTCCCGTCCAGTACTGGCACCACCATTCGCGCGATACTGAAATTCGGTCCGTCAATTTGCAGGGGCACCTCAAACTCGCCTATCGGAAGCTTTCCCAACTGGCTGCTCCGGATACTGATGCCGGTCTGGGTCAAGCCTTGCGCTCGCCACGGAACGCGTGCATTTACCCCGCGAAATGCAAAGCGCCCATGCCCATCTTCAAAAGAGGTCTCATGCAGGTTCACGTTGAGCGACTGATGGGCACCTTGGCGGAATTGCCATTGAATTCCGGCACGCCCTTCGGCCTTCAGCTCGGCAAAAGGCGTGTTCACCAGAAAAGGCTTCAGAACCTGGCTGAACACACCCCCCAACTCAAGGTTATCCGCCCTCAAGTCGAAGTCACGCAAAGAAGTGACTGACGTGTCTACCACACCCGAGAAATCCATCTCGCCGATATCCTTGAGAAAAAGATTTCCTTTGGCCAGGCGAAGGATGGTTTCGTACAAATCACCGCTCGCGTTAAAACGATAGTCTCGGCCGACGAAGTAGAGCGGCTGCCAGAAAACTTCACCTTGCAGCCAGTTCACTCCAGTCTGCCATTCCCACAGCCTCCTTGTCGGGCCGTACCCTCGCTTGGCGTTTATGTTAACCTCAACACCGATGTTCTCGCCTGCGTGCAATCCACTCGCGTCGCTGAACGCCAGTTCATTCACGGCCACATTCGCACTAATTTCTGCAACGCCGTCTGCGTTGCCTCGCAGTGTGATCTTGCCATTGATATTACCCTTCGTAGAGGAAGGCAGAATTTCACCTCCTGCAATCGGCAGAAGCCCCTGGAGTTGTGCCAGTTGGCCGTTCGCAGCCGTAAGCCTGCCCTCCCACCCCGCTCTTCCCCAGCGGGCAGACAGCCTCCAGCCTCCGCTCGCCGCATCGGTTGTAGCCTGGAGCTGTACGTCCAGTGTCTTGTCGGCAGAAGAAAAAAGGAAAGCGACGGGGAGCGGTGGAGCCGGGGACACCCTTAGCACGCCCTTTTCGCAACGACCCGCGCTACCCGTAACCTGAAACTTGGCGCAGGAAAATCGTAGATCACGCCAGCTTTTCCCCTGTACCTCCATTTCTCCCAGTTTAATCTCCAGCACAGAAGCCCGTGAACCAGCCAGGCTAACCTGAACGCCTTTTGAATTTAAAAAGGGACTCTGAACGTCATCGATGGAAAGTGTAATGCGGGATTCAGCGTATGCGGAAAAGCTCGCGATCAAGAATGGTGTCAATATTTTGACGAGCTTTATCATTACGATCAGCCATGAATCGCCAGCGGGTTAATGGCGCTGACAACGCGGGCACTTAACGAGGCACAATACTACGCTGGGAAAACGCCCGTGGAAAGATAACGATCGCCGCGGTCGCATACGATTGAGACAATAGTGGCGTTTTCTGTCGCGGCGGAAATTTTGAGTGCAGCGGCCAATGCGCCCCCGGACGAAATACCCGCAAAAATCCCCTCCTCGCGTGCCAACTGCCGGGTTGTTTCCTCGGCCTCAGCCTGAGAAACGAGCATAATTCGATCCACCCTGCGAGGATCGTAGATTTTTGGCAGATAGGCTTCGGGCCACTTCCGAATTCCCGGAATCTGGGCGCCCTCTTCCGGCTGGACACCGATGATTTGTATCTCCGGTTTTCTTTCCTTGAAATACCGTGAGCAACCCATGATAGTTCCAGTGGTCCCCATGCTGCTTACGAGGTGGGTAATCTCGCCCCCCGTATCCCGCCAGATCTCGGGAGCAGTGGCTTCGTAGTGCGCCCCGGGGTTGTCGGGGCTGGCGAACTGATCCAGAATAATCCCGCGGTCCTCGGTGCGCATACGCTCGGCCACATCGCGGGCTTCTTCCATGCCTCCTTCTTTTGGCGTGAGTATAATCTCGGCGCCATAGGCTTTCATGGATTGCCGCCGTTCGATGCTGAGATGCTCCGGCATCACGAGCAGCATGCGATAACCCATCATCGCTGCTGCCATCGCCAGCGCAATCCCCGTATTTCCGCTGGTGGCCTCTATCAAAGTATCGCCCGGCTTGATCTCTCCCCTTTCCTGCGCGTGCGTAATCATCGACAGCGCCGGCCGGTCTTTTACCGAACCGGCAGGATTATTGCCCTCCAGCTTGACAAGAACAACATTGCCGGTATTTCCCGGCAGGCGCTTGAGTTTTACCAGTGGCGTGTTGCCGACGAAGTTTTCCAGGGTCTTGTACATGAAAAAGGAATTGAGAAAGACGATGCTTGATTATGGCATACGGCCAAACAAATGGTAGAGCCGAAGATTAAGGCAGCCCAAAACTCGCTACCGTGGGCGTTTGAGTAACTTCGAGCGTCCAGCCAACTGTCTGTTTTATTTGATGGGAGGCTTGGCGTCCTTCTTGACTGCAGAGGTGCTCCCAACGGTCACATCCTTGCGGAGCCGCTTCATAGTCGCCGGGCCAATGCCATTGACGTTTTGCAAGTCGTCTGCCGATTTGAAAGGACCATTCTTCTTGCGATAATCGACAATTGCCTTGGCTTTCGCCGGGCCAATTCCCTGCAATGATTCCAGTTCGGCCTGGGTAGCAGTGTTGACGTTGACCGCCGCGAACGCTGCGCCGGTGAGTGCGAATAATGTGACGATGATCAGAAACAGTGTTTTCATGAACTTCCCCCGCATTTTTTTTCGCTCATTTTGGTTCGCTTAGAGGCAGCTTTGAAGCGTAATGTTTACCGGAAGAATCGATAAGCCGTTTCTCCAGATAAAAACACCCCTCATTCCTCCAAGTCAGTATCTCGCAACGCAGCCTTAAACGGGACAGCAGGCGGTACACGCGGCACGGCAATACCTGCCAGCAGCATATTTTTATTCGTTGGAACCTGTCTGATTACGGCCAGCCTGGGCTAAACCTGTGGTGAAATTATTTCGGTTATGGTTACTGAGGATGTATCTACTAAGTTCGATGGGAGAGAGTGAGAAGGGGAAGAATCCGCAGAATTTTGGGAAAAGTATAAACAAAACGGTTTGTTCTTCCCAGCTGTTTACACTTTCGCCCTATCAGCGCAATCATTCTCGCTCCCGGCAGCTTCGCGCTTATCGCCGGAATTTTTCGGTGTACCGGGTAAAGACCCATCCTGTTACCACCTGTCCGCCTCCATACTCGTATGCAACTTTCGTCCAGTCTCGCTGTGAGGAAACAACAGCTACCACCTGCCCAAATTGCAGCTTTCCTACCTGTGCAGACCGGGAGTTCGCATTGGCACGGAGCACCAAGGTTGGCGCGGTCACAAATCGATAGTCACGTAGTGCAAGGCCAAGCTCTCCCATCGAGAGCTTCTTGATATCCTTTATCTGCTCGCGCTGGGTCACGGCCTGATTTCGGTGAAGATAGTCTTCGAGGTGAGGCGTTACCAGATTAACCGAGATCCCTATCATGGCCGGCAACATCACATAGAGCAGAATATTTAGGAGAACCCACTTTATCCCTGGCGAGCAACGGCTAAGGACTTCGCGGAAGCGCTCAGGACTGTCCACCTGGCCGAGCTGGCCGAACAACATTTCGCCGTCTTGGTCCTCCACATCGTTGCCGGCAAAATCCTCTGCATGAGAGCGGTGGCCAGATACGTCGCGTTCGATGGTAGCGAGTAAGGTATCAAGATACTCCGGGCGCTTCAGCAGTTCAATTTGCTTCGCCCAAACGTCCGATACGGAGAAGAGCTTGTCGTAGCGGTGCTTCGCTATTTCAGCAGCAGCAGATGACCATATCTCGCTCGAGATTGACTGTCGAGCCTCAAACGTGCCCAGAAACCGGCGGTAGAGGTCGTCTTCCACCATAGATTTCGACAGCTGCTGAATCCAGCTGGCACTCGCGGGACCCTTCAAATAGTCGAGGTGTGCGGAGGTCCCGCCGAAGGTCTTCGCAAGCTGGATGGTTGCGCTAGCAGCTTCCACCACCCTTAGATACTCGTTGGAGACCGCTTTGACATCAAATCCCAACGCCAATTTCTTGACCTGGCTTGTGAGGTCCATGGCCTTGGCATATTCACGTAAAGCCGCACCGCTACCGGAAGCATTCTCCAGCATTCGCGTCGTACCCTGGGCGGCTGTAACGGCAGCACACTCGCGCTCTAAGGTAAGACCTGCAAAGGCCCCCTGCAGTATCTTGGATGATGTCAGACCAGCCATCTCGCTTGCAGAGCCCTGCAACTGGGCAGCTAAGCCGAGTGATTTGGTTTGCTTTTCAATCGATGTGATTTGTGCAATCGACTTTTCGTATTCCCGCTGTGCCAGCGAGCTTCCGAATGATGCGGCTAACGGACTCGCTGAGCTGACCCCAGCTAAGGCCTTGAGATACTCGCGGGAGGATTTGAATGCGCTCATGTCAGGCCGTTCGGAAGGTACGCACGCAGAATTCCGCAGGTACGAAGGGTTGATCGGTGGACAAATAATACTTGCGTTTCAGTATTTCGAGAATGCACAGCTCGGCGGCAATACGCTACATAAAGAGTCGATATGGATAGGTCTTGCCGGGCAAGTCCGGGACGTTCGCAATCGTCCGTGCCAACTTCTGCGAGTAGCGAATGCTTACTGGTACTGGATCGTACAGGGCATCGTTGTTCCAATCCATCTTTGTCAGTGCCAGCGCTTCATGTGCTACCACCTCTAAGGGACCGCGACCTGCATGACGAATGAGCTGTAGCGGTTTTGGGATGCTCTTCTTGCCTTGATAGTAGTCGCCGGTACTTGAAACTTCGGGGGCGTTACCCGCCGCCCAGAGAAGCGCGGACGTACCTGAACGGAATACAACAGTCCCGCGCGGCACAGGATAGCCCGACGGCTTGCTTGGGGGAGACTTCTTACCAGAGTCAAGCAGCCAAACCCCTCGCCAACTGGGATTGGTACCTATCTCGATGCACTCCACCTCGGGCACGCCTGCAAGCGCATCAAAGGTCCCGTCGATTTCTTCCGGTTTGAAAGCCGTCGTTTTATGAATGACGAGACGCTTAGGAAGATTACCTCCGTTTCGCCCTTGGTAAAGCTCGAGGCTTCGGGCGAGCACCGCCCGCATATCGTCACGGCTGAGGAAAGGGTTTCGCCTTGCTTCGGCAAAATCGGCGATCGGGTCTCGGGCCTCAAAGGCAACAAACTGCATCCCCCCTCCATCCATATCGAAGACTTGTGAACAGCAAGTGACATAGTGTGCTTCTCGCTGGTCTCCTCGGAGAGCGTACGCCAAGCCTATATAAGCGGTTTCGTCGGGAACGCTAGATACGCGAGCCAGCTTCCAGGGTATTCCACCAGCCTTCACATACAACGCAATCGCAAGCCGCCATGCAAGCGACGCCTTGTAGTTAAATGTGAACGCTCGGTCGTTGAGAACCTGTGTCGGAATGTTGTATTTAGCGCCAAGAGCTTTCAAAGCGTCATGTGCGTCAAACCCCTTTGCTCGAGTCGCTGGGCTCCATGAATCCGGGAAGTGAACCAGCACCACGTCAAACTCGGTCCGGACGGCATCGAGCCTACGCAACGCGCTTTCCATAGCTTGAAAAAGCCGCGCCTCGACCGATCCTTCCCCTCCGAGTTGCCCCAGGGAGTGGGGCCACTTTATGTGGGCCGTAGCTGGTGCAGAGACTAGCTCCACATCGAAGAGCCGCTCAAAGCCCGGGAATTTAAGGACGTATTCCCTGCGGTCTGAAGGCTCAAACTCTCTCCGCAGCGAGGCCATAAGTTCGCCGCGCCTCTTGAAGGCACTTTCCGGGCCTATTGTTGCCATTCGTACCTTGGCGGTAAAACCCCCAAAGGAACCTTTTGAGAACGGGCTGTATCGAACGAGCCCTCGCAACGGATGGACATCGACGTGCGTTCCATCCGACGGTGAGAAGGCCAACTTCGGTTCGTCAAGAAGGATGAATGGCGGAAGCTTGGAGAATGATGGGTAAACCGCCATCACTTGGCCCTCTGGAAGTAGGCATGGTGATGCGAAGGACGGCTCCAACCGGTCACTGGCGACAGCGGGAAGATAGCGTCTATGCCTTCGTCTCCCTGTAGACCAAACGCTGAGACCTGCCCGTGCTCACAGGTGGTGAGAAGTATGGCCCAAGCGTCGACGATCTGGGACCAATCTGGATTGTACTTCTTAGCCCAACGCTCACGCCTCCAGTCACCGCTGGGGTCTCTCTTGCCAAAAACAAAGCTCCCAAGCTCATCCCTGTCTTGGGCCGCACTTGCGTCTCTAATTTCCCTGGGGACGTCGACGAATGTGGAGGGCTCGAAGCCGCACCACCAGCGGTCTTCAATACACTCCAGCTTTAGGTAGACGCCCTCTTGGTACGGGTATCCCAGGTTGGGAACTGCTCCAGTCAGATTGCTGTCATAAGCCGCCCTGAGCCGGGCAAGCTGTGACACGCGCCTCTGTGTCTTGTCCGCGTCCTCACCTTCTCGTGGGGCGGTAACAACTAATACGTGTCCAAAGCGCTTGAATCGGGGCAGAAGGGGGCGTCGTCGAGACAATGCCTTGGCAAGCGCGTCATATAGAAGACCTAAAGCCCAGCTGTCCTTCGCGGGGTCCAAGCCGATGGTACCATCAATGCGGGCGCCCAGCGACTGGAGCGCAACTAGCACCTCTGCATCCTTGCCGAACACCGCTAGCTCGCGACCAAGTACCGCAACGACGGCGCGGCAACGTTGCTCCTTCAGGAGTTCCCACACCGCTGGGGTGATTGCAGCTTTGGATAGAGAAATGCGACGGGCGAATGTCGGCATCCCCTCAACCAATAACGCAGAGTAGCGTAGGATGGGAAAGGCCCTTGCTTCTACCTCAGGCAGCTTGACCGGATGGAGCCTGGCTGGTGTCCGCTGCTGCATCACGTGTTCCAGGAGCACATCTGGAAGGCGGACGTGGGAGATTACATCCCCTGCCAACTCGTCGAACGTCTTTGACTCCACCACTGCGACGTCCACCCCGGCTATAGAAGCATTCTTAAGTAGTCTCTGAACTGCCGGTAGGAGCTTCGACTTAGACGACGTGACCCAATACAGTCCACTCGGATAGACGGGAGAGTGTTTCAGGACGGATTCAAGCGCCTCCATAACCGAGACATCTCGGCCGCTGTATCCCACCACCACAAGACCAAAGCGCTTGCAAGCCTCTACGAGCACACCGCGCATGCGCTCGTCCTGATGCTCCAGTTCTATGCCGGTATTTTTTATCTTTGTTGACTTATAGTCTCCATGAAGCTTTGCAATCAATGGCCAGTCGGACTCCGCAACACAACGTTGGGCTCTCTCAACCGAGTCAAGTGCAGCCACGGTCGGCATTGCTCGCTTCTCTGGCAGAAGCAACTGGTCAGTCAACGTCGCCGATGTCTCCATCAATGCGTCGAAGTTCGTAGTGAAGACGCAGCTTAACTGCTTGCTCGAAATCAACGCGGCCAGAGCTCGGTGGGCAAAGGATGGAGTCCCTTTGCTGATGGCATCGTCTATGTACTGACGACGATGCCGCTCGTTAGGGTAGACAGCTTCAAAGGCCGCTCCGTACTCGTTGGGGTCGCCATCAGGTGGCAGTAGCGAACTCGTTCGAAGGAATTTGTCAACGCGGGCAACCCATAGCGGGTCCGCTGCGTCCACTTCCTTTATCGAATAGCCCATTTCCCGGCAAAAGATGCGCGTCTTGAAGTCGCGAATCATTGCGTAGCCAGTCGGGATACCCGACGCAGCGGAAGCGCCCGCCCCCAGGAACCATGCGAACAAGTGCGGACGGAGAGCAAACGCGCAGGCGAACTCCGCAGCGGACATTACCGGCAAAGAGGATGGCACGAGAGTCCCATTGGTTTGATATCCACATTCTTTTTCCGATATTCTCTTGCAATGCTTTGCAAGAATGCATCGGAAGCAATGACTTGCGTCGCTCGAAGAACGTCGAACGCCGGAAGGGTGCTTCACTTGAGAAAGCCGATACGTGCGGCTTGCTCTGCGCGCATCGACTCGAAGAGCGGGAGTCCAGATTGTCGGTTGAACAACATCGGCGCTCACCGCTCCCAGTCATCACAACGCGTACTGCATAGTTTAGTCTGCGGTAAACGGCAGATGGAATAGTAAGCTCGACAATAAAACCGCCAACAATAAAAGAGCGAAAACAATCAATGCCTTCGCTCGAATTGTTTGCACTTTGTACTGGCTAAAACGGAATATCGTCGTCCATAACATCGAAGTTGGTACTGCTCCGTGCTGGAGCCTTGCTACCGGACGGGCTGGGCGCATAGCTGCTCTCTTCCCTCTCCCCGCCTTCATAGCTGCCGCTGCCGGGCTTGGTGCCCAGCATCTTCATGTCGCTGGCAATGACATCGGTGGTGTAGCGTTCGACGCCTGCCTTGTCGGTCCATTTGCGCGTTTCCAGCCTTCCTTCTACATAGACCGGACGGCCCTTCTTGAGGTATTCACCCGCGATTTCCGCCAGCTTGCGGTAAAAAGTGACGCGGTGCCACTCGGTTTTTTCCTGTTTCTCACCGTTTTTATCCTTCCAGGTTTCGGTCGTGGCCAGGGTGATATTGGTCACTGCGTCGCCATTCGGCATATAGCGGGTCTCCGGGTCTTTACCGAGATTTCCGATGAGGATGACCTTATTGACTGATGCCATTACGCTTTTCCCCCTAATAGTTGTACAACACCTTGTTCGTCGAAGCCCCTCATGTCCACTTTGAGATATGCCACGCCTTCGCTTGCAAGCACGAGCGCCTCGTGCACGCCCGGCAGCGCCGCCAACTGGCGGGTCAACCCGCTGGCGGCCCCCGTATCCATTTCCTGCACATGATACATTTTGGTGCGCACCGCGGCGGGCGCTTTCATCGTGGCTGCAAACATCAGCCATAAGGCAAGGAGACTGCCGCAGAACCCAAACAAGGCAGAACTGCCAAAATGCTGATACAGATATCCGCCTGCGGTTGCGCCTACGAAAGTGCCGAGAAACTGCACGCTGCTATAGACGCCGATGGCGGTGCCTTTCGCCCCCACCGGCGCAATCTTGGAAATAAGCGAGGGCAACGTCGCTTCCAGCAAATTGAAGGCAGCGAAGAACACCAGCAACGCGGTTGCGGTGCCCCATAATGAATTGAATGCATACGCCAGCAACACTTGGCTCGCCAGCAGTACACCTACCGAAATGACGAATACCTGCTTGAGCTTGGCCTTCTTCTCACCATAAATGATTGCCGGGATAATCATCGCCATGGAGAGAACCAGGACCGGAAAATAGACTTGCCAGTGCTGGTCCGCCGCGAGTCCGGCGTTACGCAACGACAGCGGTACGACCAGCCAGAGCGCCATCAACACTGCATGCAGCGCGAAAACGCCGAAATCCAGGCGCAGCAACTCGGGATCGTGCAATACATTATTGAAGCGACCAGGAACTGCCTCAGTATCGGAATGGAAGCGGCTGACGACCGGATCGGGAATGATTCTGTAAACCACCACCATGGCCAGCAGGGCGAGCACTCCGGTCATGACAAAAATCCCCGGCACCCCAATTAACCGGTTTAACGCCGGTGCAATAATCAGTGAAAGTGCGAAGGTGACGCCAATGGTCATGCCTATCGCGGCCATTGCCTTGGTGCGATGCTCTTCGCGGGTAAGGTCGGCGGCCAGCGCCATCACCGCTGCCGAAATCGCGCCCGAGCCCTGGATGATGCGGCCGAAAATAACCCAATAAATATCGGTGGCGCTAGCAGCAACAAAACTGCCGATGGCGAACAGGATCAAGCCGGCATAAATAACGGGTTTGCGTCCGAAGCGATCGGACAGCCAGCCAAACGGAACCTGCAGTATTGCCTGGGTCAGCCCGTATGCCCCCAGCGCGATGCCAATCAGCGCATAGTTATCCCCGCCAGGCAAATGCTCGGCATAGAACGCGAACACGGGCAGGATGATGAACATCCCCAACATCCGTAACCCATAGATACTGGCCAGACCGGCGGTGGCGCGCAACTCTATCGGCGACAATTTCTCGGGAGGTAATGAGGAGGACATGAATCAGATTGGGAAAACGCGGAAACTTGCGTATATTAACAGGTTTGCTCACCGCTCAGGTAGAAGACCCTGTTGTACTTCATGGTCGCGCCGTCCGCAAAAATGATGTAAAAACGCTGGGCAACATGGGCGCAGAAAATGAGAAGGGTGGGAATGTCGAGAGGCCTGGGCGTCAATTGGAAGGTCAATGGAACTGATTAGAATTCGCGGTGCACGCACGCACAATCTTAAAAACGTCAATCTCGATTTGCCCCGAAACAAGCTGGTAGTTATCACTGGCCTATCGGGATCAGGCAAATCCTCGCTCGCATTCGATACGCTTTATGCCGAAGGACAACGGCGCTATGTGGAATCGCTTTCAGCCTACGCGCGGCAATTCCTGCAACTGATGGAAAAACCCGACGTTGATCTGATCGAGGGGCTATCCCCCGCCATCGCAATCGAGCAAAAAGCGACCTCGCACAACCCCCGCTCGACGGTCGGCACAGTTACCGAAATACACGATTACATGCGTCTGCTGTTTGCCCGCGTGGGAGACCCGCAATGTCCCGACCACGGCATTACGCTTACGGCGCAAAGCGTGTCACAAATGGTAGATCATGTCCTGCAGCTGCCCGCCGATACCCGGCTGATGATACTCGCCCCGCTCGTGGTAGGCCGCAAAGGCGAGCAGATGGATTTAATCGATGAATTGCGGGCTCAGGGGTTCGTGCGGCTAAGAATAGACGGCGAGGTGTACGACATCGATTCCCTGCCGAAACTTCAGAAAAATAAAAAGCACACCGTGGAAGTGGTGGTAGACCGTCTCAAAATCTCGCAAGATTCCAAGCAGCGGCTGGCGGAATCGTTCGAAACGGCACTGCGCCATGCCGATGGACGCGCCCTGGCCGTTGAAATGGATTCGGGCCAGGAACATCTTTTTTCCGCCAAGTTCAGTTGCCCCGTATGCAGCTATTCTCTGCCGGAACTTGAGCCGCGCCTGTTCTCATTCAACAACCCGATGGGCGCTTGTCCCAAGTGCGACGGGCTGGGGAAGATCACGTTTTTCGACCCCAAGCGGATCGTCGCCTTCCCGCACCTATCGCTGGCTTCCGGCGCCATCAAGGGCTGGGACCGGCGAAACCAGTTTTATTACCAGCTGCTGGCCAGCCTTGCGAGTCACTACGATTTTGATCTGGAAATCTCCTTTGAACAGCTTCCCGCGAATATCCAGGATATCGTCCTGAACGGCTCCGGCAGGGAAAAAATTTCATTTGCATATTTGAACGAAAACGAAACCCGGACTCATCGCAAACATACATTCGAGGGCATCATTCCCAATCTCGAGCGCCGGTATAAGGAAACCGATTCCGTCGCGGTACGGGAGGAACTGGCGAAATACCTCAATTCCCAACTCTGTCCCGAGTGCGCGGGTACTCGGCTCCGCCGGGAAGCACGCCATGTGCGGGTAGGAGGACAAGCGATTTATGAAATTAACGCATTGCCCCTAAAAGAGGCAAAAACTTTTTTCGACCAGGTGACCTTGACGGGCCATAAGCATGCCATCGCCGAAAAGATCGTCAAGGAAATTTGCAGCCGTATCTTGTTCCTCAATAACGTCGGACTGGATTACCTGTCGCTTGATCGCTCCGCCGATACGCTCTCCGGCGGAGAGTCCCAGCGCATTCGCCTGGCCAGTCAGATCGGGTCCGGTCTGACTGGCGTAATGTATGTGCTGGATGAGCCATCTATCGGACTCCATCAGCGGGATAACGGCCGCTTGCTGCAGACTCTGAAGAACCTTCGGGACTTGGGCAATAGCGTTATCGTGGTGGAACACGATCAGGATGCGATCCTTACCGCCGATCACGTGGTGGACATGGGTCCGGGCGCAGGCGAGCATGGGGGATCGGTTATAGCCGAAGGAACACCTCAGGCCATTCAGAAGAATAATCGCTCACTGACAGGGAAGTATCTTTCGGGCCAGCTGGCCATCCCTATGCCCCAAACGCGTACCGAGCCAAAAAGCGATCGGTGGCTTAAAATCGAGGGTGCCTCCGGCAACAACCTGAAAAACGTTAATCTCAACCTGCCGGTGGGGCTGTTCGTGTGCGTAACCGGCGTCTCGGGCTCAGGGAAATCCACCCTCATCAATGAAACGCTCTACCTGGCCACCGCCCGCCATCTCTACGGCAGCGCTGCCGAGCCGGCGCCGTACCGCAACCTGGACGGGCTGGCTTTTTTTGATAAGGTCATCAACATGGACCAGAGCCCCATTGGGCGTACGCCGCGCTCGAACCCGGCCACCTACACCGGCTTATTCACCCCGATTCGCGAGTTGTTTGCCGGCGTGCCGCAGGCGCGCGAGCGTGGCTATGGGCCCGGCCGGTTCTCCTTCAATGTTAAAGGCGGGCGCTGCGAGGCCTGTCAGGGGGACGGCGTGATCAAGGTGGAAATGCATTTTCTCCCCGATATCTATGTTTCATGCGATGTATGCCATGGCAAGCGCTATAACCGCGAAACCCTGGAAATTCAATACAAGGGGAAAAACATCAACGAAATTCTCCAGATGACGGTTGAATACGCGCATGAATTTTTCAGCGCTGTGCCAGTGGTCGCGCGCAAGCTCCGGACCCTGCTGGATGTGGGTCTTGGCTATATCACCTTGGGGCAATCCGCGACCACGCTTTCCGGTGGGGAAGCCCAACGGGTGAAGCTGTCGCTGGAACTCTCAAAACGCGATACCGGTCGCACTCTTTATATTCTGGATGAGCCCACCACCGGCCTTCATTTTCAGGATATCGATCTGCTCTTGAAAGTTCTGCATCGGCTGCGCGACCATGGAAACACGGTGATAGTAATTGAGCACAACCTGGATGTGATTAAAACCGCCGATTGGATCATCGACCTTGGGCCCGAAGGCGGTGAAGGTGGTGGCGAAATCGTGGCCCAAGGCACACCTGAGGAAATAGCGGCAGACGAAAATAGTTTCACTGGTCAGTATCTGCGGGCGACGCTCAATTCGCAACTGCAGCCACAAACGTGACCACGGCGGTTATCACTGGACGGATATGGTTCAACATGACGCCTGTGCACTCCTGCTCCGCAGCTTCGAGGCCGCGGTTGCCGCCGCCGATCCGCTGCGGATCGTGCCCTTGCATTTGCCCAGCATCCTGGCGAGACCGCCAGCGGGCCGCACTCTCGTGGTTGGTGCAGGCAAAGCAGCCGCAGCGATGGCCCTTGCGGTGGAGCGTCACTGGCCGGAGACTGCGTCGCTGGAAGGGCTCGTCCTAACCCGCTACGGCCACAGCTTGCCCCTTGACCGAATCAAGGTCATCGAAGCGGGTCATCCGCTGCCCGATGAGCACGGGGAACAAGGCACCCGGACAATTTTGGCTGAGGTGGAGAAACTTGGGGCCGACGATCTGCTCTTATGCCTGCTTAGCGGCGGCGGCTCAAGTTTGCTGACCTTGCCGGTTGAAAACGTAACGCTGAATGACCTTAAAAAGGTTACGGCCGAATTGCTCCGCTGCGGCGCGGCAATTCAGGAGATAAATACGGTGCGTAAACATCTCTCCGCCATCCAGGGCGGTAGACTCGCAGCCGCAAGCCAAGCGCCCGTTCTGGCATTGATCATCTCAGACGTCACTGGGGATGATCCCACCCACATCGCATCCGGCCCCTGCGCACCAGATCCGACAACCTACTCGGATGCGCTCGAAGTCATCGAGGGCTACAATATTGACGTGCCTGCGGCCGTGATGGCAACTTTGCAGGCCGGCGTAAGAGGCGAACTCGACGAAACTCCGAAACCAGGTAGTCCGGCTTTTGAACGCGTGGAAAACCGGGTGATTGCGACGGCGCGCGATTCGCTCCTGGCGGCGGCGGAGTATCTGGCTGCACAGGGCATCGACGCTGCGATACTGGGCCACGCGGTAACTGGCGAAGCGCGCGATGTCGCCAAGGTTTTCGCGGCTTTAGCGAAACACGTCCGCCAGTACCAGCAACCGTGGAAAACGCCGGCAGCACTGATCTCCGGGGGCGAGACGACGGTAACGATCGATGATAAGAATCGTGGCGGGAGGGGTGGACGCAATACCGAATTTCTGCTTTCGCTCGCCGTCGAACTTGGCGGTATGGAGAATACCTATGCTCTTGCCGGCGATACCGATGGCATTGATGGGACAGAAAACAATGCCGGTGCGATCGTTACGCCGCATTCATTGCGAGACGCAAAGCAAAAGGGCCTCGACGCAGCAGTGCTGCTTGCAACCCATGATGCTTACGCTTTTTTTCAGGAGCTCGATCATCTGGTTCTTACCGGCCCGACCCGCACCAATGTTAACGACTATCGGGTAATACTGATATTGTAGGGCGATACCGGTAAATCGACGATGCACTGAATATGCGACCCATGTCACAAAATCGTAATGTTGTTTAAATATCATGGCAATATGTAAAAAGTCGCATAATCGAAATTCTGAGTGAATGCAAGGATCGATCTGATGGCAGCAAGAATACTGGTTGTAGAAGATGAACCGGCAATCCAGGAATTGATCGCATACAGCATGCGGCAAGCGGGACATTCGGTTTTTTCCGCAAGAAGCGCGGAAGAAGCGATGGAAATCGTCAATGATGAACTGCCCGATCTGTTGCTTCTCGACTGGATGCTGCCGGGAATGAGCGGGGTCGATTTTGCCCGCATGCTCCGGCGGGCATCACGCACCAAAACAATCCCCATCATCATGCTTACCGCTAGGGCCGAGGAAAGCGACAAGGTAGCGGGTCTGGAGATCGGCGCCGACGACTACCTCACCAAACCTTTTTCGCCTCGCGAACTGCTCGCCAGAATTAAAGCCGTGCTCAGGCGGCGGTCGCCGGAGGCCGCCGACGATATAGTCGAGATTGGCGGGCTGCGGCTTGATTCCGCCAGCCACCGGGTCACGGCCAATGATAGTGAAGTGACGCTTGGGCCTACCGAATTCCGGCTGCTGCATTTTCTAATGACTCACACGGAAAGGGTACATAGCCGGACCCAGTTGCTCGATCAGGTCTGGGGCGATCACGTATTCGTCGAGGACCGTACCGTAGATGTCCACATTCGGCGGCTTCGCAAGGCGCTGGAAGCAGTCAGCAAGGACGGATTGGTGCAGACTGTCAGAGGTTCAGGATATCGAATGTCCGCGGGATAATGGCTAATTTAGGTTAAACAATGACCCACCCTTACTCTTCCCGCTAATTCAGTGAGCGGTTTCTGGGAGCGTGTTGCGAACGCTGTCCTGATTGCTGTTGTGACCGGGATGCTCCTGGCAACTCTGGGGGCTGTCACCACACTGGTGATCTATGTCACGGTTCTGCTCGTGCTGGTCGTTCGTCACCGGCGCTATCTGACGATCCTCGACCGATGGCTCCAGACGGACGGTTCTGTTCTGCCGAATGCTTCAGGCAAATGGGGAGACGTATTCGCGCGCTTGATGCGCCTCGTACGCGAGCAGAGCCGAACCTACCAGCATATCAGTTCCGCCCTGGAGCGCCTTCAACGTGCCACCTCAGCAATGCCCGAGGGCGTGGTCATTCTCGATGAGATGGACCATATCGAATGGTGCAACCCCGTGGCGGAAAAACATTTGGGGATAAGCTCCGGTACGGATACCGGCCAGCATATCACGCATCTGGTGCGTCACACCCAATTTGCCGAATACCTGGCGGCCCAGAATTACGCCGAGCCTCTGGTTATAAAACAACCTCGGCACCAGGGGCTGATCCTTTCCCTGCAGTTTGTACCTTATGGCGATAAACAGAAACTGCTGCTCAGCCGCGATGTGACCCAATTGGAAAGAATTCAGATCATGCGCCAGGATTTTGTAGCCAATGTCTCGCACGAGCTTCGCACCCCCTTGACTGTGATTGGCGGATTCTTGGAAACGCTGTCGGATCATAGCCCGTCCGATCCTGAAACATTCAAGTGGGCGTTGGGCCTTATGACCGACCAGACCAAGCGCATGCAGAATCTGGTTCAGGATCTGTTAACCCTGTCGAGGCTGGAGGATACGCAAAACCTGATTCGGGGGGAGAGAGTGGATGTTCCGGCAATGTTGCGCAAGATTTACGACGAGGCGCTCTCCCTTAGCTCAGGTCGACACCACATCAGCCTGAATCTCGAGACTGGCACGCAGTTGCTGGGCAGCACGGATGAGTTGCGGAGCGCCTTCACCAACCTCATAAGTAATGCAATACGCTATACCCCCGACAACGGCAATATCAGTTTGAATTGGACTACTCGCGATGGACAGGCCGTCTTTTCCGTGCAGGACAACGGCATAGGTGTCGAATCCGAACATATCTCTCGTCTTACGGAAAGGTTTTACCGGGTAGACCGGGGACGTTCTCGCGAAACCGGCGGCACCGGTCTGGGCCTAGCCATCGTCAAGCACGTGCTGAGTTGCCACCAGGCGAAGCTCGAGATCGTCAGCGAGCCCGGCAAAGGAAGCTGCTTCAGTGCATGGTTTCCCCCGGTGCGGCTCGTGACGCCGGAAGGCGACCACGCGTGTACAATATTGACAAACATTTGAATAAGCGCCGTCCATGACGAGAGGCAATGCGAACGTGTTCATGTACGCATGCATGCCGTGAAATATTTCAGACCTTTATGCCCAAACCTTCGCCAGACCTTACCGAAACCACAGTCAGCAGCCGGAATGTATATGACGGGGAACTTCTGCGCGTCCGCGCGGATCTCGCCCGATTGCCCGATGGGAAAGTAGCGGTACGGGAATACATCACCCATCCAGGCGCCGTCGTCATCATACCGCTGCTCGACAATGGTGAACTGGTGATGGAGCGCCAGCACCGCTATCCCCTGCATCGGGATTTTTATGAACTTCCAGCGGGTAAAATTGATCGTGGAGAAGATCCGCTGCAGTGCGCGCAACGCGAGTTGCTGGAAGAGACGGGTTATACCGCGAGCAAATGGCGTTACGTCACGACGCTGTACCCATGCATTGGTTATTCCGACGAGAAGCTGATGTATTACCTTGCGGAAGGCCTCATCTTCACCGGCGCTAGCCTTGATGAGGGAGAGCACCTTGAGGTATTCACCCTGACCCTGCCAATGGCACTGGATTGGGTAAAAACCGGAAAAATTACCGACAATAAAACTGTTTCCGGACTATTCTGGGCCGATAAGCTGCTGCGCGGCGAGTGGTAACGTTCCTTTCTATCGAGAGCCCCTTGCACGTCGGCTTTGTGCGGGGGGGACCCCGCCCTGCTTTGTGTATCGCACAGTCGGCTCATCCTGGTGCTTTGTGCTCGTTTCAACCGCGCGTGGAGCAGCCGGATTACGCTCCCTCAAGCCTTTTAGGCGGTCTTGACAGAAACCGAAAAAAATTATTCGGCAAAAAATTCCCGCACCTTGTCCATCCAAGACTTTGCGCGGGGATTGTGCCGGGAGCGGTCTTCCTGGTTGAGCGCTTCCAGTTCCTGCAATAACTCCTTCTGGCGAGAGGTGAGTTTGACCGGCGTCTCGACCACCACGTGACATAATAGATCACCGGGAGCATTGCTGCGCACGCCTTTAATTCCCTTACCGCGCAAACGGAAAATTTTTCCGCTCTGAGTTTCGGCGGGAATTTTGATTTTGGCATGACCCTCAAGTGTCGGTATCTCAATTTCCCCACCCAGCGCGGCGGTAGTAATACTGATCGGCATTTCGCAGTGAAGGTCATTGTGATCTCGCTGAAAGACCTGATGGGGCGCCAGCTGAATGACTACATACAGGTCGCCTAGTGGTCCATTGTTAACACCAGCTTCCCCTTCTCCAGTTAATCGGATACGGTCTCCTTCATCCACCCCGGCCGGGATTTTCACCGACAGGGTTTTATGGTGCTTGACGCGGCCCGCTCCCCCGCACGTATGGCAAGGACTCGCAATAAACTTGCCGCTGCCGTGGCATTTGGGGCAGGTCTGTTGAATGGAGAAAAAACCCTGCTGCATTCTTACCTGGCCGTGCCCATTACAGGTGGGGCAGGTAATGGGCGAAGTCCCGGCCTTAGCGCCGCTTCCATGGCACGTGCCACACACATCCATGGTGGGAATTCGAATCTTGGTCTCAGTTCCCCTTGCCGCCTGTTCCAGCGAAATTTCAAGGTTATAGCGTAAATCCGCGCCGCGATAGACATTGCCTTGTGCCCGGCCACCAAAAAGGTCGCCGAATATATCGCCAAATGCGTCGGCAAACCCCTGAGCCCCTGCCCCACCCATATTAGCATCCACACCAGCGTGTCCGTGCTGATCATACGCGGAGCGCTTCTTCACATCCGACAGTATTTCGTAAGCTTCCTTGGCCTCCTTGAAATGTTCTTCCGATTTCGGATTATCCGGATTGCGGTCCGGATGGTATTTCATCGCCAGCCTGCGATAGGCCTTTTTGATCTCATCTTCGCTGCAGTCGCGGTTAACGCCCAGCACATCATAATAATCGCGTTTGCTCATGTCGTTTTCGTGTAATCGGGAGGGCGCAGAGTATGCACTAGCGCGAACTGCTCCGCGTATTCCAAATAATGTTAAAACGCAGGACGCGGAACGGGTGAAACCTCGAACAAGTCCGAGAGGGCTTGTTCCGAGGCTTCTCTATCCTTCCCGCATCGCTGCGCCTTGATGTTCTGATGCTTATTGTTCTTATTTCTTGTTTTTTACTTCCTCAAACTCGGCATCCACGACTTCGCCTTCTACTGGTTTCTCACCGCCGCCGTGAGGGGCAGATTCCCCGCCAGGCTGACCCTGCCCCTGCTGTGCCTGCTCTTGCGAATACATCTTCTCAGCCAGCTTGTGCGAGGCCTCGGTCAGCGCCCGAGTCTTGGCCTCGATAGTGTCCTTGTCGCCTGATTTCAGAGCCTCTTCCGCTTCTTTCAGCGCAGCTTCTATTTTGGCTTTTTCATCATCGGACAATTTATCTCCATACTCCTTCAAGCTTTTCTGAACAGAATGTATCACAGCGTCACATTGGTTGCGGGCGGTGATCAATTCCATCGCCTTGTGATCTTCCTCGGCGTGCGCCTCCGCATCCTTGACCATGCGCTGCACCTCGTCCTCCGACAGACCCGAGCTTGCCTGAATCTTGATCTTGTTCTCCTTACCCGTCGCCTTGTCCTTGGCAGAGACATGCAATATGCCATTCGAATCAATATCGAATGTAACCTCGATTTGCGGCAGACCGCGCGGGGACGGTGGAATATCGCTCAAATTGAACTGGCCCAGGCTCTTGTTGCCGGATGCCATCTCCCGCTCCCCTTGCAGCACATGGATGGTAACGGCCGTCTGATTGTCATCGGCCGTGGAAAACACCTGTTGCGCCTTTGTGGGGATCGTGGTGTTTTTCTGGATCAATTTCGTCATTACCCCGCCAAGTGTTTCAATGCCCAAGGATAACGGCGTCACGTCCAGCAACAGCACATCCTTCACCGCCCCCTGCAATACGCCGCCCTGAATGGCCGCGCCGACCGCCACCGCTTCGTCCGGGTTGACATCCCTGCGAGCGTCTTTGCCAAAAATTTCTCTGACCTTGTCCTGTACCTTCGGCATGCGGGTCTGTCCACCCACCAGAATCACGTCGTCGATCTCAGAAGTCTTGACGCCCCCGTCCTTGATAGCGATGCGGCAGGGCTCAACCGTCCGGTCGATCAAATCTTCAACCAGGCTTTCCAGCTTTGCCCGCGTGATTCTCACCGCGAGGTGCTTCGGACCTGAGGCATCAGCCGTAATATACGGCAGGTTGACTTCAGTCTGCTGGCTTGAGGAAAGTTCAATCTTGGCTTTTTCCGCCGCATCTTTTAAGCGTTGGAGAGCAAGCATGTCTTTTTTAAGATCGATGCTGGTTTCCTTTTTGAACTCATCCACAAGATATTCGATGACCCGTGCATCGAAATCCTCACCTCCGAGGAAGGTGTCACCATTGGTAGCCAGAACTTCAAACTGATGTTCGCCTTCCACTTCCGCGATCTCAATAATGGAAATGTCGAAGGTGCCGCCGCCCAGGTCGTACACGGAAATCTTGCGGTCGCCCTCTTTTTTATCCATGCCAAAAGCCAAAGCTGCCGCGGTTGGCTCATTGATGATACGTTTGACGTCCAGGCCCGCGATGCGTCCCGCGTCCTTCGTCGCTTGACGCTGTGAATCGTTAAAATACGCGGGGACCGTAATGACCGCTTCGGTTACCGCTTCACCCAGATAATCCTCCGCAGTTTTTTTCATTTTGATCAGCACTTGCGCGGCAATTTCCGGCGGTGCAATTTTCTTGCCACGGACCTCCACCCATGCATCGCCATTGTCAGCCTTGACAATCTTATAGGGCACCATTTTGATGTCCTTTTGCACTATTTCTTCCTCAAAGCGCCGGCCGATCAAGCGCTTTATCGCGAACAACGTGTTCTTTGGGTTGGTAACAGCCTGCCGTTTGGCGGCAGCACCCACCAGAATTTCACCGTCTTCCGTGTAAGCCACGATGGAAGGCGTCGTACGCGCTCCCTCTGAGTTCTCTATTACCTTGGGCTTGCCGCTTTCCATGACGGCCACACAAGAGTTCGTGGTACCGAGGTCAATACCAATAATTTTTCCCATGATTTATCCTTGAATTAGTTAGATCTGAATATCCGTCTGCGCGAAGTATGTGTTGTGGTGTAAGAGATGGGGATTAAGGTCCAAATTTCAAGTTTCTTTGGACTTCGAAACCGTGACCAACGCAGGGCGGATAACACGATCGTTTAACATGTATCCCTTCTGCATTACCTGGACCACAGTGTTGGGAGGCAGGTCGGAGTCTACCGTAGACATGGCCTGATGCAGATGCGGGTCGAATTTGTCCCCCTTTTGCGGATTGATTTGCTTGAGGTTGAACTTTTCAAAAACCGAGGTGAGCTGCTTCAGCGTCAGCTCCATGCCGCTTTTGAAGTTGTCAACGCTTGCCTTCTCCACGCCCAAAGCCGCTTCGAGACTATCCATGACTGAGAGCAACTCCGTTGAGAATTTATCGATCGCGTATTTATGGGCATTTGCAACATCGATCTGGGCGCGTTTCCTGGTATTTTCCGCATCGGCCTTGGCACGCATCCACGCGTCGTGATGCTCTGCTGCGTCGAGTTCGGCCTTCTTTAGCATCTGTTCGAGACTCGGGATCGTTTCCACTGCCGGCTCCAAGGTTTTATTCTCGTTGGTGCCTGCTTCCGGCGTTGCAGCTTCGCTCAGGGCTGAGGTCAATTCGGGTTGATCTGGTTTGGACTCTTCTGTGTTTGTCATTGGTTTCCTCCTGGTTTCTGGTTCCTATGGATTCTCTAAACAGTCCTTCGCGGCAACGTGTTGATCGCGGTATGCCTTCTCAGGCTCGTATCGAAGAGGTACATCAAGCCGTTGGCCAGTGGCCAACCGATGAAGCGGGGACCCGGCAGCGGACTGGCGCCCGCGTAGAATTATTTAGTGATCCGTGCCATATCGGGACGGTTCTTCCAATTTCAAGGCTGAAATCTGTTGATCGCCGAGTCTCGCAAATATCAGGAGTTTACCTGCTTTCAACCTCTATTTTTTTGCTCAACGTAACTGCGGCGCCGATATAATTCTGGGGAGTCAGAGCGCGCAAGCGATTTTTTTCGTCCGTGGGAAGGTCGAGGCGCTCAATGAAACTGTGTAGAGTCTCTTTAGTGATACCGCCTTTGCCGCGCGTCAACTCCTTTAATTGCTCATATGAATCCGGTATGCCGTAGCGCCGCATCACAGTCTGGATAGGCTCCGCCAAAACCTCCCAGGCATTTTCCAAATCTAGCGCCATCCGGTCCCGGTTTAGTTCCAGCTTGCTCAGTCCCTTGCTGCACGATTCATAAGCTAATAGCGTATGCCCCAGCGCGACGCCCATGTTGCGCAGCACAGTGGAATCAGTCAGGTCCCGTTGCCAACGCGAAATTGGTAGCTTTTCACTGAAATGCCTCAGCAGGGCGTTCGCAATGCCGAGATTACCCTCGGAGTTTTCAAAATCGATCGGGTTGACCTTGTGTGGCATCGTTGATGAACCAATTTCATCTTTTTGCGTTTTTTGCTTGAAATACGCCAGAGATATATATCCCCAGATATCACGGTTAAAATCAAGCAAGATAGTGTTAATGCGTGCATAGGCGTCGAACAGCTCGGCCATGGCGTCATGCGGTTCGATTTGGGTCGTGTAGGGATTGTATTTGAGGCCGAGTTTTTCAACAAAGGCCTGCGCAAACCTTTCCCAATCAATTGCGGGATAAGCGGCCAGATGAGCGTTATAGTTTCCAACGGCGCCATTTATTTTTCCAAGAATGGGCACTGCGGCGAGCTTTTCCCGTCCTCGAGCCAACCGATAAGCGAAGTTGGCGATTTCCTTACCAGCCGTCGTGGGAGTAGCGGGTTGTCCATGAGTACGTGCAAGCATGGGCACATCCCCCATTTCACGCGCCATTTCGACCAGTTTGCCGCTAATCTTCGCCAGCATGGGTAGCATCACTCTGTCACGGCTGTGCATCAGCATCAATCCATGAGAAAGGTTGTTGATATCTTCGGAAGTACAGGCGAAATGAATGAATTGCGCGCTTCGCACGATCTCGACATTCCTTGCTAGGCGCTCTCTCAGCCAGTATTCGACCGCCTTGACATCGTGATTGGTGCGGGATTCGATGAGCTTGACCTCTTCCGCGCCGCCCTCGTCAAAGTTCGCCGCGATGCTGTCCAGTTGGTCAACAGAAGCCGGAGAAAGCGGCTCCGCGTCGACGATATCGTTATCCTGGCTCAGCGCTTTTAACCACTCTATCTCCAACCGAACACGATAGCGGATCAGCGCGAATTCACTGAAATACGGTCTCAGCGCAGATACTTTGGCGCCGTATCGCCCATCCAGAGGCGAGAGGGCGGTAAGGAACGACGAATTCATATTTTTACCTGGTTTCTAGTGAACTGCCGGTATGACACGCGGACCCTCCACCTGGTTAAAAATGCCTTGAGCAACGCCGGCCAGGCCATTGCATTTTATCATAGCGTTTAGACCCAACACCTCAACAAAACTCTTGCAAACGGGAGTGCGCCTTGGGGAAATGTTGCCGGCAGGGACTACGACACTTCTCCCGATATTTCCGGAATCCGGGCAGACTATGCACTGGCATGGGGAAAGCCGATATAATGCCGCCTGATAAATTCTCCAAAGGCTGGCCATGAAGCTGATCGGATCGCTCACGAGCCCTTACGTGCGCAAGGCGCGCATTGTACTGGCTGAAAAGCACATTGGTTACAATTTTGAACTGGAAGCCCCTTGGAACACGGATACACACGTACCCGACTACAATCCGCTCGGCAAGGTTCCGGTGCTGATTATGGACGACGGCACCAGTCTGTTCGATTCAAGAGTCATCGTTGAATATCTCGATAACATCAACCCGGTATCCCGCCTCATTCCCGAATCCAACCGGCGCCGGATCATGGTAAAACGCTGGGAAGCGTTGTCTGACGGCATATGCGACGCCGCCGCAGCGATATTCCTCGAGCGCAAGCGTGCTGAAACCCAGCAAAACGAGGAGTGGATTTCGCGCCAGCATAAAAAGGTGACCGGGGGCCTTGAAGCCGCCGCCCATGAGTTGGCAGACAAAAAATGGTGCGACGGGAATGTTTATACGCTAGCTGACATCGCGCTGGGTTGCGCGCTGGGTTACCTGGCTTTTCGCTTTCCCGAGATCGAATGGCGCACGAATTTCCCCAATCTTGCCGACCTCTCCGACAGGCTTGAAAAGCGGAACCCGTTTCTGGAAACGGCGCCACGAGATTAAGAAAACAGCCTGTATTACGCAACCGAACTGCTGAGCGAACGCAATCGACTCTCTGGAACACAAACTTACTTAGTGTTTCCAAAGAAACCTAATACTGATCGCTAATTACTCCACCGCCAAGACACACCTTGCTCTCATAAACAACCACCGATTGTCCAGGCGCCACAGCCCACTGAGGCTGGGCGAATTCAATCCTGCATTCCGTTTGGTCGAGTTGCGTAATAGCGCAGGGCGCATCAGCCTGGCGATAGCGGATCTTAGCGCCATAGACCCAGTTGCAATGGGGCGCATGGCCACTTATCCATGTCACCTCGGTGGCGGTAAGCGAGGGCTTGAACAGATCAGGATGATCATGACCCTGTACCACCGTCAGAATATTCCCCACCACATCCTTGTTTGAAACAAACCACGGTTCACCATCTCCATCCCTCGTCCCGCCGATGCCCAACCCCTGCCGCTGACCGATTGTGTAGTACATTAGGCCGACGTGCTTGCCCATCACATTGCCTGCAGGCGTTCTCATGTCCCCGGGATCATTCGGTAAATAACGGCTGAGAAATTCTCTGAAAGGCCGCTCGCCGATGAAACATATCCCAGTGCTGTCCTTCTTGGAAAAGTTCGGCAAGCCGTAATCTTTCGCAATCCTGCGTACGTCGCGCTTGTAAAGATGCCCGATGGGAAACAAGGTCCTGCATAACTGTGCCTGGTTCAAACGGTAGAGGAAATAACTCTGGTCCTTGGTGCCGTCCTCGCCTTTCAATAATTCAAATACGCCTCTTGTCTCACGCACCTGGGCATAATGCCCGGTCGCGATATAGTCGGCGCCAAGCCCGTCCGCGTGCTGAAGAAACGCCTTGAACTTGATCTCAGCGTTACAAAGTACATCCGGGTTCGGCGTTCTCCCTGCCTTGTATTCCGCAAGAAACTGGCTGAATACGCGCTCCTTGTATTCAGCCGAGAAATTCACGGCCTCCAGCGGAATACCAATGATATCCGCCACCGATACAGCATCAATCAAATCTTGACGGGATGAGCAATATTGCTCCGTATCGTCGTCTTCCCAGTTTTTCATGAAAAGACCGATTACATCGTAACCTTCCTGTTTTAACAGCAGAGCCGCGACCGATGAATCAACCCCGCCGGACATGCCGACCACCACTCGCCCTTTGCTCATTGATCAGGTAGGAAATTGGGTTTAGTCACGGGTTGAATCACGCTGCAGGATTGAGATGTAAACAGGAGATGACCGGGAAATGAACGCTCGAAGGCAAGAGCTCTTCAGCTGTAATGAACTAAAATGTCTAGGGAATAGCGCTTCCCGGCCAGATGATCGTCAATACATCGCATCACGAGAGGACTACGGTGGCAATAAGCCATCTCGCGGATTTCGTCCACTCCGAACCACCCCGCGCGTAATATTCCTGCATCAAGTGCGCGATTGGGATCATGATCCGTGACCGAACCGCTAAAGGCAAACCGGAGAAAAGTCGTGTTGTCGGAGCTCGAATGCCAGCGATAAACGCCCAGCAACCATTGTGGCGCGAAAGTGTAACCTGTCTCCTCAAGCGTTTCTCGAACTGCGCCCTGAATAATTGATTCGTCCGGTTCAAGGTGTCCCGCTGGCTGATTGAACAGAATGCCGTTGCAGGTTTGTTCCTCTACCAGCAAGTATTTTCCCTCTTGTTCGACCACAGCAGCAACGGTCACATTTGGTTTCCAGATCGTGTTAACTTGGGGTACTCCTCATTTTACGCCAAGACCGGTGAAAACTCTTCTCGCACCTCGTCCTGACATCGAACGCCAATCACAGTCGGCCAAGTACAAGAGGCCACCTGCGCGGTGATAGTCGATGATAGGTTATGCAAGCGTGCACCGGCGAGCGTCGGATTTTACTGCAAAACGGTCGCGAAGGTGCGATCAGGGACGAGTTGAGCTAGGGAAACTGCTTTATTAAAGCTAATCGGGAGATGAGCTTTCCAAGCAGGATTTGCAGTTTGGTTGCCAGAAATGAGAGCTGGCAGAAGGATATTTCGACAGCGGCATGACGCAGCATATTAGCCCTTCGCGTGCAAACACGGATAAAATAACGGGCTTCTCGAACCCTTCGTTTTTTAAAAAATTGACCGCTGCGTCGGGCGCCGCCAGCACCATAACAATTCTTGGGAGATATCATGTTCCAGCACATTAGCACGCCATCCAACGGCACGAAAATTCGTGTAAACGCAGATTTTACCCTGAGCGTGCCGGATAGCCCCGTCGTTCCGTATATCGAAGGCGACGGGATCGGCGTGGATATCACCCCCGTAATGATACGCGTTGTTGATGCAGCGGTTAGTCGAGCTTATCGAGGAAAGCGCAAGATTTCCTGGATGGAGATATACGCCGGCGAGAAAGCCACGCGGATTTACGGTAACAATGTTTGGCTGCCGGATGAGACCTTGCAAGCTGCCAGAGAGTATGTCGTCTCCATCAAGGGGCCGCTGACCACTCCGGTGGGTGGCGGTATCCGCTCCATTAACGTCGCGCTGCGTCAGGAGTTGGATCTATATGTATGCCTTCGTCCTGTGCGCTACTTCCAAGGCGTCCCCAGCCCGTTAAAAAACCCCGAAAAGACAGACATGATAATTTTCCGGGAGAACTCCGAGGACATCTATGCCGGAATTGAGTGGGAAGCCGGATCGGAGAACGTAAAGAAAGTCATTCATTTTCTGATGACTGACATGGGTGTCAGCAAGATCCGCTTCCCGCAAACATCAGCCATAGGAATCAAGCCTGTCTCCCGGGAGGGTACAGAACGATTGGTGCGCAAGGCAATACAGTACGCCATCGATAATGGCCGCAGTTCGGTAACGCTGGTGCACAAGGGCAACATCATGAAATTCACCGAGGGCGCCTTCAAAAACTGGGGGTATGAACTTGCCGCCAACGAATTCGGCGCGAGGCCCCTTGATGGCGGGCCATGGATGAAGTTGTCCGACGATAAGGGAGGAGTGATTATCAAGGACGTGATTGCTGACGCCTTCCTGCAACAGATTTTACTGCGTCCGGAAGAATATGACGTAATCGCTACACTGAATCTGAACGGCGACTACATTTCCGACGCGTTGGCGGCGCAGGTAGGAGGCATTGGCATTGCACCCGGAGCAAACTTAAGCGATTCCATCGCAATGTTCGAGGCAACCCACGGTACCGCGCCGAAATACGCAGGCAAGGATCAGGTTAACCCGGGCTCTATCATTCTCTCTGCGGAGATGATGTTGCGACACATGGGCTGGACTGAAGCAGCAGATCTGGTTATCGCGGCGATGGAAAAAACCATTCAGGATAGAATAGTCACGTACGATTTTGCGCGACTGATGACCAATGCGCAAAAAGTCTCATGTTCGGCGTTCGGTCAGGCGCTGATCGACCGAATGTAGCGTTTTTGCGAAGGGTCCGGCGTGAAAGCTGAATGGCGATTGTTGAGACCTGCGAGGGACAGTCCCATCTAAGGCTTACGGCCACGGTTAAGGAAACAGAAGGGCTGCCAGCGGGGATGCTATCCCCGCGAAGGTAACCGGATAATGCGGAAAGTAGGTCCTGCAGAAGCTCTGGTTCTGCGGGAAACTTTGCGTCTGAACTGGTCCATCCGGAGGTGAAAAACCCCCTGCCGGGCAGGCCGGCAAGGAGCTTTACATAATTCTGTAATTGATTACAAACTGGTCGCGGCTTCACCACGCCAGCATGAGACCATTAAGCAGATTGAATATTTGATGCCTGTTTGCCCTTCGGTCCCTGCGTGACTTCAAAGGAAACTTTTTGACCTTCCTTTAGTGTCTTGAACCCGGACATATTTATTGCGGAAAAGTGAGCGAACAGATCTTCACTGCCATCATCCGGAGTGATAAAACCGAAACCCTTGGAGTCATTGAACCATTTTACTGTACCAGTTGCCATTTTTGCTTCCTATAAAAAAACGGGCCGGAAACCCGAACACTGTTTGAGTTTCAAGACCGCAAACGGCTGTAACCGGTACTGCAGAGAACTTGAAGCCAAACGCCAAGAGTTGTTTTACGCAAATCCGATGTTCAAGTCAAGTACTCGGCGCACTTATTTTGCACAAATGCAACAGAATAATTTTCTCAAGGTACTTGAATATTTCTGCGCAATCATCAAATATTAGAGTGCGTACACCAGTAGAGAGCGATTTGTTCCGTTTTATTTTTTCACTCGAACTGATGCCTAGTGAGACTAGAAGCATGGCAAGCGAAAATCAAGGAGATGTTGTACTGGAGGCTGAAAAGAGTAAACTCAAGCCGCCACCCATGTTTAAGGTAATATTGTTGAATGATGATTACACGCCTATGGATTTCGTCGTGATCGTGTTACAAAATTTTTTTTCGATGAACCGCGAACAGGCAATGCAAATCATGCTCAAAGTCCATATGGATGGGGCGGGGATATGTGGAGTTTATCCCAATGATGTGGCTTCCACCAAGGTCGCACAAGTGGTCACATTTGCGAGGCAGCATCAACATCCGCTACAGTGCGTGATGGAGGAGACCTGAAATGATTGCGCAAGAACTAGAAGTCAGTTTACATATGGCGTTCGTGGAATCGCGACAGAAGCGGCATGAGTTTATCACGGTCGAGCATCTGTTGCTGGCAATGCTCGACAACCCCACCGCTGCCGAGGTGCTCCGGGCTTGTTCGGTTGACATAGAAGACCTGCGTCGGCTGCTGACGGAACATGTTACCGAGAATACCCCGACGGTGGGCGGAACCGGCGAAGTTGATACACAACCTACGTTGGGATTTCAACGCGTAATACAGCGTGCGATCCTGCATGTTCAGTCTTCGGGTAAAAAAGAAGTTACGGGGGCGAACGTACTGGTAGCGATATTTGGGGAGAAGGATTCCCACGCAGTTTATTTTCTTCATCAGAAGGGTGTTACGAGGCTGGACGTCGTCAATTATATTTCGCATGGCATCAGCAAGGTGCCTCAGGGCAGCACGGCTAAATCGGAAAGCGAAGGCGACACTGAGCAGGAGCTTGGCTCAGGTGGAGCACTGGAAAGCTACGCTGTAAATCTCAATTCGCTGGCGATCGCCGGTAAGATCGATCCACTGATCGGGCGTGAAAGGGAATTGGAACGGCTGATACAAACGCTTTGCCGTCGCCGGAAGAATAATCCCCTTCTCGTTGGCGAAGCTGGGGTAGGCAAAACCGCGATAGCCGAAGGATTGGCACGTCGAATAATCGAAAACGACGTCCCGGAGATTCTCGCGCGCCATCAAGTATACGCCCTCGACATGGGAGCGCTCCTGGCGGGAACGAAATACCGGGGGGATTTCGAGCAACGCCTGAAAGCAGTGCTGAAGCAGTTGCTGGACAGCTCCAACGCCATCCTTTTCATTGATGAGATTCACACACTCATTGGTGCCGGGGCCGCGTCTGGAGGCACGCTGGATGCGTCCAATTTGCTAAAACCGATACTGAATACCGGCCAACTCAAATGCATCGGCGCAACCACGTACAGCGAATATCGCGGTATTTTCGAAAAGGACCATGCATTATCGCGGCGTTTCCAGAAAATCGATGTACTCGAGCCCAGCGTCGATGAAACCGTCGCCATACTGCGCGGTTTGAAGGCACGCTACGAGGCTCATCACGGCGTTAAATATACGGCAATCGCGCTTACCACGGCAGCAGAGTTGTCAGCACGCTTCATAAATGACCGGCATTTGCCCGATAAAGCGATAGACGTCATAGACGAAGCCGGAGCCGCCCAGCGCGTCCTGCCGAAATCGAAGCAGCGCAAGGTAATCAGCAAACATGAAATCGAAGGCATTATCGCCAAAATCGCGCGGATTCCAGCGCAAAACGTCTCTAGCGATGACCGTAGTACACTGAAAACGCTGGATCGGGACCTGAAAGCGGTAGTGTTCGGGCAGGACAAGGCGATCAATGCTCTCACCGCGGCAATTAAAATGGCCCGCAGCGGTTTAGGCAATCCCCAGAAACCCGTGGGATCCTTCCTTTTCTCGGGCCCCACTGGCGTCGGTAAAACTGAAGTGGCGCGGCAGCTCGCTTACGCACTAGGCATTCACCTGCACCGTTTCGACATGTCGGAATATATGGAACGGCATGCCGTTTCACGCCTGATTGGCGCACCGCCGGGATATGTCGGTTTCGATCAGGGCGGCCTGCTCACCGAGGCCATCATAAAACAGCCCTATTCGGTACTGCTGCTGGATGAAATTGAAAAAGCTCACCCTGATATTTTCAATATCCTGCTGCAGGTAATGGATCACGGCACGTTAACGGACAACAACGGCCGCAAGGCGGATTTCCGCAACGTGGTGATTATCATGACCACTAATGCTGGTGCCGAATCGCTTTCAAAAGCCACCATAGGCTTCACAACGGCGACACAGGCAGGGGACGAGATGGCTGAAATCAAGCGGATGTTCACGCCCGAATTCAGGAACCGGCTGGACGCGATCATTTCATTCGGATCCCTGAATACGGACGTGATTCTACGAGTGGTGGATAAATTCCTGATGCAACTCGAAGCGCAGTTGCATGACAAGAAAGTGGAGGCAACGTTTACCGAGGCACTGAGGGACTATCTCGCGCGCAACGGCGCTGATCCTCTCATGGGTGCTCGTCCCATGGCCAGACTGATTCAAGATACTATTCGCAGCGCCCTTGCGGATGAATTGCTGTTTGGCCGGCTCGCTAATGGTGGCAAGGTGACAGTGGATATAGACGCCGACGACAAGGTTAAACTCCAGTTCGAGGAGGAGGCTGCTGCAGCTTTATAGCAGGCGGTGCAACGACGGAGAAGGGCAAGAAAAAAGGCGCCGCGAGCGCCTTTTTTCTTGCCAGGCTATTCCTCATCCCGGCTAGTTACTACTGTTTTCATACTTAAACGACAGGTTAACCCTCGCGCGATATGCAGCTACCTTACCATCTTCAATTACCATATCGAGTTTTACAATTTCCGCAACTCTCAGGTCCCGTAAAGTGTTGGAGGCTGTTTCGACGGCGTTCTTGGCCGCATCTTCCCAGGATGTCTTGCTGGTTCCGATTAGTTCCGTTATTCGATAAACGCTATCTCCCGCCATGATTCTTCTCCTTGTTCTATAAACAAGCATTTCAAAATAAGCACGTCGGCAAACCCAGCTTATCCCTGATTTGCCGCCTTTCAGTTTAGGCTAGCTCCCGCAAATTGCAATCACGCCCGGGAAAGACATTAGAACCTTATGGGCCTCCCGACTCAGCGCAGTGGTAGGAGAGGATAACCCGAACCGTGGAGAGCGGGAAGACGGTTCAAATCATATGCCGCAAGTACTATTAGCCCGCGGTTACTCGCTTATTGATATAGCCAAGCGCTGCTTCCACCTGATCGATAAGAATGAGACATAACTCGCCCGCTTTTAAGTTAGCGAAAGCAGCGTCGATGGCAACGAATTCCCCCCGGATTTCCTTTACATCGCGCGCACGCTTGGCCTTCTCCAGACCCTGCCGCAGGAGGCCCAGCACTTCTCCATCCGCCCGCCCCCGCTGGCATTTATCCTGATAAAGCACCACCTCGTCGAAAGCATCGCCAAGAATTTCCGTTTGCTGACGTATGTCCTCGTCGCGACGATCCCCCGCACCACTGATGACCACTGAACGTCGCTTGGCCGGTATCTTATCAATGGCATTAACCAATGCCCGGATCGCGTCCACGTTGTGGCCATAGTCCGCAATCAATGTAGCACCGCGATGGCTGAAGAGATTGAAACGCCCGGGCGCGGTTTCCGTATCGCTAATGAAATTTTTCAACCCGGCGCGGATGGTTTCCCAATCCAGGCCAAGCCCCCACCCGGCGCCGACTGCGGCCATCGCGTTTTCGATCTGGAATGCGATGGTGCCATTCTGCGTAAAAGGAATGCTCGCTACCGGAATGCGATGTTCAACGCCGGCTTCCGCAGCAACTATCCAACCTCCATCGAGATAGATGACACGCTTGCGTTGCGCCCGATGTTTCGCTATGACCGCATTGTTGGGATCGCGCGCGAAGAAAGTAACCGAGCCCGGGCAATACGGAGCCATGCCGGCTGCCAGCGGGTCCGCGGCGTTGAGCACCGCGACGCCGACGCCAGGGGTAACGTTTTGCACAACAATGCGCTTCACCGCTGTCAGATCTTCCACTGTGTTGATGTTGGAGAGACCGAGGTGATCACCCCTGCCGATATTCGTCACCACTGCGACATGACAGAGGTCGAAGCCCAACCCTTCTCGTAGCAGGCCGCCCCGCGCCGTTTCGAATACGGCCGCGTCGACATCGGGATGAAGAAGAACCTTTTTCGCACTCTTGGGACCGCTGCAATCACCGCTGTCGATGCGCTTCCCTTCAATATAAACTCCGTCGGTACTCGTCATACCGACCCGCAGCCCCTGGTAGTTAAGGATACTGGCGATGAGGCGAACCGTCGTGGTCTTGCCGTTGGTCCCTGTGACGGCAACAACCGGGATGCGTGCGTCATCGCCCGGTTTGAACATATTCGAAATAATCGCTTCCCCCACGTTGCGCCGTTGGCCAAACGAAGGCTGCAAGTGCATGCGAAGACCGGGAGCCGCATTAATCTCGATAATGACGCCATGCCCCTCCAGCGGATTCGACACGCTATCGCAGACAACGTCAACCCCGCATACGTCGAGACCGATGACTTGCGCAGCCGTTTCAATACGAGCAGCAAGCTGGGGATGGACATCATCGGTAACATCGATCGCCGTCCCACCGGTTGAAAGGTTGGCATTATTACGGAGGGGAACGCGCACTCCGCTCGCCGGAATGGAGTCTGCCGTTAATCCCTGGTCCGCCAGATGAGAAAGGGCAACTTCGTCGAACTGAACTTTTGTCAGTGTGTTCGCGTGTCCCTCACCTCGTCTGGGGTCGCGATTGAGCTGCTCCACCAATTCACTGATACTGTGCACGCCATCGCCGATCACCTGGGGTGGATCGCGCCGTGCAGCGGCAACCAACTTATTGCCGACCACCAGCATCCGGAAATCGCAACCCGGGATATAACGCTCAACCAGCACTTCACCGCTGATCTCCGCTGCCAGCGCATATGCCGCTTCAACTTGCGCCTGCGTGATAAGATTCACGCCCACTCCCCGCCCCTGGTTGCCATCACGTGGCTTGACAACGACCGGGCCCCCTATCTCACACGCGGCCGCCCATGCGTCGGCCGCATTCGCGACCGGTCTGCCTGTTGCCACGGGAATCCCTGCGGCGCTCAACAGTGATCTGGTCAGTTCCTTGTCCTGCGCGATTGATTCTGCAATAGCGCCGGTCAAGCTGGTTTCGGCGGCCTGGATGCGCCGCTGTTTGCTTCCCCAGCCAAATTGAACCATGCTGCCGTCAGTGAGGCGGCGGAAAGGAATACCGCGATCCACGGCGGCATGCACGATCGCGCTGGTACTCGGCCCGAGGCGTATTTCTTCGTTCAGTTCGCGTAATTGTTTCACTGTCCCAGCAAGATCGAAAGGAATACCTGCCGCTGACGCGCGGCAAAGAGCCTGGGAAAGTTCAATGGCAAGGCGGCCTACCGCTTCTTCGCTGTACTCTACAATAACCTGATAGGTGCCGGGTTCCAGCGTCTGGACGGTCTTGCTGAACTCTACCGGGCAGCCTGCTAGTATCTGCAAACCGAGCGTGGTGCGCTCCAAAGCATGCGCCATGGTTATAGGGCCGTACTGACCGGTCGCCTGGAACAGATTAAGATCCGGCAACCACTTGCGCAAACGTTTCGCGAAATCGGGGATTCCGCTGGTGAGGTACTCGGCATCGTCGCATGATACCACCGCTTCTATCGCCGTCTTGTGACTCCACAAATTGGGACCGCGCAATGCGCGGATGCGGGACACTTCCATCAATTGTTCTCCTGTTGTTTCCGGGTCAGCATGTAAGTTCCAATGCCGGATTCTGCTCGCCGGTTTTATCCGTCTCAGCAATTGCACGAGCATCTGCTCTGGCGTGATAAAAATCTTTGATTCCCTGACGTATGAGAGCAGGCGCAATGCCAAACGCCCAGGCGGCAGCCACCCCCGCAAGTATGTTTTCCACTTCTGTACGTGCGTCTACGTCGTTGCCAAATGCAATTTCCGCCAGCGCGGCGACCGGTGTCTCGTTCGAACCATTGGCAAGGAGAATTTCATTGTCCCGAACGATTACCGCTCGTGTTCCCCGGACGGAACCAAGACCGTTGGTGCCGTGCTCACGGTGCGCGCTGATTACAGGACTCTCAGGGTCCGCACTGAAATAAATGACTTCACCGTTGCACAACCCGGCCATCTCGACCAGTAACAATTCTCTGGCGTTAAGTACCGCTGCGCCGGTCGGCAGCACGACGTCAACCTGAGTGCGCAGCACATCAAACACCTGCCTGGGCGTTTGGATATCGTGCCTTCCATAGTGCCGCTCCAGTTCCACATTGGTTACGACGCCAATTTGGCAACCATCATAGGCCAGCCCTTCGCACAGGATGCTATCGCCTCCGTTTTCCAGAACAGCGGCTTCAACCGAACGATTCGTCAGCATGTTGTTGGCCGCTTTCCGTTTGGCATGGTCGCCACTGAAGACTTGCCGACGGTCCAGGTAAAATCCGTCACTACAAGCGAGTCCCGTATGCCTCCCGGAAAGTGCGAGCAGGTGCGCGATAATGTGCGCTACGGTAGTTTTGCCGTGACTGCCGGTAATTCCAACCACTGGAATGCGGCCATCCTCATGGTTCGGGAAGAGATGGTCGACGATTGCCTCGCCCACTGGCCGAGGTGCGCCGACAGCAGGTTTGATGTGCATCAGCAAGCTGGGGCCGGCATTAACCTCCACGATAGCGCCACCCTGTTCAGCAAGGGGGCGTGAAATATCCCGTGCTACGAGATCAATCCCGGCAATATCGAGTCCTATCACCCGGGCTGCAAGGGAGACCGCAGCAGCAGTGCTCGGATGTACTTCGTCAGTAACGTCGAAAGCGTGGTTGCCGTTACGTTGAATCAAAACCTCCAGACCGGCTGGCGGTATCGAATCAACGGTGAAGCCCTGCCGCGCGATTTCCATTCTTGTCACGCCGTCGATGCTGATGAGGTTAAGCGGGTGATCTTCCGTCGACCCGCGCCGCGGGTCGGAATTGATCTGGTTGCGAATCAGCTCGCGGAAAGTGGCCTTCCCATCCCCCGTAACCGATACGGAGTCGCCCCTGTTTGCGGCCACCAGGCGCCCGCCGACGACCAGCAGACGGTGCTCGGTGCCAGGAACGTATCGTTCCACCAGCACACCCGTCCCCTCTTTCAGCGCCACATGATAGGCAGACTCAACTTCTTCGCGCTTGCTTAACTCGATGAAAACACCACGACCATGGTTGCCATCGCACGGCTTGATGACGACGGGAAGACCAATGTCTTGCGCGGCTTCCCAGGCATCTTCCGCGCTGTTAGCAACGCGGCCCTCGGGAACTGGAACTCCGCAAGACCTGAGCAGTTCCTTGGTCAAGTCCTTGTCGCGGGATATGGTCTCTGCAATTGCGGCCGTCCGGTCTGTTTCGGCAGTCCAGATACGCTGACTGCGCACGCCATAGCCGAGTTGCACAAGATTGCCTTTGGCCAGCAGGCGGATGGAGGGAATACCACGGCTTAAGGCAGCCTCGACGATACAAGCCGTAGACGGACCCAGCCACAACGAGTCCACCATATCGCGCAGGTGCTCAACGGCATTCCTCACGTCAAAAGGATGATCGCCTTGCCGATACCCCATCGCCGACAGCACCAATTCACGCGCCGCAAACAGGGCACTGCGGGCGATATCCTCATGCCACGCGCTCACGGTCACCTTGTAGACGCCGCGCTGCGAGGTCTCGCGAGCCCTGCCGAAACCGCCTGGCATTCCGGCGAGATTCTGCAGTTCAAGCGTGACATGTTCAAGTATATGGCCCGGCCATGTCCCTTCCTCCAGTCGCCGGAGAAAGCCGCCCCGCTCACCGTAGCTGCAACGGTGCTCGATAAGGGAAGGGAGCCACGAAGAAAGCCGGTCGTAAAACCCGGGAATGGTATTGGAGGGGAAATCCTCCAGGTCTCCTATATCAACCACTGCCTCCAGCACTGGCCGAAGTGTCCAGATGTTGGGACCGTTCAGGTGGCGGACTTCGAGAAACTTGATATCTTTATTATCGACATGCTCGGTATTCGTATTCGCACTGGCCAGCATAGAGTTTTACACGGAGTGAATCAACGTTAAACTAACGCGGTGCGCTGGAAACGGTTTACAGCTGTGCACGTTTAATTTTTTAAGGGAAATAGTTCCGCAGCACGGAGTCAGCATAACGGCGAAGAATTAAGCATTTCCCGTGCCATATTTAATATTCCTGTAAAACCAATCGCTTGTTCCATTGGTTCAACAGAACCCGCGTTGGAACATGTCGCTGTTTCTGGACAAAGGTTTGTGAAATTGATGTGAACCCGTTGAAGCATAATGAATATTTCTGTCTCCTCGCAACGACAGCGGTTTGCAGGGATTTCGTTCGTCGAGCACTGGTTTGGTTAATACGCAGGCATGGTAACGGGCAAAGGCAGCGCCTGAGCCGGCAAAGGTTTATCCCCTTCTTCTTGTCCAACAGCTGATCCGGCTTTCCGGCGGGTTTATAGAAAACGGTCCAGAATCTTGCGGCTGTGAGAATCTAGGGCGAAACGGTCGCGGATCAGGAACTGAACCCCGTGGCTGTCGGCAATTAGTAGAGACGGCGGGGCCAGGCGGCGGATATCTTCTTCACCTTTAAGGATGAAGGACGTATTGCCCCGATCCGTTTCCACGCTCCATGCGCTGGGAGTGGCGAAACCCGAGACGTCGCGAATGCGCCGGATTTCGGGAATGAATTCGCGGGCGGCCAGTTCCGCTTCCACAATTTCACGTAACGCCTCGGGTAAATCGCTCAGCTGTTCGATCCAGGCCAGTTCCTGGCCATGCTGATCGATGAGGGCGATGGCTCTGTCCGGCGCAGTGATTGGAAATGCGCGTATCGGGACGACCCCTTCCCGAGCGGCGCCATTTGCCTCCGTGAGCACCAGTCGTCCGAAAAGGTTACGGCTCAATTGGTAAGATGCGTTGTCACTCATTGGCGGCTGTCCTGTGCTTGGGATCCATGCTGGGCCCACGCAAATTATCCTCGGTGTCGATGTTGCGTGCCTGCGCCTGATAAAGACGGTAATAGTGCCCTTCCCGTTCCATTAGCGTATCGTGATTGCCGATCTCCACGACGCTGCCGCGGTCCAACACGACCAGCCGATGCGCATGCTGCAGCGTGGAAAGACGATGGGCGATAGCGATTGTCGTACGGCCGCGTACCAGGTTTTCCAGCGCCTTCTGAATTTCCTTCTCAGTGGTCGTATCAACCGATGACGTGGCTTCGTCGAGAATCAGGATGGGGGGGTCGATCAGCAGGGCACGGGCAATGGAGATCCGCTGCCGCTCACCTCCCGAGAGCGCCTGACCTCGCTCGCCGACCAGGGAGTCGTAGCCGTGGGGCAGGCGCAGGATGAACTCATGGGCATGAGCAGCGCGCGCCGCGGCAACGATCTCCTCGCGGCTCGCGTCTGGTTTACCGTAAGCAATATTTTCCGCGATCGTTCCGAAAAACAGGAAAGGCTCCTGAAGCACGAGACCGATATTCTTACGATATTCCGCGACCAGCAGTGCGCGGATGTCTACTCCGTCCAGCAGAATCGCGCCTTCGGTAACGTCGTAAAAGCGGCAGATCAGATTCACGAGCGTGCTTTTTCCGGAACCGCTATGCCCGACAAGGCCGATCATTTCGCCCGGTTCAACGACCAGGCTGATGTTTCGAATCACGCTGCGGGTGCCGTAGCGAAAACCGACGCCGGATAACTCGATACGGCCGGCGACGGCGGACAGATGCCCGGGATGGGCAGGCTCGGGGACGCTGGAAACGTGATCGAGAATCTCAAAGATGCGTTTGGTGCCCGCCGCCGCTTTCTGCGTAAACGAGACAATGCGGCTCATTGAATCCAGCCGCAGATAGAAACGGCTGATATAGGTAAGAAAGGCGGTGAGTACTCCCACCGTGATTTCATCTTTCGAAACCAACCAGATACCAAATATCCATACCACCAGCAACCCGATCTCGGTAAGCAACGTAACCGTGGGCGTAAATAATGACCAGACCTTGTTGACCCGGTCGTTGACTTCCAGATTGCGGTCGTTAGCCGCACGGAAACGCGCTGCCTCGCGCTTCTCCTGCGCAAATGCCTTGACAACGCGTACGCCGGGAATGGTATCGGCCAGCACGCTGGTGACTTCGGCCCAGACCCGGTCAACTTTCTCAAACCCCGTGCGCAATCGGTCGCGGACCATATGAATTAACCAAGCAATGATCGGCAGCGGGGCCAACGTGACCAGCGCAAGCATCGGGTTGATCGACACCAGAATAATCACCGTCATGCCGATCATTAGAACGTCAGTGGCGAAATCAAGCAGGTGAAGCGACAGGAAAACATTGAGACGGTCGGTTTCCGACCCGATACGCGCCATCAGGTCACCGGTGCGTTTTCCACCGAAATATGCGTGCGAGAGTTTGAGGAGATGTTCATAGGTGGCACTACGAAGGTCGGCCCCGATACGTTCCGAGATCCGCGCCAGCATATAAGTCCGGGCCCAGCCGAGCACCCACGCCAGCACTGCGGCGCCAAGCAGCCCGGTAAGGTAAAATGTCACCAGATTTACGTCGATCGGCTTGCCGTTCTGATAGGGAATCAGTACGTTATCCATCAGCGGCATCGTCATGTAGGGCGGCACCAGCGCAGCCGCCGTACTGCCAAGCGTCAGCATAAAACCCGCGAGCAGTTGCCATCTATAAGGTTTCGCGAAACGCCACAAACGGAACAGCGTCCACGTGGAAGGTGGGATGACGCTTTGACCGCGGCAGGTGGCGCATTCCTCTTGACCCGGCGGCAACGGCGTGTCAAGCACCGCGCGGCAACGGGGACACACGGCCTCAGCCTCGGCGTCCGCGTGGGGAAGTTCGCCGGTAAGCTGGAAGTTGAGTTGCTGGGCAAAATGTTCAACAAGACGCCGCGCTGCACTATCTTGTCCCAGTGTGTAGCGCCAGCGCGTAAGCAGCGATTCCTCATCAATAAGCTCAAGCCTGCCCACCCCCGAATGATCGTGGCGCCCCAGCCTCAGTCCTCGCCGGTACGGCCAGTCCTGCCAGTTGGCATCACTTCCGGTTTTGGCTAATAATCGTTTATTGGTAACTATTACCAGCCCGGATGAGAAATCTAACTGTGCATCAAGATCGGTTTCCAGCCAGGCCAGCACCTTCTCTTCCGGGGACAGTCGGGGCTCAACCTGCGCCGCCCACGCCACTGGCAAAACCGAGAAGGAAATGTTGGGGGGGGCGCCCGCCGGCAGAGAAGGATTGAGTTTGGTCATCTTTTGCGCGTAGAGCGAATCAGGGCTGGCGCGATTGGAAATGGCGCGAACGTCGGCCAGACATTCTCACCTCATCGGTGGTGTTATGTTACCTTGCACTCACCTGGCGGTCGTAGTGACTGATGCTGCCGCGCACCCAGCACTGCGCCTGCGGTTACTGCTCCCAATCCTGCCAATGTGGTCATGGACAATGCCTCGCCTAGAAGAGGCACGGCGGCAAGGGCAGAGAGAACCGGCACAAAGGCCATCAGCAAGGCGACTGTCTGGGTTCCCAGACAGCGCACCGCGAAGGTATAGAGCAGCATGGCGACAAACACGACCAGCACACCCTGGTATAACGCTTGAGTGGCTATTTCGCTGACCGGCGCCTGATCGATGTTGCTGGGCAGGAACAACCACCACAGCGGCAGGTAAAGCAAGGCGCTACCCAGGGTGGTTGACACCGTTGCGGCAAGGGGCGTCACCGCATAACGGCCAAGCAACAGCGTAAATACCGCCCACAATGATGAGCCACAGAGAAAAAGCAGATCGCCCAAAATCAGCGTGCTGGTGAGTTGCGGACCGCGTGAAAACGAATCGGCAGTAGTCAGCATGATACCCGCGAGGACGATAACCAGCGCGACGGCGCGACGCGGCATCGGTTTTTCGCCTAACCACAGCCAGGCAATTATCGCCGTCAGAAAAGGCAATGCGCCGGGCAGCAGCACAGAAGCGTGCGCCGCGGGACCCATGCGGAAAGCGGCATATACGACGCTCGCATAGCCAATGCCCCCATACAACGAAAACAGCGCAATCACCCGGAGGGGTGGCAGCCTGACATACGGCAGACAAAGGGCGGCAATCAGCGCACCCGCGCCAAAACGAAGGGACACGATATCCCAACTGGTGAGTGCCCCCGTGCCACCATGACGGGAAACAAGAATAAAACCCGTCCAGATGCATATGGTAAGGAAAACAGCAACCCAGCCGCTACGGGAATTTATCGGTGCACTTATAATGCGGAGGAACCCGTGGACAGGTTCATTTTGGAGTGGGGGACATATTTGGAAACTTCTACCCGGAGCCGATTCATGGTTTTGCCTTATCTCGCGCTTTCCTAATTTTTTCCAGAGCGGTCCGGATGACATGGCGCGGAGCGCCTATATTCATCCGCATAAAACCGGTGCCCGTATCGCCAAACAGTGTGCCGGGGCTCATGCCCACGCCAGCTTCCTGTACGAAGAAGCGCCGGAGCTGTGCATCATCCATACCCAGGTCGACTTTTAGCGCACGGCAATCCAGCCACAGCAGATAGGTACCCTCGGGTTCGAGAAGCCGGATTTCCGGCACGTCCGCCGCGAGATATCCGGCAACAAAATCACGCGTTTCCCGAAGATAAACCACTAGCGCATCCAACCACGCGCCACCGTCCAGGTAAGCTGCCTCGAAAGCGGCGATGCTGAAGGGATTGGATGCGCTGATGTGCATCATATCGAGTACCCGAGCGAGCGCTATCCGGGAGTCCGCATCAGGCACGATGAGCGCAGAAAGATTCAGACCGGGAATATTGAACGTCTTACTGGGGGCAACAGCTGTGACGATCCGGGCCGAACCTTCTGACAGAGCCGCAAGCATGTGATGCCTGTTGCCGGGATAAACCAGATCCGCGTGAATGTCATCCGAAAAAATGACAAGATCGTGTTTCTCCGCAATTCGCAGGATGTGTTGCAGTTCCGGCTTGCTCCATACCCTGCCGACGGGGTTATGCGGAGAACATAGCAATAACAGGCGGGCCGTCGCCGCACGTTGCTCCAGTTGATCGAAATCGACCTCATAACGGCTGTCTCCGAGACGCAACGGGCTATGTGCAAGTTGTCTGCCGGTACTCGTGACGGCCGAGAAAAAGGGAAAATAGACAGGCGGCTGCACGATGACCTGCTCGCCCGGTTCGGCAAATGCCATGACAGAAGCATGCAACGACGGCACGACGCCAGGACACATCATGATCCAGTCGCGGTGCACCTCCCAGCCATGACGGCGCCATAACCACTCTATCAGGGATTGGTACAGGCTATCCGGAAAAAGCGTGTAACCGTAAACAGGATGGGCGGCGCGATGCGAAAGTGCCCGGGTGACGGCAGGAGGTGCCGCGAAATCCATATCAGCTACCCACAGGGGTATGACGTCCTCCCTGCCAAACATTTTCGTACGCCCGTCATACTTCAGACTGGCGGTACCACCGCGATCGATCTCGCTGTCAAAGTCGTAGCCCGAAACAGGGCCTAGGCTCAAGCAATCCGCTCCCAGATCGTCACTTCGGAGAGTGTATGCTGAAATTTGCGCCGAGTTTCGCGGATCACAAATGGCACCTCCTGCGGCCCTTGAATGAGTCTGAAATTGGCGCCGAGCATTTCTTTCAACCCGTCGAGGGTACCGAAGCTTTCGCCATCCCGCTTGAAGCCGCCAATCCATGCTTCCCGCTTGGTATGTTCCTCCAGCCAGGTATAGGGCGAAGCAATCATTAACAGACCCCCAGGATTGAGACGCATGTGTATATTCCTCAGGAGCTTGGCCGGGTCATAAAGGCGATCAATCAGATTCGCAGCAAGGATGAGGTCGTATCCGCTAAACAGGGGCTTGAGATTACAGGCGTCGCCTTGGTAAAACGCCACCTTATGCTTCACGTCACCCAGCCCAAGCCCCGCAAGCGTCCGCTCCCGGTAAAAAACAAGATCGCCCTCATCCGCGAGGGTATAGCGCAGCGCACCCTGCTGAGCAAGCTGGACACCCTGTCCGATGAAACGTGCGGAGAAATCTATCCCTGTAACATCGTCAAAATGACGGGCCAATTCAAAAGTCGCACGTCCCGACGCGCAGCCGAGATCGAGCGCCCTGTACGCTGGTTTATCTTTGATGGCGGCAATAGCGAGTTCCGCCAGCGCCTTCGGGAAGTTCGGGACGCCAAAGTAACTGTCGCCATAATGGAATTCGGCGTATTCAGACAAAAGCTTGTCGGTTTCGTAGTGAGATCCCTGCTGCACAGCTGGCGCCTCCGCAATCACGTAACGAAATCCCGCGTGCTGAAAAAAATGTCGACGGAATGCATAGCGGGCGCTGTTCAGGGATTCATTGCCACATGACATCCACGAACCGCCTTTGATCATATTATGTCGGCCATCGAAGGTTGGCGTCGTGAAATCGTCATAATGGGGATGAATATCGAAACCTTCAAAGGGATAGATCGGGGTCTCCGTCCATTGCCAGACGTTACCGACCACATCGTAGAACTCTCCATGGGCAAATTCGTTCACGGGGCAACTGGAGGCCCAGTGGTCAAGATGGATGTTGGCGCGAGCGGGCTCCGTATGCGGGACCTCCGACAACCCAGCCATATCATATAGCCGGTACCATTCATCTTCCGTCGGCAATCTGTAGGTTTGGCCGCTGGTTGCCGCTTTCCAGTTGCAGAAGGCTTTGGCTTCGTGGTAATTCACTTCCACCGGCCAATCCCAGGGCATGGGTATTTCCATGGTCATCAAGCGCAGATTCCAGCCCGAGCCGTGCCTGATCCAGAAGGTGGGATGTTCTGCGCGAGTATGACATCGCCACGCGTGGCCCTCCTCTTCCCAGAAATTTTCATCGCTGTAACCGCCTGCCTGAACAAAAGCAAGAAATTCCCCGTTACTCACGAGGTACTTGCCCGCCTGGAAGGCAGCAACTTCCGCTATATGTTTGCCATACTCATTGTCCCATCCGTACGCCGGATCGGTCTTCATTTTACCCAGCCGCACAATACCTTCCGGGATATCGATCAATTGATTTTCGGGCGCCTGTCCGGATTTTTTATACGGTTCCCATGCGGAATGGCGTCGCACGTACTCAAGCGCATGCTGCCGGATCAGCACGGATGACGTCTCCAGATGGATCCGCTCATGTTCGATACCCATCAGGATCGTCCACCACGGACTATCCCAGCCGATGGGTAGGGTAAGTGGTGTATCCGTAATCAGTTTGTCGACGATGCGACGCACCGTACCCCGGTAAGCGCGTACCTCGTCAACGGACGGCCAATCGTAGTGAGTGGTATTCAGATCATCCCAGCTCATTTCATCGACGCCCACCGCAAACATTGATTCCATCCTGGGATTGATACGCTCCGTCATTAGCCCCGCAAGCACCAGTTTGTTGGTGAAAAAAGTCGAGGTGTGACCCAGGTAGAAGATCAACGGATGGCGCAACGAAATCGGTTTTTTGAAATAGGCCTCATCGCCCTGTAATGTTTCGAAGAGTTGCTCGTAGCGATCGAGCGTGGCATGGAAATAATGCCGTATCTCCTCCCGCTTCGCGGCGACATCGCCGCTGGTGAGGATGGGGGTTCTCGGGAAAAGCTGTTCCGGCAGCACCCTCAACGTCGGGTTTGCCGAGTTTGCCGAAGAGGCTGACTCAGGCCGCAGCATAACTTTTCGTGCATCATTCAAATTCATGTTCAACCTCGATGCGAGTTATCTAATAAAGATTAAACGAGAAGTTTAACACCTGAAACGCCACCTCAACATAGTCGAGGTGTACTGCGTTTATTGGACGTGTACTGCGGAATTGACGCGTATGGAACAATGGCTTGGCCATGCCGATTCGAAGAGCTGGCATAGAGCGAACGAATAGAAGTTTGTTAAAGGTGTAAGGATCTACTCAAGCGTTTCAGGACGAGCTGTCTGTCAAAACGCGAACTAGTAAACTAGAAGGTCGTTGGACGAGCATCAAGGGGGAAGCGACTTATCCTGGAATTTGATTGCAATGAGGGAAGTGAGTTCCGCAATTCCGTCCACGCCTTTAGTTCTTATCATTATAACCGGCCCCTCGGCATGCCGGTATGTGGCCTGCGAAATGAACGGTGGGCCGTGCAGCGCCAGATCTTCGACCCAAGTGAACTGCGTTTCATGACTCCTTCGACGCCGTAGAGAGGTTGTTAACGGCTGGGGGATGATATTCTCTGCTGTCATGCAGAATAATTTCGATGTGGACCGCAGCAAAAATGGCATTGGACCGGCCGTAGTCGCCGGATAGGTGCCTCAGTCTAACGATAGACCAGCTGAACGTCAACCTCACCCACTGTTGCAAGCCCGGCAGTGGAGCCACCGGATCACAGTACCCTCCGAGATCTTGTTTGCCGCCCAATGTCATGGTGCCCTTCAGTACATGGGTGTGCGCGCCATGGTTAGAGGCTTTCGCACAGTGGCACGCTCACTGATATTCGTGGGGGGAAGGGATGATGTGCCCTACCTGGAGCCGCATCGTCAATGTGGAAAAACTCCTCTTCATAAGTTGGGGACCGCACATATCTTGCCCGTACTGAGATTATATATTGCGGTCGTGGTACTCATTCAGACGCCAACATTACGTCTTGATCCGGGCTGGCACCCCTCTGCATTCCCTTTAATAATGCAGTCCGTATTTTTGACAACTCTTTCTCAATAGGAACGTTCGATGAAGAAACTCAGAAATATTGATGTATTAGGGTATGAGGCAGAAGAATTTGACAGGTGGCTGGAGGAAAGCACCAACAAGAAACGAGCTCCTAAAGTCCGACGCACCTGGGAAGCGGATGCTCCACCTTCGCTGAAGGCCTCCAGGCATAGCTCAAGCAGATCCAGCTATTCTCGGCAGCGTAGCATGTGATGGCGTGGCGTTGGGGCAGTTCATCGCCTCCCCCGTTTCAACAAATATTTCTGAAATACTCTACGCAAGGTCGCCGCAGAAATATTTTATGACGTTAGACCTGCTCGCTCAGAAACCCGCTGGAAGCCGGGCTTTTTATTTTTACTTCATTGGGCGCTCGATTGGTAACCGGTGTGGGTCACGCCTGATAGGGCGCCATCCAATGCTGGTCTCGCCTTCTTTGCCGAGAATAGTGAAGAGCGAATCCCGCGACGGAGCCCTTGGCAGCGAAAGGCGGAGCTTGAGAGTAATGCATTGACAGAAGCGTCATTTCATCATGAACACATCCTGGCAGATGGCGTCCAGTTGCATGTCGTGAGGGCTGGAATAGGTCCGCCGGTTATTTTGCTTCACGGCTTTCCTGAAAATTGGCACTCATGGCGACGGCAAATACCGGTCTTGGCGGACGCCGGCTTTTCCGTGCTTGTGCCCGATTTGCGCGGATATAACCTCTCGGGCCGCCCGCAAGATAAAAATGCCTATCGACTGGAACATCTGGTAAGAGACGTGGCCGCCCTGGTGCATGCAACCGGTTATTCAAGGTCGCATATCGTTGGACACGACTGGGGCGGCGTTATCGCGTGGATGTTCGCGGGTCAATATCCGCAACTGGTGGACAAACTCATCATACTCAACGCTCCCCATTTGAAAATTTACTTTCAAAAGGTGCGATACCCCCGACAAATGCTCAGAAGTTGGTATGTCCTGTTCTTTTTATTGCAGCGCTTACCCGAGTTTGTTCTGTCGTCGCGAAACTATCGGGTACTGAGGAAGATGTTCGAGCGGGGCCAAGCGCGGAAACTGGCTTTCAACACGGAAGATATCGAACAATACATCCAGGCTCTCGCCTCGCCGGGCGCCCTCACCGCGGCGCTGAATTACTATCGGGCGAATGTAACCATGGCGACAATGGGTAAGTCTGCAATCCTCATGCCCATCCAGGCTGAAACTCTGGTGATCTGGGGAGAGCTTGATCCCGCGCTCGGAATTGAACTCCTCGATGGGCTCGATGAGGTAGCGCCTCGCGTTTGTATACATCGAATACCGGATTCGAGCCATTGGGTACAAAATGAAGCGCCTGCTGAAGTTAACCGCATGCTTGTCAATTTTCTCCGGGGCCGGAAAGATACCTGAAATCAGCCTCTACATTAAGCTCGTACTGGAATCATCACTCGTGATAACTGTCTAATGTTTCGTACTACGCTTGCAATGGCTGATGCGCGTCGGCGGGCATGCACTTTTGAAATCAAAGGGGACCAAACATGAGACTCTATGTATTGCCACTATGCGCATTTTTGAGCGCCTGTGCCGGACTTCCCGCGGCGGTGAAAAATGTGCCTGTATCGAAACTCTCCTATACGCAGGCCAGTACGGACCCGAACAGTTATAAAGGTACTCTTGTGCGATGGGGTGGAGTAATAATCGATGTTGAGAATGAAGAAAACGAAACTCTGGTACAGGTATTGTCCTATCCGCTGGACTACACCGGCCGCCCTCAATCGACAAAACAAAGCGAGGGGCGTTTTGTTGTAAAAAGCGCCGAATTTCTTGATCCCGCAGTGTATAAAAAGGACCGGGAAATTACCGTTGCCGGAGAATTGGAAGGCGATATTGAACGCCAAATAGGCAAAAAGACAGTCCGGCTGCCGCTGCTGTCCTCCACGGCCATATATATGTGGCCGATTTATCAAGCCAATCCATACGGCTATGGTTACGGAGGCTATGGTGGCTGGGGCCCCTGGGGTATGAGTCCATATTACGGATACGGCTATTACGGTCCATACTGGGGGGGATACGGCCGGCCGTACTGGTAAACAATAACTCAGCCATTAGTTATTTCCAAGGAGCCTCCTGCAAGTCTCACGAGCGCAACGTTAGGTTTTGCGGAGGGCCGAAAGGCAACGACGTGAACGGATGATCCAATGGCCGGCGCCTGTCCAGGAAGTGTTCTAGGAAGCGTGACAAAGCAGACCATCCGCGAAGGCATATCCGTTAGGGTTGCGGCCAAATCGAGCGGCTCACCGCGTCGACTCCTTGCGGTCGTGTCGTAGACCCAGCCTACGACCTCCGTAAGGATGGTGGATGCCTTGTGATCGTCCCAATTTCCCAGCAATGCGCTACGTGAAGGAGTTGTTCAAGGGTTGCTCCCGTACGCCCAGATTCGGACGCAGGCACCGGGCTACGGTCGCAAGCACCGGGCTACGGTCGCAAGCACGCGACAGCGCCACCCCAAACGCGCCCCGAGGCGCACCGTAGACTGCCTCGACCGCTCCTTCACGAGGAGTCCGAGAAGGCAGACCCAGAACGTTAGTCCGAGCTTCAATAACCACGGCTGAGGTGGCTCCTGTGCTGTACGCCTTTTTCTCCATTGGTGTCGCCCGCCAAGAGCATTCGATGCTTCTCAGAATCAGAAGCTCAACCGAAGGCCTTGCTCCCGCTCCTGCGCTGTGTTAATTGTCATTGTTTGCCGGCGAGCGTCTGATTTCTATCGCTGCATTGTGGTCCGAACAGTTGGCTTAAGAGTTTGGTTTTTCCAAATCAGGTATCGGGCGAAAACAAACGAGATTGCATGCGAAAATATGCCCTTCCTGTCGTTGGCGTGCTGGTTGCTGTACCTCTGGCGCTGCTGACTATCCTTTGGTTAGCCATCGAAGATCGACCTCGTACCGACCGTAAGGTGATTCTCACGCCTGAACATGTGGGTCGTGCCAAAGCGATCATCGATACACATCGCCATCGGGCGAGCCCCGGAATGCTTGCGGTAGCTAGAGTCAGACCGGCGGACGCCGATTTAGCGGCGAATTACCTGGCAAGCCGTCTAGGGAATGGCAGTGCCCAAGTAGCTGTTGCAGACCGCAGTGCCATCATCCGCCTCAGCCTGCCGATGACTTCAACAGCCCTGCCTGCCATTAACGGCTATTTGAACCTTGAGGGCACCCTCCTTCAGACAGATGGGCTTCCGGCGCTTCGGTCCGTACGTATCGGGAAACTACCACTTCCCGATGCATTTACTGAATTAATCGCTCTTCGGGTCGAAGATTGGCTACGCCGCGACTCCGAATATTGGGCCGGGTTCGACGCGCTGCGACAAATCAGAATATCGAGGGACGAACTGGTCGTTGTTTACCGTTGGATCGATGCTTTCCCACATGACATGAAAGCGTCGATGGTTGACGAGCATGAACGCGGGCGGCTACTTAGCTATCAGTCTCTGCTGGCGGCAAACAGCACCCGAAACGGAGGGGTTGGATCCCTAGCAACCATCCTGTCGCAATTAGCGCGCGGCACGTCCCCCGCTCAATCGGCGGGAGAGGCGATGGCGGATAATCGCGCGATGATTTTAGTCGCGACTTTCCACGTGCTGGGGATTTCCCTCGAAAAACTGCTACCGGAGGCAGCAAGGTGGCCTCATCCCCCGCCTCAAAAGATCACGCTTGACGGACGTGATGATTTTGCAAAGCACTTCATGGTGTCCGCTGCTATCGCCGCCTATGCGGACACGGCGCTTGCAGACGCAATCGGCTTGTATAAGGAAATCGATGACTCGCGTTATGGTAGCGGATTCTCATTCAATGACATTGCCGCTGACCGAGCGGGTACGAAATTCGGTGAAAAGGCGGTGGCTAGCGAAGACTCCGCACGGGACCTGCGAGGCCAGATGGCATCGGGAATTGAAGATAGGGATCTGATGCCGGAGTGGAAGGATCTTCCCGAATACTTGTCAGAGGCGGAATTCAAACGCCGCTTTACCGAAATTGATTCGCCAGCCTACCGTGCAGTGATGCAGAAGATCGAGCACCGAGTCGCAGATTTACGAATATTGCGTTAGGGTTGCTGCCTGGCAATCTTCGGCACGGGTAAAGAGTGTCTTGAAGCGCCCCGTATTTATGCGTGGCGATAACACGCATGGACTGGAAAGAAGCTAATGAAAGCAGCAACGACCTCGGCAGGAAAACGAGACCTGCCGAGAGCATGCATCAAGTAAATACTTTCCCATATTGGTCATTTCTTTTTGCTGGTGGTCAATATTGCCTCACAACCTTTTTAGGAATGCTGAAATAGTGGATGAAGTCCAGGCATCAATTTCGCGATCATTCACAGGGTCAGGAAGTTTGGAGGGTAGTTTTTCATTATCCCCGTGAATGAGCAGGACCGGCATCTTGCCTTCATAAGCGCAGCGTAGTTCCCATAGCTGACCATCTGCCCGGACAATATTTTTTGTTACCAGGCCAATCACTCCATCACAGTCGGTAACTTTTTCCCGGCACTCCTCCTTCCACGCCGGTTCCCATGACTGCTTGACCGGCATGTCCACGAAGGTTAATCCTGTCTGCTCCTTATTCAATTGCTCAAGAAGTTGGTCGCGCAGCTTTATATCCCTCAGGGCAAAGCTAATAAAGACTTTGTTTGTTGAAGCCATTAAGTTCGTTCCTCCTTGCGTTTTGTATGTTTCGAGCCCCTAAACCGGTACTCAACCTACCTTTCTGATTCCACTAAACAACTGGCCACGGCCTGGATGGACCAGTTCAGGCGCTGAGCTTACGATGAGCCGTAACCTGGATTTCGATACGCATGCGTGGATCGGAAAGACCAGCCGAGATCATCATTGCTGCAGGCCTGGTTTCCCCCAGATATTTACGTAAAATCGGCCAGCACTTGGGAAAATCCTCGGCGACCGGTAAGACGTAGATCACCCGAACAACATCGCGTAAAGTTGCCCCCGCTTCATTTAGGGCAGCCTCGATATTCTTGAAGCATTGCTCCGCCTGCTCCAACAGGTCTTCGGATATCGTCATTCTGCTATAGTCAAATCCGGTCGTGCCGGATACGAAAATCCAATCGCCCTCGACAACGGCCCTTGAATACCCGATCTCATGCTCGAAAGTAGAGCCTGAACTAATCAGCTGACGTGACATATAAACGTCCTGTTTTCGCACGTAAAAAATTCGATCACTACGCTCGAGCCCCGCATCTGCCTAGACAGAACGACCATCGATATAGATGTGTTACGACCACGACGCGCTCACTCCCCGTCATCAATGCCTGCATCAATGTGAAAAACACTGATTCTTGTCGGGTACTGCCGTGCAGGCGTATCGCAGCTCCTGGACACCTCCCGCACGGTTGAATACGTACTCTGCTCTCAGGGCTTTGAATTGTGCATCAGTAAAAGAAATGGAGTCGGGGACGTAGCGGGCTTCGTTCCAAAACCTGACCCGGCAGAAGTCAGGCTGTGACCGGCATAATTTACTGAGTGCAGCGCCATAAACTGCTTTGTCGGCGTCTCGGCTGACGTCAATCAGGACCATATGAATATAATTACCCGAATTTCCCAGCTGAACCGATCGGATGAGGCGCCAGCCATCACCTTGGGGTAGCGGTTGTTGTTGTTGTTGCTGCTGTTGCTGTTGTTGCTGTTGTTGCTGTTGTTGCTGTTGTTGCTGTTGTTGCTGTTGTTGCTGTTGTTGCTGTTGTTGCTGTTGTTGCTGTTGTTGTTGCTGTTGTTGCTGTTGTTGTTGCTGTTGTTGCTGTTGTTGTTGCTGTTGTTGCTGTCGTTGCTGTGGTTGCGATGAAGCGGGAGCTGACCATGGGAGGACGAATGCAAAGGCAAGGCTGATAATACTTTTGTTCACGAATACTCCTTGGCGGAATCTTTTCCGCCCGTCGAAACCAGAATGTCACACAGCATTGATACGTCATTGGAGATAAAAGCGAGCGTGGGCAAAGCCTTAACAGAATAGCCCACAGCAAGACACGGAAGTTCTACGGGGCTGTATCGAAACGCGCAAACTCCCCTCTATCCATACTAAATGTTCTGCTGCCTGTCCCGCCCGGGGCGCGCATGCTATCTCAACGCGATGGAAAACACAACACAGCAGAACCACCCGAAAAATAGGGTTTATTTTATCAACAATAAAACCGGTCAACAAGGAAATCCCATGACGCGTGAGGGATGACTGGCCGCTTGTTATCAGGAGGAGGGTCGCAAACGATATGACATCTTGCGCTCAGCCGAGGTGGGTTATCGCATGCATTTCCTTCGCTTTTATTTATATGACAAACGGCATATACGCAGCGGGCGTCATGAGGAATGACCTGACGCGTCCGTCTTATGTCGAAACCATCCGTCGGCTTTCCTTACATCTCGGGCAATGAAACCTTTTTTACTTTTGAAAATCCTCATATTAAAAGGCGGCACGGATTTTGCTTTTACCTTCTTATAAGGTTATACAACATATATTCAATCGCCGACGCCAAGCAAAAGCAGGCAGTTTTCCTTTCAAAAGCGAAGCACATATGGGTTTGCCCTTCTCTCTCTCTGCCGAACAGGTAGAACGATACGGCAGAATCATCCGCGAATGGATGGCAGTCCGGCGGCATTACGATCTTTTCCTATGGCTACAGGGAGAAATACAGCACTATCTGCCACATGAAATCATGCTCGCGGCATGGGGTGATTTTCATTCGAACCTTATCCGTCATGATATCGTCTCTGCCTTGATAGGCGTGAGGACACAACATTCGGATGTATCCAGTCTGTCCCCGTTGCTTCAGGGACTCTTCAACCGCTGGATCGAGTTGGGTAGAAGACCGTATGAGCTAAGCGTCGGCGAAACCGGCTTTCTACTTGAAGATCGGGCCCTTCAATGTCCCCTCGGAGTGGCATCCCAAGGCATGCAATCCATATTGATCCATGGCATTAGCGATAAACGCGGACAGCACGATTGTCTTTACATAATTTTCGGCTCAGGGAAAAAATTCGCCACTTCCTCATTTAGCGCCTTCAATATTCTCCTTCCGTTTCTCGATAGCGCATTGGGCAAAATAGATCCGCTACCCTTGCACGCCCAGCTCGGCCAATCGTTTTCGAGCCCCGGGAATAACCAGCTGACCCGCCGCGAAACCGAAATAATTAATTGGATCAAGGAGGGCAAGACCACTTCCGAAATAGCCGCTATCCTGGGAATCAGTACATTTACTGTAACAGACCATCTTCGTAGCATCTTCAAAAAATTGGCCTCTTATACTCCCCTCGCGGGAGATGTCAGACACTAAGCAAGCTACTCCCGATAAATAAACACACAACCTGACTGCCGATTAATTCTCCCCTTACCTCAGTATCAGGCAGCAGCGTCACGCAACTTCTGAGCCATGGGCCGGAACTGCAAATGATAGAACATGTTCAGATAACGCACGGTTTCTTCATGTTCGAGGTTACTCACGAATTTCCAGAAACCGTAAATACGCGTTAAAGTCATCATCCGTTCCGCATATAGACGCCACGTGTAGTGCGATTCGACTCGCCTCAGAGCCATAGTGGAGATTTTGTCCCAAAACGCCGGATCAGCTGCTGAACGTTCAAAAAAATCCGCCATTGCGGCAGCGGCCGCCGCGCCATGATTAGGGTCAAAGTGATAACCCGACACGCCGTGCTGGATGATCTCGCGAGGACCACCATAACAAGTGGCGAAAACCGGAAGGCCTGACGCCATTGCCTCGATAATGGTCAGTCCAAATGCCTCAAATCGAGCTGGCTGAACAAAAATTCCGCGCCGGTCTGCAACGCGCCGGTACAATTCGCCCGCAAGATTCTTCTCGAGGCGCGTGCCCAACCAGCGCATACGTCCATCCAGCCCGTATTCGTTCATTATCGAATGCATGTGTTCTATCTCGGCTCGCTCCTCGGCATCCGCGGATAGCGCCGGGTCGATATGACCGCCGATCACGAGTAAATTTGCGGCAGCCGATAACGCCGGGGACTGCCCAAACCAGGCCGCCAATCCCGTCAGGTTTTTGACCGTGTCGAGACGGGCCATTGTAAACATCAAGGGCTTCGAAGGATCCTCAAATTGCCCCCGCCAAGGTACCCCAGGGTCATGCCCATACAGTAGACGCTCAATTTCAGGTAACAGAGTCTTGAGGCGGCGTTCATCGTCCAGATAGGAGAAATACACCTCCGCATCCGCTCCCGGTGAAACAATGTTGAACTTGGGGTCGAAGAGATCGATTCCATTCACGACGCGATATAACCCAGGCATAGTGAAATTACGATAAGTCTCATATTGACCTACCGTGTGCGGAGTGCCAGCAATTTCCTGATAAGTGCTGGTAATAATAAAATCCGCGCTGTTCATCGCGATCAGATCAGCAGTGTACTGGCAATTGAAATGATACTGGGTTTCGTTCTCCTGCCAGTGCAAGGCCGAATGCAAATATTTGCTCTGTTCCAAGGCGTGCGCAATATTGCACTGGGTCACTCCCATCCGCTTGGAAATCAACGAAGCCACGAGGTTTCCGTCCGAATAATTGCCAATCACAAGATCGGGACGCCCGCTTAATTGTGCCAGCGCTTCTCTTTCAACGTCATGGGCAAAATTTTCCAGGTATGGCCATATCTCGAAGCGCGATATCCACTGCCTGATAATTTCGCCGTTGGTTTTGCGAAACGGAACGCGCACGATCCAGGCGTTCTGTGTTCCGTGAATTTTCTCAAGCGGCTGGTTGCACAGCGTGTCGCCTGCATCGGGAATAAGGCGCGTTGCTATCAGGATTTTGGGCCGTACCTCTATGCCCTGCAGTAGCAAACGTTCGCTCATCTCCCGTTCCAGAGCCCTTACCTGATCCAGGATATACACTACCTGGCCGCCAGTATCCGGTAGTCCCAACACATGGTCCTGGCCGAAATAGCCATGGGGGGAAAGGATCAACAATTTTGAGACCATCGGAATACGGGCCAGGAAGTCTTCCAGTATCAACGGAGAGGGCGCCTCGAGGATATCGACCAGAAGGCTCATGGTATCGGTTGCCCGGGCGGCAGTGCCGCCCCAGCCGGGAGCGAAGCCCAATCCACTAAGTGGCTCCGCAATTTGCTGCCACGGCGTCTCGGCAGGGTATTTGCAAAGCAATGCGAGCGCACGACGCAAACCGGTACGCAGCGCCGCAACATCGGGAAAATTACCGCTGAGCATTAGTTGCCGCCCATCCATGCTATGCACTGTCAAAAAATGCAACAGCTTCCCTGTGCCTATTCCGGATTGAGTGAAAAGCGTGCCTGCCAACTGCCTGTTCAGGAAGATCACGCCCTGGCCGATTGATCGCACTTCCGTAAGTCTCGGAAAGCCACGATTGAACGGAGCGAAATCCAGCTCCAACACAAGCTCATGAGCGTTTTCCGGATGCACCAGCAATTCCTTGAAAGCAAGATAGTCGGAAACGCTGACAAGCTCGGGTACAAGCTGTTGCTGGTGAATGCTCATAAAATACCAGCGACCGGCATCTTCTCGTAACGCCATGTAAACCAGTGGCGGCCGACATATCGCTTCTTGCAGGAGCTCTACAATTTCCTCCAACGGGGTCTCAACAAGAGAATGAGGATGATCCGCGCTCAAATCATCGAAAGCCGCGCGCAGATCCGATCGCAGCAACAGTGGTCGTTCCATCTCAAACCATCTCCGCAGGAGAGCGTACAAATCGCTGCGATGGTCTGCCACCCATGTATCAAATTTCTGAATCATTCACAGTCTCCAGTATGGAAATCCCAAATCTGTAATGAGCCATGCCTTCAGCAATGCCATCCGCGTAGCTGGTCTGAGCAAAATAAATCTGCTCATTGCCGCGGAGACTCGCGAGCTCGGGGCTGTGGTTGGAAACCACTACGCCAAGCGTATCCCCTATTAGCATCTCATGGTCATTGCCAGAGTCACCGGCAACAAGAAAGGCTCGCAGGGGCAACCCCCACTTGTAGGCCAGATAACGTATCGCTCGTCCCTTGGAAGCGCGCACCGGCAAAACATCGAGATATGCCGCCCGTGAATAAATCAATTGAGCAGACAGGTTCTGCTCACGCAGAAGGCTCCTGATTTCGGTTATTGGCGGCAGTAGAACCGGGTCAACATTATAGCTGAGCTTGAATTCGCGCTGGTTTTCCGCTGGTTGCAAAGTCAGTCCGGGCACTGCCCGGAGTGCATCCTCGACCGCACCCCGGCGCCACAGGTGCTTGATAAAATTCTGCCATCCCACATCCGGTCTGAGTTCAGGGCCATAGTTGATCTCGCTGCCCACCGCTGTAATAAATACATCGGGCAGGGGTACGTTCCATTCCTTCAATATTTTCACCGCGCTATTCAAAGTACGGCCAGTCGCCACCCCGAAGCCCAAATTCGGGGGCGTTGCTCGCAAGGTCGAAAGAAAGCGCCGTAAGGCGGCACGATCTCCTAAAAGGGTGTTGTCTATATCACTGATAAGCATCTGTGAGACCAACGGTAGCGGATGGCGTTGCGGTCGCTGGTGGATCGCGATATTGCGGCGGATGCGCTTGCGCTCGTGGTGGAGCAAACGTGACAAAGCGTGCAGATACTTGCGGACGTGCGCATCCCAGGTGTAGTGGTTTTTAACGCCCAAGATACCGTTGCGGGCCCAGCGCTGCCAACGGGATGGCTCGTCCAGTACGTATTCGATCGCAGCCGCGATAGCGCTTATATCGGTGGGGTTGACCAGCAATCCGTTCTTGCAGTGAGCAAGAATATCGCGCGGACCACCGTCTTCGGTAACAACCACCGGCAACCCGCTCGCAGCAGCTTCAATCAAGGTAAGACCAAACGGCTCGGTAAGCGCTGGGTTGACAAACACACCCCGGCGTCGCGCTGCGAGACGATAAAAACCGGGAATGTCAGCGGGCTTGTGCTGCTTGGGCAGGGCCACCTTGCCCCAAAGATCGTAACGATCAATATCAAGCAGGAGATCGGTCATTACTTCAGACTGAGCATCGTCGAGCGCCCTGATATCAGTGCGATTGCCGGCAATAATGGCAAGGTTAGCCTGTTCCCTTAATTTGGACGAATTACCGAAGGCGGCGATTAATGCCCCGAGATTTTTTCGTATTTCCGGCCGGCAGATCGCCAGTATAAGAGGCTGGCGCGGATGCGTCAGGAAACGATCGATGATGGGGGCAACCTCGGGTTCAGGTGGAATCCGGCGGCTGGGGGGAGCGAAACGGGAAATGTCTGTTCCCGGTGGAATGACGATTGCGCGTTCGGGGTGATAATTCGTATACAGGCCGTACTGCTCGGCGCTTTCCTGAGGGGTACTGGTTATTATGAGGCTCGCGTGCTGCAACACGGCTTCTTCAGTGGCGATTCTGCGGCGAAAATTAAATTGACGTTCTAGTGCCTGTGGTTTACGGCCCTGCGCCAGCAGACGTTGATGTTTGCTGCGCCCAAGGGAATGGCCGGTGTGAATCTGCGGGATGCCCAGAAGCTGGGAAAGCTGCATCCCGACATACCCCGCGTCGGCGTAATGGCTATGAATGACATCGGGTAACCGCTTCTGCTCGCGCAGAAAAAGCAAGGCGCGGTCAACAAGCTGGTCGAGGTGGGGCCACATGCTCTCCTTACGCAGATAGCGGCGAGGTCCGCACGGAAGGCGAATAATGCGGGCATGCCTACCTAGCGTCTCTACGGGTCGCGCGTAGTCGGACGACACCGTCGGATCTTCTATCCGCCTGGTCAAGAGATCGACTTTGGTAACCTGGCGTTGACGGGCCAGCGATCGCGCCAATTCCACTACATATAATATCTGGCCCCCGGTATCCGCATCACGCCCCAGCTCCAGGTCGCTCCCCCGGATCAGGCCGTGCAGGCTCAGCATTAAGATATATAATTCGTTCATTTCGGTGAAGACCATTCCTCCGTGAACGGCTTGTAGAAATCGTCGTGATCCGGAATTGCTCCGCGTATCTGGCAAATTGCGCCGGCAAAACGATGCGCTCGCTGCAAGGTTGCGGTAAGGTCCCAGCCGCGTAACTGTCCGAGTATAAAGACGGCGGAAAATGCGTCGCCGGCCCCCACCGTGTCACGGATATTCTCCACTGATTCGGACGCAACCGTTATGGGTTCCGCAGAATCGTCCAGCCACCACGCGCCCGCTGCACCGCATGTGACAAGAACTCCCCTGAGGTGATACTGTCGCACCAGGGTATGTGCCTGCGCTTCAGCAGAAGTCTCCTCCAGGCCAAATAGCTGGGCTATTCGCGCCAGCTCGGCATCATTCGCCTTTACTACGTCCGCGTGCTGCAACGACCAGCGTATGCGATCCGGGCATATCCATGGGTCACGCAGATTAATGTCAAAAAACCGCTGACCTCGGACTGCGCGCAAGGTGTGGCGCAGCGCCCGATGCGAGCTGGCACGCTGGGCCAGCGTCCCGAAATAGATCCATTCGGGGCTCGCAGCAAGCGCGGCAATTCTGGATAATCGCGGATGGATATGGTCATAGGCCTGATCGGGAAGGATATCGAACCGGTGACCAGCGGCGGTAAATTTCACCTCCACCACGCCGGTATGGTACACGGAATCAAGCTGCACCCCATGAGTGGCCAGGCCTGAACCTCTCAAGGTCTGCAACAGTCGCGCACCAGCCGCGTCCTGTCCAACACGTGTAATCAGTACAGGCGTGCAACCGAAAGCATGCAAGTGTCGGGCTACATTCAGCGGTGCGCCGCCCAACACTTCCCTGTCAGGAAACCGGTCTATCAAGATTTCGCCAAACAATAATACAACATGGCGAAGGTCGGGCATTCTTACCTCCTGAAAACCTGCTTTGTAACCCAGGTGGTGACGACGTAATTCCGCACACCATGAAACCGGGCCATTGAGGTGCGAGGCGCCGCTCCTTTCAGAAAGTCCAAACAATAATAGGACAGGAGCTTATTATGGTTTTGTAGGAGCGATTTTTACCGGAATGGCGACAGCAAGTTCCGGTTACGCTTTAAGGATGATACCAGCTAAAAATACTTATCCATATGCCCGGGCTTTCCGCCCCGCCCTGACGAAGCGAGACCGCAATCCGGGCATTGTTCGAGTATTCGTACGTCAACATCAATATGTCGAATGACTTCGCGAACGTGCACCCACCACAGTTAAGTCCCCACGGTACTACTGGACAACTTGAAGGCAAGCCATCTTGCGCTTGCGCTGCGGAGGGTATTACCCAAACGCTCCCCTTGGACCGCGACTGCCAGTACGTGGGTCCGAAATGCAGGCCATGTCGAACCGACTCTTATCAAAACTTGTAGCCGCGGTGAAGTGCGACGACACTCGCGGTCAGGTTAAAATACTCCACCCGGTCAAACCCGGCCTGTTGCATTAACTGTTTTAATTCTTCCTGAGAGGGATGCACCCGGATGGATTCGGCCAGATAGCGATAGCTCTCGCTATCCTGGGCGATGAGCTTGCCCATGGCGGGGAGGACATTGAATGAGTAAAGATCGTAGAAACGCTGCAATGGTTTCCATACCTTCGAGAATTCGAGCACGATGAGGCGCCCGCCAGGGCGAAGGACACGCAACATTTCCCCAAGCGCGACGTCCTTGTGAGTCATGTTTCTGAGCCCAAACGCAACGCTTATGCAATCAAAATAGTCGTCGGGGAACGGCAGCTTTTCGGCATCGCATTGTGCGACCGATACAGCCGCGCCTTCGTCCAGCAACCGGTCACGGCCTATCGTAAGCATGGAATTATTTATGTCAGTAAGCCAGACCTCGCCGGAGCCGCCGACCTGCTCCCAAAATAACGTGCTGAGATCCCCGGTACCGCCAGCAATGTCCAGCACCCGCTCACCTTTTTTAACTCCGCTTGCCTCGATCGCGAAGCGCTTCCACAAACGGTGCATGCCGGCAGACATCAGGTCATTCATCAGGTTATAGCGCTCGGCTACTGAATCGAAAACACCGGCCACCCGGCGGGCTTTCTCTGTTTCAGCAACGGTATTAAACCCGAAATGCGTAGTCTTAGTCATGAACGCCCAGTCTTATGTCAAGAAAGAATGCACAAATTATCATATCGATGAAGTTACCACGTGCTTTGTTTCTCGAAGATGGAACGCCGGCAAACGGCGCGCCTACCTGACCGCACCCGCCGCTTCCATCCGCCTCAAATAGTGTTGCCACATCTCGTCTTGGCGTAAACCATAATCGTAAAGTAAATCCCAGGAATACAGTCCGGTATTATGGCCATCGGAAAAATTAAGCTGAATCGCGTAATTGCCGACAGGTTCGATATGGTTGATATTCACTTCCTTCTTGCCGGTTTGCAGCGTTTCCTGTCCCGCACCATGGCCTTTCACCTCAGCGGAAGGGGAATAGACACGTAAAAACTCGCATGGAAATCGAAAAGTTTGACCGTCGCTGAAAGAAATCTCCAAAATTCTCGATTTTCGGTGCAGTTTTATTTCAACAGGATTAGGAGTACCTTTATTCAGTCCTGCCATTCTCGGTTTCCTCGGCCGTTTCCTCGTTCGCGAACCGCGCATGATAAACCAGCACGGACAAAACCGAAACCCTGAGGAAGTTCAAGCCATCGCAAACTCGTTCAACTCATCGAACAATGCCAGCTTTCGCGAGCTGATACTTATCGGCCCGGGCCATGCTCATGTCCTGCTGCTGCGGAAGTTCGGCGACAACCCCCTGGGGAATGTTCACGTGACGCTGATAAGCGACGTCGAGCATGCGGCTTATTCGGGGATGCTGCCGGGTCATATCAGCGGCATCTACACCCGCGATGAAATGATGATAGACCTGCGCCGCCTGTGCCATTTCGCAGGTGCCCGCTTCATTCACTCGGAAGCACGCGGAATCGATTTGAAGCGAAAACAGATCCTCGTCGACTTCAACCCTCCAACGTTGACTGCTGACGCAGTCTCCATCAATGTCGGCGGCACATCATGCATGGCAGGCGTAGCCGGTGCGGAAGCATGGGCAATTCCATCCAAACCCGTTCCGGAATTGCTGAGCGGATGGGCACGTGTCGAAGCAGCAGCACACTCGAAACAGAGTTTGCGAATCGTTGTCGTGGGCGGGGGCGCAGGCGGAGTGGAATTGGCACTAGCCATGCATTCGCGGCTGGGAGACAACGGAGCGTTTACCGTTATTCATGCCGGTCCGCATCTGCTGCCGGGATACCATCCGCGAACGCGACGTATTGCCGCCGAGGTTCTGGGCATCCGCAAGGTGTCCGTCATCACGGACCGCCGAGTGGTGGAGGTCATGCCGGATAGCGTTCGCCTTGATACCGGAAAAACCATTGCCGCCGACTTCGTCTTTTGGGCCGCGCAAGCCGCGCCTCCCGCGTGGCTGGCTGAAAGCGGACTGGAAACCACGATTGAAGGCTTCGTTCGAGTCACCCCCACACTTCAGACAATAAGCCATCATTGGATCTTTGCAGCGGGGGATGTGGCTGCCATCGAAAATCGGAGACTGCCGAAGTCCGGTGTCTTCGCGGTGCGCATGGCTAAACCGCTGGAGCGCAACCTGCGCGCTTATTTCGCGGGCGCGCCGCTGGGGGCCTATAAAACGCAACGCCACAGTCTTAGCCTTATCGGCACCGCGGATGGACGCGCCATTGCGTCATACGGGCCCTTGGCCGGCCACTCTGCGCTTTTCTGGCGATTGAAAGACTGGATCGATCGTCGCTTCATGAAGCAGTTCACAGGGCTTACCCGATAGTCCTACTCAGGGAAATGCCGGTATGATAGGTTCGGTCCCTTCAATATCCACTTCCGGCAAATGTTGTTTTATCTTCGCCTCGATCTCAGCAACGCGGTTTTTTGGCACATCAGCCAACACCAGTAGATGTCCTGACTCGATAGCCTGTTCGAACTGCTTGATCCTGGAACTGGGCGTGCTGACCCCTATCAGACTCCCGGCCCATGCACCTACTCCCGCGCCGACCAGCGCGCTCCCCAGCAAAACCCCGCCGGCAATTACCGTGGAAGCAGGAGGAAGCGCGACTGCAACCAGTCCCGCAAGCGCGCCGGCCGATCCGCCCACTGCGAGCCCACGTTCTACCGCCGGGACAAAATCGCTTTTTTGAAGCAGGTTCGCCTCAGGCAGATCCTCCAGTTCCGTGCCGCGCTTGGCGACCACATGAATGTGCCGCTCCTCGATTCGAGCCAACAGCAGGTCGTCGACTATACGTTTAGTGGTCTCAATATCGGGGGAAAGAAAATAGATTCGTCTCATCATGACCTCCTTAAAAGCATTAACAGGCAAATCAAGGCAGAGATTCAAACGGGCCTACTTCATCATAGACGCGTTGTACGAAAAAGCCAACCTCGTCGGTGTCCACTGAGCTTTTGGCCCAAAACATGCTTTTCCCCGTTCCGGCTCTCGGTACGGCAATCGCCAGAAGAAGACGTAAAAAAGCTTCCGCCGGATCGGCACAGAAGCGGCATCATTTGTAAATTGCCCGATTGATAAGTATACTATTCGGAAGCACAACAGAGAGCAGAGAGGACTCAATGAAGGATATGATAAAAACGCGTGCCGCGGTCGCCTGGGGCCCCGGGCAGCGTTTGGCTATCGAAGAAGTTGACCTGATGCCGCCGCAGCGAGGCGAAGTGCTGGTACGCATCGTCGCCACCGGCGTCTGTCATACCGATGCGTTCACGTTATCGGGCAAAGATCCCGAGGGCAAATTTCCCACTATTCTTGGTCACGAGGGTGGCGGTATTGTCGAGGCTGTAGGGGAAGGCGCCGCTACGGTCGCCCCGGGTGATCATGTCATTCCGCTCTATACTCCGGAATGCGGCAAATGCAAATTCTGCAAATCCGGCAAAACCAATCTATGCCAGGCAATCCGCGCCACGCAGGGGCAAGGGCTGATGCCCGACGGCACCACACGCTTTTTTAAAGACGGGCAACCCATCTATCATTACATGGGCACCTCAACCTTTTCAGAATACACAGTCATACCCGAGATTGCGCTCGCCAAAATCAACAAGGAAGCGCCGCTGGAAAAAGTATGCCTGCTCGGCTGCGGTGTGACCACCGGCATGGGCGCGGTGGCCAACACGGCGAAAGTAAAAGCGGGCGACACCATAGCCGTCTTCGGCCTGGGTGGCATCGGTCTGGCGGTAATCATCGGCGCGGTAATCGCCAAGGCCGGGCGCATCGTTGCCATCGACCTCAATCCCGGGAAATTCGAGATCGCGCGTAAACTTGGCGCGACCGATGTGGTCAACCCGGCAGATCACGACCGACCCATACAGGATGTCATCATTAAGATGACAGGAGGCGGAGTGGATTTCTCCTTTGAATGCATCGGCAATGTCAAAGTGATGCGCTCCGCTCTGGAGTGCTGTCACAAGGGCTGGGGGGAATCGGTGATCATAGGCGTGGCCGGCGCGGGCGAAGAGATCTGCACACGCCCCTTCCAGCTTGTGACGGGACGTGTCTGGCGAGGCTCGGCGTTTGGCGGGGTAAAGGGTCGAACCCAACTGCCAGGCTATGTGCAACGCTATCTTGATGGGGAGTTCGAACTCGATACCTTCATCACTCACACCTTCGAGCTGGGCGACATCAATAAAGCATTTGATCTCATGCACGAGGGGAAGTCTATCCGCTCGGTTATCCATTTCGACAAACAAGCCCGATAATAGGCGGAATCAGAACTGGAACGGGATTCAGACTATGCAAGTACTGCAAGTTCTCTCAACCCAGCGCTCGTTTGAGGGCTCGCAAGAGCGCTATCGTCACTTCTCAACCGCGCTGAATTGCGAAATGAATTTCTCGGTTTATCTTCCGCCCCGCAGTGGAAGCAAGCTGCCGGTACTTTACTGGTTATCGGGATTAACCTGTACCGACGAGAATTTCACCAATAAGGCGGGGGCGCAGCGCGTGGCTGCAGAACTCGGCATCATGCTGGTCGTCCCCGACACCAGTCCCCGTGGGGAAGGCGTGGCGGATGCCGAGAATGCGTATGATCTGGGGGTGGGCGCGGGATTTTACGTGAATGCGACCCAGGAACCATGGAGCCGCCACTACCGCATGTACGACTATATCGTCGACGAACTCCCGTCTGTGATCGAGGGCTCTTTTCCGACCAGCAACCGTCGTTCGATCAGCGGGCATTCGATGGGCGGACACGGCGCACTGGTCATAGCCCTACGCAACCCCCACCGCTATCGCGCAGTCTCCGCCTTTTCACCCATCGCCAACCCGACCAACAGCCCGTGGGGGAAAAAAGCATTCAGCCATTATTTGGGCAGCGATATCGAAAGGTGGCGGGACTATGACGCGACATTACTCATCGAGACGGCGGACCGATCCCAGCAACTACCAATATTGATCGACCAGGGCGACGCCGACGAATTCCTGGCCGAGCAACTTAAGCCTGAACGATTCATCGCCGCTTCCGAGGCAGCGAATTATCCTGTGCAGTTCAATATGCGTGCGGGCTACGATCACAGTTATTTTTTTATCAGTACCTTCATCGAAAGCCATCTGCGTTTTCACGCCGAAGCGCTTCGGAGGTGATTCACTTCACGCGGATACGGGTCCCGCTTACTGATAACGTCCTTTGTCCCCAAACAAGGTGGGAATGTTCGCGGTGAGTATCCGTTGAATAATGCGCATAAATCGGGTTCTGTCACTCACCCTTCATAATTACTCATTTTTGAGGTAGCGCATAGCTTCACTACTGGCTCTCAGCACAAAGAACGCGGTTGCAACCTCACTGCCGATCAGAATTCGGGTAGGGTGACGCATGCGGTTCCATTCATAGGCTCGGTAAGGATGGCTGCCTCTGCCTTCCCCCGTCGCCTGGCTCAGAACCTTCAGGCCAGCAGCAATTACTCCGTCATGTCTCGGCTCATATTCCAGCAGCGCGAGCGCAGATACTGCCAAGGCGGCATCGAAGGCGTTGAGGGAATACCCGATTAACTCATCCTTGCAATACTGCTGAGCAATCTTGCGCATGTCTTCAATTTTTTTGTCAGGGTCAAGGATACGTTTATCTATATCAGTGAGTGTCGTGTAAGTCCGATACATACGCCCCAAATAATAGACATACATTTCCGGCAAATAATATTTGAGGGCCGTTTCATGGTGAAAATTACCGCTTACGAAGGCTCGATAATGAAAATCAAGCAACCGCTGTAAAAAGACCAGGTTTTCACCCTCTAAAGCCAACCATTGTTTCCGGTTAACAAGAATGGCGTCTAGAATGTCCATGTTGTGACCGGGGCAAATCTCATTACCTAATACTTCCCTGATCATCCTGCCGTCTTCGTTCTTGAACGTTTTATCAAACCATATCGGCACGGCACCCTCGTAATCCAACGGGCGGGTGATCTGAATGGTGGGTGGATTCGAGTTGTATTTGCCTCCTACCTGGTACTCACCAATAATTTTCACCCAAGGGTAAGCCAAAAGCGACTCACAACTTTCGAGAAGCCCTCCGTCCACGGCCAACTGCTCCCTCTGCACAAAGTCAAGCCACTTTCTCGCCATCGCTAACGTGAGAAAGGTTGTATCCGTATCCGGAACGTAATCGCCGAATCCCAGGTTCCGTTTCTTTTGCAGGGCTTCTTCGGACAGCCGACAAAGAGGTCTCCCCTCTTCATCTTTCGGCAAGCACGTAATAGCTGGGTGCCGAATGAGATTATTCGGTGTTTCGAGCCACTCTCGACTGCTACACACACAATAACGCAGTAGATTTTCGAGAATCGGGATAATGCGAGGATAATGCTGGCGTCGCGAAGCCTCCAAGCTTAAAAACACAAGCAGATGTTCGAAAAAATTGACATCTGAAAACGCGATTCTGTGCCAGATCCAGGCAAAGGACGTTGACATAGGCTCGCAAATCCCACGATAAGGCCTGCGGATGAGCCTGAGTCTGGCGGGGTTCGTCATTAGAAAGCATCGTATTAGCGCAAATAACAACGAAATGTTTTTATATTCGAAGGAGCCTACCCCCTGTAGTACGTTGATAAAATTTTTACCATCCATATGGTCATCGCCCGACAGCTCGACCTGCGCAGCAACTGGAAACCAGGGATCATTCTTATCTTTATCCCAAATCCGTAAAATGTCTTGTAGACAGTTATCGATCATCTTCTGCATTTCTGTTTGAGTCGGTTCGCTGTGGACTCGCTCAGTCTTTTCGCGTTTCTGCCAACGAGGGCTTTCGATGCCATCAAGAAGTCGACTCAAGGGACGAAAGGTTGTTTCGATCCATAGGGGATCGTGCCAGTTGTCAATGCTAGCCTGCATGGCTTTACGCATCATCTCCTGATAATGGGATACTTCTGTTGCCCCTATAGCAGGATGACGACAACCATTAAGGATCACGTACTTTAGAAAGGGATGGCCCGCTAGATCTCTGTATATGGCTCTAAGATTGCGTCCCGCCGGGGTAACGCACTCTCCGTCAAGGATCGGCTGATCACAGATGTCATAGAGGTTCGCGTGTCTTGTCATAGCTTTTCGTTCCTTTATAACAATGTCCCCGCATAGTGCGGATTGAACAAGTCGTTAAACAAGTACTGACAATGAACTGACCGCTTCAGACTGATTGCGGTTTGGATATGTATAAACGCCGGAACCCGAGGAATTTTTGATAAGGGAACCCGGATTTATTCCTCATATTTTTCCTAAGCAGAATTGCATCAGAGTCGTCTCTATATTAGTAAATCTCCAGACCCATTGATCTCTCGATCAGGCTTCGATGTTTTTTGTTTAGTGGAATATTAGAAAAAGTCTCTCGATAGGACCACTGGCATAGGAAAACTGACAAGTAGGTGGATGATTTACGTTAGAAGGGGGCTAGCCGCACGAGCGACGATGCAATCCGCCGCTCTGCGCATAAATTCCTTCTTTTTAGCTTTCAGGTCGCCTTGCTTATGGGGCGGCAAACGCCCCTCCCCCTCCTGTATAATTATTTCTTTTTGGAATAACGCCATGGAAGCGGAACAACTCAACGCGATCGTAAACCAGCTCGATGATCTCGATCACCGGGCCGTGGAATTGCGGAGGTATCTTTGACTTCGATAGCAAACAGACGCGGCTGAACGAACTCACCCGGCTGACCGAAGACCCCGCCATCTGGGAGGACAATAAGCGCGCCCAGGAACTGGGCCGGGAAAAGAAGGCGCTGGAGAGTATCGTTGTTACATTGGAAACAGTCGGACGGCAACTGCACGATGCGCGAGACTTGTTCGAGATGGCTCGGGAAGAGGATGACGACGCCGCACTGCTGAGTATCGAACGCGATATCGGGCAACTGGAAAAGACCGTGGCGGATATGGAATTCCGTCGGATGTTCTCCAGCCCGATGGATCCCAATAATTGCTTCGTGGACATTCAGTCCGGCTCTGGCGGCACCGAGGCACAGGACTGGGCAGCAATGCTGGAACGCATGTATCTGCGCTATAGCGAACGCCGCGGTTATAGTGTAGAAATAATGGAAGAGTCGCCGGGGGAAGTTGCGGGTATCAAAAGCGTAAGTCTCAAGATATCCGGGGAGTATGCCTATGGCTACCTTCGCACTGAGACCGGCGTGCACCGCCTGGTGCGGAAGTCCCCGTTCGATTCCGGAAATCGCCGCCATACTTCCTTTGCCAGCGTATTTGTTTACCCCGAAGCGGATGAGACGATAGACATTGAAATCAACCCGGCGGATCTCCGCGTGGATACCTTCCGGGCGTCGGGCGCCGGAGGCCAGCATATCAACAAAACCGATTCGGCTGTTCGAATCACCCACAACCCCTCCGGGATTGTAGTGCAGTGCCAAAGCGGCCGTTCGCAACACCGCAACCGGGCAGACGCAATGGCGATGTTGAAATCGCGCCTGTATGAGGCCGAATTGCGCAAGCGCAATGAAGAGAAGCAGGCGGTCGAAGACAATAAAACCGACATCGGCTGGGGCCACCAGATCCGTTCTTACGTGCTGGACCAGTCACGCATCAAGGACTTGCGAACCGGGGTCGAAACCGGCAATACGCAGGCTGTACTTGATGGGGCGTTGGACGATTTCATTGCCGCGAGTTTGAAACAAGGCATATAAATAAGACATAAAAGGAGAGCCGAACGTGGCAGATGACGCCTTGGAAAAAAATCCGGATGAAACACTCGATCGGCTTCACGTAGAAATCAAGCTTGTCGAAGAGCGCCGCGCCAAACTTGCAGCGCTGCGTCAAGCGGGCAATGCTTTTCCCAACGACTTTCGCCGCGATGATCTTGCGCAGGATCTCCACCGGGAATATGGGGATTATTCCAACGAAATGCTGGAAGAGGCGCCTCGGACTGTCAGCGTGGCCGGCCGCATGGTATTGAAGCGGGTCATGGGGAAGGCGAGCTTCGCCACGATTCAAGACATGAGCAGCCGCATTCAACTCTATATCGCGATTGATTCAGCCGGGGCGGAGACACAGGCGGCGTTCAAGCATTATGACCTCGGCGATATTCTCGGGGCTCAGGGCACACTGTTCAGAACCAGAACCGGCGAGCTATCCGTGCGAGTGACCAGCCTTCGGTTGCTGACAAAATCGCTGCGCCCACTCCCGGAAAAATTTCATGGCCTGGCCGATCAGGAACAGAAATATCGCCAGCGTTATCTCGACCTCATCACCAACGAGAATAGCCGCAACGTTTTTATCGCCCGCTCACGCATTATTCAGTCCATCCGTGAGTCTCTGGTCGCGCGCGGTTACCTGGAAGTCGAGACGCCGATGATGCATCCCATCCCCGGTGGCGCGGCGGCGCGTCCTTTTGTCACGCACCATAACGCGCTGGATATGGAATTGTACCTCCGCATCGCGCCGGAACTTTATTTGAAGCGGCTTGTTATCGGCGGTATGGAGCGGATATTCGAAATCAACCGCAGCTTCAGGAACGAAGGCATTTCGACGCGGCATAATCCCGAGTTTACGATGCTGGAATTCTACGAAGCCTATCGGGACTACGCCTACTTGATGGATTTAACCGAAGCCATGCTGCGGGAAATTGCTCTCAAGGTGTCGGGCACCACGAGAATCGTCTATCAGGGCCGCGAAATTAATCTTGCGCAGCCCTTTGGGCGGCTTACCATTACTCAGGCTATCCGGAAGTTTCACCCCGATATAACCGATGTGCAACTCGCCGATCGTGCCTTCGTGATTGCCAAGCTAAAGTCGCTGGGTGTCGCGTATAAACCGGAGGACGGTATTGGCGCCCTGCAGCTCACCTTGTTTGATGAAACCACCGAGCATTTACTGTTTGAGCCGGTTTTTATTATCGATTATCCGGCCGAGGTCTCCCCCCTAGCACGGCGCAACGACTTGAATCCCGCAATAACCGACCGGTTTGAGCTCTATATTGCCGGACGCGAAATCGCCAATGGTTTTTCTGAACTGAACGACCCGGAGGATCAGGCTGCACGCTTCCAGGAACAGGCCAGCGCCAAGGAGGCTGGTGATGAGGAGGCGATGCATTACGACGGCGATTATATCCGAGCGCTGGAATACGGCCTGCCTCCCACAGCTGGCGAAGGCATCGGCATCGACCGGCTCGTCATGCTTTTTACCGATAGTCCGAGTATTCGCGATGTGATTCTGTTTCCGCAACTGCGACCGGAAGACTAATCCGTCAGATCCTCCGGCGGAAGCCATTTTGGTCTCGATATATATATTGGATCATTCGCATTCTCCGGAAATCCTGCCTCGGTATAAATAGGGCGGTCATTGTTTTGTGACGGAAGAGGATGAGATAACGCCTCTCCCTCAACACGCCCCATCGGGCCGATCACGGCCTTCAAAAATCCTGCCTGACGTGTGCGCGGCCGTTGGTACGGCATGCACAGGAGGGTTCCAACGGTTCAAATCGTCATCACGTTGCCCCTCTACCCTGACGTACCTCTTCTACCATTCCCGTAGCAACACAACGAAATTCCTTGCCTCAAGCAGGTAGCGCCTTCCCAGAACACATACTCTATGGGGGTATTGACATATACCCTATTGGGGTATATATTAAAAGCAAAGCTTCTAATGGAATTTCCTTAATTCGATAGCAGGAGTTGCTGAATCCAGGCTCCGGGACTTGCGAGGAACAAATTCCGCGAGGGGATTTCCTGAAGACAGTCTGTGGTTCGGCCAAAAGGATGCGACGATGAATAAATCCACACATCTGAAGATCAAAGGCATGCATTGCACGGGGTGCGAGGAAACTATCGAGAATGCAATCGTTGGTTTGCCGGGAGTGCAGAAAGTAAAAGCGGATTATGTCAAGCAGACGGTTGATGTCGAGTTCAACAGCAAGCTCATCGGCGATGCCGGGATTCGCCTTGCGATCGAAGAAAAGGGATACGAGTTCGAAGGCGCAGCCACGTCCCCACTGGGCAATCTGCGAAGCGCGTTCATTTTCCTGCTCTTCCTGCTGGTAGTGGGTGGTATTACGGTCTGGGGCAAGAGCATGATCCCCGGCCTGGTAGGAGAGATGAGCCCCAATCTCGGCCACGCCATGTTGTTTTCCATCGGATTTTTTACCGGTTTTCATTGCATCGGCATGTGCGGCGGGTTTGTCGTCGGCTATGCATCCGTGGGTGGGCCGCAATCTGTTGCTTCCACCGCGACGCGCCATCTGATGTATGCCACGGGCAAGACGGCCTCTTACGCCGCTATTGGAGGCACTTTGGGTTTACTCGGCTCAGTCGTGACCTTTACCCCGTACATGCGAGGTGTCATCAGTATTGCAGCCAGCATTTTTGTAATAATTTATGGCCTGAAAATGCTGGATGTATTTTCGGCCCTACGGGGTTTCACCCTGCGCTTGCCTCACTTCGTGACGAAAGGGGTGGCGAATGAGCTTCGGGACCAGCGCAACCCGCTGGTAATCGGGTTGTTGAACGGTTTCATGCTGGGCTGCGGTCCCTTACAGGCCATGTATATCACCGCCGCCGGCACGGGCAGCCCCCAGGAGGGAGCGACGATGCTGTTCTTCTTTGGCCTCGGTACGCTTATACCACTCATGAGCTTCGGCTTGATCGCCAGTAGCGTCCCTCGCCGTATCCTGCGCCAACTGGTGCTCGCGTCAGCGGTCCTCGTTATTGCCATGGGCTTGATGATGGCGGATCGTGGATTAAAATTGACTGGCTCCGGTTACGACTTCAACTCGCTGACATCCCCCTCGCAGCAGCTCAGGCCAGTGAATGGGCCCGCACATGGACCCCGTGACAAGCCCGCGAATAATTACCTTGAATCATCTGCATCAGGCAACACGATGCGGTAGCGACGAGCGAAACCCCAACAAGACTAACTTGCCGGTTATTCATTTTCTTTCAAGAGATTGATCACGCATGAACTCATTCGCGTTAAAACAAATAGAGCTGCCGATCGAGGGCATGACTTGTGCCGCATGCGCAGCACGTATCGAAAGAAACCTGAATAAACTCCCTGGCGTGCGCGCGGCTGTCAATTTTGCCAATGAGAAAGCACGGATTGAGTTTGACGCTACCGCAACTCTCCCCGAAGACTTGGTGCGTTCGATCGAAAAAGCGGGATTCCAGGTTGTGCCTCAATCCGTACAGCTGCAAATCACCGGGATGACGTGTATCGCCTGCAGTGGCCGTATCGAAAAGGCGCTGAACGCACTGCCGGGAGTCACTGCGACCGTCAACCTCGCCACTGAGATTGCCCACGCGCGTTTCAACCCTGGCGCCGCATCAGTGGAAGATCTGATCGCGGCGGTTACCCGAACCGGTTTTGGCGCGACCGAAATCAGCGAAGCCAGCCATGCCGAAGAGAAAGCGCGCAGGCGTGCCAATTACCAGGTGGAGCTCCGCATGTTCTGGATTTCGGCTGCGCTGAGCCTCCCCTTAATGCTTCAGATGATCCCCATGTTCTGGGGCGACCATATGGAACTGCCGCGGGGCCTGCAGTTGCTGCTGGCGACGCCGGTCCAGTTCTGGGTGGGAAGACGCTTCTATATCGGCGCGTGGAATGCGTTGCGCGGGGGCGGCGCCAACATGGATGTCCTGGTGGCGCTGGGTACCAGCATGGCATATTTGTTCAGCTCGGCAGTGACGTTGCTGGGGCTGGATCAACATGTCTATTTCGAAGCAAGCACGGCCATCATCACACTGGTGCTGCTGGGCAAATTGATGGAAGCCCGCGCTAAAAGCAAGACTTCCGCAGCGATCGAGGAACTCGTCAAACTGCAACCCAAGACTGCTCGGGTAGAGCGTAACGGCGAGATAATCGAAGTGGAGGTAATCACGCTCAAGGTCGGGGACGTTTTTATCGTTCGCCCGGGCGAGAGCTTGCCGGTGGACGGCATCGTCATTGAAGGCGCCTCCAGTGTAGATGAGGCAATGTTGACCGGCGAAAGCATGCCCATTGCGAAGCGAGCAGATGCGAAAGTCTATGCAGCCACGGTAAATCAGCAGGGGTTGCTCAAGTGCCGCGCCACCGGCGTCGGCGCTCATACCCAGCTTGCTGCGATTATTCGCCTGATTGAGGAAGCTCAAGGCTCCAAGGCCCCGATCCAGCGGCTCGCCGATACTGTTTCCGGAGTATTCGTGCCGGTGGTGGTTTCCCTGAGCGTGCTGACCCTGCTCCTCACATGGGGGCTGGCAGGTGATTTCGTTCCCGCCCTCATCAACGCCGTGGCGGTACTGGTCATTGCCTGCCCCTGCGCATTAGGACTGGCGACGCCAACTGCAATCATGGTCGGAGTGGGGCGTGGCGCGCAGGCCGGAGTGCTGGTGAAAAACGCCGCGGCGCTGGAGCAGGCTGAAAAAATTCGGGTTCTGATCCTGGATAAGACCGGCACGCTAACGGAAGGGAGGCCCGCAGTAACGAATATCGTGCCGGCGGGATCAATTACGGAGCGCGAGCTGATGGAGGTTGCGGTTAGTCTCGAACAGGGATCGGAACATCCCCTGGCGAAAGCGGTAATGGAGCGGGCCGGCAGCGCAGGGATACGGCCGCGGGCAGTGAGCAATTTCAGAGCAATTGCTGGCAGCGGTATTACGGCGGGTATTGATGACGTCGAATACATGCTCGGCTCGCCCCGCTTTGCGAGAGAACATGGCGCGCACGTTGATGAAGAACTAATAGCTGTTCTTCAGGCCGAGGGTAAAACGGTCGTGTGCCTTTCCGAGGTAAACACTGCAAATGCGCCCACAACTGAAATTCTCGGCTATCTCGCCATTGCCGACCGGGTGAGGAGCACTTCCGCGCAAGCGGTAGCGCGACTGCAGGCAATGGGCATTGAAGTCATCATGCTGACCGGAGACAATCGCGCCACCGCAGCAGCTATCGCCCGGCAAACCGGCATCACGGAATATCGTGCCGAGGTGCTGCCCAGGGATAAGGCCGCAGAAGTACGCAAGATGAAGGAAAACGGAAAATTTACGGGCATGGTTGGCGACGGAATCAACGATGCGCCCGCCCTGGCCGCCGCCGATGTGAGCTTTGCCATAGGGGCAGGTTCAGATGTGGCAATTCAAGCCGCCGATATTACCCTCATGCGCGACGACCTGATGAGTGTGGCTGACGCCATCTCCCTCTCTCGCGCCACGCTTGGGAAAATCCGGCAGAACCTTTTTTTTGCTTTTATCTACAACGTGCTGGGCATACCGCTGGCGGCGGCAGGCTTACTCAGCCCCGTGATCGCCGGCGCGGCGATGGCAATGAGTTCAGTATCGGTAGTTAGCAACTCGTTGCTGCTGAAACGGTGGCGGACGGCGCCTGAGCCCGCTGTTGAGCAATCGATTTAACTTAACCGGAAAGGAGTCATGAAAATGCAAACAGAAATCATAAAAGTCAACGGAATGACCTGCATGGGTTGTGTCAACAGCGTGAAGAACGTGCTGGAGAAGATACCCGGTGTCAGCAGCGCGGATGTTTCTCTCGAACAGAAACAGGCAAAAATCGCCTACGACGGTGCAATAACCCATACCGATCAGTTAAAGAATGCGATCAAGGAGGCCGGTTTTGAAGTCGTCGGCTGACAAGAAGCCCTGCCATGCACCCGATATGGTGGTGCAACCGGACAAGGAAGCGTTGATAAAACGCCTCAATCGGATCGAGGGTCAGGTGCGTGGGGTGGCAAAGATGATTACCGAGGATCGTTATTGCGTGGATATCCTGAACCAGGTATCTGCGCTTCAGTCCGCGCTTGACGCCGTGGCGATGCGGTTGCTCGAAAACCATACTCATGGCTGCATGCAGGGGGCAATCAAGTCGGGCAAGGGAGACGAAGCGATCGATGAATTGATGATGGTGGTGCGGAAATTCGCCCGTTAGCGCCGGGTATTCCATATACATTTCCACCAATACAAGTACATTTCTATGCCCCTGAAAAGAACAGCACGAACGAAGGTCTCATGAAACGACTCTTTCTGACCGCTCTTTTGTTTATCGCGCATCCCGCTGGCGCAGCGGAAACACTCACGGCCAGCGCTCCCGACACCGTGGAGGAACGGGTGAAGCCCTGTATCGTCTGCCATGGTCCGGAAGATAAAAAGGGAAGAGATGCGTACTACCCGCGTATCGCGGGCAAGCCTGAAGGTTATCTTTTCAACCAGTTGCGTAATTTCCGCGATGGCAAGCGACACTATCAACCCATGGCCCTGCTGCTGGAAGGCTTGCCCGACCCATATCTGCGGGAAATGGCGGCGTACTTCGCTTCCCTGAAACAGGCCTTTCCTCCACCCGAGCCGATGAGGGCCTCGTCCGCGGAAATCGAGCTCGCTCGAAAGCTTGTGACCCGGGGTGATCCCACCCGCAAAATCCCTGCGTGCGTTGAGTGCCACGGTAAGGACCTGATGGGGACACCGCCTTTTATTCCTGGCTTACTCGGACTGCCCCGCGTCTACCTAATTGCCCAATTCGGCAACTGGCAGCATGGCGGTCTGATGCGGGGGCAGACTCCCGACTGTATGTCGGAAATTGCGAAACAGCTCACTACTAACGAGGCGAGCATTATTGCGGAGTGGCTGGCGGCGCAACCCGTGTCCGAAGCCCGGTTTAAGCGCGAGGAACCCGCGCCAACGCTTCCCGATGAACTGGCAAGGCGTTGCGCGAGCATCGTCCTGCAATCCGGGCTTCCACAATGAAACATATTGCCATCGCCGCTGCGCTTGCCGGACTCTTGGGTATCGGCCTGTTCCTGGCATCCGCTGATACGTCGTCCAGGATCGAAGAGAGCGAAAAATCGCCGATAGCGAAGGCGGATGACACGGCGGCAAGACAGTCCCTGCAAGCACGGGGCGCCTATCTCGCGCACGTCGGTAACTGCATGGGATGCCACACGACGCAGGGTGGGCGCCCGTACGCGGGAGGACATCGCCTCGTCACCTCCATCGGCACGTTCATCACGCCAAACATTACACCCGATTCGGAAACCGGGATTGGGCAGTGGAATGAAAATGACTTATGGCGGGCGCTGCACGATGGTAAAGGACGCCACGGCACCCCGTTGTATCCGGCTTTCCCCTACACGGAGTACACCAAAGTAACCCGCGAAGACTCCAATGCTATTTTCGCCTACCTCCAGTCCCTCACCCCCGTTCAGCGGAAAAATCCGCCGAGCCAGATCCGCTTTCCGTTCAGTCTCCGCCCGCTCATTTATATCTGGCGCGCCCTTTACTTTGACCCCGGCGCTTATCAGCCCGATTTGAAGAAAAATGATGAATGGAACCGGGGAGCATATCTGGTGCAAGGGCTTGGACATTGCAATGCTTGTCACACAACCCGCAATCCGTTGGGTGGGAGCCAGGGTGGGCTATTGGGAGGGGGGCAACTCATGGGTACCAACTGGTACGCGCCGTCCCTGACCTCGCTCCAGGAAGGCAGCACCTCAGACTGGCCGATCCAGGACATTGTTCAGTTGCTTAAAACAGGGTTGTCACCCCGCGCTGCCACTGCCGGCCCGATGGCCGATGTTGTCACCCAAAGTCTTCAGCATTTGAAGGAGGATGACGCCCGTGCCATGGCGGCGTATCTGAAATCGTTGCCCCCGGGCGATCCACGATCACGCGGGGTGGCACCTCCCCTCACCGAGGAGGTCGATAAGCTTCTTGCGCGAGGCGGGGAGATCTACAAAACACTTTGCGAAGATTGCCATGGCAACCTGGGGCAAGGCAGGCCGAACGCTTATCCGGCGTTGGCGGGAAACCGCGGAGTCACGCTGGCGTCGCCGACCAACGCGATTCGCAGCATTCTCTATGGTGGATATGCGCCCGTCACGGCAAGCAATCCACGTCCTTATGGCATGCCGCCATTCGCGCAGATCTTGCATGACGAAGAGATCGCTCTTGTTTTGTCGTACATCCGGAACGCATGGGGAAACCGCGGCAGCCTGGTTACAGCAATTGAAGTAGACCGAAGCCGGAAGGGTGCGCAATAAATACCGTGCCCAAGATGCCGGGCAAGGGAATAACGTCAAACCGAGCATTTAGCCCGGGAAAGTGATACAAGCTGTTTTGATGACTTGGGGACCGTTAATGGCAGCGGGGGTCCCAGGCAAAACGGGGCTAGGACAGTAGAAGAGGCCTGGGGTTTGTCCTGCCGGAGAGATGGGACTCATGTTGGGTTGACTTGATCGACTGTCTATCGAGAGAGTCCTTAAGCGTGAAGAAAAGCTACCCGCAATATCCATTATCCTGAAACCAGGTCATCGCGTCCTCAAGCGCCTCCGCCGCAGGCCGATATCGATACCCCAGTTCACGTACGGCCTTGTCACTGGAGTAAAACATTTTTTTTCGCGCCATGCGCAGGCTATCCATCGTCGCGCGCGGCTCGATCTGCGTAACCATAGCCATTTTTTCCATCAGCCACGCGGCTGGAAGGATCAGCTTCACGGGAAGGCTGAACCGTTTCGTCTGCTTGCCGCGAATCTGATCGATCATCTGGAGTATTTCCAATAACGTCATGTTTTCGCCGCCGAGTATATAGCGTTGCCCGGGTTTTCCATGCGCATGAGCCAGCAGATGGCCATGCGCAACGTCATCAGCATGGGCTATATTCAAACCTGTATTTACATATGCCGGCATCCGGTCACATAACGTATCCACCACGATACGGCCTGTTGGCGTAGGTCTGATATCTCGAGGCCCGATGGGCGTAGAAGGGTTCACGATAACCAGCGGCAGTCTATGCTCATCAGTCATCTGCTGAACAACTTGCTCGGCCATGAATTTGGAACGCTTGTAGTGTCCAGTCATGGATAAAAGACTCGAGGGCGTCTCCTCGGTGGCCGGGATGCCATCCTGATTTATTCCTAGCGTTGCCACGCTGCTGGTGTATATCATCCTTTTTACTCCGGCTTCGGCCGCCGCGAGTATCAATGCCTGAGTTCCCTTTACGTTGATCTCGTACATCGTTTCCGGGTTTGGAACCCAGAGGCGATAATCGGCGGCAACGTGGAACAAGCTATCACAGCCCGTCACCGCCCGCTTCAAAGATGGAGCGGATCGCAAATCTCCTTCGGAGAGTTCGACAGGCAACTTGTGGAGATTGCGCCGGTCGCTGCCCGGTCTTACCAGGCACCGCACTTCATGTCCGGCGTTTAGTAAACACCTTGCAACGGCCGAACCGACAAATCCATTTGCGCCCGTAACCAGTGCTTTCATCAACTTGATCCTTTTTCAGCTCCGGCTTCGTGTGAAAGAATCTGTGACGCGAAGCGACGATTGAACTTCGCATTGTGGTAGTGGTACACAGTTTTCACATCCTGGATTATAGAACCAGAGACAGAGCAGAGCTCAGCAATAGGTCAGTCGGACCATTGGAAGAGACGATATGTCGCCACGTTCTGCGCGCCAAACTGATGCCGGCCCGGCGCTTACGTGCCCCGCGCTGCAAGGTGCTTCTCTACATCCTCTTTGCTGAAACCCAGCGCAGCGGCCACGCGATCCGCGTGGCTCACCCGCGAAACTCCAGGGATCAGACGATAGGTTGGGCCCTGGGGCAGAAACTCGCCCTGCAGGTACCGCCCGATGCCCTTGTCCTGCAAGCGCTCACACAGCTCGTGGTTATGTGTCACCAGCAATGTGCTTGCCCCCAGCTGGTAGAAGCCTGCAAGGACATACTCCGACAGTTCCATTTTCTCCTCAAACGTCGTTCCCTCCGAAAGCTCATCCAGCACGACGAGGCTGCGCGCTGTTGAGCTGAAGAAAATTTCGCGCGTGCGTTTCAGTTCGTGGGCAAAACGTCCCATCCCCTCGTCCAGGTGCCCGGGATCGGGCACCTGGTAGAAAATATGTTCCGCCAATACCATACGCGCGGTCGAGGCGGGAATATAGCAGCCGATCTGGCCAAGCAGCTGAATCTGGGCCACGGTCTTGCAGTAGGCTGTCTTGCCGCCGCTATTGGGTCCGGTGATGACTAGCAGCCGTCCCGCATCATCAAGTTCGATATCGTTAGGCACATAGTTGGGATTGGCCCGGGCAAGCAGAGGGTTTCTGGCTTCGGTGGCACTAAGCGAATGGCGCTCGCTTTCCATTATTTCCGGAAGTGTCATCTTCCCGCTGAAGGCATGGGAATAACGATGAAAAGACAGGATTTCATCGATCATGCCCATTGTTTCAAGCAAACGCGCCAACTCGGGACTATGCCTGAACAGCTTTCGCAACGGATAGATGACAGAGTCGCGGTCTGAGGAGGCGATTGCAATCAAGATGACCGGAAGAATGGGTACTGCCAGCACAAGTATCCCATAACCCAGATATGCGATGCCAAAACCCGCCAGTAAACCCTGGAAAAAATAAAGGCCTGCGACCACCGCTGCCAGGATCAAAAAGATCGGCAGAGGCTTGAACATCGACGGCCGGAAGCGTGGAATCGGCAAATAGCGGGGTTTCTCTTCGCCCGTCTTGAATTTTCCCTCTACTACATAAACGGGACCGCGTATCAGTGAATAAATACGCGACGTGCCGAAGTCGCGAATCGCTTTGAACAAGTCGCGCAAATATTCGCTCCGCGGCTGTGGCAAGGCCTGCGCCATCTCGACCAGATCAACAACGAAGCCCGTTCCATCGATGAACTGGTGATAGCCGTAGCCACTGAATTCCATTTCATCTTTTTTACCAGCTCCGGAACTATCGATAGCAAGACCGCCGGTAAACGTCCCGTAGAGCAATTGGTACAAGGACTGCTCACCCCGCGCCATTTCGTCGATAAAATTCCGTAGCGCGTCCCGAAAGGCGGGGTCGGACTCGAGCTCCCGTAGCGCCTCCTGTTTTTTTCGGGCCACTGCCACCTCCGTCCCTGGCCGGGCCAGCGAGCGGTAAAGAACCGACTGCCCCGCATGGGTAACCGCGTGATTGAGCGAGTCGAACAATTGATCGGTCTCTATCGCGTCGAATGTCTTGGCGTCGAGTATACCCTCGTCAGATCCCGCCGGACGGGTGTCGCGGACACCGGCCAACCGGTCGCCGCGCGACAGGAGAAATGGCTGATTCCAGTATGAATCGGGTAAGGCTGCCTCTTTCATGATCGGCCCTTCCTGGTGTCATGCCGCCATCCCGGTGAAACTGAAATGGCGCAGCGGCGACACGCAATCTCTTGTTTGAAAATCTAACACTCAACCCATTACGCGTCAACGACAGCGAGGTCCGGTCTGGATAAGCTTCGGCAAGGCACTTGCACGACGTTATTTCCTTCTGGGCCTGGGAAACTATCGCAACAATACGTTATTGATCTCTCTCACATCTTCCTCGTCCAATTCCCCCGCCTCCGCCTTCAACCTCAATCTTGACATGACAAAATTGTAGCGCGCCTGGGCCAGGTCGCGTCTTGCGGTATAAAACAATTGCTGTGCATTCAGTACATCCACCTCCGTTCTAACGCCCACTTCCTGTCCGAGCTTGGTGGAGTCCACCTGGCTCTGGGTAGATATCAACGCCTGTTTCAGCGCTTTTACCTGAGCCATTCCGTTGGTGACATTCAAATACTGCTGGCTTACCTGCAGGACGTTGTTACGCCGGGTATTGCTCAGATCCTGGAACACCTTTTCCTGCGTTGCCAACGCTTCGCGTACCCGTGATTGCGCTGCAAAACCTTGAAATATGGGAAAGCTGACCTGCACGCCGATCTCTTTTGATGTCAAGTCGCGCGGCAAGCCGGTTATCGTGCCCCCGACACCTTTCTGATCACTATATATTGCTACCAGATCCACGGTTGGATAGTGCCCAGCCTTGGCTCGCTCCACGTCCTGTTTGGCAATTTCGTACACTGCCTGTTGAACTTTGAATGCAAGGTTATTCTGCTCCGCCACCGTGATCCATTCCTGCATAGTTTGGTACTTCAGCGTCAACAGGTCAGAAGTATCTTCAGTGGGGCGTCGCAAATAATCCGGCATGCGGCCGATAATCTGTTGCAACCCGCGCTTGCGTATTTCCAGGTCATTCCTGGCAGCAATTTCCTGGGAGTGTATGAAATCGAAACGCGCCTGGGCTTCATGCGTATCCACGATAGTAGCTGTGCCGACCTGGAAGTTGCGCTTGGCCTGCTCCAACTGCTCGCCAATTGCCTTCAGCTGAGCTTGCGCCGCCTCCAGATTTACTTCTGCCACCAGGATATCGAAATACGCCTGCGCCACGCGCAGAATCAAGTCTTGGGCGGCAATGATGAACTGAGAATCCGCCTGTGCAACCTGAAGCTTGGATTGTTCATAGACCGCGAAATTTTCCATCCGAAAAATTGGCTGGGTTGCGGTGATCGTCAGGCTCTGGTTATCGATGACCACGTCTGACGGCCTTATCGTAGCGCCCACACCGATTCCTACGGCGCTCCCCCCTCCGATCTCGATCCATTGCCGGCGACGCACGAACGCGAGCGAGACGGTGGGAAGCAAGCCCGCCCTGCCCTGCGGTAATCTCTCCTGCGCAGCCGCGTGCGCGTGGCGTGCAGCACTGAACAGCGCGTCCTGTTCCTGTGCCTCACGATAGATTTCCATGAGATCGGAAGCACGTACCGGAGCATGCAAAGCGGCTCCAATTAGCAGTGCACAGATATATTGCGGAGCTTTCACGGTAATACCAGATATCTTGAGCTATGGGAAGATGCGAGCATCGGAGGTTTAGGTCGCGTCTGGGCAGCGGGCAGCCGTACAGACGCGCTATTCGTAAAGCCAGCCGGGAACGTCAAAAAGTAAATCTCGTCGGCTGTTGTGCGTTTCTTAGAGGAGTAATACAAGTCTCAAACAAACCAACTGTGTTGTAAGCGCCGGGTGCGCCTTCTTTTTCCTGTACCAGGCAATTGACAAGCGCAGCCTGCATTACCGGGGCATCACCTACTACCGCAAACATGCGCCCGCCGGCCCTGAGACTCTTCTGAAATGCCTCGGGCAAAACCGGGGTGGAGCCTGTGAGCACAATGACGTCATAAGGTCCGTGCCGGGGCCAGCCCAGCGCACCGTCTCCATTTTCAACCAGGACATTGGCAATACCATGAGCCTGAAGGTTTTTTTCTGCCATGGCCTTCAGTTCCGGCACAATTTCCACGCTATGAACATACTCCCCTTTTTTGGCCAGCAGCGCGGCCAGATAACCACTACCGCTACCCACCTCTAAAATCTTGTCCGTTTTTTTCACCTGCAATTCCTGCAGGATGCGTGCTTCGAGCTTGGGGGCGAGCATCACCTCACCGTATCCGAGCGGGATTTCCATATCTACAAATGCGAGAGAACGGTAGGCTGGAGGAACAAACTCCTCTCGCCGCAGTTCGAACAGTAATTTGAGAACTTCCTGATCCAGCACGTCCCATGGACGAATCTGCTGCTCCACCATGTTAAACCGGGTTTGTTCGAGATCCATGTCCAGCCCTATAAAATGTCATCATAGACTTGCAATTATTCCATATTTCCATTAGCTTCACAGCAGCAGCTAGGGGTCCACTCCCGAATGCGGGAGCTGGTGAGACAGTCCCTCAATACCTGACACGGATAATGCCGCCGTAGGGAAGCTGGGATTTTGTCGTCCCGCTCCTTCATGGCACATGGCACTCAAAGGAGCGTAACATGAATGCAACAGTTTTAGACGCCTCGCACCTCCCTTCGGCGTTTTCAAGCAAGACCGCCCGCGTGGACGAAGGAGCGGTCAAACCGTTACCCAATTCGCGCAAAGTTTATGTGGAGGGCTCCCGTCCTGATATCCGTGTTCCAATGCGGGAAATCAGCCAGTCCGAAACGCCCGCCAGCATGGGGGCGGAAGAAAATCCGCCTATTTATGTTTACGACACTTCCGGCCCTTACACGGACCCGGCAATAAATATCGATATACGGTCGGGCTTGGCGCCGTTGCGCGAAAGATGGATAGATGAGCGCCAGGATACCGAAAGACTCTCCGGTCCGGCTTCGGCCTATGGCAGACAACGCCTTGCGGATCCCAAGCTCGCCGAAATGCGTTTTGATTTAAGACGCCTCGCCCGTTGTGGTAAGGCAGGGGCAAACGTCACGCAGATGCACTATGCTCGTCGCGGCATCATTACCCCCGAAATGGAGTTTGTGGCCATACGCGAGAACCAACGCAGCGAACAATTCATTGCTGAACGGCGCGAATTACTGACGCGCCAGCACCCGGGCCATGATTTTGGCGCCTTTCTACCCCAGCATATCACCCCGGAATTTGTGCGCGACGAGGTGGCCCGTGGCCGCGCGATTATTCCTGCGAACATCAACCACCCTGAATCCGAGCCGATGATCATCGGGCGCAACTTTCTGGTGAAAATCAATGCCAACATTGGCAACTCCGCGTTAGGTTCAAGCATTCAGGAAGAAGTGGAAAAGATGACCTGGGCCATCCGCTGGGGCGGAGATACCGTGATGGACCTTTCAACCGGCAAGAATATTCACGAAACCCGTGAGTGGATCATTCGCAACAGTCCCGTGCCCATTGGCACCGTTCCAATCTACCAGGCGTTGGAGAAGGTAAATGGAAAGGCGGAAGACCTTACCTGGGAAATTTTCCGAGACACACTGATTGAACAAGCTGAACAGGGAGTGGACTACTTCACGATCCATGCGGGGGTTCGGCTCGCTTACGTTCCGATGACGGCAAAGCGCTTGACCGGAATTGTTTCGCGCGGCGGCTCGATCATGGCAAAGTGGTGTCTCGCTCACCACCGGGAAAGCTTTCTCTACACCCGCTTCGACGAAATTTGCGAACTCATGAAAGCCTATGACGTCAGCTTTTCTCTAGGTGACGGACTTCGTCCAGGTTCAATTTATGACGCCAACGATGAGGCCCAATTCGCGGAACTGAAGACGCTCGGTGAATTGACCCAGATCGCGTGGAAGCATGACGTGCAAGTGATGATCGAAGGGCCCGGCCATGTGCCCATGCACCTTATCAAGGAAAACATGGATCTGCAGTTGAAACACTGCGCGGAAGCGCCCTTCTATACATTGGGCCCGCTGACCACGGACATCGCGCCAGGCTACGACCACATCACATCCGCTATTGGCGCGGCCATGATCGGCTGGTACGGCACGGCCATGCTCTGTTATGTTACACCTAAGGAACACCTGGGCCTGCCCGATAAAGATGATGTGAAGGACGGCATTATCACTTATAAAATTGCAGCACATGCGGCGGATCTGGCCAAAGGGCACCCCGGCGCGCAAATTCGCGATAATGCGCTCTCCAAGGCCCGGTTTGAGTTTCGCTGGGCTGACCAATTCAACCTTAGCCTCGACCCGGATAAAGCAAAGCAATTCCATGACGAGACCTTGCCGCAGGAGGGCGCAAAGCTCGCACATTTCTGTTCCATGTGCGGCCCCCACTTCTGCTCGATGAAGATAACTCAGGATGTGCGCGACTTCGCCGCGAGCCAGGGAGTAAGCGAGCAGGAAGCGCTGAAAAAAGGCATGGAAGAGAAATCAATGGAATTTGCGGCTAAAGGCGGTGAAATTTACGGCAAGGCTTAACCAGCAATTGGCCCGAAACAACAGCAGGCGTCCCCTAATGTAAATGCATCGTTCGCGGGTGCTACGTACCCGTGAACGCCCGCACACCGTGATCGTGATGGAAGTCCCCTGCACCTCGTTGGTTGTACCCGGCTATTCGCGGCATTTCATCGCCATCGCTTGATAGAGTATCCGGTTGGCAGTTGGGCGTAAGAAGCGTCGCTAACAGGTATTCTTGAGCCTGAAGCAGGGTTCGATGCGATAATGACTAAAGTTGTCGCGACCTCGATTTTCTACATCCTATTTCTTTTGAATTGGAAAAGTCCATTGCCTGGGAATATATTTAACAAGGCCTGTTCGTCCGCGATCCGGCATCAACTCGCGTCGGCGCGATAGCTGCGAATGGACTGGCTATTGCTTTTCAAGGCCTTGATCCTCGGTGTTGTCGAAGGTCTGACCGAATTTCTCCCGATTTCCTCGACAGGCCACCTCATCCTGGTGAGCGACCTGCTCAACTTTAATGACGAGAAGGGCAAAGTATTCACTATTGTGATTCAGCTCGGCGCAATACTGGCGGTATGCTGGGAATATCGCGCGAAGATCGGAAGCGTTCTTGCGGACGTTGGCTCCCGACAGGATGCCAATCGCTTTGTTTTAAATATTCTGATCGCATTTCTGCCGGCGGCGATCCTGGGATTGTTGTTAATCAAGACCATCAAACAGTATCTGTTTCATCCGGTGCCCGTTGCCACCGCGTTCATCGTCGGAGGCTTCTTGATCCTTTGGGCGGAGCGCAGGAAGCACGTTGTGGAAGTCGAGCGAGTGGAAGACATGGATTGGAAACATGCGCTCAAGGTGGGATTAATGCAGTGCCTGGCGCTGATACCGGGCACTTCACGCTCCGGCGCAACCATTATCGGCGGGCTATTTTTCGGCCTGTCGCGCAAGGCCGCCACCGAATTTTCCTTCTTTCTCGCCATCCCGATCATGTTCGCGGCCACCTTCTACGATGTCTACAGAAGTCGCGACATTCTGCAGTTTAATGATGCCGGCGTATTTATGCTCGGGTTTGTCGCCTCGTTTGTCAGCGCGTTACTGGCTGTGCGGGGACTACTGCGTTTTATCAGTCACCACGATTTCACGGTTTTTGCATGGTATCGAATCGCATTCGGAATTGTGGTCCTGTTCACCGCCTACTCCGGGGCGGTAGAATGGTCGGCCGCCTAGCCCGGATTATCACGCTTGGATAATGCGCCCGGGTTCGCACTGTTTAACCCTGCACCCAGGGAAGCCCCGCGGCCTTCCACCCGCCTTTCGTGCCGCGATGACCGCTCGCGTCCTTCTCGCCCTCAAATCCTTCAAGAATGTTATAGCAACTCGTGTATCCCATTTCAGTGGCGGTAGCGGCGGCCTGATGCGATCGGCCTCCGCTGCGGCAGATGAACATCACTAGGGATTCCTTATCCACTTGACTGGAAAGATAGTTAGGGAAATCGGGGCTATGCCGCATACCAGGGTAGGACTGCCACTCGATTTCAACCGCGCCGGGAATTCTCCCTACCCAGTCCCATTCCGCTCTGGAACGGACATCAACCAGCTTGGCGGCCGGGGCTTCCTGCAAAAGGGTGAGTGCTTCATTGGGAAAAAGTGCACCCTCATATGGTAAATTCATTTCTTTGGCGCGTTGCCGCGCCCTTTCCAATATCGCAGTGATGGATTCCATGTCGCCGTCCAATGTCGTGATAGAAAATGCAATGGTAGTCGATTTTTATGCAGGTGTTGGGCTTCATGCATTCGCGTACGCCTGCATTTCATCGGCGCCGGGTATAAATCAGTCGTTGACCGCAGCGCGCTCGAACTGTTCAAGAAACGAAGAACGCTGCTGCTGATATAATGTTGCCCTTACAGTCGGCAAACCTCGGCGCAGCGCTACCGTCGCGTCTGCGTTGATTCATCGGAGGTTTCCCGAATCTTTTGTACAACTGCAAACGTAGTTCGGAGAAAAAAATGGCGTTAGCCGATGTTCTGAAAATGATCCAGGATAACGAGGTCAAATTTGTTGACCTTCGATTTACTGATACTCGAGGTAAAGAACAGCATGTGACCCTCCCGGCTCACGCGGTTGACGCCGACAAGCTTGAGGATGGCCACGCGTTCGATGGTTCTTCCATTGCCGGCTGGAAGGGTGTTCAGGCGTCTGACATGTTGCTGATTCCTGATCCGGAAACTGCCAAGATGGATCCTTTCATGGACGAGGCTACGCTTTTCATGACCTGTGATGTGGTGGAACCTTCCGATGGCAAGGGCTACGACCGGGATCCACGCTCGCTGGCAAAACGTGGCGAGGCTTACCTGAAGTCGACGGCCATCGGCGATACCGCATATTTTGGCCCTGAACCCGAGTTCTTCATTTTTGATTCCGTGACCTGGCACGCTGACATGTCCGGTTGCTCGGTAAAAATTGAATCGGAGGAAGCGGCCTGGAGTTCGGGCGAAAAATACGAGGGAGGTAATACCGGCCACCGTCCTGGTATAAAGGGCGGTTATTTTCCTGTCCCGCCGATTGATTCGCTGCACGACATCCGCTCCGCCATGTGTCTTGCACTCGAAGAATTGGGAATCGAAGTTGAAGTGCACCACCACGAGGTAGCTACCGCTGGACAGTGCGAAATCGGAACAAAATACAGCAGCCTTGTAAAACGGGCGGACTGGACACAGGTATTCAAATACGTGGTGCACAACGTGGCACACTCCTATGGGAAAACGGCGACGTTCATGCCAAAACCCATTGTCGGCGATAACGGATCAGGAATGCACGTGCACCAGTCAATCTGGAAAGGAGGTCAGAACCTGTTCTCCGGAAACGGGTATGCGGGACTATCCGAAATGGCCCTGTATTACATTGGAGGCATCATCAAACACGCCAAGGCCCTCAATGCGATCACCAATCCTGGCACAAATTCGTATAAACGCCTCGTTCCCGGCTACGAGGCACCGATTAACCTCGCTTATTCGGTCAGCAACCGTTCCGCCGCGGTCCGCATCCCTTATGCCAATAGTCCGAAGGGGCGGCGCATTGAAGTGCGTTTTCCGGATCCAACCGCCAACCCTTATCTTGCATTCACCGCGTTGATGATGGCTGGGCTGGATGGCATCCAGAACAAGACCCACCCGGGCGACCCGATGGATAAGAATCTCTATGACCTCCCGCCGGAGGAAGCTGCGAAGATACCCAATCCTTGCGCTTCATTGGACGAAGCGCTCGATAGCCTGGATAAGGACCGTAATTTTCTTACTCGCGGGGGGGTTTTTTCGAACGATATGATTGATGCTTACATCGAACTCAAGATGGAGGAAGTTACGCGCTTTCGGATGACGACCCATCCGGTCGAATTTGATATGTATTATAGTTTATGATTCTTCTGGAAGTGCTCCTGCCTCCCTACGGGCGCGGCAGGACATAATAGGACATCATACTTCATGAATATTCTTATTGCTGCCTTGCTCTCCGTGCCGTTGCTCATACTTACCGGATGCGGCGAAAAACCTCCCGTAAGCCCCCCCAAACCACAAACCGAAACAAAGCTTCCAGATGAATTCACTTCTGAAAAACAGATTCCATCGGTGCTGGAGGAGGCGCTAACGCCCGAGGAAAAGTCGGACATAATGAAGCAGATCATGCCAGCCCAAGCAGGTGATTCAACCCCCGAGGAAAAATTTCTTCAATTAAAGAAAGATGCGGAAGCTGGGGAGCCCAAGGCACAAACCGGCCTCGGCGTGATGTACTACACGGGTGAAGCGATTTCCAAGGACGCTTCAGGTAACATTCTAAGCAATGATCCAGCTACAGCCGCGGCATGGTTTCATCGCGCCGCTGGACAGGGGTACGCGCCTGCCCAATTTAACCTCGGGCTGATGTATGCGAACGGGGAAGGCGTCTCCAAGGATTCGGCAAAAGCTGTCGAGTTGTTCCAGAAATCGGCCGAGCAGGGTAATGTCGATGCCCAGAACAATCTTGGAGTGATGTATTACGCAGGTGAAGGTGTGCCGAGAGACGAGACCAAAGCCAAGGAATGGTTCAAGAAAGCAGCGGCGCAGGGGAATGCGGATGCGCAGGCTAATCTGGACGCAATGAAATAGGTGACGTTTGTCCCGCTAATCAAGCACGGCGCCATCAAGGACAAGGTCTGCGGCTCGGCAATCTGTAGACCCAACATAAAACCCATGCCCAATCCTACCAGCCAGTCGGCGGCACACGATGGCTCCAGCCTCTATTGAACTAATCGGCGCAGCGCTATTCGGCGTCGCGCTTATACACACTTTCTCGACCAAGGTGTTCGAGCGCCTGGCCCATACTCACCCGGCGCATGCGGGCATATGGCATTTTCTCGGCGAGGTCGAGGTGGTGTTCGGCTTCTGGGCCATGGTGCTTGTGGCCGCGATGCTGATTATGGACGGAAAGGAAGCTGCAACCAGCTACATTGATGGGCAAAGCTTCACCGAGCCCATGTTCGTATTCGCCATCATGGTGATTTCGGGCAGCCGCCCCATCCTGCGGTTTGCCATGGCCTGCGTCAACATGCTGGCCCGCCTCATTCCCTGGCCGGAGGGCAAGGCGTTTTACTTTGTCACATTATCCTTTGTGCCTCTGCTCGGCTCGTTGATCACCGAACCAGCAGCAATGACGCTGGCCGGCCTGATCCTCCTTGAGCGTTACTATTCACGGGAAATTTCCGTGCGCTTGAAATACGTGACTCTCGGTGTGCTTTTCGTCAATATCTCGATCGGCGGAACATTGACATCGTTTGCAGCCCCTCCGGTTCTCATGGTGGCCGCGAAGTGGGGATGGGACTCCACTTTCATGCTGACCACGTTTGGCTGGAAGGCCGCGCTCGCAGTCCTGGTGAACGCAACGGCGGCGACTTTGCTGTTCCAACGCGAGCTATCAGCAGTAAATAATGACATGCGCGGCCAGCATGCCGAAACCCCAGCCTGGGTCGTGGCGGTACATCTGTCCTTTTTGACAGGCGTGGTAGCGTTTGCCCACCACCCGGCCATCTTCATCGGCTTACTGCTCTTCTTCGTGGGCTTTGCCCATGCATATGAACGTTACCAGGATCGGCTCATCCTGCGCGAAGGATTAATGGTCGCTTTTTTCCTTGCCGGCCTGATTGTTTTGGGAGGACACCAGAAGTGGTGGTTGCAACCAATGTTGGCAGGAATGGACAGCACAGTACTGTTTTTCGGCGCTACCCTGCTTACGGCTATCACGGATAATGCGGCCCTTACCTATCTCGGTTCCCTGATGGAAGGAACGACTGCAGATTTTCGCTACTCGCTCGTTGCCGGGGCTGTCGCAGGCGGCGGCCTGACGGTAATCGCCAATGCTCCTAACCCGGCGGGCTTCTCCATACTCAAGGGTTCATTCAAGGACGAAGCGATCCATCCCTTAGGACTTCTGGCCGCCGCCCTTCCGCCAACGATCGTAGCGGTTCTTGCATTCCAGTTGCTGTAGAGTGGGGATCAAAGCTGGCATTCGGCTCCCTCTTCCTTCGATCTCTGCCACCCGACGCCCCCGGCTTCCTACACGATTATGATTCATCCTTCTGTTGAGTGCCGAAGAAGCATTCTTCAGGGGGAAGTCCTGGCCTGTGCGCAACCGGTCCGACCACCGAGCCTTTCCGCTCGCTTACGATTTACAGTTCGTATTAGCCGCGAACTTTACGCGCAAAACCGATCTCCATCCATTTCCTGACCCTATTTGCATCACCTAGGCGCGTATTCTTCCCCGAGGAGTCCAGCAATACGATAATAACTGGCTTGCCGGTTATTTTAGCCTGCATCACGAGGCAGCGGCCGGCTTCGCTGAGAAAGCCGGTTTTTGATACGCCAATCTCCCAACTGCTGCTACGGACCAGATTGTTCGAGTTGACAAATTGCACGCTATGATCATCGTCGCCGAATTCGACCGCGTGCGCCGCGGTTGTGGAGAATTCACGGATGAGCTCGTAGTCATACGCAGCACTCACGAGCTTCGCCAGATCGCGCGCCGTGGAAACGTTGGCGCGGTTCAGACCGGTGGAATCGACAAAATAACTGTTGCCCATGCCGAGCTCGAATGCCTTGCGATTCATTGCATCCACGAATCCGCGCGTACCGCCGGGATAACTCCGTCCCAGCGCTGCGGCGGCGCGGTTTTCGGATGACATCAGGGCAAGCCTCAGCATTTCTTCACGACTAAGGCTGGTTCCGACACGCAGGCGCGAACGTGTATTCTTGAGAATGTCAACGTCGGCCTCTTCTATAAAGATCTCCTCGTTCAATGGTAATTGTGCGTCAAGCACAACCATCGCCGTCATGAGCTTGGTAATGGAAGCGATCGGCATTACCTTGTCCGGATTCTTGTCAAAAAGAATGCGCTCCTGTCGCGCGTCCATGATTAGCGCAGCTTGCGATTTTAGCTTTAGCCCGACCTGTTGCGCAAAGGCACTGCCGGTAAATGCAAACGTAATACAAACCCCCACGATAAGCTTTTTCATTTTTTTGCTTCTTTCCATATTTGGAAACCATATCCGCCCCCCGCGGACTGGGAAGTTGCGGACGATAACTTAACAAATATCACGAGATCGGGAAAGAGCTTTTTTGCATTCCGGCGAAACGAATTAACGTTTTCGGGATGGAAAGTTCAGGCTGGGGCCGTACCGGGCAACGACAGGGGTTCCGGAACGGGCATCGGGGGGCGCGCAACGGGGGTCGGAGACATACCTTACAGGTTCAATTTCTGATGCTCAATGGCAGCCTATGGCGTTCAATAAGGGCTGTGGCTGCAGCCTCAAGCCGAAGGGGCCGCGAAAAATAGTAACCCTGCATCTCGTCACAGCCGTGGTTAATTAGAAAGTCCAGTTGCGGTCTCGTTTCGACTCCCTCGGCGATTACCTTCAACCCCAAACTGTGCGCGAGGTTGATCATTGCCACTGCGATGGTTGCATCGTCCGGATCCGTGGTGACATCGCGGATAAACGCGCGGTCGATCTTGAGTACGTCGAGTGGAAATCGTTTCAGGTAGGCCAGGCTTGAATAGCCGGTTCCGAAATCATCCATTGATATCTGCACGCCAAAAGCTTTCAGATTCCGCAGTGCATTCGCAGCGACTTCCGCCTCTTCCATCAACACTGATTCCGTCAACTCGAATTCGAGCAACCGTGGATCGATTCCCGTCGTTTTGAGCGTATTTCCAATAACATCGTCAAGGTCTTGCTGCTGAAACTGTCGTGCCGAGAGATTTACCGAAATCGGGTGCAGAAGCAGGCCCTGATCCTCCCATTTTCTGATCTGCTCACATACTGTTTGGACGACCCATTCTCCCACTGGCACAATGAGGCCGGTATCCTCAAGCACAGAAATGAATTGAAAAGGCGGCACGAGCCCATGCGTTGGATGCTGCCAGCGCAACAGAGCCTCGAAACCTGTTATCCCGCCATTGACCAGGCTCGCCTTCGGCTGATAATGGAGCACGAATTCATGCCTTGCCAGCGCCCCGCGCAATTGCGTTTCCATCTTTAGCCGGGCCACTGCGCGCTCATTCATCTGGGGCAGGTAAAACTGATAGATCGCGGGACCTTGCTCTTTCGCCTGAAACATCGCGGTATCCGCGCTCCTGAGCAGACTGTCCGCGTCATCTCCGTCGCCAGGGAAAATGCTGATGCCAAGACTTGCGGAAATGTAAACTTCCTGTCCTTCCAGCTCAAACGATAGCGAGAGCGCGCCAATCACCTTTTCTGCAACCACGGTTGCATCATCGGCATGGGTGAGGTTACATAGGATAAACCCGAACTCGTCGCCGCTCAGACGCGCTACCGTATCGCAGGAACGCACGCATTGTTGCAAGCGTCGCGCGACTTGAACGAGCAACCTGTCGCCTGTGCTATGGCCCATCGTGTCGTTGACGATTTTGAACCGGTCAAGATCAGCGAACACAACAGCGAGCCGCTCCTGGTTACGCTGTGCATGCTCCATGGCCTTCTTTAGTCGATCGAGGAACAGATTGCGGTTGGGTAATTCTGTCAAGGGATCGAACTGAGCCAAATAGGTGAGGTGTTCTTCGGTTCTCTTGCGATCTATTGCAGTCGCAAGAATATTTGCCAGACTCTGCAGAAAATTGGTACTGCTGGCACTGAAATAATGTGCATCACGGGCATAGGCTCCAAGCACACCGTAGGGCCCCCCGCCAGCACCTGAGATCACCACACCCGCAGCGCTGCGTATATGGTGGCTTTTCAGAATTTTCGAGGGCTTGAAACGCGTTTCAGTGCAAAAATCGTCCACCACTACGGCTTGATGGCTGGCAAGAATAAACCGGTTCTGGCTGTTTTCATATGTATAAGAGATGCAACGGCCAACCCAACCCTCCTGCCACCCAAAACCCGCCTTAAGGTTGAACGAGCGCATATCCGGAGCAAGCAGGAGAGCCTTGGAGAAACCAACGTTAAGTCCTTCCGATGCGATTACAGCCGCCTCATGCCACAACTCGTCAAGATTCGCGCTAGCGAGCGCCTTCTGTCCGAAATCCGCGATAAGCTCCTGCTGCATCGCATGTTGCTGAATGGCAAGCTCCGTCTGCTTGCGCTCGGTTATATCGATGGCGGTACCTACAATAATCAGCTCATTTTTTTTTCCGAATTTCACCGTCTTGGCGATATGAACATGCCGCACCTGTTCGTGCCGTTGCAGTATGCGGAAATCAAACTGCCTGCTTCCGTTCTCCTCCCTGATCTTGTTCAGCTGGGCTTCCTTCGCGGTAAGGTCGTCGGGATGAACATACGAACTCCAGATTTCATACGTGATCGCGGTCCCGCGGGGAACACCGTGGATGTCATACATCCGGTCGTCCCAGATAATTTCGTTGGTTGCAATATTCCATTCCCAAATTCCTATTGCCGCAGCCTCGGTGGCAAGAGAAAGACGCGCTCTCTCCTCGAGCAAAACACGTTCTCTGCGAGTCGATTCCGCTCGCAGCCACACGTTTTCTATGACCGTCGGTAACCGCTGAATATAGCCAGGGCTTTTAACCACGTAATCGGCGGCTCCCAGCTTGAGCGATTGCCGCGCAATTTCTTCGTCCCCTTGTCCGATAACCAGAACAATAGGCACATCGAGCCCGCGCACCTGGCAGAGCTCCTTTAAAATGTCGGTGGCAGAAGCGCCGGGCAAGCGATAATCAAGTAGAAGAACATCAATATCGGTACGTGAGCCGCTACCGGCAAATCGGTGGAAGACCTGTTCAGCTGTCTGAAGGGATTCAATATTCAGATGCGGCGCCAAGGCAACCAGCTCCCGTTTCGTCAGGTCGGTATCATGGGTATTCGGGTCAACGAACACGACCTTGAGCGCGGCCGCCCGCCAAAACGTTTCGGTGTGGAATTTTTCAAGCGCTGCCAGCAGTACGAGAGGAAGAGTCTCAAGGTAACCGCCTCGCTTGATGACGTAATCATCAGCACCCGCTCGGAGTAAAGCCAGTAACAATTCCTCGCTGCCCGAGCCGGTTAGAACAACTACGGGGAGGGGCAGACGCCAGGAGCGAACCTGAGCAAGCAACGTTTTACCGCTTCCATCGGGAAGATTGAGGTCGGTAAGAACCAACTCATAACGATCAACTTCTGCATCGGCGTCGGGAACGGGTGCCGACGCCGGCGTCCTTTTCTGACTGCTCCCGTAAACCGTATAAAACAGCTCCAGTCTCGCCAGTGCTTCGGTCAGAGTGCTTACGATATCAAGCTGAATTTCAGGTGCGCGTTTCCCGAGCTCGATCCGCACCAGATCGGCGTCCAGTGCATTGTCCTCCAGATAGAGAACCTTCATGCGTGCTTCGGAAAGCTGTGCATGTTGAGGACAGTCCAGTACAACTCGATTTGCCTGGCTACTTCTATAAACTTATCGAAATCGACCGGTTTCACGATATACGAGTTGGCCCCAAGCGAATACGCTTCGTTGATATCGCCGTCTTCTGCGGAAGAAGTCAGCACTACGACGGGAACAGTGCCGAAAACCGGATGCTCCCGAATAACACGCAAGACATCCAGCCCACTGATTTTGGGTAGCTTCAGATCAAGGAGAATGACCGACGGCACGATGTCTCCCACCCGCCATGTGTCGATGAGATCGAGCGCTTCCTGCCCGTCGCGCGCCACCTTAAGCGGATTGGCCAGGTTGTGGCGGATAAAGGCACGTCGGGTAAGGTCCACATCCATCGGATTGTCTTCGATGAGTAGAATTGGCACGGTATGACTCACACTAGACTTTAATCGGTCGGGGAAACTGTTTCCTGGGACCGGCTGGATAAAGGCAGCTGGAGGAAAAAAACCGCGCCGGCACCAAGCTGACTTTCCGCCCATACTCGCCCACCCATCCGTTCCATGGCCTTCTGGACCATAGCCAGGCCAATTCCGGTACCCGGGTAGTCCTCCACGCGATGAAGGCGTTGGAAAATTTCGAAAATCTTGTCGTAAAAACGCATATCGAATCCGATTCCATTATCACGTACAGAGATCGTGCAATTGCCATCCCCGGCCTGAGCAAGAATTTCGATGACTGGTTGCGGGGCATGTCTGGAGAACTTGAGCGCGTTATCGATCAGATTGCGCAAAGCGATCGCTAGCGCATCCGGGTCAGCATTGACACGAAAATCGTCGACTTTGACCGTCAAACGGGCGTCACCGACAACATTCTGGAACTGGCCCAAGAGATTGGATACAAACGTGGAGAGTCTGACAGGGGTGGAAGATGCCATACGCCGTTCGAGCTTCGAATATGCGAGCAGATCTTCTATCAAGTCTGTCATGTGTTTCGTCGCGGCGCGAATATTCTTTAAAAAACTCCGCCCTTCCTCATCAAGACGTTCGTGGTAGCTTTCAAGCAAAAGGCGACTGTACCCATCGATCCCTCGAAGCGGCGCCCGGAGATCATGAGAGACGGAATAACAAAAATTCTCCAGCTCCTTGCTCTTCGCAACAAGCTGGGCAGTACGTTCATTTACCTTATACTCAAGATTTATCTTCGCATCTCGCAGCGCTTCTTCTGCCTGCTTACGCTCGGTAATATCTTTAATGGTTAGAAACGCCAACCCCTTGCCGTCGCCGTAGTGCGAAATGGCGCCGGAATAGCTTACGACGCGCACCCAACCCGTACCTATGCGTCGAAGCCTCAGTTCCAGATCTTGAAGCTGCTCGCCCCGAAGAATTCTTATCAATGGCCATAACTTGCCAGGCAGAACGGAGCCATCGAGTGTCGACAGCTCGTACATCTTCGCAAAACTGTCAATATCGCGTAGCGCTTCGTCCGCGTTGGTTATGTCGTGCATTTTGAGCGCTGCCCGATTCCAGTGCAGCAGCCTGCGAGAGAAATCGGACACGACGAGACCCTCGCTCATGTTCTCCATCACAACCTGAAGTTGCCTCTCGGTCTCGCGTTTAGCCTGTTCCGCGAGCCTCTGGTCGTGCACGTCCGTGTTGGTTCCAAGCCAATTGACTATACGGCCTTCACTGTTTCTCAACGGCTCCGCCCGCGTTAAAAAGATACGGAATTGTCCATCGGCCCCTCGCAGTGGAAATTCCATGTCGAATACCTGCTCCGACGCAATCGCGTTATTCCAGCGTTCCATTACCTCGGGCAGCAGTTCGGGGTCATGCAGTTTTTGCCAACCCCAGCCTTCCATTTCCTCCGGTGTTGCCCCGGTGTAATCGTACCAACGCTGGTTGTACCAGGATCGTGACCCATCAGGATTCGCGATCCATGCCAGTTGCGGAATGGTGTTGACCATGGTGTGAAACCATTCCTCACGCTCCTGCAACGCCAACTCGGCGCGTCGGCGGGCGGTGATATCCAGACTGATTGCCAGAAATGCCGCGCGGCCCGGTTGCGTAGATAACTGCAGGTGAACCTCGACCGGATAACGCGTGCCGTCTGCGCGTAAGTGCGAAGCTTCGAAAATAATGACTTCCTTTTCACCACACAGAAGCGGTTTAACCATCGCCCGGAATGATGTTTCGTCAAATTCGGGCTTGAGGTCCAACGGCGTCATCATCCGCAGCGCGGCCATGTCATAGCCAAGATTGCACTGGGCACCACGATTTACATACTCAAAACGCAGAGTCTGGGCATCCAAAAGGTAGATTTCATTCAAACTCTGCTCAAGAATGCTGTGAGCTCTGCCGTCCGTATCCCCGCTTTGTAAAAGCTGGGCGTCATCCTTTACCTTTTTTGCGTCAGATGCGCCTCCGGTATGGTTTTCGACTCGAGAATTCATAACAAAACGGAGGGCTTTACCCTTCGCGCCCCAAATTTATCATGCGTATCACTGCTATTATTCCGAGTCTCAAATTGATCAGGCATGGAACGTGCCCGCGCTCTGCATTGCCGTTGAAAAACAATTGCTCGCTATCGGCATAACGGAGCTATGAAACCTTAAAATGAGCGATGTGCATAGCTGTAAGATTTTACAGGTGACGACAGAATAGGATGGCATGTGTCTCGCCTCCACACTTGAAACAGGGAAAGTGACCTGCGGTCGTCCATTACGTGGACATTCTTTTGAGACCCCAGCGGAAGAGATCAGGGGTTTGATAGGATGGATGAATTCCCCCGAGATACGGTTGAAGTAGCTCCGGCAGAGTGCGCCCGCAATGCTCAGCTACACCATCGTTGCCGAACGATCGTTGTGCTTCGGCACAGCCGCTGCCGGGATGACTTATTACTGAGATTTAAACAACAAAGGGGTTAATACCGCCCCATTCGGAGATAAACATGCAAGAACTACAAGCAACCTGGACCGCCTTGAAGCTCGGCGGTTTTATCATTTTGCCGTTGTCTTTGCTGGCAGTGATTGCGTTGGCGATTATGATCGAGAAGGCATTTGTCTATTGGCGTTATGCCCGCCTCTCGCACGACCTGCTGAACCTGGTGGAGACCTATGGCTTCGCATGGCACGACCTCGAAAAAATACTGTCCGGACTCGACGAGCGTCACTATTACAAGCGCTTCTTCGAGGTGGTGATCAGCAATAGGCACCGCCCGTCCTGGTGGACCGAATCGCGAGCGGCCGATGAGGCTCAGCTGATCGAGAAGTCGCTTGCGAGCAGGCTGTGGGTCCTGGAGACGATCGTTACCGCTGCACCCTTGCTCGGCCTCGTGGGTACGGTTGTCGGCATGATGCAGGCTTTCAAAATAATCGGGGGTGAGGGTATCGTCAATCCCACCGCCGTGACCGGGGGAGTGGCAGAAGCACTTATTGCAACAGTCGTCGGCCTGGTGATCGCGCTAATTGCGCTGTTCGGCTTCAACTATTTCTCCCGTTTGCAATCCCAGACCATGGATGAGATGGAGCGCCTCGGCACACGCCTGATCGACCACATTCGCCTGGACCAGGAGGGTAACCATGAAGCTTCGTAGATCCCGGGAATTTCGCAAGGGGCGAATAGAAATCATCCCCATGATCGACGTCATGTTCTTTCTGCTTGCGACCTTCATGCTGTCTTCGTTATCCATGCAGAACCTAGATTCCCTGCAAGTGAATCTGCCTCAGGGGCAAGCCGAAAAGCTGTCGGCCAAAACCCCTGTGACGTTGACGCTGACAAGCGACAGCCAGATCTTCATTAATCGCACACCGGTTACACTCGAGACGCTCGCTGAAACGCTCAAACCGCTACTTCAGGATTCGGAACATAAACTGATCGTCTCGGCTGATAACGATGCGCCGCAGGGCGTGGTGGTTCAAGCCATGTTGCGTGCCCGCTCTGCCGGCGCGCAACACTTTTTGATCGCGGTTAAACACAAATAATTTCCTGAGCATGCTCAATTCCAGATCGAAGGAAATTCGAGTCTGGTGGCCCATGCCACTGGCGGCCATTATTTGGCTGGTCATCATCTGGGCATTCGGTTTTTTACTCACATCGCCGAAGGTGGAGATGACGCCCCCCGCGCCTATTGAAGCCAGCTTTGTGGAACTGCCTGAAGAAAAGCCGCAGCAAAAATCGGTGACTATCCCTCAGAAGGCCCCAAAAACACCGCCTCCCCCTAGGCCTCAGCCGCGTCTGGGTGCTCAAAAATCAAAACCAGCGCAGCCCCTCCCGGAAAAAAAAGGCGCGCGCAAGGATGAAGCGCCGGCCACAACCGCGCGAGCACAACCGGAAGCGCCGAAGGATATGACGGCTTACATGAACGAAGCGCGCGAGCGCCGTCGCGCAGGGGGGATATTTGAAGATGAGCCTACCGAACCAAGAAATGTGGAGCGCGAACCGTCTGAAGAAGAACTCAGAATGGCTAATGTCAAACGCAACCTGCGTGAACCGGGGGCAAGCGGTATTTTTCAAATTACGCGGATGGGAGCCCGCAGCGCCCAGTTTTTATTTCGCGCCTGGAGAATGGATAGCAGCAATACCAGGCGGGAAGTGGTTGAAGTCACCGCAGGACCGGATGTCGACATTCAGCGCGCCGTCGCGCGAAGGATGATCGAACTGATCCGCGAATACCATAAAGGCGACTTTAACTGGGAATCTTACCGTCTCGGCCGGGTCGTCACCCTTTCCTCCCGCCCGGAAGACAGCAAGGGTTTGGAGGATTTTCTGATACGGGAATTTTTCTATGATCCCTCCATTCCTCCGCCGAGATAAGCAAATCGCCGTTCAACATCTTCAGGGCACTCTGCCTATTTCTCCCATTCCGAGCTTCATTTCTTCGCCTTTCAGATACTTATCCAGAAACTCAAGTATTCGGCGATTGGCTTCGATCTGATTCTTTTTCTTGGTGAAGCTGTGGCCTTCATCGGGAAAGACGATATATTCCACTGGCACATTATGTTTCCGGACGGCTTCGACAATCTCATCGCTTTCGGCCTTGACTACCCGCGGGTCGTTGGCGCCCTGGATGACCATCAACGGCTTTCGTATCTCCTTTGCATGAAAAAGCGGCGATGTGGCAACCAGGATATCGATATCGTTGACCGGATCCCCGATCTCATCGTAAATCGCTTTGCGAACCGATTCCCAGTAGGGCGGTATGCTTTCGAGCGTTCGAAGCCAGTTGCTGACACCGAAAATATCCACACCCACCTTGAACGCTTCGGGCCGAAAAGCCAGAGCTGACAGCGTCATATACCCGCCGTAGCTCGCGCCCATAATGCCGATGCGCTCGTGATCGATGTAACCGAGGCTGGCGAGATAGGTCTTGGCCTCTATGCAATCCCACAACGGCTCGCGCCCATGTTTACGGTTAGCCGCTGTAAAGAAAGTTTTCCCATAGCCGGAACTGCCGCGGTTATTAATGCCCAATACGGCATAGCCATGATTCGCCAGGTATTGAATCTGGGCGTTATATCCACGCATGGTTTGACCGCCAGGTCCGCCATGCACATAAATAATCGCCGGCACCTTGTTGCTTGCCGAGGCCTCCTGGGGCTTGTGATAGATGGAGGGTACCACCAACCCGTCGAACGACCGGAAGCGCACCACTTTCGCCTCCACCAGATCCGCGGGATCGATTTCCTTATTCATGCTCTGGGTGAGCTGCTTGTAGAAGCCGGTGTTGAAATCGTGAACAAACAGGTTATCGGGAGAACGGTCCCCATTCACATAAAAAGCCATCCGGGCTCCAGTCCGGGAAAAGACGACACCCCGTATTTCGCCCTCGGGTAACGCTGGTAGCGGCACCGGCGTTTCTCGCACCCCTTCCTCTTTGTCCTCAATTTGCACCACCCGGATCACGACGCTTCCGTCTTGATTGACCCCGGTTATGCGGAACTTCCCATTCGAGGAGAAATAGGTATTGAGTACGTCCCAATCTGCGCATTCATGTTCGGCCATCGCCCCGGTGAACAAGTCATAGGTGCACAATTGCTTGAATTCGGTTCCCTCGTTGGTCAGGAAAAACAGTTTTTGCGATGCAGGGTCGAATGTCTCCGCCCGAAAAGCAATCGCACCCTCATGCGGGGTCAGGTGCTTGATCTCCTGTTTTAAAATATCGTATAGATAAATGTCGCTGTCCGACGTTGTGTTTGCCCTGTTTAGCCCCAGCCACCGTTCGTCCCGGCTGATGGGCCCCAGATCAAGCCCTTGCTCATTCTTATAAAGTAAAGTACGGGTGTAGCTCTCAGCGTCATAACGGTACAAATCGAAAAATCGTTGATCGCGCTCATTGCTTGAAACGTAAAAAGCGCTTCCATCCGGGCGCCAGCCCATGAATTGGGCCTTGAGCCCATCTCCCGGACTCAAGTCCCTCTCCGTGCCGTCCAGATCAAGCACGAAAAGGTGAAAGTTTTCATTGCCACCCCGATCCTTGGTAAAAAGAACTCGATCGTCATGCGGAAAGAAGCTGACCGAAAAAAGGCTATCAACTGCAGAGTGGGTCAGAGGCTGCTGCGCGCTTCCATCTACCAGCAGTGTATAGGCATTGAAAATGCCCGTCGCATTGCTGCTGAAAAGAATACGCTTCTCGTCGGCGCTGAACGAGGCCCCCAGCATGGAAGTCGTCGCCATGAATTGTTCAATGGTGTAGCGCTTCATTTCATGTTTGGCAAGGTTAGGTAAGCTGCATCATAACAATTAATCAACTTGCGCATAACTGTATGTTTCCGCACAGTCGCAACCAGAGTGGGCCGATATGCTTCGTTCGATATGCGCTGGAACGGACAGTTATAAGTGGAGGTGTACCGACGTGTGAGGCGGGGAGACATACGAATTGTCCCGGCCGCCAGAAGCAAGACGCCTCGTCGGGATTTTCCCAGTGAAGAAATGATTTTGACTGGGTCGTGGAACATGGATCGGGGTTTCAGCGAGGTAGTCGGTCAACTTACCCCTGATATGTGTAAATTGGGCTTTATGATGTCTTTTCTTGGAGGAATAGCGATGCGTATCACCTGGATTTTGATTGCAGACAGCAGCCGAGCCCGAATTTTCGAGAAAAAAGAGCGCGAGAAACACTTGACGGAAGTCGAAGACTTGGTGGATGCCGAAGGCCGGGCAACCAGTAAGGAGCTTCGCACGGACGGACGCGGGCGCTTTTATGGAAAAGGCGAGCGAGACCAGGGCCATACCGCAGAGCCGGCGGTGTCCCCAGTTGAGCATGAAAACGACTTGTTCGCGCATACCCTGGGTCGATATCTCGACGACGCCCGCAAAGCAAACAGTTACAACCGCTTGTACCTTATTGCGCCGCCCAAATTTTTAGGGCTGATACGCGCCAGCCTGGCGGATGAAGTAAAAAAAATGGTCCACGGAGAACTTCAGAAAGACATCTCTACTCTTTCTGCCCAGGAGGTAGAGGGTTACGTCAAAGAAGAAACTATATGGATCTTATAACCATAATAACCTAACCGGCATCCCGGTACGCTCCGCTCATCCATGATCTCGCACGATTGAGCTCGGGGCTAATGCTCGCCCCCTAAAGCTCACCTGTGGTGCCATCCCTCTGGCTCAGTGTCTTTGATTGAACGTAACGATAGGCAGGATCATGACAACCGAAACCTTAAATACCGCCACTTCCGCATCGGACGAGGATACCCTGGAAGAAAGCCTGCAGGAAGTGTTCGGGCTGTCTCACTTGAGGCCGGGCCAGAAAGAAGTTATTCAGAGCGTATTGAAGGGACGCGACACGCTGGCAGTGATGCCGACTGGCAGCGGCAAATCGCTCTGTTATCAGCTGCCTGCTCTAAACCTGCCGGGCACCGCCATTGTCGTATCTCCGTTGATTTCGCTGATGAAGGATCAGGCTGAGAAACTGGAGGAGGTCGGGATTGATGCGGCACTAGTTAACAGTACGCTAAATTCGCAGGAAGAGTCGGAAACGTTGCGACATATCCGCCGGGCTGGCAGCGATGTCGTATTCGTCACCCCCGAGCGCCTGTCGGACCCCGACTTCATCGCCGATCTGCAGCGCATCAATATCAACCTGTTTGTCGTGGATGAGGCGCATTGTATTTCCCAATGGGGGCACGACTTTCGTCCGGCTTATCTCGGGCTGGGGGGCGCGATCAGCGCACTTGGTTACCCGCCCGTGCTCGCTTTGACGGCCACTGCTACACGAGAGGTCATTGACGATATTGTGCGACAGCTTGGACGAGGCCCCATGCACATCATCAATACCGGCATCTATCGCCAGAACCTGCGCTACCGTGTGCTGCATGTCACCAACGCGGAAGAAAAATTTAGCAAGCTGAATAATCTGGTTCAGCAAAGCCAAGGCAGCGGGATAATTTATGCGGCCACTGTCAAAGCAGTGGAAGAATTGATGGTCGCGCTTCGGGCTGGAGGGCACAGCGTCACGCTTTACCACGGACGGCTGGCAAAAAAGGTGCGCAGCAACAATCAGGAAGAATTCATGGGTGGACGCAGCAGGATCATGGTGGCAACCAACGCGTTCGGCATGGGCATCGACAAGCCCGATATCCGATTTGTGGTGCACTTTCAGATACCGGGAAGTCTTGAGTCCTATTATCAGGAAGCCGGGCGCGCCGGCCGCGACGGCCAAGCTGCCGCATGCACTCTGCTTTATGACGTGCAGGATAAGCGTATCCAGCAATTCTTTCTGGCTCGCCATTACCCAGGCTATGAGAACCTGCATGAAGTTTATAAGGAAATACAAAGCCTTCTAACGAACAATGTCGTGGCGGAGTTCAAGCAATTGCATAAAGCGGTGGGGCGGTTTTCTGTTCCCGGCCTTCAGGTGATACTGAAGCTGCTCGAGGACGGCGGCATCCTTGCGCGCGACAATCGCCTCGGTTACCGCCTGCTAAAAAAAGATGTGAAGTCGAATGAACTTATCCTACTCGCGGAAAGTTCAGGCAGGAAGCACGCCCATGACCGGCACGCGCTTGAGCGGATGGTATTTTATGCACAAAGCGGATTTTGCCGATGGAAGGTTCTGTTGGAGTATTTTCATGAGGAAATGGAATGGGACCACTGCGGACATTGCGATAACTGTTTAAGCCCCCCACAAACAAGACTCCGCCCTACGCCCACGCTTATTAAAAACCGCCGCGAGAGTCGGGCGGTTAAAAAAGCGCCGCCGCGGCCCCTGTTTCCCTCAGGGGCCGCGGTTCAGGTTCCGGGAGTGGGAAAAGGTCAGGTCGTCAGCACCACCGATGACATGGTAACAATTGTTTTTCCCGATAGCCGAACGCGCACATTTCTAGAAAGCTACGTGAAGCCGGTCCGAGCCAAGGGTGAGAATGATGGTCCACCTGCGCCAAGGTCTACATCAGCATAGGTCGATTCATCAAAGGTGCATTCCGCCTGGCGAATCCTCGCTGATTGCGGCCGGCTACCCGCATTAAACCCGTCCCGGTCTGAAAGGAAGAGGACATGGCGGTCGGGAGGCTACATACAGCCAGCCGCACACCGTGTCGGAGCGGCCCGGCTGCACTCAAAGAATTAAGGAGATTATTATGCTCGACGATCCGGCCGTTCTCATACTGATGTACTTCATCCTGCCGGTTTGGCTGCTAGCCGGCTGCGCCGATTGGCTTTGTCACCGGGCCACGCATATCGAGACCACAAGTGGTGCCAAGGAATCGATGCTCCACCTGCTTCTGTTTGCGGAAATTGGCCTGCCGCTGCTCGCCGCGATTTTCCTTCAGATAAACGCGGGCATCATTGCCTTCATGATTGTTGCCTTGGTTCTCCATCAGGCCACGTCCCTTTGGGACGTCAGTTATGCCGTGACAGTGCGAGAGGTGACGCCGGTCGAGCAGCAGGTGCACAGCTTCCTCGAGATGCTCCCGCTGATGGCGATCCTGTTTGTTATTTCACTGCATTGGGGCCAGTTTCAGGCACTGTTTGGCTTCGGTCCGGAAACTGCGCGCTTCGAACTCCGCTGGAAGGAAGAGCCATTGCCCGCAACCTATGTGCTTTCCATTTTGGGCGCTGGTTTCCTGTTCGAAATCGTTCCCTTCGTCGAGGAGTTCTTACGCGGGCTACGGGCGAACCGCGGCGCGCTTGTACCACCGAAAGCTCGAACGAATAAAAACCCGTGAACTGAGCGACGCGAACGCGGATGAGCGACCAACACAGATGCCGAGCAAAATCGCTGATTTGTCTTAAGCCATTAGCTATTTCGGACGCGGAGGATTCTTACATTTGATTTCCCACTGGAGCTCCTGCTCTGCCAACCCTGTTCCGCGCGGTAGTAGATTAATAGGGGTTTGCTCATTAACGAGAACATATCCTGATTTGCAGATCTCATTGGCGCGCCTGGTCAATGTTGTCGTCGCCCAGTCTCGACTCGATTGACAAGGCTTGAAGTTAGTTTTAATGAAATAATGCCTTGTTCCATCCGCTAATGTCGTTGAAGGCGGGTCTTGCACGCGCGACCCCGCACAACCGGTTAGCGATAAGATCATCAATGAAACTATTACGGGAAATTTCATAAATACTCTTCGCCATGAAACGGCGCTTTTCTATTCAGGCCGTGAATTATGCCGGAAATTCTTCGTTAACCGGTACTGTTTAATTCCAGAGCGGCAAAAGCGCGGAACGCTGCCAACTCCTGCGAAAGACCTGTTTTGTTAACCCGACAGCACCCGCGTGTTAGCATGTCCGAACCCGAATTTGGCAGCTTAGCTCGACACATGTCTTATATCCTCGCTCTCGATGCGGGCACCACCAGCGTGCGCGCCATTATCTTCGATTATGATGGTCGTATCTGCGGTCTGGCTCAAAAGGAGATACAGCAGATTTTTCCCCATCCGGGCTGGGTTGAACACGACCCCCAGGAAATCTTGCAGGCGCAGGTAGCGGTGGCGGAGAAAGCCCTCGATCATGCCGGTATTCGGCCCCATGATGTCGCTGGGGTCGGCATCGCAAATCAGCGCGAGACCAGCATCGTGTGGGATCGCGCGACGGGCGATCCGGTATACAACGCCATCGTTTGGCAGGATCGGCGCACTGCCCAGATGTGCGACAAGCTGCGCGATGCAGGACACGAGGGCGCCATTCAGCAACTCACCGGGCTGATCCTCGATCCATATTTTTCCGCGACGAAGATCGCCTGGATTCTCGATAATGTGGCAGGCGCGCGCGCGCAAGCGGACGCAGGCAGGCTCATATGCGGGACGGTGGACACGTGGCTCATCTGGAAGCTGACGGGGAACAAAAAAATACATGTGACCGACCCAAGCAACGCATCCCGGACGATGCTGTTCAACATCCATAGTGGCAAATGGGACCCGGGCCTGCTTGAACTTTTCCGCATCCCGCAAAGTATGCTGCCGACGGTGCGCTCTTCGAGCGAAGTGTATGGCGAAATCGACGCTATCGCGGGCCTCTCGCATATGACCGTGGCTGGCGCGGCGGGTGATCAGCAAGCGGCTCTTTTTGGGCAAATGTGCGTGCGGCCCGGACTGGCGAAAAATACTTACGGCACTGGCTGTTTCCTGCTACAGAATATCGGCACGCAAGCGGTTGCATCCACGCAACGCCTCCTCACCACGGCAGCTTGCAAAATCGGAGAAAAGCAGGAATTCGCGCTGGAGGGCAGCGTCTTCGTCGGCGGCGCCGTCGTGCAGTGGCTGCGCGACGGGCTCCGCCTCGTCCGCTCCGCACAGGAGATGGATGTGCTTGCAGCATCAGTGACGGATAGTGGCGGCGTCGTCCTGGTGCCGGCGTTCACCGGATTAGGGGCGCCTCATTGGGACCCTTATGCGCGCGGTATGTTGATCGGCCTCACGCGTGACACGAGCGCCGCGCATGTGGCCCGGGCCGCGCTGGAAGGTATTGCATTCCAGGTGGCCGATCTGGTGGATGCGATGCGCGCTGACACCGGCACGCAGCTAAAGGAGCTGCGGGTAGATGGGGCTGCGTCCCGTAGCGATCCATTATTGCAGTTCCAGGCGGATCTTCTCGGCGTGCCCGTGGTGCGACCGGCCGTGGTCGAAACGACCGCGCTCGGGGCTGCTTATCTCGCCGGGCTCGCGGTCGGTTTTTGGCAAAACACCGATTCGATCGCGACACATTGGCAGATCGAGGAAGTCTTCCATCCGCATATGCCGCTCGACCGCGTGGCCGAACTCCGAGGGCGCTGGAAAGAAGCGCTGAGCCGCGCGAAAAATTGGGAGAATAAAGGGGAAAAGCCGCGAAGTGAATACCGCTGATTACTTCTGTCAACCACGACGATTGTGAAATGCCGTACAGAAATATCGCTCGTATGCAGTCATCATCCATGTGCGGACACAAAGAGGCGTTACATTCCGCGGATAAGCATGTTGGAACGCCAAGTGACACCGGTCCTTAACACGGTCAATAACCACGTAATAAGGAGGTTTTTATGGATAACATCATCGCAGCACGGTTTCAAACGGACGACGAGGCAAAGGCAGCTGCCGCGTCGCTGGCTGATTTGGTGGACAAGAACGATATCTGCATTTTTTTTAACAATCAGCCCGGCGCCCACGATTCTGCCAGGGATGCCAATAGCACTGGCGATCAGGGCGCTGCAAAAGGCGCAACAACCGGAGCAGCGTCCGGAAGCGTTGTCGCAGGGACGATTGGGACGCTGGCTGGCGGCCCGGCCGTTGGCGCGGTAGCGGCTGCGGTGGGCGCCTATACCGGCTCCCTGGCAGGCACAGCGGGCGGACTGCCGGACCAGGGCGAGGCGACCAACAAGGGTCCACGTCCGAGGTCTGCCGGCATGATGCTTGCGATACGCGTTGTGAATACCGATAATTCAAAACAGATAATTGAACGCCTGAGGGGTTACGGCGCCGCGGACATCGAACGGGCGCAGGGCAAATGGGAAAATGGGGACTGGATAGATTTCGATCCTGCAACCCCCCCGCGACTGGTACATTGACCGCTATGTCCGTAGCCTCGGTTTACTCGTCATACCTTTTCATGCGATTTGTTAGGGGGTCCATCCGGTGCTAAAGCAATCAAGCCGAGAATAATGGAGCGGAATAATCCGTGAGTTTGTGGCCTGAGGGAACAGAATCGGGCGCGCTCAGGGTAGAGGCGCTGGCGGCCCAGGCCGAGGCTGCGGGACTGATCTATGTATCGGACAGCGATGCTGGGATTCGTAGAATACGTTGCGGTCGCGGCTTTCGGTATATCGACCCCAATAAAACAACAATTAAAGATAAGACCGAACTTGAACGCATTGCTCGGTTGGCGATCCCTCCGGCTTATACCGATGTGTGGATTTGCCTTGACCCTCAAGGCCATTTACAGGCAACCGGACTGGACGCGCGAAAGCGTAAGCAGTACCGTTATCATCCTGAGTGGCGCGAAGCGCGAGACGATATCAAATTCGGTCGAATGGCGGAGTTCGGCGAAGCGCTACCACGGCTTCGCCAGTGCCTGCAGAAGGACCTGAGGCAACGAGGTTTGCCGCGAAAAAAGGTCGTTGCCGCCATTGTAAGCTTGCTGGACAGCACACGCGTCCGTATCGGCAACCTCTCTTATGCCCGCGATAACAATAGTTTTGGGCTGACCACGCTGCGTAAGCGTCATCTGGCCTTCATCAATGGGCGGCACGTACTGCTGAGATTCCGTGGCAAGAGCGGTGTCGAGCATGAGGTCCGGATAGATGATCGGCGCATCGTCAACATCATCCGTGACTGCCAGCAGTTGCGCGGTCAGCATCTTTTCCAATACCTGGATGGCAGTGGTAAACGTCACCCCATCGGAGCGGAGCAGGTGAACGCCTACCTGCATGAAACCATGGATGCCGAGTTTACCGCCAAGGATTTCCGCACGTGGGGTGCGACGCTAAGAGCATTTGAACTAATGCTGGACACGCCATTGCCTGAATCCTCAAGCAAGAGGGCGCTTAATGCCTGTATCCTGTCTGCGACGAGAAAAGTTGCTGAAGAGTTACGCAATACCCCGGCGGTCTGCCGTAAATCCTACATTAATCCAGCAGTGTTTCTTGCCTGGCAAAATGGAGTTCTTCATAGGTGCATGCGAGACGTCGCAGAGGGGATGCAGGAAGAGCTGGAATGCGTCGTGCTTCGTTTCCTTCATCAGGAACAAACGTCCAACGGTATACTCGTGCGCTAGCTTCTTTTGGGCCTTACGGGGGCAGATAAAAAGGATCCTAATGCGCACGGCGGGGCGTTACTAAATCGCAGTATTAACCAGGACACCGCACTCGCATGTCTACTCGGTAATACGCCCGATAGAAGTCATAGTATGTGCTTCTTTTGGACTGGCACAACGCCGGAAGGATAAAACTGGTAGTATGAAACTAACCCGGGAACCGCGGGTCCTCATGCTCCGAGATGATACAGACCAGTCATTCAAATCCAACGAATTTTTCCGCCCTTAACCCCGATTGCGTGCTGAACGCACTGGAAAGCGTGGGCTTCCGCAGCGATGGCAGGTTGCTGGCACTTAACAGCTACGAGAATCGTGTCTATGAAGTGGGCATGGATGAAGGCCCGCCGCTGGTAGCGAAATTCTATCGTCCGGGGCGCTGGACCGATGCGGCGATACTCGAAGAACACGCGTTTGTACAGGAACTGGCCGAACACGAAATTCCGGTGGTGTGCGCGTTGGCGCCGAACGGGCTGACGCTGCACCGTTTCGACGGCTATCGCTTCGCTATTTTTCTAAAACACGGCGGGCGCGCGCCGGAACTGGAAGATCGCAACACACTTGAACGAATCGGACGTTTCCTCGGGCGCATACACGCACTCGGCTCGTTGAGGCCGTTTAGCGAACGCCCTACTCTTAATAGCGCCACTTTCGGCGCACAACCGCGGGACTACCTGCTGGGGCACGGATTTATTCCCGCCGATCTTGAGGCGGCCTACCGCAGCGCGGCAAATCAGGCCCTGGACGGCGTTCAACACTGCTTTGAACGTGCCGGTGACGTGCGAGCGCTACGCCTGCATGGCGACTGCCACCCGGGCAACGTGCTGTGGACAGAGCAAGGGCCCCACTTTGTTGATTTTGACGATAGCCGCATGGGTCCGGCAATACAGGACTTGTGGATGCTATTGTCGGGCGAACGCGCCGACATGGCGCGGCAGTTAACCGATATCCTCACCGGGTACGAAGATTTTGCCGATTTCGACGAACGCGAATTGCATCTGATCGAGGCACTACGCACCCTGCGCCTTATCCACTACGCCGCGTGGCTCGCGGCGCGCTGGGATGATCCCGCGTTCCAGAAGGCATTCCCATGGTTCAATACCCAGCGCTATTGGCAGGATCGTATCCTCGAATTGCGCGAGCAGATTGCGTTGATGGATGAGCCGCCGCTATGGCAGGCATAATTCAAAAACATCCAACATAATCTTTTGGAACCAGTGAATTCAAGAACAATGCCTCGGCCTCCCTGCCCTCCTTTTCCCCCTTGCCCATGCGGTGCTGGCGATAAAAGCTTCACAGACTGTTGCGGGTCGCTACCTTGACGCGGGCGAAACTGCTCCCACCGCGGAAGCATTGATGCGCTCGCGATATGCTGCATACACCCTCGGCCGCGAAGGCTATCTGCTGGAAACATGGCATCCCAGCACACGTCCAGCCTCGCGCGACGTAGTAAGTGAGCTACACAACAAATGGCTGGGACTGGAAGTGAAGCGCCATGAACAGCGAGGACCGAGTAACGCGTTGGTGGAGTTCGTAGCACGTTACAAGATTGGTGGCCGCGCCCATCGCCTGCACGAAATCAGCCGCTTCGTACATGAGACCGGGCGATGGTTTTATGTCGGTGGCGATATTATCCATGACCCAACTGCAAGGGGCTAAATGCTTGTCTCCTAGCTCTGGCGCGGAGTAATCGCTATTCGGTCCGTACAACCACTAGCTTTGCTCAGCATCTGCTGGCTTAAATACATAAAGCGCGGTACGTTTCGGCCTCTTCCCCCTCTTCCCCCTCTTACCGGAATTGTCGTTGATTCGCGCAGGACAATGCTTAGGCGCGTTCCAGTGTCCGGATGAACTGAAGCTAACAAGGATGTACTTCAGTCCAATTGTTTGTTTCACGAAAAAAAAGAAAAATGACGTCGTGTCCGAAGGAAACTTTGCTGACACACGCAAAGCAAAAAGCGGCTACTGACGGAGGTTTTATTGCCCTGCCCGAGCCCGCTTGGACAATAACACACGGGATTAAGGAAACACATGAACGACACTTTACTTCTAGTTGTTATCAATCTTGCTGAGGCCGACGTCCCTGTCGAGACCGATGTAACGCTTGTGGCCGGGGGTTTCCTGATTTCCGGCTCGGTCGTCAGCGCAAAAAAATATTTTACACATAACGCCATTGTTACCATGGCTGGAATGATTGAGCAGATCAAGAGCGAAGCTGCGCGGCAAGAAAATAATCAGGCTGAACCTATAAAAAGGAATTTTATTCACTTGAAAGACGCGCGGTACTATACCCCCGGGCAGAATCCTATTCCCAGCAATACCGGCGTTTTTTGTCGCATTTCCCTCGACGCTATCTCCGGGTTCTCGTTTGGCAGGCTTTCGGTGGGTATTGCGAACTCGACATTAGCCCGTATCAATTCCCGGTAAAGACCATGCTGGTTTTCTATACTTAACCTGTCGATTCGGGAAGCTGCGTCTTCCTTTCATTTTGCGTATACCGGCTTACTGTGTTTGTGAAGCTGTCTTCGAAGGGTGTGACTCTAGGGGACGACCAAAGCCACCGAACGATAAAGTGAGAAATGGCAATTAGTTCCGGGCAAACTTTCTGAACTTCCAATACTTTTAACATTCACAAATTGATCACCTACCCCCCATAATTCCTTCACGGCCAGTATGTTATTCTTTCCATTCGTAATTCATGTCCTGAACTTTAACGATGCCGAAGCGTCAGGAGAATATGACATGAGAAACTTAATGCTCGCAGTAATGGGGTGTCTCGTAATTGCCGCTGAACTTGAGGCCACAAAAAAAATCGAGGAAATGAACCAGAGGGCGCAGGTTCGCGCCGAAGCAGTAGACTGCGAAGGTTGGAAGCACAGCGAGAAGATAGGGCCAAAGGTAGGCCAGCACCGCGATGTTGAACGATCCGGCTAGGCCAGGAATTTTTGATCAATGAGCGGGCTACGAGGCACTGACTTCAAAAAAAGAACCAGCGCGCTCAATTCACCCGGCTAATCGGCGGCAAAAAGCAATCGCGGCTCTTGGTTTCCAAAACGGTCGAGTTATTGGCCGGCGACCGGTAATAAGCCCCTGAACGATTGCGAAGGGGTTACTTTAATAATCCAAATCCATTTTTTGGGCTATCGCACATTCAACTCCGGCATTCCGGTGAATGAAAGAAGATTGCAGGGCAGGAATCGTCGGCATATCGATATATGCTAGCACAGCCGCATTTATATGCAGGCAGTTTGTAGAGGACTTAATCGCCCCACATTGAGATTCAGCTTGAAATGTCTTCCATGCTCGTCCCCGGCGCCACTCTGTTTCGGAAGTAACGGAACTCATGCTAAAAGGAATATTTAACAGCGAGGCCAGAAGTGCGCTCTCCCTCCGCTTGTCCCTAGCGTAAAACCAGATGATAGCGTCCTTTATCATTCATTACATTTAAACCCCTGCGGTTTTTTAAGCGATGAGTTCTCGAACAGAAGCCTGCGCAGATTCAAGGCATGCGGCATGCGTAAATCTTTCTATACCGCTCTGTTCCGACAAATAACCGTATCGCACCGTGCGCTCCCGCCACGCTTGGTCTATATTAAAAAAACGCTAGAAAATTCGTAACCCCCGCTTCGATCGCATGCGCTAGCATCATCTACGCCCCGCTCGCAGTAAGCTGGGCGATATGAGGATGAGGTGGGTTCCTTCGCATTATTCAAAAGGAGTTCAGGCATGGCACTTACACAACTCGCTAAATCCCGTTGGAAAGACTATTTCGAGCGCCTCTCGAAGATGTTGGGCACGAAGCTGGTGGAGTTGGAAGTCGCCAGCCTGGGACTGGGCGACCAGGTTGAGGTCGAGTGGGTACCGCTGATTGGTCTGACCTATGATCCAAAGAGCGACGTTCTGGCGGTGATGCTTGAGGGAATTGAGCACAACATCCAGCATCCGCAGCAAATATACGTGGAACAGGATGTCGAGACCCTCCACAGCATTGACGTCGAAGATGCTTCGGGAGAACATCATATTTTGCTCCTGAAGGACCCCCTCAGACTGCCGCCACCCGCACCGTAAAAAGGAATCGGCTCGGCATCCCGCTAACCTGGAATGCCTGTATACCGGTAATCCGTTTTCCCTGGGTTCGCCGTTCCCAAGTTTCGTGCGGGTTTTTCAACTGTCCCTACCGGCGGTTAAAGCGCCGACTTTCGAGGCCAATTCCATCGCAAAGCGCTGGAGCGTTTCGCCTTCTTCCAGACCATCGAGGAAGCGCGGGGGTATTCCCGATAGTCCGACTTGGGCTCCGACCAGCGCGCCCGTCAAAGTGGCCCGAGCCTGGTTTTCGCCGCCGCTATTTACAGCGTGGAGCACAGCCGACTCAAAATCGTTCGGAAAGCGGGCAGTGAGATAGTAGGCTGCCGGCAGCTGGTGATAAATGGCACAGGTCATGCCATAAACGATGGAGACTTTCCATGCGGGCTCGATCCGGATATCCGGGTCCAGCGCGGCCGCGGCCACATACGAGGGCGTGAGCAGGGCGTCCGGAGAGACGAAATGCCCGCTTTCCGGCGGGCGATCCTCCTTTGGCGGCTCCAGGTCGGTATGCGCCATCGAATGGAAAGGCAATTTTCCCGCCCTTGCCAATCGCATGAGCTTGCCGGAAAGGCTCCTGTTGAGCTTGTGCCCCTGCACGAGCAGGCCCAACACTGCCCCGTACGCGACAGTCAGGGTAACCACGGTATCGTCGATCTGGGTGAGCCGGGTATTGCTGGAGATGGTGCTGGCGAGTTCCTCCGGCTGGAGGGCGTAACGAACCGCCAGGGCCAGCGTGCGCCCTATTGCTTCGGTAGTGTCCGCCTGGCCTCCCGTTTGCCCCCATGGCAGGTTCTGCTGCACCCGCTTGCGCCAGGCATCCCGGATCGACTGCTGGGTGTACCCGCCCGGTCCGTTCACGGGCAAGCCGTTGAGCAATGGAAGTATTTCCTCATCCATGCGCCGGCAGAAATCCGCTTCGTCATAACCGTCGCGCTCGATCAGCGAGCGCAGCATGAGCCGGAGAAGGATGCCCGTTTGGGAGAGCTGGCCCGCCTTGAGGTTGCTATGGTAGCGCCCGGGTTTTGGATCGGTGTAGGTCGTGATCCAGTCACCGTAGTCGCGGCGGAGCGCCGACAGGTCGTAGTACCAATGGGGGCCGAGTCCTAAGGCATCCCCGATTATTGCGCCCATGATGGCGCCGGCGGCTCGATCCTGTATGGCGGGGTCGGACATATTCTGATCCTCCTCTCGATTAACCTCATTATCTCCCGACGGTAACCTGGTACGAGCGGTTAATTCCATAAGCTTCGCCGGAAGACAACTTGCTTGACCTCAAACGCTTGCGTTCAGCAGCGGTCAAGGCGGTCCGCTGGAACGAAGGGGTTAGCCAGCGTCGAAGTCATGCCTTTGGCACGATGGAAGCAGTGCCGCCAGCATCAAAAAGACCGACAAGACGTGGTTTCCCACGCACGGAAGCACATCCGCCCCACAGGCGTTGGCGATAGATTCGCGTAAAGGGTTGCTGCTGTCAAGGCAGATGTTCCAGGCCATTCGACACTTAGCGGGCCACCTATCCTATCGCTCAGGTCGCTCAAGTTGTAATGCACCGACACCCTCTTCCAAACTTGCATTTCTTGCACGCGGAATATGCGTGCATCAGCATCACGCTAACACACGCTCCTTTAACTACCATCGGGAGAGTAACTTCCGATCGATTTCGATGCTGGAGCGCCGACTCCCTGAAGTGGTTTTTTGACGGGCCGAGCGCAATGTTGTTGTCCAAGAATTGCTCCCTCTCCCCTGACGATGGCGATCACCGCGGCTGCTGGAATAGTGAAAGTACGTCACCAAGAACATTGAACCCCTTGCGGTAGGCTAACAGCGAGACAGAAACTAAGCTTGGCACTTTGGGCGGCATTGACAGCGACGGTTCTGGCATCAACGACGCCGGGCAGGTGATGGGTTGGTTTTCCCACGGCTGGAGGCGCCCCCCATGCTTTCATCACCGGCTCCAATGGCGCAGGCGTGATGGGCCTCAATTCGCTGGTTGATCTTCCCCTGGGGTTGCTCTATCGGAAGTCACCTCTATTAATAACGCAGGCCAGGTCATCGCCATCGCATCATCCCGGAACCGGAGATCTCTGCGCTCTTTCTGCAGGGCTGGCCTTGATTGAATTCGTGGCGCGGTGAAGAAAGATGGAGAAAGAAGATGGGCCGCGGGCTTTTAGCTTGGACTAGATCTGTAGTGGTCAAATGACATCCGTCAAATAACTTCCGACATGCTATAGCGGCAGCTGCGGCTTGATCAGCCCCTCGCATCTGGCCCATGCTCGCCTATGTCGGTGCGACGCTTGCCGGTCATCACCGCTTTGACTATCGGGGCTAGCTGCACTACTTGCTCTCGTTGACTCTCCAGTACTCGGCGTCATCAACTTCAACGGACAGAGTGCAAGGGGGATTCTCGACTCGATTGGGAAAATCAGGCCGCAGTAATTTTCGTCTACTGCGCCGAGAGGCGTTAAATCATTCCCATCCGGCCTGTGGATTAACAGTATTCAAATGCGATTATCTGATGGCTTCTATATTTTTCCCAACATTTTGTTTTTTCAATAGTTTGCTGTTAAAACGTAGATATTAGTTCTCTTTGATTCTCGTGAATTGTGTAATTTTCTCTGCTTGATCACGCAGGAATCACACCGGCACAGCAATATTGTGTTTATGAAATTTCAGCCGTCGGAACCTTGCCGTTCAGTACCGTTATCACCGCCTCTAATTTCGCGCAGTCATTCGTCTGCGCGCCCACCGTTTTTTTTGCCAGATAATCACTCCTGTAATGGAGAGCATCGCGACGAGGAGCCCCATCATTGAGACCATGATGCGGCCCGGAAGACCGAGGATCCGCCCGGAATGCAACGGAAATTGTGCCTGCATAAAAATGTCACCCATGGTTCCAGACCCTGGTATTCTGGCTCCAGCCGAAGCGGCATTTTTCCCCTCGAAATACAACGATGCATTACCGAGCCCCCCGTCCCCGTGCTCGTGCCCTGGCTCAAAAAAAGTGACACCATAAACGCCAATCTCTGGCACATAGAATATGCCCCCGGGCGGCGTGCTCCAACCCAGCTGTCTGGCTTCCTCGGTGGCGAGTTGGAGAATGGCGCGCCGGTTCACCACAGGTTCAATCGGCTGCTCAGGGGGATTGGGAGGTCGGGTGAAGGGACTGGGAGTTAGTGGTGAAAACAGGGACACAAGCGGGCGCATCACCTGCTGATTGAGATTCATCGATACGGCCGTAATCGCAAGAATCAGCAAAATCCCCCATACCCAAACGCCACCGGAGCGATGCAAGTCGAAATTGAGCTTGGCGGCCCCTTGATGCCAGCGAAAACTGAAGGATTTGGACCACGCACTCGCGCTTGGAAACGAAATTGATAAAGCGACAAAGCAGTCAAGTGCCCATACAATGGCCAGGATGCCCATGAACCAGATTCCAAGCTCTATCCCGAACCCATCGGCGATATGCATGCTGTAATGCAACTTATACAGGAAGGGCAGCAGATTCTCGCGGCTTAGCGAAATCTCCCCCCACATCCGCTTCCCCCGTACCTCGCCGTTCACAGGATCAAGCGTCACCTGGTTGAAATCCAGCTCGAAAGCTTTGCCTGTAGCTGGATCGATACGCGCACTCACGCCCAATCCAATGTTATGCCCGGATTCCCCCGCTAGGGGAACCCAGGTTATTAGCAGCCGCGGATCGGCTGCTTCCAGTTGTTCGGCAAGAATCAACGGGGAAACAGGTACGCCCTCGCCCTGTGCTTCGAACAACTGCGGGTTGAGCCACTCGTCCAACTCGTGGTCCCAAGAGATTATCGCGCCTGTAAGCCCTGATATGAACAGAAAAACAGCGAGAAAAAGCCCAACCCAGCGGTGCACCAGGGCCAGCAAGCTGCGCCCGATTCGCTGCTTGCTGGTCCTCCGGCTTTCTAATCCTCCGGTAACGTCAGAGATTTCAGATGCCATAATTCATTCTAGACCTCAAACTGCACTGTTGAATACAATCGGTGCTGGCACCGTCGGGCTGTCTTTCGCCGGTTTGCTTTCCTTCCTTGGCGCACTGGCCGTACTGTCCTTTACCCGTTCCCGGCTATTGAAAGTCAGACACCCGCTCTCCATGCGTACAAGTTGATCTGCAAGGTGAAAGTACCGGTCATCATGCGATATTACTAGCACGGCCTTGCCCATGGCTCGTAGTTCGGGAAGGATCTCCCGGTAAAACACTTCCTTGAATAGCGGATCCTGGTCCGCGGCCCATTCGTCGAACATAAAAAATGGGCGGTCCTCCAGGTACGCTACCACCAGGGCTAGGCGCTTGCGCTGCCCTTGCGATAACGCGAGGGTAGTGAAAGCTCCATTCTGCACTTTAACCTTGTTGTGCAAATGCAATTTTTCGAGGAGGCGATTGCCTTCGCTGTCCAGACGGGCGCTACTTGTCTCGAGCAGGCGATCAAAAAGGTGAAAGTCGGAAAAAATGGTAGAAAACAGCTGCCTATAGTGGTCGCGATTCATATCGTCTACTGTTGTGCCGTTAAAAACTATTTTTCCCTCTTCCGGCGGATAGAGGCCCACCAGCAATTTCGCCAAAGTAGTCTTGCCGCTACCATTGCCTCCTACCAAAAAAGTAATCTCCCCGGGCCGAAACTCCAGGTCTATGGGCCCCAGGGTGAATAAGTCGTCGCTCTGTTCGTGATAATAACGGTGCATTACCCCCTTCAGCGAAATAGAGTGCAATGCGGGCGGAGAAGAACCCTCCGCTCGCGTCTCTGAACTGGACATCTCGCGTATTATTTCATCGATCCGCGCGGCCGATACCTGCGCTAGATTGGCTCGCGGAATGTTCAGCAGGAGTGCCTCCAGCGGCCCGACCATATACACAAACACAAGCGCATAGCCGGTCATGATGAGCGCCCTGTCAGGAACATTCCCCACCAGTGCGAATAATACCAACCCGATAAACGCATACAGCAAAAATTGGGCCCAGCCGCCCGAGGCGACGAAGACCGACATCCCGAAGGTTCTTTCGCGGCGCACCGTTTCGATCGATTTGGCCAGTACGTCATCATAAAACGCCGTCTGTTTTTCGCGATTCAGACGAAGCTCCTTGGCCCCATCGGTAAGGGAACGAAAATAGGCAAATAGTCGGTCCTGCTCCTCCGCGGCGACACTGAGATGGCGTATCGCACGCAAATGCGCAAAGTGATAACCGACGGAGCCCAACCCAACAACGACAACTGCAAGCAGAAATACCTGCCAGGACAATAAAGCCATATATATAAGACATCCGGCGACGATGACCGCGTTCATCAGGATTACCGGAAAGCTTTCGAAAAATTCTGCAACGCGCGAGCAGTGCTCGGCGAGCGCAGATTGTATGCGTGCCGCGCCAATTGATTCCAGGTGCCGGTAATCAGCCGCAAGCACACGTCTCGCGACCAAGCCTCGCAACTCCGCATGGGCGCGCTGCCCCAGGCGCTCGAAGAGAATGGCGGCAACCACGTAAGTCAGCATTACGCCGAGCGCAGTAACCCCGAAAATCAGCGCCATTTGTCCACGCTCCGACTCTGCTGCGGTAAGCGCGGAGCTGATCTGCGCCACCAGAAATACACTGCACGCGCCATGAACCACGGTCACTAACGAAGCGCCACCTAATAAGACCTTTGATCGACTGATGAGATACTTAAGCACGATGCCCCGCAATAAGAATGAGAATGGATATGAATGGATATGGAAAAGACGAATGGGCAGTGCAAATATCCACATCTCACGATTGGAACGTCACGCCGTTTTTGTACGAAATGGCGGAAACACGGGGATCGGCTGGGAAACGACGGTTTCAGAACAATTTGTTAATGAGATTGATTACTAAAAAATAACGTTTCTCATTCGTCTTTATACGGGATAAGGGCATGCGCCTCAACCATGATTACGGAGTTCGACGAATGGGCAAGCTGCACGAGCAGGGTCAACAATTATTGGCTCGTGTCACGACAGTTATTAGCCGCCCTGATGGGATCGCCTATACAGCAACAGTTGATGGCGACACCTTGCTTTTGCAAAAGGCGGACGGGGCGGAAAAATCGCAGTGGCATTTGTATCGACAGGCAGATCAACTGAACCTGGAAAGGATAGCGTCTAAACCTCGCGGAGTTGCGAACGCAGAACTACTGGCGGCAATTGAAGCTTGTTTCCTTAGTTATCCCGATTGCGGGACGCTCAACGTGAAAGCTCATGTCATCGCTGTCAACGAACTAATTTGTTCGGGCTTTTTGCTCAGAGACGAAAACGGGCAAATGAGCGTTAAAGCCGAGCTTTTCTGGCAGCAGCCTCGTCCGTGGCTCGTTCAATCGCAACCAGGGGTATTCCCGCTTACCTACACGTTTTGTCACGGTCGGAGGCATCCGCTACGGCCCCTAAAGCCTATGGGTTCGGTCTACCGGCGCTATATCCCCTGGCTTGAGCGAACGCTGTCTTTCAGTACGGTGGACCTTGACCGTGACCTTGAATCATTCAGCCGCTGGATGAATGACCCAGTCGTCGCGGCATCATGGCGCGAAGAAGGCGATCTCGGAAGACATCGCGCCTATTTGCAGAACATCGAGGCAGATGCCCATGTGACAGCGCTCATCGCAAGCCTGGATGATGAGGCTTTTGGTTACTTCGAGGTCTACTGGGCAAAGGAGGACCGCATCGCCCCGTTTTACGACGTGGATGACTTCGACCGCGGCTGGCATGTACTCATTGGAGAACCTCGCTTCCGTGGCAAGCCTTTCGTTACTGCATGGTTGCCCTCGATCTCGCATTATCTGTTTCTAGACGATTGCAGGACTCAACGTATTGTCATCGAGCCTCGCGCGGATAACTACAAGATGGTTCGTAATCTTGGTAAATGCGGCTATGCGCATGTCAAGGAGTTCGATTTCCCTCACAAACGGGCGATGCTGGGCATGTTGTTACGGGAACGCTTTTTCGCGGACCGGCTGTGGGTACCGCGGGAGACGACGACATCTCCCTATTCCCTATCTCTATCCTGAGGATATCCATGCATATTTACGATCTGATCGGTATCGGCTTCGGGCCCTCCAATATCGCCCTTGCCATCACTTTGGAGGAAAAAAGACAGGAGGGCTACAACGTTGACTCCTTCTTTATCGAAAAACAGCCGAGTTTCGCCTGGCATGCCAACATGATGCTGGACAACACGCATATGCAGATATCCTTCCTTAAGGATCTGGCGACCATGCGCAACCCGTCGAGCCATTTCACGTTTATCAATTACCTCCATCAGAAGCAAAGGCTACAGGACTTCATTAATCTGAAAACGTTTTTTCCGAGTCGTCACGAGTTCAACGACTACTTGGGGTGGGCAGCGGCGCATTTCAACCACCGCTGCGCATACGGTGAAGAAGTTTTGGAAGTGCTGCCCGAGAAGCGTAATGACGAAATCGCGCTGCTGCGTATTCGTTCGCGCGATGCCGACAACACCATCCATGAGCGCTTGGCACGCAACCTCATCGTCAGCGTAGGAGGCGTGCCGAGCATCCCACCATGTTTTACACCGCTAAAAGACGACGTTCGGGTATTTCATTCCAATAGCTATCTCCGAGAGATCGCACAGCACGCATCCGCCGAAAGGATAGCGGTCATAGGCGCCGGTCAAAGTGCATCCGAGATTTTCATGGATCTGCACGGCAGGCCCAACGCGCCACACGTCGACCTCATCATGCGCGCCCGCGCGATCAAGCCTTCAGACGACAGTCCATTCGTCAACGAAATTTTCAATCCGGATTTCACCGACTTCGTTTTTAGCCACCCGGATCAGGACCGGGCTGCACTGCTTGATGAATTCTGGCACACCAACTATGCCGCGCCCGACCTCGTCCTGATCGAGCAGATCTTCAATGTTTTCTATCAGCAGAGAGTTGCCGGGAACGCACGCCATAGGTTCCTCCGTCGTCATGAAGTCGCCGCTGCTCACGCGTTGCCGGATGGCATCCGGCTGCTCCTGCGGAACCTGAACGATGGTAGCGAGCATCTAGCCACCTACGATGCGGTCGTGCTAGCAACCGGGTATAGCCGGGATCATCATAAGTCGCTACTGGGACAGCTTTCGCCTTATATGGACGGCTTCACCGTGGACCGTCAATACCGCTTGCAGAGCACGGACAACTTCAGACCAGCCATCTTCCTCCAGGGCGCGTGCGAATCGAGCCACGGCCTGAGCGATACGTTACTTTCGGTAACCGCTGTCCGCACCTATGAGATAGGTCAGGCACTGCTGGGCGCAGTAGACCAGCAAACAGGCAAGCAAACGGATAACCCGATACGAGCGGTTGCAAGTCGTTGAAGTTTTTTTAAATCTGATAACGCAGCGGACGGCATCCACAAGTTTTTTAACTACCTTAACTACCACCAACTATAACCATGAAAGCCTACATAAAAACCAACAAGTGGCTGAAACAATCAAAAAAAGTGGCACTATCAGCTGCACTGCAGTATCTATTCCTGACTATATCCGTAAACGGATACGCTTATGCTCAACAGGCGGACCCAGGATCCGCCAAACCGGATAAGAAAGAAAAAATAGCTGTGCCGGGTATGGTTGATGGGCAGGACGACAAGCAGAAATCTGCGGCGGCAGATAGCCCGGCAGTTCTGCCAGCGGTAGTGATCAAGGATAAGGCGCAAACCGCAGGTTATGTCACCAGTCGCACCGTCAGCGGGACAAAGACGGATACGCCGCTTACAGAGATACCCCAGTCGATCTCTATCATCAATCGAAGGGAGCTCGACATGCGCGGCGTGCACCTCAATTTCACCGAGGCATTGCGCTATGTACCCGGGGTTGTGGTCGACCAGTTCGGTTTTAATGGAACCGGTTTCGAGTATATCGGTATGCGCGGCTTTAATGTCCAGACTACAGGCAATTTCCGCGATAACTTGAGTCAACAGGGGACAGGGCTTTATTTCGGCGCCTTTCTAACCGACCCCTATGCGCTTGAGCGGGTGGACGTGTTGCGGGGTCCCACCTCTGTCATGTTCGGCCGCGGGGACGCTGGGGGCATCGTAAACCGCATCACCAAACTTCCTACCGCCACGCCCATCCGCGAAGTCGAGATCCAGTATGGCAATTTCGACCGCAAGCGGATTGCCGCGGATTTTGGCCTGGCAAACGCGGATGGAACGTTGATGTTCCGGCTTGTCACCACCGCGCTTGATACGGATACGCAAGTAAGGTTTCCGAACACCAACGGCGATCGCGCGGAAATCAGGCGCTTTTACATCGCGCCATCGCTTACGTGGCGCCCCAGCGACAGGACTTCCATCACTCTGTTTGGCGATATCCTGAACAACCGCAGTGGGGCGGGCGCATTTTACGTTGCAACGTCGGACGGAAGGCCGACCAATACGCTACTGGGCGACCCCGCCTTTACCAGGTATGCCACCGATCAGGCTTCGGTCAGCTATAAAATTGAACATCATTTCAACGAGATCTTCACTGCACGTCAGAACTTCCGTTTCATGCGGCAGGACGGCCGTTTCAGTGACCTTAACCCGGCCGGGTTTAACGCGGATAACCACACCTTGAACCGTTCAGCATTTTCGACCAACGAAAGGCTGGACCAGACGGCGCTGGATACGCACGTGCAAGCCCGAGTAAACACAGGCCCGGTAAATCATACCGTGCTGGTCGGAATCGACTGGACGCGCACAAACGCCTCTCTGAGATACATGGCGAGCTCGGGAATCACCCCAAGCATCGATGTATTAAACCCCGTATATTTTCAACCCATACCCACCCCGGATATTCTTGCCATAGATGGAACGCAGAAAATCGATCAGGTAGGGTTCTACGTACAGGACCAGCTCAAATATCAGAACTGGGTTTTAACCCTGAGCGGCCGTCACGACAGGGTTTCAACCGTTAATGACATTAATGTTTTCACTCCACCATATTTGAAGAGCACGGATTCGGCATATACCGGAAGGGCTGGCCTGACCTATCTTTTCTCCAATGGAATTGCGCCTTATGTGAGCTATTCGCAGTCGTTTCTGCCTCAATCCGGGGTTAATTTTTTTGAAAACAGGCCATTCGACCCGACCCGCGCATCTCAATATGAAGTAGGGGTCAAGTATCAGCCTCCCGGCAGCAGAAGCCTGTTCACGGCAGCACTGTTTGATCTGACTAAAACAAATGTTCTGACCCCTGATCTTCGCGCAGGCGGGTTGCTAACATTAACGGGCGAAGTCCGCTCTCGGGGCGCGGAAGTGGAAGCAAGGACGGAGGTATTCAGGGGCCTCAATTTTATTGGCGCTTTTACCTATAACGACGTCAAGGTCACCGAGAGTGTCAATGACGTGGTCGGCAACATGCCCGTTCGCGTACCCAATCTGACTACATCTGGCTGGCTTGATTACAATCTGGCTGCGCTGAATATAAGCTGGTTGAAGGGCTTCGGCATCGGCGGCGGCACGCGCTACGTGGGCAGAGTGTTCAACGACGAGGAAAACACGAGTATCACACCGTCCTTCACCCTATTTGACGCAGTTGTCCGCTACGATCACGGCCCCTGGCGCTTTTTCCTCAATGCTAACAACATATTCAACGAAAAATACTATTCCGCAAGCTCCGGAGGAAATTTCTTCCGTGGCACGGAACGCTCGGTTATCGGGACGTTGAAACTTAATTTTTAACTCCTCACTAACGTTCTATCGGAGATATACACGATGCCGCTCGACCCGGATCTCGCCGCATTTCTTGAGTTGGTCGATGCTGGCATCGGCAACGGTGCCCGGCCGTTGCATGAGATGCCGGTCTCCGACGCTCGCCTGCAATATGACGCTTCCACACTTGCCCTGGATTCTGAGGGGATGGAAGTCGCAAGCGTCAGTTCAATCTGCATCCGCTCTCGGGATGGCAAGGAGATTGATGCTCGGCTTTATGTGCCGGCTGTACCTTCACCCGGGCGACTGTTACCCGCGCTGCTGTACTTTCACGGGGGCGGCTATTGCGTTGGAAGCCTTGACTCGCATGACTCCCTCTGCAGGACGCTGGCCGCTTTAACCCCCTGCTGCGTTCTAAGTGTAGCTTACCGGTTGGCGCCCGAGCATCCATTCCCGACTGCCGTCCATGACGCCCAGGATGCCTACCAATGGCTTCTCGCAAACGGACCTGCGTCGGGAATCGATACGCAAAATATCGCTGTGGGAGGGGACAGCGCAGGTGGAACGCTGGCAACAGTCATTACGATCACCCTCCGTGATTCAGGCGGGCCGCAGCCGAAACTGCAGGTGCTGCTTTACCCTTGCACCAGCGCCTCGCAGGATACGGAATCGCATCGACGTCTAGCGGGGGGCTATCTTCTGGAAGCTCCGACGCTGCAATGGATGTTCAGCAATTACCTGGCGAACGAAGCCGACCGGAAAGACTGGCGTTTCGCCCCCCTCGAAGCGCCCGATCTAACTGGGGTCGCCCCTGCATTCATTGCCTTGGCGGAATATGATCCGCTGGTGGATGAAGGCATGAAATATGCTGATAAGCTGAAAGCGGCGGGCGTCACCACTCAGCTCCGGGTTTATCCCGGGATGACCCATGACTTCGCCCGCCTCGGCAATATTGTCGCGGAAGGGGCGCAGGTACGTAGAGACATCGCGAGCATGCTCGCCAGCGCCTTTCAGTCGAGCTAACGGTACATTCAGCCTTCTCCACCGCGAGCGCCGCCGCGCCTTTGCCGAGACACGAACTGTACCCCTAACGACGGACGCGCCCAAGCTTAAACGCGTCCCACAATGGATGAGTTGGCGGGGGCTACCGCACACTTGTCACAGTCTCTGCAGGCGGCAGTAATTTAGTTGAGAGAACAGCCTCGATTTCCAGAAGTAGGGACCTTGTGCGCACGATGCAAAAATGATCTGCCTCCACATCGGCGGACCGCGGCGCCTGCTTCAGTTGTAAAGATAGCGCCAATCTGTCCTCGGTAGGGCGCGCTACCGCCCACCAGCAATTTCCCTGGTTCTTGAGACTACCCAGCAAGGGCGTTTTCAGCGCCAGTGCCTTCAGGCGCCTTGCCACAAGAAAAATCTGTGCAAGTTCTTCTGCTCCCAAATCTGCATAACTGCCGCTCTCGGCGTCGCCCGCTCCTTCCTTTTTTACCCTCATTCGCTCTGTTGATATAAGCCCTTCCAGCAGGCCTGCAATTTCCTGTTTCGATTCTCCCGGTTCTGCATGATGAACTTCGCTTTGAGTCACGTCTGGAGGTTGCACACCGGGTATGACCACGGAAACAAAATCGGCAAAGTCCCGCCGCCAGTTATCGGGCTCTGGCGGCTCGGTGCCGGGAACGAAGGGATCGATCAAGCCGAGGAAGGCGATGGCGTGCCCATCGGCCTCCAGTAAGGCAGCAACCATGGCTGCCAACGTCCCTCCGAGCGACCAGCCCAGCAGGTAGTATGGCCCTTCCTGCTGCAGATCTCGGATCATCGCGCAGTAATCGGCAGCCATTTGATCAAGGGAGGTATCGCAGTGCGCCGGATCTGAAAGCATACGGCAGGGCAAACCATACACCGCCCGCTTGCCCTCCAGTTGCCGGGCCAAGGGCTGGTAATCGAACACCGTGCCTAGTCCAGCGTGAATACAGAACAACGGGGGGTTCCGTTCTTCACAAGACTGGTTGAGTGCGATCAGTGCCTGCGGTCCCTCGGACGCCTGAAACTCCAGTCCAAGCAAACCTGCAATAGTTGGTCGCTGCATCAGGTCACGGAGCTTGAAGTCGAAATTGGCTTCCCGCAAATTACGCGCACGCGCCATTACTTTCAGGCTAGATAGGGAATCTCCCCCAAGGGCAAAGAAATTATCAGTTTCGCCTACTCGTTCTATGCCGAGCACCTCTTGCCAGATGTCTGCCAGCAATTTTGCTTCATGGGTGGATGGCGATCGGAAGGTGTCCACCTCGGGAGCACCCGGCTCCGGCAAGGCGGCACGGTCCAGCTTGCCGCTTGGCAGGCGGGGCAAAATCTCAAGCTCCATGACATGCGTGGGCAGCATGTATTCCGGAAGCTTCATGCCAAGTTCCCGTTTGAGGCGGGCCGCCAGCCCATCAGGCGCAATGCTCCCTTTTCGCGGATGACACACCACATAAGCCGCCAGTTGCGGGCCTGCGACAGCGTCGTAAACCACGACTGCTGCGTCAGCTATTTCCGGCAGTGCACGTACGGATGCCTCGATTTCACCCAGTTCTATACGAAAACCTCGAATTTTAACCTGATGGTCGACGCGACCGATATACTCGATATTGCCGTCATTCATCCACCTCACAAGGTCGCCCGTGCGGTAGAGCCGGCCGCCGTTGGCATCGAAGGGGTCCGCCACAAAACGCTCCGCCGTGAGGCCGGCCCGGCCAAGGTAGCCCCGCGCCAATCCGTATCCCCCGATGTACAGCTCACCGACGACGCCCTTGGGAACCGGCTGCATGTTAGTGTCGAGCACATACGCGGTGCGCTCACCCACCGGTCGTCCTATGGGGGCATAGGTACAATCGAAACTGTTTGTTGCATCGGTCTTCCATATCAGGGGCGTCACCACAGTCTCGGTTGGCCCGTAACCATTGATGAGGATACGTGGCCGCAGCGTGCGGCGGATCAGGTCGTACGAGGCCTTGGGCATGGCTTCGCCGCCGAATACGTAAAGTTCTACGGGGGGCGGATCACTGAGTGGCGCCGCCCATTCCGCTACTTGACCAAGATAGGCAGGCGGGAACGCAGCGTTGGTAATGCCGTAGCTATGAAGAGCTTTGTACGTCCGTTCGGCCGTCCAGAGTTCCTGGTCTCGAACCGCCAACCCGGCGCCGACAGTGAGCGCTGTCAGCCAGCGCTCATGTGCGCCGTCAAATGAGAATGACATGAAAAGCAGCTCGCATGACTGGGTATTCATCCCGTAAATGTCGGCGGTAGCCCGGCAGTGCATCGCGAGGGGACCGTGCGTTACCGCTACTCCTTTCGGAAGTCCTGTGGAGCCCGACGTGTAGATTATGTAGGCAAGACTATGTTCATGGAGCGGAACATCGGGGTTCGAACCAGGCTCAACCGAGAGATCGACCGAATCCAGCACCAACGTTCGCGCCGCCCTGGTAATACCGGCAAGCTTGGGCAGCAACTTCCGTTGGGTAATAACGAGCGCCAGTACGCTGTCTTCCGCCATGAAGGAAAGCCGGTCAGCCGGATATTCCGGATCGAGCGGCACATAGGCGGCTCCGGCTTTCAGCACGGCAAGCAGCGCTACTATCAGGTCGAGCGAACGCTCCATGGCAATGCCCACGCGGGCTTCCAGCCCGACGCCCATACTGATGAGGTAGTGAGCAAGACGATTTGCCCGAAGGTTCAGCTCCGCATATGAAAGCTCCTGTTCACCCATCAGCAGCGCGATGGCGTTGGGCTGTATCCGCGCGTTGCGCTCGATCAGGCAATGAACGCATTGACGCGGCTGTGCCGCGACTGAGGAAGGGCGCCCCAGCGAAAACAGGTCATCGAGATTTTTCCTATCCATCCACCCCAACTCCCCCACCGGCAGGCGGGGATTTGCCATCATTTCCCGCATCACGAATTCCATCTGCCTGCGGAGGTCGAGTACGAATTCGTCCGTAAAATCCTTCCGGCCGTACGCATATTCGATTTCCAGCCTGTCGCCGATAGTGACCTGTAAATCCATGGCGTAGCCGGTGAGCCCCGTGCCTTCCATTTCACCGAAACGAAGTCCATAAAATTCGTTGCTGCGCAGCGTCTCGACAATAGGAAAGTTTTCAAAGACGACAATACTGTCGAAAAGCGGCCGGCCTGATGATCCCGCCCAGCGCTGAATGTCCGCGAGAGATGCATGCTCGTATTCGCGCAGCTTGGCATTGGTTTCCTGCAGCGAGCTGAGATATTCTGCCACCGTCAGGTCACTCCGCTGCTTCACAGGCACGGGAATGGTATTGATGAACAGGCCGACGATCTCATCCGCCCGTTCCACACCAGGAGGCCGTCCTGCTATGGTCGCGCCAAATACGACCGTATCCCTGCGCGTGTGCCGTTGCAAAAGCAGCGCCCAAGCCGCCTGCACAAAAGTATTAAGCGTTACCCGCTGCTGCTGCGCAAAAAGCCGCAACTGACGGGTTTCCTCTTGATCCAGGCGGGAATAAATCTGCGCATAGCCCGCACGCTGTTCTGCCACGGCGACGTTGGAAACGGGCGACGACAGTAGGGTGGCGCCGTCGACGTCACCAAGCTCAGCTTTCCAAAACGCTTTGGTCGCCTGGCGGTCCTGTTGGGCAAGCCAGCGGATGTAGTGCCCATAATCCGGTCCTGGCGCTGCAAGCATTTCGCCAGCATAACTACGCAGCCATTCGTTGACCAGGATCGACTCACTCCAACCGTCCATCAATATATGGTGCATCGTCCACACCAGCTGATAGCGGTCTTCGTCCAAACGCACCAAGCTCAGCCGGACAAGCGGTGCCGCGAGAAAATCAAATTCCTGTTTCAGATCTTCTTCGAGGTAGGCGGAAATGCGGGATTGCTGCTGATCCAGGTCCCGCCAATCAAGGTGTACCACGGGGACTTCAATTTGTCTGAACACTACTTGCAGCGGACGTGTCAATCCCCCCTGCCACAGGAAACCGGTCCGCAGGACAGGATGACGTGCCACCATTGCCCGCCATGCATGCGCCAGGCGCACAGGCACAAGACCGGTTACTTCAACACTGAACTGGTTCACATAAAGGCCGGTGCCTGGGGCCTCCAGCGTATGAAATAACATTCCTTCCTGCGTCGGCGACATTGGATAGACATCCGCGATTGCGTCGTCGCCAAACTTCAGTGTGGCAACCGCCTCGGGGGTGAGATAATCGCGCAAATAACCGCGACCGTGCCTCTCGGTCTTGACCTCAGGCTCGCGCACAATTTCCACCACCTCCGCCAGTGCGGCGATAGTTTGACGTTCGAACAATTGACGGGGCGTTATCTTCCAGCCTGCCCGCCGCGCCTTAGTCACAATCTGAAGGCTGAGAATGGAATCGCCGCCCAGTTCAAAGAAGTTGGCGTTTCGCCCCACCTGCCCGATGCCCAGCACTTG